>OX638344.1 GCA_951813555.1 uncultured Acidimicrobiales bacterium
GGACTGGTCACCGGCCAGATCGGCGGCATCGGGCTGGACAATAGCGAGGGCTGGCGAGGTTTGGCCGGGGGCGCTCTGTTCCTGCCCACACTGCTGATGCTCCTGTTCCGCCGCAAGTATCCGCGGTGGTGGTTCGACTGGAACCTCGAATTCACGAGATTCACCACCCGTGTGGGGGCCTACTTTGGGCTGCTTCGAGAGGAATACCCCTCAACCGACGAAGAACAGGCCGTCCGCCTCGACTTGGACTACCCCGATGCGTCCCGCGACCTGAATCGTTGGCTGCCGATAGTCAAGTGGATTCTCGCCATCCCGCACTACATCGTGCTGGCAGTACTGGGCGTCGGAGCCTTCCTGAGCGTGGTGATCGCATGGTTCGCAATCATCTTCACCGGCCGCTACCCGCGCGGACTCTTCAACTATGTGGTCGGGGTAAACCGCTGGGGGTTGCGAGTCGGGGCCTACATGTGGCTGCTCATAACCGATCGCTATCCCCCCTTCTCGTTGAAGTAACACCTGCCAGCAAAATTCGCCCAGAACACCTGACTGGGCGGACAAATCCGACTGGGCGGTTCTTTCGAGCCCGCTCCTGCCGACAGCCGACCCCGCAGTCAGAATCACGCGAATGACACGAGATGGGCATTCGCTTCGCTAACATGTGGGCTGCCGCTTTGTAGGGGGTTCCTATCCGACAGTTCGGGTTCGGACCAGGGCATGCGGATTTCAAGGCAGGCACGGTGCTGATTTGGTGCCAATGCCTGATGGAATCTCAAGGAGCCCTCGTTGCGAACTCGCCAACGTCCGAACCCTGGCGGTTTGGGTCGCCCAAGGGGCGGCCGAGTCGCCAATTCCAAGCGCACAACGAATTGGCGTGCGGCCGGGTTCATTGGTCTTGTTGCGCTGGCCGCGATCGCAGCATCGTGCCTTCCGGTCGGAAAGGCAGTAACCAGCACGTATGCGTCCCTCCCAGTCGAAGACGTGCCTGCTCGCGATCCCGGCGCAACGTCATCCGTTGCCGTTGCAGCCGCGGCAGCGACGCGGGGTGTCTCTTCAGCGACCGGACTTGAGACGGCAGCTCATTCGTCAGTGAATCGAAACGCCTCTGGGCCTGCCCTCGCAGATTCCAAGACCGAACAGGTCTCGGCCGACAAGCAAGCGGCACTCTCACCTCCCGAGATGATCCAGCGCCGCGTGTGGCTGGTCGCCGACAATGAGCAGGCCAAGCAGTTGCCGGCCCTCGGCTACCAAACTGGCGAACGGGTTATCGTCGCAACCGGCGATCTACGGTCCCTCCCCTTCGAGGCACGGGAGATGATCTCCTACGCCTCTGAGGTGGAAGTGGTCCCGGGCTTCGGCGAGGACGCAGCCTGGCAGCTGGAGGTAATCCGCCGGGGCCATCAGATTCCCGGGGGCGGCCTGCTCATGTTCGAGTCAGGTTTTGATCGCCGCCTGGTGGCCCTTTACGGCCATCCATCCACATCGGGCCTCGGAGTGCTGGGAGAACAGGGCCCCGCTAGGGGTGTCGAGCGCCTCCGATCCATCGCTGACGGGTACGGCGCCGACGGCTCGGTGGTGTTGCCCACCTTCGAGATCATCGCCACTGTTGCGTCGGCCGACGCCGGCGGCGGAGCCTATTCGGCAATGACCGCCCGGGATGCGATCAGGCCCTGGATCGAGACCGCGGCCGCCAACGACATGTACGTCGTACTCGACCTCCAGTCGGGACGAACCGACTTTTTGACGCAGGCGAAGGTCTACGAGGAATTCCTCCGCCTCCCCCACGTGGGGCTCGCCCTCGATCCGGAGTGGAGGCTCAAGCCTCACCAGGTCCATTTGGAACAGGTCGGCACCGTGGACGCGGCCGAGATCAATCAGGTTGTGGCATGGCTGGCCGGCATAGTCCGCGAAGACGCCCTCCCCCAGAAGCTGCTGATCGTCCACCAATTCAAGTACTCCATGATCACCAACCGCGGGCAAATCGAAACTCCCCCCGAACTGGCCGTGCTGATCCAAATGGACGGCCAAGGCTCAATGAGGGCCAAGTACGCCACCTGGGACGCATTGACCAGCGAGCCCGACGCCGACCACTTCCATTGGGGCTGGAAGAACTTCTACAATAAGGACCACCCCAACGCCACCACCGAACAAGTACTAGAACTCACCCCCACCCCAGAGTTCGTGTCCTTTCAATAGGGCGCTGCGGGCGATGTCTGCTCTGCATCAGCTACCGGGTCCCGGTCGACTCGGACTACTAGATTGCTTGCATGACCGCTGCCCATACCGATTCTGAGACCACAGCCGGGACATTCGCCAAGCCGCCGCCCGAGACTGAGGCGGATCCCCAGAACCCGCTTCACAACGCCTTTTGGAGGCGGGACCGCAGGGTGGTGGACGAGGATCTGAAGCAGGTGCGCTCCCGGCCGCTCACGTTCTATCCCGGGTTCGAATTCACGGGTGATCTGGAGAGCGTCTCAACGCCGGGTGCCTGGTTCATCACCAGCCACCCCACCATCCTCGAGGTGTCGCGCAACCCGCAGGTCTTTTCCTCGTCGTCGGGAGTTACCATCAACGACTTCCCACCGGAGTTCAACGAGTACTTCAACTCGATCATCGCTATGGACGACCCCCGTCACGCCCGGCTGAGAAAGATCGTTTCGGCGGGCTTCACCCCCCGGATGCTGGCCCGGCTGGAGGACTCGGTGCAGGACCAGGCCAGGTTGATCGTGGACGAGGTGTGCGAGCGGGGCGAATGCGATTTCGTCACCGACGTGGCGGCCCGCCTGCCACTGCGCATCGTGTGCGACCTCATGGGCATCCCTGCGTCCGAGCACGACTTCGTTTTCGACCAGTCAAACGTGATTCTCGGCGCAGCCGACGACGAGTACGTGCCCGAGTTCGGAGATTTTGTCACCGCCATTCTCATGGCGGGCGAGGCCCTGTCCAATCTGATGGACGAGGTGGCCGAGTCGAAGGTGGGAGTGGACACCGGCGACCTGACCAGCGTGTTGGTCAACGCCGAAGTCGACGGCGAGCGCCTCACCCGCGCCGAGCTGGCCAGCTTTTTCATCCTGTTGGTGGTGGCTGGCAACGAGACCACCCGCAACGCCATCAGCTGGGGCCTGGTGCATCTCACCGACCATCCCGATCAGCGCAAGATCTGGACTGACGATTTCGAGGGCGTGGCCCACAGCGCGGTGGAGGAGATCGTGCGCATCGCCAGCCCGGTCACTTACATGCGCCGCACCGTGCTGAGCGACACGGTGCTGGAAGGCCAGAAGCTAGATGAGGGTGACATGGTGGTGATGAACTACTTGTGCGCCAACCGGGACGAGTCGGTTTTCGACGACCCGCACAAGTTCGATGTGCTGCGCGACCCGAATCCTCATGTGGGCTACGGCGGCCCCGGACCGCACTACTGCCTCGGGGCGCACCTGGCCCGCCGGGAGATCAAGGTGATGTTCCGCGAGATTTTCGACCGCATCGGCGATATACGGGCCACCGGTGAACCCGACCCACTGTCGTCAGCCTTCATCCACGGTATAAAGCACCTGCCTGCCGAATTCACTCCGTCAAGGCCGGTGGGGGCATCGGCCTAGAGCTGCTGCGACCGAGACGGCCTACGTTTCTTCTCTCTGGCCGCTTCGTGCCGGGGGTTGTTCGGAGAGTTTGCGGATGTCGTCAAGATCGAGGTGGCGGAAGATGCCTTCGGCCCGGGCGGTGACTTGGCCGTCTTGCAACACTTGGCCCTTGACCTCGGTGATGTCGCCGTCGAACTTCTCCACCCACCCTTCGAAGACGGTCTCAACCCCCAACAGCGTGGGCTTGCGATATTGCACCGAGAGCATCATGGTGGGACCGCTGGCGTTGCTGGCCGAGCAGGCGCTGGTGAACACCATGTCGAACGCCGACGCGATGGCCGCCCCGTGCACACAACCGGGCGGACCCTCATAGACGGTGGAGAACACTGCCCGACCCCTAGACACCGGAGGATCGCCCTCGGAATCCACCACCATCTCCACGGGCAGCGCGGCGGGGTTGCAGATGCCGGTAACCAGGTCGAATGGCGCCCGATTGTGGGTAATGGGCGGGCCTTCGAAGCGGGGGATCTTAGGGCCGTAGCGGGGCGGGGGCTCGACCGGCACATGGGCTTCGAGGCGATCGGCAAGGGATTCGGCCTCGGCAGCCAAGGCTGCGGTGTCAGCGGGCGAAGCGGTGTTGGTGACGGTGGCGGCCACCAGTCGGCGCACGGCGTCGGCCAGCGACCGCAGCTCCCGCTCCCGGCCAGCCACCGCCGGATGGTCGATGGCCTGGAATGGACCGCCTGGCTGATTGATATGGGCCACGACGGCAACGGTATGTTTTGGGCAGCATCCGGGCGCAACCAGGCGCCGAAGAACCCCGATCCATTAGGAGCCCCCATGCCCATCGACCCAACAGCTGTCGGCGCCGAGAGCGAACCGAGCACCTCGAGCTGGCGCTCGAAAGACGCCCTTTTGTATGCGCTGGGCGTCGGCGCCGGCGTCACCGACCCAACCGGCTTCGAGCTGGAGTTCACCACCGAGAACACCAAGGATGTCGAGCAGAAGGCCCTGCCCACCATGTGCGTCGTGCTGGGCGGCGGTGTGGGCGCCGGCCCCGACAGTCCGATGGCCAAGATCGGCACCTACAACCCGGCTCTCCTAGTCCACGGCGAGCAGGGCTTCACCCTCCACAAGCCCCTGCCGGTGGAGGCCACCGTCAGCTCGGTGAGCCGCATCACCGGCATCTACGACAAGGGCAAGGCCGCTTTGGTGGTGCTGGAAAGCGATGTGACCGACACCGCCGACGAACAGCCCCTGTTCACCACCACCACGTCGCTGTTCATCCGAGGAGAAGGCGGCTGGGGCGGCGATCGGGGCCCGGCCGGCCCGTCGAAAGTGCCCGAGCGCGACGCCGACCATGTGGTCACCTACCAGACCCGCACCGACCAGGCGCTGTTGTATCGGCTCAACGGCGACCGCAACCCGCTGCACTCCGACGCGTCGTTCGCCGCCGCCGGCGGATTCGACACCCCGATCCTGCACGGCCTATGCACCTATGGCTTCACCGGGCGGGCATTGCTGCACGCCCTGTGCGACAGCGACCCGGCCCGTTTCAAGTCGATGCACGGCCGGTTCTCCTCCCCGGTGCTGCCCGGTGAGACCCTGGATGTCCACATCTGGGACGAGGGCGGCGGATCAGCCCGGTTCCAGACCCGGGTTGGTGATCGCGTGGTGCTCGACGCCGGAACCGTTGCCTTCGGCTAGTCATTGGGCGACAGCCCAAACGAAAGGCAGCGCCGCGGCTACTCGCCGAAAGCGGTGTCGATGTGCTGATCGACCAGCGCGGTGATGGGCAAGTCGACCCCTAGCTCCTCGCCCAGGGCGAGCGCGCCGCCCAAGTCTTTGTGGGCGATGCGGGTGAAGCTACCGCCGAACGCCGGGGGCGGATAGACGATCGGGCGACTGAAGACGCCCATGTGGGGGCCGATGTTGCGGTCGGAATAGCTCACGATGTCGGCGAACGCTTTCAGGTCCACTCCGGCAGCTTCGGCCAACGCGATGGCCTCGTAGGCCACGGCAAACTCGGCGTAGCTGATGAGATTGCGGGCCACCTTGGCCTGAAGCCCGGCCCCCAGCGGGCCAACGTTGATCACCATGCCTCCGTATCGCTCGAAGTGGGGGCGACCTTGCTCGGTGTGGGCCTCATCCCCTCCACAGAACACCACAAGATCCCGGTTCCGAGCCGAAGCCGTACCACCGGTCACTGGGGCATCGATCACCGTCACGCCGACTGCGGCGGCCTCGGCAGCCGCCTCGATCACAGTGGAAGGCAGAACAGTGGAGTGGATGGCCACCAGCGCGCCAGACTCGGCAGCCCCGGCGATAGCCCCGTCGTCGCCCGTACACACCTGTCGAACCTGGGCGTCGTCGATCACCACCACCGCTAACAAGTCCACCTGTCGGGCCAACTCCCCCACCGAGCCAGCCGGGACACCACCCAACTCGGTGAAGCGCTCCATGGCCTCCTCGGAGATGTCGTAGCCCATCACGGTCACCTCGTCGTCCCACTTGCCGGTCAGCACGCCTTCGGCGATGGCACCGCCCATGTCGCCCAATCCGATGATTCCCAGTCGGGTCATTGCTGTTCCTTCTCTTTCTTTGTCAGCGGAGAGGTCTGAAGAACTCACGCACTTCTTCCACCAGCTTTTTCGGGTTCTCCAAGGCCGGGAAATGGCCGCCGTCGTCCACCTCGGTCCACCGTGTGATGTTGTAGTAGGGCTCGGCCAGCTCCCGGGGCGGGCGATTCTTCTCGTTGAACACCGCCACTCCGGTGGGTACCGAAATCCTTGGCGGCTGGTTGAAGGCCGAACCGGCCCCAAAGCTCTCGTAGTACATGCGCATCGACGGGCCGATGGTGGCAGTAGCCCAGTAGATAGTGAGCATGGTGCACAGCTCGTCGAGGGTGTAGCGCCGGGCCAAGTCCCGACCACCGGGGCCGTCGATGTCGCTCCACCGCCACCACTTTTCGATGATCCAGGCGGCCAGTCCGGCGGGCGAGTCGGTGAGGCCCACCGCGGCGGTCTGCGGCTTGGTGCGCTGGAGGTGGACATAGCCCCACTCCCGGTCGCGGTATTGCTTCACGCCCTCCCACCATTGATGCTGCTCAGCAGTCAGCGTCGCCTCGTCGATGGGCGGGGCCACCATGTTGAGGTGGATGCCGACCATGCGATCGGGATGCATGGCACCCAGCGCCGCGCTCACCGCTGATCCCCAGTCACCACCCTGGGCCCCGAACCGCTCATATCCGAGTGCGGCCATCAGCTCGGCCCACAGGTCGGCTACTCGAGCCGACGACATCCCCGGTTGGACCGGCGGCGAGGAGAACCCGTAGCCGGGCAGCGACGGGACTACCACGTGGAAGGCATCGGCCGGGTCGTCGCCATAGGCAGCGGGATCGCTAAGCGGGCCTACCACCTTGTGCATCTCCCAGAAGCAACTGGGCCAGCCGTGGGTGATCACCAACGGCAAGGGGTCGGGTCCCCTCCCCCCAGCGTGGACGAAGTGGACGTCGAGCCCGTCGATGCGATGGGTGAACTGGGGCAGCTCGTTGAGCGCGGCCTCGCGGACCCGCCAGTCGTAGTTGTGGCGCCAGTGGTGGCACAGCTCGGCGATGTAACCGGTGTCGGCCCCGTAGTCCCACCCCACCCCCTCCAGCGCCTGGGGCCACCGGGTGGCGTCAAGGCGCCGGTGCAGATCGTCGATCACATCGTCGGGCACAGCAATCTGAAACGGCTCGACCACGGCGACAGGGTAGTCAGGCTGCTCGCCCGGTCAGCGGTCGCCAATGGCATAGAAGCCGCCGTCGCGGGAACCGACGTACATGATGCCGTCCCACACCGCGGCAGTGGACTCCACGCAGGCACCCAGGGTCACCCGCCACAGCTCGGGGGGCTCCACAAAGGGATCGGAGATGTCGTAGCCCCGGATCACCCCGCCGCAGTCGGCCTGGATCAGCACGTCGTCGATCACCAGCGGCGATGCCCACACCGGGGCGGTGATCCGCTTCGACCACACCACCTCGCCGGTGTCGCGGCGGAGCCCGTACAGGTAGCCGGCGTTGGTGGGGGCGTACACCATCTCCTCGGTGAGCGCCGGCGTGGCCCACACCCCGTCGGGCAGGGCATTGCGGATGTCCGTTCCCCATACCACGGGATCGGCGGCGGCGGGGTCGAGCTTGATGACCTGGCCCGCCTCCTGGCTGCGGGCCGTCTCCCGCTCGTATTCCACCCCTACGTACAGATAGCCCTGCTCGTCGGCCACCACAGTGGCGTCCACATCGTCGCCCGCCCAGAAGCGGAACACCCGCTCGGGATCCTGCCCTTCGGCCAGCCCGCCGATGTCCCATCCCTGCACCAGGCCGCCGGAATTGCCGAAGTACAGGGTGTTGCCCACCACGGTCATGCCCCCCTCGATGGACACGTTGCCGTCGGGCACCGAGGCGAGCAACTCATCGTCCCAGCCGGGGGCGCTGAACACCAGCTCGGGGTCGATAGTCACCAGCCCGTCGGGGCCATAGCTGCGGTTCAGCTTCACAATATGGAGATGGCTGTTCTCCCCGCCTTGGAACAGGTAGTCGTCCAGCACGAGGGCCGCGCCGTCCCAGTCGTTGTTCCAGCGCACCGGGGACACCGCGTAGGCGTGCAGCGACCACAGCTCGACGGGCTCGTCACGATCGAAGGCGATGATCCGGAAATAGTCGTCCCGCGAGCCGAAGTACACCAGGGGATAGCCATCGGGATCGACGGTCACCGACCCCTTGACGAGGTCGCCCACCACGAAGTCGGGCCGCAGGCGCTCACCGTTGGCAGCATCCAGGAAATGGACCGCGGGAGCGAACGAGCCCACCACCACCCAGGTGCGATCGTCCCATTCGACCACCGCGGGCTGGCCGGTCCAGCCAGTACCGCACCACTGGGTGATGCCCGCCGCCCACGAGGTGAGCGAGCACAGGTCTCGCTCCGGGGCGCCGGTGAACCGCCACAGCACCTCCGGCGCCCGGGGAGCGGGCCCAGTGCCGTAGAAGGTCCGAGTGGGGTTGCCCCGGAACGTGAGCAGGCCGGCGACCGAGCCGTATGGCTGTCCAACAGTGGTTGGGTCCACCCACCCCGGATAGGGCGTGGGCGTGGGAATGGGCGTCGGCGTTGGGGTGGGAGAGGGAGTGGCGATGGGAGGGGGCGCGAGGGTGGGGTCGGGTGACGGTGTCGCGGTGGGGGCAGGGGTGGTAGCAGGCGTCAGCGGGATGGAAGCCGGAGAAGTGGTCAACTCGGTGTCGGAGTCGCCGAAGAACCGCACATCGGCTGACACCGCGATCATCAACACAACCACCCCGACAACGGCGGCCACTGCCGCGGTTGCCGCCCATGTTCTCCACGCTCGCACTTGCACTACCGTAGAGCCATGGCGATCGAATACATGGACCCACGGGCTGAACCGGCGGAATCGGTGACCCCCTACGAGCTGTCGGCCGACGGCGAAGCGCTCACTATCGGGCTGTTGGCCAACGGTTTTCCCGACTCAGTGGCGTTCTTGGATGCGGTGGGGCAGAGTCTTCGCCGGGTGCGTCCCGACGTGGAAGTTCGGGCCTGGAACAAGGGCAACGCCTCGATGGTGGCCGACGACCAGCTCATGGGTGAGATCACCGACGGCTGCGACGCGGTGGTTGCCGCCTACGGCCATTGAGGAAGCTGTACCAGCGGCACCGTGCGTGACGCCATCAAGGCCGCCCGCCTGGAGACCCCGGCGGTGGCTCTGGTGACCACCAAGTTCTCGCCCCAGGGCGACTTTGTGTCCCGATCGGCAGGAATGCCCGACATCCCCCGGGTGATCCTTCCCCACCCGGTGGCCGGCACCGGCGAGAAGGCCATGAAGATGGTGGCCGACGACATCGCTGACGAGGTGCTTCAGGCGCTGGGCGCCACCGGATGAGCCAACGGCTTTCGGCCCTCTCCGAGGAGGCCGCTCTCGAGCAGCTCCATGCCGCGGGTTGCACCGACGGGCTGCCAGTGGTCATTCCCACGCCGGCGCGGGTGGAGCGGATGGTGCTGGCCTCGGGCCTCGACGCCGACGTGTCGCTCGGGCAGCTCGGACCCAACCTAGGTGAGGCCACCGTGGAGAAGGCGGCCATTGCCGCCGTGATGGCCGGCTGTCTGCCCGATTACTTCCCGGTAGTAGTGGCCGGGATGCGGGCAGTGTGCGACCCCCGCATGGACATGACCGAGGTGCAAGCCACCACCCACAACCTGGGGCCGCTGCTCATCGTGAATGGCCCGGCGGTGAGCGCCTGCGGCGTGGCCTCGGGATTCGGCGCGCTGGGTCCAGGCCATCGGGCCAATGCCAGCATCGGGCGAGCGGTGCGATTGGCCATGATCAACATCGGCGGCGGGCGGCCCGGCACTTCCGACATGGCGTTGCTCGGCCATCCCGGCAAGTTCACGTTCTGCCTGGGCGAGGACGAGGAGGCCAGCCCCTGGCCGCCGCTGCACACCTCGCTGGGCTACGACCTCGACCAGAGCACGGTGACGGTGGCCTGCACCGAGGGGCCGCACTCGGTGCTGTGCTTCCCCGACGACGACCCCGAGGTGTACGCCGACCACCTGCTGAACGTGCTGGCCGCCTCGCTGTCGGGACTGGGGGCCAACAACACCCACTTCGGCCGGGGCTCCCAGGTGCTGGTGCTCAACCCCGATCACGCCATCGCCTTGGCCGACGTGGGCCACGACCGGACCACGATTGCCGAAGCGCTCCATCATCGGGCCAAGCGCTCCTGGTCGGAGCTGGCCACCGTGCGCTCCCGGGGCTCAGGCATCAGCCGCCACCAGCGCAGCCAAGGCGACGACCCCGACTTGGTGGTGAACGCCCTGATCAACCCCGAAGCCTTGCTCATCCTGGTGGCCGGCGGCACCGGCCTGTACTCCACCGTCATGCCCTCCTGGGGCGCCGGCCCCCACGGCAACGGCCACGTCACGGTGGAAGTCGACCTGGATCAAGCCTGCGAAGTGCCGTTGGTAACGCCTGTCGGCTGACTCTCCCTAGCAGGCACAATTCCGTTTCCATTCGCTGGTAGCGTTACCGCCATGGGTCGATTTCGTCGAACGATGGACACCGCCAAGGCTTCTTGGGCGGTTTTGCAGCATGATCGCGAGCTGGCGGTACTGCCGATTTTGGGGGCGATTGCCTCTCTGGGTGTGATCGCCGCGATCGGCATCCCCATCTGGCTGTCAACCGACGGGATCGACGACGGGGGAAGCAGCACCGGCAGCGAGCCCATGCTGTGGATCGGCGGAATCATCATCTTGTTTGCCATCACCGTCATCACCGTGTTTTTCAATGCCGCGGTGGTATCGGGGGCCAGGGAGCGATTCAGCGGCGGAGACCCCACCATCTCCAGCGCAATCAAGGGGGCCTTTTCCCGGCTGCACGTGATCGTGCCCTGGGCGATTCTGGCCCTGACCGTCGGTATGATCCTGCGGGCCATTCAGAGTTCTGACAACGCCTTTGCCCGAATTGTGGGCAGCCTCCTCAACATGGCTTGGGGGGTGCTCACCTTCTTGGTGGTACCCATCCTGGTTGTGGAGCAAACCGGCCCGTTCAGCTCGGTGAGACGCTCGGGTGAGCTGCTGAGGAACACGTGGGGCGAGAACCTGATCGCCCAGGTGGGATTCGGCATCATCGGCTTGGTGGCGGCCATCCCAGGTATCCTCATAGCCGTCATCGGGGCTTCGGCCGGCTCAGCCGGAGCGGTGATCGGGATCGCGATCGGATTCATATGGATTGCCTTTGTGTCGGTGATTATCAGCACGCTCACCGCCATCTTTCAAATGGCCCTCTACCTCTACGCCACCACGGGCCAGGTGCCCATGGGCTTCGAGAGCTCCAGCATCGGCGACACCTTCCACGAGCGGTCTCAAGGCCCCCTGATGCGGGGCTTCGGAGGCGGCGGGCTCGGCGGCGGAGGCTTGGGCGGTCGGCGCTTCTAGTCGTCAGATTCCGGTGCTAGTGCAGCCCGGGCTATTTCCGGGTTTAGGTACTCCCGGGTGAAGCAGACTTTGCCGTCGCGAAAGCGCCACAGTCCGATGTAGCGGTTGGAGTAGCGGCGGCCGGTGGGGATCACCTCGCCCTGGCTGATGTACTCGGCAATCAAGAGGTCAGGATCGGCACAGGTGTGCGCTTCGGTGAGGTGCAAAGTGAAGCGGAAGATCTTGAATGCCTGCACCAGCCGCTCCCTCACTACCTCTTTGCCCTCGGTGCGGTCGGGTTTTTCGGGGTGGGCGTAGGGCAGTTCCAGCACGTAGTCGTCCGTGTAATGGGCCACCACGGCGTCGGCGTCGCCCATGGAATCGAACACCGATTGGAGGATTTCCAGGTTGGTCTGTGCGCTCACGCCACCAGTTGACCACGTTCTTCGAATCCATGAGAACGCTGGCAGTAGTGTCGCGAACCGTGTCTTCGAATGAACTGCCGCTGAGCGGCCTCCGGGTCATCGACATGGCCGATGTCAAGGGCGAGCTGGCCGGTCGGATACTGGCCGACTTCGGTGCCGACGTGATCCGAGTGGAGCCGCCGGGCGGGGCCGCATCCCGCAACATGCCGCCGTTCGCCCCCAACGGCGGCGCCAGCCTGTATTTCGCCTTCCGCAACTTCAACAAGCGGGGGGTCACCGTGGACGTGACCACTCCTGAGGGCCAGGCCCAGTTGCGGGATCTGCTGGCCGGCGCTGACGTATGGATCGAGTCGACCAAACCGAGGGCGCTGGCCCTCTACGGGCTGGACCCGCGGGCGGTATCCGCCGAGTTCGGGCATCTGTTGGTGCTGTCGCTTACCGACTTCGGCCAAGAGGGGCCATATGCCCAGTTCGAGGCCACCGACGAGGTGATCCAGGCCATGAGCGGGCACCTGGCCGCCTCAGGCATCCCGGAGAAACCGCCCCTTCTCATCCCCGGCGCCTTCGCCTACGACGCTGCCGGGATAGTGGGGGCGCTAGCGGTGCTCATCGGCCTGGTGGCCAAGCAGCGCACCGGGCGGGGCCAGCACCTCGACTTCTCCGTGCTGGAGGCGGCCATTCACCTCAATACCTGGCAGCTGGCCAACATGCAGCCGACGTTGGACGCAGGAATGGATCCGCCCATCGTCCGGTCGGGAACCACCGTGGTGTATCCGTTGTTCGAGACGGCCGACGGCTTCATCACAATGGTGATCCTCAGCCCCCGCCAGTGGTTCGCCATGTGGGAGTGGCTGGGCCGCCCCGAGGCATTCGCCGACGAGATGTGGGGCGAGACCCTTACCCGGCTGATGAACGGCGACGTGTTGAATCCGGTAATCGCCGAGCACTTCGCTCCCATGCTGATGGAGGAGGCCGCGGCTGAGGCCCAGCGCCGGGGCGTGGTGGTCACCCCGATGCTCAAGCCATCCGACATCTTGGTCAATGAGCACTATGTGTCCCGGTCAACGTTTGTGCCGGTAGAGGTCACCCCCGGTGCAGAGGCCGAGGTGGCATCGGGGTTCATGGAGATCAACCGCCAGCGCCAAGGATTCCGATTCGGCGCGCCGGAAGTAGGCGAGCATAACGCCGAGGTCGCCGCAGAAGCCGCAGAGCTTCGCCCACTGGTGCCCGCAGCTGGCGAGATAGACCAGCCGTTGGCCGGGGTGCGGGTGCTGGACTTCGGCCATGGCGGCGTAGGCGTGGAAGGCGGGCGCATGCTGGCCGAATACGGTGCCGATGTCATCAAGATCGAGACCCGCACCTACCCCGACTTCATGCGGCTGGTGACCGGTACCGAGATGACCCCGTCGTTCGCCTCCTCAAGCCGCACCAAGCGCAGCTTCGGGGTCAACTCCAAGATCCCCGAGGGCTTGGCCGTGCTGAAAGAGCTGGCGAAGACGGCCGACATTGTGATCGAGAACAACTCCACCGGCACCATGGACGCAATGGGGGTGGGCTACGAGACTCTGAAGGAGATCAACCCCGGCGTGTGCATGGCCAGCAGCCAGCTCATGGGCTCCACCGGGGCGTACGCCGACTGGATCGGCTACGGGCCCACCATTCAGACGGTGGGGGGCATCAAGTATCTGTGGAATTTCACCGACGGCGATCCGCCGCCGGGTTCCAACGCCATCCACCCCGATCACTTGGCCGGGCGGCTGTGTGCTCTAGGCGCGTTGGCCGGGCTGTTGAGCAGGGATCGAAGGGGCGAAGGGGCCCACGCCGAGATCAGCCAGGCCGAGGCTTTGGTCAACACGCTGGGCGATCTGTTCATGGCCGAGTCGCTTGCAACCGGTTCAGTGCAACCGGTGGGCAACGACTCTGACCAGGGCGCCCCTTGGGGCGTGTTCCAGTGCGACGGCGACCAGCAGTGGTGCGTGGTGTGCGTACGCGATGACGCCGACTGGGCCGCGCTCAAGCAGGCCATGGAGAACCCGGCGTGGACCGATCATCCCGCTTATGGCACTGCTGTGGGCCGAATTGGCGCCCGAGAGACAGTCAATGCCGGGGTGGCCCAGTGGACCGCCAGCCTCTCACCACAGGAAGTCCAAGACGCCTGTCAAGCAGTCGGCGTCCCCGGCGCGGCCATGCTCACGGCCCTCGACCACATGACTGACCCCCAACTCACCCAGCGAGGCTTCCCATTGGAGGTCTTCCAGCCCGGCGCCGGCAACCTGGTGCTGGAAGGCCCCTGCTTCTACGGAAGCGAGATGCCCACTCCCCCAGTCCACGCCGCCCCCCTGCTGGGCGAGCACACCCGCCAAGTTTGCATCGAAGAACTCGGCATGGACCCCGCCGAAGTCGAGCGCCTCGTCGACATGGGCGCCCTAGAAGTCCCCCTGTCCGAGGACTGAGCCGCCAGCGGCGCGGTCAGCCGATGACGAGGCCTCCGTTGGGGGTGATGGTTTCACCGGTGACGAAGTCGCTCTCGTCGGAGGCCAGGTAGAGGGCGGCATAGGCGATGTCATTGGGTACGCCGATGCGGCCGGCGGGGGTGATCATCTTGAGGCCCTCGATCATGGCGGCGTCCACTCCGGCCACCATCGGGGTGTCAATTACCCCGGGGCACACCGCGTTGGCCCGGATGCCGTGGGGGGCGCAGAACCGGGCCATGGCCCGCATGAACCCCAAGAGCCCGGCCTTTGCGGTGGCGTAATGCACTGGCCCCCAACCGGCCAGACCGGCGATCGACGACATGCAGATGACCGAACCCATCAGATCGGTGTCGATGATCCGGGACAACATGGCCCGGGTGCAGTAGAAGGCGCCGTTGAGATGGATGTCGAGCATCCGCTGCCAGCCGTCGTCGCTCATGTCCACGATCTGGCGGTCGCCGCCGGTGTTTCCCTCCCCGGAGCCATCGCCGGGAGTGCTGTCAACGCCGGCATTGTTCACCAGCACGGTGACCGGTCCGAAGCGGGCGTCGATGTCGGCGAACATGGCCTCGATGGCCTTGCTGTCAGACACGTCGCAGGCTGCGCTCATGGCCTCACCTCCGCTGGCGATCACCTGATCTGCGGTAGCCGCGGCGGCAGCCTCGTTAAGGTCCTGCACCACTACCCTTGCGCCCTCGCTGGCGAACAAGACGCTGATGGCCGTTCCCAGCCCTCCGCCGCCTCCGGTAACCAGGGCGACTTTGCCGTCCAGTCTTCCCATGTGTGACCTCCCAGTCGTTGTTGTCGGCGAGACTCTACCGACTGAGCGCACGGCGGGCTCATTGCGGTGTGTTTGCCACCAGTCGCCGATAGATTCCAAATAAGCGCCATGACACCCACAGTTCGACACCCGCAGGCCGAAGCAGACTCTCTGGTGGGCGACGGCCGCATCGCCCGCGTGCTGGAGCCATCGCCGCCTACGGTGCTCTCCGGCCCCTGGTTCGCTGACGACCCCGCCGCGGTAGGCGAGGCGGACCAGGCGAACCTCCAGGTAGTGACCCCCACCAGCTCTGGCGACCTTCGATGGGCCGATCTGGCCGCAGCCGACGACAAAGTGGCCGCCTTTTGCCAGCCCCGCTGGCTGGCCGACCACAAGGCGCTGTCGGCGGTACCCGACCACTACCCAGTGCGGCGCGACGACCTCCATCGCTTGGCCTATGGCTTGGTGTCCAACACCCGCAAGGCAGCCAACGGCAAATTCGGCCTGCGCTGGACCATGGGTGGCTTCGGGACCCCGTTCTTCGGGAATGACATCCAGGTGCGGGTAGAGGACCGCCTGCTGGTGATCCAGCAGGGCGACCGCGTGTACAGCCGGCCGATCACCACGCTGCGAGACGCGTCCGAGTTCTTGGGGGTCGAGGCCACCAGCGATCAGGCCGAACACGACACCGTGGCGCCGGGCGACTTGGACCGTCCTCTGACCGTAGACGAGGAGCTGGTGGCGTTCATCGGCGACTGGTTCGGCATGGCCACCGCCACCTTGGAAGAGCTGCGCTGCACTCCTGGAGCGGCGGACCCCAGTCGGGTGCAGCTTTGGCCCGGACACTTCGACGTCGCGGTTGAGACCGGCGATGCCGACAGAGATCCGGTCACCCGGGCCACCTACGGCGCTTCTCCGGGCGACGCCGCCCATCCCGAGCCCTACCTGTACGTCGGGCCGTGGGGTCCGGTGGATTCAAACGACCCGTTCTGGAACGACACCGCTTTCACCGGGGCGTCGCTTCCCTACACCGCTCTGGTAGGCAACCCCAATCCCTGCTCCATTGCGCTGGACTTCTACCGTCAGGCCTATTCCCGGCTGACCGGCAGCTAAGAGCCAGCGAGAGACTGCACCACCGGAGCAAAGCTGGTGATGGTCTCGGCCAAGCCCTCGGCTGCGGTCGACCGAGCGGTGGCGGCAAGGTTGAGGCTGGCGCAGGTGAAGCCCATGTCCAGCACGGCGGCCAGCTGATCGGCGCATTCGCCTGGCGTGCCGACGATGGTGAACGCCTCCACCAAGCGGTCGTCGATCAGGTGGTCCAACTCCGGATCGTCGAACCGATTGTGGTCGAAGTACCAGCCTCGGCTGCGGGCCAGAGCGGCCTCGATAACGGCCATGCGGTCGGGGTCGGTGTCAAGCTCGGGAGGGCGAATGAGGGTCAGATAGTGGGCGGCGTAGCGCTTTACGCTCCTCCGGGCCAGATCGCCATCCTCCGAACAGCACAGCGTGAGTCGGGGGGCGGTCTCGAAGTCGTCCAGGGTACGTCCGGCCCGGGCCGCGCCCTCAGCCAGCCAAACCCGGTAGGTGTCGGCCAAGTCGGCCGAAAGGAAGCGCCCGCCTACCAGAGCGATATCGGCCACCTCGCCGGCCAGGTGCATGACCTGGGGGCTTCTCGTGCCGATTGAGATGGGCACCGGATGAGCGGCGGGGCGGATCAACCGCTCGCCGCCAACTTCTCCCCCGGCCAGCAGCGTGCGGATGTCGGCCACCGCCTGGCGCAGCGCAGCCACTGGCTTGGGATAGTCGATGCCCAACGGCTCCAATCCGGCACCTACCCCCAGCCCGCAGAAAGCCCGGCCGGGAGCGATGTCGTCCAATGTGGCCAGGGCACCGGCCAGCACCACCGGATGGCGGGTGTAGGGATTGGTGACCATTGCCCCCACTGCGATGCGATGAGTGGCCTGGGCACAAAGGGCCTGAAGCATGAAGCAGTCGGGCCAGAACACCACGTCGGAGATCCCCAGCCGGGCAAATCCGGCCTCCTCAGCCAACTGGGCCAGCCGCACCGCCTCAGCGGTGCTCATTCCCGGGCTGATCTCAGCTTCGAGGGTGGTGCTCACAGCCATAGGACTGTAGCCCGAGCAGGAATTTGGGCAGGCCGGCCACACCCAGACCGGCCTGCCCAGATCGGGTCAGCTCACAAGCACGGTGCGCGGGCTGAGGCCAGGAATCCGCAGTAGGTTTCTCGGCTGACAGTCCAAGTTCCATCCACCAGCTGGACCTCGCCGGTCAGATCTTCGTAAGTGGCAACGCCTCCGAACAAGACGTTGTAGGTGATGGTGGCAGCATCGCCGACGACTTCGGCTGCGGTGGGCTCCAGGGTGATCCCGCCCACGCCTTCTCCGGCCGCGGCATAGCCTGCGTTGCTGGATTCCAAGGAGGCGGAATCCACCAGATGGGGTGCTTTTTCGGAGAAATCCAAGGCTGAGTCGAAGACCACAGACCACGCCTCCATGGCCGCTTCGTCGTCAGGCAGCGCAGAACTGGCCGCGGCAGTAGCAACAGGAGTCATTGACGCTGTTGGCGTGGGTGTGGCGGTGTGGGTGGCCGTCGCTGTCGCTGTGTGCGAAGGCGTCGCCGACGCGCTCGGTGTGGCCGACCCATGCGGCGTCGCCGACGCGCTCGGTGATCCTGATGCCCCCGGTGTTCCTGATGGGTCTAGGACATTCGTAACCCTCGCCGGGTCGCCACCGTCGTCGCCGCAGGCGGCGGCGATCAATGCGACAGCCGAGACAACAGTCATCCACCATCGTGGGTTCCGCAACCTCTTCATTGCCCTGCCCCTTTGACGACGGCCGGTCCTGCTCTGAGAACGACGTCGAAGCTCAACAACTCGGCCCCATGGGCCACCGGCCGGCTGCTGGCCTCGGCGTGGCCTCGGGCGAACGCAGGCGACCGCACCCAAGCCAGGAAATCCTCCTCGCTGGACCAGCGGGTATACACGTACCAGGTATTCCCTTCAGCAGGCCGGAGGAGTTCGAACCCCTCAAAACCCGCCATGGTCTCCACTTCGCCAATCCGCTGTTCAAAACGACGCAGCAGTTCGTCGCCAGAACCCTCAGGCACTGTGATGGCGTTGATTCGCACGATGGTCATTAGTTGCTCTCCTTTGTGTTGGTTGTATGGGTATGAGATTGATCGAGGTCGGGATAACTGCGGGCAGCTCAAGACTCCGAGTGGTCATGAATCCTCCTTCTGGTCGGACGATGGCGTGACAATCACGGCACTGAGGTCATCACGAAGCTGGGCGAGCATTTCGGCGGTTCTGGGGCCGTTGCCCAGCAGGAGCTGGTCGTCGTAGGCCAACACCTGTCGGTTGAGCCCGGCGGGGGTCTGTCCGAGCCCACCGATCTCCAGCAGCCCGTCCACGCCTCCCACCGACTCGAGTCCGGCCTCGGGCACCAGCAGCACATCGGGTGCGGCGGCCAGGATGGCTTCGGCGGAAATGGGCGCGCTGCTCTCGATCCCCATTTCCTCGGAGACATCCACTCCCCCAGCCGAATTGATGAGCCAGCGTGTGTTGGCCGATTCACCCAGCACCAGCTGCGCCACCGTGCCCCGCACATAGAGAGCCACCACTCGGGGACGGTCGCCGTCATAGTCGGGCGGCACGGAGGCCTCGGCTATGGCGGCGTCGAGGGCGTCGGCCATCTCCTCACCCCGCTGGGGGATGCCCAGGGCCGCGGCCACCGCCCTAATTTTCAGTCCCGCGCCGGTGGGAGTGGCCTCGCTGGGCAGGATGACCAGCGGATAGCCCAGTCGGCGCATGTCGTCTAGCGCTTCAGGAGGCCCGGCGATGTCGGTGGCCAACAAGAGAGTGGGGGCGAACGAGGCCACCGTCTCGGCCGACAAGGCCCGCTGGTAGCCGATCTCGGGCAGGGCATCGGCCTCGGGGGGATAGGTGGCCGACAAGTCGGTGGCCACCACGTTTTCGCCCAACCCAAGGGCGAAAACCACCTCGGCCACATCGCCGTCGAGGGGGATGATCCTCTCGATTGATTCGATGGTGATCTCCGCGCCGGTTTCGTCCTCCACCGTCAACGGCAGCGTCGGCGGTCCATCGACTTCGGGAGCCCCCGTCGGCGGGGCCACGGTGGGAGAAGCGGTGGCGACAACGGTGGGAGAAGCAGGAGCTGAAGGTGTGGCGGAGGCCCGAAGCGGCTCAGAAGCAGCTTGCTTGACGGGGGATTCGCTGTCTGCGCAGCCAGCCACAGCCAACGCAAAAACTGCGACCAACAGCACTCGTGTTGCCCACGCTTGAACTAGCTGACCCGCTCCGGCACCTCCGGCCATGCATGGATGTTAGGTATACCTAAATATTTTTACAAACCGTGGCTAATAGTTATGCCGGTAGGGGATGCACAGCGGTGTATCGGTAACCGGGCAGGAGATCACGCTGACCTTGAGACCGAAGACTCTCTCAATCAGTTCGGCGGTCACCACCTCGGTTGGGCGACCAGCGGCTTCGATTCGCCCATCAGCAAGGGCAATGATGTGGGAGGCATAGCGGCAAGCTTGGTTGAGGTCGTGCAGCACCATCACCACCGTGCGCTTCTCGGTCTGGTTGAGCCGGGCTAGAAGGTCCAGCATCTCCACTTGGTGGGCGATGTCCAAGAAGGTTGTGGGCTCGTCGAGCAGCATCATGGGGGCGTCTTGGGCCAATGCCATGGCAATCCACGCCCGCTGGCGCTGACCGCCCGACAATTCGTCGACGGCCCGGCTGCGCAACTCAACCAGACCGGTCAGCTTGAGAGCCTGCTCCACCGCCTGCTCGTCGGTCTTGGACCATTGGTCGAAGAGGCGCTGATGGGGATAGCGCCCCCGGCGTACAAGGTCCTCAACCTGGACTCCGTCGGGTGCCCGGGGGGACTGGGGAAGCAAACCGAGACGAGCGGCCACCGAGCGGGTGGGCAGGCGGCATATGTCGGCGCCATCGAGGTAGACCGCGCCCTCGGTGGCCCTCAGCAACCGGGCCAGTGCCCGCAGCAGCGTGGACTTGCCGGAGGCGTTGGCCCCTACGATGGCCGTGATTTCGCCCGTGGGTATCTCGGCGGTGAGATCCTTCACCACCGGAGGCCCTCCGTAGTCGGCGAACAGTCGCTCAGCCCTCAGCGTGGGGCTGGGTTTCTGGTCAGGCCGCACGATTGAACCTTCTCAGCACAAACAGCAGATACGGCCCGCCCGCTGCGGCGGTCACTACTCCGGCGGGCAACACCGTCGGGGCGAAGAGGCGCTGGGCCACCAAGTCAGCCGACAGCAGCATGACCGCCCCCAACAGGGCCGTCAGCAGTAGCACTCCCCCGGAGAGGGTGCCGGCCAGCGCTCGGGCCACATGGGGGACTAGCAGCGCGACAAAGCCAAGTGGTCCGACCACGGCTACTACGACGGCGGCCAGGCCGCAGCCCACAGTGATAACCGCTAGGCGGCTCCGCTCCAGGCCTACCCCCAAGGCAAGGGCCATATCGTCACCCAGCTGCATGACCCGCAGTCGCCGGATGAGCAAGAACGCCACCGGCAGCAGCACCGCCAGGCCGATGACGAGGGTCCGGGCGTCGCTCCAGGACGAGGACGACAGAGTCCCAGCCTGCCAGCGGGCTGCGGCACTCACCCTCTCTATGGGAAACCGCACCAGCAGGTAGGTGATCACTGCGGTGAGCAGGGCGTTGATACCGATGCCGACCAACACCAGCCGACCGCCGCTGAATCCTCGCCGCCAAGACAACACGAAGATGAGCCCAGCGGTTCCCACGGCTCCGGCAAAAGCGGCGTAGGGCAGCCACTGGGTGTCCAAACCGATGGCGAGAATGGCGACCGCGCAGGCCGCCGCCCCGGTATCGATCCCGATGATGTCGGGCGACACCAGCGGATTGTCGATCAGGGCCTGGAACAGCGCACCGGAAACCGCCAGACAGATCCCGGCCAAAACGGCTACGACTACCCGGGGAAACCGCAGAGTGTTGATCACGAAGTCGAACTCCCCGCCGCGATCCCAGATAGCGGTGGCGATAGCCGAGCGGGCTGAAGCGGGGAAGTCCCCGACAACCAAGCCGACAACCGCCAGTGCCAAGATTGCAGCTGCCGATGCGGTGCACAAGCGCGCTGTCTGGGTCACAACTGGGCCAACTTCGTGCCCCGCACCAGGTAGATCAAAAACGGCGCTCCCACCGCGGCGCAGACAATCCCAACCTGAAGCTCAGTAGGCGCGACGATCAGCCGTCCGACGACGTCGGCCCCTAGCAGCATGCACGGACCGAGAATGGCCGAGTAAAGGATGATCCACCGGTAGTCGGGGCCGACCACCGAGCGGACGATGTGGGGCACAGCCAGCCCGACGAACGCCACCGGGCCGGCCATGGCTACCGCGGAGCCGGCCAGCGCAACCACACACAGCCCGGCGATGGCCCGAACCAGCGCGGTGCGCTGGCCGAGCCCGGTTGCCACTTCTTCGCCCAGGCTCAGGGCATTCACCTGACGCCCCATAAACAGGGCTACCACCAGTGCAACAGCGATCACCGGCAACAGCAGCTCGACCTCTTCGGTGCCCCGCCCGGAGATAGAGCCGGCCAACCAGAATCGGGCTTGATCCAGCGTCTCCAAGTCGAGCAGCAGCAGTGCTGCCGTCCACGATCCCAACAAGGCGCTGACTACCGCGCCAGCCAGGGCCAGCTTCACCGGGGTGGGACCGCCAGCACCCGCCGAGGCCACCAAATACACCAGCACCGTGGCGCCCAAGGCACCGGCGAATGCAAACCACACATAACCGGCCGGTGTGGTGATCCCCGCGCTGTAGATGGCGGTCACCACCGCGAACGCCGCCCCCGCGTTGGTGCCCAAGATTCCCGGTGCCCCCAGCGGATTTCGGGTAACTCCCTGAGTGAGCGCTCCGGCCACGGCGAAGCCTGCCCCGGCCAGCATGCCGATGATAGTTCTGGGCACCCTCAGCTCCCGCACTACAACCTGCCCCTGGTCGCTTCGGTCGTAATCCCAGATGGCGTCCCAGACCGTGGCAATGTCGATACCAAGGACGCCATAGCGCAAACTGAGCAGCCCGACGCAAAACAGCAGCGCCCCGGCCAGGGGCAGGCTGACGGCGTGACACCGCAGCACCGAGCGACCTGACCCCACGTGTCAAGTGTAAAGCTAACTTAACAGTAGATGACAAGCGGGCTGAGATTACCCCGGAAGTCAGGAAGTATTCGAACGGGAGTCTCGCACTCGTACCAGATCTGACGACTGGTCGGGGTCGGTGGATACTTCAATGAGCGCGGGGCCGTCGCTGGCGAGCGACGAGGCCAGGGCATCGGCCAGTGCAGCGTCGTCGTCCACCCGGTAGCCGTCCATGCCGAAGGCTCGGGCCACTGCGGCAAAGTCGTGGTCGCCGATGTCCACCGCAGTTCGGCGGTCCGGGCCCTGAAAGTCGTAGACGTTGCCCAGCATCTGGTTGTTGAGCACCAAGAACGTCACCGGCAGACTGTGCTCGACCGCGGTGGCCAGGTTGTGCAGTGACATCAGAAATCCGCCGTCCCCGCTGATCGACAACACTCGTTCGCCGGGATGGACCAGGGCGGCGCCCAATGCCGCGGGCGGTCCCCAGCCCATGCCCAAGTGCCCGCCGGGCAGGTGCAGGCGTCCGGGGGTGCGGGCCTTGAGATAGTGGTAGGCGAAGATTCGGTTGTTGCCGGCATCCAGGGTGATACGGCCATCGGACGGCCACACATCGTTGAGCACCTGCATCACGCGCTGGGGTGGCACCGGGCTGGCCGACTCGTGCAGCACCGGAGGATCTTCGGCCCTCGACTTGATGTCGGCCAGTTCAGCCCATCGATCGGCGGCTGAGTCTTCGTCGACTCCCACCTGCGGCACTAACTCAGCCAGCAGGGCGCCCAACTCGGCGTGGACCCCGAGCTCCACCGGGAAACTCACTCCCAAGTTGGCAGCCTCGATATCCACCTGCACGATGCGCTGGCGGTTGGCGTCCAGCCAGGTGGGAGATTCCACCAGGGTGTCGTGGGGATTGAGGCGCGATCCCAACACCACCACCGCGTCGGCTCGGGCCAGCAGCTCGAATGCCCCCTGCCAGCCGAAGGGGCTGAGGGGCCCGCCCGCCCAAGGGTGGTCGTCGGCAATCACGCCTCGAGCTTTGGCCGTGGTCACCACCGGTACGGCGGCTCGGCGGGCCAGGGCGTCCAACTGGTCGTAGGCCTGGGCCTGGTGGATGCCGTTGCCAGCCACAACCACCGGACGCTGGGCCGTGGACAGCAGATCGGCCATGGCAGTCACTGCCGACGCGTCCGGACGGGGTGGGGCTGCCGATGACACCCGAGTTCGCCGGTAGAGGCGGGGAAGGCGAGAGTCATCGGTGCGCCGGAAGATGGCGTCGAGGCGGAACACCACCGCCGCAGGGCCGGGACGGCCCGAGGTGGCGTGGTGGATGGCCAGTTCCACGGCATGCACCGCCTCGTTGGGGGTGGTGGCCACGCTCATGTACTTGGTCATCCCCGACAGGATGCGGGGCAAATCCACCGACCCGTAGTCGCCGGTGGTGCCCTGGGTGGGAGCATGCTGGGGGATGCCGTGGTCGGTCATCTCAGTGAGCACCAGCATGGGTGTGCCCGACAGGTACCCCTCCATGAGTCCGAACCCACCCGAGGAAGCCGCGAACGGCCCCTGGCCGGTAAACACGCCGGGTCGCCCGGTGAGCCGGCCATACATGTCGGCCATGACCGACGCCTGGTGCTCGTGGGCCGCCCTCACGCTCTGCACCCGGTCGGCCACCGTCCTCAGCCCGTCGAACACCTTGATGGAGTAGCCCCCCGGCACCCCGAAGATGTGGGTGATCCCCGCGTCGGCCAGCACCTCGGCAATGGCAATACCGGCAGGAGAGCCGTCGCTCATAAGACGGAGAACAATCGCTCGCCGATCATGAGCCGCCGATCCAGTGCCCGGCATTCACGTCCAGCGAAGCCCCGGTAATGGGTAGCGCCAGGTCGGACGCAAGGAACAGAACCGATCCGGCGATTTCGTCGGCATCGGGGAGGTACTTCAGCGCGGTCTCACCAGCGGTCTCGTCATAGACCACCTGGTAGTCCACCCCACGGGCATCGGCTTGGGATTCGAGGAAGTTACGGACTGCGTCGGCAAAGATGTAGCCAGGAAGAACGCTGTTCACCCGGATGCCGTCGGGACCCAGCTCCTTGGCCAGGATCTTGGTGATGTTCTCCAACGCGGCTTTGGAGCTGCTGTAAGCCCCCCAACCCGCCTGCCGGATGCGGGTGGACATGGTGTTGACAAAGATGACGCGTCCGGCTTCGGATGCTCTCAGGGCGGGAATGCACGCCCGGGTCATATTCAGCGAGCCGAAGAAGTTAACGTCGAACACGCTTCTCCAGCGGTCCAGGTCGGCGTCCTCCACGTTGATGACGGGAAAGCCGTCGTTGAAGGCGTTGTTCACACAGACGTCCAGTCCACCGAACTTCTCCACCGCAGCGTCGACCAGCGCCTGACACTGGTCGGGGTCGGTTATGTCGGTGGACTGCCACACCGTACGGCGGCCAATCGCCTCTATTTGCGCAGCCAGCGACTCCATCAGCTCAGTACGGCGGGCGCCCAAAACGATGTCGGCCCCCTCCCGGGCGAACAGCCGGGCGATCTCGATTCCCAGGCCGGGTCCGATGCCCGACACCATCGCTACCCGTCCAGCCAGCATGCCAACCATTGCTCGTCCTCCGTCCCGGCGATCAGCTTCAGGTGTGTCCCGGCCCTCTGCGCCGATCTCTCCAGCTTCGCGCAACCCGCGCTCGACTCCCCCAGTGAGGAGGGCCGCTGGTACTTTCGTCGGGCGGGAAACCGGTGACGGCAATGAGCGCAGCATTCGGCATCGACATAGGGGGAAGCGGCATGAAGGCCGCGCCGGTAGATGTGGACTCCGGCGATCTCCTCGAGAAGCGCTACCGGATCCCCACTCCCAAACCAGGCACTCCCGACAAGGTGGCCGACGTGGTGGCTGAGCTGGTGTCATCTTTCGGCTGGGATGGCCCGGTGGGCTGCGCCTTCCCCGCGCCCATAACCGGGGGCACCGTCAAATGGGTGGCCCATTTAGACGATTCATGGGCCGGCGTCGACATCGCCAAAACGATGAGCGACCGGATAGGCACCCCAGTCACGATCATCAACGACGCCGATGCCGCCGGAATCGCCGAGATGACCCACGGTGCAGGGGTGGGCCGCTCGGGGACTGTCTGCTTTACCGCTTTTGGCACGGGAATCGGCAGCTCGGTATTCGTCAACGGGAGCCTGGTGCCCAATACCGAGTTCGGCCACCTCTACCTCGCCGGTCATGCCGACGACGTGGAGATGTGGACGGCGGCCAAAGTCCGCCAGCGGGATGACTTAGACTGGCCGACGTGGGCGGGCCGAGTGCGGGACTACTTGGAACACCTTGAGAAGATCATCTCGCCTGGACTGTTCATACTCGGCGGGGGAATCAGCAAGAACTTCGACGTGTGGGGCCCGTTGTTGGACATTGATACCGAATTCGTCGTCGCTGAGATGAGGAACAACGCCGGGATAGTCGGTGCGGCCATGGCATCGGTCGGCGGAGGCGCAGTCCGTTCCGGCACCGGCTGACCCTCAACATCTCGCCGTACCGCCATTTCGCAGCAACGCCACTAGCGTCCAGGCATGTCATTTTCCGTCGCAGGCTCCGTAGCCGTGGTCACCGGGGCCACCCGAGGCATCGGCCGCCAAATCGCCTTCCGGCTGGGCCGAGCCGGAGCCCGGCTGGTGGTGGTGGGCCGCACCGGCACCGAGAACCCCGACGCCGTGCTGCCGGGATCGCTGCCCGAGGTGGTTGCCGCCCTGGACGACGAGGGGATCGAGGCCCGCAGCGTGCAGGCCAACCTGACCTCGCCCGACGACACCGCCCGCATCGTGGATCAGACACTGGAGTGGTACGGGGGGTGCGACATACTGGTGAACAACGCGGGCTACACCTCCAACGGCCCGATCATCGAGGTGCCCTGGTCGCGCTGGGAGCGGGCGTTTCGAGTGCAGGTGGTGGGGCCGTTGCAGCTCTGCCAGGGCTTCGTGCCGGGAATGTTGGAGCGGGGCTCGGGCCGGGTGCTCAGCGTGAGCTCGGGATCGGCCACCGCTATCAGCCCCAACCTGGCGCTCTACTCCACGTCCAAGCGGGCCATGGAGCGTTGGAACGCCTCCATGCACTTGGAGTTGGGGGGCCGGGGGGTGGCATTCAACGTGTTGCGGGTGGACACCATCGTGTCCACCGAGGGGTGGTGGCACGTCTACAATACCGAGGGAGCGGAAATCGCCACCGGCGGCGCTGGCCTGGAGACCCTCAAGACCCCCGAGTACACCGCAGAGTGTGCCGACTGGATGATCCGCCGGCCCGACCACTGGAGCGGCCACGTCGTCGGTTTCGACGACATCACCGCCCTGGGCGGCCCCTGATCCTGGCGGCACGGCGCGCTTAACGGCGGCTGCGGGCCTCTAGGAAGGTGGAAGCCGACCCGCCAATCCCATTGCTCCCTGGGCTACGTCCCCGGTTGTCACATTTGGTGCTCGCTGGCGGCTGCCTCGTTGATCTGCATCCCTAACGAGTCTGCGCCGATTACAGTCCCGTCTTCACGTACGAGTCCAAGTCGGACACGTTGGCCGGTGGAGCGATCAACGAAGTCGACGAGCCGCTTGTCCGCGTCGACGAGATGCTCGTAGCCGAAGTCCGCGAGGGCGAGTTGGACGAGCAGCAAGTCCAGACCGCGTTCTGTCAGCTGGTATTCGTAGCGGTGGCGGGAGCCCTCGCTCCGGTATCGAACCTTCGCGAGAATCCCGTGTTCCACTAGTCGGCCCAGCCGGTTTGATAGGACGGCGGTTGAGACGCCGATGTGCGTAAGGAGGTCGTCGAAGCGGCGAACACCAAAAAACACATCCCGCAGGATCAAGGGAATCCAGCGGTCGCCGACGATTGAGGTCGCTGCGGCCACACCGCAATGAGTGGTGTCGACGTCAGCCCACTTCATTTCATCCTCCAATGTGCCGCAGCACCACCCTCAATGGGAGCCAGCCACCGGTCAAGGCCATCATACTTCCAACTCAAGACCCAGCCGCCACACGGTCGTCGTGCGCGAGTCGCCGGCAAGCTGGAGCATGGAGGCCGGGGCCGTGACCCCAGAACCGGGAAGCCCTGAAGAGGCTGCCTGGCGGGATCGCCACGCTGCGAATCCTCACATCGCAAGTCTCTGAGCGCGATTTCGAGCAGTTAGCCAACAAGTCCGAGGAACGCGTCGGTGGTGAGTACGGCGTGGGCGAATGCCGGCCAGTTCGTTTTGACGGTGGCGTCCATCTCCTCTTGACTAAAGGCCGCGATGGCGTCGGATACCAGCGTCGCGTGGTAGCCGAGCTCGACGGCGTATCGTCCGGTAGCTTCGACGCAGGTGTTGGCGCGGTTGCCTGCGATGACGACTCGGTCAATTCCGCGTAGGCGCAGCAGGAAATCGAGGTCGGTGCCTGCGAATCCGGATGCTGTCCAGTGCTCCTGAGCAACGATGTCGCCATCTTGGGGTGCGACGTCAGGATGGACTTCTATCCCAAAACTGCCTGCCTCAAAGATCCCGAAGTCCTTGGTGCCCTGATGAGAGGGATTGAGGAACTTCCAGTTGTCGTAATCACCGCCGGTGTTCGCGTGGTGCAGCGCATACGCGATCGTCAACCCGGCCGACCGTGCGCCATCAACCAGTCGCCTGAGGTTTGCGACGGT
Organism: uncultured Acidimicrobiales bacterium; assembly: GCA_951813555.1. Classification (GTDB taxonomy): domain Bacteria; phylum Actinomycetota; class Acidimicrobiia; order Acidimicrobiales; family Bin134; genus Poriferisocius. Next base: position 28,028 of record OX638344.1, read on the forward strand.
GCCCACCGCTTCAGCCGTCGCTAGCGTCATCGGGTAGAGCTTGCCCCCCTCCGAGAGGAACTCGTTGAGGGGATCAACGAGGAGAATGGCGGTCTCGTGGGCGGGATATTCCGACATGGCTACCTGTTCATATTGTCGTCATGTTGCCAATCCTCTGGATCGGCAACCGGAAACTACCTAGCTTTCGATTCCAAAGCAACTAGTCAGCGTCCACCCCTCTTTGGACCCGCGGCGTGACTTAAAGGGCAAGGGCCGAGTGAGGGCAGCATCTACATGTGACATCAAAAGTCAGATATGATCGATGCGCCGCGCAGTGGCGACGTAAGTCCGTCCAAGAAAGCAGGAAACGCCGATGAGCACCGTCGCAACCTCCCCTCTTCGAGATCGCCACGTAGTTTGCACGGTCTGCGACATTGGCTGTCAGCTCCGAGCCGAGGTGGCGGACGGGAAGCTGACCAAGGTCTTGCCCCATGAGAACCCACTGCTTGCTCGCAATATCTGCTACAAGGGAACGGCCGCGCCCGCCATACACAACCACCCGGATCGGCTCCGGGTGCCGTTGAAACGGGCAGGCGAGCGCGGTCAGGACGAGTGGGTGGAGATCTCCTACCAGCAGGCGATGGACGAAATCGCCGAGAAGCTCCAGGATATCGTCGCAAAGTACGGCGCCGAGTCGCTCGCCGTGTCCACCTCGGGTTGGAACACGCAGGTCACGCACGGCATGGACCGACGGTTCATGAACCTGCTCGGTTCACCCAACTGGATCAGCGGAGTATCGCTCTGCGCGGGAAATACCGCCGCAGTCAACAAGTTGACCTACGGCTGGTTCCCGTTCCCGGACATCATGAACACGAAGTGCGTGGTGCTGATCGGCCATAACCCCAAGCGGCACTCGTGGACTCCGATCTTCAACATGATCAACGCTGCTCGCGCCAATGGCGCCAAGTTGATCGTGCTCGATCCTCGGGTGAGCGAACAAGCGGCGCAGGCTGACCTCCACCTCAGCCTGCGGGCCGGAACCGACGCAGCCATGCTCTTTGGCTGGCTCAATGTGATCATTGAAGAGAAGCTCTACGACCAGGATTTCGTGCGGGACTGGACGGTCGGATGGGATGAGCTCTGCGCCCGAGTCGCCGAGTACCCGCTCGATCGGGTAGAGCAAGTCACCGGGGTTGACCGCGACCAGATCCGGACCGCAGCCCGAATGTACGCAACCGCCAAGAGCGCGGTGATCCCGTGGACCCCCATCACCGACCAGCAGATTTCGTCGACTTCGGGCATACGGCTCCAGTCAATCCTCCGGGCGATCACGGGCAACCTCGACGTGGTGGGGGGCGAGACTCTGGGAGGCTTCAACCCCGACTTCCTCCCGGAGTCAAGAGTCCAATTCCACGAAGCCCTCAGCCAGGAACAGCGCGACAAACAGCTCGGCTCTGGCGACCATCCGGCCTACACCTACCGTGCCCAGGACCTGCTCGGTGACGTGACGGAGAAGGTGTGGGGTTACCGCTACGCCGACCTGGTTATGGGCTGCTACATGGCCAATCCGACGGCGGTGTTTCGGGCCATGGCCGATAGCGATCCCTACCCGGTCAAAGCCCTCTTCGCTCTGGGCAACAACACTTTGCTGAGCTACCCGAACCAGCACCAGATCTACCGGGCTCTCATGAACCAGGAGTTGATCGTTGCCCACGAGATCTTCATGACGCCTACGGCAATGTTGGCCGACTACGTACTCCCCGGAGACGTGTTCTCGGAGCGCAACCACATTGCAGACACGTGGAGCTGGACGAATCGCCTAACCGTCAGCGAGAAGGTGGTAGAGCCGTCAGCGGAGGCATCGAGCACGTTCCAGTTCTGGCGCGATCTGGCGCATCGGTTCGGATTCGGAGAGCATTTCCCGTGGTCGACGCTCGAGGAGGTCCTCGACTTTCGACTCTCACCGTCGGGCAAGACCTTCGACCAGTTCGTGCATGACCACTACATGCATTCGCCGCTTCCTGAGTTCCGCAAGTACGAGAAAATGGGCTTCGCCACCCCGTCGGGCAAGGTTGAGCTGGCTTCCAGCGTGCTGGCTGAGCTGGGGTTCGACCCCCTGCCCTACCACCGGGAGCCACCCGTTGCCCCCGGCGACGACTATCCCTACGCGGTGTTCACCGGAGTGCGCGAAGACTCCTTCTTTCAGACCGGTCAACGGAACATCCCGGTGCTGCGGAGGCGGACGCCGCGTCCGAGCCTGTTCTTGCATCCCGCCGATGCGGCTCGAGACGGCCTCGCTGATGGCGATTGGGCGCGACTTGAGACTCCGACGGGAAGCGTTGTCGCCGTGATAGCGGTGAAGGACACCATGAAGCAGGGCCATGTGCGCGTACCGCACGGCTGGTGGTATCCGGAGATGCGGGGTTCGGCCGATCTCGCTGGTGCGTTCATCAGCAGCGATGCTGTGCTATGCGACGATTCTCCACAGTGGCTCGACTATGAGCAGGGAATCCCGCATTTCAAAGGTTTCCCCGGCCGGGTTGTGAAGCTCGACGAGCCGCCCGCGTTGTCCTCGATTGCGCTCGGGGGCTGATGTGGCCCGCCATTCCCGTGAAGAGCGACGCGCCCGGATCATGGCGCGGGTGGCGAACTCCGCGTTCACGAACAACCCGACAGTGATCGGCCGTGTTTCACAGCGCCTCATAGCGCGAATGGTTCCGCCACCGGACCCCGACTTCTATACGGAGCTCTACGATGACAACCCCCACTAGCACCACACTTGCCTACTGATGTCGTCCACGTCGCACGTCACAGAAGACCAGCGGAGCCAGCTCGCCGAATCGGGCTACACCGTCTTGGATCAGGTGCTCGATCACGACGTCGTGGCGCGGGTGCTTGAAGAAATCGAACCGCACTTCGGCCTGAACGGTTGGGGTCGCAACGACTTCGAAGGCCTGCGAACCGAGCGTGTGTATGCCATGTTGGCGAAGTGCCCGTCGGTCGCTGCTCTCGTCGAGCACCCCGCCGTCCTCGAACTGCTCGACGACCACCTCAGGCCCTCACGGGTGCTTGCCGCCTGTCAGGGCACCCGCATCCACCCGTCCGAGACCGCACAAACCCTCCACTGCGACGACGACCTCCCCGGCGTCGCCCGGCCCCGACCGCCATGGAGCGTGAGCGTCATGTGGGCCTTGTCGCCCTACACAGCTGCAAACGGCTCAACCCTTTTCGTGCCGGGAAGCCATCGCTGGGACTCCCCGCGACAACCGACAGAACAAGAGACGATCTCGGTCGAACTGGCTCCAGGCAGTGCGCTCGTTTGGCTCGGCGGCATCTATCACGGAGCCGGTCCCAATACTTCAGACGAGGTTCGCACCGGAGTGTCAATCATCTACTTCCAGCCGTGGCTTCGCCAGGTAGAGAACATGGTGCTGGTGGTCGGACCCGACAAGGCGGCTCAGTTCAGCCCCACAATGCAGCGCCTTCTCGGTTATGGCGTGATCGACGGCAATTTCTTTGGACACGTTGATGGCCGCGATCCAATCAAACTGATCCCCAGCACATTGGAGAAGCAAGAGTGATACCCGGCGATCTTGATCTCTCCAACCCCGATGTGTTCGGGCAGGGATTTCCCCACGAGTACTTCCGGATGCTCCGAGCCGAGGAACCCGTCTCCTGGAACGACTCGAAGTTCAACAGTGGGCAATACCCGGACCCGCAGCGGGGCTTCTGGTCGATCACCCGGCACGAAGATCTTGTTCATGTGTCTCGCCATCCCGAGATCTTCTCCTCGGCGCTCGGAGGCGTCCAGATGCAGGACGTCCCCGAAGATTCCCTGGAAAACATTCGGGCGATGCTCCTGTCCATGGACCCTCCGGACCACGTGGAATACCGCCGGCTCGTCAGCCGCGGGTTCACTCCCAGGATGGTCCGCCAGCTCGAGCCGCGCATCCGCGCTGCGGCGACATCGATCATCGACCACGTGATCGAACGCCATTCAGCGGAGTTCGTCACCGATATCGCCATGCATCTGCCGATGTTGTTGATCTGCGAGCTCATGGGCGTACCGCTCGACGACCAACAGCAGATCTTCGATTGGTCCAACCAGCTCGTCGCGTTCGACGATCCCGACTATCGCGATCCAACGTCGAGTCAAGATGAAGTCACGGCGAGAATCTCGAACTACTCCAATCAGCTCGCAGCCCAGAAGCGGGCCGCTCCCGACGACACCCTGATCAGCCGGTACGTGAACGGCGAGGTCGCCGGAGAGGCCATCTCTGATCTACAGCTGAACAACTTCTTCGTCCTCCTAGCGATCGCGGGCAACGAAACCACGCGCAACGCCACGACTCACGCGGTACGGCTCCTGGCCGCCCATCCCGACCAGCGCGACCTGCTCGTGAACGACTTGGACGCCCTCCTGCCAAAGGCTGTGGACGAGATCCTGCGGTACGAGCCCCCGGTGATGCACTTCCGCCGCACCGTCACGGTTGACACCGAAGTGGGAGGCGTTCTTATGCGGGCCGGAGACAAGGTCGTGATGTGGTACCCGTCGGCCAACCGCGACGAGAGGGTTTTCGCCGCGCCGGACACGTTTGACATCACAAGGAATTCGACGGCTCACCTCACCTTCGGTATCGGAGAGCACTTCTGTCTCGGCGCCAGCCTGGCGAAGATGCAACTGACCTGCATCATCGGGGAGATCCTGCAACGCATGCCAACCATCCGCCCGACCGGCGAGCTGTCGCGTCTGCGAAGCAATCTCGTCGCCGGGGTCAAGGCCATGCCCGTTATCTGGTAGCCGCCGAAGACCCCGCTGACCGAGCCGCAACGCCGCTCGCCGACCAGACGCGGTATCCCGAAGAATGCACTCAGTAGCGGCTGCGGGACTCGATGAACAGGGTGGCGTTGCTGAGGGCGCACAGACCGGACTCGTCGAACAGCCGGGCTCGGGATTGGCCTATCCCGTCGGCGTCGGCCCAGGTTTCGGCGTCGATGCCGATGCGGTCGCTGGTCGGATAGCGCAACACGTGGATGCTCAGGTCGGTGTTGATGGACACATAGTGGTCGAAGGGCAAAAACGAGCCCAACCCACTAGTGAAATCGGACATGGCCATCAGGTTGACCAGCGACGACGTCTTCTCTCCCCTGACAAGCGGCACCAACAGGCGAACCCAGGTCTTGCTGGGGGTGCCTCCCCGGAAACTGCCGTCCACCCGGTCGAACTCCACCACATGGGGAAAGCCGTCGGGCATCGACTCCCGGGGGTTGAATGCCAGGGGCTTCTCGGCGCTGCCCGGCGGAGGGGGCAGCGGGGCCTCGGGTTGTCGATCGGGGAAGACTTCGATCTCAGCACCGGTGCGCACCGAAACCGCCACTGCGGAAGCTACCAGCTGCTCGCCGTCGTAGAGGTTGGCTCGCGTGGTTTGGATCCGCTTGCCGGTGCGGAGCACCTCGGTGGAGACGGCCAGCGGCTTCACCGGCACCCGTCGCAACATGTCCAGGGTGAAGCGGGCCACTCGCATGGGTACCGGGGTGGGCACCCGCTCTACGGCCCGGGCCAACACCCCTGCCACCGCGCCGCCGTGCTGAGCACCGAGGTCCCATGGTCCCTGCGCGTTGATGGTCGGGACGACGGTGTCGCCGTCCAGGTAGAAAATGGCATCATCACCCACGAAGACTGCAAGGTAGTACCGCCCCGCCAGGGGGCACGAGACGAACAGAGGACATGCCGATGAAGCTCTGGGATGAATCGATCGAGGGTTATCGCGCTGAGGCGAAGGCTCTATTGGAACAGCTGCCCTTTACCGGCATACCCGAGGCCGACTTGCCTGAAGACCCAGTAGCCCGAGCGCAGCTCATGCGAGAGAACATGCGGGTCATGGAGCCTGAGCCGTCGCCGATGGCCGTTGAGGACACCATCCCCGGACCTGCCGGCGATATCCCAGTGCGGATGTTCGTGCCGGACAACCCTAGGGCCATGTTCCTGCACATCCACGGCGGCGGATGGATCGTGGGGCACCCCCAAATGTCCGACGTGGATAACGAGCATGTAGCCAAGCGCCACGGTCTGGCCGTCTTGTCGGTGGACTACAGGCTTGCCCCCGAGCACCCCTACCCCGCCGGGGCAGACGACTGCGAGGCGGCCGCGGCCTGGATGCTCGAACACGGCCCCGAGCGCTGGGGTACCGACAAGATGTTCATCGGAGGCGAGTCAGCTGGCGGGCACTTGGCCGCAGCCACCCTGTTGCGCGTGCGGGACCGCCTCGGTGCCATCGACCGGGTGCTGGGGACCAACCTGGTATTCGGCATTTACGACCTTCGGGGCACCCCGTCGGTCTACGGCAATGGGGGAAACCCCGACATGCTGAATCCCCAGAATCTGCAGTTCATGATCGAGTGTTTCACACCGAGCATGTCCGACGCAGAACGGCGCAACCCCGATGTGTCACCCCTGTTCGCCGACCTCTCTGGCCTGCCTTCATGCCTGGTTTCTGCGGGCACCTACGACCACTTGCTCGACGACTCGCTGTTCTTCGCCACCCGCTTGGCCGCAGCAGAGTCGCCGGTGGAATTGGCCGTATACCCCGATTCCCCCCACGGTTTCACTTTGTTCCCCTGCGAGATGGCCAGAGTCCACACCGCCCGCCTCAACGCCTGGATCGCCTCGAAGATGCCCTAGCGGTGCATTCGGTCAGTCGTCGAAATCCTCTGCATCGAGCACCATGTCCCAGCGGTCGTCGCAGTCGGCGCAGCGATAGGCCACTGAGTCGCCGGGCACGGGCGGGTCGTCTTCTGGCCAATGTGTGATCCGGTGGCACTGCCCCCCACAGTCCACACAGACAATTCGATCAGCGATCACCGCCTCCAGTGTGCCACCCCGTCATCACCAGCTCATTCTTCGCGCAGGCTTTCCCACTCGTCGAGGAGGCTGGAGTCGGTGGAGCGCACCAAGTCGCGGAGCTCGGCGGTGAGGCTGTCGAGGGCATCGTTGACGGCAGCGGTGGGGATGGTTTGGACCATGGCCTTATAGCAGTCGGACAGATAGCGCAATAGCGCGCCCTCGGAGCGTTTGATCCCATAGCGGGAGACATACTGGTTGAAGGTGTCGCCGACCTTCATGAGGTCGCGGGCTACAGACTTGGGGCTGGGACGGTCGCGGCCCACCCACGGGTGGTAGCGGGCGAAAGCGGCGAAAGCGGGATCGATGAACTCGGCCTCGGGGCGGGGCCAGGTGACCTCTGACAGCCGCTCCAGGCGCTCTTCATAGGGCACCCGCTCGGCCTTGAGCTGGGCCATCAAGTCGTCGCGGGCCTTGTCCCGCTGGGCGAGCAGCACCACCGAGGGGTCTTCCAGAACCGACTCCACCACGCTGAGTGCCTGCCAGTGATAGTCGGACGCCTCCATATCGAGCGCGTCCAGCGCCTCCACCGCGAACAACCCGAGCGGCTGATTGAGCCGGAACTCGTCTTGCAGGTCAAGGTTCACCCGCACCGGGCGGCCCTGACCATCGGGGGCGTCCAGCACTTCCACAATCTCGGCGTCGATCAGCGATCTGAACACTCCCACCGCTCGGCAGATGTGGACCCGCTGGCGGGAGCGGGGCTCATGGTTGTCGGTCAAGAGGCGCTTCATGGCCGCACAGCCGTCACCGGACCGGTCGAGCACGTTGAGCATCATGGAGTGTGTCACCCCGAAGCTAGACTCCAGGGTCTCAGGTTGGCCGTGCCACAGACGGTTGAGAGTGTCGCCGTCGTAGTGGGCGTAGTTGTGATCGGGTGGCTTCTTCTTTTTCAGCTTGCGGCGCTTTACCGGATCGGATGCCGCCTTGGCCTCGGCCCGGCGGTTCTCGATCATGTGCTCGGGGGCCTGCACCCAAACGCTGCCCTCCTCATCGAACCCCCGACGTCCGGCTCGCCCAGCGATCTGCTGGAAGTCCCGCACCGAAAGCACCCTTGTGCGGCGCCCGTCGTACTTGTACAGCCGGGTGAACAGCACGGTGCGAATGGGCACGTTCACCCCCACCCCTAAGGTGTCGGTTCCGCAGATCAGCTTCAGATGACCCTGCTGGGCCAGCTTCTCCACCAGCAGCCGGTACTTTGGCAGCAGCCCGGCGTGGTGCACCCCCACCCCGGCCAGCACGAAGCGGCGCAGATCCTTGCCGAACGGGGTGTCGAAGCGGAATCCGCCGATCGCCTTCTTGACCGCGGTCTTGGCTTCGGCGTCCAGCACATTGAGGCTGGTGAGGCTCTGGGCTTGGGCAGTGGCCTCCCGCTGGGTGAAGTGCACGATGTACACCGGCACCTTGTCGGTGGCCAGCAGCTCGGCGATGGACCCGTGAAGCGGCGTCTCTCGGTACTCCACATCCAGCGGAACCGGCCGCTGGGCTGAGGCCACCAGCGCGCTGGGACGGCCATTGCGGTTGCTCAGATCCCGGCGCAGGGCGGTCGTGTCGCCCAGGGTGGCCGACATCAGCAGGAACTGGGGACGGCTGAGCTCCAGCAACGGCACTTGCCAGGCCCAACCCCGATCCCGATCGCCGTAGTAGTGGAACTCATCCATCACCACGAGGTCGGCGTCGGTGTCGCTCCCCGACCGCAGGGCCCGCTGGGCCAGGATCTCGGCCGTGCACGCGATCACCGGCGCGGTCCCGTTCACCGTGGCGTCGCCAGTGACCATCCCCACTCGATCGGCCCCGAACGCGGCCACCAACTCGAAGAACTTCTCGCTGACCAATGCCTTGATCGGCGCGGTGTACACCGCCCGCCGCCCTTGGGCCAGCGCGGCGAACACCCCGGCCAGCGCCACCAGCGACTTTCCCGACCCGGTGGGGGTGGCCAGCACCACGTTGTCGCCCGCCAGCAACCGCAGCACCGCCTCTTCTTGATGCGGATACAGCTCCAACCCCGCCGCCTCCGCCCAATCGCAAAACGCCCCGAGCAGCTCGCCGGGATCACCCGAGTTGGGCATGAAGTCTCCGAGGACAGGAGGCGAAGCCATGGCGCAACCAGGGTAGGGGCACCGGAGGCATGACAGGCTACGGGGATGAAGTTCGGGCTGTATCTCATCGGCAGCGCGACTGGGGCGTCGGGGCCGCCGGCGGCACCGATTGCCGATCCGGAATTCTTGGCCGGATTTGCCCGCCATGCCGAGGCGGTGGGGTGCGAGTCGCTGTTCTTCGCCGATCACATCGTGTTCCCCGCCGCCAAGCAGTCGCCCTACCCGTACGCCGAATCGGGGGCCTACCCGTGGGACAACGAGCACACCCAGCTCCCCGAGCCGCTGGCGCTGATGGCCTATCTGGCCGGCGTCACCGATTCGCTGCGGTTCGGGACCGCAGTCTTGGTGCTGCCCCAGCGCCACCCGATGCTGTTGGCCAAGCAGCTGGCCACCATCGACGTGCTGTCGGGAGGGCGGGCCGAACTCGGGATCGGCGCAGGTTGGCTGGCCGACGAGTTCGACGCTCTGGGCTATTCGTTCACCGACCGAGGCACCCGCACCGACGAGTACATCGACGCCATGCGAGAGCTTTGGGCCAACCCGGTGGCCAGCTTTGCCGGACCGACCGTTGCCTTCGAAAGCATCCAGCTCACCATCCACCCCCGCCAGCCCGACGGCGTCCCCATTATCGTGGGGGGCCATTCCCCGCCGGCGCTGCGCCGAGCCGGCCAGCGAGGCGATGCATTTCTCCCCGCGTTCTCAGCCTCGCAGAACCGGGATCGCTGGCCCGAGATGTGGGCTGAGGTGCAGCGTTGGGCCGGCTATGCGGGACGGGCCGAAGCCTGCGAACTCCAGGGATTCGGCGCCACGCTCGACGACGCCCGATTCCTGGCCGACTTGGGGGCAACTCGCATGATCTACAGCACCCACGATCCCGATTTGGGCTCAGCTCAGGCCACCCTGGACCGCTTCGCCGCCGAGGTAATCGACCGATTCTGACCCCGGGCCGCGACACATCCTGTGCCAAATCTGCTGATATCGCGTAAATTTCGCGATTTTCTAAGAAATTTCTTTTACACAGGCTACGCGTTACCCCCACCCGCCAAGTCCGAACCAAAAGCCCAGTTCAAACGGTTGCTTGGGATCGTCCACGGGAAGATTTCCACAGGTCCATGTGACGCGAGCCCATATATCGCGTCCCCAAGACCGCCCAGGTGGGAATTATTTGAGAGTTTCACTCGCGAAAATGCCCGCTCCATTTCCGCCAGTGCCGCGATCCGTGGTCCCGGCGGAGCAACGAGGAAGGAGCAAACTCATGAACCACACTATGGAAAACCTTGTCGGCCCGGCCGATGCCTGCCGGATGCTTGGCATCGACCATCACGACCTGCTGCAAAGCATCAACGACGGCATCGTGCCTGCCTATCGAATCGGTGAGGCGGTCAGATTCCGCCCCTCAGAGCTGCGCCATCCCGCTCTGTCCGGCCTGGCCGAGCTCTATCGCTCGCGCCGCGGCCATTTCGCCGCCTAACCCCACGCCCTCCGCCCCCGGCCGCGTCAACCCCTGCGCGTTCGGGGGCGGCAGGGCGTCCATCGCCGTTGCCCGGCTCTGCCGGGCTCCTCGCCCCGCGGGGCGTCAAGTCGGCCTCAGGGCAGAACGGTCTCGGTGTCGCGGCCAGACCGCAAGACGGTACCGGGAGCCGCGCCGGTCACCTGGCCGTCAATCACGATTTCGGTACCGCCCACCAGCACACGATGGACACCCTGGGCGCCGGCAAACAGGCGCATGCAGTCGCCGGGCAGATCGGTGCGGGCCTCGATGGGTCCGGAGGCCACAGTGGCCGGATCAAAAACCACCAGATCGGCGTGCCAGCCCTCGGCCACCCGGCCCCGGTGCGTCAAGCCGAACAGGCGGGCGGGCACGTCGGTGAGCAGCCGCACCGCCTCGGCCAGCGGCAGCAGTCCCCGTTCGCGCACGATGTCGCCGAGAATGATGGTGAAATAGCGGGTGCCGCACATGCGGTCGAGATGGGCGCCGGCGTCGGAGCCCCCCACGATCACACGGGGATCCCGCCAATGGTCGGCCCGGTAGGCCCAGCTCTCGGCCGAATCGTCGGCGTTGATGGGCCAAAGGTCGGTGCGCAGGTCGTCGGCCAGCACGATGTCGCACAAGGTGTCGAAGGGGTCTTGACCCCGCTCAGCGGCGATGTCGCCCACTCGCCTCCCGGTGAGCCCGTCGTTCTCCAGGGCGTGGGTGGTACCGATCTCCATGTTCTGCCACTGGGCCATGTGGTAGAAGCCGCCGCTGCCTGTCTGGGCCTGCTCGTGCAGCCGCCGCCGCGTCTCCGGGTCGGCCAGCGCGGCCATCTTCTCTTCGTGGGGAAGGTTCATGGTGTCCTTCCAACCGGGCATGTTGTACAGGGGGCAATAGGTGTCGAAGCACAGCTTGAGCCCGCCAATGGTGGGCATCGACAATGCCACGATGCGCCCGCCTGCCGCGGCGGCGGCGTCAGCGGCTCCGAGCTGGTGATCGGTCCGTTCTGTGGTGTCGGCGCTGACCGTCAGCACGTTCCAGTTAAGCGGCCGCTGTGCCCGGGCCGACATCTGGCTCATCAGCTCGATCTCCTCGTCGCTGAACGTGCTCAGGCAGCCCGAGGTGATGAACTCCAGCCAGGTGCCAGGGTGGTCGGCCACCGCCCCGGCCAGGGCCAGAACTTCCTCGGTGGAGGAGAATCGGCTGGGCACCGGCTGGTTGTCACCATCCCAATGGGTGTAGGCCAGGGAGGTGGAGAACCCCATGCCGCCGGCGGCCAGTCCTTCGTGGAGCGTCTGCACCATCTGGTCGAGCTGGCCGGGGTCGGCCGGCTGGTCGGCGTCGGGCCCCATCACATAGCGGCGCAGGGCCGAATGGCCCACCAGGAATCCGGCGTTCACCGCGGTGCGGCCGTCGAGGCGGTCCAGGAACTCTCCGAACGTCTCCCAATCCCAGGGCAGCCCCTGCTCCAGCGCTGGCAGGGGCATCCCCTCCACCATGGCCATCATCTCTTGCAGGTATCGGGCGTCGTCGGGATTCACCGGGGCCAGCGAGAACCCGCAGTTGCCCCCCAGCACAGTGGTCACCCCGTGCATCGGCGACGGCGTGGCCGCCGGATCCCAGAACAACTGGGCGTCGTAGTGGGTATGGGGATCGATGAACCCCGGAGCCACCACCAGCCCGTCGGCATCCACCGTCCGAGCCGCCGCCCCATCCACCTGCCCGAACTCCGCAATCCGCCCTCGGGAAATAGCCACATCAGCCACCACCGGTGCCGACCCGGTCCCATCCACCACAGTGCCGCCCCGAATCACCAGATCGAACATTCCCCTCACAGTAGACGCGCCCTACCAACCCCAAACTGTTGGGGTCAGAAGCAATTGTCCCTACGGCAACACCGTTTCAGTGTCGCGGCCGGAGCGGAGGAGGGTGCCGGGGGTGGCGCCGGTGGGTCCACCTGCGGTGATGATCTCGGTGCCGTTGACCAGAACGTGCTCTACGCCGACGGCGCCGGCATAGAGGCGCTCGCAGCCGCCGGGGAGGTCGGTGCGCTCCACGATGGGCTCTGAGGCCACGGTGTCGGGGTTGAACACCACCACATCCGCGCAGTAGCCCTCGGCCACTCGGCCCCGGCCTTTGAGCCCGAACAGGCGGGCGGGCTCGTCGGTCAGGAGCTGCACGCACTCCTCCATCGACAGCAGGCCCCGGTCGCGCACCGCAATGGCCAGCATCTCGGTGGGGAAACGGGCGCCGCACATGCGGTCGAGGTGGGCGCCGGCATCGGAGCCGCCCACCAGCACCCGCTGGTCCCGCCACAGCTCGGCCCGCTGCTGCCAGGCCAAGTCGATGTCATCGGACGACAGAGGCCACAGCGCGGTCCGCAGATCGTCGGCCACCACGATGTCGAGCAGTGCGTCAAATGGGTCCACCCCCCGTTCTGTGGCGATGTCGCCCACCTTGCGACCGGTGAGCCCGGCGTTCTCGGGGGCGTAGGTGTCGCCGATCTCCATATTGGCCCAGGTGGAGATGAACTGGAACGGACCCTCGGAGCTGCGGGCCTGCTCATCCAGCCACTGGCGCACCGCGGGGTCGGCCAGCTTGGCCTTCTTCTCGTCGTGGTCCAGATACAGCACATCTCCCCAGTTGGGCAGCAGATACAGCGCGCAATAGCTGGCGAAGCTCATCTTCAGCCCGCCGATGGATGGCATCGACAGCGCCACAATGCGCCCGCCGGCCTGAGCAGCCGCATCCGACGCGCTGAGCTGGTGGCGGGTGCGGTCCATCATGGTGGAGGCGTGCGAGAGCACATTCCAGTTGAGCGGCCGCTGGGCCCGCACCGACATCTGGGTCATCAAGTCGATCTCTTCGTCGCTGAAGAACGCATTGCAGCCGGTGATGATGAATTCCAGCCAGGTGCCGGGATGCTCAGACACCGCGTCGCAAAGGGCCAGCATCTCGTCGCGGTCGGCGAAATACGACGGCACAGGGTCGTTGTTGCCGTCGGAGTGGGTGGTGGACTGCGACGACGAGAACCCCAACCCGCCGGCCTCCAGCGCCTCGTGCAGCACCCGTACCATCTCGGCCACTTGCTCAGAAGAGGCCGCATTGCCGGTGCCCTCGGCCCCCATCACAAAGCGGCGCAGGGCTGAGTGTCCCACCAGGAAACCGGCGTTCACCCCGATGCGCCCCTCCAGCGCATCCAGGTACTGGGCGAAGCTCGACCAGCTCCACGGCAAGCCCTGTTCCAGGGCGGGCAGGGGCATACCCTCCACCTTGGCCATCATCTGGCGGATGTAGTCGGCGTCATCGGCCTTGAGGGGGGCCAGCGTGAACCCGCAGTTGCCGCCCAGCACGGTGGTCACCCCGTGCTCATTGGAGGGAGAGGCCAGCGGGTCCCAGAACAGCTGGGCGTCGTAGTGGGTGTGGGCGTCGATGAATCCCGGCGCCACCACCAGCCCATGGGCCTCAATGACGCGGGCCGCGGCCTCGTGGACCGCCCCGACAGAGGTGATCCTCCCTGCGCTGATACCCACATCGGCGACGAACCCCGGCGATCCGGTTCCGTCCACCACGGTGCCGCCTTTGATTATCAGATCAAGCATGGGCACAGGTTAGGCCACGCCTCTGACAAGCCCCTCAGCAGGCCGTGGCCACCCTGCCGCGGAGTACGCTCGGCCCATGCCTGAGATCCCTCGGATCATCTCTGTGGACGACCACGTAGTGGAGCCGCCCACGCTGTGGACCGACCGCCTGCCCCGCAAATACCTCGACATCGGACCCCGAGTGGTGCGCGAGACCATTCGGAAAGACCTGGTTATCCACGACCACGAGCCGGTATGGGTGGACAGCGACGTGGAGCGAACGGTGGACTTCTGGCTCTACGAGGATCTCAAGCGACCTCTCACTCGGCTGAGCGCGGCGTCGGGCTATCCCAAGGAGGAAGTCGACGCCCGGCCCATCAACTACGAGGAGATGCGCCCCGGCTGCTGGCAGCAAAAAGCCCGCCTCGACGACATGGACCTCAACCACGTCGAGGCCGCCATGTGCTTCCCGATGTTCCCCCGCTTCTGCGGCCAGACCTTTATGGAGGCGGCCGATAAGGAACTGGCCCTCTTGTGCGTTCAGGCCTACAACGACTGGATGATCGAGGAGTGGTGCGCCGGCACCGGCAGCCAGCTCATCCCGCTGCCCCTCATCCCTTTGTGGGATCCGCACTTGGCCGCCGCCGAGGTACGCCGCAACGCGGCCCGAGGGGCCCACGCGGTGTCCTTCACCGAACTGCCCACCAACCTGGGCCTCCCGTCCATCCACGACGCCGACGGCCACTGGGAGCCGCTGTTCGCGGCCTGCGAGGAGACGGCCACCGTATTGTGCATGCACATCGGCTCGGGGTCGCGCATGCCGTCCACCTCGCCGGATGCCCCACCCGCGGTGCCCTCCACCCTCACGTTCAACAACGCCATGGGGTCGCTGGCCGACTGGCTGTTCTCCGGGGCGTTCATCCGCTACCCCGACATCAAGATCGCCTACAGCGAGGGCCAGATCGGCTGGATCCCCTACATCTTGGAGCGGGCCGACGTGGTGTGGGAGCACAACCGGGGGTGGAACCGGGTGTGGGGGGTGATCCCCGAGCCGCCCAGCAGCTACTTCGCCGACCACGTGTACGGGTGCTTCTTCGACGACCGCTTCGGCCTGGCCAACATCGACGCCATCGGGGTCAACAACGTGACCTTCGAAACCGACTACCCCCATTCTGACAGCACCTGGCCTCATACCAAGGAGATCGCCGAGAAGCTGTGCGAGGGGCTGTCCGACGAGGTGATCTACAAGATCATGCGGGGCAACGCTATCGAGATGCTCCACTTGCCCTTCGAGAACTGATGGCGCTTGGCTGCAACCCGCCACCTGCCCTTCGACCAGTAGCAGGCGGTCGCCGACTGTGATCTACGACTTCGTGATCGTCGGCGGGGGCTCCACCGGAGCAGTGCTGGCCGCCCGGCTGTCGGAAGACTCCGGCACGTCGGTGCTGCTGTTAGAGGCCGGACCTGTCGAGCCCGATCCCGACGCCGACCGCTTGGGCGCGGTGGACTTCTCTCACACAGGGCGCGATTGGGGCTTCCAAGCCCGCACCACCGGCGAGGCCACCGCCCCCTACCCGCAGGGCCGGACACTGGGCGGGGGGTCGGCGGTGAACGGCGGCGTGGCGCTGCGGGGGATGCCCAGCGACTACGACTCTTGGGCCAGCCCCAACTGGAGCTGGGAGGCCATGGCCCCGTGCTTTCGCCGACTGGAAGACGACCCCCTGGGAGGCGAGCTCCACGGCACCGGCGGTCCCATTCCCATCCGTCGGGCAGCCAAAGACGATCTGGTCGCTCCCCAACAACAACTGCTGGCCGCGGCCCAAGACAATGGTCTGGCGTGGGTGGACGACCACAATGACGGCGTGTCGGAGGGCATCGGCCCGTCGCCCCAGAACGTGGTGGACGGGGTACGGGTGTCCACCGCCATGGGCTACCTCCATCCGGCCGACGGTAGGAAGAATCTGGAGATTGTCGGCGGGGCCTACGCCCACCACATCGTGATTGAACGGGACCGGGCCACCGCGGTGGCTTACTCCACAAGCGGAGGCACCAGCGTGGAGCAGTTCCGAGGCCGACGCATCGTGGTATGCGCTGGCGCCCTCAACTCACCTGCGCTGTTGATGCGCTCGGGAATCGGACCGGTGCGGGACCTCGAGGCCATAGGCATCCGCTCGGTCGCCGACCTGCCCGGGGTGGGCGCCAACCTGATGGAGCACGTGGGGGCGTTTGTTTTCGTTGTCCCCCCGGAAGGAGCGGTGACCACCGATATGGTGCAGCACCAGCTGCTGATCCGCTACAGCTCGCCCGACAGCCCGGTGACCAACGACATGCAGATCGGCATGATGAACCACTGGGACCTCAGCCAGAACCCGGTTTTGGCCGAGGTGTGCGGTGCCGAGTTGATCTGGGGCATCTGCGCCGGCATCCAGTCCCCTCGCTCCAGAGGACGCCTCCGGGTGCTGTCGCCCGACCCCGCCCACCCGCCGGCTATCGACCTGAACCTTCTGGACAACCCCGAAGACCGCTCCCAGCTCACCGCTGGGCTGCGACTCTGCTACCGGTTGGCCACCCATGAGGCGCTGTCTGAGAGGTTCGAGCGGGTGGCAGTCCTCGACGAATCAGCCTTCGCTAACGGCGGCGACCGGGCTCTGGCCGACTACGCCCAGCAGTTCAGCTTTCCCTGGTACCACGCCTCGGGCACCTGCCGAATGGGGCCCGACCCCGATGCCGGAGACGTCGTCGACGGCTTCGGCCAAGTCCACGGCATCGACCGCCTCTCAGTGTTCGACGCATCAATCTTGCCCATGATCCCCCGGGCCAACACCAACCTCACCTGCATCGCATTGGGCGAGCGGGCCTCAGAACTGCTGCAATGATCCCAAGAGGAAAGGAGTGCCATGAGCCCCTCCAACATGATGATCTCATCTGATTCCCACATCATCGAGCCCCCCGACCTGTGGACCGAGCGGGCCACCGGTCCGATGGCCGAGCGGGTCCCCCAGGTGCGCCGCGAGCCCGGCGGCGACTGGTGGTACATCGACGGCCAGCGCTCTATGTCTTTTCTGGGCTTTCAGGCCGGCAACCGGTTCGACCAAGACCCCACCAAGCTCCGCATCGAGGCGTCGTTCGACGAGGTCCGCCCCGGTGCCTACGACCCCGAGAAGTTCATCGCCGACAACCACACCGACGGGGTGGCCGCCTCGGTGATCTACCCCAGCGAGGCGCTGTTGGCCTACAGCATCCCCGACTCTGAGCTGTGTTCTGCGACCATGGCGCTCTACAACGACTTCATCGCCGAGTTCTGCGCCCACGACTCCGAGCGGCTGAAGGGCATCGCCCTCATCAACCTCGACGACATCGACGAGGCCATCGCCGAGCTGACCCGGTGCCGCAACATGGGCTTGGCCGGGGCGATGGTCAGCGTGATGCCCCCGGCGGGCCAGGGCTACGACAACCCCCGCTATGAGCCGTTTTGGTCGGCCGCGGTCGACCTCGACGTGCCCCTTTCGATGCACGTGGCCACGGGCCGGATGCTCGCCAGCGCCAGCGGCCAGACCAAGAACGACGTGAGGGCGGTGACGGAGGCGGCGTTCTACCTGCAAGACCACTTCGTGAGAAAGTCGCTGGGCGAGATGATCTTCTCCGGAGTGTTCGAGCGCCATCCCAAGCTCAAAGTGGGATCGGTGGAGCACGAGGTGGGGTGGATTCCGTTCTGGCTGTTCCAGATGGACTACTGCTACACCGACCGGCCGCTGCGAGGCGACTGGCACCGCTTCGCCGATCCCGAGGCACGTCCCAGCCACTACTTCAGCTCAAACTGCTTCGTGAGCTTCCAGGAAGATGCGGTGGGCGTGCGGGTGCGAGACACCTTCGGCACCCATACCCTCATGTGGGGCTCCGACTATCCCCACACTGAATCCACCTTCCCCCGCTCCCGGGAGGTGGTGGCCGAGACGCTGGCCGACGTGCCCGCCGACGAGCAGCAGATGATCCTCCGGGACAACTGCGCCGCCCTCTACGGCTTCGATCTCGACCTTCTGGCCTCTGATCGATCGGACTAGAGATGCGCATTGCGTTCGGGACCGATGAGCCCACTTCACTGACCGATGCGATCAAGCAGCACTTGACCGACGGCGGCCACGAGGTGGTGGCAGCTGCCGCAGAGGGGGCGCCTTGGCCCGACGTGGGCCGGGCCGTCGGCGAGGCAGTGGTCGGTGATTCCGCAGACGTGGGTGTGGTGTGCTGCTGGACCGGAACCGGCGTGTCGATCGCGGCCAACAAAGTGCCCGGCGTGCGGGCGGCATTGTGTACCGATGCCGAGACCGCCCGGGGCGCCCGCCGCTGGAACGATGCCAACGTGCTGGCCCTGAGCCTGCGCCTCGCGTCTGCTGAAGTGGCCGCCGAGATGCTCAATGCCTTCTTGGCCACCGAACCTGACCCAGACGAATCCCCCGAGATCGCCAAGCTCAGCTGACATGAGGATCCGAATCGGCGTGGGCGTGGGAGCCGGGGCGACGTCTGGAGATCCCGAGACCTTCGCCGCGGTGGTAGACGGCCTGGAGAGGCTGGGATTCGACTCGCTGTGGGTAGCCGAACGGGCCGGGGGACCAGCGCTGGACCCGGTGGTATCCATGACGTTCGCGGCGGCTCGCACCACCCGGCTCAAGTTCGGCCCCAGCGTGATGGTGCTGCCCGGGCGCAACCCAGTGCTGCTGGCCAAAGCCATGGCCAGCCTCGACCGCATCTCCAACGGACGACTGCTGCCCGCATTCGGGCTCGGGGTGGCCGACACCGCCGAGCACCAGGCCTTCGGGGTGGCCCGCATGGACCGGGCAGCCTGGTTCAACGAAGCCCTGCCGCTTATGCGCCGATTGTGGACCGAAGATGTGGTGGAACACCACGGTCCCCGCTTCCGTCTGGACGCCGCCCGGGTAGACATGAAACCCGTGCAACAGCCCCTCGACGTGTGGATGGGGGGCATCGCCCCCTCTGAGCTGCGCCGGGTCGGCCGGCTGAGCGACGGTTGGCTGCCCTCCTTCGTCACCCCCGACGATGTGAAAGCAGGGATCGCCACCGTCAATCAGCATGCCACCGAGACCGGTCGGGCCATCGATCCCGAGCACTACGGGGTCCTGCTGGCCTACACCGATGGCCCGCTGCCCGACCGCTTCCTCCAGGCCATCAAACTGCGCCAACCCGACAAGAGCCCCGGCGAGCTAGTGGCCTCGAGCCGCCAGGAGCTGCGCACTCGGATCGAGGCGTTCATCGAGACCGGCGCCTCTAAATTCGTAGTCATGCCGCTGGGCGAACCGCTCGACTGGGAGGCCGAGATCGAAGCCCTGGCCGCCGACCTCTTGCCGATGCAGGACTGACGAGTCGCCCCTCCAACCGTCTAACATTCGCTCTCAGCGGATTTCCATCGAGTCGAAAATCGCGGTCAGTAGTGTTGAACGATGCCAGTTAGACGCAAGGAGCCGGCAAACGCCCCGCTGCCCTCCCCGTTTCCCGAGGGCTGGTATTTCGTCGCAAGCCGCCGGTCTCTAGACAAAGCCAAGCTCATCAAGAAAACCTGGATGGGCGAGGACATCATTGTCTGGTGCGACGAGCGCGGCAGCGTCTGCGTCTCAGAGGCCTATTGCCCCCACTTGGGGGCCGATTTGGGGCCCGACGCCGGGGGGTGTGTGCGCGACGGTCAACTGGTCTGTCCCTTCCATGGTTTTGAGTACGACGCCAGCGGCCAGTGTGTGGCCACTCCCTTCGGCCCTCCACCGAAAGCGGCGCGGCTGCGGGTGTTCGAGACAAGGGACATCGCCGGCCTTATCTTCGCGTGGTGGGGAATCGGGGGTCGGCCACCGCAATGGCACCTGCCCGAAGAGGCGCCGGACCAAGTTGGCTGGAGCAACCTCCACTTCTGGACATCCCGCTTCCCCGGCCATCCTCAGGAGACGACGGAGAACTCGGTGGATCTGGCCCACCTGCGCCACGTCCACGGCTATGACAGCGTGAGCCGCGTCGAGCCTTTGGAGGTGGACGGGCACTTCCTCCGAAGCCGCTTCGACTTCGCTACCACCCGGAGGATCGCCAAAGTGGCGGGCTTCAAGCTTGAAGTGTCCGCCAACGCCCTTATCCACGGGCTGGGCTACTCGTTAGTGGAAGTTCGCGAACACACCATCGGCCTTGACATGCGCCTCTGGGTATTGGCGACTCCCGTCGACGGCACGCATATCGACCTGTCGGTGGTGTCGCAGACGGGACCAATACGCCATCCAAACCGCCGGATCGCGGGCCTGGCATTTCTCCCGCAGAGGATGCGTGCTCCCATCATCAACAAGTTCATGGCCTATTTTGAGAAGCGAGACGTACTCCAGGACGTGCCGATCTGGAGTCGCAAGCGGTACCGCTCTCGCCCCCGCCTATCGCGTGCCGACGGCGAGATCATGAAGTACCGCGCCTACTGCGCACAGTTCTATCCCGATGTTCTGGCAGTGGTAGAAAAACTCGAGATTGTCGCCGACCAACCGGCAGTCAACGACTGACAAGAGGCAGTAGGCAATGGCAACCGGCAAGAAGCAGACTACGCCGCGGCGAGTTGCCATCGTCGGTGGCGGCGTTTCGGGATTGGGCGCCGCATGGGCGCTGCATCATGAGCCGGACCGCTTTGATTTCCGACTGTATGAGGCCCAGGAAAAGCTCGGCGGCAATGCCATCACCGTTGACATGCCCCAAGACGACGGCGGGTCGATCCCCTTCGACATCTCGGTTACTGCTCTGATCCCATCCGTCTATGAGCACATTTTGCTTTTGATGGAGCAGTTTGGAATCGAGAGAGTCGATACCAAATTCAGCTACAGCGTCAAGTACGGCGGGAAGATCTATGCCCACGATTTCGACTCCGAAATCAGGGAGCAGTTGCAAGAAGAGATCTCCAAATTTCAACGAATCTTGCGCCGAATACAACGGGTGGGGTGGCTGAGCCGTACCCAGTCGAAGGCGCTGAACTTCCTCAACCCGTTCAATTACATCACCATGGGGACGATCCTGAACCTAGGCGGGTTCTCCGGCGACTTCCGGTACAAGGTTCTCAAACCCATGTTTGTCAATTTCCTCATGGCCACGAACGTGTTCGACCTGCCTGCTGCTCTGTTCGCACGATATCTGGAGTTCTTCGATATCGAGTCGGCCACGCCCATGCAGACTTGGGACCAGGGGACGCAGCGCATCTACGAACACCTGTCGGCCGACTTCGGGGACAAGCTCTACCTGAACCGGCCGGTTCAAAAGGTGTTTCGGTCGAAATCCAGTGTCGTGGTCGAAGATGCAGCCGGAGTGCGGGAGACGTTCGACGAGGTGATCTTCGCCTGCAACGCCAACCAAACCCTGATGATGCTCGACAAGCCCACGGGCCTCGAGCGCTACCTGCTGTCGTCAATACGCTACGAGAGCGAGCTCCACAACCACACCGTGGTCCACTACGACTCCTCGGTCCTTCCCAACAACGAGGTGAAGCCCTTGACGACGCGGAGCAACCACATCGAGCAGTACGGCGCGAGGCCGGACAACTACGAGATCACCTACATCATGCACAACCAGCAGCCGTGGGTGAACCGGTCGGACAAGCCCTGCCTGGTTACCTATAACGCAATCAGCCCGATCGATGAGGAGAAGATCGTCAAGAAGTGGTGGTTCCAGCACATCGTCCACGACGTGCGCCACGTCGCCCTGCTGGTCAACCTGTTCCGCTTCATCCAGGGCAAGAGGCGAACATGGCACTGCGGTGCCCACACGCTCATCAACAGCCAGGAGACCTGCTTCATCACCGGGATGGCCGCGGCCAGGCAGATGGGCGCGGGCTACCCCTTCGACGATCCCGCCGCGAGACGGACGTTCAACTACTACGGCAGCATCATGTACGGCTGGCGATTCAAGAAGGCGAGGCGCTGAGCGCCTGAATCTCAGCTATCTGGGGTCAGACAGGCAGTTCGCGGCGCCGCTCGGTGACGTTGAACTTCAGCTTCTTGTTCGGAGACATCGATGGAAACGGGCTGATCTTGAGCTGGTACTTCTTGGGGGCAATCTCAAGCTTGTAATAGTGCACCATCATCAGAAGGTTGATGGCCAGCTGCAATTCCGTCCACCGGGATCCTAGGCATGTATGGGTGCCTAGGCCGTATGGAGCGTATCCGATTCCGACGTTTTCTTTGCGCGGCGCCACATAGCGGTCGATGTCGAAAGTGAAGGGGTCGGGAAAGACATCGCTCATGTAGTGCGTCGCTGTCTGGGCGATGAAGACCCGCACTCCCTCCGGTAGTTCGTAGCCCTCGACCTCGCACGCATTCATCACGTTTCGAACCGACAGCGGGACGATCGGATACATGCGCAGGCACTCCATGATGAAGCGGCGGGTAATGTCGATCGCCGGTCCGGTCAGCGCCTCGCCATCCGGGTCGCCGTCGGCAAACAGGGCATCGGCCTCGTCCTGGATCCTCTCGAGGTACTCCGGCTGCGCCAGCAGGGCGTAGGCAATGAAGGCGAGCTGATCGCCCACGTACATGCTGGCAATCAGCGGTGCCGACAGCACGAACCGCAGGTTCGACTCTGGGAGGAACTGCCGATCACTGGCGTGCATGTTCAGCAGCTCATCGGCAAGATCTCGAGGACATCCAGCCCGCTGTGCGGGCGTGTGGACACGAAGGACCCGATCCACCACCTCGTCGATCAGCTTCGCCCGGCGCCTCATGGATGGGGTATGCAGCATGAACTTGGGGAGGATTCTGGCAAGATGCGTCTTGAGCGCGCGCTCCTTGAACTTGTGCATATCGTCGGCGACGTCCTGCGAGTCAATGCTGATGGACAGCGGCGACAACTCCGAGTTGACCAGATTCCGGCACATTGTCACCGCAATCCGCGCTTCTCCAACGTTCCAGGTTGCCAAGTTCTCCCGGGCTTTGGAGAAGACCATATCCAGTTGACCTTCCAGCCTTGAGCGGGAATACCCCGGCTGAATGGACTTTCGATACCGGAAGTGATCGGCTCCGTCGAGTGCCGGCAACAGCCCTACTCCGCCGTAGACCTTCTCGAAATCCTCCAGGTAGTCCCTGGCTCTGAGGTGCATGCGGCCATGCCGGTGTACCCAATGATTGGTTTCTGGCCCGACAAGAAAGATCATTGGATCCTGGAAGGGTACCCGTAGCTCGAATACCGGACCGTATTCTTCGTGGAGTTCGGCCATGAGTGCGGGCAAATTTCCACTACGAAGATGCTTGCTGCCCAGCAGCTTCCGCACTTTGAGGCGGGGAATCGCCTTGGTCAGGGCGCTTCTTCGGAACAGCGACCCGGCGATGTTCTCGCTGACCGCATCGGCGATGGAACGGCCGATCAAGTCCATCTTGCAGATCTGCTGGACGCGCACTTCAGACTCCTCATCGAGTTCGAAGATGTAGCGCAAGACGTCGCAGGTTTCGATGAGACAGATGATGACGACGTCTCTGGGGCCCGGAATCTCGTTGTTGAAGATCGCCCTGCTGATACGGGTCTTGACGAACTCGACGGCAGTTCCAACTTCGGAGCTGGTGTGGTAACCCGACTTCCAGGCGCCTTGAGCCAGCGACCAGAAATCACCTTCGTGGTGTTGGAGGATCTTCAAGCCGACCAAGCGATCAAGAGTCATATCGATGATCGAGTCGGCCTTGGGAATGAGCCGCTCAATCCAGTACTGGGCGTTGTACTGATTTGCTTCACCCGCGATCTCAGAAAGGAGGGGGTCGAGACAGGGATCGCCCGTTCTGGTCTTATCCAGAAGGGTCAGGGACTCCAGGTCGGTGTCGATGCGATAAATGAGCGAAAGCTCGGCGAGGGCGGCACCGACGACCGCGCAGTTCAGATTCCATCCGGGTACTTGGCGGAAGTAGCCACTGTCCTCGTTCAGAAGCGTCAGAACGAGTTCGTCGAGCAGGGTCAGGGGCGTGGCCGCCACATCCTGCAATTTCTGATCCGTGAGCGTCACTAGTTCAATTCTCCCCCAATTTCAACACTAACGATAGCGACCATTGACAACAACCTCGTGGCTAGCCGAGAGCCTGATCCAAGTCGGCCAGCAAGTCGTCGACCGTCTCGATGCCGACCGACAGACGCACCAACCCAGGGTCCACCGCCAAAGGAGAGTCGGCCACCGACAGATGGGTCATCGTGGAGGGCTGTTCTATGAGGGATTCTACTGCGCCCAGCGACTCGGCCAGGCGAAACACCCGGGTGGCGCCCACCGCGGCCACTGCGGCCGCTTCGCCCCCAGTATGGATGAACGACACCATCCCGCCCGGACGGCGCATCTGGGAAGCCGCCACTTCATAGCCGGGGTGGCTGGGCAGGCCGGGAAAAAGCACCCGGTCCACCGCCGGATGGCTGGCTAAGAACTCGGCCACCGCCTGGGCATTGTCGCAGTGGCGGTCCATGCGCACGCCCAGCGTCTTGACCCCCCGCAGCAGCAGGTAGCAGTCGAACGGGCTGGGCACCGCTCCCACTGCGTTCTGGATGAAAGACAGCCGCTCGGCCAGGTCATCCCGATCCACCGCGATAAACCCGCCAACCACGTCGGAATGGCCGCCCAAGTACTTGGTGGTGGAATGCACCACTACGTCGGCCCCCAACTCGAGCGGGTTCTGGAGGTACGGCGTGGCAAAGGTGTTGTCCACCACCACATCGGCTCCCGCCGCATGGGCCACATCGGCCACCGCGGCGATGTCCACCACTGTCAGCATCGGGTTGGTGGGCGTCTCCACCCACACCTGGCGGGTCTCGGAGCGAATGGCCGCGGCCAGCGCGTCGCGATCGGTCATGTCCACCGCCGACCACCCGATGCCCCGGTCGCCATACACCTGGGCGATGAGCCGGAACGTCCCGCCGTAGGCATCGGTGCCCAGAACTACGTGGTCGCCGGGCCGCATCAAACCGATAACTGCATCCTCCGCCGCCATGCCGCTGGCAAACGCCAAGCCGTGCTCGGCTCCCTCTAGCCCGGCCGCGCACCGCTCCAGCGCGACCCGGGTGGGGTTGGAGGTGCGGGCGTACTCAAAGCCCCGGTGCTGGCCGGGAGCGGTCTGCACGAACGTGGTGGCCAGATGTATGGGCACGGTGATGGCGCCGGTAGCCTCGTCGGGCTCCTGGCCAATGTGGATGGCCCTAGTGTCGAAACCCCACTCGCCGGGGTCAGCACCGCTCATGACTCTGGGCCGGAGGCGCCCGAAGACAGGAAGGTGAGCACGTCAGTGCTGGTCATCACGGCCCGGGGGCGACCACCGTCGAGCACCAGCAGCGCCGGGGACCGCTCCAGCTTGGTCACTGCCAGCGCCACCCGTTCTCCGATGCCGATCTGCTCCAGGGGCCGGCTCATCACGTTTTCCACCGGCTGGCCCAGCAGGTCCCCGCTGAAGGCCAGCGCCATGAGCTGAAGCTCGTGTACCGACCCCATGACCTCGGCCGCCGCCAAGGGCATTTCCCCCTTGGCCACCGGAAGCTGGCTGACCCCGTGGTCGCGCATCTGAGTCACGGCCAGGCTGACCGGGTCTTCGGGCTTGACATACACCAGCGGGGGCAGCGCTCCCTCCTTGGCATCGAGCACATCCTTCACGCAGGGGTGCTCGCCGATCAAGAAGCCATACGATGCCATCCAGTCGTCGTTGAACACCTTGGAGAGATAGCCCCGGCCGGCATCGGGCAGCAGCACTACCACCACATCGTCGGGCCCGCAGTCTCGGGCCACTTCCAAGGCGGCGCACACTGCGGTGCCCCCCGACCCTCCGATCAGCAGTCCCTCCCGCCGGGTCACCAGCCGGGCCATGTCGAAAGAATCCTGGTCGGAGATGGGGATTACCTGGTCGACTACCTCGGGATCGTAGGTCTCGGGCCAGAAGTCCTCGCCGATCCCCTCCACCAGGTAGGGCCGGCCTGAACCGCCGCTGAAAACCGAGCCCTCGGGGTCGCCGGCAACGATCTGGATCGCCGGGTTCTGCTGCTTCAGGTAGCGGCCCACGCCGTTGAGGGTGCCACCGGTGCCCGCCCCGGCCACGAAGTGCGTGATGCGCCCGCCGGTCTGCTTCCACAGCTCGGGGCCGGTGGTGAGCTCATGGGACAGGGGGTTCACCTGGTTGAAATACTGGTTGGGCCGATAGGCCCCGGGCGTCTCAGCCACCAGCCGCTCGGCGGTGGAGTAATACGAGTCGGCGTCTTCGGGGTCCACCGCTACCGGGCACACCACCACCTCGGCCCCGTACGCCCGCAAGAGCTGCACCTTCTCATCGCTCACCTTGTCGGTCATGACGAAGATGCAGGGGTAGTCCCTCTGGGCGGCGACGAGGGCCAAGCCCACACCGGTATTGCCCGAGGTGGGCTCGATGATTGTGCCACCCGGCTTGAGCAGCCCCTCCCGTTCGGCCGCGTCGATCATGGCCACCGCAGGACGGTCTTTCACGCTGCCGCCCGGGTTCAGCATCTCCAGCTTGGCCAAAACCTCACACGACACCCCATCAGCGATGCGCTTCAACCGCACCAGCGGAGTGTTCCCGATGAGATCGAGGATCGAGTCTGCGACCTCCACGGGCCTAAGCTACTCCTCCTTGCAGATCGGCCTGACGATCTGCACCCCCTTGACCTCCACGCCCATAAACTACCCGGCGGTATGGAACCGCCTTGCATCGCAGTGGAACCCGACTGCTGGCGGCGACCGGTGCTGGTCGACGCAGTGGCTGCCGGCGGAGGTCGGGTGGTTGGTCCCCTCGAGGCCGAGGCTCTGGTCTGGGCCGAGCCCGCCGCCCCCGAACTGCTCCCCGAGGTGCTGGCCGCCGGACCGAGCATCCAATGGGTGCAACTCCCCTACGCCGGCATCGAAAACCTGACCCACCTGCTCGACCGCGACCACCGTTGGACCTGCGGCAAGGGGGTGTACGCCGAGCCGGTGGCCGAGCACGCGCTGATGCTGGCCCTGGCCGGCCTGAGGGGAATGGGAAGCTTTGCCCGAGCCCGCCGCTGGTCGCCGCCGGAGGGCCGGAACCTGCTCGGCGGCCGAGTGACCGTGCTAGGCGGCGGCGGCATCACCGAGTCGCTGGTGCGACTGCTGACCCCGTGGGACTGCCGGATCACGGTCTTGCGCCGCCATCCTGCGCCCATGCCGGGCGTCGATCGAGTGGTCGGCCCGGAGAGCCTGCACGACGCGCTGGGCGACGCCGATGTCGTGGTGGTGGCCTTGGCGCTGACTCACGAGACCACCGGCATTATCGACGCCGATGCGCTAAACGCCATGTCACCCCATGCCTGGCTGATAAACGTGGGACGGGGCGGCCACGCGGTCACCGACGACCTGGTGGACGCGCTGGCCGCGGGAGCCATCGGCGGCGCCGCCCTGGACGTGACCGACCCCGAGCCCCTCCCCGACGGCCACCCCCTGTGGAGCATGGACAACTGCCTCATCACCCCCCATGTGGGCAACACCCCGGAGATGGGGCTGGAGCTTCTCGCCCGCCGGGTAACCGAGAACATAGGCCGCTACATCACCGGCAGGGAGCTGCTCGGCCCCGTGGACGTCGACCTGGGCTACTGACCGGCGCGAGGCTTCTGCCTACGGGCTGACGATACGGTCGTACTGGGCGTAAGGCTCCTCAATGGTGATCACCCTCATGGGGCGGTCGGCTGCGGCGTGGACGTCTGGGCCGAAGGTGATGGGGCCGGCAGCCAGCTCCTCTCCGTCA
Source organism: uncultured Acidimicrobiales bacterium (assembly GCA_951813555.1). Classification (GTDB taxonomy): domain Bacteria; phylum Actinomycetota; class Acidimicrobiia; order Acidimicrobiales; family Bin134; genus Poriferisocius. The sequence goes on from OX638344.1 coordinate 55,798, forward strand.
AACCGCTCCAGCTGTGCGGCCACTGCCCCAGGCTCTAGGGTGCCGGCCCGCTCTACTGCCCGAACGTAGGCCTCGACGGCGTCAGCCCCGGTAACCACCCGGCCGTCCCTGGCGATGTGTCCGGTAGCCGCCAGATAATCGGCCAGCACCTTTCTCACATCGGGGCTGGGATCAGGGGAGTCGGTGTAGACCGAGGCATACGAAAGCATGGTGAAGTCGCCGACGCCGGGAACCTTGCCGATCCAATGGTCGCCGTCCATTGTTGAGCTGGCGAAGATGGGCTGGAGAATGCCCGTGGCGCGGATCGGAGCCAGGATCTCCTCGGGGGCAACCAGCCAGGTCCCGCAGAACACGATGGACTCGGGACCAGTGTTGATGAGCCCAGACAAAATGGGTCCCAGAAGGCCCGGATCGGTCGGCTGATAGCGGTACAGGCCGTACACTTGGCCCCCCGCGGCCTCGAATCCCCGCTCGAAGGCCTCGCAGACCGCCACCGCCTCGGTGCTGGTCTGATCGATGACCACAACTGCGGTGGTGAAGCCCCGATCGGCCACCAATGAGACCAGGAGCTCTGCCTCGGTGCTCACCGGCGCAGCCATGGAGAAGACCCGTTGGCCCAGCTCTCCGGTGATCCAGGCGTCGTCGGTCCCACAGGGGCTGATGACCAGGGTTCCCGAGCCTTCGAGAACTTCTAGTGCCGGCGCCGCATAGGCGGCATCACACGTCATCAGCAGCAAGTCGACACCGTCCAACAGCAGCTGCTCAGCGCCATTCTGCATGGCAGACAGCTCGGTGTGGCTGTCGAAGTGGCGCAATACAACGGGCCGTCCCAGCAGGCCGCCGGCTTCGTTCAATGCGTCGACCCGGTTCTGGGCGGCGACAAGGGCGGGCTCGTCGTAGACGGCCAAGAACCCGGTGGTGGCCATCAAGGCGCCGATCACGATGGTGTCATCGGGCAACGGCACTCCGTCGGGGGTGGCAATGGGCGCAGGAGAGCTCTCGGAAACCAGCTCTCCTTGTTCGTCGACTATGGGCGCAGGGCTGACGACCGTTCCCTGGCTGAAGAGGCCGCACCCGGTACAGGCCGTCAGCACCAACACGACCAGCACCAACGACACCCGCAATGGCGGCCGGATGCCGGGCGCGCCCATCACACTTTGAGTTCGCGGAATGGGATGCCTTTGTCGGCTCGCGGCTCGCGGGGCAGGCCGAGGATGCGCTCGCCGATCACGTTGCGCTGGATCTCAGGAGTACCCCCACCGATTTTGTGGGCGAAGTGGCTGACCATCCGCGTCACCCATACATCGTCGTTCAGCATCCCCTCCGGTCCCAGGAGCTCCATAGCCGTTTGGCTGGTGTCCCTGATGTGGTCGCCAGTCAGGATCTTCATGATCGAGGCCTCCGGCCCGATCTCTGTGCCCTGGCTCAGCGCGGTGTATACCCTCATACCCAGATAGCGGAGCACCTCCGACCTTATCCACGCTTCGGCCAATGCCTGGCGAACCGCGGGGTCGCCGGCCTGGCCCTTCGTCTTGGCCAGCTCCACCAAAGTGGGGACATCGACGACCGATGTCTGGGCGCCCACCGCGGCCCGCTCACTGTTGAGGGTGGTCTGGGCTACCGCCCATCCGTTGTTGACCCCGCCGATCACGTTCTCCACCGGGATCCGCACGTTGTCGAAGAAGGTCTCGTTGAACTCGGCCCCTCCGGTCATCTGGCGCAATGGCCGCGGGTCCAAGCCCTCGCTGTCCATCTTCACAAAGAAATAGGAGAGACCCCGGTGCTTGGGAACGTCCGAATTGGTGCGAGCCAAAAGAATGCCCCAGTCGGCCAGATGGGCATAGGAGTTCCACACCTTCTGGCCGTTGACAACGAACACGTCGCCGTCTCGGACTGCCCTGGTCTGGAGCCCGGCCAAGTCGGACCCGGCGTTGGGTTCGCTGAACAGCTGGGCGAACACCGTTTCTCCCTGACGGATGGGGTTCAAGAACTTCTGCTTCTGCTCGTCAGTGCCCCACGACATAAGGGTGGGGGCAGCCATGTCGAGCGCGGCCATGAATATCGACCTCGACACGCCGAAGCGGCTCTGCTCTTCCTCGAAAATGATCGTTTCCACCGTGGAGGCGCCCCGTCCCCCGTACTCCGGCGGCCAGTCCAAGCAGGCCCAGGCGTCGGCAGCCAGCTTCGCCTGCCAGGCCCGGGCCCGACCAGCCAGTTCTTTTTCCTGCTCTGCGCTTCGTCCCGGGCTGCTCATGTGATCGAACGCCTCCGGCGAGCCTTTAGCCGGCGCATTGGCCTCTAGCCAGGCCCGGGCCTCGGCCCGAAATGCTGCTTCTGCGGGGGTGTCGCCGAAATCCACGGGGACAGGCTAAGTCGATTAAGGGCGGACCAGCACTTTGCACTGATCGATGGGCGATTTGATGGCTTCGAACGCCTCGGGAAGGCCGTCGAGGTCCACCGTGTGGGTGATGAATGGGGCCGGGTTGATGCGGCCTTGCTCGATCATGGCCAGGCTGTGGGCATAGTCGTGGTGGCGGTAATAGACGGGGAAGGTCATGGTCAGCTCCTTGAGCGACGCGAAGACCGGGATGATGGGGTCGGGTCCCGAGCAGATGCCCACAACCGCCACCCGCCCCCGGTGGGCGGCCGCCTCGATGCAGGTCTGGATGATCCCCGGCTTGCCCACCGCCTCCACCACCACATCGGGCGGAGCACCGGCCAGCCGTTCGAAGGCCGGTCCCAACTCCTCGGCGGCGGGATCGATGATCCCGGTGGCCCCGAAGTCGGCCGACGATTCCCGCCGCACGGCCACCGGATCGCTGACCACCACGCTGCGAGCTCCCACATGGCGGCACCAAAGGGCCACGGCCAAACCCACCGGGCCTGCCCCCACGACGAGCACGTTGTCGCCGACTGCGATGCCCGCGGTGTCCACCGCATGGAGTCCGACGGCCAGCGGCTCCACCAGGGCGCCCACGTCATAGCCGCATCCCTCGGGCAGGCGAAACGTCTGGGCACTGGAAACGGTCACGTACTCGGCATAGGCCCCCGGCCGGACGCCGGTGCCGATCATCTCCGAGTGCGGGCAGTGGACCGGCAGCGTGTCCCGGCAGTGCCGGCAGCTCCCGCACCCCACCAGTGGCAGGGCGCACACCGCATCGCCGGCGTTCCAGTGCCCCACCGGGTCGGTCCCCACAGCCACCACCTCGCCGGAGAACTCGTGGCCCAGGGTGTAGCCGATTGGCAGATGTTCGACGACTTTCAGGTCCGATCCGCAGATGCCGCATCCCTTCACCGCCAAGACCAATTCCCCTTGCCCCGGTGTCGGATCTTTGACTTCAGCCACTTCCAGAGTTCTGTCGTCAGCGATCACTGCGGCTCGCATCAGCTCTTCCTGTGGTCGGCGGCTCTTGCTCCAGCTCCGCGGCTCGTCATTTTTGGGCGGCTTCCAACTGCTGTTCGACCTGGCCGATCTCTGTCCGATACCACCCGGCCTCCTGGAAGTTCCGCTGGCCATACTCGTCAAAGAGCGACTGCAAGACCGAAAGCTTGGCCCTCAGCGCACCGACATGGCCGGCATCGTCGGCCAGGACCATTTCAGCCAGATGCAGTGCCTCCAAGCGGTCGCCGTCAACCAACCGCTCCTCTGAACGGGCCACTAGGGCATCGGCTCCGGCCAAGGCCACCACATCGGGATACACCGATTCGGGGCGCGTGGCATCGAGATCCAGTACTGAGCGATAAGTGAACCAGCCGGCCAGCCCCTCCCAGATGGCCCGCACGCCCCAGTCCACCCGACCATACGTCTCATCCAAGGCCAAGTCTTCGGGCAGGCGGATCTCCTCCATGAGCGTGTAGGGATCCTTGCCCTCGTTCATGCCCTCGACTACTCGGTCCCACACCCATTCCACACCGTCGTGCATCCGGGTGAGCACCCCTTTGACCTGTTCTTTGCCCACCACCGGCTCGAAGTGGCCGGCCAAAGCGATCTCGGGCTCCAGGTCGCGAACCTCGCGCAACGACTCCATGTATTGCTGGGCATCGCGGTAGGGCTCACCCCGCAGGGTGAACAGGTTGGGGAAGGCGTCGATGATCGGACCCCACAAATCGCCGACGAAGGCGGCCCGCAGCTCGGGCACCCACACCGTGAGCCCGTCAGGACCCTCAGCGCCGGGGGTGTGCATCACCTCGAAGGTGAGATCGCCCACTTCGAGGGTGTGGGAGCGGTCGACCACGATGTCGACCTCGATGGGCGGGGTGGGCTCCACCCGGCCGGAATCGGTGCGGAGGTCCATGGCCGCCCCCCACAGGATCTTGGCCCGATCCACCCGGAACTGGGTGAGCTGGCGGTACTGCTCATCACGCTGGAGGCACAGGCGGTGAGCCACCACTTGGGCTCCCTCCCGGGCCCAGCGCCGGTGACCGCCGATGTGGTCCTCATGGGCGTGGGTCAAAACGATGTAGCGCACCGGATTGCCGGGAACGGCCGAAAGCTGCTGGTGGAAGCGACGGGCGTCGCCGGCTAGTCCGGCGTCGATCATCACGCTGCCCTCGGGGGTGGCCACCTTGTATGCGTTGGCCGTGCCGACCGCCATCCAGATCCGGTCGGTCACCTCCAGCGCCGTATCCGGCGCGTCCACGCCGATCAGTCGAGAAATCCGCTCATCAGCCATCAGTCTTCAACCCAGACCCAGCGCCCCGACGGCGCCGCCACTCCCTCGGGCCGCTCCATGCACTGCACGTCCAAATGAATCGGCAGCAGATGCCGCACGTAAAAGGCGTGCACGGTCACCGTGGGCATCACCAAGTCGTTGTAACGCTTGATCTCCACCCGATGATCCTTCTCCTGCCAAGCCTCGCACTTGGCCAGGCACGTATCGACTTCTTCCCGGGTTTCGAAAAGCAGCCCAAGGTGGTCGAACGGCGGCGGAGCCATGGGCTCCTTGTGCTCGGCCAGCAGAATGAACTGGCTGGTTGCGGTGTCGGAGGACAGCAAGAGTGCGGTCTGCTTGAGAATCTGGGTGTCGGTCGCCGTCCATCCGAAGACATCGCCGTAGAACTCGCGCACCTCGGCCCGGTACTCGTCAGTCAGCGTCCCCAAGGGAAGCGTCAACTCCATGTGGTTGAAGCGCATTTTGGCCATGCCGCAGCGTAGCCTGAGGCGATGATGCGATCTTCTGCCACCAAACTGTTCTGGGTACTGCTGCTGGCTATGTCCCTGGTGGCCGGAGCCTGCGGAAACGACGACGGCGGAACCGCCGAACCACCGCCAACGGCCGCTCCCACTGCCGAAGCCACCCCGGAGCCCATCGATGCCCCCGAACCCGAGGCAACCTCAGCGCCTGAACCCACCGCCGAGCCAACCCCACAGGCCACACCCGCTCCTACCGAAGCCCCCACTCCTGTGGCTGCCCCCGAATCCGAATCCACCAAGGAAGCCACTCCCGAAGCCACGACCGCCCCCGAACCCGAGACCCACCCATCAGAGCTGGACGTCGCCGCCTTAAACGCTGCGGCGGCCGACTGGATGGAAGCGGCCGGAATACCCGGGCTGGTCTTGGCTGTGGCCCAAGGCGACGAGGATCCGTGGACATTTGGCTGGGGCGTGAGCGATCTCGAAACTCAAGCGCCCATGACGCCCGGCAACTACGTCCGCATCGGCTCGGTCACCAAGCCGGTTACCACCGTGGCGGTGCTGTCGATGGCCGAAGAGGGCCTCGTCGACTTGGACACTCCGGTCACCGCCTACCTGGGCGACGACTGGTACGGCAGCTACGAGCACGGCCCCGACATCACCCTTCGGCACCTCATGGGCCACACCGCCGGGTTTGTGGAATATGCCTTCGATCCGGGGTTCTTCGTCCTGGCCTCCGCCCGGCTGAACGTGCCCATCGCTCCCGAAGAGATCGTGCGGTTCACCACCAACTACGGTCCAGTGGCCGAGTTCGAGACCCAGTACAACTACAGCACCGCCGGACACGTGATCGCGGGAATGATCATCGAGGCAGTCACCGGCAACCCGGCCCATGTCGAGATCAGGTCCCGGGTCTTCGATCCCCTCGGCTTGGAGAACACCTATCTTCCGCCCGGCGAGCTGCCACCTGAACCGGTAGCCAACAGCTACAACGGCGGGCTTTTGTACACCGCATTCACATCGCTGACCAACGTCCCCGACGAAGCCCGGCACAACTACTTGGGCAACGATTACATCTCCACGAACAGCTACCCCCAAGAGTTCCTACAAACAGCCGGTTGGACCGGCGGAGGCATCGAGGCCCTGATTGGCGATGTCTCGCAGATGTTCCGAGGGTTGTTCGCCGGAGGGCTCATAAGCGACGAGTCCCTGGCCCAGATGACCGCGCCGGGGATCAACTCCACCTACGGCCTGGGTGTCGGGATTGACGACATTGACGGTCTGCTGGCGTACAGCCATGGTGGCGGGACGCCGGCATTCCGCACGCGGGTGGTCTACTTTCCCGAGCTCGACCTGACGCTGGCAGCCAACGCCAACGTTTTGCCCCCCGAGCCCGACATGGGCGAGTTGATGGACGTCTTGCTCCCGATCGTGATGGAGAGCTGGGGGCTTTCCAACTGATGACCCTCGCCGCCTGGAACGAGGCCGCGGCGCAGGTCACCGCGCCGGGCCAGCTCTTCTCCTGGTCGGAACAGGAGATTGACGGCGTCCCCCTGCGGATTTTCGACAACGCGCCCGATTCCCTGCGGGACTTCTTTGTCGGCACCGCGGCTCACGGGGAGGCCGATTACCTGGTATTCCGCGACGAACGGATGTCGTATGCCGAGGCCCATCGCCAGGTGAGGGCCCTGGTCGGATGGCTGGCCGATAACGATGTCGGCCATGGCGACCGGGTGGCCATCTCCATGCGCAACTACCCCGAGTGGATAATCGCCTACTGGGCTGCGGTGTCGATGGGTGCGGTAGTGGTGGGCATGAACGCCTGGTGGACCGCAGCGGAGATGGCCTACGGCTTGGACGACAGCGCTCCGAAGGTGCTGGCAGTGGACGGCGAGCGCTGGGGGCGCCTGCAATCCCTCGACCCCCCGCCCGATATCCCGGTGATCGTGACCCGCTGCGAGGAGGCGCTGCCCGACGACGTGATCCGATGGGCCGAGACGGTGGCCGACCCCAACCCGCCCGAGCTACCCGATGTGGCCATCGGACCCGACGACGACCTGTGCGTGTTCTACACATCGGGCACCACCGGGGTCCCCAAGGGAGCGGTGATGACCCACCGGGCGGCAGTGCACAACGTGATGAACATGGGCTTCTACTCGGCGGCCTTGGGCTTGATCAACGAAAAGGCGCCCATCCCCCGAGACCAGCGGGATCAGCCGGCCGGACTGGTGTGCGTGCCGCTGTTCCACGTCACCGGGTGCAACTGCTACCTGCACCCCACCACCGCGGTAGGCGGAAAGCTGGTGCTCATGCACCGCTGGGACGCCACAGAGGCGCTGAAACTGATCGACGCCGAGCGCCCCAGCACCCTCGCCGCGGTGCCGGCCATGTCGCGGGAAATAGTGCTGCACCCCGACTTCGACCAATACGACACCTCCAGCCTGGGCTCGCTGGGAGGCGGGGGCTCGCCCCTGCACCCCGACCTGGTGGACAAGATCGCCCGGTCGATTCCCAGCGGCAACCCAGGAACCGGCTACGGCCTGACCGAGACCAGCGGGGTGGTCACCATGAACGTGGGGCGGATCTATGTGGACAAGCCCACCACCGTGGGCCAGCCGCTGCCCACCGTCGAGGGCAAGGTGGTGGACGACCAAGGCACCGAGCTGCCGTCCGGCCAGCCGGGAGAACTGTTGGTGCGGTCCCCCATCGTCATCCGGGGCTACCTCAACAAACCGGAGGCCACCGCCGAGGCCATCGTCGACGGCTGGCTCCACACCGGCGACGTAGCCACGATCGACGAGGACGGTTTCATCACCATCGTCGACCGGGCCAAGGACTTGGTGATCCGCGGCGGCGAGAATATCGCCTGCGCCGAGGTAGAGAACGCGATCTACCAGCACGACGCGGTGGCCGAGGCCATCGTGTTTGCCGTCCCCGACGTGCGCCTCGGCGAGGTGCCCGGCGCCGCGGTGGTGCTGCTGCGCGGCCGCCAGCTCGATGCCGACGGCCTGCGAGCCCACCTCGACGGCCGCCTGGCCCCCCATAAAACCCCCGCCCACATCTGGTTCCTTGACACCCCCCTCCCCCGCAACGCCTCCGGCAAGTACCTAAAACGCCAAGTCCGCGATGAACTGCTAAACCCGTAGCCCAAGGGCAGGAGGAGAACCCGGGAAGGCAGGCTGAGGGGGTGGCCCGGCTCAGGGTGCCCGCCGCCCGCAGATCACGAGGACAGCGGGCTGGGCCGGGACAGGACCCGCCGGCCTGCCTGGAGATGGTAGAGGCCGGTAGGATCACCAACGTATGACCACCGCCACCGCTGACCGCTACACCATCATTTCCTCCGACTGCCACGCCGGGGCCAACCACAGGACATATAGGGAATATTTGGAGTCCTCCTGGCATGACGAGTTCGACGCCTGGCGAGGCAAGTACCGCAACCCGTTCCGCGACCTGCAAGATGACGGCCGCTCGCGCAACTGGGACAACGACCGCCGCATCTCCGAGCAGCACACCGACGGCGTGGTGGCCGAGATCACCTTCCCCAACACCGTTCCCCCGTTCTTCCCCACCGGCACCCTCATCGCCCCGCAGCCCACCGAAAAGGACCTCCCTCGCCGCCTGGCCGGCATCCGGGCCCACAACCGCTGGCTGGCCGACTTCTGCGCCGATTACCCCGAGCGCCGCGCCGGCATAGGCCAGATCTTTTTGAACGACATCGACGAGGCCGTGGCCGATGTGAAGTGGATCGCCGAGCACAATCTGCGGGGCGGGGCGCTCATTCCCAGCATCGCCCCCAACTCCGACCTGCCCCCCCTGTTCCACCCCCGCTACGACCCGGTATGGGCCGCGTGCGAGGAGCACGACGTGGTGATGACCCTTCACTCCGGCGGCACGGGGATGCCCAACTACGGCGATTCCCCCGCAGCCGGGCCGATGTTCGTGATCGAGACCCCGTTCTTCTCCAACCGCTCCATGTGGCACCTCATCATGGGCGGGGTTTTCGAGCGGTACCCCGGCCTGAAGGCAGTATTCACCGAGCAGGGCTTCGGCTGGGTACCCGAGATCCTGCGCCGCCTCGACGGGCTCCACATCCAGATGTCGATGACCGGGCGCACCGGCGAGCTGGGCTTCTCCGCCGATTCAGTGCTGCCCGAGAAGCCCAGCTTCTACTTCGAGCGCAACATCTGGATCGGCATCAGCTTCCCCGGCCCCAACGAGATGCGGCTGCTCGACAGGGTAGGCGACCACAAGGTCATGTGGGGATCCGACTATCCCCACGTGGAGGGCACCTACCCCTACAGCCGCGAGGGCATCCGCTATGCCCTCCACGACCGCGACGAGGAGTCGATGCGCCGCATCCTGGCCGGCAACGCCGCCGATGTGTACGGCTTCGACCTCGACGCCCTGGCTCCGTTGGCCGCCGAGCACGGCCCTACCGTGGCCGAGATCGCCGAGCCGCTCACCGACATTCCCAAAGACGCCACCTCCCCCGCATTCTGGGGCAAGTAAGCCAAACCGGTCCAAGCAAGACCGCAACCCAAGAGGGACGCTCCATGGTGAAAGACATCCGAGATGTGAGCTCCGACGAGCATTGGGAGACGTTCGAGGAGATCTGGACCGGGCTCATGTCCTACCGGTATCTCAACAAAACCACGCCGGCGCTGGACATCGGCTTCGACAATGACGAGCTGGAGTCGATGCCGCTGCGCCACGACATGCGCAACGCCCACGGCGGCATCATGGCCGCGCCGCTGGCCATCGGCTGCCCCGAGCCCAGTTGGAACGACGACCTGGTGGTACCCGCCCCGGTGGTGTCGTTCACCCAGATCCTCGACGACGCCCGGGGAGTGGACCGGATCGAGGTGATCCGCGAGGTGATCAACTTCGGGCGCCAGATGGGGTTCACCCGCTCGACGGTGGTGGACGCTGCCGACCACGACCGGGTGATCTCCACCTCCGCCGGCATGGGGGTGAGCCTGGGCGATGTTCCCGACGGCTACGAGGCGGTGGAAAACCCGCTCATCCCGGTAGAGGACTCCCCCGACATGCCCCGGCTACACGATGTATTCGGCGCCACCAAGGGCGAAGACGGCTGGTATCGACTCCCCGTGCTGTCAAAGGAGTTCTCTGCTCCCCACGCCGCCTTGCACCTCGGCCCCATCCACGTCGTGTTCGACATCACCGCCCACGAACTGGCTGAACAGGCCGCCGGCACCGATCGCATCCAGGTGGAGAATTGGTACGTGATGTTCGTCAAACCCGGCCTCATCGGCCCGTTCCGCTGCGAGGGCGAGGCCATCACCAGCCGCAGCGGCCGCATCAACGTCAAACTCACTTTGTTCGACGAGGGCCGCGATGACCGCACCATCACCACCGGCTCAGGAGTGTTCCGCGTGGTCTAAGGCCGCGGCCGCAATTGCGAAGCCGCCCCCCGCCCCGCCCGATACCGTGAGGGCCTAGCCCGGGTGGCGGAATAGGCAGACGCAGGGGGCTTAAACCCCCCAGCCTCCAAAGGAGGCGTGTGGGTTCGACTCCCACCCCGGGCACTAAGCACAGTGTTGCATTAGTCCCGGCCAATCCCATCGAGTCCCCTAAAAACCCAGTACAACGGCTGTTTCTTACAGTAAGGCAGAGTCCATCGAGGGCTATGGGAACCTATCTAGTCCCGCCGCAAAAGTGGGGACAGAACAGGGGACAGGCATGAAACTCACAGCAGCCAAGGCCGCGAGGCCTGGCAAGCACCACGACGGCCATGGGCTCTTCTTGGTGGTCACCAAGGCTGGGGCGAAGCGGTGGACTCAGCGGTACACCGTCGATGGCCGACGCCGGGAGGCGGGCCTGGGGAGGTTCCCCGACCTCTCCCTCGCCGAGGCCCGGAAGATGGGAGCGCAGGTCCGCACCGCCGTCGCGACCGGGGGCGACCCAATAGCCGAGCGGCAGCGGGCCAAGGCCCCCACGTTCAGGGAGGCGGCGGAGAAGGTGATCGACCTGAACCGCCGCCAGTGGACGCCCAGGCACCAGAAGTGGTGGTGGTCGTCGATGGAGACCAACGTCTTCCCGATGATCGGCCATATCCCAGTGGACCAGATCAGGCGGGCTGACGTGCTGGCGGTGGTCGAGCCGATCTGGGCCGTCAAGCACGAGACCGCCCGCAAGGTCCGGGGGAGGATCAGGGCCGTCCTCGGATGGGCGACCGCTCACGAGTACTTGGAGTTCAACCCGGCTGGCGACGCGATCGACGGCGCCCTGCCCAAGTCGCCCGTCCCCGTGAGACACCACCCGTCGCTCCCCTACGACGAGTTAGCCGAGGCGGTCGATGTGGTCAGGGACACCGAGGCCGACCCGTCGAGCAAGCTGCTGTTCCGGTTCATCGTCCTCACCGGGGTCCGGTTCGGGGACGCCAACAAGGCCACCTGGGACGAGGTCGATATGGAGGAGGCGGTCTGGTCCATCCCCGCCGACCGGATGAAAGCCCGGAAGCCCCACCGCGTCCCCCTCAGCCGCCAAGCCCTCGAAGTGCTGGACCAGGCCAAAGCCCTCTACGACGGCAGCGGGTGGGTGTTCCCATCCCCCCTCCGGCCCGGACACCCGCTGTCGAACAACACGCTCCTCAAACTGCTGAAGACCACCGGCCTCTACCCCCGTACCGACGTACACGGGTTTAGGTCCAGTTTCCGCACCTGGGCGCTAGAGCAGACCGACACACCCTGGGCGGTGGCCCAAGCCGCTCTCGCCCACAGCCTCGGCGGGTCGGTCGAACAGGCCTATATCAGGTCTGACTTGTTCGACCGCCGCCGCCGGTTGATGGACGAGTGGGCTGATTACATCAGCAGCTGACCGGTTCATCTCCATGGGAGTCATTTCGGCCCAAGGCGGGTAATAAAATTTCAAACATGACGAACCTCATCCCGCAACTCCTCCGACGGTCGGAGGTAATGGCCCGCCTCGGCATCAGCAAGTCCACGCTCCACCGGTGGGTCAACGAGGGCCGCTTCCCCCGGCCAATCAAACTCGGCCCCGCAGCAGCCCGGTGGCGTGTCGATGACGTGGAGCAGTGGCTGGATGAGCGGGAGGAGATGTCGTGCTGATCTACCCCGAACTCATCGAGCCTGAATGGCGGGCCAGCGACAACCCAGCGGGGAACCGGTGCCGGGAATGCGGCACCGTGATCGAGTCAGGCGAGCACGGCTGGCGGCTGTTCCAACCCGGCATGGACCGGGGCGTCTGGAACTGCGCCGACTGCAAGCCTGGGCCGGACTGAGCCGAGGAACCTTCCGCCAGCGCTTGGACATGACAGGAGCTGTCACCCTCGATTCTTATAATTCGATCATGGCGACCGTGTATCGGTTCATATTCCCCGACGGCTACTGGTACATAGGGCATACCACAGGACCCCTCAGCCGCAGGCTGCGCCACCATGAGCGGAAGGGGACTCAGCTGGTGCGGGAGCGGTTCGAGAAGTTCGGCCGCCCCGAAACGGAGGTGCTGGCCGCCGGCCTCACGACAGACGAGGCCAAAGAAAAGGAGTTGGACCTGTTACAGGAAGCGGAGGCCCACGGCGACTGGGTACACAGCCTGAACGTCAGAACCGACTACTGAAGCAGAGGCCTCTCCGTGGGCTCATTTGCGCGTTAGGGCCTCAGGTTTCGAGTCGTGAAATGAAACGCTGTCCAAGGGGTTACCGGTGGTAACTTCGGGCGATGAGTTCACGAGCAAGAGTCAGGCGGCACAAGGCTGTCAAGAAGATGGCCGAAGACCACGACATTGTTGTGGCCACCGTCCGCGAGAAGAACGCCGCTGCTGACGCCCTACAACTGGCGAACGCCCTGCGGTCCATTGGCACCGCCGTCCTGAGCATCCAAGACAATGCCGACGGCGACCACGGCTACATGGTCCAGGCTACAGTAGGAGCGTTCCTGATCGCCTACAACGACCGGGCTGAAGCGGCCCTAGAAGTCGACTCCCTCCGTGAGACCTGCGCAGCGTGGATGACGCTGCTTGGCCGCTCCGATATGCCCAGCACGCTGGCGGAGGCTTTAGGGGACTCCGATGCTGAGTAAGGCGCAAACCACTGAGGTCCTGTGGTCGGTCATCGACCAAGCGTCAGCGGCAGGGGTGCGGGCGCATGGCCATGACGAGGACGACCCCATAGCGGTCCTGATGTTCATAGCCGAGGCTGTCGCCGCTGCTGCACTCGCTGCGGACACGGTGGCCGCCGAGGACGGCAAACGAGCTGGCCCAGCGCAAGGGCTCGTCCCGCTTTGGCAGGCTGCTGGCGATTGGGACTTGCCCCATGCGCTCCAGCGTCACGGGTCGGCGGTGCGGATGTTCGGTGCCCGCCTCGACGAGATCGAACAGGAGATAGGCCGGACAGAAGTACCCGACGACCTGAGGGGGTTGGACCTGTGAAAGGGGTAGTGCATTGACAGTCGTAGAACAGCGACTTCCCCCGGCAGCCACCGGGGGAAGTCCAACAGATCAGCAAGGCAAACTGACTGGGCCGACTCTACCTGCTACTAGCAGCGTGGCTGGCTCCCGTCGAGTCCCGCCATGCGGGTCGGACAAGCATCAAGAAGAGGTCAGGCCTCGGCATTGCACCCCTGTCTGTGACCCGACGCTGCGTGCCGGTGTGGACGGCGACTACAACTCAGCTGGCGTCTGGGTGCAGTGGCACGACCAGTGGGCCTCCCGTATCGCAGGCGACCTTGAACCGATGCCCGCCCCAGTGTTCACCACAGCGGGGGGAAGGCCGCTCCTGATGGAAGACAGCGTCACCCTGCTGTGCGGGCCGGCCTCGTCCGGCAAGACGACCATCGCCCTGGCCGCCTGCGCTGCGGTGGTCGAAGCCGGAGGCGTGGCGGTGTACCTCACTTGGGAGCGGCACAGAAGCAGCACGATGGCCCGACGACTGTCCGAGGCAGGGTTGGACTGGCTGCGGGGCCATGACTGTTTCCGGCTGGTGGACTGCCGCCCCGACGCCTGGTACACCGCTCCGGCAAGCCGCATAGACCGCGCACGAGAATGGGCATCCTGCCACCCGCACAAGGATTGGGACTTCTACCCCTGCCTGGTGGTCTTCGACTCGGTGACGATGGCCGGAGGCGGGACCAGCACAGATGACGTGTGGGCGCAATGGTTCACCGCCATGGTGGCCCCATGGCTACACGGGCAAGAGGCTGGCGGTAAGGCATCTATCTTGCTGATCGACCACACGGGGAAAGACCCCAGCAGAGGGGCCAGGGGAACCCAGGCCAAGACCGACCAGGTGGACATACAGCTGGCAGTCAAAGGGACCGGCTGGTCTAAGCACGCTGCTGGCGAGGTCGAACTGGTCGTCGTCAAGGACGGCGATTCGATGCTGGATGCCCCAGTCGGCAAGGCGGCAGCACTCATCAAGGGGAAGCCACTGGAGGACCGGCGACTACGGCTTGAGGTCTGCGACCCCGACCCAGGGAAGCGCAACGTCGAGTCCGAGGTACTCGACGCCTTAGAGGAAAGCGGCCCGATGGACCGCGCAGCCATCGCCAAGGCCATCCGGGCTAGGCGGTCGTCCGTGCTCGAAGCAGTCAGGGAGCTGCTGGCGGGAGGCGACGTGGCGGAGGGGGAAAATGGTGTCATCAGCTTGGCCGACTGAGGTGAGTTCCCACCGGGCTGATAGGCGGGAACTCACCGGAACATCTCTCCGATACATCACTGGGGCTGTGACTAGGGGAAACGTGGGCATCGGCATGAGTTCCCAGTTTGAGTTCCCATCCAGCCCCCCTCCTAGAGAGGGGGGGCTTGGGAACTCGGGAACGGGAACTCACCAAGACTGGACTGCTGGCGGCGGCGACTGGGCGCAGCCCGACGCCGACAGCGGCTGAGTTTCTTTACACCACGCAGATTGAACTATCCCGTTTATCCCCACCCATATATCCAACCTCGAATGCTTTGGGACTCATTCCTATTCAGCCAGCGGTCAGTCCTTCCCACCGCCATCCAGGCCGGGGCGTCTTAGTCCGAGTCCTACTGCGGCGGCGGTAGCCTAATTCCACAGTCGTCTTGCGCTCGTGGCATAGTCGGCATACCGCCTGCAAGTTGTCGAGGTCGGCCAGCGCCCCGCCTTGGAACAGGGGGACAATGTGGTCCACCTCCAACTCGGATGGCGGCAAGGGCTCGCCTGGGCCTTCACACTGCGGCCCCGCGATCTGGCACAGGTGGCCATCGCGTTCCAAGACGATTGGCCGCAGCACCTTCGATAGCGGTACCCAGTCGTCGTGGTTGCCCATGGGGGCAAGGTATCCCCGATGGCCCATTCAGCCCCTGAACAGGGCAGCAGAACAGGGGGCAGATGGGCCACATTAGGCGTCCGGCTGGAACGGGGACCGCCACAGTTTGAGGCCCATCATGGGCCTATATGTGGCCCTGGTGAGTCTGCCGACAGTCGTTCCAATTCGGGGTGGGCCTCCGTAGTGTGACCGACCGTGACGGCTGAGGCCTGGGCAGGACAGGGGGCGAACCTTGTGCGTGCCCCGCATCCATAAATGCACTGCCCGGGCCAACGCTGTCCTTTTGGAGATTGACGACACCTAACTGAACACTCGATCCCGAAAGGACAGACAATGGACGAATTGACCCGCCTCCGCAACAGCGTTGCCGAGGCCGAACACGTCGAGCGGGATGCCCGCTCGCGGTGGGCCGCAACCCGGACTGCCGAGGACGAGCATGCCCTCGCCAAGGCGCAGCAGGCCGCCAAGGCCGCCCGTGAGACGCTAGAAGACGCTCAGCGGGAGCAGGCCCAGATCGACGCCACGAGAACCCAGATCGCAACCGAGGCTGCCCAGGCCTCACGGGCATGGTCACCCCGGTCTGGGGACCCCATCGACCCCCAGACCCTCCGGCAGGCTGGGGCCGATTACGCCCACGCTGCCCGCACTGGCGACCTGCGCGGTGCTGGGGCCGAGCTGAACACCGAGTACGGCATCCCCGCTGCCGACCCCTCAGCGCCCGGGGTCCAAGACGGCCCTGGGGTCTTGGTCCCGATGGCGGTCGCCGATGCGATGGCAGCACAGGCCCTAGCCCAGCGGGCTTCTTCAACGATGGCAAACCTGCCTTCCAGGGTCACCGTCGCCCCCGTGCGGCTGCCCCTGGTCCCGCAGATGGCCCTCGACTTCCTGGGCGTCAGGCCGACCTCGACCCCGTGGGGCACTTTGAGGGAGAGGTACCTGTCCGACTGGCCGACAGCAGCGTTCAAGGCGGAGAACGCCGCCGCTGCCGACGAGGCCGCAGTGGTCCGGTCGAAGGACTTCACCCCGACCCGTCTGGAGGCTGTGGTCTCGATCTCCCAGGAGGCGGCCTACACCAACGACCCGAACATCGGCAGCGACATCATGGGCTGGTGCCGCATGTCGGTGAACATCGAGAGCGACGAGGCGGTGATTGCCGGGGATGCCACAGCGCCCAACCCAAGGGGCCTCGTGAACCCAGCGACTGCGCCGACAGCAGCCGACACCGCACTGACCTACGCCACAGCCCTCGACCTCGGCGCACAGGTCGATGGCAAGCGGGCGGCGACTGCCGCTGACGTCCGGTTGCTGGTGAACCCGACGACCTATAACCGGCTGATGGTCCTACGGGGGACGGGCAATGCCGCCGACATGTCGGCCTTGCAGGCCTTGGCCGATATGGGCATCCAGGTCCGGGCCTCGGCCCATATCCCCGAAAGGGCGACGATCAGCTCGAACACGAACAACAGCAAGGTCTTGACCCGCCTGGGGACGGACCCTGCCGACTACGTGTTCGTCGAGTGGGACGCGATGCGGGTAGCCGAGTTGTCAACCAGCCTGGCCACGCTCGGCAAGCGGGTGTTCGCAGCGCACGCGTTCATCGCCTTCGACGGCTTCCCGGCGGCCAACACCGGCCGCAGCGGCGGCTTCCCGGTGGTGTACGTCAAGGAAAGCTGATGGCCGAATGGGTGCTAGAAGGCGTCCAGTACCTATGCCCGCCATGCGAGTTCAAGCAGTTCCCTAAGGGCCGGTGGGTAAAGGGCAGGGGCTGGCTTTCGGTTCGGAAGATCACCTATGCCGAGTTCGACGCCTACGGCCCGCTGCCTGCCGAGACCGACCTGTGCCGCCGACGCTGTTCGATGTGCAAGCGGGAGTACGACGAATGAGCGGCAGACACCCCGAGGCGAAGGAATACGGCGCGTCGGATGCGTGCAAACACCCAGTTGGCCCTAACGGGTTGAGGGTCTGCGGCCCCGAGCAGCCGGAGCCGGATGACCAGTGGCCGACCCAGACCTGGGCTTGCTGGTGGGTGGCTGTGCAGTCCGAGGGCAAGCCGTTCTTGGTGTACGAGCAGCCCAAGCCGAAGCGGGCCTACGGCCTGCCGTATGCGAACACGAAGGCGGCAGCAGCAGGATGACCACGAGGACTGCGCTGTGGTCGTTCATCACCCCGGCTGCGGCCAAGGGTGCATGGTGTGGCCGGACGAGTGCGCCTGAAATTTCAAAATGGTGCCTCGGCGATTTCGTGGAGGGACTTGATACGACTCTTAGCTTCGATCTTGTCCTCAATCGAGGAGAGGTGACTATCAAAGTGCCATGAGTTCCGTAGCTGGGAGTTCTCCTTCTGGGCCTTACGCAATTTATTCACTTGATTCTTTGTGAGCATGGGGGCTTCGTTATCAAGCAAAACGGCCAGTCTCTTGGCATGGTCAAACGAATAGGCGTCAGCGAGCCTGTTTACGATCGCCTTGGTGAGCTTCCCCGAGGTTTTCTCTTCCTTCAGCAGAACCAGGACAAGATTTCGGGCAACGGCTGCCGACGTCTGACTCGCTGCGTTTCTTATCGCCTGTACCGTGCTAATAAAGCCATACGGGAGAAGGTCATAGTGAATCGGAACAACTGGTTTATTGCAGCCCAACGCTAACCCCACCTCCTGGTCGCACCATTCGCTCTCATGAAATCCCTCGTGGAGGAGCCCGGCCAAGGCATCGCATCTGCGAATAGCCGACTCGAGAACGACCGGCCAAGCGTTCCCAGGTTTGATGTCAGCATGTGCTACGAAGGCGTTGACGCCGTAGTCCGAGAGATCGGCCTTCAACGAAGACGCAACGTCGTTTTCGGTATCGACGTGGGCCAAGAACAGCCGTAGCCCCCCACCTTCCCAGGGCTCATCGCCTGCAACCTTACGGGCCATCTGTTGCACTCCTTGTCGGGTCAGGTCATTTGGACGCAGCCCAGCGTAGTGGGAGCCTAGGCCAGTTCGAGTGATTTCTACATGTATAAATTAGGTAGATAACCAGGGGATTTACCAAGCTGCTCACAGCTGCATCTGATGCGACCGGTACAGCGTCGCTGCCCCTGCTGACTGCGAATACCTATGACCCCTGGCCATCCTTGTTGGCGGCGCAGCCCGACTGAACCAGCCGGCTATCCCCGAGCGATATCGAAGGCGATGTACCCGAGAGCGATGAAGGGGGCAGCCCATATCAGCCACCTGCGGAGCACAACTGCCCCTTCGATTGCGAGGGTTACGAGCCGCTCGCCGAGGTGCTTCCAGGTGGGTGGGATGCCCATCATTTCGTACCTGAGCGCCTCCTCCGCGACACGACGCTGAAGTCGAATGTAGAAGGGATCACGGGCCTCATTCATCACTTCGATCTGCGGTGGTGTTGTCTCGATCTCCGTGAATTGCTCGTCGGGCGTCATAGCGCGTTGGGAGTCGTCCCCCTTGTAGTGGGTTACCCCGCCGATGGGTATTTTCTTCCCGAGCCAGCACCGCAGGCGCTCGCTTAGCGACCGAGCGGGGCAGTTGCAGAAGTGCTCGCCCTCTGGCGGGGCGAACTGGCCCTCACGTGGGCATGTGCAGTCAGACTTGCGGGCCATCTATGGCGCTCCTTGTGGGGTCAGGTTCATTTCCATGAGGCCCAGCGTACCGACGCCCGGTGACAACCCGAGTGGGAAACTCCGTGGAAATAGGTGGATAACCAGGGGATTTGCCGAGTCCCATACGGAGTCAAAGTTTACTTTCACGCATGGTCTTGTTACATAGTGCTGCATGGAGATGAAGCAGACCACTAACCAATAGGCCGACCAGCCGACCGCTGCCGACTACGGCATCGACCGGCTTTCGGACCTGATCGACACCTTCCCCGTCCTACTGGACGAGTGGGCAGGGACCGGCGACCGGGATGTCATGGAAGCCTTGGCCGACCAGTTGGCCAAAGCGGCGGGAATCGCTCACGCGATCAACCGGGGGGACTGGTCGTGATCCGCCTCGACGTTTCCCCCATCGACTTAGACGAGGACGACACCCTGCTCACCAGCGGGGGCAAGGTCGTCGGGACCATCAACTACCCCGTCAGCAGCGTCTACCTCACCAGCGCGGTGATCACCTACCCCAACGGCACCACCGGCCACCGGACGTGGCCGAACAACGAGCAGGTCCACATCGAGCGGGCCGAACCGGATTACACCATCTGCATCCACGCTGACCCGGAGTGCGACGCCTCCGGCTGGTGCCCACACGGGGAGGGGTGACATGCCCCGCCTCGACAACAGCACCAAGAAACAACGGGACTACCGCCTCTCCGAACTCCGGCGGGAGGCCTTAGAGGCCCTGGCCGCAGCTGAGCGGCTCGACAAGGCGATCAGGGCAGCCCTCGCAGCGGGGGTGTCTCTCAAGGCGGTCAGCCGGATACCGGGGACCGCCTCCTATCCGACCCTCCGACGCCGCTACGGACAGGGGGCACCAGGGGCCGAGGTGGGGACACAACAGGGGACACAACAACTATGATTTCCCGTTCAGGCCTGTTGATTTGGGCTTTTAGGGTGGGTTCGACTCCCACCCCGGGCACCTTGAAGCCGTTGGGATGCTGCTGGGAATAGGCTCGTTGGGGGAGGTTGGCTAACTAGTGAATGGCGATAGCGCCGAACAGCCCATCCGAATTGAGCCTGAGGAGCCCTGTCCTCCACCAATCGCGCTGCTGGTGGGATTTCAGGGGGCGGCACTGGTGCTGGCGCCGACGGTGCTGAACGTTGCGATCGCCGTTCGCTCGTCGGGACTCGACGACAGCTATCTGACCTGGAGCGTGTTCTCCGCCATGGTGATCTGCGGCATCATCACGGCGCTGCAAGCGTCCCACCTGCGGCGTTTCGGCGCCGGCCACGTCGTGCTGGCCTGGCCGGCGGCGATGTTCATCGCCATCATGGTGGCGACGGTCTCCGCGGCTGGTCTGGCGACTTTTGCCAGCCTGATGATTGTTTGCAGCCTGATGCAGGTCGCGCTGGCCTGGTGGCTCCCGGCGCTGCGGCGAATCGTCACGCCGACGGTCTCGGGCACGGTGACGATGCTGATCGCCGTCAGCGTGCTGCCCATCGCGTTCGACGCAGTCGATGACCTGCCGACCGACGCCCCAACGTCGGCCGGCCCGGTGATCGCCGGAGCAACGTTGCTGGTCTCGGTGATCGTGGCACTGCGGGCCAGCGGACGCTGGCGCCTGGTCGCGCCGTTCAGCAGCATCCTGGCCGGATGCGCGGTGGCGGCGGCTTTCGGGGTGCTCGACGGCGACCAGATCTCCAGCGCCGGCTGGTTCGGCATCCCCGATGTGCCGTCCCTCAGCGTCGACCTCACACCGAGCAAGGAATTCTGGGTGCTCTTGCCCTCCTTCGCCGTTCTAACCCTGGTGCTCGGGCTCAAGACGATCAGCGATGGCGTAGTGATTCAGCAGGGCTCCCGTCGACAGCCCCGGGCAATCGAGTTCCGTCAGATCCAGGGCATGGTCAGCGTCAACGGCGTCGGCATGCTGCTCGCCGGCCTCACCGGCACGCTGCCGACCATGGCCAACTCCTCATACAGCCTGTCGCTGATCAACCTCACCGGAGTCGCCGCCCGCCGAGTGGGCGCCGGGGTGGCCATCGTCTCGGTGACGCTGGCCTTGTTCTCCAAGTTCACCGCCGTTTTGTTGACCATTCCCGGACCGGTGCTGGGCGCCTACCTCATGCTCGCCATGGGCATGCTCTTCGTCAGCGGCTGTCAAACGGTGCTGCGCGACGGCCTCGATTCCCGGCGCATGCTGGTGGTCGCGCTGGCCAGCGCGTTGGGTTTGGGATTGCACGGGCACCCCCTCCTGCGCGACCTCTTTGGCGATGACTACGGCGAGCTGCTGGGAAGCGGCGTAACGATCGGCGCCATCGCCGCCATCGCCATGACGCTGCTGGTCGAAGCGATGAGCACGCGCCGCTCCCGCCTCGAGATCACGCTTGACTCCGCCTCGATACCGAAGATCGACGACTTCCTCGCTCGACTGGCATCCAGGCTCGGATGGAATGAGGTATCCACGCTGCGGCTGCGGTCAGCCGGCGAGGAGACACTGGCCAGCCTGCTGGCGCAAGAGGACGACGCCGAGGGATTGGAACGGCCACGCCTGAACATCACGGCGCGACCGCAGGCCACGATGGTGGAGCTGGAGTTCGTTGCCACCACCCGCCAGGAGAACATCGAGGACCAGATGGCGTTCCTGGCCCAAGAGGTCGCCGTGCCTTCAGCAGATGATCTATCCCTGCGACTGCTGCGCTTTCACGCCTCTACGGTGCGCCACCAGAAGTACCACGGCGTGGACATCGTGACGGTGCAGGTCGAGGGCAGCGGCTCAGCCAGCTAATGGTTGGGCCTGGTCTTTCCAGGCAGCCGTACTAACGGCGGCGATAGACCTCCCGGCGATGGGCAACTCGAACCACGAGGACCACCAGTTCATCGTCGAGCACTTCGTACACCACCCTGTAGTCGCCGACGCGTATTCGGCGAAGGCCCCGCAAGTCTCCTTTCAGCGGGTAGCCCGCATGGGGTTGCTCGCCAAGGCGATCGATGGCATACACAATGCGCTCACGATCCTGGCGTGCAATCTGCGCCAAGTCGCGGGTCGCGCTGCGCTTGATCCGAACTGAGTATGCGGCCATCGGCTACGGCTTCTGCGCCATCACCAATTCTCGGAACGCGCTGCATTCAATCCGAATTGAGCACATCATGTCTGACCTGGACCCAATCGAGCACCGGATCGGCTGGATCTCGCAGGCGCTCAAGGGCGACCTCGAGATCGTCATAATCCTCCAAATAGCGTTCCAAGGCCTGGCGAATTATGTCAGCCCGACTGCGCTTCAAATCCTCAGCGGCCGCATCTAGCGCCTCAACAAGCTCTCTGGGGACTCGGGCGGTGATTTGGCTCATGTGGACTCCTTGGTCGACTGGATGTCAATCGAGTTGTTTGACATCAATGTAATGTCAGGTGATCCCAATGGCAACAAACTTAGCTGGTGATGGAACCGCCGGCTAAGGGGATGGTTTGGGCAGTCATCCAGGAGGCTTCCTCGGATGCGAGGTAGGCGCACAGGGCGGCGACGTCTTCGGGAGTGCCCAGACGGCGGGTCGGGATCGCCCTGGCCAGTTGGTCGGTAACCCCGGTGTCGCCGGTGTTCGACATCAGGCCGAGGGCGATGGAGTTCACCGTGACCCCCGTTTTGGCCACTTCAAGCGCTACCGACCGCAACAGCCCGGCAGCACCGCCTTTGCCCGCCGAATAGGCCGCCACTCCGATGTTTACGCCGACAGTGCCGGCCCCTGAGACGACGCCGATGACTCGGCCCCAGCCCCGCTCGATCATCCCGGGCAGCACGGCGTGGGTGCAGTTCATGACGCCATCGAGGTTGACGGCCAGGGGTCCGGCCCAGTCTCCTGGCTCAGTTTCCGCGAAGGGCTTGACCTGCATCATCTCGGCCCCGCCGTTGCCCGCGTTGTTGACAAGGATGTCGATGGGCTGATCAGCGATAGCCCCCCGCACCTCGTCGCCGTTCGTGACGTCGAAGGGCAGCGCATCTGCGAACCTCCCGGAGGCGACAATCTGGTCGGCCACTTCTCCGGCCCGGTCGGCGACAATGTCGTTGACCAAAACGTGGGCACCTTGGGATGCCAGCGTGCGGGCGATCCCAGCACCGACGTTCTGGCCCGCGCCGGTTACCAGCGCCGTCCTCTGGTTGAGCTCGAACATGAGTGTGGCTCCTTTCGCTCCTAGCCCTTGGCTATTTCGGAACTTCTTGCCATGCCATGTCGTGATAGGGGTCGGGCTCGCGGGGCAGGCCGAGTACCTTCTCGCCGATCACGTTCTTGTTGACTTCGGTGGTTCCCCCCTCGATGGTGTTGGCCCGGCTTCGCAGCATTCCCTTGGCGGCATAGGGCATAGCTGCGGCCCAGGCTTCGATGGAGTCTCGCCCGGAGGCGGGCTCACCCGGCATCCACGCCACCGACGCCATGCCCATGAGGTCGGCGGCGGCCATCTGAAGGGCCTGGTTGAGTTGGCTTTGTTGTACCTTGCCGATGGACGCGGCCGGTCCCGGCGTTCCTCCTGCTTTGACCGTGGCCCTATCCCGTTCATTGGTCCACGACCGCACCTTTTCCTCGCAATAGATGCGCATCAGCCGGTCTCGCCCGACTCCGTCGATGCCGGTTTGTCGGACCTGTTGGAGCAGGCTCTCGATCCCCCCTCCCCCAATGCGGTCGACGCCGCCCGATCCCGCTCCGGCCACCATCTGGCGCTCGCCGGCCAGGGTGGACGCGGCCACCCGCCACCCGTCGTTTTCGGCCCCGACTCGATGGAAATCGGGAACTCGCACCTCTTCAAGCCACACCTCGTTGAAGTCGATCTCACCGCCGATGTGGCGCAGGGGACGCACCTCGACTCCCGGCAACGACAAGTCGACCAGGAAGTAGGTGATGCCCCGGCGCTTGGGAGCGGAGGGGTCGGTGCGGGCCAGGCAGATGGCGAATTCAGACTCATGGGCCCAGGTGCTCCACACCTTTTGGCCGGTGAGAATCCACTCGTCGCCGTCGCTCTCGGCCCGCATGGCCAGCGACGCCAAATCAGAACCGGCGCCGGGCTCGCTGAACATCTGGCACCACCGCTCCTGGTTGGCCACCATGGGCGGAAGAAAGCGGAGCCGCTGCTCCTCGGTGCCGTGGGCGAACAGCGCCGGGGCCGTGTTGTGCAGCCCGAGCGGGTTCAGCCGTCCCAAGTTGAGCGGGGCGAGCACTGCCTCGGCCACCCGAGCCTTCACTGGGGGCAGGTCGAGTCCGCCGTATTCGACGGGCCAGGTGGCCACCGCCAGCCCCGAGGCGGCAAAGGTGGGGTACCAGGCCTCGTAGCCGGCTCGCGGTCGCACCTCTCGGATGGCCCGCCGCCCTCGGGGTGCGGCATCGCGCCACGCCTGGGGGACGTGCTCGGTGACCCATGCTGCCACCGCAGCCCGGATTTCCTCGTCGCTGCTGGCTGCGCTTATCGACAACCGCTCGGGGTTCATTCCGCTGACATTTCCTCGAACCGCACCACCAGCGCGTCGAGTGCTTCAGCAGCGGTCGTCGCCCTTCCCGGCGGCGTAGGCAGTCGCACTGGGCCATGCTCTCGGCTGGGCAACAAGATCGTGGCGTGGCCAGGGCAGGTGGTCTCGCCCCGCTGGTTCTCGCCGTAGATGTCGAGGTCGACCGCCGGCGCGCCCTCGTCGTTGAGGTACTTGCGGATCACCGTGCCCCGCATCCAATGGGTGTCGCCCACGTAGTTGAACCGGCGGAACTGCACGTCGAGGGCGGCCAGCCAAGCGTCGTCGCCCATCCAGTCGGTGCACAGGTGCACCAGCCAGGTCTCGCGCATCCGGCCGTAGTCGTAGATCGCTGGGTTGCCGGCCCGCCGGGCCCACTCGGGATCCCAGTGGACCCTCTGTTGGACGTCGGGGATGTTGAGAT
This sequence comes from uncultured Acidimicrobiales bacterium, assembly GCA_951813555.1. Classification (GTDB taxonomy): domain Bacteria; phylum Actinomycetota; class Acidimicrobiia; order Acidimicrobiales; family Bin134; genus Poriferisocius. The sequence goes on from OX638344.1 coordinate 80,701, forward strand.
CGTCGGGCCGGAAGAACCCCGGCACCCGCTGGCGCTGCTGCACCCCGAGCCGAAGCGCCTTGACCCCGTACAGGCCCATGCCCATACCGGTGTGCCACACCACCATGTCGGTCACCCGCATGGGCCCCTTGACCAGCGGAGGCAGCTCGTCTCCCACCTCCACGTCCTCCCACCAGCGGGGCTCGGCCCCCCGGCGGCGCTCGGCCTCGGTGGCCGCCGCCGCGGCGATCTCAGCGATCTCCTCATCGGTGTAGGGCTCGATCTCGATGCCGTCGTACTTGCCCCCGCCTTCTTCGGCCCAGCGTTCCACCGCCCCCCGGTCGGTGCGGATCATCAACCGGTACTGGGCCGAAAGCACGGCCTCCTCGGCAGCAAACACCTCCGCGGTCCACTCGTGAACAGTGCGGGCCGCAAACTCGCTTTGCTTGTCATGCACACCGACCAGGGCATTCCGCCTGGTCACCCGCATTCCCGGTCGCAACGGTGCCCACCACTCCCGATAGCTCCCCGAGTAGTAGGCGTGGGCCCCCTTGAGCGGATCGCCCTTGAGCAGCGCCTTGGTGTCGGCGTCGAGTTTCTGAACCTCGTTCTCCCCGATGAGGGTGTCGCCCCCGTTCATATTCGGGGAAGCGATCGGCCCTCCCCACACCGTGCCCCCGCCGTAGTCGGGATCGCACCAAAGCGGATTGTCGTCACCGAACGACTCCGCCACCTGCCGAAACGCGTCGGTATTGGGCTCGCGATACCACGGAGGCTGAGGATGCGGCTGGGCAATCCCGATCCGAGCCCGCAACCGAGCAATAGCCTCATCGTTGATCGCCCCCTCGCTCGGCACGAATCGGACTGTATCGAACGACCTGGTCCGACTTGTACCGAAAGAAGCAGTCGAGCGCTTCAACAAAGGCGAGTGGGTATGTACCACAAGCGTGCTACGCTCTAGGAAGTGAGTGCCACAACCACGGTTCGTCTCAGTGAAGAAGAGCGGGAGTTGCTGGCTGAACTCGCTGATATGTACGGCGGCCAATCGGGTGCCATCCGCCAAGGCATCCAACTCCTTGCCCAGCAGAACCGCCGCCAAAAGGCTCTTCGTGAGTTCTTGGATGATTGGGCCCAGGAAACAGGCTTGCCGGACCCCGAAGAGGTCGCGGCAATGCGCCACCGCTACTTCAATCAGTGATCCTCGACGCGGGGCCACTTGTTGCCATCGACCGCGGCGAGCGCGCCGCACAGTCTTTTCTGTCCGCGTCGTTCGAAACGGGAGCGGTGTTGCACACCACCGCTCCCGTTGTCGCTCAGGTATGGCGCGACGGAAGCCAGCAGGCCAGGCTCGCCAAGTTCCTTGGCACAATCGAGGTCCATCACTTCACCATCGTCGACGCCCAGGCTGTAGGAGGGCTGCTCCGCAGGTCGAACACCTCCGATGTGGTTGACGCTCACCTGGTGGTGCTCGCCCTCCGCCTCTCCGACAGCATCATCACCGCCGACACCCCCGACTTCGCATCCCTCACCTCCCCCCTAGGCCCCCAAGCGCCCCGCATACACCACTGGCTGTGATACCTAAACACCCTCCGAGCCAATGAGTGGCTCCAGGGCGTCGGCCATTTCGTGAACGGAGGTGGGGTTGACGGGTGAGAAAGGGTAGAGGATGGCTAGGTCTAGGCCGGCTTCGCGGTATTGCTCGGCTTGAGCGAGGACGTTGTCGATGGGGTCTTCGACTCGGTAGATGAGGTGGGTTGAGGTGGTGATCTCGGCGGGGTCGCGGCCGATCTCCTCGCAACACTCGTCTAGCCGGGCTCTGACCTCGGCGAACTTCTGCACCTCGCCGCCGGGGAAGTTCCAGTGGTCGGCCCACTTCGCCACCAGGGGCATGGTGCGGCGGGGGCCGGCGCCGCCGATGACGATGGGCGGGGTGGGTTGCTGAGGGCCTTTGGGCTCGTTGCGGGCGTTGGTGAGAGTGTAGAAGGCGCCCTGGAAGTCGGTGACCGGCTGGCTGAGCAGCGACACCACGCACTCCAGGTACTCGGCGAATCGGTCGAAGCGCTCGGCGAGGCTGATCGCGTAGGCGCCGGCCTCCACCTCGTTCCATCCGGCCCCGAGTCCCAGTTCGAGTCGGCCGTTCGACACGATGTCGAGCGACGAGGCCATGGCGGCGCACAGCGCGGGATGGCGATAGGGAGCGGCGTTGACCATCGACCCGATCCGGATGCGGTCGGTGGCCTGGGCCAGTGCGCTCAGCGCCACCCACGCCTCCAGACACGGCCCATCCTCGCCGCCGTAGATGGGATAGAAGTGATCGAAGATCCAGGCCGACTCATACCGGGGATCGGCGTCGAGCTCCTGCCAAGTCTCCAGCATGAACGACCACTCGATGTTCTGGGGCATGGTCTTGAACGCGAGCTTCATGGATTGCCTCCGCGGCCTCTTGTTGGCGTACTCGACAAAATTAGAGTGACCGGGAGCTCTAGAAGGGATCATCCATGACAAACGATGCAGCCGCACGCGAGCGCTTGATGACCGGTGAGGCGTGGAACGACTTCTGCGACACGATGCGAGCGGCTGGGCAGGTGGTGATCGATCGCACCCCCGACGCCGACGAGCAAGACCGAGTGGAGGGGTTCCGTTACCTGACCCGTATGTCGCTGATGGCCTATATGCGCTGCATCGAGAACCTCCCCCCAATGGAGAAGACGTCGATTTGGGTGATCCCGCCGCCCATGAAAGGCGGCCAGGGAGTCCAGTCGCCCGACCAGGATCACGTGGTGCAGCCCATCGACTCGGCCAAGCGGTACCGGGTCACCGGCCAAAGGGGCTCCGCCCCCTACGTCCACATGTCGGCGTGGACCCCGAAGGTGCCCGATTGGGTTGGGGTCGACTCGGTGGGCGACCGGGCCGTCGCCGTGTTGGAGGAGTTCAATCCGAGTTGGTCGCAGACCCCGTTCACCGCCCTGCTCGACGAGTTCACCGACGGCGCCGGCAACGTTGATTTCGTGCTCTCAGCGGACGATCCCGGCGTCGACAACTGGATGCAGGTCGCACCGGAGACCAGGGAGCTGATGATGCGAATTGTCTACGACGACCGCGACGCCCAGTCGTCGCCTCGGCTGATGATCGAGCCCCTCGAGCCAACTCCGGTGAATCACACGCCGGGCGCGGCCGACATGTCGAAACGGCTGGCCATCGCGGCCCAGATGGTGCTGTCAGTGCAGTCCGACTACGCCGACTGGACAGACACGCTGATGAACGCCGAGAACCAGTTGCAGCTCACCACCGAGCACTACCTCCGGGTGGGCGGTTCCCCCGATGACCGCCACTTCGAATTCGGCTATTGGCGCATCGGCGACGGCGAAGCGCTGGTGGTGGAGTTCAAACCCCCGGTGTGCCGCCACTGGAACTTCCAGCTGTGCAACCACTGGATGGAGAACCTGGCCAACTACTTCACCGGCCAGGGTTACGCATCGTCCCAAGACGTCGAGGCCGACGCCGACGGAGTGGTGCGGCTCATGGTGGCGGCTGAAAAGCAGGCGTCGGGAATCTGGGTGGACACTGCGGGTCGCGACCACGGCGTGATGGGCCTGCGCTTTGTCGAGCACGAGTCGATTCCGGAGATCTCCACGAAGCTAGTGCGCCTTTCCGATTTAGGCTGAGCGCTGATCAGTAATCGAACACCGCGGGCAGCGAGTCGATGGGGCGGGCCTCGGGGTAGTGCTGGCTGATCTCGGCGGCATGGTCGGGGTCGTGGATGCGGTCGACGTCGAAGACGAGATCGATTCCCCGGTCGGCCAGATCGGCGTTGAAGCGGACGGCTACGTCGTTTAACCCCAATGGGCTAGAGACCAGCCGGGTCCGGTGGTCGGCGTTGAAGTACACGTCGGCCTTCCACTGCACGCTGACCCGGATATCGGCCAGCGGCGAGCGATAGACCTCCTCGCCGTGGTCGATCACCACCCACTCCCCATCAGGGCGATCAGCGGGGGCCAGTTGAGCCATCGGCGTGATCTGAGGCTTGCCGATATCGAAGGGGCCGATCGCGTTGACCTGATGGAACATACCGTGGGTGTTGCCCATCAGCGCGGTATTGGCCATTTTGTCGGCGTGCTCTACGGGCGGGTGATCAGGTCCGTAGGGCCAGTAGCGAATCCCACCGCCTTCCACGTCGTTGAGCCACCAAATGGCGGTGGCCTGGGGAAATGCCACATCGTCGAACAGGCCTGACTCCAGCATGGCCCGCAGCACCCACATCGGGGTGTTGGACTGGTCGCGGCCCGCGAACCGAGGGTTGTCGGTATGGGCCGGCCCCGCTATGGGCATGGCCATCATCAGGTTCACATACACGCTGTGGGGCTCGACCATCTTGGTGCCGTAGTAAGCCCTGGCGCACTCCATATACCCCGGATGGTGGAAGAACACCTCCGATCCGGGAACCGCGAGGGTCTCGTTCACCCAGTCGCTACGGAACCACAGCGGACGGGTACGGGCGTGGGGATCGGAACCGGGGCTGTACCAGCCGCCCAGCGCGGGGTATGGCGCCCTCTGGGCCAGCAGCTTGATGGCCGCTCCAACGTCGTCGAGCACATCGGTGAGGAGGATCGGCGGACCGGTCCCGTGCATCGACCTATTCCGATCAGTAGTCGAAGACCGAAGGCAACGCCTCGATGGGGCGGGCTTCCGGGTAGTGCTCGCTGATCTGCGTGGCGTGGTCGGGGTCGTCGATGCGGTCGGGATCGAAGCGAAGGTCGATCCCCCGCTCGTCGAGGTCGGCGTTGAACCGGGCGGCGATGTCGTCGCCGCTTAGGGGGTTGGAAGCCAGACGGTTCTTGTGATCGGCGTCGATGTACACGTCGGCCTTCCACAGCACACTGATGCGAATGTCGGCCAGTGGTGTGCGGTACACCTCCTCACCGTGGTCGGTGACCAACCAATCCCCATCAGGACTGGCGGCAGGAGCCAATTGGGCCATCGGGGTGACCCGGGGCGTGCCGATGTCGAAGGGTCCGATGGCGTTGACCTGGTGGAACATGCCGTGGTTGTCGCCCATCAGGGCAGTGTTGGCCATATTGCCCACATGCTCCTCGGGCGGCTGATCCGGCCCGTAGGGCCAGTAGCGGATTCCGCCGCCCTCCACGTCGTTGAGCCACCAGATTGCAGTGGCCTGCGGGAACGACAGGTCGTCGAACAGGCCCGACCACAGCATGGCCCGCAGCAGCCACATGGGGGTGTTGGTGCGGTCGCGGCCCGCAAACCGGGGGTTGTCGGTATGGGCCGGCCCCGCTTCGGGAATGGCCATCATCTGGTTCACATACACGCTGTGGGGCTCGACAATTTCAGCGCCGTAGTAGGCCTTGGCCGAGTCGATGTAAGCCGGATGGTGCAGGAACACCTCTGAGCCCGGCACGGCGATGGTCTCGTTCACCCAGTCGTCCCGGAACCACAGCGGACGGGTGCGGGCGTGGGGATCAGCGCCAGGGTTGTACCAGCCTCCCAGCGGCGCGTACGGAGCCTCCTGGGCCAGCAGCTTGACCGCGGCTCCCACATCGTCAAGCACGTCGGTCAGCAGAATCGGAGGATCAGCCACATGCATCGGCACGACCGTACCAAAATCAAGGCTATGAATAAGCAGAGGAAGCCATGACCAACGAGCGCCCAAACGTCTTGTGGGTGTCGTTTGAGGATTGCTCGCCGAGATTCGGCTGCTACGGCGACCCGGTGGCCCGCACCCCCAACCTCGACCGGCTGGCTTCACAGGGCGGCCTTTGGACCAAGGCATTTACCACCGCGCCGGTGTGTGCTCCGTCGCGCAGCTCGGTGATAACCGGTATGCACCCGGTGACGCTGGGCACCCACCACATGCGCACCAACTGCGGTCCGCATCACGGCGGCAAGGGCATTCCCCGCTATGAGGCGGTTGTCCCCCACTATGTGCGGTGCTTTCCCGAATACCTGCGGGCGGCCGGCTATTTCTGCACCAACCGCAACAAGACCGACTACCAGTTCATCCCGCCCATCACCGCGTGGGACTTGCCGGGAGGCCACTGGCGCGACCGGCCCGACCCCGACCAGCCGTTCTTCTCAGTGTTCAACCTGGATGAGACCCATGAGATGGCGGGGTGGGAGGGGAGCTTCTTCGGCGACAACGACATCGACCTCGACTCCATCGAAGTGCCGCCCTACTTTCCCGACACCCCCAAGGTGCGGGAATCGCTGGCCCAGGTGTACACGGCTATTGAGCATTGCGACCGGCTGCTGGGCGACCTTCTCGGCGAACTTGACGAGGACGGCCTAGCCGATTCCACCGCGGTGTTCGTGTGGACCGACCACGGCCCCTTGCCCCGGGGCAAGCGCTGGCCCTACGACAGCGGCATCCACAGCCCCCTCATAGTCCGCTGGCCCGGAGCCATCGAGCCGGGAACAATCAGCGACGAGTTGGTGAGCACCATGGACTTAGGCCCGACGGTGCTGTCGATCTGCGGGGTGGAAGTCCCCCGTCACCTCCACGGGCGCCCGTTCTTCGGCCCCGACGCCCATGGTGGGCGCGACTACGTCTTCATCTCCCGGGATCGCTACGACGAGATGTACGACACCGTGCGGGCCAGCCGGGATCAGCGGTTCAAGTACATCCGCCACTACGACCCCGCCCGGCCTTACATGATGTGGAACTCGTTTCGGAACAACCATCCGATCATGCAGGAGATGTGGCGGTTGTACGCGACCGGCGAGCTCGAAGGGCCCCCAGCGCAAACCATGGCTGACAATCGACCGGCCGAGGAGCTGTACGACACCGAGGCCGACCCCCACGAGATCGAGAACCTGGCCGGCGACCCGGCCTATCGAGAGGTGCTCGAGCGCCACCGGGCCGCTCTGGAGCAATGGCAGCGAGACGTGGGCGACCTGGGCATGGTGCCCGAGGAGACGATGGTGGCCCAGATGTGGCCGGGGGGCGTGCAGCCCGTCACCGATCCCCCCAAGTTCATCGTGTTGGGCGGCGGGCACCATGGCACCCAAGCCAGTCCCAAAGGCGGGACGTTCAAAAGCCCCGTGGTCCTCCAAATGCAATGCAGCACCCAAGGGGCGTCCATTGGCTACACATTGGAAGACGACCCTCTGCCCGACGCGCCCGCTGATCTTGACGCGCAGTTTTCCGCCGTGCTGGGCCACAATCCCCAAGCCGGAGAACCTCCGCGCCGATTGTTGTACCACGAGCCGCTGAGGCTCCCAGTCGGTGAAACCCGCATCCGGGCCTTCGCCCACCGCATCGGCTACCAGCGAAGCCCGGAGTCGGTGGCCACGTTCTTCGTTGAATCAGACGACTAAGTCGCCGAGCGCCCATACTGGAAGCGCCTCGCGAAAGGACGCTTTTGATGCGGATCCTCTATATCGACATCGACACGCTCCGGGCTGATCACCTGGGGTGCGCGGGGTATCACCGCAAGACCACCCCGAACATCGACGCGTTGGCTGCCGAGGGGGTGCGGTTCTCCAATGTCTACGCGTCGGACGTGCCCTGCCTGCCCAGCCGGACCGCGTTGATCACCGGCATGTTCGGGATCCGCAACGGGGTCGCCAACCACGGGGGCATGGCGGCCGATCTTCGGCCCCAGGGCGCCGACCGCAGCTTCTTCTCTGCGATCGCGGCCAACTCCTGGGCGTCGCGCTTCTATTGGTCGGGCTATCACACCGCGTCGGTGTCCAGCTTCCCGTTCCGCCACTCAGCCTCCTGGTGGACCAGCGGGTTCATGGAGAACATGAACCTCATGCGGGGCTTCGGCGGCGAGCGGGCCGACCAGGTGCTGCCCGGAGCGCTGCGCTGGCTGGACGACAATGCCGCTCAAGAAGACTGGTTCTTCCACGTCCATCTGTGGGATCCCCACACCCCCTACAACACGCCGGACGACTACGGGAATCCGTTTGAAGGAGATCCCGTGCCGGCTTGGCACACCGAGGAAGTGCGGGCCCACAACTGGACCCTGGCCGGCCCCCACTCGGCTCAAGAGCCCTGGGGGTTCAAGCCCGATGAGTGGGGCCCACCCCCGCCCCGCCAGCCTTGGAACCTATCGACCATGGACGAGGTCAAGCAGACCTTTGACGGCTACGACACCGGCATCCGATACGCCGACGACGCGGTAGGCACCCTGATGAACAAGCTGGCCGACCAGGGGGTGATGGACGATACCGCCATCTTGGTCTCCTCCGACCACGGCGAGGCCTTCGGCGAGCTGGGGGTGTACGCCGATCACCAGGCAGCCGACGAAACCACCTGCCATATCCCCTCGGTGCTGCGGTGGCCGGGAGTCGAGCCCCAGGTGCACGAGGGGCTGCTGTACCACCTCGACGTAGGCGCCACCATCGTGGATCTGGCCGGCATCGACGTACCCTTCTTGTGGGACGGCAAGTCGGTGGCCGATGACATCAGAACCGGCGACCACGGAGGGCGAGAGTTCCTCGTGCTGTCGCAGGGGGCGTGGTCGGTGCAGCGGGGCGTCCGCTGGGACGACCACCTCTACCTGCGGACTTGGCACGACGGCTACCACGCGGCCTGGAACGACGAAATGCTGTTCGACATCAGCGCCGACCCCCACCAGACCGCCGATCTGGCCGAACAGACCCCCCTGCTGCTGGCCGACAGCCGAGACATCCTCGCATCGTGGACCGACGACCAGATGAGCCGCAGTTACAGCCCCATAGACCCGCTGGAGATCGTCATGGAAGAAGGCGGCCCCTTCCACTGCCAAGGCCACCTGCCCGAGTATCTGGAGCGCCTCGAAGCGACCGGTCGATCCGAAGCCGCGGCGGTACTTCGAGAGCGCCATTCGGGCGACCAGACTTCCACCGGCCTCTCGGGGATCCCTAAAGACGTGCTTGAGAGCCTCGGAGTCGACAATTGACGCCGGTACTGCCCGGTAGGACCATCACCGGGATGTCGGCCATCCTTTTGCCCCATCTCGACTCGGCCACAGTCGACTGGGCGTCGTTAGACGCCCACATCGTCCGCACCCATGAAGCCGGGCTTACCCCGGCGGTGAACATGGACACCGGCTACGTCCAGCTGATCGATGCCGTCACCCGGTTGCAGGTGCTCGACCGGGCTGAGGCCATCACCGGCGGCGATTTCGTGGCCGGGGCGTTCACAGCCGACCAGCCGGGGGCGGCATTTGACCTCGATGCCTACCTCCGGGCCGTCGAGGAGATCGCCGTCCGGGGCGGCCTGCCGGTGATATTCCCGTCCCACGGGCTAAACGGCCACGGCGACGACGCCTGGCTCGACGCCCACGCCCGGCTGGCCGCCCAAATCGACCGGTTCATCGGGTTCGAGCTCGGCCCCATGTTCGTGCCCTACGGCCGCATCGTGTCGCTGGACACCTATCGGGGATTGCTGGAACTGCCCCAGTGCGTAGGGGCCAAGCACTCGTCGCTCGACCGGGAACTGGAGTGGGACCGGCTGACGTTGCGAGACGAAATGCGCCCCGATTTCATGGTGCTGACCGGCAACGACCTGGCCATCGACATGGTGATGTACGGCTCCGACTACCTGCTGGGCCTGTCCACCTTCGCCCCCGACAAATTCGCCGAGCGCGACCGCCTGTGGGCCGAGGGCGACCCCGGCTTCTACCAGATCAACGACGTTCTCCAATACCTCGGCCACTTCACCTTCCGCCCACCGGTGCCGGCCTACCGCCACAGCGCGGCCGCGTTCCTCCAGATGCGGGGCTGGGCCGAGAGCGCAGCCGTGCCTGCCGGCGCGCCCACCCGCCCCGACAGCGACCAAGACATCCTGCGCGACATCGGCGAACGGCTGGGAGTGCTGTAGCCGATGCCCCGGTTCAAGCAGGTGAAGAACCTGACCAGCGTGGCCGCGCTGCGCGACTACCTAGGGGATCTCGGGGTGGAGATCCCGCTCGACGACGAGGTGGACCCCGCCGGGGTGCTGGCTCAGCCGATGGAGATCACCGACGGCTTAGCCGGAACGAAGACTGCCCCCAACCGATGGGCCGTGCTGCCCATGGAGGGCTGGGACGGAGAGGCCGACGGGCGACCGTCCGACCTGGTCCGGCGTCGGTGGGACCGGTTCGCGGCCAGTGGAGCCGGGCTGGTGTGGGGCGAAGCCACCGCGGTCAGGCCCGACGGGCGGGCCAACCCCAACCAGTTGGTACTGGATGAGACCACCGTTGATGACCTCGCCGCGCTGTGTAATCGACTGGACCCAGCACAGGTGACGGTTCTCCAACTCACCCACTCCGGCCGCTATTCCCGACCCACCGCCGCCGGACCGGCCCCCAAGACGGTGTACGAACACCCGCTGCTGGATGCCCGGGCCGGTTCAGGGCCGAACGAGGTGCTCACCGATGATGAGCTGGACGAACTGGTCGAGCAGTTCGCCGACCGGGCGGTGCTGGCTCGCCAGGCCGGATTCGACTTCGTGGACATCAAGGCCTGCCACGGCTATCTGGGCCACGAGTTCCTTTCGGCGGTCGATCGCCCCGGCCCCTACGGCGGAGACCTGGAAGGCCGGACCCTCTTTTTGAGGTCGATCATCGAGCGGACCCGCCGGAGGTCCCCCGAACTTGGGGTAGCGGTCCGACTGTCGCTGTTCGACTTTGTCCCCCATACCGCGGGTGAAGGCGGCGTCGGGGTTCCTGAGATCACCGGCCCCTACCGGCTGGCGTTCGGGGGCGACGGTTCGGGACTTGGCATCGACCTCTCCGAAGCTCACCGGTTGCTGGAGATGCTGAGCGATCTCGGCGTGGGGCTGGTGTGCGCCTCCGCGGGCAGCCCGTACTACGTGCCCCACATCCAGCGGCCCGCCTACTTCCCCCCCTCCGATGGCTACCAACCGCCCGAAGACCCCTTAGTGGGAGTGGCCCGGCTGATTGCGGCCGCCGAAGAAATCACCCAGCACCATCCCGAGATACAGGTGGTGGGCGCCGGCTTGTCGTATCTCCAGGAATGGCTGCCCAATGTGGGGCAGGCCCTGGTGGCCCGGGGCACAGCCGACGCAATCGGCTTGGGCCGCATGATCCTGGCGTACCCGCAAATGCCTGCCGACGTACTGGCCGGGAGAGAACTCGACCGGCGCCTCATCTGCCGCACCTTCTCCGACTGCACCACTGCTCCCCGCAACGGCCTGATCTCGGGGTGTTACCCGCTGGACGAATTCTACAACCGGCGAGAAGAGCGCATACAGCTCGCGGCGTTCAAGAAAGAGGCCAAGGCCCGACTGCGCTGAACGCCCTACCCGGGGGGAGGCTGGAGTGCCCCGAGGCAGAAGGCCCAGAGCGGGTCGAACCGGGCGTGAGTCGAGCCCACCCGGCCGAGCGCGAATATATGCGCGGCCAGCGAGACATCGAAGAACAGATCCGACAGCTCCTCCACGTCGATGTCCGATCGGATCGACCCATCGGCCACCCCATCGGCGATGATGCCAGTGATGAGCTGCCGCAGGGGATCCCAGGCCAGCCGCAGGCCCTCGGGTCGGGCGGCCGCCAATTGGTTGTGCAGTGTGGCCATGGAGCGGACGATCTTCGCCGGCGGCGCATCCTGGCCTCTCACAAAGTCCCACAAGGTCCGGACACAAATCTCGAGCCTGACCAGTGGAGGGGCTCCCGCTTGCACGGTGGCGGGAATGTGCTCCACGAGCTGGGTGATCAGCTCCTCGAATAGGGCTAAAACAAGGTCATCCTTGGAGGAGAACAGCTGGTAGAAGCGCCGCAGTGAGCCTCCCGAGCGCTGCACCACGTCCTGCACGGTGAACTCCACCGATCCTTCCTCTTCGAGCAGGGCCAACGCGGCGTGCACGAACTCGCCGCTGCGAGCCAAGGCCTGAATTCGGGCGCTATCCAATGACCGCTCGAGCATGCGCTGCTCCCAGGTGCTGAGCGCAGTCAGTTCGGAATCTGCGTTCTCAGCTTGGATATCTGGGTTCTCAACGCCGATTTCTACGTTCTCAGCATCGGTTTCTATGTTCTCAGTGTCGATATCAAAATTCTCAGGCATGACTCTCATGTTCTCATAGTTGATATTTAAGTTCTCTTGTGCGAGAATTATATTCTCAGCAAGGAGAAGCGGGTTATGTCTCCCCCAACAATAGCCACAGCGGTCGACTTCACCGACATGGCCATGTTCGCCGTACACGAGCCCTACGAGCTGTACGACGAAGTCCGGTCCCACTCCCCCATCTGGCGCCATCCCGAAACCGCCAATGAAGAGTCCTTCTGGCTCGTCACTTCTCACGAACTGGTTACCCAAGCCCACAGGATGGGCGCTCTGTTGTCCCATCAGACCGGGCCAGGCCGCGACGGCGCCGGTGGGATCACCCTCCCCGACGTCGAATTGGGCCCCGGAATCATGATGATCATGACCGACCCCCCCGACCACACCCGCTACCGGAAGCTGGTCAGCAAAGGATTCACCCCCCGGATGGTGCGAAAGCTAGAAGAAAGCCTCCGCGTCCGCAGCAACCACATCATCGATGCGTTGGACGGTCGCACCGAGGGCGACTTTGTGGTCGACTTGGCCTCTGAGCTTCCCCTAATGGTCATTGCCGAATTGGTCGGCGTCCCTCTGGAAGACCGCCACAAGTTGTTCGACTGGACCAACTGCGCCATCGGGCGCTTCGATCCCGAATTCCAGGACTACGACGATCCTTACTCGCCGCAAAACGGGACGATGGACGCCTTCAACATGACCATCTACGCCCAACAGCTCACCGAGGAGAAGCGGCGCTGTCCCCGCGACGACCTGATGACGGATCTCGCGGAGGCCAAGGTGACCATGGCCGATGGGACGGTAACCGAACTCAACGACTTGGAGATTTCGCTGTTCTTCACCCTGCTTGTCATCGCCGGCAACGAGACCACCCGAAACGCCATAACCCACGGACTGTTGGCCTTCCACAAATTCCCCGACCAGTGGGAACTGCTACGCCGCCGTCCCGAGCATCTCTCCACCGCGGTGGACGAGATCATAAGGTTCAGCACGCCGGTGAGGTACTTCCGCCGCACCGCAGCCGAAGACCTGGAATTGGGCGGGGCGAAGATTCGAGCCGGAGAGAAAGTCGCCCTGTGGTACGGGGCCGCCAACCGAGACCCCAAGGTGTTCGACGACCCCCACCGGTTTGACATCACCCGTTCTCCCAACCCCCACCTGGCCTTCGGCGGGGGCGGTGCCCACTATTGCCTGGGCGCTCACCTGGCCAAACTGGAGTTGAAGGTTCTGTTCGAGGCGCTCATGAATCGGCTGCCGGAGATTGAGGTGATCGGCCCGCCCCAACGGCTGCGCGACCTCACCGTCAACGGCATCAAGCACCTCCCGGTGCGTTACGGCCCCGTGGCCAGAGCCGAAGCCGCCTAGCTCTCAAACTCCCTCACCCCGATACTGTGGGGGCCGAATTCGGCAATGAAACCGGCGAGGGAGCTGATCAGTGCCCGACCTCCACGTAGAAAAGCGCGACCACGTCGTCACCGTCATCATCGACCGCCCCCCGGTCAATGCCGTCACCACCGCCACCATGGCCGAGATCCGAGACGTGTTCACCACGCTGGGCGACGACCGGGACGTGCGGGTGGCCATCTTTACCGGGGCCGGTGACAAGTCATTCGTCGCGGGTGTCGATCTGAAGACCTCAGGCACTGAGCCCCGCGACCAACGGCCTCCCACGGAGCTGACCGACCCCGGCTTGGTGGCCCGAGAGGCCATGTGGGCCATCATCGACTGCGCCGTCCCGGTGATCGGGGCCATCAACGGCTACGCCTTGGGCGCGGGCCTGGCCTATGCCGCCTGCTGCGACATGCTGGTGGCCTCCGAAAACGCCCGATTCGGCACACCTGAGATCAATGTCGGGCTCCTCGGGGCCAGCGCCCACCTCTCGCTGATGATGGGCCGCCACAAGGCCCGGGAGATGTTCTTGACCGGCGAGCAAGTCTCCGCACAGGAGATGTACCGCATCGGCGCCGTCCGAGAAGTGACCGCCCCCGACAAACTCATGGACACTGCGCAGGAGCTGGCCCGCGAGCTGGCCACCAAGAGCCCGATCGCGCTGCGCATGGCCAAGGAGTCGATGAACCGGATCGAGAACCTGCCACTGCGCGAGGCCTACCGGACCGAACAGGACTACACCACCCGCCTGATGCGCTACGACGACTCCCGAGAAGCCCGCCGCGCCTTCAGAGAGAAGCGCGACCCCGAGTACAAGTGGCAATAGGGGCCTAGAGCCTCAAAAGAGCTTGCTGTTGTCCCAGTTGAGCATCTTGCCCACCGGGGTGAGCTCGACCGTGGCGTTGAGGTTCTTCTGGTAGTAGTCCCGGGTCTGCTCGGGCATCACATCGCGGGCGGTCCGATAGGGGGCGTACTTCTCGTCGAGGGCCTGGGCAATCCGCTGGGCCAGCTCCTCGGAGGGCTCGATCACCCGGCCGACGCACTCCACGTGCACCGCCCGCAACTGGGCCCACCGCTCGCCCGATTCCACCAAAAAGGAGCAGCGCTGGTCGTTGCGCACTCGCACCACCTTCTTGCCCCGGGTCACCATGTAGATCTTCTGGTCCAGCACCACAAACCAGACAGGAAGCGAGATCGGCTGGCCATTAGCCCGCAGCGTCGTCAAAGTGCCGTTGACCGAGTTCTCCAGCATCTCCCAGCATTCCTCGGGAGACATCCGGACGGTGGGCTTGTCCTTCTTATCAGCCATCGCTTCCCTCCATTGATGCCCGCAGCTCCCGGCGGAGGATCTTGCCCGAAGCCGATTTGGGAATGGATTCGGCGAACCGCACCTCGCCGAGCTGCTTGTAGGTGGCCACCTGGTCGGTGACGAAGGCCTTCACCGCCTCTTCGTCGATGGCGGCATCAGGAGCGGGAACAACGAATGCCAGCGGCACCTCGCCGCTCTCGTCATCAGGCAAGCCGACCACGGCGGCGTCAGTGATCTGGGGGTGCTCCACCAGCAGCGCCTCCAACTCGGCAGGGGCCACTTGGAATCCCTTTACCTTGATGAGCTCCTTCAGCCGGTCGACGATGTAGACGTGGCCGTCGCTGTCGATCCTGGCAATGTCGCCGGTGTGGAGCCAACCGTCGCCGTCAATGGTCTCGGCGGTGGCCTCGGGATTGTTGAGATAGCCCTTCATCACCTGGGGGCCGCGGATCCACAATTCGCCCTCGACATCGGTGGGCTGGTCCTCCCCCGAGTCTGGGTCGACGATTCTGGCCTCGGTGTTGGCCACCGTCAGACCCACCGACCCCGGCTTGCAATTCCCCGGTGGGGTGGCGTGGGTGATTGGGCTGAGCTCCGTCATCCCGTAGCCCTGCACCACCTCACAGCCGATCCGAGTCGCCGCCTCCTCGGCCACCTCAGCCCCCAGCGGCGCTGCGCCAGACAGCACCTGGCGGAGCGACGAGAGGTCGTACTCAGCCACCGCGGAGTTCTTGGCCAGCGCCAGCACAATAGGGGGCACGGCGAAGAACCGGGTGACCTGGTGGCGCTCGATGAGCGACAGCGCCTGGGCCAGGTCGAAGCGGGGCATGGTCACCAGCGTGGCCCCGTGATGCAGTTGATCGTTCATGAGCACCTGCATCCCATAGATGTGGAAGAAGGGCAGCACGGCCAGAACCACATCGCTGGACTGGGACGCAATCGACGAGGCGCACTGCTCGATGTTGTTCACCAGGTTGGCGTGGGTGAGCATCACCCCTTTGGGCAGCCCGGTCGTGCCCGACGAATAGGGCAGCACCACCACATCGTCGTGGGGATCGACTTCGACTTGGGCGATCGGTTGGCCCATAAGCGATTGCATGGGCACGCCCTGCGATGGGTTGTCGGCGTCGATCACCACTACCTCGCCCGCCACCCCGGCCTGGTCCATGGCTTGGCGGGCTTGGGCGGCGAACCCGTCGGCGGCAAACACCAGCTTCGCCCCCGAGTCGGTGAGCTGGTAGGCGATCTCCTCGGGCCCGTAGGTGGGGTTGACCGTGGTTACCGCGCCGCCAGCCGCCGCCACTGCGTGAAACACCACCGGGTACCACGGCGAGTTGGGCGCAACCAGAGCGGCAACGTCGCCCCGCTGTAACCCTCCGGCGGCCAAACCCCCGGCCAGGGAGTACACCGACTGCTCCAGTTGGCCGAACGTGAGCAACCACTCCCCCGGACCGTCGATCACCGCTGGCTGGTCGGCCAGATCCGCAGCCCGCTCAAGTACAAATCCCGTTACCGGCTGCGAGCTCAGAGGCTCGTCGGGCAGCAGGCTGGAGTGGACAATCACTGGGTATTAGGGAGCAGGCGTGATGCCGTGGAACGGGCTGCCGGCTTCTTGATACTCCTCGAGCAACTTGAAGAATTCCTCGCCGAAGGGGCTCTCACCCCGAAGCGGCATGGCCGCCCGGACAACGGTGAAGTCCAAGGGTGCCAACCGCGCGGCGGCGTCGAAGTGGCGGGCGGCGCCTGCTTCATCTCCGGCGCGCCGCAGGTGGGCGGCGAGGCGGAAGTGGAGGCGGGCGGCCAACTCATCCTCGTCGAGGTCGGCGATCTCGCTGCTGGCGTCATCGGGAACCACACCTTGGTGGACCCAGGCGCGAATCTGGTCGAAATGACCCTCGCGAGTGCGGCCAGTGAATTCGCTGAACATGTCGCTGCCGAACTCGTTGGCGTTGGGGCGGGCGATGCGACCGTGCTCGTCGATCCAGACCACCGCGGGCACGTTGCTGATGGCGTACAACTCGGTGAGCAGGTGGTCGGGATCCATGAGCACCGGATAGGTAATGCCGTCGGCCAGAACCCGCACCTCATCGGTGGCCTCGTCGATGGCAACTGCAATGACTATGAAGTCGTCATCGGCCAGTTCATCGTGCAATTCCTGCCACCCGGGCAGGTCGAATGCGCATCCTCACCAACTGGAGAAGGCGACCAAGAGCCGCTTCTTGCCGGCGTAGTCAGACAGGCTCCGATCAACTCCGTCGAGGTCGGCAAAGGTGAAATCCGGCGCTTGGCGGTCGCGCAGAGCCGCCTGGCGGGTGGCATTGGGCTGGCCCAACACCACAGCGCTGGTATCGGGATCCACCAGGGTCGGCCGGTCCAAGGCATCGGCGGCAACCGCCAGGTCCACCTTGTCGCCCACCTGCATGGCCGAGCGGTCTCTCACCGGAACGCACATGTCGTCGCGGCAGAGCCCTTCGGGCTTGAGCGTCCACCCGATAGCCGCGGAGAGTGCGTCGGGTTCGACCAGCGGCCGCCCTTCAGCCCACTCCCCGGTGGCGGAGGCCACCTCATCGCCGAGGACGGTGATGGTTGTCATGGCAAAACTCCTTTACTCAACAGGTTGGGTCGGAATTGGGTCTCCGACCGGCAAATAGGTCCTTACTTCGGGGAAATACTCGTAGCGGCGCACCAAGGAGCCAGCCGAGTGCTTGTCGGGCGAGAGGCTGGCTCCCATCATGGCGGGCAGGTCGAACGTGCCGAGCCCCTCAGCCGCAGCCTTAAATGTCTCCGGCGTGATGTTGCCGCCGGCTGCCTCCAAGATCTTCACGGTGAGAGCGAAGGCCCGGCAGTGGTTGACTACGCCGTTGACTATGTCGTCGTTGGTGAGATCGAGAGGCTCGTCGCTGGATCTGTCCTCAAATACGGACAGGCATTGCTGTACGCCGGGATCGGCCAGCGCCTCCTCACTAGTCGGCTTGTTGGTGGTTACCGCAAAGGTGCGGGCCATGTACTCGTCTTCGATGCCCTGATCGTCGGCGATGGTCAGGCGGTCGGCAGCCTGTCCATTGGTGTGGGCGATGCGCACCTCCCAACCAATTCGCTGCGCCGAATTGATGATGCCGTAAACGTTGGACAAGTTGAGGATCAGATCAACCCCGTCGGCCTCCATTCGCGTGGAGATGCCGTCGGTATTCTGCTCGTTCTGAACGGTGTCAGTGGTGGGCGAACCCGGGGAGTAGACACCGATGACGTTGATGCCCGCCTCCTCCAACAACGGCTGCACAGCATCGGCATACTCCTTGTCGGGGGGTGCCTCGTAGTAAATGCCCACGTTGTAGCCGTCGAGATCGCCGGCTCGGATCATCTCGGTGGTCCCGCCGACCCGCTGGCGAGTCTGCTTCATCTCAGTGGCGAAGAATAGGCCGTTGGACCGCTCTTGGCGCTCGGTGTTCTCCCCGAAATGGCCCACATAAGGATGCCCGTGCAGTTCGGTAATGCACAGGGCGTTGTCCTCGAGGAACTGGCCGATCACCACGAACACCCTCCTGTCCTCGATCAGCTCGGTACACACCCGTTCGCTGTCGGTGGTCCCAATCGGCAGGAAAGAAACCACATGGACTACGACGTTGCGGCCGTGGATGCCGCCCCGCTCATTCAGGTCTTCGGACAGGGCGGCATATAGGTCCTGCACCGGGAATATGCCGATGTCGATGCCGAACATCTCATTGATCTGCACCGGATCGATAGCGGCCACCCCGATGGCGATCTCCGTCTCGGTCACGCCCTGGTAGCTGTTGGAGAGCACTACGGGGGTGGGGGCTGGAGTCGGCTCTGCGGGGGCCTCGGCCGGCTCGTCGGCCGGTTCGTCGGTTGGTTGTTCGGCGGGCTCCTCAGCCGGTTGTTCGGCAGGCTCCTCGGCGGGGACATCGCCGGACTCCTCGGAGGGCGCTTCGGCGGGCGCCTCGGCCGGTGCAGCCGTCTGCTCTTCGGCCGCGGCCGGCTCAGCCGTGTCGGCTGCGCCGTCATCGTCGTTTCCGCCGCAGGCCGCGGCCACCAACGCCACAGCGACGAGCAGGCACCACCATCTCCTCGCTGTCCTAGAACCTCTGTTCATTCCGGTCATGTTCTTTCTCCAATGGTGTGGCCGGATGAGCGAAAGTACGTCATTTGAGCCCCAAACGGGCGAATTGGTCATCGGGCGCGTCCACCTCGTTGAGCGCGGTGTGAAGTAGGTCGAGCATCTCATCGGCTGATGTCTCGCCGCTGCGGTTCTCCTGCTCGTTGGGGTCGACGTCGAGATCGAACAAGAAATGGCGGTCGTTGCAGGCGTTGGTTGTCGCCCACAGCGGCAGCGTGTCGCCCGGCTGATAGGGCTGGCGGATCACCGGCACCTCCGATCCCGGCATCCGGTCGAGCCAGGCACGGTGGTCAGGCGGGGGAAGTCCGGGCATGCCGATGTCCCCGAACGGCATGGTGGACCACCGGTTGGACCACATCGACAGAGGGAAATTCTCCCCGCTTGCCCCCCGGGCGTACTTGCGCTGGCCGTCGTTGACCTGCACCCATCCGCCGAACACCCCGCCCAGCGCCCATTCCCGAATGGAATCGGCCTCGCCGGTGAGCAGCGGGGCCATGGAGCGGCCGTGGGTGGTCTGCATCACCTCGACATCGAAGATGTCGGCCACGGTGGCGAAGATATCCACATTGGTGGTCAGGGCATCGCACACCTCTCCGCCGGGTTTGCCGGGCCACGACATCAGCAGAGGCGTGTGGCCCAACGGCTCATACTGGGGCACCCCGGGCTTGCCCCAGATGTCGCGTTCCTCCCGCTCGTCGCCCAGGTAGTGGCCGTGGTCGGTGCACACGATCAGCGCGGTGTCGTCCCACAGGTTCTGCTCGTCGAACCGGTTCAGGATCTGCCCGAACCAGTGATCGATCATCGACAGCTTGGCCCCATAGTTGCCTCGCAAATGGCGGGCCTCCCTCTCCGAGAAGTTCCCCGAGGCGATGCCCCCGTCGATGTAGGGGGGCCAGATGATCCACTCCTCATCCCACGGCTCGTCGTGATAGCGGCCAGCCCACGGCACCGGCGTGTCGAACGGCTCGTGGGGATCGAACTCGTCCACGAACATGAACCACCGGTCGTGATGGGGGGTGTCCTCAGCCAAGAACCGGGCCGCCGAGCTCATTGTCATCGGCCCCGGATAGTCCTCCTCGGCCCTAAAGAAGGTGCGCGACCGGTCGTAGGCCCGATCCATCTCCTTGATCCCCCACATCTTCGACCACCACCAGCCGCCCTTTCGGGCCGGCATCGTCGGCGTGCCGGCCCAGGAGGGGTCGTAGTAGGTGCGCCACGGATCGCCCTCGTGGCCTCGCAGGTAGTCCCAGCAGTGGAAATCGGTGTGGTAGTTCTCCCCGCCGGTCTCAAACAGATGGGGATGGTCGGTGACCAGTGCGGTGGTCACCCCTTGGCGGCGCAACACCCGGGTGATGGTCTCCTCCCACAGCTCGACCGACCCCCACGGCTTCCACAAGAAGTCCAATGCTCCACACAGGATGTCGTGGCGAGCCGGCATGCACGGCAGCGACCCCGTCACATGGCGGGTGAACCGAGTGGCCCGCTCGGCCGCGAACCGATCCAAATTCGGCGTCTCGAACTCGGTGCCCCCATAGCTCCCCAGCATGTGCCGGTTCAGCGAATCCAACAAGACTACCGCGACATTGGACGGTGCGCTCATCACATCTCCTGCCTAGCCTCTGGCATCTCTTCGAGCCACTAACGCTACTCTCATGGGCCAGGGCAGGCTGAATGAGCCCGAATTAGTTGGGGGACCGTTGGACAGCGAACATAGCCAGAGCGAATCCATCGACGCTCTGGCGACAACGGTGCTTGAGGGCGAGGCCGCTCGACGTGACGCCCAAAAGGCCGATGTGCTGTTCCCCGACGACTTACTGCCCGGAGTGGGCGGCGCGCAGACCACCCTCAAGGAGGGCCTTCGCAAGGGCGGCTTCCAGACCTTCGTCGTTCTTCTGGCGCTGAACAGCCTGGACGAGTTGGAGAACAGCGCGGTTGCCATCTTGGGACCCGACATAGGCGAGAGCTTCGGGGTGAGCGACGGGGCCATCACCGCCATCAGCACCGCGTCGCTCATGTTCTTCGTGCTCGGTGCCGGCCCGATGGGATGGCTGGCCGACCGCTTTCGCCGCGGCCCCATCGTGGGCATCGCCAGCGGGGCCTTCGCCGCCTTCAGCGCCCTGTCGGGGGCGGCGGTCAACGCCCTGATGTTCTTCTTCATGCGGTTCTTCGCCGGCATGTCCAAGGCCAACACCATCACCGTGCACCCCAGCATGCTGGCCGACACCTACCCGCTTCAGACCCGGGGCCGCATGTACGCCACCAACGCCGGCGTGGGGCGCGTCTTCGCCGCAGTCAGCCCAATCCTCGCCGGAGGCATCGCGGTGTGGATCGGCGGCGACGACGGCTGGCGGTGGGCGTTCTATCTGCTCGGGCTGCCCACCGCGGCATTGGCTTTCTTCGCCTTCTTCTTGCGGGAGCCGCCCCGGGGCCAGTGGGAGCAAAAGCACGTGCTGGGCTCCGGCCTCAAGCAGGACAACAAGATGCCAATCTCAGTGGAGGCCGCCTTCACCCGCATCTGGAACATCGACTCCATTCGCAACATGACCATCGCGTTCGCGGCCATGGGCTTCGCCCTCTTCCCAGCCGGCTCGATTCAGTCGTTCTTCTTGGAGGAAGAGTTCGGCCTCGACGCCTTGGGGCGCGGCCTGGCGGTTGCCCCCGCAGGGTTCGGGCTGATCTTGTTCTTGCCCTTTGTCGGGCGCCGGTTCGACGCCACTTTCCGCAAGGACCCCAATCGGGCGCTGCTGCTCATAGGCGTGCTGCTGGTACCCATCGGGGTGCTGGTGCCCATCCAGTACGCCATGCCCAACCTCGCCTTGTTCATGGTGTTCTCCGCGATCAATTCCACGCTCTTGGGCGGGGCCTTCTCCATGGTGCAACCGGCCATCCAAGCGGTGTTCCCCTACCGCCTGCGAGGCATGGGCACTGCCATCTTGACCTTCTTCATGGTCATGGTGGGCGGGGTGGGAGGCAGCATCATCGCCGGCTTCCTCCAGAACGAGCTCGGAGAGCAAGCCGCCATCACCATCATCACTGCAATCGCCATGCCTATCGGGGCCTACTTTGTGCTGCGGGGGGCCGGCCGGGTGCGGCGCGATCTCTCCCTGGTCGTTGGTGAGTTGAGGGAAGAACAAGATGAAGAGCGCCGCCAAGCTGAGAGCGATCCCGACGACATACCGGCCATCCAGTTGGCCCACGTGGATTTCAGCTACGGGCAGGTGCAGGTGCTTTTCGATCTCGGCTTCGATGTGCGCAAACAGGAGACGCTGGCCCTGCTGGGAACCAACGGCGCGGGCAAGTCCACTGCGCTCAAGGTGATCACCGGTCTGGTAACCCCCGAGCGGGGCGTGGTGCGCCTGCACGGCCAGACCATCACCTTCGCCACCCCGGAGCAACGGGCCGCCATGGGATTGCACATGCTGCCCGGCGGGGCCGGGGTGTGGAGCGACCTGACGATCGGCGACAACCTGCTCATGGGGGCCTACGCCTACCGCAAGGACCCCGACGACCGGGACCGGCGCATCGAAAAGGTGCTCGAAATGTTCCCCGAGTTGGCCAAACGGCCCAAAGAGCGGGCCGGCAACCTCTCGGGGGGCCAGCAGCAGATGCTGGCGTTGGCCCGGGTAATGCTGCACGAGCCCGAGGTGCTGATGATCGACGAACTGTCGCTGGGGCTGGCCCCGGTGGTGGTTCAGTCATTGCTGGAGACCATCGAAGAGCTCAAGGATCAGGGCCAGACCATGATCATCGTGGAGCAGTCGCTGAACGTGGCTTTGGCCATCTCCGACCGCGCCGTGTTCCTGGAGAAGGGGCAAGTGCGATTCGAGGGCCCAGCCCAAGAGCTGGCTGAGCGTGATGACCTGGCCCGGGCGGTTTTCCTGGGTACTGAGGGCGGCTGATGAGCCCTGCCTCTGTCTCGGTGCTGGGAACATGGATCACCCAGCAGCTGGCGTTCGACGGGGTGGTCAACGGCTTGGTGACGGGCCTGGTGGCCATGGGTATCGTTTTGATCTACCGATCCACTCGGGTAATCAACTTCGCAGTGGGCAATATGGGCATCATCGCGGCGTCGATGATGGCGCTGCTGATGCTGAACTACGGCTGGGGGTTCTGGTTGGCTCTGGTGCTCTCGCTGGCACTGGGTGTTTTGTTCGCCGCCGCCGTAGAGCTGACCGTGATCCGCCGCCTGTTCATCTCGCCCCGGGTGATCGTGCTGGTGGCCACTGTGGGCATTGCCCAGCTTACCCAGTTGGTGGTCTCCCAGCTCCCTGACATCGAGGCGGCCGGCAAGAAGTATCCCGTAGTCGTCGGCTCTATCTGGGAGGACGTCTGGTTTACCGAGATCCGAGTGCGGGGCCCGCAGTTGACGATCCTCATCGCGGTGCCGCTGCTGGCCCTGCTGCTGGGCTGGCTGATGAACCGGACTGCGTTCGGAAAGTCGGTGGCTGCGTCGGCCAACAACCGCGACCTCTCCCGACTCTCGGGGATCAACCCCAAGATCGTGTCCACCTTTGTGTGGGTGATGGCCGGGCTGCTGGCTTCCGTGTCGATGATCATGCTCTCGGGGTCCAGTGGACAGGTGGCCGGGTTGGCCAACCTGGGGCCGCAGACGCTGGGCAAGGCGATGGTGGCCGCGGTGTTGGCCGCCATGGTGTCTTTCCCGCGGGCCATGTTGGCCGGAGTGCTGATCGGGGTCCTAGGCGCCCTGTTTCGGTTCAACTTTTATAGCGAAACCGGGCTCATCGACTTCGTGATTTTCTTGGCCGTGCTGGTGGCCGTCTACTTCCAAAGCCGGAGTCAGGGCGAAACCGGGGTCTTCTCGTTCACCCCCAAGGTGAGGCCGATCCCCGAGCGGCTGCGACAAGTGTGGTGGCTGCGCCATCTGTCTCGGATCGCGCTCGTAGCGCTGCTGGTTCTCGGCGCCATCTTGGTGCAACTCCCCGGCATCACCAACCTGCCCTCTCGCCAGCTTCTGTACGCCACCGTGTTGTGCTTTGCGGTTTGCGGCGTGTCGGTCACCATCATCACCGGCTGGGCCGGTCAGCTCTCTTTGGCCCAGATGACCTTTGCCGGCATGGGCGCCTTGTTCGCCGCCGGTCTCAAGCGGGGACTGTCCATGGACTTCACCGTGGGCACCGGGTTTCTGCCCGGCGACGCCCTGTCGTACGACTTCTTCGACATCCAGTTCGAGACCACCGGTATCCCGTTCCTGGTTGCCATCCCGCTGGCCGCGCTGTTCTCGGCTCTGATAGCCGCGGTGATCGGAGTTGGGTCGCTTCGGGTTCGCGGCCTCTACTTGGCGGTTACCACGTTTGTATTCGCCCTGGGTGCCCAGCAGTACCTCTATCGGCGGCCGTTCTTCACCGGAGGCAGCTCTTCGTCGGTGTCGTTTCGCCGAGGCGAGCTGTTCGGACTCGAGCTCAGGTCGCAGAAGGCCTACTACTACGTCTGCCTGGCCTTCTTGTTGATCGTGGTGATCATTGTGAGCCGACTGCGCCGCTCAGGGGTCGGCCGCTCCATCATCGCAGTGCGGGACAACGCCGACTCCGCTTCGGGCTACACGGTGGGGCCGGTGCGCTCGAAGCTCTCGGCGTTCGCGCTGGCGGGGGGTATCGCCGGACTGGGCGGAGCGCTGTTGGCCGGACTGGTGCAGAACGTCCCGATCAGCGAGCGGTTCTTCCAGGTGGGCGACTCATTGCAACTCATCGGCATGGTGGTTATCGGGGGACTCGGCTCATCAGTGGGCGCCGTGCTGGGGGCGATCTGGGTATACGGCCTTCCCAACCTGTTCGACAGCGCCGAGACCGTGGCCCTGCTCTCCTCCAGCATCGGCTTGCTGCTGGTGCTGATGTACTTCCCCGGCGGGCTGGTGCAGATCGGCTATAGCGCCCGCAACGCCCTCATCGGAATAGCCGAGCGACGACTCGGCCCCGACCCCGGCGGCAAGACCGTGCAGGCCGCGCCGGTCAGTCTGACCCGGCCAGACGATCCCCGGCCCGCCACCGACCCCATACTCGCTGGCCGCGAAATCAGTGTGCGGTTCGGCGGCGTGGAAGCGGTGTCAAGAGCCACTGTGCTTGTGCGCCCCGATGAGATTGTCGGCCTCATCGGCACCAACGGGGCGGGCAAGTCCACCTTCATGAACGCGGTGGGCGGCTATGTGCCGTCCACCGGCCAGGTGGAGTTGCTCGGCACCGACATCACCCGGCTTTCTGCGCCCCGACGGGCCCGAGCCGGAATGGGCCGCACGTTCCAGGCCGCGGCCCTGTTCGCCGAGCTCTCGGTGCGAGAAACCGTGCAGGTGGCCCTGGAGGCCCGGGGACGAACGCCGATCATCAGCACCGCTCTGCACCTCCCCCACACGTTCTTCCTGGAGCGGCGGCGTCGGTCCGAGGCCGACGAGCTGATCGACTACCTCGGGCTGGGCCGCTACGCCGACTCCTACATCAGCGACCTGTCCACTGGCACTCGCCGCATCGTGGAGATCACCGGTTTGTTGGCTCTGGGTGCCCGGGTGCTGTGCCTAGATGAACCCACCGCTGGAGTGGCCCAGCGGGAGACCGAGGCATTCGGCCCGCTGATTGTCAATATCCGCCGGGAGCTGGGGGCGGCCATGTTGATAATCGAGCACGACATGCCCCTCATCATGAGCATCAGCGACCGGGTGTATTGCCTGGAGGCCGGCAAAGTCATCGCCGAGGGTTCACCCTCTGAGGTCCGCAACGACCCCTTGGTGATCGCCAGCTATCTCGGCACCGACGAGCGGGCCATCGCCATCAGCGATAGCTGACCCCGTCCGACCGAGCAGAATGGGCCACATGAAGATCGATCCCACTCGCAGTTGGGCAGCCGTCGAGGAACGTTTGGCGTCCACCGACAATCCTCGACACCGCCAGCTTCTGCAAGTCTTGTTGGACCACCTCGAAGCCGAGGCCACCAAGGACTTCGACCGGCTGGTGTCCACCTTGTCGGACGATCCCCAGTACCACTTCTGGATTCCCGATGCTGGCTTCGACGCCGGCCCCAAGGGCTACGACGCGGTTACTGCCCATTACACCCAGCTCTATGAGGAGGGGCGCAACACCGTCCAGTACGACATCGAGCGGATCGTGGTGGACGACTACTGCATCGTCACCGAAGGCGTTTTCCACCAGGTGTTTCCCGGCCGGGTGCTAGTCGACAGAGGCCTCGAGGTGGACGACCCGTCCAGCCCCTACGCCCTGACTATGCGGCTGGTGCTGTTCTGGCCTTACGACGACGACGGCAAGCTCACCGGAGAGGACAGCTACTCCGACGGGCTTATGTTCACCCCCGAGCGCATCACCAAGCTGAGCCCTGAAGACCTGCCTGCCTCCTACGCAGATTCAGCTGCCTAGAACCATCTCAATAGCGGGGATTGCGGGGGCCGAAGAACAGGCGCTCGGCGTTGGCGTAGAGGTACTTGTCGAGCACACCGTCGCGCAGGTCCAGGTCCCAGGCCTCGGTGATGCAGCGGCGCATGTCGAGGGCGGGATGGTCGGAGGCGAAGATCACCTTGTCTTGGCCCCGGGTGTTCATGAAGTGGACGAACTCGGCCGGGAGCCGCTTGGGGCTGTAGGCCGAGGTCATCAGGTGCAGGTTCTTGTACTTGATCATCAGCCGCATGGCCACCCCCCACCACGGGTCGGCCCCGTGGGCCATGCACAGCTTCAGGTCGGGGAAGCGCAGGCAGATCCGGTCCAGCAGCATCGGGTCCTGGCCCTCGCCGGGCATGGGCGGGCCGGGAATGCCGGTGTTGATCGACAGCGGCAGATCCAACTCGGTGCACTTGGCGTAGAGCGGATAGTACACCGGGTCGCTGGGCGGCACGTCTACCCCGAACGGCACCACCCGGGCCAGCGCCACCGGATACTGCTTGACCATGTCTTCCAGCTTCCACAGAACCGGCATCATTCCCCGGGGGTCGACGTGGACGGCCAGGGCAAACCGCTCGGGGTAGCGCTCCACGAAGTCGAAGGCGCGGGGGTTGTCTTCGCCGACCGTCGCCTGGATAATGGCCTTCTCCACCCCCAGTTCGTCCATGAGCGGCAACAGTTCCTCGGGGGTGAAGCTGCGGAAGAAGTCGGCCCCGCCGTGGAGATAGTCCTCCTTCACCCGAATCAAATGCTCGGGGGGCTCATAGTCTCCCATGTTCACGTTCACCCAGCAGTCGATGGCCCTCGGCGGCATGGTCCGAAGTTAGCGGTCCCGACGAGGCGGGCATGAGTTGCCGCTACCAGCCCCGCCCCTGCGGTTCCAGACCCAACACGGCCTGACCGCCGCCCATGACCACTGATTGGTCAAACGCCGGGAACTGCATAGCCACGTAGAGATCTCGCAAACGGCGCTCAATGGGATGGGCCTTCATGGCCGCCGGGGTTCCCACTGCGTGGAACAAACCCTGCACGGCGTCCAGACAGGCCCGTCCGGCGTGTACGTAGAGCAGACGGGCCTCAGCCACCGTCTGAGCATCATCGGGATCGTCGCACGCCCGCTGGGTGGCGTCGATCACGCCGGAACGGGCCGCAGCCACCACTGCGGTCGCCGCACCAATCGCCATCTGCACATCGGGGCGATCTTGCAGCAGCTGTTCCGAGCCGCTCGACCCAGCCTTGGCGGCCAGTGCAACCACACCGTCGATGGCCCCCTGGGCCAGCCCCAGCGCCACTGCGGCCACCGGGGCGTGGGTCGCCATCCGCAGAAGACTCGGGTGATACAGACGCAGATCCTCATCCGGCGGGCCCTCGCCAGTAGTGGTCCGCTCCCTGGATACGAACACATCATGGGCCGCTACATCGTGGCTGCCGGTTCCGGCCATCCCCATCACCGACCAAGTCCGAATGATCTCCACCTCATCAGCGGGAACGAACATGGCCCGGGGCGAGGACTCGCCCTCCACCGAGCACGCCAGCATGGCCCAATTGGCGTGCTCGATGCCGCTGCAAAAGTCCCACTGCCCGCTGATCCGATACCCACCCGGCACCACAACCGCGGCTCCCTGGGGTCGGAACGACCCCGCAACGCGAAAATCGGCGGGCGAGCCAGCCATGTCGGCCAAAACGCCGGCATCGAGCCAACCGGTCAAATAGCCAGTGGTGCTCGACACCATCACGCACCAGGCAGTTGACCCGTCGCCCCGGGCGATGGCCTCCACGCAGTGATAGGCGACCATGGCGTCCTGGCCCGGACCGCCCACCGATTGCCGCAAGTACAGCTGAAGGAGTCCTGAGGAGATCAATTCGTCGACCAGCGCCGACGGCAACGACAGCTCTTGCTCGATTTGGTCGGCCTCCATAGCCGCCCGTTCGCCGATGCGGACTGCCGACTGGATGAAACGATTGCTGGTCGCGGTCAATTCTGAATCCGAGCCCGTCCAGCGCCAGCGATTGACAGCATGACTCGACGCTATCTCGGCCAGCTGCCCTGACTGGACCCGTCAGCTTCTCTGATATGCCCCTCGCACGCTCAGCAACCAGAATCAAGCCATGGCTACTGCCCTGGAGGGGTTGCGAGTTCTCGAGCTCGGCACGGGAACCGCCGCGGGCATTGCCGGGATGGTCATGGCTGAGAACGGGGCAGAGGTGGTCAAGATCGAACCACCAGGCGGCGACCACTGTCGGAAGCATCCCGGCTTCGCTGTCTGGCATCGGGGTAAGAAGAGCGCCGTGCTCGACTTGTCCGAGCCTGGTCATCGGAGTCGATTCCTGGAGTTGGTCCGGGTGTCCGACGGCGTGATCGAAGCGTTCCGCCCATTGACCGCCGAAAGGCTCGGCGTCGACTATGAGATCCTGCACCGGCTGAACAACCAACTTGTGTACGCCGCCATCACCGGGTTCGGCGAGACCGGGCCGTGGCGGGACCTGCCCGGCTACGAGCAGATTGTGGCGGCCAAGAGCGGGCGCATGACCACCTACGAAGGGGTGCGTCCCGGACCGGTGTTCACCCCGGTGCCCATTGCCTCCTACGGGGCGGGAATGCTGGCCGCGGTGGGCTTGATGGCCGGAATCTCGGCCCGGGCCCGCCTGGGTCGGGGCCAGCGAATCCACACCAGCCTGCTCCACGCCTTGAGCGTGTACGACATGACCAGCGGGCACGGAAACCGCACCAACATCCCGCCGGAGCCGGGAAAGGTCTACGGCATCATGCGAGTGCCCTTCATGACTGCGCCCACCAAGGACGGCCGCTTCATCCAGATGTGCAGCCGCCAAGCCCACCACTACCGCCGGTGGCTAACCGAGCTGGGGCTTGAGGCGTTGCTGGACGACCCTGAGCTGGCCAATACCCCCGACCTGTGGCCCAGCGAAGAGCGGCTAGCCGCGGCTATCGAGGCCATCCAGACCGGAATGAAAGAGTGCACCGCCGAGGAGTGGATGGAGGTCTTCTCCGCCAACGACATCGGGGGCGATCCGTTCCTGGCTCCCCGGGAATTCCTAGAACATCCCCAATGCACTGTGAATGGGCGGCGTCAAGAAGTGCTCGACGCCGACCTGGGCCCGACGGTGCAGATCGGCCCGCTCGGGCTGTACTCCGACACGCCGTCGGTGGTCGGACCGCCCGCCCCCCGCCTCGGCGAGAACACCGACGAGGTGCTGAGCAGCTGGCTGTCGACGCCCTCTCCCACCCGCACCGCTGACAGGGTCGACCGCTGTGATGAGCTGCCCCTGGCCGATATCACCATTCTGGATGTCGGCTACTTCTACGCCTGCCCGTTCGCGGCCACGCTGCTGGCTGAGGCCGGGGCCCGGGTGATCAAAGTCGAGCCCCCCACCGGCGATCCCGGGCGTCGCAACTGGACCACCGACTACGTGAAGTCCCAGGTGGGCAAGGAGTCCATCGTGTTGGACCTCAAGACCCCCGAGGGCCTGGACATCCTGTACCGACTGGTGGACCGGGCCGACGTGTTCCTGCACAACTTTCGGCCGGGAACCCCCGAGCGGCTGGGCATCGACGCCGACACCGTGCTGGCCCGCAACCCCCGCCTGCTCTATGTGTACGCCTCGTGCTTCGGCAGCCGCGGTCCGTGGGCCCGAAAGGCCGGCTTCCACTCGTCGCCCAACGCCATCGCCGGAGCCGGCGTTGTGGAGTCGGGCGACCAGAACCCGCCCCGAAACCGCACCTACGGCGACCCCACCGCCGCCCTGGCTACTGCCGCCGCCATCATGACGGGGGTGTTGGGTTGCCGACGCACCGGGCGGGGCCAGAAGCTGGAGACCACCATGCTCACCTCCACTGCCTACGCCGTGGCTGAGTGGGGCACCCAGCACTCAGGCCCCCATGCCCCGGTAATGGACTCCGGGCAATACGGCTATCACGCCTTCCAGCGGCTCTATGAGACCGACAATGGCTGGCTGGTGCTGGATGTGCATCGAGACCGCGAGCGTCAGGCCCTGGGCTCGGTGCTTGGTGTCGAGCTTCCCGAGCTGCCCTCCCCGGAACTCGCAACCCAGCTAACCAGAGTGTTCAAGTCGGACTCGGCTGAGGCTTGGGAAGACCGGCTGCTGGCCGCCGGGGTACCCGCGGCCCAAGCTGATCGGGGTGACTTCTTGCACAATATGCTGAATGAAAACCATATGCGGACAAGCGGCGTGGCCACCGAAGCGGAACAGGACGGTCTGGGCTCGTACTGGAGAGCCGCGCCAACCATGCAATTCTCGTCCGCCCCCACGCCTCTGGCCCCAGCACTCCCCCTCGGTTGGGCCACGACGGAGATCTTGGGTGAACTTGGTATCGATGATGAGCAAATCACCCGACTGCACGATGCCGGGGTGACCAAGCCCATCGGACACGGCCTACCCAGCTAGAGGAACCATGAGCGAACCTTCTGAAGTATTGACGTCGGTGTTGACCTGCATGGACCACCGCTTGGCCCCCCTCGCCATCTTGCAGCTTGAGCCAGAGCAAGCCCATGTGGTCCGCAACGCCGGAGGCTATGTCACCGAAGACGCCATCCGGTCCATTTGCCTGTCGCAGCAGCTCGTCGGAAGCAGCCGGATCGTGGTGCTGCACCACACCGACTGCGCGGCCTCGGCAAGATCTGCCGAGGACTACCGGGCCTTGGTGGAAGCCAATACCGGCGTCTCGCCGACCTGGGATGTGGAGCCGGTCGGCGACGCCCGGGAGCGGGTCTTGGCCGCAATGGAGCACCTGCGCTCATCACCGCTGGTGGATTCCTCCCGGCTGGAGGGCTTCGTCTACGACGTCGACGACGGCAGCCTGACCCCGGTGTAGTCGTCGCCTACTTCGACGCCATTGGGAGCATTTCATCTCCCGCGATGCCCGCTGACGATTCGCTCATCGACGACACGATCGCCCCTCGGTTGTGGGCAGTGAGAATGAACTCGCTGGCGGCCCGGTTGTGCTCGCCAACCACATAGGTCGGACCGTTGTGGAGATTGGCCAAGGCCTCGTCGGCCACATCTGAGGCGTCCATCGGGTTGTGGGCGCTCAAATCGGCCCCCATCCGACGGTGGGAAGGAGTGTCGGTCGCCCCGATCACCATGGCGATGGCGTCCACCCCGTAAATGCCGAGTTCCCGCCACAGGCCTTCGGCAAAAACCCAGTCGTATGCCTTCGAGGCGTTGTAGACCGACTGATGGGTAGAGCCGGCAAACCCGGCCACCGAGCCGACCATCACAAATCCGCCCCGTCCCCGCTGGATCAGCCGGGGAGCAAACCGGTGGGCGAACAGGGTTGTGCTCCGGCAGTTCATATTCACCAGTGCGAGCAGGTCTTCTTCAGTCCAGTCGGTGAAGTAGCTGAACCGTATCGTCGCTCCGGCGTTGAAGATCACCAGGCCAACATCGAGGTCCGCAGTCAATTCGGCCGCGGTGGCCGCGGCGTCGGCGGCAGTGAGGTCGACCGAAGCGGTTCGGATCTCGACGTTGTGCTCGGCTTGGATGTCGGCGGCCAGGCTGTCGAGCGGGGTTTGACGACGTGCAAGCAGCACCAAGTTGATCCCCTCGCGGGCGAGACGCCGGGCAAAGGCCTCTCCGGTTCCCTCCGACCCTCCGGCGATAAGCGCCCACGGGCCGTAGCGGTCAGAGAAATCAGCGGAGAACTCCCAATTCATGGCAGCAGACTACCCACATTCCGATTCGGTCTCGCTGCTCTGCAAATGCACGGCGCATCCATTTCATCGACGGGCCACTAACCTCGCCCCGTGGATTTAGGAATCAGCGGACGACGGGCGCTGGTGGCCGCCTCATCGGCTGGCCTGGGATTGGCCACTGCGGTGGCGCTGGCTGAGGAGGGTTGCCAGGTAGTGATGAACGGGCGAGACCCCGACCGCCTCAACGACGCGGCTCGCAGCGTTCCCGACGCCGTCACCATCGTCGGCGACGTGTCCGACGCGACCGGTGCCACCGCGTTGGTCGAGGCCGCCACCGAGGCCCTGGGCGGCATCGACATCCTGGTCACCAACGCCGGAGGCCCGCCCGGGGGAAACTGGGCTGACACCGACACCGACCTCTATCCGGCCGCGCTGGACTTGAGCCTGATGTCGGTGGTGGCCATGACCAAGGCGGCCGTACCGGCCATGCAGGCCCAGGGCTGGGGCCGGGTGCTGGCCATCACCTCGGTGTCGGTGCGCCAGCCACTGGACATGCTCATCTTGTCCAACACTGCCCGGGCAGGGGTCACCGGCTACCTCAAGACCATGGCCAACCAGGTGGCGGCCGACGGAGTGACCGTAAACTCCCTCCAACCCGGCTACCACGCCACCGACCGGCTCCGGCAGCTGTTCGGCGACCGGATGGCCGACCTGGAGTCAACGGCCGCCACTCACACAGTGGGCGACCCCTCCGACTTCGGTCGGATCGCCGCCTTCTTGTGTTCTGAGCACGCCAGGTTCATCACCGGCGCGGCTCTTCCGGTAGACGGCGGCCTTTGCGCCGGACTGCAATAGACAAAGGAGTAATCCGATGATCCGACACGTCGTGATGTTCAAGTTCCGAGATGACGCCGACCAGGCCCAGCGCCAGGCTGTGCACGACGCCATTGCCACCATGCCGGAGGCCACTGGCGTGACCGAGACCTACGCCTTCGGGCCTGACCTAGGCCTAGCCGAGGGTAACTTCGACTTCGCTGTTGTCGGGGATTTCGCCGACCAAGATGCCTACTTGACCTATCGCGACCATCCCGAGCACCAGCGGATCGTCTTCGACATCATCCGCCCAGCCATCACCGACCGGGCCGCTATCCAATTCGAGGTCCCCTAGATGGGCTGGACCCCCGGCGAGGGGTAGCCGGCGGTGTAACCGCCGTCGGACACGAATTCCGACCCAGTGGAGTACGAGCTCTCATCGGAGGCCAAGAACAGCGCCAACCGGGAAATCTCCTCTGGTCCTCCGGCCCGGCCCATGGGGGCCATGCGAGCCGAGTACTCCTCAAGGTGCTCGTGCACCTCCTCAGGAGTCATCACATCGCTCGAACCCATATGGGTGCGGATGAAGCCGGGGTGGATGGAGTTCACCCGGATGCCCACCGGGCCCAGCTCCATGGCTGCGGTCTTGGTCATGCCCCGCACCGCCCATTTGCTGGCGATATATGAAGTGAGGTTGTTCATGCCGATCAGGCCGTCGATGGAGGAGATGTTGATGATCGATCCGCCGCCCGACGCGGTCATCGGCCGTACCGCGGCCCGCATTCCCAAGAACACGCCCGTCTGGTTCACCTCGGTCACCTTGCGGTAGCTCTCCAGCGTCAAGTCGGCCAGAGGGGACGGCTCAGCGATTCCCGCGTTGTTCACCAGCACGTCCAACCGCCCGAAGGTGTCCATCACCATCTTCATAGCGGCGTCCCAGTCGGCCTCGCTGGTCACGTCCAAGTGCTGGTACACCGCGTTGGGACCGATGTCGGCGGCCACGGCGGCGCCCTCGTCGTCGAGGATGTCGGCCACCACCACCTTGGCCCCTTCCGCAGCGAACACCCGGCAGTGGGATTGACCCATACCTCGGGCCGCACCGGAGACAAACGCAACCTTGTTGTCCAAACGCCCCATAATCCCTCCGTCTTCTAGTGACTGCGGCCCTGAGGGTAGCGTTTTCCGGACCAACACATAGAGGTAGACATGAGCACACAGCAAGCAGAGGCAGCCAGCGGCAACGGAGCTCGAGACCTGCGGATCGCCATCATCGGAGCCGGGCCCGGCGGACTGTGCGCCGCCATCCGGCTGCGCCAGTCGGGGTTCGAGAACTTCACCGTGCTGGAGAAGAGCGGCGGGGTGGGCGGCACCTGGTATCACAACCGGTACCCGGGCTGCGCCTGTGACATCCAGTCGGAGCTCTACTCCTTTTCCTTCGAGGTGAACACCACCTGGACCCGCCCGTATGCCCGCCAGCCCGAGATCCTGAGTTATATGGAGCGATGCGCCGAGAAGTACCGGGTGCTCCCCCACTGCCGATTCGACGACGCCGTTGAGTCGGCCCGCTGGGATGACGACTCCGCCGCTTGGACGATCACCACCGAGTCAGGCACCAAAATCGAGGCCGACGTGGTGATCAGTGCGCTCGGCATGTTCAACGACGTCCCCCTGCCCGACATCGAGGGTCTGGACTCCTTTGAGGGCAAGACCATCCACTCGGCCCGTTGGGATTGGGACCACGACCTCGCTGGCGAGACCGTGGGAGTGATCGGCTCAGCGGCCAGCGCAGTGCAGCTCATCCCCGAAATCGCCCTCGAGGTGGGACAGCTCCACGTGTTCCAGCGCACCGCCAACTGGGTGCTTCCCAAAGAGGACGAGCCGTACACCTCCGAGGAGATGGCCGCCCGCCAGGTTGATCCCAGCATTGTGGTGGCCCGCCGCGACGAGCTGTTCGAGCAGGTGGACACCGGCATGGCGTTCAAAGACCCCAACCGGCGAGCCGAGATGGAGGCATTGGGCGTTCGAGCTCTGGAGGAGGTGGCCGACCCAGAGCTGCGGGCCAAGCTCACCCCCACCCACATGTGGGGCTGCAAGCGGCCGCTGTTCCACAACGAGTACTACGCCACCTACAACCGCCCGAACGTGGAGCTGGTGACCGACGCCATCAAGCGGATCACCCCCAAGGGTGTGCTCACCGTCGATGGCACCGAGCGGGTGATGGACACCATGGTGCTGGCCACCGGGTTCTCCACCACCAAGTACCTTTCGGCCATCGAAGTGATCGGCCGAAACGGGTTGGACATCGAGGACGCCTGGAACGACGGCGCCACCGCCTACATGGGAATCACCACCACCGGGTTCCCCAACCTATTCATGCTGTACGGCCCCAACACCAACAACGGCTCGATCATCACCATGATCGAGTACCAGGTTGAATACGCCTTGGCCCACATCCAGCGTCTGGCCGCCCAACGCCTGGCCTGGGTGGACGTGAAGGCCGAGCCCATGGCCCAGTACAACGAGTGGGTGCAGGAGGGCATCGCCGGCATCGAACCCTGGCACGCCAGCTGCAACGGCTACTACCGCAGCCCGAGCGGCCGTATCGTCACCCAGTGGCCCCACAACATGACCACCTTCAAGGACCAGACCGCCACCATCGACGAAGACGCCTACGAAGTGGCAGCCAAATCGGTCGACTGAATTACGCAACTTCCCTGACCAGAATCCACCGACTCAGCCACCGCGGGCCACCGCCAACCATCACCCACACCGGCTTTTCTGTGTCTTGACTTGTCCCTCTCCTATGTCCTGAATCACTACACCGCCGGGCCCGCTTAGCGTCATGTCGCCTGCGCGTACAGCCTGCATCGCCTTGATAGGAACGCGCTCATCGGAAATGACATCACAGTATTGACATGGGGTTTCTCGCGCTTATGTTGGTATCGTCTATGTTGGTTTCACCCCAGAACATTCATGCACGGCCTTGGAGGCGAGCGACCAAGAGGGCTGGGTTGCCTCGCCGCATACACTGTCTCGCCGTCTTGGGAGCACTGCTTGTTGCTGCCGCTCTGAGCGCCTGCGGCGACGATCCGACGCCAATTTCCACGTTGACGCCCATTGCCACGCCCGTACCCACGTCCTCGCCTGCGACGCCTGTTGCCACGACCGCTGCCACCCCTGCGGCTGCGACACCCGTTGCGACGCCTGCTGCCACGACCGCTGCCACCCCTGCGGCTGCGACGCCCGTTGCGACGCCTGTTGCCACTTCCGTTGCGACGCCTGTGCCTACGACAGGCAAGACTGATCTTTATGATCCCATATTGCCTCCCATGGCCCCGGCATACATCGATTGGCGTTGGCCGGAAGATAAGAAGCGTTTCCGGGAACTAGTAACCGAATTTACCATCCACAACGATGTAGGTGACTGGTCTGAAAATCACGGGTATTACTTGATACTGATTCAAAATTCTATCTCTGATACGGGCTTCTATTTTGGCTTGCAGACCGATGTCAATGGGCGTGGAAAGGGGGTGATTTTCTCCCGGTGGGGTACGCGCGATCTAGCGAATGCGAGGTACTCGGATGCCGGCGGTTGGACCGAATCGTCGGGACACGAAGGCGACTTTATTGGGGTGCGCAGGTCTTACGACTGGAGCGCGGGCGACTACCGAATCCGAATTGCACCTGACGGCTTAGAATCCGACGGTGAATGGTTCGGCTTGTGGATTTCAGAGCTTGACGCCGATCACGAGACCTGGATTGGGTCGCTGAAATTTCCCCTGCTGAATGGCGCCGCCGCGATTCGGCCATACTCTTCCGCGACGATCGAGCTCTATGGCATCGAACCGATTCGGCCGATCGACATTCCGCAATGGCATGTCAGCGTCAAAAGGCCGTGGGGAGATGACACCCAGTCCACATGGGGATTTACAAACTACCCCTTCGACGACTCTGTTAACGCGCTGTTGAACTCCGACGTCTGGTATGACCCATCGGAAGGCGCAGCCCACTTGCTTGTGGGCGGGACTACTGAACGCAAAACCGCTGCAGGGCACATTGACTTCCCGCCCGCACGGCGCTGACTGATTCCGCTCAATGCTAGGTGACGACAAAGCCGGAATATCGACACCGACACTCTCCGACGTCAGGCGGTCTTTCCGCCAGACCAAACCACCCCACAACCCCACCCCACCGGTGGAGTTCGCCCTCCTTTGGAATGCACTCTCAGAGGCTTGAGCCCATAGCCTGCGGGGTCGAGATAACCCGGCGAACCAGGAGGAGGCGATGGCAATGAGCGGACGACTGGATGGGAAGGTGGCGCTCATTACCGGCAGCGCCCGCGGGCAGGGTGAGGCAGAGGCCCGACGGTTTGTGGCCGAAGGGGCCAAGGTGGCCATCACCGATCTGCGGGATGTGCAGGGCGAGCAGCTGGCTGCCGAACTAGGGCCCGACACCTTCTACCAGCAGCTGGATGTGACCCGGGAGGACGACTGGGACGCGGCGGTGGCCACCACCGTGGAGCGGTTCGGCAAGTTGGACATTCTGGTGAACAACGCCGGGATCGGTGCATTCGGCACGCTGGAGGGCCTCGACCTGAAGACCCACCACGAGATGATCGACATCAACCTCCACGGCGTGTATTTGGGCATGCGGGCGGCCAAGGCTGCACTGGTGGCCACCGGCAACGGGGCCATCGTGAATATCTCCTCCATCGACGGGATCGTCGGCGTGCTGGGCATGACCAGCTACTCGGGAAGCAAATTCGCGGTCACCGGAATGACCCGCTCGGCGGCCATCGAGCTAGGGCCTCTGGGAGTACGGGTCAACTCGATCCATCCTGGGGTGATCAACAGCCCCATGGTGCAGGAGGCCCCTCCCGAGACCCGGGCCCGCCTCGACCGGCTCATGGACATGCAGCCCATTAAGCGCATGGGCGAGCCCGACGAAATTGCCTCGCTGGCCCTGTTCTTGGCCAGCGACGAGGCCGGCTACATCACCGGCGCCCAGTTCGTGATCGACGGCGGGCACCTGGCCGGCCCGTGGCGGGAATCATTCGAGGAGTAAGGAAGTCCAAAGCAATGGCCGACACCCTGCCACCGTTCGACCCCCACAATCCCGAGTATTTCGAGACGGGCCTGCCCTTTGACCTGCTGGCCGACCTGCGCCAGCAGGGGCCGGTGGCCAAGACACCGCTGGGCTACTACCTGACCCGTCGCCAAGAGGCCGACGATCTTTTGTATGCGGTGGACATGTTCGGCTCCGACATGACGCCGGGTACCGGGCTCAGTGGCGTGGAGGAAGTGCCCCAAGAGCAATTGTTCTTGCCTGAGATCGATGAGCCGATCAATGGGCAAATCCGCCGGCTGTACAACTCGGCGCTGGGTCCCCACCGCACCATGAGGATTCAGCCGTTCGTGCGCGAGACCTGCGAGCGGCTGCTGGACGCGCTGGTGGGCGGAGATCCCGTCGACCTGCACGCCGATTACGCCGTGCCCATTCCTTGCGAGGTGATCGCCCACATCATCGGGCTCCCCGAAGGCGGTGCCAACAAGCTGAAGGTGTGGTCGTCGGACGGCTCGGTCATGTTCCGGGCGGTGTGCCCTCAGTACGCCCCCGACGGCCCGCCCATCACCGGTTACCTGAGAGACTTGGTGGCCCAAGAGCGCCTAGCCGACGAGCCCAGCTCCCACACTTACAAGGTGTTCTTGGACGCAGAGATCGAAGGCGAGCCCCTGAGCGACACGGTAATCGCCCATCAACTTCAGACCATGGTTCTCGGCGGGGTGCACACCACCCGGGGGCTTCTGGCCCACTCCATGCACCGGCTCATCGTCGAGCCCGACACCTGGACCGCCCTTGAGGCCGACCGGGAACTCATTCCAGCGTTCGTGGAGGAGTCGCTCCGCCACGACTCCCCTGCGCCCCGAGTAGCCCGCCGTTGCCTCAAAGACACCACCCTGGGCGGCGTGGAGATGCAACAGGGCGACTGGGTGGAGGTTGGCCTGGCCTCGGCCAACCGCGACGAGGCCCAGTACGACGACCCCGAAGACTTCCGACTCGACCGCCCCGACCCGCTAAATCATGTGGCCTTCGGCGCCGGCGCCCACGTCTGCCCCGGCGCCAGCCTGGCCCGCCTCGAAGGGGTCACCGCCATAGAGACCCTGTTGGACCGAGTGGCCGCCCTTACTCCCGTGGAAGGCTTCGAATACCCACCCCTCCCCGCCAACCTCGCCTACAGCGACCTCCCCACCCACATCACCTGGCGCTAAGTCTCAATCCCAATCCGGGTTCCAGTGGTTGTAGGCGGTTACCTCGGCCGCGGGGTGGCGGAGGGCGGGGCGGAAGTCGGTGCCGATGGTGTAGGCGATGGGGAAGAGGCCGGCTTGGATGTGGGTGTCGTAGGGGATGCTCAGCAGGTCGGCCATTTCCTGCTCGCGGTGCAGATGGATGGTGGTCCAGGCGCTGCCCATGCCTCGGCTGCGCAGGGCGAGCATGAAGCTCCATACCGAGGGGATGATCGAACCCCATTGGCTGGCGTGGTGGAAGGTCTGGGCCTGGCCGTTGCGTAGTACCCCGAAACGGTCGCCCAATACCGGGATGAGCAGGGCCGGCACCCGGTGCATGTTGTCCCGCAGGTAGGCCACCGACTCCGACATCTGCTCGGCTCGCGCCGTTTGGCGCTCGTAGTGCTCCCGCCCGGCGGCGATGTCGGCCGAGTACTGGGCCATGGCGGCCCGGTAGATATCCGATGCCTGCCCGATGGTCTCCGGGTCGTCGAGCACGATCCAGCGCCACCGCTGTTGATTCGAACCGGTGGGCGCCTGAAGCGCCAGCTCTAGACACTCCTCGATCACAGCCCGCTCCACCGGCCGCTCCAAGTCCAATCGCTTCCGCACTGCTCGTGTCGTGGTCAGCACTTCGTCAATCGGCAGGTTGAGAATCGGCATTGTTTGATCCTATTGCGGGGGCGGTCGACTCAGCCGTCCACATCCTGTGGCTGGCGGGCCCCCTCGATGGAGAGATTGGGCAGCAGGCGGTCGAGCCATCCTGGCAGCCACCAGTTCCGGGCGCCGAGCAGCTCCATGGTCGACGGAACGATGAGCATGCGCACGAAGGTGGCATCGATGAACACCGCGGTGGCGAGGCCCAGACCGAAGACTTTGGGGACGCGATCGTCCTCCAATACGAAGCTGAGGAACACCACAACCATGATGGCGGCCGCGGCGGTGATGACCCGCGCAGTGACGGCGAGGCCGTCGGCCACGGAGTTCACGGGGTCGCCCGTTCGGTCGTACTCCTCTTTGATTCGAGACAGCAGGAAGACCTCGTAGTCCATCGACAGCCCGAAGACCACCGCGAAAAGCATCATCGGGATGAACGGCTCGATCGGGCCGGAGTCCACCCCGATCAGCCCGCCGCCCCAGCCCCACTGGAACACCATGACCATGACGCCATACGCCGCGCCGATGGACAGCATGTTCATGATCACCGCTTTGAGCGGGACCACTAATGACCGGAAGACCATCATCAACAGGAGGAACGACAAGGTCAGCACGGCCAAGAAGAACACGATGAGCCGCCCGCCCAGATAATCGGAGAAGTCGATATCGGCCGCCACTGCCCCGGTCACCAATGGCCGGAGGGTCGAGCCGGCCACTGCGCTCGGCACGACGTCGTCTCGCAGGGCATTAACCAGATCTTCGGTCTCGGCATCCTGGGGTGCGGTCGTGGGCTGGACCCGCAACAATGCGGCCGCTCCATCGCTACTTGGTTGGGGGGGCGATGCCACCGCAACGCCCGGGGTCTGGTTCAGGATTCCCGACAGCCGGTTGAGCACCTCCAGGTCGGCGGGTCCGTCCACCTCGGACACGATGAGCACAGGGCCATTGGCACCGGGACCGAACCCCTCAGCGAGAAGGTCATAGGCCTGACGAGCCGTCCTGTCCTCGGTCAGGTTGCTCTCATCAGAGAAACCGAGGCGGAGGTCGAGCACCGGCGACGCCAAGAGAAGAAGGAGCGCCGCGCCCCCGATGGCGTACGACCAAGGGCGGTTCTGCACCGTCCGGCTGAGGCGGTACCACAGGGTCCGGCGCAGCGGTATGGGCGCAGGCGGCGCAAGCTGTCGCCGCAGTGGATTGCGTCGAGCACGAATAGATCCGAGCGCGGCCACCACCAGTGCGAGGGGCAAGCCGACCAGCAATGGGCGGAACCCGAACCCGACGCCCAACAACGCGATGGCCACCAGACCAGCGATAGCGATGCCCCGCCATCGGGTGACGTTGATCCGATCACCCAGCAGCGACAGCACGGCGGGCAGCAGCGTGATCGAGCTAATGACCACCATGGCCACGGTTACCGAGGCCGCCAGCCCGACCCCGGCTATGAACCTCACCCCAATGAAGGAGAGCCCGAGCAACGAGATAACCACGGTCATGCCGGCGAAAACCACTGAGCGCCCTGCGGTGTCGAGCGCCACAACGGCGGCCGACTCGGCGTCGAGCCCTCGGCCGCGCGACTCGCGGTAGCGAGTGACGATGAACAACGCGTAGTCGATGCCGGCCCCGAGGCCGATCATCAAGCCCAAGGTCGGCGCCAGATCGGGGATCTGCACGACGTTGGTCAACAAGATCATCAGCCCGATCCCCGCGCCCACCCCCAGCACCGCGACGAAAACGGTGGTGCCCATGGCCACAACCGATCCGAGAGCCAGAATCAGCACGACTATGGCGAAGGCCAGCCCGATGGTCTCAGCCTCGGGGGGTTCGAACCCGGCGAGGGCGTTCCCGCCGATCTCTACTCGCAAACCGGAGGTGTCGTTCAGTCCGGCGTCGTCGATCAGGTCTCGGATCTCGGCGCCGATATCGCCCGATTCGTTGTCGTCGACGCTTGGATCGAGGGTGATCGGCGCGTAGGCGATGGTGCCGGGAGCACTGCCGGTAGATGAGATGAGGCGGAAGCCCTGGGGTTCATAGGGGGAGACAAGCGTTACGTCGTCGATGGCCCGCACATCCTCAAACAACGCCGACATGGCCGCTTCAACCTCGGGGTCGCGAGCTCCCGCCTCGGCCTCGAAGACGATCGAACCCGTTAGCCCGGAGCCGAACTCCTCGAAGTGGGCTTCGAGGACGTCGAATCCATCCCCGCTCTCGGTGGATGGGATCTCTCGCTGGCTGTCGAAAGACGAACCGATGACCCCGATGGCGGCCAACATGGCGGCCAAAACGACCACGCAAACGAGCACGGCCCGCCACGGGTGGCGGAAGCTGGCGCGGGCGTAGGAGGCGAGCACGAATACCTCAGGTGTGGGGGGTGAAGGGATGCCGAAGGGCTGGCGGCGCGCCCAAACCTAGTGGTCAGACCCGTAACCGTCATAGGTGCACCGTAGGATCATCAGAATGAGCGACGGGATTCGGGCCACGGTTCGGGCCATGGTACAGGTGGGGCCTGAGCGGTTGGAGATGCAGGAGTTCGCCCGGCCGCGGGTGGGCGAGGATGACGCCTTGCTGCGGATCGAGGCCTGCGGGATCTGCGGTACTGATGTTGAGACATATTCGGGCAGTTCTCTGATGAACTACCCGGTGATCCCCGGCCACGAGCCGGTGGGAGTCATCGAAGAGGTGGGCGAGCAGTACGCGGCTCGCTGGGGGCTGAAGCCTGGCGACCGGGTGGTGGCCGAAGCCGCCTACGGGTGCGGGCGGTGTCTGGCCTGCCTCGACCAGCAGATGTGCCGGGTTGCGCCCGGCAACCACGGCTTCACCCCCACCGGCCGAGCCCCGGCACTGTGGGGCGGGTACGCCGAGATGATGTACCTGGCACCGGGGTCGGTCCCCCACAAAATCGACAGCTCGATTCCCCCTCGCATCGCCGCGTTGTACAACCCGCTGGGCGCTGGGTTTGCCTGGGCGGTGTCGGCTCCCGGTCTGCGCTACGGCGACACCGTCACCGTGCTCGGCCCCGGCCAGCGGGGACTGGCCTGCGTGATCGCCGCCGCGGCTGGGGGGGCATCAGCCATCTTCGTCACCGGGCTGGGGTCACAAGACGCCCACAAGCTGTCCCTGGCTTCCGAGTTCGGCGCAGATGTGACCATCGACGTGGAGTCAGAGGACGCGGTGGATCGGGTGCTGGCCGAAACCAATGGCCGGGGCACCGACATCGTGGTGGACACCACCCCCCACGCCTCCCAGCCAGTGGTGGATGCGGTGTCCATGGCCCGCCTGGGGGGCACCATCGTCCTGGCCGGGCTTAAAGGCCATGGGGTGGACGGCTTCCCGTCAGACGAAGTAGCCATGCGCTACCAGACCGTTATCGGAGTGCGCACGGTGGACTATCGCAGTTACCGCCAGGCGGTGCGGCTCATCGAGTCAGGATCACTGCCAGTGGAGCGCCTCCACACCCATCACTACCCCCTGGATCAAGCGGTGAACGCGGTGCAGACGCTTGTCCAAGCAGGCACCCACAAGGCCGTCTCCATTACCGTTGAACCCTAGAAAGTCCTAGGAATCACCTCAGAGGAATACCCATGAATCCCGACGATCTCATTTTGATCAGCGTTGACGACCACATCGCCGAACCGGCCGACATGTTCGAAGCCCATGTGCCCGAGAAGTACAAGGAACACGCCCCCAAGGTGGTCACCGACGAGAACGGCCGGGAGCAGTGGTACTACGGCAAGCTTCCCGGCCGGAATCTGGGATTGAATGCCGTGGCCGGCAAGCCCCGGGAGCACTACAACATCGACGCCAGCCGCTACGACGAGATGCGCCCCGGCTGCTTTGACGTACACGAACGGGTGCGGGATATGAACGCTGGCGGCCAGTTGGCCGGGCTGAACTTTCCCAACTGGACCGGATTCTCCGGCCAGGTGCTCAACGAGGGTCCCGATCCCGACCTCAACGAGATCATGATAAAGGCCTACAACGACTGGCATATCGACGAGTGGGTCGGGGCCTATCCCGACCGTTTCATCCCCTGCGGAATCCTGCCCCTGTTCGACATCGATCGAGCGGTGGCCGAGGTCAAGCGGCTGGCCGACAAGGGCTGCCATGCGGTGACCTTCTCGGAGAACCCCGCGATGCTGGGCATGCCGTCGATCCACTCCGGGGCGTGGGATCCGCTGTTCGCGGCGTGCAGCGACCTGGGAACCGTGCTGTGCTGCCACCTGGGATCGTCGTCCCGGTCGATGGGCGCCTCGGCTGATGCTCCCCCCAGCGTGCCGATGACCCTCTCGTCGGCCCTCACCATCTCCACGCTGGTGGAGCTGGTTTGGGCCGAGTTCTGGGACCGCTTCCCCGACCTCAAGTTCTCGCTCACCGAGGGCGACATCGGCTGGATCCCCTACTTCTTGTGGCGGGCCGAGCACGTGCAAGATCGCCACTCGGGCTGGACCAAGCACGAATTCGGGATCGACGGCAGCCCCACCGGCGTGTTCCGCAACCACATCCTGTGCTGCTTCATCAACGACCGCATCGGGGTGAAGCTGCTCGACGAATTCAACGTGGACAACCTCTGCTGGGAGTCTGACTACCCCCACTCCGACGGCACCTGGCCCCAGTCCCCCGAGTACGTGGCCAAGCTGATGGGCGATCTGCCCGAAGGCGTGGTGGCCAAGATCACCCACCAGAACGCCATGCGCCACTACCAGTTCGACCCCTTCGCCCACCGCCCGCCGGAGAAGTGCACCGCAGCCGCGCTGCGGGCTGAGTCCCCCGACGTCGACGTGGTGACCCATGTCGGCCGCCCCGCCGATGAGCGCGACGCCGCCTTCTGGAATCAAATCCAGACCGGCGGCTGGAAGCGCGAGTGACCTGCCGCTAGATGCTGCGGCGCTGATTGGCGATGATCACCGCGGCGGCAAACCGCAGGTGGCACTGCGCGCGGATGTACTGTGCGGGCGCGGAATCTGACGAGCGGGCAGCCCGGCGGGCCCGGCGATTGAACACATCGGCATCGGCTCGTATGACGTCGGCCGTCGGCAGGGTTTCGACACGGACAGCGAGCTCTCGAAGCCGGTCAACCTGGGCTCGAATGAACTTGTTCGTACAGGTGCCTGCACTGTGAGCGGCCTGGATGGACTCCCATACTCCTTCGTAGGTGTTGGCAATGTCGTCGAGAGCTTCGGGACCCAGATTCTGGGGAAAGGCTTGCAGGTCG
Organism: uncultured Acidimicrobiales bacterium; assembly: GCA_951813555.1. Taxonomy (GTDB): domain Bacteria; phylum Actinomycetota; class Acidimicrobiia; order Acidimicrobiales; family Bin134; genus Poriferisocius. Next base: position 125,539 of record OX638344.1, read on the forward strand.
AACTCCTGAGACGAGAGCCGGGCCGAGGGATGCCACACCGCGAGGCGGTCGGGGCCCATGCGGCCGAGAGCGGTAGCCACACAAGATGACGCGAACACCAAGGCCAGCAGTGTGATGGCAATGAAGAACCCCAGATGCGGCGGACCTTGCTCCGGATGGCCTGCACAGCGAAGCGGAACTGCGGTCATGCCGACGGCGATTGCGATCGCGCCCATCAAGACCGAGGGGTGAGTTCTGTCCCTCCACTTGCTCAACAACATCGTCCGGACACCGGCGACCGTCAGTAGCATCGCCAAGACTGTCAGGGAGATGAAGAAATGGTGGTGCATGGGGCCGAGTCGGGTGTCGACAGCCCAGCACAGCGGCACCGCCCCCATAGAAACGGCCGCACTGGCCAAAGCCAGCAGGAGCGTTGGGTGCGGTTTTCTGACTGGAGGGGGCAAGAGTTGATCAGGCAGGGGTGAGGGAGCGCTGGGGAACAGCCGGGAGCCTACGCGCCTCTTGGCGTGTTCAGGCCAGCGGAAGGGCGAAGAAGGTGATGGCCACGTAGTGGAGTGCCACCGCGGCAATGACCAACAGATGAAAGATCTCGTGGTAGCCGAACCAGCGCGGCCATGGATCGGGGCGCCGGAAGGCATAGATGAGCGCGCCCAGGGTGTACAGGCCCCCGCCGATGAACAGCAGCGTCGAACCAGCGACGCCCATGTTGCGCCAGATGTCGCCAATGACCAGCAGCGCGGCCCACCCGACAATCGCGTAGGGGGCGACCAGCACCCAACGGGGGGCGTGGAGCCACATCAACCTACCGAAGACGCCGAGGGTGGCACCCGACCACACCACGCTCAAGACCAGGGTCGCTGAACCAGTCCCCAGCGCAAAGAAACCCACCGGGGTGTAGCTGGCGGCGATGAACACAAAGATCATCGAGTGGTCCAGGCGGCGGAATATCTCTTTCACCTTCGGGGTCCAGGTGCCCGCGTGGTAGGCCGCGCTCACTCCGAAGATAAAGACCACGGCGATGGCATAGACCGCCACTACCGCCCGGTCGGCGCCGCCCGGGCCCAAGGCGACGACAATGGGGCAGAGGACCGTGGCGGCCACCGCGGCCAGCGCGTGGGACCAGCCCCGGAAAACCGGCTTGGGAACAAGAGAACTGGCAACCGTCAGACGGCCACCCTACACGAGCGGGGCCGCCACCGGAGAGAGTCCCCGGCTAGCCGCCCAGCTCGGCGGCCTCGTATTCCAACAGGCGTCCAAACAAATCCCGCAGCTCAGACCGCCGTGAGCGGTCGTTGGCCAAGTTGACCACCTCGTGGGGATCCTCGGCCAGGGAGTACCACTCGTGGTCGTGGTCGTCGAAGTCGGCGTCGGTGTCGAACAGCTTTGGCTCGGGGGCGAGGTTGCCGGTGCGGTCGATGCCGCCGCCCACGCCGTAGTACCGGGCGTACTTGGTTTCACCATCGAAAAAGCCCCGGACGGCATAGCGGCTGTGGCGCAACAGCTCCGACTGGGCGCTGTCTTGGCTGAACAGCACATAGTCCCGCACCGACGTCAACGGATCGGCCAACGACGGGGTGAGATCCTTCCCCGACAGAGTGGGACTGCTATCGACGTCCACTCCGCCGAGCGCGGCGACGGTGGCGGCCAGGTCCACGTGGGTGGCCAGCGCGTCAGTGGACGCACCCTCTGGGGTGAGTCCCGGAGCTTTGACGATGAGCGGCACTCCCATGACCTCCTCGTACACACAGGGCAGCTTGGCCCGCAGCCCGTGCGAGCCGCAGGCGTCGCCGTGGTCGGAGGTGTAGATGACCACAGTGTCGTCATAGGCGCCGATGTCGTCTAGAGCGCCCAGAATCGAGGCGATGCTGTGGTCAAGCAGCTCGTGGAGCCAGGCGTAGTAGTCCAGTTGGCGCAGCCAGGTATCAACGTCGTCGAGGGCCATGTGGCCCACCATGTGCTCCCGATTTCGGACATGGCGCCAGGCCCGCTGCACCTCGGGCTTGGTGTGGAGGTCGTCGTCGAAATTGTCGGGCAGCCGGGTGAAACGTCGGGGGTAGATCTCCTCCAGGGGTTCGAGATCGACTTTGCCGCCCAGCATGTGCTCGTGGAGGAAGTTGAACACGCCCATCAGGTCGGGGTTGGACTCCTGGAATGACGGCTGATCCAGCGGATACCACATCACGTCGTGGGGGTTCACCAATGCCACGGTCAGAAACCACGGGCCGACGGAAGGGTCTGCACCGTGGGATTGAAGCCAGTCAACCGCCTGTTCGGCGATCACCGGGTCGAAGTGCCGTCCGGTCCACGGTCCGCCGATGTAGTGGCGGTCATCGCCCTGCCAGCCGCTGTAGCCGAAGGCCTTCATGTCGGGCATCGGCTCGTGGGTCAGATGGTATTTCCCCAGGTAGGCCGACTCGTAGCCCACGTCGCGCAGAATGCGCCCCACCGTGGGAATGGCCGGGTCCAGCGCGGTGTGGGCCGGGAAGCTGACGTTGTCCACCACGCCGTGCTCGGCCAGATAGCTGCCGGTGTACAGGCTGGCTCGAGACGGCGAGCACGGCGATGAGTGGGTGTAGTAGCAGTTGAAGTCCAGTCCGTCGCCGCGCAGGCGGTCGTGGGCGGGCATTTCGACCATGCCGTCCAGCCACGGGTTGCGCCGCTCCTCGTCGGAGACGATCAGCAAGATGTTGGGCTGGTTGGTCGTCGTAGTCGACATCGCGGTCACCCTCCGTAGGTTTCCCGGAGCTGCTTCTTGAGCACCTTGCCCACAGGGTTGCGGGGCAGTTCTTCGACGATCTCCAACTGCTCGGGGATCTTCTGGTTCATGAGCCCGACTTCCTTGCAGTGCTCGACCATTTCGACGAAGCCGAATGCCTCCCCGGCCTTGGGGGCCACCACTGCGCAACACCGCTCTCCCGAGACAGCGTCGGGCAGCCCGATAACAGCCACATCGCCCACCTTCGGGTGGGAGAACAGGACATCCTCCACCTCCTTGGCCGAGATGTTCTCCCCCTTGCGGATGATCACGTCCTTCTTGCGCCCGACGATGGTCACGAACCCCTCGTCGTCCACCTCGGCCAGGTCGCCGGTGAAGAAGAACCCCTCATCGTCGAATGCGGTCTCGTTCAGCGCCTCGTCCAGATAGCCCCGACACAGCGTCGGACCCTTCAACAGCAGCTCTCCGTCGATCAGCTTCCAGTCGGTGTCGTCGAGGATCCGACCCTCGGTGGCGGCCAGCTTGTCGTCGGGATCATCGAGGAAGCAGTAGGTGACGATAGGGCACTCGGTGAGCCCGTAGCTGGAGATGATCCCCACACCGCCCATCTCGTTCTTGACCTCCATGTGCAGCCCAGCCGGCTTGGGGGCGCCCCCGCCGATGGCCGCCCGCATCTTGGGGAAGATCGGCTGGTCAGGGGTCTTGCGCTGCTCGGCCAGAAAAGCGATGAAAAACGGGGTGCCCGAGCCGGCCAATGTCAGCCCGTGCTCCCGGAAGAAGCGGGTATCGGCTTCGGGACTGAAGCTCTCCACCATGAGCATGGGGGTACCGCACACCAGGGTGGCGATGAGCAGGCTGATGCCACCGATGTGGGTGTACGGGAAGGCCAGCGGCCACACGTCGTCGGCCCGCAGCTCCAGGTTCTCCCATACGTGGCGGGCGGCGGCGATCACCGAGTCGTCGCCGTGCTTGGCCCCTTTGGGGTCGGCGGTGGTGCCCGACGTGTAGTAGATCCACCGCACTGGCAGCCGACCCTCGTCGTCCAAGGGCGCCTCGAACGGGGCCAGCGTGGCGGGGTCCCCTTCGGGAAGGTCGCCGTCGCACACCAGCACGTCGCAGTTCTCGGTGGTGGCCACCACGGTCTCGGCCATCGACTGGTAGTCGAAGCCCCGCCACACCGACGGAACCACCAGCAGCCGGGCCCCGGTTTGGCGGACCACAAAGCCCACCTCCCGCTCTCGGTAGATGGGGATGATCGGATTCTGGACGGCCCCCAGCCGGGCCAGAGCAGCCGACAAGATGAGCGACGCCCGGCCATTGGGCAGCTGCCACGACACCGGGGTGTCGGCGGCGATGCCCATATCGGCCAACCCGGCGGCGGCCCGCTCGGCGGAATTCCGGAACTCCGCAAAGGTCATCACCGTGCCGTCGGGTTCGATTGTGAGCGGGGAGTCGGGAGTGGCGGCGGCCCGAGCCTTGATCGCCTCCCAGTAGGTTCTCGGGTTTCCTATCACCGGGTCATTCTCCCAGGTCGGTGGTCGGGGTCTCGAAGCCCACCAGCAACTCCACAAGCTGTCCGGCCGGGGTGCGGATCATCACGGCTGCGTCCCACAACCGGGTGTCGTCTAGCACTTCGCCCCCGTGGGCCTTCACCCGCTCGATCGCGGTGTCCAAGCTGGCGACGTTGAGCGAGAGGTGGGTGAGGCCGGACTCGTTCATCACCCGGGTCGGGCGCTCGACTAGCCCGGCGCCGCGGAATTGCAACAACTCGAGCACAAACTCGCCCTTGCGCAAGTACACCGCCCGCAAACCGGGCCGCTCCATTTGCAGGAGCTGCCCGGTGGCCCCATCATCGGCGTCCAGCGCCCCAACTCGCTCGAAGTCCAGCGCTTTGGCCCAAAAGTCGGCCTCGGCGTCGAGATCGGCCACCGCCAGGCCGACATGGTTAACCTTCTCACTCATCGAGGCTTACCCCCTCGCTATTTCCCCATCGGCCATGCAGCGTAGGCTGCCGCCATGTCGGCTGCCGAGGCGCCCCGCCCCGAGGAATACAACCCGTTTGACCCCTCCCACGTGGACGACCACTTCGCCACACTGGCCAAGCTGCGGGAATCGGTCCGAGTCCATCAACCGATGCCAGGGGTGTACTACGTGCCCCGCTACGACGACATCGTGGAGGTGTGCCGTCGTGTTGAGGAGTTCGGCCAGGGTGGATTTGAACCTCTGGAGGCCGACTCCCGCCCTCCCGAGTTGATTCAGCTGGGCGAATCCGACCCGCCTGAGCACACCAAAGTGCGCCGGATACTGGCCGCTGCGCTGTCGCCGCCCCGCATGCGGGCCTACGAGCCGATCGTGCATGAGATCTGCGGGAAGATCGTGGGCCGCTTCGTCAGCCGGGGCCAGGCCGACTTGATCGAGGACTTGGGGGCGCCGCTTCCCGCCCAGGTCATCGGCCGCTTGGCCGGGATCCCCGAAGACATGCGGCACCGGCTCCGGCCTTATTCCGATGACCTGATCGGCGCCCGGGCACAACCTGACCCCAACGAGGCCCATCGCTGCCAGCAGCGGGTGAACGCCTTCGACGAAGAACTACGAGCGGTGATTTCCGACCGCCAGCAGTCTAGCGATCGGCCCGACGATCTAATGACCCAGCTGATCGAATACCGCGACGAAGACGGCCAACCGCTGCACGATGAGAAGATCCTCGCCACGCTGTCCAAAGACGTGATCGTCGGCGGCATCGAAACCACCACCCACCTCATCGGCAACCTGTTCTATCTGCTGCTGTCAGAACCGGGCCTCTATGACCGAGTGCGGGCTGACCGCAGCTTGGTCCCTGTTGCGGTTGAGGAGACGCTTCGGCATCACAACCCGGTACAGGTGCTGTTCCGCCGGGCCCGCGCCGATGTCGATTTGTTCGGCACTTCGGTAGCCAAAGGAGAAGTGGTGTGCTTGGGCTACTCGGCCGCCAACCGCGATCCCCAGGCCTTCGACGATCCCGACGCCTTCCGACTAGACCGTCCCGATCCCCGCCGCCACCTCGGCTTCGGCTGGGGCATCCACCTGTGCGTGGGCGCTCCACTGGCCCGCTTGGAGGCAACCGCTGGCCTCAACGCAGTGCTCGACCGGATCCCCCACATGGAGCCGGCCCCCGGCGCTGACTACCAGAGGGTGCTGTTCTTCATGATGCGGGGACCCACCCGCATGGACGTGGTCTTCTAATCGCGGTCGAGGCCGTAGGCTGCGGCGGAGACCCGTTCGTACTCGTAGGGGGCCCACTGGGTGGTGTCGAAAGCCGGTTCGGGGTGGTCGCCCAGGATGGTGACCCGGCTGATGGCCCGATTGCCGTCGAAGTCGTTCACCGCGAAGTGCTGGGTGGCCCGGTTGTCCCAGATGCCGATGGTGCCCTCACTCCAGCTATAGCGGCAGGTGAAATCGGTCTTAGAGGCGTGGGCGGTGAGCAGGTCCAGCAGCGACACGGACTCGTCCCGGCTGAGCTGGGGGATGCGCCGAGTGAACTGCTTGTTCACGTACAGCGACGGCCGGCCAGTGCGGGGGTGCCGGCGAACGATGGGATGCTCGGCCTTGTGGTCGGGTTGGCCGTAGTTGGCCGCGGTGTGGATGGCGGTGAGCCCGTTGATCATCTGCTTCATGGGCTCGGCCAGAGTCTCGTAGGCCTTGTACATGTTCGACCACATGGTGTCGCCGCCCGCCGGGGGCATAACCATGGCGTTGAGCACCGAGCAGATGGGTGGGGACTGCTCGAAGGTGCAGTCGGTGTGCCACACGTCGGCTACATAGCCCGATTCGCCTCTCAGTACCACGATCTCGGGATGGTCCTCGTCGAGCTTGGGGATGTAGGGATGGATCTCCGGCTCGCCGAAGCGAATGGCGAAAGCCCGGTGCTCGTCGGGGGTGAGGTGCTGGTCGGGGAAAAACAGCACCAAATGCTCGTCGAGCAACTCTTGGATAAGAGCGAACTCAGCATCGGATACGGAGGCCAGCGACAGCCCCCGCACCTCGGCGCCCAGCGCTCCCGCTACCCGGCGCACATCCAGATCAACAGCATCGATTACAGCCATAGCCGCCAGCCTATCCCCATCGCCAAGGGCGTCGAAAAGGTGCCAACATGGGGCCATGTCTGATCGAGCTGCCCTGGCCGACCTCGCCGCTGACTACGCCCGTTGCGTGGACCGAGGCGATCCCGAGGGCGTGGCGGCCTGCTTCGCCCCCGACGGGGTGCTGCGCCGTGTGGACCTGCCCAGCGGGGGAACGATCCTCAGCGAGCGGACAGGCCGGGATGAGATCGCCCGGGCCATCTCCCGGATGAGCTACAACGCCACCTTCCACTTCCTGGGCCAGCAGCAGACCGAGGTCACCGGCGACACCGCCACCGGCGAGACCTACTGCATAGCCCACCACCTGACGGTTCCCAACGACGGGACTCCGGCCACCGACTTCATCATGTTCATCCGCTATCACGACCAGTTCGTCCGCCTCGACGAGGGCTGGCGCATTGCCGTCCGGGAGCTGCAAATCGACTGGACCGAGAACCGGTTGGCCGAAGGCACCTAGCACGATGGACGATGTAACCCGCCTGTTGGCCTATGAGGAGATCCGCCAGTTAGCGGCCCGGTACGCGGTGGCAGTGGACCGCCGAGACATAGACGCCCTAATCGAGCTATTCATCGACGATGTGCGAGTGGGGCGGGATGCCTACGGACGCGACGCTTTGCGGGCCAATTTCGAGGAGCAGCTATCGGCCATTGGACCGTCGATCTTGAACATCGGCACCCACCAGATCGACTTGATCGACGACGACCACGCCACCGGTCACGTCTATTGCAAATGCGAGGTCGCGGAGGGCGACCGGTGGATTCATCAGGCCATCCGCTACGACGACACCTACGAGCGCCGAGACGGCCACTGGTACATCGTTCGCCGCCTCCACAAGCTGTTCTACGGCGCCGAGGTGGGGATGAACCCGCTGGGCCTGCCGCCGGCCAACTGGCCCGAGAACCCCGACGGCCTGGGCACCCTCCCCTACGAAGACCCCACTTGGCAGGCTTTCAACGACGGCTAGAGAGCAGGACGGAAACCCAGCAGAGTGGTCTCGTCCACGTCCTCGAAGGCGGCTTCCACGGCCATGCCCACCGCGATGTCAGCTACGTCGCAGTCAACCATGTTGCCCACCAGGCGGGGGCCCTCGTCCAGGTCCACCAGGGCGATGGCGAACGGAATGCGGCTGGACAGAGCCGGGTCGTGGCCGGCCCTATCCACGGTGAAGGAGTACACCGTGCCCCGGCCGCTCAGCTCCCCCCACTCCCAGTCGTCGCCCAGACAATGAGGGCATCGGCCACGGGGGTAGAAGAAGTATCCGTCGCGGGGGCAGCGCTGGAGCACGACGCGGTGCTTCACCAGGCCATCAAAGTACGGCGCAGTAATTGGAGTTGGAGTCGGCAGAGGCCGGCCGTCGCTGGAGAAGTGAACCATCAGGCCCCCTCCAAGATGAGGGCCACCTGCTCGGCCAGCATCCCGCCGGTGCCGTTGGCGTAGGCAATGTCGCAGTCGGGCACCTGGCGCTCACCGGCTCGGCCCTGCACTTGGCGCACGGCCTCGGTGATGTGGCTCATGCCGCCGCTCAGCCCCGCCTGGCCCATGCCCAGCTGCCCGCCGTGGGTGTTCAGGGGCCAGTCGCCGTCGTAGCGCAGGCTGTGCTCGTCGATGAACCGACCGCCTTGGCCCTTGGGGCAGAACCCGGCGTCCTCGATGGTCAACAGCACGGTGATGGTGTAGCAGTCGTACATAGAGGCCATGTCCACCGCCTCGCGTGACACCCCGGCCATGGCGAACGCCCGGTCGGCGGCCAGGCGGATGGGGGTGTCCACGATGTCGGGGGCATAGGTGATGCTCTTGTGGGTGAGGTGCTCGCCGTAGCCGCTCACATACACCGGGCGGTGCGGGCACCGGGCAGCCCGCTCGGCGGTGGTCACCAATACCGCCGAGCCGCCGTAGCACGGCATGACGATCTCCAGCAGTTTCAGCGGGTCGGCCACATAGCGGGAGCTCATCACGTCGTCGACGGTGATGGGCTTGCCGCAGAACACCGCCATGGGGTTGGCCTGGGCGTTGTAGCGGGAGTCCACCGCCACTTTGGCCAGAGTCTCCTCGCTGACACCGTATTCGGCCATGTAGCGGCTGGCGGCCATGGCAAAGCTCGGGGTGGCGGCCACCAGCCCGGCGGGAATCTCGAACTGCCCCTGGGGCGAACCCCAGACTTCGCCGCCCATGTAGGCCCCCATCTTCATCTTCATCGGGCCGCCGTTGGCGCCCGGCTGGGGCGGGGCAGGAACCGACGGGGTGAACACCAGAACCGTCTCGCAGATCCCCACCTCAATGGCGGCGGCCGCCCTCCACACCATGCCCGCGGGGGTGGCCCCGCCCAAGTCGACCACCTCGTTGAAGTTGCTGCGTACCCCCAGGAACTCGGCCAGCGCTGAGGGGGCGAACATCGGCGACTCCCGCAGGCCGTTGATCACCAGCCCGTCAACCTCGCCCTTGTCCACCTCGGCATCGGCGAGCACCTCAGCCGCCAGCCGGGCACACGCCTCCATGGTGAACATGGGCTCGTCCCACACCCGCTTCGGCGCCCACTCCGTGAGCGCCACAATCGCTGCCGATCTCTTGCCCATGCGCCTCACCCTAGCGATCGGCTGGTCAACAGCCTCGGTCTACCTATGACGTCAAGTGCAGAGCGGTTCGAAGCGGTAGCCCTGGTTGGACAACTCGCGGAGCGCACTGTCGAGGCCGATCACCGTTTGCGAACGATCGCCGCCTCCGTCATGAAGCAGCATGACCACACCGTCTCGGGCGTAATCCACGATGTGCTGGGCGATGTCCTGCGCCGAGATCTGAAGCCAGTCTTTGGGGCTGGTGTCCCATGTAACCACAGTCAATCCGTGCTCGGCAGCCCAACCCCGAGTGGAAGCATCCATCGACGCGTAAGGGGGTCTCAAACAGGCGCTGCCCCGATCACCAAGCAATGCCTGGGTCCTGCCGACCGTTTCGTCGAACTCCTCGCGGGTCAGACCCCCAAGAGCATCGTGATTCCAGGTGTGGTTGCCAAGGGTGTGTCCCTCGTCGAGGATCCGCTGGGTGGTGCCGGGATTAGCCTCGACCAGCGACCCGACAACGAAGAACGTGGCCCGAGCTCCATATCGGGCCAATACATCGAGCATCTGGGGCGTGTAGACGGGATGAGGGCCGTCGTCGAACGTGAGGTACATGACTGGAGCAGACTCGTCGAGAGTCGGAGTGGGAATGGGGGTCGCAGTATTGACCGGTGGGGTAGGTAGCGTCGTCGGCGTAGGTGTCGCTTCCGTCGTGGGCTGTGGCGCGGTGTCCGGCTCGAGATGCGGGGTCGTACCCGGCTCGGGTTGCGCCGTGGTCGGCGGCGCGGCACCCGGTTCGGGTTTCGGCGTGATTGGCAGAGTGGTGTCCGGCTCGGATTCCGGCGTGGCTTCCAAACCGGTTGGCACCGGAGTCGGCGAGTCAGGCTCTAACGGCACTCCCGAGGGAGAGGGAGCAGGCGACATAGAAATACGCGAAGTGGGGGTGCTTTGGCCGCACCCCGCGAGGAGAACGACCACAGTGAAGGCAACGGCCCAAAACCGAGTCATGCAACTAGTCGACTTCGGCGGTGGGGGGGACCCTTCGCTCCAACAACGCGTCGTATCGGACTTGGAGTTGGTTGGCGTAGCTGGGCTTGGTGGGGATGAGAAAGTCGCCAGCTCGAATACCCGCCATGACCGGACCAATCACGTCAGCGGGTGAGATGCCTGCCGCGGTCATCTTGGAAAGCGACTCCACCACGAAGGCGTTGTCCTCGCTCTCATCAGTGCCGTAGCGATCGTCCCTTACCCGGGCGGTGTGGGCGATGGCGGTGTCGATGGCGCTGGGAGTAAGTACTGAGGCGCCGATCTTGGCTCCCACCGCGGCCAAGTCCAGCGCCAAACACTCGGTGAGCGAGAACGCGGCGCACTTCGACACCACGTAAGGGCTGGAAAACCCACCGGCCACGAACGCGGCCACCGACGCGGTGTTCACAATGTGGCCCTCGGTGTCTTGGGCGATCATCCGGGGCACGAAGGCCGAGACGCCATTGATGATGCCGTACACGTTCACTCCGAGCACCCAATCCCAATCGGCCTGGGTGCGCTCCCACATGAGCCCGGCCTGGAACACGCCAGCGTTGTTGAACAGGAGGTCTACCTGCCCGAAGGCATCCCAGGTGGCGTCGGCTAGCGCCTCGACCGAAGCGCGGTCGGCCACGTCCACTTCAACGGCCACTGCGTCTCCCCCGATGGCGTCGGCGGTGGCGGTGGCCCCAGCGAGGTCGATGTCGGCGGCAACCACCCTGGCTCCCTCGGAGCTGAATCCAGCCGCCAATGCCGCTCCGATTCCGCTGGCTGCCCCAGTGACTACTGCCACCTTGTTGTCGAAGTCCTGCATGGCCCCATGCTCGCACGACTCAGCCGCAAATGCCGGAGCGGAGCCTCCTAGGATGCTGTTTCAGGCCAAATCTCGGGGTCGTGGACACCGTCGCCTTCCCGCTCGCAAACGAGGTCTGAGTCTTCGGCCACAAAGGCGTAGATCCGGCAGGCCGCCAGCGCCACCCATTGATTGGTCAGGTCGAAGAACTCCCCCCGAGCGCTCATGATGGCCAGCGCAAACCAGCTGCCGTCCGGCAGCACAATGACGCCGGAGTCGATCATCTGCCGGTATTCCGCTGGACAGCAGTTCGGTCGAAGCCAACCCGCCTTGTGCAGCGACGATTCAGCCACTTGCGGAGGCAGCCGATCAAGCAAGACCCCGTCAAGGTCTCTCGGGGAGTTCAGCGTATGGGACGTGTCCAGCAGCCACTGCTGTAGGGCCGCCGTCGCGTCGGCATCCAGCAGCTCGCCCTTGTACAGACGGACAAAGAAGAGGGCCAGATCGGCCATAGTGGTGCGGTTGCCGAGGGGATTTTCGGGCCGGAAATCCTCGGCCACCCGATTTGGATCTTCGAAACGCCACGCCTCCAGTCGGGTGTCGGACAGTTCGGCCACATTCCGGGTCCAGGCGTTCACCTCATCCACTCCCCCGGCCAGATCGATCATCCGCCCGCCGGCCAAATTGTCGGACAGGATCAAAGCGGCATTGGCCAGCGGTCTCACCGCCTCCACTCCGGCCGCTTCGAGAGCGGCCGCAGCCCACAGCGGCTTGACCGCGCTGGCCGAGATCCGAGACTCAGTGGCTAGGTACCCGTGGAGTGTTTCGTCGGGAAGCACCAACGCAATTGAGATCTGCGAGTCGGGGTTCCAGTCTTCGGAGATCTCGGCCAAGTCCTCGAATTCTTCGGCCATAAGGAAGTGGAACTCCTCTGCCAGCGAAGCCAAGAACTCCTCAGCCGAGCGATCGGGGGTGGGAGTCGGCTCTGGAGTAGCCGAAACCGTTGCCGTCGCCTCAGGGGTTGTCGTGGACAACGGGGCCGGCGTCGGACCCGCTGATGAAGTCGGGGGCGGCTGGGCGACGATTGCGGCTGACGGCTCCGCTGTCGCGATGGCCTCAACCTCCTCCGGGCTCACCTCCAGCGTCACCTCTGAGCTGCTGTCGCAGCCGGCAATCCCAGGGAGCAGCCCAATGGCCAACAAAGCCGCGCCGAGCGGCGCTAGGCCGCTGCGCAATCTCAGCCGCACTCGATGTCTTCGGAGGACAGCACCAGGTCGATGAGATAGTTGTCCACTACCTCGTCCACGCAGGGGTGGCGGCCATAGCTGGTGTGGCCCTGGCCGTTGTAAGTGAGCAGTACGCCGGTTTCCAGCGCCTCAGCCACTGCCACTGCCCACTCATAGGGTGTGGCGTTGTCGCCTCGGTTCCCGATCACCAGCACAGAGGCCGCCTCCGGCGCCCGAATCGGCTCGTGCGGGCGGGTCTCAGTGTCAGCCCAATGCACACACATACGGGCCTCGGCCGCTGCGGCTCGTCCGAATTCGCCGGCCTCTTCGATCATCCGCCCGATGAGCCGATCCAAGTCGCTCTCGCTCATCCGGCCACCATCGGTACAGCTGATGCTGAAGAACGAGCCGAGATCAACGGCCCCCAGATAGAACTGGGCCAGGTCGTGCAAGGGCTGGCCGTCGCCTTCCAGAGCCAGGGCGAATGCCTGATAGAGCAACCGCCACTGCTCTGCGGAGCTATAGGAAACGATCACCAAAGCCAGCTGTGCCTCACCCGGTCCTGCCAACACATTGCCCTCGGCATCGAGCAGCGGGTCGGCTTCCAGGGAGTCCATCAGCTGGAGGTAGGCCGACTTGGGATTGTCGACAATCGGGCACGCTCCATCTCCCAGACAGGTATCGAACACTTCGTCGATCACTCGGGCGAAGCCCCTGATCTGCTCCACCAGAACATCCTCATGGGTCAACGACGCGTCCAGCACCCCGTCGATCACCACCGCCCGGGCGTTATTGCCATACTGATCGGCGTAGAACTGGCCTAGCACCGTGCCGTAGCTGTAACCCAGGAAGTTGATCTGATCCTCGCCCAAAGCCTGGCGGATCAAATCCATGTCATGCACGGTCTGCACCGTGCTGATGAGCTCGGCTCGACCGTTCAAGCCGGCCAAGCAGGCCTCGGCGGCTTGCTGGGCCGCTTCGGCGATCGCGGCCTCGTTCTCCGGGGTGTCGGACAGCGCGCCCACCAGCTGGAGATTTTCGGCCTCATCACGGCAGTTGGGATTCAGGCTGGCTCTCACCCCCCGGGGGTTCCAACCCACCACGTCGAACCGGGCCAACAACTGGTCGGACAGTCCCGCGCCGTATTCCAGAAAGCTGTTCATATCGCCGCCGGGACCACCGGGATTCACCAGCAGCACACCGATGCGACGATCCGGGTCGCCGGCCGGAAGCATTCCGAGTTCGAGGGTGATGGTTCCGGTGTCCGGATCATCGTGGTCGGCAGGAACTTCCAGCTCAGCGCAGAGATAAACCTGACCGCAGTCCTGGAAGGCAAAGGCTTCGGGTGCCGGTTGAACCCCAGTGGGGGCCGGCTCTTCAGTAGGCGCAGGCACAACCGCAGTGGGCACCGGCTCTTCAGTAGGCGCAGGCACAACCGCAGTGGGCACCGGCTCTTCAGTAGGCGCAGGCGCAGCAGCGGTGGGCACCGGCTCTTCGGTAGGCGCAGGCACCGTGGCCTCAGCCGGTGCCTCCGTCGCGGTCGCGGGGATCTCCGTGGGCGCAGTAATCGATGCGGAAGGCGCATCAGTGCCTTGGGAGCACCCTGCTCCAATCAGCGCCGCCACCAGCAGCACACCCGCTCCCACAATCGCCTTCGGCTGCCTTCTCATAAACCCTCCCTGGTAGTGACCTGGCCGCCTCAAGATACCCGGGCGCGGTGACTGTTCCGCAGCAGCCAACAGGCTCAACCACACTCCATGTCGCTCGATGGCAAAACCAGATCGACCAGGTAGTCATCCACCACTTGGGTTACGCACGGATGACGACGGTAGCTGAGGTGACCTTGGCCGTTATAGGTCAACAACACTCCGGTCTCCAGCGCTGCTGCCGCCGACACGGCCCCTTCGTAGGGAGTTGAGTTGTCCCCGCGGTTGCCGACAACCAACACCGACGATGCCTCGGGGGCGTGGATCGGGCCCACAGGCAATGGTTCGGTTTCGGGCCAGTATTGGCACGGACTGGCAGATGACGGCCACAACCAGCTGAACTCGCCAGCCGCCTCCTGACCCCGCTGGGTCAATGCTTCTACTTCGGCTCGGCTCATTCTCCCGACGTCTGCGCAGCGAATGCTGATCAAAGACCCTCCATCGACTCTTCCCAAATATCCGCTGGCCATAACGTGCAGCATCAGCCCATGCCCCTCTAACGCTCTGGCAATGCCGAGGTGAAATGTCGGCCACTTATTGGGTCCATACGTAGCAGCAATGGATGCGAGGCGGACCTCGCCCGGTCCCAAGAGAACATTTCCCTGGGCATCAAGCAATGGCTCTTCCTCAATTTGCAATGCCAGCTTTTCAACGGCCTCGGCAGGGTCGCCGGGAATCGGACAATTGGAATCTTTCCGGCAGGCATCGAGAACATCCTCGAACACAAGCGCTATGCCCTCGATTTGTCTAACCCGCCGATCCTCATGGCTAAGGGCGGGATCTGTGGGTCCGTCGACCACCATCGCCCGAAGATGGGAGCCGTATCTGTCGGCATAGTGCAGTCCAAGCAGGGAGCCATAGCTGTATCCCAGGTAACTGATCTGCTCCTCTCCCAACGCTTGGCGGATCAGATCCATGTCATCCACCGTCTGCGTGGTGCCTATCAGACTGGCGTACTTACCCAGGCTGCCCACACAGGCGTCGGCTGCCTCTCGGGCTGCGTCTTCTGATGCTGCCTCCTCCTCCGGAGTGTCTGGTGTCGGATCCAGCAGATACAGCCGTTCGGCTTCTTCCCGACAATCGTGGGGCACACTTCCCATCACACCCCGCGGGTTCCACCCTACGACGTCAAACCGTCCCCGCACTTGTGGAGTCAGATTTGCGCCGTGGTCCAAAAAGCCGTTCATTCCGGCTCCAGGTCCACCGGGATTCACCAGCAGCACACCGATGCGGCTGTCTTGGCTGGGTGCGGGAAGCATCCCTAATTCCAATGTCACCGTCCCCGCGTCAGGATTGTCATGGTCTGCGGGCACTTCTAGTTCGGCACAGAGATAGACCTGTCCGCAGTCCTTGAAGGCCAATAGCGCTGATTCCGCAACTGAAGGCTGGGCTGTCGGTGTGGGCTCCGGGTCGACAGCGGGAACCGAATGCACCGTCGGAACAGCAGTTTGCTCAGGCGTTGCATCAACCTCCGCAGTTACTTGTTCTGTCGGGTCGGGCGATGACACCAACTCCGGTTCATGCTCGGAGCCGCTTCCACTGCACCCTGAGGCCAACAATCCCACCGCAGTTGCCACCACCACCGCGCGATACAACACGCTGCAAATTACCCGCTTTGGCATAGAAATTGTGGGCAGCCCCAGATTGCTAGCGGGTGTCGTTGACCCAGGTCATGTTGGTGGCCTCGCCGGCTTCGAGCAGGGGGGCGTCGTAGTTGGGGGAGGTCATGACCGAGGCGTCGCGGCGGTAGTTGATGAAGTGGACGCCGTCGCCGCCGCTGTAGAGCTTGTAGCGGCGGTCGGCGGCCACCCACAGTGTGTCGCCCTCGCCGACCACCCGGCGGCCCACTCTGATCTCACCTCGCAGCACGTGGATCAGCTCGTCTTGGGAGTGGCTGTGGGCCGAGGACTCGAAGTACTGGGGGCGGTCGGTGGCCAGCAGCCACAATCGATTGGTGGATGATGAGGCGTCAGAGAAGAAGCGGGTGCGCTGGGTGTCATCCACCGTGGCCCACAACCCATCGGGACCTACCACCCGCACTCCCCGGCCCGCAGATTCGGCCGGACCCCTCAACCCGTCCGATGGCGGCGAAGGATCAGCCGGCCCCACATGGACGATGCTGGCGTCGGACTCCGCAGTCGCGGTCGCAGCCACCCCGGCCTCCACGATCACCGCCCCATCGGCGGGGCATACCCGACCTTCAATGGTCAGGCTCCCGGAGCGCACATACACCGCCTCGTCTCCATGCTCGGTGCCCCAACTCAGCTCGGTACCAGCGGCTAGGTCGGCGGCCACCAGCCACAGCGAGGCCCCGTCGGGACTGACCTGTTGTGCCGCGCATTCGCCGCTTACCTCGACCGTCGGCGCCAGATAGGCATCACCCATCGGCCTCTCCGCTGTCAGAACTACGTCAACCGCGCTCATGGCCCCTCATTCTCCCACCCAGGGTGCGGCTGCGACGGGCTGTGGTCAATTCGACAGCCTCATCCATTGCTGCCTGCATGGACACTCGTAGCTTGGCGGTGAACTCGTTGCGCTCACTGGCAGACAACCTCCGGGTTCCGCCGTCGGGAATATGCAACGGTTCGCCGACCACAATGGACACCGGCACACGTTTGAGGGACTTGGCCTTGGGAGGCATGGCCTCTTCGGTGCCGGCGATGCCAACCGGGAGAACCGGCACCCCCGTCCGGGCGGCCAGAAATGCCGCGCCGCCGAAGATCTCACCGACTTGGTTTCCGGTTTGGCGTGTGCCTTCGGGGAATACCAGCAAAGGCTCGCCCCGCTTCAGCAGGTCTATGGCCGCGGTCAGCGATCGGCGGTCTCCTACCCCCCGATGCACCGGGAACGACCCCAGCATGGCGCTGATCCAGGTGCCCATGCCGCCAGGGAACATCTCTCTCTTGGCCAGCGACCGGACGATGCGAGGACACCGGGAGTTCACCAGAGGACCATCGAGATTGGACCGGTGAACAGGGGCGATGATGAACGCCCCCTTGGATTTCAGCCGTTCAACGCCCACCACCTGGGTCCGCAGGTACGCCCGGCCCACCGCCAGGATCACCAGCCGCACCATCCGATAAAAGGCCCGGGCTCGCCAGGTCTTCCAGATGGCCAACACCTTCTCTTCCAGGCTCCGCTCAGCCATGGCTCTGCACGGCCTTCCACACTCGCTCAGGCGTCAGCGGCATGTCCAGATGGCGGACACCAAATGGAGCTAGGGCGTCCACCACCGCGTTCTGCACTGCGGCAGTGGCCCCGACCGTGCCCGACTCGCCGACTCCCTTGGCCCCTAGCAGGTTCCGGTCGGTGGGGGTCTCGGAGCGGACCAGTTCGAAGCTGGGCAGCTCTGCCGCGGAGATCACCGGATAGTCGGCGAAGTTGGTGGTTAGCGGGTTGGCGTCGGCGTCGTAGGCCATCTCCTCCAAGAGGGCCTGAGCGGCGCCTCCGGCGATTCCCCCATGGATCTGGCCTTCGAAAATCAGCGGATTCAGCACGGTTCCGGCGTCATCCACCGCGACCAGCCGCGCCAGATCCACCCGGCCGGTCTCGGCGTCCACCTCCACCACGGCCACATGAGCACCGAACGGGAAGGTCTGGCCTCCGGTTTCGAAATCTGACTCCACGGTCATCGGGCCGTCCAGAGCAGCGGCCACCTCGGCCCATCCCACCGACACCGCCGGAGTCCCGGCCACGTGGAAACGACCGCCCGCGGAATCATGGATCACATCGGCGGCCGAAGCCTCCAACAGATCGGCCGCGGTGGGGAGTACCTGCGCCACCAGCCGCTGGGAGGCGTCGAACAGCATCGACCCCACGATCTGAGCTGACCGGGATCCCCCGGTCACTTGCCCCCGGGGTGTGCAGTCGGTGTCACCGCCGACCGCAACCACCCGATCCATGTCCATGCCCAGCACATCGGCCACGATCATCGGCCACACCGTCTCATGGCCCTGGCCGTGGGGAGTGGAGCTGGTCACCGCCTTCACCGTTCCGTCGATGCCCAACTCCACCGAGGCGAAGTCACCCGCTCCGGTAGTAGCGGTGACCTCCACATAGGTGGACAGGCCGATGCCCAAAAGAGACGCCGATCCGTTGGCCCGACGAGCGGCCTGCTGGGCCCGCAGGGCGTCGTATCCGGCCGCCTCCAGCGCGGCGTCTAGCGCCTTGCCGTAGTCGCCTGAGTCGTAGCTCACCCCTGACACCGTGGTGTGGGGGAAGGCCTCTGGGCCGATGAAGTTGCGGCGGCGCACTTCGGCAGGATCCATCTCGACCTCCGCGGAGAACAGGTCTACCGCCCGCTCGATGGCCGTGGACGCCTCGGGCCGACCGGCTCCTCTAAAGGCCCCGTTGGGGGTGGTGGAAGTGGGCACCGAAACCGCTTGGTACCCGGCGGAGGCGATGTCGTACACGCCGGTGAACATGGCCATGGTCATTCGGGGGAGGAAGCCGGCAATGAGCGGATAGGCCCCGCTGTCTTGGATCACGTCGAGCTGATAGGCGGCGATCCGCCCGTCCCGGCTGCCGCCGACCACAACGTCCTGTATCTGGCCCCGGCCACTTCCCAGCCCGGTCATCGACTGTGTGCGGGTCTCAGCCCAGGCACACGGGCGACCCAAGCGGCGGGCCAGCCAGCCCAAGAAGGCCTCCTCGGGGTAGCAGCGGAACTTGGCCCCGAAGCTGCCGCCCACATCGGGGGTCACCACCAGCACTTGTTCAGGGTGCAACCCATAGATGCCCATCAGCGAAGCCTTGACGTTGTGGCTGCCCTGAGTAGCGGTGTAGTGGACCAGCCGTTCACCTTCCCAGAATGAGAATCCTGTCCGAGCCTCAATGGGCGCAGCCGACATGCGCTGGTTGTGGAACCGGGCCCGCACCACCACCTCGCAGTCATCGAACTCGGGCGGTTCACCGGCGGCGCAGCGATACACCGTCTGATCCTCAATGCCCTCGAACAGCACGATGTCTTGCCGCAGCGAGGCCTCCACGTCAACCAGCGGGGGCAGCGAGTCGTAGTCCACCACCACCAGGTCGGCGGCGTCGGCGGCCCGAACGGGGTCGTCGGCCACCACGGCAACCACCGGCTCACCCACATAGCGGACCACTTCGTGAGCCAGCATGGTGCGGACCATCTGATCGTTCATGCCCGGAAACGGCGGAGGGTAGACCAACACCTCTGGGTCGACATCGGCGGCGGTAAACACCCCGAGCACTCCGGGAGCGGCCTCGGCATCGGTCGCATCCACCGCCAAGAGCCGAGCATGGGCTTCCGTCGAGGTCACATAGACAACATGGGCAGCCTCGGGAGGAACCAGATTGGCGACGTACGCACCCTGGCCGGTGAGGAAGCGGGGATCTTCCCGACGAAGCACCGGGTGACCGAGGATTGAGGGCATCAGACCGGGTTGGTTATCGCGCTTCCCTGCGGGGCGTCGGCCCCATCAATCGAATAGGGCGACGTCGGTGAACTCGATGAGGTTCCCGTCGGGATCTCGGGTGAAGGCCGACCGCACCGAGACTCCGAAATCCTCACGCTTCGACGGCTCGCTGGCGAACACCACTCCCCGCTCGGCCAACTCGGCCATTGTGGCGTCGAACTGCTCGGCAGGAATGTAGAGGGCAAAGTGGGACATTGCCCCCGCAGAATCCGGCATCTTGTCCACCTTGCTCAAGTGGAGTTGCGAGGGGCCCATTCGCAGCCAGGACCCTTTGAACTCGCCGAAATCGGGCCGGGGGAGCTTCTCCAGGCCCAGCTTTTCGATGTAGAAGGCATCGGCGGCCTCCACGTCGGTCACGCAGATGTTCACGTGCGAATAGGCAACCAGACCCTTGACAGCTGTGCTCATCCCCGTGACTCTATTGGAACAAGAGGGTCAGTTGTCCGGGCACAGCGCAGGCCGAGGGCAGCGGTTACCGCGCCTCCGCAGGCCAGCATGATGTAGCTGGTGCCCAGATTGCCGATCTGGCCTACCGTCAATGTGGCACCGATGATGGTCACCGCAAGAGCCACGCCGAAGGCGTTTCCCACCCGCATCATGGTCTGGGCCACGCTGGAGCCCGGGGCCAGGAAGTCGCTGGGCAGGTCGGCCACCATCACCGCGAACAGCGACCCCCACACCAAGCCTGATCCGATTCCAGCCAGCGTCACGCTAAGCACCCACGCAACCAGGTCCTGCTGGCCTCCCAGCGTGGCCCACTGCCACACCATCCCCCCGGTCCACATCAGACTTCCGACCACCACGAATCTGGCTGGTCCCCAGCGGTCGGCCCACCGGCCTGACAACGCCGACAGCAAGCCGGTGAACACGAACACCGGGGTCAGCAGCAAACCAGCCTCGAAGATGGTCAGCTCCCAGACAATGGTGAGGTAGTTCACACCCACCAACTGGTGTCCGAAGAAGGCGATCGAGAACACCAGCATCCCGTAGTTGCCCAGCCGGAAGCTCTTGTATCGGAACAGCTTGGGATCGATCACCGGCAAGCGGTGGCGCAGCGACCGCCAGCCCAGCAGCCCGAGCACCAACGGCCCTCCAATGAGCGCGGCCAGCACCACCGGATCAGCCCAAGACCACTCCCGGCTCTGCACCAGTGCGAACACCATCGCCCCAACACCGGCCAGCACCATGAGTGCCCCGAGCCGATCGGGCAGCTCCGGGGACTGTGCGCTGCGGCGCTCCTCGATGATCTTGCCGATGAACACCAGGGCGATCACGCCGAACGGCACATTCAGCCAGAATGCCCACCGCCAATCGCCCACATGCACCAGCAGGGCCCCCACCGAGGGCCCCATAGCCGCCGCCACCGCGCCATTGGCCGACCACGCTCCGACGCCGGTTCCCCGGCGGGAGAGCGGAAAGGCGTCGATCACGATGGCCGCGCCCATGGGCAGGCTCAGCGACGTTCCGATCCCCTGGAGGGCCCGGGCGCCGATGAGCAGCCCAATGCTGGGGGCAAGTGCCGCCGCCGCGGAGGCCAGCGTGAACACCGCGATGCCGGCCATCAGAGTCCGCCGCCTTCCCCACCGCTCCCCCAGCACCCCGCCGATCACCAGGGTGGCCGCGCCGACGATGGTGAACGAGTTGATGACCCACGACAGCTCGGCCTCGCTGGCGTCGGGAAAGGAGTCCTTCAGGTCGGCATAGACCACGAAGATGATCGACAGCGACATGGCCGTTTGGAAGCTGGCCAGGCTGACCACAATCAACACCAGCCAGGCCCGGCGCATCACCGCCGGATCAACGGCTGGTTGCTGCATCACCGGATGACTGTAACCCCCGCCCCCCGCTTATCGGATGGCGGCCCCGGGCAGGGCGCTCAGTAACCTTCGGTCGTGGTCTCGTTCTACGACACTCGGCGGCGGGCAGTGGTGTCGTTTGAGCCGGTTGTTCCAGGGCAGGTGTCGATGTACGTGTGCGGCCCCACTGTTTACGACGATCCTCACGTGGGCCACGCCCGAACCGCTCTCACCTTCGACATGATCCGCCGCTACCTCCAGTGGCGCGGCTTCAATGTCACCTTCGTCTCCAACATCACCGACATCGACGACAACATCATCAAACGAGCGTTTGAGACCGGAACCACTGAGCCCGAACTCGCCGCCCGCTACGAGCAGGTCTACATCGACCAGATGGACCGATTCGGCATTGCTCATCCCGACCACCGGCCCCACGCCACCGAATACGTCGAGGAGATGCTTGAATTCATCGGCGACCTCGTGGACCGGGGGGCGGCCTACGCCATCGAGGGCAAAGGAGTGTACTTCTCGGTGGCGGCCCACGCCCGCTATGGCGACCTGATCGGGCGCACCCCCGAGGAGCTGCGAGAAGGCGCGGGCGCCCGGGTAGAGGTGGACGTCGACAAGGCCGATCCGTTGGACTTCGCACTGTGGAAGGCGGCCAAACCGGGCGAGCCCGACTGGAACTCCCCGTGGGGGCCGGGCCGACCGGGATGGCATATCGAGTGCGTGGCCATGGCGACCGACCTGCTGGGCGAGACCTTCGACATCCACGGCGGGGGCGACGACCTGGCCTTCCCCCACCACCAGAACGAGGTGGCCGAGGCCGAGGGGGCAGAGTTGGGCTTCGCCCGACATTGGATCCACGGGGCCATGCTCAATGTGAACGGCGAGAAGATGGCCAAGTCGCTGGGCAACTTCACCACCCTTTCCGACCTGCTCGACGTCTACGAACCCCAGGTGCTGCGGCTGTTGATGCTGCAAACCCATTACCGCACGGTCATGGAGCTGAGCGACGACGCCCTGACGGGCGCCTCCGGAGCTCTGGACCGGCTCCGGGCCTGGCACCGTCGAGCGGTGGCCGCGGGCGTGGATCAAACAGCAAGTGCTGATGCCGACGCGGTGGCCCGATTCACCGCGGCTATGGACGACGACTTCGGTACACCCGCCGCGCTGGCGGTGGTGTTCGATTTGGTCCGGGAGGGCAATGCCGCGCTGAACACCGGAGACACCAGTCGAGCCGCAACCGCCCACGCTACGGTGTGCGACCTGGCTGGCGCACTGGGTTTAAGCCTGGCCGGTGACGATCAATCCGGCGACGATGCCCTAACCGAAAAGGTGGGGACTCTGCTGGTTGAGCGGGACGAGGCCCGGGCGGCCAAGGACTTCGCCACCGCCGACCGCATCCGCGATGAGCTCGCCGCCGAGGGAATCGTCTTGGAGGACACCCCAGACGGCACCATCTGGAGGAAGACCTGAAGCAGCGCATCGCCAAGCTGCCCGGCCGGCCGGTAGCCGGGATCGAAGTCCTGGACGACCAATCCGGCACCACCCGCCGGACCCGGGCTCGGCTGCGGCTGGCCGATGGCGACAGCTTGGCGGTGTTCATCAAACGCCCGTCTCGCTCACCGGTGGCCCGGGCATTCGTGGCCGTTCCCCGACTGAGCCGGGCCGAAGTCGGGTT
Source organism: uncultured Acidimicrobiales bacterium (assembly GCA_951813555.1). Lineage (GTDB taxonomy): Bacteria > Actinomycetota > Acidimicrobiia > Acidimicrobiales > Bin134 > Poriferisocius. The sequence goes on from OX638344.1 coordinate 148,595, forward strand.
CTATGCCGAACTGCGGGATCAAGTGCCAGTGGCCACCCCCACGTGCCATGCAGCCCGGCATACTCCGTTGAGCTTCTGCTTGGTGCTGGAGGACTTGGCCGATTCGGGAGCGACCCTGCGGTCGTCCACCGACACTCTGAGCGCTGACGAGGCCCATAGCTTGTTGACCGCGCTGGCCGATATGCACCGCCAGTGGTGGGGGCACACTGAATCGCACCCATGGCTGGCCAAGAATCCCCGTCGGGAACTCGTTCTCGGGGCACTGCTCAGCCCTTCGCTGTGCCGTTTGGGCCTGATGCGGGTGGGAACCGCTATCCCCAAGGACCTGCACAAGCCCATTTCCCGTTATGCCCGCGATCGTCGAGCCGCCCACGCCGCCATGGCTGCCGGACCGGTCACGCTTATCCACAACGACTGCCATCCCGGGAACCAGTTCACCACCGCTGACGGGCGTCCCGGTCTCATCGACTGGCAGCTTTGCCGGGCCGGGCCATGGGCCAGAGACGTTGCCTACCTGTTGGCCACTTCGCTGGATCCCGAAGTGCGGAGCTACGCCGAGCGAGATCTCCTGGCTGAGTATCTCGGCCGTCTCGGCCCCGATGCACCCACATCTGATGATGCCTGGCTGGCTTATCGCCGCCATATCGTCTACGCCGTCGAGGCCATGCTGGTCACTGCCGCGGTGGGGGTGATGATGCCCAAGTCCACCTCCCTTGCCTTAGTCGAACGCACCGCGACTGCGGCGGCCGACCTAGATTCATTCGACGCCCTATGACCGAGTCGTTTCCCCGCCAGCACGCCCGCACCCGAGGCTTCACCCTGGGGGCACCCCGCAGCTTCACGGTGTCCGACGACGGCCACCGGGTGGCCTATCTGCGCAGCGAGTCGGAGGTCGACCCAGTCAACCGGCTCTGGATGCTGGACGCTGTTACCGGCACCGAGCGGTTGGTGGCCGACCCGGCTCAGCTTCTGGCCGACCCTAGTGATGAGATCCTCCCCTCGGCTGAGCGGGCTCGCCGGGAGCGGGCTCGGGAGAGCGGCGGGGGGATCGTGGCCTACGCCGGCAACCCCGAGCTGAGCAAGATCGCCTTCACACTGGATGGGCGGGTGTTTTTGGCCGACATCACCAACGGCACCGCCGACTTGCTGCCCGCTGAGCCGGGTGCCTTCGATCCCCGACCTTCCCCCGACGGCCAGCGGGTGGCCTACGTTTCCGGCGCCGGCCTGCGGGTGGTGGACGCGGCACCCCACGGCCGCGATCAGCAAGTAATCGTCGAGACGGACGACACCGTGAGCTGGGGATCGGCCGAGTTCATCGCCGCCGAGGAGATGGGCCGCAGCCGGGGGTTTTGGTGGTCGCCCGACAGCCAGCGCCTCCTGGTGGCCCGAGTCGACACCGCCCCGGTGCCCATCTGGCATATTGCCTCCCCCGCCGATCCGGCTGCCGCCCCGGTCCCCATGGCCTACCCCGCCGCCGGCACGGTCAACGCCGACGTCTCCCTGGCCATCATCGGACTCCACGGCAACCGGGTGGACGTGTCCTGGGATCGAGATGCCTACGAGTATCTGGCCCGGGCTAGCTGGGCGCCCCGGACGAATCCCGTCATCACCGTGCAGAGCCGCGACCAGCGCACGGCACTGGTCCTGGAGGTAGACCCCGACACCGGGGCGACGACAGAGCGGACCCGCCAAACCGACTCACACTGGGTGGAGCTGGTTCCCGGCGCCCCCACCTGGATGGGCGAGCGGTTGGTGATCGTCGAGGACCGGGGATCGGCCCGCCGACTGGTGATCGACGGAATCGAGGCCACTCCCGACACCTTGCAAGTCCGCAGCGTGGCGGCTGCCAACGAGCACCGGGTGGTGTTCACCGCGTCCGATGACCCCACCGAGGTCCATGTGTGGCAGCTCGACGCCGGCGGCAATCTGGAGCGCCTGACCGCTGCTCCTGGCGTGCATAGCGCGGCCGCCGGAGGCGGCACCACAGTGATTCTGCGGCCAGCGGGAACCGACCGAGAAGCCGCAGTTGAAGTTGTCACCCCCAATGAGCGCATCCCCATCACCACACGGGCCGGTGCGCCAGCCCTGTCTCCGTCGCCCCAGTTCTTCGTGGTCGGCCACCGAGAACTGCGTACCGCGGTGTTGTACCCGTCGAGCAATAGTCGCGACGAGCCGCTGCCGGTGCTGCTGGACCCCTACGGCGGTCCCCACGCCCAGCGGGTGCTCAAGGCCCGGTCGCAGTTTCTGGTGTCGCAGTGGTTCGCCGACCAGGGATTCGCCGTGGTCATCACCGACGGCCGGGGCACACCGGCCCGCGGCCCGGCCTGGGAGCGGGCGGTGGGCGGCGACCTGGCCCATCCGGTGCTCGACGACCAGATCGACGCCCTCGACGCGCTGGCCGAGCACCACCCCCGCCTCGACCTGGGCCGGGTGGCTGTGAGGGGCTGGTCGTTCGGCGGCTACCTGGCCGCCTTGGCCGTGTTGGCCCGGCCCGACCGGTTCCACGCCGCCATCGCCGGGGCGCCGGTCACCGATTGGCGGCTCTACGACACCCACTACACCGAGCGGTACCTGGGCCACCCCGACCACAACCCCGATGCCTACACCTGCACCAGCCTGCTCGAGTTGGCCGAAGGCCTTACCCGGCCACTGCTGTTGATCTGCGGACTCGCCGATGACAACGTCTTCGCCGCCCACACCCTCCAGCTGTCCCAGGCCCTGTTCGAAGCCGGCCGTCCCCACCAGGTGCTGCCCCTGCCCGGCGTCACCCACATGACCCCCCAGGAACAGGTGGCCGAGAACCTCCTGCTGCTCCAGCGAGCCTTCCTCTTCGACAGCCTTGGCTAGCGGAGCTTGAGCGTGGGTGTCAGGGGGCGGGCTCGCGGCCGATGCAGCCGCCGGGCACCATCTGGGTGTCGATGTCGAACTTGCAGCGGTAGACGTTCAGCAGCGCCTCCTGGCTTGCGATCAACTGGTCGCGCAACTCGACCTCGGCCAGGGTCGGGGTCCCTCCGAACGGCGCCGGCTGAGCGGCCGGCCGCGACGGTTCCCCGCCGGCGCAGCCGCCGGGCACCACCTGGGTGTCGATGTCGAACAGACAGCGGTACACATTCAGCAATGCCTCCTGGTCGAAGATCAGCCGGTCGCGCAACTCGACGTCTTCACGGGCGACGCCCCCGGGCTTGTAGTTCGCCGTGTTCACGGTGACGCTGAATGTGAACGAGGCCTGGTCGCCGTCTTCGTCGATGGCGGTGAGGGTGAACAGGGTGCGCCCCATCGCCGCCTGCGGGGTCCCGGCAATGGTACGCCCCAATGCGCTGAAGCTCAGCCCGGCGGGCAAAGACGGAGCCAGCGAATAGCGCAGCACTCCATCGCCACCCACCGCGGCCGGCAGCTGCACCCTGCTGATCTCCCGGCCCACCGTCCACACCTGGGCGGCGACCGCCGAAGACTCAAAGCTCGGCCGCTCATCTGCGTGGCGGACACTGACGGTAACCGTGTCGGTGCCGGTATGGACCCCGTCGCTCACCGTCAATGCAAACTCCAGCGTCGCCGAGCTGGAGGGCGCGGTGAACGACAGCGCGGCTTTGCCAGCGTTGCCCAAGGCCACCGGTGTGCCCGAGGTCTGGGACCAGGCATAGGTCAGCACGTCTCCCGCGTCGGAGTCAACACCCGAGCCCGACAACACCACCCTGGCCCCCGGGTCCACCGTCTGGTCCCGCCCGGCATCAGCCGTCGGCGCCGCCTCATTTACGCCAATGACCATCACCGTAACCGTTGCGTTCGCGGTCATCTGGTCGGCGCCGATCCCGCTGATGGCCCGCACAACCATCGAGAACGAGTTGGTGGCCGCCTCGTGGTCCTCGCCCGACCCCGTATAGAACAGCTCCCCCGACGAGCCGCCGACCTCGAACCTATTCGCGCCCCCCGACAGGATCGAATACGACACCGAGTCGCCATCGGAATCATCCGCCGACACCCTGCCCAGCACCACCGCCGTGGTACTGCCATCAGTGTTCTCCACCAGATCGAACGCATAGCTCGCCTCGTCGAACACCGGCGCCTCGTCCACGTCGGTGACGCTCACCGTCACCGCCACATCAGCAGTCGGCCCGCCGGTACCGCTGGTGGCCCGCACCACCACCGAGAACGAGGCGATTGCCTCATGATCCTCGCCCGACCCCGTATAGGCCAGCTCTCCCGACGAGTCGACCGCGAACTTCTTCGGCCCGTTGGTGCTGCTGGTGGCCCGCACCGCCACCGAGAGCGAGGCGATTGCCTCATGATCCTCGCCCGACCCCGTATAGGTCAGCTCTCCCGACGAGTCGACCGCGAACTTCTGCGGGTCCCCCGACTCGATCGAATAGGCCACCGCGTCGCCATCGGGATCAGTCGCCGACGCCCTGCCCAGCATCACCGCGGTGGTGCTGCCGTCGGAGTTCTCCGCCAGATCGAACGCATAGCTCGCCTCGTCGAACACCGGCGCCTCGTCCACATCGGTTACCCTGATCGTCACCCCGATCACGGTGATGCCGTGGTTGCCGTCATCGGCGGCTACCGTCACCCGGTAACTCGATTGGGCCTCGCGGTCCAGCGCCGCTTTAGTGCTGATCTGCCCCGTAGACGAGTTGATTTTGAACGATGCCGCGTGCGGGCCGCCGAGACAGTAGAAGATCGTGTCCCCCTCAAAGTCGTTCGCTTCCACCGGGTTGCCAATGGGCTGGTCCTCGGGGGTGTTCTCTGACACGTACCGAGTGGCAGAGCTCCCGTCGATGAACTCGGGAGCATGGTTCCCCAACGGTGGTCGCCCCGGACCGAACACCGGCGCCTCGTCCACGTCGGTGACGCTCACCGTCACCACCACATCAGCAGTCATCGCCTCGGTGCCGGTCCCGCTGGCGGCCCGCACCGTCAACGACAACGCCTCGGCCGGGTCGGTGAACGCCTCAAAGTCCTCGCCCGCCCCCACATAGGACAGATCCCCCGAATCCGAGTCGACCGCGAACTTGGCCCCGTCCAACCCCGAGAGGATCGAATAGGCCACCGTATCGCCAACATCGGGATCAGCCGCCGACACCGAGCCCAGCGCCACCGCGTTCCCGGTCCCGCTCCCGTCGGCGTTCTCCGCCAGATCGAACGTGTAGCTCTCCTCGTCCCCGAAGTCGAACACCGGCGCCTCGTCCACGTCGGTGACGCTCACCGTCACCACCACATCAGCAGTCATCGCCTCGGTGCCGGTCCCGCTGGCGGCCCGCACCGTCAACGACAACGCCTCGGCCGGGTCGGTGAACGCCTCAAAGTCCTCGCCCGCCCCCACATAGGACAGATCCCCCGAATCCGAGTCGACCGCGAACTTATCCCCGTCCAACCCCGAGAGGATCGAATAGGCCACCGTATCGCCAACATCATCAGCCGCCGACACCGAGCCCAGCGCCACCGCGGTCTCACTCCCGTCGGCGTTCTCCGCCAGATCGAACGTGTAGCTCTCCTCGTCCCCGAAGTCGAACACCGGCGCCTCGTCCACGTCGGTGACGCTCACCGTCACCACCACATCAGCAGTCATCGCCTCGGTGCCGGTCCCGCTGGCGGCCCGCACCGTCAACGACAACGCCTCGGCCGGGTCGGTGAACGCCTCAAAGTCCTCGCCCGCCCCCACATAGGACAGATCCCCCGAATCCGAGTCGACCGCGAACTTGGCCCCGTCCAACCCCGAGAGGATCGAATAGGCCACCGTATCGCCAACATCGGGATCAGCCGCCGACACCGAGCCCAGCGCCACCGCGGTCTCGCTCCCGTCGGCGTTCTCCGCCAGATCGAACGTGTAGCTCTCCTCGTCCCCGAAGTCGAACACCGGCGCCTCGTCCACGTCGGTGACGCTCACCGTCACCACCACATCAGCAGTCATCGCCTCGGTGCCGGTCCCGCTGGCGGCCCGCACCGTCAACGACAACGCCTCGGCCGGGTCGGTGAACGCCTCAAAGTCCTCGCCCGCCCCCACATAGGACAGATCCCCCGAATCCGAGTCGACCGCGAACTTGGCCCCGTCCAACCCCGAGAGGATCGAATAGGCCACCGTATCGCCAACATCGGGATCAGCCGCCGACACCGAGCCCAGCGCCACCGCGTTCCCGGTCCCGCTCCCGTCGGCGTTCTCCGCCAGATCGAACGTGTAGCTCTCCTCGTCCCCGAAGTCGAACACCGGCGCCTCGTCCACGTCGGTGACGCTCACCGTCACCACCACATCAGCAGTCATCGCCTCGGTGCCGGTCCCGCTGGCGGCCCGCACCGTCAACGACAACGCCTCGGCCGGGTCGGTGAACGCCTCAAAGTCCTCGCCCGCCCCCACATAGGACAGATCCCCCGAATCCGAGTCGACCGCGAACTTGGCCCCGTCCAACCCCGAGAGGATCGAATAGGCCACCGTATCGCCAACATCGGGATCAGCCGCCGACACCGAGCCCAGCGCCACCGCGTTCTCGCTCCCGTCGGCGTTCTCCGCCAGATCGAACGTGTAGCTCTCCTCGTCCCCGAAGTCGAACACCGGCGCCTCGTCCACGTCGGTGACGCTCACCGTCACCACCACATCAGCAGTCATCGCCTCGGTGCCGGTCCCGCTGGCGGCCCGCACCGTCAACGACAACGCCTCGGCCGGGTCGGTGAACGCCTCAAAGTCCTCGCCCGCCCCCACATAGGACAGATCCCCCGAATCCGAGTCGACCGCGAACTTGGCCCCGTCCAACCCCGAGAGGATCGAATAGGCCACCGTATCGCCAACATCGGGATCAGCCGCCGACACCGAGCCCAGCGCCACCGCGTTCCCGGTCCCGCTCCCGTCGGCGTTCTCCGCCAGATCGAACGTGTAGCTCTCCTCGTCCCCGAAGTCGAACACCGGCGCCTCGTCCACGTCGGTGACGCTCACCGTCACCACCACATCAGCAGTCATCGCCTCGGTGCCGGTCCCGCTGGCGGCCCGCACCGTCAACGACAACGCCTCGGCCGGGTCGGTGAACGCCTCAAAGTCCTCGCCCGCCCCCACATAGGACAGATCCCCCGAATCCGAGTCGACCGCGAACTTGGCCCCGTCCAACCCCGAGAGGATCGAATAGGCCACCGTATCGCCAACATCGGGATCAGCCGCCGACACCGAGCCCAGCGCCACCGCGTTCTCACTCCCGTCGGCGTTCTCCGCCAGATCGAACGTGTAGCTCTCCTCGTCCCCGAAGTCGAACACCGGCGCCTCGTCCACGTCGGTGACGCTCACCGTCACCACCACATCAGCAGTCATCGCCTCGGTGCCGGTCCCGCTGGCGGCCCGCACCGTCAACGACAACGCCTCGGCCGGGTCGGTGAACGCCTCAAAGTCCTCGCCCGCCCCCACATAGGACAGATCCCCCGAATCCGAGTCGACCGCGAACTTGGCCCCGTCCAACCCCGAGAGGATCGAATAGGCCACCGTATCGCCAACATCGGGATCAGCCGCCGACACCGAGCCCAGCGCCACCGCGTTCCCGGTCCCGCTCCCGTCGGCGTTCTCCGCCAGATCGAACGTGTAGCTCTCCTCGTCCCCGAAGTCGAACACCGGCGCCTCGTCCACGTCGGTGACGCTCACCGTCACCACCACATCAGCAGTCATCGCCTCGGTGCCGGTCCCGCTGGCGGCCCGCACCGTCAACGACAACGCCTCGGCCGGGTCGGTGAACGCCTCAAAGTCCTCGCCCGCCCCCACATAGGACAGATCCCCCGAATCCGAGTCGACCGCGAACTTGGCCCCGTCCAACCCCGAGAGGATCGAATAGGCCACCGTATCGCCAACATCGGGATCAGCCGCCGACACCGAGCCCAGCGCCACCGCGTTCCCGGTCTCGCTCCCGTCGGCGTTCTCCGCCAGATCGAACGTGTAGCTCTCCTCGTCCCCGAAGTCGAACACCGGCGCCTCGTCCACGTCGGTGACGCTCACCGTCACCACCACATCAGCAGTCATCGCCTCGGTGCCGGTCCCGCTGGCGGCCCGCACCGTCAACGACAACGCCTCGGCCGGGTCGGTGAACGCCTCAAAGTCCTCGCCCGCCCCCACATAGGACAGATCCCCCGAATCCGAGTCGACCGCGAACTTATCCCCGTCCAACCCCGAGAGGATCGAATAGGCCACCGTATCGCCAACATCGGGATCAGCCGCCGACACCGAGCCCAGCGCCACCGCGTTCCCGGTCTCGCTCCCGTCGGCGTTCTCCGCCAGATCGAACGTGTAGCTCTCCTCGTCCCCGAAGTCGAACACCGGCGCCTCGTCCACGTCGGTGACGCTCACCGTCACCACCACATCAGCAGTCATCGCCTCGGTGCCGGTCCCGCTGGCGGCCCGCACCGTCAACGACAACGCCTCGGCCGGGTCGGTGAACGCCTCAAAGTCCTCGCCCGCCCCCACATAGGACAGATCCCCCGAATCCGAGTCGACCGCGAACTTGGCCCCGTCCAACCCCGAGAGGATCGAATAGGCCACCGTATCGCCAACATCGGGATCAGCCGCCGACACCGAGCCCAGCGCCACCGCGGTCTCGCTCCCGTCGGCGTTCTCCGCCAGATCGAACGTGTAGCTCTCCTCGTCCCCGAAGTCGAACACCGGCGCCTCGTCCACGTCGGTGACGCTCACCGTCACCACCACATCAGCAGTCATCGCCTCGGTGCCGGTCCCGCTGGCGGCCCGCACCGTCAACGACAACGCCTCGGCCGGGTCGGTGAACGCCTCAAAGTCCTCGCCCGCCCCCACATAGGACAGATCCCCCGAATCCGAGTCGACCGCGAACTTGGCCCCGTCCAACCCCGAGAGGATCGAATAGGCCACCGTATCGCCAACATCGGGATCAGCCGCCGACACCGAGCCCAGCGCCACCGCGGTCTCGCTCCCGTCGGCGTTCTCCGCCAGATCGAACGTGTAGCTCTCCTCGTCCCCGAAGTCGAACACCGGCGCCTCGTCCACGTCGGTGACGCTCACCGTCACCACCACATCAGCAGTCATCGCCTCGGTGCCGGTCCCGCTGGCGGCCCGCACCGTCAACGACAACGCCTCGGCCGGGTCGGTGAACGCCTCAAAGTCCTCGCCCGCCCCCACATAGGACAGATCCCCCGAATCCGAGTCGACCGCGAACTTGGCCCCGTCCAACCCCGAGAGGATCGAATAGGCCACCGTATCGCCAACATCGGGATCAGCCGCCGACACCGAGCCCAGCGCCACCGCGTTCCCGGTCCCGCTCCCGTCGGCGTTCTCCGCCAGATCGAACGTGTAGCTCTCCTCGTCCCCGAAGTCGAACACCGGCGCCTCGTCCACGTCGGTGACGCTCACCGTCACCACCACATCAGCAGTCATCGCCTCGGTGCCGGTCCCGCTGGCGGCCCGCACCGTCAACGACAACGCCTCGGCCGGGTCGGTGAACGCCTCAAAGTCCTCGCCCGCCCCCACATAGGACAGATCCCCCGAATCCGAGTCGACCGCGAACTTGGCCCCGTCCAACCCCGAGAGGATCGAATAGGCCACCGTATCGCCAACATCGGGATCAGCCGCCGACACCGAGCCCAGCGCCACCGCGTTCCCGGTCCCGCTCCCGTCGGCGTTCTCCGCCAGATCGAACGTGTAGCTCTCCTCGTCCCCGAAGTCGAACACCGGCGCCTCGTCCACGTCGGTGACGCTCACCGTCACCACCACATCAGCAGTCATCGCCTCGGTGCCGGTCCCGCTGGCGGCCCGCACCGTCAACGACAACGCCTCGGCCGGGTCGGTGAACGCCTCAAAGTCCTCGCCCGCCCCCACATAGGACAGATCCCCCGAATCCGAGTCGACCGCGAACTTGGCCCCGTCCAACCCCGAGAGGATCGAATAGGCCACCGTATCGCCAACATCGGGATCAGCCGCCGACACCGAGCCCAGCGCCACCGCGTTCCCGGTCTCGCTCCCGTCGGCGTTCTCCGCCAGATCGAACGTGTAGCTCTCCTCGTCCCCGAAGTCGAACACCGGCGCCTCGTCCACGTCGGTGACGCTCACCGTCACCACCACATCAGCAGTCATCGCCTCGGTGCCGGTCCCGCTGGCGGCCCGCACCGTCAACGACAACGCCTCGGCCGGGTCGGTGAACGCCTCAAAGTCCTCGCCCGCCCCCACATAGGACAGATCCCCCGAATCCGAGTCGACCGCGAACTTGGCCCCGTCCAACCCCGAGAGGATCGAATAGGCCACCGTATCGCCAACATCGGGATCAGCCGCCGACACCGAGCCCAGCGCCACCGCGTTCTCGCTCCCGTCGGCGTTCTCCGCCAGATCGAACGTGTAGCTCTCCTCGTCCCCGAAGTCGAACACCGGCGCCTCGTCCACGTCGGTGACGCTCACCGTCACCACCACATCAGCAGTCATCGCCTCGGTGCCGGTCCCGCTGGCGGCCCGCACCGTCAACGACAACGCCTCGGCCGGGTCGGTGAACGCCTCAAAGTCCTCGCCCGCCCCCACATAGGACAGATCCCCCGAATCCGAGTCGACCGCGAACTTGGCCCCGTCCAACCCCGAGAGGATCGAATAGGCCACCGTATCGCCAACATCGGGATCAGCCGCCGACACCGAGCCCAGCGCCACCGCGGTCTCGCTCCCGTCGGCGTTCTCCGCCAGATCGAACGTGTAGCTCTCCTCGTCCCCGAAGTCGAACACCGGCGCCTCGTCCACGTCGGTGACGCTCACCGTCACCACCACATCAGCAGTCATCGCCTCGGTGCCGGTCCCGCTGGCGGCCCGCACCGTCAACGACAACGCCTCGGCCGGGTCGGTGAACGCCTCAAAGTCCTCGCCCGCCCCCACATAGGACAGATCCCCCGAATCCGAGTCGACCGCGAACTTGGCCCCGTCCAACCCCGAGAGGATCGAATAGGCCACCGTATCGCCAACATCGGGATCAGCCGCCGACACCGAGCCCAGCGCCACCGCGTTCCCGGTCCCGCTCCCGTCGGCGTTCTCCGCCAGATCGAACGTGTAGCTCTCCTCGTCCCCGAAGTCGAACACCGGCGCCTCGTCCACGTCGGTGACGCTCACCGTCACCACCACATCAGCAGTCATCGCCTCGGTGCCGGTCCCGCTGGCGGCCCGCACCGTCAACGACAACGCCTCGGCCGGGTCGGTGAACGCCTCAAAGTCCTCGCCCGCCCCCACATAGGACAGATCCCCCGAATCCGAGTCGACCGCGAACTTGGCCCCGTCCAACCCCGAGAGGATCGAATAGGCCACCGTATCGCCAACATCGGGATCAGCCGCCGACACCGAGCCCAGCGCCACCGCGTTCCCGGTCCCGCTCCCGTCGGCGTTCTCCGCCAGATCGAACGTGTAGCTCTCCTCGTCCCCGAAGTCGAACACCGGCGCCTCGTCCACGTCGGTGACGCTCACCGTCACCACCACATCAGCAGTCATCGCCTCGGTGCCGGTCCCGCTGGCGGCCCGCACCGTCAACGACAACGCCTCGGCCGGGTCGGTGAACGCCTCAAAGTCCTCGCCCGCCCCCACATAGGACAGATCCCCCGAATCCGAGTCGACCGCGAACTTGGCCCCGTCCAACCCCGAGAGGATCGAATAGGCCACCGTATCGCCAACATCGGGATCAGCCGCCGACACCGAGCCCAGCGCCACCGCGGTCTCACTCCCGTCGGCGTTCTCCGCCAGATCGAACGTGTAGCTCTCCTCGTCCCCGAAGTCGAACACCGGCGCCTCGTCCACGTCGGTGACGCTCACCGTCACCACCACATCAGCAGTCATCGCCTCGGTGCCGGTCCCGCTGGCGGCCCGCACCGTCAACGACAACGCCTCGGCCGGGTCGGTGAACGCCTCAAAGTCCTCGCCCGCCCCCACATAGGACAGATCCCCCGAATCCGAGTCGACCGCGAACTTGGCCCCGTCCAACCCCGAGAGGATCGAATAGGCCACCGTATCGCCAACATCGGGATCAGCCGCCGACACCGAGCCCAGCGCCACCGCGTTCCCGGTCCCGCTCCCGTCGGCGTTCTCCGCCAGATCGAACGTGTAGCTCTCCTCGTCCCCGAAGTCGAACACCGGCGCCTCGTCCACGTCGGTGACGCTCACCGTCACCACCACATCAGCAGTCATCGCCTCGGTGCCGGTCCCGCTGGCGGCCCGCACCGTCAACGACAACGCCTCGGCCGGGTCGGTGAACGCCTCAAAGTCCTCGCCCGCCCCCACATAGGACAGATCCCCCGAATCCGAGTCGACCGCGAACTTATCCCCGTCCAACCCCGAGAGGATCGAATAGGCCACCGTATCGCCAACATCGGGATCAGCCGCCGACACCGAGCCCAGCGCCACCGCGTTCCCGGTCCCGCTCCCGTCGGCGTTCTCCGCCAGATCGAACGTGTAGCTCTCCTCGTCCCCGAAGTCGAACACCGGCGCCTCGTCCACGTCGGTGACGCTCACCGTCACCACCACATCAGCAGTCGCCTCACCGACCTCGGTGGCGGCCTGCACCGTCACCGAGAACGAGTTGGGGAGCTCCTCAAAGTCCTCGCCCTGCCCCTTATAGGACAGCACCCCCGACTGCGTGCCGACCTGGAAGTCGGCCATGTCCTCCTCCTCGGGAATCGAATAGGTCACATCCTCTTCTTCGGGATCAGCCGCCGACACCGAGCCCACCACCACCGGGCCCGCGGTGTTCTCCGCCAGATCGAACTCGTATTCATCATCGTCCCCAAAGTCGAACACCGGCGCCTCGTCCACGTCGGTGACGCGCACCTTCACCGTCACTTCAGCGTGCTGCCGATCGGTGGGCGGCCCGCTGATCGCCCACACCTTCACGTTAAGCGAAGCGCCCACCTCGAAGTCCTCGCCCGCCCCCACATAGGACAGCACCCCCGACGAGCGGCCGATCGAGAACCAGTCCGCGCCCCCCGAGATGTAGGTCACCGCGTCGCCATCGGGATCAGTCGCCGACACCGTGCCCAGCACCACCGGGCTCCCCCCACTCCCGTCGGCGTTCTCCGCCAGTTCGAACGTGTAGCTCGGCGCGCCGAACACCGGCGGGTTGTTCCCCTGTGCTGTCGCCACCGAGGCCGATAGCGCCAGCATGGCTACGGCCATCGCCAGCACCGCCCCCACCACCTGCCGACGGCTTGGGCTACAACTACCGAAGAGATGAGCGTCTACATAAGCGTCAACCCCCACAAATCTCTCTTTACCTCGTTGCGATAGATATAAGATACCATGGTTCGTTTTGTGTAATCACTTGCGCTTTCGCCGCTTCTATCAACTCGTCTTCCTGGCAAAATGGGGTCATGGCGCGCATAACCATCCCAGGTCAGATTCTTTGCGGGATCCAGCTTCCGATCCAAACGCTCAATGAGAGGATCCGGCAGCCGTGGGAAGCTGACGCCACCGTTGGCGATCTGGTTGCCGTGGCCCAGACGGCCGAGGCCTCGGGGCTGGGATTCGTGGGGGTGTGCGATCACATCGCCATCCCAAACAACGATTACGCCGCCCACATGTCCACCACATGGTACGACCCCATCGCCACGCTCAGCTTCCTGGGAGCAGCCACCAGCACCATTCGGCTGCTGTCGGAGGTATACGTACTTCCCTATCGCCATCCTCTGACCACCGCGAATTCGTTCTGTACCCTCGACCACCTCACCGGCGGAAGAGCTTTGATGGGGGTGGGTGCCGGCCACGTCGAGGCCGAGTTCGAAGCCTTGGGATTGAGCTTCGCCGACCGGGGCCGCATGACCGACGAGGCAATCGACGCGGTGCGGGTGGCCATCGAGGCGGCGGGCGGGTTCTGCCAGTTCAGCGGGGAGTTCTACCACTTCAAGGATGTCGGGGTTGGACCCGCCGCGGCGCAAAGCGCCATTCCCGTCTGGATAGGAGGAAGCAGCCGCCCGGCTCTTCGCCGGGTGGTGGAGCGGGGGGACGGCTGGATTCCCCAAGGCACACCTCGGGAGGCCATCGCCGAGCAGCTGGACTACATGCGCGCCCATGCCGATGCCGTGGGCCGCGACCTCGATGAGGTGGACTTCGGGTGGATAGCCGAGAGCATCCACGTCGGCGAACCCCCTGAAGGGCTGTTCATGCCGGGGTGGCCGCATCTCAGCGGCTCTCCCGACCAGATCGCCGAGTCGCTGCGCTACGCACTCGGTTTGGGCATTTCGGTGCTGTTCTTGTTCTTGCGAGCCCGCGACCTGCCCGAATACCTGGACCAGGTCGCCCGCTTCGGCACCGAGGTGGTGCCCTTGCTGACCGATTGAGGCCGGGCGAACCATGAGCGGCGTGCTGTCAGGAATGCGGGTGGTGGAGGGTTCGGCCTTCGTGGCCTGCCCTTCGGGGGGGATGACTCTGGCCCAACATGGCGCCGACGTGATCCGATTCGACGCCATCGGCGGGGGCATCGACTACCACCGGTGGCCGCTCACCCCCGACGGACAGTCGCTGTACTGGCAGGGACTGAACAAGGGCAAGCGGTCGATCCAGGTCGATCTCCGCTCCCCCGAGGGTCGGGAGCTGATCACCGCCCTGGCCACCGCTCCCGGCCCGGACGCCGGCATCTTCACCACCAACTTCCCCGCCGTCGGGTGGCTCTCGTACGACAGCCTCCGCCAGCGCCGCGACGACCTCATCATGGTGGCCATCACCGGCAACCACGATGGCTCCACCGCGGTGGACTACACCGTGAACTGCGCCATGGGCTACCCCTGGCTCACCGGCGACGATGGCACCGTCAACCACGTGCTGCCCGCCTGGGACATCATCTGCGGACAGACCGCTGCGCTGGGCGTGCTGGCCGCCGAGCGCCAACGGACCCGCACCGGTCTGGGGAGCTTGGTGAACTTGGCCCTGTCTGATGTGGCCCTGGCTGCGGTGTCCATGCTGGGCCATGTAGCCGAGGCCCAGCTATTGGGCACACAGCGGCCCCGGATCGGCAACGACATCTATGGTGCATTCGGCCGGGATTTCGAGCTGGCCGACGGCGAGCGCATCCAACTCGTGGCGGTCAGCGCCCGCCAGTGGCAGGGCATTGTGGCCGCCTGCGGGATCGCCGACGAGGTGGCCGCGCTGGAGGCCGAGACCGGACTGGACCTCACCCGGGTCGACGGAGACCGCTACTTGGCCCTCGACCGCCTCAACCCGCTGGTGGCCCAGTGGTGTTCAGCCCACACCCTGGCCGAGGCTTCCGTTGCGCTCGATGCCCAAGGGGTGTGCTGGGGCCGCTACCAGTCGATGCTGGATCTGGTGTCCGAGGATCCTCGCTGCTCGACGGCCAACCCGCTGTTCGCCGAGGTGGACCACCCTGAGACCGGGGAATATCTCACCCCCGGCCCGCCCCTGCGCTTCCCCGCTGAGAGTCTTGCCGACCCCGGCCCCGCCCCCCGCCTGGGCCAGCACACCGATGAGGTGTTGGCCGAGGTGCTCGGCCTCTCTGACACCGAGATCGCCCGCCTCCACGACGACCAGGTCGTCGCCTGACCATCTCACAGCCGCGGGCGGGCCGCTACGTTGACGCCATGACCATGGATATAGGCCGTGTCGGGGTTTGGACCCGCACCGACAGCTTCTCTACCGGCGAGGCCATCGAGTTCGCCCAGCGGATCGAGGAGCTGGGCTACGGCGCCCTGTGGATCCCCGATGCCTTCGGGCGCGACCCGTTCGCCCACGCCTCACTGCTGCTCAACCACACCTCAACGCTGGTGCTGGCCACCGGAGTGGTCAACATCCACCTGCGCGAGGCCCAGGCCACCTCCTGCGCCCAAAGGGAACTGCACGATCAGTCGGGGGGCCGCTTCCTGCTCGGCCTCGGGGTGTCCCACCAGGTGCCCATGGAGCGGATGCAGCAAAAGCCCTACCCCGCGCCGATCCCGTCGATGCGGGAGTACCTCGACAAGATGGACAGCGCAATGTGGTGGGGACCGGAGCTCGAAGGCGAGCCCCCCATGGTGCTGGCCGCTCTCGGCCCTCTGATGCTGAAGCTGGCCGCCGAGCGAACCATGGGCGCCCACCCCTATTTCGCCCCGCCGGAGAACTCCCGTCGGTCCCGGGAGATCATGGGCCCCGATGCCTGGATCTGCCCGGAGCAGAAGGTGATGTTGGAAACCGACCCGCAGCGAGCCCGGGAGCGAGCCCGAGCCGCCATGGCCGGACCGCTGCACATGCCCAACTACCGCAAAAACCTCATGCGCTGCGGGTTCGAGGAGAGCGCACTGGACGACGGCGGCAGCGACGAGGTGGTCGACGCGGTGGTGGCCTGGGGCGACGAAAACACCCTCGTCGAGCGGGTGCGCCAGCACCACGAGGCCGGGGCCACCCACGTGTGCGTCCAGCCGCTCGACCCGGCGGACAAGACCCGCCCCAGCTTGGAGACGCTCGAAACCCTCGCCCCCCTGCTGAACGGAGCGTGATTCGCAATGGCCAGTGAGTTCCAAGACCGAGTGGCCATTGTCACCGGCGCGGGAGACGAGATCGGCCTCGGGTTCGCCCACGCCAGCTACCTGGCTGAGCGGGGCGCCAAGATCGTGCTCAACGACTTCGGCAACGGCACTTTGGGCTTGGTGGAGCAGGGCATCAACCCCGACATCGCCGAGCAGGCCGCCCAGCGCATCCGCGACGCCGGCGGCGAGGCCATCGCCAATAACGGCGACATCGCGGAAGTGGCCACCGCTCAGGAGATGGTGTCAGCCGCCTTGGACGCCTGGGGCCGAGTAGACATCCTCATCAACAACGCCGGTTTCGCCAGTGCCTCGTTCTTCCCCGACATCGACGCCGCCGACATGCACCGTCACGTGGGGGTGACCCTCCTCGGGTGCCTCAACACGGCCAAGGCGGTGTGGCCCAACATGGTGGAGCGGGGCTACGGGCGCATCATCAACACCGGCTCGCCCGCTTGCTTCGGCAATCCCACCGCCTCCTACGCGGCCACCAAGTCGGGGCTGTTCGGCTTCACCCGCACCGAGGCCATCTTCGGCCAAGCCCACAACATCACCGCCAACCTGCTGTTGCCCGCGGCCATCTCCCGGCTGACCGAGGGCCTACCCGAGTCACCGTTCAAGTCGCACCTGCGCACCCATTTCGGCGCCGAGAAGGCAGCCCCGGTGGTAGCCCATTTGGTGAGCGATCAATGCGACGTCACCGGCGAGGCGTTCACCGTTGGGGGCGGCCAGTTCGCCCGCATCGTGTACGCCGCCTCCCCCGCCCAGGAGATCGACCTGACCATGGAATCAGTAGCCCAGGGCATGGCCCAAGCCATGGACACCACCGACTGGACGCCCCAAGGTTCCACCGCCGAGAGCCTGGTGCATTTGGGTATGCCTCCCGAGTTAGAGCAGATGTAAGGAGCTAGTGCGATGAGCCTGGTAACCGACCAAGAGATCGAGGCCTTCTGGCGCGACGGCGTGGTAGTAGTCCGAGGAGTGCTGTCCGACGAGACCCTGGCCTCCATGGCCAAGCCCGTAGACCGTGCTCTGGGGTCTGAGGAAATGAACAACATGACCGAAATGGGCGCCATGGTGGTACCACCCAGCGGCGGCACCGTGCTCAACGATCCCGCGGCGGCCCAATCAGGCGCCCCCCGCGGCCAATTCCACGGCGGCACCGACCACTGGTGGGACGACCCCGACTTCGAGCGCTTCGCCACCCGGTCGCCCCTGCCGCAACTGGCCGCCGAGCTGATGCGGAGCCGGGAGCTGTGGTTCTACGAAGACAGCGTGCTGGTGAAGGAGCCCCACACCGAGGAGCCCACCTCCATCCACCAGGATATGGCCTATTTCCAGCTAGAGGGCGACAAGGTGTGCACCACTTGGTGCCCCCTCGACCCCATCTCCAAACAGACCGGGGCCACCGTGTACGTGCGGGGCTCGCACCGCTGGGAGCGCAACTTCCGGCCCAACTGGTTCGTGAGCCAGCTCTCCATGCCCGACACCGACGGCGAAGAGGTACCCCACTACGACCGCGACGACTCCGAGCACCTGCTCTGCTTCGACATGGCACCCGGCGACGTGGCCGTCCACCACGCCATGACCCTCCACGGCGCCCACTCCAACGTCACCGACCAATGGCGCCGAGCCATCTCGGTGCGCTACTGCGGCGACGGCACAGTCTACCGCTTCAAGCGGGGCACCCCCCTGAAGCCCCACCACTCCGAGGTCACCGAGGGCACCCCCGTAAACCACCCCCGCTGCCCCCAAGTCTGGCCCCGCTGACGCTGATAATTTGCTGCGGGAGATGCAGGTCTGGGATTGCCTAGTGGGTAGCCCGCTGACTAGCTCCATGTCCAGCCGCATTCCTCGGTGACGGGGCGGATGTGGCGGTAAGCGTCTTCCAGCGAGAAGGCCATCAACCCGAAGTCGGAATTGTCGTGGTCCCGGGCTCGAATTAAGACGGCATCGTAGTCCACTGCGTCGTTCAGGAAATCCTCATGGAGGCGTTCGGGGAGGAATGCCGCCATGTTTGTCGTGGATTCATACCAGTCGGCGTCGACCCTGTTGGCGGCAACGTATTCTTGCTGCCGTTCCGATCCCCACTCGCCGAACCCCTCTGGAAGGAAGATATAGACAGCGGGTACCCTCCCGTTCATGCCTTCGATGCGGCCTTCGTCGAACCAGAAGTAGACATCGAGGGTGCCGTCGACCAGGCAGCGCACGACCAGACTGACCCTTGAATCCTCATAGGGGGATGGTCTCGTGTGCCAATCCGCACGTACCCAGGCGTGGTGTTCCCCTTCTTCGATGCTGCTGGTCCAACGTGTCGGCTGGAAACCCGTTGATTGGCGTTCCGGGGCTGTTCCGCACACCCCAGCGTCGGGGATGTCCGCATATTCCATGTAGAGATAGTTGGCAGTGCAGCGGAAGATGTCGTTGTGTACGCAAGCCTGGTATTCGTCGTTGTCGGTCAGAGAGCGGCACGGCCGGATCGAGGCATGGTTCGCCACTAAGGCGTGCGCGGTTTCATGCAGCAACGTCTCCAAGAACGCGTCGAGGCGGCGGATGTGGTGGAGGGAGGGCTGGTAGCAGCCGATGATGAAATCGCCACCGGTCGCTGTGGCGCAGAGCGACCCTGCGGGGATCAGCGAGTTCGTCGGGGGCGTAACCGGCTTGCCGTCCACATCGACTTCCGCCCATATCCGCGCGATGAGAGTGGCGGCTTGCCCATCCGACAGAGAGTAGTTGTAGTCCGAATCTTCCCAGTATTCCGCCCAAGCGCACTGCTCCCACTCATAGACCCCAGGCGAGACAGCGGACGCACATCGGCCCGACGGCTCTGAGGCGGGCACGGTGATGACGGTCAGCCTGCCGGCCATTGGGTCGCCGTCTCCGTTGGGAGTACCGGCCAACGGCACGGAACACATCTGGGAAAGCGTTTCGACTACTTCGTCGAAACCGGTCATGTCGAACCGGTAAGTCCGAGCTGCGCCGTCGGCCCCTGTGAAGGTGACGCTAAGAGTCCCGTCGCCTGCTGCCAGCGCCTCGTCGATGAACGAGTCATGCGGGAATATAGCCGTACCGCCTTGGTCGTGCGCCCACCACCGCTCCGCCAGCGGATTGGTCCTGCCAGGCAGTCGGTAGAAAACCGCCACACTCTCGTCTCCGGGGTCTCTGCTCAGGGCGTCCTCCGAGTAGATATGGATATCGGGCGAAGCACTGTCGCCGTAGCAGCGGACGTACAGCCACGGTGTTGAGCCTGTGCCGCTGCCGGGCCGGGTTCCGCGTCTCGCGTAACCTTGGATGTCCCCGTCGTCGTTCTCGGTCGTGAAATACGCCCAACCGGAGATGTTCGCCGGAGAGCCGCTCAGATCGGGCGTGGGATCAGGAACATTCGCCGCCGCGTGCGCTACTTGCAGTGTCTCTAACGCCTCGGCATCGAGGGTCAGGTAGCAGCCGATCGAGTCGTGCCAGTTCCACACCAGTCGAGCCAGCACCGCAGCTCCGTCTGCGGTCTTAGCCACATCTACGGGGTTCACCCCGAATCCGTGGTGCTGACTACATAGCTGCGAGGCCGCTGTCTTTTCGCTGGGAAGGGAGGCTGGGGGAAGTGCTTCCCGGAGGACAGCCGTGGCCCCCTCGTCGAGGGTCAGGTAGCAGCCGATCGAGTCGTGCCAGTTCCACGCTATCTGTGCGAGCACGATCGTCCCGTCTGCCGTTTTGGCCACATCAACGGGCTGCACCCCAAACTTGTGGTGCTCTGAGCACACCTGCGAGGCGTCTACCTCGAACTCAGAGGCATCGGACTGGGCTGCGGCAGGGGCGACCGCGGCCAGCACCGCAAGCGATAAGACTCCAGCCGCCAATACCTTCCTCATTGGAATCTGCTTCCAGTCCAACTACGCCACTTCCGTTACCACTCGGAGCGTTCCCAGTCGGCGATGGTTTAGGGGACGGCTGCCGTGCTTGCATCCTGATGACACACAAGGACGCCACCATCTTCGTCCTTCCACGTCCTCGTGTCCAGCCCTGGCCACTACGCCAACATGACCAGACCAGAGTTCAACTACCTAGGAGTTGGCATTGCCATAAGAGGATCATCGTTCTGGTTCACCCAGAACTTCGCCCACGACCCCTAGACCAACCACGGGTGGAGTTCACCCCCCTCCCTTGTAGCTGTTTACCCCGACGAGGAGGCAGCCATGAAGGCGTTTAGGGCTGGAGGAGGAAGCGGCGGAGGGCTTCTCGATGGATGGCGCTGACGGTGGTGCCGTCTTTTTCGGCGCGGTCGGAGATGGCAGCTCGCAACTCGGGGTCGATACGCACGGTGACGACTTCAGAGGGGGCTCGCCCTAGCAAGGGGCGACCCCGCCTTCGGGTCTTTAGCTCCTCGATGTCGTACTCGCTGGTCTCCACCTCGGCGGCGATACGGGCAATGTCGCTATCGGTGAGAACCCTTCCGGTTCGGGTCTGATAAGTCCTTTGCGTGGTCATGGCGGCTATTCCTCGTGTTGGGAAAGCAGGTGATGAAACAAGGGTCGCGGAGCCATGGCGTGGATTACCAGCTGTGAGCCCTTATCGACGTCGAACCAGATGACCTCGAGCATGTTGCCGGAGTGGTCAGGTCCAATAGCCAGAATCCTGGGTGGGTCGGCGTCAGGCTCCAAGTCGACGTTCGTGACGGCGTGTCCAATGGCATGGAGGATCGCCTGGTTGCCGCAGCCATGCTTGCGAGCCGAACTGTGGATCTCCACATATGATTATTGTAATACACAATTCTTCAGAGCGTCAATGAAGAAAGCCGAGAGCCGGTGTTCCGTAACGCGAAGCCTGCGAAAGAGCATCTACCCCAGTTCGGGGCCGAGGATGGAGACGAAGGAGACCATTTCGCCGGGGTAGCCGCCGAGGTTGTGGACTAGGGCGAGGTTGCGGGTGGACAGGTCGATTTGGCGGTCTTCGCCGGCTTGGCCCCGGAGCTGGAGCCAGCACTCGTAGTGCATGCGCAAACCGGAAGCTCCCACGGGATGGCCGAAGGCTTTTAGGCCGCCGTCGGTGTTGATGGGCATGTCGCCGTTGCGCTCGAATGTGCCGGCCAGCACCTCTTTCCAGGCGGTGCCCCGCTCGCAGAAGCCCAGGTCTTCCATGAGGACCATCTCGGTGGGGGTGAAGCAGTCGTGGACCTCGGCCATGGCCAGCGCTGAGCGGGGGTCGTCGATGCCGGCTTGGCGGTAGGCGTCGGTTCCGGCCATGTCGCACTCCGGGAAGGTGGTGTAGTCGTAGTCGGGGTCGATCAGCCCGCCGCCGGTGCCCGACACGAACGACAGCGCCTTGATGTAGAGCGGGTCGTCGCAGTACTGGTGGGCGTCTGGTGTTCCCGTTGAAGCTAGGCCTGAGGGTCGGTGCGTTGGCCGAACTATGGATATGACGAGTGCGGTAGCGGTGGAACAGGCAGCGTCGTCGGAGTCACTACGTGGCGGTCAACCGCCGACAGTTCAGCCAGCTCGCGCTCCAGATCTATGACGAGGCCATCAAGATACTTCAAGAATTCTCGATCCGATTCGATTTCGTCGAGCGCGGACCTGTAACGGTTATCTTGGTCGAGGAGCCGCACCTTGTGCCGAGAAAACACTGTAGCATCGGCGAGTTTTCGTGCCATCTCATTCGCCTGGACCAGGGATTCCTCGCATGATTTGAGCTGCTCAGCACTCCCATTTCTCTCGTACACTTCTTCCAATACTTGTAGGTTCTTGATTCGAACGCCGCCCGCAGTGACACAAGGTGGTAATTTAGTTGATTCTCTTGCTTTTTCTTCTATGACTTCAGGCATGAGTTCACGTCTGAGCTTATAGAGACCAGGGAGAACGTCTCGAGCTGCACCGTAACAGCCGCCTCTAGCAAATTCGTTACGTCCTTCGGGTAGCTCGCCGGTAGCATCAAATCTGGCTACATCTTCGGCGGTTTCCCCAGACAAAGTCAGGAAGTACTGATTGCGCTCAGGCTTTGTAAGCGTATCCACGTATGCGGCCTGCTGAGAATCGCTTCTTCCCGCCAACTGAGAAGCTGAATCTAAACTACCAGTAAGATTGAGCGATTGAGCTACCTGCAATACAGCCGCTGCCGGGAAAGCAACCTCTATAGCGTAATCGAAATCTGCATGGTCCATACATTCTTGAACATGCTGCTCTCTGTTGAAAGCTTCCCACAGTGCGATCATATCATCCTCGAACATTCCCTCGGGACTCGTGCGGAAGCCTGGAACATCGCTCAACGATCGCGCTGGAGCAGAACCACCGCTCGAAGTCGTAGCCAAGATGGCGATCAAGATGGTCGCGAGCACACCTATCGGCCCTATCACACGGAACCAATAAGATCTTCTGATCTGTACTTTCATCTACCAATTTCTCCAGAATTCAAGGATAGCTCAAAGCAACATCAACGGCATATCCATACCGCCTGAGGTTCCCCCCTTCTTGTGGAGACATGCTCTATAAGGAGGAGTTATGTCTAGTTCCAAAACTGACGGAGGTTGTTGAGAGTAGGGGTCTTTCGTGAGGGGAAGATCTGATGGACGACCGAGAGCAGCGGCGCAAGATCCGGCATCGGTTGGCGGTGCTCCGCTGTGCCGAGGAGGTGTCTGGCAGCGTGGCGGCGACGTGCCGCTACTACGGCATCAGCCGGACTGTGTTCTACAAGCAGCTACCGCTACGGGGAGCGGGGCGAGGATGGGCTACGGGATCGGTCGTCGCGCCCGCACCACAGCCCGCGGGCGACCCGCTCCGAGCTGGCAGCTGAGATCGCGTGTCTGCGCCAGCATTACTGCTTCGGCCCGCTGAAGATCTCCATGTACCTCAAGCGCTACTGCGACATCGAGGTCTCCGACTCGGGGGTGTGGAGGGTGCTCGACCGCCTGGGGTATACGCCTGCTGCGCATCTTCCCCCGCAACAACCAGAAGACCGCTATCCAGTTCCTGGACTACGTGCTGGAACGGCTTCCGTTCAGAGTCGAGGCGATCCAGACCGACAACGGCGCCGAGTTCCAATCCGGCTTCCACTGGCACGTCATGGACCGCGGCATCCGCCACACCTACATCAAGCCCGCCACCCCGAGGCTCAACGGCAAAGTCGAGAGATCGCACCGCATCGACTCAGAGGAGCTCTACCGCATGCTCGACGGCGTCGTCATCGACGACACCGACCTGTTCAACGACAAGCCCCCGACAATGAGAGGACTACTACAACTTCGACCGCCCCCACGGCGCCCTAGACGGCCAGACGCCATATGAAAGACTGAAGCAGAAGACCACCCGACCCTGATGTCAGCGGCCTACGTCAGTCGCACACCTAGATCGCTATCCCAAGCGCTCACATCAGGTACACCGACAAACTTGGCATAACGCACTTCTATGTCGTGCCTGGACCGCTGTGCATCATTGTCAGTCTGTCTCAGTAACGTTCACAGAATTGCGATTGCTTCTTGCAATCCTCGCAAACTGTTGTCGCCTCGAACCGAACCACCTGGAAACGGTATCAGCATATTTCAGTACTACCATTCCATAAAGTGCTAGAGAGCCAAGAAGAAAGGGCAAAGCAACGAGCCCGCTACTCGCATTTGTAATTATGCCAGCTATTGCACACACGCCAATAGTCATTGCAAGAACTCTTACTACTCGCTTTCCTGTATCAGATGAAAGTGCGTATTCCTCTTTCATATTCCGTATACCCATTGAGTCAAGAACTAGGCAAAGGATCATAAAGAGAAAGATAAACGGAACAACGGACAAGATGGTATCAAGCATCAGTTTTGCGGTTATCCTCGAAGGATTAACATATTAGCTACCTTACTGTCCGCATTGGTAATGGCCAGGATTAACGAATGGATTAAGCCCATTCCAACTCCATGACAACCCAATCTTTATCTTGAGGCAAGTATTGCTCATGTAGTATACGGTTAGCGCCCAGGCAAGAATCGTCAGGGCCAACAATCCGATCAGAGTTGTAATGACAGTAGGGATAACTGTTAGCACGGACACATAGCTTATATGTGTAGATGCTCCAAATACTGCCATGTCTTCGATTTCATATCTTGAAAAGTAAATGGTGACAGAAGTCCAGCCCCAATCGAAGGCAGGATCTGCAATGACAGGATAGTGGGTTGTCTGATAATGATTCACTTCAAATACTAGGGAATTCCCTTCAATCAAGATTCCCGGCAGCCCTTCATCCCAGCTGGGGGCCGAGGATGGAGACGAAGGAGACCATTTCGCCGGGGTAGCCGCCGAGGTTGTGGACTAGGGCGAGGTTGCGGGTGGACAGGTCGATTTGGCGGTCTTCGCCGGCTTGGCCCCGGAGCTGGAGCCAGCACTCGTAGTGCATCCGCAGGCCCGATGCCCCCACGGGGTGGCCGAAGGCTTTTAGGCCGCCGTCGGTGTTGACGGGCATGTCGCCGTTGCGCTCGAATGTGCCGGCCAGCACCTCTTTCCAGGCGGTGCCCCGCTCGCAGAAGCCCAGGTCTTCCATGAGGACCATCTCGGTGGGGGTGAAGCAGTCGTGGACCTCGGCCATGGCTAGCGCTGAGCGGGGGTCGTCGATGCCGGCTTGGCGGTAGGCGTCGGTCCCGGCCATCTCGCACTCCGGGAACGCGGTGTAGTCGTACTCGGGGTCGATCAGCCCGCCGCCGGTGCCCGACACGAACGACAGCGCCTTGATGTAGAGCGGGTCGTCGCAGTACTGGTGGGCGTCATCTGCCCGCACCACGATGGCCGCGGCCGATCCGTCGGCCACCCCGGAGCAGTCGAACACCGACAGCCGCCCAGCCACCGAGGCCATCTCGCAGATCTTCTCGGCGGGCATCTCCCGGCGGAACTGCGCCAGCGGGTTGAGCGCCCCGTTGCGGTGGTTCTTCTCCGCGATCTTGGCCACCACCATGCGCAACTCGTCCTCATCCACCCCGTAGCGGGCAGCGTAGGCGGGCAGCACCAGGCTGTACATGGCCGCCGCGGTCAGGTTCCGCTTGGTGCCGTCGTGAGGCGCAGGGGCGGCGTTCAACCCCTGATAGCCGGAGTCTTTGATCTTCTCCACGCCGATGGCCATCGCCACGTCGTAGGCCCCGCTGGCCACCGCATAACACGCCTGGCGCAGCGCCTCGGAGCCAGTGGCGCAGAAGTTCTCCACCCGGGTGACCGGCTTGCCCACCAGCTTCAGCGGCTGGCTCAGCGTCAACCCGCTCATCCCGCTGGAGGCCGTGCCCAGCCAGAAGGCGTCCACGTCGTCTTTGGCCACACCCGCGGAGGCGAATGCGGCGGACGAAGCGTCGATCAGCAAGTCGTCGACTCCCTTGTCCCAATGCTCCCGGAACGGGGTACACCCCATTCCGATGATCGCCACCTGGTCCTTGATGCCATGACTGGCCATCGGTCGCCTCTCCCTTAGTCCGTCGTTGACCCCGACCTCGCCGGGCGGGCCTTCCAGAAATAGTTGATGATGCCCTCGGCCTCATACAGCCGCCGGAAGGTCATCTCCACCCGCTGGCCGACGCGGACCGCATCCGGGTCCACATCGGTCAACTCCACCGGCAGCCGGCCACCCCCGTCAAAGTCCACCACCGCGAACACCACCGGCGGACTCACCGAATACACCAGCCGATCAACGGTGAAAGTCACCACCGCGGCCCCCACGTCGGCCATCGGCGCAGGAGCCATTTCGTCCAGCTCGTCCTCGGGCCGAATGGACACCCGGGCCGGCGGCAAGTGCAACGTCCCGCTCTCGACCCCCCGGCTGCCCACAAACCCGTACTTCCAATCCTGAGCCCTAGCCGCCGCCGACGACGACGGCCGGGAGGGCTCGGGCCGATTGGGGGGCTGCACCCGGATCATCTCCCGCCACTGCAAGAACGTGGCGTAGCTCACCTCAGCTCCGTTGGCGACCTGATCGGCCACCGAGAGGACGGGCCGATAGGCAGCCAGCGCCTCGGTGGTCCGCAAGATCAGCACCTCCACCCCGTCGGCCAACACCACCACCGCGATGGTCTGGCCCGGCTCCGCCTGCTCCAGCACATTGGCCAGCACCAGCCCAGCATGAGCAGTGCCGGTATTGCCCACCGCCGCAGCCAAGTCGTCGGCCACCCGAGCCACGCCAAGCTGCCCAGAAACCCGCTTGACCGCTCGACCATGAGCCCCGGTCAGCACCGCCACGTCTACATCTTCGGCTCCGACGCCAGCGGAGCCCAGCGCCTCTTTCCAAGCCTGGGCAGCCAGGGGGCCGTAGCGGGTCTCGCCGAAGCGCTCCTCCCACTGGCCGGTGCTGGGCGAGCCCGGCTGGCGCCAGCGGTCGACAAACTCTTCGGTGGCCGACGCCGTCCCCAGCAACTCGGCCACCACCGGCCCGTCGTCATCGCCGCCCACCAAGAACGCGGCCGCACCGTCGCCCCCATTGGCCTCGTCGGCACCGGTGGGAAGTCCGCCCCGGATGTCGGAGGTCACCACCAGCGTCGGCCCGCCGGCCTCCAGCGCAGTGCGCAGCGCCCCGACCCCCGAGCGCACCGCGCCCCCAAAATCCAGAGCGCCCACCGAGGTGTCCAACCGCAACGCGGCATGAATAGCGGTGGCGTTGGTCTTCTCCAGATATGCGGGGTCGGCGGTGGCGAACCACAGCGCCCGCGGCTCGGTCTCAGCTGATCGCAGAGCCAGCCGGGCAGCTTCGACACCCATCGTGGTGGTGTCCTCGTCGTAGGAAGCCACCGATCGGGTGCCCCGCCCGCCGCCTCGACCCATCACCGCGGCGATAGCCGCCCGGTTGAGGCGCCGGTACGGCACGTAGCCCCCGAAGCTGATGATTCCCCGCATGATTCTGAAGTGTACGCCTGACTTCGGCCACAACCGGGGTCGTAGTGTGTCCCCCATGAGCTTTGAGCCCAGCGCCGAAGTGCGGCGCATCCGCAACGCCATCGACCACCCCATCATCGACTCCGACGGCCACATAATCGAGTTCCTGCCCGAGGTTCACGACATCATGGCCACCGTCGGCGGACCCGAGTTGGTGGACAAATTCAAGGTCGTCGAATACGGGGCCCGAAAGTCCATCGAGCTGAGCTTGGAACAGCGCCGAGCGGCCGGGATGATGCGCTCGGCGTGGTGGGGACTGCCCGCTCGCAACACCCTTGACCGGGCCACCGCCCTTTTGCCCAAGCTGCTGTATGAGCGGCTGGACGAGATCGGCATCGACCTGGCCGTGCTCTATCCCACCTACGGGCTGACCTGCATGGGCCTGGAAGACGAGGATCTTCGCCTTGGAGCGGCGAGAGCGTTCAACCTCTACTCCCACCAGGCCTATGAGCCCTATAGCGACCGCCTCATGCCGGTAGCCGTCATCCCGGTTTTCACCCCTGAAGAGGCCATCGCCGAACTCGATTTCGCGGTGGGCGAGCTGGGCATGCGCCCGGTGATGCTGACCGGCCTGGTACCCCGCCCGGTGGACCCGGAAAACACCACCCACCGCCATGCCCGCCGCAAGGACACCCTGGGCATGGACTCCACCTATGACTACGACCCGCTATGGCAGCGCTGCACCGAACTGGGTGTGTCGCCCACTTTCCACTCCTCGGGGATGGGCTGGGGCAGCCGCACCTCGGAAACCAACTACGTGTACAACCACCTGGGCAACTTCGCCGCCGCGGGCGAGGCCTTGTGCCGGGCGGTGTTCATGGGCGGGGTGGCCCATCGCTTCCCCGATCTGCGCTGGGCCTTCCTGGAAGGGGGCGTGGCCTGGGGGGTGAACCTGCTGTCGGACGTGATCGGCCACTGGGAGAAGCGCAACCGCGACGCCATCGGCCACTACGACCCCGCCGCGGTGGACATGGACGAGTTGGGCCGGCTGTTCGACGCCTACGGCACCCCGGCGGCCAACAGCCACCGGGATCAGCTCAAAGAGGCGCTGCACATGCTGAGCGAGCCCGACGAAGATCCGTCCACCATCGATGAGTTCGCCCTCAGCGGGGTGGACACGCTCGAAGACATCTTCACCATCTGGGACCGCTTCTATTTCGGCTGCGAGGCCGACGACCCGATGACCGCCATCGGTTTCAACCGGTCGGTGACCCCCGGCGGCAAAGTGGTCAAGGGCGTATTCGCCTCCGACGTGGGCCACTGGGACGTGCCCGACGTGCGCGAGGTGCTACCCGAGGCCTACGAACTGGTGGACGACGGCATCCTCGACGCAGCTGACTTCCGGGCGTTCACCTTCGAGCATCCGTTGTCGCTGTGGGCCGGAACCAACCCCGACTTCTTCAAGGGCACCGTCATCGAAGAAGCCCTGTAGATGTGACTACTTGGGATGGCCGGGTTGAGGATTTCGACCTGCTGACCGGCCAAGCCCGCTATGGCGCCGACCTCAGGGCCGAGGGCGCGCTCTGGCTGGGCTTCGTGCGATCCCCGGTAGCCCGAGCGGCCGTTGCCAGCATAGACAAATCGGCCGCCGAAGCCCTCGACGGCGTGGTCGGAGTGTTCACGGCTGACGATCTCGATCTGGTCACCCAGCCGAGCGTGGAGGGGGTCACCCCCGTAGAGATCAGTCGACCCCCGCTGGCCCAGGGATCGGTGGCCTACGTCGGTGAGGCGGTTGCTGCCGTCGTTGCGGTCAGCGAAGCGGTCGCGGCGGACGCCTCCGAGTTGGTGGCAGTGGACTATCGGCCACTGCCCCCGATTCCCGATCTGGCCACTGCAACCGCCGAAAACGCCCTGCTGGTGCACGCCCAACACGGATCCAACACCGTGCTCGCTGTTCCATCCGGCGATCCGGCCGCTGTGAAAACAACACTCGACCACGCCGACGTTACCGTCACCGTTTCCCAGCACTATCCCCGGGTGGCGTGCTCCCCCATCGAGGGAATAGCCGGCCTGGTCGTCCCCCACGGCGACCGAGTGGCCATCCACATCAACTCACAGATGCCCGCTCTGACCCACGATGAACTGGCCAACACCCTGGCCCTACCCGACAACCAGATCAGCGTGGTGGTTCCCCCCATCGGCGGCGGTTTCGGAGGCAAATGCTGGGGTGAGAACGGACTGTTTGCCGTGGCCGCCCAGTTGGCCCTGCGGCTCAATTGTCCACTGCGGTTCGTCCAGACCCGCCCCGAGAACCTGCTGTCGATGCAAGCCCGCGACCAACGCCAGCACATCACCCTCGCCGCCGACCAACACGGCACCGTCACCGCGCTGGAAGCCGAGGTGATCGCCGACGTGGGCGGCTACGCAGGAATGGGCGCGTTCGAGCCCCTGCAAACCCAGCGGCTCATCCCCGGCCCGTACCGAATCGACCACGCTGCGGTTACCGCCTCGGCGGTCATGACCAACACGGTTCCCACCGGCCCCTACCGAGGCCCAGGCCGGGCTGAGGCCATCGGGCTGCTAGAGCGGGCCATGGACGAACTGGCCCGCGTCCTGGATCTGGACCCTGCTGAAGTTCGCCGCCGCAACCTCCTGTGCCCCCAAGACTTCCCCCGCCAAACCCCCGGCGAATTGGTGATGGACGAGTCCGACCATCTCGGCGCCCTGGAGCAGGCCCTCGAACTGGTCGACTACCAGCAACTTCGAGCAGACCAAGCCGCCCGCCGAGCCTCGAGAGACACCCGCCTGCTCGGCATCGGCATCAGCTGCTGGGCCGACTTCACCGGTCGCCACGAACCCTGCCAACCGGCCTCTGCTCGGGTGACCGACGACGGCCGCATCGAGATCGACGCCGGAGTAGCCCCAATCGGCCAGGGAATGCAATCCGTCATCACCCGTCTAGCTGCCGACACCCTGGGCCTGGATCCCGCCCTGATCTCGGCACCCACCCCCGACACCGGCCGCTTCCGATCAGCGCTGGGTAGCTTTGGCTCCCGGTCAGCGTCGCTGGCCGGCAGCTCAACCGTGAATGTCACCAAGAAGCTGCACGACAAGCTGAGAGAGCGGGCCGCCGAGCGTCTCGAAGCAGCCGTGGCCGACATCGAACTACGCCCCGACGCCACCCTGGGCGTGCGCGGCACGCCCACACAGGGAATCCCGCTCCCCGATCTGGCCGGAACCGAGGCAACTGCCGCCTTCAACCAAGGCCAGCCCACCTTCCCCGGCGGCACCCACGTCGCCGTAGTCGAAGTGGACACCGAGACCGGCGAAGTAGACCTCATCCGCCACGTCGCGGTCACCGACTGCGGCCGGCTGCTCAGCGAGGTCCAGGCCTCGGGCCAGGTACAAGGCGGCGCCGTGCAGGGCATCGGAGTCGCCTTATTCGAGGAGATGCGCTACGACACCGACGCCAACCCCCTAACCACCAGTCTGGCCGACTACCTAGTCCCCGCAGCCAGCGACGTCCCCGAAGTGGAAACCCACTTCATCGAAACCCCCACCGACCGCAACCCCCTCGGCGCCAAAGGCGTAGCCGAAAGCGGCGCGATAGCCGCACCCCCCGCCGTCCAAAACGCCATCATCGACGCCCTCTCCCACCTAGGCGTCACCCATATCGACATGCCATGCACCCCCGAGAAGATTTGGCACGCGCTCAGGGCCAATCGGGGCTGACTGGCAGCTGACGCCTACTACTCGCGCCAGACGGCATTGCGGATGCCGTTGGCCAAGACATCGAACGTCCCATCGGCCAGATCCAACGTGCCCACCAAGAACTGACAGTCCCGGGCGTCGGGGGTGTGTGCTCAGGCGGCTGTCAGTTGTTGATCGGGCAGCGGGTGGGCTGTGGGGCTGGGCCGGGGTGGGGGTTGGAGGTGGTATCGGCCGGTTTCGGTGTCGTGTTCGACAGTGTGGCCGTGTTTGTGGACTTTGGTGTGGCAGCGGGGGCACAACAGCACCAGGTTGGTTATGTCGGTGGGACCGTTGTGGTCCCATGGTTGGATGTGGTGGGCATCGCACACCTGGGGTCTGAGGCCGCAGCCCGCGCAGCCGCGGTCTCTGCGGTACAGGGCCAGCTTTTGGGCTTTGGTGGGCGCCCTTTGGGCTCTGCCCATATAGATGGGCTGCCCGTCGGCGGCAAAGATCATCGGAACGATCTGGGCGTCGCAGGCCAGGCGGCGGAGCTCGTCTAGCTCGATGGGGGTGCCGTCGATGAGCCCGGCACTCTTGAGCCGGCCCTCGATGGCGTCGTAGTCGGCGGACACCACCAGCACTGTTTTCTGCGGGCGGATCTCGCAGTCGAACGCGCCCGCCGCCACGCCGCCCGCAACTGCGTCTGGGGTTGCCGAGGCGGGCTGTTGGGTAATCAGCGCGACCAGGGCATCAGCATTGCGCTGCTCGAAAGTGCGGATGGGGTCGAACGCGAGGTCGTCGCCGAGCATCTGGGCGCTCATGGCACCAAGAGCGGTCTTGACCCGCTCACCGGACACCTGGTCGAACTCGGCGTGTAATACCACCATGCCAGCGGTTCCGTCGAACACCTTGCCGCTGCGGCGGGCCCGCTGGCGTTCGGCGCGACCCATCCCGTCGTCGGCGCGGCGCCGGTCCTCGCGAGCGGCGACGGTCTTCTTAAAATCGTCGTGGCCCTGCCAACCGCCCAGCGCCAACAGCTCTTGTTGGTCTTGTGCGCTCATCGGCGCCCGCTGGTGCGACTCGGCCACCAGCCCGGCCTGATCCGCCGAAATGCGACCGTCGCGCACCGCGCCCAGAACCTCCGGCATGGCCGCGACACCCTGAGCCGTCTTCGCCAGCCGGCGGGCCCGGTAGGCGCTGATGCCGAGCTGGTGGCACACCGTCGCCGCCGCTGCCGGGCCCTCGAGCTCGCCGTAGCGGGCGACCAGGCCGACCAGGTAGCCCTCCGCCCGGCGGCGAAACAGATCGGCCTCGCCCATCAAACCCAACAGCTCCGACGCGCCCGCCTCGGAGAAATCCGGGAATCCAAAACCCGCACCAACGCCCGCACCAACACCGGCGTGAACACCGGCATGAACACCGCCTGTACTGGGATTATAGGTAAATTCCATACATGAAATTATACCAACCCCAGTGACACATTCCCCCCCGAAATACCCCAAGAAACCGAAAAAATTAGACCGTCAATCCGTAGAGCTCGGCGCAATTGTCGCGGAGGACGCGGTCTAGTTGGTGGTCGGTCATGTGGGTGGTCTGCTCGGTGAGCATCTCTTGCGACCAGGGCCAGGTGGCGTCGGAGTGGGGGTGGTCGTTGGCCCACATCACCCGGTCGGTGTTCATCAGGTCGAGCAGCTTGAATGCCACCCAGTCGTCCTGGAAGGTGAGGTAGACGTTCTCCCGGAAGTAATCGCTGGGCTTCTTGGACAGCTCGGCGCTCTCAAGCCAATTCCGGTGGCGGTTGTAGGCGTGGTCGGCCCGGTACATCCAGTGGGGGGCCCACCCGGCGTCGGCCTCCACGCACACCACCCGCAGGTCGGGATGGCGCTCGAACACGCCGCCGAAGATCAGCGTGCCGATGATGTCCTGGTTGCCCCGGATGATTCCCAAGAACGAGTTGATCTTCGGCCCCCGGAACTGAGCGGCCATGGGGTGGTCGTTGCCCGAGGTGAGGATGTGGAACGACAAGGGCATCCCCATCGACACCGACGCCTCCCAAAAGGCGTCGTAGTCGGGGTGGTCGTAGTCGATCCCTGAAGCGGGGTAGCCGGGCAGCATGACCCCTTTGAGCCCGAGGTCTCGCATGGCCTCCAGGTCGGCGATGGCCTCGTCCACCGACCGCACCGCAGTCTGGCCCAAACCGATGAGCCGCTCGGGGGCGTGGGAGTTGAATTCGGCGATCCACCGGTTGTAGGCGTCGAAGCAGGCCTTCTTGTAGTCGGCGTCGGGATGGTTGCAGATGGTCATGCCCACCGACGGGTAGATCACCTCGGCCACCACCCCGTCCCGATCCTGTTCTCCAAGGCGCGCCACCGGGTCGTATCCGCCAGGGTGCAGATCCTCCCAGCGGGTACCGCTGTTGATGCTGATCTCGTGCCAGCTCTTGCCCGCGGCGGCGATCATGCCGAAGGGCATGCGGTTGCGGCCGTTGTCGATGGACATGAACACGCCCATATCGTCGGCCCAGTCCACCCTGGGCGCCCGATCCCGGAACTTCGGATCGATGTAGTCGATGTAGGTGTTGTCGGGCTCGGTCACATGAGAGTCGGCCGAGATACAGGGACGAACGGGGGTGACAGTGCTCATTGCTAGAACCTTTTCGATCGGGTGTCGCTGAGACAGCCCTAAAACTAGTAGGTAACGTCTCGGCCATGAGCAGCCAGCGATCCGCCGCCGACATTCGAGCCGACCTCGGCCACCCGGTCATCGACGCCGACGGGCATGTGTTCGAGCACTATCCGGCCCTGCACCAGTACTGCCTCGACGAGGGGCTCGAGGGCGGGCTCTATGCCCAGATGGCCAATTGCTCGTTCAACGGGGAGCCCACTTGGAGTGGCCTGTCGCCCGATGAGCGGTTGGCCCGGCGCAGCTTCCGCGGGCCGTGGTGGGCGCTGCCCCTGGCCAACACCAAAGACTTCGCCACCGCGGTGTCCCCCGCCTTGTTCCACGACCGCATCGAGGAGCTGGGCATGGACTTCGCAGTCTGCTACCCCAGCATCGGCCTCAACTTCCCCGCCTACAAGGACGACGATGTGCGCAACAAGCTCTGCCGGGCCCTCAACCGCTATCTGGCCGACAGCTACCAGGGACTGCAAGACCGCCTGACCCCGGTGGCCGCCATCCCCACCCACACCCCTAGCGAGGCCATCGAACAGCTCGATTTCGCCGTCACCGAGCTGGGCTTCAAGGCCGTGATGATCGGCGGCTTCGTGCCCCGGCAAGTGCCCGCCGGCGGCGAGATGGCCACCTGGATCGACTCGCTGGGCCTCGATTCGGCCTACGACTACGACCCCCTCTGGCAGCGGCTGGTGGAGCTGCAAACCCCCGCCAGCCTCCACTCCGGGTCGATGGGCTGGGACGGTCGACGGTCCATTTCAAACTTCACCTACAACCACATGGGCAACTTCGGCTCGGCCAGCGAGGCTACGGCCAAGTCGATCTTCTTCGGCGGGGTCACCCACCGCTTCCCCGACCTTCGCCTCGGCTTCCTCGAAGGCGGCGTCACCTGGGGCGCACAGATGGTGTGCGACCTTCTCAGCCATTGGGAAAAGCGCGGCCCCGAGGGTCTCAGTGCCTACGACCCCGACAAGTTCGAGCCCGAGTATTTCGACACCCTCCTGGCCCAGGCCAACGACCCCATCGATCTGACCGCCGGCTTCGGCAAGATGATGCAGAAGGGCATTAGCGGCGACACAGTCGTCCACGACTTCGAGGCCGCGGGCATCACCGGCCCCCAAGACATCCTCGACCAGATCGACCGCTCCTACTGGTTCGGCTGCGAGGCCGACGACCCCCTGGTGCGGCTGGCCTTCGACGGTGCCCTGCCCGAAGGAGCCACCCTCAACGCCATCTTCTCCTCCGACGTGGGCCACTGGGACGTTCCCGACATGGCCGAGGTCATGCCCGAGGTGTGGGAGCAGGTAGAGCACGGCTGGCTAAACGAGGACCAATTCCGGGCCTTCACCTTCGGCAACGCCCACCGTTTCTTCACCGAGGCCCGCCCCGACTTCTTCAAGAACACGGTTCTAGAGGGCACCACCGTCTAGAACTATGGGGCCATGACCGTCCCTGCCCAAGCACCTCAAAAGTTCACCCTTTTGGCCCAGTTGGGGGTCTACTGCGACCCCAACACCCAGCCCGGCTACGGGCAGCTACGGGTGTTCGACGAGCAGTGCCACGGCGGCCAGGTGAGACCCTCGGTGCTTATGCTGATCGCCGACATCACCGGCGGAATGATCGGGGAGAAGGAAGATCCGGAGTGCTGGCACTTCACCACCGATTTCCAACTCCGCACCACAGCCGTCCCCCTGCCCGACCGAATCGACGTATACGCCGAGGTGCTGCGGGCCGGGGCCAGCAACCTGACCTGCGAGTGCCGCTTCAATACCCCCGACGGCACCGAAGTGGGTTACGCCCAGATCGGTTTCGGGCGCCACCACCAGCGACCTGGCGATCCGGCCAAACCCATCCACGACCCTCCCCGGCCCGATCTCATGGGGCTTCCCGACATCGACCGGCCACTGGCCGAAGTGGCTGGCATCGAGGTGGTAGACGCCGCCCTCGGCCATGTGGAGGTAGAGCTCACCCCGCAGCTGCTCAACCCCGCGGGCATCATGCAGGGCGCCATGGTCACCCTGGTGGGCGAGGTAGGGGCCGAGACCCTGGCCGAGCATGAATTCGGGTCGCCCCATGTGGTGGCCGACATGGACATCCGCTATCTGCTGGGCGGCAAGATCGGCCCGGTGTACAGCACCTGTCGCTGGATGGGCGATCCGTCGACGGGCTGGGTGGTGGCCGAGATCAGAGATCTGGGCAAGGGCGACCGCCTGATCGCCACGATGATGCTGCGAGTCCGCCCCGCCCGCTGAGGGGATCGCTCCCCTCGCCGGAGTAGTTTGGCGGGATGAACCGCCAGTGGATCTACGCCGTGCGGCCCGACGGCCCGGTGAGCGTGGACAACTTCGAGTACCGGGAAACCGAAGTCCCCGAACCGGGCGACGGCCAAGCGCTAGCCAGATTGTGCTACCTCAGCTTCGAGCCCGCCATGCGCACCTGGCTGGAGGACTTCATCACTTACATGCCCCCCGCACCGCTGGGCCAGCCCATGGTGGGGCCGGGGGTCTTCCAAGTAGTGGCCTCCAACACGCCGGCGCTGAGCGAGGGCGATCTGGTCAGCGGGATGATGAGCTGGCAGGACTACGAGGTGGTGGGTGAGCAAACCAGGGTGGTACCGCCAGGCACGCCCATCCCGGTGATGCTGGGTCCGATGGGAGGCACCGGGCTGACCGCGTATATCGGCTTGCTCGACATCGGCCGGCCCCAAGCAGGCGAGACGGTGCTGACATCGGGGGCGGCAGGAGCCACTGGATCGGTGGCCGCCCAGATCGCCCGAATCAAGGGCTGCCGCTCAGTGGGCATCGCCGGAGGAGCCGACAAGTGCCGGTGGCTCCTAGAAGAAGCCCGCCTCGACGCCGCCATCGACTACAAGAACGAAGATGTGGACGCCCGTCTCGCTGAGTTCTGCCCCGATGGCGTGGACGTGTACTTCGACAACGTGGGCGGCGACATGCTGGAGACCGTCATGGGCCACATGAACATGGGGGGCCGCGTCGCGGTGTGCGGAGCAATCTCCACCTACAACCAGGGCATGCGCCGGCCGGGCCCGTCCAACATGTTCGAGATCATCGAGAAGCGGCTCACCCTTCAGGGCTTCGTGATGTTCGACCATATGGACCGAGTGCCCGCCGCCTCCGCCGACCTCGGACAGTGGGTAGCCGAAGGAGAGATCGCCTTCCAGACCGACATCCAGGAGGGCTTCGAGAACATCCCCACCACGTTCTTGCGACTGTTCAACGGGGCCAACCACGGAAAACAGCTCCTGAAGGTACGAGATCCGGAGTAGGGAGAGGTTGCGAGAGCGATGAGCCTGGTCATCTACGAAGCCGAGGGGAGGGTGGCGGTGATCACCCTGAACCGCCCCGAAGCCCGCAACGCCATGAGCCCCGACCTGGCCTCCGCCTTGGGCGAGGCGTTCGACCGATTCGAAGCCGACGACGACGTATGGGTGGCCATCCTGGCCGGCAATGGCCGCATTTTCTGCGCCGGGGCCGACCTCAAGGCGCTCTCTGAGGGCCGAGCGGCGGGGATCACCAACGCCGAGGAGGGCTTCGGCCGGTTCGCACGCCGGCCGCGGGCCAAGCCGGTCATCGCCGCGGTAGACCGCCCGGCATTGGCCGGGGGGTTCGAGCTGGTTCTGGGCTGCGACCTGGTGGTGGCCTCCACCGAGGCAGTCTTTGGCCTACCCGAAGTCAAGCGGTCGCTGGTGGCCTCCGAGGGGGGCGTAACCCGGCTTCCCCGCCGCATCCCGACCAACGTCGCCATGGAGCTGGCCTTGACCGGCGACACCATCGACGTCCACCGGGCCCACGACCTGGGCTTGGTCAACGTGGTGTGCGAACCCGGCCAGGCATTGGCCGAAGCCAAGGCACTGGCCGAGCGCATCGTGGTTAACGCCCCTCTGGCGGTGAGGGCCGCCCGCGGGGCCATCCTCGACGGGCTGGAGACCACCGAGGCCGAGGGATTCGCCATCGCCGCCCGTTTGGGGGCGGAGATCTCCAGAACCGAGGACTTCAAAGAGGGCCCCCTGGCGTTCGTGGAGAAGCGCCCTCCGGTCTGGCAGGGCCGGTGAGCCGTGTCGAACCGGCCAGTCCGGTGGAGTCGGTGAGCCGTGTCGAACCGGCCAGTCCGGTGGAGTCGGTGAGCCGTGTCGAACCGGCCAGTCCGGTGGAGTCGGTGAGCCGTGTCGAACCGGCCAGTCCGGTGGAGTCGGTGAGCCGTGTCGAACCGGCCAGTCCGGTGGAGTCGGTGAGCCGTGTCGAACCGGCCAGTCCGGTGGAGTCGGTGAGCCGTGTCGAACCGGCCAGTCCGGTGGAGCAGATGAGCCCCCAGACCACCGGTGAGCGGGAGCTGATGCTCACCGGTATCGGCGGCCAGGGGGTGCAACTGGCCGCCCAGGTCATCGCCCAAGGGGCGACCGCCGACGGCAAAGAGGTGCTGGTGTTCGGTAGCTACGGCGGCATGATGCGGGGCGGCAACACCGACAGCACGGTGGTGATCAGCGACCAGCCCATTGAGGCGCCGCCCGTGTTATCGGCCACATGGTCGGCCATATTGATGCACCACCAGTATTGGGCACCGCTGCGGGAGCTCATCAGCGATGGCGGCCTGGTGCTGGTGAACACCTCAGTGTTCGAAGACCAGCTAGACCGCGACCGCTACCGGGTGGTGGAGGTTCCGGCCACCGATGTGGCCACCGATCTGGGCAACCCGCTCTTGGCCGCCATGGTCATGGCCGGCGTATACGGAAGAACGTCCGGTTTGGTGAGCTTGGACGGCCTGGTGGAGGGCATGCGCCGCTCGGTGCCCCCCTACCGCAGCCAGCTGATCGAGGCCAACGAAGCCGCGCTGGCCGCCGGTTGGGAGATGGCGGCGTGAGCCCTAACTCTCCGACAAGCACCGTCACCGTCCGGGGCACCGTGGTGATCGACGCGGAGGCCTGCAAGGGGTGCGACCTGTGCATCGACGCCTGCCCGCCCCGAGTGCTGGAGATGACCACCCACGAAGTGAACATCAAGGGCTACCGCTACCCCCGGCTATTGCCTGGCTGCACCGGTTGCCAAGCCTGTGCCCAGATCTGCCCGGACTTCGTGTTCCAGGTGTACAAGTACGACACCCCCCTGGAGCTGGCCATCGAACAAGAAGGCGGATCGTGAGCGACCGGGTGCTGATCGAGGGCTCGGAGGCCATGG
This sequence comes from uncultured Acidimicrobiales bacterium, assembly GCA_951813555.1. Classification (GTDB taxonomy): domain Bacteria; phylum Actinomycetota; class Acidimicrobiia; order Acidimicrobiales; family Bin134; genus Poriferisocius. The sequence goes on from OX638344.1 coordinate 187,401, forward strand.
CCCGGGCCGCAGTGGCCGCCGGCTGCCGGTTCTTCACGGGATATCCCATGACCCCGTTCACCGAGCTGCTGGAGCACATGGGCGCCCTGCTGCCCGAGGTAAACGGCGTGTGCATGAACGCCGAGAGCGAGCTCGAGGCGGTGGGCATGGCCTGGGGAGCGGCCACCACCGGGCACCTGGCGGCCACCGGGTCTACCGGTCAGGGGCTGTCGCTCATGCAGGAGTCGCTGTCGGAGATCACCAACGCCCGATTGCCGCTGGTGGTGTTCAACATGGCCCGAGGCCAAGGCGACTATTTCCAGGCCACCCGAGGGGGCGGCCACGGCGACTACCGCCACATCGTGCTGGCCCCCATGGATGTGCCCGAGGCAGTGGAGCTGACCGGGCTGGCATTCGATCTGGCCGGCCAGTGGCGCACGCCGGTGATGGTGCTGGGCGACTACTACCTGGCCCACACCTATCAAGCAGTGTCGGTGCCCTCCATCGACGCAACCGCCCCCGAGGTGCCCGACTGGGCGCTGAACGGGTCTTCCGGCGGTTCGGGTGCGGCCAAGATCCTCTCCCCGCTGGGCGGCGGGGTCGAGGGAGAAGAGGGGTTCGACTTGGGCGCCCACTACGCCGCTTGCGCGGCCCATATCCAGGCCATGGCCACTGGCGTGGAGCCGTTGATCGATAGCGGGTTCTGCGATGACGCCGATCTGGTGGTGGCCGCCTACGGCTCGGTGGGCAAGTTCGTGCGATATGCCTGCCTGCGGCTGCGCGACGCCGGGCACCGGGTGGGATATGTCCGGCCGATCACGCTCTGGCCGTTTCCTTCAGAGGCAGTACACAATGCGGCCGCCGGGTCGGCCAAGGTGGCGGTGTACGAGCAGAACATGGGCCAGATGGTCGACGACGTGCGCCTGGCTACGCTGGGGGCGGTGCCAGTGGAGTTCATCGGGGGCCCAAGTTGGGACCACTCCGGTTTCGGGATCGGACCCGACATCAACGTTCCCGATATCTCCGAGCGCATCCTGGAGGCTATGCCATGAGGGGAAACGGGCCATGAGCAACGATCGGCTGTTTCTGTCCACTGACATGCCGCCTTCTGAGCCTGCCGCGCTGGTGGACGACTTCACCCCTTCACTCATCACCCAGGCCAACCACCACCTCTGTCCCGGCTGTGGGGAGCCCATCGCCATCCGGGCCGCGATGGAGGCCATCGAAGAACTCGAACTGGCCCACAGCACAATCACGGTATTCGGCATCGGCTGCTACACCGCCTTCGCCCACAACCTCGATGTGGAGGTGGTGCAGGCCCTCCACGGTCGGGCCCCGTCGGTGGCCACCGGGATAAAGCGGATGCTGCCCGAAGGATTTGTCGTCACCGTCCAAGGCGACGGCGACATGGTCAACGAAGGCCTCCAAGAGGTGCTGCACGCCGCGGCCCGAGGCGAGAACATCACCTGCCTGCTGCTGAACAACGGGGTGTTCGGGGAGACCGGAGGCCAGATGACCACGACCACCACCCTGGGCCAGCGCACCAAGACCTCCATCGAGGGACGCGACCCCCACCAGCACGGCCACCCCATCCTGTTGTCCGATTTAGCCGCCACCCTGGACGGCTCGGCCTACGTGGCCCGGTGCGCGGTCAACAACGCCGGCAACGTGGCCCGCACCAAGCGCTACATCACCCGGGCCTACGAGTCGCAGATGGCCGGGGCCGGCTTCAGCCTGGTTGAGATCCTCACCATGTGCCCCACCGGCTGGTTCGTCGACACCCTCGAGGGCCCCGACTACCTCCAAGACACCCTCGCCCCCGTTCACAACATCGGCGAGCTCAAGACTCCCTAATCCAGCAACAGCTCTCGCAGTCCTTGGCGATGGCTGTCATCCAAACCCAAGCCGTCGATCCAATACTGATCGAAGGTGCCCCAAGTGTCGGCCAGCACCTTCATCTGTTCCGCGAAATAATCCTCGTGCACGGTGGCGATCGGCATCAACAGGTCGCCAAAGCGGCCAGGTGCAACATGCTGGTTGGTCTCCAAGTAGTGATCCACCACCTCATGCTCGGGCACGCCCACGGCCAGCAGTAGCAGGCTGGCCGCCCAGCCGGTCCGGTCTTTGCCCGCGCTGCAATTGAACAGCACCGGGGCGGCTTCCGGCGCCAACACCCCTCTCACGAACTCTCCGAACTGAGCCGACCGCCCGGGGTTGCTCACCGACCTCCCAGATACCTCCTTCATCCGCTGGAAGGCCTGTCCGTTGCCGAATCGCTCTTCCAACTCCTCAGCGCTCAACGAGGCGAAGTTCTCCCGAACCCCGGATGGGTTCACCGAGTCGACCATCGGCAACGAGATCTGCACCACACTATCGGGGAGCCGATTGGGGCCTTCAAAGGCAATGTCGACGTCGTTGCGGAAATCGAACACGGTGCGAATGCCCAGCGCAGCCAGCGAATCCAAATCGGAATCAGATGCATCGGCCAGATGGGCCGAGCGATACACCACGCCCGTGCGCACCCGTCGGCCGTCAACGGTGGCTTGGCCCCCTAACGAGCGGAAGTTTCGAATGGACTCCACGCCGGGCACCCTATCGAGAAGGCTTCAAAGTCCCTGCACTGAAGACATGGCGACGAATAGATGACACGAGTAGATGACACGAGCAATGGATCAGGCTATAGTTTCGCGTCAACATCCGAGTAGGGGCCGGCCGACCGTTGGCGTGGTCCAAGGAGACACAACTATGACCAAGACCAAGTTGATTTTCATTGGGCTGGCATTGGCGCTAGTCGGCTTCTTGTTTGCCGGGTCCGCCTCGGCTCAGGACCAGACGATCACCGTTGATCCGGCTTCGGTGCCCGAGGCTGGCACCTACGACTTCACAGTGACGCCTTCCGGGTTCACTGTTGCCGCAGTAAACATTGCCGTGTGCAACACCGCCGACCCTTCGGTGGAATGGGGCCAAGCGACTTTGATGCAGTACTGCGGCGGTTTCGGCACGGCAGCCGATCCGAATGGACCCAACACAGTTGAGGGTGTGGAAGTAACCGAGGACGGAGTCACCTTCTTGATGTTCGAACTCGTCCCGGACGGCGAAGCGTCTCCGCCCGTCCAGGTGAATATCGGCATGGAAGAAGACATGCTGGCTGAAACTGGCGTGGAGACGTCGTTGCTGGTGATCATCGGTGCGGGCATCGCCCTCGCCGGTGTGATGGTGTTCGGCCTAAGCCGCCGGCTGCGCACCCTGTAACACCAACTCCTGATCAATACACTCGGTGCCCCGGGCCTTCGGGTCCGGGGCACCGGTCGTTAACAGGACCCGTCGATCTGCCGGTGAAAGTGCCAACATGACGCCATGCAAAACGAGCTGATCCTCGTCGAAGATCCCGTCCAGCATGTCCGGCGCATCACGCTGAACCGCCCGGAGAAGCGAAACGCCATCAGCACCCCGATGCGAAAGGAGCTGTTGGCTGCCCTGCAAGCTGCTGATGTCGACGACGGCGTGCGGGTGACGATCATTCGAGGGGCGGGGCCGTGCTTCTCTTCGGGCTATGACCTGTCCGACTCGCTCATGGACGATCCGCCCCACTACACCGCGGGTGGCGACGGGCAGTGGTCCCGCCACGTGACCGACAGCTGGCTGGCCATCTGGGAGTTGGCCAAGCCGGTCATCGCCCAGATCCACGGCTACGCCCTAGCCGGCGCGTCAGAGCTGGCCGCGGCCTGCGACCTGGTCTACGTGGCCGACAACGCTGACATCGGCCACCCGGTGGTGCGGGTGCTGAGCCCGCCCGATTTCAACTACCACCCGTGGCTGGTGGGGTTCCGCAACGCCATGGAGATGATGCTCACCGGCGACTCCTACTCGGGCGCCGAGGCGGCAGCCATGGGTTTCGCCAACCGGGCCTACCCCGAGGCCGAATTGGAGGAGCGGGTACTGGACATGGCCCAGCGGGTGGCCCGGATCCCGTCCGACCTCCAGCAGATCAACAAGCGCAGCGTGCACCGGGGCATGGAGGCCATGGGCACCCGCAACGCCATCCGCACCATGTCGGAATACCAGGCCCTGGCCGGCACCGTCGACTCGGTCCAGGAGTTCAAGCAGCGGGCCTTGGAGAGCATCAAGTCGGTGGTCGACCGCCCGGCCGCGGCCAGGCCCGACACATCAGGAAAGACGACCTGATGCGGATTTGGCGCCAGCACGAGCTGGGCGACCCGGTCGAATTCCTCCGGCTGGAAGAAGTCGACCCTCCGGCACCGAGTCCGGGCCAGATCGTGGTGGACGTCGAAGCCGTCGGGCTGACGTTTGTGGACTGTCTCATGGCCCGGGGCCTCTACCAGATGGAGACCAAGCTGCCGTGGTCGCCGTGTACCGAGGTGGTGGGCCGGGTGCGGGAGGTGGGCGGCGAAGTCGACCATTTGGCGGCGGGCGACCGGGTGGTGGGCATCGGCGGCGGATCGCTGGCCGAGCAGACCGCGCTGCGGGCCAATGGAGTACACAAGCTGGCCGCAGGGGTGCCGGCTGGGGCTGCGGCCGCCGCGCTGGTGAACTACGGCACCTCGTGGTTCGCCCTCCACGACCGGGGGCGCCTGGCCGCGGGAGAGACGCTGCTGGTCCATGCGGCAATGGGCGGCGTGGGCTCGGCCGCGGTGCAACTCGGGCAGATTGCCGGGGCCAGGGTCATCGCCACCGCCGGAGGCGCCGAGAAAACCGCCCTGCTGAAGGACATGGGCGTGGAGTTGGCCATCGACTATCGAGAGATCCCCGATTTTGTCGACATGGTGCGGGCCCATACCGATGGCCAGGGCGTGGACGTGTGCTTCGACCCGGTGGGCGGCGACGTCTTCGACCGGTCCCGAAGGTGCATGGCCTGGGACGGCCGGCTTCTGGTGATCGGCTTCACCAGCGGCCGGATCGCCGATGCCCCCACCAATCACATCTTGTTGAAGAACTACTCGGTGGTCGGCGTCCACTGGGGGGCCTCGGTGGGCCGCGACCCCAAGCCTTCGGAACAGGCCCGCCAAACCATCTTCGCCCTTCTTGAGGAAGGCCGACTAGATCCCCCGGTGTTCCCCCCGTTCGCATTCGACGACGTCCCCGCCGCCCTCGACGCCATCTACCACCGCAGCACCTGGGGCAAGGTCATCGTGGAGCTGTAGAAAAGCCCGCCGAATTGAGGGTTTGAGCGGCTAACCTTTGCCCTAAATTGTGGCTACACTGATAGCCACTACGGCAGGGAGTCCGGTCATGCGCTCGGTTGGAGTCAGGGAATTTAGGGATCAAGCCACCACACTGATGAAGCTGGGGGAGACGATCCGCATCGAGCGCCATGGCAAGCCGGTCGGCTTCTTCGTGCCGGTCCCAACACCAAAGCACGACCGCCGAGAAATCGATGAGTCGCTTGATCGAGTAGGCGAAGTAGTCGAGCGAGTACTAGCCCAGACGGGTCTCGACGAAGAAGACCTTGTTCGTGCCCTTGTGCCCGAAGACCACCAGGGCTGATGCTACTGGTGGTCGACACCAGCGTGTTGGTGGGCGACCTGCTGAGACTCAGGGGACGGGAACGCCTGAGCGACCCACGGCTGGATCTCTATCTGCCAGAGCAAATGCTCGCAGAGGCCCATGTGGAGTTGCCTCGCCGAATAGGAGCCTTCTCGGACTCTGCCGGACTCAACCCCAATGAACGAGATGCCCTGCTCATGATCTCTCTTCAAGCCATCGACAACAACCTGGCCGTGGTTGGGTCGGAGATCTACATGCCGTTCAGAGACGAGGCTCAAGCGCGCTCACAACGCGATCCCACCGACTGGCCGGTGGTTGCCTGCGCCCTGGCCCTGAGCGCGGCCGTGTGGACCAACGATAACGACTTCCTAGGCACCGGCGTGCCGACCTGGACAACCCAAAGCCTCCAGACCTGGCTGGATCGCCACAGCTGAAGGCCTCCCCACCCGCAATCAGCTCAACTGAACCGCTGAACTCCTCAGGATCACCGAGGTTCCCCCTCGACTACCGCTTCATCACCAAGTCCGGGCCATCACCATCTCGGTCCCAACTTGCCAAGTGGATTGGTGACGCAGTGCCTATGCCTTTGGGTCATGCGGCCGCACTGAGCGCATTAGCAGCGACACCAACTCGAATCTTCCGCCAACAGCTACTACGTCGGCAGATCGGGGCGGACGATCACCACGGGGCAGCTTCCGTGCTGGGCGATTTGCTGGCTGACAGAACCCAGCAGCAATCCGCGAAAACCGCCCCGGCCCCGGGAGCCCACCACCAGCATGGCGGCGCTGTCCGACTCGGCGATCAGAGTGTCGGCGGCCCGGCCCCGAATCATGCGGCGCCTGATCTCCACCCCTCCGACGTCTACCTCGGCCAGCACCTCGTCGATGATGCTGTCCTGCATTCGCTTGACCTCAGCCTCCAAGTCGATGGGATCCAGCGGCACATAGTTGAAGTCCGGAGAGGCCGGCACATAAGTGGTGGAGTAGGCGGTAACCACATCAACGAAGGCGTTGCGGTGTCGGGCCTCCTTGATGGCCCAGCGAAGGGCGGCTCGGGCCCCGCCTGAACCTTCCACTCCGACGACGATCCGGTTCTCCGGCCCGCTCATTTCATCCGCCATGTTCACAAGTGTATCTACATCGGGTCGTACGGGAAGTCTGCGTCCACACCCCCGTCCACGACCAACGTGCGTCCGGAAACAAAGCCGGAGATCGGAGTGGAAAGGAACAGCACCGCCCCGGCGATGTCCGATGGCACCCCCATGTGTCCCATCGGCACGGCGGCGTTGTTGATGGCCCTTCGCTCCTCGTCGAACAGCGCTTCCATGCGGGGAGTCAAGATCGTGCCCGGCGCCACGCAGTTGGCCCGAATCCCGTAGGGGGCCAGCTCGATGGCCACCGACTGCATCCATGCCATCAACCCGGCCTTGGCCGCCCCGTAGTGGGCGTGGTTGGGCGCCGCGGTGAGCCCGCTGACCGAGGCGATGAATACCATCGTGCCCCCTCCGGTCTCCTTCATGGCCCGCCCGGCGATCTGAGAGATGAGATAGGCGTGGCGCAGCACCATGTCGAACTGCCAGTCCCACTCCTCATCGTCGATCTCCAGCACCTTGGTCCATCCGGACACGCCCACGATGTCAACGATCCCGTCGATCGATCCCATGGTCCGTCCGGCTTCGTCTACCAGGGCCTGCACGTCATCTCGCTTGGTGATGTCGGCGGTCCAGGGAATGCCGTCCACCTCGGTTGCCACCTGCTCGGCCCGCTCCGATTCGAGGTCGACGCAGAACACCTTGGCCCCCATCTGGGCCAGGGCGTGCGACGACTGGCGGCCCATGCCCTGCCCGGCGCCGAGCACAATGAAGCCCTTGTTGTCGAGCCGCATGAGCCCGGCGTAGTCGGGCACCGGTGATAGATCGGCCATGGCCAAACCCCCTAGTCGGTTTGTGGTTCGGATTGAGATGCTGCCACTTTGCGAAGGTGGCGGACCACCTCGGAGAAATCGGAGTAGCCCCACTGCTCGGTGATCTTGCCGTCGGCGAGGCGCACCATCTCGATCATTCCCCACTCCACGGCCTCCCCAGTGGGCTCGATGCCCAGCAGGGGGCCGGTGTGGGTGCCCTGGGCGGCGATTTTGATCACCACCAAGTCGCCTTCGGCCACGATCTCCTCGATGTGGTCCTGCCAGTCGGGGAACGCTGTGCGCCAAGTGGCGATCAGCCGGCGCATCCCGTCGGGACCGGCCGGTCCCGGTCCCACGCCGTGGGCTGTGAAGTCATCGGCCAGAACCTCGTCGAGCAGGTCCACTCTTCCGCCGTTCACGATGTCGCGCACCAGCCGCTCCACAACGGCTTTGTTCTCTTCAGCGGCGGTCATTCCCATCGGGCCACGATGTCGTCCACCGTGAGCATGGTGGTGAGGAAGGCCATGGTGTTGTCCATCACCGCGTCGCCGTAGTCGGCCGGGATGCCGGCCACCGCGTCGCCGGCCAGCACCACCTGATAACCCAGATCGACCGCGTTGATCACCAGCCCCATCACCCCCACGTTCAGCGACACCCCGGCGGCCACCACCGTGGTCACCCCCAGGTTGCGCAGGGTCTGGTCGAGCGAAGTGCCCATGAACGGCGACATGCCGTGCCAGCGGGCGATCTCGATGTCAGAGGGCTGGGGATCGAATTCTTGAATGACCTCGGCCGACTCCGACCCGATCAGCAGCCCCCCGTTTTGCTCGCTCATCTTGGCCGACGCCGCCAGCATCCGGCAGTTGGCCACGCTCCCCGCCCTGTCTTCTCTGAAGTGGGCCAGGCAGTGCACTACCGGCACCCCGGCCGCCCTGGCGTCGGCGCACAGCCGGGCCCCGGCGTCGATAGCCCCCCGGTCCAGCATCACATCCCGCAAGCCGCCCATCGAGGCCATATCGCCGATCACCCCCCGCTGGCACTCCATGGTGACCACTGCGGTGTGCGACGGGGATAGCAGCTCGTCCAAGTCCACAGGCATCGACTGAGACTAGCCCCTAGCGCGTCCGGCAGGGCGGGGTCGGGAGAGGGGTTCCGTCGATCCCCGCCCAAAATTCGGCGATCTCGTTGCGGTCGAGGGCGTACCCCTGGTCGGGCTGGCCCCGGTCGACGGCGAACACCATTCCCACCACCTCTCCGTCGGCGTTCACCAGCGCCGCCCCGGAGTCGCCCGCGGCCAACCGCGAGCGAATCTCGAGCACGTCGCGGCCTTCTGTCTCCTGCGCGTAGAAGTCGCGGCCCGTGGCCAAGATCCTGCGAGTCACCTCGAAGGGCGCGAACACCAACCCGTCATCGGAGTCGACCGTGGCCACATCGCCCACATCGGCGGCCCTCGCGCCCACCGGGGCCAGCGCAACCGGAGAAGCGGCCAAGTCCGACACCGAGACGGCGGCGATGTCCCGACCGGGGTCGAATCCCACCAGCACGCCGATCTCCGATCCGCCATCGGCCGCGCGCACCGTGATCTGCTCGACTCCGGCCACCACATGGGCGTTGGTGAGCACCAAACCGGGTTCGACCATGAACCCGCTCCCCTCGGAGAACTGCCCACAAGCCATCCCGCTGACATGCACCGCAGCCCTTCGGATGTCGTCGCGCTCGGCCAGCACCGGCCGCAGCGGTGAGTCCAGCGCCCACGTGAGACCCCAGCCCACCAGCAGCCCCAAGGCGGCCAACCACAGAAGCCATCGCCGCAACTTCCGCCAGTTGAGCCGCAGCCCCCCGGGCGACGGCGGTTCCTCAGACCGCGGCCCCGAGGGCACCGAATCAGACGACACGCAGATCGTCGAGTGAGTAAAGCGCCCGCAGCGAGGTCAGCAGGCCGTCGTCGTTGAACTCGGCCACATCCACCACGTCGAGCTCGTAGTTCACCCCATCGAAGCACACTTGGGCCACCATCGGAGCGGCTGCCTCATTGCCTGCCACCCGCACCGGCCCCGTCAGCACCAGGGTCTCGGCCAGCTCGTTGCCCTCGTAGAACGCCCGGACGGCGTCGATCCCCTCTTGCACCGGCCCGCCCACCGGTATCTGGCACGACCCGTCGTGGGCGTAGAACGACAAGATGGCCTCAACGTCGCCGGCAGACACCGATGCGGCGTATTTCTCCATCACGGTGCGCATGTGCTGAGGATCAACCATTGGCGCTCCCTTTCAGTTGCGGGGGATCTCACTCCACGGGGTGTTCTTGTCGACGCCGGGCTCTTTGGGCAGGCCCAGCACCCGCTCGCCCAAGATGTTGCGCATCACCTCGGAGGTGCCTCCCTCGATGGTATTGGCCCGCGACCGCAAGAAGCCCCTCACCGGGCTGGGCGACCCAAAGGAGGAGAACGCCGAGTCCTCGGGGCGCTCCATGCTGTAGCCCTCGGGGAACAACATGGCCTCCGGCCCGACCACATCCAGCAGGCACTCATAGATGCGCTGGTTCAGCTCGGCCGACACCGCTTTGCCCACCGAACCCTCTGGGCCGGGCGTGCCCGCCGAGGCCAGCGTCCGGGCCCGCCAGTTGGTGAGCCGAAGCACTTCGGTCTCAGCCCACAGCTGGACAACCCGGTCCCGAAGCACCCGATGGTGGACTGCATCAGCGGCATTTTCCCCGCCGCCATCGTCCCGGTACTTCTCCCAGGCCGCGGTCAGAACGCCGATGAGGCCGCTGCCCCGAGCGGGAACTCCGCCGCCCAGCGCCACCCGCTCGTTCATCAGCGTGGTGAGGGCGACGTGCCAACCCTGGCCGCGCTCCCCCAGCCGCATGGAGTCGAGAATGCGGACATCGTTCATGAACACCTCGTTGAACTCGGCCTCGCCGGTGATCTGGTACAGCGGGCGCACGTCCACCCCCGGCAGGGTCATGTCCATCACGAAATAGGTGAGTCCCCGGTGCTTGGGGGCATCGGGGTCGGTGCGGGCCACCAGCATCCCCCAGCGGGACACATGGGCCAGCGTGGTCCACACCTTCTGGCCGTTCACCACCCACTCGTCGCCGTCTTCCACCGCCCTGGTGGCCAGCCCGGCGACATCGGAACCGGCGCCGGGCTCGCTGAACAGCTGGCACCAGATCTCCTCGCCGGTGAACATCGGCCGCAGCAGCCGGTGGTGCATCTCCTCGGTGCCGTGGGCCAGCACCGTGGGACCGCCCATGCCGATGCCGATGGGGTTCACGTTCAGGTCGTGCCAGTAGCGTCCGCCCTGGCGAAGCTCTTCGTCCACCACGGTCTGGGCCTTGGGGGAGAGTCCGAGTCCGCCCTTTCCCTCGGGAAAGTCGACCCGGGCCAAGCCCCGGTCGAACTGGGCCCCCCGGAACTCGAACTGCGTCGCCTCAGCGGGGTCGACGTCGGCCAGCAGATCGCGGGTTCGCCGGCGGAGTTGGTCCTCAGAAATTTCAGCCACAATTGATCCTCTCAGGAAGACATCTGCCGGCGGGCGACCGTCATTGTCGGGAATACCGATCGCGGAGGTGGCGGGCGATCACCATCTTTTGGATCTCGCTGGTTCCCTCCCCGATGATCATAAGGGGCGTGTCCCGGAAGTAGCGCTCCACCGGGTACTCCTCGGTGTAACCGTTGCCCCCGTGGATTCGCAGCGCGTCGGAGGCGATTTCGAAGGCGGCCTCGGAGGCGAACAGCTTGGCCATGCCCGCCTCGAGGTCGATGCGCTCCCCGGAGTCGTAGCGGCGGGCGGCGTCGTAGGTCATCAGGCGGGCGGCGTGGAGCTTGGTAGCCATCTCGGCCAGCTTGAACCCGATGGCCTGGTGGTCGTAGATGGGCCGACCGAATGTCTCCCGCTCCTGGGCGTATTCCATGGCCGCGTCGAGCGCGGCCTGGGCCACCCCCACTGCCCGGGCGGCGATGTTGATCCGCCCCAGCTCCAGCGCCGAGAGGGCATAGCGCAGCCCGTGGCCCACCCCGTCGGGGCCGCCGAGCACGTTGGCGCCGGGCACCCGGAAGTCGGCGTAGGCCATCTCCACCGTCTCCACGCCCTTGTAGCCCAGCTTGGGGATGGTGCGCGACACGGTGAGCCCGTCGGCGCCCGGGCCCGGCGCCTTCTCCACGATGAAGCAGGTGATGCGGTCGTCGGGGGTGCGGGCCAAGAGCATGACCATCTGGGCCCTCATGCCGTTGGTCACCCACATCTTGGTGCCGTTCACGATCCACTCGTCGCCGTCGGGCACCGCCCGGCAGCGGATGTTGCGGGTGTCGCTGCCGGCGTCGGGCTCCGACAGCGAGAAGGCCGACCGTACCGAACCGTCACACATGCGGGGCAAGAAGCGCTCCCGCTGGTCGTCGGTGCCATAGCGACCGATCATGGTCACCGCGATTTTGTGGGTGTTGAGGATGCCGGCCAGCGACATCCACCCCCGGGACAGCTCCTCGATGATGCGGGCGTAGGTGGTGGCGTCCAGCCCCAGGCCACCGTAGGCCTCGGGAATAGTGGCTCCGAACAGGCCGAACTCGCACATCTGGGTGAACATCGCCTCGGGGAACTCGTCGGCATGCTCGAGGTCGGGGGCGTTGGGAACCACCTCCCGTTCCACCCAGGTGCGGATGGCGCCGACCAGTTCGTCGGCCAGCTCGGTGTCCATAGCGAAACCACGATAGGGCATTTTCTGCCGGTGGACGCCCCTGGGGCATGACATCTGCTTGGAACTGATTGAGATATAGTTTTGGCCATGCTCTTTGCAGGATGGCCAGCTATTTTCGACGCCACAAGGTCCCGACGGAGTGTGGGGCTGGTGCTGGCGGTCGTACTGGCCGCGACCGGGCTTGTCGTCGCCAGTGCCCAGGGGGCAACGGCGCAGCCAGCTGACCAGAGCGCGGCGGAGCGCTGCTCGGAGATTTACCGCTTTGGCGCCGAACCGGTGGACGTGGCCAAGACCGCCGACGGCCAAACCGTTTTGTCCCAGGTGAGCTGGGGATACCACGACAGCATCGGCTGCTACCTCGCCCTCGACAACGACGCCGTGGCCGCCCTGCGGGCCGCGGGCCCGCCCGCGAGCTTGCCTCAGGGCCAAACCGAGGACTCTAGGCGCTGTTTTGAGCACTACCGGTTCGGGGCCGAGCCGGTAGACGTGGCCAAGACCGCCGACGGCCAAACCGTGCTGGCCCGCCTTAGCTGGGGATACCACGACAGCATTGGCTGCTACCTCGCCCTCGACTCGGCCGCAACCAACACGCTGCGCGCCGCCGCAGCACCCCCCGAGGCCCCCGAACCTCCCGGCAGCGTCTCGGCGGCCTCCGGCGACGGCCAGCTCACCGTTTCCTGGACCTCGCCCGCCGACAACGGCGGCGCACCCATCGTGGACTACACCATGGCCTACCAGGCCGGCGCCACCACCTGCCCGACCGACATCGACAACACCTGGAACCCCCGCATCACCTCGACCACCTCCGCCACCATCGAGGGTCTCGCCAACGGCACCGCCTACCGAGTGTGCGTCAAAGCCACCAACCAAGCGGGCGACAGCGACTGGACCGGCACCACCGCCACCCCGGCAACCGTCCCCGGCGCACCCGGCAACATCTCGGTTATCGCCGGCGACGGCCAGCTCACCGTTTCCTGGACCTCGCCCGCCGACAACGGCGGCGCACCCATCACCGGCTACACCGTGGCCTACAAGGCCAACGCCTTCACCTGCCCGACCCCCAACACGATCGGCACCTGGACTGTCCGCAACACCTCGAACACCTCCACCACCATCAGAGGCCTGGCCAACACCCATTCGTACCGCCTCTGCGTCAGAGCCTCCAACAGCGCCGGGCTCAGCAACTGGAACGAAACCTCCAGTTCTCCGAGCGACCGGCCCGGCCAGCCGACCGGCGTGCGATTCACCGGCACCGGTCCCGACCGGCTGACCGTGGCCTGGACCGCGCCCGCCTCCACCGGCGCATCGGCCATCGCCGGCTACACCGTCCAATGGTGTACCGCGGCGTCCACCAACGATGTCTGCGCCAGCTCTTGGAGCACGGCCAGTGCCACCGGCACCGGCTACGCCATCGCCGGCCTTGCCGGCAGCACCTCCTACGGCGTGCGGGTCCAAGCGGTCAACAGCCGCGGAACGGGCCCGTGGAGCAGCACCCGATTCGCATCCACCACAGCCGCCACCCCCCCGGGCGCCCCCTCTGGCCTGGCGGCCTCGGTCGGCGACCGCCAAATCGACCTGCGGTGGAACGCGCCGTCGGCCAACGGCGCGCCCATCACCGGCTACGCCGTGGAGTGCCGGCTCGGCGGCACCGCCGTCGCCACCGGCAACTGCGGCAGCAGCTCTTACACCCGCTACGCCACCGTCTCGGGCACCTCCACCACCATTACCGGGCTCGCCAACGGCACCGCATATGACATACGGGTGAGGGCTGCCAATAGAGCGGGCAGCGGCGCTTGGGCCACCATTGCCGCCACGCCGGCAACCCGACCCCGCATCCCCACCAACGTCGAAGCCACGGCCAGCGGCCGCAACATACAGGTCACCTGGACTGCTCCGGCCTCGGGTGGAGCACCCATCACCAGATACACCGTCCAGTCTTGCTCCGGCGGCTGCACGAGCTGGCGGTCAACCACCGTCTCAGGAAACCCGCCGGCCACCACGGCCACCATCAGTGGCCTGGCCACCGCCACCACCTATCGCGTACGGGTTAGAGCGGTGAACTCCGCCGGCGAAAGCGGCTGGAGCGCCACCGACACGGCCACCACGCCCACCCGGCCCGAAACCCCCACCGATTTGACGGTCACCGTTAGTGGGCCCGACAAGTTGACGGCCACTTGGACCGCACCCGTCTCCGTGTCGGGGGTGAGCCACTACAACGTCCAGCGGTGTACCGCGAGGGCCAACAGCGACGGCACTTGGCGTTGCACCAGCGGCTGGAGCAACGCCGGCACCGCCACCGACACCAGCCACGTGGTCACCGGACTCAACGGCAGCACCGACTACAGCGTGCGGGTCCAAGCCGAAAACGCCGCCGGCACCAGCGGGTGGAGCAACACCTACACTGCCCCCACCGACCCCCCCACCTCCCCAGGTGTAATCGACGACCTCACCGCCACCGCCGGAAACCGTCAGGTACGCCTGAGCTGGACTGCACCGGCGGCCAACGGAGCCCCCATCACCCGCTACGAGGTGACCTGCGAGGACATCGACCAAGTCGTAACAACCGGCAGCTGTAGCGAAGATGTACCGACTCTGTACAGGCCAACGTCGAGCACCTCGATCACCGTCAGGCGCCTCACCAACGGCATCAAATACCGGTTCGCTGTCACAGCCTTCAACAGTGCCTCCTTCTCCGGAGGAACGCGTAGTTTTCCAGCAGCAGACTCCACCCCGGCCACCCGGCCCGGCCCTCCCACCGACATCACTATCAACCCGACCTACCCCGGAAACGGCGGGCTTACCCTTGGCGTTTCGTGGACTGCGCCCACTGAAGAGGCCAATGGCGGGTCGCCCATCACCGGTTACACCGTGCAATACCGCGCCAGCGGTGGCAACTGGAGCTTCGTCTACTTCGGCGATGTCCGTGACACCAGCAATTCCCACGAGATAACCGGTCTCACCGTGGGCCCCCGGTATTACGTGCAAATCCGATCCCACAACGCCGCCGGCGAGAGCAGCTGGGTCTCAGCCTCCAGCGACCCGACCGGCACACCGGGCGCACCTGATGCTGCCATCGATGAAAATAGTGTAAGCCACAGTGGAATGACGTTCAGGTGGGAATCGCCCGACCCAGGCGCGTCGGAAATCACCGACTACCACGTCCAATGGTGTACCGCGAGGGCAAGGACCACCACCACCGGCGGAGTCGACACAACCACATATTCATGCACAGGCTCGTGGCGCAGCGCTCCCGAAGCCGATATCAACACGGTCAACAACCGCTACGAAATGACCGGGCTCACCGGCAACACGAGTTACAGCGCACGAGTCCGAGCGGTCAACATCCACGGAAATGGCCCGTGGAGCGACGTCGACGACACTAGCTTCGCTACCACCTTACCCCCCCTTGCCCCGACACAACCAGACATGCCCACCGCCATCGTAGGAAACAGCCAGATACGGCTGAGTTGGACTGCGCCCGACGCCAACGGGGCCCCCATCACCCGCTACACCATTCTATGCCAGAGCGGCATCGACGGAGACCACCGCTGCGACAACGGTAACGCCAACACCTACACCACCTCTGGTACTTCTGGTACTTCCTACACCATCACCGGCCTTACCAACGGCGTCTCGTACGACTTTTGGGTGAGCGCTTATAACAGCGCAGGATATAGCCCCGATTCCCCTCGAAAAGCAGCCACCCCGGCCGGCCCACCCGACCCACCCGACCCCGACGACATCGTATTCACCGAGACTTACACAGACGGCGTGGTCACCCTGGACGTATCGTGGACTGAGCCCGAGAATGACGGAGGCCATCCCGACCGCATCACCGGTTACACCGTGCAATACCGCGCCAGCGGCGGCAACTGGAGCTTCCACTACTTCGGCTCGGACCTCACCACTCCCATCACCGGCCTCACCATTGGCCACCGATACGACGTGCAGATCCGTAGCCACACCAATGCTGGCGAGAGCAGTTGGGCCTATGCCTCAGCTACTCCCACCGGCAAGCCCGCCGCGCCCACCATCTCGAACCTCCTTGCAGGAGTGAGCAATTTGAGGATCGACTGGCCTGAGCCCGACCAAGGCGCATCGGACATCACTAGCTACAGAATCCAGCAATGCATCGTCAGTCACAACACGAATAACACCCCAGACGATAGCGACGACACCTATACGTGCAGCGGATGGACCAGCCTTAAGACAATTGCTGCCGACGATGGACCTTCCTACACGAGTAGCAACCTCGCCTGCGGTACTCGATACGGAGTACGGGTCCAAGCGGTCAACTCCTACGGTTCCGGTCCCTGGAGCGCCACCGATAGCGATGATGATGGATGGTCCGCCCAAACCGACGCGTGCACATAGCAGTAGCTCTCTCGACCATCCCTGACCAGCGCTATCCGCGCCGGTCGGGGGTGCCGGAGGGCTAGACCCTCTCGATTAGCGTTCCGGTACCCAGGCCGCCGCTGCATTCCCCAGGACACGGCGGGGTGATTCAGTCTTGCGTCTGGGCACCCGGCCCGGCCTGTTCGAAGAGGACGGGGGAAGACCAGGTTACCGCGGCGAAGGCGTCGGTGATTGCCTCAGCCTCATAGACTCGGTTGCGGCGGCCGGCGCTGCGCTGGACAAGCACCCCGGCGTCTTGCAATTGCTCAAGGCTGCGCGCTCCGGTTCGCCAAGAGGCACCGAGCAGCTCGGCCGCTTTCTCCGCGTTGAGAATTGGATTGGCCGCCAGGTGGGCAAGCAACCGTCGCGCCGCGGTGCGCCCATACCCCTGGACGGCGACCTGCTGCTCCCAGTTTCTTTTGATGCCCGCCACCTGCCCGATGAGGAACTCCGCGTAGGCGGCGGCCTCTGCGACGGCATCGGCCGCGATGGCAATCCACTTCCGGACCGCCCGCGACCTGGCGGGGTCGTCGGGGGGGGCCACAATGCTCGATTCGCCCAGAAATGCGATGTAGTTGTCTTTTCGGAGGGCCAAAGCGGAGCTGACCGGCAGGGTACATGGCGGTGCCAGGCGGCTGCGCTGGAGCATCATCTGCATGAGCGCACGGCCGGTGCGCCCGTTTCCATCCCCGAACGGGTGGATCATCTCGAACTGGGCATGTACGACGGCCATTTCTACCAGTGGATGTCCCTCTTCCCGATTGATCCGCTCGAGCAGGTCTTCCATCAGCTTCGGGACATTTTCTGGAGGCGGTGGGATATAGGAGGCGTTCAGCGGAGTGGACCAGAGCTGGCCCGGGCCAATCCAGTTCTGCCTGGTCCTGATCTGCCCGGTACCCGGATCGCTCTCGCCCATGAGGGTGCGGTGAACGGAAACGACGTCTTCGATCGCCAGTGGCCTGTCGTGCGCGGCGATCTCCAAAGCGTGCTCGAAGGCGGCGACATTCCTAAGGGCTTCGATGTCGTTTGGTCGGGGCTGCTCCCCGAACAGGCCCAACTGGGCCTCGGCCCGAGCCAGCCGGCGGGCAGACGGGTACACGCCCTCGATAGTGCTCGACGCCGCGCTTTCCGCCCGGCGTACCAGCCACTCCGCGGGCAGCGCAGCGTCCGCCCCACAGTTTCGCTCCAGTCGCCGAACAGCATCCTCGGCGACCATCACCCGTTCTAGGCACTCGCTGTCTAGCTCGATATCCCAGTCAGCTATCGGATGAGGAATGAAGGCCCGAAAGATGTCGTCCGGGCTGTCATCCCCGGTTGCCTCCCGCGAGGTAAAGCTCACCCCATCCCAATAGCGCCCCCCCGAAAGCCTTCCCATATCGCCCCTCCAACCAATTTCAATGGCACTATATCCAACCTTTATTGACAAAATACTATACATTTATCAATAAATGTCAATATAAAATCGCCTATCGCCATCTACGCCGGTCGGGGGTGCCGGAGGGCTAGACCCTCTCGATAAGCGTGCCCGTGCCCAGGCCGCCGCCGCAGCACATGGTAATGATCGCCCGGCGGCCGTCGGTGCGCTCCAATTCGTGCAGCGCCTTGGTGACCAGGATCGAGCCGGTGCCGCCCAGCGGATGGCCCAGGGCGATGGCGCCGCCGTTGGGGTTCACCCGCTCCATGTCGGGCTCTAGTTCGGCGGCCCAGCACAGCACCACCGAGGCGAACGCCTCGTTGATCTCCACCACGTCGATGTCGTCCATCGACAGACCGGTGCGCTCCAACAGCCGGTGAGTGGCCGGGATCGGCCCCTCCAGCATCAGCACCGGATCGCACCCCACCAGGCAGGTCTCCACCACCCGGGCCCTCGGGGTGAGGCCGAGCTGCTCGGCCCGATCGGCGGTGGTCATCAGCACTGCTCCGGCACCGTCGGAGATCTGCGACGACGATCCGGCGGTGTGCACGCCATCGGGTCGGGCTACCGGCTTGAGCGCGGCCAGCCCCTCCAGGGAGGTGTCCCGGAGACCCTCGTCGGTGCTCACGGTGATCGTGTCGCCGGTCTTCTTGCCGTCCTCATCCAGCACCGGGGCCTCGATGGGCACGATCTGGGTCTCGAACCGGCCCTCAGCCCAGGCCCGGGCTGCTCGCTGCTGGGAGGCCAGCCCGAAGCGGTCGCAGTCGTCCCGGGTGATGCCCCACTTGTCGGCCATCCGCTCGGCCCCCTCGAACTGGGAGGTGAACTCGTAGTGGGCGAAGTAGTCGCGGGTCACCGGGCGGCCCACCCCGTCGGCCGACGCGTTCGCCCCGATGGGCACGATGCTCATGCTCTCCACCCCGCAGGCCAGCACGGCGTCCTCCACCCCAGACTTCACCAGGCTGTAGCCCAAGTTCACCGCGTGCTGCGACGAGCCGCACTGGGAGTCCACCGTGCTGCACGCTGTTTCCTCCGGCAGCCCGGCGGTGAGCCAGGCGGTGCGGGTGACGTTCATGGCCTGAGCCCCGATCTGGTCGACGCAGCCGCCCACCGCCTGGCCGATGGCCGCGGGGTCGATGCCCGAGCGCTCCACCGCGGCCGACTGCACCTGGCTGAGCAGCCCCGTGGGATGAACCGATGACAAACCGCCGTTTCGCTTGCCTACCGGAGAGCGAACGGCTTCGACGATAACGACCTCAGTCATAGGCCCACGATAGAGCTTTAGACCTTGACACAACCCGTCGAAGCCGGTCTGAAGCCCTCGATTGAATAGTGTGCAACTCCGTGGGTGTACGTGAGCACGTGATCCAAGAGCTGACCGGGCCCGGTGGGATGTTCGAGCTGACCACCGAGAAGGTGTTGGGGCAGCCTGCGGAGGTGTTCACCACCCGCATGCGCTCACTGCGGGAGATGGTGGCCAACACCGCCAGTTTCGGCGACCGGGAGTTTCTGGTGCTGGAACAGCAGCGGCTCACCTTCGGCGATTTCATCTCCCAGGTGGCGGAGGCGGCCGCCGCCCTGCAACAGCGGGGAATCGGCCACGGCGACCGGGTGGCCGTCTTCGCGGCCAACTGCCCTGAGTGGGTGGTTTCGTTCTTCGCCGCCACCAGCATCGGCGCCATCGTGTCGGCCTACAACGGCTGGTGGACTGCCGATGAGGTTCGCTACGCCACCTCGCTGAGCGAGCCCGCGCTGGTGATCGCCGACCGCCCCCGCTTGGAGCGCTCTGGCACAGGCGACACCGATGCCCCCTGCCTGGTGATCGAGGATGACTGGGATGGATTCATCGCCACCGGCGCCGGAGCTGCCCTCGAAGACATCGATGTCCCATTGGCCGAGGACGACCCGGCGGTGATCTTGTTCACCAGCGGAACCACTGGGCGACCCAAGGGAGCGGTGGCCACCCATCGGGGGCTGATCGGATTCGTGCAGTCCACCATGATGAACGGGGCAGTGCGGGTGTTCACCGAGATACGCACCAACCCTCCCGACGACGACGGCTCGGCCCCCAGCCCACCGGCCCAGGCGGTGACTTTGGGCACCTCACCGTTGTTCCACGTATCCGGGTTGTACGGTTCCACGCTTATCAGCATGGTGACCGGGGGCAAGATCGTTTACCGCCGGGGCCGCTTCGACCCCGAGGCGGTGCTCCAGCTCATCCAAGACGAGGGGGTCACCGCCTTCGCTGCGTTGGGCAGCATCGGCTCGCGGCTGGTGAACCACGCCCGCTTCGGGGAGTTCGACACCTCCAGCATCGTCAACGTGGGCTTTGGCGGGGCTCCGGCCAGCCCGGCGGTGCAAGACATGATGCGCCAGGCCTTCCCCAACGCCGCCCCCGCGGTGGGCATGGGCTACGGGTCGTCGGAGTCGGTAGCGGTGGTAGCCACCATCGGCGGCTCCGAGTACCGGGGGCGGCCCACCTCCTGCGGCCGAGTGGCCATCGGCTTCGAAGCCGAGATTCGCGGCCCTGACGGCCAGGCGCTGCCCACCGGGCAAGAGGGCGAGATCTGGTGCCGCAGCGCCTACACCATGCTCTGCTACTGGAACGATCCCGAGGCCACCGCGGCGACCATCGATGACGACCGGTGGCTCAACACCGGCGACATCGGCCGCTTCGACGACGACGGCTACCTCTACATCAACTCCCGGGCCCGGGACATGATCCTGCGCAACGCCGAGAACATCTACCCCATCGAAATCGAATACCGCCTCGACGCCCACCCATCGGTAGCCGAGTCGGCAGTGTTCGGCGTGGACCACCCCGAGATGGGCCAAGAGGTGAAGGCCGTGGTGGTGCCGGCCAGCGACGCCCCGATGGACCCCGACGACCTGGCCCAGTGGTGCCTAGGGGTACTGGCCCCCTACAAGGTGCCCACCCTCTGGGAGATCCGCGCCACGCCCCTCCCCCGCAACGCCGCCGGCAAAGTGGTAAAGCGAGAGCTGTACTCCTGAGGATCGCCCCCCGCCCGCCTACCAGACAGGGAACTTGGCCCTGTCGGGAAGGCCGGAACGGGCCACCACCGCCTCGCCGGCCTGCTGGCAGCGGGTGTAGAAGGTGTCCTCGTCGATGGTGGTCATGCGGCCGGCCTCCACCACCTTCTGGCCGTCCACGAACACGGTGTGTACGCCCCGGCCGTCGGCTGACCACACCAGTTGGTTCATCACGTTCAACAGCGGCCGCCACTCGGGGCGGTCGGTGTCGTGCAGCACCGCGTCGGCCAGCTTGCCCGGCTCCAGCGAGCCGATCTGATCGTCCATCAACATGGTGCGGGCCCCGCCCAGGGTGGCCATCTCGTAGGCCTTCTCGGCGGGGAACATCTGGGGATCCATGCGGGCGTCTTTGAACAGCCCGGCCACCAGGTAGGTGGCCCGCATCAGATCGGAGTAGTTGGAGGCGTTGTTTCCGTCGGTGCCCAGGCTCACGTTCACCCCGGCGGTGACCATCTCGGGGATCTTGCCGATCTGGGTCACCCCGTAGCTCACCTTCAGCGCGGTAGTGGGACAGTGGACCACCGACGACCCGGCCCCGGCGAGGAGCCCGATCTCCTGGTCGTCGACGTGGACGCAGTGGGTGATGGAGGTGTCGTCTCCCAGCACCCCCAGCTCACCGAGGTGGACCATGGGCCGCTGGCCGAAGGCGGCGATGAAGCTGTCGGGGTCGAGCCGGGCCGGCGACATGTGGAAGTTGAGCCCCACCCCGAACTCGTCGGCCGCGGCCCGGGCCGCCTGCCACAGGGGGTCGGAGCAGGTGGTGTGGCCCACCACCATCGACCACGCCCCCAGCCGGCCCCCGGCGGCGCCTTTGAACCGCTCGACGGTGTCTCGCAGGTTGGCGATGGCCTCATCGGTGTCTTGGCGGTACACGCTGGGCTCCGGGGGCAGGTCCCACACCCACTTGCCGATCCGCCCCCGGATGCCGGCCTCGTCGAGCCCGTCCATCACCTCGTCGACGAACCGGATGGTGCCCGCCTCCAAGAAGCAGGTGGTACCCGACTTGAGCATCTCTACCGCGGCGAGTTGGCCCGACAGGCGCTCGTCCTCGGCGGTGTACACCGAATACAGCGGGCACAGCCACTGGAACACGTTCTCCTCGAACGGGGTGTCGTCGGGGACATAGCCCCGGGTGAGGGGCTCGCCGGTTATGTGGATGTGGGTGTTGACCAGGCCGGGTGTGACCACGAACCGGTCGCCGCCCACCGTCTCGGCTGCCTGGTAGCGGGTCTCGAGGTCGGACGCTTTGCCTACGTCGACAATCTGGTTGCCTCTTATGGCCACCGCGCCGTTATGAATGATGTCGCGGGTCGGGTTCATGGTGACCACGTACCAGCCCTTGATCAGAGTGTCGATGGGTTCGGTCATTGTTTTCCTTAGTTTGGATCTTGCGCGTCCGGGCGGCGGGGTTTGGTGGCGGTGTAGAGGTATTGGTGGCCTATGGGTTCTATGAGGCGGAGGGATTCGAAGCCGGCTTCTTGGAGCCATTGGGCGGTTTGGGCGGCGGTGATGGGGAAGCCGTTTGTGGTGCTGGCCATCATGGTCATGGCCATGAGCACGCTGTGGGGGCTCCATTGGGGTTCGGGGGCTATGAAGTAGTCAGCCAATAGCAGGCGGCCTTCGGGGCGCAGGGCCTTCCATGCCCGTTCGATGAGTCGGCGGGTGCCGCCGGGGCCTTCGGTGCGGCATATGTGGCCCAACACCACGATGTCGTAGGACTCGGGCTCGATGTCGATGGTGTGGAAGTTGCCGGGGCGGAACTCGCAGCGGTCGGCTACCTCGTGCTCGGCGGTGGTGCGGCGGGCTATGTCGATCACTCCGGGGAGGTCGTTGACCACCGCGGTGGCGTCGGGGCAGGCCTTGAGTATGGCGATGGCCCAAGGGGATCCGCCTGCTCCCAGATCCAGCACCCGCGACCCAGCCATGGCGCTGTAGCGCACTTGGAGGTCGGCCCGGGTGGCGGCTCGGAGCATTGTCGCAAAGGTGCCCTCCACTAGGGGGCGGTAGAACTCGGCCGGGTTGTCGTCAATGGGTTGGGCGGGGCGGCCGGCCCGGATGGTGTCGGCTAGCCGCGACCAGTTGTCCAGCGGGCCGGGGGCCACCGGGACCAGCGAGGCCATCGACGCCGCGCCATCGCTGGATAGATAGCGGGCCGCGGTGTCGTTCAATCCGTATCGACCGCCGACCCGCTCCAGCAGCCCGAGCACCGCCAGGGAGTCGAGCAGCGCCTCCAGGTGGGGAGCCGACACTCCCAGCTCATTGGCAAGGTCGGGCGCGGTCACTGCCGGTGGGATGCCGGGGTTGGCGCCCCGGTCGGCCAGGGTGTCGAACACTCCCAACTCCAGGGCGGCGACCAGCACATGGAATGAGCCGAATCCGCTGATCACCGCCCACACCGGGGCCGATGGCGGGGGTTTGTAGTCGGTCCAAGGACGGCCCACCCGCTCAGGAACGTGGGAATTCTTCAGCTCGGGATACGGGGAATCAGCCACACGTTCTCCCGGACTCCATCGACCCTGGTCAGGGCTTCAGCAGGATCTTGCCGAAGAAATCGCTGGCCAGCATCTTGGCCTGGGCCTCGGCCGCGTCGGCCAGATCGAACACCGAGTCGATGGCCGCGGTGAAGCTGCCCGCAGAGAAAATGTCCCACGCCGGGCCGAATTCTTCGGGGCGATAGGGGTCGGAACCCAGAATCTTGATCCCGGAGTGGAACACGTAGCCCAGCGACGGAATGACCGCCTCGTCGCCGGAGGAATTCCCGCAGTTCACCAGCCCCCCTCTGGTGCCCAGGGCGAACAGCGACGGGCCGAACAGCGCGGTGCCCACATGATCGAACACCATGTGGACCCCCGCTCCGGATGTCAGCTCCCGAGCCCAGGCGGCCACATCGCCATTTCGGTTGTTCAAAACATGGGCTGCCCCCAGTTCCAAAGCCCGCTCGCACTTCTCGTCGGTGCCCGCGGTGGCTAAAACAGTGGCCCCGGCGTTCGCGGCCAACTGGATGCCGGCCACCGACACCCCCGACCCCGCCGCGTGGATCATCACCGTTTCGCCCGCTTGAAGCCCACCCACGGCGAACAGCCCATGGGCAGCGGTCAGCCAGCAAGTTGGAAACGTGGCCGCGGCCTCCAGCGACATGGCGTGGGGCACCGGGTAGACGTGCGACGCCGGCACCAGGCACCGCTCGGCGTAGCCCCCGTCGACGGTGCCCCCGATGATGCCCAGTTCGCCGTACAGGTCGCCGCGGCCCCCCAGCTTGGAGCGGTCGTCCACCCCGGCCAGCGACGGATCGACCACCACCCTGTCGCCCACGGCCACCCCGTCGACCTCGGCACCGACCTCGGATACCACCCCGGCCACATCCATGCCCGCTATGTGGGGCAGCGTGAATCCCGGCATGGCAAACCAGCCATTGCGCTGCACCACGTCCAATCGATTGAGCGCAGTGGCCACCACGTCCACCACCACATCCACCGGTCCAGGCTCAGGATCAGGCACCTCCTCATAACAGAGCACCTCAGCCCCGCCAGGCTCGTGGTATCGCATCGCTTTCACCGCCGTCCTCCTGCGCTCAGATCGTTGATCATTTCAGTCCGCGGATGAACGGTCGGGCCAAAGCGGCGGGGGGTCGCACTCTCTTGGCAAAAATGGCCATCGCTCCGATGGTCACTAGGAATGGCAGCGCCTGCAACAGCTCTGCGTTGAGGTCGTAGCCCAGGCCTTGCAGTGACAGCTGGAACGACAGGGCCCCGGCAAACAGGATGCAGCCCCCCATGGTTCCCCACAGGGTCCAGCCGCCGAAGATCACTGCGGCGATGGCGATGAATCCCCGTCCCCCGATGATGGAATCGTCGAACGCAGCCAGCCGGGCGAACAAGAAGAATGCTCCGCCCAGCCCTGAGGTGAGTCCGGCGTAGTAGATGGACTGGCGACGGCGGCGGTTCACGTCGATTCCGCTCACATCGGCCGACTGGGGGTTCTCCCCCGCGGCCCGAAGCTCCAGGCCCCATCGGGTGCGAAACACCAGCCACCACGAGAACGGCACCAACCCGTACAAGAGATAGAACGGCCACGGCTCTCCGAATAGCGCCTCGCCGAAAAGGGGGATGTCTACCAGCAGGGGGATCTCCAACTTCGTGGCAAAGGTGGCCTGGGGATCGATCTCCCGGTCCAAGAATCCGGCCAACCCGAAAACCAGGATATTGAGGGTGAGTCCAACCACGAACTGATCGGCGGTCAGGCGATGGCTCATCTCGGCTTGCACGATGGCAATGAGCAGCCCGCCGATTGCGCCGAGGACTATGGCCACCGCCACCGAGTCGGTGAAGTGATAGCCGAGGGCTCCGGCGAAGGCCCCGCTCAGAAGCATCGCCTCCACTGAGATGTTCAGGGTCCCCGACTTTTCGGCTACCCACTCCCCGGTGGCGGCAAAGGCAAGCAGCGCGGCAAACAGCGCCCCGTTGATATAGGTGGACTCGCTGGACAGTACGTCGCCCACCGCAGAGAAGAAGTCAATCAGCACAACATCACACCCTCTCGGTAGCCGCTGCTCGGGCTCGCCGGCGATCCCGCAGGAAGATCACCGCCGGGGGAACCAGCAAGGCCAGCACCAGTAGCCCTTGTACGACGTCGGTTATCCGGCTCTCCACTCCGGTGCTGTTGACGAATCCCGCTCCGGTTCGCAATCCGGCGAACACGAACGCGGCCACCACCGCGGGCAGGGCCCGCTCCCGGGCCACCAGAGCGACCAGCAGCCCAGTCCAGCCGATGTTGTCGGAGAACCCGGGCACCAGCTGGTAGTTGCCGAAGGAGAAGCCACCGCCCGCGAACATTGCCGCCCCAGCCAAGCCGGCGAATGCTCCCCCGATGGCCAGTGCGGACGCCCCGTAGGCGGTCGAGGACACCCCCGCCCGCTGGGCGGCCCGGGCATTGTGCCCCAGCATCCGGAGCCGAAAACCCCAAACCGTGCGGGCCAGTACATAGGCCACCACGACAGCCAACGCCACGGCCAAATACACCGTGATGGGGAACTCGTTGCCGAACAGGTCGGGGCGGGGAATTCGGTTGTCGTCGGCTAGCTGCGAGCTGACTTGGTTGCGGTTGCCCCGGTCACCTCCTGGGGCCAAGAGCAGCCAGTCCTGCTTCAACCCATAACCGATTGCCTGGGCAGAGACGGTTACCAGCAGCAGCGTGCTCAAAACCTCGGGCACGCCCCGCCAAAAGCGGAGCAGACCGGCCACCGAAGCCCACACTGCACCGCCCAAGGCGCCGAACAGCATGATGATCACCAGGTTCAGCGGACCAGGACCACCGATGAGAAAGCTGAAATAGACCGCGAATGCCGCCCCTATAAGAAGCTGGCCCTCTTGGCCGATGTTGATCAAACCGGCTTTGGCTGAGATCACCGTACCCAGGGCCACTAGCAACAGGGGGACGGCCACTCCCAAGGTCTCCCCCCAGCGGCCGGGCGCCATGATGCTGCCGTCCACCAGGGCTTCCATCACCGGCCACCAGTCGCCGCCGGTGGTCTCCACGATCACGCTGGCCAAGGCCAACGCGGCCACGATGCTGGCGGCGTACAAGGCCACCCACTCGGCTAAGCGCGCTCCCCTAGTCACAGACCGGCCCCGACATCAGGTGGGCGGCGCGACAGCCCAGGGCCGTCAGGTGCAGTCGACTCAGCGCTACCGCCCATGAGTAAGCCCAAGGTTTCGAGGTTGGCGTCGGCGCTAGAGAGTTCGCCCACGATCCGGCCGCGGGACATCACCACGATCCGGTCGGACAGCTCGAGGATTTCCTCCAGTTCGCTGGAGATCAGCAACACGGCAACGCCGTCGAACGCGGTTTGGCGCAACCGATCAGTCATGTACTCGATGGCCCCTACGTCCAACCCCCGGGTGGGCTGGGCCGCCACCAATACATGGGGCTCAGCGACCAATTCCCGGGCCAGAACCACCCTCTGTTGATTGCCACCCGACAGTGACCACAGCGGGGCGTCGGGTCCAGAACACCCGATGTCGAACTCTTCTACCAATTTCTGGGCCGTCTCAACCATCCGCCGCTTGTCCATAACCCCATGCCGGGCTACCCGGTCTGGGTTGACCATGAGAAGGTTCTCGGCCACGGTCATATCCAGCACCACGCCGGAGTCATGGCGGTCTTCGGGTATCACCGCCACCCCGGCCTTGGCCATAGCCCCAGGCGAACCGGCTGGCACTTCAGCGCCGTTCACCACCACCCGACCGGCGTTGAGCGGGACCAAGCTGGACAGCACATCACCCAGCGTCCGCTGCCCGTTGCCCTCTACACCGGCCACGCCTACGATCTCCCCTGCCTTTAGCTCCAAACTTAAGTCATCCAGCAGCACTGCCCCGCCCCGGCCTCGAACCGCGGCGCCTTCGATTCGCAGCGCTGATCCGATTGAGTCCAAGGCCGGCGATGCGGTTTTCTGCTCAGCAGGGCTGACAGGCTCTGAATCCAAACCAGCGTCATCCACCTCGGCCAGGCCGAAGGCGGCCCGCTCGGACCGGAGCGAAACCTCCCGGCCCACCATGGCCCGGGCCAGGCTTCGGGCGTCGGCCTCTTGGGTGGGCATTCGGGCCACTACTCGGCCTTGGCGCATGATGGTGATCTCATCGGTGGCGTGCAGCACCTCGTCCAACTTGTGGCTGACCAGCACCACGGCCCGGCCTTCGGCGGCCACCACCTCGCGCAGAGTGCCAAAGAGCTGCTCGGACTCCTCGGGGGTGAGCACCGAGGTGGGCTCGTCGAATACCAGGATGTGGGGATCGCGGCGCAGGCACTTGATTATCTCCACGCGCTGCCGCAACCCGGCGGTGAGTTCGCCCACCCGGGCTTCGGGATCAATCTCCAAGCCGTACTGCTCGCTGATGGCCGTCACCCGGTTACGCACCTCAGATGAACTCAACCGCCCGCCTTCGCCCAGTGCGACGTTCTCCCAAACGGTGAGCTGATCCACCAGGCTGAAATGCTGGTGGACCATGGCGATGCCCAAGGAAGCCGCGTCTAGTGGATCGTGAATGGTTCGGGGCTGGCCATCGATGCGAATAGCGCCAGCATCAGGCAGCACCAAGCCGATGAGCACTTTCATGAGGGTGGACTTGCCCGCTCCGTTTTCTCCCAGGATGCCGTGAATGCGCCCCCGGTGCAGGGCTAGGTCGACCTGGTCGCAGGCAACAATTCCGCCGAAGCGCTTGGTTATCCCCGTTAGCTCGACCGCGGGCGCCGAAGGGCCATTCCCCCCGGCGCCCGTCATTTCGGTGGTGGAATCAATCACCCGCCGCCGTAGGCAGCTCCGGAGATTCCTCCGAGCATGCCGAGAAGTTCGCCGTCGGTGGCGACGGCCTCGAAGGCGTCGGACAGCATGGCCGCCGCCTCTGCGGAAGGATCACACAGCTCGCCGCCGTTGAGACCTGGCTCGGTCGGGAACTGATAGGTAGCCCCCTCGGTCAGGTCACCGGAGATGATGCGGGGCAGCGCCTGCTGGGCGTACAGCCCGCCGTCGAACACGATGGCGCCCGTCCAGGCAATTCCGTCGTCACGGGAGCAGATGTCGGCGGGACCAGCCGCAAATACTGCGATACCCTCGTCGGTGGCCAATTGGCCGACCGGGTTCAGCGCCCCGCCCAAATAGGCGTAGGCCAGGGTGGCGCCTTCGGCAATGGCGTTGGTGAGCGCGGCGGTGGCGTTGGCTGAGTTGTCGAAGTCAAACGGGAAGCCGCCAGTGGCGACGTACTCCATGGTGTACGACGGATCTACCGACTGGAGGCCGGCCACCGTGGCGTTGTAGGCCTCCTGCTCGAAGTTGAGGTCGCAGCAGCCCAAGAACACCGCGGTGTCACCGCCATGGTCCTTCATGGCCGCGCCCATGGCCACACCTGCGGTGTAGTGGATGGGGGCACCCCAATCGGTGGCCTGGGCCAAACCGGGAATCTCCGGGAAGCCGGCCCCGCAGTTGCAGTACCAGAAGATGTCGGGATACTGCTCGGTGAGGTCGGGCAGAGGCTCGGCGATCTCGCTGGCCCCAACCAAGATCACGTCCACGCCCTGGGAAGCCAGGTCGGACATGGCCCGGGCTGCTTCAGCGGCACCGATGCCGTCGCTCACAATCGGCGGGGCGAATCCGTTATCCGCCGAGAACGCCTCGGCGAAATCGACCAGAGACTGGTAGTAGCCCTGGTCGTCCCGAGGACCGGCCGCGGCGACCCCAATGGTGAGGGTGCCGTCGCCGTTGGCGTCGAAGGTGTCCAGAATCGCTTGCAGCTCCATGTCCATCGGCGGTTCAGTGGGCTCAGGTTCTGGCTCCGGCTCGTCGTCCATCGGCTCTGGCTCTGGCTCCGGCTCGTCGTCCATCGGCTCTGGCTCTGGTTCGGGCTCGTCGTCCATCGGCTCTGGCTCTGGTTCGGGCTCGTCCTCCATGGGCTCTGGCTCGGGTTCGGGCTCGTCTTCCACCGGCTCGGGCTCCGGCGCGGGTGCCTCCACCGCGGCGCCGCCGTCATCGTCGTCATTGCCGCAACCGGCAGCTACTAGGGCCAGCACCGACAACAGCGCGGCCAATAGGCACAATTTACGGGTAGGTAGTCTCGTCATCAGTCCCCTCCTCAGAAGTCGGACCATTCGGCCCGTTCACCGCTCAGCAGCCTACTCTCACTGCCGTATCCCCGTCCTGCTGATCCTCGACCACCTGGTGGTCTGGGCTGGAAGCGTCACCCGGTGCAGTACACTCCGTCCAAGCTTCCCCCAGCAATCCTCCCGGACTGGATGAGGAGAACCCCATCGACCAAACCATTCTCGCCCTGCTGGGGGTAATCATCACCCTGATGCTCTATCTCGACCGAGGCCGGCGCGCCGAAATCGCCCAGCTTCGAGAAGAAATGCAAAGGAGCATCGCCCAGCTTCGAGAAGAAATGCAGAGGGGTTTCGCCTATCTCCACGAGCGAATCGACAAGCTCCAAGAGCGGGTCGACAAGCTGACCGAAGTCGTTATGGACTTGGTCAACCGAGTGGGCCGGCTTGAGGGCCGGGCCGAAGCCGCGTCGACGCCGGGCCAACCTTCTCCGTAGTCACCCCCGGTCAGACGATTTTGTGCTCGTCGGCCAGTGTCGGCGGTAGCGCTGCACGAGCCAGCGGTTGAATTGAACATGGGTTTCCTCCTGCCAGGAGTACCGGCCCCGAACGGCGTAGCGCGACCGCATGCCCCGCTGCACTTTGGTGGTGGCGTCTTGGTCTTGGGCTACGAACACCTGGACCCCGTCGTCGCTGGCCTGGAACAGGTGGTCGAACATGGGGTGTTCCAGGGAGGTGGGATGCAGCAGGTAGCCGATCTCCACGTCGATGGTCTCGGCTGAGGTGGGCCGCACGATGAAGAAGAAGGCCATGTCGGGGGCGGTGCCGAAGCACAAGGTGGGCGGGATCAGCGCGAACGTGGACCGCCACCGCTCCTCTTCGGTGAGCTTGGGGAATACCGGCAACAGGGCCTTGCGGGTGGCGTTGAACCCGCCGTCGATGTGGGTGTAGCCGTTCTCCCGGAAGATCACGTTGGAGTCGTCCGACCACGGCACCGGGAACCGGGCCATCTCCGAGGGACAGAAGTCCTGGATCACCTCGTGAAGGCGGTTGGCGTGGTAGCCGTCGTTGAAGTTCTCGAACATGACCTTCCAGTTCCAGGGCAGGTCTTCGAGCGTGAAGGTGCCGGGGCACACGCAGTTGTCGAGCTCGTAGTTGGCCAGGTAAGGCTCATACCGCTCCAGAGAGGGGGCCAAAGGCGGGGCGTCAGGGTTGAAGTTGACGAAGACAAAGCCGTGCCACAGCTCCACCGCCAGATTGGGCAGGCCCCAGTGGTCGTTCTTGAAATCCTCGGTGCGCTCCATGGCCGGGGCGCCCATCAGGCGGCCGTCCAGCCGATAGCTCCAGTGGTGGTACGGGCACCGGAACGAGCGGCTGTTGCCCTCTCCCTCCACCACCTGCATGCCCCGGTGGCGGCAGATGGCCGAGAACGCCCCGACGGAGCCGTCCCTCTGGCGGGCCACGATGATGGGCTCGGCGCTCACGGTGGTGGTGAACCAGTCGCCCGTGTCGGGGATGCGGCTGGCCACTCCCACGCAGCACCACTCGTGCTCGAACAGCGCCCGGCGCTCGAAGGCCAAGAACTCCTCGGAGGTGTACAGCTCGGGGGGGAGCGTGCAGGCGGTGGCCACGTCGGTTACTGAATCCTCGAACGAGTCCAAAAGCTCGCCAGTGAACATGGTCATGCGGTCACCTCCCTGTCGCCTCCTTAGGGGCCTCTGCCTCTTGTCGTAGCAGGAATTTGCGGATCTTGCCGACGCTGGTGCGCGGCAGCTCGACCATAAGAGTAAACGAGCGGGGCAGCTTGGCCTTGGCCAGACGCTCCTGGCACCACGAGGCCAACTCTTCGTCGGTTGGTGGACTGGTGGGCTCAGAGGGCACCACAAAGGCCACCGGCACCTCGTCGCGTAGCGGATCGGGGGCACCCACCACCGCGGCTTCCAGCACCGCGGGATGGGAGGCCAACACCGACTCCACTTCGACGGTGGAGACGTTCTCTCCCGCCACCTTGAGCACATCGGAGTGGCGGCCGTCGAAGTAGTGGCGGCCGTCGGAGTCGACGCAGGCCCGGTCGCCGGTTCGAAACCAACCGTCGGTGGTGAACGAAGCCGCGGTGGTCTCCGGGTCGTCCAGGTATCCGGCGAACAGCGTCGTTCCCGGCTCCCCTCCCACCAGCACCTCGCCGTCGCGCACGATCACCTGGCAGCCGGGCGTGACCTGGCCCATGGACGACGGCACCGGGTTTTCGGCGGGCTCGGTTAGGACCGCGGGGATGGTCTCGGTCATGCCATAGAGCTGGCGGGGACGGCAGCCCAACCACTGGGCCAGGGTGTCGTACTGGTCGTCGGCAATGTTCTGGGCGTACCAGCAGTGGCGCAGGGCCATTCCGTCGACAGGAGCGCCCCGAGCCAGGATCATCCGCATTGGGGCAGCGAACAGGCTGGCGCAGGTGGCCTGATGGCGGGCGGCTTGGGCCAGAAAGCCGCTGGCGGAGAAGGCGGGCATCAGCGCCACCGAGGCCCCTGTCCAGATGGCCGAGGCGAAGGAGTAGTACGGGGCGTTGGCGTGAAACAAGGGCAAAACCACCAACTGGCGGTCGTCGGGGGTCAAATCCGCTCGCTCAGCCATGACCTGGCCGCAGAACGCGTAGTTGGCCTGGGTGATCTCCACCCCCTTGGGCCGGCCGGTGGTCCCTGAAGTGAACATCACCGCGGCTCGGTCTCGCGGGCCAACCGCAGGCCAGTCCACTCGGGCGTTCCCGCCGAGCGCATCCAGGCTGCCGCTGGCCTCGTCCACCTCGGTGATGGCCAGATCAGGGCTGACCGCAGCGGCCTGGCGGTAGACCCCAGCCCGGTCGGCGGCGCAGAAGCCGGCTTGCGGCCGAGTCCGCTCGATGTGGTCGGCCAGCTCCGGTGCTTTGCCCATGGGGTCGGACGGCACGATCCACGCTCCCAGGCGGTTGGCGGCCAGCCACAGGGCCAAAAACGCCGGAGTGTTCGTCAGCGCCAGGTGCATCGAGCTGCCGGGGGTGACGCCCCGCTGGATCAAGCCGGCGGCCACTTCGGCGATGGCCGCGTCGAACTGCTCGTACGTCCAGGTGGCGACGGTGCCGTCGGGCCGCTCGAACACCAAGAACATCGAATCGGGCCGTTGGTCGACCGCCCGAGTCCATACTTCGGTAAACGCCGTGGGCAGCAAGCTGTTCTGAGACTGGTCAGCCGTCGGACTCATCGGGTGCCCCGTAGCCTCCGCCGCCGGGAAGTTCGAGGCGCACGACATCATTGGGGTCGAGGGTGATGCGGCTCTGGGTGGTGACCGGCTCACCGTTGACTTGGAACGAGCCTGCCTGGCCGGGACCTCCGCCGAAAATGCCCTGCGGCGGGTCGGACAGGCGGCTGGTCACTGCGTTGAGCAACCAAGGGCGGGAGGTGTCCACGGTGAACTCGATGGTCTGGCCCTTGCCGCCGGGCTGGGCGCCGGGGCCCTCGGAGCCAGATCGCAGCGCCTTGCGGGTGAAGCGCACCGGCGCGGAGGCCTCCACCACCTCGATGGGCACCGCGCTCACCCCCGTTGGATAGGAGCAGGCGTCCAAGCCCGGCTTGGACGCCCGTGCTCCCACCCCTCCGGCGTAGGTGAACATGGCGGTGATGAACGGGGTGCCGTCGTCGTGGTTGCCGCTAACCTGCATGGTCCAGACTGCGCCCGCGCCCTCGGCCATAGACTCCTCGGGCTTGACCTGGGCCAGCGCTTTGAGCAGGGCATTGGGCAGGAACATGCCGACCACGTGGCGGGCGGTGCCCGGCTGAGGGCGTACCGCGTTCACGATGGACCCCTCGGGGGCGGTCATCTTGATCGGCGCCAGGCTGCCGTGGTTGTTGGGGATCTCGGGGTTCAGCACCGAGCGGACGGTGAACGTGGTGTAAGCGTGGGTGTAGTTGCGCACCACATTGATGCCCCATGGGCTGGCCTCGGAAGTACCGGTGTAGTCCACGAAGATCTCTCCGGCATCAGGGTCAACTCGCAGGGAGCACACGATGTCGATGCGGCTGCCATCGGCCAGGTCGAGCACTGCGTCGGCCTGGTACTCCCCCGGGGACAGCTCGGCGATGCTGGCCCGGGTGGCCGCCTCGGAGCGGTCGATGATCTCATCGGACAGCGCCTCGATGTCATCGAGATCGTAGGCATCGCACAGGGAGGCCAAACGCTGGGCCCCCACTTCTCCCGACGCCATCTGGGCGTGCAGGTCGCCGGCCATGTGATCGGGCTGGCGGACATTGGACAGGATGAACTTCCATACATCCTCGTTGCGCTCGCCGCCCCGCATGAGCTTGCAGATGGGGATCCACAGGCCCTCTTCGAAGCAGTCCCGGGCCCCGGCGCCAATGCCGTAGCCCCCCACATCGGTGTGGTGGATGGTGGAGCCGAAATAAGCGATAGGCACCGGGTCGCCCCCGGCGGCCGGAGTGCGCCACACCGGAACCAGCACGGTCACGTCCAGCAGCTGGCCCGCGGTGAGATAGGGATCGTTGGTGATCAACACATCGCCGGGCTCAAGGGCATCGGGGGGGAACTCCTCCAGCATGTTGGCCGCCCCAATGGCCAGCGAGTTGATGTGGCCGGGCGTGCCGGTCACCGCTTGGGCCACCATGCGCCCCCGCTTGTCGAACACTGCGTTGGCCAGGTCACCGGCTTCGCGCACAATAGGGCTGAATGCGGCCCGCTGGAGGGCCCGAGCCTGCTCGTTCACCACCGAGATGAGCGACTGCCACAGGATCTCCAGCTGAATTGGGTCGTAGGTGGACTGGCTCACTTCTCCTCCAACACGGCGATGAGGCTGGCGTCGTCGGCGACGGACACATTCCACCCAGGGCGGATGATCGACGTGGTTTCCCGCTCTTCCACGAGGGCGGGACCGGGAAAGCTCATTCCGATAGCCAGATCGGCGCGGCGGTAAACCGGGACCTCCACCGCATCTTGCTCCCGGCCGAACACGGCAGTGCGGGTTGATGCCAGCTGAGGCGAGCTGCTCGATGCGGTTGGCGGTTCCTCGGCATCTGCTTCAGCAATATCAACCGGATCGGCTCGGGCAGACAGTCGCCAGGTGACCGCTTCGATGGCCACGTCATCGATGGTCATGCCGTAGATGCGGCGGTATTCGGCCTCGAATGCCCCGTCCACCTCGTCGTCGGCAACTGCCCAGACATCCCCCTCGCCTACCCAGATGGTGATCTCGTTTCCCTGGCCGGTGTAGCGGGCATCGATTCCGTATCGAAAGCTGATGTCTGACTCGGGCACTCCGGCGCTGAGCAGCACCCGACGGCCCTCTTCTCGCAGCTCGTCCAACAAACCGTCTCGTTCGGCAGGGCTCACTTCGGCCAGCTTCACCGGCATGGAGCGGGCCAGGTCGATCCGCACCGGCGACACCAGGGTTCCGAACGCCGACAGCACGCTGGCGTTCACCGGGAACACCACCCGATCTGAGTCCAGCAGTTCGGCCACCCGGCAGGCATGGGGCGGTCCGGCCCCTCCGAAGGCCAGCACGGTGACCCCTCGCAAGTCCACCCCCCGCTCTACCGCGTGCATACGGGCGGCAGCCGCCATGTTCTGGCTTACTACCTCGTACATTCCCGCGGCGGTGTCGACAACCGACAAACCGAGGCCGCCGGCCAAAGGCTTGATAGCCGACCGGGCCCGTTCGCCGTCTAGGGGCATGTCGCCACCCAGGAAGGCTTGGGGGTCCAGCAGGCCGAGCACCACGTCGGCGTCGGTTACCGCGGGCTGGTCGCCTCCCTGGGCGTAGCAGGCCGGACCGGGATCGGCCCCGGACGATTCGGGACCCACCTTGAGCAGACCGAACTGGTCGAGGTGGGCCAGGCTGCCGCCCCCGGCG
Source organism: uncultured Acidimicrobiales bacterium (assembly GCA_951813555.1). Taxonomy (GTDB): domain Bacteria; phylum Actinomycetota; class Acidimicrobiia; order Acidimicrobiales; family Bin134; genus Poriferisocius. The sequence continues at coordinate 222,816 of OX638344.1, forward strand.
CCGATCTCCACCAAATCCACCGACGGGACCGACACCGGAAAGCCCGAACCTTTCTTGAACCGGTATCGCCGGGCCACCTCGAAGGTGGTGGTCAGCGCGGGCTCCCCGTCTTCCACCAGGGTGGCCTTAGCGGTAGTCCCGCCCATGTCGAAGGCCAGCAGCCGGTCTTCTCCCATGCGGCGGGCAAACCACCGGGCGGCCAGGGCGCCGGCGGCCGGACCGGACTCCACCAGCCGGATCGGGGCGGCAGCCGCATCGTCGGCCGATACCACCCCGCCGTTGGACAGCATCATCAGCACCGACCCGCCGAACCCCTCGGCCGAAAGCCACTTCTGAAGCTCGTCCAGATACGGCCCGATGATCGGCATGGTGGCCGCGTTGCAGGCCGCGGTGATCATGCGGGGGTACTCCCGGATCTGGGGCGAGATGTCGGCCGAGGCACACACCGGCACCCCCAGCTCCCGGCGCAGCTCGTTGGCCAGCAGGCGCTCGTTGGCCGGGTTGACGTAGGAGTTGAGCAAGCACACCGCCACCGACTCGACTCGGGCCTCGGCCAGTTCGCCGACCAACGCAGTGATGCTCGCTGGCGATGGCACCGACAGCACCTCCCCGGTGGCCGCAGTGCGCTCGTCGATCTCGAAGGTGAGCTCCCGGCTGATGGGCGGGTCGGGGAACTCGATCTGGAGGTCGTACATGTCGTAGCGGTGCTCGTCGCGGATCAGCAGGGTGTCGCCGAATCCGGTAGTGGTGACCAGGGCGGCCCGACCGGTCTTGTTCTCGATCAGGGCGTTGGTGATCAGCGTGGTGGCGTGGACAATGGGAGCGGTGATCTCGCCAGGAGCCACTCCGGCCCGGCTCAAGAGTTGGCCGACCGCAGCCTGTACTCCCTCGAGGGGCGCGGCCGGGGTAGTGAGAGCCTTGTTGACCGTTACCCCACCGGTGGCCACGTCCAAGAGCACCGCATCGGTGAACGTGCCCCCGATATCAACCGCCAGCCGCCAGTCCGACACGGCGTCAGCCTGCCATCAGGTCGTCGCGGGGCGGGGTGAACACGTCGAGGATCCAGCACTCCCCGTACTCGTCGTCGCCGATGAATACCGAGTCGCCGTGCCAGACTCCCCTGGGCGCGATATAGGCCTCCCCCTCGCCCAACACCACTCGCTCCTCGCTATCGGGATCGTCGTTGATGCGGAAGTCGAGCTTGCCCCGCACGATGATGCCGAGCTGTTCGTGGTCTTCGTGGCGATGCAAGAACGACCCGGTGGCCCCGCCGGCAATGCGCCAGAAGCAGAGCTGGAGCCCGTCGCCGGTGATGACCCGACGGCGGAATCCCTCCCGGTCGGTGTCGGTGAACAGGTTGTCTTCGTAGAAGTAGCAGTATTGGTTGGTGAGATTCATGGCTGCGGCCTCGGTTGCCTAGTCGTCAGCAGCCAATGCGGCGAATCGCCGCTGCTCGTGAGCGAGATCCAGAGGGCGGATGATGGCCTGGTTCTCCTCATCGCCCCAATGCTCGGCCGGGACCAGCCACATGACCTCGAACTCCAGGCCGTCGGGGTCTTTGGCGTACAGGCTCTTGTTGGCCCCGTGATCGCTCTCGCCGTACAGCGCGCCCGCATCCACCAGCCGCTGGCGGATGGCGGCCAACTCGTCGAGGGTGGGCACCTCCCAAGCGATGTGGTACATCCCCACCGACCGGCGACCAGCCGACGATGGCTCGGCCCCGTCGCCGATGGTGAAGAAGGCGATGTCGTGGTGGTTCTCCGAAGCCGGCGCCCGCATGAACACCAACTGCCCCGGCTCGTCGATGATCGTTTCAAACCCCAGCACATCGGTATAGAACTGTTGCTGCCGCCCCGCATCCCGCACATAGAGCACCGCATGATTCATCCCGGTGATCATCGGCCTACCCCTCTCATGACCCCCTCAGCGTACCCAATCCCAAGAGCGGCCCCATCAGGCAGCAACGACTTCAGCCACCAGGCCCCACCCCAGCGCAACATCAGCTCAAACGGCAAGAGTTTGGCCCTGACAGCGGGATCAATACCGCCAGGCGGCATTCCAACACTGCATCAGCTCAACAGCAGCTGTCTGGAACCTTCGGGCTGCCAGGTGGTGACTCCTACTTCGGGGAAGGCGTCGGGAATGGCGTCGGGAATGGCGTCGGGAATGGCGTCGGGAATGGCGTCGGCAAGGGCACCGGACCTGGATTGCGATTTTGCCAGTGGTGGCCCTGAGCGTGCCTGCCCAGCCGGGTAGTCGGCGTAGGGCTTGGGCGGTGGTCTGAGTTCGTAGGCGCCGTTTCGGTTTCGGTGGACTGTCCAACCGTCGTCGTGGATGTTGTGGTGACAGCTCTTGCAGACCAGCACCAGGTTGTCGATGTCGGTGCGTCCGCCGGTGAGCCATTCGTCGATGTGGTGGGCTTCGCACCACACCGCTGATCGTGCGCAGCCGATGCAGTGCTTGTCGCGGATGATGAGCGCGGCCCGCTGGGCTTCGGTGGCCGAGCGGTGTTTGCGCCCTACCCACAGTTCCTGGTTCTTGGTGTCGAATACCGAGGGCACGATGTCGGCGTTGCAGGCCAGCCGCAGAGCCTCAGACACCGGCAGGGGCGTGCCGTCGAGCAGGCGGGCGCCGGCCAGCTTCTGGTTGACCGCGTCCCAATCAGCGGTCAACACCAGGGTGGTGCCCTGCGGCTTGCGGTCTTTGGTATCGGCGCAGACCAGATTCTCCAGCGCGTCGGCCATCCGCTGGTCGAACGCGGTCTGATCGCCATCTTTGCCTTCGTGGCGCAGGCGGCGCACCTCATCGGCCAGCGCCGCCTCCATACGATTCCCCGCAACCGGGTCGAACCGCCCGTTCAATACGAACATGCCGTCGTCAGGAGACTTGAAAAAGCTAAATGAACGCCGCTCCCGCTGCTTGGCCATCAACGAGGTTCCGTCGTCGCCCGACCGCTCATGCTGGTGATCGCGCAACGTGCGGGAGAAGGTGCCGAAGTCTTCGCGTCGGGCCGCCTCCACCAGCACCGCCTCGTCAACCGGCCCCTGAGAAGCGGCCTTGGCGATCTGTTTCGCATGGGCCTCGGGAATCTCCCCCGCACCCAGCGCATCTAGAGTCTCGGGAACCTGCGATAGCTGAGAAGCCGTCTCCACCTCCCGGCGGGCCTGCTGCTTGGAAGCCTGCAACTCCTCCAACACCACCCGCCGCGCCAACCCCTCGCCTCCCCGACAGGAATACTCAGCCAGCGCAGCCGTCTTCATCGCCGCCAGCCGCGCCTCGGACTTCTTGATCAACCCCAGCCGGGCCCGCAGCTCCGACAGCGACAGCCCAGCCACGTCAACCGCCTCCGGCCAAACCGGCCCAGAAGGCTTGCAATCAGCCCGTTCCCCCTGCTCAAGAGACCTAAACTCCATACATGCAAGTATACCGACCCCAGTGACAACAACCACCCGAATTAGCGTGCATAGGCAAAACTATCTTGTAATTTATCGAATTTGATTTGAACATAAGCAACAAGGCCCACATTCCTTCCACAGCTCAAGTTCCACAGCCGGCTGTTTCGGGTAGGTGGCGAGCGGCGGCTACCGAACTCAGGAGTTGGGGGCTTGCCTTGCGGCCCAACCGACGGCAGGAGCGTCTACATCGGCGTCGGGCTTGAGGTCCCACCAAATGGAGGCATACGCCTCTGGCTTACCCTGGCGCAAAGCGAACAGGATCCCCGGGTGCAGCCCGTTGTCGGCGGCAAGTCGCTGGGCGGCCGCCGCGAACCCACGGTCGGTGCCGTCAGACTCGGACTCAGCGCGGGTCACCAGCGATTCGCATAAATCGATGCGCGCCGCGGCCTCTTTCTCGAATTGGGCCAGTATCCCTTTGATCCACCCGTGGAACTCGTCAGGAACGACATCGAACAGCGCCTCCACCGTGTCAGGCTGCCGCAGCATTCCCTCGACGGCGGACGGGTCTAGACGCAGCCGGGCGGCGATCCGCTTGGCGGGCATCCCCCGCTCGATAGCGGCGCGCACCGCGGCGACCCGCCAAACGGCGGCCCCAGTCAACCCGGTCACGATTTTGTGAAGTTCCAGGTAGTCGGCCCACTTCATCTTGATCCGAGGGTGCGGCGCGTCGGGTCCTGTGTCGAAACGGATGACGAACCCCTCTCGGAGATCGCCGCCGGGACGCGGGCCTTCCACATGGGCTGCAAGATCGTCCAGCGTCTCGAACCTGGTCTCGGCCGTTCGAGGTCCGGGCCAGTCGAAGCGCTCGATGGGCAAGTCCGCACCGGTGGCGTTGTCGATCACTGCCAGCAGCACCAGGTCGCGCATCCCCTGATAGTCCACAACAATCCGGTTCGAGGGGTAGACGATCTCAAACAGGGGCGTCACCCCCGTCCCGAAGTCCATGCCCTCATACTTGTCCTGCCAGATGCGGGTCGCCTCTAGCGCCTGATCCGAGCGAGTGGACCCGCGAGTGCTGACCCGCTGGCACCCGTCAGGAGCGGGGTAGAGGATGCCCAGCGACCCGTCCCACTTCTCGGTGACGATCATCGGCGCTCCATCGGGCGGTGCGGGGGCCAAGGGCTCGTCATAGTTGAAGAACTTCCCGAACGGGCGGGCGACTACCCTCCCATCGGCATCAGCGATCAGCCCGCGGCAAGCCAGGGTCGCCTCGTTCCATGCCCCGGAGTACTGCGCGGCTGCCGTGTAGTTGTAGACGACCAGACCGTCCTCAACGCGGGCAGTGACATACCCGTCGGCCACCGCCCGAGCCAAAAGCCCTTCGTCGACAACATCCCCCAGCATCACCACCACAAAACGAGGCTAACCACCCCCACCTGCCTGCTCAGAGGCAATTTCGAAGCGACGACTGGCAACTCTCGACACCTCCTAGCGCAACCTCCCCAATCCCTGCCAGTGTGCTGCTTTCGTCGCACCAATCAGGCTGGAACAACCTCAACTACCAGGCTGTGACCGACGGCCGCAAGGGCCTTGTTCACCTGGCCGATATGGGAGCGGTGATCGGGGTTAACCAATCGCCGCACCGCGGCCTCGCTGACGCCCAGCCGCCGGGCCAGTTCCACCTTGGTCACCTGCTGGGCCCTCATGGCGGAATAGAGGGCCAGCTTTGCGGCCACCACCGTCGGCACGGCCACCATCTCCTGTCCGACTGCTCGTTCTCCAGGCTCAGGAATGTCATTTCCTTCCAATACGTGCCCAGCCAATGCAACGGCTAGAGCATCAGAGGCCAGGTACAACGCCTCGCTGCGATCCGGTCCCCCCGTGATGGCCTGCGGCACATCGGGAAACGAGGCGATAAACCACCCGTCTTCATCTTGACGAAGATCACAGGGATAGGCGTAAATCATGATTCAGAATTCCTTCGAGTCGATTCCAAGTTGCCTCAGCATTTCCAACAGCAAGCCTTTGGAGAGTTCGCCGCGCTTGACAGTTGTGTAACTCTTGCCGAGATACAGCCGCCCATGGCTCCCTTTACCGTGGACCGCATCAAAGCGGAATTCCTGTCCGGTCCTGCGGGCATACCGTCGGGCCCTCCTGACAAACTCGCTGCCGTTGATCCTACAAGTATCGTACACAAATGTTCGATTTTCAAACTCAGGACGTGCCCTCAGCTTGTGATCACCGATTCGAGCGGGGGGTCGGTGTTGAAGGAGAGGCCTTTGGACACGGGGAGTTCGTTGAGCGGGGTGTGGACTTCGGACACTGGGGGGCCGATGCGAGCGGCGATGGGGGCCAGGGCTTCGGTGTCGAAGCGGTAGAGGTCGGCGGCTACGTCGGTAAGCATCATTTGGCACTCCTCGACCGGCACATCCCACATGGTGGCGGCCAAGGCCTCGGTGGTGTATCCGATGGAGCCCTCGTCGTGGGGGAAATCGGCCCCCCACATGATGGTGTCCACCCCCACGGCGTGGCGGTACTGAACCTCAGATCGGGGAAGCATGGAAGCGCCGATGCGACAGTTGCGCTGCCAGTATTCATGGGGCGACAGCGACAGGCCGTCCACCGTGTCGGATCCAAAGGTGGAGGAGTAGTTGAGAGTGCGGGGGTCGTCGGCGTATCTGCTCTGGATGTTGCGGAGCCGCTGATCGATGCGGTTCAACTCCTCGAGGATCCACCGCATCCCCCACATCTCGGTCCACACCACCCGCAGGTCGGGGAAGCGCTCGAACACCCCGCCCAGGATGAGGTGGATGAGCGTGCGCTTGGGCCACAACTCGTGTTCGGCAAACGTCACTCCCCAGGCCACCGGGTCGTCGCCCAAATCGGGGCATCCCGAGCCCATGTGCTGGTGGACCGGCATGCCCAGCGAGCTGCACACGTCCCACAGCGGGTCGTAACGAGGGTGGAAAAAGGGCTCGACCGCGTGATTGGGAGGAATGGCGGGAATCATCACCCCGCCGATCACCCCGGTCTCGGCGGCCCACCGCACCTCGGCGATGGCGTCATCGAGGTTGTTGGGCAAGAGCTGGATGAGGCCTTTGCGCCGTTTGGGCTCGTAGCCGCAGAACTCCACCAGCCAGCGGTTGTGGGCCTGGAGACCAGCCCACCGGCGGGCGTAGGCGACCGGGGTGTCGGGCACGCCGGAGAGGTGGACCAGGATGTCGTAGAACGGGGTGAGCGTGTTGGGGAACAAGACCTCGCCGGTGATGCCCTCGGCATCACAGGCCGCAGTGCGGGCATCGCTGTCCCAGTTGACCTTGGCTGCGTCCATGTCCCGCAAATCGACCCATGGGTTGGTTATGGCTGCTTCCCAGGCGTCGAATTCGTCGTGCCAGGCGGGATCCAGGAATTCCTTATAGGTGCGGGTCAAGGCGCCAGCGTGGGTGTCCGACGACAGGATCATGTACCGGTCGCCGGTCTGGTTTTGGGCCATGCCCCAGCCTATTGCACTTTCGTTGGAGCAGCGGTTGTCGCCGTGCTCTCAGCCACCACCCGATGGGTCAGGGCTAGAGTAGGAGAGATCGGATAGGAATTGGGATTTCAATATCTTGCAGACTGCGTCAGAATCCTTTCAAGTAGCACTCAACCATCTGCCACGCGTGCAAACCTCGTGGGATGACCCCTTGGATTGGACCATCCTCTCGACATTTAGCTTCTACTGTCTCGAGGTTTGCGTTGTTGCGGCTGTATTGCACTCGGGAAGGTCGCGTCCACGCCATCATCAACAAAAGGTACAAGAGGCCAAGCACCTCTCCGTAGCGCATGGCCTACCCGATGTAAGTCATTTGCTCGTTGATCTAAATGACATGCGCAAGCATGTGGCTTACGGAGACATTGGAGCCCCTGAGAACCTCGATCCGCAAGGCGTTGCCAATGATGTTGAAGAGTACGTCGAGGCCGTGAGGAGGCTTCTCGCGCGATGACACAACAAACTGCCGTGGAGCAGGATGCAGTTATTTTTCAGACACCGAAGAATTGCTTAGAAGCGGTGCGAAGATGGCCCGATGATGTGGCGCGAGCTTGGACACTTAGCGCTATTGATCAGGGCATGACCGACGTAAACCTTGTGGCCCTTGTTGCCACCGGATCATCTGTCCGCGATGTCGAATACAGCGACGATCTTGACCTCGTATTTGTGTACCAGAACTGCCGCCCGGCAATACCGAGACCCCCGATCTCAATCGATCTTCGAGGGTACGATGAGGCCGAAGTCTTCCAAAAACTCGCAGACGGCCACGACTACCTGTCGTGGACCGTTCGGTTCGGCCAGGTCCTGTTCGAGCGGGATGGATGGTGGACCAAGCTACGATCAGGCTGGAACAACCGCCTTTCGCTCCCATCAGCGACAGATGCCCGTGACCGGGCTGAGAATGCGGAGTGCCTTTCGATGGAGTTACGCGAAGCTGGGGACGAAGATGCTGCTGACGAATTGCAGTTGTCGAGTTTGACTCATCTTTGCCGAGCAGAACTGAGCTGCGCTCATATATTTCCGAAGTCACGTCCGGAACTGGTGGGTCAGCTGCGCGAAATCGGCCAGCACACGCTAGCTGATCAGCTTGCGGACGCATTAGATCAGAGAATCAAGAACCATTGTTCTGGTAGCTGACTCAAAGTGAAAATACCCTGAAGTCATTCCCCGCACGCAATACAGACGACTAACAGCGGGCCAGCTAGAACTTCGCCACGATCTTATTGAGCGTGTTCCAGTTCCGGGCGGTAGCGATCAAGTCAAAATATTTCTCGAAATACGAGTACGACAGCCGCATTGCCTTGACCCCCTCCGGTGTCCACACATAGACCTCCAACCCCTCGACATGAACGACCTCTGGCTCGTGGTCGGCTATGGCAAGAGAGCGGATCGCCTCCGCACCTGGCTTCCCCGACAGGAAATTGACCAGATAGCGCGATCCGTCATCGGCTACATCACGAAGAGGATCGAGTTCCAGCACCGCTTCCACCTCCTCAGCTCTGCGAACCAGACAAGGCACGTAAACACCGAATTCCTCTGCCAACAACTTCTCCACTGAGGAGGACAGTGTGGCGGCGTCGGCACATTTGCTGGTGAGGACGACGTTCCCGCTCTGAAGGATTGTCACCGGATCGGAGTGACCAGCGTCGACCAGCTTCGAGCGCAATTCAGCCATAGATACCCGGTTGCGATTTCCGACGTTGATCCCCCGCGGCATCACAAGGTATCGACCGCTCATGGCAGCTCATACTCGAGAACGTATGAGTGCTTCCCCTCGATGTTGTCAATCTCCAAGGTGCCCGAAATCCCCGTCAGCTCACCAGTGCCGGAGTCGGGAACGATCATCACGGACAGCTCGGCATCGCCCTTGGCCATGACCCCACTGTGCTGAAAGACGAAGGAGCCCGATTTCCCTTCGACCGACCCGGTGAAGTGCTCGATGGCAACATAACCGGCCGAGCCGGTGGTGCCGGTGTAGGCGGCCACCATCTGGGACTCGGACGTACCAATCATGTCGCCGGAGAAATCCTTGCGCACGATCGTGCGGATGAGCTTGTTCCCGTCCTGCTCCAAGAACGGAGGCTCGGCCTCGGTCGCGACACCGAGAGGTCCGCGGGCAAAGGTCATGACAGCCTCCTAGGGTTTCGAACAGAAATGATGCCGATTGGACTATGCGGGCCAACATCCATATAGACGATTTGAGTCGGCGCGTCGACCGCCAGATAGATGCGACCTGACGCCGCCCAGTCAAAATGTCAGAAGGATTGGGCGACCCACCTTCTACAACTCGAACACTTGGAGGTCGGGGCGGTCTTCTAGGAGGTAGTCGTTGGCCAGGTCCTCGGTGAGGTGGCGGCCGGAGAATGCGTCGAGGGCGTCGAGGGTGAGGCCGTCGTCTTGGTACACGGCCACCTCCCGCTGGGGCTCGCTCAGGCGGCTCACGATGTCGCCAGAGATGTGGAACGTGCGCCCGGTCACGTGGCGGGCGGCATCGCTGCACAGCCACACCACCATCGGGGCGATCTTGCGGGAAGCGTATGCCTCGTCGGTGTCGGCGGGAGTGGGGGCGGCACCGCCGCGGGGGGCCATGGTGATGGCCATGAGATCGGTCCACCGGGCGGTGCGGATGGCGTACTCGGCGGTGGACGCCCCCACGGCCCGGGGCCGAATGGCGTTGCAGCGCACCCCGAAGCGGCCTAGCTCCCGAGCGGCCGTGCGGGTCAAACCGATCACTCCCTCTTTGGCGGCGGAGTAGGCGCAGTGCGATGGGTGGCCGAAGCCCGAACCCGAGCTGGTGTTGATGATCACGCTGGTGTCCTGTTGCACCAGGTGGGGCACGGCATGCTTGATCATGGCGAAGTAGCCCTTGAGGTTGACCCCAACGGTGAGGTCCCACTCCTCCTCGGTGAAGCGCCAGATGTCGTTGTTGCGTCCGGCGGTGGCATTGTTGATCAAGATGTCCAGGCGTCCGAAGGCGTCCACCGCCTGTTCGACAATTTCAGCGGCGCCGTCCCAGGTGGCCGAGGTGTCGCTGGGCATCGCTTCACCCCCGGCGTCGATGATTTCGGCAGCCACTCGCTCGGCGTTGGCCGCCACGCCCTCCGGCGTCTTGCGGATGCCGAGGTCGTTGACCAGCACTTTGGCTCCCTCGGAGGCCAGCAGATGGGCATGTTCTCGCCCGATGCCTCCCCCCGCGCCGGTCACGATTGCCACTTTGCCTTCCAAACGGTGTCCCATGCCCCCACCCTAGGTTCAGCCGCGCCGGCCTCGCGAAGGCCGGGGGCGGCAGTCAGTCGTCGATTCGCTTCAGGTACTTCTGCCGGCCGCGTTCGCCGATCTTGTGGAATGCGGGATAGATCCGGGGGATAATCGCTGGGGTCCACTGCGCGGCGCGCGACGAAAGGCTCTCGTGATAGGGCACGTAGGTCTCCAGCTTGGGCTTTTCGAGTGCCCGCTCATAGGCATCGGCCACGTCGTCCACCGTTCTGACCGCGCTCAGGAAGTTGAGGGCGCTACCACCGGAGCGGGCCTCGTGTTGCAGCATCGGGGTGTCCACCGCGGTGGGATAGATGCCGCAGATGTGGACGTCTGTGTCCCATATTTCCGTGTTGAGCGCGGCCAAGAAGGCCCGCAGGCCGGCTTTGGCCGCAGAGTAGGCCGCCGATGCCGGCAGCGGGCAGATCCCGCCGAGCGAGACCGTGGCCATGAGGTGGCCGCGATTGCGGGCGAGGAATTCAGGCAGTGCGGCCCGAATGAGCTGGATCGGACTGCGCAGCATGACATCGATGTGGAGATCGAGCTCGTCGGGCGTGAGTCCTGCAACATAGCTGGGAATGACAACCCCGGCGTTGCAGACCAGTACGTCGAGGTCTTGGCGCCATTCACCGGCGATCCGCTCGCACAATTCGGCCAGGCTCTGCCCGTCGGCCAGATCGCAGCTCACCGCGGTGGCCTCGGGGCCGATGTCGGCTGCGGCTTGTTCGGCCAACTCCAAGGTGCGGTCTACCGCGATAACGTGATAGCCCCGCTGGGCGAAGCGGCGGGCCACCTCAGCGCCGATGCCAGAGGCCGCGCCGGTGATGAGGACTGAGCTTCGGGTCATGGGAGTGTCCCTTCCGGGAGGCCGATCTTCTTCTTTACCTTGTCGAGGAGTTTCAGATAGGTCTTGACCTCGACGTAGTTGGCATGCCGATCGGTGTCAATGTAGCGGCGACCGCCTCTCAGATCGGGGTTGTGATTCGACTTCAAATCCCGGAACGTCTGCGCAACTGTTGATCCTTCGGGCGCGGTGGCGTCGGCGACGATGAGCTCGGCCATCTTGTCGAAATTGTCATAGGCGGCCGAGGCGAACTCGATGAACCCCAGGGCCGCGAGGTTCGGGCAGCTTCGGGCGAACATTCCCAGATAGAGCACCGGGCGGCCTCCCCTGATCTCCAGCACGCCGTTGTCGAGGAAGGGGATGGAGTGCTGGTAGCCGGTGGCGGCTATCACCACGTCGATTTGCTCCCGGCTCCCATCGGCGAAGACCACCTCGTGGCCGTCGAATCGCTCGACATCAGGTTTGGCGATGCAGTCGCCGTGGCCGAGGTAGTGCAGGATCTGCGAGTTCATCAACGGGTGCGACTCGAACAGCTTGTGATCGGGCTTGGGGAGCCCGTAACGGCGGAGGTCTCCGTTGACCATCCGCAACAGCACCTGGAAAACCCGGATCTCCAGCCAGTGCGGCAGTTTGGGTCCCTCTTCAGCGAAGACGTCGGAGGGCTTTCCGATGATGAACTTGGGGATGAAGTGATAGCCGCGGCGCACGCTCAAGAACGCCTGATCGGCGCTGACCGACGCGTCACAGGCGATGTCGGCCCCGGAGTTGCCCGCGCCCACCACCAAGACCCGCTTGCCGGCGAACTCCCCTGGCGACCGGTAGGTGACCGAGTGGCGGACCTCTCCGTTGAACTGTCCCGGCCAGCTCACAAAGTGCGGCTCCCAAGTCACCCCATTGGCGCAGATCAGATAGCGGCAGAGTTGGGTCTCGCCGGTACCCAGCTGGAGCTCCCATAAGCCGTCAGGGGTGAGGGCGGCCCGGTTTACCGCGGTGTTGAATCGGACACTGCCGCGGAGATCGAACTCATCGGCAAATGCCCGGATGTAGTCCAGCAGCTGTTGATGGTTGGGATAATCGGGGTAGTGGTCGGGCATCGGGAAGCCCGGGATTCCCGACATGGTGCGCGACGAGATGAAGTGGGCGGTCTCGTACACCGGCGAGCCCGAGGCGTCGATGTCCCAGATACCGCCTACATCGGCGTTGCGCTCATAGACCTGAAAGGCAGCTGATGTCTGGCGGAGGCGCCGGGCCAGCATGAGGCCCGACGGTCCCGCTCCCACCACCCCGACATCGAGAACCGCCAAGAAGCCGCCTCAAGAAGGGTTGAACGAGGCGGCGGCGTCGCCGGGCCGCAGCACGAAGAACTCCATGCCGTCGGGACCGCAGGTGAATGAGTACTTGTGGTTGGCAGCCAGGATGACCGAGTCCTTCGGGCCAAGCTGTGCCGAGGGACCATCGGCGCCGTCGGGCCACACCTCACAGCTGCCCGACACCACGATCAGCAGCTCGTTTTGGTCGTGGCTGTGGGGCGGGACGTGATAGCCGGCGGGCATGGTGGTGTACTGGCACCAAAAGCCCCCCTCTCCCCGGGCCACGTGCTTGCGCCCAGCACCCTGCTCCTTGGCCTTGGCAATCAGCTCCGCGGGGGCATTCAGGTTCTTGGACTCGTCCACCCATTCGATGTCCCCGAAGCGCAGGATCCTTGGTTCAGTGCTCATTTGGCTTCCTCCATTATTGAGCCGGTGGGCCGTGGACAAGTTTGGCGAACTCGGTGGCGAATAACTCAGAGGTCCCCGACTGGTGGGTGGCCCGCCACCGCCGCCACGGGCACACATCGTCCCACTTGTGCAGCACCTCGAAGTCCAGGTCGGCGATTACCAGCCCTTCGACGTCGGAGCCCTCAGCGTAGATGTGGCTGAAGTCGGGGAAGTCGGGGCCGCAGATGAGGCTGTGGCCGGCGTAGCTGGCCGGCAGCGCCCCGTCGAAGCTGTCCTCCAGGCTGTCGCCGGTGTCCATGCCCCCCACCTGGTTGGCCGAGACGGTGAACACGAAGTTCTCCTGTCCTCGGGTGGCGGCCACTCGGCGCATGGACTCCACCTTGTCCGGACCGCCGGCGAATGCCGCGGTGGGGTTGACAATGATCCGGGCCCCTTGGAGGGCCAGCAGGCGGCTGCCCTCGGGATTGAGCCAGAAGTCGTAGCAGATCTGCACGCCGATGGGGCCGTAGCGGGTCTCGAAGACGTCCAGGCTGGTGCCGGGCCGAAATGAGACCCCCTCGGTCACGAACGGCAGCGAGCCCAAGTGCAGCTTGCGGTAGGTGCCACCAATGCCCTCGGGCCCGATCACCGCGGCCGCGTTGTAGAGGGCGTCGGGATCGTCGGGGTCCTGCTCGATCATGCCCACCACCAGGTACATGTCGTGCTCAGCGGCCAGGCCAGCCAGCGCCTCGGTCGATGGCCCGGGCACGGTCTCGGCCAATGACCGGTGCAGCCCGCACGACCCACCCAGGTGCTCGCAGTCGTCACAGTGGATCGCCCCGGTCAGCGCCTCCTCGGGAAACACCAGCAACCCCACACCCGCCTCGGCGGCCTCGGCTATCCAGTGGGCCATCTTGACCAGATTGGCCCCCACATCCCCCGGCACCGGGGTGAAATCCACCGCCCCCGCCCGCAGCCGGAGCTCATAGCCGGAGTACCGCTCAGGAATCACAGTCGTATTATCGCCTGTTTGAGCCAATCAGGCGCCGCCGGGGGAGGTTTTGGCCGCGGGGCGGACTTTGGGGGCGTCCTTCCAGTGGGGGACGCCGTGCTCCTCGGTGGCGATCCACCACTCGCCGTTGGTGATGGAGGCCCAGTGGGAGTGGTTGAGCTGGTGGAGGGTGAAGCAGGCCGACAGGGCCGTGTTGAAGCCCTGGGCGTCCACCGACTGGTTCACCGCTTCCTTGACCAGCAGTGCGGCCATGGTGGGCACCGAGGCAATGCGCCGAGCGAACTCCAGGGTCTGCTCGGCCAGGGTCTCGTTGGGGAACACCTTCGACACCATGCCCATCGCGTGGGCCTCGTGGACATCGATGGAATCGCCGGTGAGCAGCAGCTCCTTGGTCTTGCGGGGGCCGAACTCCCACGGGTGGGCGAAGTACTCGACACCCATCATGCCCAGCCGGGTACCCACCACATCGGCGAAGGAGGCGTCCTCAGCGCCCACGATCAGATCGCAACTCCACATGAGCATCAGCCCGGCGGCCAGCACCGGACCCTGCACCTGGGCGATGGTGATCTTGCGGAGGTTGCGCCACCGCTTGGTGTTCTCGAAGAAGTAGTGCCACTCCTGGAGCATCAGCTTCTCCGAGCCCCGCCGCCCGCCGCCGTTGATCTGCCAGGTTGGGTGCTGGTCGGGACCGGGCATGCGCTCCTCGATGCTCACTTTGGAGCCCATGTCGTGGCCGGCCGAGAACATCGGGCCCACTCCGCCCAGGATCACCACCCGCACATCGTCGTCGGCCTCGGCCACCAGGAAGGCCTCGTTGAGCTCCACCAGCATCCCTCGATTCTGAGCGTTGCGAGCCTCGGGCCGGTTCAGCATGATGCGGGCGATTTTGCCGTCGTCCAGCGTCTCGTAGGTCAAGTACTGGTAGTCCATTTCCCTAGTCTCGCCCATCCGCAGATGCGGTGCGCTGCCGTATGCCGCTCTAGTGTCGCGACCGCCTCGAACCGATCTCAGGAGCCCTCATGACCGAGTCCCACCACATCGATACCGCAGGTCTTCGCTTCCACTATCTGGCCGCTGGCGACGAGAATGCGCCCCCGGTGGTCCTGCTGCACGGATTCCCCCAGACCTCCCACATGTGGCGCCATCAGATCCCGGTGCTAGCCGAGCACTACCGGGTGTATGCCCCCGACACCCGGGGATACGGCGGCACCGACAAGCCCCAGGTGCGGGTCACCCGAGACCTCTTGGCTCGAGACATCGTGGACTTCATCGACGCCCTGGGCGTCGAGCAGTGCTCGCTGGTGGGCCACGACTGGGGCGGGATCGTCGCCTTCAAGGCAGCCCTGGAGTATCCCGACCGGTTCACCCGGCTGGGGTTGGTGGACACCTTGTGCACGGTGTGGATCCCGTGGGGCATCCACGGCTACTGGTTCAAGTGCGAGCCCGAGGCCGAGCAGTTCTGGGAGCGCTACGCCGATGAGTTCATCAACTCGATCTTCGGCGGGGTTGAGGGCAGCTATGGCCCGCCGCCCCACTCGCCGTGGAAGGCCCCGGTGACCGACAACGAAGCCCAAGACCCAGGCAGAGCCATGGCCGACTGGGACCCATCCAAGTACTGGGACGCCGACGACGTGGAGCACTATCGGGCGGCATTCGACCAGCCTGGCGCCCACTTCCACGCCGTCTCCTACTACCGGGATGCCCTTCCGTTCCACTTCCCTGATGACGACGGCAACCTGGTGTACCGGACCCCGGCCCAGGTGGCCGAGATGTGGAATCACCCCGGCCTGCTTTTCAGCCACCCCGACTTCGGGGTGTTCCCGGTGTACGGCCCCGAAGACCTCGACCGCACCTACCCCCATCCCGCGCTGTACCTATACTCGGCGTTCCTCATGCCCCAAGCGTTCGAAGACGGGTTCCCGGCCGACGACCACATCCCCCACGGCAACCCCTACGCCGACTCCTTCGTGAACCACTTCCCCGACTACCGGGCCCGCCCCGCCGGCTGCGGCCACTTCATCCCCGAAGAAGCCCCCGAGCGCACCAACGAAGTGCTTCTGGCTTTTCTTGCCGGCGAGATCTGACTGATTCCAGTCTCAGCTAGCCGCTTTGGAAGCGGCGGAGGCGCAGGCTGTTGGTGACCACGAATAGCGATGACGCCACCATGGCGGCTGCCGCGAAAATCGGCTCCAGAATCCCAGCGGCGGCCAAGGGGATGGCTGCGGTGTTGTAGACAAAGGCCCAGAACAGATTGCCGCGGATGGTGTTCATTGTCCGGCGACTGAGGGCGATGGCGTCGGCCACCACTCTGAGGTCAGACGACATGATGGTGATATCAGCGGCCTCGGTGGCCACGTCGGCCCCGGTGCCGATGGCGATGCCGATGTCGGCTTGACTGAGGGCGGGAGCATCGTTGATGCCATCGCCCACCATGGCCACCCGGCGACCCTCGGATTGCAGGCGGGCTATCTCAGTGGCTTTGCCGCCGGGTCCGACTCCGGGCACCACCCGGTCGATGCCCAGTTCATCGCCGGCGGCCTGGGCTCGGCGGGGATGATCCCCGGTCAATAGCACGGTGTCGAGCCCAAGAGACTTCAGTGCGGCCACTGCCGGTTGAGCAGAGGCCCGGAGCCGGTCGTCCACAGTGACCACCGCCTCGGCCACCGAATCTCGGCCCACAAGAACGGCAACCCGGCCCATGGCCTCTATGTCGGCCGCGACCGCGGCCACCCCCTCAGGCACATGCGCGAAGAGTTCTCGCTTCCCCACCCTGACCTCGATGCCGTCCACCACCCCGACAGCACCTGCGCCCGGGTGATTCTCAAAATCGGCTACCGGGCGACAATTCTGGACAGCCGCGGCAATGGCTCGGCCGATGGGGTGCTCCGAACGAGCTTCCACCGATGCGGCCAAGGCCAGTAACTCGTCTGGGTCGCCGTCGGGAGCGGCAACCTCCACAACTTCCATGCGGGCCTCGGTGACGGTGCCGGTCTTGTCGAACACCACGGTGTCGAGCTGGCGGGTGTCCTCCAGCATCTCACCGCCTTTGACAATGATCCCGATCTGAGATCCCCGCCCGGTGCCGACCATCACCGCCAATGGGGTGGCCAGACCCAGTGCGCACGGACAGGCCACGATCAGCACTGCCACCGCGGCGGTGAACGCCTCGGAGGCAGGTTGTCCGGCGGCCAGCCAACCGATCAGCGTGGCCACCGCGATCACCACCGCGGCGGGCACGAACACCGCCGAGATCCGGTCGGCCAGCCGCTGGATGCGGGTGCGGTTGAGCTGGGCTTGCTCCACCATTTGCATGATCTGAGCCAATACGGTTTCGGCCCCCACGCCGGTGGCCTCCACCACCAGCGATCCGTTGGCGTTGACCGAGGCCCCCAGCACGGCATCTCCCGGCCCTACTTCCACCGGGACCGGCTCGCCGGTGACCATGGAGATGTCCACCGCAGAAAAACCGTCGACCACCACACCGTCGGTGGCGATCCTCTCCCCCGGGCGCACCACGAACCGGCTGCCCACTTGCAGGCTGGCCACTGGCACGTCTGTACCGTCCTCCAGTCGGGCTTCGGGGGCGACCAGCACGGCCAGAGCCCGAAGGGCATCACCCGACCGCTGGCGGGCCCGGCCTTCCAGACAGCGGCCCAGCAACACCAGCACCACGATCACCGCGCCGGTCTCAAAATAGAGATGCCCGTCACCGATTTGGGCAGCCAATACCACCGTAGACCAGAGCCACGCTGACGCGGTTCCCACCGACACCAGCGTGTCCATGGTGGCGGTCCGGTGGTGGAGCTGCGCCCAGGCCCGCCGGTGGAACCCCCCGCCCGACCCGAACACCACCGCGGCGGCCAACACCGCGGCCAGCCAGTCCGATGCCTGGAACCCCAAGTCGAAGGCCAGTCCGTCGACCATCGTCAATAGCGTCACCACAGCACCCATCACTGCGGACAAGATCAGTCGGTCCAGTTGAACGGTTTCGACGGCATGCTCTTTGCTGAGCCCCTCGGGGAACCGGGCGCCGTAGCCAGCAGCCACCACCGCGGCCTGCAATTCGGCATCGTCAACACTCTCTTGGCAAGCCACCGAAGCGCGGCCAGAGGCGTAGTTGACTCGAGCCTCGACTACGCCATCTACCGCGGTCAGGCTGCGCTCAATCTGCGAAACGCACGCCGAGCAGGTCATGCCGTCCACCAGAAGCGTGGCCCGTCGCATCGCCATGGACTCAGTCTACGGACTGGGAGAAAGAACTACTCCTGGACCAGCTCGATGAGGGTGCCGAAGGCGCCTTTGGGGTGGATGAAGGCGACAGTGGTTCCCCGAGAACCGGGACGAGGCTCGGTATCGATGGGAGTGGCCCCGGCCGCGACCATGGACTCGAGGGCGGCGGCGCAGTCGTCCACCCGGTAGCCGATGTGGTGGATTCCTTCGCCCCGCTTGGCCAGAAACTTGGCCACGGGAGAGTCGTCATGGGTGGCCGCAGTGAGCTGGACGTAGGAGTCGGCCACTTTGATCAGGGCCTCTTCCACACCGTCGCGCTCCACGACCTCGCGATGCACAACGGAGGCCCCGAATGCCGTCTCATAAAAGGAAATGGCCCGCTCCAGATCGTGGACCGCTATAGCGACGTGATCGATCTCAGTGAGAAGCATGGTCCGGTCATCATAGGCCGACCCCCAGCCGGCACTTGCTGTTGAAAACTGCCGCTCAGGCAGCTTCTCGCCGAGCCGACTCGCCATCCAGCGCCTCCCAGAGTTGGTCGCGCAGTACTTCGGCGTCGATGCCGTCCATCCGGTTGGCCACCACCAGACCCTCGATCATGTCGGCCAGGACTGCTTCCCAGACCCGATTCCGCACCATGACCGAAATCGTCACCGAACCGTCGGAATGGTGGGCCAGCGTGCGGCGGCGACCGACCTCTCGGGGTGGGCTGCGGAAGCTGGGCATGACCAGCCCTTGGCCCCGCACCGCCATCCCCAGTTGCCGGGCAGCTTCTGCGAACGCCAGGCATCGACCAGTGCTGTTCTCCTGGTCACCGTTGTCGCCGTGGATGATCCGCATTCCCTGGGTCGTATTCCCCTTGGTCTCCTTGATTTCCTTCATGAACCAAGTATCCCGATGGGAGTGACAGTTTCTATTTCTGGCCTTCACTCAGTTCAGGTCGAGGACTTTGGTCCGGCCGCTAATCACCCACCACAGGGCGGTGGCGGCCAGTAGCACCCCGGCCCCGCCCACCGCGATGCGGGGTCCGATCAAATCGGCCAACGCCCCCTGAAGCTGAGCGCCCAGAGGCATTCCAGCCAACAGGGTCATCAGATACAGCGCCAGCACCTTTCCGCGGAGCTCCTCCTCCACCTGAAGCTGGATCACGGTATTGAGGCTGGATGCGGTGGCGATGTGCGACGCACCCAGAACCGCGAGGGCAACCACCGCCAGCCAGTAATAGGGGGACAGAGCGAACCCCAGCAGAGCCACCCCGTACACCGGCCACCCCAGACCCACCAGTTGGCTGCGGGGGATTTGACTGCCCTTGGTGGCCACAAACGGAGTGTTGAGTATCGCCCCGATTCCGCTGGCCGCAGCCAGAATGCCGTACTTCGTCTCCCCGACATGAAAGACGTCGTTGGCGAAGATCACCACCAAATGGATGATGGGCTGACCGAAGAAGGCAACCACACCGGCGATCAAAATGGCCCGTCGAATTCCGGCGTGGGTGGTGACGTAGTGCACCGCGGCCGCGGCGTCTTTGAAGATATTCGGGCGACCACCCCCGGTAGGGGCCAGCCGGGGAACTCGAATCAGCGCCAAGACCAGCACCGCGGGCACATAGGTCAAGGAATTGACCAAAAACGACCACCCTGGCCCGCCAAATGCCAGGACCAATCCGCCGACTGCGGGGCCAACGGCCCGGGAGGCGTTGAACTGCGCCGAGTTCAAGGTGACCGCGTTCAAGAGCGCCCCCCGGGGCACCAACTCGCTGACAAAAGCCTGCCAGGCCGGAAGCTGAATGCCGTTTACACACCCGTTCACCACCCCAAGGGCGACGTAGGCCAACGGCCGGTCCACGCCCGACGCCCACATGGCCGCAAACCCCAGTGCTATCAGCGATTGGACAGAGTTGGTGATCATCAGCATGACCCGGCGGGGGAAGCGGTCGGCCAGCGCCCCTCCCACCATCCCCAAGCCCACTGCCGGCAGCGTCTGCATCATGGCGGCCAATCCGACCCAAGTCCCGCTGCCGGTCAGACGCTCGATCACGAAAGCAAGCGCAATCATCTGCACCCACACGCCGGAGTTGGAAATGAGCGCACCGGAGAGGAACAGCCGGTAGTTCTGATACGACAGAGCCCGGCTGGCGCGTCGAATATGCCGAGATTTGGTCACTGAGCCAACCTAACCGCCAGACCTCTATTCTCAGGGCATGGCACTTGTGCTCACCGAAATCGACGACGGCGTCGCCACCGTGATCCTCAACCATCCGGAGGTGCGCAATGCGGTCAGCTTGGACATGAACCATGAGCTAGAAGCCGCCTTCGACTCCCTGGAAGCCGATGAATCGGTAGGGGCGGTCGTCCTCACCGGTACCCCCCCTGCGTTCTCCGCGGGGGCCAACCTCGACGAATTGCTGGCCGCCACCAATTCCGAAAGCCTGAGCTCCATCTACGCCGGATTCCTGCGAGTGGCCCACACCCCGCTGCCCACTGTGGCCGCGGTGAACGGCGCGGCGGTAGGGGCGGGGATGAACTTTGCCCTGGCCTGCGATGTGATTGTGGCTGGGCGCAAGGCGATGTTTGAGAGCCGCTTCCTCCAGATCGCCATCCACCCCGGCGGCGGTCACACCTGGCGGCTGCGCAATATCTGCGACCGCCAGACGGCCATGGCCATGGTGCTGTTCGGCGAGCGGCTGGACGGCGAACGAGCCGCCGAGATCGGGCTGGCCTGGAAATGCGTGGACGACGACACGCTATTGGAGGAGGCCCGCCGCATGGCCCGCCGTCCGGCCCGAACCCCGCGCAAACTCACCATGGCTATGAAGCAGACCATCGTCGACATGGGGTCGGTGACCGACAGCGCGGCCGCGGTGGCCCGGGAAGTGGAGCCGCAGGCCTGGTCGATGGCCCAACCAGAGTTCAAAGAAAAGGTGGCCGCCCTCAAAGAGGCCATAAGCAAATCGAGCTAGCTCATCCAGCCGGCTACGAGTTCGGGACCCCGCTCCTGCCACTCCTCGGAGGTGATGGCGTAGCGGACGTGGTCTTCCCAACAACCGTTGATTTCCAGATAGCGCAAAGCAATACCCTCGTCGCGAATACCCAGCTTCTCCACCACCCGGCGGCTGGCCTGGTTGCGGGGGATGATGTTGATCTGCACCCGGTGCAGCCCCAGAGTCTCGAAGGCGTAGTCGAGCACCACCACCAAAGCCTCAGGGGTGTACTCCTGACCGGCGTACCGGTAGTCGATCCAATACCCCACATGGCCGCTCTGGAACGGTCCCCGTTGCACCCCCGACAGGTTCATCTCCCCCACCAGACGGCCCTGGGCGAACACCCCGAATCCGTAGCCGGCATCCATCTGACGCTCCCGGTCGCGGGCACTGCACCGGGCGGCGAAGGCCAACCGGTCCTCCACCACGTCGGGCTGGGCGCTGGGCGGAGTGGGCTCCCAGGGGGTGAGCCACTCCCGGTTGGCCCGCCGCACCGTCTGCCACTCAGAAAAATCACTCTCCACCAGCGGACGCAATTCCACCCGAGCCCCGCGAAGCACCCGCCCCTCCCGAGTACTCCGAATCCGCGACCAAGTCCGCACCACCCGCAAACCTACCCAATCGCTCCAAACAAAGTGGGGGGCAATCAGTCCAGCAAGCTCAAAACCATTCCATCAAGGATGTCCGACTCCGACACCAGACAAGACTCGAACCCAAAGTGCCGCATGATCTTCACCAGCACCGCCATGCCCCCCACAATCACATCGACCCTGCCCGGCTCCAGTCCTGGATTGAAGGCCCGGTCGGCCCGTGACTCGGTGGCCAGAGTGCGAAACACATCCTCGGCCGCGGCTTTGCTCAGCTCGAAGTGGTGGATTTTGTCTCGGTCGTAGGCGCGCAGCCCCTGCTCGACGGCCGCCGCGGTGGAAATCGTGCCGGCCAGCCCTACGAATGTCCGGGCCTGGCGGGCGGCGGGCATCTCCCGGTCGACGTCGTCGAGATGGGCGCCGGTCACCGAGATGCAGGCGTGCAGTTCCTCGGGCTTGGGCGGGTCGCTGTGGAGGTACTTCTCGGTGAGCCGCACACAACCCACGTCCAACGACATGGCCGCCTCGCATGCGGTTGTACCCACGCACAGCTCGGTGGAGCCGCCGCCCAAGTCGACCACCAGAAACGGCCCTAGGTCCGGGTCGAGGTCGGCGGTGGCCCCCCGGAACGACAGCTGCCCCTCGGCTAGCCCGCTCAGCAGCTCGGGACGAGTGCCTACCACCGTCTGGGCGGCGTCGAACAGCTCGTGGCGGTTGGCGGCATCTCGGGCCGCCGAGGTAGCGGTGATCCGCACCGCCTCCACCCCGTGGCGATCCATCACCTCCCGGTAGCGTCGCAGGCAGTCCACTGTGCGGTCGATGGCACCCGGGGCCAGATTTCCGGTCTGATCCACTCCTTCTCCGAGGCGAGTGATGGTCATCAACCGGTCCAGCGTCTCGGTGCCGCCCCGGCTGACCAGCAGACGGGTGGAATTCGTGCCGCAGTCGATGGCGGCCACCACGGGGGAGCTCACGTCGAGTTCTCCAAATCCAAGTGTTCGGCCACCCAGCGGCCCACCGGGTCGTCGCCGCCGGCCAGGTGCCAGGCATAGTGGGCGTGAAGACACTTCACTCCCCGGCGAGTGCCCCCCACCCCGGCCGAAGGGCGATGGCCGGCGTAGCCGTGGGGAATGGCTGCGTCCCGCTCGTCGGCGTAGCGGCGGTGGGCGTCGGCCAGATCGTTGGGATCGACCGCGGCTTCGGCCCGGCGCACTCCCCCAGCCGATTCCAACCGACTCACCCGCATCATGTCGTCGGGGCCCACCAACCAGTACCGGGTGGGCATGGGAGTGCCATCGTCCAGAATGGGGGCGTTTCGCAGCACCCGGGGGGTGCCGTCATCGGCTCTGACCACTACTTCGTAGGGACCCCGGGGGGCGCGGCCCAACAGGGCCTCGACCTGCTCGTCGTCGCCTAGATTCAGGGTCAGCCCTTCTTTTTCTTCTTCCTCTTGAAGATCCTGCGGATGATCCACAGCAAAGCGATGACCCCGGCGATGGGCCCGAACTTCTTGGCTACCGGCGGGGCAGCCACATCCAGCAGATCTACCGCTTCGGGCTCGGGGCTGGACACGGCTCTGACTTCTGAATCGTCGGCAGAAGCGTCCGACTCGGGGGAAGCATCGTCTGAGGAGGAGTCTGAAAGCATGGTCTCTAGATTACCGGCGAATTGGTCCATAATCTTTGCGCTCACATCGGGAATGAGGTTGCGGCCAATCTGAGCCACCTTGCCGGTGATCTTGAGGTCGGTGGTAACCCCGACTTTGGTCCGGTCGTCACCCAGTGCCTCCACCGTGGCGGTGATTGTTGCGCTGGCGTTTCCCTGCCCCCGGGTCTCGCGGCCCTCGGCCAGAATGACCACCTTCATGGCGTCTTGATCGCGCTCAGTGAACGTTGCCTTCCCCTTGTACTGGGCGTTGACTGGCCCGACCTTGACCTTGACCACGCCCCGGTACTCTTCTCCCTCGATCTCGGTGAGCTGGGCACCGGGCAGGCAGGGGGCGATCCGCTCTACATCATTGAATGCGGCCCAAACATCGCCGGCCGAGGCGCTCACTTCGATCTCGTTGCTCATTTCCATGCTGTCAAGTCCTCCAAAATCACTTTTCTGAATTCAATTCGGAACCTCTCAAGACCATGCTTCCAAATCCTGAGCAGTGTCAAAATCCACCGGTTCTCCGGCACAGGATACTTCTCTAACCTGCTCGGGCCTCATTTGCATCAGCATTCTGGCCCCCGCATCCCCGCTGGTGGGCAAAAGCGGCCAGACCGCGGCCCCCAGCTTCACCGGCGGGCTGCGGCGGCCCCGGTAGAGGGCGGTCACCAGGTCGCCATCGGCCTCGGCCACCGCCCGCCACGAGTCCGAGCCCACCAGGGGCTGATCGCCCAGCCCGATCACCACCGCGTCATGGCCGTCGTTCTCGGCAACGAACACCCCGGCCCGCAGCGAGGAGGCCTGGCCCAGCTCCCAGGAGTGGTTCTCCACCAGGATCACCCCGTCGGGGACCAGGTCGCGCAGCTCCACCGCCCCGGTCACGATGTAGGTCGCGTCGAAGCAGGCCTCCTGAGCGGCACCGAGGGCGTGCTGCACCACCGTCAGCCCCCGAAACGGGGCCCGCAGCTTGTGGGTGTCGCCCGCGAACCGGGTGCCGGCCCCGGCGGCTAGCAGGACAGCCGCAATGGTCATGGCCGCGCCGTCGCAGTCCGCTCGATTACAACCGTCATGGCCCGAAAACCTCGCCGTTGGGGTGGAACGCGGCCCAGGCGAACCAGAACTCGTTGGTATGAACCACCGGATCCAGCCGGGTTCCGGCCAGCTCGCCGTCGGTTGCCTGGCCGAGCACGTTCCAGGTTGAGCCGGTTCGGTCGTCGGTGAACCGGCCTTCGTCCACCGGGGTGAACTCCAAGGCATCGCCGTCGACTCGGCGGTCGAACGCGAGGGCAGCCCCTATATCCACCCCGCCCGCGGTGACCGGAGAGTCCAGCGCATCAGCGGTGCCCGGCGACCACAGCACCACCACCGGAACCCCGGCCACGGTGTCGTTCAACGCTCCGACTGCCTGCACCACGCTGAACGGATAGGCCTTGTCATGGCCGTCCACCGTCACCCCGACGGTGCGCTCCAGCGCAGGGTAACGATCGTCCAGAATGGTTGAATCGAAGAAACCGGGGATCGGCGCCGACCGGGAGGAGTACTGCACATAGGGATTGCGGCCGTAGCTGCTGGCCGCGCGGCCAGGAGGCGCCAACACCATCCCGTAGGGATAGCCGGCTTTGAAATCGCCCCACGACACGATGGCCGAGGGGATCACGTCCAAGCGGTGACCGGCATAGGCCCCCACCAGGCCCTCGCCGCCGATTTGCTGCCACAGCGACTCGGTGGTGTCGTCCCACATCACCAGGTCGCTGTTGCGGAGCAAGCCCGAGGTGCCGAACCGCAGGCGCCGGCCGTCGACCACCGGATCGAACACCAACGCGCTGTTGCACAGCGGGCAGTAGGTGACCAGCACCGGGCGGCCCTCGATCTCGTCGTTGACGATCTCATGGACGATGAGCATGGCCAGCGGATAGAAGCGGGCCGTCTCGCCCACCACCAGCAGCAGGCCGGGCTCGGGATCCGACCAGCCGGCCTCTGATGCCGGGGCGAACTCGGGATTATCAATTGGCGGGATGCGGTCGCGGATGGGAATCACCTGGATACCGATGCGCAGCTCGTCGAGATCGATGGTGCGGGTGGAGAAATCAGTGGCCCAATCGGCCGATACCCGGGCCAGATCACCGGTGGGCCCGTCACCGCCGGTGATCACCGTCGAGGTGGGTGCTGCAACTACTGCGGGGGTCGACGTCGCAGTGGCGGGAGCGGCGGTTGACTCGGCGGTGGGGTCGGGTTCCGCCGTGACCTCGGCAGCAGCGGTAGCCGCTGGCGTCTCGGGAACGGCTGTCGGGTCGGCCGAGGGGTCAGAGCTGCCACAGGCCGAGAGGGCCAGCACCGCCGCTACCAGCGCGGCGAGGCGCTT
The DNA here is from genome assembly GCA_951813555.1 of uncultured Acidimicrobiales bacterium. Classification (GTDB taxonomy): domain Bacteria; phylum Actinomycetota; class Acidimicrobiia; order Acidimicrobiales; family Bin134; genus Poriferisocius. The sequence goes on from OX638344.1 coordinate 248,360, forward strand.
CATCCGTCAGCCGGCGGGCGGTGGATGGGGCCTTTGCTGTCGCGCAGCGACGGTGCGTTGTGGCCGGTGCGGTTGGCGATGATCTCGGCACACACCGAGATGGCGGTCTCCTCCGGGGTGCGGGAGCCGATGTCCAGCCCGATGGGGGCCATGAGACGGTCGATCCCCTTCTCATCCACGCCCACTTCGCGCAGCCGCTCAAGCCGGGTGGCGTGGGTGCGGCGGCTCCCCATGACTCCGATATAGCCCACATCGGTGGCCACCGCCCGCTGCACGGCGGGCACGTCGAATTTGGGGTCGTGAGTGAGGATGCACACCGCGTCGTGGGGGCCGAGGCGGTCGCCATAGGTGTCGAACACCTCGTCGGGCCAGGCCACCATCACCCGGTCGGCCATGGGAAACCGCTTGACGGTGGCGAACACCGATCGGGCATCGGCCACAATCACGTTGAACCCCAGCAGCTTGCCCGACCGGGCCAGCGCGGCGGTGAAGTCCACCGCTCCGAAGACGAGCATGATCGGCGGCGGTGAGAACGACTCGATGAACACCGACACATCGGTCTCCCGAGCCTGCCCCTCGGCGCCGTAGTGGCGCACACCGGTGCGGCCGGCGGCCAGCTCCCCCACCGCGTCCCGGCTCACGATCCGGTCGAGCTCGGGATGGCCCAGGGTGCCGAATATGTCGCCGTCGGGCTCCACCACCAGCTTGGCTCCGGCATTGGGGCCTTCAATGACGGTGGACAGCGCGACCGGCCGCTCGTCGATGATGGCATCGCGCAGCCGTTCGTAGAGCTCGGCCACCGCTACCAGTCCAGTGGCTCGATGAACAGGCGGATAGTGCCCCCGCAGGTGAGCCCCACTGCGAAGGCCTCGTCGTCGCTGTAGCCGAAGCTGACCATGCGCCTCTCGCCGGTTTCGAGGATGTCGAGGGCCTCAACCACTACCGCGCCCTCCACGCAGCCTCCCGACACTGATCCGATGACATCGCCGTTGTCGCTGACGGCCATGGCCGCTCCGGGGTCACGGGGGCCGGAGCCCTCCACGTTGACCACCCGGGCCAACGCCACCCGCCGGCCCTCGGCCCGCCAGGCGTCCAGGTCGGCCAAGATCTCCTTCATACCGCGGCTCCGATGATGGGGATGGGCTCGGCTGGGCCCCGGTCGTCGGCCAGCACATCAGCCAGGCGCTCCAGGGAATGCAGCGAGTGGCCCTCGATGAAGTCGTCGACGTGGGGCAGGGCGGAGGCCATGCCCTGGGCCAGCGGCTGGTAGCCGGGCGTGGCCTTCAGCGGATTCACCCACACGAGTCTATGGGTCACCCGGTGCAATCGGGCCATCTGCTCGGCCATCACCTCGGGGGCGCCCCGGTCCCAGCCGTCGCTCAAGATGACCACCGTTGCCCCCCGGGCCATGCCCCGGATACCCCACATCTCGTTGAACTCGGCCAGGGTGTCGCCCAGCCGGGTGCCGCCCGACCAGTCGCTCACCGCGTCAGCCGCCGCGCCCAGCGCTCGATCGGGGTCGTGCGACGACAGCTCCCGCGTGATCCGGGTCAGCCGGGTGCCGATGGTGAACACCTCCACCCGGCGGCGCCCCACTACCGCGGCGTGGACGAAGCGGATGAGCGCTCGGGCGTAGGATTCCATCGACCCGGAGATGTCCAGCAATAGCACCACCCGGCGTAGCCGCTGGCCCGGCTCGGTGTACCAGCGGCGAACCGGTTCCCCGCCGCTGCGGATGGCGGCCCGCACCGTGCGTCGCAGCTCGGGGTGACCGGCAGTGCGGTGGGTGCGGCGTCGGCGACGAGACCGGCGGGTCCCGCCGATCCGGGCCATGGCGGCCATAAGGCGGTGGGCCTCGGAGAGCTCGTCGCCGCTGTAGTCGGCGAAGTCCTTGTCGCGCAGCACCTCGTGGCGGCTCCACCGCAGGGTGAGCGACGGGTCGGCAGGGTCATCCTCACCTCCGTCGTCGTCGGCGTCATCATCGCCGTCGTCGTCTACCACCAGAGTGATGGGCTGGGTCACCTCCACTACTGGGGTGGCCACAAGCTGCTGTCCGCCGTAGTAGGCGTCGAAGATCTTGTCGTAGAGCTCGATGTCGTCGGGCTCGGTAACCAGAGTGGCCCGGCCGGCCCAGTACACCGAGCTGCGCTGCTCGAGGCCCACCGCGCCGAGAGCCTGGTAGTAGTTCACCGACGACCCCACAGCCACGTCGACGCCGGCGCCCCGCAACGCGTTGACGAAACCGACGGCGAGTTCGTCAGCCTGCACGGGCAGAAGCCGAATCGGGGAACGGTAGCGCCATGGGCTGCCAATCAGGACTTATCCGGCGCGGGCGATGGCCTGCTCGATCAGGCCGCCGATTCCCTGGTCGACCACACGCTGCTGGTCTTCCCGGTACTTCAGCACCGAGCCCAGGCTTGCTTGGGTTATCTCCGGAGTCAGCTCGGCCGCACCCAGGCGGCCCAAAGCCAAGCTCCAGTCGATGCTCTCGGCCACGCCGGGCGGCTTGTACAGGCCCAGCTCCCGGAATGCGGCCACCGCAGCGGCCACCTGCCGGGCCAGCAACTCGCTCACCCCGGAAGCCCGTCGCCCGATGATGGCCACCTCCCGCTCGAACTCGGGGTGCTCCACCCAGTGGTACAGACAGCGCCGCTTGAGGGCATCGTGGACGTCGCGGGTGCGGTTGGAGGTGATGATCACTCGGGGTGGCGTCGCCGCTGCGAACCGGCCGATCTCGGGCACGGTCACCGCATAGTCGGACAGGATCTCCAGCAGGAACGCCTCAAACTCGTCGTCGGCCCGATCGACCTCGTCGATCAGCAGCACCGGGGACGGGCCCTCCACCGCGGCGATGGCCCGCAGCAGGGGGCGCCTGATGAGGAATCGCTCGGAGTACAGCTCGTCTTCCAGGGCATCGGCGGTCTCCTGGGTGGCGCCGCCGGTGGCCTCTGCGGTGCGGAGGTGCAATAGCTGGCGGGAGTAGTCCCATTCGTACACTGCTTGGGCCACGTCGATGCCCTCGTAGCACTGAAGGCGGATCAGCTCGGCGTCGGTCCATGTTGCCAGAGCCTTGGCCGTCTCGGTCTTGCCCACGCCGGGCTCGCCCTCCAAGAGCAGAGGGCGGTTGAGGGTCATGGCCAAGAACACGGCCGTGGCCAACCCCTCGTCGGCCAGGTAGTCGCAGCTCTTCAGCCCGTCGGCTACCTCGGCGGCCGAAGAGGGCTGAGAGCCCAGGCTAGGAGAGTTAGCGTCCAGCGGCTTCGAGCGCCCGGCGGGTGAGCACCCGGGCGAGGTGCTCGCGGTACTCGGGTCCGGCGTTCAGGTCGGATGGCGGGTTGGTTCCCTCAGCAGCCGCTTCGGCCGCGTCGGCGGCAGGCGCGCCCCCGACCAGCGCAGCTTCCACTCCGGCGGCCCGCACAGGAGTGCTGTCCATGTTCACCAGGCCCACACCGGCGTTGCCGTTGGCCACGATGGCCGACACGCCCACGATGGCCCAATCTTGGGCCCGGCGGTTGAACTTCTGGAAGCCCCACGTGGCGTCGGGCATCTTCGGCACCCGGATCTCGGTGAGCAGCTCGTCGTCACCCAAAGATGTCTCCAGGAACCCGGTGAAAAAGTCGTCCACCGAGATCTGCCGCTCGCCGCCCGGTCCCCGGGCCACGAGGGTGGCCCGCATAGCCAACATCACCGAAGGCAGGTCGGATGCGGGGTCGCCGTGGGCAATCGAGCCGCCGATGGTACCCCGGTGGCGCACCTGGGGATCGCCGACGTGGCTGGTGGCCTCGGCCAGCAGCCCGGCCTGCGACTGCACCAGCTCGCTGGTCTCCACGTCGCGATGGCGGGTGAGGGCGCCGATGGCCAGATGGTCGCCGGCGTCGTTGATATAGCTGAGGTCGTCGAGGCGGCCGATGTCCACCAGCACTGCGGGGGTGGACAACCGCAGTTTCATCAGGGGCAGAAGCGAGTGGCCCCCGGCCAGCAGCTTGGCCTCGTCGCCGTGCTCGGCCAGCGCGGCCAGCGCCTCTTCGGCCGATCCGGCCCGGATGTAGTCGAATGCCGCAGGAATCATGACGAGGCCTCCGCGCAGTGCAATACAGCTTTGACGATGTTGTGATAGCCGGTGCAACGACACAGGTTGCCCTCGAGCCCGATGCGCACCTCTCGTTCAGAGGGGTCGGGGTTCTCATCCAGCAGCGAGACCGCGGCCATGACCATGCCCGGCGTGCAATAGCCGCACTGGAGGGCGTGGCACTGGCGGAACGACTCCTGCATGGGATGGAGCACGTCGCCGTCGGCCAGGCCCTCGATGGTGAGAAGGTCTTGACCGTCGGCCTGCACAGCCAGCATGGTGCAGGACTTGACCGACTCGCCGTTCACATGGATGGTGCAGGCCCCGCACGAGGAGGTGTCGCACCCGATGTTGGTGCCGGTGAGGCCAACCACGTCGCGGATGTAGTGAACCAGCAGCGTGCGCGGCTCGACATCGTGCGTATGGCTGTCCCCGTTGATGGTGACCGAAACTTCCACGGCATCTCCCTACTCGTTTTCCGGGTCCGCGAGAAATCTAGTACACCCACCCCCTCTCAGGTCACGCCGGACGGCAACGCAGCCATAACGCCTAGACCCCCCAAAGGAACTCGACGAATGCAGAGCAGGTACAAGAGTCTCCTCAATCCTGTGGGCGGGGAGACTTTGGGAATGGTCGACCGCCATGACCATAACCGTGGGGGAACGGCGGAACGCCGAACCGCCGAACCGCCGAATTGCTCTACCACCGTAGAGCCCTAGCCGTCGGACGACCGATCTAGCGATGTTGTCAGCGACCCCAAGCGATTCGGCTATCAGTCTCGCGGCGTCATCAGGACGCCCTCCCGCCTCGGCTACCAGCCTAGGAATCCTATGGTCAAGTCCCCCGGCCTCGGCAAGAATCCTGCATAGCCAAAGGGCACCGACCGTGCCGGGATCGGGAGGGCAAACCGCTATGGGGTGCTTCTAGAACTTGCGGGTAGCAGGTGGTAGTCGTAGTCGATCCAGCCATGCAACCTCGTCTCGCGCTAGGTGAAAGGCAATGGCCGTGGGAACATCATTGTGTTCTTGTAAGGTCAACGACGGTGGCAACGACTGCCTTCCCAATTGAACGACGTGCCACCCGAACAACGCCGCAACAATGGCATCTTGTTCAGTGTCGTCAAACAAGAATGAGTCTGTGAAGCGGGGGATACGGCCACGTCCTGTGAGCTCGGCAATCGCTATCTCGACCGCGCCACCATCGCCCCCAACCTCAGCACTCCAGACCTGGCGTACTTCGCTTGGAACGACTGGCGTATTGGGTGGTCCTGACCGCGAACTGGGAATCAGCCCACCGTGATTTAGCTGTCGGACTGCAATATGGTGGTTATGAAAGGAGGCAGGCCCTGACACTCGTAGATGACCACCGGTTTAATGTGCCGCTCTACACCATTGGAGAGGCGGCACGGATCGTGGACGTCCCGGCCTCGACCCTGGCTAGTTGGGCCAAGGGGTACGTGCGGCGCTTTCCCGACCGCCCTGAAGTCTCCGGTGAGCCCGTGCTCACTTACCTACCGACCGGTACGTTCAGGGGGCCCTCCATTCCGTTCATCGGATTGGCCGAGGGGCTTGTGCTCGCTGCTATCCGCAGAAGTGGAGTGCCGATGCAGCGAGTTCGTCCAGCGCTAGATGAGCTGCAACGGCAGATGGGAATCGACCATGCCCTGGCCTCTAAACGGCTATACACCGACGGTGCCGAACTTCTGTTCGACTACGCCGAGCAGAACCAGGATGCTGGCCGAGGTCCAAGAACAAAAGACCTGGTGGTGATTCGTAATGGCCAACGAGTGTTCGCGGAGATCATCGAGCAATACCTCAAACTCATTCGCTACGGCCCGGATGGATATGCCTCCATCATCCAGGTTCCGGCATACCGCGAAGCGAAGGTTGTGGCCGACCCTGGCCGATCGTTCGGCTCTCCTGTCTTTGAGCGCGGCGGCGCGCGAGTCTCTGATGTGCTCGAACGCTTCTGGGCCGGGGAATCCCTCAGTGAATTGAGCGAAGAGTTCGGCGTTCCGCCCCACCAGCTCGAGGACGTCGTCCGTGCAACATCCCGACGGGCTGCCTGACCTCTTTCTTGACCGAAGCTTGGGACGGATCAAAGTCCCCGAGTTGCTACGCGCTGCAGGCCTGCGGCTGGTCACACTGGCTGAGCACTATGGTATCCCAGCTGACGAGGATATCGACGACGAAGACTGGCTGAGGCTGGCTAGCTCGCAAGACTGGGTCGTGTTCATGAAGGACACTCGGATTCGCTACAACCGGCGAGAGCGTGATGTGGTGGTGGCCCACTCGGTCCGCTGTTTCTGTCTGTCCAGCCAGCAACTCAAGGCCGACGATATGGCGGCTCGATACTTGGACAACCTCGACGCGATAACCCAAGCGTGCCAAGAGCCCGGACCCTTCATCTACGCCGTCCACAAGAACCGGATCGAACGTCTCCCCTTAGAAACAGACGCCTAAATCGGATGGGTAAGGGCTACCCGCAGACGCTTCAGGCGGGGCGCCAGGCGAGGAGGGTGAAGGGGCCTTGGTCGTCGGTGTGGTCTTCGAAGGCCACTTCGATGGGCTGGCCGGGGGCGGGCTCGGCGTCGCCTTGCCAGGCGGCGGGCAGGCACAAGTCGTCCTGCTCGCCGAGGCGGCCAAGCACCACGGTGTAGGGAGAGGCGAACCCGGGCAAGAAGGCGTGGTGGTTCACCACCCAGCTCTCAACCGTGGCCCGACCCGACAGCGGCGTCCATGTGTACTCGAAGGAGGCGCACCGCCCGCACATGGCCCGGGGGGGCCACCGCCACGCCCCGCACCCGTCGCAGCGCGGCAACTCGAAGCTGTGCTGGTTGATGCGCTCCCACCACGGCGCCGAGTCCCGCTCGGGGTAGGGCCGGGGCTTGGGGGCCTGGTCGGTCGGGCGATCTGCCGCAGTCATCGACTCCTCCTCACTACGAAAAAGACTGTCACAACCCTGACCTAGAGTGGGTCGGGAAGAAGAGCCATCTCTGTAGAGGAACGATCCAGTAGAGCCCACCAGTAGAGATCAGACATGCTGACAGAGCGGGCGGCAGCCCATCAGCGGACGACGCGGACGCTGATGGCTTCGGTGATTCCCACCACCGCGGCCATGGCGTCCTCGTTTTCTGCCGCGGCAGTTCTGGGCAAAGAGATCACCGGAAGCGAGACCCTGGCCGGGCTGGCTGTCGCCGCGATGCAGGTGGGCAGCGTATTCACAACGGTTCCCCTGGCTCGCCGAATGGCTCAACTGGGCCGGCGCCGGGGAATGGTGGCGGGATGGTCGATAGGGGCAGTCGGGGCATCGCTGGCATTCGTGGCCGCGGTGGCCGACTTCTATCCACTGCTGGTGCTGGGGATCCTCGGCGTCGGCGCGGGGAATGCCACCAACTTCGCGGCCCGCTTTGCCGCGGCCGACCTGGCACCGGAAAACCGTCGGGCTCGGGCTATCGGAATGCTGGTGTGGGCGGCCACGGTCGGCGCGGCACTTGGCCCGACAATCGCCTTGGGCCCTGCGGCTGACCTGGCCCGGTTCACAGGCCTTCCAGAATTGTCCGGCCCCTACCTGCTGGGCGTAGTGCTCTTCATCATCGGCCTGACCGCTACCCAGCTTTGGCTGCGCCCCGACCCGCTGGAAGTGCTGGGCACAATCGGAGCCGACACCGTGCGCCCGGCATCTCCCATGGTGGTGGGACGCCGAATCGCCACCGTGCCCGCCGCCCGTTTGGCCGTTATCGCCATGCTCACCGGTCAGGCGGTGATGGTGGGGGTGATGACCATGACGCCGCTCCATATGGAAAACGGCGACCATCAACTAAGGGTGATCGGCTGGGTGATCTCGGTCCACGTCATCGGGATGTACGCCTTCTCCCCCATCGTGGGCTGGCTGGTCGACCGAATGGGGCCTCATCTGATAATCGGTATGGGCGGGGTGACCTTGTGCATCGGGGCCGAGACGGCGGCCCACACCAGTGCAGAAGACAGCCTGGGCATGTTCGTAGGCTTGATGTTGGTCGGTTTGGGCTGGAGTTTCGGGCTGATCGCGGGGAGCGCGATGCTCACCGGCGCCTTCCCGGTTGATCAACGAGTGGAGGTTCAAGGGGGCGCTGATTTCATAATGACCACCAGTGGCGCGATCGCCGGGCTGGGTGCCGGCGCGGCGGTCGAGGCAGTCGGCTTTCACCTGCTGAGCCACTGGGCCGGGCTGAGCGCCCTGTTGCTGGTGGCCGCGGCAGCCGCCGCCTGGTACACGGCCCGCCAAGAGCGGGCCAGGCCGATCAGCTATCGCGGCGCAGGATGAGGGCCGAGGAGTTGCCGGCCACATAGCCGGGCTGACCGGTAGACAAGGCCACCTCCGCATTGGGCACCTGGAACGGCCCGGCGGTGCCTCTGATCTGGCGGACGGCCTCTTGCAGGTTGTTGAGGCCGTGGACGTAGCCCTCTGACAGGAACCCACCGTGGGTGTTCACCGGTACTCGGCCGCCGGGGGCGGTTCCGCCGTCGGCGATGAACGCAGCCGCCTCTCCTTTGGGGGCAAACCCGTAGTCCTCCACCTGGACCAACACCAGGTGGGTGAAGGCGTCGTATAGGGAGGCGTACTGCACGTCGTCGGGGCCGACCCCGGCCATCTCGTACAGCCGGCGGGACATCTGGGCGGCAATCGAGGTGGTCCAATCGGCCTGCACCCGGTTGCTGTGCATCATGTGACCGCCGCCCCAGGTCATCCCCGAGATCAGCACCGGGGGCCGGCGCAGATCCCGGGCCCGCTCGGTGGTGGTGATCACCACTGCGGCGGCGGCATCGGTCTCCAGGCAGCAGTCGAACAGCCGAAACGGCTCCACGATCCAGCGGGAGGCCAAGTAGTCGTCCATGGTCATGGGGGCCCGCATCATGGCCCGCTCGTTGTGAGCGGCATTGGCTCGCTGCTGAACGGCGATGCGCCCGAGATCCTCAGAGGTGGTGCCCCAGCGGTTCATATGGGAGCGGGCGAACATGGCATACCACTGCGGCGGAGTCACCCAGCCGATGGGGTGCTGATACTGGGTTTCCACAATCGCCGGGGGCGGGCGTCCGGTGCCCCCCATGCGGTGCTCGGAGCGGGCGTTGATAGACCGCCACACGACGATGTGGCGGGCGTGGCCGAGGGCGGCCGCGTTGGCCGCATGGCCGACTACCGAGTGCGAGGTGGAGCCGCCGCCGAACTGGTCGCAGTACCACGACAGGTCTTCCACTCCCAGGCACTGGGCCACGATGGAGGCGGTGATCGAGTCCTGCACTTGGTGACAGGCCACCCCGTCGATGTCCTCCCGGCGTAGCCCGGCGTCTTCCACCGCGGCCATGATCGCCCGCAGCGCCAGGGTGAGGGTGCTCACCCCCGAGTTCTTGGACAACTCGGTGATGCCGATCCCCGCGATAGCGGCCTTGTCGCGAAAGGGATGCTCGCTCACCTTCGCGAGACTAGAGCGCTACCACTAAGTTCGGCGGCGTGAACGACTATCCCATCCACGTTGGCAGCATGCTTTTCACCCTGGTGGACCCCAATCCGGGCCACGAGCAGGAGTACAACCGCTGGTACGAGCGAGACCACTTCTACGCCGGGTGCATGATCGGCCCCTGGATGTTCGCCGGCTCTCGCTGGGTGGCCCCCCGAGCGCTCAAAGATCTGCGCATGACCGACGGCAGCGGCGAAGTGTCGCAGGCCGGAGATGGCTCATTCCTGGCGGTGTACTGGGTGCTCGACGGGCATGACGAGGAGCACTGGCAGTGGGCCAGCGACCAGGTCCACTGGCTGTACACCAACGACCGGGGATTCGCCGAGCGCACCCACCGCCACACCATATTGGCCGATGTCGCCTGGGCCGCCTACCGCGACGACGACCCGGTGCCGCTGGAGCTGGCTCTCGACCACGGCTACGCCGGCATCGGCGTGGTGGCCATGGACCGGGCCGACGGGGTGAGCGAAGACGAGCTGCACGCCTTCTTGCGGGACAAGGCCATGCCCGAGATGATGGCCGGGTCGCCGGTGGCCATCGGGTCGGTTTGGAAGCCCCGCCAGCGCGACGAGATCACCTCCAACTCCCCCATGGATTTGGGCTCGGGCACCGGCACCGAGGCCCGCACCCTTCAGATCTTCTTCAGCGATGAGAAGCCCGACGGCTGCTGGGATGCCTTCCGGTCGTACGTGGCCGCGGTCAACGGCTCAGGTCTGGCCAACGTCTGCTGGGCCGGCCCCTTCTACAAGACCGTGGTGGGCACCGACACCTACGTCGACCAGCTTTAGCAGCCCTACTGGAACGATACGTACACGGGCATGGGAGTGAGTTCTAGTACTTGATCCGGAGTTGCAATGGTGAAGTCCTCGTCGTAGAAGTTCTTCCAACCCCAATAGAACTGATCGGCATCGGGCTGGCTGGTCAACAGGTTCCAGGTGTTGACCTTGTCTTGAATCGGACCCTGACCGTCCATATGGATCAACACCGCCAGCTCTGGAGGAGTCTCAATCAGATGGCGGTTGGTGATCATCTGCAACCGGAATTGGTGAAGAATCAGCAACTTCTGGGGAAGGGCTAGTTCACGGACGATACCGGCCAGCCATTCGACAACCTGGTTGATCTCCTCCGCGTCCACCGCGCCGATCTGGCGCAGGTGGACCTCGTTCGGCTTGAGCCTCCACTCAGGGTCCAGCGCAAGCCCGACATGGGGAAGGCGTAGGAATTCCTCGTAGATCTTGGCCTGCGTGAGGAAGTCGGTTCGCCCCGGCTGGAGATCCAGCACCACGTACAAATCGTTGGCGGCTGCGATCTCGATCCAGGGCCTGATCTCATCCCGGGCGATCTCAGCCGAATAGTCCCCGTCTTCGCCAGGGCCCGCCGAGGCAACGGTGGCGATGATCTCGAAAGTGGGCAGCACCAAGGAGCCGTCCGCGTCGTAGCCCTCGGCAATGGAACGGAGGCGTTCGACACCCTCCTCGGGACTCTGCTCTCCCAGCGCGCCAAGTCCTGATATCGACGGATGGCCGTATACGGCTACCAGGCGGCGGCCGATGTCTGGGTCGAACAGGAGCAGGCCACCGCCGGGCAGTTCATCGCCCCGGCGGATCACATCCAGTTGCCAGGCCCCGTCCTCGCCGAAGTCCGAGAGCAGTTCCACCTGGGAGGCGCTGGAGATCGTCCGCCGAATCTCCGGGGACAAGGCTCGGAGATCGCCGGACAGGGTGAACACCCCAACACCGATTTGGTGGCCAAGAGCTGTCAACGGCACACCCTGTTGGGCGTTGTCGACAAGCCACACGGGGCCATTGGACAACCCTTCAGAGGAAAAAGTTGCCTGCTGGTCTACCGCGACCTGCTCGAAGGCGAAGTCGGCCAGGGCATACCGAAGGACCGGCGCGTCGAATCCGGCCGTGACGATGCGCTCGGGAGCAAGGCGCCCGAGCTCGCCCATCAATGGGATGTCGAACCAAGGGCCAACCAGCAACAGCGGGCCTTGAATACCGCGGGAAATCAGCGTGGAAATCGCCGCGGGATCGTCAGTGAACGCCAGACCGACCTCGTGGGCGCAGTCATACATGGCCTGCGATATCTCGATGCTGGTCACCGCAAGAGACCTGTGGGAAATCTGAAAATCGTCGGGGATCGAAGGAGAGCAATCGCGCTCTGGCTCGGCAGGATCGGCAGTTGCGGTGGGCTCGGGAGATGGTGCGGGCTCAGCGGTGGGCTCGGGAGACGGCGCGGGCTCGGGAGACGGCGTCGGCTCGGGAATCGAAGTGGCGGATGCGGTGGGAGTAGGGCTTGAATCGGAGAGAACTGGAGTATCAACGGCGCCAGTTGGCTGAGAAACTGGTATGTCCACCGAGCTTTCAGAGCAGGACGACACCAGCAGCAAGACTGCCAAAAGAACAATGAATCGACTGGGCAATTGACAACTCCCAGTCGGAGGCTACCCCGACCGCACCTCTCTATAGCGTCAGTCTCTGACCTGGGTATTTATCCCTTTTCGGCCCACCAAACGTCGAGTCGGGCCTCGGTGGCGGCCCGGTCCAGGTCGGGCTCGGCCCGCTTCAGCTCCAAGAGGAACTCCAGCGCCGCACCCACCTCGGGACCGGGTCCCACGCCGTAGCGCTCCATCACCTCGTTGCCGTCGATCAGCGGCCGCTCAGCCGCCCGGCGCTCCTCCTCGGCCAGTCGGGCGATCCGGGCCTCCAGCTCGTCCACATGGTGTTGGAGATCGGCCGCCTTCTGGCGGTTGCGGGTGGTGCAGTCGGCCCTCACCAGCTCGTTCAAGTAGCCCAGCAGCGGCCCGGCCTCTCGGGCGTAGCGCCGCACCGCGGCGTCGCTCCACCCGTCGGCGTACCCTTTGAAGCGGCCCGACAGCCGCACCAGCTCACTCACGTCGTCGACCACCTGTTCGGAATAGCCCAGCTCGGCTAGCCGCTTGCGGGTCATGCGGGCCCCCACCGCCTCGTGGTGGTAGAAGGTCACCGTGCCCCGCTCGTAGGAACGGGTGCGGGGCTTGCCCACGTCGTGGAACAGCGTGGCCAGCCGCAGAGTCAGATCGGCGCGGGTCTTGGCCACCACCGCGATGGTGTGGGCCAGCACGTCCTTGTGGCGGTGAATCGGGTCTTGCTCCAGGCGGAGCGCGGGCAGCTCGGGAACGATCTCGTCGGCGAGGCCGGAGTCAACCAGATGCCACAGCGGCGGGGCGGGGTCGTCGGCCAGCAGCGCGGCCGTCAGGAGCTCCCGGCGCTCGTCAACGGAGGTGGCTACCGCTCCTCCTTGAACACGACGTGCTTGCGGGCCACCGGGTCGTACTTCTTCAGCTCGATCCGCTCCCGGTCGTTGATCCGGTTCTTGGTGGTGACGTAGGTGTAGCCGGTTCCCGCGGTGGACTTCAGCTTGATGATGGGACGCTTGTCACTAGCCATGGATTAAACCTTCTCCCCGCGCTGGCGCATCTGGGCGATCACCTTTTCGATGCCGTGCTTGTTGATGGTCTTTAGGCCCTTGGCCGAGACAGTGAGGGTGACCCACCGCTTCTCCGACGGCAACCAGAAGCGGTGCTTGTGGACGTTAGGGTTCCACCGGCGCCGCGTCTTGCGGTGCGAGTGGGAGACGTTATTGCCGAACGATGGGCGACGACCGGTCACCTGGCAGACCCTGGACATAGGGAACCATGTTACCGGCCCCGCTACCACTGCCGACAAGCGGATAGCGGCAGTTGCGCCAATCTCAACAACGACCGCCGGTGATGAGAGGGATAGGGTCGCCGCCATGAAACTCGGACTGGTCTGGGGATACTGGGGCCGCGGGATGCCCGACAACTTTGTGCCGCTCACCCAAGAGGCAGAGCGCTTGGGCTACGAATCGGTGTGGACGGCGGAGTCGTGGGGCTCTGACGCGTTCTCGCCGCTGGTATGGCTGGCGGCCCACACCGAGCGCATCCGCTTAGGCACCGGCATCGTCCAGCTGGCCGCCCGCACTCCCACCGCCACCGCCATGCACGCCGTGACCGCCGACCACCTGTCCAACCAGCGCCTCATCCTCGGGCTGGGGGTGTCGGGCCCCCAGGTAGTGGAGGGGTGGTACGGCCAGCCGGGCAACCGTCCGCTGGCCCGCACCCGCGAGTTCGTGGAGATCTTGCGGCGGGTGTTCGCCCGCGACGGCTACCTCACCTACGAGGGCGACTACTACAACCACCCCTACAAAGGGGAGGGCGACACCGGCTTGGGCAAGCCGCTCAAGATCATGACCCATCCGCCCCGGGCCGACATCCCCATCTTCATCGGTGCCGAGGGTCCCAAGAACATCGCCCAGACGGTGGAGATCGCCGACGGCTGGCTGCCGCTGTACTACTCCCCGTTCCGCCCCGAGGTGTATGCCGATTCGATTGCCGGGAGATCGGAGGACTTCGAAATCACCGTCCACACCACCATCAAGGTCACCGGCGACTCTCCCGAGGAGCTGGCCGAGGCGCTGTTCCCCACCAAGGCCTCGCTGGGCTTCTACATCGGCGGGATGGGGGCCAAGGGCCAGAACTACCACACCAAGCTCATGGCCCGGATGGGCTTCGAGGGGGAGGCCTACCACATCCAAGACCTGTTCTTCGAGGGCCGGCGGGAGGAGGCCATCGCCGCGGTGCCCGACCAGTTCGCCGACGAGATCTCCCTGGTGGGCTCGCCCGAGCGCATCCGCGACCGGCTGGCGGCCTGGGAGGAAAGCCCGGTGACCGGCATCAACGTGGGGGCTCGCAGCGCAGAGGAACTGCGCACAATCGCCGAGGTCATCCTCGGCTAGTCCAAGACTGGAATAATGAACCCATGAGTGAGCCCATAGCCTTTTATTTCGACCCGCTTTGACCATGGTGCTGGCAGACAGCCCGTTGGGTTCGTCAGATTGAAGACGCCGGTGAAGTGAGCGTCACCTGGGGTCTGTTCTCGTTGGCCATCGTCAACTGGGACAAGCCCATGGACGAGTTCGACCCCGACCGGGGCGTGGGCGTGCGCTCGCTGCGCACCGCGGTGAAGGCCCGGGAGGTGGGCGGCAACGACGGCATCGGCGCCTACTACCAGGCCATCGGCCACCGGGTGTTCGACTTGGTTGAGTCGGTGGACGAACTCGACACCATCCGGGCTGCCGCGGTGGACGCAGGATTCGACGCCAGCCTGGTGGACGACGCCCTGGCCGACGACAGCACTTGGGAAACGCTGAATTCCGAGCACACCATCTTGTGCGACGAGACCCGCAGCTTCGGCGTGCCCACCATCCGCCTGGACGGCGGGCGGGGTCCGGCCCTGTTCGGCCCAGTGATCAGCAATCCGGCCGAGTCGACCGAGGAGGCCGTGGAACTGTGGCGCCACGTGCGCTGGCTGACCGCCTACGACAATTTCGCCGAGCTCAAGCGCGACCGCCTGCCGCCCGACTTGGAGGCCTATAAGCGGAGGTACGCCGACGACGGCTGACGCCTTTCCAGCAGCGGCTGCGACTCCCCGCCCGCTTTGGCGTCGGCGGGGGGCACGGTGGTTTGCGGCCGCGATTGTGGTCGTCCAACTCGGGCTGGTGGCCAACGGCTACCGGGATCCGCACAACTACTTCGCGTTCCAGCCCTTCAACGAGTCGAGCACCTATGCCGTAGAGCTGGTGCGAGTGCTGCCCCACGGCGAGCGGGTGGCGGTGCCCAACGGCCGCTGGGAGGGCTACGACTGGGACGAGCTGATCGGCTGGCGGGCGTTGCAGGGTCCCTGGCACCAGCGCCACGCCTTCTCCGGGGTGGACGCAGTGGTGGACTATCTGGACCACGCCCTGGACTGGATGGCCGACAACACCCCCAACGACGCTCAGACCCTTTACCTCGAGGCCACCGTCACCTACTACCGCAACGCCCGCGGTCCCTACGTCACGGTGATCCGCAGCCACGACCGGGAGTTGGGCAGACCATGACGCCTACCACTACTCCTCCGACGACCGTCGACTGGCGAATCCGGTGCCGCCGATGGCTCGACGACGTGTTCGATGAGCCAGCCAGCGTTCGGGCCGTGGCCATCGTGCGCATCGTGCTGGGCCCGTCGGCCATCTGGCACCTGCGACCGTTTCTGGCCGACGCCCTCGACGGAGTGACCTACCTCGACGTGTTCCAGCAGAAGTGGTGGCCGTGGGTGCCCAACGCGCCCGCCGGGCTGTACGTGGCGCTGCTGTGGATCGGCGTGGCCGCCGCGGTGCTGATGACCGTGGGCCTGTGGTCGCGAGCCGCCACCTGGGTGACCTTGGCAGTGGTGGCCTACAACTTCTTCTTGTCGGAGACCCACTTCCGCCACAACCGGGCCTTTTTGATCATCCTGTTGGCCGGTGTGGCCCTGTGCGACAACGGCCGGGTGTTGTCGCTGGACGCCCGCCGCCGCCACACTCCTGATGACCGGGCCCTGATATGGCCGGTGTGGCTGCTTCGCTTCGAAGCCGCCGCCATCTACTTCGCCTCGGGGTTCTCCAAGCTGATCGACCCCGACTGGGTGGGCGGTCGGGTGATGCACGACCGCACCCTGCGCTATCAAAGCGATGTGCGCGACGCCCTGGGCGACACGCTGGCCGATCCGATTTTGGAAGTGTTGACCGCCCGGGCCTTCCAATGGGTGCTGTCGCCGGTGGCGGTGGCCACCGAGCTGTTCATCGCCTTCGGGATTTGGTTTCGCCGCACCCGGCTGGCCGCGGTGTGGGTGGCGGTGGCCTTCCACGTGGGCATCGAGGTGAGCGCCCAGGTGGAGGTGTTCAGCGTGATCGCCATCGGGGCCCTGGCCATTTGGGCGGTTCCGTCCACCCGCGACCGTACCTTGGTCACCCCCAGCGGTTGGGTGAGGTGGCTCGACTGGATGGCCCGGTTCGACATCACCGTGGTTCCGGGGGCATCGTGGCGCATGGTCGATCGCGACGGCACCGTGCTGGAGGGACAACTAGCCCGCCAGTTCGTGAGGACCCGGCTGCCGGCCACGTTCCTGTTCTCCCGGTTCTGGCGGTACCGGTGAGGGCAATGACTTTCTGGCGGCCTTCGGCCGGGGGTGCCAAACGCCGGCTCGTCGCGTGGGTGGTGGTATGGGTGGTCACCGCCGGTCTATTGCGGGTGACGCTGGCCGCGCCCGAGGTGTGCCCGCAATACTCCCCCGGCGACGGCCAAGCAGCCATCGACGCCGGGGCCGACTGGATCGTTCGCACCCAAGAGCGCTCCGGGCGCTACCTGTACGAATACGACCGGCGCACCGAGTCGGCGGTGCCGGGCTACAACTTGGTCCGCCACGCCGGAGGAACTCTGTCGCTCTACCAACTGGCCATCGCGCAGCAGGGCCAAAACCATCAGGTGGTGGAGGCCGCTGATCGGGGCATGAACTACCTGCTGGAGCGGGCGGTGGAAACCAGCGACGGGGGTATGGGGCCGGCGCTGTCGCCCCGGGGGCCGGTGAAGACGGGGACTGCTTCGCTGACCCTGGTGTCGCTGGCCCATCGGCGCATCCTCACCGGCGACACTGGCTTCGACGACGTGATGAGGGCGCTGGGCCGGTTCCTCATGGGCCAGCAGCTGCCCGACGGCGGGATGCTCAACTTCTGGGATCCCAAGACCGGCGCGCCGGTGCCCGAGCAGCGGTCCCGATTCGCCACCGGGGAGGCCGCTTGGGGATTGGCCTTGATGCACGAGGCCTTCCCCGGCGAGGGGTGGGACGCCCCGGTGTGGGCCATCATGGACTACCTGTCCACCGAGCGGGACGAGCTGGAGGAGCTGTGGCCCCCGCCGTGGCCCGACCAGTGGGCGGCTTACACCCTGGGCGAGATGGCCGAGTGGGGCCTCGAAGAGCACCACCTCGATTACGCCCAGCGCCTAGCCGGCCGGTTCAGCCAGATGATCCGCTGGGACGCCCAGCGGGAGGGCGTCGCCGAGATCTCCCATCTGCCCATGCCCCGCGGCGGCGGGTACGGGACCATCCTGGAAGGGTTGGGTGGACTGGAGTGGCTGTGGCTCAATGAGCCCCGGCTGGCCGACGCTCCGCTGCGGGACCGGCTGGAGTGCGGGGCGGCCCGTTTGGCCGAAGCCCAAGACGCCGACGGCGCTTGGTACTACGACGACCTAACCAGGGTGGACGACCAGCAGCACGCTGTCTCCGGCCTGCTTATGGCCGATGTCAGTTTCAACCTCGGAGGAAACAAGCCATGAAAGAAGTGAGGCCATGAGCGGGCTGGGATTGTTATCAACCAATTCGATTGATAAGGCCAAAGACATGAAAAGGCAGTTGGCATGAGCGGGCTCGGACCGGTGATGTTGATGGTGCTGGCTGCGGCCAACCCAGCCGCGGGAGCGCTGTGCGTGGCGTGGCGCCCCTCCAACCGGGATCAATGGCGGCCCCGGGTGGCGCTGGCCGTGGCCGCGGCGGTGGGCCTGCTGTGGTTGGTGGCCGCCCTGTCCGACCCCATCCTTGACGCCCTGTCGGTAACCACCGGCACCTGGCGGCTGGCCACCGCCGTGCCCTTCGCCGTTGCCGGAGTGCGCTGGATGGTATTCCCCGCCCGCCCCGTCCACGACGAACCTCGGGCCGGAACCCAGATGGCCCTCATCGCCCTAACCTTGCTGTTCACCCCCCAGCTCGTGGCCGTGGTGCTTGCCACCGCCGCCCACGACGGCACCCTCCGCACCATGGCCGGCGTGATCCTGGCCGCCGCGCTCACCGCCGCCCTCCTCTGGTTCCGAGCCACCCCCACCCCCCTGCTGTCGGTGGTCGCCCGTCTCCTCGGCGGCCTGGCCATCGTCCTCGCCATAGCCCTAGGAGTAGACGGCACTCAGACGATCTGAACGCCAAGACTCACCTCGATCCAGTTCCCATACGACAAGCGTCGGCAATTGCATCACCAAATGCTTGATTGCAAGAACTCGTTCCAACATAATGCTGTGTTCCATCTGCAAAGGAGAAGGACATGGCAACTGGCGATACAACCGATAGACATCTAGAACAGATCAGCAGGAAGCTTGACCAACTGATCAATCTGGCTAAGGGGATGGCAAAAGATGTCGAACGTAATCGGAGACACCTTGAAGACATTTCTCGAAATACAAGAAGGCTCTAATTCGAGACTCCCCTCCTCCCAACAGCGGAGTCTCTCAACCAGGGGACCGTGATGACCCATTCACATTTGACATCGAGTTGTCAATGGGATCCCACAGAATCACGAATTTGCCCAGCTGTTAGCGATTATTCGTTCTCTGTCCTGACGGTCAGCGATTGGAATTGTAGAGGTCGGAGTTCTGAGCCAGAAGATCTCGTCTTCGCCAATTTTGCAAAACATGATCAGGGGGTCATGCCAAGGCAGCGAAGGCCCCGTTGCCGCCCTTGATGGTTCCAGTTGGTGTGATATAATTTCTACATGAGCGTTGGTACATCAGTCGACAAGCCGGCGACAGAGGTGGCCCGAGAGTGGATCGTCGCCCTCCCCTCCCGCACATGGTTCAAGGTGTCGGCCGTTCCAGGCCCCAAGCAGTTGGTAAACGACCTTGTGAAGCGCCTGCTGGCAGAGGACCGGCCCATCATCGGGCGCGCTGCCCGCGGCCTCTACTGGAGGCAACCTCCGTCTTACAGCAGATTGTACGGGCGCGTCCCGTCCCTAGAGCCCTACCCCCGCCACTACTGGGCGGCAGCACCGCCGGGGTCTGGATACGCCGACTGGAACGCTTTGCAAGCGCTCGGGTGGAGCACGCAGGTACCCGTGCAGGTACATGTCGCCGTTCCGGTCAGAAACCTCACGCCTCCAAAGATGCCGTCGAAGGTCGAGAACGTGATCTACAAACACAGGCCGAACCCTCGCCGCCGCTGTCTGAACTGGAACGAGGCGACATTGCTGGAGGGTGCCCGGTCTTTCGGCGGGGCCGACCCCCGTCTGATGGAGTATGCGATCCCCAGAGTCGTTGATGGAAATTGGAGTTCCAAGCCGCGTACTCCGATCAGCAAGAAGCGGCTGTTGTGGGCCGCTGAAGCCGAGAGGGTGGGGTCTGAATGGCCCGCTGGCGAGGGCGAAAGGTCTTTCGATGCCATCATGGCCTGGCTCGCGTCCGAACTGCCCGATGTGATCGGGGTGGAATGAGCGACAAGCCCAATGGCCGGAGGCAGTGCGGTGCTCGCACTGCCCTCGGAACTCCTTGCGCCAACTACTGGGACACATGTCCGCACACATCCCACAAGAACCGTCGCGGTGAAAGAAGAACACTGCCTGGGCAGGTGAGCCCCTCTGCTGGGCTTGCTGGTTCCTCGTCCGTTGGGGGCGTAGACGCAATCGGCACGACGGCCCTAGCGGATAACGGAGTTAAGTTTGAAAGCCTGATCGGCAGCGCTTCCGACGCCTACGGGCTGGCCCCCGAGATGATTGTCCACGACTATTGGCTGGTCAGGACCCTATATGCCTGGACATCCCGCTTGGGAGGCTCGTTTCTGCCGCGTGCCTATCCGACCCGGCATCTGCCTGCTGGGTCGCCTGTGGGGAGGATTCTGTTCGGCGGCGGGACTTCCCTGTCCACTGCATGGGGTGTGACCGAGCGGTGGTCGGAGGACATCGACTTGGTGCTCGACCCCGATGAGGGCCTCAACACCAAGCAGTTCAAGGCGTCGTGCAAGGCGGCCGCTGTAAGCGTGTCGACGTCCCTGGGGGGTGCGTACAACTCGGCGGGGCGGAGTGCCGGGCACTTCTTCTTTGAGGTTACGACCAAGGGGGGTGGCCCCCCCGTCTCCAACGTCGACATTGTGCGGCAAGACGCCAGCGCCCACCCGATATGGGCCGAAGAGGTGCCGGTCATGTCTCTGATAGGACGGGTGGCTGACGAGGACGAACTGCGCTCCCACCCGGAGCTGGGCAGCTTCGAGTTCCTTGCGCTGGGGCCGGGCTCTACGGCGATGAACAAGCTCATCGCGCAGACGCAGGTGTCGGAGTCCGGCGACCTCTCCGCCATCCGGTACAGGGCTAGGGACGTGTACGACCTGGCCTGCATCGCTCTGCGCGCCGGCGATTTCGAGGGGCACATCGGCAGGGACAGTCGCGCCCTGCTGCACATCGCCGAGCAATGGCGCCAGCCGGGGTCGCCGCCGCGGCCCCCGGACGGGTTCGCGTCGATCCGTTCATTCGACCCGTCCACCCCAGAGCACGAGGCCCTTGCTGAGGGGTACGAGGCGATGCAGGATCGGCTGGTATGGGGCGAGAAGATACCGCTGGACGAGGCGATTAGCCTCGCCGCGAGCCTGGACCCCGGCCCGGCCGAGGCGTTCGAGCCCCCGCCCTACGGCGACCACCACGGTGTCGCCTATCCCCGATTGTGATCGCAGCCCAAGAAGTTGAACCTCACCGGGTTTCATACAGGCTGTGGGGCCCCTGGGTTTGGTGGAGGCGTGATGTTGGATTCACGCTGCCGGTGATTGTCTCGCTTTGCATCTGACTCGAGCTAGACCCTCGAAAGGGCAGGGAAGCTCAACCGGTTTTGACAGCGAGTGGAGTGTAGGCCATCTCAGCTTCGGCGAATCTCCCGAAGACCGTCGGTCGGGGTCCAGAATTGGATTGCCAGTTCTTGTCCCTCGACGCGGGTCAGCGTGGCGCGGGAGATGCGGGCGGTGAATAGGGCCATCGTGTCAAGTGGGTTGTCGATGGGCATTCTGTGGCCAGCTACAAACAGGTCAACTTCCTCGGGGGTGGCGGCCACCGCCTGTCCATCGATGCGGGCATCGCCGAGCAGCAACTCTTCGGTGTCCGGCGAGCTGTGAAGCGAGAACCTCGGGTCGCGTAGCAAATCCGCCGCCTTGCGCGAACCCGGCATCATCCCCAGCCACAGATGCCCGTCTCGGATCGGCGCCTCCATCCCCGACAGCCGAGGCGCCCCATCCCGACGCAGCGTGCCCAGCACCGCGTGAATGTGGCTCTCAAACCGCAACCGGATCCGCTCGGCTAGCTCAGGAGCCTGCTCTTCGAACGACTTCCATACAACTGTCTTCACCGCGCCCATCAGTGCTGCGGAATTCATCTCATTCGCCCCTCTAGACACAGGAGCTCAACTAGACCGCAGACGGAAGGACGAGTAGGGCTTCCTGGTCGTTCGCACCAAATTCGGTGATCACATCCCGATGCTGCCGGAGGACGTCAAGGACTTCGAGCTCACGCGGGAGTTGCAAGACGCCGCTCGCGCAGCGCGGCAAACTCAATGGCAGCTAGGACATGCTGCTCGCTCAACTCAGGGAAGTCGCCGGCTATCTCTGACGGCGTCATTCCCGCGGCCAAGTAGTCCAGCACATCGTAAACCGCTATCCGCGTGCCAATGAAGCAAGGCTTGCCGCTGCGAACACCGGCCCGCGTCTCAATCACCCTGGTGAGCTCCACAAGAAGAAGCATATCCAGCAACCCGGATGCAACGAAACGACATCCTCTGAGATCGGGCAGGCTGATGGCGCGAGATGAAGGGCACGCCGGTTCCGGTCGAAAGTGTCACAGGCGTCAATAAGGTTGTCCTGTGTAGTTGCCGCGAGCTTCGCACGGGTGCCCTGTGAGGGTTGCTTGTGTGCTGGCCACGCATTTGAGGGCGAAGGTGGAGATGAGTCGGCATCGCCATCTGGCCGACAGCCCCGTGTTGATCGTCGACGGCGATCCGTCGACGGCGAGGACTCTGGTGGTCGATCACTTCCCCGCCGCGGTTGGGGCGAGGGAGGGCATGGCCCTGGAAGAGGCGATGTCGCACCACGCCGACGCCGTGGTGCTGGATGCCGACGAGCCCTGCTATCGCCAAGTTTTCAGCCGCATGGTCACTGCGTTGCAGCAAGTGAGCGACCGGGTGGAGGCGGCTGAGCTCGGCACGGCCTACGTCCGGTTGGACGGGCTGGAAGGGCTGTACGGGGGCGAAGCGGGCGCGGTCTCGGCGTTGATGAGCGCGGTTCCCGCCGAGCTGAGTTCTCGGGCGGGGGTGGCAGACGCCAAGTTCCCCGCCTTCGTCGCGGCCCGCACGCACCGGGGTCCGGGGGCACGCGGGGTGGGCGACGATGTGAGCGCCTTCCTCGCCCCGCACAGTATCGACCTGCTTCCCGTCTCGGCTGGCATGAGGGGCGGCCTGCACCGGTTCGGCCTGCACACCATGGGCGCGGTTGCCTCGGTGAGCGGGCATTTGCTCTCCGACCGGTTCGGCCTCGAGGGCTTGCGGGCGTGGTCGCTGTGCAACGGCATCGACGACACCCCCGTCGTGCCCCGACCGCTTGAGGAGCCGGTAGTAGAGCGCATCTCGCTGCCCCTCCACTCCATATCCCTAGAGGCTCTGTTGATGGCAGTGGAGACCCTTTTGCTGCGGGCGTTCGCCCGACCGGAAGTGAACGGCCACCACGCCGGGTCGGCGCACTTGCTGTGCGAGGCGCCGGGCTGGCCGATGTGGGAGCGCAGCGTCAGCTTCAAGCAGCCCGTCGGCGGGTGGGAGCGGGCCTCCGAAATCGTCCGAGATCGGTTGGAGGCCGACCCGCCCCGCCGCCCCGTCGAAGACGTGACGCTCACCCTGTCGGACTTCACCGGCCAGTCGGTCGCCCAGCTGACGCTGCTGAAGGACGCGCGCCGCGACCGGCTGGGGCGGCTGGTGGAGGCCGACCGCAGGCTGCGGCCGCTGATGGGAGGCGACCACGCCCTGTACCGGATCGCCGGGGTGGCGCCCTGGCATCCGGTGCCGGAGATGCGGTTCCTCCAGATGCCCATCGACCCGTCGGCCCAGGACATCATCAGGCCGTTGCTGACGCCGAGGCCGGTGGACGTGCGCGAGAACGCCGACGGCGAGCCGCGGTCGTTGCGGGCGGGCCGGCGCTGGACGGAGGTGGCCCGCATCGACGACCGGTGGACATTCGATCTGTGGTGGCTGCCCAAGCCGGTGGCCCGCTCCTACTACCGGGTCGACCCCGGCGACGGGCGGCTGATCACCCTGTTCCGAGACTGCGTCGAGAGCCGCTGGTATCGACAAAGCGTCTGATGGGCGACTTCTGATGGGAACTGCTGACGGCGAGCTGCTGACGACGGACTTCTGATGGCGAACTGGGTGGAGCTTCGGGCCAAGAGCTTCTTCTCCTTCGGAGAGGGGGCGTCGCATGCCCATGAGCTGCTGGCGCAGGCCAAGCAGTTCGGCTATCCGGCCCTGGCCCTCACCGACACCAACCTGTGCGGCGCGCTGGAGTTCGCCCGCCTGGCCAAGAGCCTGGGCACCCAGCCCATCACCGGCGGTGAGCTGGCGCTGACCGACGGCTCGAAGCTCGCCCTGTTGGCCAAGACCCGGGCCGGGTACTCCAACATCTCGCGCCTGTTCACCATGGCCAACGCCGCCGACCGCCGGGACCCGAAGCTCGACCCCGCATACCTGCCCGACCACTGCGAGGGGGTGGTTCTTTTGACCGGCGGGCGCGACGGCCCGCTGTCCCGGCTGGCGGAAAACAACCGCATCGGTGAGGCCCACGGCCTTTTGCGGCAATACCTCGACTGGTACGGGCCGAATTCGGTGTACGTCGAGCTCCAGCAGAACTTCTTGGCTGGCGACACCGACCGCAACCGCAAGCTGGTCAGGCTCGCTGCCGAGGCCGGCGCCCGGGTGGTAGCCACCAACGACGTCTGCTACCACACCCCGGACCGGGCCCGGCTGCAACACGCGCTGGTCGCGGCCAAGCTCAACACCACCATCGATCAGGCCCTGCGGTACCTGCGGCCCAACCACCATCTGCACCTGAAGCCCCCGGCCGAAATGGAGCGGCTCTTCGCCGAGTGCCCGCAGGCAGTGGCCAACACCCTTCGCGTCGCCGAGCAGTGCTGCTTCGACCTCAGCACCGACCTGGGCTACGCCCTGCCCGATGCCGCAGTGCCCCCCGGCGACACGCCTCTGAGCTATCTGGAGCAGCTCTGCCGTGAAGGGGCCGTCCGGCGGTACGGCAGCGTTACCTGGGAGGTGGAGCGCCGCCTGGCCGAGGAGTTCTGTTTGATCGAGCGGCTCAACCTGGCCGGGTTTCTGCTGCTCTACCGCCAGATCGCCCTTTTGGCCCAACAGATCCTGGTGGAGCGGGGCGAAGTCGGCCCCGAGGTGCCGATCGAGGAGAGGCCGCCGGGACGGGGGCGGGGCTCGTCGGTGGCCCTGCTCGTCGGATACCTCATCGGCATCAGCCATGTCGACCCCCTGAAGTGGGACCTCACCCTGGAGCGCTTCATCTCCGAGGACATGACCACGCTGCCCGACATCGACCTCGACTTCCCCCGGGGGCTGCGCGACGAGCTGATCGAACGGGTCCACGCCCATTTCGGACCCGAGCACGCCGTGTTGGCCGGAGCGGTCACCACCTACAAGGTCAAAGGCATCATCCAAGACCTAGGCAAGGCCCTGGGACTGCCCCCCGAGCGCCTGTCGCTACTGTCGAAGCGGCTGCACTCCCACCACGCCGCCGACCTGCGCCAAGAGATGGCGGAGTTGGCGGAATTCAAAGACAAAGTGGGCGCCCCCGGATGGCGGGACCTGCTCGATCTCGCCCCCCAGCTGATGGGCGCGCCCCGGGGGCTGAGCCAGCACGTGGGCGGCATGGTGCTGAGCAGCTCGCCCATCCCGGAGATGGTCCCCATCAGAGCCGGGGCCACCGACGGCCGCTACATCATGGACTGGGACAAAGACAGCGTGGCCGACGCCAACTTCGCCAAGATCGACATCTTGTCGCTGCCGGTGCTCGACCAGATCGACGAAGCCCTCGACCTCATCGAGGAACGGGAGGGCCGCCGTCCCGACCTGGGCCGGATCAGCCCGGAGGACCCCCGCGTCTACGACATGATCAACGCCGGCCTGGGCAAGGGGGTCTTCTTGCTCCAATCCCCCGCGCAGCTGAAGATGGCCCAGCGGCTGAAGTCGCGCAACCTCCTCGACCTGGCCTACCAAGTGGCCCTCATCCGCCCCGGCGTGGGCACCCAGGGCAGCGCGGTGTCCCAGTTCGTGGAGCGCTATCGCCACGGGGCGGAGTGGGGCTACGACCACCCGCTGGAGAAGCGGGCCCTGGAGCGGGGGTACGGCATCATCGTCTGGCAGGAGCAGGTGGTGCAGCTCATCGAGGACGTGGCCGGGATGACGGCCTCTGAGGCCGACGAGGTGCGCCGCGCCTTCGCCCGGCCCAACAACGAGCGCCTGATCGCCATGCACGGGGAGCGCTTCGCCGAGGGCGCCCGCCAAAACGGCGTGCCCGAAGCCGCCGCCGAGAGGATCTTCTCCAAGATCAACGGCCACTACATGTTCCCGGAGTCGCACTCCCACGCCTTCGCCGTGACCGCCTACCAGGCGGCATGGCTCAAGCGTTACCACCCCGTGGAGTTCTTCACCGCGCTGATGAACAACCAGCCGATGGGCTTCTACCCGATGGAGACGCTGAAGCAAGACGCCCGGCACTTCGGAGTGGCGTTTCTCAACCCGTGCGTCAACCGGAGCCGAGCGGTGTGCTCGCCCGAGGGCGGCTCGGTGCGCCTGGGGCTTCAGTTCATCAACGACGTGGGGGCGGAGTCGGCCCGGCTCATCGTGGAAGAAAGGCAGCGCCAAGGCCCCTACGCCAGCGCCGGCGACCTGGTGCGCCGGACGGGGCTGAAGCCCCAAGCTGTGCTCTCGCTGGTGGAGGCCGGGGCGTTCGACGCCATCGCGGCAAACCGAAGGGAGGCGCTGTGGGAGTCGGGGCTGCAAACCCGGCCCTCGGGAAACGGCCAAACCGCCCTTTCGCTGTCGACCGAAGACCGCGTGCCCCAGCTCGACGACTTCACCGAGCGGGAGAAGATGATGGGCGAGTACCGGGCCATGGGCATCTACCCCCGAGGCCACCTCATGGAGTTCCTCAGACCGACCCTCGGCCCCAGCGTGCTCTCGACCGCCGACGTGGAACAGCGCAGCGAGGACGATCTGGTCACCGTCGCCGGCTGGCCGGTGGCCAGACAGCACCCCCGCGGGCGCGACGGCACGGTCTTCGTAACCATCGAGGACGAGACAGGCGACACCCAGGTGATCGTCTATTCCGACTTGTTCGCCTGCCGCCGACGGGAGCTGAGCAATCAAGTGGTCGTGATCACCGGGCGCGTTTCCACGTGGGACGGGACCGTGAA
The DNA here is from genome assembly GCA_951813555.1 of uncultured Acidimicrobiales bacterium. Lineage (GTDB taxonomy): Bacteria > Actinomycetota > Acidimicrobiia > Acidimicrobiales > Bin134 > Poriferisocius. Next base: position 275,053 of record OX638344.1, read on the forward strand.
CGTGGTGGCCACCGACCTGCGGGCTGTGTCTTCCGACGTCGTCATGCCGCCGTCGCACGACTGGCACTAATGGCGGGTTCGGGGGTTGGTTGTTTGTCCTTTTCAGCCGCATAATGGGATCGAGATGGTGTGGCCGGTACAGCCTGAACTCCAACCTGGGCGAACTCGCCCAACGATGAGCGCGAATTGTCCTTGATGACAATCTCCCGACGTGGCGCGGCCCTCCTGGTCGGCCCGCTCGCTGCTCTTAGCCTGCTGGCTGCCGCTTGCGGCAACGACGACAACGCGGCACCACCCCCGTTGACCGCTGAGGCCACGGCCGAACCCACGATTGAGGCGACACCGGAGGCAACCGCTCCGTTGACCGCTGAGGCCACGGCCGAACCGACCGCAGCGGCAACATCACAACCGACCGAACAACCGACGTCCGAATCCACTCCGCCACCTACCCCCGAGCCGACTGAAGGGTCGACGGCCGCGCCCACTCCCGAGCCGACACCAACCCCAACCCCCGAGCCCACGCCCACTCCAGATGTGGGCACCACCATCGAGGTGGAGGTGGCCGGGGGCAAGCCGGTGGACGGGGTGCAGCGCTACCGGATCGACGCCCGGGATTCCGTCACCATCATCGTGGTTGGCGACACTGCCGACGAGCTCCATATCCACGGCTACGACCTGGTAGTGGGGTTCGCCCCCGGCCAGCCGGGAAGTATCACCTTTGAGGCAAACATTCCCGGCATCTTCGAGGTGGAGACCCACCACCACGGTGATCTGGTCATGGAGCTCCAGGTGGGATGACCCTGACGTGACCATGCTGAACACCGTTCTGGCCCACGGGGTGGGGTCGCGGGGCGATCTGCCCCTGCCGTTCTATCTGTTCGGCATTGGTGCAGCCGTCGCCCTCATGGCCACCTTCGTCAGCTTGAGCTTCTTCTGGCATCGGGCCTGGCTGCCGGCGGCCGCAACGGGCCGCAGTCTGGGCATGGCCTTCGGCCGAGTGCTGGATGTGGTGGCGGTACCCGCCCGCTTGGCATCGCTGGCGTTGTTCGTGCTGGCCCTGGCCAGCAGCGTGAGCGGTGCCGAGGTGGGCAGCCAGCGGTTCGGACCGCTCACCGTGTACGTGGCGCTATGGGTGGGCATGGCCATGGTGGCCGCAGTGTTCGGCGACGTGTGGCGGGTGCTCAACCCGTTCGAGACCATCGCGGGAGCGATTGAGTGGACCGCGGGAAAGCTGGGCCTGCCCCAGCTCGAAGACACAGACGAGATTCCCGGCGGCTATTGGCCGGCGGTGGTGGCGCTGGGGTGGTTCTTGTTCTTCGAGCTCTGTTACCACGATGGAACCGCCAACTCGGCGGTTGGCGGGGCCATGATCGCCTACACGGTTGGGATGGTGGGCGGGTCGGCGGTGTACGGGCGGCGCTGGCTGCGCCAAGCCGACGCATTCGGGGTGCTGTTCTCACTGCTGGCCAAGATGGCACCCATCCACCGCGACGACACTGGCGCGGTGCGACTGCGCCCCCCGCTGTCGGGGCTGGCAACCGTCGCCCCCCGCATCGACCTGCTGGCCGTACTGCTGGTAGTGCTGGGCGGGACCACGTTCGACTCGCTGGCTGGCAGCACCCTGTGGCGCGACCTGGTAGGCACCCACCGAGGATGGACCGCCACCGGAATCAACACCTTGGGGATGGTCATCGTCATCGCCGTTATGGCTGCGCTCTACTACCTGGGGTCGCTGGCCGTGGGCTGGTTTACCAACCAGACCGCAACCGTGGTGGCCCGGCGCTTCGCCCACTCCTTGGTGCCCATCGTGTTGGGCTACACCGTGGCTCACTACTTCTCGCTGCTGGTGCTGGACGGCGGGCAGAATTTCCTGCGCCTGCTGTCCAACCCGTTCGACCGCGGCTCCAACTGGTTCGGAACCGCCGACTGGGCGGTGAACTTCTTCTTGGTGTCCACCGACGCCATCGCCTGGGTGCAGTTCTCAGCCATCGTCATCGGCCACATCGCCGCGGTGCTGGTGGCCCACGACCGGGCCGTGGAGACCAGCGACGCCAGCGAGGCCACCTGGGCCCAGCGGCCCATGCTCCTCGTCATGGTGTTCTACAGCGTGGTCGGCCTCTGGCTCTTGCAAAAGGCCTGAGCGAGCACGACGGCGGCGCACGACCTCGGAATACAGTGGGGCATGGCAGCACAACCTGAATTGGTGCACCTGAAGAGCGACGAACCCCTCGAGCATGTGCTGGAGGTGCTCAACGCCGACGGCGCGGTGATCGTGGAGGAATGCTTCAGCGACGAGGTGATCAATCAGATCCTCTCTGAGCTGATGCCCTATGTGGAAAGGCCCGACTCCAACCGGACTTTCATCAACCCGATGATCGCCGCATTCTTCGGCGAGCACACGCGCCACGTGACCGGGTTGGCCTCCAAGTCGTCCACGTTCGTGGCCGAGGTGCTGTTGCACCCGCTTATGCTCGACATCGCCGACGCGGTACTGGGCCCCAACTGCGCCGACTTCCAGGTGAACGTGGCCCACATGCTGGTGGTGGGGCCGGGGGCCCAGGCCCAGTTCCCCCACCGCGACGAGGAGGTGTGGGCGCACATGCCCCAGCCCAGCCCTGAGATGGAGCTGTCATCGGTGACCGCGCTGTGCGACTTCACCGGCGAGCTCGGCACCACCCGGGTGGTGCCCGGCAGCCACCGTTGGGAGCCCGACCGCCAGCCCGAGCCCCACGAGTTCGCCGACGCCGAGATGCCCGCCGGCTCCAGGGTGATCTACCTGGGGTCCACCATCCACGGCGCCGGCACCAACTCCACGACCGACCAGCACCGGCCCGCCTTCCACCTGAGCTACATGCTGGGCTGGCTGCGCTCTGAGGAGAACAACTGCCTGGCCACCCCGCCCGACATCGCCCGCACCCTCCCCCGCCGGGCCCAAGAGCTGCTGGGCTACGACATCCACTACGCCATCGACGACGGAGGCGGCTACCTCGGCGCCCTCGACATGAAGATCCCCGCCGACATGCTCGCATCGGGAGAGCTCTGACCGCCCGCGGAAGTCGGCGATCGTCCCAGGACTAGCGATCAGTCGGGGATGATGAGCGTGTCGCCGACACTGATGGTGCCCGCCGCGGTGACCTCGGCGTTGTTACCGAAGCAGGCGAAGGCCCCGAAGTCGAATTCCTTGCGGGCGGTGGCAGCGAGCACTTGCAACACGCTCTTGGCTTGCTCGTAGGTCGGCTGGGCCAAGGTGGTCATCACGCAGCGGGGAGTGGCGTCCCCGATCCGAAGCATCACGTCGCCGATCTTGACGTCGATGTCCTTCCAGGCCAGATCGGCGAACTCCCCGGAACCAGTGTCGTCAATGGCATCAAGCACGATGTTGGGGCGAAATCGCTCGACGCCGAGCTTGACGCCGTCCAGCAACGAGGCGAGGTGCGCCATTGATTGGTTGACGATGATGTGGACGGCAGAGGCGTCGACAAACGAGGTCTTCTCGGTGAGGGCGGCCACCGGCAGGTCGACCTCCACATCAGAGAGGACCGTGCCCGGGATCTCCGGCCACTCGCTGGCGTAAGTCTCCTCGCGGCCCTCTTCCACTTCGACCAACTGGACGGGTTCACCGAGCGCCTCGGTCAATGCGGCATCCAGCTCACCGCTCCCCACCGCGTACTCCCGGCCGTCGAGACCAACGGCAACCAGCCCGCCATCGGCCTGAGTCTTGGCGCTCCACGACAGAAGCTGGCCGTAGGGCCGCGGCCGTTTGGCACTGGCAATCTTGCCGGTCTCAATATTGCGCACCGCCCACCGCCGATCCCCGACAACAGCGCTGGTGCGAAGCTCAAGGCTCTCGACCCGCTCCCCGCCCATCGACTTGACCGGATACCGCCACAACTCAGCAATGGAATAAGTCGTCATTTTGCGCCCACGGCAGGATTCGAACCTGCGACCTTGGACTTAGGAGGTCCCTGCTCTGTCCTGACTGAGCTACGTGGGCGGGTCGGCGCGACAAACGGCGCGAAATAAAGGTAGCAAGCATTAGGTGGCGATGAGGGTAGGTGCTTTGGCCAAGCGGGACTGTTTGGGTATGCCAACTGCGACCCAGGCGGTGCTTTGGGGTGTCCGAGGGCGATGGCGTCGCCGTTGGGGTTGACGACGGCGGGGTCGAGTTCGGGTCACAGGCGCAGGCAGGCGAGCGTCTGGGCTGCGAATGCCTCGTTCAGCTCGACTGCGGACAGGTCGGACCAACGCAGGCTGGCCCGTCGGGGGGGCGGTTTCGGCGGCCTCTGCTGGGCCGATGCCGTACAGATGGGGTTCGACGCCGCACACAGCCCTGCTGGCGATGCGGGCGTGCGGTTCTTTGCCGGCGGTTCCTAGCCCGGCTCAGAGCGGGTAGACCTCCAATTCTTGCCAGCTCCGGTGGGTCAGCTGGGTGGCAGTGGTGGCGGCTGGAAGCCCCCTCGGACTTCCGCGAGGAGTTCGGCGAACTGGATGGTGGTTAGGTCGTCAAGGTAGTCCCCGATGACCTGCACGTTTACCGGCAATCCCTCTGAAGTGACTCCGACAGGTGCGCTCGTGGCCGGGAGGAACGCTGTTGTCGCGAGTGCAATCCAGGAGAAGTGGTCGGAGTAGCGGCGTCGTTCGCCGTCGACCTGGAGTGACCTCGTAAATAAGTTGCCCTTCGTGTTGTGATGCGGCGCTGTGAACGCCACGACGGGCGTTAGGAGCACATCGAATTCGCTGAATATCCTGCGGCATGTCCAGCGCAGTTTCGTCCGGCGTTCGTCGAGGTCGAGCCAGGCCTTATGTGAGAGCCCGGTCCCGGCTAGTGTGCCCGTCCGCATCGGGTCGAAGTAATGGCCCAGCCGCTCGCTCAGCTTCAAGGCGGGGCTGGCCGTGGTCGCCAGATATCGAACCAGACCAGGTAGGCGGTCGGAGAACATGGACATCAGCAGAGGTGCGTAGATCTCCAGAACTTCGTCAAGCGTGAAGGGGATATCGATCTCTACGACGTTCGTCTTGGATCTGAGCGCTTCTACGGTCGCTTCGAGCTCAGAGCGCACAGCGCCTTCCAGAGGAGAACGGGGATCGTCGAACCAGAAGGCGACGCGTAGATTCTTGAGGTCGCGTCCACGGGGTGGTGGCAGCTTGAGGCTCCACCCCGTGGAGTTCAGTGTGTCGGCACCCGCCATCAGTTGAAGCGCAAGGCTGAGGTCTTGCGGTGAACGTGCCATAGGGCCAGCCACCATAAGGTCGGGAGCCGCCAGCGCCCCCGGCGGACCTGGAATGTGCCCGCGAAGCGGAATGATGCCATGCGATGGCTTGTGGCCGTAAACGCCGCAGAAGTGTGCCGGTATGCGGATGGAGCCGGCGACGTCGCTCCCCATCTCGAGAGGGGCGACTCCTGCTGCTAGTGCGGCGGCAGCGCCGCCCGAGGAGCCACCCACGGTTCGTTCTGGGTCCCATGGGTTCCTGGTTAGCCCGTATACAGCGTTGTAGCTCTGCCAGTCGCTTGCGAAGAGCGGAGTGTTTGTCTTGCCTAAGACGATCGCGCCGGCTTCGGTGAGGCGGTCCACAGCCACCGCGTTGGTGTCCGGTACGTGGTCGCGGAGCTTCGGCGCACCACATGTGGTGACCAGGTCGGCCGTTTCGAACGAATCTTTGATTGTGATCGGCAAACCGTGGAGTGGGCCAACGGATTCGCCGGCCGCCAGTAGCCCATCTGCGGCGAGTGCCTTTGAACGCGCCAGTTCGAAGTCGGTGGCCACAACGATGTTGAAGCGAGGGTTTAGGCCCTCGATGCGGGCGATAGCCCCGTCGACGAGTTCTACGGCACTTACCTCACCGCGACGCAGAGCGGACACGCACTCAGTAGCGGACCAATACTGACTATCGCTCATGTCTTGCCTGACGTCGAGGACCGCCAACGGGGGTCTCGTGCGCTCCCTAAGCTAGCTCGGCTCCGGGGCCCGCCGTAGAAGGGGATAGCGATGCGAGGCGATGAACCCGATCCAATTCCACCAGAACAGCGAAGTGGGCACGAGGAGGAGACGCAACCCGAACAGTTGCCGTGCCATGATTCGTCGAGCCCATCACTCTTCCGCCCGCCGGGCACATCAAATTCGATATCCAATACGTCCTATAGGACTTGCCCTCCCACAACGACAGCCGTTGAGGACCCGGAAGGGACAGAGAGCAAACCCTCTGATCAACGACCTTGCACGGAACCAGAAACAACCATCCGGGGGTCGTGGTCCCCGCGAAAAACCCGGGCAGATTCATATCCCGTCTCCACCCCTTTCTGGCGCGTCACCGTCTCACGCACAAAACGCGCATTGCTGCTCCTGGGAACGTCCCGTTGGCACCCGCACACCATTTGGAACCGCCGCTGCCGTCCGGCATGACGGCCCGACCTCAGCCGGGTCACCTCCACTACAGACCTCAACCAAGGGATACCCATGCAACAACGGGATTGCCGAGCCCTCAAACACCCGTGAGCTCAGCAAATCGCGAGCCTGTACATCCCCGATTGCCCTCAATCACCCAATGATCCCCTGACCTGGGAAAACCCTCCCTGCACCGCCAATACAGCCAAAAGTGATCCAGAATCCGGCCAAACACACTCCAAACCGCTACCAACGCATATCCCTGATCATGCCTTATGCAATTTCGCGCACAAGCCAACAAGACCGGATCCAGGTGGATGTGGCCCGCCGAGTGGCCCGGCCCCAACGGCAACCACACCGACATTCGAGCCCGCGCCGTCAACAACAACGGTCCCGGCCCCTGGTCCATCCCGTTCGAAGCGCTCTGCCGACTCGGCGCCGGCTGACCCGCCTGCTGGGCCAACCCGAATGCACCGGGTTCGAAGCGCCCGCCGGCCTGGCGCATGCGATTTCGCTGAGTTATTGCAAGGGAGAGCTTGCACCTCCGAAGTGGAGGCCCGGAACAGGCTGATCGCGGACCAGGAGAACCTGCTGAACACCTACCTCTGCCTGTTTTGCGTGGATACCGGCGTGGTCCCGGGCGGGTGCCCAAACCCAGATCAGGTATCGCCGGGCATCGTTCCTCAGAAACCGACGCAGCAGGACATCGTCGTGCAGGACGGCCTGATCCAGAGCCAAGAGGCACTAGTCGTTCGCGTAGCGCTTGATGCGATCAAACCACGCGCTAACGAGGGCGAGTTCTTCTGCCATCTTGTCGATCTCGGGCGCGACGTAGTTGAATTCAGGGCTCTTGTCATGGCGCCGCGCCCAGCGCGACACGCGGGAGTAGCTCTCCTGGAACTCCTTGTCATCTTCGGGTGTGAGGCGGGCAAGAAGTTTGAGCATCCTCGGCCGGACCTCGAGCGTGTTCCGATCCACTACTCGGCCGACCACCTCGACACTCAGCATCCGCTCCCAGGTTTCGGACAGCTTCCCGGCCCAGTCAGCCGCCTCCTTCTCAATTTTCTCTTGCTGCCATCCAGTCATCTCACGTCGAATCCGAGCAAGGCCAGTTTCGAGCGTGCCAAGTCTGGCCTTCACATCTCGCGTTTTCCAGGGATGGGATTCGAGGCAGACTCCCGGCCTGCCGTCTCCTCGCCGTTCCACAGAGCGTTCAACCATAGGAACCTCAGCTTCACGGGCGGCCCGGGCAAGGTCGGCGGCAAACGCGAGATCATGCGTGAATACAATCACCTGGCGCTCTTGCGCGAGCTCGGCAAGGCGATCGGCAACACGTTCGCGCCTGATGTGGTCCAGAGATGACACGGGATCGTCGAGCACTATTGCCGAATTTGTGTCATCCAGGTATGCCTCAGTGAAGAACCCGGCGAGACCGAGAGCTGTCTGCTCTCCTTCGCTCAGCACCTTCGCCATCGCTGCTTGCTGAATCGCACCGACAAACGCTGGTCGATGCTGAAGTCGACCCTTTTGACCGCCCGTGTCCTCCAGGGTTACCCGTTCAAGCCGGAGTCGATCTGACTCTCGCGTGAAGCGGTCTCGGACAAGCGTGGTCACATGAGACCTCGTTAGAGCGGTCGCCTTGTGGGTAATCGCTGCCGTATTGGTCGTTTTCTTGGCAGCGTCTAGGAGACGGTGTTCGCTCATGCGATCCGCCTCGCTGTCCAATGCCCTACGTGCCTTCGCCATCACGATCTGATCGCTGATCTCGACACGCTTGGCGGACACCTCCGTGAGCTGCGCTGCATACTGGGACGAATCAACTGCAGAGGCACGGTGTCGGAGAGCTTCCGCCGATGCCGCCGCAGCTGCTATCTCGTCTCCCTCCTGCGCCGCTTCTGCCGCCGATAGGCAACTCGACAAGACACCCACGGACTCGACAACGCGATCGAAGTCCTCCAACCGACCTCGCCAAGCCCCAAACGTCTCAGCGTCCTGCTCGGCGATCTGCTCGAGCGACACGAGCACAGGCGCCGGGCCAGTGACAACACTCCGCAGCGAGTCAGATTGCCGCTCTGCTTCTCGTTCAGCAGCTGCCGCTTTGCGTTCGGTTTCATCCTTGACTGCGGCCTCGAACCTGCCGAAGCGGGTGCGCGCATCGTCGTCAAGGGCCTGATGGCAGAGGACGCAGGTGTCCGCGCCATCTGGGAAGTGCTGGCCGGGGTGTGCTTCCGTCTCAGCGAAAGCGCGCGCGGCCTCCCAGAGCGCCCGCCAAGTCTCCGAACCGACGCCCGGAACGAGCTCAGCTTCGAACGACTCCCCCGACGCAATCGTCGCTGCCCTCCGCAACGCGACCGCCTCTTCTTGAGCTGCAGAGGCCCTTCGAATCGCAGTCGGGGAAAGCTGCGACCTCATGCTGGAGAAGTGCTGGCCTACTTTTTCGTAGTGGTCGGCGAGAGTCGATAGCCGCCTGCGCTCCAGGTCAGGGTCAGAAGTCCTGAGCCGAGACTCCTCTCTTTGAAGCTGTTCGAGCTGTTCTGATGCGTCGGCCGGAAGCGCGCACGCAGCATCAAGAGCCTCCGAAGTGGTGTCTGCCGACAGCTCAGCTAGGAATTTCGATGCGGCCCCGCCCTGGGACACCTCAGGGAGGTCTATGGCTCTCCGAGCGTTGTCTTGCAGCAGCCGGTCGAGCTCGGCCCTCACCCCGTCGCATACCCGAATGAGGCCATCGAGAAGAAAGACCCCCGCGGGCCGGAACGTCACCTCAGACTCAGCAGCCAAATAGGCATCACCACAAGCCGCGTCAAAGTAGCCGATCTGGCGGAGCTCGGAAGTGGCCTCGTCAGGCCAGCCATACGGGGGTCGTTCGACTCCGTCGATTGCGATCACTACCTCGGCGCGTTGGCCGGCTCCGTCCTTCTCCGAGAAGATGTCACTCAGCACGTCCTCCTGGTGCCGCGATCTGGCTACATCCTTCAGGAGACGAGCGAATCCCGACTTGCCGCTCCCGTTATCTCCGTAGACGACAACGAGACCGCCGTTCGGAAATTGAAGGCGTTGACCAGGAACGAGCGCGTTGACACTTGACGAGACCTCAAGACTCTTGAGACTGACCTGACCACGCCCTCCCTGCGCCCCGGGCACTTCTGAACCTCCCCGGGTTTCACACAGGCTGTTTGTTGTGAGTCTCTGCCCGGTGGGCTGAGTGCTGTTTACGGTAGTGGAGTTCTTCGGCTTCGGCTGGGGGGATCCGGCCGGGGTTGTGGTGGTGGAGGCGCCGGTTGTTGAACCAGTCGACCCATTCCAGGGTGGCGAGCTCGAGGTCGTCGAGGCCCCGCCAGGGGCCGCGGTGGCGGACGAGTTCGGTCTTGTAGAGCCCGATGATCGTCTCGGCCAGCGCGTTGTCGTAGCTGTCGCCGCGGGACCCCACCGACGCGACGGCGGCGTTGGCGGCGAGGCGCTCGCTGTAGCGAATCGACAGATATTGCCCGCCGCGGTCGCTGTGATGGATCACCCCGGCGACGCTGCGGCCGGCGCGGTCGCGTTCCCAGATGGCCTGCTCGAGGGCGTGCAGCGCCAAGTCGCTTCGCAGCGACCTCGAGGCCTGCCAGCCCACGATGCGGCGGCTGTAGGCGTCGGTGACAAAGGCCACATACACGAATCCCGACCAGGTGCGCACGTAAGTGATGTCCGCGACCCACAGCAGGTTCGGGGAGGGCGCCGAGAACCGGCGCTGCACGAGGTCCCGAGGCCGCTCAGCGGCTGTGTCGGCGACGGTGGTGCGCCTCGGCTTGCCCCGCGTCACGCCGCGAAGGCCCAGGTCGCGCATCAGCCGCTCCACGGTGCAGCGCGCCACCCGGCGGCCCTCGCGGTTGAGCTGGGCCCACACCTTCGGCGCCCCATACACCCCGAAGTTCTCCGCGTGCACCCGAGCGATCTCGACCTTGAGCTGCTCGTCGCGCACCGAGCGCGCCGACGCCGGCCGGCGCTTGGCGGACCAGTACGTCGACGGGGCGAACTGCAGCGCCCTGCAGATCGGCTCGACCCCGAAACGGTCCCGGTGGGTGTCGATGTAGGCCATCAGCGTCTCCGGCCGTCGAGCTCGGCCGCGAAGAAAGCCGAAGCGGACTTCAAGATCTCATTGGCCCGGCGCAGCTCCCGGTTCTCGCGCTCAAGGCGCTTGAGACGCTCACGCTCATCCGTAGTGAGCCCCGGCCGGCGCCCCGCATCGATCTCCATCCGGCGCACCCACTTGCGCACCGTCTCAGGCGTCGGCCCCAGCTTCTCAGCCACCGACGAGATCGCCTCCCACTGCGAACCGCAGTCCCGCCGGGCCTCCAACACCATCCGCACCGCGCGCTCGCGCATCTCATCCGGGTATTTCCCCCGGCGCCGCTGCTCTGTCATGGCTCCATCCTCTCAAGGGTCGGAGACTGCGCAATACCCGGGGAGGTTCACTTCCTCGGTCCTAAGCGGCGTCTCCGTCAACTCGCTCCCGGATGCAAGTTGCGTTGCGATGTTTTCGTAGTCCGAACGGCTGAGCGGCTCTCCCCTCGCCAGCCTCCGCATCACCGTTATCTGCCACGCTGGGCGGGATGCTGACCATTCGGCAATTTCTGACTCAAGGGACACCACTCAACAAGCATGGCAGAGCAGTGTGACACTTCTACTGCAATGAACTCCCAGGGATTCAAGCAGACTTCGCAATGCCCGGGGAGGCTCACACCGCCGACATGTGAGAAGTTTGTTTCCATTTTTCTCACTTGTGAGCCGCCGGGGACCGGTCGGCTCGATTGTTTGGCAACCAGGGTGTTGCTACGTCTCTGGTGTGGTCACCCTTAGGAGGCGGAGCCAGCAGGCGACGTTAAACAAGACGACGTAGTCGGCTTCTGTTGCGCGGTCGATCTGGCCGTGGGCGACCCGGTTGCGGAGGTTCAACGAGGTCACCTCGACGAGCGCGCCGCGAAGGTACCGGCGCTCTGATTCGTCGAGCCTGCCTTTCAGCGATGACAGCAGAGCCCCGAGACCGAGGACCCCGCCTGGCAGACCGCGTTTCATGTCGGCTTGCTTGGTGACTCTGAGGCCGCCGAGGTGGCATGCGTGGCGGATAGCCCGCTCTAGGCGCGGCGCGAGGACCGACACGGCGGCATCGGGGTCCCCTTGCTGCCAGAGCTCGAATGACCGGGCGATGCGCTCGGCGACTGCCGGTTCGATGATTTGCGTGGTGAACAGCTCGGTGAGGGCTTCGGTCGTGGTGGGGTAGCGGGACACGATACGCCTCAAGGCCTGCAGTCCGAACAGTTGCGCGAAGAGCACGATGCCCTGCTGTTCGTATCGGTAAAGGTCGAATTCCTGTTGGCTCTCCAGGTCAGAGACCTGCCACAACACGCAGTTGTAGTCGCCGATGACCTGCTGTGACAGCAGCTGCTGCAGCGGGTGTTCTCTGGCCAGGTCTTCGACGAAGGCCCGGTTCTCTTCAAGGTCGCCGGCCGGGATCTGTGATCCGAACCGGCATAGGGACAAATCAAGGTCGTCGTCTCCGACTAGGGCAGATACCCACTCCTCGACAGCCCCTGCGTCGATCTCGGTTTCGACTTGGGCAGTTCCGAAGCCCATTTCCTCCCAGTCGATCGCCTCTATCCGGGTGACGATCTGATCATGGGTCGCAGTCAAGCCCTTGGAAGCCGCCAGCTCTGCGGCCTTCCGCAACAAGGCATGCTTGCGCATCCCTTCCGCCAGGTCGGCTTGCGCCACATATCCGGCTACCTGTCGTTCCCAGATCTCCTCGCGCTCGCCGGGGCTGCAGAACCGAGCACGGATTTCCAACAAGGACTCCATGACCCAGGGGTCATCCCCATAGACATCCAATGCTTCGCCGATTAGCTGCTGGGCTGCCGGATCGCCCCGCTCTGCCAGCGCTTCGAGAGCCGGAATGACGACACCGGGCTGTTGGGCCCTGTTGGCCAACGAGCGCTCGGCCATGTCTGCAAGCGCAGCCAGAACAGGGCCATTCCTCTCAGGCTGGTTGAGCAAAAGGCACAGCTCGAGCGCTCGGAACAGGCCGTCGCGCAACTCGATTGGGTTTTCCCAGTCGGCGCCGGCCGCCGCCACGTAGCTGTCGATGGCCAGAATGGCCCACTCGTGTGGGTCATCTCCCTGCCTGACCTCCCAGAGCAGATCGGCCAAACGAGCCCGGACCGCGGGGTGGACTTCCTCTAGAGCGCACAAGCGCCAGACCTCGACGACATCGGAGCCGACCTCGCCAAGGTCCTGTGGAATTCGATAAGGCTCGCCGGACTCGAGCCTTCCCTCAAAGAACGGGCCGAAAGGGCCGAACAACTGCCGGTCCTCAGAAGCGGTATTCGCGATGAGCCGGTACTGAAGCGCGACAGCCAAACCCTGCAGAGGATCAGAATCAGCCAACTCGCCGATCAGATGCCTGCCGAGACCAGACAGCGACAAACGCTTGCCCAGCCCCGGCATCTCAGAGATCGCAGCATCAACTCTCGCAGCCATCGCCAAGCCGTCGTCGGGTTCATGGTCGGTGGGGCCATCACTCGTCATCGGGCCAGTAAATCACAACCGTCTAATTTGGCATCACGAATTTCCCGCCCCACATTCACTGCAATGGAAATGTCAGCATGCCGCCAATCCCCACACCCCTCAGACCTGGGAAAACGCTGCCACACCAGCCGGCAGCGGCCAAAGAGTTCCAGGATTTGGCAGAGGCCGTTCCAAACGACAATTTCCATAAGCTCTAATCAGGCCTTGCTCAATTTCGCGAACACGCCCTGTTGTGGCTTGGTGCAGAGAGCGTTTGGTGCCGAAGTGCGCCGGTGGAAGCCCATCTGCTTTGCACGCCGTGGTTGAGATAGGAATTGAATTGGCAATGTCTCACCGGTAGGCAGGAGGTTTGATGGAAGGAACATCGGAAGACCCGCAGGGGGCCGTTGAGAGGTGGTGGGCGGCAGTCGCTGATGGTGATTGGTGGAGCATTGTCATCCTGGCGGCGGCCTTCATTGTTCCGTTGCTGCTGAAGGTCCTATTCGAGCAAATGGCAAAGCGTTTGCCTGGTGAGCCTGCGGGGCTGGGCCTGGGAAGGCGGTGGCTGCGGTTCCGAAGTGTCTTGCAGCCTTCCCGATATGTGTCTGTCGACTTCGTCTACGAAGTCGGGCGGATGCCTCTGGATCCGCGCCTGAAATTCACAGGCCGTCTCGGCGTGCTGAGGCGCTTGTTCTTCTTGGGGATCAGGCCAAGCTCACCGAAGCCGGCTTTCTTGGTCTCGTCGTTGGAGGTCTTGGACTCTGTGGATGTGCAAGGCACCGGTGCCAGAAACAAACGCATCTTCATTAGAGTCCACCCAAACGAGAACCCTCAGCACCTAGCAAATAGTCTGGACGCCGGGCGCGTGAGGCCGCTGAGAACACTGCTGGTCTGCCCGATCGAGGCATTCTTGGATTCAGGCGGTCCATTTGAGGTCTTCTTTGTGGACCGCCGATTCACGAAAAGGGCTACCGATGACTTGGGAACAGTAGTCGCCTTCAGCGCGGACCCCCTCTTTGCCCAGAGGCAGCGGAATGAGATAATCGAGAGCGGAGAGCCCCCTGATGATGCCATTTGGCTATTCCTGTTCGACCCTTGCTCGGCCACTGGCGGGGGAGGACCTGATCGTGGTGTTGACGAAGTCTCCGCGGAAACTTCCCAGTGCAGTCAGGGGGCAGAGGAGTTGGTTTGCGCGGCTTCCGGAAATGAGGCTGTAGATCGTGCTGCGGGTGAGCCTTGGGGAGGCATGCGGTGGGGGCGGTACCTGGCGATCACAGCGCCACTTGTTTCCGGGGCGCTGTTGCTGTGGTCGATGCTTGACCATAGCTGGGCGACTGAATTGCCGGATCTAGCGCTGATCGGTGTGCTTCTGGTTTTGGAATTGCTCGCATGGGTGGGATTGAGCATGCTGGCCCTGTCCTGTGTCAGGTACTTCCGATTCGAGAGAAATTTTGGGAATCAATGGACGGCGACAACAATAAATTGTCTCGTGGACGGAAGGAGATTCCGCCGAGGGCACCGCGACGGCATCAAACCGGACGACAGGTACAGAACTCGCAGGCATCCCAATTGACCGGTTCCGCTTCATGCCAAGTGAATAGATGGCGCACGGGGCTCAGGCGGTGTGCCCTGTGTCTTGCGCTGTCAACTCGCTTGGATTCGGGTTGTTGCTCTTGGGTGTCGGACCTAGCATTCGGAGGGCGCGAGCATGCCCGAGTTTCAAGTGTTTCAACGGCGCAAGATCTGAGGGACAACATTCTCTGAAGCGAGTTGCCTCAAGATGAATTGGGATCTGTCGCCGCCACCTGCCATATTTTCGGCTCCCCTGGAATCAGACCACTTGGAAATTCGATGAGCATCGAGACGGTTTTACGTGAGTCCGAGGTCCTAGTCGTGATCCTTAACCCAATAGTCGACGACATCTCTGACCCGCAGCTGCAGGTAATCGCCGACTCGGCCTGGTACCGCCTCGGTTCGGTAAACGCCTTGGTTCGAGATCAAGGCGGTGGAGCGCTGGCGGCGACTCTGGCCCGCGGCCTAATCGAGCAGGCCGCGTACTGGGACTGGGCGATCGCCACGGGTGTGGGCACCGATCATCTCGACCAATGGGCCGCCCTCGAGTTCCACAGCTTGTCGCGAACCGCGCAAGAACTAGACGACGAAGTGTGGCTCCAGTGGCTGCTGCCGCCCGGCTCAGTTCTCGACGTGCCAGCAGGCCCTGCTATTCCCAAGAATCCATACGACGCTGTGAGGCGGATCGGATTCGGCCTGGCCAGCGCAGTCCTCGAACCACTGCAGTTCGACGGGCTGTCGTCGGCGTATCAGATCCTTTCTGTGATGGCTCACGGCAATTATGTGGGCGCAGCGATTCTCGCCGAGCAGCCTGATCTGCACCTACCGGATCGCCTCGCCTCAATTGTCATTCACCTGGCAGCCGCTGGGGCAACAGCTGTGGCGCACGCTGTGGTGCAGGACGAAGCCCAGCTAGACGATGTGGCATCGCAGTTCGACACGGTTGCCGCCGCTGCGTCTGAGGTCCACGGACTTCCATTGCGGTCGGCCGCGGCGACGGGGAGTCGTCCGGGTCGACCGGCGCATTCCAAGCAGACTCAGCCATTGCATGTCACAGCATCCGCCGAGAATATGTTCTCAGCCACCCCTGATCTGACTCAGCTAGGCCTGGAGTTCCTGGATGCAGCCGACGACCTCGTCGACGCCGTCACATCTCCTGAGGCAGGGACAAACGGCCCAGGTGCGTGGATCCCTCTGCAGAGTCTCAGGCTTTCTCTGTCAAACCTGCAGATCATTCGCGGCGGACTAGAAGGAGGACTCGGCAAGGCGCTGATGCCCGTTGCCGCTCGCATGCTGTACGAGGACGGCGCCAGATGGATGTGGCTTCTGCAGAGTGCAACGACGACAACTCCAGGTGAAGCCCTAACAGCCTTAGTGAACGAGGGCGCGCTCCGCCGAGACGAGATCTCCAACAGCCTCCAATCCGACGGAGTGCCTCAGCATCTCATCGACGAACTCCTGGGTGCAGCTGGAGCAATCCCCAGCCCAGTACCGGGTGTCGCCTCCCCGCCAAAACTGGCGGAAATGCTCAGCCACGCCTACCCGAACCCATCCGGGGTCCATTCTGCCCCCGCGATATACGGCGTCCTATCGCAGTTCGTTCACGCCACGCCGATCTCCAACTGGCACATCCGGCGAGACACCTTCCCCACCCTGACAGCACCTACCTTCGCCATCTCGCTGGAGGCCGCGGCCCGAGGATTCGAGAGAATCGCGTCGATCGCGCCCCGGCTTGCAGGCACTAGCCGTGAATCTCTCGATGAGCCACTAGACGAATTGTGCGAGCGACGCGCAGAGTTGACGTTGGTCGCCTCCATTTATCACCTCCTCGGATAGCGAGGTCGCTTTCCCGCCCGAAGCTTTGGATGGCGGAACGGGTTATGAGCACGTCCTCCATATCAACAGGCCCCTCTTCAAGGGCCGACAGCCTGCACAGTTCACGCGCTAGCCGAAGCGGTAAACAAGCGTGACTATCCCCCCTCTGGTGGGCCACCTCTGTTGGGAGGTATGCAATCTCGCGCACGTCCCTGTGGAAGGCTTTCGATCAGGTTTTCGGAAGAACAGATGCCGACAGCAGCGGTCGAAGTGTCGAGACACCGGTGTCGGTGGCGCTGGTGGTCGCATTGAGGGCACCAAGAGATGTGCAAGCGAGGTCGTAAGTGAAGCAAGAAGCGCCCATCGGTCGGGCAGACGTGCGCGCGGCAGTCCTTCCGGCCCGCGCGGCTTATTTGGTGCCAGCGGGAGATCGGGAGGCGGTCGTTGTCGCTATTCGGGAGGCGTCGACGCGCTGGGCCGGCGTCACCGAACCGATCGTGCCTGTGCGCTCTAGCGGAATGGTCGATGGCTGGTGGTCCCAGGTCGTCGAACTCAGCAATGTGGATGGGTTGGTCAGTGTCAACCTGCCGTCCACAATTGCCGAACAAGTAGCGTCGCGGCTTGGTTTGCCTGTTGTAGATATTGCGCGTGTCGATGAGGAAGGGGTAACGCAATTCTCAACACATCCCCGCTGGCTTGCTCTGGGCAAGCCTCCGGGCGATGGCGGTTCTGAACCTCCCCGGGTTTCACGCAGGCTGTGGGGCCCCCTGGGAGGCCTAAAGCGCCCCTGTTGGGACTTCGGGCAACAGGCGGGCGACTACTGCGCCTCTCCAGTTTGGATAGGGAGAACGTCATCGGGACCTGTCTCGCATTCGTGGGCTATGAGAGTCTTTTCTTGGGGGAGCCCTTTGAGCACCTCTTCGATGAATGTGGCCATGGCCTCGTCGTTCTCGATCTGCCTCCCTGCCTCCTTTGACAAGGAGAACCGGTGCTCTACGAACTCGTATATCAACTGGGCGTCATCTAGGCGGTCCCGGTAGCGGGCCGGGATAGCGGCGATGACCGGCTCATACCGCTCTGAGACCCAGCGGTAGGCCTTCACCACCTCTAGTAGATCTTGGCCGGCTTCACGTTCCAACAGCAGGCCGTAGGCGTCCAACGCGTTGAGCAGGGTGCGCGCCTGGTTCTCCTGCACCTCAAGTCCGGTCAGCTTTCTGAGCCGCATGTGGGCATGGCCTTCTTCTACGACAACCGGGCGGATCTTCAAACGGGTACCGTCTGGCGACTGGACGATGGAGAGTTCGTCGACGTCGAACCCCATCGCGTTCAGCCGCTCGATCCTCTCGTTGATCTTCCACCGCTCGTGGGCGGCGATTTCGTCTTGGCTGGTCAGCTCAGCCCAGATCCGCTGGTAGCGGTCTTCTAGTTCTCCGGTGACCTGTACCGGATCGACTCCGTCTTCGAGCAATCCGCCGCAGACGGCATCGCAGAGTCCCCCTGCGATGTTCTCAACTCCGAGGGCCAAGTCGTGCTCGCGCATCGCGTCGCTCAGACTGGGGTAGCACTCGGCTGTTTCAGCATCGACGAGGTATGCCATGAGGGCGCCCGCATCGCGTCTGAACAGGATATTTGCCAACGAGATATCGCCCCAGTAGACCCCTTCCAAGTGGAGCCTCGTCAGCAGGACCACTGCGGCGTCGAGCAGCCGATCGCGCAGGAACGCCGGAGATGTGGTGCGGAACAGATACTGGTAGGGAAGGGCGAAATCAAGGAAACGGGTAATCAGAACCGACTTCAGCTCTGAGCCGTCGGCTCTGCGGCGACCGCTCGCCACACCGACTGGGCGAACTGCGGGGAGCCTTGCCTCCTCGAGTCGGCGCAGAATCTGGTACTCGTGTTCTGCCAGCGGGCCCTCGGTCTCCTTCAGCGCATAAATCCGCCCCTCATATTGGACCATGCACACCACATGGCGGCTCTGCCCTTTCGGCACGCGGACAACTCGCTCGGTCTCGTCCCTCCAGTTCTCCAATGGCTGGTCCCAGGGAAGACCGAGGAAGTCGGGATGCCCCTGTCGGGTGACGATTGAGAGCCCGGCCTCAGCCCCAGATGGCTGTGTGCTCATCGATGTCGAAATAGTGGAGGTTGTCGATCGTGACGGCAATGTCGATCGCCTCGCCGGCGCGACAGCGGCTACGAGGGTCGAACCGGGCGACGGCGCTGCTACTCAGGTCTTCGGCTGCATCCGGGTTCCCCGGGTCGACTCGTGACTCGTCGAGCATGAAGTGGACGACGATCTCACTGCCCAGCGATTCGGTGAGCTCTACCGTCGAAGTGATGGTCGTGCCGCTTGGCACTGGCCCTGTGATCGAGGCGTCTTCTAGATCCTCTGGCCTCAAACCCACGACAATCCTCCGCCCCTGGTACTCGCGAAGCGCCGGCCGCCGGACGAAAACGGATTCGGGCAGTGTCAACTGGTGCGACCCGATATGGAGCTGGTTGTCGAGCAACTCGGCTTCATAGAGGTTCATCGATGGCGATCCTATGAAGGCGGCAACGAAAACATTATCCGGTCGGTCATAGAGGTTCTGCGGCGTGTCGACCTGCTGTAGATGTCCGTCCATGAGAACCGCCACCCGGTCGCCCATCGTCATAGCCTCCACCTGATCGTGGGTGACATAGATGGTTGTGACTCCAAGCTGTCGCTGGAGCCGTGAGATCTCGGCTCGCATTTGAACCCGCAGCTTGGCGTCCAAATTCGAGAGCGGCTCGTCCATCAGGAAAACGGCTGGCTGGCGCACAATGGCGCGGCCCATGGCCACTCGCTGCCTCTGCCCGCCGGAGAGCTGCGCAGGCTTCTTGTCGAGCTGCTCAGACAGCTCGAGCATTTGCGCTGCTTCGTCGACGCGCCTGGCGATTTCCTTCTTGGGCACCTTGGCCAGCTTCAGGGCGAATCCGATGTTGTCCCTGACCGTCATGTGGGGGTACAGGGCGTAGTTCTGAAAAACCATGGCTATGTCGCGGTTCTTGGGCTCCACATCGTTGACTACCCGTTCGCCGATCTGGAGCAATCCACTGGATACCTCCTCAAGGCCGGCAACCATCCGCAATGCTGTCGACTTCCCGCACCCCGACGGGCCGACTAGGACGAGAAATTCGCCGTCCTCGACGTTCAGGCAGAGCTCGTGGATCGCATGAAAGCCGTTGGGGTAGACCTTGTCGACTCGGTCAATGGTTATCGGCGCCATGGCGTCAACTCCCTTCAAGTTGTCCTTGTGGAGGTTCTTCGGGAAACAAACTGGCCATCTCGGCGTGAATCGCGCAGCCGTCAGGGGGTTGAACCGCGCTGGCGTGTCCGATTTCCAATGCGAGATCGGCGCGTTGGCGTGTTTGTTCGATCATGGCGGCGTTGCGTTCGTCATTGCTTTGCACAAAGTGGGCGGCTTCTGCATTGGATCTGCCGAAGGACATGTGGCGGCGGATTAGGCGTTGCCTGCGGGTGGCAGGGTCGACTTCTAGAAATACGCATAGGTCCATGACCTGGCGGATCGACGTCCATGGGGCGACTGTCGATAGGAGGTAGTTGCCTTCGATGATCACGATCCTGTCCGATGGCTCGATGGGAACCGCTTCCGGAATGCAGGAGTCACTCGACCGGTCGAAACGTGGTGCCAGGATGCTCTCATCTTCTCGCTGGCACCGAAGCCGCCGAAGGAGCCCCAGCAAGCCGTGGCCGTCGAAGGTTTCGATTGCCCCCTTCCGGTGCAACATTCCGGCTAGCTCGAGTTCGGCGTTGGAGAGATGGAAGCCGTCCATCTCGACTATCGGGGCGAGTTCGAGGCGCCAGCGAAGATATGCGGCCAGGGTGGACTTGCCGCTTCCCGGGGTCCCGGCAAGGCCGAGCAGGAACCGGTCGGCCGACGAAGCTCGGGAGAGAATTGTGACGACGAGCTCCTCGACCTTCGCAGCTCCCAAGTCGTGGCCGCTCATGGCGATAAGGGCGCCTGTTCGGTGTCCACCGCGACTGTGCCGAATACCCGGACGCCGGGCGGCACGTCTAGCGAGAGCGCCACGTCGTCTCGGTTTGGCATGAAGTGGTACGTCATGGATTTCCCGCCCACGATGATCTCCACGATGGGCGCATCCCATACGACATCCAGCTCCACGTCAGATCTCCCAAAATCGAGAGTCATCTCGTGGTGGGGCGTGCGAAGAGTGGCTTGATGGCGTAGGGGATCAAAGCGGAGCTCAAGCCTCTCCAGCGGTGACCCGATACGAAGGGCGGCAAGTTCCGTGTCGCCCGTCGCATAGTCAAATCCGAGCGTCGCCTCGAGCAGTGCAGTGTTCATCCCGCTGAATCTGAGACCGCCCTCGAAGTGGTGAGGCCGCAAGCCCACGGCTGATGCCACTTGGCGGGGCGGACGAGCGAATCGAGCCATTAGCCGGCGCTGGTTATCGAGCTCCAATCTGCGGATCAAAGTCAGGTGGCCTGGGTCCATCGCCCTCCGCTCCGACAGCGACGGGCCCCGAATCCAGCTGATGGAACATGGGCCTTCGTCACCTAAGAAGGTGGCATAGGTAGCGTATGAGCCGAAGGCATTGTCGACGAAGCCCCATTGCTCGGCGCAGAATCCAGATTCGAGACTTGCGGAACCGACCAGATAAACAACAGGTCGCGGCTTCCGATCGACGGAGAAGATGAGAACCGCGACATCATCGAACCGCACCAGCTGAGGACACTCCCAAACCGCCTCATACAGGTCGCGCGGCAGGAGGGAGGAGGCGCGCGACGCATCGAAGAACACTCCTCGAGATTCCCAGTCGACCAGGTCGGAACTGCTATAGGCCATGAGCCGACCGCCTTCGGCAGTCCCGCCACCTACGATCATGATGGCGGTTCCGTCTTCTTCGACAGTCACGTTTGGGTCGCGGAAGTGGTTGCCATCGCCTGCGGCTGCCGCGGGGATCAGCAATCGCTTGGTATGGCCATCAGAGCTGCCATCGGTCGCGGCGCCTTCGATCGTGGCGCTGCATACCGACTCGGACCAACTCTCGCCCAAGAATCGGACACCGGTGTAGATCGCCAGGGTTTGCGTGTGGACAGCGACTATCGAGCCGGACCATGCGCCGTCGCAATCATGCCATCTTGGTGTTGGCGCGATGACGCTCCCCCCATGAGTCCAAGTAATCAAGTCGTCCGACCAGGAGTGTCCCCAGTGCTTTGGGCCGCTGCCCTTTCCAGCAGAGAGACAGCTTCTACCAGCAGGGTTGTGCTGGTAGACGACGTGGACGCGGCCTTCTGAGTCAGCCCATATCCCATTCGGGTCGTTGATCGCCCCTACTGGCGCGGTTAGATGGAGCCTGCGGTCCATGGATCGTCGAAACCCCGCCTGGACTCCCGCTCCCCCATGGACCACCGTCACAAGCCGATCGTGGGAAGGCTGAGGAGGATCGTCCGTAGTATGAGTCTTTGCCCTAGCGCATTCGGGTGAATTCCGTCCTCTTCGTAGATGCCGTCAGCAGTACCGTCGCTTAGGACACCATGCACGTCAATGTGGTTTGTGAACTCGGATCGGATGAACTCTGCCAGCGATGCGTCTTCGCCTTCCGACCAGCCCACAGCCCTCGCCCCTGAGCCAACCGCCACGCCGGGTCTCTCGACTGGTGGGGGTGTGACCACTATGAGCCGAGCGCTCAGGTCCTCTTCGATGATTCGGCGGATCAACAGCAGGTTCCTTTTCGTCTCCGACTTGGACAGCATGGTCGCGGGCTGCTGCTCAGTGTGGAAGCGGAAGTCGTTGGTGCCGATCATCAATATGATCCAGTCCGGCTGCCAGTCCGCGTACACGTCCATTTGACTGATCACATCCGAGCTCGTTTGGCCGCCAACGCCCATGTTGACCACAGTGAAACGGGGCTCGGGAATCTCTGCTGCCATGACCGACATCATTTCGGCCCAACCGAGTCGATCGGCCGTGATCGAATCGCCCACAGCGATGACCCGTGAATCGTGCTCGAAGGGAAGCAGTGGTAGCGCCTCGATCACCTTCGCATCGCTCAGCAGTTCAGCGACGTTCCCGCTGGCTTCCGAAGTCAGAGAATCGACGATCGCGGAGGCTTGGGCAGTTGAATAGGACATCATCTCCGCCAGAATGGTGAGCTTTGTTTGCTCGGCAAGCGGAAACCGTTGGAACAGAGGGAGGAAGCCGACGTTGGTGTATCGGGCAATGGCCCGAGGGTCCACAGCTTCTGCCCGTTCTAGCGGTTTCGGCAACTGGCCGGTGGCGTCGTGGTCCTGCGCCGGCGAAGCGGTTCCACTCTTATCTTCTTCCATGATCAGCCTTTCACCGCACCCTCAAGTAGCGCCTTGGAGAACTGCTTTCGAAAGAGCACGAAGACGATGATTGTTGGGGCCATGATCAGCACCGACACAGAAGCAAGTAGAACTACGTTTGTTCCGTATTGGCTCTGAAATGCCCCCAACGCGCCAGCAACAGTCCGCAGAGACGGATCGTCAATCAATACAAGGGCAAGAATGAACTGGTTCCACGTCCAGAGAAACAGCAGAATCGCAAGTGACGTGAGAGCAGGACGGGCGAGCGGCAGATGAACTCGCCAAAATGCCTGCCACGGTCCCGCGCCGTCGATCCTTGCAGCTTCGCTGATCTCATTCGGTATCGAGACAAAATGAGACCGCATCCAGAAGACGCCAAACGGCATGAACAATCCGATCAACGCCAAGATCACCGCCCATCTAGTATTTAGAACTCCAAGCGACTTCATCTGAAAATAGAGAGGCGTGATCAGCGACTCGAATGGGATCGTCAGCCCTGCGATAAAGACGAGCAGCATCCAACGTGCGCCCGGAATCCTCAGGGATGCTAGGCCGTAACCAGCAAGTGACGCGATCAGCAGCGATATCGGAACCACACCGATGACAATCAACGTGCTTGACATCAATAGCGGTGTCATGTCTGCTACCTGATATCCCTCCACGAAGTTGCTCCATCGTGGGTTCGAAGGCCACTTCAGGCCCCTTGGCGACACCCCCAACGGCTGTAGTGAAGCCGAAAGCAACGTTAGGAACGGAATCGCGGTGAACAGCAGGAGCATCGCCATGACGAGCCTCGGAAGCAGCTGGGAACGGGTCATGTCTACCTCGTCGCATCCCGCTGGAAGTATCTCTGGATTGGAAGTATGAGAATCCAAATAAGGAGCATGAGGATCACAGCCATAGCGGATGCCGCTCCTACCCGTCTTTCTACGAAAGCCGCACGAAAGATCTGAATTCCAGGGACAAGTGTTTCTCGCCCGGGCCCCCCTTGAGTCGTGATGAACACGATATCGAAACTCGCCAAAGCGCCGATCATCGTCACGATGACGCAAACACCGATCTCCCTGCGAAGTCCGGGCAGTGTAACAGCTCTGAACTCTTGGAACCTCCCTGCTCCATCTACCTTTGCAGCATCGTAGAGATTTGGGTCGATCTTGGAAATACCAGCAGACAAGAGAAGCGTGCAAAACCCAGTGAGTACCCACGCGCCCACAACACCAACCGCTGGAAATGCAAGGTCAAAGTCCGCGAGCCACGGCCGAGTCCACGAGTCGAGACCGACCCATGAAAGCGTCTGGTTCAAGATTCCAGTAGGGGAATAGATCCACCCCCAGACAATTCCCGATGCCACTAGCGGAATTACCTGCGGAAGAAAAAGCGTTGTACGGTAGGCCCCCAGAAAACGACTCCGTAGGTTGTGCAGAATTGCAGCTGACAACAGCCCAACGAATACCGGCACGACCGTGAAGAACACGATGAGCTTTAGTGAATTGAAGATTGGGGCCAATTGAGTTTCGTCAGTCAGGATCCGCTTGTAGTTCCTAAACCCGACCCATTCCGACTCGCTGATCCCATTCCAGTCATAAAACGAGTAGTTCACGGATACGATCAGTGGCCAAAGGACGAATGTCGCGTACATCGCCAACGCCGGCAGCACAAAAAGCCAACCACTGTAACGCATGTACTGATTCCGGACCTGCCTGCCGGTGCTAGTCCTGCTATCACGCATTGTTGCCCTTCAGGCTAGCTTGCCGCGGCGGTGCCGCCGCGGCAAGCTAACTCCCATCCGAGCGGGGAGGGGGACCCACTCACTGGGTAATCGAGTCCTCGTAGCCCTTCTGCAACGCCTGACTGAAGTCTTCCGGATTTGTTTGACCACCCACAAGGCGCTGAACCTCGGGAATAAGGGTATTAGTAAAGAATCCAGAGGTCGCATTGCCAAGGTAGCCAACGACTACTCCCTCTGCCGCAATATAGGCCGCTTGCTCGTGCATCTGCTCTACTAAAGAACCGACTTCAGCTTCAGGCTGTGGCAATTCAGGTGGGCCACCGGGCGACATACCGTTCGTGTCCGAAATTATCTGCCTCGCGATGGGATTCGTGTGAATCCAGTCGTAAAAGAACGCCACGACGTCAGGATAGTCTGAATTGGCCGGGATCACAATCGTGTAAGACGCACCCATGGCAACAGGCGGATCGCCCTCCACAAGAGGTGGCACCAGGAAGAATCCGACATTGCCAGGCATTCCCGCATCCAATTCTGCAGAAGCCCAACTGCCATTAAACATGAAGAGCCCTTCCCCATTGATGAACCGCGACATCAGGTCGAAATAGCCCAGGCTGTTGACATCCTCATTGAAGTAGCCCTCATCCGCCCACCGTTCAAGTCGTTCAGCTGCTGCGACGGCCTCAGGGGTATCAATTCTGGCTCCGGGCACCAGATAGACAAAGTCTGCAATTTCCTTTGGTTCGACATACTGGTTGTAAATGATTTGGTGCGCAAAAGTGGCCGGGGTGTTTGAGATGATCGGCAGAATGCCGCTTTCCTTTGCTTTCGCCATGAGCGACTCGAATTCATCGAGCGTCGCTGGCGGTTGCTCCATCCCGATTTGAGCAGCCAACTCCTTGTTGTACATCACTCCTGTGATCGAATAGCCGGCTCCTACACCATAAAGAACTCCAGAACCGCGAATGCCTTGGTCGTTCACCCGATTCTGGGCCAGCTGCGACGGAGAGAAGGCATCCCATCCAAATTGCTCGAAGTATCCGTCAAGGCCGAGAAGGAGGCCGTCCTTCGCTGGGTCTATGAGCTGTGGAAGATAGAGCACATCAGGTGGGTTGTCGGACGCAAGGAGTCTGGGACCATTGATGAGCAGGTTCTGAAAGGAATCCTTCTGATACTCAAACGTCACGTTTGGGAACTGGCTAGAGAACTCCTCGCCAAGGAGCTCGAGGAGATCGAAGGCGCCTCCGCCAGTTTCCATAAGGACCCTGAGGTTTACTGTCTCCGACGTCAACTCCGGCCTCGCCGGCTCGGGCTCGGTGGTCTCTGCGGGCTCGGTGGTCTCTGCGGGCTCGGTGGTCTCTGCGGGCTCGGTCGTCTCTGCGGGCTCGGTCGTCTCTGCGGGCTCGGTCGTCTCTGCGGGCTCGGTCGTCTCTGCGGGCTCGGTCGTCTCTGCGGGCTCGGTCGTCTCTGCGGGCTCGGTCGTCGTAGCGGAAGGTTCGTCCGTCGTGCTGCTGCCAGGGCTGCAAGAGGTCGCGATGAGCGCCGCACAAGCAAGCATCATGACGCTTGCTCGACGCAGACGGAGTCGCGGCCTCGGCCGCCTTTCCGTGGCTGGACCTAGCGACCATTCAGTCCTGTTCCATTCTCGGCCTCGAATCGCCTCGGCGACACCCTTGCCGCAGGCACCAACCGCCCTAGCGGCCCAGCCAGCCATCGATCGTGATCTCATCAAGTGCGAACGCATCTTGACCTTCCCCCTAACGCAGGCAGGAGTTGCCCGCTGTCGATGTATTGACGGCCCATTCTTGCGGCGAACGAACCAGATGTCAAGAGCTTTTATAAAAGTAGTTTTATTCCAGATGCCGCCGGTTTCTACGAGGCCCCAGAGGCGTCAACTAGCTGGGCCAGGGGTGTTCGCGTTCCCCCTCGTCACCTGATTGCAAAGATGCAGTCGTGGCCCGCTCAACAATACGGAGGCTGAGGAAAGTGACGGTTCGCTCAACCGCTGGCCGCTCGATTACCGATAGAAGCAGCCTGACAGCTTCTGCACCGGACTCTTGGAAGGGTTGGCGGACGGTGGTGAGATCGGTGGCCTCCGCGACGGGCCCGTCGTCCACGCCGACCACAGACAACTCGCCGGGAACCTCTACCCCAAGGTCGGCGGCTGCTTTGAGCACACCCACGGCGAGTTCGTCGTAGTGGGCCATGATGGCCGACGGACGGCTGTCTGAGTCGATGAGTTCGCGTGCGGCCTGGCGGGCTGACTCGAAGGACGGGCCGGATTCGACGACCTGAAGCTGGGTGCCCGGTACCGCCCTTATCTCGGCGGCAAATCCTGACAACCTGCGGTCGGCCTGTGACTCGTAGCTGCCGAGTTGTCTTTCTCGCAAGTAGCCAAAGGAGCGGTGCCCTAGTTCCAGCAAGTGCATCGCACCGATCCGGCCGGACTCCTCGTCATCGCATGTCACGATGGGGAAGAGGGCGCTGGCAGCGTCGACAACGACCGTCGGAACCCCGCGTTCCTCCAGTCGACTTTCGACCGACGCATCGAGCTCGAATCCCATGACAATGAGCCCGTCCACTTGGCCCTTGATAGGCAAGGTGTCGAGGATCGGCGTCGTGGACGTGGCGGCCGATTCGCTGTCGAACGTTGCCACCTCGAAGCCGGATGCCCCTGCCTCGGCAAGCACCCCGGCCAACCTTGTCATGTATGACACGTACGAAGTGAACGGGGCGATAACCCCGATCCGTCCCATCCGCTTCCGCGCCAGGGTCGTCGCCTCCGATTTGGGCACAAAGCCCAGCTCGTCGATGCACGCGAGAATCCGGGCTCTCGTCTCCTTGTTGACGCGTTCGGGCTTGTTAAGGGTGTTCGAGACAGTTGAGATGCTTACCCCCGCGGCCCGGGCGACGTCATAGATTGTGGGAGCGGGTGACGTCATGGGCTCGTTAGTGCGAAGAAGTAGCGCGGGATCATCTGAACCTACTCGAAAGCAACCTGGCAAAAGGGCCCGCTGTTCTTGTGCCCCAACCTCCGGCATAGCAACAGACCAAATGCACCATATGACCCTGACTCAAAGCGATTGCCAGGCCGGCTTGTGCTCAATGGTCTCCCGGTAGTACCCGGCGAGCTGGAGTTCCGCTGCGGCCTGCTCGTCGATCAACACGGTGGCGCGGGGATGCAGCTGGAGAACTGACGCAGGACACATAGCGGTCACAGGTCCCTCGACGGCCGCTGCGATAGGTGCCGCCTTCGCAGTCCCGCTGGCGACTAGCACCAAGTGCTTTGACTCCAGCAGCGTCGCCAAGCCTTGGGTCACGACGTGCCGAGGAACTTCGTTCAGCGCAGAGAAGAATCGGGAATTGTCGCGCCGGGTCTGCTCAGCCAATGTCTTCACTCGAGTGCGCGAGGCGAATGACGACCCCGGCTCGTTGAACGCCAAATGCCCATTGGCGCCAATGCCGAGCAACTGAACGTCTACCTTGAGAGTGGTCACTAGTTGGTCGTATTCAGTGCACGCCGCGCTGAGGTCGTCGCTGTCAACATCCGGGCTGTGCAGCCGCTCGAGCGGGAGATCGATCTGGTCGGCGAAGTCCCGTCGGATCACATTGCGGTTCGACTCGAGGTGATCGGCCGGCAGCCCGACGTACTCGTCCAGCATCACCGCCGACGCCCCGGCGAAGCTCAATTTCCCACGGCGGCAGCGTTCGATCAGTGATCGATACGTTGCGAGTGGGGAGCTACCTGTTGCCAGGCCGATCACCAGGTGGCCTCCTGCGGCGAGCCGCGCGGCGACGATGTCCGCGGCGAGTTCTCCGACGACTGTCTCGTTGCGGGCGATTACGACTTCCACCTCTTCACTCCCCTTTCGGCTCGTGGTGCCAGGCAGTTACCCCGGCCACAACAGTTCGGCGGAGGCGAAGCTGTTCGTCGAACAAGGCCAAGTCGCCGCGTGCGCCAATCGCGATGCGCCCGATGTCGTCACGTCCGAGTACGTCAGCGGGCACAGCAGTCGCCGCACCGATGGCTTCTATCGCAGTGCATCCTGTGAACTCGATGAGGTTGCGTACCGCCTGGTCCAGCGCCAAAGCGCTCCCGGCGAGCACCCCTTCGGCTGTGCGAACTCCGGTTTCACCGAGCACCGCTGCCCGCTGTCCCAGCTTGAACGGGCCGTGGCTCTCACCGAGTGCGGCGGACGCGTCGGAAACGAGCAAAAAGCGCTCGGGGCCGAGCGAACGCCATGCAACACGGACTGCGACGGGGTCGACGTGGATTCCGTCGCAGATCACACTGGCTACGACGCGGTTGTCGGCGAGGACCGCTCCGATCGGCCCCGGTCGCCGATGACCGAACGGGGCCATGGCGTTGAACAAATGGGTCACTCCTCGAAGGCCCGCGGCTAGCGCCCGCTCCAGATCGCAGGGGGACATCGCGGTGTGGCCCGCGAACACAGCTATGCCATTCGAACTGAGCCGCTCAATTGCCGCTATTGCACCGTCGAGTTCAGGAGCAAGCGTGACTAGCGCAACGGCTCCCGACCTCACCCACTCCAGGATCTCGTCTTCCAGCATGAGCGGCGACATCAGAAAGGCGGTGTCGTGGGCGCCCACATGGTCTCGTGAAATCGCGGGCCCCTCCAAGTGCAGGCCAAGTGGCTGGGCAGCGCCCCTGCTCTCTGAAAAGCCAGCCATGGCCTCGATCGCCGACAGGCGGGACGTCTTTGTCGACGTGACCACAGTCGGGAGGAAGTTGGTGACACCGAACTGCGGCAGAACCGAGCTCATCGTCTCGATTGCCACAGCGTCATTGGTGACGTCGGCGCCACCCGCCCCGTTGCATTGCAAGTCGATCAGCCCTGGGGCAACGAGCATGCCGCTGGCGTCTATGACGGCATCGTCTGAAGCGATGTCGGTTGCTGGACCGATCCGGATAATGCACCCCGAAGCGATTGTGAGGTCAGTCCTTACGGAGGCGCCGGGCAATATCACCTTGCCGCCTGTGACATGGGTTGCGCCGACGCTCATTGGACCCTGGCCAACAACGAGGAACCGACTACGCCGTATTCAGTTTCCGGGTCCGCCATTTCCAGACGCTCGGCCGCTCCGTAACTGGCGACGAGCGGGGATCGATCAGCCGCCGCTTCGATCTGCTCAAGCAGCGGGTACTTGAGCCGATTGCCGAGCGCTGCAACACCGCCCCCGATCATAATGATGTCGGCATCAAGCATTAGGAGACCACAAAGAACCAGCGTGGCGAGCGTTTTGAGGGCGTCGGATCGAATCGCCTGCGCGCGAACGTCGCCGCACTCAGCGGCATACCACACGTCGGCGACTGAAGCACCCTCCCGGCCCCACCTCTTGACGATCGCCGAGCCCGAAGCTTTCACCTCAGCGCAACCGCGTTGGCCGCATTGACACGGCTGAGGCCCGCCGATTAGCGGCATATGCCCGACTTCCCCCGCGCCCCCCGTGCGGCCGCGGTGCACAACGCCATCGATGCACACACCTGCGGCCAGCCCGGTACCGACGTTCAGGTAGTACAACGTGCCTCGCTCGAGTCCCGCCAGCCTCGCTGCCCCGTATGCCGCCACGTTTACGTCATTGTCGACTCTGACCGGCATTCCTATCCGCTCCTCGAGTCTCTCCCTCAGCGCGAGCGGATGATCGATCCCGAGATTGAGTGCCAAAGACATGCCGCCAACCTCGTTCAGCTTGCCCGGCACCCCCACCCCGCACCCCACAGGCCGCGTGGGTACCTGCCTCTTGATCTCTTCGACGCCCGCCACCAGATGCCCGATTAGAGCGTCGCCCCCATGAGGTGTCGGCGACGTGACCAACGCTTGCACACGGCCAACATGATCGACCGCACCGACACGGGTGCGGCTTCCACCCACGTCGATCCCGACTGTGATCTCAGTCTTCGGACCCGACTCGGCATCCCCCCTCATCGGAAGTGGCTCCCCAAATTGCTCGCGGCATCCAGCCGAAGAATGGATTGGAGCAAGCCCAATTCTTGTTCCGCGACAGGCAGTCGAGTTGCCGTCAACCTCTCAGGATCCCCCAAAGCAGTCGCAAATGGGTCGGGCACAGCGCTGGTTTCTATTCGCTCTGAACAAGCGATGCAATAGCTGATCGCTCCCAAGGTGACCCCTGTCTAGGGTCAGCGGCTGGAAGATCTGATTCTTGAAGATTGCGATAGTCATCTGGGCGAAACGAGGTCGATAAGTGTCTGAACAGGGGATTCGCAGGGACTGGTGCGGCGAATAGCTGTCGATCAAAGAGCCGTCGATGGACCAGCTTCCGCAGGTATGGGTGGTCACAGAATAAAATGAATTACGGGGGTCGGGCGTCCGTTCACCGAGCAAACGGGGCCAGCCAGTGCTGCTGAGTCCCGCCGCTGATCCTGTGATCAGCCGGAGACGTTGCGTGCCACCCGAATAGAGACCTCGCGGAAAATGGTGGCCTTTGGCATTTGCGTAGGGTTGATATTGGATTCTGCTGTCATGGACCTTGGGGGTGTAGAGCAGTGTCAGATCAGCGGAAGCCTGGGTGGCACCGAGTCGAGCTGTGCCAGCAGACGGTGCGGGCCTGGGTCGCGTCGGCCTGCCCGTCGAGTCGTCGAACTACCGGGGTGTTCAATCGCCTGGTTTCGGTGCTGTCACCGCCGGCATGCCTGTTGCTCGGAATTCCAGCTGCTGTTTCGCTCTTTGTCGCATGCAACACCGGCACAGCCGTTGCTCGCGTGTCCGCTGCGTCTGTAGGGCCCGTTGGCCGCCTCTGGGTCGGCAGACGGTTTGCGTCTATCGTTCCCGCCGGCAGCAGCGAGGCGGCCGTGCCGACGTTTGCGCTACTAGTCGCCGGCGCCGGTGTCAGCATCGACGGCGGTGATCCATTTGGGGACCCAGTGGGCGTAGTAGGGGCGGGTGAGCACGGCGATCACGGTGCCTGCCACGCCGGGGGGCCGGTCGGGCGGCCAGCAGGTGCCGCCGTCGGTGATGACGATGATGACGGCGGGGCGGGGCCGCGACGAGGGCGTCCTCAGACATCAACGGTGTGATGCGGCCCCTCATAAGCGGCCTCGTGGTGGGGACGCTGCGGGCGATCAACTCGGGCCGGTCCTGCTGGCTGCCGGGAACGGCCCCGTGGACCACCGCCGAGCTCGACCGGCTCGGCGCCACCTACACCGTGTCCGAGTCAGCCGTCCCGTTCCCGCACGACCCGCCGGGGACGATCACCGTGGAAATGCGGTTCCTGCCCGACCCGCACCCGTTCGAGCACCAGTTCAGCTCGCCCGCCCCGGCGTTCTGGGCACTCGCCGGCATCTGACCGGCCCGCGCTGCGGACTCCGTTTGGGTGACTGCTGCCGGGAGCGGGTCTTGGCGCCTCGGAGTCCGGTTGCTGCTGATGCCGCGCCAGTTGAAACCGGGTCCCGCTCCATTGCACAACACTTCCGATAGGAGAAGCCTTATGCAATCCCCGAGGTCGGCAGGGAAACGCTATGCGCATCGGGCCTGACGGCCGAAACGCCGCCCCCCGCAGGGCAAAGGCCGGCCCGAAGGCGCGCGCCGCGACTTGGGCCCGCTCGCTGAGAACACGCGGCCGAAGGGCGCCGACGCAGCGCCGCTGGCCCCGCCGAGAGCTCACAGCGGCTTACATGCGCTGTCCGCGGGACCGCTGTCGGGCACGAACCACTCTGTGCCGGCGGCGATCACTCCTGGTAGGGAGGGGCGGGGTCGTACTGCATGTAGCGCTGCACGGTTCGGGCATGGCCAGGGGATTCCAGTTGGCCGACCAGCCAGAGCGCCATGTCGATTCCGGCGGAAACGCCCTGGCTGGACACGACGTTGCCGTCCTGGACCCAGCGGGCCCCGCTCACCACCTCGACATTGCCGCGAGCCGCCAGGCTGTCTTCGAACGCCCAGTGGGTCGCCAGCCGCCGGCCTTTGCCCGGCCCAGCCTCATGCAACAGCAAAGCCCCAGTGCAGACGCTCGCAACCCACCGGCACCTGCTGCTCACTTCAGCCAGCCAACCCATCAGTTCTCGGTTGTCCTTTTCCCTGCGGGCTCCCTGGCCGCCTGGGACCAGGACGACGTGGAGGTCCGGGTGATCTGACAGCGTGTGGTCCGGGACCACCCTCATGCCCTTCGCGCAGCGCACCGGCCCTGCGGACTGGGAAATGCCCACCACAGTGTCGGGTTCTCCCCCGCCGAGGGACTTGACCATTGATGAAGTCGCAAAAACCTCCCACGGGCCGACGAAGTCAAGCTCCTCGACATCTGGGAACAGCACCAGCCCATTAGTGGTCACGCCTTCCCCAAGGTAATGGAGTTGGCAGCGACCCCGGCAACAGGAGTCCGACGTAGACGCCGCGTCGCCGAACTCAACAGCAGCCAACGCCCACCGCTTCCGCCAGAACGAACCGCGAACCCGGCCCGACGCGAACGGCCCCGGGAACGACTACCGGGGCGGGCCGATGGCCTGAGGCGAGATCGCCGCAGTTCTACGGGTCAACAGTCAGGACGGACAAGCACGGGCTGTGTGCCAGAAAGCGGCCGGAATCGGCGAGATCAGAGGTCGGGCGATTCCGCTTTTCCTATTGTGGGGCGATGAGCACACCGGAGCGCCTTCCCTCCGAGCTGGTCATCAAGGAGTCCCCGATGAGCTTAACGGGTTCGGCCAAGCGCATCAGCCGGGCCGTCTACGCCATGGCGCCCAAGCGGTTTTGGGCCGTGCTATTGGCCACCGCCGTGGTCGTACTGCTGGTCTATCTGGAGTGGCTGGTGGTGTTGGGCTGGTATCTGCTCTTCGGAGTGGTCCTGATTCCGTTTCGCCTGTCGCGGCGCTGGCGGATGCGCTCCGAGGTCGATGCGCTTCGCCACCGGGAGATCGTCGAGGCCATCCGAGGTTCCGGCATGGACGGCGAGAACCCACAGTAGGAAACAGGCAGACACAGCTCATAGCCCTTGATCGAGACAGGTCCAGGCCGCACCCGTCGAATCTGGCAGGCCTCCCGCTGTTCCGGTCTTGTCTTCAGCGGTCATCGCTTGAATGGCCAGAAGGCGGTGCTGTCGTAGACTCGCCGCCTACATGAGGGCATCAATGCGCCAGGGCGACGAAGTTCTCGCAAGGTGGGAGGCGGCTGTCGACTGGCCGATGCTGGTGTTGGCGCTGGGCAGCATCCCGCTATTGGTGTTCGAGTCGTTCATTCCATCAGCGGCCGCCCTGCTGAACTGGGCGATCTCCGGCGTTTTCGCCGTCGAGTTGGGCGTGAGGATGGTCCTTCACGGGCCGGGACGGGCGGAGTATGCGGTTCGCAGGTGGTACGACTTCGCCATCGTCGCATTGACGCTGATCCCTGCGCTGATGCCGCTGCGGGCGCTGCGGTCGGCGCGGGCGCTGAAGGTGCTGAAGATACTCAGACTGATGGCATTCGCGGATCGGGGCTGGCACACCGCTAAGCGGATCTGGGCAGGCACATCAGGCCGCTACGTCCTTGCAGCAGCCATAGCCCTGATCGCAGCGTCGGCTGTCGGGGTATGGGTGTTCGAGGACGGCGGCGGCGGCGACATCGACTCGCCGGGAGAGACGATCTGGTGGGCGATCGTCACCATGACCACCGTCGGCTACGGAGACATCTCCCCGACAACCGGCGGCGGCAAAGCAGTGGCAATCGTCCTCATGCTCGCCGGGATAACCGTCTTCGGAGTCATCACCGCCAACCTGGCCGCCTGGTTCACCGCCAACAAAGAAGAAGCAGACACAGAAGACCTGACCGAACAGATCAGCGAGCTGACAGCCGCTGTGGAGCGCCTCTCAGCCCAGCTAGAGGCAAGCAATCAAGCGGGCCTGCCAGATCGCCCCACTCCAGGGAGCGAAGAGGCAACCCTTAGGTCAACCCAGCGATAGAAGGCCTGCCGTCAGGATGCGCAGCCCCACCCATCCCATCCCCGTCGCGGTCCAACCGGTTGGGGTCAACCCCTGGTACGAGCACCTGAACTGGTTTCTGGGCTGATGCGAGGTCGCCGCAGTTGAGCGCGTCGCCGGGCAGGTTGAGGAGGCACGGGCTGTAGGCCGGGTGGCAGTCGGAGCCTGCTTCGACTGTTACGGTGATTGATCCTGTCCCGGTGGCGGGCAGGCTGCGGCCTGAGCAGTTTTCGAGTGCTGTTGCCAGGGCGGCTTTTTGGGCTTGGTATACTCATAGGGAGTAGGCGGCTTTGACCTGCACCATCTTGTGGGCCATGAAGCACCGTCCGTCAACGGCTGTCTCTGTTCCTTCGCAGATTCCGCTGCCGATCCGTCCTGACCATTCGGCCATGTCGCGCGCGCCTTTGGATCGGTTGACGCAATCACGGGAGGCGATCAGGTTCTCAGAATCGTTCCCGAACGCCATTCGCCGTGCTGTGTGAACCTCCCCGGGATTCACGCAGACTGCGCAAAACCAGGGGAGGTTCAGTGTGCCTAGTGAGGATCACATTGTCTGGTGTGCTGGCTAGCGGGGGAGGCTGGGCTTGGTGCCCCATGCGTCGCTTGGGTCGAGCACCACGTATGTGCTCGAAATTTTGTCCCAGAGGTTCTGGTTGCGGTGGTCCCAGAACGGCATGAACAGCAATACCCCGAGCGTCAAGGGGATCGCAAAGCCCGCGACAATGCCTGCCACGACATTCCGTACCCAGAACATCCTCGCGAATCCGACAGGCTTGAGTGATCCGGCGTCGATCACTCGCAGATTCAGTAACGCCTTTGCGGGGGTGTGTCCGCGTCCGACAATCATTAGCGCCCAGATGACCCAACCGATGCCCAGCGTCACGAGGAGCAACACCGATTCGAGAATTGCGGCCCCAAGTCGTATCCACGGGCTCGCCGCCGCGACGCCCGACGGCAGCAGCAGTTCGTTGACGGTTGACTTTGCTGGAACGCCTTCGCCGTGAGTCGTCATGTCCCGTCCTCCTGGGAATTCTTGTTGGGATACGCGTATTGGCTTGCGCCCTCAGCGGGCACCACCGTACATAAACCCTAGGGTTCTCGCGAATGCAGCTCGCGCCTTCAGTCGGCCGGTAAGCGTTGATCGGCGGCGTCACGTCCCGGATTGGCGATCGGTGCAGGAGCGTTCCCCCGTGCGCCGAACAGTCGAGTCTCCGGCCCCACAGGGTGCAGTGGCGGCCGATTCGGCTCTGGTGTCAACGCAGCCAGGGTCTCTGGTGTGACGAACCAGCCGGGTCGGGGCAAGGCTACCGCGACCGCACTCAGAAGGGCCCGGCCTTTCCCGGCACACACCAGCCTGTGCAATACCCGGTGTGGATCACCCTGTTCGGTGCTGCCGAGTTCAACCCGACGGTGGCGAGCAGCGCTTTCGCCGGTGGGCGGTTCGACTCGACACCAGGCGACGAGTACGCGTATCTGTATGCCTCTCAAAAAGACGCCACCGCCATCTGCGAAGCACTACTCCGCGAGGTCGCCGCAGACGACCACGGAACCCGCATTGGTGGTCCCTGGGATTGGTGGAGGCGTGATGTTGGATTCACGCTGCCGGTGATTGCTGGTGTCGAGCTTCGAACTCGACGGGTGTGAGCATGCTAAGCGATGTGTGTCGGCGCTGGCGGTTGTGCCAGATCTCGAGATTCTCGACGATGGCGTTGGGTACGCAAATGCCGTAGGCGCTGCCTCCTTCGCTCTGATACAAGAGGCCGACGCGGCGGCTCCACCAACCGCTCGCCGCGGCGGATCATTCACCGCGATCAGACGTAGTCGCCGTATTTGTCCAGGTGGCGGATGGGGCGGCTCAGGGCGTCTTTGCGGAAGGGGTCGCCCAGCTCCATGGTGCACATGGCCTCGATGACGGTGGTGCGGCCGCCGTTCATCTGGGCGTCGATGGCCCGGGTGAGCGCCGGGCCCACCTCTTCGAGCTCGTTGACCCGCACGCCGTCGGCGCCCATGGCCCGGGCCACCTCCGACCAGTCCTCGCCGCCGTCGAGCTCGCCGGCCACGAACCGGCGGCCGTAGAAGTCGACCTGGTTCTTCTTCTCCGCACCCCACTGGCGGTTGTGGAACACCACCGCAGTGATCGGGATGTTGTGGCGAACCGCGGTCATGGTCTCCACCATGCTCATGGCCCACGCCCCGTCGCCGGCGTAGGCCACCGCGGGCCGATCCGGCGCGGCCTTCTTGGCCCCGATGATGGTGGGCAGCGCGTATCCGCAGTTGCCCCAGCTCATTGCGGCGAAGAACGACCGGGGCTCCTCGAAGCGCAGGTAGCTGTTGGCCACCGAGTTGATGTTGCCAATGTCGGTGGACACCATCACCCGCTCGGGCATGGCGTTCTCCAGCTCGCGCAGCACCTGGCGCGGGTGCATCCAGTTGTAGTGCTCCTCAGCGGCCTGCTTGATCATGTCCACGCTGAAGTCGTCGGTCTCGTGGATCCAGTCGTCCAGCTCGGCCTCCCAGTCGGCCTTGTCGGCCGCAATCTCGGCCGCCCGCTGCGCCCGAGTGGCATCGCAGGCCAATTCCCGGCCTTCCAAGCGCTGAAGCAGCGCAGTGGCCGACGCGCCGGCGTCGCCGCAGATGCCCACATCGATGCGCTTGACCAACCCGAGCATCTTGTTGTCGGCGTCCACCTGGATGATCTTGGCCTCGCCGGGCCAGTAATCCATGTCGTGCTGGGGCAGCGTGCCGAACGGGCCGAGCCGAGTGCCCAGGGCCAGCACCACATCGGCCCGCGAGATCAAGCGCATGGCCGCCTTGGAGCCCTGGTAGCCAAGCGGCCCACACCACTGGGGATGCGAGGCCGGGAAGGAGTCGTTGTGCAGGTAGCTGTTGACCACCGGACAGCCGAGCCGCTCGGCCAAGGCCACCGTCTCGGCCACGGCGTCGCCCATAACCACCCCGCCGCCGGAGATCATCACCGGGAAAGAGGCCCCGGCCAACAGCTCGGCGGCCTCATTCAGGGTGCGCTCGCCGCCGGGACCCCGGTCCAGGCGCTGCGGCGCCGGGATCTCCACGTCGATGTCGCCGTAGAAGCGGTCGCGGGGGATGTTGAGCTGCGTCGGCCCCATCTCGGAGAGAGCCCGATCGAAGCATCGGCCGGTCAGCTCGGCCATGCGGTGCTCGTTGTTGACGTGGCCCTGGTACTTGGTGAACTCCTCGAACATCGGGAGCTGGTTGGCCTCTTGGAAACCGCCCAGGCCGATGCCCATGGTCCCGGTCTCGGGGGTGACGATAACCACCGGGCTGTGGGACCAGTACGCGGCGGCAATGGCGGTCACGCAGTTGGAGATGCCCGGTCCGTTCTGGCCGATCACCACGCCGTGGCGACCGCTCACCCGGCTGAAGCCGTCGGCCATGTGAGCGGCGCCCTGCTCGTGCACCACCGGCACCAGCTCGATGCCGGCCGGTTCGAAAATGTCCATGGCATCCATGAAGGCGCTGCCCATGATGCCGAAGATGGTGTCGACGCCGTGGGCGACCATCGTCTCCACGAACGCCTCGCTGGGAGTCATGCGGGTCATAAGTTCATCCTCCGTTGAGTGGGAATCCGGGTACAAGAAAAAGATCAGAGTGCATAGGCGGCGGGGTTGGGCTTGAGCGGGCGGGAATACCACAGGGGCCGGCGCAGGCCGCCGGGGCCGGGGGCCGGGCGGGTCTTGGCCAGCCATTCTTGGTAGCCCTTGCGGGCTTCGGCGGTGTCAACCACCACGTCGCCTGGGGAGTCGCCGGGCTGAGCGGGGGTCACCCTCACCCGCTGATGCCAGCACTGCATGCCCGATACCGGATCGGGCTGCACGCTGAACGTCAGGTTCTGGTGAACCCCGGTATCGCTCCACCAGATCCGCTCGGTGTCGCCATCGGCGCTGGCATGGCGCTCTGGGCGGCCTCGACGGCTGAGCCGCCACAACGTGCCGTCGTTGGTGATGTCGGCGTCGCCACCGGTCCACGAACCGCCGTTGCCGGAATCGAGGCGCCAGCGGCCCATATGGTGCGACGCGGCCACCACGCCGGGGCGGATGCCCTCGGTGCGCCATGCTCCGATCACGAAATGGCCGATCCGGGTGGTGATCCTCACCAGGCCGTTGACCTCGATGCCGAGAGCCTCGGCGTCGGAGGGGTGGATCCAAAGCGGGTGGCGATGGCTGAGCTCTGATAGCCATTTGCTGTTGGCCGACCGGGTGTGGATCAGCGTCGGGATGCGGAACGTGGGCAGCAGGATGCGCTCGTTGCCGGCAAGGTCGAGGTCCTCCCAGTGCACGTGCGACGGAATCCACGTCGGGGTGGCGTACTCGGGCCAGCCCCAGTCGGCCAGCGTCTCCGAAAAAAGCTCCAGCTTGCGCGACGGGGTCGGAAAGCCCTCCTTGGGGGTGCCGTCCACCTGGACTGCCAGGGAGCCGTCCCCCAGGCCGGCCAGCTCCAATCCGGCCAGGTCTTCCGCCGATCCCGACCAGGTGCCGGGAGTGCCTGAGCGGCGGTACACGCCGACGTCATCGAGGTGGCATCCTTCCAGCTCGGCTGGGTCCACCTCCCGCTCGTACGGCAGGTACATATCGCCGTCGAGGGCATAGGCCCCCCGGTCGCGCATGAACTCCAACGGGGTTTGACCGGCCGATTCGGCGTCGTCGGCCAAGCCGGGAACTGCCGCGAACATCGACCCGTAGTACTCATCCACGCTCATGGGCGTGCCGGGACGCTCAAGACTCTCGAACCAGCGGCGGATGCCCATGGAGCCGTCGGGGTCGATGCGCCACGACAGGTCGATCCAGAACTCGTTCTCCTCCCACACCTCGCCCGGATTGAACTCGTGGGTGCGCGATCCGTTGTCCACCTCGGTGCCGCGAATCTCGGCGAAACGGCGCAGCACTGGCTGTCGGAAGCCGATCCAGCGCCCGGCGTGAGTCTCGAAGCTGGCCACGTCGTGGCGCTCGGCTCCCACTCCCATGGGCAGGACGTAGTCGGCGAACGTGGCCGTCTCCGACCAGGTGGGCGTGAGCGCCACATGGCAAGCCACCTTTTCGGGGTCTTTGAGCGCCTCCAGCCAGCTGAAGCCGTCGGGATTGGTCCACACCGGGTTGTACACCCGGCTGAAGTACACCTCGAGGCGGCCTCGGCCCTCGGCCAGGAAGTGGGGCAGCAGGATCGACATCTCGTGATGGGCCAGCGGATACTCCCGGGGCCAGCTCAGCTCGTTCCACTGCTCAAAGGGGGGCGCCCCCTTCGGATGGGGTGCCTTGTACTTGTTCCAGCCGTTGCCGGTGGTTCCCCCCTCGGTGCCCACCGAACCGGTGAGCACGTTGAGAAAGAACAGGCACCGGGCCGTCTGCCAGCCGCCCAAGTTCCCGGCGGCGGC
Organism: uncultured Acidimicrobiales bacterium; assembly: GCA_951813555.1. Lineage (GTDB taxonomy): Bacteria > Actinomycetota > Acidimicrobiia > Acidimicrobiales > Bin134 > Poriferisocius. The sequence goes on from OX638344.1 coordinate 314,752, forward strand.
GGCCCGCCAGTTGTGGGAGGCCAACTTGGTGGGATGGGCGCCAATGATCTCGGCGATCTCGATGATCTGGGCCGCCGGCACCCCGCACACCCGTTCGGCCTCCTCAGGGGTATAGGCGGCGTAGTCGTCGAGCAGGGCGGGGCCCACCGAGTCGAACTCCACCGGCCGGTGGGGGTGGCGCTGGCGCAGATAGACCTCCCAGTTGGTCCAGCGCCGCACAAAGTCGCGCTCCCAAGTGCCGTTGAGCATCAGCAGCCGGGCGATGGCCAGCAGCAAGAAGGGCTCGGTGCCGGGCCAGGCCGGCAGCCAGTAGTCGGCCTTGGAGCCGGTGTTGGAGAGCCGGGGGTCGACGCAGATCACGGTCGCCCCCTTGCCTTGGGCCTCGACGATCCGCTGGGCGTGGGGGTTGAAGTAGTGGCCAGCCTCCAGATGCGACGAGATGAGGAAGATAACCTCGGCGTTGACGAAATCTGCCGAGGGGCGGTCGTGGCCCATCCAGCTCTGGTAGCCGATGCGGGCATTGGAGCTGCACACGTTGGTGTGGCTGTTGTGGCCGTCGATCCCCCAGCACTGGAGCATCCGCTCGGCGAAGCCGTCCTCGCCGGGGCGGCCCACGTGGTACATGACCTCGTTGTTGCGGCCTTCGGCGATGGCGGTGCGGATGCGGCTGCCGATGTCAGCCAACGCCTCGTCCCAGCTCACCGGTTCCCACTGCCCCGAGCCCCGCTCCCCCACCCGCCGCAGCGGATGCAAGATGCGCTCGTGGTCGTCGATCTGATTGAGCGTGGCCGGTCCCTTGGCGCAATTGCGGCCCCGGCTGGCCGGATGCAGGGGGTTGCCCTCGATGCGGTCGATGCGCCCGGTGGCGTGGTTCACATGGCACACCAGACCGCAGGCGGCCTCGCAGTTGAAACAGGTGGTGGGCACCAGGGTGTGGTGGTGCTCCTCCCGGCGGGGCCAGGCTTTGGCGTCGAGCGACACCACGTCGTGCCAGGTCTCGTGCGGGGGGTAGCTGTGCAACTCGGTCATGGTGCTATCACCGCCCCACAACCCCCCTACGACAGCGGGACGGATTGTCCCGCCCGCACGAAGCTGTCCTCGTAGAACCACATGCCGCCCACCGCAGCGATCCCGGCCACCGCCGCAGGCCACGATCCGGCATCGGCGGCGAGACCGACGACTACCAGAACCGCAGGAATAACCAGCCCCAGCGCCACCCCGCCGATCCAGAACTGCCGGGCGTACCGACCCCGGGTCATGGCCGCTACCGCCGCCTCGACGTCGGGTGTTCCCCGCGACAAGAGCTCGGCCGCCACGAGCCCAGAAGTGGCCAGTACCCCGCCCAGCAGCACCCACTGCCCGGCTAGGGGGTCGGGTCCGTCCACGGCGAGCTCCATGACCGCGTATCCAGCGCCGCCCGCGACCACCGCCTGGGCCAGCAGCGTAGGCAGCAGCAAGGGGGTGAGCCACAGGCTGCGTCCCTTGCACTGGGCGAACAAGAAAGCGGTGTAGCCCGCGGTGGCCGCGGCCAGCAGTGCAGCCGGCCCGGCCAGCACCTTCAGCGCTGCGCCCGACTCGACCACGCCGGCCACGAACCACGCCGCGCACACCGCGGCGAAAGCCCCGAGGACGACGGCGCCCTTGACCAGCCAAGACCGGGGGTTGGGCCGAGTGATGAGGTAGTAAAACCGAACCGGCTTGCGCAGGTCCCCCACCAACAACACGCCGGTGGCTGCCAGGAACACCCCTGCCACCACCGGTGGCGCCACCCCAACCACAGCCTGTTCGCCGCCGTGTCCGAGCAGCACCAGCAACGCAGCCATCGCCATGATTCCCGCAGCCACCGCCTTGGTGACCAGGTAGCTTGACACCTTCGCCTTCCATGTCATTTCGTGGGCCGTGGTGTAGGCGGTGCGGCCCTCCACCCCGTCGCTGCCAGGTTCCACGGTGGGGTGATGGGCCGTGGTGTCGGCCCAGATCATCCCGTCTTCGGCGATAGCTGTGCGCAGAGGATCGAGCGCCGCGGTCTCCGCGCCCCGATAGTGCACTTTGGGCTGTGTCTTCTTCTGGGGCGCCCGCACCATGGTTTCGGTGGCCGCGATCATCTTGGTGGTGTCGTCGCCGGGGTCGTCGAGGTCGGCCACCTTGATGGCGTGGGTGGGACACACCACCACACAGCTCGGCTCGAGACCCTGCTCGATGCGGTGGTTGCAGAAATTGCACTTGTTGGCCGTGTTGGTGACCGGGTTGATGTAGATGGCGTCGTAGGGGCAGGCGTTCATACACCCCTTGCAGCCGATGCAGTTGGCGTCGTCGAAGTCGACCACCCCGTTGTCCGCCCGGAACAGGGCGTTGGTGGGACAGATGGAAATGCAGGGGGCGTCGTCGCAGTGGTTGCACCGCATAACCGAGAAATGGCGGCCGGTGTCGGGGAACGCGCCGGTCTCGATGTACTTCACCCAGGTGCGGTTCACCCCGAGGGGCACATCATGCTCGGCCTTGCACGCCACCGTGCAGGCGTGACACCCGATGCAGCTCTCGCTGTCGAGAAGGAACCCGAGTCGGGTCACTTAACGCCCTCCGTGCTCATCGGAGGATTGCGGGAGAGCCGATGGATGCCCGCGCACAGCAGATGCACCAGATGATCGAAGGTGTCCTCAGGATCGTGGGGCAGGGGGTGGCCGTCGCCCGACTCGAGATGGCTGAACCCGTGGAAGGCACTGCGCAGGGCGCGGGCCGCGTGCACCCGGTCTTCGTCACTGAGGTCGTAGCCCCGCAGGGTTTGGCCCAAAACGGCCAGCACCCACTCCACCGCGGCCTCAAGCTCGGCGTCTCCGGCACACGGGTAGCGATCGGTGGCCGCATAAATACCGGGGTGGTCTCGAACCATCTGTCGCCAGGCGTGGCCCACTGCGGCTACAGAATCGTCGCCCGACAAGCCGACCGCAGCGTCGGCCAGCCGCTGGGCCAAGATCTCCCGGCCCCGCAAGCTGAGGCTGCGCAGGAGATCGTCATAGCCGCCGATGTGGCGATACAGGGCGGGCTGGCGCACGCCCAGTTCATCGGCAACCCTGGTGAGGGTCAGCCGGTCGAGTCCCTCGGCGTCGGCGATTCTCGCTGCCGTGGCGATCACCTTGGCGCTGTCCAACGGGCTGCGCGCCGATGCTTGACCGTCGTTTCGACCGGTCATTGGCCCCTGCCTTCCGTCCTGGTTCCGAGTCCATGAGTGCGGACGACGGGCAAGTTAGCAGGTATAGCGAAAATGTTAGAGCTAGCTGACATCTTGGCCTCGGAGAGCTGCCTGGCAAGCGGCAATCACAGCTACGGTGACAATGTCGTCCGCCTTGCAGCCTCGGGACAGGTCGTGGATAACCCGGGCGGTTCCTTGCAGCAGTGGTCCATATGCTCGAGCTCCCGCCAGCCGCTCGGTGATCTTGTAGGCAATGTTGCCCGAGTCGAGATCGGGAAAAATGAAGACATTGGCGCGACCGGCGACGTCGGAGCCGGGGGCTTTGGCGGAGGCCACCTCCCGGTCCCAGGCCGCGTCGAACTGGAGCTCTCCGTCGATGGACAGCGACGGCATCCGGTGGCGAACGATCTCGGTGGCCAAGCGAATCCGGTCCACTCGAGAGCCATCGGCACTCCCCTTGGTTGAGTACGACAGCATGGCCACCCGCGCCGTCTCCCCCACCAGCTGTTCATGGGTGGTCGCCGTCGAAATGGCGATGGAGGCGAGTTGGTCGGGGACGGGATCAGGGACCACACCGCAGTCGCCGTAGGTGATAGGGGTCCCGTCGGGCAGCACCAAAAGGAAGCAGCTGCTGATTGTGTCGACGCCCGGTGCCAGGCCGACGCAGTTCAGCGCCGCCCTCACCACGTCCGGCGTCGGCCGGCTCGCACCGCCCACGCAGGCATCGGCTTCGCCGGCGGCCACCATGAGAGCGGCGACATGGAGTGGGTCCCCCAGATCGATCTTCTCGGCTCTCGGCGTGATCGCGGCCTGCGCCTTCACATCCGGCGAGCAGAAGCTTGCCGGGTCGTCGAGGATCACGGGATCGGCCAGGCCCTCCCGATCCAAGTACCGGGCTGCGTCCCGGGCTCGCTCATCGTCGCCATCGGCCAGCACCACCCGCTTTTTGGAATTGCGCGCCTGTTGGCGCCACGTCTCGGTGATGGGGACGTAGCCCGCGGCCGGATCAGGGTTGGTCAACCCTTGCCCCGCCAGGGGATGAGCCGCTTCTCGGCCATGCGCATGGCCACGTCCATGGTCACCCCGAGGATGCTGATGAGTATCACCGCGGACAACATCAGATCGAGCAGGAAGAACTGTCGGGCCTTGAAGATGGTGAAGCCGAGCCCGGAGCTGGCCCCCAGCAGCTCGGCCGCTACCAGCGTGCCCCAGCACACGCCGATGGCCACCCGCAGGCCGGTGAAGATCTCCGGCAGGGCGTTGGGCAGGATGACGTGGCGCAGCACTTGGGCCTTGGACGCACCCAGCGAATAGGCGGCGTGAACCTTGGTGGTGTTCACCGCCAGCACTCCGGAGCGAGCGGCGATGATCATTATCCATACCGCTGCGAACAGGAGCAGGTTCACCTTGCTCCCCTCGCCGATGCCGAACCACACGATGAACAGGGGGATCAGCGCCAGCGGCGGGATGGGCCGCAGCAGCTCCACGATGGGGTCGAAGATGCCCCGCCAGCGGCTGGACAGGCCCATGGCCAGGCCAATGGGCACCCCGATGGCCACCCCCCAGAACAACCCCTTGGCCAAGCGGCTGAAGCTCAGCCACAGGTGCTGCCACAGCGTGAACCCGCTGTAGCCGTTGCGGGCGAAATCCCATGCGGCGTCCCACACCTGGTCCGGGCTGGGAAGGGTCGATTCGCTGAGCCACTGGGTATAGGAGCATGCGGGCAGCCCGGGAAAGTCCTCGGGGCTGTCGGCTGCTCGATCGCAGTCGCGCAACAGGTCGCGCTGGCCGTAGCTCTCGTCCTCTTCAAGTCCGGCCTGCACCTCATCGCCGTAGTCGTACCACTCCTGAGGCAGTCCCCAGACCCTGGTGGATATGAACCACAGCGCCATGATGAAGATCAGGCTGAAAATGGTCCAGCGCAGCGCACCGCTCACCTCGGCGGCGTCGCCGAAGGTCACCGTCTTGCGGGTGCTCTGGCCGGTCTTGCCCCGGAACAGCCAGTTGAAGGGCCAGTTCGCAGTGCGGTTCTGAATTTCGATGTTCTCTTTCACGGCGTGCCCGCCCGGTCCCTCTACCATCAGGCACCTCCTCCCGTTCCCATGATCTGTTCTTCCATCTCCCAGATCATCGTGAGGATCTCCTCTCGGGTGTCGATGAACTCCTGAGACGTCTTCAGCTCCCGGGCATCGGCCGTCAACGCCTCTTGGGCGAATGGGAGGTCGTATGTGCGTTCGATGCGACCTGGCCTCGGCGCCATCACGAAGAGTTGGTCGCCGAGATAAAGCGCCTCCTCCACGCTGTGGGTGACCAAAACGATGGTCTTGCCCGTCTCGTTCCAGAGATTGAGCACCAGGCTCTGCATCTTCTCCCGGGTGAGTGCGTCCAGTGCGCCCAAGGGCTCGTCCATCAAGATGATCTTGGGGTCGTTGGCCAGGCATCGAGCCAGCGCCACCCGCTGCTGCATTCCACCGGAGAGCTCATACACCGCCTTGTCGCCGAAGTCCTGGAGGCCGACGATGTCCAGGAGATCCTGGACCGCCTCGCGGGAGGCGGGGCGGGACCGCCCGTTCATGCGGGCGCCGAAGCCGACGTTGTCGTTCACGCTCAGCCACTCGAACAGCGCGCCCCGCTGGAAGACCATGCCCCGATCTTGACCTGGACCGGTGATGGGCTCGCTGCCCAGCTTGACCTCGCCCGAGGTGGGGGCCAAAAAGCCGGCGATGATGTTGAGCAATGTGGTCTTGCCGCATCCCGACGGGCCAAGCAGAGTGAGTAGTCGGCCCGGCTCGAGGGTGAAGGTGACGTCTTTGAGCGCCTCCACGCTGTCACCGTCGGGCAGCTCGTACACCATGCCGAGCTCCTCCACCACCAGGGGGCTCTCAGTTTTGGACTCTCGGGCGACCTCCACCTTGGAAGGATCGAAGTGCACTTCAGGCCGGGCCAGCGTGAGCCACGCCCGGGCGATCACCAGCGCCGCCACCAGCAGCCCCATATAGGGAATCGATGAGTCCTCGCGCTGCATGTAGGCCAACAGCACCGCGACGGTGGCGCTGGCCGCCAGGGCAAGCCACACATACCACGCCGTTGCGGCCTGCCGCTCCTCGTCGGCGCGCCGGTACAGCAACAACATTGACAGCAGTGCCGCCCCGCCCACCAACGCAACCACTGGCTGCCATGGCGATGCGGTATCACGGAACGACAGCACCACGCCCCCGATGATGGCCACACCGGCCATGATCTGGCCGATCAGGATGATGCCGTCACGGGGCTGAGCGGCCCGATCCGCGCCCTTGAATCGGCGCGCCGGCGTAATGGCCAGGTCAACCAACATCACCACCACAGCCAAAGCGGCGGCGGCCAATAGCGCCACCGACAGCCAGTAGGCCCCGCGGGCGACTACATAGGTGATGCCGTCGTATACGTCGGCCAGGCCCTGAACAAACGAATCCATAACGTCCGCCTTTGGCGTAGAGAATCAACCTAGAAGGAACATAGCTGTTCCGCGGTGAGCACCCAGCGGGGGCGGGCAATGAGGGGGTGTGCCCGCCCCCGCTGCCGGTGCTCAGTTGACAGCTTCGAGGAAGCTGGTGTCGACGAAGGCGTCGTAGCTGGGCAAAGCCGAGGGGATCTCGCCTTGGGCGACGAAGAAGTCCATCTGGTCCTTCATCACCTGCTGCACGGTCCCGCCGAGCCACGCCTCAGACAGCTGCACGTCGCTTTCGGGGAACGAGAATGCGTCCAACAGGGCGATGGTCGCTGCCCGTTCCATGCCCGCAGCCTCGGCGATGGTGTCGATGAACGGCTCCCGGTCGTCGTTGTAGGCCCGGTTGGCGTCCTCGGTCACCTGCAAGAAGGTCGTCAGCACTCTGGGATAGGTGTCGGCGAAGTCTCCGGTGGTGGAGATGATGTCGAACACGCGGATGCCGATGGCCTCCTGCTCGGCCCCGGTCATCACCAGATTGCCGCCGTTGGCGATCATCTGGTTCACCGCGCCGCCGAACGCGCACGCCATGGCCACCTCGCCCGAGTCCAACGCGGCCACCGCAGCCGGGCCACCCTCAGACTGGATCAACTCCACCGAGGAGATGTCCACCCCCAGATGCTCGAGCATCTTCAACAGCTTGAAGTGCGTCACGTTGCCCAACGGCGTATAGATGCTCTGGCCGGCCATCGTCTCCGCCGCGTTGTCCGCGGTGATCCCCAAGTCGGGATTGGCCACGCAGTTGTCGGCATCGGCATAGCTCACCGCCACCCCCACCAACAACAGATCAGACCCGCCGGTCACGAAGTTGGCGAACGGCGTCAAACCCTGCGAATAGGAGATGTCGATATCGCCCGACTCCATGGCCTGGGCCATATCGCCGCCCGATGCGAACGGAATCCAGTTCACCGTCAAACCCAGAGCACCGTCATAGGTCTGCTCGGCCTGAGCCACCTGGTTGGCCGTGGGCCACTCCAAGAAATATGCCACATTCAACTCGTCGGGCTTCGCCCGGCCTTCAACGGCTTCGAGGAAGCTGGTGTCGACGAAGGCGTCGTAGCTGGGCAGTGCCGAGGGGATCTCGCCTTGGGCGACGAAGAAGTCCATCTGCTCCTTCATCACCTGCTGCACGGTCCCGCCGAGCCACGCCTCAGAAAGCTGCACGTCCCTTTCGGGGAATGAGAATGCGTCCAACAGGGCGATGGTCGCTGCCCGTTCCATGCCCGCAGCCTCGGCGATGGTGTCGATGAACGGCTCCCGGTCGTCGTTGTAGGCCCGGTTGGCGTCCTCGGTCACCTGCAAGAAGCCGGTGATGATGTCGGGATGCTCGGCGGCGAATGTGCCCGTGGTGGAGATGATGTCGAACACGCGGATGCCGATGGCCTCCTGCTCGGCCCCGGTCATCACCAGATTGCCGCCGTTGGCGATCATCTGGTTCACCGCGCCGCCGAACGCGCACGCCATGGCCACCTCGCCCGAGTCCAACGCGGCCACCGCAGCCGGGCCACCCTCAGACTGGATCAACTCCACCGAGGAGATGTCCACCCCCAGATGCTCGAGCATCTTCAACAGCTTGAAGTGCGTCACGTTGCCCAACGGCGTGTAGATGCTCTGGCCGGCCATCGTCTCCGCCGCGTTTTCGGCCGTGATCCCGAGATCGGGATTGGCCACACAGTTGTCGGCGTCGGCATAGCTCACCGCCACACCGATCAGCAACAGATCAGACCCGCCGGTCACGAAGTTGGCGAACGGCGTCAAACCCTGCGAGTACGAGATGTCGATATCGCCGGACTCCATGGCCTGGGCCATATCGCCGCCCGATGCGAACGGAATCCAGTTAACCGTCACACCCAGAGCATCGTCATAGGTCTGCTCGGCCTGGGCCACCTGGTTGGCCGTCGGCCACTCCAGGAAATACGCCACGTTCAACTCGTCGAGCATCATCTCATCGGGCGCGGCAGGGGCCTCGGGGGCAGCAGTAGGCTCCGGCGCAGCAGCGTCGTCGGGCGCAGCATCATCGGCGTCGTCGTTGCCGCAAGCGGCGACAATCAACCCCATCACCATGAGTAATGCCAGTAGTCGCTTCATATTGGTTCCTCCATCTCGATGGATGTTTCGTGCCTCATATAAAGGCCTTGAGCCAACCGCCCACGCGGTTGAACACCTGGTCGACCCGGCTCAGCAGGTCGTCGATCACTTCAGCGTCGGCCACCAGCGGCGGCGAGATCATCAGCATGGCCGCACCCCGAGAATCTGGGCGCACCAGCACACGCGCCTCTCTCACAAACCGGTCTAGTGCCCCGCCGGGGAGCAGCGAGGCGAACTCGGCCTCGGTCAGGTCGATGCCCCGCTCCCGGTCCCGCATCAACTCAACTGCGTAAAAGAACCCCGTCCCCCGCACATCCTTAACGCAGGCGTGGGCCGCCATCAGATCGCGCAGGCCGTTGAATAGGCGGTCCTCGTGGCGCAGCACCCCGGCCATGACGTTCTCGTCGCGCAGAGCCGTCATGTTGGCGGCCGCCACCGCAGTGGACACCGGATGGCCGCCGAACGTGGATCCGTGGACATACATGGCCAGAGAGGAGTCCCACACCTGCTCCACCAGCGGGCTCTTCACGACGAGGCCGCCCAAGGGCACATAGGCGCTGGTGACGCCTTTGGCGAAGGTGATCATGTCGGGTTCAGCACCGACGCGCTCGCTGCCGAACCAATAGCCGAGACGTCCGAACGAGTTGATCACCTCATCAGCGCAGAGGAGTACGCCATAGGCGTCGCAGATACGGCGCAATTCTTGCCAATATCCATCTGGAGGCACGAGGGCGCCGCGGCCGTTTTGAACCGGTTCAGCGATCACCATGGCTACGGTCTCGGGGCCCTCATCCAGGATCGCCTCTTCGACTGCTGTCACGCACGGCAGCTCTTGGGCAGCCTGGCCCGACTCGAGGTGGCACCCCAAGGTGTTGGGCACGTGTCGCACCGGGCCAGCCAGCATCGGCAAGAACGGGTCTCGCAGGTTGGGAATGCCGGTCAGGGCAAGGGCACCCAGCGACGTGCCGTGGTAGGCCCAGTTCCGGGCGATCACCTTGTGACGCTGATCGTCGCCGTTGGCCAAGTGGTAGCAGCGGGCAAACTTGAGGGCCGACTCCACCGCCTCAGAGCCGGAATTGACGAAGAACACCCGGTCGAGATCCCCCGGGGCGACGGCCGCGATCATCGAGGCCGCCTCAATGGATGACGGGTGGGCGAAGCCCCAGTTGGAGTAGAACGCCAGCCTGTCCATCTGCTTGGCCGCCGCTGCGGTCAGATCGCTGCGACCGTGTCCCAGATTGGTGCAGAACAAGCCGGCGAGGCCGTCGAGGTACTCGTTGCCGTCGGTGTCCCACACGTAGCAACCCTCGCCGCGGTCGATCACCACCAGGTCGTCCGCCCTCCAAGCCTCGCCCCGCGTGAAGTGAGGCACGAGGTGGCGACGAGCCCGCTGGCGGTCATCCGGCATCTGTCCCTCCCATGTCCCCCCGGACGATGTTCGATAGTTGAGGTTAGACGCTATACAAATGAGTTAGAGAGTGCAATAGATCTGCAAATGAAGCTGTTTGTTCAGTTAGATTGAATCGCCCTACTCCATAAGGGCGCGGGCCTCGGAAACGATCTTGTCGGCGGTGGGCAGCAGCTGCTTCTCCAAGTCGGCGTTGAAGGGCACGTGGCAGTGGGGGGTGGTCACCCGGGCGATGGGGGCTTGAAGGGACCAAAACCCGTGCTGGGCGACGACGGCGGAAATCTCCGATGCCACCGACCCCATCTCATGGGCGGGGTCGGCGATCAGCAGGCGGCCAGTCTTTGACACCGACTCCAGGATGGTGTCGGTGTCCATCGGCACGATGGAGCGAAGGTCGATCACCTCAACCGACACCCCTTCGGAGGCGAGCTGTTCGGCGGCGGCAAGGCCGAGGGTGATCGCCCCGGCCACGGTCACCACGGTCACGTCGGTCCCTTCTCGCCGCACGGCGGCCTGGCCCAAAGGCACGAGCAGGTCGTCGTCGGGCACCTCGCCGCTTTGACCCCAAAGGCTCCGGTCCTCGAAGGTGATGACCGGGTTGTCGTCGCGGATGGCCGCCTTGAGCATTCCCTTGGCATCGTGAGGTGACGCGGGGGCAATCAGTTTGAGCCCCGGAATGGTCATCAGCGTGGCGTAGGGGCGGTCGGAGTGCTGGGCGGCGTTGGAGACTCCGTACATCATCGGGGCCCGCAGTGTGATGGGCAGTCGGGCTTGTCCGCCGTAGGTGTAGGTCGACTTGGAGATGATCGAGACGATTTGGTCGAAGGCCACATACATGAACGGGGCGATCAGCATGTGAACGATCGGCCTCATTCCGACCATGGCCGCGCCGGCTCCGGCACCGACGAAGCCCGCCTCGGAAATCGGCGTGTTGCGAACCCGCTCGGTGCCGAACTTCTCGACCATTCCGGTGCAGTCGCCCATCATGTTCCAGGCGACGTCCTCGCCCATGATGAAGACGCTCTCGTCGCGCTCCATCTCCTCGGTCATCGCTTCGGTAACCGCTTGGATGTAGGTCACGGTGCGCATGGCAGTTTCCTCCTGCGATCAGCCCGCACTGGGAACGGGGTCGGCGAACAAATGGGTAAAGGCGGCCTCGGGCGGGGGTGCCGGGCTCTGCCGGGCGAACTCAATGGCGGCAACGATCTCCTCGCTGACCGCGGCGTCGAGGTCGTCGATCTGCTGCTCGTCGAAGCCTCGCTCGATGAGCACCTGGCGGAACAGCACCAGAGGGTCGCGCTGGGTGCGCCAATACTCCACCTCCTCGGCCGACCGGTAGTGCTCGGGCAGCCTGCCCACCGCGTGGTTTTCGAACCGGTAGGTCTTGGTCTCCACCAGGCTCGGGCCGCCCCCGCTGCGGGCCCGCTCCACTGCTTCGCTGACCGCCTCGAACACGGCCAGCACGTCTTGGCCATCGATGGTCACACCGGGCATGTCATAGCCAATGGCCCTCACCGAGATGTCCTCTACGGAGACGGCATCCTTGGCCGACGTGAGCTCGCCGTAGCCGTTGTTCTCGCACACATACACAACGGGGAGCTGCCAGATGGCGGCCAGGTTCAACGACTCGTGGAATGTGCCCTGGCTGGACGCCCCGTCGCCGAAGAAGCACAGGCTGACCTTGTCCTCGCCCCGCATCTTGTAAGCCAGCGCGGCGCCGGTGGACACCGGGAGCCCGGAGCCGACGATCGAAGTCTCGCCCAGGCTGCCGATGCTGAAGTCCGACAAGTGCATCGACCCGCCCTTGCCCTGGTTGACCCCGGTCTCCTTGCCCATCAGCTCGGCCATCAACCGGTCGAGCTGGGCGCCCTTGCCAATCGGGTGGCCGTGGGAGCGATGGGTGCCGACCATGGAGTCGTCGATGCGCAGCGCCATGCACGATCCGACGATGGACGCCTCCTGTCCGGTGGAGGTGTGGAATGCGCCGTAGAGCTCTCCAGCCAACAGGAGCTCTTTGGTGGTGTCCTCGAACTTGCGGATACGGGACATCCGCCGATACATGTCCCGCAATACGCCGTCATCAATAGTGATCATCAGCTCCCCCTTCTCTCTGGCAACGCCATCCCGATGGTATTCGGAACACCAGGTGATGATGGCTAGTCTCGACAATCACATGGCGACCGAGGTGCGGCTCCCCCAGTGGAGCATGGGGATGGACGAGGGCCAAGTGGTCATGTGGCACAAGCAGGTGGGCGATGTGGTGGCCATCGACGAGCCCCTGGTGGAGATCGAGGCCGAGAAGACCACCGACGACGTGCTCGCTCCCGTGGCCGGGACCATTCTGGAGATCCTCGTCGCCGAAGGAGAGACGGTGCCGGCGCTGACGGTGCTCGCGCTCATCGGCGAACCCGACGAGGCAACAACTAGCCCGACTTCGGACCGGCCCCGAGTGCAGATCACTCCGGTAGCCCGCCGTACGGCAAAGGAACTCGGTGTCGACCTCGCAGCAGTCACCGGCACCGGCCCGGGCGGTCGCATCACCGAATACGACGTTTTGGGCCATGCCACCGACACCCCATCTAGTGCCGTAGGCGAGCGAACCCCCGGCCCGGCTGCCACAGTCCCGCTGACCGGCATGCGGGGTGCGATTGCATCTCGGATGCACGACAGCATCCAGTCGATGGCCCAGCTAACCCTGACCCGCCAGATCGACGCCACCGAGCTGATTGCCCTTCAGCAGTCCTTGAAAGCCGAGGGCACCGGCGTGTCGGTGACCGACTTGGTGCTCAAGGCGGTGGCGGTCGCCCTGACGAGTCACCCTGCCCTCAACGCCACCCTCGAGAACGACGTGATCACCCTGCACCCCGAAGTCCACTTGGGGGTTGCTGTGGCGCTGGACGACGGGCTCATCGTGCCGGTGGTGCGCGACACCGCCGCCAAGCGCCTGTCCGATCTCTCGGCCGAGGTCCGCGATCTCGCCGAGAAGGTGCGCACCAACTCGGCCAAGCCCACCGAGGTCTCCGGCAGCACGTTCACGGTCACCAACCTGGGGGCCTACGGCATCGACGGGTTCACCCCGATTATCAACCCGCCGGAGGTGGCCATCCTCGGTGTGGGCCGGGCTGTCGAGGTGCCCGTCCGCGATGGGAACGAGATGGCCTGGCGTCAGATGATCACCTTCAGCCTCACCATCGACCACCGGGCCGTAGACGGCGCACCGGGGGCATTGTTCCTTCAGACCCTGGCGGAGATCATCGCCGACCCGGCAGCCCTAGACGACTGAATTCCACTGCGTTTTCCGGTTGGCTGAAGGCCTTATTTCGCGGCCTTCAGCCAGCCGCCAAAACGGTCGAGCACCTGGTCGAGCCGCCTCAGCATCTCGTTGATCACTTCAGCGTCGGCCACCAGCGGCGGGGAAATCATCAGCATGGCGGCACCCCGTGCATCTGGTCGCACCAGCACACGCGCCTCTCTCACGAACTGGTCCAATACCTCGTCGTACATCAGCGATGCGAACTCGGCCTCGGTCAGGTCGGTGCCGGAGTCCCGGTCTCGCATGAGCTCCACGGCATAAAAGTATCCCGTCCCCCGCACATCCTTGACGCAGGGGTGGGCAGCCATGAGATCCCGCAGCCCTCCGTCAAGTTGGCCTTCGTGCCGCAGCACCCCGGCCAGGACATTCTCATCGCGCAGAGCCGTTATGTTGGCCAAGGCGACCGCGGTGGATAACGGATGGCCGCCGAAGGTTGATCCGTGAAGGAACAATGACATGGGGGAATCCCATATGAGTTCCACGTGTGAGTCCCTTGCGATGAGACCTCCCAAGGGCGCGTAGCCGCTGGTGACGCCCTTGGCAAAGGTGATCAGGTCGGGATCTGCACCGACGCGCTCGCTGCCGAACCAATGGCCGACCCGTCCGAACGAGTTGATCACCTCATCGGCACATAGGAGCACGCCGTAGGCGTCGCAAATGCGGCGCAGCTCCTGCCAATAGCCTTCCGGCGGCACCAGCGCGCCGCGTCCGTTCTGGACTGGTTCGGCGATCACCATGGCCACGGTCTCGGGGCCCTCAGCCACAATCGCCTCTTCGACTGCGGTCACGCTGGGCAGATCTCGGGCTGCTTGGCCCGGCTCGAGATGTTCGCCAAAGGTGTTGGGCACGTGGCGCACACAGTCGGTGAGCATCGGCCGAAACGGGTCTCGCAGGTTGGGAAGACCGGTCAGGGCGAGGGCGCCGAGCGTGGTGCCGTGGTAGGCCAAGTCGCGGGCGATCACCTTGTGGCGCTGGTTGTCGCCGTTGGCCAGGTGGTAGCAGCGGGCGAATTTGAGGGCCGACTCCACCGCTTCAGAGCCAGAATTCACGAAGAACACACGGTCGAGATCTCCCGGGGCGACGGCCGCGATCATCGATGCCGCCTCAATAGAAGAAGGGTGCGCGAAACCCCAGTTGGAGTAGAAGGCCAGCTTGTCCATCTGCTTGGTTGCGGCCGCGGTCAGGTCGCTGCGACCGTAGCCGAGGTTTATGCAGATCAAGCCGGCGAGGGCGTCTAGATACTCGTTGCCGTCGGTGTCCCACACGTAGCAGCCCTCGCCGCGGTCGATCACCACCAGATCATCCGCCTTCCAAGCCTCGCCCCGCGTGAAGTGAGGCACGAGGTGTTGACGAGCCCGCTCCCGGTCACTTCGCATCTGCCGCTCCATTGTCCCCCCGGACGATGTTCGAGGGTTGGAGCATGACGCTATACGGATGGGTTAGAGAGGGCAACAGGCCTGCAAATGCAGATTACCGCCGCGCCAAATGACTGAATCACACCGCGTTTTCCGGTTGGAAGATGGGGATGCGTCGGTAGGCTGATCGGCAGTGGCCGAGAACGCCGTCGGGTGGCTGGATGAGGACGACGGCGGAGTCGTCGGCGGGCCCTTAATCGAGGCTGGGCCCACGGGGCGCGGCCTGGGCGCGGCCCGCGCGCTGCTGGTCGGAGTGCTGCTCATCATGGTGGGCAATGGCCTCCAAGGAGTGCTGCTCGGGGTGCGAACCGAGTCGGAGGGGTTCGGCCTGGCCGTCAGCGGCCTCGTCATGGCCTGCTATTTCCTGGGCTTTATGATCGGTACCCGCCTAGCCGAGCACTTTCTGGCCGCGGTGGGTCACATCCGGGTCTTTGCCGCTCTCTCTTCGATGGCCTCTGGCGTGTCGATCCTCCATCTGCTGTGGATCAATCCCACCGCTTGGGCCCTGTTGCGAATGGTGTTCGGCCTGTGCATCGCCGGCGTGTATGTAGTCGTGGAGTCGTGGCTCAACGACATGGCCACCAACGCCACCCGCGGTCGCCTGCTGTCGATGTACATGGTGTCGTCGATGGGCGGGCTCACCCTCGGCCAGCTGCTCCTGAACGGCGCCGACCCCAACGGCTTCGAGCTGTTCGTGATCTCCTCGGTGCTCATCTCCGCCGCGTTGGTCCCCATCACCCTGTCGGCCACCAGCGCTCCCCCGCTGGTGGTGCCGGTGCCGCTGTCGCTGCGCCAGCTCGTCTCGCTGGCGCCCACCGGTGTGCTCACTGCCTTTTGCGCTGGAATCAGCCACGGCACCCTTCTGGGGGTGGGAGCGGTGTATGCCGCCTACGAAGGACTGCCCAATTCCCGGATCGCGCTGTTCCTGGTAGCAGCTACTGCCGGAGCGATCGCCTTCCAGTGGCCGCTGGGTTTGTTGTCCGACCGGATGTCTCGCCGAGCGGTGATCTTCGCGGTAGCCGCCGCTGCCGCGGCAATAGCCGGATTCATGCTCTTGATCGAACCGGGGTCGGCGTTGTCGCTGGTGCTCATGTTCTGCTTCGGAGGGGCCACCTTCCCCCTCTATTCGCTGGGCATCGCTCTGGCCGGCGACTGGGTGCCGTCATCCCAGCTGAACGGGGCCAGCGCCGCGTTGGTGCGAACCTCGGGAGTGGGGGCAGTGATTGGTCCGGTGATAGGCGGTGTGGTGATGGCGCTGACCGCCCCCTGGACGTTCTTCCTGGTGCTGGTAGGCGCCCATGCGGTAGTCGTGGCCTACACCGGCTGGCGGATCGTGGCCCGCGACGGCATTCCGGTTGCCGAGCAGGGCGAATGCGTGCCGTGGCCCATGCGAGCGTCGGCCATGGCCGTGAACCTGCTGCGCCGCCCGCCGCTGCCCCTAAGGAGAAACGGGCGGCCGTAACCCGACCACTGGCTTAACCCTCATCTCGTTAGTATTTTTTAACTTATTCAGATATATTCCATGTATGCCCACTGTGGCCATGGATGCTGAGGCCGCCTTTGATCTGGCCATTGACTATCTGGCTGTCGCCGATGAGATCGACCTTCGGCGCCAGCGGTGGGCTGCGGCGATCGACGAGGTTGACTACTGGCTGGGGGGAGAGCAATACCCAGTTGGGCTGTCGCTGGGCGGGATTGCCCAGCAGCTCCGGATCGACTCCGAGGACATCTCCCAGCGGGCCCAGATGATCTTGCTGGGTCCAGAGGGGCTGAACCTGGCCCTGTGGGCCATCGAGGTGCTGCGGGACATGCCCGAGGCATGGGGCGGCGACGACATCGTGTCGCGGCGCGACCTGGAGTCCTTCGTCACCCGGACCGACGAATTGGGGGAGGCGGCCCGCGTCCTGCTCACCAACGGCAGCCTGTTAACCATGCTGGACACGGCCAAGAACAACCGCGACTACCTGGCCGACCCTACCGGGGGTTTCCACGCCAGCGGCGGCGACGGCCGCATCAGCCGGGACGACCTGGATGCCTTCGAGGCCAAGATGTCGGCCTACACCACCCTTCTGCCCTACCTAGCCGCCATCGACACCGCGGCCCAAGGCGACCCGACCAAAGCCGACCGGTTCCTGTCCAAAGCCGACTTCGAGGCCATCGCTGCCGACGAGAGCTTGCCTCCCGAGGTGCGGCAGGCCGCCGCCTCGGTCATCGCTCACGGGGCCTACCACCGCAAGGACGGCTTCGGCTGGGACGACGTGGGGTTCTGGGCCATGGAGGCCGCCGGGGTGCTGCCGGTGGTGGGCGAGATCGTGGACACCACCCGAGCGCTGCATGCGCTGTCGCAGGGAGATTGGAAGTCGGCCCTGATGTTCGCCGGGAGGGTGGCCATGCCCCTGGGAACGGGCAAGACGCTGAGCGCGGCCCGGGCCCTGGTGGAGATGGGGCGCCGCCGAGCCTTCAAAGAGATGCAGTACTACACCATCACCCAGACGGCGACGAAAGCCAAGAAGAAGGTGAGCAAGACCGTTCGCAAGAGGGCCACCAAGAAGGCCCGAGAAACCTACGACGACTGGCGGGAAGACGCGCCCGCCGGTTTCGAGTACCTGTCGTCTGTGCCCCGGCCGTAGTCGTTTCGAGTACCTCCCCCCACTGTCTCGCCCATAGTCTTTGGACATGGTCTCGGAGCTGTTCGACCCTGAGCTGTGGAAGCCGGTGGAGGGGTTCGACCTGACCGACGTGACCTATCACCGGGCCGTTGGGCAGGCCACGGTGCGAATCGCCTTCGACCGGCCCGAGGTGCGCAACGCTTTCCGGCCCCACACGGTGGACGAGCTGTTTCGCACCCTGGATCACGCCCGCATGGCCCCCGATGTGGGCACGGTGCTGCTCACCGGCAACGGGCCGTCGCCAAACGACGGCGGGTGGGCGTTCAGCTCGGGGGGCGACCAACGCATCCGGGGGGCCGACGGCTACCAGTACGCCAGCGGCGACACGGCCGACACGGTGGACGATGCCCGCACCGGGCGCCTGCACATCTTGGAGGTGCAGCGGCTCATCCGGTTCATGCCCAAGGTGGTGATTGCGGTGGTGCCGGGATGGGCGGCCGGCGGCGGCCACAGCCTGCACGTGATTTGCGATATGACTCTGGCGTCAGCCGAACACGCCATGTTCAAGCAGACTGACGCCGATGTGGCCAGCTTCGACGGCGGCTTCGGCTCGGCCTACCTGGCCCGCCAAGTGGGCCAGAAGCGGGCCCGGGAGGTTTTCTTTGTGGGCAAGGCCTACACCGCAGCCGAGGCCTATGAGATGGGTATGGTCAACGCGGTGGTGCCCCACGTCGAGCTGGAGCAGACCGCTCTGGAGTGGGCCGCAGCGGTGAACGCCAAGAGCCCCACTGCCCAGCGCATGCTGAAGTTCGCCTTCAACCTCATCGACGACGGCCTGGTGGGCCAGCAGGTATTCGCCGGGGAGGCCACTCGCCTGGCCTATGGCACCGACGAAGCCGCCGAGGGCCGGGACTCGTTCCTGGAGAAGCGCGACGCGGATTTCTCCCAGTTCCCGTACCACTTCTAGGTCGATTCAGTTCTCGCTCTAGGGTGCGGCCATGGCCGACTCCCCCGCTACTGATCCCATTACCGACCCGAGATTCGCCCCCCGTCCCGACTCGTCTTCGCTCGACGCCGCCCAAATGTTCGACCTGTCGGGCCGGGTGGCCATCGTCACCGGGGGCAGCCGGGGCATCGGCCTGTCCATTGCCCACGGCTTCGCCGCCCAGGGGGCCAAGGTGGTGGTGGCCAGCCGCAAGGCCGACGCCTGCGATCTGGCCGTAACCGAGATCGCCGAGGCCGGGGGCGATGCGCTGGCCGTGCCTGTCCACATGGGCGACCTCGACAGCGTCAACCAGCTGGTAGATGCCACCGTGGAGCACTACGGCCAGATCGACATCGTGGTGAACAACGCGGCTAACCCGCTGGGTCTGCCCATGGAGCACATCACCCCCGAAGCATGGGAAAAGTCGTTCACCGTGAACCTGCGGGGGCCGTTTTTCTTGTTCCAGCGCTGCCTGCCGGCGCTGTTGGATTCCGACCATGCCTCGGTCATCAACGTGATCTCGGTGGGGGCCTACATCCCAGCGGCCGACACCTCCATGTACAGCGCAGCCAAGGCCGGCCTGTTGTCGTTCACTAGGTCAATGGCCGGGGTGTACTCACCCCAGGGCATCCGGGTGAACGCCATCGCGCCGGGCACCGTCGACACCACCATGACCCGCAACACCGGCCCCGAGGCCATGGCCCGCATGTCCGACCTCAGCCAAATCGGCCGCATCGGCCACCCCGACGAACTAGTAGGCGCCGCCCTGTTGTTGGCCTCCGACGCCGGCAGCTACATCACCGGCCAATGCATCATCGTCGACGGAGGCTTCATCCCCGCGAGGTAGCTAGGTGTGCGACTCGAAGGATGCGAACATGGAAGTGCTCATGAGTCCCGAAGATCTTGAACCGCTTGAGGAAACGCTGGCGGTCTTGGCCGACCCCGATGCGTTGGATGAAATCGCTCAGGCCGAGCGCGAGGTTGCAGATGGTGACGTAATACGCGGCGTGGAAGCCCTGAGAGCGCTTCGGCCCCGGTAAATGCGGTTCCCAGGGACACAATGTGTTCTCTGTTTCTGTATGCGGGATCGATGAACGCCATGTAGAATGGATGTATGGAGCGCAGATCGGCAGATTTGATGGAGGTTGAGGCATGCGCAGCGCTGGCCGATGCCCTGACCAGCCTGGGACTGAGCGTTTTGAGGGAGGTTCCGATCGGCAACAGACGAGTCGATCTGCTGGTTGAGCCTGCTGGCGTGGAAATCGAAGTGAAGGTCAGATCGGTCATCACTTCGGCAAGCGGCTCGGAGCTTGCCCAGCAGGACTATCCGAAATCCGGCCACTTGGTCTGGGTGGCCGACCGGATTGCAGCTGAAGCCAAGCAGGCATTCCGTGAGCAAGGGGTCAATTTCTTCGACCTTCGAGGAGAGCTCCGCGTAGTGGAGCCACCACTCTTTATCGACACCAAGATCGACGTCAGAGAGCCCTATCCCCCCGCACGGTCGGGTCCACTCGACAGCCAGGTGGCCAAAGAGACGGCCATTGCTTGTCTGCTCACGCCGGACCGACCACACGGTGTGCGTGAGACAGCCCGCCTGATCGGCCGGTCGCCGGGTGCCGTTTCAAAAGCCATGGCTGGGCTGGAGAGAGTTGGGCTCCTGACGTCGCGTGGCGAACCAATGGTCCCTTACCTATTTCACGACTTAGCAACCGTTTGGCGACGGCACCCCGTGGCATTGGCCAATATGCCTGGGCCTGAAACTGGGCGGATGAGTCTTGACGCTGAGCCAAGCCCAGACGGAATGCCCAGCGAATGGACACTAACCGACACGGTGGCCGCTCAGTCTTGGGGTATTCCCCTTGTAGCCCCGGGCGGATACCCTCCAGATTTCTACGTGCCTACTCGGGCGTCATTCCACCTGGCTCGGACCCGACTCGGCGAGGCAACGAGTCCTGAGAAACGGGCCTGCACCGTTGCGATTACACCAGTTCGCTTTGCCTGTCGGCATCAGTTCGACCACTCCGACACTTCGGGAATTGAATGGCCGGTTGCCAGCCACGTTGTCGTCGCCTTGGACCTTGCTCAGGACAAGGCCCGCGGCCTGGAGATGATCGAGCAATGGGAGCCTGAGGGCATCGTCCGTGCCTGGTAGCAGATTCATTCTCCGCGACGACCCCGATGGTCGCGCCAGCTCGATGGTCGCGGCACTCAACCAGCTTCCGCCAGAGCCCCATTGGGCGATTGTTGGGGGTTTCGCTGTTATCATTCGCTACTCCCAGGTGCACCGACTTACGAATGACCTTGACACCATAAGCAGCAACCAAGCCCTGTTTCTAGAGCTATTGACATCCGAGGCGAGCATCACCAGGCTCAGCCCGACCAGGCTGCGGATTGCAGGAGACAACTTGCCCGTCGACCTCGATGTTAAGGATGCAGCTCACGGATCGCCTCTCCCTGTTGAACTCAACGAGCGGGCCTTCGCCATAGCTCGGCAACATGCTCTGGCCAAAAGCGAGCCTTTGGACATAGTTGTCACCAATGGCAACCAGATCGTCGCCCAGTCTCATGCTCGGGTCGCTACGTCAGCGTCTCTGATCGCCCTGAAAGCAGTAGCACTACCTCGTCGTGCTGACAGCCGCAGCCCCCAGAAGGTCGGAACAGACATTTATGATCTGGTGAGCCTCGCCAAGAGTTGCGACTTCAGTTCCGTCGCTCGCGAGCTGGCAACGAGCGAGGAGGAAATGGCTTCCTGGGTTGCCCAGATATTGACCAAGTGGTTCTCGCCAGACCACGACCAGCACTACACCATTGCTCGACTACGCCGTATTTCTGGCTCCCTTGGTACTAGCGCGATTTCCGAGCACGACTTGACTGAGGTGGCCCTACTTGCAGACACACTTCAGAGGCAAGCACAGGAGTGACAATCTGCAAGTACTGCTTTCAGATTGTGCAGAACTGAACGGTGAGAGTTAGGCAACGTTGAAGAGGGTGGCGGCGTTTTCGCGCATGATTTGGCGCTGCTCGGTGGCGGGGCGGTTTTCGATGAGGGTGACGAAGGAGTTGGGGTCGGCGATGCCTTCGGGGTGGGGGTGGTCGGAGCCGAACAGGACCTGGGTGGGGCCGATGCGGTCGGCCAGGGCCTCGACGTCGTCTTCGGGGTAGGGGGACACGAAGCAGCACTGCTTGAAGATCTCGCTGATGCGCCCGGCCGGGCGGCCAGCCGGCCAGGGACCGAAGCGGGCCATGCCCTTCTTCTTGTCCATCAAGGTGAGCAGGTAGTGGACCCAGTCGGAACCGTTCTCGATGCTCAAGAAGTTGAGGTTGGGGAAGCGGGTGTGCATGTTGCCGTAGAGCAGCGCCCCGAACGTCTCCATGATGGGGCGGTCGCCGTGGAGGAAAGCCCACTGGAAGGCCGACATCTCCCGCACGTTGGCCACAGGGTCGTCGCCCATGCGCACTGCGAGGTCGCCGTAGCGAAGATCGGAGATGTGGAAAGCCACCGGGACCTGCGCCTCATTGAGACGGGCCCAGAACGGGTCGTAATAGGGATCGGCGATCGAGCGGCCCTCGCCGCCCCACGGGCAGGGGCGCAAATGCACGATGCGGGCGCCGGCCTCCAGCACACGGTCGAGCTCCTCGATGGCGTGCTCCCGGTCGAGTAGCGACAGCAGCGGCGGGGTGTACAGGCGGTCTTGGTAGACGTAATTCCAGTCGTCCTCCAGCCACCGATTAAAGGCCCGCAGGTTGGCGTAGGTCTGCTCGATGTCGTCGATCATGTACTCCTCCACCGACACCCCGAAGGTGGGCAGCAAGATGGCCCATTCCACGCCCTGGCTGTCGAGCAGGTCGAGGCGAGCGTCGGGCTGCTTGTAAGCGGGGAGCATGTTCTCGGCGGTGTAGGCGTCGCCCCAGCTCAGGTCGGGGTTGTCCCGCTTGGCCTTGAACATCTCGTACATGGAGCCGGGCGCATTGGTTTTGTCGAACTTCACGTGCATGAAGTTGTAAGGCCGGTCCCCCACCATGACCTCCCACTCCCCGTCGGCTCTTTGGTGGGCGGTGATGGCCTTGTCCCGGTAGCGGGACTCGATGTGGCGGCTGAAGCAGTCTGGGGCTTCGTAGTAATGGTTGTCGGAGTCGAACGTGCGGTAGCCGAGGTCGGCCATGAGGCTCAGTTTAGGTTCTAGGGGTGACGGGCAGCCCAGCGGCTACTGGATGCCCAATACGAGCAAGTCAATCGTCAGGGCGACGGCGAAGTGGAGGGCGGCGCCCAGATACACCGAGCCCGTGCGGAGGCTGAGGAAGCCCAAGACGGTGCCGGCGACGATGGAGCCCAGGGCTTCAGCCAGGGGTTTGGTGAGGTGGATCATCACGTAGGGGATGAGGGCGATGAACACGGCCATGGCGCCGAAGCGGCGGGCCAGGCCGTGGACCAGCACGCCGCGGAAGAAGAACTCCAGGGCCAGGAACTGCCCGGCGTACACCGCCTCCCAGATGTAGAAGCGGGGCCAGTAGCCGATGCCGGGGGGCGGCTCGTAGAACGGGTAGGTGTCTTGGAATTCGCCGTTGAAGCTGGCCGCCACCACGAAGGGCACCAGCACCAGGTAGAGGCCCAGATAGAGGGGGGCGTGGCGGCGGAGTTGAGGGCCCGCCTTGAGACCGAGGTCTCGCAGGCGGGTGCGCAGCACGTAGCGGGCCACCAGCACGGCGGGCACCACGTAGACCACCCAGCGGAATAGCCCCCAGTACAGCCGTCGGTTGAACCCGGCGTGTTCGGATTGGCCCAAGGCTCGGTCGAACCGGTCGGACAGCCCTTCGAGGGCCACGCCGTCGAGGGTGACGGTGAGCCATTCGGTGGTGGATGACAGGCCGCCATAGCGGATGGCGATGACGGTGCCGATGGCCAGCAGGATCAAGGCCACCGCGTTGCGGTCCACCTCCCCCTGTGCTGGAGCCGCGGCCCGAATCCGGTCGCCGATCCCGCTCATCGCCGGGTGGCCGGGGTCACGGGGTGAGGTACCACCCGCCGGAGATGTTGATCACTTGGCCGGTGATGTGGGCCGACTCGTCGCTGCACAGAAAAGCGATGGTGTTGGCCACGTCTTCGGGCTCGGCGTGGCGGCGCAGCGGGGTTTCCTCCCGGAACGACTCGTAGAATTCGGCCTGGGCGTCCACCCACTTCGACCGCACCAAGCCGGGCGCCACGGCGTTTACCCGAATCTTGTGCGGTCCGCCCTCGATGGCGGCTCCTCGGGTGATCTCATTTAGGCCAGCCTTGGCCGCGGCGTACGGCCCCTCTCGACCGTTGCCCCCCAGATAGGCGGCCACCGAGCTCACGTTCACGATGCGCCCCCACTCCCGATCCCGCATGGCCCCGATGGTGCGCCAGATCAGCCACCAGCAGGCGGTGAGGTCCACGGCGATGACGTTGTCCCAGTCTTCGGGGTCGAAGTCAAAGATGCTGCCCTGGACGTTGATCGCCGCGCTGTTCACCAAGATGTCCACCGACCCCATCTCGGCATAGACCTCATCCATGGTCTCGGCCATGTGCTCCCGATCCCCGATGTCGGCCACCGCCGCCATCACCGGCACGTCGTAGGCATCCCGCAGCGCCTCAGCCGTCTCGTGGGTGCGGCGCTCATGGTTGTCCAGCACCACAATGCCCGCGCCATAAGAGGCCAGCGTCCGACACGTCGTGGACCCGATGGCCGCCCCCGCCGCCCCGGTCACCAACGCCACCCGCCCCCCAAACTCATTCTCCGCTGGCACAATGACCACCCTTCTGGGTCAATCTTTGTTGTACGGTGCCGTACAACAAATGTAGGATTTAGGCGCATACCAGGAGACCCGAGGTACCCAGCCGATGAGCCAGCATGATGGAAAAACCAGCAGGGTTCAAGAAGAACAGACAGGAGGGTCTCGCGTAGTTCCAGGAAACCAATTCCGCGCCCAATTCTCCGCCATGGTCGACTGGGTGCGCGACACCGGTGAGCCGATCGTGCTCACCCGCTATGGGGAACCAGTTGTCCAAGTTGCCCCTCTCGCTCAAACCAACACCCCCGAGACGCTGTTGGGATTCGGCAAAGGGACTCATAGCGTTCCCCCCAGGTTCGATATCAAGGCCGAAGACCTGTTCGAAGAGTGGGAAAACGACTTGCTGGCGACCTGGGACGACCAACCCGACTCCCCTCTTGGCGAATGATCCTTCTGGACACCAATGTCCTCCTGCGCCTCTATGCCGGCCACGACGCAGACTTGGCCCCGACTGCAACGAGGCGCATCGACCAGGCCAACGCCCGCGGCCAGGTGGTCGTATCCCCGCTCTCGTTCTTTGAGATCGGAGTGCTGAACCAGAAAAAGCGGCTGCCATCAGAGATCGATGTTGCCCAGCTCTGGCTGTCAGCTTCAACCAACGGCATCAAAGAATCGCCTCTTGCCATTTCGGCCGGTATCCGCGCTGCCTCGCTCCATGAAGAAGGCTTCCCCACGAGCGACCCCATCGACCGGCTGCTCGTCGCCACCGCCCTGTCCGAGGGCTGGGAGCTGGCCACCATCGACCGAGCCATCCTTACCTGGAACGGCCCCCTCCAAACCCTCGACGCCCGCCCCTGACCTCCTTACACCATCAGCCAGCAGCCCAAAGACTGGTGTGGTCAACGGTTGCGGGCGTGGCGTTTGGCGGTGGCTACGGCGGTCATGGCTTCGGTGAAGCGGGTGAAGGTGGGGAGGTTGGCGTCGAGGCAGGTTTGCTGGATGCGGGCGGCGATGTCGGGTGGGGCGCAGTCGATGTTGCGGAGCACGAGGGACAGGCGGGTGTGGGGCCACTGGGTGGTGGCGGCTGCGGTGGTCTCGATGATGGGGAAGAGGCGCTCGATGCCGTCACCGGCGTAGCTGAAGAAGGCCTGGACGTTGGTGTGAACCACCACGTCGGGATAGGGCTGGGCCTCGAGGATGGGGTCGAGGGCTTGCACCAACACATCAGGCTCCGACACCGGGCCGAAGCCGATCTCGATGGGGTTGCGAACGCTGGCTCCCACGCCGTAGCCGAGGTTCTTGAGGGCTTGCTGGCCTTGGTCGCTGACGGTGGTGGTAACTAAACCGGCTCGGTCAGCGGCGTCGGTGCCCAGCACGGAGGCGCCCCCGCCCACCCCCAGTACCAGGGTGTCGAGGTCTCCGCTGATGTCGGCATCAGACCAGCGTTGGAGATAGGCCACCGCAGAAAGCAATTCCTCGATGGTGCCCACGATGCTGACCCCGGTTGATGCGCTGATGGCGTCCCAGATCCGGTGGTCGGCCACCAAGGCTCCGGTGTGCGAAACCGCCGCTCCCCTTCCCTGGGCGGTTCGACCGCCGACCAGCATCACCACCGGTTTGCGGCCCTTGGCGGCGTGAAGTGCGTCGGTGAGGCGGCGGCCGTCGCGGGGATCCTCCAGGTACATGCCGATGATGGCGGTGTCGGGATCGTCCACCAGCCACTCCAACAGCTCACCGGGCGTGACGTCGATGCTGTTGCCGACGGTACACAGCTTGGACAGATGGATGCCCCGGATGGCTCCGGCCTTGACCATGTCGCCGGCCAGACCGCCACTTTGAGAGATCATGGACACCCGCCCCGCCTCGGTGGGGGCGTTGCGCAGGAAGGTCTGCCGGCCGGCCGGGCTGTAGGCCCCCAGGCAGTTGGGGCCGAGCACCCGCACCCCCGACTCTCGGGCGGCGTTGGCCAGCTCGTCTTCCAGATCGGCCCCCTCAGCGCTGGCCTCTCGGAACCCGCCGCTGATGACGTGGACGAATTGGGCTTTGCCCGCGGCCCCCCGCATCAGATCGGCGCAGGCGGCGGCGGGGACTGCACCGACCACGTAGTCCACTTCGCCGTCGATGTCGGCCACCGAAGGCACCGCGGGCACACCGTCGACCTCTGATGCTTTGGGGTGGACAGCCCAAAGCGTGCCCGGCCCCCAACCCAACTCCTTGTAGGCGGTCAGAAAGGTGTTGCCGAAGCCGGGTCGGCTGGTGGAAGCCCCGGCCACCGCGATGCCCCGGGGGGCGAACAGCGGGCCGAAGTCGGTTTTCGGCCGCTCGAGGTGCGCTCCGGTGGGTGCGTCCCGGGTGATGAGCCGGGCGTCCACCGCGATGGCGCCGTCGGGGCCGGCGATAACCGGGTTGCACTCCAGCTCTCCTAGCGAGTCTCCCAGTTGTTCGGCCAACCCGTCCGGTCCGGCCACGGCCAGCAGCAGCTCGATGAGCGAGTTCACATCGACGGGCGGGTGGCCCCGGAACCCGGCCAGCAGTTCGGCCCCTTTGAAGCCGGTCACCATTTCCTCGGCATCGGCTCTAGAGATGGGGGCCAGTCGCAGCACCACCTCGTCCAGCACTTCGGTGAGCGTGCCGCCCAGCCCGAGGGCCGCCACCGGTCCGAACGGTGGCCTGTCCACCACCCCGACCAGCAGCTCGACCCCGGCGTCGGCCTGCTCCTCCACCAGGAAACCGTCTAGCCGACCTCCGGCCTCGGCTACCGCCGCGGCGATCTCCGCTGCCTCAAAGTTCAGCTCATAGCCCGCCAAACCCAGACGCACTGCCCCCACCTCCGACTTGTGGGCCAAACCTTCGCCATATCCCTTCAGCACCAGTGGCTCAGTCAGTCCGTGAGCGACGACCAGGTCAGCAAGCACCGACGGGTTGGCCACAACCTCGTCGAAGGCCACACTCACACCCATCGGGACTGCTACCCCCGCCGCCGCCAGCTGCTCCTTGACTTCGGGCTCTGGGACGATCATTCCAGGCACCACAACAAGGGCCACCTAGTCGAGGACATCCCGCGAGGGCGGGGGTTGGCCGGGTTCAGGGCGCCCGCCGCCCGCAGCGCCAGCGAGGACGGTGGGCTGGACCCGGACAGGACCCGCCGCCCGGACGCTGCCAAAAACCCATGAAGGTGGCCCGACACCCCATTCATCCCAGTCGGGTGAACACTCGGCGGGCGGTGTTGCCGAGCAGGTTGGCTCGCGCCTCGTCGCCCAGCTCCACCTCAGATAGCTGGCCTAGGGCGTGGCGGTGGCCCACGGTGGGAAAGCCGGTGCCCCACAGGCACTTGCGCCGCCCGGCACCGTTCATGAACGCCACCAGCTCGGCGGACCAGTGCCGGGGTGGATACACCGAGGTGCCCAGGTACACGTTGGGGAACTTGAGGGCCATGGCAATGCACTCGGCCACCCACGGCCAGCCGGTGTGCGACAGCACGAAGCGCACCTCAGGAAAATACAAGGCGGGCCGGTCGATGCTGATGGGCACGCCGCACTCGCTGGGCATGAGCCCGCCGGAAGTACCGGCCTGCATGACGAAGGGCACGTCAAGGGTGGCGCACAGGGCGTAATAGGGGTAGTAGTCGGCGTGGTCGAAGCGGCGGTCGAAGCTGTGGGTGTGGGTGTGCAGGCCCACGCACCACGGCCGCTCCAACATGGCGGCGGCCTCGGCAACTCCGGCCATCCCAGTGCGGGGGTCGATGGACCACTGGCCCAGGAACCGGCCCGGGTGGGCGGCGGACAGCCGCTCCAGATCGCCGGGCTGAGCGGCCACCAACTCGAAGTCGGTGGCCTCAGGATGAGCTGGGAGGTGGGTGACGGGCAGGATCATCGAGGCGATGCCCAGCTCGTCCATGCGGGCTGCCATGGTGTCGGCGTCGCAGAAGGAGTCAGCGTCGTCGGTGCGGACCTTCACCGCAATGCCGGTGGCCTCCAAGGCCGCGTTCCACACGTCGGCCTGTTCGGGGAAGAACCGGTTGCACCAGTAGTCGATGGCGCCGCCAGCCAGCACAGAGTCGGTCATGGCCGCTCGTCCTTGAAGCGCACCAGCTTGGCCGCGCCGGAGGCCATGCCGGTGAGCCCGTCCAACTCGCCGGGGCCAACCACCTCGGCGGTCATCCGCACGCTCATGGCCTCCTTGATGCGGTCTTCCACCCGCTCGGCCACCGCACCGAACTCATCGGCAGGGGCGTCGCTGGCCACCATCACGATCATCTCATCGCGGTTGCCGGCCCGGACCGCCCGGCAGAAGAAATCCTCGGTCACCCCAGGCACGTCGCTGATCACCTCGCCGATGGCCTCGGGCCACACGTTCACCCCCCGCAGCTTGACCATGTTGTCGCCCCGACCGGCGAACGGCCCCATGCGCCGCAGCCACGAGCCGCACTCGCACTGGCCCGGCGGGTACAAGAACGACAGGTCCATGATGTTGTAGCGGAACTGGGGCGAGCCGGTCTTGTAGATCTCGGTGATCACCAGCGCCCCCTGGGTGCCGTCGGGCACCTGTTCGCCAGTCTCGGGATCCACGATCTGCACCACGAAGCAGTCCTCGAAGATGTGGAGTTGGCCGTTGCGCAGCGGGCACTCGATGGACACGTTCTGCACCTCGTGGAACCCATAGGGCTGGGCCGGGGTCACCCCCCACACCTCTTTGACCCGCTCGGCGTCGCCAATGTGGCCGCCGGGCAAGGCCCGGATGTTGAAGTCGGCCTTAGGGTCGAGGCCCATCTCCACCGCGGTCTCGGCCATCTTCAACATGTAGTCGCCGGTGGTCAAAATGGCCGCCGCCCCGTACTCATGAGCCAGCTCCACCTGCTTGCGGGTGGAGGTCACATTGCCGGTCCCGGTGGTGAGCACCACGCAGTTGAGCCAGCGGTACAGCGCCTCGTCGAAAGCGTGGGCCCCGTTGTGGGTGGAGTAGGCCCAAGCGTTGACCACCACGTCGCCGGGGCGAATCCCCTCGGCGTACAGCGCCCGGGCCATGGTGATAGCCCCCACCTCCCGGTCCCAGGCGGTGTAGAGGGTGGGCCGAGAACGCCCGGTGGTCCCCCCCGACACATACAGCCGCATGGGCTCGTTGCGGGCGTCTTCCAGCCCGATGCTCTGGTAGTCGCCCAGCGGGGGGTTCTCGTTGATCGACGCCCGGATGTCGTCCACGGTGTAGGCCGGGGCCCGCCACAGGTCATCGAGGGTGCGGAGCTGGTCGGGGTGGAACCCGGCCGCCTCCCACCGCTTGCGGAAGAACGGCACCTGCCAGGCCCGCTGCGCCCGATCTTGGAGGCGAAGAAGCTGCTTTCGGGCGATGGTGTCGGGAT
Source organism: uncultured Acidimicrobiales bacterium (assembly GCA_951813555.1). GTDB lineage: Bacteria > Actinomycetota > Acidimicrobiia > Acidimicrobiales > Bin134 > Poriferisocius. Next base: position 344,351 of record OX638344.1, read on the forward strand.
CTTCGAAGAAGGTGGTCTCGAAGTACTCCGGCGGCGGCGGGAAAAGGCGCTCGATGGCCTCGTAGTCCAGCTGGTGCGGGCGGCGCATCCCCGTGCTCATTGACGAATCCCCGCGCCCATGGACCCATTCCCCGTGCTCATAGGACAGCCACGGTACCCGCGACGGCGATGGCGGTGACAGACCGCCCGCACCGCCCATGCACCAGACCACAGTCGGCCACTACCGTTTCGGCTGTGAAGATCATCTCGGCCGATTGCCACATTAACGAGCCGCCCCACGTGTTCGAGCGGGTGCCCGAGGAGTACCAAGACCGCATTCCCCGCATGATGCCCGCACCCGACGGGGGCGACGGCTGGTCGTTCGACGGCGGTCCGCCCAAGCGCAGCTTCGGCATCGAGGCCATGGCCGGGGTGGCCAAGAAGGACTACAAGCTCTCGGGCATGAAATTCGAGGAGATCATGCCGGGCAACTACGACGGCACCGCCCACTGCGCTGACATGGACCTCGACGGAGTGTGGGGCTCGGTGGTGTACCCGGCCAACTCCATCTTCACCTACTTGGAGCCCGACCGGGGCCTGGCCGTGGCCTGCATGCGCTCGTATAACGACTGGGTGCTCGATGAGTTTCAGGGCGCGGCGCCCGACCGGCTGCGGGGTCTTCCCATGCTGCCCACCGAGGACGGCATGGACATCACCTTGGCCGAGGTCGACCGGGTCATGGAGAAGGGGGCCAAGGGGCTGTTCGTCCCCGGCATGCCCACTCGGCCCTATAACGACCCCTACTACGAGCCGCTGTGGAAGGCGTGCTCAGAGCTGGACGTGCCGGTCACCTTCCACCGCACCTTCGGCGGCAAGCCGCCCGACTCCGACTGGGATGAGCTGGTGGAGCAAAACGTGTCGGTGCCCGGCATTGTCAACCGGTTCTTCAGCGCGGTACGCCCCCTCACCTACATGATCTTCGCCGGCATCTTCGACCGGCACCCCAACCTCAAGGTGGTGGCCGCCGAGGTGAACTACGGCTGGGTGCCGTTCTGGTACCAGACCATGGACGACGAGTTCCACACCCAGGCCGCCTGGTCGGACTCCCCCATGGAGCGCGCCCCCAGCAGCTACCTGGGCACCAACGTGTTCGTCACCGGCCTCGACGACCACAACGGCCACATGCAGATGCGCAGCGGCAACCAGACCCTGGTGGACATGTCCATGTGGTCGTCCGACTACCCCCACTCGGTGACCCTGTGGCCCGACAGCCGCAAGATCATCGCCGAACTGGTCGACGGCATGACCGAGTCCGACACCCAAAAAGTCCTCTACGCCAACGCCGCCCGCGTCTACAAGTACAACTGACCGTCGGGGTTGCCCGCGCTGTGCGCCCGTGAGCAACGAAACCCTGATTGCCGTCGCTATTCGTCGGCAAGGACCCGCTCGAGCGTGGCGATAACGTCAGTTTGCCTGGAGTGGAAGTAGTCGATGACCCGGTCGCGGATGTCGTGGCCAAAAGCCACCGCCATCGCCGGGTCGTCGTCCAATTGCTCGAAGTCCACCAGATGCCTGAGAAATCCCTCACTTCCGTGCAAGCGCAGGTCGAGACCATGGCGGCGGTGATACAGGAGAATGGCCTGCACCAGGTTGATTCCACCGAGGGTTTCGATGAGCATGACATCGACGAAATCACGGAGTTGCTTGCGCCCGGCGATCGCCCGGAGCTTCCCGGCGGTGATGTCCTGGAGTGACCCGACGTACAGGCCGTCGACGGTCAGCGGCGGGCCAAGGATGTACTCGTTCTCGTGGGCGACGATGTCGATGTTCACCGAATTGAACGTCCCGCGAATTGAGCGATCCGTGGCCGGCTGGTCATAGGCAAAATCACCTGCATCCGACAGGGCCGCGACGACCCGTTGGGGATCGAACCGGGTTGGAGTGAAGAAGTCCAGATCCTCGCTGCGACGGTGACGCAGCCAGACTGCCAAGCCTGTGCCCCCCATCAGCATGCTGCCCTCCGGAAGGACGCCTGCGACAACCGGCCACGCCTCGGCCGTTCCCTGGGGCAGCACTTCGGCCAGCTCAGACAGGTGTGTCACGCCGTTTAACCAAAGCGGAACGGATGATGCTCTTGCGGTCTTCGGGGACATGGGGCCGCTCCGCGACACGTTCGAGGGTTTCGCAGGGAAGCCTGGACAGCGCCCAATTCCAGGATGCAACATCGTCGCAGGTGAGTATCTGCTCCGCGACAAAAACAGCGTCGCGGGGCAGCCGATACATCTCCGTCTCTCCCCACCAAAAGAGGTGGCGGAACCTCTCCGGCAGGCGCTCGGGCATCCGTGCTGGCTGCATCTGGGGCATCGGCACCCACCGCAACACCTCCGGCACCCGCCACCACGCCTCGATCACATCAAGACGCCACACAACCTCCCGCCGCACCGGCCGACATCGGATCGGTTCCTCAGTGCCGGTAACCAGGCCCAACTCGACCAACCGATCCAAGGCCGGCTGCACCTCATAACGACCCATCCCGGCAGCCACCGCGACCGAAGCTGCCGGATACAGCCCCAGCGGTCGGTTGGACAGCGCGGCCAATATCCGCTTCTCTCCATCCGACAACCCCAGCGGATCTAACGAGGCGCTGCCTGCTAGCTCACCGTCGGTGCGGTGCCCCAGAGCCATACTCCAAGACTACAAGCCGCCCATGAGCCGCTGGCCTAGAGCACTCCTTCTTTCCCCAGGGAGGCCACGACCCCTGCACGTTCGGACAATGGCACTGCGTCCATGGCTACACCAACGATCCGCTTGGCCGCATCGAGGCCGACATACTCAAGGGCAGGGTCAATAACCGACTGGTCCTCAAACGCGAACTCATCCGACTGTCGAACTGCATCCACCGCTGCCTGGTACGCGCACACCAAGTCGGCGCTGATCTGCTCCGGCCTCAACCGCTGTGCCCGCCGCTCGCGCTCCTCAAAGTAGGCGGCCTCGATTCGGCGGGCCACCTCATCTTCGAACGCCTCAGCCACATCATCGTTTGAAAACCAGATAGAAGCCATGCGGATGAACATACCCGGCCAGACAGGTCACTCAAGCTGCCTTTTGATAGTACGGAATTCATCTACGCCATTGCCGCCCGCGTCTACAAGTACAACTGACCCGCAAGGGTTCCAGCGCTAACTGGTCCTTCAGCCGTGTCTGTCGCATGCTATACAATGAAAGGAGCTATTCATACAACGCAGGAGGTAGAGGCGGTGCCGCTCGGGTATGTAATGAAGGTGTCGGCCAACGGGCAGGTTTCCATCCCAGCTGAAGTCCGAGCCCGATGGAACACAGAGAAGGTAGTGATCGCCGATATGGGCGACTACATCGTGATTGGGCCGACGTCAGAGAATCCCCTAGATGAGCTGGTGGGCAAATATCCCGCCCGAGGGCCTTCAACCGACGAAATGCGCCGCATGGACCGAGAAGAGGACGCTCGCTACGAAGCGAAACGTGAAGCCCGTTCGTGATCGTCCTTGACGCCTATGCCGTGATCGGCCTGCTGCGCAACGAGCCGGTGGCCGACGAGGTGAGAGACCTAATGGAGTCGGGAATGCCGGCCTGGCTGACCCCGCTAGGGGTGGCCGAGGTGATAGATCGCCGGGTCCGGCTCGATGCGGTGGACCCGAGGGCAGTTGTCTTACACCTCGCGAGACTTGGCCTGTCCGACCCTGCGCCCCTGGACCCGCAGACCGCGGCTCGAGCCGGCGCCCTCCGCGCTCGCCACAATCATCGGACGGCCCGATCAGTAAGCCTCGCTGACTGCGTCCATGCCGAACTTGCCCGGGCAGCCGGAGCCAAAGTAGCCACCAGCGACCCCCACTTGCTCGATCTGTGTGCCGACGAGAACATCCAGACGATCCCCCTCCCCGACACCCGCGGCCACCGTTGGACCCCAGCTGGCACTTAGCCGCCAGGCCCAAAATGGGAGAACAAGTATTGCCAACCCCAGGGGTGCCGTAGCCTCGGGCTGAGGGACAACATCAGCGTCGAGGAGACATCCCGATGGGCATCACGCTCTATTACAACGCCGACTGCTCAGATTGCGCCCGTCTGGCTGCGCGGACCAGGAAGCTGGACTGGCTGGGCCGCATTGAGTTCTCCACCGTGGATTCGCCCATCGGCCCCGTGCCACAGGGCGAAATCGTTGTGGTCGAACCCAAGACGCAAAGGGTCTTCACCGGCATCTACGCCACCAGGTTGATCTGTCTGCAAGTGCCGGCCTTCGCCTTGGCCGGAGTGGCTCTCTGTATCCCTCCGATCCGAAATCGCTTCGGGCGCAAGAAACCGGGATGCAATGGCGACGCTTGCGAGATTTGAGCGGGTCACTCTGTTGGTGCTGGCCCTCGTTCACATAGTGGTCCAACTGACCCACGGCTACAGCCACATCGAAGCCGACGTGTCCCTGTCCGCCATGCAGCAGGTGTTCATATATGTAGTGGCCACGTTCATGCCCCTCGCCGCGGTTTACGTGGCGCTGCGCAAGGACGTGCGTCTGGGCGCTGGCCTGTTCGCGGTATCGATGGCGGCAGCGTTCCTGTTCGGCTATCTGGCGCACTTCGTCATCGACAGCCCCGACCTCCACTCCAACGTCGTCGGCGACTACGCCGACGTCTTCTTCCACTCCGCGCTGAGCCTGGCCATCATCGAGTTCGCCGGCTTCGCCTTCGGCTTCACCATCGCCACCCGTAAACCCCGATAGGGGCAGCGCAGTCGCTGCCCTATTGGTGGCGGCGGTCTTCGAAGTCCTCGGGGAGGTCTATGGGGGGGTCGGGGAGTCTGGTGATGTTGCGGCTAGCGAGGAGAGTTTCGAAGCCCTCGGGGTCGGCGGCCCAGGAGGCGGCGTCGCCCATCATGACCTCGAAGAGTTCTACTCCTTCGGGTCCGGCGATGAGCGGGCCCAACGCGGCGCCGTGGGGGAGTTCGATGTGGGTGCCGGTGGGGCAGTGGACGTCGCCGCACATCAGATCGCCGCTCAGCACATACATCACCTGGGGGGAGTGGTGGCCGTGGCGGTGCACGATCATGCCCGGGTCCCAGCGGGCCCACATCGACAGGTACTGCTTGCCCGCGCTGCCGAAGGTGAACCACTTCTCCCACACCGACTTCTGCCCGTCGGGGTGCATCTGGGTGCGGACCTGCTGAGTCTTCAGGTCTTCGTCGTCGAGGTGTCGGAAGATGGGCTCCAAGCCGGGAACATCATGGGGCGAGGCCATCGCTCAGCTCACCCCGGCGGGAACCTTGGGCACGTACGAAGACGGGTCGTACTCGTAGGTGGTGGCCTCGATGAACTCGCTGGGCAGGTAGCCCTCGGGGAACCGGTACAGGTCGAGGGCGTTGTCCCACAAGATCTTGCGCTTGGACTCGTCTGAGATCTTGGGCAGGTCCAAGAACGACTGCACCGCCAGCGGGTATTTGGAGTCGGGGTGGGGGTAGTCGCTCTCCCACACGATCTTGTCGTCGCCGAGCTCGTCGATCACGTGGTACACGAGGTACTCGTCGGGCTCCACCGAGATGAAGCAGTTGTCCCGGTAGTACTCCTGGGGCGACTTGGTGAGCCCCGGCTTCTCATAGTCGCCCGACAGCTCGATGTGCTCCTCCATGCGCCACAGCCACCACGGCAGCCAGGCGCAGTTGGCCTCCATGTAGGCCACCCGCAGCCGGGGGAACCGCTCGAAGACGCCATTGCAGATCATCGACAGCATGGCCATCTGGGCCTCGTGGGGATGGCAGACGGTGTGCCACTCGGTGAAGGTCTCGAACCGGTCGGCGCCAGCCGACGCTCCGTTGTGGCCCATGAAGTCGTGGGTGGCGAACGCGCAGTCCAGGTCTTGGAGCAGCTCGTACATGGGGTCGTAGTAGGGGTCGCCCAGCGTCCGGTGGTTGAACAGGTTGGGCCGGGCGAAGAAGCACCGGGTGCCCAGGTGGTCGTAGGCGTACTGGATCTCCTCCACCGCCCGGTGCACGTCGTTCATCACCACCGGCCCCGAGGCGATCACCCGCCCGCCGGACATCTCCCGCATCTCCTGGCCCCAACGGTTGTAGGCCCGGCACATGGCCGCCTGGAGCTCGGGGTCCATGCCGTCGGACCACAGGTCGTAGCCGGGGCCGTAGATAACCATGAAGTCCATGCCGTCGAGCGGCATGGCCTGGGCCACCGCGTCGCCGGGAAAGCCGTTGTCCACCACCGCCTGGCCGTACTTGGCCCGCATGTGGTCGAAGGTCCAGTTCACCGCCTCCATGAAGTCGCCGTAGATGGTGACCCGGCTCTGGGTGTAGCGGCCGTCCACGGTGGCGGGCCGGAACGTCTCCCGACCGGGGACCTCTTTCCAACCCACCCGGTGCTGGAAGCGCTTGTCCAGAAATCGCTCCCACAGATTCTTGGGCTCCACCACATGCCCGTCGGCGTCGAAAACCTTGTACCCATGCCGCATGCTGGCTGTCCTTCCGTTGCTGCTGCCTACCTTGCTGGTCCGTGCAGCCTAAGTCAACCGGATGGAGGGTGGTAGCAGACCGCTTGCTGGGCTGACCTCACCCAGCGGAGTTCGGTGTCGGGAGGGCAGGGGGCGCCCAATGGCACCCAGGAAACCAGCAGGCCGTCGTGGTGCTGGTCGCAGCCCACCGAGATGAGGGTGGTGGTGCCAATCAAAAAGCAGTCGCCGGGCTCGGGGCGCGACTGGGACACCGGGGCCGACACCGTGATCGGGCTGTCGGGGTCGGAATCATCTATGGCCGAAGTAGCCAGCAAGATCAACACAACCGCCACCGCCACCACAACGGTGGCCGCCAGGCTGATCCACCGCCAACGGAAACCGACCATCTCAAGGGGCGCCGTGGATGCGTTTGACGGTTCTTGCCGGGTCTCAGTAGGACGGGGGCTGCCAGCCGGAGGGGGTGCGCCGGCAGGACGAGCGCTGCCGGTGGGACGAGGAGCGCTGCGGGCCAGCGTCCGGTCGTAGGCGGCTCGAGATCGGAGATCGCCGAGCACTTGCCACGCCTGGTTGACCGCCCTCATCTGCTCGGGATCGCCCGAGGGCCGGTCGGGATGCCAGCGGCGGGCCTGGCGAAGGTAGGCGCGGCGAATCGCCTCAGGTCTGGCCGTGGGGGACACGCCCAGAACGTCGTAGTGCGATCGCTCCGGCATTACCCCCCATTCAGTCGTCGACGCTGAGGGAGTCGTAGGCGAATTTGGCGCCCACTCCACCGTCCACCAGCAGGGTGCGGCCGCTCACGTAGTCGGCCAGCGGCGATGACAAAAACAGCGCGGCCCCGGCGATGTCGGCCGGCAGGCCCATGCGGCCCACGGGCGCGTTGCCACTGGAGTGAGCCCGCTGGGCATCGCTCAGCATGTCCATGATCCGGGGGGTGGCAACCGCTCCCGGCGCCACCGCGTTGGCCCTCACGCCGTGGGGCCCCATCTCCACCGCCAGCGACTTCACCCAGGCCATGAGTCCGGCTTTGGCCGCCCCATAAGCAGCGTGATTGGGAGCGCCGTCCACCCCGGAGGCCGAGGCGATGAACACCATCGACCCCTCCCCATTGGCCACCATGTGGCGGCCAAATACCTGGCCCAGCAGATAGGCGTGGCGCAGGTTGATGGCCAGCTGGCGGTCCCACACGCCGTCGTCCATGTCCACGATTAGGCCCCACTCGGCCATGCCGATGATGTCCACCAAACCGTGCACTTGGCCCAGAGCGGCCACCGAGTCGTCCAACAGGCGCTCCACGTCGGCCCGCACGGTGGCGTCCCCCGACCAAGGGGTCCCGCCTACCTCCTCGGCAATCTCCGCGGCCCTATCCGGGTCGATATCCACACACACCACCCGAGCCCCGCACTGGGCCAGCGCATGGCTGGTCTGGCGTCCCATTCCCTGGCCCGCCCCGACCACCACAAAGCCCTTGCCATCGAGGCGGAGCAGATCGGGATAGTGCGGGACCGGCGAGTTGTCAGAGCTGGTCATGCCCCGACGCTATCCCGCTAGCTGGCCAGGGAAGTCACCAAAGCATTGAGCGGCCAGAGGTCGGGAATCTCCACCGGCTGGGGGGCCTGGGGCAAAATGGCGTAGGCCTCCTCGCCGGGATAGACCAGGTTGTATTCCGAGCGGGCCAGACGCTCGACCTCCTCCGGCTGTGACAGCGCCGTCAGCCGGGAGCGGAGGGCATTGTTCTCATCCACGAGGGCAGACAGCTCGGCCCGGGCCCCAGCGGTAGCCGACCTCTGGTCCATATAGGTCCGGGTGGGCAGCACGGCGTAGAACAGCACCACCATGACGATCAGCACCAGCACCAGCGGGATGACGGAGCGGCGCAGCGCGATCACAGCTCTACCCCCGCGGATGCAGCCAGAGCCGCCCCGCCCCAGTAGGCGGCGGCCTCGCCCAGCTCCTCTTCGATGCGCAGGAGCTGGTTGTACTTGGCCACTCTGTCGCTGCGGGCCGGGGCGCCAGTTTTGATTTGGCCGCAGTTGGTGGCCACGGCCAAGTCGGCAATGGTGGCATCCTCGGTCTCGCCCGAGCGGTGCGACATCACCGAGGTATAGCCCGTGGCCGTGGCCAACTCGACCGCCTCCAGAGTCTGGGTGAGCGTGCCCACCTGGTTGACCTTCACCAGAATGGAGTTGGCCACGCCCAAATCGATGCCCCGGCTCAGGCGCTCGGTGTTGGTGGCGAACAGGTCGTCGCCCACCAGCTGCACTCGCCCTCCGAGGGCCTTGGTGAGCAGCGCCCATCCGTCCCAGTCGTCCTCGGCCATCCCGTCCTCGATCGACACGATGGGATAGGCGTCGCACAGCTCGGTCAGATAAGCGGCCATCCCGGCGGAGTTCAGCGACCGGGCCTCCCCGGCCAGGCGGTACTCCCCCCCTCCGTAGAATTCGGTGGAGGCCGCATCGAGGGCCAGGGCCATGTCGTCGCCCGGGACCAGCCCAGCAGCCTCGACGGCATCCACCAGCACCGCCACTGCGGCCTCGTTGGAGTCTAGATCGGGGGCAAAGCCCCCCTCGTCGCCGATCCCTGCTGACAGCCCCCGCTCCACCAGCAGGCGGCGTAGACAGTGGTAGGTCTCGGCCCCCCAGCGCAGGGCTTCGCGGAATGAGGCTGCCCCCACTGGCACCACCATGAATTCTTGGAGGTCGATGTTGTTGGCGGCGTGGGCTCCGCCGTTGACCACGTTCATCATGGGCATGGGCAGCACGTGGGCGTTGGCCCCGCCGATGTAGCGGTACAGCGACAGGCCGCTGTCGGCGGCCGCGGCATGAGCTGCGGCCAGCGAGACCCCCAGCACCGCATTGGCCCCCAGACGGCTGAGCCCGTCAGTGCCGTCCAAGTCGATCATTGCCTGGTCGAGACCCCGCTGGTCGACGGCGTCGATCCCGGTCACTGTGTCGGCGATCTCACCGTTGACCGAAGCCACCGCCCCAGCCACACCCCGGCCAAGATACCGATCACCGCCGTCGCGCCGCTCCACTGCTTCATAGCGACCGGTAGACGCCCCCGAGGGCACGATGGCCCGGCCGGATACACCAGAGTCAATCTCAACCTCAACCTCAACAGTAGGGTTACCTCTGGAGTCGAGGACCTCTCGGCCGACTATGCGTGTAATCGCGCTCAAAACCCGGGTCCTTCAGAGACTTCCAAGCCTGTCTTCTGTTGCTTATGTGGCTGGAGTTGTAAAAGTAGACGATGAAATGCGACTTGAACAGGATTAGCAGCAAATTACAGAGAAGAAATTTCACGGGCTCGTATTTGCTCGCCGATGGCATTGGCAAACGCCCGGAGCTCTGATTCGGCGTCCAAACCGGCTGCCTGGGCCGCTTGCACGGCATCGTAGAGGCGACCGGCCACCGTGGCGGTGTCCACATCGGGCACCACCCCCACCGAGCGGGCCTTGTGGATCACCTTGTCGGCGAACAACAGCGCGGGCAACCCCGGGGGAATGCCGTCCATCACCGAGGCCCGCCCCTTCTGCTCCCGTTTGATGGCTTCCCAGTTGACCAGCACTTGACTGGCATCGCCGGGAGCGGCCCGATCGGAATCCGAGGGACCGAACACATGGGGGTGGCGGGACTTGAGCTTGTCGTGGATGCCCCGGGCCACGTCGGCCAGCGTGAATTGGCCGGCCTCGGCGGCCAGCACCGAGTGGAATACGATCTGATAGAGCAGATCGCCCAGCTCCTCCTCCAGCTCCTCATAGCCCGACAGGCTGTCGGCATCCACCGCATCGAGCGCCTCCAGCACCTCATAGGTCTCCTCCAGCAGATGGCCCCGCAGCGACTGGTGGGTCTGCTCTTGGTCCCAGGGGCAGCGGCGGCGCAACTCGCCGGCCAGATCGGCGAACCGGACCACTTCCCGGGCGATGGGCGCGCCCATCTCGGCCACGTACAGCGACGTGAGGTGGTCGGGCACCACCGCGTGGTCCAAATCGGCCCACGCCACCTCGAACACCCGCTCGTCGGGCAGGCCCAAGCGCTGCAAGACGATCACCTTCTCATCAGCCCCACCAGCGACCGAGCGATCGAAAGCGTCCAATGCGGCCAGCTTGATGTCGCTCAGCACGTGCACGGCGTCGCACTGGGCCACCAGAAGCGGCCCTCGCTCCCCGGCAGCATCAATGGCGAAGCGCCGCCCGTCCACCAACCGCACCCCGGCGGTCAGGGGATCGACGCCGACACGGTCCCAGGCCAAATCGGCGAACGACAGCCCGACCAGCACCTCCAATTCCAAGCCGGGCACCGCACGCAGCAGCTCCACAGTGCGCTCGGCCACCAGCGGCGAGCCCGGCACGGCGTAGAGGACATCGCCAGCCGCGGCCTCAGCCGCCAACCGGTCCACGATGGCCCGGTAGACCTCCTCGAAGGACGAGGCATGGTCGTAGAGGTCGTCGAACGACTCCGCCGGCTCCACCGCCTCCGCCCCGGGGTGGCGGCGGGTGCGGACGAAGCGGCGGCTGGTCTGCTCGATAGCGTCGCGCACCGCCCCAGTGATGAACTCAGAGCCGGCCGGTCCCAGCCCGGCAACAATCACCCTCCCCATATCGCCTCCCCGGTCACGATGCCCTCCGCTGTCCTACCCTGCCAGCCACGATGCTCACGTTGCCGCCACTGGCGCGGGCTGCTCCTCCGGCACCAGGTCGCGCAGGGCGACGATGAGGGCCTCCGCGGCACCAGCGGCCGATTTTATGGGCAATACCAGCAACCCAGCAGCCTCCTGATAGGTGGCTTTGGGGTAGAGGCGCTCGAGGCGGACCCGACGGCTGGCCCGAAGCTCCACCGGGCTCAGCCGGGCCACCCACTTGGGACCACCGAAGCCGGGACCATTGGCCACCGTCACTTCCCGGACCCCAGTGCGCAAACACTCGCACCGCAGCCGGGCCGCGTCCAGCAGCGTCAGGGCGATGTCGGGAACGGGGCCGTACCGATCGGCCCACTCGGCGGCCACGTCGTCCACCTCTTCGGGGAGCTGGGCCGCGGCCACCCGCCGGTAGGCCTCCAGCCGCAACTCCTCTTTGGGCATGTAGTCGGCGGGGATGGCCGCCGCCACGGGCAAGTCGATATTGATCTCCACCGGCTCGGGCGGGGTCTCGCCCTTCAGCTCGGCCACCGCCTCGGTGACCAGCTGGCAGTAGAGGTCGTAGCCCACCGCGGCGATGTGGCCCGACTGGCCGGTGCCCAACATGTTGCCCGCGCCCCGGATCTCCAGGTCGCGCATGGCGATCTTGAACCCCGATCCCAGCTCTGTTGCCTCGCCGATGGTCTTGAGCCGCTCATAGGCCTCCTCGGTGAGCACCCGCCCCTCGGGCGCGAACAGGTAGGCGTAGGCCCGGGCCCCGGCCCGGCCCACCCGGCCCCGCAGTTGGTGGAGCTGGCCCAGCCCCAGCAGGTCGGCCCGGTCCACCACCAGGGTGTTCACGGTGGGCATGTCGATGCCCGACTCGATGATGGTGGTACACACCAGCACGTCGTAGGCATGCTCCCAGAAGTCGATCACCACCTGCTCCAGGGTGCCCTCGTCCATCTGCCCGTGGGCCACCGCAATGCGGGCCTCGGGGACCAGTTCCCGCAGATCGGCAGCCACATGGTCGATGTCGGCCACCCGATTGTGGACGAAGAACACCTGGCCCTCCCGCAGGAGCTCCCGGCGGATGGCCTCGGCCACCGGACGCTCGTCGTAGGCGCCCACGTAGGTCAAGATGGGCTGGCGGTCGGCGGGGGGCGTGTGCAGCAAGGTGAGGTCGCGGATCCCGGTGAGGCTCATCTCCAGCGTCCGGGGTATGGGCGTGGCGGTGAGGGTGACCACATCAACATCAGCCCGGATGGACTTGATGGCCTCCTTGTGGGTGACGCCGAAGCGCTGCTCCTCGTCCACCACCAACAGCCCCAGATTCCGAAAGGAGATATCGCCTGACAACAGTCGATGTGTGCCGATCACCACGTCTACCGAGCCGTCGGCTAGACCGGCCACCACCTGGCGGGCCTGGCGGGGAGACAAGAACCGGCTCAGCACCTCCACTCGGATGGGATAGCCGGCGAACCGCTCGCTGAACGTCTGATAGTGCTGCTGGGCCAACAGGGTGGTGGGCACCAGCACCGCGGCTTGAGCGCCGTCCTGGACGGCCTTGAACACCGCCCGGATGGCCACTTCGGTCTTTCCGAAACCCACATCGCCGCAGATCAGGCGGTCCATGGGCACGGGCTGCTCCATGTCGGCCTTGACCTCGACGATGGCCTTGTGCTGATCGGGGGTGAGCTGGTAGCCGAAGGCCGACTCCATCTCCGCCTGCCACGGAGTGTCACCGGAGAAGGCCCGACCGGGCGTGGTGACCCGGCGCTGATAGAGCACTACTAGTTCCTTGGCTATCTCGCTGACCGCGGAGCGCACCCCGCTCTTCGCCCGTTGCCAGTCGGCGCCGCCCATCTTGCTCAGGGTGGGGGTCTCGCCCCCGGAGTAGCGGCGCACGGCATCAACCTGGTCGGTGGGCACATACAGTTTGTCTCCGCCCCGGTACTCCACCAGCAGGTAGTCGCGGCTGACTCCGCCGATGGCCCGGGTGACCATGCCGCAGTAGCGGCCTACGCCGTGGTGGCGATGGACGACATGATCGCCCGCGGCCAGATCGTCCAGCTCCCGGGCCGCCGACTGACGGGGGCGGCTGCGCCGGTGGGCTCGGCGACGGCCGGTCAGATCGGCCTCTCCCAGCACGGCGAGGCGGCACTCGGGCAGCACGAAACCCCGCTGAATGGGAGCCACAACCACACCGCTGACGCCGTGGGCTGCGCCTCCGAAACCAAGCGATCCCGCCCCACCAGCCCCGGAGAGGACCGGGAGGTCTACGCCGTGCTCGCGCAGCAGAGCGGCGGCGCGGCTGGCCGAGCCGACACCGTCGGCCGCCACTAGCACCTGGTACCCCTCGGCCAGCAGCCGGGAGACCTGGCGAACCGGGGCGGCCGGATCACCGATGGCCGAGGCCCAACCCCCCACGGCCACCGACGGTATCGACGGCCCGGCGGGCACCGCGGTCATGGTCCACACCGGCGACGGGCAGGCGGACAGCAGCCGGTCGTAGTCGACATGCAGGCGAGGGAACTCCTCGCCGGCTGCTCCCCAAGTCTGGGCCAGCACACCAGCCAGGTCGGCCTCCTCGGCGGCGATGTCGGCCGCCCGGTCCCGCAGCCGACCCGGCTCCAGCAGCACCACCAGGGCGTCGGCGCCAAGACGGTCGGTGATGATCTGGTCGTCGCCGACCAGCCACGGCAGCCATGACTCCATCCCATCGAAGAACTGGCCCTCCACCAGCCGCTCCCACTGCTCCCGACCCCAGGGGCGCGAGGCGATCAGCCGCTCCGCAGCCGCCCGGACGGCAGCGGTGGGCCGCACCTCCCGGGCAGGGAAGACGACAACCTCGTCCACCGGGTCGGTGGAGCGCTGGTCGGCCACCGAGAACTCGGTTAGCCGGTCTACCTCGTCGCCCCACAGGTCGATGCGAACCGGGCTGTCGCCCGTGGACGGGAACACGTCCACGATGGAGCCCCGCACCGCGAACACACCCCGGTGCTCCACCTGCACGTCGCGGCGATAGCCCCGGGCAGCCAGCTCGGCGACCAGCTCGCCCAGGTCGATGCGGTCGCCCTGCGCCACCGTCACCGGGGCGGCGTCGTCGGAATCGGGGGCCAGGCGCTGAAGCAAGGCCCGCACTGGGGCCACCACCACCGGAGGGCAACCCTGCGGGTCGCGGAGCTGCCAGATGGATTGGCCGCGGCGCCCCATCGTCTCCACGCCGGGGCTGACCCGCTCGAAGGGCAGGGTCTCCCAGGCCGGGAACAGGTCGGCCGCGCCGTCGAGCATCGCCGACAGATCGCCGGCCAGGCGCTCGGCGTCTGCGGTGGTGGGGGTGGCCACCACTATCGGGCGGCGCCCGTTCAGCTCGGCGATGGCGGCCAGCACCGCGGCCTGGCCGGACTCGGCCACCGCCAGCGAGGCGTCGCGGCGACCGAGGATGCCCACCACAGCTGGCTCCGACGCCAGCAACCGTCCGAGTCCAGCCAGCCCGGGACCGGAAGCAGCAACCGCGGTGGTGGCCATCAGTTGTACCTGTTCATAACAATTTCGACCGGATGGTCGAGCAGGGCCAGTGCCGCCTCGGCCGCCCGCTCCACCGCATCGTCCAACAGATCCCGATCGGACCGACCCGGCCGCTTCAGCACATAGTCGGCACCGGCCTGGGGGTTGGGGGGCTTGCCCACCCCGATGCGAATCCGAGCGAAGTCGGCGGTGTGAAGGTGCGACTTGATGGAGGACAGGCCGTAATGACCGGCCAATCCCCCGCCGTGTTTCACCTTGATCCGCCCCGGAGGCAGATCAAGCTCGTCGTGGGCTATCACCAAGCGATCCAAGTGATCGGCGATGCTCCAGCGGCGCACCAGCGCCCGGACGGCCTCTCCAGATTTGTTCATGAAAGTTTGGGGAACGGCCAGTACGACCATTCGGCCTTCGACCCGGACCTCCGCGACCAGCGAGGCTTCTCGACTCTTGCGCAGCGGCTGACCGTGGCGGCTGGCCAGCAGCTCCACGACCTCGGCACCCACGTTGTGGCGGGATCCGACGAACTTCTCGCCGGGATTGCCCAACCCCACCACGACGAGATCGGCGGGGGTGTCGGTGTGATTCTTGCGGGATCGCCAGCGGGAAGGCACGGCGACAGGCGCCGAGACTTACTCGGCGGGGTCTTCGGAGGCGGTGTCTTCGGCGGCTTCTTCGCCCTCTTCGGAGACAATCGGCTGACCGTCTTCATCCAGCTCGACTTCGGCCTCTTCATCGACCTCGGGCTCTTCGATTTCCATGACCGCCGTGGAGGTGCTGGCCACCAGCTCCTCAGAGTCGCCGGCCAGTTGGACACCGTCGGGCAGCTCAATGTCGCCGGCTCTCAGCGTGTCGCCCATCGTCATCTCGCTGATGTCGATCGACAGCTCGTTGGGAATGGCCTCGGGCTTGGACAGCACCCGGATGGTGAACGCGGCCTGTTCCACCACCCCGCCCTCGTTGGTCACCTCGGGGGCTTCGCCCACCAGCACCATCCGCACGTCGACCTCGACCTCGACGTCGGCGTCCACCCGGATGAAGTCCACATGGATGACCTCATTGCGCACCGGGTGATGTTGCAAGTCTTTGACCAGGCCGAGTTGGCGGTCGCCGTCCACTTCTAAAGTCAGCAGGGCGTTGAGGCCGGCATCGGTGGTCAGCGCCGACCGCAGATCGCGGGCGTCCACCGCAACGGGAATCGAATCCCCGCCGAGTCCATAGACCACGCCGGGTACCCGCCCCTCGCGACGCAGGCGGCGGGACGGTCGGGTGCCCAGTTCACGCGTAGTGTCGGTCTTCAAGATCAGGTCAGCCATAGCGCAGCTAGAAATGTTACCCGCCGCCGAGCAGAAACGGCCAAGAGCTAGCCGAACAAGTCTGAGTGCGTCTCAGTTCTCACTACTACCAAAGCATCGTCGCCGTAACCTCAGATCAGGAGCCAGTCCGGTTCAATATGGCACTCCCAGTAGTCCGACCACGGTCCTGACAGTCGGTGGGGCCGCAATCGAGGATGGAGATCTCGACCCGACAACAGTGCTTCGACCACGGTCCACAGCTTGTCCAGATCTTTGCCGCGCCTGCCTGCCCGCTTGAGATCCTTCTCAAAGCGAGAGGTGGTGAGCAGACGCATGGCCTGCTATGCCATGGCTTTGAGCTCTTCGAGGGTGGAGTACTCCACGAGATTCGACCCAGTTTGGGCCTGGCGCAGCGCATCGGCGGTGTCCGCATTGGGGATCCTGACTTCGAAGGGCAGTCCCTGGTGCATAACCACTTGCCTGTAGAAGAGGGTGATCGCCTCCGTGGCCGATAGACCCAGCTCGCCGAGGACTTCTTCGACTTGATGCTTGAGATCGGGTTCGACCCGGGCCCGGATCATCTCGGTCTTGGCCACGATTCAACCTCCCGACCCAACACTATCTGTTCCCCATGCGGGGAACAAGTTGGTTGTCTCCATGGCATAGGAAAGCACCAGGTGAGGTTCCCCCTTTTTTGTGGAGGCATGCTCCATAAGGAGAGTCATGCCACGAATGAGAGGGAAGTTCGATCTGGAGTTGCGTGCGGGGGTTGTTCGGGTCGCCAAAGAGACCGGCCGTCCGGTGGCCCATGTGGCCCGGGAGGTCGGTGTGAATGAGGGCGCTTTGGGCAACTGGGTGCGCCAGGACGCCGCCGAGCGGGCCGGGGGTTTGACCGCGGACGAGCGGGCCGAGCTCGCCGGGCTCCGCAAGCGGGTCGCGGAGTTGGAGATGGAGCGTGATGTCCTCAAACGATCCGTGGTCGGTTGGGTCAACGAGGCAACGCGGTGACCGCTGGGTTCATCGCCTCCCAAAGGACCGACCACGGTGTGGCTCACGCGGTGTCGTGTCGGGCGCTGGGCATCGCGCCCTCGACGTTCTACAGGCACCGCAACCGGCCTGTTACCGCCCAGCAGCTCCGCCGACAGGCGACAGATGCCGAGGTGAAAAAGGCGTTCGACGAGTCCCAGGGCACCTACGGGTCGCCCAGAGTGAGAGCCCAGCTGCGCCGCGAGGGGCTGTCTGTGTCGAAGACCACGGTGGAGGCCTCGATGGTCCGCCAGGGCCTGTGCGCCCGACCCAAACGGCGCTACAGGGGCCTCACCGGCCAACACCCCGGCGCTGCGGCCCCATCGGACCTGCTGAGGCGCGATTTCAGCGCCCAGGCGATCAACCAGAAATGGCGGAACCTATGGCGGATTGAGCATGGGTGGCCTTCAGTAGACTCCTGGAACCAGACGAATTACAACCTGATCAACAACCGCCTCAAAGAGGACTGGCACGACAGATGTAGCGTCACATACACCGGCGTCTGGTATGTATACGGGGTGACTTGCAGGGGCCAATCCACGCTGGCCTGGATAGCCCTTAGGGCGGGAACATCCGTTGAAGGCTATAGCTCGAACGCCGGCGACGTCGGGTACGTCCAACCATGACCGTTTCAAGCCAAGAGAGAATGACCCGATTGGAGCATCCATGACCCGAGGGCCAATACGCGACAGCTGGTTCAACGCCAGACGGGCGCTGGCTGTCGCTGTGACTGTATTGCTACTGGCTGCCCTGGTGTGGTTCGCTGCAAGCCGCCTCGCCTCCAAAGAAGGCCAGAACACTGAAGTGGCAACCGCCGGCCAATACCCCACAAGCACCGATGACCCGCACCCCCCCCTAGCCCAAGCAGAAGAGAATTCTGCAACAGACGAGCCCGCCGGCAGCGAACCAGACCCGGCCAGGACACAAACCTCATCGTCGCCACCGGACAATTTGGACCTCGAGGAAATCGTTCGAGAATTCATACTGACTCTCTGGGGCGGAGAGACACCGCGGGCAGAGAGCGACTACGTACCTGGCACCTACGCCAAGCTCGAATCCGACGATCCAGCGACTAGGCGTCGAGGCGAATTCGAACTACAAATCAGAGTAGAACTTGGCGCAAGTGTCGCCAACGACCCCTATTATCCTCAGCTTCACAAGATAATGACCGACGCCTGGTCTTCTTGCTTGAAAGAGTACGGGCTGCCCTCCCTGGAGAACCTTGGCCGGCTTTCTAAAGATGAGCAGGACGTGCTCTTGAAAGAGCGCGGCCTGATCGGAGAGCGTTTGAGAGAATTCGAAGACAAGTGCTGGGGTCAATCCCGCATATACGCAGGAAAAGATGAGAAAACGGCCCTGCTGCTCGAGCAGCAGCAACAATACTACTTCGCCTTGGCCCAGCAATGGGTGAAAGCGAACCCCGACAAGTTAGTACCCCTACAAGACTGAAACGAAAGCTCGGCAAAAGAAGGCCAACCCGTCTGAAACAAGTAGCCTATGCATGCCCAATCAATTGGTGCCTTTCTTTCTATGAGCATTCTCATTGCTCTCTCTCTGCTTCTTGTATGGGCGAAGACCAACCCCAACCCCAACCACAAGACCCCGCCGTAGCCGCTCTACAAAACCTTAACAAAGCTGCTCAAATTAGCCGCCACAGCGACGCCGTCGAACTGGCCCGCTACGCCAAAGCAGCAGCCGATGCCCTCCCCAATGGTGATCAGCAAAACACCCGTAACCAACTGGTAAACTTAGCCCGAGTCCTCCACAACCCTGGTTGGCCCGATGTCGCTCACGATCTCGCTCATTCCCTAGAAATCAACCCAACTAGCATTACCAAAACCAACGAGATTATGTCGCCCGTTGAGGTTCCCCCTTTTTTGTGGAGGCATGCTCTATAGGGAGAGTCATGCCACGAATGAGAGGGAAGTTCGATCTGGAGTTGCGTGCGGGGGTTGTTCGGGTCGTCAAAGAGACCGGCCGTCCGGTGGCCCATGTGGCCCGGGAGGTCGGTGTGAACGAGGGCGCTTTGGGCAACTGGGTGCGCCAGGACGCCGCCGAGCGGGCCGGGGGTTTGACCGCAGACGAGCGGGCCGAGCTCGCCGGGCTCCGCAAGCGGGCCGCGGAGTTGGAGATGGAGCGTGATGTCCTCAAACGATCCGTGGTCGGTTGGGCCGACGAGGCAACGCGGTGACCGCTGGGTTGTGCATTTTGTGTCTTTGATTTTGGCGTTGACTGCTCCGGTGCGCCCGTTGTGTGTGCAGGTTGCGACGCTGGTGTTGATGTCGGTGCGCCATCTGGTGAGGGTGCGGGCGAGGCGTTTGAGCACGGGGGATTTGCACCAGGAAATGGCGTCGTCCAATCGGTGTGTCGTGGCACGCTCACGAGAGGTTCTTGCCGCCGAAGATCTCGGAGACAGAGGTGTCCTCGAACACGGCGTCGATGGCGTCGGCGATGATTCTGGCTACCGACAGCACCTCGATCTTGTCGATCTGCTTGTCGGGCGACAGGGGCAGGGTGTTGGTGACCACCACCTTGGAGATCACCGAGTTCTTGAGCCGGTCGATGGCTGGGCCGGAGAACACACCGTGGGTAGTGGCGGCATATATGGTGGCCGCGCCCCGGGCCGCCAGCGCGTCGGCCGCGGCCACGATAGTGCCCCCGGTGTCGATCATGTCGTCGATGAGCACACAGGTGCGGCCTTCTACGTCGCCCACCACCTCAATGACCTCCACCGCGTGCTTGACATCCATGGCCCGGCGCTTGTGGACGATGGCCAGGTCGGCGTCCAGTTCATTGGTGTAGCGCTCGGCCACCTTCACCCGGCCGGCGTCAGGCGACACGATCACCAGGTCTCCGTCTATGTCCTTGAGATAATCGACCAGCACCGGCATGGCGGTGAGGTGGTCCCAAGGGCCGTCGAAAAATCCCTGGATCTGCCCGGAGTGGAGATCGACGCTCAACATCCGATTGGCCCCCGCGGTGCGGAAGGTATTGGCCATCAGCTTGGCGGTTATGGGCTCGCGGCCCGCGGCTTTGCGGTCTTGTCGGCCATAGCCATAGAAGGGGCACACCGCGGTGATCCGCTTGGCCGAGGCTCGCCGGGCGGCGTCCACCATGATGAGATGCTCCATAACCGCATCGTTGATGGAGGCGCCGCCGTGGGCGGTGTGGCTCTGGACGATGAAAACGTCGGTGCCCCTCACCGACTCCTCGAACCGGCAGTGGATCTCCCCGTTGGCGAAGTCGGCGATGTTGGGCTCCACCAACTCCTCGCCGAGCGCCTTGGCGATCTCAGCGGCCAAGTCGTGGTTGGCCCGACCCGAGATGATGGCCAACTTCTTCTTGGTAACCAGTTCCATGGTCTCAGTCTCCTTCTGTCGAATCGGACGGAATCTGGGCGCCGGGTTCGAGTGTGATGTAGGCCCCCACATTGGCATCGGCGCCGATCTCGGCATCGGTGGCCGAGACCGCCTCCACCACCGCTCGGGGACCGACCACGCAATCGATCAAATGGGTATGGGGGCCGATGATCGCACCTTCGCCGATCACAGTCTGACCTCTCAGTACCACACCCGGGTGGATGACCACATCGGGGGCCAGCTTCACGCTCACATCGATGTACGCGCTGTGGGGCGCCATGATGCGCACGCCGGCGACCATCCAATTCCGGTTGACCCGCTGGCGCATCTCCGCTTCGGCGAAGGCCAGCTGCTCCCGGTCGTCCACTCCCTGAGCCTCGGCCTCGTCGATGGCATATGACCCCGCATCGTGACCAGCCGAGGTGAGCACCTCAACGGCGTCGAACAAGTTGTACTCGCGGCCCGAGTCGCTGGCCGACAACCGGCGAAGGGCCGGGGAAAGCAGACTGCGGCGGAAGCAGCAGATCTCGACGTTCTCCTCGGCCACGATGGCCATGGTGGCCGCCGCACCAGTTATCCGGTGCTGAGCGGTCAACCCTCGCAGTGTCTGGCCCTGGATGAGCGGCATGTCGGCCGAGATCGCCAAAACGTCCTCGTCGTCTACGTCACCATCCAAAGCCGACAGCCCCAGGGCAGCAGCATCGGCCGTGCCTCGCTGCACGGGCTGCTCGATGAAGTCGATCCGCAGGTCGAAGGCCTCCTCAGTGACGTGCTTGGCCACCTCCTCGGCGCCGTAGCCCACCACTACGGCCACTTGGCGGGGGTTGGCCGCAGCCAACGCGTCGATCACATGCAGCAGCATGGCCCGGCCGCACAGATCGTGGAGGGGCTTGGGCCGCCCCGACCGCATGCGAACGCCCCGGCCCGCGGCCAATACAATCGCAGACAGGGGCAGGAAATCAGTAGTCATGCTCTTAGCGGGCTAACCCGCTCTCGACATTCACATCTGTATTTCTAGCGCGGCTGGCGAGGCAGGACTCGAACCTGCAACCTCCTGGTCCAAAGCCAGGCGTTCTGCCACTTGAACTACTCGCCAAAGAGCCCTTTGCTTTGCAGTCAACAGGCACCAATTGCAGGCTACTTCATCCCCACCGAGTGAACTCTGCGGTTATTGATGAGGACGCACACCGGGCTAGCGTGGTCGCACCATGGGATCGTTAATCAAGAAACGCCGCAAGCGGATGCGCAAGAAGAAGCACAAGAAAATGCTGAAGCGCACCCGCTTCCAACGGCGAGCCCGCGGGAAGTAGCTTCTCAGCCCGGTTGGGGCTGAGCCGGAACGGTGCGAACCACGAGTCGACCCTCGCCGGGGTGGGCGCCCTCCACGAACCAGGTAGAGCCGCTGCCGGCCAGCCGCGCTCTCTGGCCCGTGGCTTGCTCCAACGATTGGCGATAGTCGTCCAGTCGGGGTTCAACCTCAAGGGCGGCCGGCTCCAAGTCGTTGCCATTCGATCCTTCCGGCCCGCCCATCACATCCCAGCGGTTATACACCGCCGGAGTGGAGCACCCGAACGGGGGAGTGAGCAGGGTGAGAGTTCTCGATATGTGCTCCAGCGGCTGAACCGACTCGCCTATCCCCTGCACGCGGGCCCGCCCGCCGACCAAACAGAAGGGGACGTCGGCGCCTAGTTGGGCCGCTCCCTGAGTATCGGAGTAGCCAGCCCAGCGCAAGATGGCGGCAGCGTCGGCTGACCCGCCCCCCAATCCGGCCCCCGGTGGAATCCGCTTGACCACGGCCACTCGGGCATCCCGCTCAACCAGGGCCAGTGCCCGGGTGATGAGGTTGTCGGCCGGGTCGATACCGCCCCCGCCTTCGATCACCACCCCGTGCCCCGGCTCGATCTCCAGCGTGTCGGCCAGATCCAGCGACACCATCTCGGCGTCGATCAAGTGGTAGCCGTCAGCTCGCACACCGGTGATCCGCAGCGAGAGCGTCAGCTTAGCCGGCGCCGCGAGAGTGGTCACCTGATCTGCCTCACATGGCCGGTGGAGCCCCAAGCCAGATCGGCGGTCAAGATATCGGCGTCGGCGCGCTCCCCGAGCGCCAGACACAGCCGGTCGGCCAGCGACAAGCCCTCACCCCTTTTCCACCGGCGGGCGGCCCACTCGGCGTCTTCTCCGGTTACTGGTTCGACTTGAATGCCGTAGCTGATCAGCAGCGCCCGGACGATCTCCCAATCGCGACCGGCGGCCAGCACCTTCTGGGCAACCTCCGACCAGTTGGCCGCTCCGCACCAAGAGTCCCCAACCAGTGCCGCCTCCACGGTTTCGGCCCCGTCCTCATTCAGGAGGAACGCCAAAATCGCCGATGCGTCCAACACCACGCTCACGCAGCATCCTCCTGCTTGGCGGTGAGCCGCCGATCGGCCAACAGCTCGGCCACCAAATCCAGGCCCTCCAGCTCACCGCGCACTCGGGCGAGAAGCTGCTCTCGGGTCAATAGCACCAAACCGCCTGGCGTGGTCAGCAAAACCAGCGCCGTTCCCTCAGTAAGACCCGCGTTATCACGCACCTCTGCTGGCACCACGATCCTGCCTCTGTCTCCCACAACAACTGTATGTGTCCCATTCATGTTTCTAACATACCTCACCAAATGATGTGATGGTACAAGATGACATTCTATGGGCAATCTATTCGAATGAAGCTTCTTCCGGCAGGGCGGGAGGCAGCACAGCCGCGAGGCGGGCCCAATCGGCCAAGGTGAGCTGTTCGGGGCGGGTAGTAGCGGGGATGTTGGCCTTGTCGAAGTGGTCGGGGGTGAGGTGCGCGGCGAGGGAGCGGCGCAGCATTTTGCGGCGCTGGCCGAAGGCGGTGCGGATGAGGAAGAACAGGCGGTCGGGGTCGGCATCGACGGCTGGTTCAGGCCGGCGTTCCATCCGCACCACCGCCGAGGACACCCGGGGCCGGGGGTAGAACACAGTGGCCGGGACCGAGCGGACGATCCGGGCCTCGCACCAATAGGCCACCTTGAGGGTGGGAATCCCGTAGGCCTTGGTGCCCACCGAAGCCACCAGTCGCTCAGCCACCTCTTGTTGGACCATGAAAGTGAAGGTCTCGATGCGGGGCTCGTTATCGAGCAGGTCTAGCAGCAAAGGGACGGCGATGTTATAAGGCAGGTTGGCCACCAGTGTCCACTGCTGGTCGGCGGCGCCGAGCTTGGCCCGCCAACCTGAGTCAGTGGCGTCGGCGTGGACTATCTCCACGTTGGGCTCGTCGACCACCTCGGCCAGCGGCGCCAGCATGTGCCGGTCGGCCTCGATGGCCAGCACGTGATCCACCTCAGCGGCCAGCGCCCGAGTGAGCGATCCCAGTCCAGGGCCCACCTCTACCACCGACTGGGATTTGGCCAGTTCGGCGGCCCGGACTATGGCGCCGATGGTGTTGGGGTCGACCACGAAGTTCTGGCCCATGGCCCGACTCGGGGAGAGACCGTGGCGATTTAGCAGGTCCAGAACTTGGGTGCGAGTGAGGGTCATAGCCCGGTGTCGCCGGTGAGTTGGACAACCAGCATCACCAAGACCGCAATGCCCAATAGAACCAGGGTCAGACGGGCCAAAGTCGGAGATTGAGAGGGCGATGGCACGGTCAGGGTTCGAGCCGGTAGAAAACCGACGCGTTGTCCCAGGTGTGCTCGGCCACTGCCCCCGGGGCCACCCCATGGACCCGGGCCAATGCCTCTCCCACCAGGGGCAGGTTGGCCGGGACGTTGGGCTTGCCCCGAAGCGGTACCGGGGCCAGGTACGGCGAGTCGGTTTCCACCAGCAGGCGATCGAGCGGACACAATTCGGCCGCGGCCCGCACGTCATCGGCCGACGGGAAGCTCACGATTCCACTGAACGACAGGTACGCCCCCCGGTCCAGCGCGGCCCGAGCTTCGTCGGCGCCGCCGGTGAAGCAGTGGAACACCGTGCGCTCGGGCACCCCTCCCTCGTCGAGTACGGCAAAGGTGTCGTCCCACGCCTCCCGGGTGTGGATCACCAGAGGCATCCGGTGCCGATGGGCCATCTGGATCTGGACCGCGAACGCAGCCCGCTGGTCGGCGGGCGGCGAGTGGTTGTAGTGGTAGTCGAGCCCGCACTCCCCCACCGCCACCACTCGATCGGATCCCAGCAGATTCTCGATCCCGCCGGTCCCATGGCGGGCTTCGTGGGGGTGAACTCCCACCGTGGCCCACACTCGGTCGCTGGCCGCGGCCTTGGCCACGGCGGCAATCGAGGTGGCCGCATCGGTGCCCACATCGATCATGCGCTCCACCCCGGCATTGGATGCCTGGGCGACCGTGGCCTCGAGGGCGTCCAACTCCAGGTGGCAGTGGTTGTCGATCCAGCGCACCTTCAGCCTTTGAGGCGGGGAAACAAGGGATCGCCCTCGGCCACCGGCAGACCACCGGGATACTGCCCCCAGACAGCCGCGGCGGGCAGCCGTTGGTCGAGGGGGGTGCCCTCGAGACCCAATCGAGCCCAGGCCGCCTCGCACGAGGAGGGAATGGCCGGGCAGGCCAGCACGCACACGATGCGAAGGGCCTCCAGGGCGTTACCCAGCACCGTGTTCACCATGGGGCCGGGGTCCATCTTCCACGGCTCAGTGGCCTGGAGGTACTCGTTGGTGTCGCGGATGAGCCGCCAAGTGGCCTCCAGCGCCACCGACGGCTGGAACCGTTCCCAGGCCGCGGCGGCATCGGCGTACACCTGAGCGGCCACGTCGGCCAGCGGGTGGTCGGGGTCGGGCGTAGGGCCGATTCCTCCACACTTGCTGTGAACCAAAGTGGACGACCGCTGCAATAGGTTGCCGAAGTTGTTGGCCAGATCGGTGTTGTAGCGGTGCTGGAGGGCCTCATGGCTGACCTCGCTGTCGGGGCCGAACGGCGTGTCCCGCAGCAGGGAGTAGCGAAAGCCGTCCACGCCGAAGTCGTTGACGAGATCGGTGGGCGAGATCTGGTTGAACGCCGACTTCGACATCTTCTCCCCTCCCACCAGCAGCCAGCCGTGGACGTGGTACTTAGGCAGGTCCTTCACCCCAGCGGCCAAAAGCATGGCCGGCCAGTACACGCAGTGGAACCGGATAATGTCCTTTCCGAGCAGATGGCGCACCGACGGCCACCACTTGGCGAACCGTTGCTCGTCGTGGCCATAACCCGCCGCGGTGGCGTAGTTGGTGAGGGCGTCGTACCACACGTAGAACACGTGGCCCTCGGCCCAGGGCACCGGGATGCCCCAGTCAATGGAGGTGCGGGAAATGGAGATATCCCTCAGGCCGCCCCGGATGATGCCCAAGGCCTCGTTGCGGTAGCCCTCGGGGGTGATGTTCTGCGGGTCGGACTCGAACCACTCCAAGAGCGGTTCCTCGAACTCGGAGAGCTTGAAGAAGTAGTTCTCCTCGGTCATCCGCTCCACCCGGCCCGACTCCACATCCTCGGGGGTCACGTCATCCTCGGAGATATAGGCCTCGTCGGCCACCGAGTACCAGCCGTCGTAGACCGCCGAGTAGATGTGGCCGTTGTCGTAGGCCCGCTGCATGAGGGTCTGCACCGCGTGGTGGTGGCGGGGTTCGGTGGTGCGGATGAACTCGTCGTTGGCCACGCCGAGTTCGGCCCACGCCTCCCGGAAGCGCTGGCTGGTGCTGTCGGCCTGATCCAAAGGCGACAGGTCGTTGGCCTCGGCGGCCCGCTGGACCTTGAGGCCGTGCTCGTCGGTGCCGGTCAGATAGAAGACGTCTTCGCCCAAGAGCCGGTGCCAGCGGGAGACGGCGTCACCGTTGAGCACGGTGTAGGCGTGGCCGATGTGGGGAGCGTCGTTGACGTAGAAAATCGGGGTCGTCAAGAAATAGCGCGACACCGCTTCACACTACTGCCCCCATCCCGATGATCCCGATTGGGAGTACCCAGGAGGTGCTTGAGTCAGCCGCCGAACATCTCGGCCGAGCGGCGGGCCAGTTCGTCGGGGGGCACGTCCTCGACATGGGTGGACACGTTCCAGCGATGGCCGAACGGGTCGAGGAACTGACCGCCCCGATCGCCGTAGAAGTGGGTCTCCACCGGCCGCTCGGCAGTGGCCCCGGCGGCAATGGCCTTGGCGAACGTGGCATCGGCGTCTTCCACGTACACCATGACGGTGACCGCAGTGCCACCGACGGTCTTGGGACCGAATACATCCATCTCGGGATACTCGTCGGACAGCATGACGACGCTGTCGCCGATGGCCACCTCGGCGTGGCCGACCTTGCCGTCGGGCATTGCCATCCGCATGCGCTCGGTGGCGTCGAACACCTCAACCAGGAAGTCAATGGCCGCGGCCGCGCCGTTCACGCACAGATAGGGAATGACGCGGGGATAGTCGTCGGGAATGGGCTGAACGTCGCTCATGGGGGCTCCTTCGGCTGACAGGCCGTTCTACAGATGGCTGACCTGCGTCAGTCTGCCAGACTGATCTGGTAGACGGCCCGTCGGGACACGCCCAGATCGGCGGCTACCGCGGCGGCCGCATCCCGACGAGACAGGCCGTCGGCCAGCCTTTCTTCGAGGGCCGCTCTGATTTGGGGCTCAGAGGGCGGAGTTGGCTCGGGGCAACCGGCCACCACTAGCACATGCTCGCCTCGAGGTTCAACACTGCTGGCCCGGGTGACGGCATCGTCCAAGGTGCCCCGCCAGACTTCCTCGTGCAGCTTGGTCTGCTCTCGCACAATGGCCACCGCGCGGTCACCGCCCAGCGCAGAGGACAGATCGCCCAGGGTGCGGGCCAGCCGGTGAGGGGCTTCGAATAGCACCATGGTGCGAGGTTCCCGAGCGAGCACGGCGACGCGGTCGGCCCGGTGGCGACCCTTTCGAGGCAGGAATCCCTCGAAGCAGAAGCGCCCAGTGGGTAGGCCGCTCACCACCAGCGCGGCCAACGCGGCTGACGGGCCGGGCACGGCCTCCACCTCGCGACCGGCCTCGAGGACCGCTGCGACCACTTTGGCCCCTGGATCGGAGACCGCCGGAGTGCCGGCGTCGGTGACCAGGACAATGGTGCTGCCGCCGGCCACCAGACCGGCGATCTCGGCCGCCCCAGCCGCCTCGGTGTGCTCGTTCACCACCAGCAGGCGGGGAGCGCTCACCCCAGCATGGGCGAGCAATTTCCCTGTGCGGCGAGTGTCCTCGCAGGCCACTACGTCAGCGTCGGCCAGCACCTCGACAGCTCGGGGGGACAGGTCGCCCAGATTCCCAATTGGGGTGGCAACCAAAACCAGCCTTCCAGCCATGCTTCCTCCCCGGATGCAGGAGCTTGTCTATCCCCTCTCCCCAGCAGTCTGCCTCACCTGCAAGCGGTCACCGGGTTTTATCCCCCATCGGGCGAACGAACCGGCTTCGGCTTCCAATACCGCTCGAGCCCGCCAAACCGGAAGGCCGATCCGGTAGCGGGCCATAGTAGCCGCTTTCAGCACCACCAGATCGCGGTCCAAGTGGGCTACATCGATGGGAAAGCGCATCCCCAAGGTGTGGACCGACAACGCCGGTCGAAGCAGCAGCGCGTTGTCGAATTCGTCACGGCCCAAGAGTCCTTGGGCGCGCTCGCGCCAACTAGTGGCGAACTCCACAGTGGCCAGCACCCGGTCATCGCAAACGAGCCACGCCATAGCTTGATTGTCCAACTTCAGCCTTGTTCGTTCAAGGGGGAATTCTCCCAGCCGTTCTCAGCCCGGTTGGGCTTCCCCAATCCCTCGGGAGCAGTCTTCCCAGGGGGCCCGAGAAGCTCAGGGTGCCGTTCCGCTCGCTCCCGATGCCCTACGTCGACTCAAGCAAGACCAGGCTCGGCGGCAGAGCGATATCGATGCAGCCGGCATCGAGTCCGTCCAGTCTGCGCATAGCCAGGCGAATAGCCTCCTCGGCAACCTCCGCGGCTGGTAGCCGGACCGTCGTCAACGACGGCGACAACAGCCTGGACCAGGAGGCTCCGCCGTAGCCCGCAACGAGCGGGCGACCGTCGGCATCGTCGGATTGCAACACGGCACAGACTGCGGCGGCAACGACATCGCTTCCGCACACGAACGCATCAGGCGGTTCGCGCAATCCCAGAAGCTCCTTCGCGGTTGCCTGTCCGAATTCCGTAGTCGCCGGCCCCAAACGTAGCGCCGCAGTGTCGATTCGGGGAACGGCCGATGTGGCCTCGGCGAAACCCTCGAGCTGCTCGGTCCCGATTATCGACGCCGATCCCTCTCCCAGGAATGCGAACCGAACCGCACCCTCCTTCGCCAGGAATCGAACCACCTGGCGTATGCCAGCCGCATGATCAACCCGCACCGAGTCGTAGCTGCCACCGGTGTCGCCCGAATCGACCAAGACAATCGGAACATCGCCGTCGAAAGGAACTCCATTGTCGCTCACTGGCCTCGTCCGAACCCACAACAAGGCATCGACTCCTTGTTCCACCAGCCGTCTGGCCGCGCCGCGATCGGTCCCAATCGAGGAATCCGCCAACAACAGGGAGATGTCCAATGCCGACAGAGTCTGCTCGATTTTGCGAATGAGAGGCACCGACGCCGGATACCCCTCGATTGGGAGAAGCAGCCCGACCATCCCTGAGCGCTGCCGTCGCAACGACTGTGCTACTCGATCGGGTCGATACCCAAGTCTTTCAACGACACTTCGAACTCGACCCGCGGTCTCAGGTGCAACCGCGGCGCCGCCGGCCAAAACCCGCGAGACGGTTGCGGGCGACACACCCGCAGCGCTCGCCACATCATAGATGGTGATGCCCAACTATCCTGCTCCTCCGCTCCGGCCATACACGGTCTCGCAACCGCCCGCCATCGGAGGCAATCCGGCCGAGGCGACACCGACAGGGTGTCGGATCTGTCGATGACCGCCTCTCCAGTACGCCATCAGCAGCTTGCGATTCGGGCGCGGATGGTCGCGGCGAGCCGGCTTATGGCCATGTCTGCTTCGGGGATCACACCGGCAAAGAACTGGTAGCAGTGAGGAACCTCGGCAGCGATCTCAATCTCGACATCGACACCGCAAAGGCGGGCCTTGCGAGCGAACATGACCGCATCATCGACGAGAACGTCGTGCTCCGCAGCCTGGAGGTAGACCGGTCCGAGCCCCTCGAGATCTCCGTGGATGGGGGAGGCAAGAGGGTGGTCACTCGGCATCTCGTTGAGGTACAGCTCAACGTTTGCCGACAGCGTGGTCGCGTCCAGCACGGCGTCGAGCTCTGCGTTGTCGGAGATCGAATCATTCGTCAGCGTCAGGTCCAGCCAGGGACACAACAAAGCCGTTAGCGCGGGTTGAGGAGCGCCGAGCTCGCGAAGGCGCATCTGGACACCGACAGCGAGAGCTCCGCCTGCTGAGTCGCCTATGAGTATCACTGGTCGGTCAGGTTCGGCTTGAGCCAGAACTCCACAGACATTGGTCAACTCGTTGAGGGCGGTGGGAAATGGGTTTTCAGGCGCAAGGCTGTATTCGGGCAGTGCAATCACACTACCCATTTCCGCGGCGAGGTGGCCGGCGAAATGGCGGTGGGTGTGAGCCGACATCAACGTGAAAGCGCCCCCGTGGATCCACATGATGACCGCTTCAGGATCAGAGATCCGTTCTGGCTCCGCAAACAGGACGTTCAGGCCGGCTACGGCTTCGACGCGATAGGAAACGCCGACAGGGTGTGGGAGCACATCGCCTGCCCCCTCGGCTGCCTCGCGTTCGCTGGCGAGGTCAAACGAGCTGCGCTTGAGGCGCTCGGTCCACATATCGGCCCACAGTGCTTCAGCCTCAGGGCTCATGAGCATCGAGTCTTTCCATTCGGCGTTGCTGCGCTTGGGTTCGGACAATGGCGCTGACCGTGACAGCGGCAATGGTGATGATGAAAGGGATCATCAAGATGAACGGCCTGGGAACAAAGTCGATCGAGTTCACTTGGGTGACGACGCCAATGGCGTTGGCAGCCCCGAAGAACACAGCCGCCGCCGCGGTAGCAAGAGGGTGGAGCTGTCCGAACAGCGCGGCGGCCAGCGCGATGAAGCCGCGTCCTCCGGTGATGCCTTCACTGAAGGTGGACAGACCGCCAAGGGCGAGTTCGACACCCGCGAGCGCTGAGCCCACCGAAGTGCACAGCATGGCGGCCAGCCGCACCCGGGACTCTCGAATGCCGGCTGCCCGGGCACCGTAGCTGTACGTTCCGACGGCGGTGATTCGCAGCCCGAAGGCAGTGCGGCGAAGCAGCATGAAGCTGGCCAAGACGAGCAGGGGTGTGAGCCATCCCAATATGGAGAGTTCGCTGACCAGCGACGCTGCTCCATCGTCGGCTCCTCGGATCGGACGGGGCAGGCCGACGGGAGAGTCCAGTCGGCCCCGTTGCCCAAAGATGACATCCAAGAAGAACGCCGTACCGCCGACAGAAAGGGTGGTCAGCCCGAGGCCGACAATGATCGCGTCGGCGTGGAGGTGGTCCAACAGGAACCAGTAGATCGTCGACAAAACAGCAGAGACAACGAGTGCGGCGAGCACGGCGAGAATGATCGACTCGGTGGAGTGGGCAACGCCCACCGCAGTGAATGCGCTCGCGAGCATGAGCCCTTCGATTCCGAGATGGAAGATCCCCGCGCGAACGGCAAACAGGGCGCCAACCCCAGCGAGTGCCAGCGGGACGCTGGACCGAAGCGTCGAGGCGATGAACTCTTCCATCAGCCGGTCTCATCTCGCGAACGACGAGACAACACGTGCTGGATGCCTTCTTCGATTGGCTGATTTCCATTCAGCGCCTTGTCTGGCAACGGGGATTGGGTTGAGCGTCGTCGCCGAAGTGCAGTGGCGAGCTGAGCAGTGATGAGGAGGGCAACGAGACCCTCGATGATTCGCAGCCCGGAAGGAGGAAGGTCTGAGACGATCGGGAGATACAAGATGGCGGCTTGGAGACCGCCGAAGAACAGCCCGGCGGCAACCGTTCCAACCACCGCTAGAGACCCGACGGTGGCGACAACCAGAGCAGTGAACCCCAGGGCGGGGGTCGACCCGGTGACCACTCGACCGGCCGGTCCGAAGACTTCAGTCGCGCCCGTCAACCCGGCGAGGCCACCGGCGATCAGGTAGGTGTGCAGTTGCGTGCCGCGGATGGACAGGCCCTGCCAAGCCGCCGCCTTCGGGTTTGCGCCGATGAGCTGAACCGCGATGCCCAGACGGCTGCGTTCGAGCAGGGACCAGGCTGCGACAATCACGGCGATGGTGAGCAGGATCAGCTCGAGCGAGTACTCGCCGGACCCCTGCACTCGCATGGAAGGGTCGAGACGTTCGGTCGAAGCAGCATCTCCGCTGGAAAAGGGATCCCGCAATGGGCCCGTGGCCACCCATTGGACGAGCTGGATGGCGACGAAGTTCAACATCAATGTTGTGATGACTTCGTCGGCCCCGAGATAGACCTTCAGAACCCCGGCAATCGCCGACCACAGCGCTCCAGCAACGACGGCCAAGACTATGGCGAAGAAGATCAACCAGGGCTTGGGCAGATCCCACTTCAGCGCGACCCAGATCGCGGCGAGACTTCCCACCAGGAACTGCCCCTGTGCACCGATGTTGAACTCCCCCGCCCGCAAGCTCACGGCGATACCGAGACCGATGAGGATGAGGGGAATCGACCACCGGATGGTGTTGGTGGTAGCGCCTCGCCCGGTGAATACTCCTTCGACAATGCCCGAGGCAACCGATCCTGCGGAAAAGCCGGTGGCGGCAAAGAGCACGAACGCCAAGGCAAAGGCGATGACGACGGGTGCCAGCCGGGTGATGAGCCGCGCCAGGTGCTGGTTCATGGCCCAACAGCCCCGACCATGTCGTAGCCGATGGCGCTGCGGTAGAACGGTCGAGGGTGGCTGGCCACGATGGTGCCGCCTCTGATCACGTCGACGCGGTCGCTGTGCTCGAGCAACTCGTCGAGATCTGACGAGACCACGAGGATCGGCACGCCCGATGCCGCCAACTCGGCGAGGGCTTGCCAGACGCCGGTGATTCCGCTGATGTCGAGGCCCCGCGTTGGCTGGGCGACGACCAGCGCCCGCGCATCGGGAAGCTCTCGGGCCAGGATCAGGCGTTGCGTGTTTCCCCCCGACAGCGATGCCACGGGCTGGTCGATGTCGGCGTAAGCGACGTGGAAGCGCTGCAATCGCTCGGTAGCCCGACGGCGCATGGCCGCCGCCGACAGGAACGGGAGCCTGTCCCATCGCCGGAAGCGCTGGGCCTCCCAGCCGAGCACGTTCTGCCAGAGCGGGAGTTCGGCCGCGGTCCCCTCTGCGTTGCGATCGAACGGCACCGAGCGGACGCCAATCGCCCGGCGGCCCTCGACGCTCTTTGTCGTGCAGTCAACGCCGAGAAAGCGGATCGCTCCCGACATCGGCAAGCGGAGGCCAACCAGCGTCTCCACCAGGGTTCGCTGACCGTTGCCCTCGACACCGGCCACTCCGACTATCTCCCCACGGGCAACGTCGAGGCTGAGGTTGTTCAGCGGGCTTTCACCGGCAACCGCTTGAGCGTCGATACCCGAAGCAGCGATCGCCACCTCATCGTCACTGCCCACGACGCGAAGGCGACTTCGAGGCGATGGGTCTGCTAGATCCTCCCCCACGATGTGGGCGCCGACTTCGGCGTCGGTGGTGGCGGCGGCTGGCGTCGGGCTAAGGACCAAGCGGCCCTCTCGCAACACGGTGACCGTGTCAGCGATGTTGCGGACCTCGCTCAACTTGTGGAGGACGATCAGGATGGTGACCTCAGTCGCCACCATCGCCCGCAGTTGCTCGAACAGCGCCTCGACTCGGCTCGGCGCGAGGACGGCTGTGGGCTCATCGAGAAGCAGCAGCCCGCCCCTGCCGGGGTTCGCCCGGGCGATCTCCACGGACTGAACAAGCTCGACGGACAATTCCTTGACCCGCCGCCGCACATCGACGTCCACACCCCGCGATTCGAGGAACTCCGACCAGCGACGTTCGATTGCTCCGCGCAGAAATGGGCCTCGTCGCGGACTCGGACTGCCTAGCTCCAGTGCTTCAGCTACCGTCAACTCGGGTATGAGCGACGGGTGCTGGTGGACCATGTCAACCCCGGATCGGCGAGCCACAAGGTTGGCACCGGGGGGAACCTCCACACCGTTGACCTGGACCGTGCCAGAAGTATGTTGTTGGAGGCCAGCGATGGCACGGGCAAGGGTAGTTTTGCCCGCACCGTTCTGGCCTACCAGGGCGTGGATGCCGCCAACGGGAAGCGTCAGGTTGACATCGTCAACCGCCAGCACTGACCCAAAGTCAACCGTGACACCCGAACATCGCACCGCCGCAGTGCGCGGCAACCCGCCAACCGCGTCTTCCACTCCGAGCATCCAAGCAGTGTGGCCCGGTGGTCCGCTCAGCGCTCCTCGCTGATCTGCTCGACGACCAGCGTGCCGCTGATGAGATCCTCGACCGCGGCAGTGACAACGGGCTCGGCGGTGGCCGCGCGCGCTCCTCGATCTCCGGTCGCGCCTGATACGAATCCGTCGGGAATGGAGAACGAGATCTCACCCGATTCCGGGCCCGCCTGTCGGTAGCGGCCCGACTCTCCACCCTCGAGCAGGTTCTCGATCTCGGTCTGGATCGTCAGCGCCCACTCGATCTCCACCACGATCGCGACATTATTCGGCCCTTGAGCAGTCAGATCCGAAGAAACCATGACCATGCCGTCGTTCTCTACCGCGGCCTCGACAACCCCCAGATCCCCGGCCGCGGCGCCGGTGAAGATGAAGTCGGCCCCGCTCGAGTACAGACCGGAGGCAAGTTCGCGTGCACCGACCGGGTCTTCGTAGCCGTCGGCAAATGTAGCCGTGGTTTCGATGTCGGGATTGACAGAGCGGGCTCCATCGGTGAAGGCGTTGAAGTCTGCCCAGGCGAATGGAAGCGGGGCACCGCCGACATAGCCCAGGCTGTTTGTGTCGGTGAGAGTCGCAGCGTAGATGCCGCCGATGTAGGCGCCCTTGAAGAACTGGTAGTCGACAACGTTGACGTTGGGTTGCTCAGACGGCGCCGCCACCACGCTTACGAACTTCGTATCCGGATAGTCCGGCGCCACGACCTCGAGCGTCCCACCAAGGTCGAAGAAGGTCGTGATGATTATGTCGGCACCGCTATCTGCCAGATTGCGAAGCTGTGTCTCGTAGGCAGCAGGGTCCAGTGCCTCAACGACTTGGATCTCATGGCCATTGGCCTCAGCCGATGCCTCCAGTCCGGCGATCATGCCATCCACTGGCCCCATGTCACCGGCTGCCTGGTTCGACACGAAGGCTACGAGAGTCGTGTTTGCATCGTCGTCATCGCCGCAGCCCGCGACCACGAGTGCCAGCACAACCACGATTGGAACCAGCCCCCTCCTCATGAACTTCATAACCTCTCCCCTCTCTCTAGATATCTTCCATTGAAATCGGTTACACCAGAAATGTCAAGGGTGTGTGCAGTGACAATCAGAGATCAGTGCCGCTCTGGAAACATATGATGAAATCGGTTTCATAGCTCTACAGCCTCATTTGGAAAGCTCGCCTCACCGGTGCACCACCGACCCTTCCCACCAGGGACAACCTCTCCAAAGAGCGCACCTAGACGTTGAAGCGGAACTCCATCACGTCGCCGTCGGCCACCAGGTAGTCGCGGCCCTCGGTGCGCATGAGGCCCTGTTCTTTGGACTTGTTCCAGCCGCCTGCTTCCAGCAGCTCCTGCCAGCCGATCACGTCGGCTCGGATGAAGCCCCGCTGGAAGTCGGTGTGGATGCGTCCGGCGGCTTCGGGGGCGGTGGCCCCCATGCGGAAGGTCCAGGCCCGGGTCTCCTTGTCGCCGGTGGTGAAGAAGGTCCGCAAACCCAAAAGGTCGTAGGCCGCGTGGGTGAACCGGCCCAAGGCACCCTCACCTAGGCCCAGGCCGTCGAGCATTTCGGCTCGCTCCTCGGCGGGCAGCTGGGCAGCCTCGGCCTCGAGTTGCACGCACACCGCCATGGCCCCGGCCCGGCTGTCCATCTCGGCAGCCACCGGTTCGATCACCGCGTCAGCGTCATGGAGCTGGTCCTCGCCGATGTTGACCACCGCCAGCACTGGGCGATTAGTGAGCAGGAAGCTCTCCCGCAGGTCAGCCCGCTGCTCAGCCACCAAGTCGCTGCGGTAGAGCGGAACGCCCTCACCCAACACGTCGGCTGCGGCTTCCAAGGCGGCCACCTCCCCGGCCAGCGAGCGGTCTTGGATGGCGGACTTGCGCCGTTTGACCAGCCGGTTCTCCACCGACTCCAAGTCGGCCAAGGTCAGCTCGATTTCCAACACCCGCAAGTGCTCCAGGGGATCGGTTGGGCCGGGCACATCGGAGTCGACAAAGGCCCGGAGCACGAACACCACCGCGTCCACCTCGCGGATTCCGGCCAAGAAGCGGTTGCCCAGTCCCTCGCCCCGGCTGGCCCCTTCCACCAAGCCGCCAATGTCGGTGAACTGCACGCTGGCTGGAGTCACCGTGCGGGAGCCGCTGAGCTGGGCGATAGCGTCAAGACGGGGATCCACCACCTTGGCCACGCCGACGTTGGAGCTGGTGGTGGCGAAGGCGTAGGGGGCGGCCAGCACGTCCGACCCGATCAACGCGTTGTAGAGAGAGGACTTGCCGGAGTTGGGCAAACCGACGAATCCGAAGCGCTCCACGGGTCGTTCACGCTAGCGGCAGCCGGTAGTCTTTCAACAGACGCGGAGGTTCGAATGTCGAAGCGCACTCAGAAACGCAAGGCCAGAGCGCGGCGCAAGAAGGCCAACCATGGGCGCAAGCCCAATGCCGGGCGCAACAGCTAAACCCCACCGGTCCACGCCATCTCCGATGGGCGCAACAGCTGAGCCTCATTCTGCTTCCCCTCCCAACCCCGCGGGGATGCTGATCTACGACGGCGACTGCGGGTTCTGCACCGCGACCGCCCGTTGGGCCGAGCGTCGGCTGCGCGACGACTACCAGGTGGTCCCCTCGCAGCAGGTCAACCTGGATGCCCTCGGTCTCACCGACGATGACGTGACCCGCTCGGCGTGGTGGGTCGGACCCGATGGCACCCGGTGGGGCGAGCACCGCGCTATCGCCGGTGCCCTGGGCGCCATGAGCAGCCCGTGGCCCGCCATCGGCCGGCTGCTCACCCTCGGGCCGATCAACCCCCTGGCTGGCTGGATCTACCGACTGGTCGCCGGCAATCGCTACCGCATCCGCTGGCCGGGCACTACCAAATGCGATAGGTAGCCACGTCGGACAGACGCTCAGACCGCGGCGACCTCTTCTACTTGGAAGTCCTCGTACTCCTCGCCGGTGTCCACCCAGTCTTCGAACTCGATGACGTGAATCTCTTCGAACCGTCGCCGCAGCCAGCCGTCGCCGGCGTCCAGCAGGCCCAGCTTCTTGCAATTGGGCACGATCTTGGAGAACAGGATGTTCTGGAACGGCTTCTGGTCGGAGGGCAGTGACAAGAAGTTCTCCACCATGGGCCGCACCGGCACGCCCATTCGCTCCCATACCTCCTGGGACAAGAACCGGTCACGCATCCGCACCGCGGCCTCAAAGGCGAACTCCTGGCGCTCGCGCAGCTCGGGAACGGTGAGCTCGCTGTAGAACTCCTGGAGGCTGAGCACGCCAAAGGCCACATGGCGAGCCTCGTCGGCCATCACATAGCGCAGGAGCTTCTTGAGCAGGGGCTCGGGAGTGAGCTGGTACATGAAGCCGAAGGCGGCAAGGGCCAAGCCCTCCACCATGATCTGCATGCCCAGGTAGGTCATGTCCCAGCGGCTGTCATTGATGATGTCGTCGAGGAGCAGCTTGAGGTGGACGTTGATGGGATAGGAGTCGCCCAGCTTGGTGTCGAGGTACTTGCCGAACACCTCCACGTGACGGGCCTCGTCCACCACCTGGGTGGCGGCGTAGTACTTGGCATCAATCCACGGGACCGTCTCAACGATTTTTGCCGTGCAGAGCAACGCCCCCTGCTCGCCGTGGAGGAACTGGCTCATCCGCCACTTGAAGGTTTCCAGGGAGAACTCGCGCCACTCAGCCTCGCCCCAACTGTCGGTGGGCAGTCGGCGGTTGTCGGCGCGCTCAAACTCGTCGCGGCTCCCAGACTCGGTGAAAATGTTGAACGCCTCATAGGGATCCACCTCGATGGACCAGTCCAAGTCGGTTTGGGCGTTCCACTGCGACGTCTTGGCCTTCTCGTAGAGGCGCTCCAGCTTGGGTCTAGCCCCCTTGGCGTAGTCCCAGGTGAACAGAGCATCGCTGTTGTCTTGGACCGCATGGATTACAGAGGCGACGTCGCTGTTGGTTCGAGAGATATCGACAATGGTGTCGATATCGTTGACGTCGGCACGGCCCAAGATTTCCTCATCGGTGCGAGCAGACGGAGCCATCTCTTCCTCCTCAGCCGCCCTTGGCTGATGCGGCTTCTTGAATGATACTCCCGACAGGTGGGAATGAGACTTCGGTCACTCCAGGGAGTTCAATCCCTCGATGACCACACCGGCGGCCGCTCCTCCGTCCACTGGCAAGTCGACCCCGGTGATGTGGGACGACTCGTCGGAAGCCAGAAACAGCGCCGCGGCGGCAATGCACTCCAAGGGCACCTCGCCGGGGATGCCGCGATTGTCCGAGTAGGCCGCGGTCTGGTCCATAAACGACATCATCTGGTCGAACCACTGGGCATACATGGCCGGATTGCCACCGGCGGGACACACGTTGTTGACCCGGATGCCCGACCGGCCCAGCTCCAGGGCGGCGCAGCGCATCAGTCCCCCAAGGCCGAATTTGCTGGACCCGTAGGCGGAAATCCCGTTCATGCCGATGAGTCCGTCAATCGAGCTCACGTTCACGATCGAGCCGCCGCCAGCAGCCCGCATCGGCCCGATCACCGCGCGCATGCCTAAGAACGGCCCCACCAGGTTCACCTCCAGCACTTGGCGGTACACATCGGCCGGAGTGCGCTCGATGGGCCCCATGTGGAGGACGGCGGCGTTGTTGACTAGCACGTCCACCTGATCCATGCCGCCCACCACCTCGTCCCAGTGGGCTTCGTTGGTCACGTCTAGTTTGACGATTCCCTCCCCATCGGCAATGTCGGTGGCCACCACTGCTGCTCCTTCGTCCTGGAACATCTGGGCGATGACCGCTCCAGTGCCCCGAGCCGCTCCGGTGACGATCGCTGTTTTTCCTGCAAGCCTTGTCATGGCCACACCCTAGACACTTCGAAGCTTCCCAAACTCGCCAGATGACTCAGCGGATGTCGCTGCACTGGGCTAGCCTCTGGAGTCCTACCGAATGGCATCTGACGGAGGGTTTCCGATGCGCAATAAGTTCCTGCTCTTGCTCGCTGTTCTGTTGTCTTTGGCCTTGGCGGCCACGGGCTGCGGCAACGACGACGACTCTGACTCGGCACCGGCGCCCACCGAGGCACCCGCCCCCGATCCCACCGAAGCGCCGGCGCCCACCGAGGCACCCGCCCCCGATCCCACCGAAGCGCCGGCGCCCACCGAGGCACCCGCCCCCGAGGCTCCTTCCGGGGCCCTGATCACGCTGGATGAAGAATGCGCCGCGTGGGGTGGCATTCAGGCGCCCGACGGCTTCCGGGTGAACATGGTCACCGACATCGGCAAGGTGGACGACGGCACATTCAACCAGTTCGCCTATGAGGGCATGGTAGGCGCCGCCGAGTGTTTCGGCATCGAGGACACCAGCGTCATCGAGACCGCTTCAGAGGCCGACTACGACGCCAATCTGAATACCTCGGCCAGCGAGGACCCCGACGTGCTCATTACCGTGGGCTTCTTGCTGGGCACCGACACCATGCTGGCGGCCGAGGAGAACCCGAACATCAACTACATCGGCATCGACCAATTCCACATGGAGTATCCCGCCAACTACGTGGGCGTGCTGTTCAACGAGCACGAAGGCGGCTTCATTGCCGGCGCTCTGGCCGCCTCGCTCAGCGAATCTGGGGTGGTCGGCGTGGTTGCCGGACGCGAGGACGTGCCCCCAGTGGTCAAGTTCGTGAACGGCTACGAGGCCGGAGCCAAGTACATCGACTCCGATATCCAGGTACTGTCGGTGTACAACGAGAGCTTCACCGACCCGGCCAAGGGCGCATCCGATGCCCAGCAGTTCATCGGCGACGGCGCTGATGTGATCTTCGGCGCCGGTGGCCCCACCGGCTCGGGCGGTGTGAAGGCCGCTGCCGAGGCCGGAGCCTGGGGTATCGGCGTAGACCAGGACGAGTACTACACCACCTTCAACGGCGGCTCGGCTCCGGGTTCGGAGTACCTGGCCAGCTCGGCCATCAAGCGGGTGGACCTCTCGGTGTTCCGCAACATTGGGGCTGCCATCGAGGGCGCGTTCGCCGGAGGCGTATTCGTGCTGACTGCCGAGAACCTCGGCATCACCTACGCCCCGTTCCATGACGCGGCGGTCAGCGCTGATGCCGCGGCCAGAGTGGA
Organism: uncultured Acidimicrobiales bacterium; assembly: GCA_951813555.1. Taxonomy (GTDB): domain Bacteria; phylum Actinomycetota; class Acidimicrobiia; order Acidimicrobiales; family Bin134; genus Poriferisocius. Next base: position 384,142 of record OX638344.1, read on the forward strand.
GCAAGTGCGGGCCGGTCTTGCTGATGGCAGCATCACCACCGGAGTATGCGGCATCGACGGCCTGTTCTTGGGCGAAGGCTCGGCCTGCGACTAGCCGGTCCTGTCATAGATCACTGAATGGCGGCGGCTGAGCAAGAATCAGCCGCCGCCATTCGCGTCCCGCAGCTCTTCCATGCCCTAGCCTGGGCCGTGCATGGCTCAGGCAGGCAACAGCACAGCAAGGCCTGTGCTGGAAATAGAGGGCATCACCAAGACATTCCCAGGGGTGGTGGCTAACGACAACGTCAGCCTGACCCTGAACCAGGGCGAGATCCACTGCCTATTGGGCGAAAACGGCGCGGGCAAGAGCACCCTGATGAATATGGTGTTCGGGCTTTATCGGCCTGATAGCGGAATCATTCGAGTGCGAGGCAAGGAAGTGCATTTCGAGGACTCGGGTGAGGCCATCGCCCAGGGCATCGGAATGGTCCACCAGCACTTCCAACTCATCCCCGTGTTCACCGTGGCCGAGAACATCGTCTTGGGCAACGAGATCACCCGAGGTGCGTTCCTCGACCTCGACACCGCCCGCCGTCAGATCGACGCCCTAGCCGAGCGCTATGGACTGGCCGTGGACCCGGATGCCACCGTGGGCGACCTGTCAGTCGGTGAACAGCAGCGGGTGGAGCTGGTCAAGGCCCTGTTCCGCGACGCTGATATCTTGATCCTCGACGAGCCCACTGCTGTGCTCACCCCCGGTGAGGTAGACGACTTCTTCGAGGTGGTGAAGAGCCTCACCCAACAGGGCAAGTCCATCATCTTCATCACCCACAAGCTGCGCGAGGTCCTGGCCGTGGCCGACCGCATCACCGTGCTGCGGGCTGGGCAAGTGGTAGGGACCACCACCGCCGAGGGAGCAACCCAACAGTCATTGGCCAATCTGATGGTGGGTCGGGATGTGGTGTTCCGGGTGGACAAAGCCGAGCCCGATCCAGGGGAGTCGCTAATTCGGGTACAGGGCTTGCGGGCCCAAGATGACCGGGGGGTGGAGACGGTCTCCGGCTTCGATGTGGAGGTAAGGGCCGGGGAGATCTTTGGCATCGCTGGAGTGGAGGGCAACGGTCAGCGGGAGCTGGTGGAGACAATATGCGGAATGCGTCCGGCCACCGGGGGCCGGATTGAGATGCTCGGCAAGGACGCCACGGGGTGGAGCCCCCGCAAGATCAATGAGCTGGGCGTGGCCCACATACCAGAGAACCGCAGCAAGCACGGGGTAGTGGCCCAATACTCCATCGCCGACAACCTGGTGCTGAACCGCTACCACCACCGCAAGTTCGCTCGACGAGGAGTACGCAACGGCGCGGCCATCAATGGCGAAGCAATAGCGCTGGTGGAGCAATTCGATGTTCGCACCCCCGGGGTGGACGTGGCCATCGATACCTTGTCGGGCGGGAATCAGCAGAAGGTGATTGTGGCCCGAGAGCTAACCGGCGACCTCCAGGTATTGGTGGTAGCCCAGCCAACCCGAGGCCTCGACGTGGGTTCGATCGAGTTCATTCACCGCAAGATCATCGAGCTGCGAGATCGAGGAGTAGCGGTACTGCTGGTTTCCGCCGAACTAGATGAGATCTTGTCGTTATCCGACCGCATCGGCGTGCTCTACCGGGGCCGACTGGCGGGAACCGTAGACGCGGACGATGCCACCCGAGAAGAATTGGGCCTGCTCATGGCCACGGGCACAACCGGAGAGCATTCGTGAGCAGCGTCGGCAACGCCAACGCCGGGATCGGCCGGGCGGCCGGCCAACTCCACCGGCTGCTCACCGAGGTGTGGCGGCTTCAGCCGCTGTACGTATCGCTCTACGCCATCTTGTTGTCGTTTGTGGTCGGCGGCGTGCTCATCTCCATCATCGGAGTCAACCCCTTCACGGCCTACTGGGCGCTGTTGCGGGGAATGGTCGGCGGAGGCGAAGAGATCGCGGGGTCGGTGGCCCGATCGGTACCGTTCATCGGATCGGCCCTGGCCTTGGCTTTCGCCTTCCGGGCTGGGCTGTTCAATATCGGCGCCGAAGGCCAGTTGCTGGCTGGTGGGATTACTGCGGCCTATGTGGGGGCGCTGTCGTGGATGTCCGACTTGCCCGGCATCGTGGCCATCCCGCTCATCCTCATCGCCGGAACCATGGGCGGCGCCATCTGGGGTGGGATACCAGGAGTGCTTCGGGCCAAGACCGGGGCCCATGAGGTGATCAGCACCATCATGCTCAACTCCCTGGTGCTATTCGGGGTCCGCTGGATGGTCAACTCCCGCGATCCGGTGGTGCTGCGGGACACCGACAGCACCGTTCCCCGCACCGACCCCATCTCCGACACCGCGGTGCTGCCCGAGCTGGTGGACAGCCAGCCCTCTCTCCACGTCGGCATTTTCGCCCTGGTTGGGATTTGCTTCGTAGTGGCATTCGTGCTCAACCGGACCACCTTCGGATTCGAGGTTGGCACCGTGGGATTGAACCCCCACGCCTCTCACTACGCGGGGATCAACGTGAACCGGGTGATCGTGGCCTCCATGGCCGTGTCGGGGGCGTTCGCCGGCCTGGCCGCCGCCTCAGAAATCTCGGGTACCAACGGCTTCTTCCAGCCGGGCACCTTCTTCCTTATGGGCTTTGACGGCATCGCCATCGCCTTGTTGGCTCGCACCAATCCGGTGGCCATCATCGCCGCCGCCCTGCTCTGGGGTTCGATGCTGTCGGGGGCGCCGCTGATGCAACAGGAGGCCGACGTCTCCATCGACGTGGTGAGGATCATCCAGGCCATGGTGCTGTTGTTCGTGGCCGCTGATGCCATCGTCCGGTACCTGTTCCGGGTGCGCGAACTCGACCAGAGCCCATTCAAGGCCACATCAATCGAGGGGGCAGTGTGACCACCGTCGAGAACGCCGCTGGAATCGCCGGAACCTCTGGTGGGGCTCGGCTGGATCGCCAGTCGGTGAGCGGACTGGTGTTCGGGCTCTTAGGAGTGGCCCTCATCGTTGGGGTGGCCCCAGCAATCAGCAGTTCCAACCGGCGATTCAACTTTGAACCACCTCCCGACCCGGCGGGAATCGGGTTTGATCCCCCGACCTGGGTGATCGCCATCGGCGTGCTGTTCCTACTCACCGCCGCCCTGGGGTTCGCCCCGCCTGCGGCGCGGCAGTGGGCCAGCCCGGCCCGGCTGTTGAGCGCTCTGGCCGTGATCCCGTTGGTGCTGGTGCTCAGCCTGGCCCTGTCCGACAACCCCAGCACCAACATCGTCAATCTGTTCAACGAATCGCTTGTGCTGGCCACCCCGTTGGCGTTGGGATCGATGACCGGGCTGTGGTGCGAGCGCTCGGGCATCATCAACATCGGCATCGAGGGCACCATGTTGGCCGGCGCGGGCATTGGCTACATGACCTACGCCACCATCGGCGACGCCCAGTCCACCGCATGGCTGTGGTTCTCCATTCTCATCTCCGTGCTGGCCGGCGGTCTAGTGGCCGCTCTTCTAGCCGTGCTGTCCATCCGGTTCGGGGTAAACCAGATCGTGGGCGGGGTGGTGATCAACCTTTTCGCTCTGGGTCTGACCGGTTTCTTGCGCTCGGAGGTGATCGTCAAGAGCGGCATCACCACCGGGGTGGGAACCTCTGAGTTCGGCCTGCCGCTGCTGTCGAAGATCCCGGTGATCGGCGACCAGCTCTTCCGGGGCCAGCCCATCTACTGGTTGATGTACGTGGTGGTGATCGGCACCTGGGTGGTCATGTACCGCACCCCGTGGGGGCTCCGGGTTCGATCGTGCGGGGAGAACCCCCATGCGGCCGAGACGCTGGGGGTCAACGTGGTGCGTATCCGCTACCAGTCGGTGATCTTGGGCGGATTGATCGCTGGCCTGGCCGGTGCCTGGTTCTCCATGGAGTCGCAGGCTCGTTTCGAGGACAACATGACCAACGCCGCCGGGTTCATCGCTTTGGCCGCGCTGATCTTTGGCAAGTGGACCCCGTGGGGGGCATTCGGAGGGGCATTGCTGTTCGGGTTCTCCCGAGCGCTGGGCACCCGCCTCCAGTTCCTGGGGGTGGAGGTGAGCGGTTTCGAGATTCCCAGCGAATTCCTCCAGGCCCTTCCCTTCGTGGTCACGCTGGTGGTGGTGGCCGGTGCGGTGGGCCGGTCGATCCCACCGGCGGCCTCGGGCCAGCCCTTCCATCGAAGCAGATGATCAGAAATCAGAGATGAGGCCACATGAGCACAGAGCGGCCGATTCCTTGGGGTGAACTGTGGGGCGCAGCCCGGCAGGCTTCCGCAAGAGCGTACGCCCCATACTCCAATCTGTCGGTGGGAGCGGCCGGGCTAACCGAAGATGGCCGGGTGGTGTCGGGGTGCAACGTAGAGAACGCTTCCTACGGACTCACGCTGTGTGCCGAATGCAGCCTGGTGGGCGACCTGCACCGCACCGGAGGCGGGCGGCTGGAGGCAGTGGCGGTGACTGATGGCGACGGGAACCCGCTCACCCCCTGCGGACGCTGCCGCCAGCTGTTGTATGAGGCGGGTGGTGCGGGGTGTCGGGTGAATGAGACCCACACCGTGGGCGATCTGCTGCCCGGCGCGTTCGGCCCCGACGACCTGCCGTGAACGCAGTTGATCTCATCGTCGCCAAGCGGGAGGGCGATGAGCTGAGCGATGAGCAGATCAACTGGCTCATCAACGGGGTCACCTCGGGGACCATCCCCGCGGAGCAGACCGCCGCCCTCCTTATGGCCATCGTGTGGCGGGGCTTGGGTCCCCAAGAGCTGGCCACCTGGACGGCGGCCATGATCGACAGTGGCCAGCGGCTCGATCTGTCAGGTTTGACAAGGCCCACGGTCGACAAGCACTCCACCGGCGGGGTGGGAGACAAGGTATCGCTGGTGCTTTGCCCGCTGGTGGCGGCCTGCGGGGCGGCGGTGCCTCAACTCTCGGGGCGGGGACTGGGCCATACCGGAGGCACGCTCGACAAGATGGAGGCCATCGCCGGTTGGCGGGCCGAGCTGAGCCACAGCCAATTCCTGGCCCAACTACAGGAGGTCGGCGCAGTGATCGCCGCGGCCACTGCCGATTTGGCCCCCGCCGACCGAGTGCTCTACGCCCTGCGGGACGTGACCGGGACGGTGGCGTCAATTCCGCTGATTGCCAGCTCGATCATGTCCAAGAAGATCGCCGAAGGCACCTCCGGACTTGTGCTGGATGTGAAGTTCGGCTCGGGGGCGTTTCTGCCCGACCCGGCCATGGGCGAGGAACTGGCCCGCACCATGGTGGGACTGGGCCAAGCCCACGGCGTGGATACCGTGGCGCTGCTCACCGACATGGACCAGCCGTTGGGCCAGGCCGCCGGCAACGCCCTTGAGGTGGCCGAGTCGGTCGAAGCCCTGGCCGGAGGCGGCCCCGCTGACTTGATGGAGGTGACCCTGGCCCTGGCCCGAGAAATGGTGGCCCTGGCTGGTCTGGACGCCGACCCAGCCGAGGTGCTGGCCTCCGGTAGGGCCATGGACGCTTGGCGGGCCATGGTGGCCGCCCAAGGCGGCAATCCCAGCGCTCCCCTGCCTGTCGCCTCGGAGGTGGATCAATGGACCGCCCCGGCTAGCGGAATCATCGGCCGCATCGACGCACTAGCCGTCGGGGTGGCTGCTTGGCGGCTGGGCGCAGGCCGGGCCCGCAAGGAAGACGACGTGTCGGCGGTGGCCGGGGTCAAGCTGCGCCGCTTCCATGGCGACCGGGTGGCAGCTGGCGACGTGATAGCCGAACTCCATACCGACGACCCTTATCGCCTGCCCGCCGCCCACGAGGCCCTTTCGTCGGCCCTGACCATCACCGACACCTCTCCCGAACCTCGCCGCCTGATCGCCAACCGGATTGCGTAGCCTTAAGCCAGTGATACACCCGACAATTGAAGAAGTAAGGGCAGCCCCCAAGGTGTTGCTGCACGACCATCTGGACGGCGGCCTCCGCCCCCAGACCGTGGTCGAGCTGGCTGAGGAAACCGGCTACAGCAACCTGCCCACCACCGACGCTGACGACCTAGCCCGCTGGATGGTGCGAGGGGCCAGCCGGCTGGATCTAACCCTGTACTTGGAGACTTTTGCCCACACCGTGGGGGTCATGCAGACCCGCGATGCCCTAGAGCGAGTGGCAGCCGAGTGCGCCGAAGACTTAGACGACGACGGCGTGGTCTACGCCGAGGTTCGGTTCGCCCCCGAGCTGCACACCGAGGCCGGGCTGAGCCTGGACGAGGTGGTTGAGGCGGTTGTGGCCGGCTTCGAAGCAGGCAGCGCCAACCGGGGAATCCGCATCGGGACGCTGCTCACCGCCATGCGCACCGCGGCCCGTTCGCTGGAGATCGCCCAACTGGCCGTGCGCCACCGCGACAAGGGCGTGGTCGGCTTCGACATCGCCGGGGCGGAGGCCGGCAACCCACCCACCCGGCACCTGGACGCCTTCCACCTGATCCAGCGGGAGAACTTCCACTTCACCATCCACGCCGGCGAGGCCTACGGTCCGCCATCCATTTGGGAGGCGGTGCAGTACTGCGGCACCGAGCGCCTGGGCCACGGGGTCCGCATCGTCGACGACATCGACTTCACCGCCGACGGCACCCCCAAGTTGGGCCGCCTAGCCGCCTTCGTGCGAGACCGGCGCATTCCGCTCGAGTTGTGCCCCACGTCGAACGTCCACACCGGGGCGGCACCCTCCATCGCCGAGCACCCCATCAAAGTGCTGAGCGATCTGCGGTTCCGGGTCACGGTCAACACCGACAATCGCCTGATGAGCGCCACCTCCATGACCCAAGAGGTGGCGCATTTGGTGGATGAGTTCGGCTTCAACTGGTCTGACATCCAGTGGCTGACCATCAATGCCATGAAGAGTGCCTTCATCCCCTTCAATGAGCGGCTGGAGATCATAAACAAGATCATCAAGCCGGCTTACGGGCCCCTGGCCCTGTAAGGGCAAAGTCAACATGATCGAAACCGTGGGGCTGGACGCCGACGACACCCTGTGGCACAACGAGTCGATCTTCGCCGACTATGAAGACCGCATGGCCCGCCTGGTGGCCCGCTATCTGCCCGATGTGGACTTCCACGAGCGGCTCATCGAGCTGGAGCGTCACAACGTGGCCATTTTCGGCTATGGAATCAAGGGCTTCGTGCTGTCGATGATCGAGACCGCCATCGAGGCCACCGAAGGCCAGATCACCGCCGAGGAGATCCACACCATCGTGGGCTGGGCCAAAGAGATGCACGCCCACCCGGTGGAGCTGCTCGACGGCGTGGCCGGCACCATCGAGGAATTGGAGCACCGCTATCGCCTGTTGCTGATCACCAAGGGCGACCTGTGGAATCAGGAGACCAAGATCGCCGCCTCCGGGCTCGCCGACCTCTTCGAAGCGGTGGAGATCGTGGCCGAAAAAGACGAGGCCACCTACACCCGGCTGTTCAATCGCCACGACATCGCCGTGGACCGATTCGTGATGGTGGGCAACTCGGTGCGCTCCGACATCGAGCCCGTCGTCGCCCTAGGAGGCCGAGGGGTCCATATCCCCTACCACCTCACCTGGGACCTAGAGCACAGCACCATTTCCCCCCACGCCAACTGGGTGGAGCTGTCCGACATCCGCCAACTCCCGGACTGGCTGGCCAACCAATAGCGAATTCAGACCATGCGGCCGCCGAGGCGGTCGGTGCTGGGGTCGAAGGTGGGGAGTTGGTGCTGCACGGTGCCTTGGTGGGTGGCTAGCTCGTCGTACACGATTGCCTCCACCTCTTCCCAGGAGGTGGCTCGGGGCGGGTCCAAGTCACGGTTGTAGGGCTGGTCGAAGACGATCACGGTTTGCCCTTCGGACCTGAGGGCCTCGATGTTGTGGGGAGCGTCTTCGATGTAGACGTGGGCGTCCACCGCGGTCTTGCCGCCCACGAAGCACAGATCCCGGTAGGGGATCTTGGCCTTGTCGAGCCATTCGGCAGTGTCGCCGGCGGCGATGGCGTGGTCCCAGTTGGTGTAGAGCCGGTGGGTGATGATGCGGATCCACACCCCGGCCTCTGACAACCGCCACAGCGCCTTCGAGGCGCCGGGCATGGCCGGCATGTCGGCCAGCATCCGATGCTCTACCACGGCCTGACGGTGGTACTTCTCGAAATCCCCGTCCTCAAACCCCCACTCCTCGAAACCCCAGCTGCACTCCAGGGTGAGCGATTCCTCGGGCACGTTCTTTTCTTGGGCCACGATCTTGCGGAATGCCACAGTGTGCTGGGCGCACACTCCGTCGAGGTCGACGCCGAAGACAAAGGGTCCAGGGCTCATCTTCCCTTGGGGTGCCACACGGTCTTTGTCTCGCAGAAAGCATCGATGAGGTAGGGACTCTGAGCAGCCTCATGAGCCCATTGCCGCTCGGCCGCCGAAGCGCTCACCACCCGGGTGATGGTGGCCGCCGCCTGTCGGGCGGCGTCCGCGTCCAGATCGGCATCGCAACCGGTGAGGTCCAGCGCATCCACGGCCCCATGGCCAGCCAGCGGGGGGACCAATTCGCCACGATGACCGGTGAGAATGCTGACCACGCCGGAGGGTACGTCGCTCAGCGCCAACGTCTCGGCCAAGGTGATGGCCACTAGCGGGCAGCGCTCGGAAGCCAACACCACCGCGGTGTTGCCCGAAACGATCACCGGGGCCAACCGGGACACCAGCGGGATCAGGGGCGGCTCGTCGGGGGCCACGATCCCCACCACGCCGGTGGGCTCGGGCACGCTGAGGTTGAAATAGGGACCAGCCACCGGATTGACCCCTCCCAGCACGGTGGCGAATTTGTCGGCCCAGCCCGTGTACCACACCCAGCGGTCGATGGCGGCGGCGGTCTCTTCGGCGGCGGCCGCTTCGGTTTGACCGTCGCCCGCTCTGAGCACCTCGGCGCAGAACTCGTCCTTGCGGGACTCCATCACCTCGGCCACCCGGTACAAGATCTGGCCCCGGTTGTAGGCGGTCCGACCGGCCCAGCCCTCTTGAGCCGAGCGGGCCGCAGCCACTGCGTCGCGCACGTCTTTACGGGATCCCTGGACGGCATGGGCCAAGAGCTGGTCCCCGACCCCGACCACCGGATACGACCGACCCGACTCAGAACGCTCGAAGGCCCCGCCGATGAACTGCTTGTAGGTCTTGTTGACCGACAGCCGAATGCTCATACCACCAACTCCACATAGGGCAGCAGACCGGCCCGGCCGCCTTCGCGGCCGTAGCCGCTCTCCCGGTAGCCGCCGAACGGGCTGGCCGGGTCGAACCGGTTGAAGGTGTTGGCCCACACCACGCCGGCCTGCATCCGGTCGGCCATCCACAAGATGCGCGATCCCTTCTCGGTCCAGATGCCGGCTGACAATCCATACGGCGTGTTGTTGGCCTTGGCCACCGCCTCCTCGGCGGTACGGAAGGTCAGCACCGACAGCACCGGCCCGAAAATCTCCTCCTGGGCGATGCGGTGGGCGGTGGACACGTTGGTGAACAGCGCCGGCGGGTGGAAGAAGCCGCTTGCGGGCAGCACGCACTCTGGCGTGTAGAGGTCAGCCCCCTCAGCCACCCCTGAGGCCACCAACTCAGTGATGCGGTCGAGCTGCGCCTGGGAGTTGATGGCCCCGATGTCGGTGTTCTTGTCCAGCGGGTCGCCCACCCGCAAGGTGTCCATGCGCCGCTGGAGCTTGCCCACCACGGTGTCGGCCACCGCCTCTTGCACCAAGAGGCGTGACCCGGCGCAGCACACTTGGCCGCCGTTGAAGTAGATCCCGTTGACGATGCCCTCGGTCACCTGGTCGAGGGCGGCGTCGTCGAACACGATGTTGGCCGCCTTGCCCCCCAACTCCAGGGTTAGGCGCTTGCCGGTGCCAGCCACCTGGGCGGCGATGGCCCGGCCCACCTCGGTGGATCCGGTGAAGGCCACTTTGTCTACGCCCGGATGGGCGACCAGAGCAGCCCCGGTGGCATCGTCGCCGGTGACGATGTTGACCACTCCAGGGGGAAGCCCGGCGTCGCGGAGCACCTCGGCCAACAGCAATGCAGTGAGTGGGGTGGTGGGCGCCGGTTTGATCACCGCGGTGTTGCCGCAGGCCAGCGCGGGGGCTAGTTTCCAGGCGGCCATCAGCAGGGGAAAGTTCCACGGGATGACTTGGGCGGCCACCCCCAGAGGGGCGGCCCCGCGGCCGCTGAAGGCGTAGTCGAGCTTGTCGGCCCACCCGGCGTAGTAAAAGAAGTGGGCCGCGGCCAGCGGGATGTCGAGATCGCGCGACTCCCGGATGGGCTTGCCCCCATCCATCGTCTCCAAAACGGCGAACTCCCGGGCCCGCTCTTGCAGCAGCCGGGCCACCCTGTACAGGTACTTGGCCCGTTCAGCGCCGGGCAGGTCGCGCCAGCCCCCCTCCCACGCGGCGCGGGCCGCGGCCACGGCCCGTTCCACATCGCCGACGTCGGCCACGCTGACCTCGGCCAGCGCCTCGCCGGTGGCGGGGTTCACGGTGGCAGCCATCCGACCGGCCGCCGGTTCCACCATCTCGCCCCCTATGAACAGGCCGTACTGCGAAGCCAGGCGAACCGGGCCGACCGATTCGGGGGCAGGCGCGTATTCCAGGCTGAAGCCACCAACTGGCTCCACCTCGTGCCTCGGAGTGGGACGGTCAGTCAAAGCTGAAATCCTCCCGCCGCTGGTAGCGGCCGTCGCGGAGCTTGGACCGCTGCATGAGCACGTCGTTGAGCAGGCTGGACGCTCCCAGCCGGAACCGTTCCGGGGTCAACCATCCCAGTCCTAGCGTCTCGCCCACGATCACCAGATAGTGCCAGGCCTGCTTGGCGGTGCGAATGCCCCCGGCCAGCTTCAACCCCACGGCCCGGCCCGTCTGCTCGGACATGTCCCGGATGGCCTCGGCCATGCACAGGGCAGTCGGCGGTGTGGCTGAGGTGCCGATCTTGCCCGTCGAGGTCTTGATGAAGTCAGCTCCGGCCACCATGGCCAGCATGGACGCCCGTCTGATCTGGTCGTAGGACCCCAGTTCTCCGGTCTCCAAGATCACTTTGAGGTGGGCTGGCCCACAGGCTTGCTTGGCCGCGGCAATCTCGTCGTAGGCCTTCTGATACCGCCCGGACAGAAACGCCGAGCGATTCAAAACGATGTCCACCTCGTCGGCCCCAGCGGCCACCGCCCAGGCGATCTCGGCTAGGCGGACTTCCAAAGGAGCCAGCCCGGCGGGGAATCCCCCGGCCACGCTGGCAACCGCCACGGGGCTCTCGGCCAGCGCCTCTGCGGCCACTGGCACGAGCTCCGGGTATACGCACACCGCAGCCACCGGCGGCACCGTCCAATCGGTGGCGTCGGGGCGACCGGCTCGGGCGCACAGGGCCTGGACCCGCTCAGGTGTGTCGGCGCCCTCCAAGGTGGTGAGATCCATGACCTGGATGGCCAATTCCAAGGCGGCCGCCTTCGACGAGGTCTTGATCGAACGGGTACACAACGACGCAGCCCGCTGTTCCAGCCCTACCGCGTCAACCGGGGTGATGCGTACCCCGCCCACGGCATCAGCGGACCCTGGCGGGGTCTCGACGGCCAGCAGATCGCTCACCCGCTAAAGGATAGGGCCGGGTCACGACAACAGGACACCTGAGGGAACATGCCTAAGGTGAGGCTATGGAGGTCTCGGTCGTCGATCACCCGTTGGTGCAAGCTCGTCTCACCGAGCTGCGCCGAGCCGATACCCCTTCACCGGAGTTCCGGCGGGCCCTCGACGAGCTGAGCGGGCTGCTGGTCTACGAGTGTTTGCGGGGTCTTCCCGCCACAACAGTGCAAGTCGACACCCCGCTGGCACCGACCTCCGGAGTTCGAATCGACGATCCCCCGCTGCTTGTGCCGGTATTGAGGGCCGGACTGGGAATGCTGGATGCGGCCCAGAAGCTGCTGCCGGAGGCCGCAGTGGGCTTTCTTGGCGTTCGTCGCAACGAGGACACGTTCCAGCCCGATCCCTATCTCAACACCGTGCCCGATGATCTCGGGGGCCAGGCCGTGCTGGTGCTGGAACCGATGCTGGCTACAGGGGGGTCGCTGGCCTATGTCTGTGGGCGAATGGCCGCAGCCAATGCGGGCCTGATCACCGCGGTGTGTGTGCTGGCCGCCCCTGAAGGAGTGGCGGCGCTCAAAGCGGCCGCCCCCGGCGTGCGACTGTTCGCCGCAGCAGTCGACGAAGGCCTGAATGAGCAGGCCTACATCGTGCCCGGACTAGGCGACGCGGGCGATCGCCAGTTCGGCCAGCTCTGAGTCTTCCCTAATGATGAGGAATCAGCCCGGTCCGCCCAGATCGGTGTCGTAGGCGCTATACACCAAATCGACAGCGTGGTGGTTGAGCTGGTCCACCTTGTGCACTATGGCGGCCATCGACTGTTGCAGGCCGGGGTCGGGTTGTTGCGTGTGGAGCCGCTGGATCTGCTGCTGCACCGAGGCCTGGAGTTGAACCTGCTCGGAGCGGATCTTGTTCACCTGGGGCACAAGGCGAGGGGCCAGCTCGATGCAATCGTCGTACAGCCCAAGGTCGCAATCCGAGCAGAAGCCGGTCAATGCCCGGCTGAGCTGGCCGAGCTTGTCCTCGAGACGCTGCACCCAGTCATCGGGATTGTCCGCAGGCATCCCCTCTGACAGCAGCTCTTGCAGGCCAACTCCTGCCTTGCTCAGCTCCATGCGCCAGTCTGTGTTCTCCCCCATGGCGATCTCCTCGTCATCATGTGGGAACGACCACGCTGTCGCTCTTGCGTTCAACCGCAGCTTAGGCTCATTCCCCTGAGGCGCGCCAGAGGACTTTGGCGAATTCTGCGTGAATGCCTGGTTGTGCCTAGCGGGCCGAAGGTCGCAGGATGTCGCCAGGGTGGGCGTCCACGCCGCTCTGGTCCATCTCGCCGTCGCGGCGGATGGGGGTGCCGTTCACCAGCACATGGTTGATGCCCACCGAGGCGTCGGCAGTCAGCCGCTCGGCGTTGGCCGGGAAGTCTCGGATCCGGCGCAGCGGCCCCGGCGCCACGGTGTCGGGGTCGAATACCACCACGTCGGCATAGGCCCCCTCCCGGAGGTAGCCCCGGTCGACCAAATTGAACAGATCAGCCTGTACGGCGGAGAGCTTCCGCACCGCCTTTTCCATCGGCATGAGCTCGCGATCACGCACCCAGTTGCCCAAGAAATCCGTGGCCTGCGGCGCGTCGCACAGCTGGCCCACGTGAGCGCCGGCGTCCGACAGTCCCAGCGTGCAGCCATCTTGCTGCAACAGCATGGCCACCCCTTCGGAGTCGTCGTTGGCGATGATGCAGCTGATCCGGGTGTTGAGGCCGTCGGCCACCGCGGTGTCGAGCAGCACATCTAGGGGGCGCACCCCCTGCTCGTCGGCCACATCGGTTAGCCGCCGACCAACCAGCTCTGGCCGAGCGGAGGACTCAGCGATCTGGAAGGTCTCCCACCGAGGCCGCATGGCCTTTTGGTGCTCGAATGCCTCCGCCGTTCGGTTGCGCCAGTCCTCATCGTCGTAGGCCTTGAGCCGGGCGTCCTGGTCCTCGCTCATCAGTGCGGCGAACTCGGGGTTTACGTTGAGGGTGAATGGATCGGTCATCACCATTTGGAAGGTGAGCGGGCGGGGGGTGACCTGGGGCCACACTTCGATGCCCTCTTCCCATGCTTCCCGGTTGCGGGCCGCACTCTTCACATGGTTGCCGTTGGGGAAGGTCAACAAAGCGCCGTAGGTGAACGGCACGCCCACCTGAGGCTGCAATGTGTACAGATCGTCGATGCCAACCTGCTCGCCCGGGGCTACCGACACCACGCCTCGGCGCTTTTGGCCCAGCACCCCGATGAGTGACTCGAACTCGTCCCGGGTGGCGAATCGGCTGGGGATGGGAAGCCCATCGGCCCCCCGATGGGTCATGGCAAAGCTGGTGGCCAGCCCAGCCGCGCCCGCGTCGATGGCTTCGGCCACCACCGCCACCATGCGGGCCACCTCCTCGTCGGTGGCGGCCCGCTCGTAAGCCTCATCGCCGACCACGAATAGCCGCAGGGCGGTATGGCCGATGTACGCGCCGAAGTTGAGGGCGATACCCCGGTGGGAGATGGAGTCGAGGTACTCGGGGAATGTCTCGAAGTCCCAAGGGATGCCCTCGGCCAGGCTGTCCACATTCATGTCCTCGACGTTCTCCAACGTGCGGGCAATGAGGTCTTGGTGGCTGGGCCGTGTGGGTGCGATGGAAAAACCGCAGTTGCCGGCAATGACCGAGGTCACCCCGTGGTAGCACGAGGGTGTCAGCGCAGGGTCCCAAAACACCTGGGCGTCGTAGTGGGTGTGGATGTCGATGAAGCCAGGGGCCACCACTTGGCCTCTGGCGTCGAGTTCGACCTTGCCCGACAGCCCCGATCCGATCTCGCTTATGCGGTCCCCGGTGATGGCGATGTCGGCCTCCCGTCCCGGCTCGCCGGTGCCGTCCACCACGACTCCCCCACGAATGACAATGTCTGCACTCATGCCTCCAAGTCTCTCACGCCCAATTCAAACGCGCCCGTCCGGGCACCGGAAAGCAACACCGCGCCCACATCGATAACCCGGGGACCGTGGCGCACCACCCGCAGCGAGGCGGTCTGGCCGGGATGCAGGCGACGGCTCCGCTCTCCGTCGAAGGCCAGCAGGCAGGGCCCGGCCATCTCCAACGGGGAGTCGAGCTCGAGATACCTGCTTCGGGCCACACCAATCGAGGCGAACCAGCCTGGTGCCAGCGCGCCCCGCACTACCCGGGCGGGATCCTGGCTGGGAGGCAAGAACTCCAGCACCACTCCACGCTCCTCATGGGAAGTGCAGGGCAACACCGTTCCGGCCAAGCCGCTGAAGCCGATGGCGGACGGATCGGCCCGAGTGAACACGCCCACCATCATGGTCTCGGGGTCGAACAGCTCCAGTGAGCCGACATAGGGGTCGTTCACCGCCACCGCATCGATGAGGGCCAAGTCGGTGTTGTCCTCGGATTCGGCACCGACGTCGCCCGGCTTGTCACCGCCCACTGCCACAGCCACAACCTTGGACCGGGCCGAGTGGGCGCCCAGCGCCACCGCCCCGGTGGCGATCAGCCCGGCGGCCATCCCGGCGACGGTGGGCTCCACATGGATCGGAAAGGCGTTGTTGGTGCCGGTGGAAAGGGGGATCAGCGGGGCGTCGGGCCATCCCAACGCCAGAGCCCGGTTGGTGCCGTCGCCCCCCAGGCTGACCAGAACGCCGCACCCCGCGTCTCGCATCGCCTGGGCCGCATCCGCCGAATCGCGCTCGGTATGGTGCAGCGGCAGATCCAGCAGCTCAATCTTGATGGGCAACTGGAGGTTCTCGGCGGCCCGCCGGGTGATGGAAAACGGGTCACGGGTCAAAACCAGATGCTCGGCCCCCGCCTCGGCTGCTCCATGGATGAGCCGGCGCAAGATGCTGACCTTGTCCTCGATGGTGGACGATCCCGCGCTGGTAAGCAGGCGCCGCACATCGCTGCCCGAGCGCGGGTTGACCAGGATGCCGACTGCCGACATTTCTCCATGTTGTCAGCATCGGTTCACTGCGTGGTTAGTCGCAGTTCCAGGCACAGGACTGCAACCAACGAGGAAGTGCTTTTTCGGTTTTGGGGTCGGGTTGCGTAAAGTTGACGGGCACTGGCAGTTGAGGAGGTGTCGCCATGCGCCAGACACGGATGTTATGGATGGTACTGCTGCTGGCTGTGGTGGGGGCAGCCTGCGGCGGCGGAGGGGGAACTTCCACCGAGGAACGCCCGCTGGGATTGGACTCCGACGATGTGGCCGTCCCCACCGTCGAGGCCCTGACCCCCACTCCGCCCCCGACCCCCACACCCACTTCCACGCCGGAGGCGTTCATCTACGTGGTCCAGGGGGGCGACACGCTGGGCAGCATCGCCTCCGAGTTCGGCACCAGCCTTGATGCGATCATCGCCGTCAACGACTTGGAGAACCCCAACATCTTGAGCATCGGCCAGCAGATCGAGATCCCCCAGGATGTGCCGGTCGTACTTAACAGCGATGGCACCGTGCGGCCGGGTGATCGCACCCACATCGTGGCCGCAGGCGAAACCCTGCTGGGGATTGCCAGTCAGTACGGCAAAACCCTGGACGAGGTGAAAGCAGCCAACGACATCATCGTTGCCGATCTGCTCCAGATCGGCCAAGAGCTGATCATCCCCGCTGACGAGGAAGAACCCGCCCCGTAATCCCGGTTTCGGGCTGGACCATCCGACGAGCCAGAGGCACATGTCGGATATCCGCATTTCCGACTGACCGCGCTCCTAGTGTGGGCGACATGGCCGTTCTGGCTCGTACCCGCATTTTCGCGCCAAAGGCGCGGCGGAAGGCCACCATGTGGTGTCCTCGCTGCGATGTCACCTGGTGGGGGACGGCGCGCGACACCTGTTGGGCGTGCCGTCAGCACACGGCCACAACCCCGGCTCCGACCGCCCATGTACGCGTGCTGGCCACCAGTGCGGTCGGCGAGCCGTGAACGCCGGGCTTGCGATTCCGGCACTGATCATCCTGGGTTGCGGCCTGCTTGCCGCCGTGGTCGCCTTCGCTACTCGCAAGAAGCGGGCGCCGTGGGACATCTTCCCCGGCCCGATTCCCGAGGGGAAATCAGAGGTCCAAAACAACGGACCCGAACTGTTCGACAGCGAGGCTGAGCCCTTGATTGCCGAGGAAAATCTCAATGACGGCGACCAGGCGGACGACAACAAGCCCCGGCTCGAGCTGGTCAAAGATCCCACCGAGGAAGTCGCCTCTGTGGCGGGCATTTCCTGGCCCAACCACGAAGGCCTGGCTGCATGGCATCAGCTCCATGAGCTGACGGTGTCGGCCTGGATCGAAAACCACCAGAAGGTGCTCGGCGCTATCAACGCCTCTGGCCTCCAGATCGACTTGGGCAGCCGCAATGAGCTTATGGCCGGACACGAAGAGCTGGCACCAAAGATGCGAGAGGCCATCGCCAGCCACCCCTCGCCGGTGATGCGGGCCGAGCTAAGCGCCATGCACGTGGCCGGAGAGGCGACCGTCTTCGCAGTGATCAAGAGCGACTACGAGACCGCCCGCCGCCAGCACCTCGTTTATGTGCAGTACCGGGACGAGTGGATCGAGCGGCTGCGGCAATTCTCCGAGGATCCAATGGGAAACCTGCGATCGGTCTTGACCACCACCGAGTTCGAGTTGGAGGAGATCCGGGCTTCATTGGAAACCGCACTGGTAGAAACCGAGGATCCCGTCGAAGACGAGGCCGACTTCGAGGCCCCGCTGGTGGTCAGCGAAGATCCGACATCGGTGTTCGACCGGGAAGGCGAGCCCAAAGCAGCCCTTGAAGTCGCCGTCGGCACCCCCGAAGACACCACCGCCGACCTAGAAGGCGGCCGCATCCGCCGCCTCTTCCGCCGCAAGAGCTCCCCCAGCACCCCCGAAGAAGAGTAGAAGGCAAGACCGCTACACCAAATCGGGATCGCAGATGATCTCGACGAGGGCGGGGCCGGGGTGGGTGAGGGCGGTTTGGAGGGCTTCGTCGAGGTGGTCGGGAGCGGTGACTCGAAGGCCGAGGGCGCCGCAGAGGTTGGCGTAAGCTGCAAAGTCGGGGTTGTGGAGGGTGGTTTGCCACACGTCCCAGCGGCCGGCCCGCTGCTCCTTGGAGATCTTTCCCAGCTGGGAGTTGTTCACCAGCACATGGGTGATGTCCATGCCGTACTTCACCGCGGTGGTCAGCTCCATGGCGTACTGGCCGAACCCGCCGTCGCCGCTGACGCTGATGATCGGGTGGCGGTCCCCCACTGCAGCCCACGCTCCCATGGCCGCCGGGAAGCCGAAGCCGATCGAGCCCAGGTAGCCCGACATGAGCACTGATTGGGCTTGGGTCTCGAAATACCGCCCAAAGGAGTAGGTGTTGTTGCCCACGTCCACCGCGATCGCCGCATCGGGCGGGCACAGCCGGCTCAGCGAGTCGAATACCGCGGCAGAGTTGACCCCTCGGCCCTGGTCATCGGCCAGCCGGGACGCCTTCTCCTGCCGCCAGATGGCCCACCGCTCAGCTACCTCGGCCCGATGGTCGCCGCACGAAGCCCTACCGGTCAGCCGCTCGGCCAGCGCTCGGGCGGTCACGCCGACGTGGCCCAACACCGGCACGTCCACCGGGTGGAACCGGCCCAGCGCCATCGGGTCGTAGTCAACTTGCACGATGGGCTTGTAGGAGGCGATGCCAGTGTGGTTGGAGAAAGACGCCCCAAAAGCTACGATCAAATCGCTCTCGTTCATGAACCAGCTGGCAATGGGAGTCCCCGAACGGCCCATCACTCCACAGCCCAGCGGGTGGTGGTCGCTGATCAGCCCCTTGGCCTTGAATGTGGTGGCCACCGGCGCACCCAACTGCTCGGCCAGCCCCACGATCTCGACTGTGTCGAAGCGGGCCCCCGCCCCCAGCACGAATAGCGGTCGCTTGGCGGCCGAGATGCGGGCCACCGCGGCGTCCAACGCCTCGGGTGAAGGGGGCATCTCGGGGGACACCAGCCTCCCCTCGGGGCTGCTGGCCACTGCGCCGTCGGCCACCGGCTGCACCTGCACCTCGTCGGGCAGCACCAACAGGGCTACGTCGCGCTGCACCAGCGCGGTCTTGCAGGCCACGCTGGCGAGCTCGGCATGGTCCGACCGGGCCGATACGGTCTGGTGGTAAGCGGCCACGTCGGCAAACGCCCCCTCCAGGTCCACATCTTGAAATGCGCCCCGACCTCGAACCGACGACGGCACCTGGCCGCACAGGGCCAGCACCGGGGCCCGATCCACCTTGGCGTCGTACAGCCCGGTCATCAGATTGGTAGACCCCGGCCCGGCGATGGCGAAGCACGCGGCCAGCTCGCCGGTGAGCTTCCCGTAGGCGGAGGCTGCGAACGAAGCCGCCCCCTCGTGGCGAATGCCGAAAAAGCGCAAATCGCCCCGCTGCTCGGCCTCCCGCAGCGCGTCGGCGAACCCCAGGTTGGAGTGGCCCACCATCCCGAACACCACCCGTACGCCCCAGTTCACCAAGGTCTCGACCATCACATCCGAAACCGTGCGCACTCGGACTGCCTCGGCGGGCAGCCTCACGTATACACCGTCGTCCCGCTCTTGCGCCGGGTAGCAGGCCGGGGCGTCGTCGAACCCCTCCGGAGGAGATCCGTCGAGGGGGTTGTAGTCGTAGCCGTGCCACGGGCACCGAAGCCAACCATTCTCAATCGATCCCTCCCCCAGCGGCCCGCCCTGATGAGGACAGCGGTTGTCCAAGGCACCGAAAGCACCCTGGTAACGGGAGACGGCCAAGCTGTGGCGACCCACGGTGACCGTGCGAACCCGTCCCTCAGGCAACTCACCGGACTCGAGGATCTTGTGCCAGCCGCCGGATTGTGCCTCGTCTGTGCTCTTTTGATCCATCACTGGAACCCTATGCCTCCGAATAGGGAAATAATCCAGACCTCTTTAGTCAGGTATTGCCGAAGCGGATAGGGTAGACAAGACTTCTTCCAATAGATCGCAGCACAACAAGGAGCCGAAAATGGCTATTCGACTGGGCGACACCGCCCCTGATTTCACCGCCGACACCACTGAGGGCACCATCTCTTTCCACGAATGGAAGGGGGACTCATGGGCAGTTCTCTTCTCCCACCCCAAGGACTTTACCCCGGTATGCACCACCGAGCTGGGCTACACCGCCCGGCTGGCCGAGGAGTTCGCGGCCCGCAATGTGAAGGTCATCGGCCTGTCGTGCGACACGGTGGACGACCACGTGTCCTGGTCGCAGGACATCGAGGACACCCAGGGCATCCGTCCCAACTTCCCGATGATCGGCGACGCCGACCGCACAGTGGCCGATCTCTACGACATGATCCACCCCAACGCCAGCGACACTATGACGGTGCGCTCGGTGTTCGTAATCGGGCCCGACAACACGGTCAAGCTCACCATCACCTATCCGGCCAGCACTGGGCGAAATTTCGACGAGGTGCTGCGGGTTATCGACTCGCTCCAGCTCACCGCCACCAAGAAGGTGGCCACCCCGGTGAACTGGCAGCAGGGCGACGACGTGATCATCGTGCCCGCCCTCTCCAATGAAGAGGCCGCGGCGCTGTTCCCCGACGGTTGGGACGAGCAAAAGGCCTATCTTCGTGTAGTCTCCCAGCCATAATTTCCACCGAGAAAAATCTGGTGGCGTAAAAGAAAGATCTGGTGGCATCGAACGGGTGGCATCAAAGAGGTGCTGATTTCATGAGCGACGCGTCCGCATTGGCCACAGAGACCATGGTTGCTGCCCGAGCGGTGGGAGCGGTGAAGATCTACGGGTCGGGGGAGACCGAAGTCAGAGCCCTCGACGGAGTGGACATCACCTTCGAGAAGGGCAAGTTCACTGCCATCATGGGCCCGTCGGGTTCGGGCAAGTCAACGCTCATGCACTGCATGGCCGCTCTCGACAACCTCACCGAAGGCCAAGCCTTCATTGGCGATACCAACCTGAGCTCCCTCAGCGACAAAGAGCTCACCATGCTGCGCCGCGATCGGGTGGGGTTCATCTTCCAGGCGTTCAACCTGGTGCCCACGCTGAACGCAATCGAGAACATCACGTTGCCGATGGACCTGGCCCGGCGCGAGCCCGATCAGGAGTGGGTCGACAATGTGATCGCCACCGTGGGATTGGGCGATCGACTCACCCACCGACCCAATGAGCTATCTGGAGGCCAGCAACAGCGGGTGGCGGTGTCGAGGGCGCTGGCCAGCAGGCCGGAGATCATCTTTGCCGACGAGCCCACCGGTAACCTCGATTTCCGGTCTGGCAACGACGTACTGAAATTCATGCGCCAAGCGGTCGACGATCTGGGCCAGACCATTGTGATGGTCACCCACGACGCCAAGGCGGCGTCCTACGCCGACCGCACGGTGTTCTTGGCTGACGGCCTTCGCCAGGGCGAGATGCTCAACCCCACCGCCGATGAGGTACTCGATTACATGAAAGTCCTGCAAGTGGGCCAATTTGTTCGGGGCATTCCAGAGGGGGCCACCATAGAAGAAGTATTGGAGTACATGAAGGATCTGGACGACTGAGCTAGGACGCAGCTAGGGAACCCTCGCTTCGGCGCTCATGATCCGGTAGTAGGTCGATGACACTTCTGCGATACAGCCTTCGAAGCATCGCCGGGGTCAAGGTCCGCTTCGCGCTCACCACGCTGGCGGTGATCGTCGGCGTGGCCCTCACCGTTGGTGTGCTGATCTCCACCGACGGGCTCCGCGCCTCCCTCAACGGCTTGTCGGGCAAGATCTACGAAAAATACGACTTCACTGTTCGAGCCGCATCCGACGTCGGCGATCGCAATGAGGGCGTGCCCCTTCTCCCTACGTCATTGAGCGATGAAATCACGTCGATCGATGGGGTGGAGGCAGTCACGGGATTGACCCAGGAATTCAACGTCGTCGCTATCGACGGCAACGGCCAAGCCGTGGACGCTGGCCGCGGGCGACAGCTCGGATACGGCTGGCCGGAGGTTGAATCCCTTAGCACTGTCTACGTCTATCCCGACGGCGTCAGCCGCCAGCCCGTCGAACCCGACGAATTCGCCATTGACCATTTCACCGGCCGGGAGAACGGCTTCATCGTCGGCCAGCGCTACAAGGTGGCAACCCCCGCTGGCACCGAAGAATTCACGCTGGTCGGCTACCTGTACTTCATCGATCCCGAGACCCGGATAGCGCTTCAGACCGTTGCCTGGGAGATGTCCAGAGCCCGGGAGCTCTTGCACGACGGAGGCGGTTACGACCTCATCCACGGAAAGCTGGCGCCAGGGGCATCGTACGATGAGGTGGCCGCGGCCATCAGAGTCCGCGTAGGACCCGACATCGAAGTGGTCTCCAAGCAGGACAACATCAACGAGAGCAACCAAGAGTTTGCCAGGAACATCGACCTCGTCCGGAATCTTCTGCTGGCCTTCGCCGTCATCGTCCTGATCATCTCGTCGTTCATTACTTACAATACATTCACCCTGGTTATGGGACAGCGCATCAGGGAGTTGGGCCTGCTGCGGGTTCTTGGCGCCGGGCGGCGCCAGATGGCCCAAGTTGTGGCGTTTGAAGCCCTGATTGTTGGAATCGTGGCCACCATATTGGGGTTCGGTCTCGGCATCTTGGTTGCTCTTGGCATACGCAGCGCGCTGGACGGCGCCGGTGCTCACCTTCCCGAATCGGATGTGATCATCGGCGGGTGGACCGTTGTTGCCGCGTTGATCATCGGCATCGGCGTGACCATGGTCACCGCGATCTGGCCGGCCATGCGGGCCCGCCGGGTGACGCCCATGGTGGCGCTGGCTGACGACGCCGAGATCGATCCCTTCAACCGCCGCCGCTCTCTGCTCGTCGGATCGGCCGCCAGCGGGGCGGGACTGGTGCTGCTGCTCATCGCCTTGCTATCCGACCTCTCCACCTCCCAGCTCGTCCTTCCTCTCGGCTTGGGGGCGCTGCTGATGCTGCTTGGGGTCAACATCATTACCCCGGCTCTGGCCCGGTCGCTGTCGCTGATCCTGGGGTGGCCGGCCGACCGGCTGTTCACGATCAACGGGCGCTTGGCCCGGCTCAACGCAGCCCGCAACCCCCGCCGCACCGCCACCACCGCCTCAGCGCTCATGATCGGGCTGGCCATGGTTTCACTGGTCACCGTGCTGGGAACATCCTTCAAGCAAACCCTGAATGGCCAACTAGAAGACTCAGTGCAGGCTGATTGGCTCGTCTGCACCGGCACTTGCAGCAATGATCAGGGGTCGTTCAGCACTCAGCTGGGAGCGTTCAGCCCAGAGACCACTCAGATCTTGTCCGAGCTGCCCGAATTGGAGTCGGTGATGGCCTTCCGGTTCCGCCCCGACGGCGTGCGCACCGCCGATGGCAACCAGCATCGGATCACCGCCACCGAACTCGACTCGTTCTCCCCCCATGTCAACCCAGGCGTCGTTGCCGGCAGCTTGGAGGCAGCCGGTGCCGGCGATGTGCTCGTATACAAGGACTTGGCCGATGATCTGAACATCGCCGTCGGCGAGCATGTGTTCCTGGAGTTCCCCGGCCACCAGGAGTCGGAATTCAAAGTCGTTGCCCTCCACACCGAGGAATCTGTTGTCAGCACACTGGTAATTGATACCAGCGATTGGCAACGCCTCGAGCTCAGCAGCCAAGTCAACCTGGCAACGGCAATCACTGATCCGGCCTACACGGCGGAGCAGGCTCGGTCCAGCATGGATTCATCCGACCTCTCCAAGTTTCCCCAGATCGAGGTGAAGGACCAGGCCGAATACCGGGAGACCAGGGCCGCCGAGGTCGATAACTTCCTGGTCATCATCAACGTGTTCTTGGTTATCGCGCTAATCATTGCGGTGTTGGGCATCTCCAACACCATGGCCCTGTCGATATTCGAACGAACCCGGGAAGTGGGCCTCCTGCGAGCCATCGGCATGGCCAAGCGGCAGATCTGGGGAGCAATCTTATTGGAGAGCATCATCGTGGCCGTCTTTGGCGGGCTGATCGGCATCGCCACCGGCGTCGTTGCCGGCTTGATCTCGGCGGCCGCCTTCCCCGAGGGATTCATCTCCACCCCGACCGTGCCGTGGGTGACGCTGGTGATCTACCTGGTGGTGTCGGCCGTCGCGGGATTGCTGGCCGCCTTCTTCCCGGCCCGGCGGGCCAACCGCTTGAATGTGCTAGATGCGATCTCCCACCAGTAAGAATTCTCCCATAGGCCTCTTCCGCTACGCCCTCAAGACCATCGCGGGAACTCGCATTCGGTTCATTCTCACCACGCTGTCCGTGCTCATCGGCGTGGCCTTTACCGTCGGCGTGTTCGTTACGACCGACGGGCTGCGCTCCACCTTCGGCGGCCTTTCGGAAGACATATACCGAGGCGTCGACCTGTCAGTGCGCTCGCAGACGGATTTCGGAGATCGAGAGCTGAATGCCCCGCTGGTGGACCCGGCCCTGCAAGATGTGGTGCGGTCGGTTGACGGGGTCGCCGCCGCCGAGGGCGGGGTGTTCGAATTCAACGTGATTGCCATCGACGCCGACGGCGAGGCGCTGACCAGCTTTGGCCCACCCCAGATGGGGGTGTCCTGGCCCACCGATGACCTGCTGAGTCAGGTGAGCGTGTGGTCCGACGGCATCAGCCGACCCCCTTCCGGTCCCGACGAGTTCGCCATGGACGCCACTACCGCTCGCGACAACGGATTCGCAATCGGCGAGCGCTACCGCGTGTCCACCCCTACCGGCACCCACACCTTCACCCTGGTGGGGCACTTCCGCTTCGGGACCGGTGAGGACGCCACCTTGGGCGCCCAGATCATGGCGTGGGACGTGGAGACCGCCATGCGGGTGCTGCATGACGACGGCGGCTTCGACAGCATTGACGTGCGCCTGGAGCCAGGCGTCTCAGCAGAAGCGGTGTCCGCTGCACTTGCCGAGGCTTTGCCCGACAACGTGGAGGTGGTGGCCAACCAGGAGCTCGTGGAAGAGCAGGCCGATGAGTTCAACGAGATCATCGGCTTCTTCCGGAACTTCTTGTTGGGGTTCGCCATCGTCATCCTGGTGGTGTCGTCCTTTATCATTTACAACACCTTCACCATCCTGGTCGGCCAGCGCATCCGGGAGCTGGGGCTGCTGCGAGCTCTGGGGGCCAGCGGCGCCCAGGTGACCTACATGGTGATCGGCGAGGCGGTGGTGGTTGGGCTGGTGGCCACCGGCCTCGGCCTGGGCGTCGGCGTGCTCATCGCCATCGGCCTGCAAGCCTTATTCGGCGCGTTTGGTGCCACGCTCCCCGATACCCCCATCATCATGAAGGGGACCACCATTGCCCTGGCTCTCGCTATTGGTGTGGGGGTCACCACCGTTTCCGCTATCTGGCCCGCGCTGCGGGCCCGGAAGGTGCCGCCCATGGCTGCGCTGGCTGCCGATGTCCGCCTGAGCGTCTCCGATGTGCGCCCGGCCCCCCCACTGGGTGCTCTGCTCTATGGCCTTGGTGTGGCAACAGTGGTAGCGGGAGTGGTCGCGCAGTCACCCTGGATCATTGTGGGAGTAGCGCTCGTCGGATCGGTGCTGCTCTACGCCGGCGGCTCTCGCATTCACCCCATCCTCGGACGGGCGTCGGTGTTGGTACTGGGGGCCGTTCTGTTAGTGATCGCCGTCGTTGCCGACTTCTCCACTCTCGACATCCTGGTGTTGCTGGGGATGGGAGCGCTGCTGGTGTTTGTGGGCATGAACCTGGTGAGCCCGATCTTCGCCAGCCCGGCGGTCCGCTTCCTCGGCCGGCTGACGCCCTTGCTGCTGATCTTGGGGCTTCCGGTAATTCTCTTCATCGGGTTGGCAGGGGTCATGCTTCGCCGAGGTAGGCAATGGAGACGGTGGGTGAGGGACCTGTTCGTGGGGGTCAGCTGGCGATTGGCCCGTCAGAATTCAGCTCGGACACCCCGGCGCACGGCCAGCACCGCCTCGGCGCTCATGATCGGGCTAGCCCTCATCTCCATGGTCACCGTTTTGGCCCAGTCGTTCAAGCAGACTCTGGCCGACGTCTTGGATGAATCGGTGAACTCCGACTGGCTCATCTGCGCAGGCGGCTGCGGTGACCCAACCGCCGCCTTCAGCCCGCGGGCGGCGCAGGCTATGGCCGCCCAGCCCGAGTTGGAGTCGGTGGTGTCCTTCCGATTCCGCATGGACGCGGCTCGAACCACCGTCGACCAAAAGGAGCGCGCCATCGGATCGACTGATCTCGATGTGATCACCCGCCACATTGATCCCGACATCGTGGCCGGAGGCACGGTGGGGGCCGGTGCCGGCCAAATGCTCCTGCACGACGAAGAGGCCGAAGAGCTCAGTGTGGGGGTGGGCGAGTTGGTGGAGTTGGAGTTCCCCAGCGGAGAATTGGTTTCCCTGGAACTCGCCGCAATTTTCTCCGATGCCACCGTGCTCGGAGCGTGGGTGATCGACCACGCCGACTGGGATCGCTATATGACAGGAAAGCAAGACCAGTTCATATCCGCCATCACCGCCGACGGATATACGGCGGCTCAAGCCCGATCAGCCCTGGAATCGGTTACCGCTGACTTCCCCCAGCTTGAGGTGCGCGACCAGGCCGAATTCCGAGCCAGCCAGGAGAGCGACATCAATACGTTCTTGGTTATCGTCAACGTGTTCCTGGGAATCTCCCTGGTGATCGCGCTCATTGGCATCACCAACACGTTGGCCCTGTCGGTATTCGAGCGAACTCGGGAGCTGGGGCTGCTGCGGGCCGTGGGGATGTCTCGGCTCCAGACTCGGCGCACGATTCGCTGGGAGGGGGCCATCGTGGCCGCCTTCGGGGGGATCATGGGCGCGGTCATCGGCATACTCTTCGCGTGGGCGGCCGTGGTGGTCATCCCCGACAGTTTCATCTCGTCGTTCGCCGTGCCATGGCTCACGCTCATCATTTACATGGTGGTGGCCGCAGTGGCCGGGCTGGTAGCGGCCTATTTCCCCGCCCGTCGGGCTAGTCGCCTGAACATCCTGGACGCCATCGCCTACGAGTAGCCCGAGAGTGGGAATTTGCGGCTCCCCTAACGCGACCCACGGTTACGCTGCGGAGGTGCACAACACCGGGGAGTGGCAAGCGCTCATCGCCCATCGAGAGGCGCTCGAGGGCCGGCACCTGCGGGACCTGTTCGACCACGATCCCAGCAGGGGTGAGCGGCTCGTCGCCGAGACCGACGGCCTGTTGCTGGACTACTCCAAGAACCGGCTGACCGATGAAACCATCGAGCTGCTGGCTGCACTGGCCGACCGGACCGGGCTGCGAGGGCGCATCGAGGCCCTGCTCGACGGCGAGCCGGTGAACACCACCGAGAACCGCCGCGCCTGGCACGGGGCCCTGCGCCAACCCAAACCGCCCCCCGAAGTCCGACAGGAGCTCGACCGCCTGGCCGCCTTCGCTGCTGAAGCCCGAGATGGGCGGTGGCAGGCCGTAGTGAACATCGGCATCGGCGGATCAGACCTAGGACCAGCCATGGCCGCCGCTGCGCTTGATGCCTATGCCGACACCGAGTTGGAGGCTCGTTTCTTGTCCAACGTGGACGGGGCCCACTTCCACGAGGTCACCCGGGGGTTGGACCCGGCCCGGACCTTGTTCATCGTGGTGTCCAAGACCTTCACCACGGTCGAGACTTTGGCCAATGCCCGAACCGCCCGGGTCTGGATCGCCGATGCGGTAGGCGAGCACGAAGCCAGCAGCCACTTTGCCGCCGTCACCGCTAACCCCGCTAAAGCCCAGGAATTCGTTACCGACCGAGGGTCTGTCTTTGCCATGTGGGATTGGGTGGGAGGCCGCTATTCGCTGGGCTCGGCGGTGGGGCTCAGCCTCATGATCGCCGTCGGGCCCGACGCATTCGCTGAGCTATTGGCCGGTATGCACCACATCGACGCGCATTTCCGGACCGCCCCGTGGGCCGAGAACCTGCCCGCCCTGTTGGGACTCATCGGTATCTGGAACCGCAACTTCTGGGACTGGCCCACCTACGCCGTGCTCCCCTACTCTCAGGCGCTAACCCTGTTCCCGGCCTACATCCAGCAGCTCGACATGGAGAGCAACGGCAAGTCGGTGCGAGCTGATGGCACCCCAGCGGGCATCGCCACTGGGCCGGTGGTGTGGGGCCAGCCCGGCACCACCGGCCAGCACGCTTTTCACCAGCTTCTGCACCAGGGCACCGACGTCGTCCCGGTGGAATTCATAGGCTTCTGCCGCGCCAACCACGGTCTCGGCCAGCACCACGACCTGCTCATGGCCAATCTGTTCGCCCAGGCCGAGGCCCTGGCCTTCGGCGCCTCCGACACCGGCGATCCCCACCGCCGCTTCAGTGGTAATCGACCCAGCTCCATCATCCTCAGCGACCAGCTCACTCCCCGCTCATTGGGCCAACTCGTAGCCCTCTACGAGCACAAAGTGTTCACCCAGGCCACTGTGTGGGGCATCAACCCCTTCGACCAGTGGGGAGTGGAGCTGGGTAAGACCCTGGCCACCGGCATCGCCGCCGAGCTCACTGGCGCGGCCGAGCCCGACCCCTCGCGCGACTCCTCCACCCAATCCCTCATCAATCGCTACGCCGGTAGCCGTGGGTCTGTGACAAGATAGGGGCGACAACCACGCGGGAGCTCGAGGATCGTCGGGCTGAGAGGGTGTCCGCTGGCACCGACCGCTGAACCTGATCCGGATAACGCCGGCGAAGGGAGATGATGATGAGCGAGATCACCAACGGCGACGCGCCTCTCCAGGAACATTCCGCGGCCAGCCAAAGGCCCCCTCGGGAGAAGGTGTACGCCACCGGTGCCCGACCCGACGTGCGGGTGCCGTTCACCCAGGTGAACCTGACCGAGCCGGAGCCACCGTTCTTGCTGTACGACACCAGCGGCCCTGGCTCCAACCCCAATGTGGGCCTGCCGCCGCTGCGGCTGGAGTGGATCGCCGAACGGGGAGACACCACCGAGATCTCGGGCCGCATGGCCGATCCCCGCGACGACGGCCGCCGGGCGGTGCGCACCGGCCAAGCCTCCGACCCCTTCTTGGGCGAGCGCCTTCCGGTGCGTCGGGCCAAAGACCGGGCGGTGACCCAGATGGCCTACGCCCGCCGAGGAGAGATCACCCCGGAGATGGAGTTCATCGCCACCCGTGAGCGGCTTGACGCCGAACTGGTGCGCACTGAGGTGGCCAGGGGTCGGGCCATCATCCCGGCCAACGTGAACCACCCCGAATCCGAGCCCATGATCATCGGCCGCAAGTTCTTGACCAAGGTCAACGCCAACATTGGCAACTCGGCGGTCACGTCGTCGATCGCCGAGGAGGTGGAGAAAATGACCTGGGCCACCCGGTGGGGGGCCGACACGGTGATGGACCTGTCCACTGGTTCCGACATCCACACCACCCGGGAGTGGATCATCCGCAACTCGCCGGTGCCCATCGGCACCGTGCCCATTTACCAGGCCTTGGAGAAGACCAACGGGCAGCCCGAAGAGCTCACCTGGGAGATCTATCGCGACACGGTGATCGAGCAGGCCGAACAGGGAGTGGACTACATGACCGTCCACGCCGGGGTTCTTCTGCGCTACGTGCCGCTGACCGCCCATCGCACCACCGGGATCGTCAGCCGAGGCGGCTCGATCTTGGCCGCCTGGTGCCTGGCTCACCATCAGGAGAACTTCCTCTATACCCACTTCGAGGATCTGTGCGAGATCTTCGCGGCCTACGACGTGGCCTTCTCACTGGGCGACGGGCTGCGGCCGGGGTCGATCGCCGATGCCAACGACACCGCTCAGATGGCCGAGCTGGAGACCCTGGGCGAGCTCACCGGAAGGGCCTGGTCCCACGATGTGCAGGTGATGATCGAGGGTCCGGGCCACGTCCCGCTGGACAAGATCAAAGAAAACGTGACCCTGGAGCGGGAGTGGTGCCAAGACGCCCCCTTCTACACGCTGGGCCCGCTAACCACCGACGTGGCCCCGGGCTACGACCACATCACGTCGGCCATAGGAGCGGCCAACATCGGCTGGTACGGCACCGCCATGCTCTGCTACGTCACCCCTAAGGAACATCTGGGTTTGCCCAATCGGGCCGACGTAAAAGACGGGGTGATCGCCTACAAGATCGCGGCCCACGCCGCCGATGTGGCCAAGGGCCATCCGGGGGCCCAAGCATGGGACGACGCTCTGTCGAAGGCCCGGTTCGAGTTCCGCTGGGCCGACCAGTTCAACCTGTCGCTCGACCCCGAGACCGCGATGAAGTACCACGACGAGACTCTCCCGGCCGAGCCGGCCAAGACCGCCCACTTCTGCTCCATGTGCGGACCCAAGTTCTGCTCCATGAAGATCACCCAGGACGTGCGGGACTATGCCGCCCGCCAGGGAGTGGACGAATCGGTGGCCATCGAATTGGGGATGAGGTCGAAAGCCGACGAGTTCCGGGACAAGGGCGCCGAGATCTACTCGGCGGGGTCGTGACCCTGAACCCAGATAGCTGACGTGGCCATTGTCGAGACCTTTCGAACCGGAATCGATCCAGTGACTCCACCTGTGCCCCGACTGCACGTCATCGCCGACTGCGCCTCATTGGCCGACGCGGCCTTTCAGGGCGGAGCGCCCGCGGTGCAGATGCGGATCAAAGATGTCAGCGACGCCGAGGTCTTGGCCGAATGCCGGCGCATGGTGGCCGCGGCTCATGCGGTGGATGGAGTGGTGATCGTGAACGACCGGGCCGACATCGCCCTGGCCGCCGAGGCCGACGGGGTTCACGGCGGGGCCGACGACCTGCCGGTGGCGATGCTGCGACACCTACTGGGACCTGATCGGCTGGTGGGGGGCACCGCCCGAGACCCCGAAACCGCCCTCCGCCACCAAGATGACGGCGCCTCCTATGTTGGGGTCGGCCCGGTTTACACCACCGACACCAAACCCGGTCTCCCCGAGCCGCTGGGACCAGCCGGAGTGGCGAACGTAGTCGCGGTGGTAGGCATCCCGGTGATCGCCATCGCGGGCATCACCGCCTCCCGAATCCCGGAGCTGCTTGATGCCGGAGCCCACGGCGTTGCGGTGATCGGCGCGGTGGCCCACGCCGTCGACCCGGCTGCGGCCACCGCCGAGCTCATGGAGGCCCTTGGTGCCTGACGTCCCCGCCATGCCCGACGTCATCGTTGTGGGTGGCGGCATCATCGGGCTGTCGGCCGCCTGGCAGCTTCATCGAGACGGCGCCGAAGTTGTGGTGCTCGACCCCGCGCCCGGTACCGGAGCAAGCCACGCGGCGGCGGGGATGCTGGCCCCCATCCACGAGGCCTACTGGGGGGAGAGCCACATCCTGCGCCTGAACCTGGCCGCCAGCCAGGCATGGCCCGCGTTCGCCGAGGCCATGGGAGCCGATGCGGTGGACTACCGCCGAAACGGGATGCTGATGGCCGCCTACGACGCCGACGACAAAGCGCTGCTCGATAACTTGGGCGATCTGCACGAGCAGGAGGGCTTGCCCGTAGAGCGACTCCGCAGCCGGGAATGCCGGACACGAGAGCCCCTTCTCGCTCCCGGGATCCGGGGCGGGGTCTATTCCCCGCTCGACCACCAGGCAAACCCTCGTCGGGTGGTGGCCGAGCTGCTGGGCCGGGTGCCCATTATCCCGATCTCAGCCACCGAGGTGTCCCGCAACCGGGTGGTGGCCGGCGACGGCCGGGTGCTGGCCTGCCAACAGGTTGTTGTGGCCGCTGGGGCGTGGACCGGCCGCCTATTAGGGGTGCCCATTCGACCCATCAAGGGGCAGATCATCCGGTTGAGCGGCCCGGAGGGACTGTTGCGGCTGCCGGTGAGGGGGGTGGTGCGGGGATCGAGCGTGTATGCAGTGCCCCGCAGCGACGGCGAGATCGTGGTGGGCGCCACCCAAGAGGAGCAGGGCTTCGACACTCGGGTGACCGCGGGCGGCGTCTACGAGCTTCTCCGAGACGTGCTGGCGCTGTTGCCGGGGCTGAGCGAGATCGACTTGGTGGAGACGTGGGCCGGGCTGCGCCCCGGTGCTCCCGACAATGCCCCGATCATCGGAACTGGCGACGACGGCATCGTGTACGCCACCGGCCACTACCGCAATGGCATTCTCACCGCGCCCATTACCGCGATCGCGGTGTCCGCCTTAGTTCAAGGCCGCGAGCCGCCGGTGAACCTGTCCCCGTTCAGCCCCGAAAGGTTCCGCACCAGTCTGATCAGCACCGACCCCGCAGCTGGGACCTCCGATCAGCTCAGCGAGGTATCGGCATGAATGTGCCAGCATGAATGTCATAGTCAATGGCGAGGCCAGAGAGGTGGCCGCTGATTGCACAGTGGGCAGCCTGGCTCCCGCCCAGCGCGGAGTGGCAGTGGCGGTCAACCGGGAGATCGTGCCCCGCAGTCGGTGGAGCGAAGCCCATCTGTGCGAGGGCGACCGGGTCGAGATCCTCGAAGCAGCCAAGGGGGGATGAATGGGCGACTCGTGGACTGTGGCTGAGCGGAGCTTCACCAGCCGGTTGATCACCGGCACCGGGGGGGCGCCAAATCTGGCCGTGCTGGAACGAGCGCTA
This sequence comes from uncultured Acidimicrobiales bacterium, assembly GCA_951813555.1. GTDB lineage: Bacteria > Actinomycetota > Acidimicrobiia > Acidimicrobiales > Bin134 > Poriferisocius. The sequence goes on from OX638344.1 coordinate 416,300, forward strand.
GCCGCGTCGGAGTGCGAGTTGGTAACGGTGGCGCTGCGCCGGGTGTCGCCCGAAGCCACCGGGTCGGTTCTGGATGTAATCGACCGACTCGGCCTAGACGTGCTGCCCAACACTGCCGGATGCCACACCGCGGCCGACGCGGTGCTCACCGCCAAACTGGCCCGAGAGGCATTCGAAACCGATTGGGTGAAGCTGGAGGTGATCGCCGACGACATCACCCTGCTGCCCGAAGGCATCGAGCTGGTGGAGGCGGCGGAAACGCTGGTGGACGAAGGCTTCGCCGTTATGGCCTACACCAACGACGACCCGGTACTGGCCCGCCGCCTAGAAGACTTGGGATGTGCATCGGTCATGCCGCTGGGAGCGCCCATCGGGTCGGGACTGGGCATCCGCAACCCTCACAACATCGAGATGATTGTGGAGCAGTCGTCGGTGCCGGTGGTGCTGGACGCGGGCATCGGCACCGCCTCCGACGCCGCGCTGGCCATGGAGCTGGGCTGCGACGCGGTGATGGTGGCCTCGGCCATCACCCGAGCCCGAGATCCCGAGCAGATGGCTACCGCCATACGGCTGGCTGTCGAGGGCGGGCGGCAGGCCCGGCTGGCCGGGCGGATTCCCAAGCGCTTCGGTGCCGAAGCCTCGACCTCCGGCCAGGGCCGTGCCGAGTTCTGACCCGCGTCACCGCGGTCGGGGGGAAGGCCGAGTGCGCCCTGTTCGCACACCTCGGCCGAGTTCTGACCACCGCCAGCCGTTCAGCCCGAAGCGGGCGCTGGCCTCCGAGTTGCTCGTGCTCAGCGATGTGGTGGTGAGCGCCCCCGCGGTGATTTTCCGGGCCAAGGACCACCTTCCGCAGATTCGGCGCGAGCTGGCCAAGCTCATGAGAGACCGCACCGACTGCCTCATCTTGGCGTCGATGATCGACCCGGTAGCCGACGGGGTGCATCTGGCAGGGTTCGACCGGTTTCCGAAGCAATACTCCGGTATCGTCGGACGGTCGTGCCATGGGTTGGACGAGGTGCGCCAGGCCGAGCTCGACGGGGTGGACTACGTAACCATCTCCCCTGTATTCGAGACCGAGTCGAAGCCGGGCTATGGGCCGCCGTTGGGGCTGGCCGGATTGGGCCGAATCGCTCGACAGGCCCACGTGCCGGTGTACGCCCTGGGGGGGATCGACCGGGGCCGAGTGGCCGCCTGCCGTGACGCCGGGGCGGCGGGCGTGGCGGTGCAAGGAGCGGTGGCCCGCAGCCCTGACCCCACCGAGACCATTGCCGCCCTGTTGGCCGAATGGCACTCGTGATGAATCCTCCGGTGGCGCTGAGCGTGGCCGGGTCGGACGCGTCAGGAGGTGCCGGAATCGCCGCCGATCTGACCACGTTTTCCGCCCTCGGGGTTCATGGGACGGCCGCGATCACTGCGGTAACCGCTCAAAATACCGTGGGTGTGCAGGGAGTACACCCCGTCCCCGCGGAATTCGTAGCCCAGCAGCTCGATTCGGTGCTCGACGACATCGCAGTGGCTGCGGTTAAGACTGGGATGCTGGCCAACCGGGACATCATCGCTGTGGTGGGCGATTACGCGGCGGGCGGGCGGCTGCCCAACCTGGTGGTCGACCCGGTGATGGTGTCGTCCACCGGCGCCCGGTTGCTCGATACCGGCGCCGAGGCCCTCTACCTAGAGCTGCTCACGCACGCCACCGTGGCTACCCCCAATGCCCGTGAGGCCATGGTGCTCCAGGAAGTGGCCGGACTGGAGGCAGCCGACGAGTTGGGGCGGCTTTGCCCCGGCTGGCTGGTGGTAACTGGAGAAGTCACCGCCACCGAGTGGATACACCATGACGGTCAGTGGAGTGAGCTTCCCGGCGAAATGATCGATACCGCCAACGACCACGGCACGGGCTGCACCTTTTCGGCCGTGGTGGCCGCGGCGTTGGCGGCGGGAAAGGAGCCCTTGGATGCGATCGTGGGCGCCAAGGATTTTGTCCGCGACTGCATCGCGCGTTCGGCTGAATGGGATCTGGGCGCTGGCCGTGGGCCGGTGGCGCACCTTATGGTGCCAGAGCTATGAGCGTGAGGCCGTCGGCGATGGGGAGCATTACCTGGGTTGTGCGGGGGTCGGCCACCACATGGGCGTTGAATTGCCGAATGTTGGCCGTGCCAGGGTTCTCGTCGAGGTCGGCGTCGGGATCGGCCACTCGACCGCCCCAAAGCACGTTGTCCACCAGGATGATCCCCCGAGGGCTTAGCCGGCGAAGCATCTGCTCGTAGTAGACGGGGTAGGAGCCTTTGTCGGCGTCGATGAAGGCCAGATCGATGGGCGGATCATCGGGCAGCGCGGCCAGGGTCTCGGCCGCGGGGGCGATCACCACGTCGATCTGGTCGGCCACCCCAGCCCGCTGCCAATAGGAGCGGCCCACGCTCACCCACTCATCGCTGACATCGCAACACAACAGCCGCCCGCCCGGAGCCAGCCCTCGGGCAATGGACAGGGCCGAGAAGCCGGTGAACGTGCCCACCTCCACTGCGAATCGCACGTCGAGCAGACGGGTGAGCAGGGTCATGAAGGCGGCCTGCTCGGGGGCGACCTGCATGCGCGAGATGCCGCCCAACTCGGCGGTGACGTCGATCAGCTCTTGGGCTATGGGGTCGATACCGGCGCCGTGGGCCACCAGGTACTCCTGCACGTTGGCGCTGAGGCCGATGCCTTTGGGGGTCATGGCTAGGCCCGTCCCAACACAGAGTCCACGGCAATGAGAATGGCCCGGCGATCAGCACCCCGGTCTTTGGCCGGGCTGTAGCGCTGGCCGTAGCGGGCCACGGCGTCAGCGCACTCCGCAGGATCGGTAGTGACGGTGGCGTGACCCTCAAGGGTCACCCATCGGCCGCCATCCACCTGGCACAGCGCGGCCCGCCCTCCTTGTGCCGCCTCCAGCAGGCGCACCTTCTTGGCCCCCGACCAGGTGATAATCCGGGCGGTGGCGGTGTCGGGATCCCAGGTGAACCCCACCGGGGTCACATGGGGGGTGCCGTCGGGGCGCAGGATGGTGAGTGAGGCCAAGTGGCGGTCCCGGAGGAAGCCAGCCATCTCCTTGCTGAGGTTTCGGGGGTCAAGGGCCATCGTCTCATTCCTCCTTGGGGAGCAGGGGCTCGGGTAACGGGCGGGAGTGCGCCACTACTAATCGCTGAGTGGCCCGAGTCATGGCCACATAAAGGGCTCGCATCCCTTGAGGGAGCTTCTCGCAGATGTCAGCGGGCTCCACAACGATCGCCGTGTCCACCTCCAGGCCCTTGACCAGCTCCACCGGGACGATCGTGACCCGAGACTCCAAACCCCGCTCGTAGACCAGCCCATAGTCGACTTCAGCGTCGCCCAGCGCTTCAGAGATGGCATCGGAATGCCCAGAGTGGCAGATCACCGCCAGGTTTCCGTTAGCCAATGCACCCAGCTCGGCCTTCACCTCGTCGACGACGGCTGCCACCAGACCGCTGGGACTGGTTTCTTGGCCCTGGCCATTGCCCGAAGGCGTCGCTCGATGGCCGATGGCGGGCACAAATCGAGGGGGCCGACCCTCGGTGCGAATCGACCGGGGGGGAATCAGACCGGGAATGGCGGCATCAAGCACCTGGGCAGCCACCCTCACAATTGGCTCGGGCAGGCGATAGCCAATGGTCAGCTCGGCGAAGCGGGGGTCGTTGCTTCCGGGCAGATGCTCGACCACGCTGTCCCAGGAGTCGTGCCCCCACGCTGAGGTGGCCTGCGCGATGTCGCCCACAACCGTCATCGACCCGTTGAGAGAGCGGCGGCTGATCATCCTGAGCTGCATGGGCGACAGGTCTTGGGCCTCGTCCACCACGATGTGGCCGTAGGTGCGGACCGAGTCGGCCTGTTTGTGGCCGGGACGGGGGCCGAGCAGGGCCAAGGATTCATCCAGCAGGGGTGCGTCGTCGGCCGTCCACACCACTTCAGAGGCGTGGGCGGACCTCGGTCGGTAGAGCAGGTCGGTTTCATCGGGGGTGAGCACCGATCCGGCCGCGGAGCGGAGCAGCGCCAGCGAGCCGAACAGATCGTGGAGGAAGTGGGCCGGGGATAGCACCGGCCACATCCACTCCAGTGCCTCCCGCAACTCGGTGCTGCCGCGAAGCTGCTCGCGCACCGTCTCAACGTCGGGACCAGGGGTGTCGCTCCGGGGACCGCTGTCGGCCAAGTGCTGGTACACCTGTTCCTCGACGAATTTACGGGCCCGATTGTGGGTACGGAACCGCTTGCGGGCCTGGTTGACGATTCGGGCGCTCTGGTCCACAGTGAGCCGGAGCCGCCGAAGGCCCAAGCCCACCACCAGATCGGAACGCAGCGGGCGCTGCCGGTCTCGGCGGGCCCGGCGTAAGACCGAGTTCATGCGCAGGTCACCCTTGATGCGGGATACCCGGGGGTTGTCGAGCCCCTTGATCCGGATGCCGGGCAGCAGGTCGGCCAGCATCGACACCTCCACGCCGGCCTCGCCCAGCGAAGGCAGCACCTGCTCGATGTAGGTGAGGAACAAGCGGTTGGGGCCGAGCACCAGCATTCCCTGGCCTTCAAGGGGGAAGCGGTGGGTATAGAGCAGGTAGGCAGCCCGGTGGAGGGCGGCCACCGTTTTGCCCGTGCCTGGGCCGCCCTGCACCACCAGCACGCCGGGCAGCGGGGATCGGATGATGGCGTCCTGCTCGATCTGAATGGTGGCCGCCGCGTCGGCCAACCGACCGGTGCGCCCGGCCTCCAACCCGGCTCGCAACGCGGCCTCGCCTACCAGGGGCAGGCGGCCGCGACCGTTGTTCTCGCCGAAGTACTCGTCCTCTACCCCCAACAGTTCCCGGCCCCGGGTGACGAAGTGACGGCGGCGGGACAGGCCCATGGGGTCGCCGCCGGTGGCCCGATAGAAGGCCTCGGCCGCCGGGGCCCGCCAGTCGATGGTCACCGGTTCCTGATCGTCGTCCCACACCGCCACCCGGCCCACGTAGAGTTGGTCGCCGCCCTGTTCCTCGGCCCAGTCGAGGCGTCCGAACACCAGCGAGGAGTTGCCGATATCGAGTGCGCTGAGGCGGTTGCTGATGGAGTCCCAGATGATCTCCCGCTCGTAGCGGGCCTGGTGGGTGCCGCCAGCGCCCACCTCCACCATGTCCTTCAACGACAGCGCTCGCTCTCGAGCCGATTCGAGGGCTTGGTGGGCCTGATCGATGTATGTCTGCTCCGCGGTGTGATCGGGATGAATCGGAGACTCCTCAGACTCAGTTCTAAATCAGCGAACGTTCAAGTTTAGTACGTCTTTGAAGAATTAAGAAGTGACGGGCTCGCCGATCTCTTTGAGGGCGTCGCCTATGGCGGCTCGCAGGCGGCGGGCGAGATGTGGGGGCAGGTGGGCTACTAGGCCGTAACCGGCGTGGCCCACCTCCTCGGTGGTGAGCACCACCCGGGGAGTGGCATCTTCGTAGTCGTCGGAAATGGCCACCGCCCACGAGACCGGAGAGAACTCGTCGTCGTCTCCGGGGGGGAGATCGGCTGGGTCGAAGGGGTAGTCGTCGATGGACCGTCGCACTCTGTCGATGGTACTGGGGCGATGGCATCGGGAGGCTCGACTCGAGCCACTAGCGGTCTTGGCGGAGACTCGGCTGCAATGGCAATGGCCGCCTCCTACATCTGTACGGTTTGGGCGTGTCTGACGGCGCGGCCATCACCAACAATGCTTTCTTGCGGGCGTGTCGGGGCCTGCCCGTCGAGCGGGTTCCGGTGTGGTTCATGCGCCAGGCCGGGCGGTCGCTGCCCGAATATCGGGCCATCCGGGGGGAGGGCTCGATGCTGGAGACCATCGCCCGCCCGGAGGTGGCCACCGAGATCACCCTTCAACCGGTGCGCCGCTACGGGGTGGACGCGGCCATCTTGTACTCCGACATCGTGGTTCCCACCCACGCCATCGGTTTCGGGGTAGACATCATGCCCGGAGTGGGGCCGGTGGTGGAGCAGCCGTTCAAGGAAGCCCGCGACCTGGACCGGCTGCGCCCGCTCGACCCGGAGGCCGACACCGGCTACGTGCTGGAGACGGTCCGCAACCTGGTGGGCGAGCTGGACGTACCGCTGATCGCCTTCGCCGGGGCACCGTTCACCATGGCTTCGTATCTAGTAGAGGGAGGGCCGTCTCGCACCCACGCCCTCACCAAGCGCTTGATGCACAGCGAACCCGGTCTATGGGCCGCCCTGCTGGATCGCCTGGCCGACCTGGCCATTGCCTCCATCGGCTCGCAGCTCGACGCCGGGGCCTCTGCCTTTCAGTTGTTCGACTCTTGGGCGGGGGCGCTGGCCCCCGATGAATACCGGCAGTTTGTGATGCCCGCTAGCCAGCGGGTTTTCGCTGAATTGGGTAACCATGCCTCGGCGGCACCAGGCATCCACTTCGGGGTGGGCACCGGCGAGCTGCTGGAGTTGTTGGCCAAGGCGGGGGCCGACGTGGTGGGGGTGGACTGGCGGGTGCACCTGGACGACGCCCGGGAGCGGCTGGGGCCCGACGTGGCCGTACAGGGCAACCTGGATCCGGCCGCCGTGCTGGGCCCGTGGCCGGTGGTGGCTGAGCGAGCGGTGGAGGTCTTGGATCGCAACGCCGGACAGCCGGGCCATGTGTTCAATCTGGGCCACGGCGTGCTGCCCGAGACCGACCCCGAGACGCTGGAGCGGGTGGTGGAGTTGGTACACGGATACAAGGTCGCTCCGTGAGAATTGCGGTGGTCGGCGCCGGCATCACCGGGTTGGCCGCGGGATATGAGGCCGCCAAGGCCGGGGCCGAGGTTGTGGTTTACGAATCAGCCGGTCGGGCCGGAGGGCGGATCCTCACTTCTGAGTTGGCCGGTCAACTGGTGGATGAGGGGCCGGATGCGTTCTTGGCCCGGGTGCCGTGGGCGGTGGAGTTATGCCAGGTGCTGGGACTGGGTGGCGAATTGGTGTCGCCCGCCCAGCGATCCGCGTTTGTGTACTCCCGGAGTGGTCTGCGGGCGCTGCCCCAGCCCAACGTGCTGGGAGTGCCGCTGGACTTCGACGCCTTGGCCGCTTCGGGGATCGTTTCATCGGACGGCGTAGACCGGGCCCGCCGGGAGCCCGAATTGGCCGGGTCGCCGTTGGCCGGCGACGAGTCGGTGGGCGCGCTGGTACGGCGACGGCTGGGCGACGAGGTGGCCGACCGGCTGGTGGACCCGCTCGTTGGAGGGATCAACGCCTCTTCAATCGACGATCTGAGCGTGCGGGCAGCCGTGCCCCAGCTAGCCGAAGCCGCCTCCCGCGGGCCAAGCTTGGTTCGAGAGCTAGGTCGGCTAGCCGCCTCTTCAACGGCCGACCCCAGCGCGCCGGTGTTCTACACCCTGCCCGACGGCCTGGGGCGACTGGCAGACGAGCTAGCCAACCGGCTGGGCGACCATCTGCAACTGTCGTCCCCGGTAGTCGATTTGGAAGATCTGGATGCCGACCGGGTGATAGTGACCCTCCCTGCGCCCGCAGCCGGCGCTCTGGTTGCCCCGGTGTCAGCAGCCGCCGCCGGTCTACTGCACAGCATCGACTACGCCTCGGTGGTGCTGGTGTCGCTGGCCTTTGACGCAGTCGATATCAGCCACCCCATGGACGGCTCGGGCTATCTGGTGCCCACAGTGGAAGGCCGCACCATCACCGCCTGTTCTTGGGCGTCGAGCAAGTGGGCCCACATAGGAACAGACGAGACGGTGATATTGCGGGTATCGGCAGGCCGGTATCGCGACAATCGGGCGCTGCTGATGGACGACGCTGCCCTATTGAGCGCAGTGCGAGCCGACTTGGCGGCGATGATGGGCTTGGACGCGGAGCCACAGGAAGTGCGCATCAGCCGGTGGGAGCAGTCGCTACCCCAGTTCCGCCCCGGCCATCTGGAGTTGGTGGCCGACATCGAGCGAGCGCTGGCTCTTGATGCTCCGTGGTTGCAGGTGACCGGGTCGTGGGCTCGGGGCTTGGGGCTTCCGGCCTGCATCCACCAGGGCCAACACGCGGCCCGGGCCAGCCTGGCCGAGGGCGCAATCGCCCAATGAGCAGCCCACGACTCGCCGTATGGTCCCGCAAGAGCGGTTGGACCGCGGCGGGCACCTTGGCAGCGGGCGGGCTGGTGGCGCTGTCAATGCCTCCGTGGGGATGGTGGCCGCTGGCCCTGGTCGGCCTGCTGGCTTTCGAACGTCTCATCGCCGACCAGCCGATCGGGGCACGAGCATGGCGGGGGTTCGGGTTCGGGGCGGGCTGGCTGTTCCCGGCCACGTTCTGGATGGTGGATTTCACCCTGCCCGGCTATCTGGCCGTCTGCGTAGTGTTTTCCGTGCTGTACGGCCTGGCCGGTGCGGCCTGCCCACCAGGGCTCAGCCGGTGGTTGGCATTGCCCGGTCTGTTCGTGCTGGCTGGAGCCATCCGCTGGCGGTGGCCGTTCGGCGGAGTGCCGCTGGCCACCCTGCCCATGAGCCAGGTTGACACCCCATGGGCCACCACCGTGCGGGTGTTGGGGCCGTTGCTCCTGGTAGGGGTGACCGTGGCCATTGCCATGGTTCTGGCCGCGGCACTTGAGCGCCGGTGGCAGGGCGCGCTGATTTTGGTGGTAATGGTGCTGGGGTTCTGGGGCTGGGCCGCGCTGGCTCCCCGGGGGTCCGCCTTGGGCACCATCGACGTGGCCGTGGTGCAGGGGGGCGGGCCACAGCGCACCCGGGCGGCCAATACCGAACCGGGGGTGGTGTTCGAGCGACACCTAGAGGCCAGTCAACTGATTCAGCTACCGGTAGACCTGGTGGTGTGGCCCGAGGACGTGGTGGACGTTCATGGTCTGTTTGCCAATAGCGAGGAAGGTCTCCGGCTGGCTGAGCTGGCCCAAGAGCTCAACGCCACGCTGGTGGCCGGGGTGGTCGAAGATGTATCGGCCACCGAAGCGGCCAACTTCGCGGCGGTGTTCGCCCCCGACGGAACCATGCTGGGCCGCTACGACAAGGTCCGCCTCGTGCCCTTCGGTGAGTACGTGCCCCTGCGGTCGCTCATCGAGCCGCTGGCCCCCGACTACCTGCCGGCCCGAGACATGCGCCGGGGCGACACTCCCGCGGCGCTGGACACCCCGGCGGGTCGCCTCGGCGTGTCCATAAGCTGGGAGATCTTCTTCGAAGACCGGGCCCGAGATGCCATCGGCAACGGCGGCGAGGTGCTGTTGAACCCCACCAACGGAGCCAGTTACTGGCTCACCATCGTGCAGACCCAGCAAATCGCCAGCTCCCGTCTGCGAGCCCTGGAGACCGGCCGCTGGGTGGCCCAGGCCGCCCCCACCGGTTTCAGCGCCTTCGTCGACCCCGACGGCAACGTCTACCAGCGCACCGGAGTCTCCGAGCGCAAGGTCATCCAAGCCCCCATCGAACTCCGCTCCGGCCAAACCCTCGCCACCCGCGCCGGCCCCTGGCCCATGCTCGCCCTCGCCCTAGCCGCCCTACTAGCCGCCTGGACAGCCCACCAGCGCAACACCACCCCTCCCCGCCGCAACGCCCGCTGATCAGACTTCCAGAAAGACACTCTACCACATATGTGGTAGAGTGCATGTTGTGAACTTGAGGCTGCATCCCCTATTTCAGGAATGGCTTGAACGCCTCGCTGACCCAACTGGCTCCGGAGAGCTATCCGATGTGTATGTCGAAGTGATGGCCCTGATTTCCGCCCTGGAAGAGTACGGACGCGACCTTGGAGATCCTGAGTGCCACCCCGTTGTTACCGCCAGCTATGACCTGCACGCTCTGCGTCGTTCCCCTCCAACCATCGCAACCCCCATTGCCGTGGGACCGCCAGTCTTGAGAATCTTGTTCGGGTTTGCTCGTGACGAAAGCGGCAAAGAAGTAGCGGTAGTGGCACTTGGGGGTGACAAAACCGCTCTGGGCAACGCTTGGTATCCAGCGAATATCACTCAGGCACAAGATCGGATCGACCAATGGTGTCAACGAAACCCCAGTTACAAGCCAGTCATGAAGAGAGGAAAATAGAAATGACTTCAAAGAACAAGACCAGCAGTGTGCCCGTCGACGAGGGGACCATCGAACAGGTGTCCGATAGCGCTTGGGAACGCGACGACCGACCTGACCGGTTCTACGACAAGATCAGACAAGACCCCATAGCAGCCGCTCGCTTTGAGAGCGTGCTTGCCGAGATTGCGGAGCACCAGGCAACGCTGACCCAAGTGCGAAAGGCCAAGTCACTGACCCAGACCACCATCGGACAACTCCTCGACATGGACCAGTCTGAAGTGTCTCGATTGGAGCGTCGAAGCGACATGCTCTTGTCCACGCTGCGATCCTTCATCCAAGCAGCAGGGGGTGACCTCCAGCTCGTCGCCACATTCCCTGACTCGGAGCCAGTCCAACTCCTTGTGGGAAAAGCGGAACCCGCTGACTAGACCTCCACCATCAGCGTCACGGGGCCGTCGTTGGTGAGTTCGACGGCCATCATGGCGCCGAAGGAGCCGGTGGCCACGGTGGCGCCTAGGGTGCGGAGCTCGGCGACCAGGTCGTCGATCAAACCGGCGGCTTGATCGGGGGCGGCGGCGGCTAGGAATGAGGGGCGGCGGCCGCGGCTGATGTCGCCGTAGAGGGTGAACTGGCTCACCACCAGCAGCTCGCCGCTGGTGTCGGCTACCGACAGGTTCATGTGACCGTTCTCGTCGGTGAAGATGCGCAGGTTCCACAGCTTGCCGGCCATCTTCTTCACCGTGTCGGCGTCGTCGTCATGGGTCACGCCGATCAGACAACACAACCCAGGGCCGATCTCGCCAATGACCTTGCCGTTCACGCGAACCCGGGCCTCGGCAGCTCGCTGTACCAGTGCTCGCACGGGCCAAAGATAGCGGCCCATTTCGGTAGTTGAGCATTTGCCAAACCCGCTGAATTCCGAAAACCTTGTGGGGCTATGGTCTCGGCGGATCGCCCGCTCAAAATCGCCCTTTTGTCGTACCGGGGCAAGCCCCATTGCGGCGGCCAGGGGGTGTACGTCCACCACCTGAGCCGGGCGCTCACCGACCTGGGCCACCACGTAGAGGTACTGAGCGGACAGCCCTATCCAGTGCTGGATGAGCGCGTGCCGCTGCACCAGCTCCCCAGCCTCGACATCTTCAACGATGTCCACCCAGGACGAATGCCGGGGTTCTGGGAGATCAAGACGTGGGCCGATGCCGCCGAGGTGGGCTCGTTCATGACCGGGGCATTCTCGGAGCCGCTGGCCTTTTCTATCCGAGCCTGGCAGTTGCTGCGCTCTCGAATCGGGGATTTCGACTTGGTACACGACAACCAGTCGCTGGGCTACGGGCTGCTGGCCATCGAGCGCGACGGGCTGCCGGTACTGGGCACCATCCACCACCCCATCACCGTCGACCGCCAACTAGAGCTAGAGCATGCCCGGGGCGCGGTGGAGCGGCTGGGCAAGCGACGGTGGTATTCCTTCACCCGGATGCAGTCCCGGGTGGCCCGCCGGCTCCAGCGCATCATCACCGTGTCGGAGTCGTCGCGCAACGACATCGCCCGAGACCAAAAGGTGCCTCGCCGCCTCATGCACGTGGTCCCGGTGGGCGTGGACCCCCAACAGTTCCGCCCGCTGCCCGGCGTGGAGCGCTGCCCAGAGCAGATCATCACCACCGCCAGCGCCGACGTGCCCATGAAGGGACTGCGCTATCTGCTCGAAGCAGTGGCCAAGCTCCGAACCGAGCGAGACGTGCGCCTGATCGTCATCGGCAAGCCCCGCGAGGGGGGCACCTCGGCGGAGGCCATTGCCAGCTTGGGTCTGAGCCAGGTGGTGGAGTTCATCTCCGGCGTGCCCGACGAGCGCATCGTGGAGCTGTACGCCACCAGCTCGGTGGCGGTGGTGCCGTCGCTGTACGAGGGGTTCTCACTGCCCGCCATCGAGGCCATGTGCAGCGGCACACCGCTGGTGGCCACCACCGGCGGGGCGCTGCCCGAGGTGGCCGGCCCCGACGGCCAGACCTGCGTGTCGGTGCCTCCCGGCGACAGCGAAGCGCTGGCAGCCGCGGTGAGCCGAGTGCTGGACGATCCGGCGATGGCAGCTCGAATCGGTGCAGCCGGGCGGGAGCGGGTGATCAGCCGGTGGAGCTGGCGCCACACCGCAGAGCAAACGGTAGAGCACTATCGGGCACTGCTCGACGAGTGGCAGCCCAACCGATAGGCCCGGCAATCTCGGCGGATCCTGAGGCCCCAGCTCCACCATGTTGACCGTCGACTACCACCGCCTGGGGCTGAAGCCGGGAGAACGGCTGCTGGATCTGGGATGCGGGTTCGGGCGCCACGCCTATGAGGCCGCCCGGCGGGGGGCCCAAGTGGTGGCCTGCGATCTGGCTTCAGCCGAGCTGGCCCAGGTTCGGGCCACGTTCGCGGCCATGAGCGAATCAGGCGAGCAGTACCACGGCACGTGCCAGGCCGCTCAAGGCGATGCCACCCGTCTGCCGTTCCCCGATCAGTCGTTCGACAGGGTCATCGCCTCTGAAGTGCTCGAACACGTGGATTCCGACGATGCCGCGCTGGCCGAACTGGCCCGGATCCTGCGCCCCGGCGGGGTGCTGGCCGTGACCGTGCCCACCTGGTTTCCCGAGAAAGTGTGCTGGGCGCTGTCAGATGAGTACCACGCCCCCAAGGCGGTGGGCGGCCACGTGCGGATCTATCGGCGGGGCGAACTCCGGCGCCGGATCAGACGCGCCGGTCTGTCCCCCTACACGGGTCACCATGCCCACGCGCTTCACAGCCCTTACTGGTGGCTGCGGTGCGCGGTGGGCCCCAACCGGGACGACCACCGGCTGGTGGCGGCTTACCGTCGGCTCTTGGAATGGGATATTGTTCGCCAACCGAAAATCACCCGAATAGCCGAACGAGTCCTGAGTCCAGTGCTAGGCAAAAGCCTGGTCCTTTACAGCCGGAAACCAGGATCACACAGTCCAAGGGAGACCGAGCTTGTCGCTGTCTGAATCCCACAGCCACCGCGAGACCGAGCTTGCCGATGCTGGCACACCCACCCTCAAGGGAACGAAAGACGCCAGGCCCTACGTGGCCGGCGTTCTGTCGGCGACCGATCTCGAACAAACCGCCGACACCATCGCACGCTGGCAGCTCCCCAACGGCATGATCCCCTGGTTCCCCGGCGGCCACGCCGATCCTTGGAACCACGTAGAAGCGGCCATGGCCCTTTCGGTAATGGGCCGGCGGACCGAAGCCGAGCGGGCCTACCAGTGGCTAGTGGACAACCAGCGGCCCGATGGCGCCTGGCACCAGTACTACCTGGCCGACAGCGTGGAACAAGACAAGCTCGACGCCAACTGCGTGGCCTACGTGGCCACCGGGGTGTGGCACCACTACCTGTGTACCGGCGACCGGGACTTCTTGGAGTCGATGTGGCCGGTGGTGGAGCGGGCAGTGGACTTCGTGCTCGACTTGCAGCTCCCCCGAGGCGAGATCCGCTGGGCCCGCCACGCCGATGGCACCCCGTGGTCGTTCGCCCTGCTCACCGGATCGTCCAGCATCTGCCACAGCCTGCGGGCGGCCATCGCCGCCGGCGAAGAACTGGGCAACGAGCAGCCCGATTGGGAGCTGAGCGCGGCCCGGCTGGCCGACGTGATCCGCACCCAGCCCGATGCCTTCGCCCCCAAGCACCGCTGGGCCATGGACTGGTACTACCCGGTTCTGGCTGGCGTAGTCACCGGCCAAGAGGGCCGCACCATGCTGGCCTCCCGGTTCGACCGGTTCGTGATGGACGGCCTCGGAGTGCGCTGCGTGTCCGACAAGCCCTGGGTGACCGCGGCGGAGACCTGCGAGTGCATCATCGCCCACTTGGGAGTGGGCCGACGAGACGTCGCCACCGAGATGTTCGAATGGGTACAAGACCTGCGGGCCGACGATGGCTCTTACTTCACCGGGATGGCCCACCCCGAGCGCACCCACTTCCCCGGCGACGAGCGCACCACCTACACCGCCGCCGCCGTCATCCTGGCCGCCGACGCTTTGTCCGGTGCCTCCCCCGCCTCCACCTTGTTCTCCAACCACCGCACCCTCCCCGAGCTCATCGCCATCGGCTGAGGCTCACGCCGCCTATACCATCGGCTCATGAGTGGGCTGCCGGAGGGGTCTTGGGCTTCGTCGGAGGCAACCCGCAAGTCGATGCAGGGGAACCGCAGTCGGGATACCAAACCGGAACTGGCGGTTCGCTCGGCGGTGCATCGGCGGGGGCTGCGCTACCGGGTGGCCGCCCGCCCTCTGCCGGAGCTGCGCCGTACCGCCGATCTGGTGTTCCGCAAGGCCAAGATTGCGGTATTTGTGGATGGCTGCTACTGGCACGGCTGCCCCGAGCATCACACCCAGCCTGCCACCAACCCCGAGTACTGGTCGGAAAAGATCACCGGCAATATCGCACGAGATCAAGATACCGACGCTCACCTAGTAGAGGCCGGCTGGACCGTCCTTCGCTTCTGGGAGCACGAAGATCCCGAAACCGTCGCCGAAACCGTTGAGCAGTCTGTCCGGTCTGCCCTCCGAGAGGGTGGGGCTACCTGAACGGGAGGACGCCGTAAGCGACGGCGACTCTGGTTGCTGGATTTATCGGATGATGCCGCAGCCGACGCGGCCTCCGGCACCGCCGATGGGCTGGGTGACGTGATCGTCGGGGCTCTCGTGGATGATCACCGTGGATCCGTCGGCATCGAGCAGTGTGGGCATTGTGCCGCCGGAAACGGTTACGAGCGAGGTGAAGAACTCTGCTTGAGCGGTGCCGTCGGCCGCCGCATAGAGATTGGGCAAATCGCCGTTGTCGCCGTTGCCAGCCGTTCGCTCGGGGTTCTTCAACCCGTGCAGCGCGTCGTCGGTGCTGGTGATATGTCCGGTGGCCGCTTTGAAGTCCGGGGTACACGCACCCACGGCGTGTAGGTGGATGCCATGCCAACCAGGGGTGAGGCCACTCGCCGTCACCGTCATCAGCACTCCAGTCGGCCCCTGCTCAAAATCGACAGCGCCTATGACATCGCCATCGGAATTCACGATGCTAGCTGAGGCTGTGGAACCCACGCCGTCGGCCTGGTAGGCCTTCCCGTCTTCGTTGCCGCTCCCGCAAGCTGCGGCCACTAAGGAGAAGCAGGCAACAAGTGCGAATACCTTTCCAAGTTTCCAAGAAAGCATGGGGTCAAGGTTACATCGTGTTATAGGCCCAAGCTCGCCAATCGGTTTCAGCAGCGGAAGCGGAGGGCTCGGGATTGGCGGCGGGTGGTGATTTGGTCGGCGCGCTGGTCGGGGGTGAGGCGGGTGGTGAAGTGGGGGAGGTGGTGGTCGATTTCGGCGAAGGGCACTACTAGGCCTTCGGGGGTGGGCATGGTGGAGCTGAGCACCCAGCGGAAGGTGATGAGGGCTTCGGGGCGGCCTTCGGTGTCGAGCCAGTTCTGCATGCCGGGGTCGTTGTGAGCCACCACGATGCGGAAGCGGCCGTCGGAGTCGGTGGCGATCTGAGCGTTGTTGAGGCTCACGGTGCGATTGGCGAAGTCCAGTGATTCGAACCAGGCGTAGCTGTAGATCATGAACGACCAGTACTGGGCTTGGGGCACGTCGCAGGTGACGATCATGGCCTCGTCGGGGGCCAATTCATAGGAGCAGCCGCCATAGCCGATGGCATCGGCCCCACCGGGCACTGAGCGGGGGCCGTAGAACTCGTTGGGCGGGGCAGCCCGGCGACTGCGCTCCATCCACTGGCTCCAGAACACCAAGGCGTCCTCAGCCCAGGCCACCGCCCGCTCTAGGGCTTCGGCCATCGAGGCTGGTTCGAGAGGCCCAGGTTGCTGACCCTCGCTTCCCAACCGCTCGATGTAGAAGCTGCCCGGCTCCTCGACCATCCAATCGACGTTGTACTCCCGCAACGAGATGTGGTCGGTGTGCTCGTCGATGGGCAGCCAGTTGCCGTCGTGGGGAGTGGCGCTGGCGATGAAGGTGAAGCTGCCGTCGGGATCGACGGCGAAGTCGTCGCTGGAACGCTCGGCGGTGATGCCCAGCTGGTCTTGGTGCATCTCTCCATGAGCGCTTTGGATCACGAACATCGCCCCCGGTGGCAGCCACCCGGTTACCTGATAGGTGTTCTCGGCGCTTACGTGAGCCCGCCAATAGGTGTTGTCCACGTTGGGGCCGCCCCAGCGCATCACATCATCGTTGTGGCGGTACATCACCGGGAAATCCCGATCGCAAAACTCCACCTGCTCGAGCCACCCTTGCATGAGCAGCCGGCCTAGATGCCGGTAGCCCTCGGCCCGATCCGCCGCCCCCGCCGGAAAGTCGCTTTCCAACAGCCGATCCCCTGCCGCTTTCAACCGGTCGCAAAACTCCCGCCACGCCTCGCCCGATGCCAGTTTCTGCTCGTTGTCCACACCCGCGAAGCTAGTCATCAATGCCGCCCCCCTATTCGCCAAAGCGTTTTCCGATCAGCTCGGTAACCAGCAGAACCCCTTGGGCTTCAAACACCGTGACGAAAATGTGCGCCTGTCCCAAATCTTCCCAGCGGCGGTTGGGAGGCCGACCAGGCTATCGTTTGCCGGGCAACTCGGACGCCGGCTGTTCAATCAGCTCTGCCAGTTGTTCAAGGAGCGCCAGCCTGTCTCCGTTGTCCTTGTCCTCTGCCCACCGCTCAAAAGCTCTGTCGAGCGACCTGAACTTCCAGGCCACTTGGGCTAATCAGATGAATTGAGCCTGGCTATTCGCTGTTTGATGTCGTCAAGCGTCGTCAAGTCGTCCACGGGGAGCCCTTGGGCAATGATCTCGTGCATCTCAGCGTCGGCCAGCTCGGATTTGCGATCTATCTCGCCGTAGTCGTAGTCGGGGGAGCCCGGATCAGGCAGGGTCATTGCCTCGTTGGCTTTTGGCTCCACCTTTCGAGGATACCTTGATGGCGATCGATTGCGACAGGGGTTGAGATCAAATGCCGGGGGCTTGGCGGGTGAGGACTCGCAGGGAGCCGGTGGAGGGGAGCTCGGTGAAAGCGCCGGATTCCATGGCCCGGCAGTAGATCTCATAGGGCGGACGGCCGCCGTCGGCGGGATTGGGGAACACATCGTGGATGGCCAAGCGGCCCCCTACGGCCACGTGGGATACCCAGTTCTCGTAGTCGGCGTGGGCTGGCTCGGTGCCGTGGCCGCCGTCGATGAACAGAAAGGCCAGCGGCGTGGACCAGTTTTGGGCGATGGCCACTGAGTGGCCCACCAACGCCACCACGCTGTGCTCCAAACCCGCCTGGCAGATGGTGCGGCGGAAATGGGGCAGGGTGTCGATCAGGCCGACCTCGGGGTCTACTAGGTCGGGCTCGTGCCATTCCCAGCCGGGCTGGTTCTCCTCGGAGCCCCGGTGGTGGTCGAGGGCGAACAGCAGACGGCCCTGGGCCTGGGCGGCGTCGCCCAGATACACCGACGACTTGCCGCAATAGCTACCCACCTCAAGCAGCGGGCCGGCTACCTCGAGGTTGCCGGCCGCCTGGTGCAAGGCAAGGCCTTCGTCGGGGGGCATGAACCCCCGGGCGGCCTCAGCGAACGCCTGTCGATTGGGATCCATCGTCGGCCATCTCCTGGTTCGGCTCAGACGGGCCGCTGTGTTCTATAGGGGTGCCGAACAAGTACCGGTCGCAGACGGCGTACTTCACCAGCCACACCGTGCCGAAGGCCCCCACCGAGGCGGCCGAGATGAACCAGCCGTTGTTGGTCACCGCGTCGACCAAGCCCACCGTGAGCGACGAAAGGGCCAGCCCGGCTAAAGAGACCAGCCAGAAGGGGAGCACCTCGCGGCTCCACTGGCTGCGGCCGTAGCGGTCCCACACCCACGAGCGATTCAGGTGGTACACGGGGACGTTGGCGATCAAGAACGCCGCCAGATTGGAAACCAGCCCCGACCAGCCGAACAGGTCGTAGCACACTCTCAAGATGGTCTGGCCCAGCACGACACCCACCGCGGATGTCCCGCTGTAGCGCAGCAGGCGGCGCCAGTTGTCGGTGACGTGAGCGCGGACCGAGACAATGAGCGACATGGGGAGACGTAATCGTACCTCAGCGCGTGTTGGACTCGACTACCAGGATTACAGCCCTAAGGACTGCCTAGCTATGGCGGTAGGATCGGGCGGTTATGCAGGCTCAGGTAGACGATCTGATCGAGCTGTTGGATCTGGAGCCCATCGAGGAGGACATCTTTAGGGGGGTCAGCCCCCAAGAGGATCGCCAGCGGGTGTTCGGTGGTCAGGTGGCCGGCCAGGCGCTAGTGGCCGCCACTCGCACAGTGGAAGACCGCTCGGTCCACAGCCTTCAGGCCTACTTCATCCGCCCCGGCGACGTGGCAGCGCCTTTGGTCTATCTGGTGGAGCGGGTGCGCGACGGCCGCTCGTTCACCACGCGCCGGGTGACCGCCATCCAGCACGGCCAGCCCATCTTCGCCATGTCGGCCTCCTTCCATAAGCAGGAAGAGGGGTTCGAGCACCAAACCGACCTTCCTGAGGGCATTCCCGATCCCGAAGAGCTGAAGCCCTATGTGTGGCCCGGTTTCCCGGTGGACGACCAGGGCCGGATGATCCGTCCCATCGAGCTGCGCTATGTGACTGGCTCGCCCGCAGAGCGGGGCCAGAGCCGAGAGCCCCGATTGCAGGTGTGGCTGCGGGCCACCGGCACGCTGCCCGCCAATCCGGTGCTGCACACCTGCATGTTCACCTACGCCAGCGACATGACGGTGCTGGACACCGCCACTCGGGCGCTGCCGGTTCGGGGCAACGAGATCGACATCCAGGCGGCCAGCCTGGACCACGCCATGTGGTTCCACCGCCCGCTGCGCATGGACGACTGGATCTTCTTGGACCAGGTGTCCAACTCGGCCTCCAACGCCCGGGGCCTGGCGTGGGGCACAGCGTGGAACCGCACCGGCGAGCTGGTGGCCTCGGTGGTGCAGGAGGGCTTGATCCGGCCGCTGCGCAAGCAGCCATGAGCATTGCGAGGCGGGCGGTGGCGGTGTTGGCCGCGGTCTGTCTATTGGCTAGCGCCTGCGGGGGCAAAGACGACGACGGTAGCCGGCGCGATGTAGGGGCGCCCACCAGCACGGGAACGGCGGCTGCGGCGACCCCACAGCACCCCGCCGCCGAGCCCGCTGCGGAAGAGCCAGCCGTCGCCGCGCCTGAGCCCACCGAGGCTCCCGCACCAGATGAGAGCAGCCAACCCGCACCCGCTGTCGTGCCGCCTGAGCCGACGCTGGTGCTGACTCCGGTGGTGTTGCTGCCCGACCCCATGGCGCTGGTGGCCCGACCGGGTACTGGCAACGGCACCGGAGACCTGTACGTGGCCACCCGAGACGGGCGGGTTTGGCTGTTGGGTGCCGACGGCGACGAGCCACCCGAGGTGGTGCTGGACATCAGCGACTTGACCAATACCGACTGCGAGGAGGGGCTGCTGGGCATCGCCTTTGACCTCGACGGGTCGGACCTCTACGTCCACTACACCGATCTACGGGGCAACAACCAGATTGTGGAGTACCCCATGAGTGGACACCGCGTGCAGGGCGACCAAGGCCGGACGGTGCTGAGCGTGGAGCAGCCGGCCTGCAATCACAACGGCGGCCATATCGCCTTCGGCCCCGACGGCAACCTATGGATCGGCTTGGGCGATGGTGGCGGGGCCAACGACATGTTCAACCATGGCCAGAATCTGGATTCCCTGCTGGCCACCATGGTTCGCATCGATCCCCAGGCCAACGGCGGGGCCAACTACGGCATCCCCGCCGACAATCCGTTTGTCAACGGCGGAGCCCGACCTGAGATCTGGGCCTACGGGGCCCGCAACCCGTGGCGGTTTTCCTTCGACCGGGCCACCGGCGACCTGTGGATCGCCGATGTGGGACAAAACGATTGGGAGGAGATCCACGTTCTGCGGGCTGCCGACGGCTGGGATCCGGGCGCCAACCTGGGCTGGCCGCTATATGAGGGCAACGAGCAGTTCTCCGGTTCTGCTGCTCCCGACGATCTGTTGTTCCCCGTCCACGTGTACGACCACGACCTGGGCTGCTCGGTGACCGGTGGCCATGTGTACCGGGGCTCGGCCATTTCCCACTTGGCGGGCGCTTACGTGTTCGGCGACTACTGCACCGGTCGCTTGTGGGCGCTGACCATCGATGACCAGGGAGCGGACACCCGGGTGGAGCTTGGCCTGTCAGTCCCCCAGTTCACGCTGGTGTCGTTCGGAGAAGACGCCGCTGGCGAAATCTACGTGCTGAGCTTCGACGACACGGTGTACCGCCTGGAGCTTGCCTCCTAGGCGCTAGCCGGATTCGTACCAGCCGGAGGCGATGAAGATGTCGTCTCGCTTCAAGATCCAGGTGTGCTTGGTCTCCTGGTTGCCGCTTTGGGGATTGAGGTAGGTGTAATCCACCCACTTGCCCGTCTCGGTGGCGGTAACCATTTCATCGGCGGCCGCCCGGCCCTCCGGGGTGGCACCGAGAATCTCGAGAAGGGTCATACCCACGTTCTCCGGAACCGTGGGATGGGCCAGCACCACGCCGTCGAGATCGACGACAAACCCGTACCATTGGCCGTCCACACTGGGGGGATCGGTGCTGTTTGGGGAATTCAAATGGTCGATCAGGGCATCGCGCCCATTGCTCTCATAGAACCACACCGCGTCTTCGACAAATGTCCGGGTGTACGAGCCGGGCTCGGCTTTGGTGGGCCGAGGTATGGGATAGGAGTCTTCGTACCAGCCTGAGCCGAATACCAAATCGCCTCGCCGCATGGCCCATGTGTGCTTGGTGCCGCCGGTGTCGGTTTGGGGGTTGTAGAACACATAGTCCACCCAGTGGCCCGACTCGGGCGAAGCCTTCAGCAGCGAACCATAGGCGTGGCCGGTGATGTCCACCCGCTCACTCGAGTTGGTGCCAACCCGAGAGGGAATGGTGGCGTGGGCCGCAAGAATGCCCGTGTCGGCATCCATGATGAACAGGTACCACTGGTCGTCCGAGCCGGCCTCGTTGTTGTAGTAGTCGATGGTGGCTTGCCGGCCGGTCTCGTCGTACCGGTCCAAGGCCTGCTGAACGTACCACTTGGTGTATGCGTCCCGCTCGGTTTTGGGGGGCGGCCCAGCCCCGCCATCATCATTGCCGCACGCCGCGGCCATTAGGCCGAAGACCAGCAATAACGCCACCGCAGCTATGACTGTCCGGAGCCAGCGGCTAGCCATTTGATGTGTCATCATTTTCATCTTCCTATGAGAATGAGCGGGGGCGAGGCCTTAGTCAAATCGCTGGTGGGCGAGGGCGTCGAGGTCGTTTTCGGCATCCCCGGCATCCAGATGTACGGAATCGTCGCCGCGCTGCGAGACGAGCCCGGCATTCAGATGGTCACCACCCGCCACGAGCAGGCCTGCACCTACATGGCCTACGGATACGCCCGGGCGTCGGGCAAGCCCGGAGTGGCCCTGGTGGTTCCCGGTGTGGGCATCTACAACGCGGCGGCGGGATTGGCCACCGCCTATGCCCGCTCGTGCCCAGTACTTCTGATTGCCGGACAAATACCCCGAGGTCAGATAGGCAAGAACCTCGGTGCCGTCCACGAGATCGAAGACCAGATCGAAATCGTGAGGCCCATTACCAAATGGCGCCAGGAAGCCCTAGCGCCGAAAGCGATACCGGGGGCTATATCCGAGGCATTCCGGCAAATGCGAACTGGTCGCCCCCGCCCGGTTTACCTCGAAGTCCCCCCCGATGCCGGGGTAGAACGAGATGAAGTCGAATTGAGGGACCCCGCCCCAATCTCACGAATCATGCCTAGCTCAGAGCAGCTGGAAAAGGCGGCCTCCGCCATAGCGCAATCCAGTCTTCCTCTGATTGTTGCCGGGGGCGGCGTGGCGCTGTCCTCCGCCGAGCAAGCACTCCTGGAGTTGGTCGAAGCCTCAAACATCCCGGTGATCACATCGGGGGGCGGCAAGGGGGCCATCCCCGACAGGCATCCGCTGTGCTACGGCTCATGCGTCAGCCCCGGCGGTGAGCGCCACGAGATGAATCAGCTGCTCGACGTGATGAAGTCCGCCGATGTCGTCATCGGCATAGGAACCCGCTTTTCTCTGGGCAATCCTGCCGGGGAATCGTCCACCCTGGTGAACATCAACATCGACGACTTCGACCTCACCAGGATTCAAGCCAACACCATTCCCCTGCATGGCGACGCCACGGCGACCATCAACGCCCTCTTGCCGCTTCTGATTGATGCCGGGTGCCGGGATCGTTCGTCTCCTGCTGAAGCGGTGGCCGCGGCCCGCCGTTTGATTTCCTACTACGACATCAGAGACAAAGAACCGCAGTACCCCATCTTGGAAGCGGTGCAAAGGGGCACCCCCGATGACGCATACACCGTGTGGGATGTCACCCAATTCGGCTTCTACTCTCGCACCCACTGGCAAGCGAACCACCCGAACACCTATATCGACTCCGGGTATTCGTTCAACCTGGGCTACGCCTTCCCGACCGCGCTGGGGGCGAAGTTGGCCAAACCGGATCGTCCGGTGGTGTGCGTCACCGGGGACGGCAGCTTCATGTTCAACTCTTCTGAGTTGTCAACCGCGCTCAAGTACGGAATCAACGTCACCACCATCATCTTCAGAGATGACGCCTACGGCAATGTTGCCCGCGACCTCGACGATTTCTTTGCCGGCACGTACGAAACCGACCTGGCCAACCCAGATTTCGTGAAGTTCGCCGAGTCGTTCGGCGCCATCGGCATGAGAGCCGACGACCCCATGGATCTCGAAACATTGATCCCGACCGCATTGGAGCAGCAAGCACCCGTGGTCATCGATGTCCCCATTGGCCACATTCCCCTGACTCGGCCAAAGCAGATCGAACATGTACCCAAACTTCTGTGGACCCATCCCCAGGAGGGGCTCATTTCTCCTTGATTAGTGGGCCCTGAGCCTGAGGTTGAGCCAGGCGTCGTCGGCCAGGTTGAGGAGGGGTTCGGGGTAGATGCCAAAGGCCAGGGTGAACAGCACCACGATGGTGATGGCCACCGCAGGGCCACGGGGGATGGAGAGGCTGGTGGCGTCGGGATCGGGGGCATCCAGGAACATGGCCACCACAATCCGCAGGTACAGGAAGGCCGCTACCACTGCGGCCAACATGGCGATGACCGCCAGCCAGAAGGAGCGGGCGTCTACCGCAGCGGTGATCACCTCGAACTTGGCCCAGAATCCGGCGGTGAACGGAATGCCGGCCTGCGATAACAACGGCACGGTGAAGCCCGCGGCCAGCAGCGGGCGGCGGGAGGCCAGGCCCCGGAGGTTATCGAGGGCAGTGCCCTCGTCACCCGGTCCGCTTACCACGGTGACCACCGCGAAGCTGCCGATGGCCATGGCGGCGTAGGCGGCCAAATAGAACAGCACGCTGGCCACGCCGTCGTGGGTGGCGGCCTGTACGCCGACGAGGATGAACCCCGCGTGGCTAATCGAGGAGTAGGCCAGGATGCGCTTGACGTCGGTTTGGACGATGGCCATCAGCGACCCCACCGCCAGGCTGGCGACGGCCAAGCCGAAAATGACCGGTTGCCAGTCGTCGGCCACTCCCCCGAACCCGGCAAAGAACACCCGAAGCAGAGCGGCGAACCCCGCGGCCTTCACCCCGGCGGCCATGTACGACACCACCGGCGAGGGCGCCCCCTGGTACACGTCGGGGGTCCAGGCGTGGAACGGCACGGCGGCCACCTTGAAGCCGAATCCCACCAGCAGCATGGCCATCCCGGCCAGGAGCAAGCCGTTGTCGCTCAGGTCGTTGGTTCTCAATGCACCTTCGATGCCGATCAGGTTGAGCGATCCGGTGGCCCCATACACCAGGGCGATGCCGTAGAGCAGGAAGGCCGAAGCAAACGCCCCGAGCACGAAGTACTTGATGCCCGCCTCTTGCGACTCGGCTCGGCGCAGGTGCATGGCCACCAGCACGTACACCGCCAGCGACAGGATCTCCAGGCCCAAGAACAGCACGATGAGGTTGTTGGCCGACGCCATGGTGATGCCGCCGGTGGCCGACAGCATCAACAGCACGTAAAAGGCCGGACCGTCGAGGCTCTCCCGGTGCAAGAACCCGTCGGCCACCAGTGCGGTCAGCACCACGGTGCAGGCCAGCAGCACGATGATGAACACCGAGAACCCGTCCACCCCGATGGAACCGGCAACCACCGAATGGGGGCCCTCCTGCCAGGCCCGGATCCACACCGGAATGGCGGTGGCCAGCACGGCTAGGCCGGCGGCCACTGTCCAGGCCGCCGGGAACCACCTCGGCAGCCATCGACCGGCCACCGACACGATGGTCAAAAGCACCACCGCGGCCCCCGCCATCACCACATGGGGGATAAGCGGCAGCCACTGGATGTGAGGGATGTACACCTGGGCGAAGATCGAGAGCATCAGTGGCCCTCCCCCTCGTCGCCGTAGTCATCGGTGAGGGTGCGGAGCTCTTCGAAGCTGCCTTCAGGGCGATTGTCCACGGTGGGCGACTCGAAGCCCTCGACTTCTTCCATGTGCTCGATCAAAGCGTTTACCGCGGGCTCCATACGCTCGATCACCGGCTTGGGGTACACCCCTAAGAACACGATGAGCCCCACCAGCGGCACCATCACCAGCTTTTCTTGCCAGTTGAGATCGGGCATCGACCGGTTGGCGTCGTCGGGGGTACCGTGGAACACCCGCTGATAGGCCCACAAGAGGTAGAGCGCAGCCAGGATGACCCCGGCGGCGGCCACCACCGCCCACCAGCGGTGGGCCACGAACGCCCCGGCCAGGATCAAGAACTCACCCACAAAGCCGTTGAGGCCCGGGAGACCCACCGACGACAGCATCACCACGGTGAACACCGCGGCCAGCACCGGGGCGGCCTTTTGAAGCCCGATCATCTCGGAGATCTGGCGAGTGTGCCGGCGCTCATAGATGAACCCCACCAGTAAGAACAGCGCCCCGGTGGACAGTCCGTGGTTCACCATCTGGAGCAACCCGCCCTCGATGCCCTCGGTGTTGATGGAGAAGATGCCCAGCACGATGAAGCCCAGGTGGGCCACCGAGGAATAGGCCACCAGGCGTTTCAGGTCGCGCTGCATGGTGGCCACCACCGCGCCGTACAAAATGCCGATCACCCCCAGGGTGAACAGCAGCGGGGCGAAGTAGCGGGACGCCTCGGGGAACAGATAGAGGCCGAAGCGAACCAGCCCGTAGGTGCCCAGCTTGAGCATGACCCCGGCCAGGATCACCGATCCAGCGGTGGGGGCCTCGGTGTGGGCGTCGGGCAGCCAGGTATGCACCGGGAAGATGGGCACCTTCACCGCGAAGGCCAGGGCGAACGACAGAAAGATCCAGCGGGCGGTGATGGTGGGCAGCTCGCCCGCACTGTTGGCCAACTCGATGAGGTTGAAGGTGATCTCGCCGGTATCGCTGTAGTCCTTGGCCAATAGCGCCAGGGTCAGCATCCCCACCAGCATGAGGGCCGAACCCAGCATGGTGAACAGGAAGAACTTGGTGGCCGCGTACTTGCGGTTCTCGTGGCCCCACGAGCCGATGAGGAAGTACATGGGGATCAGCACGACCTCGAAGAACAAGAAGAACAGCACCAGATCGAGCGATAGGAACACCCCTAAGCAGCCGGTTTCCAGCACCAGCAGCCAGATGTAATAGGCCTTGGCATCATGCGGAGGGTCGCAGGCCACGATGGCCAAGGGGAACAGCACCCCGGTGAGAACCACCAAGAACAGCGAGATGCCATCCACCCCGACGTGCCAGGAGATGCCCGCCGAGCCGATCCACTCGGTGAGCTGGGTGAACTGGAAATCGCCGTCGTTCTTGTCGAAGGCGGCCATGAGCCACAGAGTGAGCGCCCCGGTGGCCGCCGAGGTGGCCACCGCCACCGGCTTGAGGACCATCGAGCGGGAGGGGGCGATCAGCGCGATGGCCGCCGCGCCCACCAGGGGCAAGAAGATGATGACCGGCAATACGGTGGATCCGCCCATCAGAGCCCTGCCCTCGTGATGAACCACACCAGCAGCGCCACCGCGCCGATGGCGATGCCCAGGGCATAGCTGCGGACCAGGCCGGTTTGCGACGCCCTCAGCTTGGTGCCAGCCCGGCGGACCAGGGTGCCGGTGGCGTTCACCGCGCCGTCCACCACCTGCTCATCGAACTGGGTGGTGCGCTCGAATGCCCGGCGGCCGGGACCGCCCATGAAGTTGGTGACGACCTCGTCGACGCGCCAGGCCCGGGCCAAGAACGGGTGCTCGATGCGGGCCGGGTCGATCCGGCGGCGGATATACACCGCGGCCCCAGCCGACACCCCGCCCAGGCTGCCCACAATGGCGACAATGGCCAGTACCCATTGGGTACCTCCGCCAAAGGAGAGATGGCCCTCGTTGCCGAACAGGGACGGCTTCAGCCAGTTGCCCAAGAAGTGGACATCGGAGGTGAACGGCAGATTGAACACTCCGGCCACCATGGCCAAACCCGCTAGCAGCACCAACGGAATGGTCATGGTCCAGGGCGACTCGTGGGGGTGGCGGTGGGGCGGGATGGCCTCGTCAGCCTCGGTGTCGGCCTCCGCTTCGGCCTCGGCAGAGTGGTCGTCCCCGGACACCCAGCGAGGCGGGCCGAAGAACGTCATGAGCACCAGTCGGGTCATGTAAAAGGCGGTGAGAATGGCGGTGATCAATAGCAGCAGCCACAGCACTTTGTTCTCGCCGTAGGCGTAGGCCAGGATCTCGTCTTTCGACCAGAAGCCGGAGAACGGCGGTACGCCGGCGATGGCCAGCCACCCGGCCACGAAGGTCATCGAGGTGATGGGCAGCAGCCGGACCAGACCGCCGTAGCGGCGGATGTCCTGGTCGCCGTCCATGCCGTGGATCACCGACCCGGCCCCCAGGAACAGCAGCGCCTTGAAGAAGGCGTGGGTGACCATGTGGAAGATGGCGGCCACATAAGCCCCTGAGCCCACGGCCACAAACATGAACCCGAGCTGGCTGACGGTGGAGTAGGCCAGCACTTTCTTGATGTCGTTTTGAGCCACGGCGATGGTGGCGGCCATCAGCGCGGTGCCCAGGCCCACCCACATGATGAGGTCGGGCACCCAATCGTGGGACGCGGCGATGATCGGGTTCATCCGGGTGAGCAGGTACACCCCGGCGGTGACCATGGTGGCGGCGTGGATGAGGGCCGACACCGGCGTGGGTCCCGCCATGGCGTCGGGCAGCCAGATGTGCAGCGGGAACTGGGCCGACTTGCCGGCCGCGCCCACCAAAAGCAGCACCACGATGGCCGACGCGGTGCTGGCCGCCACCCCATTTTTCTCTAGGTCGAAGAAGATCTCCCCGTACTGGAGCGACCCGAAGGTCAAGAACGCTAGGAGCATGGCCACCAAAAAGCCCCAGTCGCCCACCCGGTTGGTGACGAACGCCTTCTTGCCGGCCGAGGCGTTGGCCTCATCGGTGAACCAGAACGAGATCAGCAGGTACGAGCAGGCCCCCACTCCTTCCCAGCCCAGGAAGGTGAGCAGCAGGTTGTCGCCCAGCACCAGCATGAGCATGGAGAAGGCGAACAGGTTGAGGTAAATGAAGAACTTGGAGAAGCCCTCGTCGCCGTGCATGTAGCCGATGGAGTACAGGTGGATGAGGGCCCCCACCCCGGTCACGAACAACGCCATGGTGACCGACAGCGGGTCGGCCAAAAAGCCGATATCCACCGCCAGCTTCCCGGCGGGCACCCACTCGAACAGGGTGAACACCGTCTCCCGCTCGTCGCCCTCGTGGCCCACCAGCCCGATGAACACCAGCAGGGTGGCGATGAATGAGCCGCCCATCATGGCGGTAGCCAGCCAGCCGGCCCGGGGCTCGCCCAGACGGCGGCCCAACGCCATCAAGATCAGCACCCCGGCCAGCGGAAAGGCGGGGATCAGCCAGACCAGGTCAACGAGGGTGCTCATCTACCTGTCCCCGCGTATCCGGTGTTCTCGGCAATCCATCGACTCATGACGGCGCTATCCCCTCAACGCCGATAGGTCGTCGGCGGTGGCTTGGGGGCGGCGGCGGTTGATGGCCACCACGATGGCCAACCCCACCACCACCTCGGCAGCGGCCACCACCAGCACGAAGAACACCGACACCTGCCCGCCGATGTCGCCCAACTCCCGTCCGAAGGTGACGAAGGTGAGGTTGACGGCGTTGAGCATCAGCTCCACGCACATGAACATGATCAGCGGGTTGCGCCGCACCAAGAGGCCCACCGCGCCGATGGTGAACAGGGCGGCGGCCAAAATCAGATACCAGGAGGCGGTGACCATCAGTCGTCCTCCGCGGTTTCCTGGGCTTCGTCGCTGCGGGCCATGCGGCGGGACATGACCACCGCACCCACCACCGAGATGGTGAGCAAGGCGGCGGTGGCCTCAAAGGCGTACACGTAGTCGGTGAACAGCGCGTCGGCAATCTGGCGCAGGTTGGAGTACTGACCAGACACTTCCAATGTCAGTTCCTTGGTGTGGAACGCACCGATATCGCTGTTTACGAGAAAGGCCACCGCCAAACCGAAGGTGCCCAAACCGACGATGGCAGCCAGAACACGCTGACCGGTGATGGGCTCCACCGACAGGTCTTCCAGCCGGTCCACGCCCAACAGCATGATCACGAACAAGAACAGCACCACGATGGCCCCGGCATAGACGATGATCTGCACCGCGGCTAGAAAGTGGGCCTCCAGATTGAGGAAGAGCACGGCCATTCCGAACAGGGTTCCCACCAGGCTCAACGCGGCGTGGACCGGGTTGCGGGCCAGCACCACGCCCAGCGCCCCGGCCAACACGATGGCCGCGCACACAATGAAGACCGCGGTCTCCATCAGTGATGGCCTCCATGATCGTCGCGGTCAGGCTCTTCGTCGGGCTCACCTTCGGCCTTTTGGCCCCGTTCGGGGGAGCGGATGCCGTAGCCCAGCTCGCCCGACCAGGCCACCTGGCCCTCGTAGTCGGCCCGTCCCGACGGGGATGTGGCCCGAACCCAGGCCGAGGTGTGCTCGTCATCGCCTGGGTGCCAGTCCTCCCAGGGAAGCTGCTGGGGCCGGCCGTCGTCGCCCACCACCAGCTCGTCTTTGGTGTAGATGGCGTCAGACCGGTTGGTGAACGAGAACTCGAACAGCTTCGACTCAGTGATGGCCTCGGTGGGACAGGCCTCCACGCACAGGTCGCAGTGGATACACCGCAGGTAGTTGATCTCGTACACGTAGCCGAAGCGCTCGCCGGGCGACACCGGATCGTCGGGCGGGTTGTCAGCCCCCCGCACGTAGATGCAGCGGGCCGGGCACACACCGGCGCACAGCTCGCACCCGATGCACTTCTCCATCCCGTCCTCGTAGCGGTTGAGCACATGGCGGCCGTGGAAGCGCTCGGGCTTGGGGCGCTTCTCATCGGGGTACTGGGTGGTGACCACCCGGCCGCTCTCGGTGCCCTTGAACATCTTGCGGAGCGTGACCGCGAATCCTTGGAGGTATCCCATTAGACAAACTCTCCTTGGGGATCAAGCTCTCGGCGTTGGCGGGCGGCCCGCAGGGCCAGGGCCAACAGACTGGCCAGGGCGGCCATGATGGCCAACGCCACGATCACCGCCGCGGCCCGGTTCCAGCCCCGGTCGCCGGCCACGTCGTAGGAGGCCAGCACCAGCAGCCACCCCAGCGAAAGGGGGATGAGCAGCTTCCAGCCCAAGTCCATGAGCTGGTCGTAGCGAAAGCGGGGCAAGGTGGCCCGCAGCCACACGAAGAAGAACAGGAACAGCATCAGCTTGACGAAGAACCACAGCACGCCCGACAGCCAGCCCACCGAGGTGAAGTCGGGGCCATTGGGGCCACCCAAGAACAGCGTCACCACGATGGCCGACATGGTGATCATGTTCATGAACTCGGCCAGGTAGAACAGGGCGAATCGGATGGAGCTGTACTCGGTGTGGAAGCCGCCGACCAGCTCTTGCTCGGCCTCTACTAAGTCGAACGGGGGTCGATTGAGCTCGGCGGTGGCCGCAATCAAGAAGATAACCATGGGCACCACCCAGGTGACCCACAGGTTCCAGTTCCACACCGACTGCTCAGACACGATCTGGTTGGTGGACAAGCTGCCCGACTTCAACAGCACCGCAGCCAGCGACAGGCCCAACGCGGCCTCGTAGGACACCATCTGAGCCGAGGCCCGCACCGAGGCCAACAGGGGATACTTGGAACCCGACGACCAGCCGGCCAGCATGACCCCGTAGACCGCCACCGACGACATGGCCAGCACCAGCAGGATCCCCACCGGCGGGTCGGCAACTTGGAGGAAGGTCTCGTGGCCGAACAGGCTCACCCGGCCGTTGCCGCCGCTGAAGTTGCCCCCCACGGGGACCACGGCGAACACCAAGAATGCGGGTACCAGCGACAAGTAGGGGGCCAGCTTGAAGACGAGCCGGTCGGACTTCTCGGGAATGAGGTCTTCCTTGAAGAACAGCTTGATGCCGTCGGCCAGCGTCTGGAGGATGCCGAACGGGCCGGCCAGGTTGGGGCCGATGCGGTTCTGCATGTCGCTGATGACCTTGCGCTCAAACCAGATCATCAACATGACGGCCACCATCAGCAAGGCGAAGGCCACCCCAACCTTGAACAGGGTGATGAGCACCTCGGCCAAGCCCACTCCGCCGGTATACAGCGGGTCGAGGCCGAACACGGTGGGGCCGGGCAGCGGCACGCCGACAATCATCGGGTTTGGATCCTCACGTCGGTGACCACCGAGGCAGGGTCGATCAGATCTCTTACGTCCAAGTCGGGATAGCTGTACCCGAAGACCGCAGTGCCCCGAGGCACACCGGGATCGACCACTATCGGCATGCTCATCTCACCGACGTGCGAAATCACCTGCACTTCGGTGCCGGGATCAACCCCGACGCGCTGGAAGTCGTAGGGGTTTACCGCGAGGGCCGCGGCATTGGCCAGCCCGGCCAGCGAGGGGGCGTGCCTCACCAAGGTGCCCCGGTCGTACATGCGCCGCGACGACACCAACCGCAGGCTGTAGGCATCGACATGGGGCACCAATGTGGCGCTATCCGGCGGAGAGAACACGATAGAACTGTCGGCAGCCACCAAACCGTCGGTCTCGGCGTCAATGGCATCCAGGGAGAGGTTCCGGTGCGATGGAGCCACCTGGACGATCTCCTCCCACACCTCTTCGGAGCTGGCGAAACCGAATTCGGCGTCGAGCAGTCGGGCGAGCTCTGATGCGATGCCCCAGTCAGGTCGGGCCGTACCCGGCGAGGTAACCACTTGGCGCTCCCGGGTGATCCGGCCCTCCATATTGGTGTGGGTGCCCCGGCGCTCGCCGAAGCCGGCCGCGGGGAACACGATGTCGGCTTGAGCCGCAGAGGAATGCAGGAAAAGGTCGGAGGCGATGACCGTGCCCACATTCTGGAGGGCCAACTCGGCCACTTTGCGGTCAGGGAAGTCGCCCAGCGGGTCGGCGCCCAGCAGGATCAACACGTCGATGTTTCCGTCGACCGCCGCTTTCAGGATGCCTCGGGCGCCGGCCCCGGAGGAAGCGGGTACCGAACCCCACGATTCAGCCAGCGCAGCGCCGCCGTCGGCCAGGGTCACCCGACCGGGCAGCAGACCAGGGGCCATGCCCATGTCCAATGCACCGAGCACGTTGCCCCGGTGCAGCGCGGGCAAGAAGGCAATGCCCGGTCGCCCGCCAGCGGCCAGCAGCTTGGCCAACTTCATCAGCTCGGCCGCGGCCTCCACCGTTGGGCCAGCTGCCTCGGCCAGCGATGTGCGGCCCAGGATCACGGTGATCGGCTGGTCGGCCCGGTCGGCCAAAGCAGCCGCCGCGGCGGCCAGGGCTACGGCCGAAACCCCGCCGATCTCCCCGTCGGGTCCGGGGTCAATGTCGCCGCCCACCAGGGCCGCAGCAACGGCGGCGACCTCACCAGGACGATGGTGCAGACGGTGGGCGGCCAAGTGGCTCAGCCCGGTCGCCCGGGGAGTGAGCTCGATGAGCTGTACGCCGTCGCTGACCACGGCGTGGCGGAGCCTCAGATACAGGGTGCCCTGCTGCTCTTTGGGATCGGGACCCATCAGGATGACGGTGCCGCCCGGAGTGCAAGCCCCATTGATGGTGGCCCGAGGCAGGCTGAGCACCGCATCAGCGGGCAGGCCGTCGTCGAGCTGAGCGTCGACGTGGTCGGTGCCGATAACACCTTTCGCCAGCCGAGCCCAGACATACTGGTCTTCGTTGGTCAGGCGGGCCCCGCCCAAAACGGCCACCGACTGGGGGCCCTTGTTGTCGACCGCCACCCGGATGGCGTCGGCTGCCAAAGCAAGTGCTTGGTGCCAGGAGGCCTCAACCAGCTCGCTGCCGCCGGGATCGGGCTGGCCCAACGGGGTCCCCCGCACCAGCGGCGACCGCAGCCGCAGATCGCTGGCAAGAGCTTCAAACGCGAATCGGTCTTTGTCGGCGAGCCATCCCCAATTTACCGCGTCGCTGTCCACTCCCTGATAGCGCAGCACCTGATCGCGGGAGGCCTGCACCACCACCCGGTCACCCATCGGGTTGGGATAGGTGGACTCCACTTCGGTGAGGTCCCAAGGGCGGGCCTTGAACCGATAGGGAACCGCGGTGAGAGCGCCGACCGGGCAGATTTGCACCGTGTTTCCGCTGAAGTAGGAGGAGAAGGGCAAATCGGGGAAGGTGTTGACCTGGGTTTGATCGCCCCGGTCTTGGAACGTGATAAGAGGATCGCCGGCCACCTCGTCGGCGAACCGGGTGCAGCGGTCGCAAAGGATGCAGCGCTCCCGGTCGAGATACACCAGGTCGTTCACCGGGATGGGCTTCTCGAAGTGGCGCTTCTCTTCGACAAACCGGCTCTCGCCGGGCCCGTAGGCCATGGTCTGGTCTTGAAGAGGGCATTCGCCGCCCTTGTCGCAAACCGGGCAGTCGAGGGGGTGGTTCAACAGCAAGAACTCCAGCACCCCGTCTTGGGCTTTGCGGGTCTGATCGGAGGTGGTGTCCACCACCATGCCCTCGCTCACCGCCACCATGCAGGAGGGTTGCAGGGCGGGCCCGCGCCCGGTGTCGATGTCCACGATGCACATGCGGCACATGCCCACTGAGCTCATCCGGGGGTGGTAGCAGAAGTGGGGGATGTAAACCCCAGCCCGCTCAGCGGCGGCAATAACCCACTCTCCGGGGCTGGCCTCCACCGGTTGGCCGTTGACGGTGATGTTCACCACGGTCTCGGCCTCGCTCATGTTGCGACCCCTGAGGTGGTGGTGACCGAGACGGGAGTGGCGGGCAGATAGGCCTCGAACTCGCTTCGGAACCGCTCCAGGGCCGAGGCGATGGGCGAAACAGCCGACGGCCCCAGGGGGCAGATTGTGGTCTGGCGGGGCGGCCAATGAATACCGGGACTGATGTTGTCGCAAACATCCATCAAGAGATCAAGATCTTGGAGGCGGCCCTGACCGGCCAGAATGCGGCTGAGGATCTTCTCCAGCCAGGACGTGCCCTCCCGACAAGGCGTGCACTTGCCACAGGACTCCCGGGCAAAGAAGCGCACCACGTTGTGGCAGGCCTTGACTACATCGGTGGTGTCGTCCATGACCACGATGGCCCCTGAGCCGAGCATGGAGCCGGCCTGGTCCACCGTGGCCTTCTCCAGGGGAATATCCAGGTGCTCCTCGAAGAACCAGGGGGCCGACGCCCCGCCGGGGATGAACGTCTTGAGGGTGCGGCCGGGGCGCGTGCCGCCGGCATAGCGGGGGTCGAAGATGATGTCCCGGAAGGTGGTGGTGCCGAAGGGCACCTCGAACACACCTGGGGAAACCACGTGGCCCGACACCGCGAACACCCGGGTGCCGGTGGAGTTGTGGGCCCCCATGGCGGCGAAGGCGGCCCCGCCGTTGGACACGATCCACGGCAGGTTGGCCAGGGTCTCCACGTTGTTGACGATGGTGGGCTTGCCGTAGAGGCCGATGGACGCCGGGAAATAGGGTGGTTTCAGCCGGGGCATCCCCCGATTGCCCTCCAGGCTCTCAATGAGGGCGGTCTCCTCCCCCACGATGTAGGCCCCAGCCCCCCAGTGGAGGGTGATGTCCACCGAGAAGTCATCGGCCCCGAGCACGTTGCGGCCCACATAGCCAGCCTCGTAGGCCTCGTTGAGGGCGGCGGCCAGCCGCTCCTGGGCGTGGGCCATCTCGCCGCGCACATACAGGAAGCACTGGGAGAGGCCCAGGGCGTAGCAGGCGATCAGACAACCCTCGATGAGCTGATGGGGATCGCGCTCCATAAGAAGGCGGTCCTTGTAGGTGCCGGGTTCGGACTCGTCGCCATTCACCACCAGATAGCGGGGCCACACCCCCGGCGGACAGAACCCCCACTTGACCCCAGCGGGGAACCCGGCACCGCCCCGGCCCAGCAGGCTGGCCGTGCGAACCTCGCCGTGGACCTCGGCCGGCGCCATCTCCAGTGCCCGACGCAGCCCGGCATAGCCTCCGGTGCGCTCGTAGCCGGCCAATGTGTGGCCGTCGTCCACGTCGAAGCGGGAGGTGATGATCCGCAGGTCTTGGTCCGCGGGCGCGCTCATGATCAATCTCCGTTGTCGGAGGGGTTGCGGGCCATCCAGGCGGGCTCGCCTTGGCCGTCGGGATGCGATACCCCAGCCCAGCGGTCCTCGCCAACGTGCTGGCGGACCTTGGCCAGCTTGCCGTGGGGAGCGAATCCGGCGGTTCCGGCCCGCAACTCGCCCACTAGCTGGTCGAAATCCTCGGTGGTAACCAGGTTGCGGTAGCGGTAGTTGACCTGGAGACAGGGCGCCTCGGTGCAGGCGGCGATGCACTCCACGGCTTCGAGGGTGATCTTGCCATCGTCGGTGGTCCCGCCGGGCCTGACCCCCAAGGTGGTCTCTGCGTAATGAATCAACTCCGACGAGCCCAGCAAGTGACAGGAGATGCCGTTGCAGATGTTGACCATGTAGTCGCCTACCGGTTCCCGCTTCAGCATCTCGTAGAAGCTGCACGTGCCCATCACCTCGGCGGGGGTGACGCCCACCAGCTCGGCGATGTGGGCCATGGCATCCTCGGTGACGTAGCCGTCTTGCTCTTGGGCCAGGTGCAGCAGCGGGATAAGGGCAGACCGGGTAACCGGATACCGGCCGATGATCTCCTGGGCGACCGTGAGATTGGCGGGGTTGAGGCGGGCCATGGCTAGCGATCCACCTCCCCCATGATGGGATCAACCGACGAGATGATGGCCACCGCGTCGGCCACCATGCCCCCCTGCATCAGATGGGGCAGGGTTTGCAGGTTCACGAAACTGGGGCCCCGAATGTGCATGCGATAGGGCACCGCGGAGCCGTCCGACACCATGTAGCAGCCCAGCTCTCCCCGGGGAGACTCCACCGCGGCGTACACTTCGCCCGCAGGCACCTTGAACCCCTCGGTGAAGATCTTGAAGTGGTGGATAAGAGCCTCCATCGACTCGTCGATGCGGGCTCGAGGCGGCGGAGTGACCTTCTTGTCCTGCACCCGGTAATCGCCCGAGGGCATCTGGTCGAGGATTTGGGCCAGGATACGGATGGACTCTCTGATTTCGTTGAGCCGAATGGCGTAGCGGTCGAAGCAGTCGCCGTAGGTGCCTACCACCACGTCGAATTCCACCTGGTCATACGCCAGATAGGGCATGTCTCGGCGCAGATCCCAGACATACCCGGTGGATCGCAAGATTGGCCCGGTCACCCCCAAAGCCAGGCACTCGGCGGTGTTGATGACCCCCACACCTTGCAGCCGCTCCCGATAGATGGGCTGGCCGGTGAGCAAGGTGTCGAACTCGTTGAGCCGGGCCGGGAGCGTGTCGATCAGGGTGAGCACCTCATCTCGCCAGCCGTCGGGCAGGTCAGCGGCCACCCCGCCCGGCCGGATGTAGTTGTGGTTCATCCGCAGGCCGGTGATGGTCTCCAATAGCCGGAGGGCCTCTTCTCGCTCCCGCCAGCCGTAGATCATCATCGACACCGCGCCGATGTCCATGCCGTTGGTGGCCTGGAACAGCAGGTGGGAGCTAATGCGGTTCAGCTCGCACATCAGCATCCTGATCCACGTGGCCCGAGGGGGAAGCTCCAGGCCCAGCAGCGCCTCGGTGGCCATGGAAAAGGCCAATTCGCTGAACAACGGGGAGGCGTAGTCCATGCGGGTGACGTTGGTGGGGCCCTGGAGGTAGGTGAGGGTCTCGGCGGTCTTCTCCATGCCGGTGTGGAGGTAGCCGATGACCGGCTTGGACCGCATCACGGTCTCCCCCTCCATTTCCAGCATGAGGCGTAGCACACCGTGGGTGCTGGGGTGCTGGGGCCCCATGTTCATGACCATGCTGGTGTCGCTGGTACCGGCTTCGGCTTCGAGTCGCTCGCCGTCGTCTTCGCCGATGCGAAGCACCGCGCTGTCTTCTCGGCGGCGGACGGCCTCGTCGGTGGCGGTTTCCACCGTGGTGTCTGGCGCGCTCACCGGGTGGCCTTGAACTGGACAGGAATGCGCCCCACCGCGAAGTCTTTCCGCAGCGGGTGGCCTTCCCAGTCGGGGGGCATGAGTATGCGGGTGGGGTCGGGATGGCCCTCGAAGACGATGCCGAACATGTCCGCCACCTCGCGCTCCAAGGCCTCGGTGCCCGGGTACAGGTCGAACAGGGTGGGCACGGTGGGGTCGTCGGCCGGCACCTGCACCCGCAGCCTGACGCGGCCCGGCGCGGCGTGGGAGATGAGGGTGACCACCAGCTCGAAACGCTCGGGGGTTGTCTCGGGAGGCAGATCGGTACGGCCGGGGTGCTCCAGGTAGTCCACCGCGGTCACGTCGAGGACCGACACGTAGCCGTCGTCTCGCAGGCCGCTCACCGTTTCGATGAGCTCTTCGCGGGGTACATGCAGTACCGAGTCGCTCATGTACGGATGACCACGCCAGTCGAGGTCTGGCCGTCTTGCTGGCTCACGGAGAGGTTGGCCCCGGCCCCCGTTTCCTCACGACGCTGGGTGAGTTCTCCGCTGGTAATCTTCTCGTGGAGGGTCAAGATGGCGTGCATGAGGGTCTCGGGGCCGGGAGGGCAGCCGGGGGCGTATACGTCTACCGGCACGATCTGGTCCACGCCCTGCACGATGGCGTAATTGTTGAACATGCCACCGCTGGAGGCGCACACACCCATGGAGATCACCCACTTGGGCTCCATCATCTGGTCGTAGATGCGGCGCAGGATGGGGGCCATCTTCTGGGAGACACGCCCTGCCACGATCATCAGGTCGGCTTGGCGGGGGGAGGCGCGGAACACCTCCATGCCGTAGCGGGCCAAGTCGTAGTGGGCGCCGCCGGTGGCCATCATCTCGATGGCGCAGCAGGCCAAGCCAAAGGTGGCCGGCCAACAGCTCCGAGCCCGCGACCACTTGACGAGCTCTTCAAGCTTGCCGGTCACGAAGTTGTGGTCGACCCCCTCCAGCCCGCGGTCGAGGATGGCCTCGGGATCGCCCAGCAATGGAAGCTTCATGCCGCCTCCTCCGGGGCCCCTCGCCCGTCCAAACCCACTCGGCGGATGGTGGTGTCGCTGGTACGACGGGCCGACACCTGGGGGTCACGGCGCCACATCGGCCGAGACGGTCCCCAGTCGAGGGCGCCGTTGCCGATGAGGTACACGAATGACTCGAACACGGCCAGGGCGAAAATTCCCATGGCCACCAGGCCGAACAGGCCCAGCCCCCGGTAGGACACCGCCCAGGGGTACAAGAAGATGATCTCTATGTCGAAGACGATGAAGATCATGGCGATGAGGAAGAACCGGACCCCGAACCGCTCGGGAGCGTCGGTGCTCTCTTCGACCCCGCACTCGTAGGGGGCCAGCTTGGCCTTGGTCTGGCGCCGGGGGGCCAGCAGTCGGGAAGCGCCGAAGCTCAGAGCCGCGAACAGCACGGCCAATACTCCGAGGGCAAAGATCGGCAGGTATTGGCCGGTCATCGCGGTCTATCCCGATGCGATCATGGCGCCGCGCCCTCGCCCTCCAGGCGACGGCGGACTTCCAGGTCACGGGTGTGGAGCATCAGCAAAGACACCAAGAACAATAGTCCGGAGCCGATGGCCACCAGAATACCGGGCAAGCGGAACCGGCCCAGGTTGCGGCGCAAGAGCACCGAGATGACCGGCTCTTCGGGGTCGACCTCAGCCGGTGCTGGGGCCTGGCCGGCAACCGGCTCCTTGTATTGGGACCGCTGCACCTGTACCACCGTGTAGTTGGTGGGATGGCGGGGCATGGTGCTGGTGATGACTTTATTGCTGACCCGCTCCCAAACCCCGTTGTTGAGCCGTTCAGGCTTGCCCCCCTGCTGGAAGGCATCCAGCACGACGAAGGTGTTGCTCTGTTCGTCGGTGGCGCCGAACCCCAGGTCGGCTTGGATCAGATAGTCGCTGGCCGCGGTGATGGCCTCACCGGCAGCTTGGGTGGTCTCCAGATTCCAGTCGCCCAACTCCAGCCAGCCCCTCCGCTCAGCCTCTTCGGTGAGCTCGGGGGCGATGCCCTTCAGCTCGCTCAGGGTCAGATTCTCGTTCCGGATTTCCTGCTCTTCTGCCAGACGCTGCACCTCTGCCTCGATGCCATCACCGGAGAGCTTGCGAGGGTCGCCGTCGGCCAAGGCATCGTGGAAGGCATTCACCTCGTCGCGCATGGCACCGGCGTCGATGGAGTCGAACTGGACCCGCTGGCTGCTGTCGCCCAGCACGCGAACTACTTGGATGGCCTTGGGGAGACAGTCTTGGTCGCCCACGGAGTCGCATGTCTTCGGATTGGGCAGATCGTCGAGAATCTCGGGGGGCGGATTGGCCTCGTTGTCCGACACCGACGGATTGCCGATGTGGATGGCCTGAACTTCCCAGGTGGGGCGGGCCCCTTGCAGCCCGATGCCGTACAGGGCCCACAACAGCGCCATCATCGCCGTCCAGCCGAAAATGGCCGAAATGGCGATGAGACTTCCCAGGCGGAAGCCGGTGTTGGTGGAAATGATGAGCCACACCGAGCCCATGAGGATGGCCGAGCCCAAGAGCACCACCAGCAGGCCGCGGACCTCATTGTCAAACGAGATAGCGGACAGTGTGCTTGCCGCGGAGAGAACCGAGCCCATGCTCACAACCCCCGCTCGTAGGCCACGATGTCGGCAATCTGCTCGGCGGTCAGCATGCCTGGCCGGGTGCTGCCGTCTTCCAGGGTGCAGAACCCGTAGAACGGGCTTTGCTCATTGGAGTCCCGATCGCCCACACACACTCCGAAGGCCGGCATCTGGCCGCCACCGTCGCCCTGGCCGAAGTTGCCGTAACCCACTCCCTCCTCGGAGCCGATGGTTACGAATCCAGCGTGGCCCTCGGCGGTGTCGAATTGCCGCAGGGTGACCTGATTGGTGAGGTTGGGACCGAACGCGCCGCCACCTGGTATGTACGCAGGAATCAAGCTCCCGAGCTGGGCGACCACATCGGCCTCTTCTGCGGAGCCCCGGGCCAAGACCACCGGACCTGCCCCCGGCTGCTCCTCAGGTCCGGTGAACCGCCACGAATCCCGCGGAGTGTGGCAGCGGGCGCAGCCGTATACCCCGTTGTTGAACAACAGCTCACCCCGATCTGGCGAGTCCAGATTTCGTATGTGCTGCTCGCTGGTCTCGCGAATCAACTCCTCCACCTTGGCCAATTCACGAGCGGCGTTCTCCGCAGCAATCTCGTCAGCGCCCGCAGCATTGACTGCCTCTTGGGCTTCAGCAAGCTGGTCGGCGATATCACCGTCATTTGCAGCCAATACGTCATCGCGCACTTGAAGGACGAGTCCGTCCAGCACCTCACCCTGCAACTCATCGGGGGAGAGCTGAATGCTCTGGATGTACTGAATAAGCTCGTCCACCTGCTGGGTGGTGAGGGGGCCGCCGCCGGGTGCACCCCACGCCTGCATGGGGGTGGGAGGCCGGCCGTAGTTGAGGATGTGGCGCACCTCGTCTTCGGAGAAGCGGTAGAGCGCGGTGGTGAGCGCGGGAACCTCCCACTCGATGGCGGCGATGAAGTTGCCAGAATCGTCGGTTATCGACGTCGCGGTGGTACCGCCGAGGCCGCCGCCGCCGTGGCAGCTAGCGCACCGTTCTTCGTACTGCTCAAAGCCCCGACTGGTGAACTGCCTCCGGGAGTCATCGACATAGCCTTGCTGGCGACCGGGCTCGCCCAGCCAGTAAAGAGGCAAGGCCACACCGATGATGACCAAGGTGACCAGGCCGCTCACTAAGGCGAGGTCCAGCTTGGAGGTCTCCAACTCCTCATCGCTCAAATAGGGCTTGCGGTTGGGGGCCAGTTCCAGCTCTGAGCCCTTCTCCCTGCGCCCCGCCCACATCACGTTGTAGATCAGGTAGATGGCGAAGCCCACGATGGCGACGACCGCGATGGCCATGCCCAGGTTGCGCTGGGTTGAGGCGGCAAGCAGGTGCATCAGTGCGATGCCCCCCCAAGACAACTCGGCCCTTCAGGCTCTTGGCCGGTGGTGTTCACTCCGATAGGCGGCCCCTGGATGACGGTGCCGGTGCGAATGATGAACTCCCCCTTGGAATTCACCGTCATGGCGAAGCGGTCCATGCCCCGAGGCGCCGGCCCGCCCCGCTTCTCCCCCACCTGGTTGTAGCGGGACCCGTGGCAGGGGCACTCGAACCATTGCGAGGTCAGACACGACGGCACCCGGCACCCCAGATGAGGGCACTTCTGGAATAGGGCAACAAGCCCCGACTCCATGCCGGTCAGCTCCGGAGCGCTGTAGGTGGCTTGTGCCTTTTGCAAGGCCGCCGCCGGGTACTCGGTCACCCAGGCCCGGCCCTCGGGAAGGTACAGAAATCCGTTCTCGTCTTTGATTCGGGACTTCACGTCGTCCACCAGACCGGCATTCACGTCGGCGCCGAAGCCGGTTACAAACGGCGGCCACAGAAACGCCACGCAGGCAGCGCCGAAGCCACTGAGGCCCAAGCCCATCATGGCCACCGTGCTGCGGTTCAGGAACTGGCGGCGGTTTACCCCGATGGCATCGGGATCGGGCGGTGTCCACTCCTCCACCGACGCATCAGCCGCCTCTACCAGCTCAGTTCCGGCGCTCCGGCGAGCCAGCACCGCGGCCCGCTCCACCTCCCGGCCAGAGGGGGCGTCGGAGGCATCTTCGATGTCCACCCGTCCCCGGTCCCGTCGGCGGGTCTCCCGAGTCAGACGACCTTCGGCCGCCATGGACTCCCGACGCCGGGCCGCGCCCACCAACACGATCACCGCGGCAACCACGATGATCGGTATGGCGATGGAGAGTGCGACGCCCATAGTCAGTCCCTACAGATCGAAGAAGAGTCCGACTTCCCAGGGGAAGACGAAGTTGAAGCCGGGGCCTCGGAAGAAGGAGCCGATAAGAACCAGGATCGCCCAGAACATCAGGTGGATGGTCATAAGCGAAATAGCGAACTTGCGATCCTCAGGCTTCTTGCTGGGGTTGCGGTCTACGTAAGGCGCCAGGATCAGCAGGAACAGCGCAATGCCGGGAATGGTCACA
This sequence comes from uncultured Acidimicrobiales bacterium, assembly GCA_951813555.1. Classification (GTDB taxonomy): domain Bacteria; phylum Actinomycetota; class Acidimicrobiia; order Acidimicrobiales; family Bin134; genus Poriferisocius. Next base: position 457,957 of record OX638344.1, read on the forward strand.
CCAGCGACCATCGGGTGGAACATGGTAAGCAGCTCCTGGAGGCCGAGGAAGTACCAGGGGGCTTTCGACGGGTTGGGCGTTTCGTTGAAATTGGCCAACTCCAACAGCGGAGCGTTCACGAAGATCGAGAAGATCAGGGTGAAGGCAGTGAAGATCAGGGCGGCCACGAACTCCACCACCAGCAAGTGGGGCCAGACATGGACCTTGTCGGTGGGGGTGGCCTTGACATCCTGGATGGAGCCCGACTTGACCACGGTGAGCAGCCGCTGGGTTCCCCCACCCGGACCGGTGGGCTCCGGCTGGGCCGGTCCGGCGGGCATCGGAGCAGTGGCCATCGCGGCAGCCGCCGGGGCGGCTCCACCGGAGGCGGCCTGGTCGCGGGCCGACTTTGATCGGTCCAGCAAGTGGTCGGGGATCTTTGGACCTCCCGCATCCTCTTGGGCAGAGGCGTCGGAGGATTCCGCGCCGGAGGATTCGGGCGGGTTCGATCCGCCGCCGCCCGCCTGGGCTTCGGCGCGCTCGCGGGCCTCTTGGGCTCGCTTCAGGAGGTGTTCGGGGACTTCAGCCATGGGCTTGCAGGTCGGGCCAGAAGCGTCTGTGCGACGTCGCTTCTATAGCGGCCCGGAAATACCTCCATCCTTTCTAACTCGCCAGAAGTGGACAGCAAGGAATATGACGAGCACAAAGGGCAGCATCAGCACGTGCAGCACGTACCATCGCAGCAGCGTGTCGGTGCCGATCTCCACCCCGCCGAGAAGCACGAAGCGCACTTGATCGCCGAATACCGGGGTGAAGCCCATCATGTTGGTGCCCACCGTCACCGCCCAAAGGGCCAGCTGATCCCAGGGAAGCAGATACCCGGTGAAAGACAGCAGCAAGGTGAGGGTCAGAAGAATGACGCCGATGACCCAATTGAACTCGCGGGGCGGCTTGTAGGCCCCGTGGTAGAAGACCCGGGCCATGTGCAAGAACACGGTGATCACCATGAGGTGGGCGGCCCACCGGTGCATGTTGCGCACCAGCAGCCCGAAGGCCACCGACGTCTGGAGGATGTAGATGTCGTCCCAGGCCTGGGCCGCGGTGGGCCGGTAGAAGAACATCAAGAAGATGCCGGTCACGGTGAGCAAGATGAACAAGAAGAAGCTGAGACCGCCCAGGCACAGGGTGTAGCTGACCTTAACCGCATGGCGCTTCACCTTCACCGGGTGAAGGTGGTACAGCACGCTGTTCATGATCACGTAGCTGCGATTCCGGGGGCTGTCGCTGTAGCCCTTGCGGAATATGGACCCCGGCCGGAAGATAGACGACCAGGCCTGCGATCCCTGAACATCGCTCATCATGCCGCTCATAGCCTGCTTGGCCCGCTCGCTTGCCGGTGGTCTGGGCTGCTTTGCCACTTTTCTCCTGAGTCCTTTTCAGTCCGTTCCGGGCCCTAGTTCTAGGTCAACCGCATGCCGTAGCCGTAGCCGTAGCTGGTCATTCGCTGATGCGGGTCGCCATCGCCTCCGGGATCGCCCAGTCGGCCCAGGGTGATCACACCGGTGGGACACCGGTCCACGCACAGGGCGCACCGGGTGCAGGCGTCCTCGTCGATGGTGAAGATCACATGGTCGCTGGGGTCGACGCCGGGCTGTTCGGCGCCCACCGCCAAGTCGACCGCATCGGTGGCCACCATGTGGATGCACTTCCACGGGCAAATGTCCACGCAGCCCTCGCACATGATGCACTCGGACTGGTCGATGTGGATGAACTGCTTGGGCTTGACCTTGTCCTGGAGGTAGTCATTGTCCACCTCTACCAGCACGTAGTCGTCGCGGAACTCCGGCATGGGGGGATTGGCATCGGCACCGGCCATCAGACACTCGCCCCCTCTCTCACGATCGGTCGTCCATACTCAGACTTCTCCACCTCAACCGGAGCGGTCTTGCCCCGGTTCTGCCACACGAACCAGCCAGCAACGTTCCCGGCCAAAGCCAAACCGTAGATCAACACTGCGACAACATCGCGCAATACCAGATAGGGAAGGTCGAACGGCAGTGCCCAGGCAATTATGCCCTGGTTGCCCACGTAATAGCCCTCGATAAGGCGGTCTTTACGCCAGCCGAGCTCGCTGTCGGCGTACACCAGCCACTGGTGGGGCACCACGCCGTAGATCCAGAACAGCAGGAAGAATACCAAGGAGGCGCCCAGCATGGCTTCGCCCCACGTGTGGTAGGTCCCCACCGGTCGGCGACGGGCGTATTCCAAGAAGGCAACGATGCCCAGCACGGAGACCACCAAGGAGGCGGTGAGGGCCACGTTGAAGTACGGCGCACCCAAGCCCTCGTCGTACTGGTGGACGGCGATGAAAGCCCACAGCGCCAAATAGAGGACGAAGCATCCTCCGAGGGCCATGTAGAACTTGGTGACGGCGATGTCTATGGGCCTATTCGCGGCCACGATCCTCCCCTTGTGGGTGCGGTCGCGATGAATAGTAGTAGCCCCACCCTGCCCTTCTACACATCAAAGTGACCGCTCCTCCCGCCCCGATTTGGCCGACTCAAACCACCACTGGCGCTGGTTAGGCCGCTAGCGTCGAGCGGACCTAATGTGGCACGGGGCTGGCTGCGGTGCCAGCCGGGATTCACGCCGGAGGAGCGTTGGTAGAAGTACCCGAGCATCTGCTGAAACGATCACGGGATCGTCGCAAGGACCTCGGCGCGGCCACCGACGACGAACCGGCTGCAGAAATTCCTCCATCGGAGACCGCCGCCGCTCCTGCGGTGGCCCAGACCCAGGCTCCTGCGGCCATGGCGGCATCCTCTTTGCCCGAGCTTCCCGAACTGGAGCCGGAACCCGAACCGCAGCCGGAGCCAGTCAAGCCATGGATTCAGGCCGCGCTGACCCGCAAGAAGATCCCGGTTTGGGCCGTGCCGGTCCTGATATTCCTGCCCTTCTGGGCCATCATCTTCGCCGGCACTCTGGAGTCGCCGGAGCGGGACAGCGAGATCATTTCCATGGGTCGGGAGGTCTACGAGGGCGTTGGCGGATGCGCCGGCTGCCACGGTGCCGAAGGCGGCGGCGGGGTCGGCCCCGCGCTGAGCGACGGCGAAGTTATGGCCACCTTCAATGACTGGGAAGACCATGTGATCTGGGTCATCAACGGTTCACCGGCCGAACCCGGCACGCTCTACGGGGACAACGATGAGGTGTCTCTGGGAGCGGCCAACGGGATGCCAGCCTTCGGCGAGGATCTGAATGCCCGGGAAATTCTGGCCGTGGTCTACTTTGAGCGGGTTGAACTGGGAGGAGCCAACGAGGCCGATCTGCACGACCTCGAAGAGCTGTTCGAAGCCGAAGAGGTCGTTCCCGAGGAGCTGAATTTCCAGATCGGGCAGACCTTCCCCAGCACGCTGCGCGGCCTGCTGGCCAGCGCCGGGATCGGAGCGGGCTGATCCACTCCCGGGTCAAGCTGGCAGTATGAGAAGCCGCGAGATTTGTCGATGAGCTCGCGCCGGGATCTACTGGTGGTGGGTGGCGGTCCTGCGGGAGCAGCCACCGCCTTCTGGGCTGCCAAACACGGTCTCGACGTGGTGGTGGTGGAGCGCAAGCAGTTCCCCCGCGACAAGACCTGCGGTGATGGGCTCACCCCGCGGGCGGTCAAGTCGCTCAATGACATGGGGCTAGGAGAAGAACTGACCCGCTATCACCGCTACGGGGGCCTGCGGGCGGTGGCCCACCGGCGGACGATGGAGTTGGCCTGGCCCCAGCACCCGGTGTTTCCCGACTACGGCTATGTGGTGCGGCGGCGGGAGCTCGACCAATTTGTGGCCGACCGTGCGGTGGCTGCCGGGGCTGAACTGCTCCTCGGTACCGAAGCCACTCGTCCGATTCTGGTCAACGGGCTATTGGACGGCGCGGAGGTTGCGGATAAGGCCACCGGTGGCACCTGTCAGATCCAGGCCCGCTATGTGGTGGTGGCCGACGGAGCCAACTCCCGGTTCGGGCGGGCTCTGGGAACAGCCCGCGACCGGGGCTACCCCCAGGGCATGGCCATCCGCACCTACTTCGAGAGCCCGCTTCACGACACTCCGTGGATCGAGAGCGCCTTGGACATGCGGGACCGAAACGGAAACTCGCTACCCGGATACGGCTGGATCTTCCCGTTGGGCGATGGGTGCGTGAACGTGGGCGTCGGGCTGTTGTCCACGTTCCGCGATTACACCTCGGTGAACACCTCTCATTTGATGCGGGAATTCGCGGCCACGCTGCCCGCCTACTGGGAGATCGACCCCAACCGCCCGTTGATAGAGCCAGTGGGAGGGCGTCTGCCTATGGCCGGGTCGGTGAACCCCAAAGTGGGGCCGAACTATCTGGTAGCAGGAGACGCGGCCGGATCAGTGAACCCGTTCAACGGCGAGGGGATCGACTACGCCTACGAGACCGGGAAGATGGCTGCCGATTTGGTGGCCGAGGCGATAGCCACTGGAGACGGCGGGGCGATCTGGCGGTACCCGGCGCTGCTGGAGGAGAATTACGGGACTTACTTCCGGGTGGCCCGGCTTTTCGCCCGACTGATCGGCAAACCAGCGCTTCTGCGAGAACTCACCCGGATCGGGATGCAGTCGCGCCCGGCCATGGAGTGGGCTCTGCGGATCATGGCCAACCTTATGGACACCGACCACCCCGGCCCAGCCGAGTACATCTACAAGGCCGCGGCGAGGGCCTCAATGGCGGCATCGCCATAAGCCGGCTACTTCCGCAAAGCCGCCGCGAAGGCCTCCACCGTGGTGTCGATGTGGTCGTCAGTGTGGGCCAAGCTGGGGAACAGAGCCTCATAGGGTCCGGGAGCGAATGCCACGCCAGCCTCGAGGAGGGAGTGGAACACCCGGGGATAGACCCCGTTTTCGGCAGCGGCCTTGGCCTGGTCGAAATCGGTTGGTGTCTCATCGCAGAAGAACACCCCCAGTAGTGACCCCACTCGGGGCACGGTCACGGCAGCACCAGATGCCGCGGCCACTGCGGTCATGCCGTCGGCCAGTCGGGCCGCCGTGTTGGTGAGGCTGCGGTAGGCGTCAGGGGTGAGCTGCTCCAGGGTGGCCAATCCGGCCGCGGTGGCCAGCGGGTTCCCCGACAGCGTTCCGGCCTGGTAGACCCCGCCTAGCGGGGCCAGGTGCTCCATGAAGTCGGCCCGTCCGCCGAACACGCCGATGGGCAGCCCGCCACCCACCACCTTGCCGAAGCACCACAGGTCGGGAGTGACGCCGAACCACTGAGTTGCCCCACCGGGAGCCAGGCGGAAGCCGGTGATCACCTCGTCGAACACCAGCAGAGCGCCAGCCTGGTCGCAGGCCGCCCGCAGCCCCCCCAGAAATCCGGGAACCGGAGCCACCACCCCCATGTTGGCCGCCACCGGCTCCACCACTACTGCGGCCACTTGGTTGTCCACCGCGGGGATCTGGTTGTAAGGGGCCACCACGGTGTCGGCCACCGCACCGGGAGTAACCCCGGCTGAGTCGGCTAATCCCTGGTTGGCCACCCCGCTCCCCCCGGCGGCCAGCAGGCCGTCGCTGTGGCCGTGGTAGCAGCCGGCGAACTTGATGATCTTGTTGCGGCCGGTAGCCCCCCGAGCCAGGCGGATGGCGGCCATTGCCGCCTCGGTGCCGCTGGAGGTCAGCCGGGTCCAGGCCATTCCGGGTACCCGTTCGCACAGCATCTCGGCCAGCAGCACCTCGCGCTCGGTGGGCGCCCCGTAGCTGGTGCCGTCATCAGCAGCTTTGGCCACCGCCGCGGTCACCGCCGGATGAGCATGGCCCAAGATCCCAGGTCCGTAGCTCTGCACATAGTCGATGTAGCGGCGCCCCTCCACGTCCCACACATAAGGCCCCTCAGCTCGGGCCACGAAGTACGGGGTCCCCCCCACTGACCGGAACGACCGCACCGGCGAGTTCACCCCACCGGGAATGACCCGCTTAGCCCGTTCGAACAAGCCCTGGTTTGTGACCATGCCTGCGATCCTAAGGTTCTTGCCCGGTTTCGGTGTCAGCGGAGAAGGTGGGACATCTCAGCGGGCGAAGAAGTCTTCGAGGGCGGCGATCAAGCCGTTGACGGTGTGGTCGGTGGCCTCCACTGCCACCTCTAGGCCGTGGCTGCGGGCGGTGGCGGATGTGACAGGGCCGATGGTGGCTACCACCTCGGGCACCGCGTCGGTGCCGTAGGTGTCTGTGAAGTTGATGACGGTGGACGACGAGGTGAAGGTGATGACTTCGGCTTCGGCCAGCAGGGCCGCGGCGTCGGGGTCGGGGGATGGGGCCACCGTTCGGTAGGCGGGAACCACGTCGACATCCCAGCCGGCGGCGGCAAGGCCATCAGGCAGCACATCGCGGGCGGTTTCGGCCCGGGGGATGAGCACCCGGCCTGGGCCGTCGGGGCCAACCTCATTGGACAGAGTCTCTAGGAGGGATTCGGCTACGTATTGTTCGGGGACCAGGTCGGCGATCACGTTGCGCTCGGCCAACGCGGCGGCGGTGCCTGGGCCGATGGCGGCCACCCGCACTCCCCCGAGGCTGCGGGCGTCGTGCAGGTGCTCGAAGAACCGGGCCACTCCAGTCGGTGAAGTGAATACCACCCAGTCGTAGCGGCCGACGTCGGCCGCGGTTCGGGCCAGGCGATCAGGGTCTTCGGGGGGCTGAAAGGCGATGGCCGGGAGCTCAATGGCCTCCGCGCCTCGACGGCGGAGATCGGCGGCCATCGCGGCGGCTTGGGGTTGAGCCCGGGTCACCACCATGCGACGGCCGAACAGGGGCCGGTTCTCGAACCAGGCCAGATCAGCCGCAGCCACTTCGCCGATCACAATGGTGGCCGGCGGTTGGGGATCTAAATCGGCCAGGGTGGCCAGGGTGGCCCGCAGCGTGCGCTGGTTGGGGCGAGTACCCCATTGCACCGCGGCCACTGGCGTGTCAGAGGCCAGGCCCGCAGCAATGAGCCGGTCGCAGATGGTGCGACAGCGGGCCGCGCCCATGAGCACCACCACCGTGCCGCCCAGGGCGGCAACCGCCTCCCAGTTGACCGATCCCTCCCCCTTGGCCGGGTCTTCGTGACCGGTAACCACGGTAAACGAGGTGGAGGAATACCGCATGGTCACGGGAATGCCGGCATAGGCGGGCACAGCCACCGCCGAGGTGATGCCGGGGACCACCTCAAAGGCGACCCCGGCAGCAGCCAACGCGGCGGCTTCTTCGCCGCCTCGGGCAAACACAAAGGGGTCGCCGCCTTTGAGACGTACGACCTGCTGGCCGGCCTGGCCCCGCGCCACGAGCAGGGCGTTGATGTCCCATTGGGAGGTTCGGGGTCCGCCGGGCTGTTTGCCTACTGAGATGTGCTCGGCATCGGCCGGAGCCAAATCGAGCAGGGAGGTCACCGACAAACGGTCGTAGACCACCACATCTGCACCGGCCAGCACTTCGGCTCCCCTCAGGGTCAACAAAGAGGGATCGCCCGGACCGGCACCAACCAGATACACGGTCATCGGGCCACCGCTTGCAACAGTTGGCGGGCCAAATCCTGGCCCAGGGCCTCCCCATCATCTCCATCGCCGGCCACGGCATGGCAGCGGCCGCTGGGTCCGTCGGCCAGCACCGCCCGCATGACCAGCGTGTCGCCCTGGATGTGGGCGTGGGCCCCGGCGGGCAGCGTGCAGTCACCGCCCAAAGTGGCCAAAAAGGCCCGCTCGGCATCCACGACGCGACGGGAAAGCAGATCTTGGATGGCAGCCAGCAAGGAGCGGACCCGCTGGTCGTCTTCTCGGCACTCCACCGCCAGAGCCCCTTGGCCGACTTGAGGGACCATGACCTCGCAGCCCAGCACGTCGATAACCGGCGGGTCTTCCCCTAAGCGGTCCAACGCGGCCTTGGCCATCACTACCGCGTCGAAGTCGGCGGCCTTGGCCAGACGGGTGCCGATGTTGCCCCGAAGCTCGGCGAACCTCACATCGGGACGAAGCTCTCTCAGTTGGACCCGACGTCGGGCCGAACCGGTGGCCACCAAAGCGCCCTGGGGAAGATCAGACAAACGGCAGCCCACCAGCACGTCTCGTGGATCGGCCCGGGTGGGCACCGCGGCCAGCACCAGGCCCTCGGGGGTGGCCGCGGGCAGATCCTTGGCCGAATGCACCGCCAGATCGGCTCGGCCGTCGAGCACTGCGGCCTGCACCTCCTTGACGAACACCCCTTTGCCGCCAATGGCCGAGATCGGCTGTTCAGCCATACGGTCGCCTGACGTGGTGACCAGCACAGGTTGGACGTCGGCGGCGCGGCCCAGCAGTTCGGCGATGTGGGCGGTTTGCCACTGGGCCAAGGCGCTGCCTCGAGTGGCGGCGCGCAGCATGGGGTTGATTCTAGAGATCGAACAGATCCCGGAGTGCTTCGGCCAGTCGGTCGCCCCGCGGCGATCCGGCTGCGTCCTTCAGCCTCACGGTGGGCTCGTGCAAGAGCTTGCCCACCAGCCCCCGAGTGGCAGCCTCCACCGCCTGCTGCTCGGCTGGGGACAGCCCAGCAGTATGGCGATCGAGCTCCTCTTTGCGCAGAATCTCGGCCCGAGTCCGGAATGCCGCAATCAGCGGTGCCGCCTCTCGAGCCGAGCTGTAGTCCAGGTAGCGGTTCAATTCGTCGTCGATGATGCTCCGCACTCGCTCCAATTCAGCCCGGCGCTCGCGCAAGCCGCGATCGGCGAAAGCCCGCAGGTCGTCCATATCCAGCAGCGTCACCCCGTCTAGCTCGCCGGCGGCGGGATCCACGTCGCGGGGTACGGCAACGTCAACGATCAACAGAGGGCGATTGCCCCGCTGGGCCATGATCCCGGCCACATCGCAATGCTCCAGAATAAGCGAAGAGGCGCCGGTGGAGGTCAAGAGGACATCCACGACAACCAACTCAGCGGCCATCTCGTCGAGACCCACGGCCCGGCCCCCAATGCGCTGAGCCAGTTCCTCAGCCCGACCCGTGGTGCGATTGGCCACGACAACCTCGGCCGCCTCGCTCTTCGCCAGACTGGCGGCCATACCCTCGCCCATGTCACCGGCACCGAGCACCATCAGATGACGGCCGTTCAACCCGTCCAACCGTTCTGCGGCCAGGGCCACCGCGGCGTGGGAAACCGAGGTGATGTGGTGGGAGATGCCGGTCTCGGAACGGGCCCGCTTGCCCACCTCTACTGCGTAGCGGAAGAGGGTATTGAGCGTGGTACCGCATGTGCCCTCTAGCCGGGCCGTCTCCCAAGCGCTCTTGACCTGCCCTTGGATTTCGTGCTCGCCGAGCACCGCGGAGTCCAAACCGCAGGCCACCGAGAACAAGTGCGACACGGCATCGGCCTCATAGTGGGCGTAGAGCGCGTCGCTGAACTGCTCGGGGGGAATATGGGCGGTCTCGGACAGGAAATCCCGCGCATTCTGGAACGCCCCGTGGAAGGTCTCGGCAAAGACGTATACCTCGATGCGGTTGCAGGTCGACAGCACCACCGCCTCGGAAACATGTTCGCGGCCGATGAGGTCAGTTAGAGCCTTGGGCAAACTGGACTCATCAATTGTCATCCGCTCCAAAAGGCCGAGCGGTGCTGATCGGTGGTTGAGACCTATCGCGAGTACAGACACTGGTTAGCCAGACTTTCGCCTACATCAGGGTGTTGTCGACCAGGCGGTCGATCTTTGCTTGCGCTTGTCCGGTTTCGCCGGAGCGGATCAACTCCAGCATCCCCGAATCCAATACATCTTGCCAAGCCAGGCCCTCGGTGTGCATCCCCGCAGCCTGAATCCGCTCTCTCGCCTCGCTGAGCAGGCACAACAGGGTCTCGTATTCGGGTCCGATCTCGTTTTCGAGCCTCTGGCGGAGCCAGCGTGACAATGCCGGACTGTGGCCGCCGGTGGAGCAGGTCACCATCAGCGGTCCCCGGCGCAGTCTGCTGGGCAGGGTGAAGGAGCAATGATCGGGATCATCGGCGCTGTTCACCCACACTCCGGCCGACTCGCCGTCGCGGTATATCTCGGCGTTGACCTCTTCCCGGCCGGTGGCCGCCACCACCAGCCGATAACCCGCGACATCGCCGGAGCGGTAGGTGCGGCGCTGCACGGAGACGCCGGGGCGGGCGTCCAGTTCGGGAACCACATCGGGGGCGATCACGTCCACCAACGCCCCGGCTTCCAACAGGCCTTCAGCCTTGGCCAAGGCCACTTTTCCACCGCCCACCACCAGGCAGCGGTGGCCGGCAACCCGCAAGTTCACCGGGTAGAGGGTCTCCTCGATGGGCATGGCCAACGGCAGATCAGCGAGCCAGCACGAACAGCTGGATGACCGCGGCGATGAGGATCGCCGACAATAGGATGGAGATCGCGATTGTGGTTCCTGGTCTCATTCCAGTGCCTCTGATGGTCTGGGTTGCAGTTGGACCGGGGTGGCCGAAGCAGATCCGCCGGACTCGACGGTGATGGCGTCTCCCTCCACGCAATTCAACTCCATTGCGGCTGAACCCCGGTACGCGGCAACGGCTACCAAGCCGTAGGAGTCTACCAGCACTCCGAGATCGCTACTGCCCACATCGCTGAAACAGCTGACCCGGCGGGCGTTGCGTCCCACATCGCCCGCGGTGAGCCGCAACTCATCGCCCAGCCGTTCGATGTCAGAGGGATCGAGATTGAGCTGCAAGTTGCCGTATCGGTCGATCCACAACACCTCGGCGAACACCCGTTCGCCGTCGACTCGGCTGACCGGCACGACCCCGGGTGTGAGGGAATGCACCGGGATCGACGTCCCCACATCAACGAGGTCGGCACCTTGGCACAGATGGGCGGCCACCGGAGCAAACACATCGCGGCCGGCGAACGTGGGGCCGAGAGAAGCCAGGTGGTAGTGCTCGGCGGTGAGCTCGACTGCTCGAGACGCCCCGCCAACCATGGCCACGGCCGGGGCCAGCAGGCCGTTGTCGGGACCGATCAGCACCGAGGTGCCATCACCCACCTCTACCGCCACCGCTCGCCGATTGCCGCCCACGCCTGGGTCGACCACGGCCAGCACAACGCCGGGCATCAGGTACTGGGCGCTGCGAGCCAAGGCCAGACCCCCGGCCCGGACATCGTGGGGCGAGATGTCGTGGGTGATGTCCACTACCACAACCTCGGGAGCCACCGAACGGATGACCGACTTCACCACCCCGACGAACTCATCGGCCAGCCCGTAGTCAGAGAGGAACGAGATGGTGTCGTAGCGCAGCGTCATCGCTTGCCAAGCGCTGCGGAGAGACTTGTAGGCAGTGTCAGCCTGCCTGGGTGTAGCGACTGGCCAAGTAGCGGTCGACGTCGCCTTCGCGCAATCGGTACGACTTGCCGATCCTCACAGCAGGTAAGTCTCGGGCTTTGATTAGTCGATATACCGTCATCGTTGAGACTCTCATGAGGGCAGCAACTTCTGCCACGGTCATGAGTCTTTCCCGCCCTTCTGGCTTCGCCATGCCAACACACCCCTCACTCCGCTGTGCGCCGCTCACCTTATGCGGCGTTGCCAGTCGAGTGCCACCCCGCTCGGCAAGTGGGGAAGAGATCAGGGTTTCCCCAGTTCACGACTCCGTTCGGTGGCAGCGCGTACCGCAGCGACGAATGCGCCCGCGGCCCCGCGGGCTTCCAACTCGGCGATACCCCGGGCGGTGGTCCCGCCCGGGGAGGTCACCGCGGCCCGCAGATCGGCGGGAAGCTCGCCTGACTCAACCAGCAGTCGGGCCGCCCCCAAAATGGTCTGGCGGGTGAGGGCATCGGCCATCTCGGAAGGCAGGCCTACCTCAACCCCTGCGGCCATCAAGCTCTCCGCCAGCCAGAACACATAGGCCGGGCCCGAACCTGATAGCCCGGTGACCGCATCCAGCATCGGCTCATCACATACGACCACTGTGCCTACCGCCTCGAGAATGCCGGTGGCCCATATCAGATCATCATCGGTGGCGTGACTGCCCGCCGCGATTGCCGCCGCGCCCGCGCCCACGAGCGCCGGCGTGTTGGGCATGGCCCTGATGACTCGGGCCCCATCATCCAGAACAGCTTGGAGAACCTCGGTGGTGATGCCGGCCGCGATGCTGAGCACGCGGCCAACCGCGGCCGCACGGAGCCGGGCGCCAGCCGCAGCGGCATCGTCGGGTTTAACCGCCAGCACAGCATCAGCCCGTTCGACGGGGTGCTCGGCCACCACTACGTCGGGGAACCGGTTGGTCAGCTCGGCTCGCCGATCTGAGATCTTCTCCACAACGGCCAGCTCGCCGGCCTGGGCCCATCCACCGGCCAGCAGACCGCCGAGCAGGGCCTCACCCATGCGGCCCCCGCCAATCAGTTGCAGTCGAATTGCCACCTCACTGCTATAGCAGACTGCTAGGGCAGGCGGGTGGCTTCTCTAGCGGGCGAAGATGCTGGCCGGTGGGAGGACTTCCCCGATCCCGCCCACCGGCCAGGAGCATTACGCAGAGAATCTTATGTTCTATGTATATTTATATCAACTGAAAAATACTGAAATATGTCATTTTTTGAACCGAGTTTCATACCCGATTCGCATGCACGAACGAAACCAGCGCTCCACATAGGCATAAAACGAGCCCAGAAGGCGATCGATCTCCGCTTCCGTCACCGCGTGGGCCGGCAACTCGGCAACCAAGAACACGGCATCTTCGATGCCGATGGCGAACCGCATTCCGGCCAGCTCGCGGTTTCGGCGCAGCAGATATTCGTACAGCCGGCCCTCGTTCTCCTCAGGTGCGGGCATGAAGTGGCACTCGCAGTGCAAGAGTCGCTGGCCGAGAGTGAACCAGACGGTGGACCCCGCCCTCTCCTCCCCCACCATCCGCACATACCAACGGCGTTGACCGGGCTCGCCTCGGTCCACGGTCAGCACGGTCGGGTTGGTGCGAAGCTGATCATCTAGCCAGGCATCGATGTCCGCCTCCAGGGCAGCGATCTCTTCGACCGACAACGGCGCGTCTTCGCTCCCCCGGCGACGATGCTGGGTCATGCGCTGTCACCCGCGGCGAAAGCGGGGCGGGTCATGTGCAATCGACGGGTACTCGGGACTGGGCTCTCCGGTAGGTGGTTCGCAGCGAGCGGGCCATGGCGGCCCAAGAGAACGATCGAGCTCGTTCGGCCGCATCCAAGGCCATCTCGGCGGCGAGCAGCGGGTTGTCGATCAGCGCGGCCACCTGAGTGGCGAACGCCTCGGGGTTGGCATCGTCCACCAGGAAACCGGTACGGCCATGGTCGACCACCGAGCGCAGGCCACCCACGGGGGCAGCCACCACGGGGGTACCGCTAGCCGCTGCCTCAAGGGCAACCAGGCCAAAGGACTCGCTCCGACTGGGCACCAGCACGACATCGGCGGCCCGGTAGTACGTGGATAGCCAGTGGTGGGGACGGGGCGGAACCAGACTCACCCGATCTGCTAATCCCAGATCCTGTATACGGTCTTGCAGACGCTGGTACTCAACCTCGCCTTCGACGCCGCTGGGCCCGCCCACTACCAGCAGACGCGCATCGGCGCGAGCAAGGCAGGCCATCGTCTCCACCGCGACAAGGGGCCTTTTCAGCGGCTGTATCCGGCCCACAAAGAGCAAGACCGGGCCACGACCCAAACCCAGGGCGGCGCGGGCACCGTCCTGGTCGCCCGGAGAGAACAGCGCATGCTCCACTCCTGGCGGGGCCAGCTCAATTCGCTCGGGCGGGGCGTCGTAGAAGCTCCGAAGCTGTTGGGCCTCCGGTTCGCAGGATGCGATAACCACATCAGCACACCCGATCACATCGGTCTCGGCCTGGGCCCGGTGCTCCGACTCGGGATCGCCGGTGGCGGCCTTTACCCGAGCCAGCGTGTGAAAGGTCACGGCCAACGGCACCTCCACCGCGTGCTTGACCCGGTGACCGGCAACCCCTGACAGCCAGTAGTTGGCGTGAATCATGTCGGGGCGCCCTTGCCGTCGCATGTCGGCCATGACGCCGTTGGCGAACTCGTCTACGACATCGACAAGGTCTTCTTTGCCCAAATCAGCGGGCCCCGCGTCCACGTGGACCACGGTCACACCCGGTTCAATGGCCACCTCATCGGGCAGACCCTTCTGCCCCCGGCGCACATACACCCGGCATTCGCTGCCCGAGTGAGCCAGTGCCGCAGCCATCTCTCGGACGTAGACGTTCATACCGCCGCTGTCGCCAACGCCGGGTTGAGACAGCGGCGAGGTGTGCAGCGACAGGATTGCCACGTTCTGGGTCATCGCCCCACGCTCTCAGCCATAGCCCCACGCCCTCAGCCATCGCCCCCCACTTTGGCTAGTGGCGAAACTGCACAGGAGACAAAGAACTGGCATGACCAATGAAGGCTACCCGCCGGAGACCGGGGGCAACACCGCCACCTCGTCACCATCGGCCACCGGCTCAGATCCAGTGACGGGCTCTCCGTTGAGCCACACTCGGCAAATCTGAAGCTGATCGGCGAACGCGGCCCCGTAGCGGTCGACGGCGGCGGCCAGAACTTGGTCTACGGTGGCCCCGGGCACTTCGTCTCGCCCGATGCCAGCCGCCTCCCTGACGTGGGCGAACAGGCGCAGCGTGGCCATGGCGAAAGTGTATGGGAAACCTTCGCCTCTGCCACGGTCCGAAAAGTGGTGGGCATTACCGTTTGAGCCGTGTCTCGTCTGCTGTTGATACGCCACGGGCAATCGGAATGGAACGCTTTGCGGCGCTGGCAGGGTCAGGCCGATCCCCCGCTGTCGGAACTGGGGCGCCAGCAGGCGACTGCTGCGGCATCCCGGCTCGAACCAGTTGACGTAGTGGCTTCCTCCACCCTGCAGCGCTCCCGAACCAGCGCGGAGATCATTGCCGAGGCAATGGGCTGCGATCCGCCGATACCGGTTCCCGAGCTGATCGAGCGGGATGTACGGGATTTCTCCGGGTTGACCCGAGTTCAGATCGAAGAGCGGTATCCCGGCTTTTTGGAAGACGGCCGACGACCGCCGGGTTGGGAGCACGACGACGCGTTGCTGGCCCGGGTATTGGCCGGCCTCAACCGATTGGCCGGTTTGGTCGGAGACCGGACGGCGGTGGTGGTCACCCACGGCGGGGTGATCTACTCATTGGAGGCCCACCTGGGATGTGAGCCCGGCCGGATCACCAACATGAGCGGCCGGTGGGTTGCGGTGGCCAACGGCCAGCTGATCGCGGGTGAGCGAGTACACCCCCTCGAAGGCGTGGACATCCAGATTCCCGCGTCCGATCTGCTCTGATTTGATCAAGTCTCCAACAGCTTCGAGCAGCGCTGGAGAACAGGGCGCTGGTCGATGCTGCCGTCGGCTACGGCCGCTTGGAACCGAAGGCGCAGAGCATCGAGGTCGTCGAGCTCGGCGAGCACCGCCTCCACATCGATCAGCTCGCTCTCCACGTCGCTCAGCAGGGATTCCCAAGCTTCCACCGTCGGGCATATTACCGGCCACGCCAGCGGGTCAGGGCGATACAGTGACGGCGGGCCGCTAGCTCATCAGGTAGAGCAGGAGACTTTTAATCTCAAGGTGCTGGGTTCGAGTCCCAGGCGGCCTACGCGGTGCCCTCGCCGGAATCATCGACGACGGCGTTCGGGCGGGGCATGTGCTGCTCAAAATCATCTCTCCACAAAAAGGGGGAACCCCAAGTGGAATTCCCCCGCCATTTGAGACAGGGGAACCCCAACTATGCCCATTGGCCTACTGAACAGTCGCTCAATTCAGCAGGCAGAGACTATCGAATGTTGGATCGGGGAATTGATTCCTTCTCGTTCGAGCAGCCTCATGCACGTCAGTACAGCTAGCACCGAAAAGGGCGGCGTCCGTCTTATAGAGACGGGCACCGTCGGGTAAATCGATTACAAGAACCGGCTGATCGGGAGCCGTGTCTGGCAAGAGATCCTTCAGCGCTTCATCGAGAGAGCCGAACGACACAACGGGTCCGCCCTCGCTTACTACGAGCTCTACGGTGAGCCCATCGACTAGTTTGGAGTTGGGTTCGACTGATTGGCGGATTATGGTGCAGCACGGCTCCGATGCCGACGCCGTATGCAATAGCTTAACTTTCACTACGCGTTGTAGCGGCTCAAATAGCCCATTGTTGGATACTTCAGATCGTTCAAGTCCAGTCAATTGAGGCATGAATCCGGCAATCGCTGTTAGCCATGCGTCGAATGTCTGGTTTCTCGAAGGCTTGATTGCGGTTGTCGCAACCCGCCTCACTTGTTCTTCGGTGAGACCTCTCGTCACGAGAACGCTGTCCGGAATCCCTGGGATCTGCAAGGAAATCGAGTCAGGTTGATTACTAAGGTGAGGGTCGGGCCAACCCACTTGGATAACGACGTCACCGTCGAGCGAGCTGATCTGGTAGCCCAAGGGTCCACTTCGTATCACCTCAAATGGCCCTTCACGCCATATCTTAGGATTAGCAGCGAGATCACTGAGAATTATCGCAGTTCCGTTGTCCGAAGGGCGCGGCAAGGATCCGCGAAGTGCGAACGCGGCTGCTGCGATCGCTACCAAGAGCAAGACGACGCGAAGTCCGGTGTGGCCTAACAACTTTGGATTAGCCATTGGCTCACCCCTGATTCCAACTTGAAGTCGCCGGACTTTCAGCCGTCAGATCTTCAAGTGAAGAACCCAAGCGGGCGCAGAACAGCCTGTGGTCTTGATTGATGGCTTCAATGTTATTGGAGGGCCAGACGGAAACGACCGCAGCCTCGTCCAACCCCTCTGACACATACACGAAAGGCGTGCCCCGAACTTGCTCTGACCAGCTAGCGCCGAACTGAAACTGAATGTTCTTGGCGGAGAAGCGCTGATACGTGAGCCCAACCGTTGCCATCGAAATTCTAGCCTTCCGAGCTCGCATCGCGAGGGGGTATAGCAACATATTCGATTCATAGTCCCGCCTTTCGAGTGCTGATGCCAGATGTTTGTTCAGCTCGGGAACAAGCTCGGCCGAAGCTCCCACGGATCTGCGAAGTTGCACGCCGCCGATGTAAATGCCGAGAGCGTTGGCGTCGATGGTTTTAAGGCGCCGGAGATCGACAGTCACGATTGCTGTGCTGTTGTGGCTCTTTCCACACGGCTGCACGCTTTCGAGCAGTAGCGCAGCGAGGATCGCCGAGCGCCGAGCTCATTCGCCCTCGCCGTCAAGCCCTTACGAAATCCTGGTCCAAACCGCTGAACGCACACCGAGATCCCTACAGTCCCCCACGCCTGGAGGCAGACCTGTTTGGACCGATTTTGGAAACTTCCAGCAATCATGCGAGCGGCTCCCAGTGCGCGTGTCAACCACCCAGTAGACAGGATCTACCCTGCGGTAGTCTGTGTCGTCATATGCGGGGCTCGACCCAATCAACATGGTACCACCCTGGTAGTCGTACTGGTCGCGTAGGTGAATCCCAAAGCCACGCACAGCACAGTGCTCAGCGAAACGAAGGTTCCCTGTACCAATTTCCACTTCAGAGCCACCAAGATTTGCGGTACCGAAAAAAGTACCGAAAACTTTGTGCTCTCGGTCCGTCTGGACCAAAAAGACGGTACCATCCACTGCACGAAGCCGCACGACCAACCCTTTCCTTGTACCACCAATCACCCAAGTATCGCCCTGGGAGCGCTACAAGGCGTTCTTGAAGCGCTCGCCCGGTACGCGAAGCAAACCCACCTGGAGCTTGGGCACAAGCGACGCAAACTGGTAGGTCCACGTAGCGGAGGAACTCCAGTGCGCTGGTAGGCATGCTGTGGTTGCCCCGGTACGGCTCGTCGCATGGGCCCCGATTGCTCGGTGCCTCAATCAGCAATTCTGTCGGCTGGCCGAGCCTGCTCACGTCACAGCGTTTGGCCTACTACGCTGAGGGCATGCATCGTTTGATTGCTCTGTTCGCCATCTTCGTTCTGTTGCTCGCAGCCTGCGGCAACGATGACGCCGAACCCTCCGCTGAATCCGATCCAACTGCTACCGTCGCCGCGGAGGAGCCCGAACCGGCGACTACACCGGCACCGGTAGACGACTCTACTTCCGACGATGAGCCCGTCGAGGAGGAGCCCGAACCGGACCCCGTCGAGGAGGAGCCCGAATTGGACCCCGTCGAGGAGGAGACCGAACTGGACCCCGAGCCTACGGGCGAACCGCTAGAGCGCCCCGAGCCCGTCGACTTCAGCAATCCAGCGTTCAGCAGCGCTGACAAGCTCACCACCGCGGGACTCGGGTCGATGTTCTTCGGCATGACCCCCGACGAGGCAAGCCAAGCGCTCCCCACCCTGTGGACGGGCGGTCCAGAAGACGGCACTCCCCGCTGCTACCTGCTGGCCCCGGCCAACGGGCCCGCGGGCGTGGTGCTCACGATCTACAACAGCTCCATCGAGCGGGTGGACATCACCAACCCGAGCATCACCACCCGGTCGGGGGCCAGCGTGGGCAGCACCGAGGCCCAGCTCCACGAGCTGTTCGGGGCCCGGCTGGTCGTGTCCCCCTATGCCGACGGCAGCGGCAACTCGATCCAATACGTCCCAGTTGACGAAACAGATATCGACTATCGAGTGGTCTTTGAGACCGACGGCGCCACGGTGACCTCGATGCGGGCTGGTCGGCTTCCCGCAGTGGCCCCAGCCGAGCCCTGCACCTGATCCAGGTGGCGCGCTATTCGTCGTACTCCTCGGGCATGAGCACGAACTCGGGGTAGGCCTCAAGGCCGAGTTCCCCGACGTCTTGGCCCATGCGCTCAACGTCGGCTGACACTCTCAGGCCCATTAGCGCGTCCAGCACCTTCCAAACCACCAAGGAGACGATGAACACGAAGGCGCCGATGGAAACGATGCCCAGAAGCTGAATGTGGAATCGGCCGCCAGCGGCGATAGTGACCGCCAGAGTTCCCCAAATGCCGGCAACAAGGTGGGCGGGAATAGCGCCGACCACATCGTCGACCTTGGCCTTCTCCAATACCTTGATAGCGACGGTGCACAGCCCGCCGCCGATGGCGCCGATGACCACTGCCCACCAGTGTTCCACCATGGTGGGGCCAGCGGTGATGGCCACGAGGCCGGCAATGGCACCGTTCAAGCCGGCGAACAGGTCGATCCTGCCCAAGACAGTTCGCGAGATGGCCAGCGCGGCAAGCACCCCGGCCGCGGCGGCCAGATTGGTGTTGACCAGCACGATGGTCATCGCCACGGCATCGGCCGGGGTGCCCAGGGCCAGTTGGGATCCGCCGTTGAACCCGAACCAGCCCAGCCACAAGATGAACACGCCCAACGTCACCACCAACACGTTGGAGGGCGGGGTGGACTTCACGCTGCCGTCCTTTTTGAACTTGCCCAGCCGGGGGCCCACAACCAGCACCCCGGCCAACGCCGCCCAACCGCCGGTGCCGTGCACGATGGTGGAGCCGGCGAAATCGCTGAAGCCCCTCTCATCGAGCCAACCGCCTCCCCACGTCCAAGAACCCACGATGGGGTAGATGAATGCGGTCAAGATGAGGGTGAACACGAAGAATGACCACATCTTGATCCGCTCGGCGATGGCCCCCGACACGATGGATGCGGCGGTGGCCACGAAGACCATTTGGAAGAACCAATCGGACATCACGGCGTGTCCGTTGTCCACCACGCGGCCAACAACGCTCAAGTCCCCATCCAGCAGGGCTTTCTCGTCGCCCGAAGGCCCATAGAGGAACTCGAAGGAGCCGATCAGATTCCCGACATCGACGTACATGAGGTTGTAGCCAATGAAGAAATAGGCCAGACCGGCGATGGAGTAGATGCCGATGTTCTTTAGGCAGATCATCGAGGCGTTCTTGGTGCGGACCGCGCCGGACTCCAACATGGTGAAGCCCGCGCACATCCACATCACCAGCGCACCCCAAATCAAGAACGCGAAGGTGTTGAATACAAATTGGTCTGGCAACTCGACCATGACATCCCCCTGTCACTCCGCTTGCCTGATCGGAGGCAACCGGCTTCTTTCAGTCCACGTTACAAAGGGGCTGCAAACCCGAAAAGGATCTTGGCGGCACTCAGAGAAAAGACACTGGCGGTCGTTGCATGTCAGTGAGAGCTCGAAGCACCGAATAGGCAGTGACCGCGCTGGTACGGGGGTTGTCGGGAGAGGCGGCGTTCTCGAACGACAGCTCATAGTTGCCCGCCACCCCCGAGGCGCTCACCACGTGTCGCACCCCGGTGGCCTCCGGATCACCCACCATCTGCACCCGCACCCGATCGAACCCGACCGTGGCCAGCGACAAGGTGGCCGTCACGTTGGCCGATTCCGGAAATCGCGCACAGGCTTCCCGGGCCGGGCCGTCGAACACCGTCACCGGCACGGACCCGTCGGCCAGGGCATCCAGCACATCCTCTCCCATCCATGGACGGCTCAGCGCGGCCGCCGGTTTGGTGCTGCTGATGGCCACCTCCTCCAGCGGCCCGAAAAGCATGGCGGCCCGCAGGATGTCCAAGCCGCCGATGGCCCCAGTGCAAAGGAACAGGCGCCCGCCCTCGGCTTGACGCAGTTGAGATTCAAGATCTTCATCGGCCAAGGCGCCGATGCTCACCACCAACAGGTCGGTGCCTGATTCTCTCACCGCCACTCCGTGCGCGCGAAGAGCCCCATGGCCGGCAGCTTCAACCACCACATCTGATCGGGACAACAGCGATTCTCGATCTTGCACCCTTAGGGGATGGTCGACAACGAGGTCGAAAACCGCAGTCAGCTCGGCCCTCTCCACTGCCCCACCCGACAGTTCCCGGGCCACCACCGAACCGATGGCCCCGCAGCCGATCAGGCCCACTCGAAGCACTGGGTCAGGATATCCGCCATGCCTTGCCCCCATCGGCAGGTGTCCCGAGTTGGTAGCCTGAGGACATGGGCCGGGCGAAAATGGCAGGCTGAAGTCCGTGAGCGGCGACGTGAGAGTCAAGGTGCCAGCGGCTCCGAAGTACGGCCGCATGGCAGGCATAGCTGCCACTCATGCCGCAACGCATCAAGGATTCCCTCCTGATGACATCGCCGAATTAAGCCTGGCCATCAAAGAGGCGGTGCTGCTGCTGCTCGATCCCACCCAACCTAACGGCTCAATGGAGTTCGACTTTCAGAGCAAGGCAGGGATCGTTACCGTCGAAGCCCACATCGAGGAGGGGGGCGGCAAGCCGATCTCCCACGACAGGATCGACCGGTTCGAGTCCACCGCCGGATCGCTGGTTGACTCGTGGAAGCTAGACCCCGACGAGCATCGCGTCTGGTTGCAGAAGTCGGTCTGAATCAGTACCGAATTGAGCCGTCTTCATCGACCGGTGGAGCCAAACCCACCCGACCCCCGGGAAGACGGGGGCAGTTCCTCCACCTCGACGAAGTCGGCTTGCTCCACCTTTTGCAGCACGAGCTGGGCGATCCGCTCGCCCCGGCGGACAAGGAACGGCTCAACCGGATCGGTGTTCACCAGCAGCACTTTCAGCTCCCCGCGATAACCGGAGTCGATCAGCCCCGGCGTGTTCAAACAGGTGACGCCGTGGCGCAGGGCCAGACCGCTGCGGGGCTGGACGAACCCGGCATAACCCTCGGGGATGGCGATGTATGTGCCGGTGGGCACCAGCCCTCGGCCGCCGCCAGGCGGCAGCTCCACATCTTCGCTGGCCACCAGATCGGCGCCGGCATCGCCCTCGGTGGCATAGCGGGGAAACGGCAGGTCAGGACGGCTTCGGACAATGGGGATCTCCAACACGGCGGTGACAATACTTGGCTTGAGCAGATACTTCCCCCGATCCCAGGCGATTACCCGCCGACTCAGGTTTTCGCCCCCCAAGCCTCTAGGGTCAATTCGACATGCTGGCTTGGATGGACCTGGAGATGACGGGGCTGGACCCGGCCAGCGATGTGATCGTGGAAATCGCCACCCTCATCACCGATGACAACCTGGAGTTGGTGGCAGAAGGGCCTGACCTGGTGGTTTCGGCCTCCCCACAAGACCTGGCATCGATGCAAAACGTCGTGGTGGAGATGCACACCAAAAGCGGGCTACTGGAAGAGATCAAAGCATCCACGCTCAGTCTGGAGGCAGCCGGCGAGATGACCCTGGCCTTCCTCAAAGAGCACATCGACAAGCCCCGCACCGTGCCCCTGTGCGGCAACTCCATCGGGGTGGACCGCCGCTTCTTGGCCGCTCAGCTCCCCGAGGTGGAGAACTTTCTGCATTATCGCTCCATCGACGTCTCCACCGTCAAAGAGCTGGCCCGCCGGTGGCATCCCCCGGCCTATCGGGGAGCCCCCAAAAAGGCCAAAGGCCATCGGGCCCTCGACGACATCCGCGAGAGCCTGAGCGAGCTGCGCCACTACCGAGACAGCTTCTTCCGCCTCCCAATCGAGGGTGGGACATGACCGAGCGACCTCGCAAACAGGAGCAGGAGCAGGCCACCACCGACATCACCGAGGTCGTGCCCGGCGTGCTGCGCACCATGTTGCCGGTAAACCTGCCGGGGCTGGGCCACGTGAACTGCTACGTGATGGAAGACGAGCGCGGGGTGGCGGTGGTGGATCCGGGCCTGCCCGGTCCTGATTCGTGGAACGCCCTGGTCGACCGACTGAGCCGGGCCGGCTACAAGATCGGCGACGTCCATACCGCCATCATCACCCACTCCCATTTCGACCACTTCGGCGGAGCTGAGCGGCTGCGGGAGGAGTCCGGGGCCGACATCTTGACCCATGAGAGCTTTCGCCCCATATGGGATCGCGGGGAGGCCAGAGAAAACCACGACGCCGAGGGCAATGCCTCCGAAGAGCAGGTGTTGAAGCGGATCGAAGAGAGCTTCCGGCAGCTCACCCCTTGGGGCACCGAGCGCACGCCGCCTAGCCGGGAGCACATCCAGCGATTCCGGGCCCGGGACAACTTCCACGCCCGCTGGTTCCAGACTCCCAAGCCGACGGTGAAGGTTGTGGACAGCCAGGTCGTGACCTTCGCCCGACGAGAGTGGGTGGCGATTCACACCCCCGGCCACACCGGCGACCACCTGTGCCTCTACGACCCCGAACACGGCGCCGTATTCTCCGGGGACCACGTGCTGCCCACCATCACCCCCCATATCGCCGGCCGCAGCGACGCCGATGACTCGCTAGCCGAGTTCTTCGACTCATTGGATCGAATGAAGGCCCTGGTGGGCGCCACTGTGGCCCTGCCGGCCCACGGACATCCGTTCTCCGATATCGGGGCCAGAGCCGACGACATCGGCGACCACCACCACGAGCGCCTGAATGTGCTGCGTCACGCCAGCGACAAGCTGGGCCGCGCCACGGTGGAGGAGTACATGCAGGTGCTGTTCAGCGAGCGGGCCTGGGGCGACATGGCGGCCAGCGAGACGTTCGCCCACCTCGTGCATCTCAAGGTGATCGGCGAGGCCCACCAAGACGCCACCCCCGACGGGCTGGTGACGTTCGAGATCAAGCCCGGCCTGTAGGAGTCGGTCGTGAACCCAAATTGATCGGCAAATGAATTGACATCGCGCTCAATACACTGTTGAGTAGTGGTCATGTTCAGCAGGAGCTATCTCGCCGTGGGCTGCCAAACCCGCGCCGCGCGCGTAGCGATGGCTGACATGGGCCGAATTCGCCTCGGCTATTGGACGACCCATCACACACCATGCGTGTTTGGTCAGAAGACTGCCAACACCAGGCCTCGGGGAGGATCCACGTAGAGCACCTACAAGGATCAAATATCCACCGAGGCCGCCGGAAAAATCCGGCGGCCTTTTCAGTTTCTATCCACCATCAAACCATCGATTGGAACAACCCAACCGAAGACCCCCGAAAGGAGAAAAACATGGAGGCGCTGCTCTTTGAAAACGCACCGTGGCGTGTGGACGCCGCGTGCCGAACCGACGACGCCTCGCTCGGGGAGATCTTCTTCTCCGACGAGCTCCAGCACATCTCTCGGGCCAAGGCCATCTGCGCCCAGTGCCCAGTGATGGCCCAGTGCTTGGAGGGCGCCATCGCCCGCCGTGAGCCGTGGGGAGTGTGGGGTGGCCAGTTGTTCCGCAATGGCAAGGTGCTGACCAGCAAGCGCCGTCGGGGTCGTCCGGCCAAGGTGCCCCGCCCCGAGGACGAGTTCGTCCAGGTGCCGGTGCCTGAGCACCTCCGAGAGCGACTCCGCTCGGCCTGATGGCCTGGTTGGCTTGATGGCCGGGCGGCTCCGCCTAGTGGCGCTGGCCGTCGCCGCGGCGCTGTTCGCCGTCGTCGCCGGCTCCTGTGAATCAGGGGCCGGCGACGACGTCCAAGCAACTGACATCGAATTCGAATTGCTGGACGGCGGCACTGCCACGATTGGCGGCTTTCTCGACCGTCCTGTCGTACTCAACTTCTTCGCTTCATGGTGTACGCCGTGCAAGGCGGAAATGCCGGCCTTGGAGGCCATCCACCATCAGCGACCCGACATTGCCTTCGTCGGCCTGGCCGTCAACGACACCACCACCAGAGCCCGGGAGATCGTGGCCGACACCGGGGTGACCTACGCCACCGGCGTAGACCCGGGCTCGGCCATCGGGAACGCCTATGAGATTCTGGGCATGCCCACCACGCTGTTCATCGCCGCCGACGGCGAGGTCGTCTACCAGCACACCGGCGGCCTGACCGCTGACCAGATCACCGAACACCTAAGTACGCACTTCACCTCGTAACCTTTCCGTTGTGTTCGACCTTGATCTGGCGGTCCCGTTCGGAGCCGGTCTGGTTGCCGCCGTCAATCCGTGCGGATTCGCCATGCTCCCTGCTTATCTGGCCTACTTCTTGGGCATCGGCAGCCAAGATCAGTCCGCCGATACCGGCCGAAACGTGCTTCGGGGGCTTGTGGTCGGGCTCACCCTCACCGCCGGTTTCGTGGCCTTCTTCGGCATCATCGGCGCGCTTACCTCATCGCTCATCTCTACCTCCACCATTGCCGACCGAGGTCCGTGGATCACGCTGGTGATCAGCGGACTCATGGTGGTGCTGGGCATAGCCATGCTGGCCGGATTCGAGCCCAAGATCTCTGTGCCCCGACTGTCCAAGGGAGGCGACAGCCAAGGGCTTTTCTCCATGTTCTTGTTCGGGGTGTCTTATGCGGTGGTGTCGCTGGGATGCGCCAGCCCGGTGTTCTTCGGCAGCGTGAGCGGCTCGTTCAGCACCGATGGGGTGTGGGAGGGAACACTCAGATTCTTGGCCTACGCCCTGGGGATGGGGCTGGTAATCACCTTCTTGACGCTGGCAGTGGCCATGGGACGCTTAGGGGTCACCGCCAACATGCGCCGCCTGTTGCCCCACATAAACAAGATCTCTGGCGGTTTCTTGGTGGCGGCAGGCGTGGTGCTCGGGTTCTACGGCTGGTGGGAGGTCCAAGTGCTGCTGCGCGACGACTTCGAAGCCACCAATCCATTCGTCGAAGCCTCATACATGGTTTCCAACCGACTGGAGAACTGGATCATCGACGTGGGCGGCAACCGCTTCGGCCTGGCCACCGCGATCGTGGTGCTGGCCCTGCTGCTCTGGGCGTTCCGCCGCAGCATTCCCCGGCCTTGGCTCCTTTCAGCCAGTGCAGTGGTAGCCGCAGTGTATGGGGTGGCGGAGGCCGTCAGGTACCAGGGCGACCTGTTGATACTGCCCATCGTGCGAACCATTGCGGCCATCCCCGGGCGAGTGGGCAATTGGTTCACCGATCCCGGCCGGTGGCCGGTTTTCTGGGAGGTGCTGCTGGCGGTGATTGTGGGCATCGTGCTGTGGATTCGCCTTCGGCCCCGGAGCGACCCCGGCCCGCCCTTGGCCGAGAGCGGCAGCGGATAGCTTGTCTCTCGCACCACGGGCCGCGATTGCTGTCGGGCTAGGAGGGCTGGCCGGGGCCGGCGGGCGCTGGGGGCTGGTCGAGGTGCTGCCCGCCTCCGACATTTGGCCGTGGGGAGTGCTGGCCGTCAACCTGGCTGGTTGCCTGCTGCTCGGTTATGTGGCCGCGGCCGCGTGGTCGGCCCGGGCCCAGCTTCCGGTGAGCCTCGGACTGGGGACCGGCTTCTGCGGCAGCCTGACCACGTTCTCGGCGCTGACCGTGGACGTGGCTGAGATGGCCCGAGACGGCGACTGGGGCTTTGCCGCCGGTTATCTGGCCGTCTCGGTGGCGGGCGGGGTGGCCTTGGCGTTGGTTGGCGCGGCCCTGCGAACAACCCGTTGGCGGGCGAGCTCATGACGGCGCTCGGTTTCGTGGTGCTGGCAGTGGCCGGGGCGCTGGTTCGGGCTGAGGCTGCTCAGAGGTTCAATGCGCCAACGTGGCCCTGGGGGACTTTGGGAGTGAACGTGGCCGGCAGCTTCGCTTTGGGCCTGCTGGCCGGCAGTGGTAATCCGGTGATGACCGCGGTGGGCGTGGGCGCCCTGGGATCGCTGACCACGCTGAGCACCTTCGCCGTGGAGCTGACCACCTTGGGTCGCAAGCGGGCCGCCGCCTACCTCGCCGTCAGCCTCGCCCTCGGCCTCGCTGCCGCCGTTGGCGGCCTGGCAATCTCGGGCTAGTCGCCAATTGACCTCATATCCGGTCAGGTGGCATACCCGACGCCGTATTGGAAGTACGTCGACGTGTTGCCCACGTCAAGGCTTATGCCCTCAGCTCGTGCGGCATCCTGCAACTCCTCAGGGTCGTAGTAGTTCTTGACAATGGTGAACTCTCGGCCGTCGTTGAGGAGACGCTGGGTGAATTCAGAATCGCTGTCGGGCATGACTTGATCAACCGCATAGCCAGTTGGCTCACAGAGATTGTCCACGAAGAACATCGGCGCGCCAACGCGGAGAGCGTCGCGGCATTTGGCGAGAAACCCGGACAATCTTCGGCGGGGCACATGGGAGATCCAAAAGCAAAACACCATCCCATCGAAGCGACGCGGGGGTACCCAATCAAAGATGTCGTGTTGAACGTAGGTGACGACTTCGGCCTTGTCGCCCAAGCGGGCGCGGTTGTTGGCGATCATCTCTGGCGCGCCGTCGACTGCGGTCACCGACCGAGCCCGATCGGCCAACAGCTCAGTCCAATACCCAGTACCGGGCGCGAATTCGAGTAGGTCCCCGTCGAGGGGAAGCGAAGCGAAGATGTTTAGGAGCTCGCAGATCTCCTGATTCCAGTGACTGTTCGCTTCCGGACCTTGGTCAAATTTGCCGAGCCGCTCCCACCACTCGTCGTACTCATCAGCACGAGCCCGGTAGTAGGTCTGCTGTTCATCCAGGATTGACTCTTCGCTCATGACCAGACGTCCCCTTATGCAAGCAGTACTTTAGAATATCATGATATACTAAAAGTGATGTTTAAACGATTGTTGTCGCTGCCCGAGACTGGGACGGAGACGTTCTTTCTATGGGGGCCACGGCAAGCGGGCAAGAGCACCTTACTAAAGCAGCTTTATCCCGATGGCGTGTGGGTCGATCTGCTAAAGGCAGACGAGTTTCGTCGCTATGTGGTGCGTCCTGAGTTGCTGCGAGAGGAACTCGAGGCATCAGGACCTGATCTGTCCCGGCAGGTGGTTATTGACGAGGTTCAAAAGGTTCCTGCACTGCTCGACGAAGTCCACTGGTTGATGGAGAACCGCGGACTGCACTTTGCGCTCTGCGGATCGAGCGCGAGGAAGGTGCGGCGAGGCGCAGCAAACCTGCTCGGCGGTCGCGCCGTCCGCTATGAGATGCGAGGCCTGACCGCCGGAGAGACCGGAGACGCCTTCGACCTCGACCGTGCCCTGAACCACGGCTACTTACCGAGAATCTATGAGTCGGCACGGCCCCGACAGCTGCTCGACGCCTACATCGCCGACTACTTGAGAGACGAGGTAGCCGCCGAGGGACTCGTACGCAACCTGCCTGCCTTCTCGGATTTCTTGGACGCGGCTGCGCTAAGCGATGGCGAACCCGTCAACTATTCGAACATCGCCCGCGAGTGCGGTGTGTCAGGTCCCACCGTCAAGGCGTACTTCGGCATCCTTGCCGACACGCTGCTCGCCCGATGGCTACCGCGCTGGCAGCGGCGGGCCAAGCGCCGTCTCGCCGGGGCACCGAAGCTCTATTTCGAAGATGTTGGGGTTGTGAATCGTCTGGCCCGCCGAGGTGAAGTGGAACGGGGCTCTGATCGCTATGGGAAGGCGTTCGAAAACTGGGTATTCCACGAACTCTCCTCTTGCATCTCCTACTGCGACCTCGACGAGCAACTCTCCTACTGGCGGCTCCCCAGCGGCATAGAGGTCGACTTCGTGGTCGGAGACATGCGGCTGGCCATCGAGGCGAAAGCGACCTCAACAGTTACCCGCAAGCACCTCAAGGGCCTCCGCACCCTGGCCGAAGAGCATCCCGGTGTCCGCAGAATGGTGGTATGCC
The DNA here is from genome assembly GCA_951813555.1 of uncultured Acidimicrobiales bacterium. Taxonomy (GTDB): domain Bacteria; phylum Actinomycetota; class Acidimicrobiia; order Acidimicrobiales; family Bin134; genus Poriferisocius. The sequence continues at coordinate 486,326 of OX638344.1, forward strand.
TCGAACCCCGCCCGCGCCGCACCGACGACGGAATCGACATCTTGCCGGCCACCGAATTCGCCCACCGGCTCTGGCAGGGCGAACTTGCCTAGTCAGAGAACGCCGCGGCCCAAGTAGGGGCGCAGAACCTCGGGGATGACCGCTGTGAACCTCCCCAGGGAACACCACAGCCTGCATGAACCGGTGACGTCAGGCCAATGGGTCCTGGACAGGCTCTCCAAGTCCGTCTACTGACTTAGTGGCCTCCTGACGGCCTGCCCTGGTGGGCGAAACACAGCACTTCCTAGAAATTGTATGGCAGGATTATGAAGTCGCGATATCATGCCATCATGACGAAGCAGACGACGGTGCGGCTACCGGACGAGTTGGCCGAGGAGGCCGAGGCGTTGGCCCGGGTCCAGGGATCAAGCATGAACCAGCTGGTTGTTGACTCGCTTCGCGCTGAGATTCAACGGGTGAAGGCTGATGAGGAATTCATCGCACGAGCCAAGCGGCTGCTGGAGCGAGACAAAGAGCTTCTCGAGCGCTTAGCCCGTTGAACCGGTACATCAGCTTGGCGGAGTACCTGTGGCTCGCCGAGCAGGTTACCGGCACGCCCGCGGAGACATTGTGGGCATCTAGCCGCATAGAACTGGCGGATTCTGCTCTCCACGCCCCGATGGCCCAGTTCGGCGGCCAAGAGTTCTATCCGGACATCATCGACAAAGCAGCGGTTCTGTGCTGGCGGCTGGCCCGCAACCATCCGCTGCCCGACGGCAACAAGCGGGCTGCTTGGGCTGCACTTGTCGTCTTCATCGACCTCAACTCGGGTCGGTGGTCTCCTGACCCACCTGATGTTGACGACGCCGAACGGGCAATGCTGGCGATTGCTGCTGGCCAGATCGACGAGCAGGAGTTCGCGGCATGGCTGCGAGAGCGAGTCGAATTCGACTGAGCCTGGCAGAACCAGTCGCAGCCACCAACATGTCCCTCCTGCGTCGCATGTCGGTCGTGTTCTTCCACCAGCCCAACTACGACACCCAGATCAGCAGCCTGCGCACTCATTATGGGAGTATGTTCCCGGCGGTTGCGATGATGGCGTCCACCTCGATTTCAACTACCAAATCGGGATGGAAAAGTGCTGAGACTTCCACGAGCGACGCCGCTGGTCGGATCTCGCCGAAAACCTCGCTGTGGGCCCTCCCCTAGGCATCAGCCACAGATATGTCAGTAATGAACGCCCGCGTTCTGACCACATCGCTAAGGGTCGCGCCGACCTGCTGGAGTGTGTCCTCAACGATCTCAAGCACTGCCCTCGTTTGCAGGTAGCAGTCGCCTGGATGGTCAATTCCTTGGGGGCGGAGAGTGGTCGTGCCAGCAACCGCTATGTGGTCACCTAGCCGGACAGCCCGAGAATACCCAATGGCCGCCTCCAAAGGACCTCCGCTTGAGACATTGATGCGGGCCGGGCTTACCCCTGTGCTCTTGGGTTCGATTCGGAACTCGGCCTCGGCATTGCCACTCATGTAGCCAAGATATTGGTCCCCCCACTGCATCGGGCTGGGCGCATTGGACAATAGAGTGGGCAACTTTGGCCAGGTCGCCCATTTCAGTAATCCGGCCTGCAAGTTAGGTTCACCGACGAGTTCCCGATGACCATCGCCAGCAATTTCCAGTTTCAGGGGCGCAGGGGATTTCCATTGGGAGACTCGGGCTGGAAGTGGCTTACCGAAGAAATCACGCATGACTCTTTTTTTCAGCGAGGAACAGGAGGCGTTTCGAAATGTGGTGCGCGAGTTTGCGGCCGCTGAGATTGCCCCGCATGCGGCCAAGTGGGACCGAGACCGCGTTTTTCCCTCTCGCACGGTCTTGGCAATGGGCGACTTGGGCTTGTTCGGTTTGGTATTTCCTGAGGAGTACGGAGGGGCGGGCGCCGACTTCACCACGCTGTGCATAGCCATTGAAGAGATCGGCCGAGCCGACCAGTCGATGGGCATCACCTTGGAAGCCGGAGTGACCGTTGGGGCCAAGCCGATCTTCGAATTCGGAACCGAAGAACAGAGACAGTTGTATCTTCCCGACTTGGTCGCGGGGAGGGCGCTGGCCGGATTCGGGCTTACAGAGCCCGGCGGAGGCTCCGATGCCGGGGCAACTGAGACCCGAGCCGTTCTAGACCGCAGTGGAGGGATGTCGGAGTGGGTGATCAACGGGACGAAGGCGTTCATCACCAACTCGGGAACCGACATAACAAGTCTGGTGACTGTGACGGCCCAGACCGAGGACGGTGTTTCATCGATCATCGTCCCGGCTGGAACGCCGGGCTTTGTGGTGGAGCCTGCCTATCGGAAGATGGGATGGCATGCCTCAGACACCCACGGATTGGTGTTTCAAGAATGCCGGGTGCCCGAGGCCAACTTGCTGGGAAAGCCAGGGCGGGGATTCCACCAGTTCTTGGCCGCTCTCGACGACGGCCGCATCGCGATCGCCGCCCTCGCCGTTGGACTCATCCAAGCTTGTTTGGACGAATGCACAGAGTATGCGAACCAACGCCAGGCTTTCGGCAGACCGATCGCCAATTACCAAGCCATCGCATTCAAATGCGCCGATCTGGCGGTGGCAGCAGAGACTGCTCGGCAAGCGACCTATGCTGCCGCGGCCCGAAAAGACGCCGGGCTTCCTTTCAAGAAGCAGGCGGCCATCGCCAAGCTCTATGCCACTGAGGCAGCTGTGTCCGCCGCCCGGGAGGCCACCCAGATCTTCGGCGGATACGGGTTCATGGACGAAACACCGGTGTCGCGGTACTACCGGGACGCCAAGGCTTTGGAGATCGGCGAGGGAACGAGCGAGATCCAGCGGCTGGTCATCTCCCGCGAATTGGGCCTGGCCTTTCAGTAGAAATCGGCATCCTGGCGGTTTCTGAATTGCCGGGTGCAGCATTTGCCACTGGTCCTAACCCCACCTCACCGGTCGCAGCGCGTCGTCGCTGTGCTCGCAGGTGTCCGAATTACCAGGGCACACTGCTTACTTCGCTGCTTTGTTTGCAGCTAAGTGCATATCGATCTTGGGGGTGGGCATTCGTATATTCTCCTGCGCTCGAAACCCCTTACGACTCTGGAAACAAGGTACGCAGTGAGAGAACTCACGATCGACGACATTGATGATCTGGCCATGGGGGCAACGCTGTTGGGCACCGGCGGCGGCGGCGACCCATACGTGGGGAAACTTCTGGTCAAGCAGGCCATTGCTGATTACGGGCCAGCCAAGGTCGTGGCGATAGATGAGCTGCCCGATGAGGGCCTCATCATGAACACCGCCATCATCGGAGCGCCCACGGTGATTCTGGAGAAAATCCCCGCTGGCACTGAGTTCCGATCTGGCATCCGGGCACTTTCCGCCTTCTTGGGTTCGGAACCGGTGGCAATGATGCCCATTGAGGTGGGAGGTGTCAACACTCTGGTCCCGATTGCCACCGCGGTTGAGATGGGACTGCCGATCGTGGATGCAGACGGGATGCGTCGCGCATTCCCACAGATCGAGATGACGGTTTTCACGCTGCACGGCCTGAAGGCTGCACCGCTATCTATCGCTGACGAGAAGGGAAACATGTGCGTGTTCGAGGCCAACACAAATCAGATCGCCGAGTCATTGGCCCGCGCCGCTGTGGTGCAGCTCGGATTGGCCAACGCTCTCAGCTGCTATCCCATGACAGTTGCCGATGTCCGCCGTAGCGGCATTCATGGCTCGATGACCTATTGCACCGAGGTCGGCCGGCGCCTTGCCCAGGTGCAAAGAGGGTCTTCTGGAGCCTGGGACAACTTGCTGGCTTATACAGAGGCCGCCCTGGTGTTCAGCGGAAAGGTGATCGACATCGACCGGCGTACCACCGATGGCTTCGCCCGGGGCACGGTGGTTCTCGAGCATCTCGACGAACCCTCCCGCACGCTTCGAGTGGAGATACAAAACGAGAACCTGATCGCGTTCGAGGACGGCGAGGCGGTAGTGACTGTGCCAGACCTGCTGTGTCTGCTCGACCACGAATCGGCTGACCCGATCACAACCGAGGGCTTGGCCTTCGGCCAGCGCCTAGATGTGCTGGCCATGCCTTGCGCTCCTGAGTGGCACCGCGACGGAATGCTCGACCTCGTGGGCCCTCGCGCCTTCGGCTACGACATCGACTATGTGGACAGTTGGAAGGACCGCAGATGAGCTTCGGTAGTGCGAAACCGATTCTTGGTTTCCTCGGGACAGTTACCTCACCAGCGGAGGGAGAGCGATGAAGAACCTCAGAATCGGGGTAGACGTGGGCGGCACCAACACTGATGCGGTGGTGGTCGGACCCGGCGGAGCTGTCATAGCCGAGGCCAAGTCCGCCTCGACTCTCGACCCTATCGACGGCATCAAGGCCGCCGTGGACGCCGTCATGGGCCAGGTAGAAAGCCCGGAGTCGTTGGGCAAGGCGATGCTCGGCACGACGCATCCGGCCAACGCCATTATCCGCCGCCGAGACCTCGACAAGGTAGGGGTGTTGCGGCTGGCGGCGCCGTCGTCGCTGGGTGTGCGGCCTAGCGCCGCGTGGCCCGAGGATCTGCGCCGGATCGTCATCGGCCCCAGCATGATCGCTGGAGGCGGGTTCGAGTACGACGGATCACCGATCGCGCCGCTGGACGAGGACGCCGTGCGGCGATTCGGGGCGGAATGTGCCGGAAGCGTGACTGCGGTTGCCGTGTCCTGTGCGTTCAGCCCCGCCGCAGCAAACCATGAGCTGCGCGCTGCAGAGCTGTTGGCTGAGGAATGCGGCCCGGAAATGTCGGTCTCGTTAAGCCACACGGTCGGATCGCTGGGCTTGCTTGAGCGGGAGAACGCCACAATCCTCAATGCCTCGCTTCTCACAGTGGCCAAACGGGTGGTGGACGGATTCCGCAGCACCATGGCAGAGGCCGGGCTCGACGTTGACAGTTACCTCACCCAGAACGACGGGACGCTGATGACGGTCGAAGAGGCCGACCGGTACCCGGTGTTGACCGTGGGCTCAGGCCCCACTAATTCTATGCGGGGCGCGTGCGCTTTAGCCGGGCTAGCCGATGCGCTCGTTATCGATGTCGGCGGCACTTCGACAGATGTGGGAATCCTGGTCGACGGGTTTCCCCGCGTCTCCACAGCCGCAGTAGAGGTGGGAGGTGTACGCACAAATTTCAGGATGCCGGATCTGATCTCCATGGGTCTAGGGGGTGGCACAGTCGTTCACGCCGATGGCCATGACGCCAACGGGAATATCAAAGTGGGCCCAGATTCCGTGGGCTACGACGTCATCACCGATTCAATTTGCATGGGTGGCGTCACCCTAACCCTCTCTGACGTTTCGCTGGCTGCAGGACGATTGCGCGGATTCGGGGACTTGTCGCTGATTGAAGGAGTTGACCGAGATACGGTTTCCGCGGCTATCGACTGGGTTGACGACCGGATCGCAATGCTCTGCGAGAGGATGAAGGCGTCGAGCACCCCACTTCCGCTGATGGCTGTAGGTGGCGGCGCCCATTTGGTGCCGGAACAGATCGCAGGGGTAAGCGAGGTGCTGTGGCCCCCTCATCACTCAGTTGCCAACGCATTCGGAGCTGCCATCGCCGAAGCCGCTGGCTCTGTTGACAAGGTATACAGCTATGACGCGTCGAGCCGAGAGGCATGTCTGGTTAGCGCCCAAGAGGAGGCCAAGGACGCGGCCGTACGGGCCGGTGCCGAGGAGGCGAGTGTGAGGATCACCAGCGTGGCCGAGATCCCGATGACTTATGTGCCCGGAGGCGGTTGCCGGGTCATGGTCAAGGCGGTCGGTCCGCTGGCCGAATAGGTGCTGTTGCAAGAGGGAACGACGACGAGAGCGCGAGGACGGCGGCGGTGAGTGAGCACATGAGGGTTGCCGATGCCCACAACGATCTGCTCTGCGCAGTCCTGTACCAGCGAGAGCGGGGCTTGAGCGACCCGTTCGGAGACTTCTGGCTTCCCCAGCTGCGCGCCGGGGGTGTCGCCTTGCAGTTCTTGCCCGTGTTCACCGAAGACCAGCACCTCGGAGAGGGCGCACTAAGGAGAGCCCTGCTCATGCTGGAGGAGGCCAGGAACATCGCTGATGTCCACTCCGGAGATGTGGTCATCGTTGAGACCGCTCAGCACTTGGAAGACGCACTGGCCGCGGACAAGATCGCGCTCTTGTTGGCCGTAGAGGGCGCTGAGCCCATTGGCCACAGCCTCGGAGTGCTGGACACACTGTGGCGCCTTGGAGTGAGGTGCATGTCATTGACCTGGAACCGGCGGACGATGATGGCCGACGGTGTGGGAGAAGCAGCCACCGGCTCAGGATTGACGGATCTGGGAGTTGAGGCGGTGGCCGAGATGGAGCGGCTGGGTATGATTGTCGACGTCAGCCATTTGTCTCAGGCAGGCGTCGACCACATCTGCCGGATTGCGTCCCGCCCGTTTGTGGCGACCCATTCCTCGTGCTTGGCGCTGCATCCCCATCCGCGCAACCTCACGGATGCGCATCTACGCGCCATCGGGGACTCCGGGGGCGTGGTTGGGATCAATTCCTTTGGCGCGTTCCTGGCCGCCGATCAGCCCAATCTCAGCGACTACGCGACCCACATTCAGTATGCAGTCGGAATTGCCGGGCCAGAATCAGTCGGCCTCGGATGCGATTTTATGGACGACCTACTGCGCATCATTGACCCGATTCTGGGCGACGGCCTGGTCGACATCGACAATCTACCGATGATCGACGGAATGCGCGGCCCATCGGACCTCAGGCCTTTTGCAGAATTGATGGCAAGCAGGTTGGGCGGGGAGTCTGCCCGCCTTGTCGCCGGCCAGAACTGGATCGACTTCTTGGCGCGGGTTCTGCCTCAGACGAGGTCGAATCAGTGAGATGATCGAGGCGGTGTCGGCCCCATACATTCCCTTGACATTGAAACAGCTGCTTGCAGCCGGTGTGCTCGGCAATTACGAGGTCGTAGCAGGAGAGCAGGGACTCAACCGGGCCGTTTCTGACATCGCGGTCACCGACCGCTGCGACGAGAGGATCCCAGTAGCGCAGCATCAGCTAGTCATCATGGACGGCAGCTCGCTCTCCCCCAATTCCTACGCCCTTGACATTGGCCTGAGAGCAGTGCGCGACGGCGACGGGGCTGGGCTCGTAGTCGTCAACACCGGCTCGTCGGCGGGGCTGGCCACTCGACGGCTTGCAGACCGCTTCCAAACAGCTTTAGTCGAGGCGCAAGCCCCTGATCTGCTCGCAATGGCTGCCGCGGCCAGGGAACTCCTTTTCCAACCCGCCCTGCGCCAGGCGACCATGATGCAGAAACTGCTGCGGGGACTCTCCCGGGTGGCCACGGCGGACGAAGCACTAGCGCTCGTCAGCCAGATTCTTGGAAGGCCATGCTCCCTGGTGGAGGCCAGCGGGGCAGCGGTAGCTGGTCCGGAAATGGCCGTGAATCCCAGCGTGCTGAGCCAATCCACGCTCATTCATCCCGACCTGGGAGCAGCAGGCCAGCCAGGAATGGCTTGCCCCGTGAGCGTTGTGCCGGGCGAACCGGCCAGGTTCTGGCTCGTGTGCCTACTCTCCAACGGCGATGAGGCCATCTCAAGCAATGGACTGGACCTTTTGGGAGTGGCCTCCTGGGCGGTGGGTGCCCATCTGGTGCGCGATCGCCTGGCCGGCGAGCGCGACGCACGGCACCGGCTCGCCCTTTTGAACGAAGTGGTCGGCGGCGGCGAGCTGCCGGATGAGACGATCCTGGCGCAGATGGCCACGTTCGGCTGGTCGGCCGCAGGCTGGGTCACCGCTTTCCATGTGCAGCTGTCAGGGCAGGTGGACGCCGCCTGGGTCTTGGTCAACACTGACGCCTTCTCCGAACTGCTGTACTCGGCCGGGCTGGAAGGGCCGCTGATCGAGAGGACAGACGGCTGGTCGGGCTGGGTCTGCCTGCCTGAGGAGCCCGATGTGACGAGCTATCCGAAGATGGCGCGCCGACTGCGTTCCGCGCTCGACGAGCTGATCGCCAGCCCGGTGACCATCGCCGCGCACGCAGGAGTGGGACGCCCCGCTCAGGGGCTTCCTGGCCTTCGCTCGAGCCTCGCCGAATCCCGCCAGGCCGCGGCGCTCGCCGGTGCGGGCGCGGCGACTCGCGGCGCGGTGGTCCGCCATATCGACGAGCTCGGAATCCAGCGGATAATGCTGGGCTGGTACGGGTCTGCCGACTTCAGTCGGGTGGCTGCTGCCTTCTTGGAGCCCCTCCGTGCCATCGACGCCGACGGCACGCTCCTGCGCACATTGGAGGTGTATCTGGATTGCCAGTCTTCGTCCACGAACGCGGCCGCCCTGTTAGGCGTTCACCGGAACACGGTCATGAACAGAATCGACCGGGTCGCCAGCACACTCGAGGTGAACCTCTTCGATCCTGAACAGCGCCTCGCCCTCCAGCTTGTTGTCCGCATGCACAAACTCGACAGCAATGACCACAGTCGAGCACTTTGAAATTGTCATTGTGGGCGGGGGCATAGCGGGGGCGTCCACAGCCTGGGCCCTGGCCAAGAACGGCCATGAAGTCGCGGTGGTCGAGCGCGAGGCCTCGCTGGCCGCGCACAGCACCGGCCGTTCGGCCGCCCAGTTCCTGTCGTCTTACAGCGGATCGGTCAACCGGGAGCTGAGCGCGGCTTCCCTTCCGTTCCTGGAAGGCGATGCTGGCGGCTGGGCCGAACACAGCCTCTTGGCGCCCCGGGCTGTGCTTTGGGTCGCGCCCGAGGGCGGCGAGCAGCGCCTTGGGGCGATCGCCGCGGCCAACGAGGCGATCGGCACAAACTGCGATGCAATCGGCGTCGACGGCTCCCGAGCCCTGTGCCCGGTCCTGGACCCGTCATGGGTACACGCAGGAGTCGTCGAGCACGGCGGGTTCGACATTGACGTGGCCGAACTACACCAGGCGTACGTGCGCGCCGCCCGCGGCGCCGGCGCAACGGTGAAGCGCCATAGCGGTGTGCGGCGCATGGCCCGCCGGGGCTCCGGCTGGCAGCTGGACACCGACGGTCCCGCCATCCGAGCCGACATCGTGGTGAACGCCGCGGGGGCATGGGCCGACGAGATAGCGGAGATGGCCGGAGCAGCCCCACTGGGCCTGACCCCTTACCGGCGGACGATCTTCACGTTCACGAGCCGCTATCCCAGCGAGCACTGGCCGCTTGTGATCGGCGCAGACGAGAGCTTCTATTTCAAGCCCGAGGGGGCAGGCCAGTTCCTAGGCTCCCCTGCCGACGAGCACCCCGACGAGCCCAGCGACGCGAAGCCCCGGGAGCTCGATGTCGCCGCCGGCATCGAGGCGATCAACCAGGCGACCAACCTCGACATCCGCTCCATCCGATCCGCTTGGGCCGGGCTGCGCACATTCTCGCCGGACCGCGACCCGGTCGTGGGCTTCGACCGGGACATCGCAGGCTTCTTCTGGTGCGCAGGCCAAGGAGGCACGGGCATCCAGACGTCCCCAGCCATCGCCGCATTGACAGCTTGGCTGATCGGAAACGGTTCATCCGCCATTTTCGAGCATGCTGATCTCGGCTCCCTCGCGCCGAGGCTCAGCCCCGAGCGGTTCACAGCAGCGGCCTAGCTCCGAATGCGAATCGGGCAAGGAACGGGCGGCAGCCTCTCCAATGTCGTCTGCTACCCCAACCCGCTGTGCATGATCTGCACTGTCTGATGCCCATATCTCAGCGGTTTGCCCATTGAGCGGCGTTGAGGCGGCTCTTTACGGTGCTTGCTTGAGCTACTACGCCCAGATTTAGGGGGGATCCGATGAAGGCGATAACTGCAAAATGCCCAACCCGAATTCTCGGTGCGCTGGTCGCACTGTCTTTGATCGCCGCTGCTTGCGGCAACGACGACGACTCCGACACGGCGCCTGCGCCGACACAGACCGTGTCGCAGGCGACGGCCGCACCTGAGCCCACAGCGGAGCCGCAGGCGACCGCAGCGACCGAACCCACACCTGAGGCGACTCCGGAGCCCACCGCCGCGCCCGAGCCGTGGAAGATTGCCTATTTGTCGGCCAGCTCGGCGAACACGTTCTTGTTGGCGTCGGTGGGCGAGATGCAGCGGCTAGCCGATGAGAACAACATCGATATGGTGGAATTCGACGCCCAATTCAACGCCGATCTGCAGACCACCCAGCTCCAAGATGCGGTCACAAGCGGACAGTACGACGGCATCATCCTGGTCGCGTTGAACGGCCCCGGCCTGGTTCCCGACGTAGAAGCCGCTCTCGACGCAGAGCTCAAGGTCGTCCTGTTCAACCAGATCGTCGGCGACGACCTCTCAACCAACGATCCCCAGGTCGACGGGGTAGCCGCCTCGATCATGGCCCCTCCAGTCGTCACCGGTGAGCGAGCTGGGCAGCTCACTATCACCGCGTGCGCCGATTTGGACCCGTGCCGGGTGGTGTACCTCTATGGCATCAAGGGCATCCCCCTCGATGTCGCGGTCCGCCAGGGATTCGACAACGCCACCGCAGGACAGTCCAACATCACGGTCGTCGCCGAGGGAGAGGGCCAGTACCTCGGACCCGAGGGGGGTATCAACGCCATCCAGGACATCCTCCAGGCCGAGCCTGAATTCGACGTTGTCGTCGGAGCGGACCAGTCGCTGCAGGGTGTGGAGCTGGTGCTGACCGACGAGGGCAAGCTCGACGACGTCGCGCTCATCGGCCTCGGCGGTTCGTCGCCAGCGATTGAGGGCGTCAGGGACGGGCGCTGGTTCGCCACCGTGTTCTACGCGCCGGCCAGCGAGGGACGCTTGGCTATGGAAGCTATGATCGCAGCTCTCGAAGACGGCACATACACCGGTGGTGTTGATCCCAATGCCGATTTCGTCGACGATGGGATGGTGACTGCGGCCAATGTGGACCAGTTCACCGCCGAATGGGATGGCTGACAGCGCAAACCATGTCGAGCTAAGGGGCATCTCCAAGCGGTTCGGGACCACCCAGGCAGTCGACGATGCCAGCCTGGCCGTGGAACGGGGATCGATTCACGGCCTCGTCGGCGAGAACGGCGCGGGGAAGTCCACCATCGGCAAGATCATCTCCGGCGTCTACACCGCCGACAGGGGCTCGCTGCTCGTGAACGGGCGGCTGGAGTCGTTCCGCACTCCACGACAGGCTTTCGATGCGGGCATCACGACGATCGCCCAAGAGCTGTCGCTCCTCAAGGACCGCAGCGTGGCCGACAACGTGTTCTGCGGCGTGGAGGCCGCTCGATTCGGGTTCATGTCCCGCCGCGGCACCCAGCGCCGGTTCGCCTCATTGACCTCGAGCACCGGGATCCAGCTGGATCCGGCCCCGACAGCGGGGAGCCTCTCGGTGGCCGAACAGCAGTTGGTGGAGATTCTGCGGGCAGCGGCCCGGGGAGCCGAGTTCGTGATCATGGACGAGCCCTCAGCTCGCCTATCAGGCACCGAGAGAGACCAACTCCACCGGCTTCTGCGGGAGATGCGAGAACGGGGGACAACCGTGTTGTTGATCTCCCACTTCCTCCAAGAAGTGCTCGACTTGTCCGACGCCGTCACAGTGATGCGAGACGGGCGCATCGTGCGAACCTCCAACGCTGAAACCGAGACAGCCGACACCCTCATCGAGGCCATGATCGGCCGCCAACTGGCCGGCAACTACCCGCCCAAAGCGATGCCCGCCCAACCCGGGCAGCCCCAACAGGGCGAACCGCCGGCGCTTCGAGTCAGGGGGCTTCGCCGCCCGGGGCTGGGAGCACAGCGCGGCCTCGACCTCGACGTGTGCAGCGGTGAGATCGTCGGCCTCGCCGGCCTCGTCGGAGCAGGCCGCACCGAGTTCGTGAGAGCGGTCTACGGGGCAGACCCGATCACAGAAGGCGAGATCCAGATCGCAGGAGAGCCCCTGGCCCGACCCCATGCCCGGGCCCTCCGCCGACCGCAGTGGCGGAGCCGGCTAAGGCCGACGCGCGCAATCCGGCGCGGTCTGGGCCTCATCCCCGAGTCGCGCCGCGACCAGGGCCTGCTCCCCGACAGGAGCCTGCGGGAGAACATCAGCCTTCCCCACCTGAGCCGGACCACAAAAGCAGGCATCGTCTCCCGGCGCGCCGAGCGCAACCTCGTCGTCGCCGCAGCAGCCGGCGCCGAAGTGCGCGGCGGCGGCTTGGAAACCCCCGTCCACCTGCTCTCGGGCGGCAACCAGCAGAAGAGCCTCTTCGCCCGCTGGATGGTCCCCGGCCTCAAAGTCCTGATCGCGGACGAGCCGACAAGAGGCGTCGACGTGGGGTCCAAACGATCGATCTACGACCTGATCGCCTCAGCGTCCGGCAACGGGCTGGCCGTGCTTATCGTCTCCTCCGAGCTGGAGGAGCTGATCGGACTCTGCCACCGCATCGTCGTGATGAGAGCAGGCCAATTCGTGGCCGAGTTCTCCCATCCCGACCTCGACGAAGCCGAAATACTACGCCAGGCCTTCGGCGGCGAACCCACCCCGCCCTCCGACCGGCAGACTGCGGAAAAACAGTGAACACCAGCCCGTTCGCAGCCTTGGCCCGATACGGGATCGTCTGGGTGACCCTGGCGCTGTTTGTGGTGCTGGCCATCACAACCGACGGGTTCTTGACCGGGCCCAACCTCCGCAACGTGCTGGACCAGCAAGCCACCCTGCTGATCGCCGCATCGGTGGCCACGCTCACCATGATCGCAGGCGGTTTCGACGTGTCGATCTCCGCGGTGGCCGTGGCCGCGCCGCTCGTCGCCCTGCGGGTCGAGAACGCCACCGGATCGGTGGCCCTGGCGCTGTTGGCGGGATGCGCATTCGGCCTGGTCGTCGGCACGGTGAACGGGTCGGTCGTGTCGTTCGCCAAGATTAACTCCTTCATCACGACACTGGCGACGTCTTTCATCGTGTTCGGAATCGGCTTCCTCGTCAGCGACCGGAGCATTCTGCGCCCAAAGAGCGAGAACTACCGCGACATCGCAAGGACCCGGGTCGCCGATCTGACAACCGCGACGTGGATCTCGCTGGGAGTGGTGGCCATCGCCTGGGTCACTTTGTCCGCCACCCGATTCGGCCGCCACGTCTACGCCACCGGCGGCAACATCGAAGCGGCCAAACTGGCCGGCATCCGAACCGGCCGGATCATCGTGCTGGTGTTCGCCCTGTCTGGATTGGCCGCCGGCCTTGCGGGAGTCGTGGCCTCGTCACGGGCCATCAGTGCCACACCGTCGGACGACTTCAGCTTCGTCTTCGGCGTCATCGCGGCCATCGTCGTCGGCGGCACCTCCATTGCCGGCGGCACCGGAGCGGTGTGGAGAACGCTACTGGGCGCGTTGTTCATCGCGTTCATGGTCAACGGATTCAATCTCCACCAGATCGACCCCATCTGGCAGCGGATCATCCAAGGCGTCGTGATCCTGGTCGCCGTCGCCGCAGACGCCTGGTCCCGATCCCGCCGAACGTAACCAACACAGAGAAAGGCACTCCGTGAAAATCCACATCGTGGTCCCGATCACATCGGACCAATTCAACGAGCAAATCGAGAAAGAGGCCCGGGGCTTCCTCGGACCCGAAATCGACCTGGAAGTCTCCCACCTGCAATCCGGCCCGGCATCGATCGAGTCGTTCCACGACGAAGTCCTCGCCGGACCGCCCATCGTCGCCGAAGTGGCCAACGCAGCAGACAGCGGAGCAGACGCCGTGTTCATCACCTGCTTCGGCGACCCCGCCGTTCCCGCATCCCGAGAGATTGTCGACATCCCCGTAGTCGGCGGGTTCGAACCCGCCATCGCCACCGCGCTGACTCTCGGCGACCGCTTCTCAGTCGTGACCGTGCTGGACAACGTTGTCCCGATGATCTCCGGCCTCGCCACCCGTATGGGCATCAGAAACCGCATGGCCTCCATCGAAGTCATCGACACCCCGGTGCTCGAACTCCACGACGGCGACGCGCTCCTAAAGAGCCTGTTCGAGGCGTCATGTCGGGCCATCGAAACCAGCGGCGCCGACGTCCTGGTCTTGGGCTGCACCGGCATGCTGGGAGTCGCAGCCACCCTCCAGGAAAAGCTCGAAGCAGAGCACACCCGAGTTCCGGTAGTCGACCCCACCGGGGCCTCATTGGGCCTGCTGCTGACACTTCAGTCGATGGGCCTCAAACCCAGCGGCAAGACCTACATGCCCCACCGCCCAAGGGCTGAGAAAGCGACTGCCTGTGAGCCTGAACGTCGCATTGGCCCATTGCGCTCCATAAGGGACGGTAGAATGCCGAACCAAGCACCCTCCGAGCCCGACCCGCTTGACCTTGAAGCATTTCAACGCAACGGCCACGCCCTAGTCGACTGGGCCAGCGACTACCTCGCAGGGCTCGGTGCCAGACCCGTGTGCGGACCAGTGGAACCGGGCGAAGTGCGGGCCAAGCTCCCGCGCCGGGCTCCGGAACGCCCTGAAGCGTTCGGTGAAGTTCTCGCAGACCTGGAGCGCGTCGTGTCCCCCGGCCTGGCCCACTGGCAGCACCCCGGCTGGCTCGCCTACTTCCCGGCCACATCGTCGCCAGCGTCCATACTGGGAGAGCTTGCCGCAGCGGCCTTCGGGGCGGTTGGGATGATGTGGTCGACATCCCCAGCCGCTACAGAGATCGAGTCGCACGTCCTCGACTGGCTCGTCGACCTGCTCGGAGTCCCCCAGGAATGGAAGACCACCGGCCCTGGGGGGGGAGTCCTCCAGCCCGGTGCCTCCTCATCCACCCACACCGCCCTGGTCACAGCCCGAGAGCTCTGCCGCAAGCGCACAGGAGCGGCCTTCGATCAGATGGTGGCCTACACCTCCAACCAAGCCCACTCCTCAGTCGAGAAGGGGGCCAGGATCGCCGGCTACGGCCACATCAGGCTCCTCGACACCGACAGCGAGTTCTCCATGTCGCCCGAAGCGCTAGCCGCCGCCATCGCCGCCGACCGCCAAGCGGGCCTTGTTCCCGCTTTCGTCTGCTCCACAGTGGGGACGACGGGCACAACCGCAATTGACCCGGTGCGCAGCATCGGCGAGATCGCGGATACTGAGCGGATATGGCACCACGTCGATGCCGCCTACGCGGGCTCAGCCATGATCTGCGAGGAATTCCGCAACCTCCAAGACGGGCTGGAGCTGGTTGACAGCTACACGTTCAACCCCCACAAATGGCTCGCCACCAACGTGGGGTGCTCAGTCATGTGGGTGGCCGACCGCCGACCGCTCATCGACGCTCTGAGCGTGATGCCTCCCTACCTCAGCAACGAGGCGTCCGCATCCGGCCAGGTCATCGACTACCGAGACTGGCAACTACAGCTCGGCCGGCCGTTCAGCTCGCTGAAACTCTGGTTCGTATTGCGCTCATTCGGGGCAGAAGGACTGCGCAAGATGATCCGGTCCCACGTGGAATGGGCCCGCTGGCTCGCCGAGCAGATCGACAGCCACGAGAGCCTCGAACTGATCGCCCCTGGCCCGTTCGGTTTGGTATCTGTCGCCCACCGCGACGGCCGCACCGCCACCGACGCCCTCATCGAAAAAATCAACGCTGACGGCCGCTTCTACATCGCAGGATCAGAAATCGACAACAGGCGCTTCATACGCATCGCGATCGGCTCCATCTGGGTGACCCAAGCACACATCGAAGCATTGTGGAAGATGATCGATGACAATGCTTGACTTCACCTCGTTAGGTTGTGCTGCTCTCGGAATTCGCAAAACTAAGTTCCCCATGACCATCACCGGAAAGATCTAGAAACTCCTCATGTGCGAGCAGGCCGTCGAAGAACTCGGCCTCGGGGGAGCGACGTAGTGGTGCGTCTGTTAGAACCGGGCGGCAGATGAGAAAGATCGAGTTTCGCATTGACGCGCGTTCGGAGGTCTTCTCGGCCAACTCCGAGTGGTACCGGGCGATGGTGGCCACTCTGAAGCAGCGGCAGCAGGAGGCAATCTCGGGTGGTCCCCGGCGGGAGCGGTCGATCGAGCGCCACTTGGCCCGCAACAAGTTGATGGTGCGGGACCGCATTGATTTGGTCGTCGACGGCGGGAGCCCGTTCTTGGAGCTGTCCACCCTGTCGGGGTGGGGCCAATACGACGACACTGCGCCCGGCGCGGGGATTGTCACCGGGATCGGGCTGGTGCACGATGCGCCTTATGTGTTCATCGCCAACGACGCCACCGTCTAGGGGGGTTCGCTGCTGCCGGTGTCGATCAAAAAGCACGTGAGGGCCCAGCAGATCGCCGAGGAGAACGAGCTCGGGGTCATATGCCTGGTGGACTCCGGCGGCGCGTTCTTGCCGCTCCAGGATGAGATTTTTCCCGATAAGGACCATTTCGGCGGCTCGTTCTACCGCCAGGCCAGGCTGTCGGCCCAAGGGCTGCCCCAGCTCTCGGTGGTGCTGGGGGGCTGCACCGCAGGGGGCGCCTATGTCCCTGCGCTGAGCGACGAGGTGATCATGGTGGAGGGGATCGGGCGGATCTTCTTGGGCGGCCCGCCCATCGTCAAGGCCGCCCTGGGCGAGATCGTCGATCCCGACGAGCTGGGCGGCGCCGACGTCCATACCCGCATGTTGGGGGTCAGCGACCACATAGCGGCAAGCGAGCACGAGGCCTACGGCCTGTTGCGCGAGATCTGCCAGTGCACCAACCAGCGTCTGATCGGCGACCGCCAGCGGTGGGCGAACTGGCAGACGCCGGAACCGCCGGCCTATGACCCAGCCGAGATCTACGGCATCGTCAACGCCGACGACCGCGTCCCGTTCGACGCCGTCGAGGTCGTCGCCCGCTTGGTGGACGGCTCGCGCTTTGCCGCGTTCAAGCCGGAATGGGGGTCGTCCATCGTGTGCGGCTTCGCCCGCATCTGGGGCCACCTCACCGGCATCGTGGCCAACGACGGCATCATCTTCAGCGAGTCAGCGCTCAAGGCCACCCACTTCATCGAGCTGTGCGAGCAGCGCCGGATCCCGCTGGTTTTCTTGCAGAACACGTCGGGCTACATGGTGGGGCGCGACTCCGAGGCGGCCGGCATCGCCAAGCACGGCGCCAAGATGGTGGCCGCGGTGGCCAACGCCACCGTGCCCCGCTACACCGTGCTCATCGGCGGGTCGTACGGAGCGGGGAACTACGGCATGTGCGGCCGCGGTTTCAATCCGAGGTTCTTGTTCGCGTGGCCCAACTCGCGGATCGCCACCATGGCCGCAGCCACCGCCGAGACCGTGCTCGTCGACATACGCCTCGGCGGCCTCGACGCCGGCGACACCAGCGAGGAGGAGGTCGCCGCTCTGCGAGCCGAGGTCCGCGACCAATACGAGACGCAGTCCGACCCCTACTACGCCACGTCGCGGCTGTGGGACGACGGGCTGATCGACCCCGTCGACACCCGAGACGCCCTCGGCCTGTGTGTGGCCCTGGCCGGCCGCCAAAACGACGCCCCACCATCGCGCCCCCTCGTATACCGGATGTGAGGCCCGTGCGGATCCTGATCGCCAACCGGGGCGAGATCGCCCGGCGCGTCATCCGCACCGCCCGCCGCATCGGCATGGAGACCGTCGCCGTGCATTCCGACGCCGATCAGCACGCGCCCTTCGTTTCCGAGGCCACCTCCAAGTGCCGCCTGGGGCCCGCTGACCCCGCCCGCTCATACTTGTCGATCGACGCGGTCATGGCCGCCGCCGACGAAAGCGGCGCCACCGCCATCCATCCCGGCTACGGGTTCTTGTCGGAGAACGCCGACTTCGCAGCCGCGGTGATCGCCTCCGGGCGCATCTGGATCGGCCCCCGACCCGCAACCATGGCCTCGCTGGGATCCAAGATCGAAGCCCGCCGACTGGCCCGCGCCACCGACATCCCGGTCATCCCCGGCTACGACCAATCCCAAGACCCCCACGACCTCATCGTGGCCTCCGAGCAGATCGGCTACCCGGTGCTGATCAAAGCCTCAGCCGGCGGGGGCGGCCGGGGGATCCGCATCGTCGACTATGCCGGCCGGTTCGAGGCCGCGCTCGACCAGGCCCAAGCCGAAGCCAAGCGGGCCTTCGGCGACAGCGCGGTAATCGTCGAGCGCTACATCCAACAGCCCCGCCACATCGAAGTCCAGATCGCCGCCGACCACCACGGCGGTGCCGTCCACCTCGGGACCCGGGAATGCTCGGTACAGCGCCGCTATCAGAAACTCCTCGAAGAGGCCCCCGCACCCAACCTGCCCGACGCCACACGGTCGGGCCTCCACACCGCCGCGGTGGACCTCGCCCAGAAAGCAGGCTACGACTCGGTCGGAACAGTGCAATTCGTGGTCGACGACCAGACCGGCGACTACTTCTTCTTGGAGGTCAACACCCGACTACAGGTCGAACACCCCGTCACCGAGCTCATCACCGGCCTCGACCTCGTCGAACTCCAGATACGCATCGCCGCCGGCAAGGAACTGCCCATCGGCCAAAACGACGTGCGCTTCGACGGCCACGCCTTCGAAGCAAGGATCAACGCCGAGAACCCGGCCGCCGGATTCCAACCCCAAATCGGGACCATCGGGACCATTCGAGTGCCGGACTGGGTCCGATGGGACAGCGCCGTCGAACCGGGCAGCGAGATCACCGCCCACTACGACTCGATGATCGCCAAGCTCATCAGCGCAGGCCCCGACCGCGACACCGCCCGACAACGGCTGCGAGACGCCCTCGACGAAACCATCATCACCGGCCCCATCACCACCGCAGGATTCCACCGCTGGCTCATCGGCCAACCCCCAATCATCGCCGGGCGGGTCACCACCCGATTCCTCGACGAAACCCCCCTGCCCGACCAACCCGCGCCACCCCTCGACATAGCAGCCCGAGCCTGGCTCGCCGCAAAGCGAAAAGCCCGCCAACCAGACCCATGGCACGCAATGGGCCCGTTCCGCATCACACCCCACCGAAACCCCCGCCAACTGGCCCTGCGCGACTCCCACGGCGAAATCCACCGAATTGAGACCGAACCAGAAGAAAACGGCGACAGACTCTCAGAATCGGACAAGTCATCGCCGGACACCCACTTCTCGATCGGAGACAACCGGCATCCCGTCGCCATCGACCAGCCCTGCCAAATGGTGGCCGTCAACGTCGCGGCCACACCCACACCCTCACCCTCGGCGACACATCAGAACTGTGGTCGAACGACCCCGCCACATCCAGCAGCAGCGCTCACACACTCGTCGCCCCGTTCCCCGCGTCAATCACCGAACTGAACGCCAAACCCGGAGACACAGTGTCTACCGGAGACACCATCGTCGTGCTCGAAGCAATGAAAATGTTCCACCCCCTGGCCGCCCCAGCCGACCTCGAAATCGCCGAGACACAGGCCAGCGCGGGCGACCAAGTCGACACCGGACAAGTCCTAATCGTCTTCCATGCCCCCACCCAAGACCAACCAAGCTGACCGCGCCAAACACAGGGCACACCACAGACTGCGCACTCATTATGGGAGTGTGAAGGCCGCTCAGAGCACGTCGCGGCCCAGGTAGGGGCGCAGGACCTCGGGGACGGCCACGGAGCCGTCGGGTTGACGGTAGGTCTCGACTATGGCGGCCCATACTCGGGGGACGGCGAGGGCGGAACCGTTGAGGGTGTGGAGGATGCGAGTGCCCTTTTCGCCAGTGGGCCGGTAGCGCAGGTTGGCCCGGCGGGCCTGGTAGTCGGAGTACCACGAGCACGAAGACACCTCCAGCCACTGGTCGGCGCCGGGGGCGTACACCTCCACGTCCCATGACCGGTGGTGGGCTTGGCCCAGATCGCCGGTGCTGATGTCCACAATCCGGTAGGCCAAGCCCAACTCGGCCACCGCGGCGGAGGCCCGCTCCAAGATCTCTTCGTGAATTGCCGGGGCCTGCTCCGGCGTTGCGTAGGCCAAGATCTCAACCTTGTCGAACTCGTGAACCCGCAACAGACCCCGGGTGTCTCGCCCGGCGGCGCCGGCCTCTCGGCGGTAACAGGAGGTGTGGGCCATCATCCTCATGGGCAGGTCGGCCTCGTCGAGTATCTCCCCGGAGGCCAGCGAGGTGAGGGGTACCTCGGCGGTGGGAATGGCCCACAAGTCGTCTCGCTCCAACCAGTAGGCGTCGTCGGCGAACTTGGGGAGCTGGCCGGTGCTCACCATCACCTGGCTGTGGACCAGGGTGGGCGGGCGGATTTCCTCGTAGCGGTCGGCGTTGCGATCGAGCCCGAACTGGACCATGGCCCGGGCCAGGGAGGCCCCCGGTCCCCGGAGCATGGCGAACATGGACCCCGACAGCTTGGCGGCCCGCTCCATGTCCAGCCAGCCGGCTTCTACGGCAAACTCCCAGTGGGGAACCCGCTGGTGGTCTCCGTAGGAATCGGGATCGAAGTTCTCCACCCGCAGAACCGGATTGTCGGTCTCGTCAGCGCCGTCGGGGGCGTCGGCGGCGGGCAGGTTGGGGATGTGCAACAGCAACTGGTGGATTTCGTCGGCCACTGCGTCGGCCT
Organism: uncultured Acidimicrobiales bacterium; assembly: GCA_951813555.1. Classification (GTDB taxonomy): domain Bacteria; phylum Actinomycetota; class Acidimicrobiia; order Acidimicrobiales; family Bin134; genus Poriferisocius. Next base: position 506,814 of record OX638344.1, read on the forward strand.
CGGCGGCCAGGGCCTTCCCCTGCTCGCCCCGCTGGCGGCTCTCGCCAGCCGCGGCATCGGCCTCGGCATCGCGGCCGTCGCGCTTGAGCTGGCCGACCTGCTGGGACAGTTCCTTAACCTCATGGCGCAGGGCATCACGCTGGGTGATGAGATTGCGGTGGCGCTCATCCAGGGCGGCCACCTGCTCCAGTTCCGACAAGTCGATCCCCCGGCGGGCCAGCGCAGCCCGTGCCGCGTCGTAGTCGGAGCGCACCAGGCGCAGATCGATCATCGAGAACCGTTGGTGGTGCGGGAGCCGTTGGAACCCGACGTGGCGGGAACCCGAGTATCGGCGGCAATGGGCCCTGATGGGACCGTGGTGACCACCCGCATCTGGGTGTTGGCCCGCTGCTGGACGCCGGCCCAGCGGAAGAACAGCACCCCGATCCATGCCCACAGGTACATGCCACCCACCAGCTTCATAATGAGTCCGGCGGCCTGCTGGTCGGCCCGCACGCCGATGCCCCACAGCCGGACTTGGTGGTCGTACGCGCCGTACACCGCGCCTTGGGCAAAGGTCAAGAACGCGCCCGGCACGGTGGGCACTACCGACATCAAGAACAAGTAGATCATCTTGCCGGGAGCGCCCATCCGCAGCTCGGGGATCGGGCCGCACACCGGCAGCCACATCACCATTGCCGAGGCCATCAGCAGCAGATGAACGAAGTAGTGCAGGGCACCGTTTTCTACGGAGGTGTTGACCACCCAGGGGATGTGGCTGACCGCCACCATGAAGTTGAACAGAACCCCGGCGACCACCGGCCGGGCCAGCCGTCGCACCCACAACCCGACGCTGCCGTCGCCGCTGATCATCAATCGGGCCAGCCATTCGGGCATAGCCGCCCACAACAGTGGGGGCACCACAAAGGTGATGAGCAGATGCTGGATCATGTGGACCGAGTACAGGTACTCCTCGGAGATGTCGTGCATCGGCCAGTCGCTGGCCACCCACAGCAACACCATGGCCCCGACGAAGGCCAGCTTGTGGTAGCGGGCAAATGGGGCTTCGCCGGCCGGAGCGGCTTTGGGGGCGATGACCCGAACGGCGTACCAGGCCATGGCGATCGCGGCCAGCAGGATGAACCACACCTCGGCGTGGGGCTGGAACCGCCAGATATCGGTTTCGGCGGCAAAGGCCATCGGCCGTCTACCAGAAGCGGAACGCGGTCAACCCAAGCCGTTGGGCCAAACCGCATTGCCTAATAAACATGGCCTACCAAAACCGGAACGCGGTGAGCATGACCATGTACACCGCCATGGCCAAAATCAGCCCGAAAACGAATAGCCGCCAGAAGATCGGGGCGTCGAACTTCAGGTGCATGAAGAAGGCCACCACCAGGAAGAACTTCACCAGCATCATCAAAACCAGCATGATGATGATGGCGGTGTCGCCCCACCCGTGAACCGTTTCGAAATAGGTGAACACCTCGAACGCGGTGAGCAGCGCGAGGGCGATGGCCACCTTGACATAGAGCCAGTTGGATGGATGGGCGTGCTCGTCGGGAGCGTGGGCCGTGTCGGGAGACTCAGGGGTGACGGTGGCCATGGCTGATCCTACTGCGGGAAGAGGTACACGATCGTGAAGATCACGATCCAGACGATGTCGACGAAGTGCCAGTACAGGCCGATTATCTCCACGGTCTCGGCCCGCTCCGGCCCGAGGTTGCCCCGCATCGACATCACATACAACGACATCAACATGATGATGCCGATGGTGACGTGAGCGCCGTGGAAACCGGTGAGGGCGTAGAAGGCGGAGCCGAACAGGTTAGTGGTGAAGCCGAGGCCCTCGCTGTAGAACGCAGTGAACTCGTACACCTGCCCGGCCACGAAGGTGGCCCCCAGCGCGGCGGTGGTGGCCAGCCAGATGCGGTTGCCCCGGAGATCGCCCCGGGCGATGGCCGACACCGCGAACACCATGGTGAGCGAGCTCATCAGCAGCACGAACGAGCTGACCGACGTGAACGGGATGTCGAACACGTCGTCGGGGCCGATGTCGTTGGGGCCGATGCGGCCCTTATTGAACATGTAGGTGGAGATGAGCCCGCCGAACAGCAGGCACTCCGAGCCCAGGAACACCCACATGGCCAGCTTCTCGTTGGAGATGCCGGTACTGGTGTGGTGCTCCTCGGCGTGGGTGGTGGCCTCATCGGCCATGGTGTCAGCCAACGGTCGCAGCCTCCTCGGTGTCAGCCGGCGCTGCGGCCGAGGCGGACTCGCCGTTGCCGTCTGGTCCGCCGTTGCCGCTGGGGTCGCCGTGGCCATCGCCGTCGTCGTGATGATCGTCGTGGTGGCCGGCGGCGTCGGGGTCGTCGGCCGGCTCCAGGATCCAGCCGTAGATGGCCCCCACCAAGAGCACGAGCCCGGCGGCGGCCAGCCACAAGTTGTAGATGAGGCCGTAGCCCACCAGCAGGATGCCCCCGCCCAAGACGATGGGCCAGTACGACGGGGACGGCAGGTGCACTTTGGTGTTGCTGCCGTCGTGGGCCACTTCTTCGGCGGTGGCGGTCTTCACCACCCGGTGGTTCTCATCGACTCCGTACTTGCGGTGCCAGAACTCGTCGAGGCGCTCCACCTCGATCTCGGAGTCGAAATTGTGCTCGGGCACCGGGGAGGCGGTCATCCACTCCAGGCCGCGGGCGTCCCACGGGTCGGGCCCCACGTCGGGGCGGCCAGCCCGCTGCCATTTGCGGGTGCTGGCGTACACGTTCCACAAGAACATGGCCACCCCAACGGCGATCACGAACGACCCGATGGTGGCCACCATGTTCCACAGCGCGAAACCCTCGTCGGCCCGATAGGTGGAGATGCGCCTAGACATGCCCTGCAAGCCGAGTATGTGCATGGGTCCGAAGGTGAAGTTGAAGCCGACGAGCATCACCCAGAAGCTGGCCTTGCCCCACGCCTCGCTGAGTTTGTAGCCAAACGCCTTGGGCCACCAGAAGTAGAAGCCGCCGAACAGCCCGAGCAGCGCCCCGCCGAAGATCACGTAGTGGAAGTGGGCCACGATGTAATAGGTGTCGGTCTGCTGGGTGTCGGACGGGGCGATGGCATGGGTCACCCCCGAAAGCCCGCCGATGGTGAACATCGACACCACTCCCACGGCATACAGCATGGGGGTGGTAAATCGCAGTCGGCCCCGGTACATGGTGGCCAGCCAGTTGAGGATCTTCACCCCGGTGGGCACGGCGATGAACATGGTGGACACCGAGAACGCGGCCACCGCCAGCGGCCCAATGCCCGAGGTGAACATGTGGTGGGCCCACACCCCCCAGCCCATGAAGCCGATGGCGATGCCGGAGGCCACCATGAAGTGGTAGCCGAACAGGGGCTTGCGGGAGAACGTGGGGATGATCTCCGACACGATCCCGAAGGCGGGCAGGATCAGGATGTACACCTCGGGGTGGCCGAAGATCCAGAACAGGTGCTGCCACAGCAGCGGATCGGCCCCGGCGGCCACGTTGAAGAAGTTGGCGTCCCACAGCCGGTCGAACATCAACAAGAACAGGGCCACAGTGATAACCGGAATGGCGAACAGCAGCAGGAACTGGGTGATGAGCAGCATCCAGGTGAGCACGGGCATTCGGAAGAAGCTCATGCCCTTGGTTCGCATGTTCAACACGGTGACGATCAGGTTGATGGAGCTGACCAACGACGCGATGCCGGTTATCTGCAAGCCGACGGCGTAGAAGTCGATTCCCTTGGACGGTGAGAAGGGCAGCCCGCTGTTGGGGGCGTAGTTGAACCAGCCGCCGTCAGGGGCGTTCTGGAACCAGCCGCCGATGAAGATCGAGGAGACGAGCAACAGGCCGCCGGCCAAGAAGCACCAGAAGCTGAAGGCGTTGAGACGGGGGAAGGCCACATCTCGGGCCCCCACTTGCAGGGGGAGCAGGTAGTTGGCGAAGGCTGCGGCCATGGGCATGATCACCAGGAACACCATGGTCACGCCGTGCATGGTGAACACGCCGTTGTAGGTGCCGGCACCGATCACCGAGCCGTTGGGAGTGGCCAACTGGAGGCGGATGAACAGGGCTTCGGCCCCGCCTACCAAGAAGAAGAACATGGCCGCCGCGCCGTACATGATGCCGATGCGCTTGTGGTCGACGGTGAACAGCCAGCTCCTCCAGCCCTCGCTGCCCTGGGGACGGGTGAACACGCCCAGGGGGCGGTGGGCAACAGCAGGGCCCGCAGGCAGCGCCAAGGTCTCCTCTGGGGCGGTGATCGTGCGGTCGGTGACGGTCATCGGCACTTCCGATCAGCGGTCTGCGGTATCGAGTTAGCTGGCATCGACACAATCACAATCATTGGAGGGTGGACAGGCACAATCAGTCGAGGGTGGACAGGAAGGCAACGACATTGTCGATGTCGTCGGGGCTCAAACCGGTGCGGGCGGGCATTCCCCGGAGGCCGTCGGCATCGGCGGGCTTGCGCTCGGGGGCGTTGGAGATCCAGGCCTCCAGGTCGCCCCGGTTGAGGGTGCCCCGGTTGGCCAGTTCCAGGTACGGGATATGGTCGCCGGCGCCCAAATAGAGATCGAAAATAGATCCGGCGAACGTGCCTCGGGTCATCAAGTGGGTCAGGTTGGGGGCGGCGCCGGCGATTAGCTCGTCGGTGATGACAGGACCGGCGTAGCCGCCGTTGAACTCGCCGTAGATGTCCCAATCGTCGGGAGGCGACTCAGCGGCGCCGCCTCGGTTGGCCGCGGAGGTGAGCCCGTTGACTGCGTGGCAGCTGGCGCACTGCTGGCTGAAGACTTCCCAGCCCGCGGCTGCGGCCGTGCCCTCGGCGGGAGCAGACGCCGGAGTCATCTGGTTGTCTCTCCACTGGGCGAATTCTGAGGGGGTGAGGGCCACGGCCACCATCTTCATGTAGCCGTGGGAGAGACCGCAGAACTCGGTGCACTGACCTCGATAGCGGCCGGGGTTGTCGGCTTGGATCACCCAGTCGTGGCTGCGGCCGGGAACGGCGTCACGCTTGCCGTTCAACTTGGGTATCCAGAAGGAGTGGATCACGTCGCGTGATTTGATGTCGAGGGCCACGTCGACCCCGGCGGGGATGACCAACTCGTTGGCGGTCACGAAGTCGGGCGCAGTCGTGGTGTCGCCGTCCAGGTGGTACTGGTACTCCCACCACCACTGCTGGCCGATGACGGTGACCACCATGTCCTCGTCGGAGGCATCCACATCGTCGAGAGCGAACAGCGCTACCAGAGTGAACACCGAAATGACCGCCAGCAAGATGGTCGGCACGATGGTCCAGGCGATCTCGAGGCGGTCGTTGCCGTGGGTCTGATCGGGAAACTCGTCGTCTTCGTAGTAGCCGTGCTCGCCGTCGCCGGTTTCGGAGCCGCCCACCCGGTAGCGCCACCACAGCGCCAGCACCGCTCCCTGAACCAGGAAGAACACCACGCCGGCCACGATGAAGATGGGGTTGATGAGCCGGGCGATGTCGCGGCCCTGGCGGCCCACTGGCGAAAGGGTGGAAAGCGGGTGGTCGTCGGTGACCACGATGCCCACCACGATCAGGGCGATAGTGCCAGCGATAACCAGCAGGCTCGACAGCCAGACAAGCACCTTGAGACGTCGGCTCATCGGGCACCGCTCCGGGGTGACATTGCAGCCATCACTCGGCCTCTCCGTGATCGCCCGCCGGCTCTCCGTGCTCGGAGGCGGGCGCCTCGTGGTGGAAGTCGCGCGACCCCATCGCCGCGGTGATAACCCCGGCCACCAAGACGCCGACACATATCACGGCCACCGTGCCGGCGATCACCGACCGGCTGATCTTGGGGACGACCGCGAACACCACCGCGATGAAGAAGATCACCGTGGCCACCACACCGGCCACGATCACCGCGCTGAACTCGGAGACGGTCAGCAGCACCCGGGACAGGGCCAGCACCAGCACCGCCACGCCGAGCGCGGCGGTCACCGGATACTCGATGGGGCGCATGATGCGGTTGCGGAGGTTGCGGTTGACCACCGGGTCGGCGGTGGCCCGGTCGGCCCACGCGGTGAGCATCCACTCGAATATCGCCGCTCCTACGATCACCAGCCCGATCACGAAGATGGTGGCGTGGGTGACCAGCCCCACGATCATCGTCCCCACTCCGAAGGCGGCCACTGCCGGCCAGTAGTTTGCCTCCAGGTCGGCTTGGGTATCGGGAGTCTGGCCGTCGTCCATCAGCTCGCCCACCGACTCGGCATCGGCATCTCGGAAGGCCACCAGGAATATGGCCACCAACGCCGACAGCAGGGCGAAGCCCATCAGCACCACATAGCCGACGTGGTCGCCGATGCCGCCCTTGTAGCCCAGGCTGAGCACGCCCACCCAGGTCTCCACGTTGAGCACCGCAAAGTACTCGGTGTCCCCGCCACTGCCGCTGGCCACGCCGTAGACCGCGGCCGCGGCCACCGCGGCGAAAAAGAAGCCGAAGAACAGTTTGAAGCCGGGGGTGAACACTATTGCCCTCCCTGGCCTGGGTGATGGCGTGTGAATCCGACGACGAACACGAGCGGCCTACTTCAGCACGAAGATCGCCGTCCAGATGACGACATAGACGAATACAACGGCGTACCAGAAGATGGACGCGGCCACGAACCCGTCGGTCTGGCGGCTGCTGTACTGGCCGCCTAGCGCCCGAAAGGCCATGAGGAGCAGGAACACCAGGCCGATGGCGATCATGGCCAGGTGCGACCCCGAAATGGTGTAGATCATTGCAGCGGCGATCGACTCGTCGGCCACCAATCCCATCTGGGTGTACTGGAACGAGGTGGTGATGACCACGGAGAACCCAAACAGCGTGGTCAGCGTGGTGGCCAAAATGGCGTGGGCTCGGTCGTCCCGGGCGATGGAATACACCGCCCACTGCATGGTGACCACCGACATGAGCATGGTCCACGCCGCCACCGTGGGCTGGGCCAGTTGGATGTCGGCGCCGGTCGGGATCCAGCTTCCGCCATCGGCCAAGGCGTCGGACCGCTCCCGGAGGTACACCCCGAACAGGGCGGCGAAGTACATGAGCGCCGCCGCGGTGCCGAACACCGTGCCCACCAGCAGGGTGCGCTGACGGGACTGCGGAGCGGCTAGGGGCATGCCGACGGGGATATCGGCCATCAGGCATCCTCCCCATGGTCGGACTCGGCCATCGGCACCCCAGTCAGGCTGCGGGCCACGTTCAAAGCCACCAGTACCAAGCCGCCCAACACGGCGATGTAGCCGATCAACCCGATCACATTGAGGGCCTCGACGAAGCCGAGGGAGTCGATATCGGCTATGCCTCTGGTCTGGTAGGGCCGGGCCGGCTGGTCGAAGAAGCCGCTCAGCACATCGGTGAGCCCTATCAAGATCGAGCCCCCGGCCAGCGGCAGCACCGACAGGTATCCCAATGGAGCATTGAGGGGACAGCCCAGCACTCGCGGCGCCCAGTGGAAGAGGCCGGCTACTGCGGCCAAAAGCCCGCCCAGCACCGCGTAGTTCATCATCCCGGTGACCAGGCTGGAGCCCTCCAGATCGTCCATGGCGTCGAAGAACCCCCGCCACACGTCGTCGTCGAACTCCCGCAGCACCCCCAAAGCGGGCTCGGCCACCCGGAGTACGCCGGCGACGACCGCCGCGGTCAGAAGTGCTCCGGAGATGGTGACCAGGGCGAACTGCGGGGTGATCTGCGGGCGCTGCCCGGCGGAAGCGGCGTTGAATGCCAGCCAGCCGCCGTAGGCCACCACCACCAGGGCGATGGCCAAGCCGAAGGCCGTGAATACCACCTCGTTGGTGACGATGTGGGCGTCGTTGGCCGTTGGGTCGGCGCTGTCGAAGAAGCTCTGCGCCCAGGCGCCGAATGCGAAGAACCCGAAGGCGCCCACGATGACGGCCATGGGCTCGAACATCTTGGGGCGGCTGCGGTGGGCGGCGGTGAACACCTCGGCGGTGATGCCCAGCATGGGGATCACCCAGGCGTAGACCTGGGGGGCGTCGAACGCCCAGGCAACCTGCTCGAAGGGCGCATCTCCCCCGCCGAAGCCCACGGCGTCGGCCCCCCGCATGTCCACCCAAGAGATGACCAGGTTGGCCAGCAGCACCGGCAGCGAGAACAGCCACACCCCGGTGGCCACCAGCATCGACCAGGAGAAGGCGGGCACCTGGAGCAGGTCCATACCCGCCGGGCGCTGGGTGACGATGGTGGTGAAGATCACACCGGCGCCGACCAACAGGCCCAGCCCGATCATGCCCAGCGACAGCACGGTGAGCTCCACCGACTGCCCTCGGGCGGCACCGGCCTCCACCGAGCCCAGGCCGCCGTAGGAGAAGGTGGCCGCGATGTGGGTGATGGCGCCCACCAGCCAGGTCCAGAAGGCGGCGGCCGCCGCCCGGGGGAAGGCCACCGAGGAGGCGCCGAGCTGGCGGGGGATTACCACCGTGGCCAGGCCCAAAAACAGCGGCACCAGCCCGCACAGGATCAATGTGGTCCGGTACAGGCCGAAGACCTGGAAGACCTCATTGGAGTTGGCGAAGACGCCGAAGCCCCCGTCGATATCGGCCTGCTCGATGCCGATCAGCATCCCGAGGGCGAGGGCCAGCCCGGAGAGGAGCAGGGCGAAGGCCACATACATTTGGCCGATGGTCTGGTGATCGCCGGTGCTCAGGAATCGGGCCAAACCGGTGGGCGGGGTCCATTGGTCGGGCGACGACTGGACCGTGGGTCCGGAGTCGCCGCCTGCCGCGACCGCGTCTGGTTCTGGCCTCGTCTCAGTGAGGGTCATCGTGCTCCACGAAGGCGGGTGTGGGTCGGAACTTTACACATCGCCCCCGCCGTTTCTCGCATCAAACAGCATTGCCGAAACACCCGCTGGGATCGGGTTTTTGCATCAGACACCGGTGCGAACCACCTGGTCGATCACCATCGCTCCGAACAGCAGGGTGATGTAGGTAATGGAATAGGAGAACAGCCGCATGGCCGATGCGGTGGCCTCAGTGCGCAGCACCTGCACCGCGAAGAACAAAAAGACGGCGCCCAAGACTATGGCGCTGATCAAATACACCAGTCCCATCTCGCCCACCGCGCTGAACAGAACCGACAGCGCCCACAGCACCACGGTGTAGCCGATGATCCGCACCGCGGTGGTTCGGGTGCTGGCTACCGCCGGGAGCATGGGCACGTTGGCCGCTTGATAGTCGTCCCGATAGCGGATGGCCAGGGCCCAGAAGTGGGGCGGCGTCCAGTAGAAGATGAGGCCGAACAGCACGAGCGGGGCCCAGCCGAGGCTGTTGGTCACCGCCGACCAGCCCACCAGCACCGGCACCGCACCGGCGGCCCCGCCGATGATGATGTTGCGGGTGGAGGTGCGCTTGAGCCACAGCGTGTACACGAACACGTAAAAGGCGGTGGCCGACACGGCCAGCACCGCGCTGAGGAGGTTCACGAATCCCCACAGCCACGCGAAGGCCAGGGCTTCCAGAGCGATGGCGAACACCAGCGCTCGGCCGGGGGCGACTTCGCCGGTGACCAGGGGGCGGTTCTTGGTGCGCTCCATGAGCCGGTCGATGTCGCGGTCGACGTACATGTTGATGGCATTGGCCCCGCCGGCGGCCAAGGTGCCGCCCACGACGGTGGCCACCATGAGCCACACCGATGGGATACCCCGGTCGGCCACCACCATGGTGGGCACCGTGGTGACCAGCAGCAGCTCGATGATGCGGGGTTTGGTGAGGGCGATGTAGGCCTTAGCCGTGCGAGTGCCGCGGCGAGGAGACGTGCGGGTAGGGCTGATCCCTGAGCTTGTGGGCGGTTCGGCGACGCGCGTGCGGCTGCGAGGAGACAGGTGGGTGAGACCCATGGCGTGTCCAGAGTACGGTTTCGGCGCTGAGCAGGCCAAGGTATCGAGACTGTGCCGGTGCTTTGGGGAAGACCCCGCGAAACACCTGCTTGGGATGACCGACTGTCACAGGCGACCCGTACAATTCAGGCGTGATGCAACCCCGGGTATCCCCCGCCGCCTACCGCAAGATCACCGTTGGGGCGCTGGCCCTTCTGGCGTTGATCATTGTGAGCGGGGGCGCGGTCCGGCTCACCGGCTCGGGGCTGGGCTGCTCCGACTGGCCAGCGTGCGAGAACGACCAGTTGGTGGCCCCGCTGGAAACCCACGCCATGATCGAGTTCATCAACCGGCTCATCACCGGTCTGGTGTCGGCCATTGTCATCGCCGCCGTGCTGGGCTCTCACTGGCGGGTGCCGCGGCGGGCCGATCTGGTGTGGCTGTCATGGGGATTGGTGGCCGGGGTGCTGGCCCAGATCGTGCTGGGCGGTCTGGTGGTGCTGTACGAGTTGCCCCCTCTGCTGGTGATCGGCCACTTCCTGCTGTCGATGGTGCTGCTGTGGAACGCGGTGGTGCTGCTGTGGCGGGCCTCCGACGACGACGGGCACGGGAGCGAGCCGAGGGCCCGCCCCCATTGGGTGGGGAACGTGGTGGTGGCGCTCACATCGGTGGTGATCGTGACCGGGACCATCGTCACCGGGGCCGGTCCCCATGGCGGCGACGAGGACGCCGAGCGCATTGACGTGGCGGTGAGGGACGTGGCCCAAATCCACGGGTCCACGGTGGTGGCTCTTTTGGTGGTATTGGCCGGGCTGGTGTGGTGGCTGTGGCATCGGCGCGCCCCCGAACGGGTCCAGCAGTGGGGGCGGATCGTGTTGGGGGTGGCCCTGGCCCAAGGGCTCATCGGGTACGTGCAGTACTTCACCGGCGTGCCGGTTCTGCTGGTGGGCGCGCACATCGCCGGCGCCGCCCTACTGTGGATAGCCACCGTGTTCTTCTGGCTCAACGTGAGAGGCCCGCTCGTGCCGGCCGAGGTCACCGTCGAACAGGCGGTGGTGGCATGACTCCCCCTGCTCCCGTGGAGGTGGCCCCTGCCGAGGTGAAGCAGCCCGACGATAACATCGACGTCCGGCCCGACCGGCCGTGGAAGGTGATCGTGTGGAACGATCCCATCAATTTGATGTCGTATGTGACCTTCGTCTTCCAGAAGCTGTTCGGCTACAGCAAGGAGAAGGCCACGCAACTCATGATGGACGTCCACTACAAGGGCCGGGCTGTAGTGTCGGACGGCCCCCGGGAGAAGGCGGAGATGGACGTGTTCCGCCTCCATGAGCACGGACTGTGGGCCACCATGGAGCACGACGACTGATGGCGGTACGAATCATCGGGATGCGGCTGATGTGTGGGCGTACCCTGAAAGAGAGAGGCTGATGGCGCCGCAACGACCGGTGGAGCCCAACGGGGACGGGACGTACAGCCTGAATCTGCGGGAAGATGGACGCGCGCTGATCGCCACCATCGTTCCCGAGCTGCGAGCGGTGCTGGCCGACGACCCCAACGACGAGGTGCTGACCCGCCTGTTCCCCACCGCCCGGCCCGACGATCCCGAGGCCGAGGCGGAGTACCGGGAGATGGTGCGTGACGAGCTGGTGGCGAAGCGGCTGGCCCGGCTGGACATGGTGGGTGAGCTGGCCGAGGCCACCGAATTGAACCAAGAGCAGCTGGCCGCCTGGATGGGGGCGGTGAACGACATCCGGTTGGTGCTGGGCACCCGCCTGGAGGTCAGCGAGGAAGACGAATTCGATGACGACGTGGAAGAGGAGGACACCGCCGAGTCGGTGGCCCGATCGGCCTACTGGTATCTGGGCTGGCTGCTAGAGCATTTGGTGGAGGCGTCGGCTTCCGAGCTGTGACTATTCGTCTTCCTCGATTGGTCGGGAGGCCGGCTCGCCCTGGCCCGCTCGGGCGATTTCCGACAGGGAGGCCACCGCGTTGGTGAAGCCGCTGGTGTCGAGGGGCAGGAAGATCTTGGTGGCCTGGCCGTCAGCCACCCCTTGCAGTGCATCCAGATAGCGGATGGCAATGAGGTCGGGGGTGGGGTCGCCGGTGTGGATGGCGCCGAACACCGACTCGATGGCGTTGGCCTCGCCCTGCGCCACAGTCTCCTTCTGATAGCGGTCGGCGTCAGCCACCCGCTTGATGGCCTCAGCCTCGCCCTCGGCCTCCAAGATCTGGCTCTGCTTGAGGCCCTCGGAGCGCAAGATGGCCGACCGCTTGTCGCCCTCGGCCTCGGTGACGATGGCCCGGCGGTCGCGCTCGGCCTTCATCTGGCGATGCATGGCCTCGGTCACATCAGGCGGCGGCTCGATCCGCTGGATCTCTACTCGCACCACCCGGGTGCCCCACTTGTCGGTGGCGTCGTCGAGGATCTGGCGCAGCTTGCCGTTGATGAGCTCTCGGGAGGTGAGGGCGGCGTCGAGGTCGAGATCGCCGATCACGTTACGCAGGTTGGTCTGGGCCAGCTTGGTGACCGCTAGCTGGAAGTTGCCCACGTTGTACTTGAGCTTCACCGGATCGGTGGCCTCGAAGAAGATCACCGCGTCGACGGTGACCACCACGTTGTCCTTGGTGATGACCTCTTGGGGGGGAACGTCAATGACCCGCTCCCGCATGTCGACCTTGCTGATGCGTTGCACGAACGGGAGGATCCAGCGCAGGCCCGAGTCCACCGTGCGCTGGTATCGGCCCAGCATCTCGATGAGGCCCCGCTCATAGGGGCGGATGATGCGGATTCCCAACGCGGCGATGAGGATGAACGCCAGCGCGATGATGATGAATAGGGCCACGATTGCTTCCATGACTGCTTCCTAACTTTCTGCGTTCTCAGTTGTTTGCTCTTGGGGGATGGGCACGACCATCAGGCGGGTGCCGTCGATTTCGGTGACCATGACCCGGGTGTCGACTTCGATGGGCTCGGTGGCTGAGGCCCGCCATTCCTCGCCCCCGATGCGCACCATGCCGGTCTGGGCGTCGTCGTCCACCCGCTCGATGATCTTGCCGTGGGCGTCGATGAGCCGATTGGCACCGACTCGGGGCTGTTCCACTTCGTTCTGGCGACCGACGAATCGGCGCAAGTACACGAAGCTGACCGCGGTGGCCACAAAGAAGACCAGCCACTGCCAGAGGATGTGGACGTCTGCCCAGGCCAAAACTGCGGCAGCCGCCGCTCCTATGGCGAAGGGGAGCAGGAAGAACCCGGCGGTGAACACCTCGGCCAGCGAGAAGACCACCGCGGAGCACGTCCAAAGCCAACGCCAGACCTCGTTCTCCACGCCCATGCCTCCTCTGCATCCCGGGATACTGGTTGAGGCCATGATATCTCTTTTTCAATGCGGTTCCGTCAGGCCGGACTGCTATCGTGATTCGGCCCTAGCGGGTCGAGAGCCCCCATCGTCCAGCGGCCTAGGACGCCGCCCTTTCAAGGCGGTAACACGGGTTCGAATCCCGTTGGGGGTACAAAGTTCGGCGTTTCGTTTCATTATGGGCGGCGACAGATCTGCCCCGCCGGGGCAGCGACAATACTGCCTTCCAGGGCAGCGACAACAAGGTCCCGTGGTGCAGTTTGGAGTGCACGCCGGCCTGTCAAGCCGGAGGTCGCGGGTTCAAATCCCGTCGGGACCGCACAACAGAACACGGTCGGGTAGCTCAGTAGGCAGAGCGTCCGCCTGAAAAGCGGAAGGTCACCGGATCGACGCCGGTCCCGACCACCACCCACCCCCCAACGGCCCGGAGCGAAGCCCAACCCCGCTCCGGGCCGTGCCCTTTGCGGAGTCCGAAGCTGCGTGGTTTCAGGAATTGGGGTCGAGAATCGAGACAAGCCTGGTCCGGTTGGCCCAGTCGGTGATCTCGCGGTCGGCGGTGGCCAGCCGGTAGCCGCCGAGGATTGCGGTGGCGGTGACTATACGGTCGGCGGGATCAGGGTGAAATCCCTCCGCGCCCAGCTCCACCGAGCGAATGGCAATCTCATCATCCACCGGAACAGTGTTCAGCCCGTCGGCTATCCAACCCCTGTAGAGGACGCGGGGAGGCATATCCAACTCGAGTCGACCCTTGTCATACTGCAAGGCAATTTCCCAAAACGTGAACGAAGACACAGCGGCTTCGCCCTCATCCCAGGCAGCTTGAATCTCATTCCTGGCCGCCACCCCGAGACGGGGCGTCGCGGAGACAAGCCACAAGAGGATGTGGGTGTCGAGAAGAATCACTCGATGCGTGGGAGATCAGGGTTTAGCACCCGGTCAGGATTGCCAATGGCTTCCCATTCCTCAGCAGGCACGACGGGAGACATGATGTCGCCAACAATGCGGACTTGATCCCGGTAACGTCCCCACATTTGAGGCTTCGACTCCTCCGCGGGCACCAGGCGCGACACCGGTTTGCCGTGCTTGGTGATCACTATCTCTTCGCCGGTCTCATTCACCTCGTCCATCAGCGCCAGACACCGGTTCTTGAATTCTCCTGCTGGGATCGTCCGCGGGTTTGCCGACATGCTGCAACCTCCCAAACGTCAAGCTGAGACAAATATAGCCATAGCTAGTGGCTATAGCTACAACAATTTGAACTGCCTCTGAGAATTAGCCGTAGTGGGCGGCGACGTTTTCGGGGTAGCTGCGGGAGAAGTAGTTCCAGAGCTGTTCGCCGTAGGTGGAGGGGCGATAGGAGCTGGACATTTCGGCCACGCCGGATTCGGTCTCGGCGATGCTGGCCATGAATCCGGCGGTGGTGTGGTGGGGGCTGGCAGCCACGGCGGCGGCGAATTTCTCGTCTAGCGGCAGCGGGGCCAGGCAGACGTCCAGCGACGGACCGTGGAAGTAACCCGCCGAGTAGCGCTCGTCGGTGGTGATCACCCGGTGGGCGGTGGCCACCAGGTAGTTGCCAGTCATGGCTTGGAGGGTCTCGCCCAGGTTGATGACATAAGACCCCTCTACGGCGGGGACGTCGATCCACTCCCCCTCCTGGTTCTGCACTTGCAGCCCCGCGGTGGGACCGTGATCCAGAACGGTCAAGAACCCGGTGTCGCGGTGGGCGTTGACCCCGGCCTCGCCCTCAGGGGTAGGGGGATAGTGGATGAACTTGGCCAGCGACATGGTTTGGGCTCCGAAGAACTGCTCCAAGTGGTCCTCGGCCAGTCCCAGACCCAGCGAGAGTGCTCCCAAGAGGCGGTTGGCCAAGCCCCCCAGTTCGTCGAACCACTGGTTGGTCAGCTCCCGGTGTCCGGGCAAGACGTCGTCAGGCAGCCATTGGTTTGGGCCCAGCAGCCGCAGATAGTAGGGCTCGATGTCTTTGGGATAGGCGGGCCACTCGGTCCACCAGTCGATCTGCTCCCGGATGTCGGGGCGGTTGTTGGTGTACTCGGCTCCCTCCGGCTCCCAGCCCCGGAAATGGCGGGAGCGCCGCTTGTCGATGAGGGCCTTCTGCTCTTCGGAGAAGGCGAAGAACTTGCGCAACATGGCGAAGATGTTGTCGCTCAGGTCGTCGGACACCCCGTGGTTCACAACCAACAAGAAGCCGACCTCGTGGCAGATCCGGCACAGCTCCTCGGCCAGTTCCATCCGCTGGTCCAGCGATCCTGTCAGTGGTCCGAGATCCACCACCGGAATCTGATCGAACGCGACTGGAGCGATCACGTTGTCAAGAGTAGCGGTCATATCCAAGGTCCCCGGAAAGTCATCAGACGAATTCCCCGCCCGCGAACCATCGGTCGAACGCAGGCCGCATGGCCACATCGATCAGCTCGATCCTCTGGCCGGTGCTGGGCGGAACCAAGAAGGCGAACCCCTCTATGCCGCCGTTTTCACCGGCCCCTCCGTAGGTCAGCTCACACCCACCGGCCATGAGCGTCTCGATGTCGGCGTGGAGGTCGTCGGTCCAATAGCCGAGGTGGTTGAGTCCCCCGTAGAGTTCTGCGTCCCAGAACGATCCTTTGGGACCGTCGGCCAGCTCAAGCTGCACCGGGCCTTCCACCGTGTAGGAGAACCGCACGCTGGTGGAAACCACTTCGCCGCCCACCAACAAGTCGAGATCGAGCGACTGCAAGGAGTGCCACGTCACCCCGGTGGAGGCCGATATCTCAGCCATGGCCTCCTCGACATCGGCCACGACGATGCCGGCATGAAACGGGTCAGTGATCAGAGCCATGGCGGCACGGTATCAGCCGCCCAGGTCGTCGATGTCGGTCACAAACTCGCGGGCGTTCTCGTTGAACTCCGCGACGACGCCGATGGTCTTGGCCTTGGCGGTGCCTCCCCGCAGCGCGGCCAGGGGGTCGGTTTGGTCGCCGACATAGCCGAGGGCGAAGGCGCCTTGGGTGTAGCCCATCATTCGCAGCAGGTCGTCGTTGAGGGTGCGGGCGATCTCCGGCGGGCAGGCCAGGTACTGGTTCTCCTCTTGGCGCACCCAGCCCGCGGCGTAAGTGATGTTCACCCCCCGGCGCACGCCGCCGCTGGTGTTGGCTCCGGCGCCGTGCAGCACCTTGCCCTCGTAAAACAGCACACTCCCCCGGCGCATCTCGGCCTGGGCATCGAGCATACGTAGGGATCGTTCGTCGTCGACCCCGGAGGTGCCTGCCAGGATGTGAGTGGCGCCGTTTTCGGCAGTGAAGTCCGTGAGGGCCCACATGGTGTTGCACTGCACGTGGTAGTCGGCCCCGAAGGGGAAGAAGTCGAAGGCCATCTCGTCTCGGTGCAGCTTCTGGCGAGTCTCCCCTGGCTCGACCGTAATGATCTGGGTGAGGTGGAGCTGCACCGCGCTCACATGGCTGAGGAATTCGCTGACCACGCCGACTGCCACCGGGTGCATGACCAACTCCCGAGCGGTGGGACAGCGGGCCACCAGGGCGCCGGTGCGCCGGGTGTAGCGCCCGTCGTACTCGTCTCGCCCCGCATCGGAGGCTTCGATGAAGGGCATGGCCTCGGCTTCGAGGCGGTCCATGGTGGCCGAGTCGGCCACGCCGTCGACGATGGCGTAGCCGAAGCGGCGCAGATGGTCGCTCACCTCGGCTGGGTCGGCGGAGGGCGGGAAATGACTCAGAGCCACGACAAGATGGTAAGCGGACTAGTTTCGAAACTGTGACTCGACTGGTGATCCACGCCGACGATGTGGGGATGTGCCATGGCGCGAACCGGGCCTACGTGGAGTTGTCGCACTTCGGCACAATCACGTCGGGCTCGGTGATGGTGCCGTGCCCGTGGTTCAGCGAGATTGCCGAGATCGCAGCCAACGATGACACCCTCGACTGCGGCATCCACCTCACGCTCAACGCCGAGAAGGCCCACTACCGCTGGGGACCGGTGAGCTCGGCAGGCCCGTCGTCAGGCCTGCTCGATGAGCAAGGCTTTCTGTGGCGGGACGTAGCTTCGGTTCGCCGAAACGCCCATCCCGACGCGGTAGAGCAGGAATGGCGGGCCCAGATCGACCGGGCGTTGGCCGCAGGGATCAACGTGACCCATCTCGATGCCCACATGGGCTCGGCGCTGGCCCCGGAATGGTGCGATCGCTACGTTGCGGTGGGCGTGGACTACGGCGTGCCCGTGCTCATTACTGATTCGCTGGCCGCTTACGGCCCCAATCGCCACGTGGCTGGCTCTGCTGAGGCCCAATCGGCCGACGACGCCATCAAAGCAGCCGCAGCTAGTGCCCGGGAGGCAGGAATGCCAGTGTTCGACGCGGTCCTGGAGACCGACTTCGCCCGGCCGCCGCACCAGCCGGCCAACTATGAGGTGATTCTCGGCAAACTCGACGCCAATTTGGTGTTCTGCGCCTTCCACCCCAATGCGCCTGGCGGGGCCGAGATCGAGGTGATCGAGCCCGACACCTTCCACGTCCGCACTGACGAGTACGAACTGTTCGGCACCGGCACCTGGAAGAACTGGCTCACCGGCCAACCCTACGAGCTGGCCTCCATGGCTGATCTGGCCTAGCTGCCCCTAGCCGGCGGGGTGGGCGTCGAGGTGGCGCCGGCCTTGGCGGCGCATGAGGGTCCAAGTCTGCTCTAGGTAGCCAGCCTGGTCGTCAACCAGCTTCTTCAGCCCCAAGCGCAGGTGCTCGGGGATCTCGGGGGCGTCGGTGGACTCGAGGATCACGTCGAGTTGGGCTTGGTCTTCCAGGGTGGCGTGGAGGGCGGCGGCCCGGGCCAGGGTGGCGCCCACAGTGATGGCCCCGTGCCACGGGATGATCACGGTGTGGTTGGTCTCGATGGCCGGCCCGATGGATTCGAACCGGTCATCGGGGCTGAGCACCTGGTCGTCGTGGAAGATGCAGCACAGGTTGTGGCGCATCTTCAGCGGTCGGGCCAACGAGGCCAGCGCGGTGATCCACCGTCCGTGGCTGTGAACAATGGCGTTCACATCGCGGCGGTGCTGGTACACCCCGGCGTGGAACTCGAAGCCCAAACTCACCTCCCGGTTGCCCTCCAGCAGGTTGCCGCCGTAGTCAAGCTTCATCACGTCGTCGGCGGTGACTTCGCCGAGAGTGCGGTCGAAGGCATTGATCCAGAAGGCGTCCTCGCCGGTGGCCCGAACGCTCACGTGGCCGCCGATGCCGGTATCGCACCCCCGAACAGTCAAGGCCCGGCAGGCCAGCACGATGTCGTCCACAACCTCGTTCGCCTCGCCGTTAGCTACTTCCGAAGTTCTCATGGCCCTAGAGTACGGCATCGATGCGACATGGCCAGAATAAAGCCGCCGAGCCTCCCGATGACACCTCTTGATCCTAGGCAACATCGATGACGACCGTGGTTGTGCTGGGTGCTGGTGCGCTGGGTTCGGTGTATGGGGCGTGGTTTGCTGAGGCCGGTGCCGAGGTAACTCTGGTGGCCCGACCGGCCCACGCCGAGGCAGTGAATCGGGCTGGACTGCGCATTGACGATCAGCCTCCCGTGGCGGTGCGGGCCATGACCAACCCGGCCGAAGCCGGCGACTGCGACATTGTCTTGTTGGCCAGCAAGGCGTTCGACAACGCCGAGTTGCTGGGCAACTACCGGGGAACGGCCCGAGCCGCCTTCTCGGTTCAGAACGGCGTGCGCCAAGCTGAGCCAATGGTGGACCGGTTCGGCTCTGCCGCGGTGGGCTGCGTGTCGCTGGTGGGCGGCACGCTGGGCCAGCCCGGCCACGCCTCCCACTCATTTGACGGCCCCACCTTGCTGGGCGATCTCACCACCACCGCGCCGGGCACGGCGGCGGCCATTGCCACGGCCCTGCCGGATCGCAAACTAGAGGTCCAAGACGATATCGCCCCCGCACTGTGGTCCAAGGGGGTACTGGCCGCCGCGGCCATGGGCGTGGTGGGGTTGACCCGGTTGGTGTACCACCGCATCTTCCTCATGCCCGAGACCCGGGACGTTTTCTACGACCTGGCCTGCGAAGGGGCTTCCATCGCCGCGGCAGAGGGAGTTGGACTGATCGACGGCCACGGCCCGTTCCAGATCCGGGCGCTCACCCAAGAGAGCCGGGCCGAGGCCCACCAGCGGCTCCAAGCCGTGGGCCAGCGCATGGAGGCAGCCGGAGAAACCCAGGTACGAGTGTCCATATTGCAGAGCATCGACCGAGGGCGGCCGTTCGAGGTGCAAGCGGTTTTCGCCGACTTAGTGGAGATTGCCGATGGTCACGGGCTCGAAGTGCCAACTCTGAGGGCCGTCACCCGGCTGTTGACCGCGGCCATGCCAGGGGGATGAAAAGACGATGAAACTGCGCAACCTGCCCGGGATGCTGGCCCGAGCCCCCAAGGGGTCCAACCGATGGCATACCTATGCCGACCTGCGGGAAGCCGCCCGGCGGCGGCTGCCCAAGATGGTGTTCGACTTCGTGGAAGGCGGCGCGGAGGGCGAACTGTCCATCGCTGCCAACCGGGCTGCCATCGACAAGGTGGAACTGGCCCCCAACTACCTGGTGGACGTGGCCGACCGGGAGGTGTCCACCACCGTGTTGGGCCAACCGGTTTCACTCCCGTTCCTGCTGGCCCCCGCCGGGCTGGCCACGCTGGTGCATCGAGAGGGCGAACTCGCCGCGGCCCGAGCCGCCGCTGCGGCGGGCACCGTGTTCGCGGTGAGCACCGGATCGGGCTACTCGCTGGAGGACATTGCCGACGCCGCCCCCGATGGCCGGCGGTGGTTCCAGCTCTACCTGTGGAAGAGCCCCGATGTTGTGCGATCGCTGGTTCGCCGGGCTCGCGACGCCGGTTACGAGGCACTGGTGCTGACCGTTGATGTGCCTGTGGTGGGCAAACGGGAGCGCGACCTGCGCAATGGCATGTCGCTGCCTCCCCGCATCCGATGGAATAGCGCCCTGGACACCGCCCGGCGGCTCCGGTGGCTGCGCCAACTGATCGCTGGCCCCGACATCACCTTTGGCAGCCTGGTGGAGTTGGGCATCGGCGACGACGCCAGCGCCATCGGCGCCTATGTGGATCGAGAGTTGGCCGACCCGTCTCGCACCTGGGATGACTTGACCTGGCTGCGGCAAGAGTGGGACGGCCCGCTATTGATCAAAGGAGTAATCACCGTGGCCGACGCCGAGGCCGCGGTGCGATGGGGGGCCGACGGGGTGATCGTGTCGAACCACGGCGGCCGCCAGCTTGACTCGGTGCCCGGCGCGTTCGCCGTGCTCCCCCGCATCGCCGAGGCGGTGGGCGACCGGGCCGAAGTGCTGGTGGACGGCGGTTGCCAACGGGGCACAGATGTGGTGAAAGCCCGAGCCCTCGGTGCCCAGGCGGCCATGGGCGGGCGGAGCTGGTTCTGGGGTTTAGCGGTGGCCGGCGAGGCCGGCGTGGCCCGGATGCTGGACATCTACCGAGCCGACATCGATCGGACATTGGCCCTGGTGGGCCGGCGGCGTTTTGACGACATCGGACCAGATCTGGTGGCCGAATAGGACGCGCGCAATTGCTACAAATTTCCAGAAATTGCCTCTGTCAGGGGTGTAAATGGGCGCGCTACTCTGTGGGCCGAATATGTACAGACATGTCTGGGGAGGACTCGTTATGAGCCGCTATAAGATTCTGGGACTCATTCGACTTGGTCGGCTTTCTATCCCCTTTGTCGTCGCCTTGCTGGCCGTGTTCGCACTGCTGGCGACGAGCTGCGGCAATGACGATGACGACGGTTCGGGCGGCCGAGTAGATGCCTTGGGCGACGGCTCGTTGGGCATCGTGACCGTGGCCGAAGGCGAGTCCATTCAGATTCGCTCGCTCAACGCCATCAGCGGGCCGGTGGCCTTCTTGGGCCTCCCCAATCAGCGCGCTATTGAACTGGCCATAGCCGACTACGGAGCGGTCATGGGCTTCTCCGTTGACCTGGGCACTCCACTCGACGACCTGTGCTCACCGGAAGGGGGCCAGGCTGCGGCCCAAACCATCGTGGCCGACGAGCAGGTGATCGGCGTGATCGGCACCTCTTGTAGCGGTGCTGCGGTAGCTGCCGCCCCGCTGGTAACCGAAGCGGGCATGGTCATGATCTCACCGTCGAACACTTCGCCCGCCCTCACCTCGGACTTCGAGGGCAACGCCGGAGCGAACTACAGCGTGGGCTACTACCGGACCGCCCACAACGACGTGGTGCAGGGCGCGGCCATGGCCAACTTCGTATTCTCCGAGCTGGGCGTGGACAACGCGGCGGCCATCCACGATGGAGATCCCTACACCCAGGGACTGGCCCAAGCCTTCCGCAACTCATTCGAGGAGCTTGGCGGCACGGTCTCCGGCTTCACCGGCATCAACAAAGGAGACACCGACATGGTGCCCGCCCTCACCGAGGTGGCCGGCGGCTCGCCTGGAGCCCTGTTCTTCCCCATCTTCCAGCCTGAGGGCGACTTCATCGCCGGCCAAGCACCCACCGTCTCTGGCCTGGAGAGCACTCAGCTGCTGGCCGCCGACGGGTTGCTGGTAGATGAATTCTTGGCTTTGGGCGACTCCGAGGGCATGTACTTCTCCGGTCCTGACCTCCGGTTCGGAACCAACATGAACCAGAGCACGGGCCAAAACGCCGACCAGATCCTGGCCGCCTACAACCAGGCCCACGGCGAGGCGCCCTCGGCGGCCTTCTGGGGGCACTCCTACGACGCAACCACGCTGCTCCTCGACGCCATCGCCGCGGCATCGTGGGTGGAAGACGGCGACCTTTACATCGACCGGGCCGGCGTGCGCCAGCACCTGAACTCGGTCAGCGGCTACCGCGGTATCACCGGAACCCTGAGCTGCGACGACTTCGGCGACTGCGCCTCCCCGAAGATCACCATCATTCACCACGAGAGCTCAGCTGCCATCGAGGCCAGCAAGAACAACGTCGTCTACTCGTACCCCTAAGGGACCACGCCTGACGAACTAGCCAAAGCCCTGCGACACCGCCGCTGAACAGAGGTGGCGATGTCGTAGGCTTGGCCTCGGCAGGAGTATGAGGCAGCCGGGCATGCAGCTGACCACCAAGCAACGCACGAGGGTCGACTGGTTTCTCACCGTCCTCCGAGTGATCGCATTCTTGGTGATCGGCGCCGGGTTCTTGGCCTTCGTCGCCCAGGCCATAAATAGCGACAACCCGTTCGCCCGGTGGGCCAACCCCGATGCCATCAACCTGACCGGCGAGCAGTTGCAAGGACTCGTGGTAACCGGTCTGGCCCAGGGAGCCATGTACGGGCTCATCGCGCTGGGCTATTCGATGGTGTACGGGGTGCTGGGTTTCATCAATTTCGCCCATGGCGAGGTGTTCATGGTGGGGGCCATGACCGGAGCCATCACCTCCAGCAAACTGGCCGAGGCCGGTTACTGGGAGAGCAGCTTCGTTCTCTGCCTGCTGCTGGTAGTGGTGCTGTCCATGGTGGTGTGCACCGTCACCGCCGTGATCATGGAGCGGGTGGCCTACCGTCCGCTGCGGGGCAAACCCCGGCTCATCCCGCTAATCACTTCCATCGGAGTGTCGTTCTTCCTCCAGAACTGCGTGCTGGTGCTGCTGGGGTCAACCGTCAAGTCGTATCCCGATCTGCCCAACTGGCTCACTGACAAGCGGACCTTCCTGGAGATCCAAGGCTCCAAGATCCTGGTGCTGGTAGTGGCCGCTCTGGCGATGGCCGGGCTGTGGTACCTGGTTGAGAAGACCAAGACCGGGAAGGCCATGCGGGCGGTGGCCGAGGACGCCGAAATCGCCTCGCTCATGGGCATCGACGTAAACCGCATCATCGTGAAGACCTTCGCGGTGGGGGGGGCGATGGCCGGGGTGGCCGGCATCTTGTGGGGGCTGCTATTCCGCAGCGTGGTCCACACCACCGGGTTCTTGCCCGGAATCAAGGCGTTCAGCTCTGCGGTGGTGGGCGGCATCGGCAACCTCGGGGGCTCCATGGCCGGGGGCCTCACCATCGGCGTGGCCGAATCTCTGGGTCCGCTGATGATCCTGGAACCGCTGGGGGTGAGCGGGCCCTCGCAGTTGCGCGACGCGGTGGCGTTTGCCGTGCTCATCATCGTGCTGCTGGTGCGGCCCAGCGGCATCTTCGGCGAGCGGCTCCCCTCTGAGGAGCGCACATGACCGAGACCGGGTACTTCCCCGCCACCCAGGGCGCAACAGAAGCCCCCGCCCCCCGTCGGCGGCTGCTGGACCAAGACTGGCCGAAGCTGCTGCGGGCGGGCGCCATCTTGGCCGTAGGACAGGTGTTCATCGCCCTGTCTGGCATGCCCGTCACATTCGATCGGCGGCTGCTGATCGATCCGATCCTGAGCCTCGGCTACCTGTCTTTGCTGTGGCTGCCGCTGGTGGTGAGCTACTGGGTGGGCCGCGAGCAGGTGCTCGAAGGGATGACGGCCTACGCCAAGGGCGGTCGGGACGTTCTGGCCGGCGCGATGACCGCGCTCTTGGGCAACGCAGGCCTCGCTTTGCTGGTGGTGGGGATCACCCACTTCGACATCCGCGACCCGCTGGTCAACTGGAGCCCCCAGCTCCTGGGCATCTTGGAGTTTGAAGAGTCGGTGTGGCTGGGGGCGCTCATTTGGCCGGCGATCGGGGCGGGCACCGGAGCGCTGGGCGGCGGATTGCACTGGGCAAGCTCTCGGATCAGCCGAACAACAGTCATTGTCTTGTTGTCGGTATTCGGTGCCGCGGTGCTTGAGAGCGTGATCACCGATCTAACCCAGGGCTTCCACATCGAGGCGGTGTCGGAATGGCTCTATGGTCCCAAGCGCGGGCTCACCTACCCCGCCGCCATCGTGGTTGCGGTTGCTGTTGTCGGGGTGATGACCGGGCTGGCGGCCTATCGGGCCTCCCCGGCCCGAGATGAGAGGGCTGCTCGTGGTGAGGGCGCAGCCACTTCCGGTGGATCCGATACAACTCGACCAGCGTGGCGGCGCATGCCGACCAGGCGGTTGGTGAATCTCGTGCTCACCGTCGCCGCCATCGTGGTGCTCCCGCTGTTTTTGGGCCGGCTCACCAATGAGCTGCTGGCCAACGTGGGGCTGTTCATCCTGTTGGCCCTGGGCCTCAACATCATCGTGGGGCTGGCTGGCATCCTCGATCTGGGCTACGTGGCCTTCTTCGCGGTGGGCGGCTACAGCGTGGCCGTGCTCACCTCGCCGGGGTCGCCCCGGTTCGACCCGGAGATACCGTGGTTCGGAGCCCTGTTCGTGGCCATGCTGCTGGCCGGGCTGGCCGGGCTGTTCATCGGCGCCCCGGTGATCAGGATGCGGGGCGACTACCTGGCCATAGTCACCCTGGGTTTCGGCGAGATCATCCGAGTCTTGCTTTTGTCCGACTGGCTGTCGGGCACATTCAACGGCGCCCAAGGGATCACCAACATCCCCGGTGTGGAGGTATTCGGGCTGGCCACCGTGCGGGGATTCGAACCGCGGTCGGTGCTGTATCTGGTGCTGGTGTTCTGCGCCATCGCCGTTTATGTCTCGTGGCGGCTGGAAAACTCTCGCATCGGCCGGGCCTGGATGGCCATCCGGGAAGACGAGAGCGTGGCCGAGGCCATGGGGGTGGACACGGTGAGCGCCAAGCTCATGGCGTTCGTCACCGGTGCTGTTTTGGGATCGTTCAGCGGGGCGATCTTGTCGGCCAAAGTGGGGTCGGTGTTCCCCCACAGCTTCGCCATAATCGTGTCGATCGTGATCCTGGTGGTGGTGATCTTCGGAGGCATGGGCAACATTCCCGGCGTCATCGCCGGCGCCGTGGTGCTCATCGGCATTCTGGGAGGCCCGAATCAGCCGGGGCTTCTCCAGGAGTTCGCCGAGTACAAGATCCTGATCTACGGCGCGCTCTTGGTGTGGATGATGATTCAGCGGTCCGAGGGACTGATACCCAGCGTGAGACGGGCCCGCGAGCTGCACATCGACGAGATGAACCAGGATGCCTGGC
Organism: uncultured Acidimicrobiales bacterium; assembly: GCA_951813555.1. Classification (GTDB taxonomy): domain Bacteria; phylum Actinomycetota; class Acidimicrobiia; order Acidimicrobiales; family Bin134; genus Poriferisocius. The sequence goes on from OX638344.1 coordinate 532,047, forward strand.
TCCGGGCCCAGGCTGCCGCCGATGACGCACACAACGGAGGCGGCAACCGCGGAGGGGGCCGGCCGTGAGCTCCCACTCGATGCTGGAGATCACCGGTTTGCACGTGGAGTTCGGGGGTCTGCACGCCCTCAACAATCTGGATTTCACCGTGGAAGAGGGTGAAATCGTGGCGGTGATCGGCCCCAACGGAGCGGGCAAGACCACGTTCTTCAACGTGGTCAGCGGGATGATGAAGCCCACTGAGGGCCAGCTCTTCTTCGAGGGCCGGTCGCTGCTGGGGCTCGACCCCAACAAGATCACTGCCCGGGGCATCGCCCGCACCTTCCAGAACGTGCGGCTGTTCAACAACATGACGGTGCTGGAAAACGTCATGGTGTCCCAGCACTGCCGCACCCGCCAACGGATGCTTGACGCCCTGCTCCAAACCCGCCGGTTCCGCACCGAGGAGGCGCTGGTGAGAGATCGGGGCAAGGAGGTGCTGGGCTTCTTCGGCACCCGCCTCACCGGGTACCGCTTCGACCAGCCGGCCTCGGTGCTTTCCTACGCCAACCGCCGCCGTCTGGAGATCGCCCGGGCCATGGCTACCAGCCCCAAGCTGATCCTTCTGGACGAGCCGGTGGCGGGCATGAACCCGGTGGAATCGGCCGAGCTGACCCAGCTCATCGGCAAGCTCCGCGACGAGATGGGCTACACCATCGTGCTCATCGAACACGACATGTCGGTGGTGCGGGACATCTCCGATCGGGTGGTGGTGCTGGACCACGGCGAGGCCATCGCCCGGGGCACCTACGCTGAGGTATCGGCCAACCCGCAGGTGATCGAGGCCTATCTGGGCCAGACGACCGATGGGAATTGAGCACCCAATGAGCTCGGACACGCCCGATATGAAGACTTCCGCTCCGGCAGCAGAGCAAGAGGCATCCGCCCATGCCGAGCCGGTGCTGGAGCTGCGGGCGGTGAACACCCACTACGGGGCGGTACACATTCTGAAAGACGTTGATCTGGCCATCTACTCCGGCGAGCTGGTGTGCCTGTTGGGCGGCAACGCCAGCGGCAAGTCCACCACGCTGCGGACGATCCTGGGCATGGTGAAGCCCACCACCGGCGATGTGGTGCTCAACGGGCAGGTGGTGACCAACCAATCCACCCGGGAGCGAGTAGCGCTGGGGGTGACCATGGTCCCGGAGAACCGGCGGCTGTTCAAACGCCTCACGGTGGGCGAGAACCTCGAGATGGGGGCGTTTCTGCGCAGCGATGCCGATGGGACAGCCGCCGACCGGGAATGGGTGTTCGAGCTGTTCCCCCGGGTGAAGGAGCGGCTCAACCAGAAAGCCGGCACCTTGTCGGGCGGCGAGCAGCAGATGGTGGCCATTGGCCGAGCGCTGATGGCCCGGCCCCAGATCCTGCTCATGGACGAGCCCTCCATGGGATTGGCCCCGGCCCTGGTGCAGCAGAACTTCGCCCTCATCCAGCAGATCCACTCTGCCGGAGTCACCATCTTCATGGTGGAGCAGAACGCCAACATGGCGCTGTCGATCGCCGACCGAGGCTGGGTGCTCCAAACCGGCCGCGTCGTCCTCTCCGATTCCGCCGACAACCTCCTCGCCCACCCCGACCTCCAAGCCTCTTATCTGGGCACCGCCGAAGACGAGAGGGGCTAACCGCCAGGGCTCAGTCGCCGAAATCGATGGTGTGGGCATCGGCGATGGCGGTGAGGATGGTGCCGGGGCTGCGGGTGTCGCCGATGACTTGGACGGTGAGGCCAGCGTTGGCGAGATCGGTGGATAGGGGGTCGTGGGGGTGTTTGGCCACGGTGAGGGTGAGGTCGGCCTCGGGGGATGTGTCGACTTTGGTTTGGATTTCGACCTTGAGTACATGCAGCCGCTCTAGAGCGGGTTGGACCACCAGGTCGAGCAGGGCGTTGGCGGCTATTCGGCGGCCGGGGGTGGTCAGCGTGACTGCTAGCCCTTGGGTAGCCAGCCACTCAGCCAGGCCAAGGGCTTCGTAGCCGCCGAAGCGGTCGTCGACCACGGCGGTGGCACCCTTAGGGACGGTACTGATGTCGGGAATCTCGGCACCGGTGGCGCCGGTGGCCACCACCACAAGGTCGGGGCGGACTGCTGAGATGGAATGCACATCGGCGGTTTGGTTCAAACGCACAACGACGCCGAGGCGGTTTAGCTCTCGCTCTTGCCAGTCGCAGATGTCGCCCAGCAAGGCCCGAGTGGGAAGCTCTTGGGCTTGCCGGACGGCGCCGCCCAAGCGGTCGCGGGCTTCGAACAGCACCACGGAATGACCCCGCTCGGCAGCCAGTCGGGCCGCTTCCATGCCGCCGGGTCCCCCGCCGACAACCACAATCTGTCGGGGTAGGGGTCTCGGATCCGGGAGTGGGTAGTCCTGCTCGCGGCCCACCGCCGGGTTGACCGCGCACGACAGGCGGCCCCGGTTGAGGCCGCCGACGCAGCCGTCGTTGCCGGCGATGCAGGGACGGACCTCGGCCTCTCGGCCGGCGGCGCTCTTGGCCACCAGCTCGGGGTCGGCGATGTGGGCTCGGGTGAGGCCCACCATGTCTGCCACTCCTTCGGCGATCAATTGATCGGCCTCGGCCAGGGTGCGGAACCGCCCGGTCACGATCGCCGGCAGGTTTACAGCAGCCACCACCGGGGCGGCAGCCTCTAATTCGTAGCCGGGCGGCTCGTGCATTCCGCCCATGATCTTGTGGGGCCGCAGGCAGCTCCCGTAGGTGAGGTTCACGTAGTTGATCAGGCCGTCGTCGGCCAGCACCCGAACCAGCTCGGCGCAGTCGTGCTCAGTCACTCCCCCGTCGCCCACGGCTTCTGATCCGACCCGAACACCCAGGGCGACATCGGGACCGATCGCTTCCCGCACGGCACCAACGATCTCGCGGGCCAACCGGATGCGGTTCTGCCACGATCCGCCGTAGTGGTCGGTGCGCCGGTTGGTGGCCGCCGACATGAACTGCTGAAGCAGATAGCCGTGGGCGATGTGAACCTCCACCCCATCGAGGCCCCCCTCAGCACACCATCGGGCGCCGGAAGCGAAGGCATCGATCAGCTCATCAATGTCGTCTTGAGCCATGGCCTTGGCCGGACGGCGGATGCTGGGGCCGGCCAGCTCTGATGCCGACCACGGCGGCCCGCCGTCGGCGGTCACACCCTCGTAGCCCAGATGTCCGAGCTGCTGGAATACGGCCATGCCGTAGGGGGTCAGGCGATCCATCAGACTGCGGTAGTCGTCGACCACCGAGGCCTCGTGCAGCCACAGCGTGCCCATGTCGGTGGGGTGGACCGAAGCGGCCTCCAAGATGGTCAACCCACAGCCCCCGGCGGCCCGGGCCTCGTGGTAGGCGATCAGCTCGTCGGTGATCCGCCCTTGTCCGATGTTTGTGCCGTGGGCGGTGCGCACCACCCGGTTCTTGATCTCCAGCCCATTGATCTCAATCGGCGCCAGAACGTGTTCGTAGCTCATGGAATCAACCTGTATTGCCCGTTAGCGAGCTTGTCGGCCGTCGTCCCTGCGGTCAAGGCCGCATCTCACCGACCCGGTTGGCGCGGATGAAGCAGGCAGCGGCGGCTGCGCTGCCCAGGGCCATGACCAACCAGGCCCAGGTGTAGGTGCCCAACCAATCAACTAGCGCACCGAAGCTCACCGGCGTGGCCAGCGCCCCCATGTAGTAGCCGGTCATGGTGACGCCAGTGGCCCGGGCCACGGCCTGCGGTGCCCGATCGACCACCGCGGCGTGCATAATGCCGATGGCCGCCAACTGGACGATGAACCCAGCGAACAATCCTATGGTGGCCACGGCCAGGCCAAACGTTAGGCCGCTCATTGTCACAAGAATCGACGCGGTCAGCACGGCGCACAACCCGACGATGAGCGGCACCCGTCGATTTCGGCCGAGATAATCGGCCCGCAACGCGGTCAGCGACATGCAGACCGCTCCAAGCCCGGCGGCTATGCCGGCGATGGCGCCGGCCACCGGCTTTGAGGTGCCCAGGCCCTCGTCCAGATACGGCACTGCCCAGGAAAACAGCGGCTGCGAGGAGCCCACCAAGAAGAAGGCAGACACGGCAAACCACCAGAATCCACGGGGAAGGACCGATTCTCGGCGCTGCGTCCGTGTCCGAGAGGAGCGGATGTCGGGAATGACCACCGAGGCATTGACCGCACTGACCGCCGCAATGGTCCCGCCAATCATCAAAATTAGGTTCCAACTCCACCGGTCGGAAGCCCAGGGCACCAGCACTGCGCTGATCAGCGCCATTGTCGGCACCCCCGAAGTCTTGGCCGACAATGCCAGCGTACGACGGGTTTCTGGCACGGCAGCGGCCACCGCCTCGTTGGTGGCCGCGTTGGTCAGGGCGTAGCCGAAACCGGCGAAGACCGCGGCCCCGATCAAAGCGGCATAGCTATCCAGAAGGGCGGCGGACCACGCGGCAATCGCCACGATCAATTGATCGGCAACCACCGCGGCGCGGGTTCCGATCTTTTCGGTGAAGCGAGCTCCGATGATCGATCCCAAGCCGGTGCAACCGAAGTGCAGGCTCACCAGCAGCCCGACCTGAGCCCGGGAGATGCCGAGGTCGTCGCGCACTGCGGCTACGAAATAACCAGGAAAAAAGCCCAGGCTGGAGCCGATGCCCAGCGCCAGCATGCTGGCCCCAACCACGGCTGGACCTCGTCCCGCTCCCGGTTGCGCGCTCATGCACTTCCCCCACCCAACACTTCGGGCGACGTTATCGGCCAGCAGAGTCAACCCAGTGGTTGGGCGACCGTTGGCTGCCCGTCGGGCCGGTACGCTCCATTGGTGGACTTGTCGCCCGCCGCAGTGGGACGAGCGGTATCTGAGGTGTTCGACGGAGTGGGCGCTCTGCCTGGTGTAGAGCGCTTGGACCGGGGATTTTCCTGGGTGACGCTGGCGGTGGACGACGTGATCGTGCGGGTGGCCCCCTTGGGCGGAACTCTGGACCCCTACGACCCCCAGGTTGAGGCGGCCAACCTGCGCCGGGTGGAGGGGATAGTTCCCGCACCTCGGGTGCTGGCCGTACAGGCCGACGCCGACAATCCCATCGGGCGTCCGTTCGGCGTCCACACCCGAGTGCCAGGGGGAGTACTGCGGCTCGACGACGTGACCGAGCGCCGCTCAGAGTACGTCGCCGTGGCCGGACAGGCGTTGGGCGAGCTCCACAACCTGACCGCGCCGGGGACGGTGGCCGAGGCCTACGACGCCGAGTTAGGCCGCACCGAGGCCGTCTACCAGCGGGCCGCCCCCGACCGCCATCCCGAATTCGAGGCCGCCCTAGCATGGCTGGCAGCCCACCGCCCCGACTGCGACGAGCCCGCAGTGTGGTGCCACGGCGACTTCCGGTTTGCCAACATGAGCTGGACGGGACCCGGAGAGTTGGGCGGCATCTTGGACTGGGAGCGAGCCTGGCCCGGCGACCCCATGTGTGACGTGGCCTTCACCCACCGCTTCTCCGGCTGGTGCTTGATTGGTGACTCCACCGACTACGGCCACCCCCTCGACCAGGAGCGCCTTGCCTACGCCGCCCGCTTCGAGCGAGTCCGCTCCTTCACCGCCTCGATGAGGGCCATCCGAGCTTGGCTAGACGGCCGCTCCCACGACCCCCGCCTACTAACCATCGGCCGCCGCGGCGAACAAGCTATGAAGACAGAACTCGACTGGGCCTGATGATTGGACAGCTAGGCCAGTAATCCTCGATGTCAACAACATCGAACTTGCCTTGCGGCTCATACACCCTTATCGAGACCCTTGTCCCTGCAATGAGCGCCCATCGACGAATCGGGTACATGCCCGACTCAGCTTCGCCGGGGAGCGCTGTTCGAGGCTGATCAGCAAGAGCGATGATGCCGTCTACAAGTTCTGATACCTGATCGGCCGTCTCGCCGAAACACCAAAGATTGACCGCAGCGCGCAAGGAAGCAGCATCCACATTCCAAGTTTGTGCCCCCTTGTCAGGAGTACTCAGGCAAGCACCTCATCGATGGGCTCACCAGCACGAATGCGGGCTGCTCTGGAGCGCAGCTCATCCGCAGAAAGCACCTCCGATGGCTCACCCGCCGCCAGACGACGAGCGTTTTCTGCCTCGTTGGCCTCGTACTTGAGCCTCCGCCGCTCGGCGGCCTCTGACTTTGAGGCGATCTTCACGCCGCCAGCATACCAACACCTCGGCTCCAACCGGTCCTGAGAGGCTAGCTCCGGCCCAAGATCATCACGTTGTGGTACTGGGCGCCAGCGCCGGCACCGGTGACCAGGGCCACTTCGGCGTCGGCCACTTGGCCGGGGCCGGCGGTGCCCCGAAGCTGCCGCACGGCTTCGACGATCTTGAGGGTGGGACCGCCCCAGCCGATGTGGCTGTAGCTGAGCAGGCCGCCGTCGGTGTTGAGCGGGTGGCGGCCGTTGGTGCCGATGCCCGCCTCGGCCAGGTAGTCGGCCCCTTCACCCACGGCGCATAGGCCCAGCATCTCGAACTGGCGCACCACCTCGTAGGTGTTGATGTCGTAGAGCTCGAACACGTCCACGTCACGCGGGCTCAGCTCGGCCAGCTCAAAGGCCCGCTGGGCGGCGTCGGCCCCCAAGCTCCACACCTCGTCGTAGCGGGGCGGGTTCACGTATTGCTGACGGTGCCATTCCGATCCTCCGCCCATAATGGCCACCGGCGGCTGCGGGAGATCTCGGGCCCGCTCGGCAGTGGTGAGCACCATGGCCGCGGCCCCCTCGGTGGCCAAGCACAGGTCCAACAATCGGAAAGGCTCGGCCACCATCGGAGAGGACAGCACATCGGCCGCCGTGAAAGGGCCCCGCCCGGTCATCACCGCGGCGGGGTTGGCCGACCCGGCGTTGCGGATAGCGGCGGCAATGGCCGCCACACATTCAGGGTCGGGGGCAAAGCGATGGCGGTACACCTGGGCCACCAAGGCGAACTGGGCCGCGGTGAGCGATCCCCAGCAGGCGATGAACTCGTTGTCGGGCCGGGTGTAGTCGGCCACGCTGGCGCCGCCCATGACCCCGGCCTGGCCTCCGAACACCACGGCTGTCTGGCACAGTCCAGCAGCCACCGCGGCAGCCGCATCAAGAGCTCCGGGAACGCCTTGGGGATAGGTGTCGCACACCCATCGCAGCGGTCGGCCGAACACCTCGGCCCAATCGGCCGAACCGGGCTGGAACACGGTGCCTCCCGGTCCGGGCCAGCGAGCGGCCACCCCGTCGACGTCGGCCACTGTCAGCCCCGCGTCGTCAAGCGCGGCCCGTGCAGCCCGAAGGGAGATCTCCGCTGAGGTGGTGTCGAGATGGCGAGCCATCTCGGTGGCGGCTACTCCAGCAATGGCCACTCTATGCAGGGGATGGGAACCGCTCACACCCGCCGACCCTCACGCCAATACCGAGAGCGGTTCATACCTTCCTGCCCTCGCCCCAGAACCGAGAGCGCAGTTCTTCCTTGGCGATCTTGCCCACCGCGTTCTTAGGCAGGGAGTTGGCGAACTCCACCCGTTCAGGGATCTTGATTGAGGTCAGCTCCGACTGCCGACACCACAACCGCAGCTCTTGGTCATCGGCTTCGGCCCCCTGCTTGAGGGCCACCACGGCCACGATGGCCTCTCCCCACTCGGGGTCGGGCACGCCGATCACCGACGCCTCCAGCACCGCGGGGTGTCGGTACAGCACGTTCTCGATCTCGGTGGGGGCTATGTTCAGCCCGCCCCGGATTATGAGGTTCTTCATCCGGTCGACGATGTAGATGTATCCCTCCTCATCGATCTCGGCCACGTCCCCACTGTGCATCCACCCGTCCCGCAGCGCCTCAGCAGTGCGCTCGGGATCCCGGAAATAGCCCTTCATCACGTGGGGGCCGCCGAAAATGACCTCGCCCCTCTCGCTGATGGCGACGTCTCGGCCGTCGGGGTCTACCACCCGCACGTCCACCGCATACGACGGCTGGCCACACGACGACAGCAGCTCGGGCCGCTCCTCCAAGCCCCGCACATGATCCTCTTTGCGCAGAATGGTGCCGATGGAGGCGATCTCGGCCATGCCGTAGAGCTGGTTGAACACCGGGCCGAAGCGCTCCACCAGCTCGGCCAGGCGGTCGGGGGAGATGGGAGACGAGCCGTAGCCCAGGGTGCGCAGCGACCCCAGCTTGTGGTCGTCGGCCCGCTCCAGGCGGTCGAGCAGGCGCATGAGCTGGGTGGGCACCAGAAACGAATGGCTCACCCCGTGGTCCTCCACCAAACAGGCGTAGCGAACCGGGTCGAAGTTGCGGCTGTCGACGAACCCCTGGGCCGCTCCGATGAGCAGGCACGGCAGGATGGTGATGTTCACGCTGGAGTTGTGGGGGATCTGGATGAGGTATCGGCTGTGGCGGTCGATCTCGTATTCCAGGCAGGCCACGGTGGCGTGCTGGAGGACGCGGGCGTGGTCGAAGTGGACCCCTTTGGGCCGCCCGGTGGTGCCGCTGGTGTAAACGATGCAGAAGTCGTCGTCGGGACGCACTTCATGCAGGGTGTCGGGGGGTGCGGCTGAGGCGGTGTCGGCCAGGTCGTCGAGGTCGCGGTCGATGTCTATGACCGGCAGGTCGAACCCGTCGAGCTGATCCCGGTGCTCGGTGTCGGTGATGGCGATTGTCGGGTCGGCGTTGTCGAACACCTGCTCCAGTTCCACCGGGCCAAGCCGGAAGTTGAGCCCCACATAGCAGCCGCCGGCCTTGGTGATGCCCCCCATCACCTCCACCACCTCGGGGCGGTTGGCCACCAAAAGGGCCACCCTGTCGCCCTTGCCCAGGCCATGGGCTCCGAGCAGGGCATTGGCAATGCGGTTGGTGCGCTCGTCGAGCTGGCGATTGGTCAGCTCCCGCTCGCCGAAAACGGCGGGATCGCCAGGATGGCGGGCCGCGTTGCGGGCGAAGGCCAGTCCGACGTTCACCGGGCCGTCTCGTCGGGGGCGAAGGCGGGAAGCCGGTGGCCGTCGGGGCCGGTCACGAATCGCACGGTCACTGCCATGTCGATAGCCACGTGATCGGGCTCGCAGTCCACGATCCAGGTGAGCAGGTGCCAGCCTTCCTCCACGTCCACGTCGGCCAGCACGTAGGGGGCGTCGAACGCCGGGGTCGGCGGCCGGTGGATGGTGGTGTGGCTGTACACCCGGCCCCGCCCACTGCTGGGCTCGTAGGCCCAGCGGATGCTCTGGCATCGGGGGCAGGCAAACTGGGGGACGAAAAAGCTCTGCCCGCAGTCACCGCATACCGGGCGAACCAACTCGCCCCGGTCGACCGCGGCCCAGAACTCCCCGGTGAGCGGGCGCTGGGTTCGGTCCTCCCGTTCGACAGTGGGCCCCTCCATCAGCGGTCTGCCGATCAGAACAGCACGGGGTACTGACCCCACCACACCCGGGCAATGTTTGGATCTTGCTGGGGGGGATTGTCGGGGTCGCGTCGGGCGCCTCGGGCAAGAAGGCCTCGCAGGATCAGCGCCACCGTGCCCAACAGGATGGGTGCCCCGGTGTTCTCGTCGGCTGGCACCCCGCCGTCGAGCTCCATGCCGATGCAGGCGTGGCGTCCCCCGCCGAAGGTGTGACCCCACCGGGGCACGTCGCCGCGAATTGAGCGGAGCGGGTTGAAGCTGTCAGCGTCGGCCCCGAACACCTCGGTGTCCCGATTGGCGGACCACAGGTCCATCACCACGGTGTCGCCCAACGCCATCTGGGTGCCGTCGCGGAGGACAACCGGCTCGACCGCCTCCCGTCGGGCCACCGGACTGGCCGGATGCAGGCGCATAGACTCGTGCACGCAATGCTGGAGGAAAACCGAGTCTTCGATCATGCGGGCGCGGTCGTCGGGGTGGTCGTCGAACCAGCCGAACGCGCCATGGACGGCGTGAGTGGTGGCTGCCCCCGTGGAGTGCATTCCGGCCAGCATGTAAAAGGCCACCTCCCGGCGGACCACGTCGCGGGGCAGGTCTAGGGAGTCCTGGTTGCGCACCAGCACGGTGAGCACGTCTTTGGGCAGTTCATCCTCGGTGACCTCGCCGGCAACGAACCGCTCAAAGAGCTCGGTTCGCCGGGCCAGCGATGGAGCGAAGAACTCTTCGTCCCACCGTTCCAGGGCCTCGGCCACCTCGGCCTTCAGCTCCTCGGGATCCCGGGTGCTGTGAACCGCGGTGGCTCCTTCGCTGAACTTGACCGCATAGGAGAACAGCCGGTCGGTTTCCTCGGGTGTTCCCTCCGAGTAATCCACTCCGGCGGCAGCGGCGGTGAGGTTGACCACGATTCGCCGAGCCAATGGCACCACGTCGCCCCGCCCTTCAGCGGCGGCGGGGTCCAGCTGCTTGTCCACCGCCAGCGGCAGCAGGTCCCGCTCGTAGTGCTCGAACGTGTCCCGGCGGAAAAGCCGGTTCTCCAGGCGGCGACGGCGGCGGTGATCGTCGCCCCACAGGGTGAGCAGCGTGTCAGCCATGATCACACCGGCCGCGTCGTACAGCGCTTGCTTGAGGCCTTTTTGCCGGTAGGCGTCGCGGACGTCGTCAAACCGGGTGAGGGTGGTCTCTGTCATCGGGTTTTGTCTCCTTGGGTCAGGTCGGTTGGATCAGCCTTCTTCGGCGATCCCGTCGATCGAGGCCGGGCGGGGCATTCCAGACAGCACGGTGTGGACTACACCGCCGTCCACCACCATGTTGTGGCCGTTGATGTATTCGGCGTCGGCAGAGCACAGCCACATCACTGCTTTGGCGATGTCGTCGGCGGTGCCCAGCCGCTGGCTGGGGGTGCGAGATGAACGGGTCGCTCGCACTTCGGGGTCGGACAGGATGGCAACCGACATGCCGTCGTCGATAATGCCAGGGGCTACTGAGTTCACCCGGATGCCGGCCGGGCCCCATTCGATTGCCATCTGGCGGGTGAGTTGGATGATGGCCGCCTTGGTTGAGCTGTAGGCCCCGGAATTGGGGCCGGGGGCGATGCCGTTGATGGAGGAGATGTTGACCATCGCCCCTTTGCGGCCCTCGGCGATCAGACGGCGGGCCACGGCTCGGCCGCACACGAATGGACCGTTGAGGTTCACGTCCACCACCGCCCGCCATTCGTCCTCTGAATGGTCAACCAGCGGCTTGAAACGCACGATTCCCGCGTTGTTCACCAGCACATCCGGGGTGCCGAAGTCATCCAGCACCGCCTCAAATGCGTCCGAGTCGGTTGTGGAGGCTACAAGGGCCACTGCATCGGGCAGCGACTGGGCCGTTTCCTCGGCAGAATCGGCGTTGACGTCCAGCACCCCCACCCGGTAGCCCGCTGCCCCCGCCTGCCGGGCAATCTCCGCCCCAATCCCGTGTCCCGCTCCGGTCACAATCATCGATTTCGTCACGAGCGCAAACCTTAGTGGTCCACCTGTGAGTCAGCGGAGGTCGCCGTAAACGGCAGCTATTCGAACTATTCCAGGAGGTTGCCGTTGTCGTCGAATACCTGGATGGCCCGGGAGGGGCAATTGCGGGCGGCTCTTAGGAGCTGTTGATCGGTGAGGTTTCCCGCGGTGGGCTGCACGGTGGCCAGTTCGTCGTCGTCGAAGGCGAAGGCGGCGGGATAGTCGGCCACGCATCGCCCCGAGCTCATGCACTCGTCCTGGTCGATCTCCACTCGGTATGCCATTGCTTAACCCTAGGCCCCAGCGCTGTTCCCTATAAGTTGGCTGGCCAATGAAGCCCATCGACGGCATGTCCATCTTGATCACCGGGGGCGGCTCGGGCATCGGCGCAGGGGCGGCCGAGCATCTGGCCAGCCGGGGGGCGCGGGTGACCATCACCGGGCGCCGCAGCGACAGGGTGGAGGCGGCGGCTGCTCAGCTGGGCGACCGAGGGCGAGCGGTGGCCGGTGACGTGACGGTGGCTGATGACCGCACCGCCATGATCGAGGCTGCCGTTGAGCATGGCGGCGGTTTAGACGCCGTGATCAGCAACGCGGCCAACATGTACCGGGGTCCGGTGGACGAGCTGGAGGAGCAGGCCCTGCTCGACGTGTTCCACACCAACGTGGTGGCCGGGATGATGCTGGTGGGCGAGGCATTGCCCCATCTGCGGGAGCGGCAGGGATGTGTGCTGTTTCTGGGGTCGGTACACACGCAGCGGGCTTTTCCTGGCGTGGCCCCCTACGCCGCCACCAAGGGAGCCCTGGAGGCGCTCACCGGGGTGCTGGCCGCTGAGTTAGGGCCTCAGGGAGTACGGGTGGGATGCGTGCGGCCCGGCGCGGTGTTCACCGAGATCAACCAGCGAGCAGGGTTGATGGGTGATGAGGAAGCCAAGGCGCGGTTAGAGGGATTGGGCCCAGCCCATGCGCTGGGCCGGATCGGCACCGTCACCGAGATTGCCGAGGCGTTCGAGTATCTCATCGGCGCCGAATGGGCCACCGGCTCGGTGCTGACGGTTGATGGCGGACTCAGCCTCGGCGTTACCAATGCGTGACTGATGCGCGACTCTCTGAGAACAGTTCAAGACCACCTGGACGCGGTCCACACCGGCGACCCCGAGGCCATGGCCGCCGACTACGCCCACGATGCCGTGCTGGTGCGCGACGTGGTCTACCAGGGCCGCGACGCCATCGCCGGCTACTTCGCCACTGTGCCCGACCGGCTGGGCGACGGCCGAGTGGACTTCGCCGAACCCCGGTTGGAGGACGGGTTGGTGGCGGTGGGCTGGAAGCTGGTGGGCGGTCCCGGCGACGGTGCCTCGGGCACCGATCGCTTCGAAGTGGCCGACGGCATGATCGTCCGCCAGACAGTGACCCTGGACGGCGGAGACTTCTGATGTTCGACGAGACGTTCGACGTAGTGGTGGTGGGCTACGGGGCGGCGGGCACGGCTGCGGCTGTCACTGCCAGCGATGCCGGTGCCTCGGTGGTGCTGGTGGAGAAGAGCCCCGAGCACCGCCACACCCCGTCGACCCGCATGTCGGGCGGCATGGTGATGACGGTGACCGACGTGGGTGCCGGAGCGCGCTATCTGGATGTCTGCGCATCGGGCATGGTGCCCTTCGACGTAACCCACGCCTGGGCTGAGCGGGCCGCATGCCTGCCGCAGTGGTTCGAAGACGCCATCGGCGGCTTGGACATGGTGGCCTCGGCGGGGGCCGAGCATCCCGGCTTCGATGGGGCGGAGGCGATTGTGGCCGTGCAGCCCGGCGGGGTGGCCGAGCGACTGGCAGCGGCGGCCGGGGGCGGGCCCCGGCTGTTCGAGGGGTTGGCCGCCGCGGTGGCCCGGCGGGAGATCCCCATTCAGTGGGGCACCGCTGCGTCTCGGCTAGTCCAGGATGCAGACGGGCGGGTGACCGGTTTGACCGCGACCCGCAATGGCCAAACCGTGGCGCTGGGTGCTCGATGCGGCGTGGTGCTGGCCTGTGGCGGCTACGAGTTCGACGAGGAACTCAAGCGCAATCATCTGCGAACCTATCCGGTGCACTTCTACGGCAACCCCAACAACACCGGCGACGGAGTGCGAATGGCGGCCGGGGCTGGGGCCTCCATGTGGCATATGAACCAGATGATCGGCCGGGCCATCGGGCATTTCGACCTCGACGGTCAGCCGATCAACTTCATCATCGGCATCGACCCTCCCGGCTATGTGATCTGCGACCGAGCCGGAAACCGGTTCGCCGACGAGCACAATCAAGCATTGCTGCGCCACGACTTCTACTACGACCTGCTGGCCTACGACCCGGCCACCAACACCCACCCCCGGGTGCCGTGCTACTGGTTCTTCGACGAGTCCCGGCGGCGGGCTGGACCCCTCACCTACGCCCACTTCGGCGCGGTGGCCGTTGGCCTGTATGACTGGAGCGACGACAACTCCGCCGAGATCGAGCGGGGTTGGATCGCCCCCGGCGGCACCGTCGCCGAAGCGGCCGTAGCCGCTGGCATGACCGAGGAGGCCGCTCGGCAAGCTTTGGCCACCGTGGACCACTACAACCGTGCTTGCCTCACTGGGGAACCCGACCCCTGGGGCCGCCCAGCCGACACCATGGTGCCCATCTCCGAGCCGCCCTACTACTGCGTGGCCCTGTGGCCTGGGGGATCCAACACCACCGGCGGCCCCCGCCGCGACCGCCAAGGCCGCATCCTCGACGCCTTCGGCGACCCCATCGGTGGCCTCTACGGCGCCGGGGAGCTAGGCCAAGCCTCCGGTGTGCTCTACCCCGGCGACGGCTCCAACCTGTCTGAGGCCTTCTGCTTCGGCCAGATCGCCGCGGAGCACGCTCTCAATCACAAGCCGTTGAGCGTATCGAAATCAGGCAATCGCTGAGTCTTTGGCTTGGTCGGCTAACTGTTTGATCCGCTGATGGGAGACACCGAGAACTTGGCCAGCCTCCCGCATCGTCAAGTTGGCGCCCAAAAGGGCAGCGGCGGCATCACACCGGGCCCTAGCCGCAGCAGACCGAGCCTCGACTTCAGTAGCTGCGGCTTGCCGGGCCCTGTCGAGCACGGCTTCCAGCTCGCTTGGCATTGACACCTTGACATCGACCTTCACCTCGTTGATTTCCACTTCAAGAAGATCGGCTATCAGTCGGCGGGCGACTCTCGGAACTCTGTTCAGCCGGCGAGCCTGGCTCACCCCGACAACGCTTGCTGGAAGCCCCGAGACCACCTCGATGACCCACCAATCTTCAGACCGGGTTGCTTCAACCGCGTAGACGCTTTCGGTCATTTGCCCTCTCCTCTTCGGCCTGCCAAATGGCCAGTTAGTCCTTTCATGATTGCCTGGGCTGTCCCCTCAGCAATCTCACGGTGCCTTGGAATCGGGAACTTAAGTCCGTCACACTCCCAGATCTCATGCTTACCCTGGCGCACTGGTCTGGCGGTGGCCCCATGTCGATGGGCAATCTCCTTGATCTGTGCCACAAGCTCTTTTCGCTTCGGCATCCCGCTCCCTCGCGGCCATTCGAAATTGTGCGGGGAAGCTTGGCACCAAATTTAGTCTAGTGGCAGTTGACAGGTCTTCAAGAACCTCGCTCAGTTGATGCGACAACTCGGCCGGCGATACGGCCCAGGGTTAGGGCGGCGGTGATCTTCACGCCGCCAAGACCGATGGCAGGGCTGACTCCGCCTACGCAGTCGCCCACCGCGAACAGGCCGGCAATCGGATCGCCGAATACATCGAGCACCTGCATGTCGGCGTTCACCCGGAAGCCACCGGCGGGGAAGTTGATGCCCACCACCATGGGCGCGGCCCACAGGGGCGGCTCGACGATGCCGGTTTGGGGTTGGCCGAAGATCACCCGGCCAAATTCGGGATCGCGGTCGGTGCCGGACCCCACTGGTTGGTTCCAGCGGTCCAAGGTTTCGGCCAATCCCTCGGCGTCGCATCCGATGGCAGCAGCAAGCTCGGCGGGAGTAGCCCCGGAGACGGCCGGCTCAGGCATCTCGTCCACCAACTGGGCCTTGGCTTGGGCGATTCGGTTGTCGAACACGTACCACGCCTGTTGATCTTCTTGGGCTTCCAAAGCAGCAACCCGGTCATCGTAGGGACCGGCCTCATCGTGGAAGCGGTGGCCGTGCAAATTGACCGCGATCGAGTCTTCCACCAGTGCGGAGCCCACCATGATCAGCGGGGGGATCATGGTCATATTGATCAGGTCGCCCCCCACAGCCAAACCCATAATGTGGCCGTCTCCCCGACAGAGCTCGGTGCCGAGATAGGGGGTGGACGCCTGGGCCTCGGGCTGAAAGCGCGAGCGCAGATCAGGGTTGGCCTGATAGCCGCCTGCGGCCAGGATGACCCCGTTGGCCGCGTCGAATTGCCGAGCAGTATCGGTAGAGACACCGGTAACCCGGTCACCATCTTGTATCAAGCGCACGGCCCGGGTGCGATAGCGAACGTCCACCCCGGCGTCGGCTAGGGCAGACTCGAAGCAGGTGGTGAACATGGCGGTGTCGGCCACGCTCACCATTCGATCCACGGTGTGCTGCACTGGCCGGGGCAGGAACCGGTCGAACCGGAAGCCCAACTCGATGAGCTCCTGATAGGTGGCTGCCGAGTCCTCGGCGTAGCGCCGGGCCAAGTCTGCGTCGAAAATCAGCCCATAGCGGTGCTTTTGGCGGTCGATCTCAGCCTGCATGTCGGCCAGGAAGTCCTCAGGGCTGTCGTCGGCCCCGTTGCTGGCCTGCATATCGAAATCGGCGAAGGCCAGGTAGCCGGTGGAGCGGGCGGCGTTGCCTCCGAGTTGCTTGTCCGCCTCCAAGAGCACCACCGAGGCGCCGCTGCGGGCGGCGACAAGAGCGGAGGCCGACCCTCCAGGTCCACCTCCTACGACGACTACATCGAATGTTTCCATCGCATTTTCAGGCTATCGGCGGTGCATTGCCTATCGGTCGGTGGCGGCGGGAAATTCGGCGCCGGCCAGCCAGTTGAGGAAGTCCTGGCGGCGGGCCGCGTCCACCAGCTCTACCCGCAGCCCGGTGGTGGGCATCCAGTGGTAGGTGAAGCCCAGCGGCCGTCCGTCGGAGGCCTCATAGGAGGCCAGCCACTCGTAGCCGGCGTCGGCCAGCCGTTGGGCGTCGGCCACCAGATCGTGGCTCCAATAACCCAGGTGGTGGACTCCCCCCGCGGTGGAGGTGTCCCACACCGTGCCCGGCGTGGCCGAGATGAACTCGATGTGGGGCGGCCCATCTATGGAGTAGGTGAACCGGAAATCGGCCTTCACCACCCCGTTGGGCTGGCGCGCCATGAACTCCCGGTGCTGGATGGGGGCCCACTCAAACCCGTGGAGGGCACTCCACTCGGCCATGGCCGCATCGAGATCGGTCACCACGATTCCGAAGTGGTAGAAGTCCTCCAGGGGCACCAGCCCCTGAAGAGCATCATGCTGTGAATTGGATGTTGAATCAGGCATGGCCGCGCCACCCTCCGTCAGTGAATAGAACTTCGCCGGTTACATAAGACGCCTTCTCGCTGAGCAGAAACGAGATGACCTCGGCGATCTCCGCGGGCTCGGCCACCCGGCCCATCGGCACCCGGGCATCCAGCCAGGCTGCCTGCTCGGGATTGCCAAGCCGCTCCGCGGTCATCGGTGTCCGCACCGGCCCTGGCGCCACCGCGTTGACCCGCACCCCCAGCGGTGCTGCCTCCACCGCGGCGGCCCGGGTGAGGGCCGACACCGCTCCCTTGGAGGCGACATAGTGGGCCTGATCGGGCACCGCGATCTCAGCGTTCACCGAAGACACGTTGACGATAGCCCCCGTCGCGCCGAGATGGTGGCGACGCAAGAATCCCCGGATGCCCAGCCAAGTGCCAACCACGTTGACGCGCAGATGGCGCTCGAAATCACCCAACTCAGTTTCGACAATCGAGCTTCGAGTGCGGATACCAGCGCAGTTCACCAAGCCGGCCAGTTGGCCCACCTCGTTGAACACCCGATCCCAGGCAGCCTCATCGGTGACGTCCAGCGAGGTCACGTTGGCGGCGGAGGTGACATCGGCAGCCACAACTTCCCAGCCATTGGCGGCCAGTACTCGACAAGTCTCCGCACCGATTCCCGATGCCCCGCCGGTCACCAGCACCCGACCCGGCATCAGCGCTTAGTGGCCCAAATACGACCGGACCAGGTCGTGGGAGGCCCGCAGCTCCGATGACGGCCCGCTGATGTCGTTGTTGCCGGTGCGCAGCACGTAGGTGCGGTCGGAAACCTCCAACACCCCGGCGTTCTGCTCCACCAGCAAAAAGGTGGTGCCGCCTTCGTCGCGCAGGTCGACCACCAGCTCAAATAGCTGGTCCACCAGATTGGGGGCCAGGCCGAACGACAGCTCATCGATCATCAACAGCTTGGGCCGGGTGATCATGGCCCGGGCCAGGGCCAGCATTTGCTGCTGGCCACCTGACAGCGAGGAAGCCTGCTCGCCGATCTTCTCGGCAAGGGCGGGCAGGAGGCCCAACAAACGATCCCGGTCTCGGCGGATGGCGCCGGCACCGTCGGAACGCAGTCCCAAGCCCAGCTCAAGATTCTCTTTCACCGACAGGTTCTGGAAGATGCCCCGTCCCTCAGGCAGATGCCCGAGGCCCCGCATGGCCCGGCGCTCGATGGCCAGGCTGCCCAGGTTCTCCCCGTCGAGCACTACCGACCCCGACCAGGTGTCCAATACCCCGGAGATGGCCCGCAGCAAGGTGGTTTTACCCGCGCCGTTGGCCCCCAGAACCGACACGATCTCGCCTTCTTCCACCGACAGGGAGACGCCATGCAGTACTTCGAGGCGGCCGTAGCCCGAAACCAGATCGTTGATCTCGAGCAGCATCAGGACAGCTCCTCCTGCTCAGGGTCATCGTCTTCAGTCCACACCTCGGTGAGATCGCCCTCTTCTTCGACGTGGTCGATGTGGTGGTGCTCAGACAGCGGACTCTCCACTTCGTGAATCTCGCCGCCTTCCTCGGCTTCGAATCCGTGGCCCAGGTAAGCCTCGATGACCACCGGATCGGTGGTTACATGCTCAGGGCTGCCCTCGGAGATGATCTCGCCGAAGTGCAACACGCTGATCTTGGGGCAAAGGCTGGTCACCAGTTGCAAGTCGTGCTCGATGATGACCACGCAAAGGTCGCTCTCAGCCACGATTTCACGTAGGCCCCGCAACAACACGGTCACATCATCGGCTCCTAGACCGGCAGCAGGCTCGTCGAGAAGCACAACCGTGGGATCGGCCACCAGAGCCCGGGCTACTTCCACCAGCTTCTGGGAGCCAAGTGACAGCGCGCCAGCTTCCTCGTGGGCCACTTCAGCCAAACCGAATCGGTCGAGCATGGACATGCAGATTCGTCGGGCCTCGGTCTCCTCCCTGATCTGCGGGGGCCAGAACAGCAACTCGGCAAAGTGCCCCCAGCGGAACAAATGGTGCCGCCCCAGCAGAGTGTTTTCCATCACGGTGGCGTCCAAGATAAGCCGAGGTGACTGGAATGTTCGGCCGATTCCGGCCTTTACTCGCTGAGTGCGGGAAAGACCGGACAGGTCTTCTCCCTGCAATCGAATGGTACCCTCGTTGCGGCGGACATAGCCGGACACCACGTTGAACACAGTGGTCTTGCCCGCGCCGTTAGGACCGATTAACCCGTTAAATCCGGGTACGAATTGCAGGTCTATCCCTTGCAATACTTGATTGCCACCGAAAGCCACATGAAGATCATCTATCTGAAGCACGGAAGCTGTGTCCACCGCAACCGTTCCCACGGGAGTGCTAATACTCATGAGGAGAAGTCCGTCAGCATTTGCAATCGACGCTGGAGATCCTTGACCCATCGACTATCGCGGAGACGTTCAGGTAGCGCAGCAATGCCGCTTGGAAGGATAAGAATACTCAGAATCAAAGAAATGCCCAATATCAAGAACAGCAGTTTCCTAGTATCTTGTAGATGCTGGCGCATAAATACGAAGAACAACGCACCAATAAGTGGACCCCACTTGTGACTCACTCCACCGGCAATCAAAACCACTAGCAAGAACACCAGCATCCCAGTTTTGAACGTTGCTGGCTGAGCAAACGAAGTATTCTGCGCCCACATAGCTCCACCCAACGCCGCCGAAAAAGCAGAAAGGCCAAACGCCACCAGTTTGTAATATGTGGACGATATTCCTATGGGACCGGTAGCAATATCAATATCTCGCACCGCCTTTAGTGTGCGGCCCATACGTCGGTTTGTAAGCACAGTATATGCCACCATGACAACGAACAATGCACCAAGCGACAGCACATAGTAGCTCAGCACCCGATCCAATCCGGGAATAGCGAACTGTGGTACTTGCTTGCCTGTTCCACCGTTCGTTTTAAGTCCACTCCATACTTTATCATCGAGACTAATAATCTTAACAATAAGCTCACCCAGAGCAAGCGTAGCAATCGCCAGGAAAAAGCCCTTCAGTCTAGCTGCCGGAAACCCAATTGCGACTCCAATAATTGCTGCCGCAACACAAACTACTGGAAGAGCTACGAAAAACGGCCAGTCATAACCCACTAGGGCTTCTCTCAATCCACTTGGTGCAGAGAGAATTGCCGTGCCATAGGCACCGATAGCAAACAAACCGGCGACTGCCAGACCCAGAGTACCGGAGTATCCCACTAGAAGGTTAAAGCCCACTCCTGCCGTAGCCCAGGCAAAAACAAAAGCTAAATTGCCTCGACCAAAGTTATTGCCACTATCAAAAATGTCGGTCCATCCCAAGATGGGGAGCCATGGCAGGAGTCCCAAGAATACAAACACCCCTAGGGTGGTCAGCTGACTTCGGTACCGGGCTAGTCCAGCACCCTGGACCGGATAGAGAGGGTGTGACGAGGCAGAAACTTCAGTCATGATCTATACCTCACGTGTCCGAGCTATGCGGCTGAACCCGCCGGGTGCCACCAGTAGCACCAACACCACAACTAGCAATGCAATGGTGGGCTGGAGACTGGTACTGATCTGGCCGCCAGCTAAGGCCTCACCCACACCTATAAGCAGGCCACCGGCAAAGGTGCCGCCCAACGAGGTGAATCCACCTAGCACCGCAGCGATGAAACCCTTGAGAATAAGCGAATCGGCACTGCCCACTTCCACCACTGTTGATGTGGTGTTCAAGATCATGGCCGCACCAGCCACAAAAGTGCCGATGGCCCAAGCAATGAGCGATACCATTCCAGCGTTTATGCCCAACATTCGGGCAGTGGGGCCGTCTTCGGCAATGGCCCGCATTCGTACCCCCCACTTGGACCAGAAGAACAGGGCCAATCCCGCGACTATCAGGATGCCAACCGAAATGGTAATGACCTGATCCCAGCCGATTCGTGTGCTGCCCACGTCGAATGTTTTCCCTGACCAAGGAGAATCAAAGCGCTTCGGTGTAGATCCCCACCAAATCTCAAGCAATGCGCCCAGCACGAATGTCAAGCCGATGGTTAGCAGCAGCAGTGGGAAGTGATCCAGTTCGATCAATGGCTTGACCCAAGAAGTAAGCATCTTGTAGGTGAGCACCGCAGTAATAATCGCCAAAATAACGGCTACGGCTAAGGGGAAGCCCTCGTCTGTAACAGGAAACCAGTCCAAGAACGTTGGGAGGCCCTCGTCGTTCAAAAAGCCAATGCTGATCCAACCCAACCCCAATGCACCGAATACTGACAACGGTCGATTGGACAACCCTGTAAGGGGGCGAACTAACAAATACTGCGTGACGGCACCTAGGACAGCGGCAAAAATCAACCCGATAAGAACGGCTAGCCAGAATGGCCACCCAACTCCGCCCAGCGCAGGATCGCCGGACAAGAACCAAGCCATGTAGGCGGCCACCAAACCCATCTGGGCCATGGCGAAGTTGGGCACGTCGGTCGATTTCATGATGACCACGACGGCCACGCCGATGAGGCTATAGCTCGACCCAGACTCCAATCCGGCCACAATTTGCTGGAGGAGTTGATCCACTTACTGTGCTCCCATGTATTGGCTGTCCGGAGCCGGCGCTAACCGGCCCCGGACAAGAAAGGAATCAGGTCGCTGGCGAAAGGAAGTCCCGAACCTGGGTCCAGGTTTGGGTGTCAGCGTCGTACTCAGCAATCCCAGCGCCAAAGACGCAGCTATGACCACCCGGCAATGGTCCGCAGGCCACCGGAGCGATAGACGGAATGATGATGGGATCATTTATGAGCATCTCGGCTGTGGCATGGAAGTTCTCGTAGGAGTAGTCGCCGTCCAGCCGATCAAACAGTTCGTAAAACGCAACGGAGAGGGAGTAGGTCTGGAGGCTGAAGTTGGGGGCAAGGCTTCCCGCGCCGGGGCCGTCATAGGCCTCCCACATAGCGGCCCAGTGCTGCACGAACTCGTTGTCGGCGTCAGGCAGGGCCGTCTGGAGGGCGCCAAAGTAGCCATCGGCAGCCTCGGGGTTGGCCAAACCAACAGTGGTCTGGCCCCCGGTACCGGCAGAACCCTGGTCGGAACAAACCCATGGGTCGAAGCCAGCCTCATGGAATTGGTCAAGAACCAAACCGTTCTGGGTACCATCCAGCGCGGTCAGTACCGCGTCGGCACCGGAGTCAATGATGGCCAACACCGCAGGTGAAACCGCGTCGGAGCCTGTCTCGACCTCTTCTTTGGCCACGATCTCCATGCCGTGAACCGGCGCCTGCGTGTCGATGGCACTGAAGGCCTCTTCGCCCAGTTCATTGTCCTGGCCGACGGCCGCCACCTTGACAGCACCCAGATCGGCAAAGTGGTCGATGCAGATGCGACCCTGCTCAGTACGGGTTGGGTTGGTTAGGTACACCTCTTGGACGTCATTGTCAGCAGGCGAAACCGGTCCCCACAGCGGGGTGCCCGCGGCTTCTATATCGGGATAAGTGGACGGGATGGCAGCTGAGCCCGCTGTGCCCACGAAGCCCCAAACGTTGTCCTGCTCGATCATCTTGCGAACGTTGGTAACCATCTGCTCGACCTCTAAGCGGTCATCTTCCCAGACCAGCTCGAAGGTGCAGCCGTCGATGCCGCCAGCGGCGTTGACTTCCTCCATCGCCATGATGACGCCGGCAATCAGACCCTCGCCGGCTACCGCGGCCCGACCGGTGAATGGCTGGGAACTGCCGATGGTGATCACGCCATTCTCCTTGTCCACGCCTCGCATCTCGCCCTCGGTGGCCCAAGCGCAGCCGTCGGCCGGGGAAGGGGCAGGTGCTTCGGTGGCTGCTGGTGCAGGTGCTTCAGTAGCTGCTGGAGCAGGGGCCTCGGTAGCCGCTGGCGCAGCGTCGCCGTCGTCATCGTCGTTGCCGCACGCGGCTGCGACAAGGGCGAATGCAAACATCAGGGCCAAAATCTTCAAGAGCTTGGACATGGATTCCCCTCCACGTAGTTGGAAGTGCACTGTTTGGAAGCACACTAGTTCGAAACTCTAACAGGCGCTCTGACATGGCAAAGTATTGGAGATGGCCGAAATAACTGTGACCACGTTCGCCAATGCCCGGGAGTGCTACCGGAACAAGAACCTCCGCCAGGCGCTGTACGACGCGGGCGAGGTGATCATGAGCGATGTGGTGGTGAATCTCCACGGCGATGAGCACCGGGACCGACGCCGCCTGGAGAACCGCCTTTTCCGCCGGGACACCTTCACGCTGTACGAGCAGGATCTGTTCCCGCCCATCATCGAGTCGACGCTCGCTCCCCATTTGGCCGACGGCAAAGCCGAGTTGGTCAAGCTCGGCCATCAGCTCATGATGAACCTGGCCGCATTCACCGCCGGGGTGGACCGGCCCCAAGGCACCCCGGGGGAGACCTTCCGACTCTACGACTACCTAACGAAGTTCATCGAGGGGGCCACCTTGGCCCACTACACCGGCAACAAGGAAGCCAAGGTGGTTGAGATCGAGGCTGCTTTGGATGCGTTCGACGCCGAGTTCCTCTCCCCCGGCATGGACCGGCGCCAAGCGCTGTTGGGTCAGCTTGAGGCCGGAGAGATCGAACCCGACGAGCTCCCCAAAGATGTGTTGATGGTGCTGATGCACAACCAAGACCGCCTGGAGTTGAGCCACGAGACCATCCGACGGGAGATCGCCTTCTACATGCTGGCGGGAGCCCACACCTCGGCCACCGCCTTCAACCGAGTGGTGCACAACATTTTCGGCTGGCTAGCCGACAACCCCGAAGACGAGCACCGGGTGCGCGACGACCGGCTCTTTGTGCAGAAGTGCACTCACGAGACCATCCGGCTCCAGCCCTCCAGCCCCACGGGGATGCGCTGGGCACTAGATGACATCGACCTGTCCAGCGGCGTACACATCGCCAAGGGCGACCGGGTCACGCTGGATCTGCTATCGGTGAACCGGGACCAGTCGGTGTTCGGTGACGACGCGGCTGATTTCAACCCCGACCGCTTCCTGCCCGAGGGCATTGCCCCGTGGGGGCTGAGCTTCGGACAGGGGATGCACGCTTGCATCGGCCAGGACCTGGCCTCCGGGGTCTCGTTTGCGGACGGCGATGATGTGGACGCCCATTTGTTCGGGCTGGTTCCGGTGGCGGTGCAGACACTGTTCGACCACGGCTGCCGCCCCGACCCCGACGACCCACCCGAAATGGACGCCTCCACGACGCGCCCCTACTTCGGCCGCTATCCGGTGGTGTTCGCGGCTTAGTTGACCAGGTCGCTGGTGAGGATCTGAGCGGCCCAATTGGCCACCTTCTCGCCGGAGATGGGGGCCCGGCTAGGCCAGGGGCGATCCAGGTCTACCGACTGGCCGCGGCTGATCACCCAGCGGAGGTTGGTTCGGTCGGCCAACACGGTGACATCGGCGGCCGGGTTGCCGTTTACCACCAGCACGTCGGCGGCCATGCCGGGGGCCAACGTGCCCACCTCGCCTTCCATGCGCATTGCGATGGCGCCGTTGGCGGTGGCGCAGGCGATGGCCTGAAGCGGACTCAGCCCCACCGACTCCACCAGCACCTCCATCTCCCGGGCGTGCCAGTGCCCGTAGGGGGTGAGGGCGAACCCCGACTCCGAGCCGCACAGCAGCGGCACGCCGGCGTCGTGGGCCTTGGCCATCATCTTGGCGGTGGCCTCGATCTCGCCCCGGAACACGTCCTGCATGCCCGCCCCGGCGCCCACCAGGTGGCCGTAGTCAGCCAGGTTGGCCAGGAAGGTGAAGGTGGGCATGAGGGCGGCCCCGGCGTCGATCACCGCCTCGAGGGCGGCGTCGTCCATGAACGAGGCGTGCAAGATGAGGTCAACTCCGGCTTCGGCGCAGGCTTGGGTGCTGCCCGCCGAGCGGGCGTGGGCCATGACCGGGGTCTCCAACTCGTGGGCGGTGTCGCACACCGCCTTCAGCTCCTCGGGCTTCCAGGCCAAGAGCTCGCCCTGGTGGCGGGGGATAGAACCGGTGGCGTGGATCTTGATCCAATCGGCGCCGTGCTTGATGTGGCGGCGGGTCATCTGGATCATCTCGTCGACGGTGGTCACCACTTGGGCGTAGCCCACCACGCCGGTATCGGGTATCAGCCGCCCGGCAGTGCCCCCCACCGCGGTGACCAGAGCCTGCACCCCAGTGGCCATACGGGGGCCCTCCACCACTCCGGCGTCGACGGCGTCTCGCAGCGACGGCCCCATGGAGAACAAGGTGTCGGGGTCGCAGAACCCGGTCACCCCGGCCATGAGCAGCTTCTGGAGGTTCTGGGCGGCGATGAGTGCGGCCAGAGTGTGGTCGCGGTGGAAGAACAGCTCGTCGTTGGACTGCACATCGTCGAAGGTGCAGTGGACGTGGGCGTCGATGAGGCCGGGCATCACCGTCTGGCCGGTGGCATCGATCATGTTGACGCCCGTCCGGTCGGCAGCCGCCGACTTTGCCTCGGGACCGACGGCGACAATTCGATCGCCCTCCAGCAGCACCGCGGTGTCGGGCTGGGGCGGGGCGCCGGTGCCGTCGATCACCGTGCCGCCGGTGATGACTATGGGCGTCGGCTCAGACATCTGGCTCCGTCCTTCTCAATCCACCAGCAGAGCCGCAGCGGCGTCTTTGACGGACATGCCCACCTCGACGCCTCGGTCGCGGGCCGGCTGGTTGCACGCGCTGATGATCCCCTCATCGTACGCCTTGAAGGCATCGCCCACCGGGGCACTCCACGCATCGCAGCACGCTCCGGCCAGACCGTGGGCCTCGGTGATGGCCAAACCGGCGATCCCCGCGTCGTTCTTGCTGCGGCCCCCGTCGGAGCAGATGAAGCCGTGGGGACTCACCTCCAGCAAGAAATCCGCCCCACTGCGACCGGTGTGGCCGGCGGTGACCAACACGTTGCGGCTGTCCTCGGGCAGGGCGAACACGATGGAGTCGGTGACCACCAGCTCTCGGCCACTTACCGACGTGGCCTTGACTTCCCGTCGGATCTTGGTGCCCTCGTCTACCTCGCCAGGATCGTTGGTCAACAGCAGCTTGGCCGCCTCCGACACCGACATTCCCTCGACAATCCCGCATCGCTCGGCGTAGATGTTGAGCCGGGAGATGACCCCGGTCTCGTACAGGTCGAGGCCATTGCCCAATTCGGCGCTCATCCCGTCGGCCGTCGCCGCGGGGATGCCCAACGCCTCCAAGAACCACAGCCCGGAGATGCCCGCGCCGTCTTTGCCAATGCAGCCGTCATGGCCGATTACGCCCTTAGGCCGGTGGGGGGCCATCAGCCGGGCGGGCAACACGCCGAGATACGAAGACGGCACAACCACGTCGGTGTCCCGGTTACGGGCGTCCACATAACGGGCCGAATCCATTGTGACAATCCGACGGTCGCCGTCGGCATACACCACCTGTTGGGGGTGGTCCTCCTCGTTGGCGAGCAATGGGGCTTCTTCAGGCACGACTCGAAGATAGCCCCTGTCCATTCAGCCGAACCTCTTAGAGCCCGGTGCGGCCCGCTTCGCGGATCATGGGGGCGTAGTCGGCGAAGCCGGGGGCGTCGGGGCGGGCGCCGGTGGTGAATCCGGCATCGACGGCCAGGGTGTGGCCGCTGGTGTAGCCCGACTCGTCGGAGGCCAGCCAAAGCGCGGCGCTGGCCACGTCGGTGGCCAGGCCGGGTCGGCCGATCAACGGGGAGTTGGCGGTGAGCTCGGCCCGGGCACCGTCCATGTTGGTGTGATCGCCGGTGTGGGCGTAGGCCACCATCGGGGTGAGCACCGAGGCGGGAGCGATGCAGTTCACCCGGATGCCGAAGCGGCACAGCTCGGCGGCCGCATTCTTGGTCAGACCGACAACGGCGTGCTTGGCCGCGGCGTAGGCGTGGGGTCCGAGGCCGCCCATCACCCCGGCGGTGCTCGACATGGAGATGATCGAGCCGCTGGTTTGGGGCTTCATCGCTCGGGCGGCGTGCTTGATCCCGTAGAACACCCCGTGGAGCAAGATGTCGATGCTGGCGTGCCACTCGTCGGCCGGGGTGGTGTCGATGGGGCCGACCGCGCCGACGATGCCGGCGTTGTTGTACATCACGTCGAGCTGGCCGAACTCGGCCACCGCGGCATCCACCAGGCCGGCCACATCGCCTTCGGAGGTCACGTCGCAGTGGACGAACATGGTGCCCTCGCCCAGCGACTCGGCCAGCGCCTGACCGGCGTCGTCTTGGATGTCGCCCAGGGCCACCTTGGCCCCCTCTGCGGCGAACAATTCGGCCGCGGCCCGGCCTATGCCGCTGGATGCCCCGGTTATGACCGCCACCCGTCCTGCAAGTCGTCCGCTCATTTCCACCTCCAATGAAATGTTGTGCGCCCGGCACCGTAACCTGACCGGTCTATGAGCACCAGATCAGAGGAAACTCCGGCCCTCGACGCGAACCGGCTCCAAGACCTGCTGGACCGCGACGCCATCCGCCACATCCAGATCCGCTATGCCTGGTCGCTGGACAACCAGCGCTGGGACGCGCTCAAGGAGGTCTTCCTGCCCGACGCCGTGGCCGACTTCCGGGGCGAGCGGTTCGAGGGGCTAGAGGCCATCGTGGCCAAGTGCGCCTCGTCGCTGGAGCCGTTGGATGGCGCCCAGCACTTCAACGGCACCCACTGGGCCCAAGTGGACGGCGACAAAGCCATCGCCGGGTGCTATTTCAAGGCCACCAAGTACATCGCCGATGTCCCCGGTGGCAACACCTTCACCGTGCACGGCAAATACATCGACCAGATGGTCCGCACCCCCGAAGGCTGGCGCATCGCCCACCGCCTTCTTGAGCCCACCTTCGTCGACGGCAACCCCCAAGTAGAAGCCGCCGCCCAGTCCCGCCTGTCCGCCCGCCCAGGCACTTCCTAGGTGGTCAGAGCCTCAGCAGGCGGGTGGAGTTGGCGTTGAGGGTGTCGGCGAGGTGGGCGATATCGGGACCGGTGCCCCGGTCCCAGCCGCCGAAGTTGGTGCCGTAGACCAAGCGGTCGGTGCCGTACTGCTCTAGGGCCAGGGTGAGCTCGGCGGCGCCGGTGATGTGGCAGTCGAACCACAGACGGCTGAGGGCCCGGTCGAAGGCGCCCGGCTCTTTGATCCAATCGGGGGCGGCGGGGCGGCGCTCGGCCAGCTTGCGGAGCTTGGACAGGACTATTGGCGTAGTGCCGCCGCCGTGGGACAGGCACAGGTCCAAGTCGGGGTGGCGCTCAGTGACGCCGCCGAACACCAGGGTGGCCACCGCCACCGTCTCCTCGTAGGAATACTCCAGCACCAGATCGAGGTCCCAGCGGCGCAGCCGGGGATCGAGCAGCGGGCCGTCGATGCCCGATTGGGTGGGGTGCAAGAAGTGGGGCACATCCAGCTCGGTGCACAGAGACCAGAGCTGGTCCATGGCGGGATCATCGAGCGGGGTGCCGAAGTCGGTGCCGGTGTAGCCCGCCAAGAGACCCAGTTCTTTCACTGCCCTTTGCAGCTCCGAGCAGGCGGCATCGACGTCTTGCATGGGTAGGGCGGCCAGACCGATAAAGCGGTCGGGATGGGTGGCCACCGCTGAGGCCAGGTCGTCGTTGTGGCGGCGGCAGAAGTCGATGGCCAGTTGCGGCTCGATGAAGTGGAGGTAGGTGAGCGGGTTGGGCGACAGGGCCTGCACCGAGATGCCCTGGGCGTCCATGGCCTCTAGGCGCATGTCCAGCTCGATGAACAGCGACCCCCGGTAGGCCACCCCGTCGAGCTGATAGCCGCCCACCCGGAACCAGGGGGTGCCGTCGTCGTGGGCGCCGATCTCGGGGCCGCACGGGCCAGCTGCGCCCATCGTGCCCTCCAGCACGATGTGGGCGTGGACGTCTATTAGCCCGGTCATGTCGGCCCGCGTCCCTCTCGTCGGTCCGCCGTAAGGCGGCGAATCACGGCCTCAACGGCCTTCCATGATCCCGTCGGCGCCGGGCAGCCAGGAGGCCACCCCGGAAATGGGGATGGCGCACACCACAGCCTCGGTGATCTCGGCCTCGGAGGCTCCGGCATTGCGGGCGCCGTTGGCGTGGATGTTCACGAACCGACTGGAGAACTCGGCAGCGTTGATGGTGCACAACAGCAGCTCCACGTGCTTGGCGTCGAGATTGTTCTCGGCCAACGACCACTGGCGCATGAGCACATAGCCCTCCAGAGCCCGGGGGGCATTGTCGGCCATGACCTCCACGTAGTCGGGCACGAAGCCGAAGTAGCTCTCGAAGTAGTCCAGCGCAGCTTGGCGATCCAGGGAGAAGTCGGGAATCGGCTCGGAGGATTGATCGGCGGAAATGTCGAACGCCTGGTCGATGGCTCGGGCGAAGGCGTTGTAGGTGGCCTCACCCCGGGAGATGAGCACGGCCAGCGAGGCTCCACGGGCGTCGCTCAGGCTTAGCCCTAACTCGCGCGACCGGGCCATCTCTCGGGTAGCCAGTTCTCGTTGGCCCCGCACGGAGGCGGCGCAGGCCATGTAAAGCGCCTTGGCCCAGGCCGGGCAGGCGCCATCCCGATCGGTCACGTCGCGAATGCGGGCGTAGCCCTCGGCGAACTTGGTCGAAATGGCGGCCAGCTCGCCGCTGGCTAGCGCGGGGCTGGCCAACTCGCTGTGAACGGCGTTGTTGGACGTGGCTTGCATGGTCATCGGTTGCTACCTCCGTATGGTCTGTGAAACTTACAAGGCCAGCATCGGGCCGATCAGAGTTTGGACACCTCGCCGCCGTCGATCACGAAGCACGACCCGGTGACGAACTCCGACGCCTCTGATGCCAGATAGCACACCAGTGGGCCGAATTCTTCGGGCCGGCCCATGCGGCGAGCGGGGATTTTTCGAAGCCGGGCGGCCAAAGTGTCGGGGTCGGCCATGACCGCGGCCTGGGCTTCGGTCTCGAACGCACCGGGAGCGATCACGTTCACCCGGATGCCGTAGCGGGCCCATTCGCTGGCCAAGGCCTCGGTCAGTCGCAACAGCCCGCCTTTCGATGCCGAATAGGCGGCCAGCAGCGCCTTGCCTTTGAGCGCCGAGGTGGAGGCCACGTTGATGATTGAGCCGGGGTGGCCGGCGTCGATCCAATGGCGTGCCGCGCGACGGGCCAAAGCGGCGGGGGCGGCCAGGTTCACGGCCAGCACCTCGTCGAACACCTCGTCGGGTTGGTCGACGAATTTGGACGCCGGCGCGATACCGGCGTTGTTGACCACCGAGTCGAGGCGGCCGAATCGGTCTATTGCCTCATCCACCAGGCTGGCCACCGCAGCCCGGTCCCGCATGTCGCAGGGCACTGCGGCCACCGCGTCGCCCAACTCTTCGGCCAGCACGGCCAAGGCGTCTGCTGAGCGGGCTGCGGCCACCACTTGCGCTCCCTCGGCCACCATGGCCCGCACCGCGGCTTCTCCCAACCCCCGGCTGGCCCCGGTCACCACCGTCACATGGCCGTTGAGACCCAAGTCCACTATTCGTCTCCCTGCTTGTCGGCCACCTCGTCGCACAATCGGGTGGCGATGCCCAGCCTGAGCACCTCGGATGCCCCCTCGTAGATCCGCATGGGACGGGCCTGGCGGTAATAGCGCTCGATGTCGGAGCCCCGAATCAGGCCCCACCGGCCCATCACCTGCACGCAGCGGTCCACCACCCGGCTGGCCGCCTCGGTGGCGGCCAGCTTGGCCAGCGACGATCGGTCAAGGTGCGCCGACGGATCCTCCCGGGCGGCCTCGGCGGTGGCGTAGGCCAGCAGGCGGGTGGACTCCAGCTCAGCCCAGGAGTCGGCCAGGAGCCCCGCCACCGGCCCCAGCCGCACCAGCGGACGGCCGAACTGCTCACGGGTGGCGGCGTGGCTGGCCGCGCACGACAGAGCCCCGTCCATGAGCCCGACGGCGGCTCCGGCCACCGAGATGCGAAACACCGACAACGTGGCCAGCACGTGGCGGAACCCAGCACCGGGCTCGCCCAGGCGGGCTGAAGCGGGCAGGCGCACCCGGTCGAATGTCACCTCGCCCAGCACATGGGGGGCGATGATCTCCGGCGAAGGCTCGATCGAGACACCGGGGGCATCAGCGGGCACCAGCACCAGCGAGAACCGATTCTCCTCTCGGGCCATTGTGGTGTAGAAGCCGGCCGCACCGGCGTTCGAGATGAACGACTTGGCCCCGTTCAACTCCACCTCGCCGCCGTGGTCGGTCAATGTGGTCTCGATCCCCCGAAGGTCGGACCCCGCCACCGGCTCGGTGAGGGCCAAGGCGGCCAGCACCTCGGCACGGGCCACGCGGGGCAGCCATTCCTCCCGCTGGTCGTCGGTGCCGGCCACTGCGATGGCGTAGCTGCCGATGCCCTGGAGCGCGAACAGCGAGTCCAAGTGCGAGGAGGCCCGCATGAGAGCCTCTCGAACCACACACACTGCCAGAGGGTCCACCCGCTCGTGGCGACCTCCGCAACCCGACGGCACCATCAGCGAGCTCAGGTCACTGGCCCGCAACACATCGAGGGTGGGCTGGTGGACGTGGCTGCACTCGTCGGCCTCTGCGGCGAATGACGCCACCTGCCGGGCTACCGCCTGGGCCTCTTGTTGAATGGCCCGTGTGTCGGAGTCGAGCTCAAACGCCATACGATGCCGGACAGTACGCGTTTTACGACAGGGGGACCACCGTGAGCGACATCATCGTGGAGCGACACGACCGAATCTTGTGGCTGCGACTGAACCGGCCGGAGCGGCTGAACTCCTATGACCGCACCACCATCGACGAGATCATCGCCGCCTTCCGGGAGCATGTCGACGCCGGGGTGGTGGTGATCACCGGCCAAGGCCGGGCGTTCTGTGCGGGGGGGTACCTGGCCAATCTGGCCGAGGCGAACTTCTATGAGCTGCGGTCGATGTTCTACGGATCGCTGGAGCTGTTCGACGCCATCCGCAACGCTCCCATGCCGGTGATCGCGGCGGTGAACGGCCCGGCGTTCGGGGGCGGCAACGAGCTGGTGGTGGCCTGCGACTTCGCTATCGCCGCGGCCTCGGCCGAGCTGGGCCAGACCGGGGTGAAGGTGGGCAGCGCCCCGGTGCTGGGAGGCACCAACCTGCTGGCCATGACCATCGGGGAGAAGAAAGCCAAAGAGGTGGCCTTTTTGTGCCGCAAATACACCGCCGAACAAGCCTGCGAGATGGGGTGGATCAACGCGGTGGTGCCCGACGAAGAGCTGGAGGACGAGGTGAATCGCTGGTGCGAGGAGCTCTTGAAGATGAGCCCCCGCTACCTGGAGGCAGCCAAGATCAGCTCCAACGTGTACTGGAACCAGTTGCGGGACAACATGGCCTCCGGGCTGGGGATGCTGGCCCAGGCCATCGGGTCGCCAGACATGATCGAGGGGGCCACCGCGTTCATGGAGAAGCGCCGACCGCAGTTCCCGCCGAGGACCGCCCGATGAGCTCTGATACCGACAAGCAAACCGAGGTGCTGGCCTCGCCTCGGGGCCGGGTGATGTGCATGGACTCGGCCTACGACGTGGAGGAGGCCAACCGGGACCTTGACGTGTGCGTCAACTCGTCGTACTGCGGGGTGCTGCCCGCTCGGTTCATCGCCGAGCACCGGCCCCGGGCGGCCATCGGCATGGACTGCGGGGTGGGGCCGGAGGGATCGGCCATAGCCGGGCTGTGGTACTTGGAGGCGCTGGGCATCCCCGCCGCGGTGGCCGACGTGATGACCGCCCATCTGGGCGACGGGATGCATCTCTACAACCACGGGGTGGTCAGCTTTGTCAACCAGCTAGCCCTCGACTGCGGGGTTAGCGCGGGCATGCCCGTGCGAGATGCGGCCGCCGCGCTGCTGAATATCGACCCGGTGGCCGCGGCGGCGTCGGAGATCACCAATCGCACAGTGATGGAGACCGCCCCCGACGGGCGCTGCGTGGTGGCGGCTGACTCCATCGCTTTCGGCACCAGCGAGGACACCGACCGCAACGTGCTGGTCACCGCGGGCCACACCGGCCGCTCGGCGGTGCCGTACCTGCGCCAGTGCCGCCCGTTCGGGTTTATCTGCTCCGACGGCGGCCGGGGCATGGACGACTCCGGCATGGCCGGGCTCACCGTCGTGGAGGCCGACGGCCTGGCCGGCGCCACCGTCGACGCCCGCATAGCCCGCATGGGAAGCGGCCTGTCCCACTACCACGACGGCATCATCTCCGCGGCCAACGCCCACGCCACCGGCGCCGGCGTAGAGATCGGCATGCCCTGCCCCCAAGCCGCCAGCCTGCTGCTGAATCGCACCCCCAACTAGCATGACCAGTCGGTGACCAACGACTTGCCAACAGTACGCCGATGACAGTCCTGGCCGCAGTTGACCTGCTGGCACAGTCTTCGGATGACGCCATCCTCGACGAGGCCCTGACCGTGTCCGATTGGGTGCAGGCCGGGATCATCGTTGCGGCCACGATTCTTGTGGCGGTGCTGGTCGCCCGCCTGGTGCGGAGAGTGCTGACCCACGTGGTGGGACAGGGCTTCGCAGCAATCGTGACCGCAAGGCTGGCCGGCTATCTCCTTTTTCTGATCGGGCTGTTCTACGCGCTCACCAGCCTGGGGGTCCAGGTCGGTCCGCTGGTCGGCGCCATCGGGCTGGGCGGCCTGGTTCTGGCGCTGGCCTTGCAAAAGCTGGTGGAGAACTTCTTTTCCGGGCTGATCCTTCAGGCCCGGCGGCCCTTCAGGGTGGGCGATACGGTGCTGCTCGGAGACCATCTGGGCATCGCCACCGACATCGACTCCCGCACCACCGTGCTGCGCGGCCTCGACGGATCTGCGGTGCGGGTTCCCAACAGCGAGGTGGCCGCCGGGCCCATCGTCAACCTCACCAATGAGACCCTTCGGCGCAGCGAGCTGGAAGTGGGCGTGGCCTACGACACCAACCTGCAAACAGCCGCGCAGTGCCTGACCGAGGCGCTCGAGCAGGTAGAACGGGTGAGCGCCGAGCCGCCCGCACAGGCGCTGCTGACCCGCTTCGGCTCATCCAGCATCGACTTCACGCTGTACTACTGGCACGACAGCGATGTGCCCACAGAGCTGGCCACCCGCCACGACGTGATCCTGTCGGTACACCAGAGCTTTGCCGCCGCGGGCATCACCATCGCCTTCCCGCAGGTAGTGGTGTGGTCGGGCCAGGGGGAGGACGACCAGCCCTACCACGGCCGCGCCGACGCCATCCCGACCTCCTCAACCCCCGGTGTACACGCCCCCAAACAACCCGCACTAGCCCGCCAACTCTCCCGATGGCGCGTCCGCACCGGCATCCTGCGCCGTTTCAACCCCGGCGACTGAACCCGCACGGGACACAAACAATGCTGGTTGTGACCGATCTGGATAGAACGTTCTGGGGTTTGGATTGCATCGCGCCTGCCGCCCATCTGGAGGCTCTAGTCGAGTTAGAGGCGGCAGGACACGTCGTTCTGGTGGCCACTGGTCGTCGGTTGCGGAACATTTCCCGGCTGTTCGACTTGAACGGTCTCGAATTGCCCGCGGTCGCCCTCGACGGGTCGATCGGGATGGACTTCGCCACAAAGGAGCGTTTCCACCGAATCGCGTTCGACCCTGCTGCCTTGTGGAAGCTGCTGGACATCCTCGAGGTCCACGGCATCCGACCCTGCCTATACATCGACGACCACGGCGAGCCCGGCGGCGACGTCGTTATACCCGAGAACGCCTCGAGCGAACCCAGCCACTTGAGGTTCCTCGACGAAGACGCCAATCACGCCCTCAGCCCCAGCGACGTGGATGCCGATGTGCTGGAGCTGGTGTTGACCGGCCTGCCCTCGGACCTCGCTCACCTGGCGGCTAAGGCAGTGCACTCACAGTCACTGGGTATCGCCCGCGTCGACGAACCCGATCCCCTCTACGGGGGAAGCCGGCTGACGGTCTCGCCCCCCGGAATTTCCAAAGTGTCCGGAGTCGAGGCCTTCTGCCAATGGACAGGCCACCCGTTCGACTTCGCCGCCATCGGCGACGGAGTCAACGACCTCGAACTACTAGAAGCCGCCTCCATCAGCATCGCCATCGCCAACAGTCACGCCAGCAAGGTCGCCAACGCCAACCACATCATCCCTCCCCCCGAAGACAAAGGCTGGGCCACCGTGCCGAAGCTCGTGGGTTGAGGAAGCCTTAAGTGATGGGCAATGGTTCCGATCGACAAGTCCTTTAGAAGAGCGATCCTCCCTTGACTGTGAACATCGCTTCGCCCATCTGATCAACGATGGCCCCGCTGCCGTCCAGCACTAGGTGGGCATGGTCATGCGGCGCCTGCTCAGCGATGTAGCGGTCTTCCGCCGGCATCCAGACGTCAACCCACTTGCTCTTCGCGGTTTCTCCATCTCGCTCCAGTCCTCGAGACAAGCGAATCTCATGCGGGGATGTGACCCAGACCCTCAAGTCGTAGAAGTCTCGCAGTGCCACATGGGTCGAATAGACACCGTCAACGATGAGGGGTGATCCGCTGGGTTCGCGCACCCAATCTCCGAGAGAGTCAGCCTCCCAGCTATAGCTCTGGTAAGCCGGCTCCCTCCCCTCGGAATGAGGGATGAGAACCTGAGACGCAAGACGCCGGAGGTCATAGAGGCCGGCAATTTCAATCTCAGAGCGATTGGGATCTGACGCAGTTCGGAAGAAGTCATCACCTTGTACAAGAACCGCCTCGGGCACCACTTTCGCAAGCCCTGTGGCAAGGGTGCTCTTCCCGGAAGCACCCGGCCCATCGATGCCGATCCTGGCTGCCACCCCTAGGCCACTAGCTATGCGGGCTATATCGGCAATGCTTAGGACAGATCCAGTCTCAATCGACACCAAACCATTCTGCCCACTGATGGACTTCCCACTATCTGTCTTTAAGTGACGAGTTGTCTGCCAGGAATGTGCGGATGTGGCTGGTCAGGATTTCGGGCTGGTCGATGGGGATGAGCGTCTTGGCATCTGCGACCCACACCAGCTCGGCATTTTCGAAGTGTTTTTCCAGTTGCTCGGCGTGGGTTGGGGGCATGAGCCTGTCTTCGCGGGCCCAGACGATGAGCACCTGCCCCTGAAATGTGCGCTGATGCTCAGCCCACTCGAGAAGCTGATCCTTCTTCGGGACGTTTCGCAGGTACTTGTTCAGGTCGCGGCGAATCTTGCGGTTGTGGCGCAATGGTTCAATCCAACTCATGAATTTGTCGTTGGAAACCCTTTTCTTGGTCATGTTCCCGCAGGTAAACGGGAGGTGCCGAATGACTCGGGGCCGCAGCAGCTGACTAGTCAAGAACGTGCCTCCCGGCAGAAAGGCGTTGAGACACAGCAGCCGACCAGGCAACCCCGGCGGGTAGTTATCGAACGCCTCGCAAGAGACCAAGGCGAGATTCGCCACCCGATCCGAACCGCCTGGGCTGACCACAAGCTGCGCGCCACCCCAGTCGTTGCATACCAGCGTGACGTCGTGGAGGTCGAGCTCCGCTAGGAACTCGGCCACCATCTTGGCCAGCGATTCAAGATCGAGCTCAGCGTCATCAGGCATCGGCGTGCGATGGGCGCCGAACGGCAAATCGGGGACAATGCAGCGATAACGATCCCGCAAGCCTTCAACGACCTCGTCCCACAGGCTGCCGTTCATCAACACGCCATGGAGCAACACCACCACCGGTCCATCCCCACCGGTGTCTGAGTACATCAACCCCGACGAAGTCGGCCCCTGAAGCTGGCCCGGCAAGTTGCTATCCACTGGCATTCCGCAACTCCAACTAGCCCATCAAGCCAGCCAGCTCATCGACATGATGGCGCCACTCATCGGGCGACAGGGCTAGGGGGACGAGTAGAACGTGTTCGAGGCCGGCGTCGATGTAGGGGGCCAGGGTCTCGGCGACGTGGTCGATGTCGCCGATCACCATTTCCCGGTCGCCGTAGCCGTCGCCAACTACTGACCAGCGGCCGGCGCTGTCTAGCGGGTCGCCAAGTCGCAATTCCATATGGATGGAGATGGTGGTTTCTTCGAGAGCGCGGCCGAGACGGTCCTGTTCGGCCCGCAGCACGGCCAAGCGCTCGGCGAAAACCTCGGGCGGGGCCCAGGTGCCCATCCAGCCGTCGCAGCAGGCGGCCCGGCGGAGGGCTCCGGGGGACGAGCCGCCGATCCAGATGGAGATCGGCTTCGCGGGCTGGGGGTTGATACGCACGCCGGTGAAGCTGAAATGCTCGCTGTCGAATTCAGTAGCCCCCGACCAGGCGGCCCGCCAGCCGGCGATGTAGTCGTCGAGTCGCTGAGCCCGGTGCACCATGGGTACACCGCAAGCCTCGAACTCCGGTTCCAGCCAGCCAGCCCCCACGCCCAAAATGGTGCGGCCCGGGGCTAGCCAGTCGAGGGTGGCCCATTGCTTGGCGAACTGCGTGGGGTTGCGATAGGCGGGGATCAGCACCGACGTGCCGAGCCCCACCCGTTGAGTATGAGCCGCCACCGCGGAGAGCAGTGGCACCGGCTCGGGGAAAAACGACGGCATGCCCTCCAGGCCGACCGGCACGGCCACGTGGTCGGCGGTCCACACATCGTCGAAGCCGGCGGCCTCGGCCCGCTTGGCTATCTCAACCAGCAGATCCAAAGAGGCAGCCCGGCCAAGCTGGGGCAGGTGGATGCCCCACTTCATGAGCGCAAAGCCAATCCAAAGAAGGCGGCACGCATGGCTAGCTCAGTACCGATACCGGGGCCAGGGCGGGTGGATCGAGTACTCCACCACTCCGTAGCCCCGCTCGCCGGTCTCCAGCACTTCGAAGTCGAAGAAGGGCTCGTGGCAGTCGAGCCGTACTTCGGCGTCGTTTTCGTCCCGCATGAGTCCGTTGCGGGTGTGGGCGTGCTTGCGTCCGGTGAGCACAGTGAGCACCTCGCCTTCGGTGGTCTCGAAGATCATGTCGAAGGACATGGCGGTGCGCTGGTCTTCCTCCAAGCGGGGCACGCAGGTGGCCGACCGCAGCGGCCGGGTGCCCTCGGCATCGCCGATCCAGCCACCGGCCGGCGGCGCTCCAAGGGGTAGAGGCTGGGTGGGACTCATCCACCCAAAAGAATTGAGGTGCCGGTCGGGAAGCTGCACCGAAGGCCAGAAGTGGCCCCACGATTCGGCTTGGGTGCGGCGATGGCGCACATCCCAAGGTCCGGGCCGCTCGAACCGGTGGGTCCATGAGTGATCTCGGTGAGACCAGCTCTCCACCGCCCGGCGCTCCCCGGCTCGAGGCCCACCCCGAGCCTCGAACTCGCCCCGACACACCAGCGCCTGCTCGTAGTGTCCGCCATAGCCCTCGTAGGCCCCCAGCGGATTCCCGCCCAGACAGTCGTTGTAATCGAACGCCCCGAAGCGGTCTTCAAATACCAAGTCAAAACCGAAGCGGGGCGCATCCAGTTGCCAGCGGTAACGGGCGAACGGCTCCTCCACGGAGTACGACAACCGGCCATCGCCTAATGAAGTGAACGCCGGCTCGGGACCAAGCGGCTGGCGGGATGCCCATTGCACCGGCACCCCGTCGATCACGTAGAACGCGCTGGCCCGCAGATAGCCGTGGGACAGGCTGGCGTGGATGTGGTTGATGCCATACACGTCGGCCTCCCGATCGCACACCGAGAACCAGAAGTTGTCGCTCCACAGGGCATCAGTACCCGCCGGTGGGAGGTGCAGATACTCGTCAGCGGGACTCAGCGTCATCGAGGGTTGAGGATAGGTCCTGGATCGGCCAGGGACCGATTAGCCGCCCGCGGGCTGGGGCTCGCCGACCAGCCGAACCTGGCCGTCGCCCTTCTCTATCTCGCCCACCACGGTGGCCCGATGGCCGCCAATCCGCAGGAGATCGATGGCCTTGGTGGCGTCGCGATCCCGTACTGCCACGATCATGCCCAGACCGAGATTGAAAACCCGAGCCATCTCCTCCTCAGCCACATCGCCGATGCGCTGCAACTCGGCGAACACCGGGGGCTGCTCCCAGGTGCTGCGGTCGACCACCGCGTCGACTTTGTCGGGCAGCACTCGAGCCAAGTTGCCAGCTATGCCGCCGCCAGTGACATGGGCGATGGCCCGGGCCTCCACCTTGGCCAGCATGTCCCGCACCGCAGGGGCGTAGATGACTGAGGGCAGCAATAACTCGTCGGCCACTGAGTGGGTGCTGCCTTCCCATGCAGGGTCGTCCAAGCTCCGCTCGGCAACTTCGAAATAGAGCCGCCGGGCCAAGGAGTAGCCGTTACACCGCAGCCCCGGCGACGGCAGACCGATCAGCGTGTCGCCGGGGCGCACATCGGCCCCCGTGATAAGCCGAGACCGCTCCACCACTCCCACCGCGAACCCCACTAGCTCGAATTCGTCGCCAGGTTCCTCCGCAGGATGCTCGGCCATTTCTCCGCCGATGAGCGCACAGCCCGCTTGGCGGCAGCCCTCCACCACTCCCACTACCAGCTGCTCAATGTGCTCGGGATCGAGCTCCTGCACCGAGATGTAGTCCAGCATGAACAACGACTCGGCACCCTGGCACACCAGGTCGTCCACGCACATGGCCACCAAGTCAATCCCGATGGTGTTGTACCGCCCGGTCGACGAGGCGACGTACGCCTTGGTGCCCACCCCGTCGGTGGTTGACACCAGTACCGGCTTCTGGTAGCCGTGGCGGCTGAAGTCGAACAGCCCTCCGTATCCGCCGATGTCGCCAATGGCCTCAGGACGAAACGTCGAGCGCACATGCTCTTTGATACGCCGCACCGCCTCTTCGCCGGCAGCGATGTCCACCCCAGAGGAGCTATAAGTCTCACCCATCAGCCTGGCCCATCATCAAGAGCCTCCCGCCCAGTCTCCAGCTCACCCATCGCCAGTGGCCCACAGGGAAGGCGCAGGCTCAACTCCGGCGTCGGCAAACTGAACCGCGCGGCGCGGATACGCGATCGAGCCGGGAGGCGCCACCGGCACCTCCACCGGGTAGTCCCCGGTAAGGCAGGCGTTGCAGAAACCAGCCCCCACTGCGCCGGTGGCCTCGGTCAATCCGTCCATGTCGATGAACGCCAGCGTGTCGGCCCCAACGTAGTCGCACATCTCGGCCACGGTGAGGTGAGCGGCCAAGAGCTCGGTGCGGTCGCCCGTGTCCATGCCGAAGTAGCAGGGCCAGCGGTAGGGCGGCGAGCTGATGCGGAGATGAACCTCGGCGGCACCCGCCTCCCGGAGCATGGCCACCAGGGCTCTCGTCGTAGTTCCCCGCACGATGGAGTCGTCCACCACCACCAGCCGATTGCCCTCGATGCTGTCGCGCAGGGGGTTGAGCTTCATCCGCACCCCCATCGAGCGCATCTGCTGGCTCGGGGCGATGAACGTGCGGCCGATGTAGCGGTTCTTCACCAGCCCCTGGCCGTAGGGAATGCCGCTGGCCCGGGAGAACCCCTCGGCAGCGGGCAGCCCCGATTCGGGCACGCCCATCACCAAATCGGCCTCTACCGGGGACTGCTCGGCCAGTATCTCGCCCATGCGCACCCGGGCGTGGTGAACGCTCTGGCCGTATATCACCGAGTCGGGACGGGAGAAGTACACGAACTCGAAGATGCACAGGCGAGGATCTACCCGCTCCTCGGGAAACGGGCGCACCGACCGCACCCCGTCGCCGTTGATAACCACCATCTCTCCCGGCGCCAGCTCCCGCAGGAAGTGGGCCCCAACGATGTCGAGGGCAGGAGTCTCCGAGGCCAGCACCCATCCCCGGTCCAGCCGGCCGAGGCACAAGGGGCGGAAGCCGTTGGGGTCGCGCACTCCGATCACTCGCTTCTCGTCGGCCAGCACCAGCGAGAATGCTCCCTCCAATCGGGGCAAAACTGCTTGCAATGCCCGTTCGAGGACGTTGTCCTGAGATCGGGTCGACGAGGACATGGCGGAGATCTCCATGGCCAGCAGCTCAGCAACCAGGTCGCTGTCCGATCCGACCATTCCAGGCAAGATCGATGTCTCCTCAGCAAGATTCGCGGTATTGGTGAGGTTGCCGTTGTGGCCCAACACGAATTGGTGGTCGGCAGTGCTGCGGAAGACGGGTTGGGCGTTGCGCCAGGAACTGGAGCCCGCAGTGGAATAGCGGGTGTGGCCGATGCCCAGACAGCCTTCGAGCGTGACCAGCGTGCGGTCGTCGAACACGGTGGCCACCAGGCCCATGTCTTTTACCACGGTGATGTTCTCGCCATCGCTCACCGCGATACCAGCCGACTCCTGGCCCCGATGCTGCAACGCGTAAAGGGCCAGATAATTCAGATGGGCGACGGGATCATGGGGGGCATAGATGCCGACTACCCCACAGGCCTCCCGGGGAGAGTCGTCCATGGGTTCAGCCACTGTTCAAGTCTGACATGGCCGAGCGCCAGCGTTCAGCTATCGCGGACATATCCAAATCAAGCAATCCCTTGATGGAGAAGCGGTCCCCGGCAGCCAAGCCGATGCGGGCAATCGTCACCCCGGTCTCCGCCGCCGCCGCCTCCACCTCGGGCAGAAGTTCAGGATCCACCGCTGCCACCACTCGGGAAGGGGCCTCGCCGAACAACTCGGCGTGGTTGTGAATGCGAGCGCCCCGGAATCCCACTCCCGAGACAGCAGCCATCTCGGCCAGGGCTGCTCCCAGCCCACCGCTGGACACGTCATGGACCGCCGAGAGCAGGCCGTTGGCCACCAGGCCGGCCACCAGGCCGGCCAACCGTCGATGTTGGTCGTAGTCCAAAGCAGGCAGAACACCCCGCTTGTGGCCAGCCGTATTCGCAGCCCACTGCGACCCCGATAGCTCAGTGCCCCCGGAACCCAGCACGATCACCCGGTCGCCGTCGCCCCAGACCAGGCCGGGAGGAATCCGGGTCAATCTGTCGATCACCCCCAACAGGCCGATCACCGGCGTGGGATCGATGTTGTGGCCGTCCGACTCGTTGTAGAGGCTCACGTTTCCGCCCACCACCGGAATGCCGAAGGCGTCGCAGGCCTCGGCCATGCCGTCCACTGCCTCGGAGAACTGCCACATCACTTCGGGATGCTCGGGGTTGCCGAAGTTCAAACAGTTGACCAGGGCCAGCGGTCGAGCACCCACACAGGCCAGGTTGAGCACTGCCTCGGCCACAGTCATAGCGGTTCCGGCTCGGGGGTCTACTGCGCACCAGCGGTTGTTGCCGTCGGCAGTCAGCGCCAATCCCCGGCCGGTGTCGGCGCCGGTAGAAGGATGCTTGAGTCGCAGCACGGTGGCGTCGCTTCCGGGGCCGACGACGGTGTTGCAAAACAGCATATGGTCGTATTGGCGGTAGACCCACGATGGATCGGACAGCAGGTCTAGCAAATCAGCGGCCACATCGTCAGGCGGCGGCAGATGGTCAGCAGCGTCGGCCCTGGCCTCCTCCCAGTCGGCCGGTGGATGCCGAGGACGGTCATACAGGGGCGCGTCCTCATGGAGGGAGGCTGCCGGCAGCTCGCCCAACACCGGGCCGTCGATGCCGTCTCGCACCCGAAGCAGGCCACCCTCGGTAACCCGGCCCACCACTGAGGCCTGCACGTCCCAGCGATCGCAGATGGCCAGCACTTCGTCGAGTCCGTCGGGGGCCACAATGGCCAGCATCCGCTCCTGGGACTCGCTGGTAAGCACCTCAAAGGGTTCCATACCCGGCTCTCGGCGGGGAACGGCAGCAACGTCCACATCCATGCCCACGCCGCCCCGTGAAGCGGTCTCGCTGGTGGCGCAAGTGAGCCCCGCGCCCCCGAGATCCTGGATGCCCAGCACCAGCCCGGCGTCCAACAGGGCCAGACAGGCCTCGATCAGGCGCTTCTCCTCGAACGGATCTCCCACCTGCACGCTAGGCCGCTTCTCGGCCTCCCGCTCCTCATCGCCGAAGGACGCCGAGGCCAGCACGCTCACCCCGCCGATGCCGTCGCGCCCAGTGGACGAGCCCAGCAGCACCGCCAAGTTGCCCTTACCGCTGGCCCGGCCCAGCACCAGCCGATCGGCCGGCATCAATCCGAGGCACAGCACATTCACCAGCGGATTGCCGGTATAGGTCTCATCGAAAACAGTCTCGCCGCCCACGGTGGGCACCCCAACCGCGTTGCCGTACCCGGAGATCCCCGATACCACTCCCTCGGCGATCCAGCGGCTGCGGGGTTCATCGGGACGGCCGAACCTCAGCGAGTCCATTACCGCCACCGGGCGGGCGCCCATGGTGAAAATGTCCCGCAGAATGCCGCCCACTCCGGTGGCTGCCCCCTGATAGGGCTCAATGGCCGAAGGGTGGTTATGGCTTTCAATGCGAATTGCGGCCGCAATGCCGTCGCCTACATCCACCACTCCGGCATTCTCGCCGGGACCGACCAATACCCAGGGCGCCTCGGTGGGCAGCCGGCGCAGATGCAAGCGAGAGGACTTGTACGAGCAGTGCTCCGACCACATCACCGCGTACATCGCCAATTCGAGATGATTGGGCGGGCGGTTCAAGATCTCTTGGATGGCGTCGGCCTCTTCATCAGTTAAGCCCAAAGACCGATGCAGCGGCTCGTTCATTTCACATCTTCCTGGAACTTGAACAGGAAGAAAATGCCAAGCAGCGGCTAAATTGCATCCCAAGTTTGATTGTGAGCGCCGGATATAGTTTTATACGCACAGTCAGGATACTGATCAAACACGACAAGGAGACACAGTGGTATCTGAAGAAGCAAAAGCGGCACGGGCGGCCGGACAAGCTCAAGGGCGTACGGTCAGCCGTTATCTGACTGCTCTCGACCATACCAAGCCCAAGCGGGGCCGGCAGCGCTCGACCGAGAAAATGCAAGCTCGCATTGCCGAGCTTCCTAATGAGATCGCGCAGGCCAAGCCGCTGAAGCGAGTTCATCTGATCCAAGAACTCATGGACTTGGAAGCCGAACTCTCCAAAGAAGAGGAAACGGTTGATATCAGCGAGATAGAGGGCGAGTTCATCGCAATCGCCGCCGAATACAGCGGCCGCAAGGGCATTTCCTATGCGGCATGGCGTGAGGTGGGAGTGCCGGCCAGCGTGCTGAAAGCAGCGGGGGTAGCTCGCACACGCTCCACTGACTAACCACCGCTTATCAAGCCTTCCAGCAATAGAGCACCGTCGGTGCTCCCCAGCAATGGATGAGCGGCACGCTCAGGGTGGGGCATTAGCCCCACGACGTTGCCGCTTTCATTGCAAATTCCCGCAATATCGGCAGTAGCTCCATTGGGGTTTTCCCCATAGGTGAGTACGATTCGGTTATTGTCGCGCAACTCGGCCAGTGTCTCTTCAGAACAGATGTAGTTGCCCTCAAAGTGGTTGATGGGAATGTTGAGCTGATCGCCTTCGGCCAAGCCGCGGGTCAACACCGAGTCAGTCGACTCCACTCGCAACTCCGCAGGCTGGCACAGAAACTTCAGCCCTCGATTCTTATAGAGAGCTCCGGGCAGCAATTGCGCCTCAGTGAGTATCTGGAACCCGTTGCAAATGCCCACCACCGGTCCGCCTTTGCGGGCGAAGCGGGCCACCGCGTCCATGATCGGGGAGAACCGGGCCATCGCACCGGTGCGGAGATAGTCGCCGTGGGCGAACCCGCCGGGCAGCACTACTGCGTCCACATCGCCCAGATGGATGTCCTTGTGCCATAGCAGCTCTCCACAGCCGCCTATCGCGTCAACCGCCTCGACCACATCGTGTTCACAGTTGGATCCGGGAAACACGACAACGCCGACTTTGGCGGTCATCGCCACGCCCGCTCAGAAGCAACTACGAGAATGCTCATGACACCTTGTTGACGGCAATAGCCACGTCTTCGATCACCGGATTGGCCAAAAGACGCTCGCACATGGCCTCGACTTGCTTCCGGGCTTCAGCTTCATCGGGAGCCTCCACCATAAAGCGCAGGCTCTTACCCACTCGAACGCCGCTCACACCGCTAAAACCC
The DNA here is from genome assembly GCA_951813555.1 of uncultured Acidimicrobiales bacterium. Taxonomy (GTDB): domain Bacteria; phylum Actinomycetota; class Acidimicrobiia; order Acidimicrobiales; family Bin134; genus Poriferisocius. Next base: position 576,842 of record OX638344.1, read on the forward strand.
AGCGCGGGCAATGCCCGTTCGATGGTCAACCCCTCGGGATCGGCGATCCCCTCTCGAAGGCTGACCTCTACAGCCACATCGAACGTCTGGCTCATTGCTCCACCGTCACCGGGACCAGACGGCAAAGCTGCGGCCGGTGATGATCTCATAAGCACTGATGTAGCGGGCCGCGCTGGCCGACACCACCTCTTCGGGCAACGGGGGCGGCGGATATTGCTTGTCCCAATCCAGCGTGCTGAGGTAATCCCGCACCGGCTGCTTGTCGTACGACGGCGGGGTTGCCCCCGTTGTCCAGCCGTCCACCGGCCAGAAGCGGGAAGAGTCGGGGGTGAGCATTTCGTCGGCCACCACCAGAGTCCCGTTCACCAAGCCCATCTCGAACTTAGTGTCAGCAATGATGATGCCCTTCTCGGCGGCGGCCTCCGACGCCCGGCGGTACAGCTCCAGCGACGCAGTCCGGGCCTGTTCGGCCAGATCAGGGCCCACCAAATCCACCGCCTGGTCGTAGGAGATGTTCTCGTCGTGGCCCGACTCGGCCTTGGTGGAAGGAGTGAACACCGGCTCGGGCAGCTTGTCGGACTCTCGGAGCCCGGCCGGCAAAGCCTGACCGTGCATGGTGCCCTTGTTCTTGTACTCCTTCCAGGCCGAGCCGCTGAGGTATCCCCGCACGATGCACTCGATGGGCAGCATGTCGGCCCGGTGACAGAGCATGGCCCGGCCGGCCACCCCGTTCACCTGAGCCTCGGGAGGCAGGTCGGCCACATCGGTGGAGATGAGGTGGCTGGGCAGCACGTCGGCCAGGGTCTCGAACCAGTAGGCCGACATGGCGGTCAGCACCCGTCCTTTGTCGGGAACGGGCTCACTCATGACCACGTCGAACGCCGAGATGCGGTCGGACGCGATCATCAACAGCCGGTCGTCGCCCGCATCGAAGATGTCGCGGACCTTGCCGGAATGAACCGGGGGCAGGTTGATGTTGTGGGTGCTCATAGGATCGACTCCGGCTGGTAGGAGGATGCACTGGGACTTTGGGCAACCAACTCTTGAGCCTTGGCCGCAAAGGCCCGGGCTTGACGGGATGCTGCTCCGGTCAATGCCAGGGGCTGGTTCTTGATCTGATCGACATTGACGGCCGATATCGGCAGCCTCTCGTCTTCGATGATGGCTGAGAAAAATCCTTCTCCCTTGGGGACGTGCTCAGAGATAATGCGATGGGCTTCTTCCCGGCCCGCTCCGGCGGCCACTGAGGCCATCAGCACCCGGGTGGCGGTGAGCGTCGGCAGGTTGGCGGCCAGCTCCGCGGTAATCGCGTCATCGAACACGACGAGCTCATTGAGCACTACCAGCACCGCCTCAAGCTGGCCATCGAGCGCTAGGAACGCTCCAGGCAGGGCCACCCGGCGCACGACCGAGCAGCTCACGTCGCCCTCGTTCCACTGGTCGCCCACCAGATGAGAAACCATGTCGGCATATCCTTGAACCACTGCGGACAGACCGCAGATGCGCTCAGATGTCCGGGCGTTGCGCTTGCCGGGCATAGCCGAAGAGCCCACCTGCCCAGCCTGGAATCCTTCGGAGATCAGTCCCTGGCCGGCCATGAGCCGGATGGTCCGGGCCAGGTTGGCGGGCGCCGACGATGCCTGCACCAGTGCGGAAACCACGTCGTAGTCCAACGATCGGGGGTACACCTGGCCCACGCTGTCCATCACTGCGTCGAAGCCAAGGCTGGCAGCCATGCGCAGCTCTAGTTCGCCCACCCTGCCGGTGTCACCGAGGAATAGATCGAGCTGGTCTTGCTGGGTGCCTACCGGACCTTTCAGACCACGCAACTGGTAGCGGCTCAACAGGCCATCAATCCGATGCAAGCCAGCCCTCGCCTCCTCGCCGAAGTTGGCGAAGCGCTTGCCCAGGGTGGTGGCCTGGGCGGGCACGTTGTGGGAGCGGCCCACCATCACCAGCTCGGCATGGGTGTCGGCCTGGCGGCCCAGAGCGCACACCACCGCCACCAGCTTGTCCCGCACCAATCGCAGGGAATCTCGAATCTGGAGCTGCTCGATGTTCTCGGTGAGGTCGCGCGACGTCATCCCCTTGTGGATGTGCTCGTAGCCGGCCAGCGCGCAGAACTCCTCAATGCGGGCCTTCACATCGTGGCGGGTGATCCGCTCGCGCTCCCGGATAGAGTCCAAATCGACCTGCTCGATGGCACCCCGATAGGCCTCGACCGCCCCGTCGGGCACGTCGATTCCAAGATCCCCCTGGGCTTCCAGCACCGCCACCCACATGCGGCGCTCGGCTTTGACCTTGCCCTCGGGAGACCAAATGGCCGCCATCGCCGCGCTGGCGTAGCGGTCGGCCAAAACGTCGGGCATTTGATTCTTCTCAGCCACCGGCCATCTCAGCGCGATGAGCGGCCAGGCGGTCGGCCAACCCTGGGTCGCTCACCGCCAAGATCTGAATGGCCAACAGTGCGGCATTCATGGCGCCGTTGATCGCCACGGTGGCCACCGGGATCCCCTTGGGCATCTGCACAGTGGAGTACAGGGAATCGATACCGTTCAGCGCCCCGCCGGCCAATGGCACGCCGATCACCGGCAGGGTGGTCTGGGCCGCGGCTGCACCGGCCAGGTGAGCGGCCATTCCCGCCCCGCAGATAATTGCTCCAAACCCAGCATCGCGAGCACCTGCCACAAAATGCCGGACTTTCTCGGGCGTTCGGTGAGCCGACATGACCTCCCAGTGGCACTCCACCCCGAACTTCTCCAGCGTGGTGCGGGCCGGGCCCATGGTGTCCTCGTCGCTGGAAGATCCCATGATCACGGCGACTCTCAAGCTCATCTCACCTACCCCTTGGAAACACTCGCCACCGCCTTGGCGGCGATATCAAAGCGAACGTAGCGGCCCAGCCAGTCAATGTGGGCGACCCCGGCGTACGCCCGGTCCCGGGCGGTGGCCAAGTCGGGTCCTTGCCCGGTGACGTTCAGTACCCGACCCCCTGCGGTCACCAATCCCGAGCTGTCTTGACCAGGCATTTCAGCGCCATTGCTTCTTTCAGAGGCCGATGCCACTCCGGCACAGAACACGGTGACCCCTTCCTCGGCATTGGCTCGCTCAATGCCTTTGATGAGGTCACCGGTGCGGGGGGAGGCGGGATAGCCCTCGGAAGCGCACACCACAGTCACCGCGGCGTCGTCGCCATACACCGGGGTCTCTTCCAGCGAACCGGCCGCGGCCGCGGCCAGTAGGTCAGCCAAATCCGACCGCAGCCGGGGCAGCACCACCTGGGCCTCCGGATCGCCGAAGCGCACGTTGTACTCCAGCACCCTCAAGCCTTGGGGGGTCAGCATGAGTCCGGCGTAGAGCACGCCCCGGTAGTCGATGCCCTGCCGCCTGAGTTCGGCCAGCGTGGGTAGCACTGCCTCATCCATCACCTCATCAACCACGTCGGCACCGGCCCCCGGCACCGGGGAATACGCCCCCATGCCTCCGGTATTGGGGCCGACATCGCCCTCTCCAATGCGCTTGAAATCCTGGGCCGGGGCCAGCGGGACAGCGCCATGGCCGTCGCACACCGCCAGCACCGACAACTCGGGGCCGGTGAGGCCCTCTTCGATCACCACCCGGCACCCGGCCTGGCCGAAGGCCTCCCCGGACAAATAGGCCCTCACCGCGTCATCCGCCTCAGCTCGATCCTCGGTGACCAGCACCCCCTTACCCGCGGCCAAACCGTCGGTCTTGATCACAAACAGGTCGCCCATGCCGTCAAGAAAGCGAAGGGCCGGATCAAGCTCAGTGAACGTTCCGTGGCCCGCTGTGGGCACTCCGGCACCCACCAGCAGCTCCTTCATCCACGCCTTTGACCCCTCCAAGAGGGCCCCGTCGGCCCCGGGGCCGAACACCAGTCGACCCGCCGCTCTCAATTCATCGGCCAGACCGTCCACCAGCGGGGCCTCCGGGCCGATCACATACAGATCGGCGTCGATCTCGGTAGCCGGGGCTGACACCGAGCCGGGGATGCCGGGATTGCCCGGAGTCACAACCACGTCGCACGACCGGCCGAGCACATGGGCTAACGCGTGCTCCCGGCCTCCACTCCCGATGACGCAGACCCTCACGGCACCGAACTGAACGTGATGTACTGGTCTCGGCCGGGGCCCACGCCCACCAGGGTGGCGGGCACACCGGCCTGTTCCTCGATGAAGCACAGATAACCCTCGGCCTCCTGAGGCAGCTCCGAGCGATCGCTGACCTTGCTCAGGTCGGTACACCAGCCGGGCAACTCCTCATAGATCGGCACGGCCCGGTGGATCTCCGACTGGTGGTAGGGCATCGAGGTGCGGCGCTCACCGTCAACCTCGTAGGCCACACAAACCCTGATTGGGTCGAGGGCATCCAGCACATCCAGCTTGGTGATGGCGAGGTCGGACAGAGAGTTCACCCGCACTGCCTGGCGCAGCATCACCGTGTCGAGCCAGCCGCATCGCCGGCGGCGCTTGGTGTTGGTGCCGTACTCCCGGCCCACATCCACCAGGTGGTCGCCGATCTCGTCGGTCAGCTCGCTGGGAAACGGTCCTGAGCCCACCCGGCTGATGTACGCCTTGGTCACCCCGATCACCCGGTCGATGTGCCGGGGTCCAATGCCGGCGCCCACGCAAGCTCCGCCCGCCACCGGATTGGAGGAGGTAACGAACGGGTAGGTGCCGTGGTCGAGATCCAAGAACATGGCCTGGGCCCCTTCAAAGAGCACGTTCTGGCCAGCCTCCAAGGCATCGTGAAGCATCCCCACGGTGTCGGCGATGTGCGGGGCCAAGCGGGGTCCGCACTCTTCCAAGTACTGGTCGGCCACTGCGTCCAAATCGAACGGCAGCCGGTTGTACACCTTGGCCAGCAACGGGTTCTTCTCGTGCAGCACCACGCTGAGCTTCTCTCCGAAGATCTTGGGGTCGAGCAGGTCTTGCACCCGCAAACCCACTCGGGCCGCCTTGTCGGCATAAGCCGGGCCGATCCCCCGCTTGGTGGTGCCCAACCTATTGCGACCCAAATGCCGCTCGGCCACCACATCCAGCGCCTGGTGGTAGGGGAAGATGAGGTGGGCGTTGCCGCTGACCTTGAGCCGCCCGCAATCGACCCCCGCTTCGGCCAAGCGGTCTATCTCGTCGATGAGCACCCTGGGGTCGATTACCACCCCGTTGCCGATGACCGGGATCACGTGGGGATAGAGCACGCCGCTGGGCACCAGCTGGAGTTTGAAGGTCTGCCCCTCCACCACCAAGGTGTGGCCGGCGTTGTGGCCGCCCTGGTATCGCACCACCATGTCCATGTCGCGGGCCAAGAGGTCGGTGAACTTGCCCTTGCCCTCGTCACCCCATTGCGTCCCGACGACCACCGTTGCTGGCAAAGGCCTACTCCATGAGCGTGGCTTACAGACAGACCCTACTCGCGCCATGCCGACGGTTGACCACCATTAAATGCAGCCAAATGAAGCCCAGCGTCATCCCACCATTGACCTGGCACACAAGTCGATGACGGGGCCCTATCCCACCATCCGGGACAGGGTCAGGGCGTAGTCGCCCCGGGCGTCGGTCCACAATCGCTCCATGGCCAGGCCCACGGAGGCCAGCTCCGGGCCGATGTTCTCGGGCCGGAATTTGGCGCTGATTTCAGTTCGCATGCGCTCGTCACGGGCAAAGTCCACGGTCATCCCCAACCCGCCGATGTTCACCTGCTGAGAACTGCGGGACCGCAGCCACATCTCGATCCACTCTTCTTCACTGTCAAAACGAGCCTCGTGCTCGAACTGCTCAAGATCGAAGTCGGCGTCGAGACGGTGATTAATAACCGACAGAACATTGCGGTTGAACGCCTCGGTCACTCCCGCGGGGTCGTCGTAGGCCGCGATCAGCCGGTCTTTGTCCTTCACCAGGTCAAAGCCCAAGAGAAAGGTGTCGCCCGGCACCATGGTGTCGGCGACACCGGCCAGGAAGTCCTTGCGGGGCGCCGGAGGGAAGTTGCCGATCGTGCCGCCCAGGAGCATCATCAGCCGACAGCCGCCGTCGGGGATGTGGCCCAGGTGGTGCTCGAAGTCGCCCACCACCCCGTGGACCGTCAATCCCTCATAGGCCGCGGCCAGATCTGCAGCCGCAGCTCGCAAAGTGGCCTCGCTGTTGTCGAACGGCACATATCGTCGAAGCCGCCTGGTGGTGACGAGGGCGTCCAGCACGATCCGGGTCTTCTCCGAAGTACCCGATCCCAGCTCCACTACGGTGTCGGCCCCCGACCGCTCGGCGATCACGTCCACCTCGCGCTCAAGGATCTCCCGCTCCCGCCGAGTGGGGTAGTAGCCGGGCAGGCGGGTGATCTGGTCGAACAGCTCGCTGCCCCGGTCGTCATAGAACCACTTGGGAGGCAGCTCCTTGGGCTGGGATGCGAGCCCCTCGGCAACATCGGTCCGAAGTGCCTGGTCAATCCAGGAGGAATCTAGATGGATGTCGACGACCGGCTCGATCATGTCGCGTCCCGGGCCAGGCGCACCCCGGAGAAGTGCCAGCGGGTCTGGGGGTGGAAGAAATTGCGGTAGGTGGCCCGGATATGCCCCGGCGGGGTTACACAGGCCCCGCCCCGGAGCACAAACTGGTTGACCATGAACTTGCCGTTGTACTCCCCCACCGCCCCGGGTGCGGGTTGGAATCCGGGATAGGGGCTGTAGGAGCTGGCCGTCCACTCCCATGCGTCCCCATAGAGCTGGTGCAGCCCGTCGCCGGGCGGGGCGGGGGCTGGATGCCACCGACGCCGATCGCCCAAGTTGCCCACCGGCGCCTGCTCGGCCGCGGCGTGCTCCCACTCGGCCTCGGTGGGCAGCCGGGCGCCGGCCCAGCGGGCGAAGGCGTCAGCCTCGTAGTACGACAGATGGCACACCGGCTCGTCGGGCGACAGCGGTTGGAGGCCGTGCAGCGTGAATACCCGCCAGCCTTCGTCGGAGTCAAAGTCCCAGTAGGCGGGCGCTTCCCAGCGGTGCTCCAGCCGCTGGTACCAGCCGTCCGACAGCCACAGGGTAGGGGTTTGGTAGCCGCCGTCGACCATGAACTCCAGCCACTGGCCGCAGGTCACCAGCCGGTCGGCCAGCCGAAAGGGGGGCAGAATGGCCCGGTGGCGGGGACTCTCGTTGTCGAAGGCGAAGCCGTCGCCATTGTGACCCAGCCAAACCTCCCCGCCGTCGAAGCCAGCCCAGCCGTTGGCCGGCCGGCCGTTAGCCGACACGCCAGCCGGCGATGAGGGAAGATCGTGGTAGGCGGGCCACAGCGCCTGGTTGGTGGACAGCACGTGCTTGATGTCCATGAGCAGCAGCTCTTGGTGCTGCTGCTCGTGATGGAGGCCCAGAGTCACCAGCTCGGCGGCGGCATCGTCTAGCGGGCCGGTCAGCAGCTCGGCCATGGCCTGATCCACATGGGCGCGGTAGTCGGCCACCTCCTCGCACGACGGCCGGGACAGGTTTCCCCGCTCCGGCCGAGGGTGGCGCTCCCCAACCGCCTCGTAGTACGAGTTGAACAGGTAGCCGAACGCCGGGTGGTACTCGTCATAGCCATCAAGACGGGTCTTGAGCAGGAAGGTCTCAAAGAACCAAGTGACGTGGGCCCGATGCCATTTGGTGGGGCTGACGTCGGGCATCGACTGGATGCACTGGTCCTCGCTGCTCAAGGGAGCGGCAAGCGCGTCGGTGTAGGACCGTACGGCTTGGTAGGCCACCAAGAGGTCGGAGAGATCGGGGGCGAGGGTCACAGTCACAACTACGGCGGGGCTGAACTCTACCCGCCTGGGCTCGGTTTCTTCGACCTTAGCCCCTCCGGTACAAGACGATGTCCGCCCGCTTCGACTCCAACTCCCGGGTGAGGCGCTGAACTTGGGCCTTGAGCCGGGCCACCTCGGCCTCGAGGGCCATTACCCGCTCCACACCGTCGAGGTTCATGCCCTCGCTGGTGAGTTCGTGGACCCGGCGGAGCTTGTCGATGTCGGCATCGCTGTAGCGCCGGCTCCCGCCACCGGTGCGGGCCGGCTGGACCAAGCCCCGGCGATCGTAGATCCGCAGGGTCTGGGGATGGATACCGGCCAGCTCGGCGGCCACCGAAATGACATACACCGCCCGATCACGGCCTCGGGGGTCGATCATGATTCCTCCTCCATCGTCTTGGCAAAAGCTTCAAGTGCGCGGCGCTGATCCTCGCTCAGCTCGGTGGGCACTTCCAGGGAAAGAGTCACCATCAGGTCGCCGGTCCCCTTGCCGGTCTTCACGCCACGGCCCCGCACCCGCAAAACCTGGCCGGGCTGGCTGCCAGGAGGCAGCCGCAGCTTCACCGGGTCGCCGTCGAAAGTGGGCACTGAGATTTCTGCACCCAAAGCGGCCTGGGCGAACGTCACCGGCACGGCGACGGTGAGGTTCTTGCCTTGGCGGCCAAACACCGGGTGGGACTTGACTTTGACCGTCACATACAAGTCGCCGGGCGGGCCGCCATTCAGACCTGGCTCCCCCTTGCCAGCCAACTTGATCTTCTGGCCCTCATTGACCCCAGGTGGAATCCGCACAGAAAGAGAGCGTCCAGCCTGACCAGTGGCACCGCTAAGGGTCACTTCGGTGGTCACCCCCTGCACCGCCTCGTCGAAATCCAAGCTCAGATGAGCATTGAGATCGTGTCCCCGCACCGGGCGGGTCTGCCCGGTGAACGGATGGCCGCCGCGGTCAAAGCGGCCGCCCCCCATGAACGCCGAGAATATGTCGGCCAGGTCGCCTTCCATCGTGAAGCCGCCCGGCCCAGCCTGGAAGTTCATCGGTCCCATGTGCCGAACTTGGTCGTACTGGGCCCGGCGCTCGCCGTCGCCCAACACGTCGTAGGCCGCCGACACCTCTTTGAACTGTTCCTCAGCTTTGGCATCGCCCGGGTTGGCATCGGGGTGCAGCTTGCGGGCCAGCTTCCGATACGCCTTGGTGATCTCCTTGTCGGACGCCGACGAAGAGACGCCGAGCACTTTGTAATAGTCGGACTCCAGCCACTCGCGTTTGACGTCCATGACTCCGAGCTACCCCCTACCCCCGGACCTTCACCATGGCGGGCCGCAATACCCGGCTGTTCCACTGGTAGCCAGCCCGCAACACCTCTGCGATCACCGCCTGTCCTTCACCCGGTTCGTGAAGGACTGCCTCATGGCAGTTGGGATCAAACGGCGCGCCAGCATCGTCCAGTTTGGCCAAGCCTTCCTTTTCGAGGGCGCCGAACAGCGCGTCCCGAATGGGGACGACGTCTTCGGCGCCCTGGGCCACGGCGGCATCGCAGGCATCCAACACCGGCAGCATCTTCTCGACGATGCCCGCCGCGGCCACGGAGACGGTCTCCTGCTGACGCTCGGCCGCCTTGCGGCGATAGTTGGCGAACTCGGCCGTCACCCGCTGAAGGTCGCTGAGGTAGCCGTCCCTCTGGGCCGATAGTTCGTCGATTGATAGCCGCTGCTCTTCCGGGTCAGTGTCTGCATCGAGATCTGATTCGGCAGCTTCAGCCCGATCATCGGAAGACTCGTCGACTCCCGGATCGGGGGCTGCTTGAGTCTGGCTCTCAGCCTGATTGTCGTCCAGATCCTCATCGGCAAGCTCGGCCGCGGGCTCCTCGCTCACTGGGTTTCCCCATCGTCGTCCTCGACGATCTCGGCGTCCACGATGTCATCGTCACCCGCTGTGGCGCCCTCAGAATCGTCGGCCGCGAAGTCCCCCGGCGCATCGCCAGCCGCGGCAGCGGCCTGCTCGTACATGGCCGCACCGATCTGCTGGCTGATGGCCGACAGCTCCTCGGTGGCCGAGCGGATGCGGTCCAGGTCCTTCTCATCAATGGCCGCCTTCAGGTCGGCCAGTCTGGCCTCGACCTCGGAGCGGCGGTCGGCTTCTACCGAGTCACCGGCCTCGGCCAACAGCTTCTCCACCTGGTACACCAGGCTGTCTGCGTTGTTGATGGCTTCGGCCTCCTCCCGGCGGCGGGCATCCTCGGCGGCGTGGGCCTCGGCATCGGCGACCATCTGGTCGATGGTGCTCTTGTCCAGCGAGCTCTGTCCGGTGATGGTGATGGACTGCTCTTTGCCGGTGGCCCGGTCTTTGGCCGACACGTGGACGATGCCGTTGGCGTCGATGTCGAAGGTGACCTCAATCTGGGGCACGCCCCGGGGCGCGGGCGGAAGTTCCACTAGCTGGAACTTGCCCAGCGTCTTGTTGTAGGCCGCCATCTCCCGCTCGCCCTGGAGTACATGGATCTCCACCGTGGGCTGGTTGTCGTCGGCGGTGGTGAACACCTCGGTGCGGCGAGTGGGGATAGTGGTGTTGCGCTCGATAAGGCGGGTCATCACGCCGCCTTTGGTCTCAATGCCCAGCGACAGCGGGGTCACGTCCAACAGCAGCACGTCTTTGACCTCGCCCTTGAGCACGCCGGCTTGCACGGCGGCGCCCACCGCCACGACCTCGTCGGGGTTGACTCCCTGATGAGGCTGGGTGCCGGTCATTCCGGTAACCAGATCGACCACCGCGGGCATCCGGGTAGAACCGCCCACCAGGATCACATGGTCTACGTCGCCCGCCGACAGACCGGCATCAGACAGGGCCTGCTCGAAGGGCTTGCGACAGCGGTCCAGCAGGTCGCTGGTGAGGTCTTGGAACTTGGCCCGGCTCAGTTCGTAGTTCATGTGGAGCGGCCCGGCGTCGGTGGCGGTGATGAACGGCAGATTCACATTGGTGCTCTGGGTTTGCGACAACTCGATCTTGGCCTGCTCCGCGCCCTCTTTGAGCCGCTGCATGGCCATGTTGTCCTTGCTCAGATCTACGCCGTGGTCATTGCGGAACGAGTCCACCAACCAGCCGATCACCCGGTCGTCCCAGTCGTCGCCGCCCAGGGCGGTGTCGCCGCTGGTGGACTTCACCTCGAACACTCCGTCACCGATCTCCAGCACCGATACGTCGAAGGTGCCCCCGCCCAAGTCGAACACCAGGATGGTCTGGTCGGTGTCGCCCTTGTCGAGCCCGTAGGCCAAGGCGGCCGCGGTGGGCTCGTTTATGATCCGCAGCACCTCGAGCCCGGCGATGGTGCCTGCTTCCTTGGTGGCGGTGCGCTGGGCGTCGTCGAAGTAGGCCGGTACGGTGATGACCGCCTCGGCCACCTCGGTGCCCAGATAGGTCTCGGCATCTCGCTTGAGCTTTTGGAGGACGCGGGCGGAGATTTCCTGGCTGCTGTAGTCCTTTCCGTCGATGCCCACCGACCAGTCGGTGCCCACATGGCGCTTGACCGAGCGGACGGTGCGATCGGGGTTGGTGATGGCCTGGCGCTTGGCCACTTCACCCACCAGCACCTCTCCTTCCTTGGAGAAGGCCACTACCGACGGGGTGGTGCGAGAGCCCTCGGCATTGGCGATAACCGTGGGCTCACCGCCCTCGAGCAATGCGACCACGCTGTTGGTGGTGCCCAGATCGATTCCGACAACTTTTCCCATTTTGTTCGACTCCTTGTTGGATTTTCATTCGCCAGATTGCGATTTTGCCGCTTCCAGGATACCCCTAAACTCTCTCCATCGCAAAACCTGAGTGGTGTGCACTAAGGGCTGCGGGCGCTACGCTGACCGACGTGGACCCCGCCATGCTGATACTGCTTCGACACGGGCAGAGCCAGTGGAACGCCTCCAATCAGTTCACCGGCTGGTACAACTGCGACCTGACGCCCAAAGGCGAAGCCGAGGCCCGAACCAGCGGGAAGGCGCTGGCCGAAGCCGGGCTGCTTCCCGACGTTGCACACACTTCAAAGCAGACCCGGGCCATCCGCACTGCCGAGCTGGCCCTGGCCGAGATGGGCCGCTCCGGGGTGCCGGTGAAGCAGGATTGGCGACTGAATGAGCGCCACTACGGCGACCTCACCGGGCTGGACAAAGCCGAGACCCGCCAGCGCTACGGCGACGAGCAGCTCAACGCCTGGCGCCGGGGTTATCGCACGCCGCCCCCGCCCATCTCCGACGACAATCCGTGGAACCCCAACCGCGACCCCCGCTACGCCCACCTCCCCCCAGAGCTGATCCCCAAGAGCGAGTGCCTGGCCGACGTGGTGGAGCGGCTGATGCCCTACTGGTACGACGACGTGATTCCCGACCTGCGGGTCGGGCGGATAGTGCTGATCTCGGCCCACGGCAACAGCCTTCGGGCCTTGGCCAAGCATCTGGACCAGATCGACGACAGGTCCATTGCCGCCCTCAACATCCCCACCGGTATGCCGCTGGTCTACGAGCTGGGGGCCGACATGATGCCCCTGGAAGCCAAAACGACGCTCGCCCGCTCGCTCAACCCCGCCGCGGCGGCCGAAGCAGCCGCGGCGGTGGCCAAGCAAGCGGGCTGAGCGCCTACGGGCTCGTGGTCAGTGGGCTGTAGGAGTTCACCCCACAGATACGGAGGTGTCCGGGCCGTAGCCGGGCACTCCATGCTCATGTAGGTCGAGACCGCCGATCTCTTCCTCACGAGACACCCGTAGACCCATGGTCTTCTTCATAGCGGCGAACAGAATGCCGGTGGTGACCGTCACCCACACGAACACCAGCACCACGCCGATGAGCTGCACCACCAACTGGTCGATGCCGCCGCCGTAAAACAACCCGGCGTTGTCCTGGCCGACGAACGCATCGTCATAGCGGGAGAACAGGCCCACGGCCAGCGTGCCCCACACGCCGCATACTCCGTGGACCGAGATGGCGCCCACCGGGTCGTCGATGCGGATCCGGTCGAAAAACAGCACCGAGTACACCACGATGGCCCCGGCGATGGCGCCGGTCACCACCGCGCCCAGCGGGTTCATGGTGCCGGTGCCGGCGGTGATCCCCACCAGCCCGGCCAGCACACCGTTGCCGGTCATGGCTACGTCCAGCGAACCGGCCTTGCGCCAGATGACCGCGCCGGCCACCACACCGCCGGCGGCTGCGGCCAAGAGCGTGGTCACTGCGGCCCTCATCACGAAGTCGTCGGCCGCCAGCTCCGAACCGGGGTTGAACCCGAACCAGCCGAACCACAGGATGAACACGCCCAGCACCACGAAGGCGATGTTGTGCCCGGGCATGGCCCGGGAGTTGCCGTTCTCGTCGTACTTGCCGATGCGGGGCCCGAGGAAGATGGCCCCCATCAGGGCGGCCCAGCCGCCGGTGCTGTGCACGATGGTGGAACCGGCGAAGTCGCCGAAGCGGGCGTCGCCGATCTTCAGATCGGACAGCAGACCGTCGCCGTGCCAGAACGAGTGGACCACCACCGGGTAGATCAGGGCAGTCATGAAGAAGCTGAACACCAGGTAGGCGGAGAACTTGGTCCGCTCGGCCATGGCCCCCGAGGCGATGGTCACCGCGGTGGCCGCGAATACCACCTGGAAGAAGAAGAACGTAGGGGTGCTGAGCCCATCGCCGAACGTGGTGAACGTGCCGCTCAGAAAAAAGCCATCGGTGCCGAATAGCGACCCGGCGTCGGTGCCGAAAGCGATGCCGTAGCCGAAGGCGAAGAAGGCCAGCGCGCCGACGCACATGTCGGCCAGGTTCTTGGCCATGATGTTGCCGACGTTCTTGGCCCGGGTCATCCCCGCCTCGACCATGCCGAAACCGGCCTGCATCAAGAACACCAAGATGCCGGCGATGAACACCCACAAGTTGTCCATGATCACCTGTACCGCTTCGGCACCGCTGTCTTGGGCCATTGCCGGAACAGCCCCTACGAGCACTGTTCCGGCGGCAATCAGCGCTCCTACTCCGAATTTCCTTTTCATGGGTACCGGCCCTCCTTAGCCGTTTCTGCGCCCGCGCCACTGCGGCCCCGGCGCAATCGGAAACAAGGTAGGATGACCAGGTTTCACAATTGTTTCTGCGCTGTGAATTTCAAGCAGGCTGCTCTCGCCCTCTGACTGCTGGCAGAGTGCGTAACCGGAGGTTGTAGGGGGCTAACTTTGGGATCGCCATGGACCCAAAGCGCTTGCGTCCCTATCACATCGTGCTCGGCCTCGGGCTGGGCTTCGCCGCCTTCACCATCGCCTCGGGCATCGCCTCAGCTATAACCGAGTTCAAGAATCCGGCGGAGATCACCCGCCATCCGTGGGAGAACATCCCCAACGGATGGAAGGCCGCCTTCTACACCATCATCCCCATCTTCTTGGTGTGGGCCTCCTGGGAATTCGCCAAGCGGGTGAAGAACTGGGAGCGGGGCGGCCCCGACAACCGGCGAACCACCGTGGCCAACGTCAAGACCCGCCTGGAGGACCTGCGGCGGGGCATGTATATGCGCACCCTGTTGCGGGAGCCCGGCGCCGGGGTCATGCACTCCATGATCTACGTCGGGTTCATCATCCTTTTGGGGGTCACCACCACCTTGGAGATCGACGAGCAGCTCCCCGACGGGGCCAAGTTCCTCCACGGCCGGGTGTACCAGGTGTACTCGGCGGTGGGCGACATCGCCGGGGCCATTTTCCTGGTCGGGGTGATTTGGGCCATCATGCGCCGCTACGGCCCCCGGCAGCTGCGCCCCTACCGCATCCGCATCAAGTCGCGGCCCGAGCACGCGGTGATCTTGGGCACCTTCTTCGCCATCGGCGTCACCGGATTCGGGGCCGAGGTGTTCCGCATCGCCGACCACGGGGTGCCCGAATTCGAGAAGTGGTCGGTGATCGGCTACCAGGTTGCCACCCATATGCGAGGCCTCGAGGGTCTCGACCATTGGCACCAGTTCTGGTGGGCCGGCCATGTGATCGCCTTCGTTGCTTTTTTGGTGCTGTTGCCCATCACCATGCTGCGCCACATGGTCACCTCCCCGCTGAACATGTACCTGCGCGACAAGGACCGGCCCAAGGGGGCCATGAAACCCATGCCCAATCTGATGGAGACCGACCTGGAGTCGTTCGGCGCGGCCACCGTGGAGGACTTCACCTGGAAGCAGCTGCTGGACACCGACGCCTGCACCATGTGCGGCCGGTGCACGTCGGTGTGCCCGGCGCACGCCACCGGCAAACCGCTCGACCCCCGGGAGATCGTTCTTAAGACCGGAGAGGTCATGGCCGCCACCGGCCAGCCGGCCACCACCCCGCCGCTGGGCACGGTGCCGGAAATCAAGGTGGAGGCCAACTCGTTGTTCGAGCGGATCACCGGCGAGGAGATCTGGGCCTGTACCTCGTGCAAGGCGTGCGACGAGATCTGCCCGGTGAACATCGAGATCCTCGACAAGATCCTCGACATGCGGCGCTACCTGTCGCTGATGGAGTCCGACTTCCCCTCCGAGCTGGGCCAGGCCTATCGGTCGATGGAGAACTCGGGGAACCCGTGGGGCATGTCCCAGGGCGATCGAGGAGCGTGGGCCGAAGAGTTCGAGGGCATCGCCGTGCTCGACGGGGGCGACCCGCTGGAGTCGGAATACCTCTACTGGGTGGGCTGCGCCGGCTCCTTTGACGACAAGAACCGCAAGGTCACCCGGGCGGTGGCCAAGCTGCTCCAGCGGGCCGGGGTCAGCTTCTCGATTCTGGGGCCGGCCGAGAACTGCACCGGCGACCCGGCCCGGCGTTCGGGCAACGAGTACATCTTCCAGATGCTGGCCATGCAGAATATCGAGACCCTCAACGAGATGGGGGTAAAGAAGATCGTCACCCAGTGCCCCCACTGCTTCAACACGCTGGCCAACGAGTACCCCCAGCTCGGCGGGCACTACGAGGTGATCCACCACACTCAGTTCCTGGAGGCGCTGATCGACGACGGCCGCCTCGACATGACCGGTGCCCGCCTCGACGAGCGGGTGGTGTACCACGACTCCTGCTACCTGGGCCGCCACAACGACGTGTACCTGGCCCCCCGCCGAGTGGTTGGGTCGTTGGGCGGCGTCGAGGTGGTGGAGGCCGAGCGCAACGGCACCAAAGGGATGTGCTGCGGCGCCGGCGGAGCCCGCATGTGGATGGAGGAGACCGTTGGCAAGCAGGTGAACATCGAGCGGTCACAGGAGCTGATAGCGACTGGGGCCGACCGGATCGCCACCGCCTGCCCGTTCTGCTACATCATGATCGACGACGGCATCAAGGCCGAGGGCGCCGACGACGACGTGGTGGTGGGAGACATCTCCATGCACCTGCTCGAGGCGTTGGAGAACCGAGACGCCGATGAGGAAGCCGCCCGGCAATCTGAACTGCTCACCCTCCGCACCGCGGCTCCTGAACCCCTTGCCATCGCGGTGGCCGAGCCACAGGCTGAAGTAGTCACCGAGGCACCACCGGGGGCTGAACCCCAGCCGCCCACCGAACCCCAGCCGCCCGCCGAAGCCGACGGAGCCGAGCCGGAGGAATCGGTGGCTCCGGAACCCGAGCCGGAGCCGCCAGGGCAAGCCCCTCTAGAAAGGCCCGCTCCGGACCCGGCCAGAAGACCCGACGACTTCACCCGCATCATGGGAACCGACCCCGCCCTAGCCCGAGCGCTGCACGATCACGGGATCGTCACCTACGAGGACTTGGCCGCCCTCGACGCCGCCGCGGTGCGCGATCTCGAAGCCGCTCTGGAGATCCCCGGTCGCATCAGCAAGTGGAAGTGGCCCACTCAGGCCGCCGCCCTCATCGCGGAGCGCGACGAAACCGACTGAGCTGAGCACTCTCAGATTGCCAGGGAAACCGGCTGGCGTGTGCGACGCCGGAGGACAGCCTCTCAGCCGGTGTTGCGAAGGCCGGCGGCAACCCCGTTTATTGTCAGCAAAAGGGCCCGCTGGATACGACGATTGTCGTCCTGCGAGCCGTAGGTAGCCCGCGACCGGGCCAACAGCTCTACTTGCAACACGTTTATGGGGTCGAGATAGGCGTCACGAACCGCCAAGGTCCGCTTGAGCACTGGAAGATCGCCGAGCAGATCGCCGCCGGCCAGCTTGGCGATGTGGGCGACGGCAAGATCGTGCTCTTCGACGATTGTCTCGAAAAAGTGATGGAGTTCGCGGGTGACGAGGCGATTGACATAGTGCCGGGCAATGGCCAGATCGGTCTTGACCAGGGTCATCTCTACATTGGAGATGAACGTGCGGAAGAACTGCCAGTCTTCGTACATCGCCTGGAGCTGTTCCTCGCAGCCGGCCTGGTGGGCGGCCTCAAGGGCGGTGCCCACCCCGAACCAGCCGGGGATGATCTGGCGCGACTGGGTCCACCCAAACACCCAGGGAATGGCCCGCAGGTCGTCGATGCCGGCGTCCGATCCCGAACGGCGAGCGGGGCGCGACCCAATGTTCATGTCGGCTAGCTCCTCCACCGGGGTGGAGGTCTGGAAATACTCCACGAATCCGGGGGTGTCGAGCAGGCCGCGGTATGCCTCATAGGCCCGAGCCGACATGAGCTCCATGACGTGGTTCCAGGCGTCGATGCCGCCTTGGCCGTGACGGGGGCTTTGGTGGGCGAGCGTGGCCTCCAGCACCGCTGACAGGGCCAATTCGAGGTTGCGCTGGGCCAGGCCGGGAAGGCCGTACTTGTCGGCGATCACCTCTCCCTGCTCGGTGATCTTGAGCCCCCCGGCCACCACCCCTGCGGGCTGCGACAAGATGGCCGCATTAGTAGGACCGCCGCCCCGACCCACCGTGCCGCCCCGACCGTGGAACACCACCACCTTGATCCCGGCTTCCGCAGAGACTTCGGCGATCTTGCGCAGCGCCTTGTGAATTTCCCACTGGGAGGTGGTGATGCCGCCGTCTTTGTTGGAGTCGGAGTATCCAACCATCACCTCTTGCACATCGCCCCTGATCTTCAACAGCCGCCGATAGGCGGGCACGGCGATCAGCTCTCGGAGCATGGTGCCAACACCCCGAAGGTCGTCGATGGTCTCGAACAGCGGTACAAATCCGAGGCGGGAGATGCCCCCGGGGATGTCCACCAGTCCAACCTCGCGAGCCAACACCGCAGGGGCCAGCACATCGTCGACGCCCTGGGTCATCGAGACGATGTAGCTCTCGATCACGCCGTCACCGTGCTGGTCGAGGGCTTGGCGTAACGCAGCGAAGAGGGCCAGCGAGCCTTGCGCTTTTGACCCAGCGGGAGGAGCCAGCGGGCGACGGCTTTCGAGCTCGGCGGCCAACAGCGCAGCACGTTCCGCGCGAGTCATAGAGGGGTAGTCGGTGCCCAGCTCGCCGAAAAGCTCGCCGAGCGTCTGGTGGTGGGCGGCGGCATTCTCGCGGATGTCGAGAATGGCAAGGTGGAATCCGATCATGGCCAGGATTCGCCGGATGCGAGCCAACCGGCCGCGGGCCAGCAGCGATCCGCCGTTGGCCTCGAGCGACCGGCCCATGGCGACCAAATCGGCTTCCATATCAGCCGGCGACCTATAGGCCCTCAGGCCGGGCGGCTGGTCCATTGCCTCCAACAGTCGTTGGTGTATCACCGAGCAGCGCTGCCGATAGGGCTCGCCCGCGCTCAGCTTGTTGAACCGGGACACAACGTCGGGAAAGCCGTCGCGATCGGCCTCGAGTTGGGCCGACAACTCCTCGGAGATGCCGGCAACTGCGGTGCTCACCGACAGCTCTGACGACAACTCCTCGACCTCAACCAACAACAGCCGCAGCGCCCGCGCTCGCTGAAAAGCCAGCACCTCAAGTGTGGTCTCGGGAGTCACGTTGGGGTTGCCGTCGCGATCGCCCCCTACCCATGAACCAAACCGCACCGGCACTTGGGGTCCTTCCAACGAGCCACCGATGGATCTCAACACCGCATCGACATCGTCGAACAGCTCAGGCACGCCATCGGCGGCGATCTCGGTAAGGAAGTAGAGGATGGTACGAGCCTCGTCCACGGGATCGGGCCGCTCGCGGCGAAGCTCGTCGGTCTGCCAGATGGCGTCGATGAGCTCGTCGACGCGGCGGTCAATGCGGCCCTGGTCGGCCGAACCGCTGCCGCTCTCGCCCCGACGCTCGATCAGCACCGCGATCTCGGTGAGCTTGTCGAGGATCGACCGGCGGGAGGCTTCGGTGGGATGGGCAGTGAACACCGGTCGGAGATCGGCAGTTCTGGTCGCCGCCACGATCTCTTCTCGGTCGATGCCCAACTTCAAGAGCTTGTCCACTGTTTCGGCAAAGCGGTGGCTTTCCGCAAGGCCGGCAGCCTTCAAGTCCTCCACCCGATGGACCTGCTCGACAGTGTTGGCCAAGTGGAAATAGACCGTGAATGCCCGCACCAGGTGGATGGCCTCGACTACATCGACGTCGTCGAGGAGCTCGGCCAAAGCCGCACCCGACTCCTCGTCGCGCCGCAGGCCCCTAGCCATGGCCCGCACCTGCTCGACGCGCTCCAACAACTCGGGACCGTGTTGGCGCACCAGGGCATCGCCCAGCTGGGCGCCCAGCCGCCGAATGTCGTTGCGAAGCGCGGAATCGATTTCGTCGAGACGGTCAGCCGAGGCCATGAGCATCGCGGCGGAACATATCAGCTTGGGCCATCAATCCCAACAACTCTAAACGATCTGCCTCCGAATAATCGGGAAATCCAAAACCCTCAATAGCATCGGAGTTTGAGCCACTGCCTTCGGCAAGATCCATAAACTCCATGCATGCAATTATACTGGTGTCAGTGACAATACCCGCCCTGATTTACGTAATAGCTTTCGAAAATACTGAAGATATATTCGGAAAGCAACAGCGCTCATATAGAAGAAGCTAAGCATAAAGACGTGCCTCTATATCGCGAACTTGGCACGGCTACTCCACCCCTTTCGTGGGCAAGCTCGCCCACCTGTACCCTGGCAGACGGCGGGGAGCGAAGGAGCAAGAGATGGAAATCGTGTTGACGGGGACGGGATCGCCGTTGCCCGATGCCAATCGAGCGGGTCCTTCCACCCTCCTCAAGGCGGGCGACACCCTTCCTTGCCAGGGCGTGGACGCGTTGGCTGCCGGCACTGATGCCTACGTCCAGACGGTGGTCCGCCGGGATCTGGTAGAGCAGATCGCCAACGACATGATGCAAGACATCCTCGACTACCACTCCGACGTGGTGGAGGCGGCCCAGACCGCGGCCCGAGTCGGCACCAAGCGCCTGGTGTTAACCCACATGGTGCCCGCCCCCACCCCCGAGCAGTATCCGGAATGGATCACACTGGCCACCCAGCACTACGAGGGCGAGATCATCATCGGAGACGACCTCACAACCGTTGCCGTCTAGCCGCCCTCGGTAAGAATGGCACCCATGACTGGCTCAATTTCCATGCGCCCGTTTCCCGGCGCAATTGGCAAGACCCTGACCGATTCCGAGCCGTTCTTCGAGGAGCGGCCCCATCCCGGCGAGAATGCTCCCAATGTCGTTGTCGTGCTCTTGGACGACACCGGATTCGCCCAGCTCGGCTGCTACGGGTCTGATATCGACACTCCGAATGTGGACGGGCTGGCAGCCAACGGCTTGCAGTTCACAAATTTCCACGTCACGCCGGTGTGCTCGCCTACTCGGGCGTCGCTGCTCACCGGCCGGTCCCAGCACGCCGTGGGCATGCGCTCGGTGTCCAACCATCTCACTGGGTTCCCCCACCAGCTGGGATACATCTCCAGACACGCAGCCACGGTCGCTGAGATACTGCGTGCCGAGGGCTATGCCACGTTTTGCGCGGGGAAATGGCACCTCGCCCCAACCCGAGACAGCTCGGCTGCCGGCCCGTTCGACCAGTGGCCGCTAGGGCGGGGATTCGACCGGTACTACGGCTTCCTCGAGGGAGAGACCGACCAGTTCCATCCCGAGCTGGTAGTCGACAACCACCACATCGACCCCCCGGCCAAGCCCGAGGACGGCTACCACCTCAGCAAAGATCTGGTCGACCAGCTGCTGCTCATGATCCGCGACAGCGTGGGAGTGCGCCCCGACCGCCCCTTCTTCGCCTACCTGCCCTTCGGCGCCACCCACGCACCCCATCAGGCGCCAGCGGCCTACATCGAGAAGTACCGGGGCCGCTACAACGAGGGCTGGGACGTGGTGCGCCAGCGCTGGTACGAGCGGCAGCTGGAACTGGGGGTGATCCCCGAGGGAACCGAGCTCGCCCCCCGAAACGACGGCGTCGAGCCGTGGGACACGCTGCCTGAGAACCAAAAACTGCTGGCCTGCCGGCTCCAAGAGGCCTTTGCCGCGTTCTTGGACCACACCGATGACCAAATCGGCCGCCTGGTGGACGGGCTCCGGGATCTAGACCGGCTCGACAACACCATCTTGATGGTCTTGGCCGACAACGGCGCCTCCCAAGAGGGCGGACCTTACGGGGTGATGCACGAGATGAAGTTCTTCAACGGCATTTTCGAGACCCCCGACGAGGCCGTAAAGCGCATCGACCAAATCGGCGGTCCCCACAGCCACACCAACTACCCGTGGGGGTGGGCTCAGTGTGGGAACAGCCCCTTCAAGTGGTACAAGCAGAACACCCACGAGGGCGGCGTCCACGTCCCGATGGTTGTCCACTGGCCCAACGGGATAACTGTCGGTCAACGCGGCGCCAAACGGACCCAGTTCGTGAACGTCTCAGATCTGGCGCCGACGCTCTACGAGCTGCTGGGGGTCTCCCCTCCCGAGACCTTCAACGGCTACGAGCAGCTCCCCATCACCGGGCACTCATTCGCCGCGGTGCTGGACGACGACGCCGCCCCCGCGGCCAACACACGCCAATATTTCGAGATGTTCGGTTCCCGGGCCCTGGTTGCCGGCCAGGGCGGCACGTGGTGGAAGGCCGTGACCCGTCACATTCAAGGAGACAACTTCGACGACGACCGCTGGGAGCTCTACAACCTGTCGGCCGACTATTCGGAGTGCCGCGACCTGGCCGCAGAGCGTCCGGAGAAGCTCGAAGAGCTCATTGGCCTGTGGTGGGAGGAGGCCGACCGTCACGGCGTGCCTCCGCTCGACGACCGCCTCCTCGAGCTCTTCGCCTTCCGGGAGGACGACCATTCGCCCCACCCCACTAGCCGCAGATACGTCTATCGCCCCCCCATGACGCCGATCCCTTCGGCTGCCTCGCCGGGGCCCAGGGGAAGGGCGTGGGACTTGTCTGCCCGGGTGACCCGGCAACAGGGTGACGAAGGAGTCATCTGGGCCACCGGCAGCGCCAGCGCCGGGGTAGCGATCTTCGTGCAGAAAGAGCGCTTGGTGGTGGACTACAACGCCTTCGACGACCACACCATCGTTGAGTCGGACCGACCGGTTCCCGAGGGTGACAGCACACTCGAGGTGAGCTTCCGTCGCACCGGTCGCGACACGGGAACGCTGGCGATGGCCATCAACGGACAGCGCTGCGGAAACGCTGATCTGCCGTTCATGATGCGCTCTATATCCTCGCTAGGTGCCAGCATCGGATTCGATAATGGCTCACCGGTGTCCGAGCGGTACGACGGCCCATTCGCCTTTTCTGGGACACTGCACCAGGTGGAAATTGAACTCGGCCGTTCAACTGCCGAAGACACCGCCGCCACCGCCCGCACCGAGATGGCCCGCCAATAGAAGGATCAATCCGAGTTCATGGCCGAAGTCACCTGCATGAGTGATATCGCCGCCGATCCAGGGGCGGTTTGGGCCGTACTGGCCGACGCCGCGGGAAACCGCTGGTGGATGCAGCTATGCCTGGTGGATGGACGCCCAGGCCCGCTCTGGGTTTAGAGGCATAAGTGAGAGCGCAATTCTGCCCAAGGGGGAGGGTTGCTACTTGGCCTCGTGTTGCTTCAGAAAGCTGATCCAGGCGTCAACTGGGATACCGGCCAATGGTTCACCCAGAATCTCCTGGACCCAGTCATCCATGATGCCGGTACGAGCGATTCTTCCGAAGTTTCCCCCGCCATCTCTTGCAGGCTTGTCGGAAGTGTTGTCTCGGCCCATGCACGGAGAAGCGTGGGCGGGTGATTCAATGGTGGGATCTTGTTCGGTTTCGCGAATGTGGCGCCACCAGTGATTTCTGTAGTCAGCAACGTGCTTGGCCGACCAGCAAGCCGGGGTAGAAACACGAGGGACGCCGGAAAGCACATTTGATAGATGCCAGGGCACCACCACCAGAAGGTCCCAATCTGCGCAAGCACTCGGGGTAACGCGGTAGCGAAAGCTGGGCTCGCGCTCTTTGGCCAACATGTACCAGCCCTTCAACTCGACCCCTAGGGCAGTCTTGTAGTCGCCAGAGCTGTTCCTGCTTCGGAACAGCACATCAGGAAATGTTTGCGCTTGACGATCAAAGCGGTACAGAGCCCATTCATCGTTTGGGTCCCAGACATCCCGCATGCGATTGAGTGTTTGCACCACCTGTACCTCGATGGTTGCTCCGAGCACGGTGTTCAGAGAAAACAGGTCGGTGGCAGCCAGCCCTTCTATGTTGGTGGTCGAATCGAAATAGCCGGGCAGCGCCAGCAAGGCGTCCTGAACGCGGTCACGCAGCTTCGTTCGAGGATCATCGGGGTCAAGACGCGGAGGCTCTGGGGCAGGCACTGCCCCTTGTTGCATCGACTGGTTGCTCATGGGGCTTGGAGCCTAGTCAGGATGCAGCAGATTCGATGCGCTCAATGGCCAAGTCGGCAAAGTGATCTACCCTCTCCGCCGCATAGCCGATTCGCCCAGCCTCGACCGCGGCCACAACCGCGCTGCACAGTCCGCCAAAGGGTTCCCAAACAACATCGCCCGGCTCAGTAGCAGCCTTGATGATTCGGCGCATGAACTCCAGCGGCTTCTGGTTGAGGTGGACAGCAGCGTTGCGGCCCGGCTTGTACACGCGCGGCGCCGAGCGAACCCCGTTGCCCTTGTAGCGCTCTCGACCATTCAGCGGCGGTGCCGACCACACGTTGGTGAGGCCATGGGTGTGATTCCACTGGTCTCGCATCCCAGCCCACTCTCCCGCCGTGATCGGGGAGACACCGTCTAGGGAGTAGTAGGGAGCGCCAGCAGGAAAACCATGCTGATTGGCGTAGCTCACCAGTCGTTCCATCATTTCGGGCGGCGGGAAATACCAGAGCCAGTCTTGCGTGAGGTATTTGCGCGTAGCGGCGTTTACCACTCCACACGCCTCATTTGCCCGGTACAGGGGCAGCCCCGCTCGCTGCCACTCATACCGCAGCCACTTCCGAGCTGTCATCACTCCGTCTGGCGTCGGGAATTCCAAGCGACGTCGATAGAACACGCAAACCTCGGATACCACCGGAAAGCGACGGATGGTGTCCCCGTTGACGTTGCCTGCGATGTGCCCAATGCCCTTGTCCCACACGATCGCTTGAACATAGTCCCAGCCGAATTCGGCCAAGACCGGATGAACCGTGGCCCAGCCGATCTCGGTATTCCAAAACCACAGTGTCGACGACGGCTGTGAGTGCTTGGACCATGCCTCTACATGGGGGGCATACCATTCGGCCAGGTCTTCTGGCGTCCTCGGGTCGCCGGGAAATCCGCCCACCCCATAGGCGCCATCCGAAATGATGACCGAAGGGGAAGGCCACACGGCGTAAGCATCGAGCGCGTCTCCCCTGTACACCGACCAAACTCGGCCGTCATCACTTGCAGCAGACACAAGCCCTCCTTCGCAGACGCCGAATGGCAGCCTGCGATTGGCCTCCCCAGGGAATGTTCCCATGCCGCACCTCGCCCGGTGGTGGATACTTGGACAGCTTGGTACGGAGCCGCGACCTGCGACGACCCTACTTCGACCCAGTGACAGATTCACCTGTCGCCAGGTTCGGCTAGCCGCCGCCGAACACTACGAGGGCGAGATCATCATCGGAGACGACCCGACGACCATCACCATCTGACCGCCCAGCCTTTGCGGTCACACATCAATAGCCAATACCGAGCGGAGATCGGCGGCTGAGGCGGCCACCAGGAATTGGTATTGGCCGGGGTCGATCACCCAGCGGTGTTCCTGAGGATCCCAGCGGGCGAAGGAGCGCTCTTTGAGGGCGATCTCCGCAGTGGAGGTCTCTCCTGGATCGAGAGGGAGTTTGGCGAAGCCGGCTAATTCCTTGGGGGGTCGTGGCACATCGCCGGTGGGCGGGGCCACGTAGATCTGCACCACCTCGCTGCCCGGCCGGTGGCCGGTATTGGTGACTGGGACCGAAACGGTGACCTCCGTGCCCTCGCCGCTCACCTCGGGCGGGCCCCACTCGAACGTTGTGTAGGAGCCCCCGTGGCCGAACGGGATCATCGGCTCGATCCCCCGGGCGTCATACCAGCGGTAGCCGACGAAGATCCCCTCGCCGTAGCGCACCACGCCGGCTTCGCCGGGGTAGTTCAGGTATGCCGGAGTGTCCTGTTCTCGCCATGCCCAGCTGGTGGGCATCCGCCCCCCAGGCTCAGCGTCGCCCACAAGCACATCGGCGATAGCCTCACCGGCCTCCTGACCCGGGTACCAGGCCAGCACCACGGCCGCTGCCCGATCAAGCCACGGCATGGTCATCGGGGCGCCGCAGTTAAGCACCACGACGGTGTTGGGGTTGGCATCGAGCACCCGCTCCACCAACTCATCCTGATTGTTGGGCAGCTCAATGGAGTCTCGGTCGCTTCCCTCTGACTCCCACTCGGAGCTGGAACCGACCACCACCACTGCGGTGTCGGCTTGGGCAGCCAGGGTTGCGGCATTGGAAAGGCCTTCCTCGCGGCTGAGGTCGGCCAGCTCTATCCCCACATCAACGATGCTGACCCACATGTTTCCCTCTGGGGGGACGTGATCGAGACGAATGCGATAGGGATGGCCAGCCTCGAGATCGAGGTAACCATGACCGCCATGCACGCCAAGGCTGGCGCTGAACCTGTCGATGTGGTTGTCGGCCACCAATTGGCCGTCGACAAACAGGCGGGCGTGGGCGAATCCAAGGGCGCAGAGCCGGTGCCGACCGGAGCGCTCGGGTGTCATGGTGAACTCCAGCCGCACCGACATGGCGTCGCAGTCTTTGGGCCAGTTGTCGCCAATCCATGAGTTGAACGGCAGGGGCCGGTAAAGGGTCTCAAACGGCTCGCCGTCGAATCCGATGCCGTCGTACAGCTCGAACTGAACGCCGCCGTCGATCCACGACTCGGGAACAGCCTCAGCCTTTCGGCGCATGTCGATGCCGGGGGCGTGGCCCACCAACCGCGGACCGAGCCGCTCTCCCAAAGACTCCAGCACCGAGGTAGTGCGATGGGGCACCAAGCTGGCCGAACCGCCTCCGAATAGGGCCGTTTCGTCCGCTCCCGGACCGATGAGCGCCACCGTGCGGTCGCCGGCCAACGGGAGGAGTCCGCCGTCGTTGCGGATCAGCACCATCGACTCGGCGGCGGCCCGGCGGGCTAGTGCTCGATGCTCTTGGCGGTCGACGCTGGCCTCGTCATGGTCGGTAGGCGTATCGATGCGACCAGCCCAGTTGAGGAAGCCGACGATGCGGCGCACCTTGTCGTCGACGAGCGACTTGTCCACCCTTCCGGCCACGACTGCCTCCAATAGCAGACCCCTTCCCCACCATCGGCCCGGACCGGGCATTTCCAAATCGAGCCCGTAGAGAGCGGGAGCGACGGTCTCTTTGATGGCACCCCAGTCGGAAACCACCAAGCCGTCGAATCCCCACTCCTCCTTCAACACGTCGATCAGCATTTGGGGCTGGGCGCAGGCGTGGTGGCCGTTGACAAAGTTGTAGGCACCCATGACGGCGCGTGCCCCGGCTTCTTTGACCGCGGCCTCGAATGGCGGGAGATAGATCTCCCGCAGGCTGCGCTCGTCGACGTCGACGTTGATGGTGCGGCGTTCGAACTCCTGGTCGTTGGCCACAAAGTGCTTGACACAGGCACCCACCCCCTGGGACTGAACCCCGGTGATGTACGAAACCGCGATACGAGAGCTCAACGCGGGATCCTCGCTGTAGCTCTCGAAATGGCGACCGCCCCGGGGCGAGCGGTGGAGGTTGACCGTGGGGGCGAGGATCATGTCCACCTTGCGGTCGGCAGCCTCGGTGGCCAAAGCCTGGCCCAGCTCATGGACGAGGGCGGGGTTCCAAGTGGCGGCGATGGCCGACGGACCGGGAACCACCAGCCCGGGGCCCATGTACCGACCCCGGACCCCGACCGGACCGTCGCTGACACACCAGTCGGGGATGCCGAGTCGCTCGCACCCGGGGATGATCCACGGGCCCTCGCCCGCCACCATCCGGCACTTCTCCTCCAGCGTCAGGTCGCCAACCAATGCTTCGACGTCAACCATGAAACCCTCTCTCAAACATCCTCTGGACAATTTTTCTACCACTGGTATATTTAAGGTGCAACAGCGATGGGATCAGGGGGGAATGCAATGGGATGCCCACGGAAGTTGTTGGCCCTGCTGCTTGCAGCGGCGGTGTTCGCCACCGCCTGCACAACGGGGGGTGGCGGCGAGGACGAGCCAGCAGTCGAAGAATCCCCTACCGCTGTACCGGCCGAGCCCGCAGAAGAAGCTCCCGCGGAACCGGCACCAGAAGAGGGCGAGCCGGAGCCGGCCGCGGAAGCCCCCGAAGAGCCCACGTCGGAGGACGAGCCCTCTGAACCGGCGCCTGAGCCGACCCCCGAACCCACGCCGGTGGTGCTTACCGCCAGCTTCCGGGGCGTGACTGAGGACACAATCCGAATCGGAATCGGGTTCTGGGATGTCTCCATGTTCGGGTTCGGGTTCTTCGGCGACCCCCAACCGGTATGGGACGCCCTGATCGGCGCGGTCAACGCCGACGGCGGAATCCACGGACGCATGCTCGAGGCCTACATCGCCGGTTTCAGCCCGGCCCTTCCCAATGAGATGTTGGCCGCCTGCATCAAACTCACCGAGGACGACCAGGTGTTCGCCGTGCTGGGCGGGCTGCGGGGCGACGCCAACTACTGCGTGTCCGAACAGCACGAGACCATCCACGTGGGCTCCCAGGTGAACGCCAAAGGAGAGCTCTTGGAACGGGCCCGGGCTCCTCTGGCCAGCTTCAGAATCGAGGGAACGGCCCGGGATGAGGTGTTCATCGCCGAGTTGGCCCGCAGGGGGTGGTTCGACGGCGCTACCGCCGTGGGCATCCATTACGACGGAACCAGCACTGCCGAATTGTTAGGCGATGTGGTGGAAGCAGCCTTCGCCGACGCCGGAGTGGAGATCGCCATCACCATGAACATCGACGATCTGGTGCTCGACGATGACGCCATTGAGAGCCAGACCGAGATCATGCAGGAGCAGGTGACCGACGCCGGCATCGACCGCATGGTGATCTTTGGGGCCGCGGCCACCGGCCTCGTCACCTACGGCGACCTGGGTATCCAGATGGCCGCGGTGGACTCGACCAACTTCACCACTGCGATCTCCTCGGGTATCGACCCGGTTGCGCTGGACGGCACCATTGCATCCGCAGTGCGGCTCGACCTGGCCACCGACCCGGTGGACGCCGAGACCCAAGAGTGCATCGACATTGTCTCCGCCGCGCTGCCCGACGCCCGCTTCGAGCGGCCCGGTCCGGGGGTGGAGAACAGCGAGGAAGATCCCAACTACTGGAGCTACACCGTGTTGGCGTGTCGCGATCTGTCGCTGTTCGTGCAGATCGCCACTGCGTCCAGCGTGGAGCTCACCAACGATTCGTTCCAGGCCGGGCTGGAATCGCTCAACCAGGCGTCGCTGCCGGAGATCCCGTTCTTGTCGTTCGGACCCGGCAAGTACAACGGCAACGACACCCTGCGGCTGGTGCAATTCGACGGTGACGCCGATGAGGACGGCGAACTCTTCGCCCTCGGCGATGCCGTCGACCTGACCCCGTGACCCCATAGCTCCAGATGACCGAAGCGTCGGGCGACCGCCGCAGCTTCGCCGACCTGAGTCGGGCCCTGCTCGACGAGGAGGCCGCCCGGGAGGCAGCCGAAGCCGATCAGCTTGAAATCCGCGCCGACGAGGACCTCCCCGGAGTCAGTGAAGAAGCGGTAACCCTTCGCCAGGCGGTGGCCACCGGCGGCGTCAGCGTACTGGCAGTGCTGGGCATCCTGGACGCGGTCGATGCCTTCCAGATCGCCATCCCCAGCCTCCTCGGACCCGAGATTCAGGACAGCTTCGGGGTGTCCGACGCGGGGTTGGCAGTGATCGGGATAGGCGGTCTCATCACCACCACGCTGTGCGCCATCCCGATGGGCAAAATGGCCGATCGGGTAAACCGCATGCGGCTGGTGGGGTTGGCCACCATGTTCTGGAGCGTGGCCATGTTCACCCGCGGGTTTCAGGCCACCGCGCTGGGGTTCTTCTTGGTCGGCATGCTCATGGGAATCGGCACGTCCAACACCTTTCCGGTACAGGGAGCGGTTTTGGCCGACGCCTACCCCATTTCGGCCCGAGGTCGCATTTACGCCGTTAAGAACGTGCTCGGTCGAGGGGGCGAGCGGATCGCCCCGCTGTTGGTTGGCGGCCTCATGCTGCTGGTAGACGACAACTGGCGGTGGGCCTACTGGATCTTCGCCTGGCCCACGCTGGCGTTGGGAATCTGGGCTTTGTTCGTTCCCGATCCACCCCGGGGCCAGTTCGAGCAGAAATCCGTGCTCGGTGAGGTAATGGAGGAGGATGACGACCCGCCCCGGGTGTCGCTCGGGGCGGTGTGGCAGCGCCTGATGGCCATCAAGACGCTGAAGTTGGCGTGGATCTCCTTCAGTATCATCGTGTTCTCGATAATCGGGCAGAGCTTCTTGGTCAACCTGTTCCTAGAAGACCGATGGGGTCTGAGCCCCTTCGAGCGGGCGATGATCGGTTTCGTCCCCGGGATGCTGGCGTTCGCGGCCGCGCCGTGGGCGGCCAAGCGTTACGACTCTTTGTACCGCGAGAGCCCGGCTAAGGCGCTGAGTTGGGTGGGCGCCCTGTTCTTCCCCATTGCGGTGGCCATCCCCATCCAGTTCTTCATGCCCCATCCCGTGCTCTTCGCCGCGGTGGGCATCGTGCCCGCGGTGTTGAGCGTGGTTATTTTTGGCATGATCTCGCCGCTTCTGGTGGGAGTGGTTCCCTACCGGCTGCGAGCCCAGTCCACCGCCCTGTCGATCATGGTGATCTTCTTGGGGGGCGGCGTGCTCGGCCCCATCGTGGCCGGATTGCTCTCCGACGCCACCGACGAGCGCACCGCCATACTTGTAGTGGCGATCCCGTTCAAGATCATCGGGGGCGCCCTGTTGATCTGGGGGGCGCGGCACATCCGCCATGACCTGTCGCTGGTGGTGGACGAGATCGAAAAGGACCACGCCGAGCTGGAGCGGCGGCGGTCGTACCCCGACCAGTTGCCTGCGGTCGGCTTGCGGGACATCGACTTCTCCTACGGGCCGGTGCAGGTGCTGTTCGGGGTCAACCTCCATGTGGACCGAGGCGAAACCCTGGCGCTGCTGGGGACCAACGGCGCCGGCAAGTCGACGATTCTGCGGGTGATCAGCGGGCTGGCCGTTCCGTCGCGGGGCATCGTCTCCCTGCACGGGCGCGACATCACCCTCACCTCGCCCCAAACCCGGGTGGACATGGGCATCCAGCAGCTTCCCGGGGACAAAGCGGTATTTCTGCCCCTGTCGATCGAGGACAATCTCCGCACTGGGGGATGGACCATGCGGAGGGATCGGGCCCAGCTCAAGGCCCGGACCGATCATGTGCTGGAGATCTTCCCCGAGTTGGCCGACCGGCTCGATGAGCCCGCCGGTGCGCTTAGCGGCGGGCAGCAGCAGATGCTGGCTCTGGCCATGGTGCTGATGCATGAACCCGACGTGTTGCTCATCGACGAGCTGTCGCTCGGCCTCGCCCCCGCGGTGATCGGCGAGTTGCTGAAGATCGTGGAACGGCTCAAGGCCGAGGGCCAAACGATGATCATCGTGGAACAGTCGCTCAACATCGCGGCGGCCCTGTCGGATCGGGCGGTGTTCATCGAGAAGGGACACGTCCGCTTCGACGGTCCTACCTCTGAGCTAGCCGAGCGGGGCGACATCGCCAGGGCCGTTTTCTTGGGCGACGACCGCCCAGAGCCGGAAAGCCCGTCGTGATCCTCGCCTTCGAGGTCGGACGGCAATTTGTTTTCATCGGCGCGGTCAATGGCCTTTCCTATGCCCTTTTGGCCCTAGGCATCATCCTTATCTACCGGTCGAGCCGGATCATCAACTTCGCAGTTGGTGCCACCGGGGTGTTGGCCAGCCAGGTACTGGCCCATCTAGTGATCCGATACGGCGCGCCCTACTGGATCGGTGTAGTGCTTGCCGTGGTGGCCGGGGCCGCGTTCTTGGGGCTGGCCGAGCTGACCGTGGTGCGCCGCCTGTTCACCGCTCCCCGGGTGATTCTGCTGGTGGCCACCATCGGGCTGGCCCAGTTGGCCCAAGCTCTAATATTCGCCCTGCCCGAAGCCTCGGCAGAGGACAAGAGGGAGCGGTTCCCCACGCCATGGAACCGAGAACTGGAGTGGTTCGGCATCCGCATCGACGGAGGGGAGTTCATCTTGTTCGTCGCCTCAGCCACGGCGGTGGTGGCGCTGAGCATCTGGGTGCGGTGGTCGGCATGGGGGCGCGCCATTCGGGCCACGGCGGCCGATCCCGATCGGGCTCGATTGGCCGGAATCCATCCGGGCCGGGTGTCGACGGTGGTATGGGTGCTCACCGGGGCGTTCGCCGGGCTGGTAACGGTGTTCCAAGAAGCCGACTCCATCGGCTCGTTCGTGGCCACTAGCCCTGGCCACGCCACCATGACCCGGGTGTTGGTAGTGGCGGTGTGCGCTTCGTTCGTGTCGTTCAGTGTGGCGGTGGCCTCCGGAATCATCCTCGGCATCGTCGAAGCACTCATCCGGGTCAACTACCCGCTAGATTTGGGAAGGTTCGAGGCGGTTCTGCTGCTGGTGGCCATTTTGGGGATAGTTGCCACCACCCGCCGAGGCGCCCCCGACGAGGCCGGCGCCTTCTCGTTCAGCCCCCGTATTCGCCCCATACCAACCCGGCTGCGCTCGATCTGGTGGGTTCGCCACCACCCTCGCATCCTGGCCGCGGTGGGGGTGGCCATAGCCGCGGTGGTGCCGGTGTTCGTGTCCACGGCCAGCCGCACGTTCCGCTACAGCGAGATCTTGCTGATGGCGCTGGCCGCTCTCTCATTGGTGGTGTTGGTGGGCTGGAGCGGACAGATCTCGCTTGGCCAGGGCGCTTTCGCCGGCTTGGGGGCCCTGACTACTACCGCGCTGGTCAGCGGCAACGATCTCGGACTCGGGGTAGCCGGGTTCGACGTGGTGGTGCCTATGCCTGAACTGCATTTCTTGTGGGCTGCGGTGTGGGGTACAGCCGTGGCCGCCGCCGCGTCGGTGGTTATCGGCATCGGCGCGCTCCGAGCCCGAGGCCTGTTGCTGGCCGTGGTCACCCTGGCGTTCGCGGTGGCCGCCGAGAAGTTCTTCTTCACCCGGCCGTTCCTCAGCGGAGGCAGCCAAACCGCGGCGCTCTTGGAGCGGGCCCACATCGGGCCCATCGACCTCGCCCCCCAGCGAACCTATTTCTATCTGACCCTGATCGGCCTGGTGCTGGGGGTGGCGTTCACCGCCCACCTGCGTCGCACCGGGATTGGGCGCCGCATCGTGGCCACCAGGGAGAACCCGTCGGCTGCGGCGGCGGACACCGTGTGGCCCACCGGATCCAAGGTACTGGCCTTCGCGTTGGGCGGCGGGCTGGCCGGGTTCGCCGGGGCGCTTTTGGCCGGGCTCTATTCGACAGTGCTGTTCTCGTTCTTCTCGGTGGACACCTCGTTCAAGGTGGTGGCCATCGCGGTGATCGGCGGCATCGGTTCGGTGATCGGCCCCGTGCTCGGAGCGCTGTGGGTGATAGGACTGCCTGCCTTCTGGCCCGACTCGGCTCTGATCCCGGTGCTGACCAGCAGCCTGGGAATCCTGTTGCTGTTGATGTACGCGCCGGGAGGCTTCGTGCAGCTCTGGTACCTGGCCCGGGACTCGTTTTTCAGCTGGTTCGCCCAGCGACAGCCCGATCCTCCGGTGCGAGTTCGAGAAATGCCTGGCTCGGCGTCGATTCCGTCGCCGCCGTCGAATGTGGCGCTGGTTGCCAACGAGCTCACCGTGCGCTACGGGCCCCGGGTAGCAGTTAGCCAGGTGAGTCTTGAGGTGGGCCACGGCGAAATCGTGGGGCTGATTGGCACCAACGGCGCGGGCAAGACCTCATTCATGAACGGGGTGGGCGGTCTGATTCCCGCAAGTGGCCGGGTGGAGATCTACGGAACCGACGTCAGCCGGCTAGCCGCCCATCGCCGCCACCGCCACCACCTGGGACGCGCTTTTCAGGCCGCTACTTTGTTCCCCGATCTCACCGTGCGCGAAACGGTGCAAGTGGCGCTGGAGCGGCGCATGCCCACTCGGTTCTGGCCCGCAGCCTTGGCCCTGCCTCCGGGTTTTCGCCACGAACGGCGACAGATCATGGCGGCTGAGGACCTAATCGGCTTCTTCGGCTTGGGCGACTACGCCGACAGCTTCGTGGCCGAGCTGTCCACCGGCACCCGCCGGATTGTGGAGCTGGCCTGTCTGGTAGCCGGCGGTTCCCGGTTGCTCTGCCTCGACGAACCCACCGCTGGGGTGGCCCAGCGAGAAGCGGAGGCCCTGGTGCCGCTGCTGCAAGGCGTGCGACGGGAGCTCGACGCCTCGGTGCTGCTGATCGAGCACGACATGCCGCTGGTGATGTCGATAAGCGATCGGATCTATTGCATGGACGCCGGAGAGGTGATCGCCGAGGGGTCGCCTCAGGTGGTGCGCGACAACCCCAAAGTAGTGGCCAGTTATCTGGGCACCGACGCCCGTGCCATTTCTCGATCAGACGCAGGAGGTGGGACATGACCAGCCCATTGCCCGACTTATTCTCCCACCCGCAGCCATGAGCTCAGTATTCGCCGATCCCCCGCTCACCCCCAAAGCCGAGGCCACCCGCGCTCGGCTGTTGGACGTGGCCGCCGAAGTGTTCGTGGAGCGGGGTTACGCCGCGGTCTCGTTGCGAGATATCGCGGTGGCCGCCGGCGTCACCAAGGGGGCGATTTACGGGCATTTCCGGTCGAAAGGCCAGCTTCTGGTGGAGGTGATCCGCACGCAGTTGGCCGAACGCGACGCCCAATTCGACGTTCAGCTCGCGGTTGAGCGGCCGATGGAGACGTTCTTCCAGTTCATCAACCCCGACAGCCGCCACCTGCGACTCTTGCAGATTGACGCCGCCGCGGCTGCTCGCCACGATGCCGACGTGGCCGCCGGCGTGGGCGAGATCTTCTCGGCCCGCAACGCCTGGATCCTCGACACCCTGCGGCGCCTCGACGCCCCTGAAGTGCTGCTCTATGTGATCAACGCCCTGTCGGCCGGGGTCGGCGTGCAAGAAGCCCACGGCCGGCCGGCGCCCAACCCTGAGATGTGGTCCGAGACTGTGGCCCGGATGTTCGGAGTCACCGAGTCGTCGAGGCGGTCGCCGTGAGCCTGAGGGAGCTGGCGGCCGCTGGTGGAGTCCGGGTCGGGGCCGCGGTCAGCGACACTGTTTTCGCTTCTGGCGACGAGGATTACCGGTCGCTGTTGGCCGCCGAATTCAACGCGGTCACAGCCGAGCGAGCTATGAAGTGGATGTGGATTCATCCCGAGCCGGACTGCTGGGAGTGGGAGGCCAACGACGAGCTGATTCGATTTGCGGAAACCCATGAGATGCAAGTGCGAGGCCACACCGTGGTGTGGCCCCACTGGGGCACGCCGACTTACATCACCGAGTGCGAAGATGCCGGGGCTCTTCGTCAATACCTCACCGACCATCTCCAACGGCTCTTCGCCAGGTGGGGAGGTTCAGTGGCCCGAGTCGACGTTGTCAATGAGCCGCTGCACTGGTTGGAAGGCCGTCATGCCGAATCCGTATGGCGCACCCTGCTCGGGGAGGACTACCTGGCCGAGGTGCTGGCCGTTGCCCACGAAGTCGACCCTGACATCGAACTGTGGATCAACGAAACCCACACCGACGTGATCCCTGACAAGCACGACCTGTTCACGCGGACTGTTGCCGACCTGGTTGAGCGGGGCCTGCCCCTCCACGGGATCGGCATTCAGGGCCATCAGCTCTATCCCGACTTCTCCCCCGGGCCTCCCGACCCCGCTCGCCTCCACCGAGGAGTATCTACCTTCGCCGACATGGGGCTGGAAGTGGCCGTAACCGAGATGGACATCTTGACCCACCCCACCGATGCCGACCGCTTAGACGTACAGGCCCAGCTCTATGGTGAGCTGGTTGACGCCGCTCTGTCGGTAGAGGCGTGCCGGGAGATCACCTTCTGGGGAGTGAGCGACGCCCACTCATGGGTCGACGAGCACTTCGGGCCTGATCGCGCCCCTCTGCTGTTCGACCGGGAGGGCAATCCCAAGCCGGCCTACGACGCAGTGGCTGTGGCGTTCGCCTCCCGAGCCCGCCGCACGACTGCGGTTTGATCGAACCCTCCGCTCTGTATTCGTCAAAATTCGATGAGCACCGGCTCGGTGGACGCCTGCACTGGTTGGCCGTCGCGCAGAACCTCGGTCCAGTCCTGGTTGAAGGCGAGGTAGCCCTCTGAACTAGCCGCTGCGTAGTGGTACACCATTGCCGCCCGCATCCCATCGGTGAGGTTGTCGGTAGACCGGTGGCGCAGGTGGGAGTGGAACACCAGCAGATCGCCCGGTTCCATCAGGACCACCTGCTCGTTGTCCGTGGGTACGTCGACGATCTCGACGTAGGCCAGTCCGGCACCCTCCCGGGTGTCGGGCACGGCGTCGTGGATCGGCTCGGCATGGGAGCCGGGGACGATCCACAGCGGCCCGTTGTCCATGGTGGCCGCCGTGCAGGCCAGCCACACCCCCACCTGGGGCAGGGGGGTCATGCGGAAGTAGTAGTCGTCCTGATGCCAAGGCTGGCCGAGAGTGCCGGGGTGCTTGAAGATGAACTGCGACAAAAAGCAGTCCACGCCGGGGCCGATGAGATCACCCATCATCGACAGCAGCCGGGGATCGGTGGCGAACTCATAGAACACCGGCTCAGCCCGCATCACCCGAAAGATCTTGGAGACGCCCAATTCTGGAGTGGCCGGATTCTCGTTCGTCTTGTCGGGAGTGATGAAAAGATCAGGCCGCGACTCCCCGGCGGCGTTAGCCCGGGCGATCTCCACAATCCGCTCGATCATGGCGTCGGTGGTCGCCCGATCAGCGAACCCCCGCTCAATAAAGAACCCGTTTTCTTCCCAGCTCGCCCGCTGAGACTCCGTCAACCCCATCGCTAAGAAATATACCAACGGTCGATTCTCCGGGCGACCAGTGTGGTCCCACTAAGGGGCGGGGTCGATGACTTCTAAGAGGCGGGTTCGCTCGGCCCATTGGGTGATCTGGCGGTCGGCGGTCACCAGGCTGTGGCCACCGACGATGGCCGTGGCGGCAATGAAGCGGTCCAAAGGGTCTCCGTGAAATCCCGAGGTGCCCAGCATCGACGACTCGATGGCGATCCGTGCTGAGACAGGGATGATGTGAAGTCCGTTGTCCATGCAGTTTTCTGCCCATGACTTTGGCGGCATTCCCAAGTCGACTCTGCCTACTAGATGCAAGCGAGTGGCCTCAGCCAACACAACGACAGAGGCCGCTAGTTCACCTTCGAACTGGGCCTGGGTTAGCAATGCATCGGTGTGGCTGCCTAGCCTGTCGTCCGAACACCTCAGCCAAATCAATGAGTGAGTGTCAACCGTTATCATGACGCTCGTACCAGGCAACTGGGTCAAGGACTTTGTCGGGGTTGTCCTCAATGTCGAATGACTCGTCGTCCCACGCCGATGCCACGATGTCGCCGTAGATCTTGAGCCGCCCTTTGTCGATCCCGCTCAATGGGACAAACTCTTTTTTCACGGGGGCGAGCCGGGCGACGGGCTTCTTGTGACGGGTAATGATGATCTCTTCGCCGGTCTCCCCGACCTCGCGTATGAGCTGGAGGCAGTGGGTCTTGAACTCCCGTGCCGACACCGTGCGAGTTTGTTGGCCATAATCTGACAGTTTTTGTTCCATTACAAATATTTCCATCCAATTTAGTGGAGTTCCTGGCAAGGAACCCATCAACTGCGCAAATTATAGTCCCATAATGTAGTCACAAAAAGCAGTTTGCCTTCGGCCCTGCTCAGCGACACACCACTACTGTGAACACCATGGCTGATGAACGGCGTTCGATTGAGTTGGATGTAGAGGTTCCCGGGACGCCGGAGGAGGTGTGGCGGGCGGTGGCTACGGGGCCGGGGATTTCCTCTTGGTATGTGCCCCACACGGTGGAGGAGCGCGCGGGGGGATCGGCTATGGCCTCGTTTGGGCCGGGGCCGGAGATGCAGATTCCGGGGCGGGTGGCGGTTTGGGAGCCGCCTCGGCGGGTGTGCTTCGGCGGCGGCGAGGGGCTGGCCTTCGAGTGGACGGTGGAGCCTCGGGGCGACGAGCGGTGCGTGGTTCGGCTGGTGAACACCGGGTTTGGCCAGGGCGGCGAGTGGGACACCCAGTACGACGGGATGGTGGAGGGCTGGGGGTTGTTCCTGTTCAATCTCAAGCTGCACATGGAGCACTTTGCCGGTCAGACCGCAGCGTCGGTGCTGCCCGTGGGGATGTGGGCTGGTTCCCGGGATGAGGCCTGGAGCGTGCTTACCGACGCTCTGGGGATCCCGGCTGCTCCGGCCACAGGCGAGCGGATCGAGGTCAACGCCCCTGGAGCTCCCCCGCTGGCCGGAACGGTGGTAGATGCCGCAACGTGGAGAATTGCTCTGTTGCTCGACCAGCCGGCGCCAGGAACCGGGTTCATTACCGTGGAGTCCTACGGCGAGCACGCCGGGGCCTCGGTGTGGCTGTACCTTTACGGGTCCGACAGGGCCGAGGCCGCCGAGCGGGACGGTCCCCTCTGGCAGAACTGGCTGGCCGAGGCCCTTGGAGGGGGAGCAGATGGAAGCACTGAGTGAGCGCAGAGTCCTGGTGGTTGGGGCCTCATCAGGCCTTGGTCGGGCAACCGCCATCGCGCTTCAGCGCCTCGGTGCCCACGTTGCCTTTGCCGCCCGACGGCGCGACGTGCTGGAGGCCGCAGTGGAAGAGGCCGGAGGCGGCCGCGTCGTGGTCATCGACGCCCTCGACCCCTCCAGCATCGAACACGGGGTGGCCGAGGCCGCCGAATTGCTCGGTGGCCTCGACGGAATCGTCTACACCTCGGGCATGTCTCCTATGGCACCGATGGCCGAGCTGACCCAAGATGACTGGCAGGCGGTCTTCGGAGTCAACACGTTTGGACCGAACCTGATCATCAAGGCCGCCCTCCCCCATCTCAGCGAGGACTCGGTAGTGGCCGCAGTGTCCTCAGACTCCTCCTCGATGCCCCGCCACTCGCTAGTCCCCTACGCCGCCTCCAAGCGAGCCATGGAAGCCACCATGGACGGATGGCGCACCGAGATGCTGGGCACCCGCCGATTCGTCACCGTCATCTTGGGGCCCACCATGCCCACCGAGTTCGCCAACTCGTTCACTCCCGAAGCCTTCGAAGCCGCCATACCCCACTGGCAACGCCAGGGATTCCGCACCGGGATCATGCAAGGCGACGAGGTTGCTCATGGATTGGTCTCCTGCATGGCCGCCTTGTTCGCCGCCCCCACGTTCGGAATCGAGTCGCTTCTGTTGCGATCACCTGAACCCGAGGTGGCCAACGAGTTCTCCGCCGACGTCGAGCAGCAGTAGCCCCGAGCACTCCCCAATGACCATGCCAACCTCTGTTGCAATCGAAGAGCTTCCCGGCACCCCGCCGGCCTTGATCCCTCGTAACTACGACCTCGACGAGCTGGGCTACCTGGAAGCTGAGTTTGAAGTCCGGGGCCAGGCGCAGTCGTACCGGGCGGTTGGCGAGCTTCCGCGAAGCGGGCAGATTGCCGCCGAGCCGGCCGAGTCTGCGCCGTTCATCACTCGACTGCTGGTGCGCCGACCGGTGGCCGCGGCTGACTTCAGCGGAACAGTGGTTGTCGAGTGGCTGAACGTGTCGGCAGGCGTCGACGGCTCCCCCGACTGGGACTACCTGCACCGCCACATCATCAGAAGGGGCGACGCCTGGGTGGGGGTATCGGCCCAAAGGGCCGGCATCGACGGCGGCGGCTTGGCCGAGGGCCTCCATCTCAAGTTGTACAAGCCTCAGCGCTATGGGCACCTGTCCCATCCCGGCGACGCATTCGGCTACGACATCTTCACCCAGGTAGCCCAAGCTCTTCGCCAACGCGGCTCCCCGCTGATCGGCGATCTGAATCCCCAGCGGCTATTGGCAGTGGGCGAGTCGCAGTCGGCGGCGTTCTTGGCCACCTATGTAAACGCCATTGACCCTCTGGTTCGGACCTTCGACGGCTACTTGCTTCACGGGCGACCCGGAGTTCGGACCGAGTTCGATGGCACCTTCGGCCCCCGGGTGCTCGACGAGCGATACGACGCCATGGCCCACTGCCCCGAGCAGATCCGCACCGACGCCCGGGTGCCGGTGCTGCTGTTGAGCAGCGAGACCGACGTGACCGTGCTGCGCAACGAGGCGATCGAGCAACCCGACAGCGAGAACGTCCGGGTGTGGGAACTGCCCGGGGCCGCACATGCCGACACTTACCTGCTGGTGGCTTCGCGAGCCGATGGCGGCCAACTTGAAGCCTCGGAATTGGCCCGAATGCTCGAACCGATCACCGACCTGGTGATCATGACCGTGGACAGGCCCATCAACTCCGCCCCGCATCAGCACTACGTGGCCCAAGCCGCTCTAGAGCACCTAGACCGCTGGGCCGGAGGCGGTGAGCCGCCCCCTATCGCCCCCCGTTTGGAACTGGGCGATGACGGCATTACCTGCCAGCGAGACGAGCTGGGCAACGCCCTCGGCGGTATCCGCAACCCGTGGGTCGACATACCCCTTCGGATGCTGTCCGGAGAGGGACAAAAGGGCGACGGTTTTGCCTTCCTGTTCGGCACCACTGCGCCCCTGGAGCCCGGGACCATCGACCGGCTCTATCCCGGGGGCCGCTACGACTATATGGCCGCTTTCACTCCCGCTCTCGACCAGACCATTGCCGCCGGGTTCATTCTGGAAGCCGACCGAAGCGAGATCTTGGCCATCGCCGCCGCCACGTTTGATTTGGCCTGCTCCTCCGATGCCGATCTGAGCTGACTCGGCATCCGACGACCAACGGGCCCGTCTGGGAATGGCTCAGCCGCTGGTCAGCTCAGCACCCGCCGCATCATCCGGGCCAGTCGCGACTTCCGGCCGGTAATCGCCTCGGTGCGGTCGGCAATACCCATGGTCATCAGCGACCCGTTGATACCCAGCCATCGCAGCGGCTCTGGCGCCCATCGCCGTGACCGGTGTCCCACCCAGGGCAGGTCGATGCGGGGCGAGTCAGTCTCAGTGATCAACTCGGCAATGGTCCGGCCGGCCAGATTGGCGGCCGCCACCCCCTCGCCGACGTAACCACCGCCCCAGGCCATGCCGCCTTCCCGGTCGAATCCAACCGAAGGGAACCAGTCGCGGGGCACGCCGAGCACACCGCCCCAGCGGTGGGTGATGGCCACATCTGAGAGCATGGGCAGTAGATCGACCAGCGTCTTGACGATTCGTTCGTGGGTGCGCGATCTCTGTTCGACCGAGCTGACGATCCCTGAGCCGAAGCTATAGAGCGCCCCCCTCCCTCCGAACGCGATCCGACCGTCGGCTGTCCGCTGTCCGTAGATGACCATGAATCGGTCATCGGTAAAGGTCTGTCGGTGGCTCAGACCGATGTCAGCCCAGAGCGCGTCGTCGAGAGGTTCGGTGGCCACCATCAGCGAATACAGCGGCGCCAAGGACCGGCGGTTCCCCTCCAGCGTGCCGGTGTAGCCCTCCAGGGCTCGAACCGCGACATCGGCCTTGACGACCCCCCGGTTGGTCACGACGCGGCCCGATTCGATGGCGGTGGCGGCCGTGTCCTCGACGATCAAGCCGCCTAGGCGTTCGACGGCATCGCCGAGCCCTCGAACCAGCCGGGCCGGATGGAGGGCCGCGGTGTGGGCGAAGAACATGCCTCCCGCCACTTTGGTAGCGGCCAAGTGAGCGCTGGCTTCGGCCGCGCTGAGCATCCGCATATCGCTGTCGGACAGCCCGTAGGCATTGTGAAATAGCTCGACATGCTCCCGCTGGCGGGTGAGATGGGCCCGATTGCGGGCCAGGTAAATCGCTCCGCCCTTGGCGTAGTGGCAGTCGATCCCCTCGCGCCCCGCCACTCGACCTACCTCGTCGACGGCATCATGCAGCGCGTGGAGAAACCGTCGGGCCGCGTCGTTGCCAGCGACGGCCTCGTGCCGCTCGGGCCCAGCGGCCAACTCTCCCACACACCATCCGCCGTTGCGGCCCGAGGCCCCGAAGCCCACGATGTCGCGCTCGATCACAATGACCCGAATCGACGGGTCGATGGACAGCAGGTAGTAGGCGGTCCACAGCCCGGTGTAGCCCCCGCCCACAATGGCAACGTCTACGTCGACATCGCTGTCTAACGCCGGGCGAGGTTCAAGCGAGCCCGGGCAGGTTTCGTGCCAGAACGACCGGTCGCGATATCGGCTGCTCATGAGTCGAACCCCACACCGAACCGGTCGAGCAGATTCAACCAGGGCCCCCGCTTGCCGCCCCGCCGGTCGCATCGCTGGATGGCCCTGCGGGTCAGCTGGACGCCGACCCATCGAGCCGGCTCCGGCGGGAAGGGCACCGGATGCTTGCGCAC
Organism: uncultured Acidimicrobiales bacterium; assembly: GCA_951813555.1. GTDB lineage: Bacteria > Actinomycetota > Acidimicrobiia > Acidimicrobiales > Bin134 > Poriferisocius. The sequence continues at coordinate 618,542 of OX638344.1, forward strand.
CATTTTGAGGTCGGTCCGTTCAGTTTGCCGGCCATACACCAAATCGAGCGCCACTCGAGCCCCGAACCGGCTGGCGCCCACCCCGAGGCCGGTGTACCCCGCTACCCAAGCCAACTGCCCATCGAATTTGGTTCCCCAGGTGGCGGTGAACCGGGTGGTGGTACCAATAGGGCCGCCCCAGCGGTGGCTGAACGACAGCCCCTCGAGCTGGGGAAACGTCTGGAAGAAGTCCTCGGCCAACTGCGAATGGGTCTTGTCGCTCTGGTCGTGAGAGTCGCCGATCCCGTTGTTGAAGTGGTAGGTGGCGTCGTAGCCGCCCCACAGAATCCGATCATCGGCCGACAGCCGGTAGTAGTGGAACATGTTCGACACATCCCCCAAACCCTCGCGCTCAGCCCAGCCCACGGAGGCCATCTGCTCAGCAGAGAGCGGCTCGGTCATCAGCACATGGTCGTAGACCGGGATGGTGTAGCGGCGGGGACGACGGACCGGCCCCGGATAGGCATTGGTGGCCATCACCGCATGGTCGGCCCGGACCCGTCCGCTTGGAGTGCGGATGTCGATGCGATTGTTCTGGCGCTTGATCGCATGGGCCGGGGTGTTTTCATAGACCGCGGCGCCCCGCCCCTCGACGGTTGACCGCAGCCCCCACACCAAGCGGGCAGGATCAATCAGGGCCATGTCGTTGCGGCGGATGAACCCGCCGAGGTACGTGGGGGAATCTACCCGAGCCCGCATCTGCTCGGCATCCAACAGGTCGACGTCCTCGCCCAAGCCTCGAAAGTCCTCGATGTCCTCGGCAAGGCTCTCCAGGTGCCATGGCTCGATGGCCACGTCGATCTCCGCGCAGCGCTGATAGTCCGCGTCAATCCGGTGGCGCTCCAGACTGGCCTCCAAACCGGCGAGGTTCTCCCGGCCCAGTCGCACCAGGGTCTCAATCTCATCGGGCCAATGCGAGATCCCGTTGGCCAAACCATGGGTAAGCGACGAGTCGCAGAAACCGCCGTTGCGGGAGCTGGCCCCGAACCCGCACTGCTCGGCTTCGAGTACCACTACCCGGAGGCCGGGTTGGTCTTCTAGTGCTTGAAGCGCAGCCCAGAGTCCGGTGAACCCGCCGCCGATCACCGCCAAGTCGGCTTCGACGGTATCCGCCAATGGGGGGGCCGGCGCGGGTGCATCGACGCGATCGGACCAGAACACCGCCGGTTTGGCGGCAGCCAGCGCCTGCGGGGCCCAGCTCGTCGAGCTCAGTGCTTCACCATGACGTGCTTGAGCTCTGTGTAGTGCTCGACTGCGTACAGCGACATATCCTTGCCGTAGCCCGACAGCTTGAAGCCGCCGTGGGGCATCTCCGACACGATCGGGATGTGATCGTTCACCCACACCGTTCCGAAACGGAGGCCCTTGGCCATGCGCATCGCCCGACCCACATCGTTGGTCCACACGCTGGCGGCCAGTCCGTAGTCGCAGTCGTTGGCCCAGGCCAGTGCGGTCTCTTCATCGGGCACCGACTGCACGGAGATGACCGGCCCGAATACCTCCTGCTGCACGATCTCCGACGCCTGGTCCACCCCGACCACCACAGATGGCTCGTAGAAGTACCCGGCGCCGTCGCGAGTGGCGCCTCCTACGGTGATCTCGGCACCGGCATCGACGGCCCGGTCCACGAATCCCGACACCCGGTCCAGTTGGCCATCCGACACCAGTGGACCCATCTCGGTGTCCGCATCGGTGGGATCGCCGGTAACCACCGAGCCGACGGCATCGGTGAGCCGGGCCACAAAGTCGTCGTGCACCCAGGAACCGGCGATCACCCGACACGGCGCGGTGCAGTCCTGGCCGGTGTTGTAGAAGCTGTTGTCCCGCAGATTGGCCACCACCGCTTCGATGTCGGCATCGTCGAAAACGATCACCGGGGCCTTGCCGCCCAGCTCGAGGTGAACCCGCTTGAGCGAATCCGACGCATGCTTGGCCACCGACTTTCCGGCAGCCACCGATCCGGTGAGAGACACCATGGCCACATCGGGGTGCTCCACCAGCGCAACGCCGGCTGTCTCGCCCCGGCCGCACACCACGTTGAAGACGCCGGGGGGAAGGACGCCGTCGAGCAGCTCGGCCAGCCGCAGGGTGGTATAGGGCGTGAGCTCGGAGGGCTTCAACACCACGGTGTTGCCCACGGCCAGTGGAGGGCCGAGCTTCCACGTCGCCATGAACAGCGGGTAGTTCCAAGGTGCGATCGAGCCCACCACCCCCAGTGGGTCGCGGCGGACCATCGATGTGTAGCCCTCGAGATACTCTCCGGCCGCCTTTCCCTCCAAAAAGCGCCCCGCAGAGGCAAAGAACCGCCAGTTGTCGCACAGCTGGTCCATCTCGAATTCGACGATCGACACCGGCTTGCCCACGTTTACGCACTCGAGCTGGGACAGCTCCTCCACGTTCTCCTCCACGATGTCGGCCACCTGGTGGAGGATCTCGCTGCGCTCCCTCGGGGTCTTGGCCGACCACTCGGGGAAAGCCGCGGCGGCCGCTTTGACCGCGGTGTCCACATCGGCCGCCGAGCTGGAAGCCACCTCGCCGATCACCGATCCGGTGGCTGGATTCACCACCGGATCAGTGGCCCCGTCGACCGCGGGTCTGGTTTCTCCATTGATGTAGTTATCAGTCAGCATGATTCCGCTGCCCCCGTTCTGTTCATCCCCTCACTCATATTGCAGCACCAAACCCGCACAATCAAGCCCCGTTTTGACAAAAACTAGTTGTCGTTTCGCAATTGACAACCGAATCGGTTGCGCAAGTGGCCATTATAGTGTTAAATCAGTACTTACCGAACGGAGCGGGGGGCGCCATCGATGCAGCACGACGAATTGGTCGCATTGGCCGAACGCCACTTGTGGGGCCACTTCAGCAGCCTCGGCAGCGCGGTCGATGGCATGCGCATCATGGAGCGAGGTGACGGCTGCTACGTATGGGACGCCAAAGGCAGCAAATACCTTGACGGATTGGCCGGGCTGTTCGTCTCCCAGGTGGGCCACGGGCGCGAGGAGCTGGCCGAAGCCGCCGGGCGCCAGGCCTCCCAACTGGGCTACTTCCCGATCTGGACCTACGCCCATCCCGGTGCCGTCGAGCTAGCCGTCCGCCTGGCCTCATTCACCCCCGGCGATCTCAACCGGGTGTTCTTTACCAGCGGCGGCTCGGAGGCGGTGGAGTCGGCCTGGAAGCTCGCTCGCCAGTACTTCAAGGTGACCGGTCAGCCCGAGCGGCACAAAGTGGTGAGCCGTGATCTCTCGTACCACGGCACTTCAATGGGCGCTTTGTCGATCACCGGGCTGAATGCCATACGCGAGCCCTTCGAGCCCCTCGTGCCCGGCGCGTCCCATGCGGCCAACACCAACCGCTACCGCTGCCCGCTGTGCACCGGCTGCGACGCCTGCACGTTGGCCTGTGCCGACGATATCGAGCAGGCCATCTTGCGGGCCGGGCCCGAGACGGTGGCCGCGGTGTTTGTCGAGCCGGTCCAGAACGCTGGTGGGTGCTTCGTGCCTCCCGACGGGTATTTCGCCCGACTCCGCGAGATCTGCGATCGCCACGGGGTCCTGCTGGTTTCCGACGAGGTCATCTGCGCCTTCGGCCGGCTGGGCAGCATGTTCGGCTCGGAGAGGTTCGACTACGTCCCCGACATCATCACGTGCGCCAAGGGGTTGACATCGGGCTATGCCCCGTTAGGGGCCATGATCGCCAGCGATCGTCTGGCCGAGCCGTTCGTGGGCACCGACGAGTCGTTCCTGCACGGGTTTACCTTCGCCGGACATCCGGTGAGCTGCGCGGTGGCCATGGCCAACCTCGACGTCTTCGAGAAAGAACAGCTCCTCGACCATGTGATGGCCAACGAGGATGCCTTCCGGGGTGCCCTCGAAGACCTGCGCGATCTTCCGATCGTCGGCGAGGTTCGGGGCATGGGCTACTTCTACGGCATCGAGCTGGTAAAGGACCGGGACACCAAGGAATCGTTCACCATGGAGGAATCGGAGTCGCTGTTGCGGGGTTTTCTCACCAACCGCCTCCTCGATTTGGGCTTGATCTGCCGGGCCGATGATCGGGGTGAGCCGGTTATCCAGCTCTCTCCGCCGCTGATTGCCGGTCCTGACGAGTTCGACCGCATCAACCAGATCCTGCGAATCGCCCTCACCGAGGCCCAAGGACGATTCAGCCGATGACCGCCGTCTTCGACCTCGACGATATCGACAAGGCCATTATCCGTGAGCTGCAAATCGACGGTCGTCTGCCCCTCGCCCAAATCGCGCCGATTGTCGGGCTGTCCCAAGCCGCCACCCGCCAACGGGTGAACCGGCTGATAGAGAAGGGGGTTATCCAAGTGGTGGCGGTAACCGACCCGGTGGCGCTGGGCTTGGGCTACCAGGCGCTGGTGGGGGTCACCGTGTCGGGTGATGCCCGGCGCGTGGCTGACGCCATCGCCGAGATCGACGAGGCCGATTACGTGATCATCGTGGCCGGGCGGTTCGACATCATCACTGAGATCGTGTGCTCCAACAGCGATGCCTTCATGTCGGTGGTCAACGACCGCATCCGGGCCATTCCCGGCGTGGTCACACTCGAAACGCTGAACTACCTGCGGTTGGTCAAGCAGACCTATAGCTGGGGCACGGGATGATGGGCGACGGGGGGAACGATCAGGTGAGCGACCAAGTTGCAGCAGTAGAGCTTACGGCTATCACGAAGCGGTTCGGTTCTGTGGTCGCGGTCGACAACGTGGATTTGAAGATCGCCGACGGCGAGTTCTTCGCCTTGCTGGGGCCGTCGGGATGCGGCAAGACCACAACCCTGCGCATGATCGCCGGACTGGAGTTGCCTTCCGAGGGCAGCCTCAAGATCTTCGGCGACGAGGCCGGCACGCTGCCCCCAAACAAGCGTCCGGTCAACACTGTTTTCCAGGACTATGCCCTTTTCCCCCACATGACGGTGGAGGTCAACGTGGCGTTCGGGCTCAAGATGCAGCGAGTCCCCAAGGTTGAGATCGCCGACCGGGTGGGAGAGGCCATCAGCCTGGTTCGTCTGGAAGGATTGGAGCAGCGCCGTTCCCAGCAGCTGTCGGGGGGTCAGCGCCAGCGGGTTGCGCTGGCCCGGGCGCTGGTCAACCGGCCCAAGGTGCTGCTGCTCGACGAGCCGCTGGGCGCCCTTGATCTCAAGCTGCGCCAAGAAATGCAAGGTGAGCTCAAGGCGCTTCAGCGCGAGGTGGGCATCACCTTCGTGTTCGTCACCCATGATCAGGAAGAGGCCCTGACCATGGCCGACCGGATCGGGGTGTTGAACGAGGGCGAGCTCCTCCAGGTGGGTACACCAGCGGAGATCTACGAGCACCCGGTCAACCGCTTCGTGGCCAACTTCATCGGCCAGACCAATCTGCTGGACGCCACCGTGGTGTCGAACGACACGGTGTGTTTGGCCAACGGGGTCCACATCCCCGGGAAGTCGGATCTTGGCGTCGGCTCCCGGGTAGCGGTGTGCCTGCGACCCGAGCGGGCAGAAATGCAGCGGCCCGACGAGGTGCCCGCTGATCATCAATCGGTCGTCGGGCGCTTGGAGAGCGTGACCTACCTGGGCAATGCACTGGTGTACACGGTGGTGCTCGACTGGGCTCGCCTCGAGGTCCGGCGAGAGAATCAGCCGGGCGGCTACCGACCCTATGTCGGAGAAGAAGTCGCGGTGTCGTGGACACTCGACGCGATTTCGGTAGTGCGGGCATGACAAGGGCCGCCGTCCGGCCCGAGGAGCAAGAGGCCGCCGCCGCCACTCCTGAGTACGAGAAGGCCGCCAATCGGGCCGCGTCCCGGCGGGGCCTTCTGCTCTCGCTTCCGGCCTACGCCTATCTAGTGCTGTTCTTCGCCGTCCCGCTCGGGATCGTGATGATCTACTCGTTCGCCACCCGAAACCGGTTCGGCGGAACCGACCTCTCGGGTTGGAACCTAGAGGCCTATCGCAAGCTGGGCGAGCCCATCGTTCGAGACATCCTGTTCCGGTCGCTGTGGTTGGCCATCCTCACCACGCTGATCTGTTTGGCGGTGTCGTATCCGTTCGCCTACTTCATGGCCACCCGCACCCCCCTGCTCCGCAACGTGATGCTCGTCTTCGTGATGATCCCGTTCTGGACCAACTTCTTGGTGCGCAACTACGCCTGGCGGGTGTTGTTGGGCAACGACGGCCTGTTCACCAACATTACTGAGGCCATCGGTTTGGGAGAAAGGGAGTTGCTCTTCACTACCTCCGCAGTGGTAATCGGGCTGGTCTACGGCTCCTTGCCGTTCATGGTGCTGCCCTTGTATGCGTCGATCGAGCGGATCGACCTCAGCTTGGTCGAGGCCAGCCGCGACCTCTACGCCTCGGGCTTCCAGACGTTCCGGCGGATTCTGTTCCCGCTTTCGATGCCGGGGGTGATTGCCGGGTCGATCCTGGTGTTCGTACCCAGTCTCGGTGCGTATGTGACCCCGGAGATCCTGGGCGGGGCCAAGACCACCCTGCTTGGCTCTTACATAGTCACCCAATTCCTGACCGCGAGGAATTGGCCGGTGGGGGCGTCGCTCTCATTCGTGCTGATGGCGGTGATGCTGGTCGCCACCGTGGTGTACTTCCGCACAGGGGGCAGGAACCTGTGAGCAGCACCGTCCAGCCCCGGGGTACCACCAAGATCGCGCTGTCGGTCCATTCCTGGCTGGTCTATATCTTCTTTTTCGCCCCGATCTTCGTGCTGATCGTGTTCTCATTCAGCGACGATCGCAACGTGGGCCGGTGGGGCGGTTTCACACTGGAGTGGTACCAGGGCTTCTTCGACCATAGCCAGATCCAGAGCGCGGTGTGGGTGTCGGTCCGGGTGGCCCTGCTTTCCACGGTCATCTCGGTGGTGCTCGGCACGCTGGCCGCCCTGGCCCTGGAGCGCTTCAAATTCCGGGGTCGCCAGGTGTTCGACGCCCTGCTCTATCTCCCGATCATCATCCCCGACGTGACCATGGCAGTGATGATGCTGCTGTTTTTCGCCGAGTTCTTCGAACTGCTCGAAGCCTGGTTCAACCTTGACTGGCAGAAGGGGTTCGGCTCCATCACCATCAGCCACATCGCCTTCAACATCAGCTTCGTGTCCGTAGTGGTGCGGGCTCGACTGGCGGGGATGAGCGAGGTATTGGAGGAGGCCGCCCTCGACCTATACGCCACGCGGTGGAAGACGTTCCGCTATGTGACCTTCCCCCAGATCATGCCCGGCGTGGCAGGCGGAGCGCTGTTGGCCCTCACCCTGTCACTCGACGACGTGGTCGTTACCCAGTTCGCGGCCGGCCCGGGCGCCACCACCCTGCCGGTATTCGTGTTCGGCCTCATCCGCCGGGGAGTCACACCACTGATCAACGCCACCTCGGTGCTCATGCTGGCCGCATCGGTCTTCCTCGTCGCCCTGTCGCTGGCGTTCCAGCAGTTCAGCGGACGCGGCGGGCGCCCCTTGCTGCGCGGCGCGAGGGAAGCCGTGTCCACTCCCAACAACCAAATCAAAAAGGAGATATACCAATGAAAAGCCAAAAACTGTTCTGGCTGTTCTGCGTGCTGTTGGCCTTCGCTCTGGTAGCCGCAGCGTGTGGTAACGACGACGATGACGGAGGTGAAATCGCCGATTGCGAAGTCAATCAGACCGACGGCAACCTCAATATCTTCAACTGGGCCGAGTACATCGATGAGGAACAGCTTGCCGAATTCTCACAGGAGTTCGACGTGAGCGTCACGATGGACGTCTACGACTCCAACGAGGCCATGCAGTCGATCGTGGGCGCCGGCAACTCGGGCTACGACCTGATCGTACCGTCGGACTACATGGTGGCCATCCTCATCGCCGGCGGGTCCATCCAGCCGCTGAATATGGACGCCATTCCCAACATTGCGAATATCTCGAGCGATTTCCGGAACCTGATCTACGACCCAGCGGGCGACTATTCGGTTCCCTACCAGTGGGGCACCACCGGCATCGCGGTGGACACCGAGGTATTGGGCACCGACTTCCCCCGCTCTTGGGGTCTGATCTTCGATCCGGCCATCGCCGACCAGCACAGCGGCTCGATCTCGCTGCTCAACGATCCTCGGGAGACGATCGGCGCGGCCCTCATGTACTTGGGCTACTCGCTGAACTCCACTGATGAGGACGAGCTGCAAGAAGCCACCGATCTGGTGGCCAGCAGCCGCGACCGCCTGGCCGCATTCGACACCGACTCGGCCGACGAATTCCTCACCACCGGTGAGACGGTGATCGCGCATGGCTACTCGGGTGACATGTTCACCCAGTTCCAGGAGACTGAGGACCCGTCGCGCTACGTGTACTTCGTGCCCGAGGAGGGCGGCACCCGCTGGATTGACAATATGGCTATACCGTTCGACGCCGGCAGCCCCTGTACTGCCCACACATTCATCAATTGGCTGCTCGGCCCCGAGCAGGGCGCCGCCTTGTCGAACTGGAACTACTACTCCACCCCCAACGCAGCCGCATTCGACGGACTCAACGAGGACCTCCAAGACTTCCTCAGCACGCCTGGGGTGGCCCCGCTGGAGCTCCTGGAAGAGATCTACGACACCGGCGACTTCGAGGTGAATTACTCCGACGCCTTCATCGAGGCCAAGGGCTAGTCGCCGCAATCCAGTAGGGACCCAGGGTGGCAGACTTGCCTGAACCCCTCGGGGGCAATCAGATGCCCCGCTTCGCGGGCATCGCCACCTTCATGCGGCTTCCCGGCCGGTCGGCGGCGGCTGACCTCGATGTCGCCGTCGTGGGCGTGCCGATCGACATCGGCACGTCCAACCGGCCGGGAGCCCGCTTCGGCCCCCGGGGAATCCGCAATGAATCAGTGTTGATCCGCCCCTACAACATGGCGACCCGGGCCGCACCGTTCGACAGCATGAGCATCGACGACATCGGCGATGTGGCCACCAACCCGTACAACCTGGCCGACGCCGTGGACCGCATCGAGGGCTTCTACGACGATCTGCTCCAGCACGATCTGGTCACCGTGTCGATGGGGGGCGACCACACCATCGCTCTGCCAATAATGCGGGCCATGCGGCGCAAGCACGGTCCCCTGGGGCTGATCCACGTGGACGCTCACACCGATGTCAACGAACACATGTTCGGCGAGGCCATCGCCCACGGCACACCGTTTCGCCGGGCGGTGGAGGAAGGGCTGCTCGACACCCATCGAGTAGCCCAGATCGGGGTGCGGGGCACCGGCTACGCCGCCGATGATTTCGACTGGTCGCGTGAGCAGGGCTTCCGGGTGGTGCCGGTAGAGGCGTGCTGGAACCGGTCGCTCGAGCCGCTCATGGCCGAGGTGCGCCAAGAGGTGGGCGGCGGGCCGGTGTACATGAGCTTCGACATCGACGCCCTCGACCCCGCCTTCGCCCCCGGGACCGGCACCCCCGAGATCGGCGGCCTGACCGCTCCCCAGGCACTAGAGATCATCCGGGGCTGTCAGGGCCTCGACCTGGTCGGATGCGACCTGGTGGAAGTAGCCCCCATCTACGACCCCACCGGCGCCACCGCCCTCACCGCCGCCAACCTGCTGTTCGAAATGCTCTGTGTGCTGCCGGGGGTGAATTACTCGGACTGATTGGAGCCCCCTACGGGGTGCTGGCCAGCGGGGCGGTGAAGGTGGTGGTCTCGGTGCCGTTGACGAAAACCCGGTAGGTCTGGCCTGGGGAGAGGGCTTCGCCGAAGCGGATTACCTCTTCAACCGTGCCCCTTTCTGCGTCACAGTCGATGGCCCATGGGGTGGGGGGCGGCACGGTGAGGGTGATGGTGGCGTAGATGTCGGACCCGTCGATTTCGAACGACTGGCTGCCCCGGCGGACGCAGTTCTCAACGGTGGACTGGTAGTGGTCCACCAGGATTAGGTAACGGTGCCGGTGACTGAGGCGTTGGCATCGGGATCGGCTGTGGGGGTGGAGGCGGCGGTTGCCGTCGTAGTCGGCTGGGAGAACTCGGGGACAGTGCCGGTGGCGGTCGGACCCGTCTGCGCCCCTACTACAGTGACCGGCTCCTCGTTGGAGCCGCTACCGCACCCGGTGGCGACCAGCAGAGTCAACCCAACGCCGACGGTGATGAGCAGCTTGATGGTCCTTCTGGATTTCATCGGCGAACCTCGCTCCTGTGATGGTCTACGGCCGGGCCATGGCCTCCAATGTCGACCTCACCGGATAAGACGAGGCTATGGCCGGTCAGGTTTCCGTGATCACACAGCCTTCGGGCGACGGGGCACGAAAGCGCTGGTCTGCTGGACGTATTCCTGGTAACCGGGCCGCGTTTTTTTCAGGCGGTGTTCCACCATCGGCACGCCGGACACCTTCACCAAGATCCAGGTGATGAGTGCCGGGGCGATCAGCCCTACGATTCCGATGGGGGTTGAGGCGGCCACCAACCCAATGCCCCACCACGCGGTGGCATCGCCGAAGTAGTTGGGATGGCGGCTATAGCGCCACAGGCCTCGATCCATCAGCTTCCCGGCGTTGGCCGGGTCGGCCTTGAACCGTGTGAGCTGCCAGTCGCCGATGGCCTCGAACCCGAATCCGATCAGAAACACCACCGTGCCGATCACCCACAGGGCGGTCCATCCCCTATCGCCTGCGCTGATGCCCAGCTGAAGGGGAAGAGACATGACCCACATGGCCCCCGCTTGCAATCCGAACACTCGGACCAGACTGGTGATCCAGAACTTGTCGCCTGCACGACGACGCATGGACTGGTAGCGAAAGTCCTCCTCTTGCCCGATGTTGCGAAACGCCAGATGAATGGCCAGACGCAGCCCCCAAGCGGTGGCCATGAACACCAATAATGCGGCCCGTACGTCGTGCCCGTCGGTGACCAGCCAGCTCACCCAGGCCACCACTACGAAGCCAAAGCCCCACAGGATGTCCACGATGCCCGCGTCTCGTACCGCCACGCTGATGGCCCAAACTGCCAGCATCATCCCGGCGATCACCACCGCAGCTACCCAGAAGACCATCAAAGTCAGCATACCGTGGTGGGTTGTGGACAACTCCGACCGCCATGTGATGTTGGTCTTCACCAATCCGGTGATCGGCCAAGAGGACCTGTACCACCAGTGGCACGACATCCATACCCGCGAGGTGGCGTCGTGCGAGGGGGTGGTCAGCGGACGACGCTACCGAATGAGCCCCGATGCCGACTTGCTTACGCCCAATTGGATGCGCACCCACGCCGACCGCAGCGATCTTGCGATGCCGTTCGAGTTCTTGGCCGTCTATGAGATCGAGGGCCACCTGCCCTCGGTTATCCAAGCGATTACGACCAAAGACGACTACTCCATGCGGCCCGGCGACAGTCTCGACCACGACACCGTGGCCAGTTGGACCTTCACCCAGACCGGTCCACAGATAGGGGCGGCCACCCCAGATGAGGTTGACCACCTCGGGATATCGCTGGCCAACCCCACCAAGGGCAACCTTGAGTGGTTCGAGCACTGGTACACCATCCACTATCGGGAAGTTGTGGCGACCCCGGGCTTCCTCACCGGGCGGCGCTACTGGGCCTCCCACAACATCCTCACCCCCCGGTGGGCCGTCGACCACGGCGAGGTCGGTCCCAATGGGATGCCGTTCCAGCACCTAGTCATGTACGAAGTGGGCACCCCGTATGCCGAAGCAAAAGCAGCGCTGGAAGAGGAGCGGAATAACTTCACCGTCTTCCCCAACGGCGCCATGGACTACGACGAGATCATCGGCTGGCGATACGCGCCACTACCCTGAGGAGCCATGTCTGAAGAGATTCGCACCCTGTTGGCCCGCTACTCCGACGGGGTATGCCGCTTCGACTCCGAGCAGTGGGCGTCGACCTGGGCCACCGATGCAGTGTGGGAAATGGGCCCGATGACCAAGGCCAGTCGGGACGAGATCTCCACCGCCTGGCAGGGCATGCTGGCCCGTCTCGACGGAGTGATCCACGCCTACTTCAACGGCTGGGCCGAACTCGACGAAGCCGCGGGCACCGGCACGGGCCGCTGGTACGTGATCGAGCACTTCAAACGGCCCGACGAAGACCCCATGACCATGTACGGCTACTACGACGATGAGTACTGCCTAGAAGAGGGCCAGTGGAAGTTCGCCCGCCGGTCCCTCAACCGCATCTACTACGGCCCCCCCGACATGTCCGGCGACTTCACCGGCTTCGGCCTTTAGGCTTAAGCAACAATGAGCTACCGAGAAGCAGACGTGTCCGCAGCTGATGCTGCGATGGACAAGTACCGGAGTGGACTAGAGGGTGAGGTAGGCGCTGCCCTGTCTGTAGTCGGCCTCAGCGCCGAGCGAGCTCACAAAGAGATGGTGATCCGAGATGACATGATTCGGATCGCCCACCGCGTCGGAGCCTCACTTCGACAGATTGCCGAAGCCTCCGGACTTGGCCGCAAAACGGTGACCGCCATCGTCGAGTCCGATCAGACGCGAAAATAGGGGATGGCCAGCATGGAACCTCTACCTGTATAGGCGATCAGTTCGTCGACAGGCTCTAATCCCCTGTGCGGAGTCCTGCCTTGTCCATGGCAAATGGCATATCGGGGTCGAGCACATCTTGGAGCTCGATCACGTTGCCATCGGGATCGCGCCCGTACGTTGCCCGCAGTTGCAGCATCTCTCCCCGCTCTCCCAGGTCCTCCTTCGTGGGCGGCGGCCGGTGAAAGCGCATTCCGGCGGCCCGTATCCGCTCGTATTCGGCATCAATGTCGGTCACGTTTAGTGCAAGATGGGTGTAGCCATGATCACAAACCGGCCGATTGGGGTCTGACGGCGTTCCGATCGGCTGGTGATACTGAAAGATCTCGATGAACACGTTGCCAGCTCGCAAGATCAAGCTGGTGGCCGACGACTCCTCCAATCCAACGATGCTGTCGATCACCTCGTTGTCAGTCCAGCCCCTCTCGTCCACCATCTCGAATCCGAGCAGCTCGGTATAAAACTCCCGCAACCGGGCCAGGTTCCCAGTTGACAGCGCGATGTGGTGAATCCCATTTATCATCGGCTTTCCCTCCCGACAGCCATATGCGGAGCGTACAGTCCGTCACGGCTACACCCCGACTGGCGCTTACGGCCTGCTTGTCGAACTGGTTTATCGAGGCGAGACCACGAGACTGCCAGGGCATGCTGGCCCGACTCGCCGGGGTCGCCTGCGGAGCAAGCCGTGAAAGTTCCTAGCCAAATGATATAATATTTGGCCGCCGAACTTGCTGAAAATGGTTCAACCCGATGCATGACCCCGATAGCACAGTGGAACTCGTAGTGCGCCACCTCCGCGAGGGCATTATCGACGGCACATATCAGCCAGAGTCGAAGCTTCAACCGAAGGTGATCGCCGAGAGGTGCGGCACGAGCTTCATTCCAGTGCGCGAGGCGTTTCGAATTCTCGAGTCCGAAGGATTCGTCACTGTGTTCCACAACCGTGGCGCATGGGTGTCGTCAATGTCGGTAGACGACCTCGACGACCTGTACAGCATCCGCACAGAACTCGAATGTGAAGCGGTGAGACGGGCATCGAGCTGCGATGAGAAAAAGATCGACATGCTCTTGAACAATCTCGGTGAAGCCCAAGAGCGCCATGCCAAGGGCGACCACGCGGCGGTTGTCACCCTGAACCGCGAGTTTCACTTTGCGATCTATGAATTGGCTGGCTCCCCTCGACGACTCAAGCTGATTGACCAGCTCTGGCTGCATTCCGCCCGTTATCAGCGGCTGTCGCTTCACTACCGACATGATGCAGCGAGTGATGAGCACAGATTGATAGTGGATTCCCTTAGAAATGGCGACCATTTCGCAGCCGCAGAAGCCTTGCGCTGCCATCTTGCTTCTACGGTTGAATTGATCAGGGGAGCCGTTGAGGCGGCAAGCTTCGTGGACCGCGAGGAACGCAGCGGGGTGGAGGAAGTTCCCTAGCGTTGCGGCACGGGCACGCAACCACCCTGCTAGTGGGGGGTTGCGATTGTCCTCGTCCTTTGCTCGCCCAGTGAGTCGATTCCGAGATGCATTTCGCGACCAGGCTGTAGGTAACGGGGTGGCGTCTTGCTGAGCCCAACACCATCTGGCGTACCGGTGTTTATCAGGTCGCCCGGTTCAAGAACCATGAACTGGCTCACAAACCAGACAATGTGTTCGACAGAGAAGATCATGTCGGAAGTGTGGCCAGTCTGCTCACGGCGATCGTCGATGTTGAGCCACAAGTTCAGCGCTTGCGGGTCGGGAATCTCGTCGCTCGTCACGAGCCACGGGCCAAGAGGGTTGAAGGTGTCGCAGGATTTTCCCTTGTCCCACTGGCCATCGCGCTCTAGTTGATATTCGCGTTCGGAGAGATCGTTGGAGATGGTGTACCCAGCGACGTACGGGAGCGCGTCCGTCGGAGTCCGCAGGTAGCTTGCCGGCCGGCCGATAATGACGCCGAGTTCAACCTCCCAGTCGGTCTTGGTCGATCCGGGCGGAATACGCACATCGTCATTTGGACCGATGACGGTGTTGGGTGCCTTCATGAACAGAATTGGCTCATCGGGGATCGGCATGTTCGATTCCGCGGCGTGGTCTCGGTAATTGAGTCCGATGCCGATGATCTTGCCCGGTCGTTTGATGGGGGGGCCGAGGCGCGAGTTGCCCGACTGGAGCGGCGGGAGGATTCCGGCGTCGAGTGCCTCCCTTAGACGGTCGAGACCATCGCTTCCAAAGAACTCGGCGTCATAGTCCGGGGTTACGGATTCAGCGCTCAAAACCGACCCGTCTTTGGGGTCAACAACAGCTGGACTTTCTTGGCCTTCGGCACCGACTCGAACCAGTCTCACGGGTAGTCCTTCCCGCCGGCTACAACTTGATTTCGGACCGCACGCCGCGCATGTCCATTTCGAAATCGAGTCCGAGAACTGGCGGCCTCGCCCGGCTCCAGCAAAGCCCGTGGCGTCCCGCCACTCCTATCTTCGGTAGAACTGAGTCCTCTAGCAATCCCTCCAGCAGGAGCACGGTATACACGTCAATAGCAGTGACCAGCTCCCAACTGGCACCTAGACCATGAAGGCGTGACTCCATGATCCCGATCACATGGCCCGCCTTCTCCCGCAGGGCGTCGGGCCCGGACTCCCCTCTTCGGATGATGTCGTCCTCGTCCAGGGCGGCCTCGCGCAACTCCGCGGCACCCGCGACGACGAATGTCATCGGGGCGTCCTGCATTTCGGGAGCGGTGTAGGAGAAGCCGTGCAATACAGGGGCGGCAGGGGGAGAATCAGCCGGAGCAACGTTTGTCCGGGCGACAGGATTGAGGTCGCCAACATATAGATCCCATGTCTGAACCAAATCGCAATAGCCCACGTTGAATTCGATAAATCCCTCCATGCTGTAGGGCGTAGGGGACCGAAGCTCAACTCCGCAGAGGGCGTGACGGGGTCGACCGATCTCCCGAAGATGGGAATCGATCTTCTCAAAGCCCTCCCGCCAGGGCAGCGGAGTTCGCAGGGTCGCGTGGACGATTTCGTAGCCAGGGTCGGCAACTACGCCACAAGAGTAGGGGTCGATTCCCATGAGGAAGCGGTATCCGCCTCGTGGGTTGGCTAACAGCATCAGGAGTCTCCATTCACGGATGGACTACTACGGGACTATCGATATTCCTATATTATGCTATAATATCTATGCTGCAGGGGGCTCTCGACAGTCTTAATGGGAAGCCCACCGGATCCCAAGGAGGTGCCCCCATGAACGTCTCCCCAGAGTCTCGGCTCGAGGAGCTTGGGCTCACATTGCCGCCGTGCCCGCCCAACACCTCAAATTACCTGGGAACAGTCACCGTCGGCGACCTCGTCTTCGTGGCTGGGCATGGCCCGTTCAAAGACGGCGAGCTCATTCACAAGGGTCGAGTGGGTGAGGACATGGACGTCGACACGGCAGTAGAGGCAGCCCAGCTTGTCGCTCTCAACATGCTCTCTACCCTCAAGGCCGAGTTCGGCGAGCTGAGTCGGATAAAGAGGGTTGTCAAGCTGCTCATCATGATCAACTCGGCTCCGGATTTCGATAGGCACCAGATGATCGCGAACGGCGCCTCCGACCTGATGGTGGGTGTTTTCGGCGAAAACGGAAAGCATGCCCGCTCGACTGTGGGAATGGCAGCACTGCCACTCGGGCTTGCCGTCGAGGCTGAAGGCGTGTTCCAGATCACCTCGTAGGTTCAAGCAGCGCGAGTCCCCCACTGGCACCCAGACTCGACGGTTGACGAGGCCCACGGGCTGGATTAGCCTGGATTATGCTATAATATTCGATCTCAGTTGGACCGCTCATCAGGGGCGGTGCGCTCTGACCGGAAGGTAGGAACCGATATGCGACGGATGAAGTTGTGGGCGGTCTTGGGCATTATTGCGGCACTCGTACTGGTTGCATCAGCGTGCGGCAATGACGACGACCCAGGAGAGACTTCGGCCCCCGAGCCGACTGCCGCCTCTACTCCTGCGCCGACTGCCGCCTCTACTCCTGCGCCCACCCCTGAGAGCGCCCCCGAGCCGGTCGAGATCAACGATGAGTACTTCAGGACTCCGCTGGATTGCGATGTGAATTCCACGACCGATGATCTGCTGGCGTATGCCCCACCTGCCGCAGACGCTTCCTACGAGATCGACTTCATGCAAGTGAGCCTGGCCGCTGAGTACTACCAGGCCATGGCCTACGGCGCGGAGCAAGCGGCAGCAGACGTCTCGGCGGCCGGCGGCGGGACCGTCACGGTCCGGCATACGGCGGGCGTGGGCTATACGGGTCCTGCCGACCAGCTCGCTGACGCGGAGAACATTCTCCAGCGCAACCCCGATGCCATCATTCTGGCTCCCGTGGACACGGCTGGCTCGGTTGCGATTGTGGATGCGGCAACCGACGCGGGCGTGCCCATCGTGAACGTCTCGACAGAGGTTCCCGACGGCAGGGTCTTCATGATCATGCAGGACGACTACCTGTTCGGCAAAGCAGGCGCCGATGCCATCGCCGAACTGGTTCCCGAAGGCGGGAAGGGTGTCGTGATGGCGGGACCAGCCAACGCCACCTGGTCACGCAAGCGGGCCGAAGGCTTCAGAGACCGGGTAGAAGAAGCCCATCCGAATCTCGAGATCATCGCTGCTCCCAACCAGTTGGTCGATCCCGAGGAAGGTCTCGCTGATTTCTTGAACGTGGTTACCGGAAACCCGGAAATCGACTGGATCTATGCGGCCCACTTCGCATTGCTGCTGCCTCCCTCCATTCCTGAGGAATACCAGGACGTCCCCTACATCGCGTCCGATTTCACCAATTTCTCAGCTCCTTGGATCGAAGACGGCAGCGCTGATGCCCTCTTCCTCGTGAGTCCGTACTGGATGGGCTACATCGGTCTCGGAACTGCGGTTTCGGTGCTGAACGGAGATGACGTGCCTCGCATCAACTGCGTGCCCTTCCCCGTCGTCGACCCGTCCAACGTCAACGAGGAATGGGTCCAGATCGAACTGATCCCCGCAGGATGGCAGGCTGAGGTCAGCTAAGTTCCCATAAAGCAACGCCTAGCAAGGAGAAATAGATGACAAACAAAGATCACACGATCTGCCTGACCTTCGATTTCGATGCGATCTGCCTCTGGCTAGGCTCATTTGGAGCCGAGACACCCAGTATGTGCTCTCGGGGGGAGTTCGCCGTTCCGGGGCTGAAGCGTGTTCTCAAAGTCCTGGAAGATCGGGACATTCCCTGCACCTTCTTCTGCCCAGGTCACTCGGCCCACCTCTACCCGGACCTCGTCAAGGAGATCGTGGACAAGGGCCACGAGATCGGGCACCACGGGTGGAGCCACCGCAACCCCACCAAACTCGCCCTGGAAGAAGAGAGACGAGACTTCGAGCTGGGCTTCGAAGCTATCGACTACGCCGCGGGTGTTCGTCCTACCGGGTGTCGCACCGCAGCATGGGACTTCAGCCCCAACACCTTGGACCTCATGAAAGAGTTCGATCTCGACTATTCGTCGACGTTCATGGCGAGTGACTTCTACCCCTACTACTTGCGCGAGGGTGACGAATTCCCTGCCAACGAACCCTTCGTGTTCGGCACACCGATCGACATCGTGGAACTTCCCCCCAGTTGGGGACTGGACGACTTCCCGCCGTTTGAATACGTCTGGGGTATGAACCAGGGTCCCAATACGCCTTCACAGGTCCGAGAGCTGTGGCAGGGGGAGTTCGACTACATGGTCGAGAACTGCCCGGGTGGGATGTACGTTCTCACCTGCCACCCACAGTTCATCGGCCGCGGGTCGCGTATTAGGATGCTCGAGGAGCTGATCGACTATATGGAGGGCGACGGACGAACCTTCAGCACACTCGGCGACCTGGCCGCGAAGTTCCGCAGTGAGAACCCTCTCGACGAATGGGTGGAGAAGAACCCCTATTTGACTGGGGCCAAAGCACGCCCACCCGAGTCTTGGGCGGGGCTAGACGGCTGATGCCAACCAGCTAGGAGGCAACCGCGAGGCTGCCTCCTGACAGGCCGAAGAGCGGTAGTGGAATAGAATTATGCTCTTGAGGGGGCTTCTGTGACCGAAGAATCTTTGGCAGCTCACACCTCATTTGCGGCCAGAAGTTACCGGCTCTCCATCCGAGACTGGGCTTTCAAGTATTCAACCGAGCTCCAGCTACTGGCTGGACTCGCCGTGATGATCGCCGTTTTCTCGCTTCTCGAGCCGTCGATCTACCCAACTACAGCCAACGTTCAGAACATCTCGCGCCAGGCTGGCGTGCTGCTCGTGGTGGCAATCGGCCAGATGTTCGCCATAACCGTCGGTGGGTTCGACCTGTCTGTCGGAGCGAACATGGGCTTCACCAGCATTGTCACTGCCCAAGCGATGGCAGACCATGGCGTAGCGGCAGCCATTGTCATAAGCCTTCTCACCGGTGCCGCTATTGGCCTGGTCAATGGGATCCTTATCGCCAAGCTGCGTGTGAGTCCCTTCGTCGTGACCATGGCGATGCTGACCTTCTTGACCGGCTACGGCGGCGTGCGAAGCAACGGAGCTTCAGTCATCGCGAACGATCCCACCCTCAAGTGGTTCGGTGGCCGCGATTGGGGCTTCATGCCCTCGACAATCGGGATCGGCATCATCATCTTGCTACTGGCTGTTGTGTTCACCGGAAGAACGCGTATCGGACTCTATGTGTACGCCATTGGCGGCAGCCGCGAGACATGTCGGCTGGCCGGGATTCCCGTAGCCCGCTACGAGGCCATTACGTACATGATCACCGGCATGCTCGCCGGTGCGGGCGGGATCATGCTCACCGCCCGAGTATCCGTTGGCCAGACCGGGCTCGGTGCGGGGTTCGAATTGCGATCCATCGCCGCAGCGGTGATCGGAGGTGCAGTCATCGGCGGGGGCAAAGGCCGATTGAGCGGAGTCTTTCTAGGGGTAGCGCTGATGACATGCCTGACGGTGGGGCTTGCTGTGACTGGTGTCGGGACCTTCCAACAGCAGATGGCGATCGGCATCGCCCTCGTTGTCGCCGTGCTGATCAGCCAGTTGCGAGGAGGAAGTTTCCGCCAAGTCTCTGATCTCCTACCGACGCTCAAGCGTCTCTTCATCGGATTCGATGACCAATCCCGGAGGGTTGCCGACCCGGCCTCAAAGACAGATACGGCGAGCGATGACACCGCCTGACTCCGAATCTGAGCCTGATCTGAGCGCAGCGTCGAGCGGGGTGGAACTGCCCGGCGATGTACCCGCGGCGCGCTTGGACGGGATAAACAAGTCATTTCCAGGAGTGAAGGCACTCGACGACGTCAGCTTCGACGTGCGGCGCGGCGAGGTTCATGCGCTCCTCGGCGAGAACGGCGCGGGCAAGTCGACCTTGGTGAAGATCCTGGCTGGGCTGATCCCTCCCGACTCCGGTCGTATCTTGCTGGACGATTCAGATGTGGTATTCCACGGTCCCCGAGACGCCCAGCGCCGTGGAATCAGCCACGTCCCCCAAGAAGTGCAGGCGGTGCCGGATTTCAGTGTCGGGCGCAACATGCTCTTGGGCTTCGAAGGGCCGTTCGACCGAAAGGGGAAGCTCTCCTCCAAGGAGCGGGAACAAACCAGGGATGCGCTGGACCGTTGCGGCGCTGCATTCAGCGAGTCGGCGCGGTCAGGCCAACTCAGCATCCCGGAGCTTCGGCTCGCACAGATCTCTAGGACACTCTTGCATCCCGGCGACGTCATCGTCCTCGACGAGCCCAACGCAGCCTTGTCCGAGAACGATGCCGCGGCGATGCTGGACAGGCTACGGCTACTGCGCGACCAGCAGAAGGCGATCATCTTTGTCAGCCACCGGCTGACCGAAGTTCTCGGCATTGCCGACCGGATCACCGTTCTGCGAGATGGCTGTGCTGTCGGCACGTTCCCTCGGGCAGAACTCGACAAGGACAAGATTGTCGCGCTCATGACCAAGGCCAGCAGGCTCGCTGATCACGACAGTCTTCCGCCGGCCACTTTCCGCTCCTCTTCGGTGGAAGCGACCAATGGAAGACCTCTGCTTGAAGTTGACGGACTGACGCAAGAGCCCAATATCGCCGATGTCTCGCTTCGCTTGAATCCAGGGCAAATCGTTGGCGTGGCCGGGGTACAAGGATCAGGTCACGGCCACCTTCTGCGCGCGATTGCCGGTGTCGACGGATACGACCGTGGTCAGGTCGCTGTCCGTGGCCACGCTCTCCACCCGGGCATGGTCAGAGGCGCATACCGTGCTGGGGTCGTCCTCGTTCCCGCTGACCGCCGCTCGTCGGCCATCGTCTCGCAGCTGTCGGTTCGAGCCAATCTCACACTGCCCATCCACTCCAGGGCGAGCCGCGGCGGAATACGCCGAATCAGAAGAGAGCGGCAATTGGCCCGTGAGCACATCGAAGCTTTCGGAATCCGCCCATCCAACACAGAGATCCTCGCCGGCAACCTCAGTGGCGGCAATCAGCAAAAGCTTGCACTGGCGCGAGCCCTCGTTTCGAAACCTGAAGTCCTCTTGCTCGACGAGCCCACGCAAGGTATCGATGTCGCGGCGAAGGCAGAGATCCTTGCTCTAATTCGCCGGTTGGTGCAGGAACACGGATTCGGTGTTGTTGTGGCGTCATCAGAATTTGAGGAGTTGCTGGCGGTGGCCGACGTGATCCACGTTATGAGCCGAGGTCGGTTGGTCGAGACGCTCCCGACCGATGAAGCCGACTACGAGCGGATCCTTCATGCCGCTCTGCCCTAGTGGGGCGAACCCTGCATGGTCCTCGCCCACCTCGGAGCCTCACTTCGACAGATTGCCGAAGCTTCCGGACTTGGCCGCAAAACGGTGACCGCCATCGTCGAGTCCGATCAGGCCCAGGCCTAAGCGACGGCCAGTAGTCGATGTCGTAGACACATCACTAGGCTGACCCCTCGGTGTGGTCGCAAGCGTCCATGCTGTCGTTACCAACATGGGAAGGTCTCCGTGTCTGTCAAGCTCACCAGCATTCTGAAGAAGAAGGAATCGACTTCGGGTGTCGATCCGACCATCCAAGAATACGAGCGTCGCTCCAACAAGGCCCAAGGCAGCGGAACGGTCAATAGAGAAGACAACTACCAGGAGTACAACGATCTCTACTACGACCTGGTTACCGACTTCTACGAATACGGGTGGGGCAGCTCCTTTCACTTCGCCCCCCGGGATCCCGGAGAGAGTTTTGAGGAATCCCAACTCCGGCACCAGCACTACATAGCGGACAAGCTCGGCCTCTCATCAGGGATGGTCGTCGCCGACCTCGGTTGCGGCATTGCCGGGCCGTTGCTTGAAATTGCCCGCCATTCCGGGGCCAAGATCGTCGGTGTCAACAGCAACGCCTACCAACTCGAACGGGCTGTGAAGCGAACGGATGAGGCGGGTCTCACCGATCAGGTGGAATTCCTGCACTGCGATTTCCTCAAGGTCGATGCTCCCGACGGGACATTCGATGCCATCTACGCCATCGAAGCCACCTGCTGTGCTCCGGACAAGCTCAGCATCTACGGCGAGGCATTTCGCCTTCTGAAGCCCGGCGGGCACTTCGGTACCTACGAATGGTGCATGACTGATCGCTTCGATGACCAAGATCCCCGCCATCGCAAGATCAAGGCCGACATCCAACTGGGTGCCGGGCTGTTGATCCTCGACGACCAGCCCACCGCCCACAACGCGCTTCGAACTGTGGGGTTCGAACTTGTAGACGCAACGGACGTCGCTTTGCAAGACGGTCCGTCAATCCCCTGGCATCAACCGCTGGTGCGATCCGGCTACTCACTGCTCGACCTGCGCAAGTCGGTGCCGGGTCGGTGGGTCACCCACCAGTTGGTGAAAGTGCTTCAGGCGTTTCGCATCGCACCGCAAGGATCGGTCCGCGTGTCGAAGACCTTGAACATCGGCGCTGCTGCCCTGGCCGAGGCGGGCAAACTCGGCATCTTCACGCCCATGTACTTCCTCCACGGCCGCAAGCCGGACTAGCGAGATGCTCGATCCACGAGCCAGCCGAAAATCGGATCCGCAGGGCGGGTGGGCATCATCTCGGGGTGCCATTGGACGGCGACAACGTGATCGCCCATCTCCACACCTTCAATGGTGCCGTCGTCGGCACGGGCGGTGACGGTGAGGTCCCGGCCCAGATCGGCCACCGTTTGATGGTGGAGGCTGTTCACCTGGGCTGATGAGCCGTAGAGCTCATACAAGGTGGAGCCCTCAGTGAAGCTCACCCGGTGGATGGTGGAATCAATGGGCAAGTCGAAGCGGCCGTGCTCGGGTACGTGCTGGTTCAGCGTGCCTCCCTGGAAGACGTTGAGCACTTGGATACCCCGGCAGATGCCGAGCACCGGGACTTCGGCTTCGAGAGCAGTCGAGAGCAATCCGAGCTCAAGATCGTCGCGCTCGGACTCGATGGGCAGAAGTTCGGGGTCGGGATCGGCCCCATAGCGGATCGGGTCGATATCGGTTCCCCCGGGTAGGACAATCCCGTCGAGCCGCTCGCCGACCACGGCGGGGTCGACATCGATGGGGATGTGCACCGGGATGCCGCCGGCTTCGATGACGCCGCGGGCGTAGTCGGCTAGGTACAGATCGACATCGCTCACGGCCATCATGTCGGGAAAGCCGCTGACCTCACAGGCCCGCTTACGCCGACCAGGCAGTCCTATCAATGGGAGTTTTGTGGTCACCAAATCGTTCGCTTCCAAACGCTCTCGCCGTGAACGTTAGTTTGGATTGTGGTGGCTGCTCCGGTTCGAGATGTCAATGGCACCATCGCCTGGCGCGAGGCTGGCGACGGCGACGTGCTGCTGTTTCTCCACGGCTTGGGCGGATCGCGGACCGCGTGGGAGCCCCAGATCGAAGTGCTCAGCGACCGGTGGCGCTGCGTGGCGTGGGACATGCCGGGATACGGCGCTTCATCGCCGATCAGCCCGCTGACTTTTGAGGCCATTGCGGACGCAGTGGCCGAGATTCTCGATCGTCTGGAGGTGGAATCCGCCCACCTGTGCGGGCTGTCGTTTGGTGGTCACCATGCGCTGCACACTGCGCTGCGCCATCCCCATCGAGTGCGGTCGCTGGTGCTGGCCGACACCAGCGCGGTGTTTGGGGGCGACGGCACCGACCCCGACGAATGGCGCCGAGAGCGGACCGAGATGATCGATGCCGGACTCTTGCTGGCCGACATCGCGGCCCCTGTCATCGACAGCATCACCGCCCCAGGGTTCGGCGGTGTGGAGCGCGACCGCACGATTGCGGCCTTTGTCCGCGTCCCCGAGGCGGGATTCCGGGCCGCCTGCCAGCTGCTGCCAACCCACGATGTGCGCCAACGCCTCGGCGAGATCACCGCTCCCACCCTGGTGGTCGCGGGCGAGCTCGACGAGGAGACCCCGCTGGCTTACAGCGAGGAACTCCACACCGCCATCAGGAGCAGCCGCCTCGAGATCATCCCGTCGGCAGGCCACATCAGCCCGGCGGAGGCCCCCGAGGCCTTCAACCAACTCGTCCGCGAGTTCTTGGGTTCGCTCTCGGCAACTCAGCCATGATGGGCTTTGCGGTACTGGCTCCTTCTTTGTCATGAGAGGAATCACTCCATGAACGACTACGACCGGATTCGCGTGCTGTGGCCCGACCATCTCGGCCTGGCCCGGGGCAAGTATCTGCCTGTCCACCTGGCCGAACACGGCACCGGCCACTGCATCACCACCTTCGCCCTCGGTTACGACCGCAGCCTCATCCCCGCCCCCGGCGCCTATCTGCTGGAAGGGCTTCCCGACGTCGTGGCCAGCTTCGACCCCCACAAGGTCCGCACAAGCTGGGAGGACGACGCCACCGGTGTGGTGGTGGGCCATCTCGACTTCAAGGGGCAGCCCTACACCGTCTCGGCCCGCTACGCCCTCCAGCGGGCCATTGCCGCGTGGGCTGAGCTGGGTTATGCGCCCAAGGTGGGCATCGAGCTAGAGGCCTATGTGCTCCAGCCTGACGGCGAGGGCGGCTGGGAGCGCTGGGACACTCCCCGGTCGTTCGTCTACGGAACCGGGCGCTCAGCCGATCCGACCGGACTGCTCGACGACATCACCCGCACCGCTTGGAGATGCGGGTTCCCGCTGGAGAGCATCAACGCCGAGTACGACGAGTCGCAGTTCGAGCTCACGCTGGAGTATGACGACGCCCTCAAGGCGGCCGACGAGGCGTTCCTATTCCGGGTGCTGGCCCGGGAGGTGGCCCTGAGCCACGGCCTGGACCTGACGTTTCTGGGCAAGCCGTTTGTCGGGGTGGCCGGCAGCGGCGTACACGTGAACTTCTCGCTGGTCGACGCTGAGGGCCACAACGCCTTCAACGACACCTCGGCCGACGACGGCCTCTCAGCCCTGGCCAAGGGATGCCTAGCCGGCCTGGTGGCTCACCACCAGGCCCTCACCGCGCTGTGCGCCCCCACGGTGAACGCCTACCGGCGGCTCCAGCCGGCAGAGCTCAACGGCTACTGGGCCAACTGGGGCCACGACCACCGCTGCGCGGCCAATCGGATACCCGAGGCAAGAGGGATCGCCACCCGGATCGAAAACCGGGTGGGTGACGGCGCGGTCAACATCCACCTCGGGGTGGCCACCATTCTCCAAGCCGCCCGGCTCGGGGTGGTCGATGAGTTGGAGTGCCCCGACCCACTGACCACCGACGGGTTCGAAGAGGTCAATACCGATGTGGGCGCGGCGCCCAGCCTGGCTGTGGCGCTGGAGCACCTGGTGGCCGATCCCGCGCTGATGGCCGCGATGGGCGACGACTTGTGCCAGAACTTCATCGCCAACAAGCAGGCCGAGTGGGAGCGCTACATCGCCGCAGTGGGTGAAGACGTGCCCGGGGGCGAAGTGACCCAGTGGGAACTCGACGAATACCTCATGTACCACTGAACGGGTGGTTTAGTCGGCGAGCACCTCGTCCAGGTACCAGTCGACAAAGGCGTGGCACTGCTTGATGTTGGCCATCTCGTGCTGGCGGGTCTCCTCCATGAGCTGTTCGAAGTCCACCCCGCAATCGTCCAAGTAGTCCTTCGGGGCCAACCTGAGGAATGACTCGACGTGGGCCACGTCGACCTCGGGGTGGAACTGGGTCCCCACTGTGCGGCCGATCTTGATGAGCTGCACCGAGCTGTCGTTGCGGGCCAGCACTTCAGACCCGGGTGGCGGGGTGAACCGGTCGTGGTGCCACTGCATCCACGGTCCCGGCCCGGCCGGGTTGGGGCCGTCCTCACCGTCGTCAAGCTCGAACCAGCCGATCTCGGTCACTGGAGACACCTCGACCACTCCCCCCAGCGCCTCGGAGATCAGCTGGCCGCCGAAGCAGATCCCCAATACAGGCTTGCCCTCCTCGTGGGCCTGTTTGATCATGTCGAGCTCCTCGTAGATCCAGGAGTCGATCTCGTCTTTGTCGGTGAGCGAGCGAACCGACCCCATCGGCAACAGCAGGTCGTAGTCGTCCATCAACGGGAAGGGTACGGCGACGTTGGGGTGGTCGTAGTCGTGGGTCACCACGTGGATGTGGACCTCGTAATCCCGCTGGCGCAAGCGAGTGGCTATCTGTCCGGGGAGACCGTCCAACTCGTGGGCGATGGCCAGGGCGCGCTTCACGGGTTGAACCATAGATGGACTTGGCCCGTTCCCGCGACCGATTCATAGTCTCCGAACTGCTCGCCGGGAGCGGTGCAGGCTGCTCCGCCCAGCGCTCCGACCATGGTCAGGTAGTGGCCGAAGAACCCCTCGGGCGCATGGGCGGAGAACTCGGGCAAGAATTCGAGCACGCCAGCATGATCACCCCGCTTGAGGCAGTCAATGACGTGCTCGTCGGCGGCCTTGGCCTCGGGAGTGCGGAGATGGAGTGCCGGATCGGCGGCCTCGTGGTTGCGGAACTGCCGCAGCGGCCAGAAGCGGTGGCTCAGCCCTCCGCTGGCCAACACCACTACCCTGCGGTCCAAGCCCGCCACCGCCTGGGCCAACAGCTCGCCGAACAGCAGAAAGTCGTGGGGCTCGGCGGTCTGGCAGATACTGGCCGAAACCCAGGCCTCGTCGCCCTGCAAGAACGGAAGCAGGTTGATGGTGGGATAGTGCACCGGGAGGTGGGGATCGTCGATAGCGGTGATCCAGGTGTCGTCTCGCCCCGCGGCCTGGCCGGCCCACGCCTCGGCTAGCCCCCGGTCTCCCGGCAAGTCATAGGGCATTTGGCTCATGCCCCGGGGCAGCTCTTCGGAAGTGAACAGTCCACGGCGGCGGTCGTGGGAGGTCACGATGTGCTCGACGGTGGTGAACCAATGGGTGTCCACCACCACCACGGTGTCGGCCGCCAACGGCCGCAGCCGCTGGGCGCCGAGGTCGTGAAGTCCTTGGAACAACGTGGTGTCCTCGCCGTCGTTGAGCTCCCGGCGAACCGCCTCGGGCATCACCAGTGGAGGCACATGGGAGATCAACCCAGCCCCGACGATGGCCCCCATCACATTGCCCCTCGGGTCAGGAGAAGCCGGATTCCAGCAATGGGAACTTCCATCACACCACCCGAACCGGCAGCCGTTTGATCCCCGAGATGAAGTTGGAGCGCAGCCGGTTGATGGGGCCGGCGGGCTCCAAGCGGTTCACCCGCTTCATCAGCTCTTCGAACACCAGCCTCACCTCCATGCGGGCCAGCCAGGCCCCCAGGCACAGATGCGGCCCGTTGCGGCCGAACGCCATGTGGTCGTTTTGCTCGCGACCTAGGTCGAAGCGGAATGGCCGTTCGAAGCCCTCAGGATCGTGGTTGGCGGCCACAAACCAGATCACCACCTTGTCGCCAGCCCGGATCTTCGACCCCCGCATCTCGACGTCGCGGGTAGCGGTGCGACGGAAGTGCATGGTGACCGACCCGGTTCGCAGGATCTCCTCCACCGCGGTGTCGGTCAAGCCCGGGTCGGCCTTCCATGACTCCCACAGGTGGGGGTGGTTCAGCAGGGTCCACATGCCGTGGGTCATGGTGTAGCGGGTGGTGTCGTTGCCCGCCGCCACCAACAGGGTGAAGAAGTTGTTGAACTCCAAGTCGGTGAGTGGGTCGCCGTCGATGGTGGGGGCCAACAGCTTGGTGATGATGTCGTCACGGGGGCAGCCCCGCCGGTCGGCGGCTTGATCCTGGGCATACTGGAAGATCTCGATGGCGGCTGGGCTGCGGAACGGAACCATCCGAAACTGCTCGGTGTCGGTGAGGTCTACCGGGTAGTCGGTGAAATCGGGGTCGGTGTTGCCCAGCAGCGCGTCGCCCCACGCCACCAGCTTGCGGCCGTCCTCGTCGTCGGTACCCAGCAGGCGGCCCAGCATCCTCATGGGCAACTCCTCGGCAATGTCGTGGACGAAGTCAAACTCGTCGCTGGCCAGCGCTTTGTCGAGCACGTCGCCCACCAGCTCCCGGATGGAGAATTCGAAGGTCTCCACCGTCCGGCGGGTGAAGCCCTTGTTCACCAGCCGCCGCAGGCGGGTGTGCTCCGGCGGGTCCATCTCCATCATGGTCCGCCGGGCCTCGGTCTGCTCGGCGTCCATCTCCTCCAGTCGAATGCCCAGCGACGACGTGAACGTCTCAACGTCGCGGCTCACCGCCAGGCCGTCGTCGCAGCGCAGAATCGACCAGAACCCGGCTCCGTCGGCCTCCTCAGTCCAGTGGACCGGGTCCTCGGCGCGCAACCGGGTGAATGTGGCGTGGGGTACGCCGGCAACGTAGGTGTCGTGATCGGTGATGTCGGCGTCATCAGGGCCGAGGTCGGCCAGATATTCATCGACGTAGGCCTGAGCGCCCATCAGTCGGCTTGCATCGGATTGGGGGCGGCCCACAGCGTGGTGCCCCCGGCCATGGAGTTGCCCACTTGCCGGTAGTAGCCGCCGATGATCTCGTAGGGCTCCAGGCGGGTGAGCTCCTCGGTGGGATTCTCGGGCAGCACCAGCTCCGCGTCGCCGCTGAACACCGGGCCCAAGTCGGCGTCGTAGCCCCGCATGGTCACCAGCTCGTCCAGCGAGTCGCGCCCGTCCATCTCGATGGCCGGCATCTGACGGCTGTGCAGCATGGGGTGGGTGTTGACGAATCCGGGTGCCTCGGCGGCGCCCCTAATGGTGAACCGGGCCTCCGCGATCCGCCGCCCCCACGTGCTCAAAGTGGCGCCGAATCGCCCGCCCGGCTCGAGCCGGGGACCGGCCTTGCCGTAAGCCACCGGCCGGGTCATCCAGATTTCGCTCATCTTCTTGGGATAGCCCTGTATGTGGCCCCGGGCCATGGCGAAGTCTTTGTCCACCCAGATGTAGGCCGCCCGGCTGAAGATCTGGCCCTGGTAGCAGCAGCGCACCACCAAGAACACTTCTTTGTACTGGGCTCGGGACGGGTCGAGGATCTCTTCGAAGCTGTCGCTGCAACTCTGCCAGTCGGCCCAGATGAGGGCGACGGCGCCGGGGTCGTCGTCGATCAGCGTCAGCGGCTCGGGGAGGAGCTCGGCTACGTTGGCCGGATCGGTGCGAAACTCCACGGTCAGCATGTCGCCCGAGTAGTGCCACGGCGGACCGGGCAGGATGCCAGCGGCACCAGTGGGTGAGCGGGGATACATGAACCCCTTCAGGTCGGCCACCTTGGCAGTATATTTGTTTGGTACCAAACGATTCAAATGGACTGTCGGAGTCGGAGTCGTCAACAATAGAGTCGAGGCCGTGGCTGTGCCCTGCGAACACAAGGTAGCCCGGTGAATCTTGCCGACCTCGCGGCCCGCAATGGGTTGCTGACCGCTGAGCGGGCAGCCGTCGTGGAACGGGTTCGAGCGCTCGGTCCCGCGCTGGCTGCTCGGGCGGCCAAGTACGACCGGGACGCGGCCTTCCCCTTCGAGAATTGGCAAGACCTGGCCAAAGCCGGCCTGTTGGGCATCTGCATCCCAGCATCGGCCGGCGGCCTCGGCGCCGACTTCGTGGGCTACGCCCTGGCGTCCGAGGAACTTGGGCGGCACTGTGCGGCCACCGCCCTGACCTTCAACATGCACTCGGCCACCACCCTCATGGTGGGCCAAATCGGCGACGACATGGAGCTGAGCGCCGAGGAGCGGTCGGTGCTGCACCGGAGGAGAGCGGTGCTATGGCAGGGCATCGTTGAACGGGGACAGATCCACAGCCAGCCGTTCTCCGAGGGGATCGCGGCTGGGGCCACCGAGGGTTACGCCACCGCCGCGACTCCGGTGGAGGGCGGATACCACGTGAGCGGCCGCAAGATCTTCGCCTCGCTCAGCGGAGCGGCCGACATCCACAACATCGTGTGCACGGTAGAAGGCGATCCCCGAGTGCGCCTGCTGGGCGTGGCCGCCGACTCTGAGGGTCTGCGCATCGAGGGCGATTGGGATTCGCTGGGCATGCGGGCCACCGACTCCCGCAACCTGGTTCTGGACGACGTGTCGGTCCCCGCCGAGTGCGAGTGGATCCCGCCGGGGATGTTCGACCAAGCGGCCGCCCGGTGGCCGTATTTCTTCATGACTTTGTCGTTCGCCTACCTGGGGCTGATGGGGGCCATCATCGACGCCACCGCTGAGTACCTCATCGGCGACGGCGGGCCCACGGCCCGGCGTTCCAACCCCATCAAGCAGCAGGGTTGGGCGGAGATGAACCTCATCTACGACCGGGCCCAGGCGCTGTGCTACCGGGTGCTGGCCGAATCGGGGGTCGATCCGAAGCCTGCCGCGGTGCGGCGGGCGTGGAGCTCGATGGTCACCACCATGGACGGCGCTCCTGAGTTGGCCTCGCTTGCACTGCGAGTGTGCGGCGGACGGGCACTGCTCCGGCCGTCGCCGCTGGAGCAGTATTACCGCGACGCCCGGTGCGGCGCGGCCATGCATCCCTGGAGCGTGGATGTGTGCCTCGACCGCCTCGGCCGAGCGGGGCTTTTTGACGATGCAGAAGAGACCCCGGTGTGAGCGATGGGCGCGGTTCTGTGATTGAGAGCTCCTGGATCAGGCGATACGCCGAGCAATTCGAAGCCTGCAAGCTGGTTTCGACCGAAACCGCGGTGGTGCTGTCGGAGACCCGGAGCCGCCCCGAGATCGTGCTGACCGCTCGCTTGGCCCTATCGCTTTGCGGAGTCGCTCCCGTCGATGTGGTGGTAACCACCCCGCGCAATCCCGGGCCGCTACCGATCCGCTCCACCGGGGCGTCGGTGGCGCTGTCGGCCAATCAGGCCGCGCTGGGTGCGCTGACCAAGGCCGATTTCATCGTGGACTGCACGGTGGAGGGGCTGCTCCACGCCCCCGAACTCGGCCAGATCCTGGCCAGCGGGGCCCGAGTGCTTATGGTGTCCAACGAGCATCCCGAGAACACCGAACGATGGCCCCACGATCCCTTCCTGGCTGATCGGGTGGCGATCGGCGTCGGCCTGCTGGAGCAGGCCAAGGAGATGCGGATTGAATCGGATGCGGGCACCGAGCTGATGGTGGATCTCTTCGGCGCGGTGAGGGCTGGGTCGCACGGTTGGTGCACAGAGCCAGGGACGATCGCCCACTGGCCCGGCGGTCTGGTGCTGGCGTTCCCCGCCGCGGCCACGGTGAACGGAACGGTGGTGTTGGCCCCCGGCGACGTTAACCTCACCTTCAAGGAGTACATCCGCGAACCGGTGACGCTGACCGTGGTAGACGACTACATCACCGAAATCGAAGGGGACGGGGTCGATGCCGAGCTGTTCCGGTCCTATCTGGCCGCATTCGAAGAGCCCGAGGCCTACGCAGTGAGCCACGTGGGCTGGGGGATGAACACCTCGGCCCGGTGGGAGGCCATGGCCCTGTGGGACAAGGCCGACCACAACGGCACAGAGCTTCGGGCCTTCGCCGGCAACTTCTTGTACTCGACCGGTGCCAACGAGGTGGCAGGGCGGTTCTGCCGTGGCCACTTCGACCTGCCTATGCGGGGTTGCACGGTGTCCCTGGACGGAACCCCGGTGGTTGTGGGTGGAGAACTGGTGGCCGAACTGCTTCCTTCTTGAGCATTGGTTGACAGCAATTGCCGTAATCTGTATATTTAATTTTGTATACAAAGGTTGTTTGCTCCCAAACGATTCTTGCCGTAGGGTTTTCAAAACCTGACTGAGGAGGGGGAGCTCATGAAGCTCAAGCTCAATTTCTTGTTGGCGCTCTTGGCGGTTTTTGCCCTGGTGGTGGCGGCCTGTGGCAATGACGACGATGGTGGCGGCGATACCGCCCCGGCGCCTGAGCCCACCGAAGCACCCACTGAAGCGCCTACGCCTGAACCAACCGAAGCACCGACCGCAGCGCCCACCGAAGCACCCTCTACTGACGATGGAGGCGCACAGCTCTTCATCGATGCCGTACTCAGTGCCGATCTCGACAACTGCGGAACCCCGCCGTCGGGCGATCCGATTCGAGTCGGCATGGCCATGGACTTCAGCGACGTCGTCGGATTCGTCGACATCCCCGGCTCCAAGCTGGTGCCGTTCATCGCCGAGAAGGTCAACTGCGTCGGTGGTCTCAACGGCTTTCCGGTAGAGGTTCGGGTAGCCGAGGTAGGCGACGACGCGGTGTTGGCCACCCAGGAGCTCCTGGATTGGGGCGCACACTTCCTGATCGGCCCGCCGTTCGCCGACTTCGCATTGCCGATCCTCCAGACCACCGAGGGCCAGGTACCGCTGTTCGTGGCCGCCTCTACCGAACCCACGCTGGCTGACGCCTCGATCAACTCGTTCCTGGTGACCTTCGATGACTACGGCATGTCCGGGGCCGCGGCCCAGTGGGCCTGGGACCAGGGCATCACCCGGGCCATCGTGTTCACCGAGGGCGAGGGTATCCCTTACACCGGCATCAACCCCGATGCCTTCATGGCCAAATTCGAAGAACTGGGCGGCGAGGTGGTGAACGTGCAGACCTACGTCTGGGCCGCTGACACCGACTTCTCGGCCCAGGTCAACGAGATTGCCGGCATCTCCCAAAACAACGAGGTGGTGTTCTCGGCCGCGCTCGGCTTCCAGGTC
Source organism: uncultured Acidimicrobiales bacterium (assembly GCA_951813555.1). Classification (GTDB taxonomy): domain Bacteria; phylum Actinomycetota; class Acidimicrobiia; order Acidimicrobiales; family Bin134; genus Poriferisocius. Next base: position 651,094 of record OX638344.1, read on the forward strand.
ACCGCTCTGCGGGGTCAGCTAGAGGGCCAGGGCCTTGACGGGCTGACCTACATCGGCACCGATGCGCTAGACGCCACCGGCATCCAGTTCGAGGACAACAACGAGGGCATCGCCCACACCCCGCACACCAGCATTTCCCCCGGCGACCGCATCGACACCATGCTGGCCGACTATGAGGCCGCCAAGGGCGAGGCGCTGGACAGTCGGGGCTTCATGGCGCTCTACGTTGACTCGATGTTCCTGGGCTTCCAGGGCATCTTGGACTGCGGCTGCACCAACCCGGCCGACATCGGGGCCGCAGTGGCCCAGATTGAGGGCTTCCAGGGCCTGACCGGTGAGATCACCTATGCGGGCACCAATGGCATTCCGCCCAAGGCCGTGCCAATCAACCAAATCATCGACGGCGTCGACACCTTGGTCGCCACCATCGGCTAACCACGGGCCCGATAACTCAGGCCTGATGCTCACATACGATTAGCGCCATGCTCGAAGTATCGAGATTGACAACCAGATACGGTGCGATCTCAGCGCTTCGAGATGCCGATCTGCACGTTGGGTCTGGTGAGGTGGTTGGCCTCATCGGACCCAACGGCGCCGGCAAGACCACCCTGCTGGGATCAATCGCCGGGCTGCTCTCCCCCGCGGCCGGATCGGTCACCTTCGACGGCACCGACATCACCGGCAACTCCCCGGAGAAGCTCCTGCGCTTGGGCGTGGCGCTGGTGCCCGAGCATCGGCGGATCTTCGGCGACCTCACCGTGGAGGAGAACCTGAAGATCGGCGGGATCACCCAATCCCGAGATGAAAGAGCCGAATTGCTCCACGAGATGGGCGACCGTTTCCCGGTGCTGCGAGAAAAGCGAACGGTGGCCGCCGGTTATCTGTCGGGCGGGGAATCCCAGCAGCTGGCCATTGCCCGAGCGCTGATGTCCAAGCCCCGGCTGCTGATGATGGACGAGCCTTCTCTCGGTTTGGCTCCCGTTCTGGTCGATGTGGTGTTCGAGTTGATTGAAACGCTGCGGAGTCAAGGACGCACCTTGCTGGTCGTTGAGCAGAACGCCACCCGGATGCTGGAGGTGGCCGATCGGGCCTACGTGCTTCGGTCGGGCGAGGTGGTGGCCGAGGGCACCGGATCGGAGCTGCGGGAACGCCCCGACCTGTTCGACACGTTTGTCGGAGGCAACGGGCAATGACCGAGCTGCTTCAGAACCTCATCGACGGCCTCGGCCGGGGCAGCATCTATGCGCTGTTGGCGCTGGGTGTGGCCGTGATCTTCGGGGTCATGCATCTGCTCAACTTTGCCCACGGAGAGCTGATAACCGTCTCGGGCTATGTGGCGTTTTGGACCATCAGCGAAGGCTGGTCGTGGTATTTGGTCACCCCCATAATCATCGGTACCGCCATCGTCACCTCTCTAGTCATTGAGAGGGTGGCATTCAGCCGCGTTCGGGGCAGCTCAGACTTCACCCTGTTGTTGACCTCGTTCGGCGTCCACTTCGTGGTATCGGCCATCTTCTTGCTCTACGTCTCCGCGTCGGTAAAGACGTTTTCGCGCCCTGGATGGGTCACCAACACCTACAGCATCGGCTCGCTGCACATTGAGGTGTTCGACACGGTGGTGATCGGAGTGACCCTGGTAACCCTTCTGGGAACTTCCTGGCTCATCCAGCGCACCATGTTCGGCCTGGCCCTGCGGGCGGCGGCCGCCGATTTCGACACTGCCCGGCTCATGGGGGTGCGCTCCGACACCGTTATCCGGGGAGCGTTCGCCCTCTCCGGGTTGCTGGCCGGAATCGCCGGCGTTTTCTGGCTTATGCGGGCCGGGAACACGGTCCCCAGCGCAGGTATAGCCCCCATGCTCAAGGGAGTGCTGGCCGCGCTCATCGGCGGTCTGGGAAGCCTGCGGGGGGCGGTGCTGGGTGGCTTCGTGCTCGGACTGGCCGAGGTCTTGCTGCGGTCACGGCTACCCGATTCGGTGGCCAGTCTCACCGAGGGCTTCGTGTTCCTGCTGATCGCGCTGCTGTTCATCTTCCGGCCGCAGGGCCTAATCCGGGTAGCCCACGCGGAGCGGGTGTGATGGCCGACCAGCGCAGTCTCAACGCCACCCACGCCGGGATGTTCCCCAACCTTCGCCGCGATGTGGCATTCCCTGTCGTCGGGGTGGGGCTGCTGTTCGGCGCGTTCATCGCCGTGGGGCTGCTCTACCAGAGTCTGTTCAGCGGAGCAGCCGAGCGGCTGGTCACCATCGCTTTGATCGATGCCATCATCGTGCTCGGTATCCAGATCTATGTCGGCAACACCGGGGTGCTGTCGTTTGGCCACATCGGGTTCGGCGCCATCGCCGGCTATACGTTTGCCATCTTCGCCATCGCCCCAGCCGAGAAGGCCAAGCGCATCCCCGACGCACCGTTCGGGCTCACCGATGTGGATGTGGGTTCTTTGGCCGCGGTGGCTGTAGCTGTCGCGGTCACCGTTGTAGTGGCCGTTTTCGTCGGCATCGGACTGGCCCGTTCGGGGGCCGAGTCGGGAGCGGTGGCCGCCACCGTCATTACACTGGCCCTGCTGTTTGTCACCCACGAGGTGGCCCGACACTGGCCGGAGATGACCGGTGGCGAGCGAGCTGGGCTGTCATTCCGAATCGGCGGGGCCCTCGACACCCGAATGCCCATCTATTTGGCGCTGGCCGGAGCGCTGGTGCTCGCCCGCCTCTTCGCCCAAAGCCGGCGAGGGCGGTTGGCCAAGGCCGGCCGCGAAGACGACCTTGCGGCCCGAGCCATGGGGGTGAACCCCATGGTCCAGCAGATGATCGCCCTGTTGATCTCGGTGGCCGTGGTGTCGATCGGCGCGAGCCTCCGGGTATACGAGACCGGTTCGATCCTTCCCGAGAATTTCTTCTTCAACTACACCCTTTTGACCTTGGCCATGCTGATCGTCGGGGGTCGAAACAGCGTCACCGGCGCGCTGTTCGGGGTGGCCGTCATGACTGTGGGCCGGGAGCTGGCCCGCCGACTGGGCCAGGACGGCTTTGAAGTGTTCGGCCTTGGTCTCGACAGCGCGCCGCTGGACTGGATCTTCAGGGAGAACCTCCAGACGGTGTTCTTCGGTGTGGCCATGCTCGGCTTCATGATCTGGAGGCCCAAGGGACTGCTCAGCGACTGGGAGTTCGATGATTGGCTCTACCGCCGATTCACCCGGACACAGAGCGCCCCTGTGGTACCGGAGACCACCATGGACTCCGACCAAGACGCCCGGCTTGAAGTGGACGATGTAAGCGTCGCATTCGGCGGGTTCCAGGCGCTCTCACAGGCGGGCTTCGAGGTGAGGAGCGGCCAGGTGGTCGGCATCATCGGCCCCAACGGCGCGGGCAAGACCACGATGCTCAATGTCGTCACCGGGCTCGTTCCCGCCACCTCAGGGCGAGTTCGGCTAAACGGCGCCGACCTCATCGGGACCCCGTCGCACGAGATCGCTCGGGCTGGGCTGGTGCGCACCTTCCAGAACCTCCGGCTGTTCGGATCTCTCACCGTGCGGGAGAACGTGCAGGTCACCCGCTTGGTGGCTATCGCCGAGCACGACGACCGGTCCACCCCGGAAGCCGATGTGCTGGTGGCCGCGGCCGGTTTGTGGGACCACCGGGACCGTCGGGCCAGCGAGCTCGACTATGGCAACTCCCGCCGGCTGGAGTTGGCCCGGGCCGCCGCGGCCCGGCCGCTGTTCCTGCTGCTCGACGAGCCCACGTCGGGAATGAGCGACACCGAATCCCTGGCCATGGTCGAACAGGTGCAGACCATGGCCGCGCTGGTGGGTGCCGGCGTGGTGGTGATCGACCACGATCTGGACTTCATCATCGGGATCTGCGACCGCATCTACTGCTTGGATCGCGGCACAGTCATCGCGGTCGGCACCCCCGAGGAGATCCAAGCCGACTCCGCAGTGCAGGCCGCCTACCTCGGATCGTCGGCGTCATGAGCGAGCTGGCCGTCTTCCCCGATCCCTACCAGGGCACCGGTCCGCCGAACCGCCGGCGAGGCGGACTGGCCGACGACGTGGTGTTCTATGTGAGAGAGCAAATCCTCACCGGTGCTATGAAGCCGGGAACCAAGATCGACCAGGAGGCTCTGGCCGAAGCACTCGACGTCAGCCGCAGCCCGATCCGGGAGGCGCTGGTCATCCTCGGCCAGGAGGGGCTGCTGGATCTGATCCCCCGGCGCGGCGCAGTGGTGGCCGATCTGACCCCCGAGGATATCGTCGACCACTACGAGCTGTTCGGTGTGGTCGCCGGACGGGCGGCGGCCATTGCCGCCACAACCCTGAACGATGAAGAGATCGATCAGCTGCGCGCCATCCACGACCAGTTCGACGACGGCACCAACGACGACCTCTCGGCGCTCAACTGGGCCTTCCACCGCATCATCAACCGCACCGCGCCTCGACGGACTCGCTGGCTGCTGCGCTTGTTGGAGCGCTCGGTCCCGGCTGACTACTACGAATTCACCGATGGCTGGGACGCCCAAGCCGTCCAACACCACGCCGCCATTCTCGAGGCCATTGTCGGTCGCAACGCGGAGGAGGCCCGCCGCCGGATGGAGCACCACCTCCACGAATCGGGTGTGGCCGCGGTGGCCCATCTGGAGCGCCAGGGATTCTGGGAGGACTAGGTGACTGCAAGCCCTGCCGATTTTGAACTGATCCGAAATGAGGTCCGCCGACTCTGCGACAAGTTCGGCAATGAGTACTGGCGCGACCTGGAGCCCAGTGGCTACCCGGAAGAATTTGTGGCCGAATTGACCGCTCACGGGTGGCTCGGTGCGCTCATCCCCGAACAGTACGGCGGAGGCGGGCTGAGCTTGGCGGGGGCGTCGGTGATCGTGGAGGAGATCTCGGCCAGCGGAGGCAATCCCAGCGCGTGCCATGCCCAGATGTACGTGATGGGCACGTTGCTGCGCCACGGCTCGGAACAGCAGAAGCAGCATTATCTGCCCCAGGTGGCCGACGGGCGCAAGCGGCTCCAGGCCTTCGGGGTCACTGAGCCGAGCGCCGGCTCAGAAACCACCGCCATCCAGACTCGGGCTGAGCGTGACGGGGTCAACTGGCGCATCAACGGCCAGAAGATCTGGACGTCGCGGGCGCTGTACTCCGACCTCATGATCCTGCTGGCCCGCACCACCCCGGCCGACGAGGTGGACAATCGCACCGACGGGCTGTCGGTGTTCCTCATCGAGCTGCGGGACGCCGACGGCGATCTAGTGCCAGGGCTGACTATCAACCCCATTCCCACCATGATGAACCACAACACGACCGAGGTGTTCTTCGACGACGTTGTGGTTCCGGGCGACGCCCTGGTGGGCACCGAGGGCCAGGGCTTCCGCCACATCCTGGACGGCATGAACGCCGAGCGGATCCTCATCGCCGCCGAGTGCATCGGCGACGGCCGATTCTTCTTGGAAAGGGCCAGTGACTACGCCAAGGAGCGCGAGGTGTTCGGGCGGCCCATCGGCATGAACCAGGGGGTGGCCTTTCCGCTGGCCAAGGCGTACACCAACCTTCAGGCCGCCGACCTCATGCGCTGGAAGGCGGCCAATATGTTCGATGCCGGAGAGCCCTGCGGGGCCGAGGCCAACATGGCCAAGCTGCTGGCCTCGGAGGTCTCCTGGGAAGCGGGCAATGCGGCGCTCAACACCCACGGCGGGTTCGGCTTCGCCCAGGAGTACGACATCGAGCGAAAGTTCCGCGAGACCCGGCTGTACCTAGTGGCCCCGGTCAACAACAACCTGGTGCTGGCATTCGTAGCCCAGAAGTGCCTCGGCCTGCCCAAGAGCTATTAGTGGCAGACCACTAGCCATGCGCGCCGTCGTCCTCGAAGCCCGGAACTCACCCCTGATGGTGGTGGATGACTACCCCGAACCCGGTGCCAACGGCAGCGAGGTCATCGACGTCATTGCCTGCGGGCTGTGCCACTCCGACTTGCACGTGGTGGCCGGCGAGTTCCCGAGCCCGCTGCCCATCGTGCTGGGCCACGAGGTCACCGGGAAACACCCCGAACTGGGGCCGGTGATGGTGTATGCGCCGTGGGGGTGCGGGCGATGCCGGGAGTGCGCTGACGGATACGAGATGATCTGCGCCGATGCCACCGAGGCCGGCCTGGTGGTGGACGGGGGCTACGCCGAGCGCATGGCCATCGCCGACCGGGCCTACCTCTACCCGCTGGGCGATCTCGACCCGGTGGCTAGCGCGCCGCTGGCCTGCGGGGGCCTCACCGGCTACCGGGCGGTGCAGCAAACTCTGGAGACGCTGCGCCGTCCTGGACGGAAGCGCCGGGTGCTGGTCATCGGCGCCGGTGGGATCGGGCAGTTCGCGCTGCGCTACCTCAAGCTGTTGACCGACGCCGAGGTCTACGCCCTCGACCGAGCACCCGACAAGCGGGCCACCGCGGTGGCCATGGGCGCCGACGGGGCGTTTGACGCCGGCGACGAGCTGCCGCTGTTCGATGCGGTAGTTGATTTCGTCGCACTCGATGCCACGCTGGCCCTTGCGGCCGGTGCAGTGGCCCGGCGGGGCCTGGTGGTGGCAGTCGGCCTCTACGGCGGCCGCATCCCGTTCGGCGTTGGGTCCGTTCCCCACGAGGCCCGCTTCATGTCCAGCATCTGGGGCACCCGACCGCAGCTGGGCGAGCTCCTCGACCTGGCCCGTCGGGAACCGTCCATCATCGCCCCAGTGGAGACCGTGCCCTTCACCGATGCCCAACTGGCCCACGACCGTTTGCGCGCCGGTGACGTCGAAGGTCGCCTGGTGCTCCTGATCGACCAAGCCCATGCCAATTAGCCCTTCAGCGAGGTATTCGAATCATGGCTGAGACCACCAGCATCGACGATTTCCGCACCGCCTGTGAGCAGGCGGAAGTCCACACCGTCGAGGTGGCCGCACCCGACACGATGGGCCATATCCGGGGTAAGCGGGTCCCGTTGGAGCGCTTCTTCTCAACCACCGTCGAAGGCGGCCTCAACATTGCCGACGCCATATTCGCGTTCGACATGCAAAACGACCTGCCCGATCACCCCTACATCAACATGGAGTCAGGGTTCCTCGACTGCCACCTCGTTCCCGATGTCTCCACCGCCCGCATCTTCTCCCATCGTCCGGGCTATGGGTTGGTGTTCGCCGACGCCTTCGATCCCCACGGCGAGCCCCACCCCGCCGCCCCCCGCAACGTGCTTGCCGCCCAGATCGAGCGGTGCCGCCAAGCCGGGTCGGATCCTGTGGTGGCCACCGAACTGGAGTTCTACATCTGTGCCCCCGACTGGACGCCGGTGCAGAACCACATCCAGTACTCCTCGCTCACCGACGCCCTGGAGCTGGAGGACTGCATTCGGGAAATGCGCCACGGCTTGCTTGGGGCCGGGTTGGAGTTGGAATCGTCCAACCCCGAGTACGGCCCGGGCCAGATGGAGATCAACATCGGCCACGCCGACGCCATGACCTGCGCCGACAACACCGTGCTGCTCAAGAGCATCGTCAAACAGGTGGCCGTCCAGCACGGTATGCGGGCCACCTTCATGCCCAAGCTGTGGACCGAGCCGTCGGGATCGGGCATGCACATCCACACCAGCCTCTCCGAGAACGGGGTCAACGCCTTCGCCGACTCCGACGGCCTGCCCAACCAGCTCATGGGGCATTGGATCGCCGGTCTGTTCGAGCACGCTGAAGCAATGACGCTGTTGGGGGCGCCCACCATCAATGGCCCCAAGCGCATCCGCCCCTACACGTTTGTGCCCACCCACGTGCACTGGGGCCTGGACAATCGCTCGGTGTTGTGCCGGTGCATCTGCGAACCCGGCTCGCAGGCCAATCGGGTGGAGTTCCGCTCGGCGGGTGCCGACGCCAACCCCTACCTGATGATCGCCGCCATCTTGGCCGCCGGCCTCGACGGGATCGAGCGGGCGCTGCCCCTGCCCCCCATGAGCGACGGCGACATGTACGCCAACCCCGGCGACTCGCAGCCCCTGCCCAGTGATCTGGCCGGGGCCATCGCCGCCTACCGGGACAGTCCGCTGGCCGACTTGCTGGGAAAGGTCTTCTCGGAGGGCTTCCTGACTCTGGCCGACCACGAGCTGGCCATGGCACCGGAAAACTCGCCCCACCCCGACGACGTGAATGACTGGGAGCGGGCCCGATATGCGGAGCACTGTTGACATGGCTCCATCTGCTGTGGTCGAGACACCGAACGTCACCGATCCCAGCCTGTACCTCCAAGGGATTCCCCACGGTCGCCTCGCCCAGCTGCGGGCCATCGGTGGATTGGCTTGGCATCCCTATGAGGACGGGGGGTTCTGGGCCGTCACCCGCCACGCCGAGGCACGCTACGTCTCCCGCAACCCGGAGCTGTTCTCGTCAGCAATCGGCCACACCAACCTGTGGGATCTGGAGGCCGATGCGCTGGAGGCCCGGCGGTCGCTCATCGACACCGACGCCCCCGACCACACCCGGCTCCGGCGCCTGGTGGCCGGCGCATTCACCCCCAAGAACATCCGGCGGTGGGAGCAGGTGGTCCGCGAGATCACCATCGAACTGCTAGACGAGTTCGTCGTCCAGGGCGGGGGCGACTGGGTGGACATGGTGGCCGCGCCGATGCCCATCCAAGTGATCTTGACCATGCTCGGCGTACCCATTGAGGATTCCAACTACCTGGTGGAGCTGTCGAATTACCTGGTGGAGGGCACCGGGGACGCCCAGTCCATTCCCCCCGATGCCTTCGGGAACACCACTGAGCTGCGCCTGCTGCCGTTCAACAGCCCGGCCAGCCACGCTCTGTTCGAATACGGCGAGGGCATGCGCCAACAGAGGCGCCACGATCCCCAAGACGACTTGGTCAGCCACTTGGTCCAAGCCGAATATGAGGGGGAGCGGTTCTCGCTGAGCGAATACCGCAACATGTTCCACCTGCTGGTGTTCGCCGGCAACGAGACCACCCGCACCGCCCTCAGCCACGGCGCCATGGCGCTGGCCGCCAATCCGCATGAGTGGCGGCGGGTGCTCGACGACCCATCGATGATCGAGTCGGCTACCGAGGAGATCCTGCGGTGGGCCACTCCGGTAATGCACATGAGGCGGACGGCCACCACCGATACCGAGCTAGCCGGAACCGAGATAGCCGAGGGAGACAAGGTGGTGATGTGGTACGCCTCGGCCAACCGTGACGAGGCCGTGTTCGAGGATCCGTTCCGCTTCGATGTAGGCCGAGCCGACAACGAGCACTTCGCGTTCGGCGGCGGCGGTCCCCATCTGTGCCTCGGTGCCTTCTTGGCCCGGCTGGAGGTCACCGTGCTGCTGGAGGAGATGGCCAAACGGTCCCTCTGCTTGGAGCAGACCACCGAGCCGGTGCGAGCCCGTTCGAACTTCGTCCACGGCGTGCTGTCGGTGGGCATGCAGCCACGGAGCGACCGGTGAGCGACAACCTGGTGCGAGTGGCGGTCGACCAGGAGCTGTGCATCGGCGGCGGGATTTGCGAGATGCTCGAACCCGAGGTGTTCGAACTGGACGACGACGTGGTCATCTCCTCGGTCATCAGCAACGGCCTACTGCCCCGTAACCGGGCCGAAGTAGTGGTGGATCGCTGCCCAGGCCAGGCCATCGCCATCGTTGAAGAGAATTTGGACAAGGAGCGCTAATGGAAACCTACGACAACTGGATCGACGGAGGGTTCGCTCCCCCACCCAACCGCCAGCGCATGGCGACGGCCAACCCGTTCAGCGGGGAATCCTGGGCCGAGGTGGCCGACGACGCCGCCGCGGTTGACGACGCCGTCCAGGCGGCTAGGCGGGCGTTCACCGACGGCCCCTGGGCCACGATGCCCGCCACCGAGCGGGCCCGGATGATGCGCCGCTTGGGCGAGTTGCTGACACGGGATGCCGAGCAGTTGGGCCAGGCTGAGACCCGGGACAACGGCAAGATCATCCGGGAGACGTCGGCTCAGGCCAAGGGCTTGCAGGGCTATTACGACTTCTTCGCCGGGATGGCCGACAAGATCGGCGGTGAGCAATTGCCCAGCCCATCGCCCAATTTTCTGGTGTACACCGAGCGCGAGCCCATCGGGGTAGTGGGAGCCATCATCCCGTGGAATTCGCCGCTGGCCCTTTTGACCTGGAAGCTCGCCCCGCTCCTGGCCGCCGGGTGCACCGTGGTAGTCAAGCCCTCCGACATCACCCCGGTCACCGCGCTGATGCTGGCCGAGCGGACCGCGGAGGCCGGGTTTCCCCCCGGAGTCGTCAACGTCGTGACGGGCGGGGCCGAGGTGGGCGCGGCCATCACCGCCCACCCTGACATCGACAAGATCACCTTCACCGGCGGCGGGGCCACCGCCAAGCATGTGGCCCGGGCGGCGGCCGACAATTTGACTCCCACCGTGCTGGAACTGGGCGGCAAGTCGCCCCAGATCATCTTCGCCGATGCCGACCCCGAGGCGGTGACCAACGGGCTCTTGGCCGGGATCTTCGCGGCCAGCGGCCAGACCTGCATTGCGGGATCGAGGGCCTACATACATCGCGACATCTTCGATGAGGTCATCGGACGAGTCGTGGCCCGGGCCAACGAGCTGGTGCTGGGCGATCCCTCTGACTCGGCCACCGAGATGGGACCGTCGGCGTCCGACGCCCAGCGGGATCGGATCCTGGCCATGATCGACCAAGCCCGCTCCGAGGGGGCAACCATTGCCGCCGGAGGTGTGGTCGACCCCGATCTCGGCGGTCGGTTCGTGCGGCCCACCGTGATCACCGGCGTCACCAACCAGTCCACCATCGTCCGGGAGGAGGTGTTCGGCCCGGTGCTGGCCGTGCTGGATTTCGAAGACGAAGACGAGGTGGTGAAGCTGGCCAACGACAGCGACTACGGACTGGCGGCGGGCGTCTGGACCAACGACATCCGCCGGGCCCACCGAGTGTCGAGAGCGCTACGGGTGGGCACAGTATGGATCAACACCTACCGCAACGTGAGCTACATGGCCCCCTTCGGCGGCTTCAAGCAATCAGGCTACGGCCGCGACAACGGCCTCGAAGCCCTCGACGGCTTCCTCCAAACCAAGACAGTTTGGGTAGAGCTAACCGGCGCCACCCGCGACCCGTTTGTTATCGGCTGACCGCGACTTGCCCACCATCCAATTGCCCAAGCAAGAGTCACCGACGTAGAAAGCACCTTATTCGGCTCTTCGCGTTGTCGACGTGACGCGCACGAAGTGGCGCCAAGCTCGCGGGCGGAGGTTGGCCGATAGCTGTGTGAAGGCCGATCTCGCCTCTGCGGACAGCCATCCTTCGGGGAGGTATTGCAATGGGATCCCTGGGTCGAGGAAGGGCAGTTCGCGCCATGCGTTGATGTTCGCGACGTATCGGACAAACGCTTCTTCGTCGTCGGAGGGGGCTTGGCGCCTCTCGAGGTCGTCGGCGAGGTCGAGGTAGTCGCGGTAGGCGGTGTCGATCTGATCCAGATTCCATGCGTTGGCAACGATCGTCTTCATTGAGCTGAAACCGATGTGGCGCGATTGCCACATGTCGACGTGGCCGCCGAGACCTGCTCTGTCGAGCGCCCGCATCGCTTCGTCGAGAATCCATGCCGGTGCGATCATCAGACCGCCGGAGAGCTGGCCGAACCCGAGTGCCTGAAGGCGTGAGCGGATGCGGTATCGCATGCTTCGTACGGCCTCCGGCACGGTGAACGCGGCAATGACCCAGTGCTCATCGGACATTGCGGGCGGCCCGTCCATGATCCGCCCCGTGCCGTCTCTGAACCATTCGTCGGCCGATTCGGTCAGCGAGTAGCCGCGCACGGTGCCTTGTGCGGCCCCTAGCAGCTCCCCTTGGCGCTTCATCCGGGAGAGAGCTGAACGGGCCGACGTTTGGCTGACGCCGAGGCTTTCGAGCAGCACCAGCAGATCGGCGACGCCGATCCAACCGCCGTAGTCGCGGATGAACGATCCGTAGAGGTCGAGGATCCAATCTCGCGGCCCCGGCGATTCCCGGGACGAGCGTACGAAGGCGTCGTCACTCATCGCGTTTCGCACCATACTGCCGATGCCGTTGGATCGGTGGTTCTTGGGCCGGAGCAGACAGCCGGCTCCCGGTATCTCGGGGGCGCGGCCGAGTTCGGTGAGCATCTGCCAGGCGGTGGCCACGGCTGCGCTGAGCACGGGAATACCGAGTCTGTCCTCTACTACTTGGATCGCTTCCAGCGACGGCATTTGGACGCACGCGGACAGCACGACGGCGTCGGCGCCGTTGGTGTCGACTTTGTTGATGTGTTGGACGAGGTTCATCGGGTCCTGGGCCGCGACCTCGAGGTTGTCGGGGATTTCGAGGGCAATGAAGTCCTGGACTTCGATCCCTTCGGAGCGGATGTAGTCGACCACCAACTCGGTGAGCGGGAGCATGTAGGGGGCGACGACGCCGATCCGGCGTGCGCCGAGATGGTGAAGGGCGTTGATGAGCGCGCCCGCGCTGGTGACGACAGGCGCTGGGGCGCCGTTGGCGACGGTCATTCCGTGCAACCGCTCGCTCGACTGGCGGTGGTAGCCGTGGCCCGTCGCCATGATCGCGACCAGGCACGCGTATCCCATCACATCGACGCCAGCGTCGGAGAGCTCCAACGCGCAGCGGTCGGAGTCGGCGTCCATTGCGGCGAGCTTGTCTTTGCTCACCGTCTTCATCCGCATGCGTGACGAGTGGAAGGTGAACTCGACGTCGCCGGTGTGCTTGGCGTGGCGCCGAAGCAGGGCGGGGATCTCCGTCTCCATCGTGATGTTGGAGCTGGGGACGATCTGTCCGACTCGGAGTCGAGCCGTAGCCCCCATGTCAGGCTCCGACGATCGGATGGGTGATGGTGCCGATGCCCTCGACGTGGGCGGAGATGGTGTCGCCCGGCCACATCCACTCCTGCGGGTCGCGGCCGGCGCCGACGCCTTCGGGGGTGCCAGTGAGGATGATGTCGCCGGGATCGAGGGTCATGCCCTGGCTGATGTCCTCGATCAGGGCCGGGATATTGAAGTACATGTGCCGGGTGTTGGACGACTGCTTGGTCTCGCCGTTCTTGGTAAGCCACAGGTCAAGGGCGTGGGGATCGGCAATCTCGTCGGCGGTGACGATCCATGGGCCCATCGGCGCGTAGGTGTCCTGCCCCTTCGATACGATCCACTGGCCGGACCGGCGGGCGTCGCGGGCAGACACGTCGACCATGACGGTGTAGCCGAAGACATGATCCATCGCCTCGGCTGCCCCAACCTGCCGGGCCCTGGTACCGATGACCGCGGCGAGCTCGACTTCCCAGTCAAGCTGCTGGGTGAGCGCGGGGTTGTGCTGGATCGGCTGGCCCGGCCCTATCACCGTGCTCGGCGGCTTCGAGAAGATCACCGGACGTTCCGGCATCTCCTTGGCGGTGTCGAGGCTGCGATGCGATTCCTCTGCGTGCTCCGCGTAGTTGAGCCCGATCCCCCACAGGTTCTTGCGCGGCCGGGGGATCGGAGCGAGCAGGTCGACGTTGGCGAGCGGCGCCGAGACGCCTGGCCGCGTGCGCAGGGCCGTATCGGCGAGCAGCGCGGTGGTGACTGCGACCGCGGCGGGGCCGAGCTCGATGTAGTCGAGCATGCGGGCTGGGTGTGGCATACCGGCCGCCTCTCCGAGACGGCCGATGTCGACCGCCAATCCGTCGACGACCGCGGCCAGGCGGGCCTCGGCCTCGACGTTGTGGCGAACGGTTGCGAGCTTCATTGCGGTTGCCCCTCCGGGTCAGTTCTCGGTTATGTATTGGTGGCCGTCGTTCTCGGCCAGGCCTTCGCTGCGAGAGAAGGCCAGCTTCTCGATCACGGGGAAGTCGTTGAAGCTGAACAGGCAGGCGTCCTCGGATGCGGATGCGTTGGCGTGCTCGCGCCACGCCCACGACGGCACGCAGAATATGTCTTTCTCCTGCCAGTCGAATCGCTTCCCCGCTATGACCGAGTGCCCCGAGCCTTTGGCGACCTGGTAGATGATGTTGCCGGTGCGTCGGTGGGCCTTGGTGGCTTCGCCGGGGCGGAGCATCTGCATGGAGGCCCCCATGGTCGCCATCACATGGCCGCCTGTGTGGGGGTTGGTGAACCGCATGATGACGCCCTCGAAGGGGTCTCCGTGTCCGACCGAGGCCGCCTTCTGTAGCGCCTCGTAGGTCTCGTCCCAGCCGTAGCGCAGCAACGGCGAGTACGACTTCTGCCAGCGATACGATGCGGGGAGCAGGCCCGGCGACCCGAACGTCCTGGGCGAGTCGTTGTCGGGGTACAGCGCGGTCTGGTAGTCGTCGGGGTGGGTCTCGTACCAGTTGGCTTCGAGCGCGTTGACCAGCGGGATGTCGAGGCCGTCCTGCCACAGGCAGATCTCGCCGTCTTTGGCCACGCCGTGGTCGTGCCAGGTGCCGTTGGGGGTGAGCACGAAGTCGCGCTCGCCAAGGTCGACGTGGTGGCCGTCGACGATGGTGTAGCCGCCGGCGCCTTCCATGATGAACCGCAGCGCAGACGCTCCGTGGCGGTGGCCGGGTGCGCGCTCGCCGGGGCGCATCACCTGGATGCCGCTGAAGAGGAGGCCGCAGGCCGCGCTGATGTCCTTGCGCTGGGGGTTGCGCAGGTACACCACGCGGCGGCCTGCTTCCTCGGGGCTGACAAGATCGAGTGCCCGCAGCGCGCGGCCGCGGAGTTCGGCCCAGGGCCACAGCACGGGGACGGCGAAGGCGTGGGGCTCCCAGGGCTCGATGTCGTTGGCGACGGTCCAAAGCGCTCCGGCGTCGAGTCGGTCGAGTTCGGCGTAGTACGCCTCGAGATCCTCGTTGTCCCGGACTCGGGCTCGGCCGAGCTCGGTGTCGCGTTCGTCGAATGTGGTCATGGAGAAGCCTCCGGTTCGGGAACCGATTCTTCGATGGAAACGGTGAGGTCCACTGGGCCGGCAAACGGCGCTTCGGGGCCCTTCGGCCGGCGATCGACGGCGAAGGAGAAGACGTCGAAGCGGTTGTAGTGGCCCGTTATGTTGTGCATCTGGGTCGGCTGGACGCATCGGGCCAAGTCGATCTCGGCGCAGGCCATGCCTTCGTCGTCGATGAGCGGCTCGCCGATCACGGCGCCGTCCGGTCCGATGATCCCCGACCAGGCGGCGCGTTCGCGTTCGAACATGGCCTTCGACTCGGGGGCGAGCGCCACCATCTGGTCAATGATCTCTGGCGACAGCGCCGAGCAAGCCGTTATGTTGTAGAGCTTGCCCTCGAACGCGTGGGCCGCGGAGCGGGTTTGGATCGCGGCGGCCATGTCATAGTCGAGGGGCGCCGTCGGTAGCGACACGTAGGCGGCGACGTGCACGAGCTCGCCTTGTTCGAGGAGGGCGAACCGGGCGAGCGTGTTGGTGTTCTCGCCGCAGGCCAGCGCCCCGAGGGGGCCGATGTCGGTTTCGTGGACGACGAGGCTGGAGCCGTCGCCCCCGGTCCAGGTGAGCTTCTCGGCCCAGGTGGGGACCAGCTTGCGGTGCCGGCCGATCAGGCGGCCCCGGTCATCGATCGTGAGCAAGGTGTTAAAGATGGTGCCGGCGCCGATGGGAGACCTCTCGTTGATGCCGATGACGACATAGGCCCCGTGGCGCTTGGCCGCGCCGGCGATCGCGCGCACCTCGGGGCCGGTCGCGCTGACCGACGCGTCGTGGAGCCGCTGGAACCACTCGCCGCCGTCCAGCGGGCTGGTGATCCAGTTCCAGTACGGGTAGCCGGGGACGAAGACCTCGGGGAACGCGATCAGCCGGGCTCCCCGGCGGGCGGCGTCGCCGATCAGGCCGACCGCTTTAGCAGCGGTCGCCTGGGCGTCTAGGAAGACGGGCGCGGCCTGCACGGCGGCGGCGAGGTACGGCTCAGGGGCGGTCATTAGTTGCCTCGGATCGGATGGAATCGAAGCGGGAGCGACTTGATCCCGTTGATGTGGTTGCTTCGCAGCCGCTCCGGCGGGGCGAGTTGCTCGATGCGCTGGATCCGGGTCGCCAGTTCCTCGAGGAAGACCCGCACCTGGAGGCGCGCCAAGTGGGCCCCGAGGCAGAAGTGCGGCCCGCCGCGGCCGAACGATATGTGGTTGTTGGGGGCGCGGTCGATGCGGAAGGTGTCGGGCTCGTCGAAGTGGGTTTCGTCGCGGTTGCCGGACACGTAGTACATCGCCACCTTGTCGCCGGCGCGGATCGCGGCGCCGCCAAGTTCGGTGTCGGCGGTGGCCACCCGGCGCACGAAGTACACCGGCGTCGCCCATCGCACAACTTCGTCGGCAGCGACATGGCTGTCGAGCGCGTCGTTCCGGTACCGGCTCCACTCCCCAGGGTTGCGGGAGAGGGCAAGCATGCCGTGGGTGAGGGTGTGGCGAGTCGTCTCGTTGCCGGCCACTACCAGCATCAGGAAGTAGTTGCAGAACTCCATGTCGTCGAGCGGCCCGCCGTCAGCCGTCCCGAGCGCGAGCGATGTCACGACGTCTTCGACCGGGTCGGCGGCCCGCGCGGTGCGAAGGGAACGGCCCAGTTCGAACGCCTCGAGCGAGGACGGGTGGCCAAAGGGCATCAGGCGCCGTTCCTCGAGCGGTATCGCTTGCACGAGGGGGTCGAGGAAAGACGGATCGTCGGAGCCTATGAGGTGATCACTCCACCGGATCATGTCGGCACGGCGTTCGTCGGGCACACCAAGAAGGCGGCACAAGGTGAGGATCGGCAACTGCTTGCTCAAGGCGGGGACGATGTCGACCTCACCTGTTGCGACGACCTCGTCGATCAGCCGCCCGGCCGTGCAGCGCGCAAAGGCCTCGAACGCCGAGACGGCGCGGGGAGTGAAGTCCCGCGAAGTCACCTTGCGCATCGAGGTGTGCTGGGGCGGATCCATCTCAAGCAGGGTGCGCCGGGCGTCGCTCTGGTCATCATCGAAGTCGTCGAGCGAGATCACACCCTCGCGCGACGAAAATGTCGTCGTATCGCGAGAGACGGTCACTATGTCGTCATGGCGGGCGACGGCCCAAAACCCCCGTTGACCGTCGAGGCGCTCATTCCAAGCCACCGGCGCTTCGTCACGCAAACGTGCGAATTCCTCGTATGGCGGTGCCACTACCCACACGTCAGGGTCAGCCAGATTCACCGCCGTGGCGGGACGACCGACCTCGCTCGTTCGGGCCCCCCGAGAGCTCATGGCATTGAGACTACTGATATTTTTGCGAACGACGCAATAACATCTATATCTGGATACACATATTTGGTAGATATCCCTTTATCAGATTGGTTAAAGAAAACTTTTGGATCATTTTGTATTTTTGCGTATCGATAAGATTACGACATAATCTGTCTTTCGATGTCTGGCTGGAATCACACCGACCACATCGGCGGCCCGGTCGCCTGGCGAGAGGCCGGCGCCGGCCGCCCGGTCGTGTTCCTCCACGGCCTGGGAGGCACTCGCTCGGCTTGGGGTCCACAGCTTCGCGGGCTTGCCGGCCAGTTCCGCTGCATCGCCTGGGACATGCCCGGCTACGGCGACTCCGAGGTCGTCGAACCCCTCACCTACGAAGCCGTCGCCGAGCGCCTCGTCGCCTTCCTCGACGTGCTGGGCATCGAGCGGGCCGATCTAGTCGGCCTGTCGTTCGGCGGCATGCACGCGCTACACACCGCAATCAGCCACCCCGATCGCGTGGACCGTCTCGTCCTTGCCGACACCAGTCCGGCGTTCGGCATGGACGGCACTGCCCGCGAAAGCTGGATCGACGCCCGTCTGGCCCCAATCACCGCCGGCGAGACCCCCGCCGAGTCCGCAGAACGCATCGTCGACGCCATCACCGCGTCGCCGCTCACGGGCATCATCCGGGACGAGACCGTCGCCGCCTTCGGCCAGATCTCGCCCCGCGGCTTCACCGCCGCCGTCCACTGCCTCCCCACCAACGATGTCCGCGAGCAACTCGCCTCGATCTCCAACGCCTCGCTCGTCATCGTGGGCGAGCTCGACGAAGAGACGCCGGTCAGCTACGCCCATCTGATGGCCGAAAGGCTCCCAAACGCCCGCCTAGAAGTTCTGGAGGGCGTCGGGCACCTCTCCCCGGCCGAAGACCCCATCCGCTTCAACCAGCTGGTCGCCGAGTTCCTATCAGCACCGGCCCAACCATCGGAGAACCCATGACCGAGATCCGCACCCCCGAACGCATGAAGATCCTCGACAAGGTCGTCGAGCTCGGCCCGCTGTTCGCCAAACGCGCCGACGCTATCGACCGCCAGGCCCTCTTCCCGTACGAGAACTGGGATGACCTCACCGCGGCCGGGCTGCTCGGGATCGTCGTCCCCAAAGAAAACGGCGGACTCGGCGGCGACTTCGTGGGCTATGCGCTCGCCTCGGAAGAACTCGCCCGCCACTGCGCGGCGACAGCCCTCACCTTCAACATGCACGTCGCCACGACACTGCTCGTCGGGCCGATCGCCGGGTCGCTCGGCCTCGACAAAGGTGAACAGGCCTTCCTCGACGCTCGCCGGGAGACCCTGTGGCGCGGCGTCGTCGAAGACCATCACATCCACAGCCAGCCCTTCTCCGAAGGACTCGCCGCCGGCGCAACAGCCGGGTACGCGACACGAGCCGAACCCGTCGACGGCGGCTACCTTGTCTCCGGCCGCAAGATCTTCGCATCGCTCGCCGGCGCCTCCACCTTCCACAACGTGCTGTGCCAAGTAGAAGGCGACGAGCGGCTCCGCCTGCTCGGCGTGCCCCACGAAGGCCAGGGCGTCACGATCGAGGGCACTTGGGATCCGCTCGGCATGCGGGGAACCGACTCTCGCAACCTGCTGATGGACAGGGCCTTCGTGCCCGCCGAGCACGAGTGGCTGCCGCCCGGGGTGTTCAACCAGTGCGCCGACCGGTTCCCCCACTTCTTCATGACCCTGTCGTTCACGTACCTCGGCCTGATGCGCGGCATCCTCGACTTCACCGAGGACTACCTCAAAACCGGCGGCCGCCGCGACCATCCGATCAAGCAGCAGGGATGGGCGGACATGAACATCCGCTACGAGCAGGCCCAAGCCCTATGCTACCGGGTGCTCGCCGACGCCCAGACCGATCCCACCCAAGACAAGATCACCCGGGCGTGGGCGTCGCTCGTCACCACCATGGAAGGCGCACCCGAGATGGCCTCCATGGCAATCCGCATCTGCGGCGGCCGTTCGATGCTTCGGCCCAGCTACATCGAGCGGGCCTACCGCGACGCCCGCTGCGGAGCCTCCATGCTGCCGTGGAGCGTCGAGGTCTGCCTTCAGCGCCTCGGTAGGGCTCGCCTATACGACGGCGAGGAATGACGTGGGCGATCGAGCCGAGTGGCGGTGGGTAAAGCGATACGCCGAGCAGTTCGCAGCATGCGAACTCAAACCAGGCGAGGTCGCGGTGCTGCTCCACGAGGCCTCCAGCAGCCCCCGCATCGTCGAAACCGCCCGACTCGCCCTGGAGATGAGCAAGGCGGCGGTCGCCGACGTCCGCATGCCGACCCCGGCCAACCCCGGGCCGCTCCCCATCCGCTCGACCGGCGCATCCCAGGCCTTGGCCGGCCACCGCTCCGCAGTGGCCGCCTGCGCCGCCGCCGATTTCGTCGTCGATTGCACCGCCGAAGGCCTGCTCCACGCGCCGGAGCTCGGCGAAATCCTCGACGGCGGAGCCCGAATTCTCATGATCTCGGCTGAGCATCCGGAAAACGCCGAACGCTGGCCCCACGACCCGGCCTTGAAGGAACGCGTCGATCGCGGCGTAGAACTCATCAACGCCGCCCAGCAGATGACGATCATCTCCGACGCCGGCACCGACCTCGTCGTCGACCTCGCCGGCGCGTTCCGTGCCGGCTCCTACGGTTGGTGCAGCGAGCCGGGCACGATCGCCCACTGGCCCGGAGGCCTCGTGCTCGCCTTTCCCGCGGCCAGCACCGTCAACGGCACCGTCGTGTTGGCACCGGGCGACATCAACCTCACCTTCAACGAGTACCTCCGCGAGCCGATTACGCTCACACTCGACAACGACTACGTGGTCGACATCGCAGGCGACGGGCACGACGCCGAACTGATGCGGTCGTACCTGGCCGCGTTCGGCGAAACCGAGGCCTACGCGATCAGCCACATCGGATGGGGCATGAACCCGGTCGCCCGCTGGGAAACCCTTGCCATGTGGGACAAGGCCGCCCTCAACGGCACCGAGTTGCGGGCGTTCGCCGGCAATGTCGTGTTCTCCACCGGCGCCAACGAGACAGCAGGCCGGTTCTGCCGCGGCCACTTCGACCTGCCGATGCGCAACTGCACCGTCGCGCTCGACGGCGACGTCGTCGTCGACCGCGGCGCCCTGAGATCAGACCTCGCATCGTGAACACCAAGCACTTCGAGGACTTCGACCGCATCCGCATGCTGTGGCCCGACCATCTCGGGCTGGCACGGGGCAAATACGTCCCTTCGAGTCTGGCGCCGAACGGATCGGCGTTTTGCGTCACAACCTTCGCCATGGCCTACGACCGCGACCTCATCCCGGCACCGGGCAGCCACATGCTCGACGGTCTTAAAGACGTGCACGGCACAATCGACGAGTCGACCCTGCGGCCATCGTGGGAAGACGACCGCACCGGCGTGGCGGTGGCCGACCTCACCCTCGCGCACAAGCCGTACGCCGTCTCGGCGCGCAACGCGCTGGCCCGCGCCATCGACGACTGGGCCGAGCTCGGATATTCGGTCAAGGCCGGAATCGAACTCGAAGGCTACCTGCTGGAGCCCGACGGCCACGGCGGCTGGCAGCGGTTCGCCAACCCCCGGTCGATGGTGTACGGCACGGGCACGCTCGGCGATCCGTCCGGCTTCCATGACGAGGCGATCTGGACCGCGGAGCGGTGCGGATTCCTGATCGAGTCGACCAACATCGAGTTCGACGAATCCCAGTTCGAATTCACACTGCGATACGACGAAGCCTTGAGGGCCGCCGATGACGCCTTCGTCCTTCGAACCATGGTGCGCGAACTGGCGATCCGGCGGGGACTCGACTTCACATTCCTCGGAAAGCCTTTCCCGGACGTCTCCGGTTCCGGCCTACACATCAATATCAGCCTGTTCGACGCCGACGGGCGACCCGCCCTAGCCGACGACGCCGACGAATACGGAATGAGCGACCTCGCCCGGCGCTGCATCGCCGGCCTGGTCGCCCACCACCGGGCCCTCACCCCCCTGCTCGCCCCCACCGTCAACGCCTATCGGAGGCTGCAGCCGGGCAACCTAGCCGGCTGCTGGGCCAACTGGGGGGTCGACCACCGCAACGTCACCATCCGGATCCCGGCCGAAGGCGGCTCCGCCATGAGGATCGAGCATCGCATGGCCGACGGATCGACCAACATGCACCTCGGCGTGGCCGCTGTCCTCCAAGCCGCCCGGCTCGGCGTCGTCGACGAGCTCCCATGCCCGCCGGCCTACACCGGCGACGGCTTCGAAGACGGGGGCGAATCGGTTGACCGCTGCGCGACCTCGCTCGACGGCGGACTCGACGACCTCGAGGCCGCCGAGGCGCTCGCGGGCGCCGTCGGCGAGCTGCTGGTCGCGAACTTCGTCGCCAACAAGCGGCACGAGGCCGAGCGGTTCGCGGCGTCCGGGGGATCGATCGACAGCGAGGAGCTGTCGGCGTTCGAAATCAGCCACTACCTGCCGTATCACTGAACCAATGTAGGAGTTCAAATGAACACCGAGACCGCCACCTCGCTTCATCTCGAAGAACCGATGTCAGCCGCCTAGACATGAGCAGGGTTACGCGCAGAAGCATGCACACATCTGATATTGGGGAGTCGACCCATTGCCTGAGAGTTCGATGACACCACTGTCGGAGGCCCGCAGACGCCTCGGCGAGATCATTGACGAGGTGAATGCGACCGGCTCGATAGTCCTGATATCCCGGCATGGACAGCAAGTTGCAGTCATCATGAGCGCCGGGGAGTACGAGTCGCTGCTCGAATCGCTGAACATACTCACAGACGACGCCACCATGATTGCCATCGCCGAAGCCGAGCGCGATGTTGCCGCTGGCGAACTAGTGGATTTCGACTGAAGTCCTGTGGTCAAACTGGCTTGCCGCTCCAAGAAGGACCTGGACAGCTTGCCGGAGGCGCTGGCGGCCAAAGCCAAGGAGTTCATCCGGCGCCTCGACCGCGATCCAAGCCAGAGAAAGAGACTTGTCGGCCCTCTCCGAGACAAGCGCTCCGCACGTCTGGGATGGTCGCACCGCATCATCTACAAGGCAAGCGAGGGGCAGATCATCGTGCTGACGATCTCGCCCAGAAGAGACGCCTACCGCTGAGCAGTACGAGCAACCAGAGCGGGGCTGGAGCGCAATTGTGCCGACTGTGATCTTGTTGGGCCGCAATCTGTGGATGCAACATCACGCCTACACCAAACCCAGGGACCACCAGAACCTGCGCAATGCCTGGGGAGGCTCACACCCGACTTATTGTCAAGTCAATGGGGGCGGCAAAGAAGGTGGCCCAGCTCAGGGAATCCGTAGCCCGGTGGATGGTGACGAGCACTTACTCAGAAGCGTTCGTGGTTACCGCCCGCAGAAGGCGGGCCAGCTCGTGCTTTTCGGTGACGCTGAGGCCTCCGCTCATCTTGCCCTCGAATTCGTTGAACTGGGGAAACAGCTGCTCGATGGTCGAGAGTCCTGCCGGGGTTAGGGCCACTGTGACTCGGCGGCGGTCCGACTGCATTCGGGTGCGCTCGACCCTGCCTTGCTTCTCCAGGGTGGTCACCATCCCGGTCAGGGTGCCCTTGGCCAAGTCGCACTCGGAGGCCAGTTGAGCCGCTTCCATCTCTCCCCACACCCACAGAACCCACAAGATGGTGAATCCGCCCCACGACAGCCCGGCCTCGGCCAGCACCTCCCGCTCGGCCCGGCGCCGCACGGCCGCCGCGGCCCGGTAGATGTTGGAGATGGCCTGCAACGAGTCGAAGTCGAGGGGCTCGTCGCCCAGACGAGCCTGAATGTCTACTTCGGCATCGAGAAGTCGTTCGTCGGGAGTGGAGTCGGTTGCCATGGGATTACTGGGTAGATTGCCAGACATGCCCGAATATCGCCGCATCCTCTTGGACGGCTATCCCTGTCATGTCGAACGTATCGGTGATCGGCTCGTCTCTGGTGACGGACGGTCGGTGGCCATCGACGATGCCGTGCACTTGGCGCCGGTAACGCCTACCAAGATCATCTGCATCCATCTGAATTATCGCAGCCGGGTGGAAGAGTTCATGACCAAGCTGCCGGCCGCGCCGACCTACTTTCACAAGCCGATCACCGCGCTGACCGGCCACAAGAGCGACGTGGTCCGGCCTGAAGGATGCCAGTGGCTCAACTACGAGGGTGAGATCGCCATCATGATCGGCAAGACCTGTCGCAACGTGTCGCCCGCCGAGGCCGGTGATTACATCGCCGGCTACTCGGTGGCCAACGACTACGGGCTCCACGACTTCCGTGACACTGACGCCGGTTCCATGTTGCGGGTGAAGGGCAGCGACACCCTGTGCCCGGTGGGCCCCGGCCTGGTCACTGGGTGGGATTTCCGGGGCAAGAGGATCCAGACCATCGTGAATGGGGACGTCAAGCAAGACGCCACCACCGACGAGATGGAATGGGACATGCACTACATCGTGGCCGACATCGCCCGCACCATAACGCTGGTGCCGGGCGATATCTTGCTGTCGGGAACCCCGGCCACCTCCCGTCCGGTGGAACCCGGCGACGTGGTCACCGTGGAAGTTGAGGGATTGGGCACGCTGACCAACACCATCGTGACCGGTCCCACCCCCATCCGCGACGACGTTGGTGCACAGCCATCAAACTCCGAAGAGGTGCAGTCCACCGCCCAAGGCGGCGACTGGGAGTTTCGGGGAATCCGCGCCCCTCAAGGTCCCGGTGCCCAGCACTACGAGTCCACCGTCGAGGAAGAATGACCCTCGTGACCCGCCAGGATGTCGGCGGCGTCTCGGTTCCCGTCGACCACCTGATAGGCGGGTACTGGGTGTCCTCCCCCCAGCGGTTCGAGACCCGGTCGCCAATGGGCTGGGAACACCTGGCCGACATCGCAAGAGGTGACGAGGCCACGGCCGCCGCCGCGGTGGCTGCCGCCACTAGGGGGTTTGAGGAGTGGAGCTCCCTCAGCGTCGAAGACCGGGCCGACGTTCTGTATCGGCTGGCCGATCTGATCGAGGCTCACAACGACGAGATTGCCCTGGTGGAGACCCTCGACATGGGCTTTCTCCATGAGTCAATGAAGCAGCGGCTCGTGGCCCGGGGCGCCCTCAACTTCCGCACCTACGCCGAGTTGATCACCAGACACCACGACCGCACATGGGACGCCAAAGGCATGAGAAATCAAGTGCAACGCATGCCCGCGGGACCGGCAGTGGTGATCACCCCCTGGAATGCCCCCTTCATGCTCAGCACTTGGAAGCTGGCCCCCGCGTTGGCCGCCGGGAACAGCGTCATACACAAACCGGCAGAGTGGTCCCCACTATCGGCCGCATTGTTGGCCGAACTCACCTTGGAAGCCGGATTCCCTCCCGGCGCCTTCAACCTCGTGCAGGGCATCGGCGAGGAGGCAGGCGCCGCATTGGTGTCCGACTCCCGAGTGAGGCGGATAACGTTCACCGGCTCCCCCGAGACCGCCCGTCACATCGGCCAGGCCGCGGCAGCCAACATTGTCCCCTTCACCGCCGAGTTGGGCGGCAAGGGCCCGTTCATCGTCTTCGCCGATGCCGACCTCGACGCTGCCGCCCACCGGGCAGCCTGGCAATTCGATGATTCCGGGCAGGTGTGTCTGGCCGGCACCCGGCTCTTGGTGGCCGCCGAAGTCCGGGAGGAGTTCCTCGAGCGGTTCCACCACAACGCCGATGCGTTGGTGCTGGGCGACCCCCGCCACCCGGCCACCGACATAGCCCCCTTGGCTCATCCCGACCACCGCGACCGAGTCCATGGATTCGTGGAGCGGGCCCGAGACGCGGGCGACGTTATCGTGCGGGGGGGCCGCCCGGTGGAGGGCAGCCTCCACTACGAACCCACCCTCATCGAACCGGCTTCCAACCTAAGCGAGGTAGTGCGACGAGAGGTCTTCGGCCCGGTGCTCACCTTCCAGACCTTCGCCGATGAAGCAGAAGCCATCTCGCTGGCCAATAGCACTCAGTACGGGCTGTCGGCCCAGATGTGGACCTCTTCACAATCCCGAGCCGAACGAGTAGGAGCAGCCATACGGGCCGGGCTGGTATGGGCCAACACCTTCTTGGTGCGAGACCTCACCGCCCCCTTCGGTGGCTGCGGCATCTCCGGCATCGGCCGAGAAGGCGGCGACTACGCCCTCGACTTCCACAGCGACCTCAAGACCCTGATGATCCTCGACGACACCACCGAGTGATCCCTGCTTGTGATGGCGATCTCAACAGGTCCCTTGGCAGCACCGGATCAGCCGAGCAACCGAGCCCCAATGCCAGGTGGAGATTCCTCCGCCCTAAGCGGCCAGTCACATCGAGCGGGAGGGGTCCATGGCGCCGGGGGCGGCTCGGGCCATGGAGTCTTGGTGGAAGGTGGCCACCAGCTGGCCCTCGGTGGTGAACACCTCGCCTTGGCCGTAGACCCGGCCGTTGGCCGCTTTGGTGCCCCGAAGCTGGACCAGCAGCCACTGGGAAACGTCCAGACGATCCAAGAAATGCAGGGTGTGGGCGATCACCCCGGTGGACAGCGTGTGATGGGCGTCTTCGATGCGGATGGTGTCGCGGTGGGGGCGCATGGCCAGGCCGATGATGCTGCCGCAGGTGGCCCAGCCGGCGATGCCCTGGTTGGCCGCCTGGGAGTCCACTGCCCTCTCGTAGCGGTGCCAAGCCCGCTCGACCGGCACGCCGTCGATTTCCGGCTCGCCGGGCACCGGGCGCCACTCGGCGCCGGGGAATATGAAGGCGAAACCGGGGTCCAGGCCGTCGGGACCGGGCACATCGGGCATGGCCGGCTCGTGGCGCATCAAATCGTCGTCCACCGTGCTCATCAAGATCAGCGCCCTACTGAGCAACTTGCCCCCCTGGGTGGCTGTGACCGCATCGCTGGCCCAGGTACGCCCGACCTGCATGGAGTCGACCTCCACCTCGATCGGCAGGGTGTAGGTGCCGGCCCGGGCGAAGATGGCGTGAACCGAGCGGATGTCCTTGGCGCCGCCCGCCTCCCGATCCGACGCCATCATCATCTGGGCCATGAGCTGGCCGCTGAACACCACATCGCGCCCCTCGGCCGACTCCGCCGGCTGGAACACGTGGTAGCGCTGCTCGCCGACCTCGGTCAGCTCCAATAGGTCAGGCAGTTCGCCGCTCATCTGGTGCGACGGCTCACTCGTCCATCCCGAACATGGCCGGGTCGAAATCCATCATGCCGGCCATGACCTTCACGAACGGGTCGTCCCAGGCGTCAACCAGCGAGGCATTGGTGTGGCCCTGGTCAACCAGCAGGTTGATCCCGTTGATCCCGCTGGCCGCGTCGCTGCTCAAGAACAGCAGCGTGTCGCCCATCTGCTCGGGAACCAGAGTGGGCACATCGGCGGCCTCCCGGTAGGCGGCCCCGAATCCGAGCCACAGGTCGGCGTTGGCCCGGGCCAAAGGCGTGTCGGTGGGGCCGGGCATGATGGAGTTGATGCGGATGCCCCTTTGCAGGTAGGGGAACGCCTGGCCGGCCACGTAGCCGTTGATTGCCTGCTTGCTGAACGTGTAGGTGTCGGTGCCCTCGTTCTCGTCGATCCACGCCGCCGCGGTATCCCAATCGGGCGTGGTCAAGAAGTCCTGCACTTGCTCGAGGTTGCCCATCCAACCCATCCCCGCGGCCGAGGAGATGAACGACACCGAGCCGCCCCGCCCCAGCTTGCCCGTCTTGATAAGCGCCTCGATGAGATGGCGCTGCGATGTGAAGTTGATCAGCATGAGGTTGCCGGTGCCGTCGGCCACTCCTGCGCAGGCCAGCACCGCGTGCACCGGGGCGTCGATGGCCTCGATGGCTGCGTCCACGCTGGCCTGGTCGCTCAGGTCGACGCGGATCGACTGGCCGCACTCGTAGGTCACCTCGGCGATGTCCAGAACGATGGTGTGGGCCCCGAGCACAGCTGCCTTCTGGGCCGAGGCCGCTCCCATCCCGGTGGCACCGCCCACCACCAGCACCCGCTTGCCTTCGTAGTTCACCAAATCAGCCATTGCCTGCCCTCTCGTTCGATGTGCCGGTGAAGCGGCTAAGACCGTAGTCCGAAGATCCCCGATGAGCGCAGCGGGGTAGCGGGAAAATGGCTTGGCCCCGCCTATGTTGCGAGACTTCACCGGATGAGCAGGGGGCAGCCCAATATCGTTATCGCCCACTGGTCGGGATTGGAGTTATTCGGCGAGGCCGACCTCGACCGCCTGCGGGCGCTGGGGACTCTGTTGAACACCGAGCCCATCGGGGCTTGGGACGACCAAGCCGACGCCGTGCTGGCCGAGGCCGAGGTGATCATCGGCCATTGGGGGTGCCCGCCTCTGGACACCGCCATGCTCGACCGGACTCCCCAACTCGGGCTGTTCGCCTACGCGGCGGGAACGGTCAAGATGACCCTGACCGATGCAGTGTGGGATAGGGGCATCCGGGTGACCAGCGGGGCCAACGCCAACGCCGAGCCGGTGGCCGAGTTCACCCTGGCGGCCGTCTTGTTCGCCAACAAGGGCGTGTTGTGGCGCCGCGGCCCGGCAGATTTCTCGGCTCTTTCTGATTTGGGCGACCGCCAATGGGGCAACTACGGCCGTACCGTGGGCATCGTCGGGGCGTCGCTAATCGGTCGCCGGGTGGTCGAGCTGCTGCGGGCCTTCCCCCACTTGAAGGTGACGCTCTACGACCCCTATGTGACCGAGGAGGAGGCTGTATCGCTGGGGGTAGAAAAACTCGAGCTCGACGAACTGTGCGCGGGGGCCGATGTGCTGTCCATCCACGCGCCAGCCCTGCCCGAGACCATGCATATGATCGGCCCGACCCAGCTGTCGGCCTTGCCCGATGGGGCCACGGTGATCAACACCGCCCGGGGCCCGCTGATTGACCACGAGGAGCTTTTGCCACACCTGGCGTCGGGGCGTCTCTATGCCATCTTGGACGTGACCGATCCCGAGCCGCTGCCCGAAGACAGCCCGCTGCTGGAAATGCCCAACGTGTGGATCAGCCCCCATTTGGCCGGCAGCCAGGGCACTGAGCTGGCCCGAATGACCGACTATGTGATTGAGGAGGTTCGCCGGTGGTCGGCGGGCGAGCCAGCCCTCAACGAGGTCACCCGCGACCGACTGGCGACCATGGCATGAGTTTGGACCTCCGAATGCCCGAGCCTCCACTGGGCGGGGCTACCACCGCTGGAGAACTGGCCGACCGCTTGGTGTCGGCGACCGCCGAGAAGATGGGCGAATTCGAACAGACCGCCGCCGCCGGCTTCATACTGCCCGGCCTGTACGCCGGCCATCCAGTGCTCGACGACACCACTGCCGACCTCATGTATGTGCTGGGGCTGCTCGTCGACTGCGGGGTAGACGAGGTCGCCGGCTGCGATCTGCAAGACCGAATCGCGCCGCTCATCGCCTCGCTCGACCCCTCCTCAGTTGAGGGCTT
The DNA here is from genome assembly GCA_951813555.1 of uncultured Acidimicrobiales bacterium. Lineage (GTDB taxonomy): Bacteria > Actinomycetota > Acidimicrobiia > Acidimicrobiales > Bin134 > Poriferisocius. Next base: position 679,762 of record OX638344.1, read on the forward strand.
CTATAGCTACCGGGTCGGCGAGACCGTATTGCGGTTGGGCGGGCTCGATGTGCTGCCCGCTGAACTGCATGACACCGTGCTTGACGCCGTGCACTCCAAAGAAATCATTGCCCGGCTCGACGACACCGACGCCATCCCCCCCAACTTCGCGGTGGTGGCCACCCGTTGTCTGAGGGCTCTGGCTCGCCTCCGGGGAGACGACGAGCCTACCGAGCTTCCTCAGCTGCTGGAGCGGGTGCGTTCGATGTTCACCAGCCCCACCGGATGGCTCAACGACGGCATGGGGGCCTGGGTCCACTACGACATCTACACCCCCGACATGTACCTGTTCGCCGAGCCCCTAGTGGACCAACTCGGTCCGGGGTGGGCCGACGGACTGTCCCAAGTGCTTCGCGATCTCGACGAGTTGGCCCAGCCGGGCGGGGCCGTCGTGTGGGGGCGCTCCATCGGCGCGCTGGGCATGGCCATCACCATCGAGTTGGCCGCCATCGCGGCGGGGCGTGACCTAAGAGCCCCTCAAGACCGCTGGCTGGCCCGGGCCGACGCCACGCTGGACGACATCTTGGAGTGGTTTCCCGGAGGCGTCATAGCCGCACACCAGAGCCGGGCAGCCATGTTCTATCGGGGTCCGGCCCGAAGGCTTCAGATGACCCTGGACATCTACGGAAAGCTCCTGTTGTCCGCCCTGGAACTGCGGCGCAGGCCAGAGGTGGTCGGCGCGCCGACAACCGATGCCTTCCTGCCGGCCGAGCGCTTCGTGCGATTCGACGATTCCGGGCGAGCCACGGTGTGGTCGTACCGCTCAAAGTCGCTGTCGTTCGCCCTGCCCACCGTCTTCGGCTTCTCGGCCGACTACTCCCCCTCCCCCCGAAGTCCCGGCCTGTTGGAGCAGCCCACCAGCGGCCACCCGGTGATGCTGCCGGTGATCAGCCCGAAGGGCCGAGACGAAATGGCCGGCACCAGCAATGCCCCCCTCGTGCCCGCGAATCTACCCACCTCGGTTGAGCACTCTCCGGGAACGGTCACCATCATCCACGACGGCTGGGCTCCGGCGGGCAGCAGCGAGGCAACCGTCGCCGGAACCAGAACGGCCACCTACCAGGTGAAGGGCCGCTCGCTGGTGGTGTCCGAGCAACTTCGCTTCGACGATCCCGATGGTCTGCCGGGGCCGCTCACCATATCGGTGGCCGAATCAGAGTCTCGCCCCATCGATGTGGAGATCGACTCGGGCCCGCTCCAGATCGTCGACACCGCCGGTATCGCCGAATGGCGCAGTTTCTGGGGTGAGCTGACCCGGGTGTACCAGGCTGAGCTTGAGCCCGCCGAGGCAGTGGACTTCACTTGGAAGATCACCCCCCGCCTGCGGGTGGCCAGCACCATCCACGGCCACCCCTACGACCGGTCGCTGTATGACCCGCTATACAACCGGGTGGTGGCCACCGGCGCGGGCATTCCCGACGACAAGCTGGTGCGGAGACTGCGTGACATAGATGTCTTGCACATGGCCTGGCCCGAGTGGTGGACCGGCGTGGATCCCCAGCGCACCGCCGAGGTGCTGGAGCAGGTAAAGGCCACCGGCACCGCCATCGTGTGGACCCAGCACAACCTGCTCCCCCACTTCTTCAAGACCGACGAGGCCGCTGCCAGCTACCAGCTGTGGGCCGAGGCAGCCGACGCGGTCATCCACCACAGCGAAGTGGGTCGGGATGTGGCCCTGGCTACCTATAGTTACGGCACTCACACCGAGCACCACATCATCGCCCACGGCCACTGGGGTCGCGAGTATGAGGCCGTGGCCAACTCCACCCGAAAGGACGTGGAGCTGTCCGAGGGCTGGGCGCCGTGCGGTCTGCGGGTGGCGGTGATCGGCACCCCCCGGGTGGAAAAGGACCTCCAACTGGTGGTGGACGCGGTAGCCGCCTGCCGCCGGGACGACATTCAACTCGTCATCCGGGTGGACCTGTCGGTGGCCGTGCCCGACGACCCTCGGATTATTGCCGAGCACGGCCATCTCGACTTCAATCAGTACCTGCGGCGCATGAAGGCCTTCGACGCGGTGATCCTCCCGTTCGCCCCGTCTGGGATGCTCACCACCGGCACGGCGTTCGACTGCCTGGGGGCGGGCGTGCCCGCCATTACCAGCGACTGGGACTTTTTCGACGAGACCTTTGAAGGGGCCGACATCCGCTACGGCTCGACTGTCGAAGACCTCACCCGCTGCCTCGACGAGCTGTCTCCCGAAGATCTCGACCGCTCCCGCCAGGCTCTGATCGAACGTCGCCCAGGTTTCGACTGGGACCCCATTGCCGAGCAAACCCTGGCTGTCCTCGAAGCCGCCGCCCTCAGCAAGACCTGACGCCGAGACCGTGGTAGAACCCACATCTGCAAGCACCGACTAAGGACATCCCATGGACGACTTCAGATACGTCGAGTACGAGACCGCCGAAGCGGTGGCCACCATCACGCTGGCCCGGCCCGAGAAGGCCAACGCCCAGAACGAGCGGATGCTCGACGAGCTACACCATCACTTCTTGGCCGCGGAGTACGACGACGACGTGAAGGTCATCGTGCTGCGGGGCCAAGGCAGGCACTTCTCCGCCGGCCACGATCTGGGCGGCGGCGCCCCAGATCCCGACGCGGTGTCATTGGCCGAGGCCGATGGCAGCTGGCAGCTGAACAAGATCTACCGGTGGGAGGCCCGCAAGTACCTGGGCTATTCGTGGCACTGGCGCAACATCCCCAAGCCAACCCTCGGCGCCATTCAGGGCAAGGCCATCGCCGGGGCCTTGAATTTGATCTGGCCGCTGGACCTGCTGGTGGTGGCCGATGACGTGGAGTTCTCCGATCCGGTGGTGCTTATGGCCATCGGCGGGGTGGAGTACCACGGCCACACCTGGGAGCTGGGCGCCCGCCGGGCCAAGGATCTGCTGTTCACCCAACGCACGCTGGGTGCCGAAGAGGCTGTCCAAATCGGGGTAGCCCGAGAGGTCGTGGGCCGCGACCAGCTCTGGGAGCGCACCCACGAGCTGGCCGCCCAGATAGCCAAGAACAACGCTTTCGGGCTGGCCCAGGCCAAGCGGGCAGTGAACCAGACCCTCGATGTGCAGGGCTACTACACCGCCCTCCAGTCGGTGTTCGACGTGCACCACACGGGCCACGGCAACGCCATCAGCGTCAGCGGCTATCCCATCTTGATGCAACTCGACGAGATGAAGCAGAACCTCAAGAAGCAATAGCCGCCCAATGCCGCTGAACAGCCCAGAGCCCTAGGCCCCCAACGACATGGCCACCGACTACGACGCCATATTCAAGGCCTACGACGTGCGGGGCACGGTGGGAGACCAGCTCGACGCCGACGGGGTCAGAGCCATCGGCGGGGCCTTCGCCCGATTCGCGGCCGCGGCGGGAGCGGAAGCAGTCCTGGTTGGCAGGGACATGCGGCCCGAGGGCGAGGAATTGGCCACCGCATTCGGCGACGGGGCGCTGGACCACGGCGTCGATGTGGTGGACGTGGGGCTGTGCGCCACCGACATGCTCTATTACGCCTCGGGAAGACTCGACCTGCCCGGAGCGGTGTTCACCGCCTCCCACAACCCCGCGGGCTACAACGGGATCAAGATGTGCGGGCCCGGCGCCGCACCGATCAGCTCCGATTCCGGTCTGGGGGCCATCAAGGCCATGGCCATCGCCGGCCCCGATCCGGCGGCAGCCAAGGGCATCCGCACTGCCCGCGACCTGTTGAGCGGCTACGTCGACCATGTGCGCTCGTTTGTGGATTTGGATGCACTGGCCCCGCTGCTGGTGGTGGCCGACACCGCCAACGGCATGGGCGGTCTCGTAGTGCCCGCGGTGTTCGACGGGCTGCCCTTCGTGCTCGATCTCTTGTACCCCGAGCTGGACGGCACGTTCCCCAACCATCCGGCCGACCCCCTCCAGCCCGAGAACCTGGGGGACCTGCAAGACCGCGTGGTGGCCCTGGGCGCCGACATCGGGCTGGCCTTCGACGGCGACGCCGACCGGGTGTTCTTGGTGGATGAGACGGCCCGACCGGTGTCGGGATCGTTGACCACCGCCATCATCGCCCGCTCGATCCTGGCCCGTGATCCCGGTGCCACGGTGATCCACAACCTGATCTGCTCTCGGACGGTGCCCGAGGTGATCGCCGAGGGAGGCGGAACGGCGGTTCGCACTCGGGTGGGCCACTCCTACATCAAACAGGTCATGGCCGAGACCGACGCGGTGTTCGGCGGTGAGCACTCCGGCCACTACTACTTCCGGGACAACTATCGAGCCGACAGTGGGTTGATCGCCGCCCTGGTGGTTTTGGAGGCCCTTAGCCACCACCCGGCTGGGCTATCCGACCTGGTGTCCAGCCTCGATCGCTACGCAGCCTCGGGAGAGCTCAACACGGCAGTGGACGATGCCGCCGCGGTAATCGAACGGGTGTCCGCCGCCTACGCCGACGCTGAACAGGACCGCCTCGACGGCCTCACCGTGAATCTGGGCGACTGGTGGTTCAACCTGCGCCCCTCCAATACAGAGCCCTTGCTGCGATTGAACTTGGAAGCTTCCACCCCCGACGAGGTGCAAAAGAGAGTGGCTGAAGTCCAGGCTCTCATCGCCTGATGGCAATAGCGAAGTCGCAGCCGGGGAGAGGGAGCCCCCCTCCCGTCCGCCTCTCCCCGGCTCCGTTGCAACTTAGACGCTCGGGAAGATCCCCGCACGGCGGCTCGGCCGGAAGCTACGAGACTGGGGCCAACTCCAGGGTGGCCAGCAAGGCCTCGACACGACCCCTGATGTCGTCCCGAATAGGGCGAACTGCTTCGATGGAAAGCCCGGAGGGGTCGTCCAACACCCAGTCCTCGTAGCGCTTGCCAGGATAGATGGGGCAGGCATCGCCGCAGCCCATGCTCACAATCACATCGGCGACCCGGGCGATCTCGTCGGTCCACGGCTTGGGGTACCCCTGGGAGACGTCGAAGCCCTCTTCGGCCATGGCCGCGACCACCACCCTGTTGATGCGGTGCCAGAGGTGTCTGCTCATCCATACTCACATTGTCCCCTGCTCACTAGAAGGCAGAGCAAAAGCGAGGTGAACTCTGCTTAGACCGACTGTGGATTCTGTCACAGGGACAAATGACGGCCCATTGCCCGGGCATGCCCATTGGTCAGTCGGCCTCGATAAGGGATCGCTCCCCAACAGAAGTTGGCAGGGCCTCCGACGCGTAGTCGACCGCAGCGGCCTCCACGCTGACATCAGCCTGGAGCATCGATTGGAGAGCGTCTCGGTGAAAGAGGATCTCATGAAACAGCTCACCAGGGGAGCGGCGATCGCGAAGGTCCGGTGGGATGGCGTCTATGGCTGGTTCGAAAATCTCGTTGAGCCACCGATAGGCAACCACTGCCTCCGGCAGCTCAAGGCCGTCTCGTCTGGCCAGCCATGCGCCATAGGATCGAACGTCGTTCAGCATTCGCCGCGCCTGATTCTCAAGGAGCCGGAGACCGGTGAGGCGCTCGAGTTCCCGAGCGTGATGTCCTGCTTCAACGACAGCAGGCCGAAATCGAATCTGCGATCCGTCCTCTCCCGTTGTGATCGATACCTCGGTGGTGTCGAATCCAAGCTCGTTCAAGCGAGCCAGGCGAGCGTCGATCAGATGACGTTGGGCAAACTCCACTGACTGCTCGGCGGTGAGTTCCTCCCAAAGCTGCCCGTACCTGTTGGCGAGGTTCTCCACTACCTCCGTCGGATCGATGTCAGATGGCAGCCGGCCCGAAGCTTCAAGATCCAGCAAACCCCCGAAAATGTTCATCTGGGCAATGTCCAGGTCGAGTTCCCGCTGCCCTGGCGACAGCTGATCGTGCAGTTCCCCGGTTTCGGTATCCACTACCCAAGCGGCCAGCGCCCCGGCGTCGCGCCGAAACAGGGTGTTGGACAAAGAGCAGTCTCCCCAAAAGAACCCGACGAGATGGAGCTGCGCCAACAGCACTGCTATCGAGTCGACTATCGATTCCCGCAAACTGGATATACCCGATCTGGCGAACAGGAACCGAAAAGGAAGGCTGAACTCCAAGTGCCGCGTTATGAGGATGTCTTCAAGGTCGTCACCGCGTTCGGAGATGACTCCGAGCACCTCCACCACCGGCACGCCCTCTTCGGCAAGGTGGCGCAGCAGCGAAAATTCCCGGTCAGCTAGACGCCCGGGCAACTCCTTAAGGGCAAAGAGACCCTGCTCCAACTCGACGAAGCGGACCACGTGGCGATGAATGCCAATCGGAAACTCGACCAGTCCAAGATGGGTCCACTCAGCCAGCGGCTGACGGAGCGGCAGGTCGAGGTAGTCGGGCTGAGGGTCGTGCGTTGTTACCAACTGAAGCCGCACGAAGTCCTCGCGTGAGGATCAGTCCCAGAGCGCAAGGCGTGTAGAGGGGTCGAAAAAGCTGATGCGCTCTGCGTGGACGGCGACTTTGGCGGTTTCGCGAAGACGAATTCGACTCCTCGGGTTGAATCGTCCAACGACCACCGCGGTGTCTCCAAGCTCGACCACCGCGTCGGGATCGCCGGAATCCACCGGGGCGGCATCGACACCGAAGTGCACGAGGATCTCCGCGCCAAGCGCCTCAACGAGACTGACCTCTCCGTGGATGCACTGATCATCGGGGCGAGTGTCAAGTGAGGCATCCTCCATGTCCTCAGGGCGGATGCCGTAGATCAGCGATTGCCCGTCGTAGGCGGCCAGCGCCGGTCGAGAGGCAAGCACTTCGGAGGGTATCGAGATGGTCTGGCTACCGAGGGTCAGCTTGCCCTGTTGGGTGTCGCTGTCCAGCGTCAAGGTGCCCTCGAACAGATTCATCGAAGGCGAGCCGATGAAAGCGGCAACGAAGACGTTTTCCGGCCGGTCATACAGGCTCTGAGGAGTGTCCACTTGCTGGAGGAACCCGTCCTTCAGCACCGCAACCCGGTCGCCCATCGTCATAGCCTCCACCTGGTCGTGGGTCACGTACACCGTGGTGACGCCGAGCTCGCGTTGCAGGCTGGCAATCTCCGCCCTCATTTGCACCCTCAGCTTGGCGTCGAGGTTGGAGAGCGGCTCGTCCATCAGGAATGCCGCCGGCTGGCGCACGATCGCCCGCCCCATGGCCACCCGCTGACGCTGGCCGCCCGAGAGCTGGGCGGGCTTGCGGTCGAGCTGTTCGTCGAGCTCGAGTATTCGGGCCGCCTCCCTAATGCGGCGATCAGTCTCGTCCTTCTGCGTCTTCGCCAATTTGAGAGCGAAGCCGATGTTGTCGTAAACCGACATGTGCGGGTAGAGCGCATAGTTTTGAAAGACCATGGCGATGTCGCGATCCTTTGGCTCCACGTCGTTGACGATGCGGTCGCCGATGCGCAGCTCCCCTTCGGTGATCTCCTCGAGCCCGGCAACCATCCGCAAGGCGGTGGACTTTCCGCATCCCGACGGTCCGACCAGCACCAGGAATTCGGTGTCCGCGATGTCGAGGTCGAGGTCGTGGATCGCATGGAACCCATTGGGATAGACCTTGTTGATCTTGTCGAGGGTTATGGTGGCCATGATCAGGTCTCCTAGTCGGTCGAATTAGTTGTACTCGGTGTCAGGGATAGCCAAACGGCCGTGTCGGGGGGAAGCTCACCGCCATTGAGCGGCGCTGACGTCAGCAGTATTTCTCCGTCGGGCAGCGGTTGGATGTCAGACCCCATGTTGACGACGCAGGCGATCCCGGTGCCTCGGCGATAGGCGAGAGTATCCGGCCCAAGGTCGATGAGCTCGATTTCTTCATCGGCTATGAGCCAATCCTGGCGGATCGCTATTGCCCGGCGGTACAGCGACAGCGTTGATTCTTCTTCAACTGATTGACTGCTGGCCGAGAGGTCGGCAAATGCCGCTGGTTGCGGAAGCCACGGCTCAGCCGAGCTGAAGCCCAGCGACGGCCCTTCCGACGACCAAGGCAGCGGGACGCGACAGCCGTCACGTCCCCGGATCGTCTGGCCGGAGCGCTCCCAGGTGGGATCATCCAGCGCCGATTCGGGAAGGTCCCATACCTCGGGCAGGCCAAGCTCCTCGCCTTGGTAGAGGTATGCCGACCCGGGGAGCGAGAGCGTGATGAGCGCGGCCGCTCTCGCCCGGCGGCACCCCGCGGCCACATCGAGAACATCATGGGGCCCTTCCATAGGCCATCGGTGCCAGTCGGTCCCCCGTGGCAGGCCATACCGGGTGCTGTGCCGCATGACGTCGTGGTTCGACAGTACCCAGGTTGGGCTGGCCTCGACCTTGCAGGCCCGCTCATACGACTCCGCGATCACTCGAGCGATCTCCTTCGCGTCCCACTCCGCCGCAAGGAAGTCCCAGTTGAACGATTGATGGAACTCGTCATCGCGGATGTACAGAGTGAGTCTGTCGGGGTGTACCCAGGCTTCGGCAACCATCATCCGGTCGCCATAGGAGTCGAGAACCGTGCGCCAGCGACGGTAGATCTCGTGAACTTCGTCGCGGTCCCAAAATGGGTGGTCGAGTTGCTGGCGGGGAACCGACAGGTCACCGCCTTCTGCGATGTCAGGATAGGCGGGGGCCTTGAACAAACCGTGGGCCACGTCCACTCTGAAGCCATCGACCCCGCGGTCCAGCCAGAATCGCAGGATTGATTCAAACTCACGGCGTACTTCGAAGTTCTCCCAGTTGAGGTCGGGCTGGCTGACATCGAAGAGATGCAGATACCACTGTCCGTCAGACGTCTGCTCCCAGGCCGGGCCGCCAAAAACCGAGAGCCAATTGCTTGGCGGCGCCGATCCGTCCATGCCCCGACCGTCGCGGAAGTGGTAGCGGTCTCGCGTCGGGTGCCCAGCTGGTGACGCCAGCGCTTCTTGAAACCACCGGTGCAAATTCGACGTGTGGTTGGGAACGATGTCGATGAGCACCTTGATCCCGTTGTCCTGCGCCTCCTTGACGAGTTGATCAGCCTCGCCAAGCGTGCCGTACAACGGGTTGATGTCTCGGTAGTCGACGACGTCGTAGCCCCCGTCGTGCAACGGCGACGGATACCACGGGTTGATCCAGATGGCGTCTACTCCCAGATCAGCGAGGTACGGCAGCCGGGCCCGAAGTCCTGAGATGTCGCCGATGCCGTCGCCGTTGCCGTCGGCAAATGATCGTATGTAGATCTGGTAGACAACAGCGGACCGCCACCAAGCGTTCTTGTCGTTCACTGGCTCTGGTTTTTCGCTCATCCCTTGACGGCTCCGGCTAGCAGGCCACGCACGAAAAAGCGCTGGAGCGCGAAGAACACCGCAACCGGCACGACCATCGAGACCATGCCCGCGGCGGTCAACAGGTGATACGACTGCCCGCGAGTGCCCGTCAGCGTTGCCAGCTGGCGGACTATCGGGGCGTTTTCGCGTCCGGCGAAGATCAAAGCGATGAGATAGTCATTCCAGATCCACATGAACTGGAAAATGGACACTGACGCCACTGCGGGCACCGACAGGGGCACCACAAGGCGGAGGAAAATCGTCAGGTGCCCAGCACCATCAACCCGGGCTGCCTCGAAGATGTCCCTGGGCAGGGCGGCGACGAAGTTCCTCAAGATGAACACAACCAGCGGCAGGCCGAAAGCGGTGTGGGCCAGCCACACGCCGTAGACTTCGCCAGTCAGATCCAAGTCGGGGAAGATGGTCACGCTGCCGATGTGGGCGCCGCCGGAGAACAGCTGGAGCATGGGGATCAATGCCATTTGCAGCGGCACCATGAGCAGCCCCACGATGCCGACGAAGATCCAATCGCGGCCTCTGAACTTCATCCACGACAAGGCGTACGCGGCCATCAGCCCTAGGCCAACCGACAAGATGACCGACGGCACGGTGATTCTCACCGAGTTCAAGAAGAACGTCCAAAGGTCGTCTTGGCCCGGGCCCGACGACAACACGCTGCGGTAGTTGTCGAGGGTAAGGCTTGGATCGGCGAACCAGTTCCACCAGCCCGATGTCTTGACGTCGATCTCCGGTCGGAACGACGAGATGAAGATCCCGAATGTGGGGATGGTCCACAAGAAGACCAGCAGGTACACCAGGAGCTGGCCCGGCTTGCTGCTCAGCGTTGCCGCCGCGGAGCGGCCCAGCGAGGCCTCGTGGCGCTTCTTGGCCCGACGCGCTCGCAGGCCTTGGACCAACGAGGGCTTGGGCGCCGTCATTGAATTCGTCGCACTCATCCGCCCATCATCTCCTCAGCTCGAGCCTGCGCCCGGCGGTTCAAGATCATGACCGGGATCACCAGGATGAAGATCAACACCGCGAGCGTGGCCCCCACTCCGCTTCGACCCTGCACGAAGCGGATCACATAGAACTCATTGGCGATGGTGCTGGTGCCGAACCGCCCGCCAGTGGTGGCCGCCACGATGTCGAACGCCTTGAGCCCGGCCACGGTGGTGAGCGTGGCCACGGTCACAATCGTCGAACGGATGTAGGGCAGCGTCACCCGGTAGAATGTCTGCTGGTCTGTCGCACCGTCCACCTTGGCCGCTTCGATCAGCGAGTCGGGGACACCCTTTATCGCGGCCGAGAAGATGACGGTGGAGATGCCAGCCTGGGCCCAGATGAACACAACGATCAGGAGGAACGTGTTAACCCCCGGCGCAGAGTCGGGTGGTTCGACTCCTCCAAATCCTCGTTCGAGAAGCCACAGCCTGTCGCCGCCACCTCCCCAGCCGTCGGGCAACCCGGGGATCCCCTCGGTGACCGCATTGAGCAGTCCCACGTCGAATGGCGGCCCCGCGTAGACGAACCCCCAGATCAGTCCGGTGCCGACCAGAGATATGGCACCGGGCAAGAAAATGGCCGATTTGGCGGCGCTCTCAATCCGCATGCCGTCGGCGAAGCGCGCCATTGCCAGACCCACCGCCACTGTGGCAAGGGTGCCAACCAACACCCATGAGAGGCTGTTGAATACCGTGAGACGGGTACCGGTGGTGGTGAACACGTCGACGTAGTTGTCGAAGCCCACGAACTTCTCGCCGTTGTCGTCGAGAAGGCTCAGGTAGATGGTTCTGATTGCCGGAACGAGCAGCCCTATCGTGACGGCGACCGCGGCGGGGAACAGAAAAACCCACGCTCGCGCCCCTTCTCGCCATCTCTTCGGCAAACGCCCGACCACCCAGTACATCGCGGCCAAGAGCGCGGCCAATGCGGCCAACGCAATTACGGTGACCACGATTGCGCTAACGATGTCCCCCATATTCGATACCCCCCGTCATTCTTGCCGCTCTGCCGTTGTAATGAGCGTGGGGGCCAGGCAGAACCCGGCCCCCACGCCTGCTGGCTTTCGCCATTGGAGGGGGCTTAGCTCGGCCAGCTCGCCTCGACGTTGTCGACGAAGTCCTCCGTGCTGCCACCGATCACCCAATTGGTAACCTCGGTCCAGAATGTTCCGGCGCCCACGGCTCCGGGCATGAGGTCTGAACCATCGAACCTGAATACGTCCGCACCGAGCTGGAGCTCAGCGAGCTTGGCCAGGAACGGATCGGTGTATGCCCCGGTGTCCAGTTCAAGGTGCGGGACCAACTCGCCCCTCACATTGGCCACCGTAGTCATGTAGTCCAACGAGCCGGTGTAACGGACCACGTCGAACGTCTCCGGCTTGTCGGTTGCCGGGGCGTAGATGTCGCCACCGCCGAGCATGAACGCGGGGCCGTCTGCGGGACTCGGCAGATAGAAGACGTTGACGTCGCCGTCTTCGCCGATCGTGGTGCCGGCTGGCCACAGGTTGGAGTAGAAGCTGGCTTGGCGATGCATGTAGCAGTCGCCTTCGAGGATAGGCAGACCGCCGTCTTGGAACTTCGTGGTAGCGATCGCCTTCACTAAGTTCTCACCGCCCAGGTAGTCGGCATTCTTGACGTAGGCGCCCACTGCGTCCACTACCTCCGCAACCCTCGGGTCGTTGAATGCAATGTCGTGGTTGACCCACTGGTCGTAGACCTCCGCACCGTGGGTGCGCAGCATGAAGTCTTCCATCCAGTCGGTCAGGACCCAGCCGGTCGCCACACCCGACTCAGCACCGATGCACCACGGAATGCCGCCGTCGGCCACGATCTGGTCCGACAGTGACTTCAACTCGCCCAAGCTGGTGGGCACCTCGTACCCGGCCTCGGCGAACGCACCTGGGCTGTACCAAACCAACGATTTGATGTTGGACCGACCAGGAAGTCCGTAAATCACGCCATCCACGGTCGCATAGGTGTCCCAACCGGCGATGTAGTCAGTCGCCAAATGCGCTGCTACGTCGTCGGGAAGCGGAACCAAATGCCCCTGTCGGGCGTGCTGGGTCATGAGGCCGGGCTGCGGGTAGTCGATCACGTCGGGGGGATCGCCGCCCTCGAGCCGGACATTGATCTCGGTTTCGAACTGATCGGTGCCCTCCCAGACGATCTCCACACCGGTGCAGTCCATAAGCGGCTGATAGGCGGCCACAAAGTCGGCAACCGGCTGATCGTCCTCGCTGTCACGGACAGGCGAGATGATTGACACCTGCCGACCGGCGTATTGCTGCTCGCAGGGGATCTCCCCGTCCATCAGGCTTGTGCCCTCAGGTTCTTCGGCAGGCTCCTCGGCAGGCGCACTGGTAGGCTGGCTCGCCTCTTCAGTTGGTTCCTGCGCCGTCGGCGCGTCGTCGTCGTTGCCGCACGCGGCAGCAACAAGCCCCAGCGCGAGTAGCAAGGCCAAGAGCTTCATCATCCTGGAATACATTGGTCCCTCCTTATCGAAACGCTTAGTCGAAGCGTTTCGACAAATTAGCGCGGTACGACCATTGGCGCAAGGGGCAGTTGATTCTCCAGGTCAGCGGCTGGCAGCTTGACGCGGGGCGGTGGTCGACCTTTCGACCAACTCGCTGGGCAGCAAGAACTGAGTGGCTCGATCGCTCACGCCGTCCAGCGAATCGATCATGGCCAACACACCCAAGCGGCCTAGATCTCGGGGGTCGTGGGAAACGGTTGTCGCCTTGGGCCAGGCCATCTCAGCAACCTCGGGCGAGACGAGCAAGCCGATGATAGAGACATCGGAGGGCACTGAATGGTCGATGGATCGAAGGCCATCGAGGACTCCGGCAATCGCCGAGTCATCAAGGGTGAGAACCGCGGAAATCTCAGGTTCTGCTGCCATGAGTTCGGAGATTGCTCGGGCTGAAGCGGCCACTTTGCGCTCTGCAAAAGCTGGAATCAATCGAAGACCGTGACGTTCGGCCGATCTGACCAGCGAGTCATGAATGCGTATGACGATGCCGATGCCATCGTCATACGCACTTCTCGGGGGGCCGACATAGGCCACGGTGGTATGACCGAGTTCAGCGAGGTGGGCAATTGCCACTTCAGCAGCTTGCTCTGCATCGCTGTCCACGAAATGGCTGCCATCGGTATCTTGGGTTCGTCCGATCATTGTCAGGGGTACTCCGGCCCCGCGGAGGGCTGAAACCCGGTCATCGTGGAGGCGTACCGATAGCAGGAGCGCTCCGTCGATCAGTCCTCTCCGCATGAGGTCCTTCACGCCGGCAGACTCCCCGGTGGGCTCGGTCCAAAGCAGAAGGTGGTAGCCCCGTTCACGCGCCGCTTCCGCCGCGGCAACGATGATGTCGATCATGAACGAGTCGGCTGGTGTTTCATCGGTAGGCAACAGCAGGGTCAGAAATCCGGTTCTTCGCCCGGCAAGGCCGCGCGCCATGATGTTCGGCTGGTAGTCGAGTTGCTCCACTGCCCATTGCACCCGGCCCCTGGTTGCTTCCGAGATCGGCCGAGCCCCGCTCAGGGCGTACGAAACCGTGCTGATGGATACGCCAGCGAGCTTGGCGACATCGGCCATAGTTGCCACGGTTCACCCGCCCCTTGAACGGCCTAGCCCGCCGACACGTATCGTCACCTGCATCAGGTTATCAGCAGCATCGAAACGCTTCGACATCCTAGATGTGCGCATGATGCGAGAATTGCGGGCGCGTCTCGAGACGGTGAAACTACCGTGAGGATTGTGGATGTATTCGGCCATCTTCGGGTGCTCGATCTGTCGCCCAACCGGATTGGCGCCCAGGTCAGCCAATTCTTCGCTGACTTCGGTGCCGACGTGGTGTGGGTGGAACCACCCGGGGGGTCGGCGATGCGCCGGGAGGCAGCCTTTCCGTTCTGGTGCCGCGGCAAGCGCAGCATCGCCTTGGACCTCCACGATGACCGAGACCGCGAGGTCGTGCGTCGGCTCGCGACCCGAGCCGATGTGCTGATCGAGACGTTCAAACCGGGAGAGCTCGAAGTGCTCGGCCTGTCCTACGACGATCTAGCCCAAACCAATCCCGGGCTCGTTCATACCTCGATCACGGCGTTCGGACGCCAAGGTCCCTATGTCGATGTGCCCGTCAACGAGGACCTGGTATTGGCCAAGCTGGGCATCAACTACCTGTTCAGCCGGATGAGCCCCTACGACGCACCTCCCTTCGTGACCGCCCCCTTCGCCGCCTTCTCCGCCAGTCAGGTGGCGCTTCACGGAACCCTGACGGCCCTGTACGAGCGGTCGCAAAGCGGACAGGGACAGATGGTGGAGGCCAACTTGGCCCAGGGTTTCGCCACCCTTGATCCGTGGGGATGGTTTGAGTACTTGATCGCCCAGCGCTGGCCCGACGCCTATTCCCCGACTGAGGCCTACGACGAGCAGGGCTGCCCGATTAGCCCCCTCATCATCATGTTGATTGTGGCGCTCACCGCCGATGGGCACTGGTTGCAATTTGCATCGGTTGGGCCACACCTATTCGCCGCCAAGATGAAGGCGCTGGGCCTGGATTGGATGTTCGCCGACGAGGAGTGGCAGGGCATTCCTGCGCTCCGCGACGCCGACAAGCGCATGGAACTGTGGACTCGGATGCTGGAAGGGGCCAAACAGAAGACTCTGGCCGATTGGCATGAGGTGTTCGAACAAGACCACAACGTGTTCGCCGAGCAATTCCGCAGCGGACCTGCGGTGCTGGAGCACCCGCAGCTCCTCCACGACCAGATGGTGGCCGATCTCCACGACATCGAGCGCGGCCCGGTGCGCCAGCCTTCAGCACTGGTCAAAGCCGGGAAAACGCCAGCTCGCCTGGGGTGCAGCGCGCCGGCATTGGACCAGCACCGCCAAGAGATCTTGGCCGAGTTGCCCGCGACGTCCAATGGGGCGGCACCAGCCAGCACCGCACGGAATGACTCCAGCGGGCTTCCGCTTGCCGGGGTGACAATCCTAGAGTTGGCAGTACTGTTCGCCGCCCCCCACGGCACCACCATGCTCACCGACCAGGGGGCCAGGGTCATCAAGATCGAGCAGATGTCGGGTGACGTGATCCGCGCCATCATCCCGTTCCCCGAAGCTGGCGGGGCCAAGGTCATGCAGGGCAAGGAGAGCATCTGCGTCGATCTCTCGACCGATGAAGGTCGGGCTCTGGTGCAGGAAATCGCCAAAGACGTCGATGTCGTCGTCCAGGGATTCCGAGCCGGAGCAGTCCAGCGCATGCAGCTCGACTACCAGCGCCTGAAGAAGATGAACCCCGACCTGATCTATGTCAATGCGCCCGGATACGGGGTGGACGGCCCCTATGGCGACCGGCCGGCGTTTGCCCCCAGCATCGGCGCGGCCAGCGGCATTCCGCTGGCCAACGTTGGCACCACGGTGCCCGAGCACTCCGACCTGACCATCGAGCAGATCCGCGACGGCATGCGCCGTCTGTCGGCCGCCAACACTTCGGCCAATGCCCAGGCCGACGGGTTCGCCGCCCTCGGGGTGGCCTCGGCGATCCTGTTCGGACTAGTGGCTCGTGATGCCGGGGCTGGTGGCCAAGAGCTGTTCTCGTCGATGCTCAACACCGGCGCTCACGCCATGTCGGCTCACACCGTGACCTACGACGGTGCACCGCAGCCGCCGACCCCCGACGATCAGCTGCGCGGCCTAGGCCCATTGCACCGCATCTACGACGCCGAGGACGGCTACGTGATGCTGGCCGCGTCAGGTGACCACGATTGGGGCCGGTTGGTTGCTGCGTTGGGCAGAGAGTTCGATCTTGGGAGCGATGACCGTTTCGCAGATGCTGAGAGCCGAGCAGTCAACGCCGATGCGTTGATCGGAGTTTTGACCGGCGTGTTCGCCAGCCGACCGGCCGCAGCTTGGGAGTCGCAGCTTTTGGCCCTCGGCGTCGGCTGCATGAAGCTGCATCTGGGTTTCTCCGAGGAGATGATGCTGGCCGGAGACTTCGGCCGGGCCAGCGGCTACATCGTCGATGTCGTGCATCCGACTTTTGAGGAACATCCCCGACTGGCGCCGTTCGTGCGCTTCTCGCGCTCGGCCACCCAGGCCCGGCCCGGAGTGTTGGCCGGGCAATCCACCGACGCCATAATGGCCGAGATCGGCAGAAGCGCAGAAGAGATCGCCGACCTGCGCGAACGCGGAATCGTAGGCTGAGCACCGTGACCTTCAAGGACCAGGCGGCGGTGGTCGGCATCGGCCGGACGCCGTACCGGAAGCGGGGCCAGTCGTATCCTGAGACCGAGATGTCAATGGCCTGCGCTGCAATCCTGGCTGCGCTGGACGACGCCGGGCTCACCGTGGCCGACATCGACGGCTTCGCCATCTACGCCCACGCCTGCGATCCGGCGACAGTTGCCGCCACCCTCGGGATTCCCGAAATCCGCTACGCCGCCTCCGTCACTTCGGGCGGCGGAGGAAGCGCTGGAGCCCTGGGGTTGGCCGCCTCGGCCATTGCCGGTGGCCTGGCCACCTGCTGTGTGACGCTGATGTCGCTCCAGCAGCTCAACCGGCGGCTGGGCGGGACCGCGGTGGGCGGCATGCTGGCCTACGCCCTGATGAGCGAGGGGGGCGGCAGCGCTTACGGAAGAGGTGGCATGCCACCTTCAGCCGCGTTCACAGCCAACAACGGCCTGCTGTCGCCAGGCCATAGTTTTTCGATGATAACCGCTCGGCACATGCACCTCTACGGCACGCGGCGCGAGGCGTTCGCCGAGGTGTGCATCTCCCAGCGAGACAACGCCATGAAGCGGCCGATGTCGCTCCGCCGAGAACCGCTGACTCTCGACGACTACTTCAATGCTCGCATGGTCTCCGATCCGCTTTGCCTGCTCGACTACACCATGGAGAGCGACGGCGCCGTGGCGGTGATCACGGTGAGCGCGGACCGGGCCAAGGACCTCAAGCAGCCGCCCGCCTACATCATGGCCTCAGCCCACGGGGGCACCGGAAGATGGGGGCCGGGCATCTTCCGTTACTGTCAAACCCCGGACAAAGAGTTTGCGTCATCGGGCCACCGGCCAGTGGCCAAACGCCTGTACGAGATGGCCGGGGTAAGACCGGAGGACGTGAATGTGGCTTTGCTCTACGACCACTTCTCACCGCTGGTGGTCTTGCAGCTTGAGGACTACGGCTTCTGCCCCATCGGAGAGGGCGGTCCCTTTGTCGAGGACGGCAACATTCGGTTCGGGACCGGCACGATTCCGGTCAACACCCATGGCGGCAACTTGTCTGACGCCTACATCATCGGCATGACCCATATCGTCGAGGCGGTCGAGCAGCTTCGGGGCACGGCGGTCAACCAGGTGGAAGACGCCGAAATCGCTCTGGTCACCGGGGGTCCAGCCAGTTTGCCGGTGAGCGGGACGCTTCTGAGGAGGTGAGATGGCCGACAACCCTTTCGGAGACGTCCAGCCCGGTGTCTTTCCCACGATCCTGACCGAGACCCACGCCGATGAGAGCACGCAGCCGTTCTGGGACGCGGCCAACCAAGATCGGCTGGCGGCTCCCCGCTGCACCAACTGCGGCACCTTCCGGCTTCCCCCGGAAGCGTTCTGCTTCGAGTGCCAGCAACGCGAGGTGGAATGGGTCGAGCTTCCGGGAACGGGGACCATCTACTCCCGCATCATCGTCCGCCACCCATTGCACCCGGGCCTTGCTCCGGTGGTGCCGTATGCCGTGGGTGTGGTCGAACTCGACGGCACCCAAGGCGCAGGTGCGAGAATGCTGGTGAACATCATCGACTGCGATCCCGAGACGGTCGCCATCGGCGATCGGGTTGAGATCGTGTTCGATCACGTCAACGAGGAAATGTCCGTTCCCCGGTTTCGGCCGACTGAACGGCGAGGGCAAGCCGACGAGGACAACACATGACCACCAAGATCTGGGCGAATTCCGGCGACTCGCATCTCGTTGAACCCGGCGACCTGTTCGAGCAGAACCTGCCTCGGTCGCTGGCTGAGCGCATGCCCCGCAGCGTGAAAGACCCCGACGGGGTTCACGAGACCATCCACGTGGACGGCCAGCAGTTCCGTCGGCCCATACCTGCCGCCGCGAAGTTCCTGACCGATGAGGAGGGCCAATCGGTGGGGGCCCGCGCTCCGGGGTCGAACGACAAGGAACTGCGACTCAAGGACCTCAACCAGGAGGGGATTTGGGCCGAGCTGATCTACCCGTCGATCGGCATCTGGTCGGGTTCGATCAGGGATCCCGAGCTGTTGGCGGCCGGAAGCCGGGCCATCAACGACTGGGCCATTGAGTTCCAGCGGCACTCCCCACGATATGTGTGCACGGCCACCATCCCTTTGCTCACCTCTGAGACTGCGGTGGCGGAAATCCATCGGGCCACTGATCTCGGTTTCAAGGCCGCATATTTTCCGGTGGCCCCTCCCCTGGGCACCCGCGACTGGCACTACTCCGACGACTGGGAGCCGGTGTGGTCGGCCATCCAGGAGACAGGGCTGGTGGTCGGCTTCCACATCGGCACCGAGCCCCACGACGACTCAACGCTGCATGGCGCCTACCTGCGGGGACCGGGCGGCGCAGTGCTGAACTATATGGAGACCACCTACGGCGGGCAGCGGGCGGTGTCGAAGATGATCGCTTCGGGGGTGTTCGACCGCCACCCCGACATTAAGGTGATCGTGTCCGAGGGGGGGGCCACCTGGGGTCCGTTTGTGGCCGATCGGCTCGATGAGGCCTACCGCCAGCACGCCTCCATGGTGCACCCCAAGCTGCGCCGCTTGCCCAGCGAATACTTGTATGAGCACATCTACGCCTCGTTCCAGCACGACCGGTCGGCGGTGGCCGCCCAAACCGCCATGGGCTGGAAGAACGTGTGCTGGGGCAGCGACTATCCCCACCTCGAGGGAACCTACGGCCACACCCAGAAGACGCTGCACGAGTTGTTCGACGACGTGAGCCCGGAGGCCCGGCGACGCATCACCATCGGCGCCTTCGAGGAGCTGTTCCCCCATGTGCCCCCCGCGCCCCAGGACGGCCAAGAGCTGGAATGATTGGCTGAGCCCAGCCCTCAGCCAATGGTGATCATGGTGGTACCGGCCAGCACGGCGGCGATGCCGATGGCCTGCCACCACCGCAGCGTGTCGCCGTCGAACACCACCGCCAGGGCGATGGTGACCACCGGATAGAGCGACCCAGCCACCGACACCTCACTTACTGGGCCGCGCTGCACTCCGGCGATGAACGATGCCATGCCCAAGCCGCCGGCGATGCCCCCGGCCAGGCCGGCCAACCGCAGTGAGCGGGGCAGAATCTGGGGGATGCGGCTGGCCCGGGTGACCGCCAGCATGAACACCAAAGCGGCCGCTCGCTGGGTGACCGCGGGCCACATACCGCTGTCCACGCTGGTTCGATCCAGCAGCACGATGGCCACCGTGAAGGCCAGGCCGCCGAGGATGGCATAGACGATGCCCGCGCCGACGTTCTCCACCGTTTGGGGCACGATAACGGCCAGGAGAAGGCCGGCTACCGCCACTGCTATCCCGATGGCCGCCGCGGTGGTGGGCCGCTCGCCGCTAGCGAGCCCATAGACCAGGGGCCCCAACGCGGTAAAGGCGGCCACAATGGGCGAGGCGACCGCCGACGAGGACACCGCCAAGCTGTGCCACATGGACGATATGGCTATGGCGATAAGCACTCCCGAGACCGCTCCTAACAGCAGGTCGGCCGCGGTGATGGTGCTGGGCACTACCAGCAACAGCACCAGGGTGATGCCCAGCCCGCCCACGAATGCCGTGCCCACCGAGGTCATGGCCTGGGCGCGGCGACTGGCGTAGCGCCCGAAGTAGTCGGATACCCCGATCAGCCCCGACGCCAAGGCCCCCAACAACACCGGCATGCCCTCCGCACGCTAGCGGTCGGCAGGTCCCAGAGATGCCCGAGACTTCACCGGCTATGTTCTGGTGGGCCAAGGTGACGACGGAGGTTTACCTGTGCCGACTAGAGAGCCC
This sequence comes from uncultured Acidimicrobiales bacterium, assembly GCA_951813555.1. Classification (GTDB taxonomy): domain Bacteria; phylum Actinomycetota; class Acidimicrobiia; order Acidimicrobiales; family Bin134; genus Poriferisocius. Next base: position 700,036 of record OX638344.1, read on the forward strand.
ACCATCCGGGAGATGCCGCCGCCTCCTCACATCGTGGGGTTGCAGCACTTCACCACCTATGCCGAGATCGACGAAATCCTGCGGTCGCGGAGCTTTCGACAGGGATCGCACCAGGAGAGCCAGCCGTTCTTCGGACGCTCATTGTTGACCATCGACGGCGACGAGCACTTCGAGCGCCGACGGCTCGAGGCACCGCTGTTCGCCAAGACCGCGCTGGAGTATTACGAGCACACTGAGCTCATTCCGCTGATCGACAAGACGCTGGAGGAGTGCCGCGACAACCGGGATGACGACGGAATGGTGCGGGCCGACCTCTGTGTGCTGTTGCGCACCATGTTGGCCCGTATTGCCGCCGCCACTACCGGGATCGACGGGGTGGACACTCCCGAGCGAACCACCGCGTTCCGAGAGTACGTAGAGCAACTGGGCACCGGAGCCACCGTCGAGTGGTCCACCGAGGATCACGATGAAGTGATCCGACGCATCCTGGCGGTCCGCGACGGCTTCGACCGCGACTTCTTCGCCTCATCAGTGGCCCGCCGCCGGGCCCTCATCGAGCGCTTCCACCGAGGTGAGATCGAAAGAGACGACCTCCCTGTCGATCTGATCACCATGCTCTATCTTCACTGGAACGACGACTGGGACGAGGGGCTGCCCATCAGGGAGGCCTGCCTGTTCTTGGTGGCCGCCACCCAGACCACCACCCACTCGGTTCCCCACCTCATCGCCCATCTCGACGAGTGGTTCGAAAGCCACCCCGAGGCCCGGGCCAAAGTGTCCGATCGGGAGTTCATCAAACGGGCTGCCCATGAGGCTCTGCGGCTGCACCTGCCGTCGCCCGCCCTGTTGCGGATTGCCAACGAAGATTTCGCGCTGAGCACCGGCAAGACCATCGCCACCGACGAGCGGGTGGCCTGCCTGTTCACCCCGGCCAACCGCGACCCCGAGGTGTTCGGCCCCGACGCCGGGGAGTTCAACCCATACCGGGAGGTCAGCTCGGTGAAGCCCTGGGGCCTCACCTTCGGTGGCGGCGAGCACATCTGCATCGGCCGCACCTTGGTCACCGGTCTCTCAGCCCGGACCGACAACGACGAGGGCACCGACGGGACACTGGTCAACATCGCCAGCGCCCTCTACGACGCCGGCATCGAGATCGACCCCGAAGACCCGCCGACCTACACCGAGGCCAGCCACCACGACGCCTACGGCCGCTTCCCCATCTTGCTCACCAAGTTGTAGTCCGACCATGGGCGCCGAGAAGCTGCACGTCACCGTCGACCACCAGCAGTGCCAGGGGGTGGGCTACTGCGAGCGGGTCGCGCCCGAGGTCTTCCAACTGGGCGACGATGCTCTGTCGCAAGTCATCGACGCCCATCCCCCCGAATCTGAGCGCGGCGCCGTCGAAGAAGCCGCCACCCTCTGCCCCAGCCGCGCCATCCGCTATTGACTACCCCTAGTTGTCACCTTGCGGGATTGGCCAGGCGGCCGACGAACAGGATTGCGCCGGTGTCTTGGTGGGTGATGGCCCAGAGGAAGGGATGGTCGGCGACGACAGTGAGGTCGGGCTCAGGTGGGGCGGATTCGGCGAAGGCCACGACGGTGGCGGCGGCTGCTTCGGTGCCCTTCTCGTCGACGATGACTTTGGCGCCGTGGAGAGCGGCGGTGATGAAAAGGCCGGGGGCGATGTTGTCGAAGCCCGCGCCAGCGCAGAATCCGAGCGGGCAGAGCCATTCGAACAAGTCGGTGGGCGGAAGGGCCTGCTCCCACTTGGGCATGGTCAGGTGGACCAATCCCTCTTGAGCAGCAGCAGACAGCCCGGCCAGCGTTTCGGCGTCGAGCGATTCTTCGACAGCAGCCAGGCCGCCGAGTTCGCGGGGGACGATGAGCCACATGGCCAGCTCGCCCCCTTGATAGGGCAATTCCACGGCATCGGCGTTGGCTAACCGGACATAGCGGCGACTGGCCGGGTGGTAATCGCGCATGAAGGGCACCGTCACCGATTGCCCGTCGTCCGTGATGAACTGATCGTCGCTGGTCAGATCGGCCAGGAACGGCAAGAGCCAGTCGGCCTTGAGATAGACGGTGTTCACCAGGATTAGCTTCTGGTCTTTGACCACGCTTTCGCTGACGATGGCGGGGATGAGCTCGCGGGTACGCTCGGAAACCCAGCGGTTGATGGTGTCGGCTGCCTGTTCGGGCTTCGCAGTGTCGACCGGCTGAATGGCCGCTCCGTATTGGGCGGAGGCAGTGTCGAGGAATGCAGACAACGGCAAGAATTCATCGTCGGGAAAGAGCCGGTTGGCGATTTCCAGAGTGGTGGTGTCTACCGAGGCTTCGGCCAGCTTGAGATCGACGGCGTTGGCCGCGCCGTGAGTGCCAGCTCCAGGGAATCCGAAGATCTTGTCGAGTGCCGCACCGGAATCGGCGGAGGCCCCGGCCCGGCTCACGCTGAAGGCGACGCCGATGCTCATCGGGCTGGACACCGCATTGCCCTCCAAGTGCCGGTGGAAATCCCACCCGGCCGCGTTGACCCCGGCAACCCACTCGATTGTGGGGGCCTCCGGGTCAGCCGGCAGCCGAGCAGCGGTCAACGCCAACACGGTGGTGGCAGCAGGCTCAGAAGCAGCGGTTGCCGTGGTAGGAACTTCTTGGGTCATGGTTGGACGCGATGCCCTCGTCGTGTCCGAAGAACCGCAGGCCAGCGACAAAGCGCCGAGCAAGACAAGAAACCCGATCAACTTCGCCATGCCCTTTTGACGCTGCGGATTCAACGCCGGTTCCCAAAGATGTCGATTCAGACCCTCCCACCGCAGATCCCCATACCGGGCCCGCGCCTCATTGGCCACCGCCACGGGCACCGCCGACGGGCACGGCGGTGGCGAGCACGTGTCCTGCGCCTGCACCGTGTGCGCGCTGGCACCCCCGAGCTCATCGCCCGCACCGCCATCGTCACCGGCTCCAGAACCTCCAGAGGTCCGGGTCGGGAGCAGGACAGTTTTCACCCTCGGCGATATAGGTCCCGTCATCGCACTGGGTGATACACGCACCCCAAGAATACCACCACCCGGCCGGGCACTCCGGTGCCGGATCGGACGTCGGCGTCGGCGTGGACATCGGATGGGCTGGGTGCTCCATCTGGCACCAGGGCGGGTCTATCGGCGTACCTCAAAACTCGTCGTAGAAAATCTCCTCGGGCGGATGGGCGGCCAGCGCGGCGGCCGCGGCGACGCAGCGGGCCGCGCCCGCCCCCGTCCTGTTTCCGGTGTTCGGGTTCGAGTGGGCGCCCATCAGCACGACCTCCAGTCGTACTTCGCGGTGTTGTCCAGCCCTTGGGACCGTAGCCATGTGAAATACAGCCACTGGGCGGCGAAGCGTTGCGAGTCGCACGGATCGGCGGGGTCGCGGGCCGGCACGGTCCCAGGCCAGCACACCACCGACTCGAATCCCGCCGCCACCATGCGGTCCACCAACTCAGCGCACCGCACCTCGAACGGGCGCAGCGGATCGGGATCGGTCCCGTACGGGCCCGTCGGGCAATCCCACATCGTCCACGCGCGATTCCGCACCGAGATCGTCCGCACCCGCCGGTTCAACAGCGCCTCGTACACGCACGCCTTGTCCCGGCCGTCCAACACCACCGGCCCCCACGCAGCCGAGAGGTATATCGAACACCCGCGAGCGGCCTCGTCGTAGGACAACCACGACTCGTCCACCCCCCCTCGCCGAACCGCCTCCGCCACGAAGACGTGTCTCTCGCGCATGCACCGAGTCATCCAGTCCAGCTCGAACTGCCCCTCCCCAGCCGGGGGCCACGGGCTCTTCGTCTCCGCCTGGGACCACACCCGAGTCGCCACCGGCTCGCCCTGGGAGTTGTAGGCCCACCCCGTCCCGCCGCCCCACAGCTCCTCGGCCGGCTCGGGGTCGGGGCAGCCGCCGGGCACCACCTCGGTGTCGATGTCGAACCGACACCGATAGGCGTTCAACAGCGCCTCCTGAGCGGCCACCAGCCGGTCGCGCACCGCGATATCCTCCGCATCGGGCTCGCCCTCGAACCCGGCCGGCCCCGCCGCGGGCCGCGCCGGCACACCGCCCGCGCACCCGCCGGGCACCAGCTCTATGTCGATGTCGAACCGGCACCGATAGGCGTTCAACAGCGCCTCCTGGTCGGCGATCAGCTCGTCGCGCACCGCGATATCATCGGCGGTCTGCGCCGCCGCCGGCACAACCGCGAAGGGCGCGGCCAGCACCAAACCGGCAGCCAACACGCCCACCGCCGCGGCGGCCAGCGCGCCCGCCGCCGGCGCGGCCACGGTTCTCGTGTTGGCTCGGGTGCCCATCAGCAGGCTCTCCAGTCGTAGTTGGTGGTGTTGTCCAGCCCCTGGGCCCGCAGCCACGCCCAGTACAGCCACTGGGCGGCGAAGCGCTGCGAGTTGCACGGCCGCTGCGGGTCGCGGGCCGGCACGGCCTCGGGCACGCACACCGCCCGCTCGTACCCCGCGGCCACCATGCGCTCCACCAACTCCTCGCAGCGGACCTCGAACGGGCGCAGCGGATCAGGATCGGTCCCGTCCGGACCCGTCGGGCAGTCCCACATCGTCCACGCGTGATTCTGCCCCGAGATCGACCGCGCCCACCGGTTCAACAGCGCCTCGTACACGCACGCCTTGTCGCGGCCGTCCAAAACCACCGGCCCCCACGCCTCCGAGAGGTTTATCGAACACACACGGGCGGCCACGTCGTAAGACAACGACGACTCGTCCAGCCAGCCCCGCCGCACCATCTCGGAGTACTTGTCGTGTACCTCGCGCATGCACCGGGTCATCCAGTCCAGCTCGAACTGGCCCTCCCCCGCAGGGGGCCACGGGCTCTTCGTCTCAGCCTGGGACCACACCCGAGTCGCCACCGGCTCGCCCCGGGAGTTGTAGGCCCACCCCGTCCCGCCGCCCCACAGCTCCTCGGCCGGCTCGGGGTCGGGGCAGCCGCCGGGCACCACCTCGGTGTCGACGGCGAACCGGCACCGATAGGCGTTCAACAGCGCCTCCTGGTCGGCCACCAGCCGGTCGCGCACCGCGATGTCCTCCGCATCGGGCTCGCCCTCGAACCCGCCCGGCCCGGCCGCGGGCCGCACCGGCGCGCCGTCCGCGCACCCGCCGGGCACCTGCTCTATGTCGACGCCGAACCGGCACCGATACGCGTTCAACAGCGCCTCCTGGTCGGCGACTAGCTCGTCGCGCACCGCGATGTCCCCGGCGGTCTGCGCCGCCGCCGGCACAACCGCGAAGGGCGCGGCCAGCACCAAACCGGCGGCCAGCGCACACACCAGCGCGGCGGCCGCGGCGACGCAGCGGACCGCGCCCGCCCCCGTCCTGTTTCCGGTGTTCGGGTTCGGGTGGGCGCCAATCAGCACGGCCTCCAGTCGTACTTCGCGGTGTTGTCCAGCCCCTGGGCCCTGAGCCACGTGAAGTACAGCCACTGGGCGGCGAAGCGTTGCGAGTCGCACGGATCGGCAGGGTCGCGGGCCGGCACGGTCCCAGGCCAGCACACCACCGATTCGAATCCCGCCGCCACCATACGCTCCACCAGCTCGCTGCACCGGACCTCGAACGGGCGCAGCGGATCGGGATCAGTGCCGTCCGGGCCCGTCGGGCAATCCCACATCGTCCACGCGCGATTCTGCCCCGAGATCGTCCGCACCCACCGGTTCAACAGCGCCTCGTACACACACGCCTTGTCGCGGCCGTCCAAAACCACCGGCCCCCACGCCTCGGCGATTCTGAGCGAACAGGATCGTGCGGCCACGTCGTAGGTGACCACAGACTCGTCCAGCCAGCCCCGGCGCACCTTCTCCAGCAATTGGTCGTACCGCTCGCGCATGCACTGAGTCATCCAGTCCAGCTCGAACTGCCCCTCCCCCGCGGGGGGCCACGGGCTCTTCGTCTCAGCCTGGGACCACACCCGAGTCGCCACCGGCTGGCCCCGGGAGTTGTAGGCCCACCCAGTGCCGCCGCCCCACAGCTCCTCCGCCGGGTCGGGCTCGGGGCAGCCGCCGGGCACCACCTCTGTGTCGATGTCGAACCGGCACCGATACGCGTTCAACAGCGCCTCCTGGTCCGCCACCAGCCGGTCGCGCACCGCGATATCCTCCGCATCGGGCTCGCCGTCGAACCCGGCGGGCCCGGCCGCGGGCCGCGCCGGCACACCGCCCGCGCACCCGCCGGGCACCTGCTCGGTGTCGATGTCGAACCGGCACCGATAGGCGTTCAACAGCGCCTCTTGGTCCGCGATCAGCTCGTCGCGCACCGCGATATCCCCGGCGGTCTGCGCCGCCGCCGGCACAACCGCGAAGGGCGCGGCCAGCGCCAAACCGGCGGCCAGCACGCCCGCAGCAGCCGCCGCGGCGACCCGGCGCGCCGCCCCAGACCTCGACGGTCGTCTCGGAGTCATGGCACTCACACAGATCCGAGGGTAGCTCAACGCAGCCTTCATACGGCTCTTCCACCCGCACCGGGATCGACCCGACCGTCACCGGAGGCTCCGCCGAGGGCTCCACTGGCGGCTCTGCCGCGGTGCTGGCCGGATCGGTTTCGCGGGAGTGGTCGGAGTCGCCGAAGAATGCTCAGGTGTCCTCGATGCCGTCGCCGTCGGAGTCGTGCGCGGCGGTGGCGTGGGGCTCGCCGTGGATCTCGACGGGCTCGCACACCACCGCTGGGGCGGGTTTGTTTTCGTAGAGGTGGTCGTGACCGGGGACGCAGGTGTCGTTTGTGCCGGCGCGGCAAGTCAGAACGCGGTGCGAAGGGCCTCTAGGTCGCGGCGGGCGGATTTGAGGATGTAGGCGGGGTTGTCGTGCTCGGCACCGTCGCGGCCGAAGCCCCACAGGCCGTGGGAGAACTCGATGGTCCAGGTTGCATGAGGGGTCGCCGCGCAAATGGCCTGCACGTCGGGCCGCAGCGCTTCGCCGAGCTCTTCGGCACTGGTGGATTGGGGATACTCGGCCAATTGGGCGTGTACGTGGCGCACCCGGTCGCCGAGCACGGCCAGCGGCTCCGACCACTCGTCTCGGGCCATGGGGTGGAGGTGCACAATGGCACCCAGCCGGTCGGCGCCGACAACCGCGTCGAACATGTCACGGGCCACGGCCGGATCCTCGGCCACCGTTCCAAAGTGGCACTCGCATAACAGCCGCGCGCCAGCGGGCACCTCGGCCTCGAACCGCCGGAGCCGCTCGGTGTAGTCGCCGATGGCGTCGGGGTCGCTGCCCACGTTGAACTTGACCCCCTTGGCCCCCACCTTCTCGATCCACGCCGCGGTCTCAGCCCGGATCGAGTCGTCGGGATCGTCCCAACTCGTGTAGCAACTCAAGATCTTGATCGGGATGTCTGAGGCCAGCAGCGCGTCGAGTTCGTCGTCGGGCACCGACCGGGCATGGCGCTCCCACAGTTCCAGGCCGTCGAACCCGGCATCGGCAATGGTCGGCAGCCAATCCGAGACCCGGATGAGAGGATGCCCGCCGGATTCGGCCAAACCCCAGCGGTTCGGTTCGATGGCCACTGTGCCGAGATAGATCTGCCCTGTCATCGTGGAGCGGGTGACGAGAATCGAACTCGCGTCATCAGCTTGGGAAGCTGGGGTTCTACCACTGAACTACACCCGCAGATGCCTGAAACTCTAGCCAGCCAAAGGCGGTCGGTGCCCGCCGGTTAGGCACCAGTACCCGCTCATGGCCGGAATAACTGGCAGAGCTGAGGCATGTTCAGTCATTTATTCAGCGTTAAAATGTCGGATTATTGGGATTTCAGCACACAAATACTAGATGGTACAGTCCATTGAGCATCAAAATGTCGTATAATTGAGCAGTCGAGCCGATATTGTCTGAATATGGCCCGCCGAGTGTCCACCCCCTGGCCGACAGAGGCGCATTCCGTCTTCTTCGACGACGTGGCATCGCGGGACACCCTCAGCAGGGCGGTGGCCCGAGGTCGGATTCGTCGGTTGGCTCCCCGGCTGTACTCTGCTGATCAAGTCAGCGATCCGGCAGAGATTGTGGTGGCGAACCGCTGGCTCATCGTGGGGCGCATGCTGCCCGGTGCGGTCATTGTGGACCGCTCTGCTGCCGAGAATGGCGGTGTGGACGGAGGGCGCCTCTTTGTGGCTGCCCCTGGTGACCGAAAGTCCATCCGGCTTCCGGGAATGGAAGTGCAAATCCGTTCCGGTGGCCCATTCCCCGAACCAGTTGAAGACCCTCCGTGGGCTCAAGGGTTGAGGATGTCCAGCCAGGCCCGCGTCTTGGTCGACAACCTGGCGGTCACCCACGGGCGGGGCGGTCGGACCCCCCGAACCTTGTCATTGGCGGAATTGGAGGACTGGCTGGCCAAAAAGGCCACCGTTTGGGGCTCGGAGCAAATTGTGCGACTGCAAGCGGATGCCGTCGCCTTGGCCGAGGCAATGGGCGTGGCTGATCGAGTGGAGAAGATCAACCGCTTGTTCGACCAGTTGGCCGGCCACCAGCCGCTGCGTCCCGCCGCAGGGAGCCTCCTGCCAGCCTTCACCCGTGGCCGGGCTTGGGATGACCAGCGAATTGAAATGTTCAACCGGCTGATCCAGGGATTGGACCAACAAGACGACCCGGATGTGCCTGACTGGCTGCCGGCCGGATCCGAAGGAGAAGCGCTGCCATTTTTCGAGAGCTACTTCTCCAACTACATCGAGGGCACTGTCTTCACGGTGGCAGAAGCCCGAAGGATCATCGACTCCCAGCAGCCTCCGGCCTCTCGACCGGCAGATGGCCACGACATCTTGGGCACCTACCGCTGCGTTGCCGACACTTTGGGTCGAAAGGCAACTTCTGAAGACCCCGAGAAGCTGATCAGCCGCCTCTGTGACCGGCACAAGATGATCTTGGGCGGTCGTCCCGAGATGGGACCGGGCCGGTGGAAGACAGAGCCCAACCAAGTAGGGAGTTACTTGTTCGTCGATCCTACGCTTGTCGAGGGCACGCTGCGCCGCGGCTTCGAGCTAGCCTCGTCGGTCCCCGCCGGGTTTTCGCGGGCGCTGTATCTGATGGCGGTGGTGTCGGAGGTGCATCCCTTCACCGATGGAAACGGGCGAGTGGCCCGAGTGATGATGAACGCAGAGCTTTCGGCGGTGGACGCAGCCCGCATCATCATTCCCAGCGTCTACCGCAACGAGTACATCGCTTGCCTGCGACGCACTTCGGCATCAGAGGGAGGTGACGTATCCGCGTTGGTGAGAGTGATGAGCTTTGCCTGGCGGTGGACTGCCGCGATGCCCTGGGGGGATTGGGCAGCCGCCTATGGCCAGATGGAGGCCACCAACGCCCTGCAAGACCCCGATGACGCCGCCATCGGCGGCATCCGCCTCAAACTGCCCTGAAGCAAGCCAATCAGTCACGGTGACGACAACGGCTAGTGTTCCTTAGAGCGGAACACCATTCCGCAATAGAGCGAATCGAGAGGGACGCCTATGCCTGATGTTGTCGGCTACCGGGCCAAGATCGGGGTCATCGTGCCTTCGACCAACACCGTCGTCGAGCACGACTTCGCCCGGGTGCGGCCCCCGGGGGTCACGTTCCACAGTGGGCGCTTCTTGGTGGAGGCCCCCGACCTGAGCAGCGACGAGGCCTTTCTCCACTTTCTGGATCTTATCCGCCAGACCATCCCTACCGCAGTGCGCGACCTGATGACGTGCAAACCGGATCATCTGCTCATGGGGATGTCGGCCGAGACTTTCTGGGGAGGCAAGGAGGGCAACGCCGCATTCCAGTCTCGAGTGGCGACAATCGCCGGCGATGTCGGCATCACGTCCGGCGCGGCAGCCTGCAACGCCGCCTTGGAGCGGCTCGGCGTGTCGCGCATCGCCTGCCTGACGCCCTACCAGCCGGCGGCGGATGAGCAGGTCTACGGGTACTTCACCGAGTGCGGCTTCGATGTGAAGCGGGTTCGCGGGCTGCGCTGCAATTCGGCCACCTCCATCGCCGATGTGAGCCCCGAGACCCTTGTCGGGGTGCTCAAAGACCTCGACGGCGACGACATCGACGCCATCGTCCAGTGCGGCACCAACTTGTCCATGGTGGAGGTGGCCGACCAGGCCGAGCGCTGGCTGGGCAAGCCGGTGCTGGCCATCAACGCCATCTGCCTGTGGCACGCCCTGCGCACGCTGGACATCGACGACCAGTTCGTGGGCCACGGGATGATGCTGCGCGAATTCTGATTCGTGCCACCGCCTCACGTCATTGTCGTCGGCACCGGTCCGGTCGGTTGCGTGGCCAGCGCCATGCTGGCGTCGGGCGGCATCGACGTGACGTTGCTAGAGGCGGCCCCTGAGCTGCCCCGGGAATTGCGGGCATCGACGTTCCACCCCGCCACACTCGACCTGCTCGATCGCTTCGGCGTGATCGACGAGATGGTCCAGCGGGGCTTGGTCGCCCCCCGATTCGCCTATCGGGATCGGCGCACTGGTGTGGTGGCCGAGTTCAATCTCGGCATGCTGGACGACGTGACCGACCACCCGTTCCGGCTTCAATGCGAGCAATACAAGCTGTGCGAGATCATGCTCGACAGGTTCCGCTCGATGGCCAATGTCGACGTCAGATTCGGTGCTGAGGTGGTGGGTGCCGTCGATCACGGCGATACCGCCGCAGCCCATCTGGCCTCCGGCGAGACGCTGGTCGCCGATGCGGTGGTGGCCGCCGACGGCGCAGCCAGCGCAGTGCGCAAATCGCTGGGCCTGGGGTTCGACGGCATGACTTACGAAGATCGCTACTTGGTACTGTCCACACCCTTCGAGATGGCCGACCATCTCGACGACTTGGCCTACGTCAACTACATCTCCGATCCCGAGGAGTGGCTGGTGCTGCTTCGAACGGTGGACCTCTGGCGAGCACTGTTCCCGGTGGGCGATGGCGAGGCCGACGATGAGGCGCTCAGCGACCCGAGCGTCCAGAGGAGGCTCAACGGCATTGTGCACCGCTCTGAGCCCTACGACGTCGCCCATCGCACGATCTATCGGGTCCACCAGCGAGTGGCCGACCGATTTCTCGTCGGTCGGGTGGTTTTGATGGGCGATGCCGCCCACATCAACAATCCGCTGGGCGGCATGGGCATGAACGGTGGCATCCACGATGCGGTGTTGCTGGGGGCGTCGTTGGCCGCAGTCCTGCGGGGTGACATAGGTGCCGATCGCCTATCTCATCACGCCGAGCTGCGGAGGGCTCTGGCTGTCGACTACGTCAGACGGCATACCCATGAAAACGCCCAAAGCCTGGCCGCCCCCGACGGCGCCGCCCGCCAACGGGCTCTCGACCACTTGGCCGCCACAGCAGCCGCTCCTGATGAGGCGCGGGCCTACATGCTCCAGGCCAGCATGATCAACGCAGTGCACGCCATGAGCGCAGAGCTCGAGGAGGTCGGCGTCTTCACGACAGGCTGAAGATCAGCACCTCGTGGGTCTCATAGCTGGTGAAGACGACTTCGTTGTCGCCGTCGCCGTCTAGGTCGGCGACCGCTCCTCCGGCCGCCTGTCCGAACGACTCGGCCAGCACATGCTGCACAAACTCGCCGGGTGTCGCCTGCTCGAACCAGAAGACACGGTCGTCGCCGTCGCCGGACACGGTGAGGTCGATGTCTCCGTCGTTGTCCACGTCTCCCCATGAGAAGACGCCGGGAGCGGCCTGGAACGCGGCCCCGACCGACGGGCGCGACTCGATGCCATCGCTGATCACCGTCTGTTGCCAGGACAGCCGGGGATCAGTGGGCGGCGACATGATGTAGATCCCGGCCTCATAGTCATCGGGACTCTCGGGGGCAGGCACGTGGTTCGAGCCCACCCAGCCGTCGGTCCCATCCCCGAACAGGTTGGGAATCACCGAAAGCTGGATGGTGCGCCCCTGCGCATCGGTGATGTCATGGCGCTCCCATGCACCCGATGGCCGGGCAGTCGATGGCGGCTCGAGGTTCTCGAACCACACGTAGGACTGGCCTTCCAAGAAGTACTGGCCGGAGGCCAAGTCCATGTCGCCATCGCCGTCCACGTCATGGACGACTGGGAGGCTTCCGCCGCCCCGACCGATGACCCGTGGCACCGAATCGAATCGATTGGGCTCTGTGGTGCCCTTGAACCACTGGGCCTCGGCGTCGTCGAGCGTCTCGGCCACGGTGATCAGATCGTCAACTCCATCACTGTCGATGTCGACGAACTCGGCGCGGTGGTAAAAGTGCGGTGATCCGCGGGGAACGATATCTCGGCGAACCCAGTCTCCCCCACTGTTCTCCAACCAGAACAGGGCGCCGCAGGGTCCCAGTTCCAGGTTGAACTCGCATACAAAGAAGCCGCCGCTCACCAGCAGATCTAGGTCGCCGTCGCCATCGATGTCATGAGGAAGGGCTTCGTTGGGAAAGTAATCGCCGTCGGCCCGGGTGATCACATGCTCCGGAGTCCATTCGTGCAGCCCACCGCCGCCATTGAGGTAGATGGTAAGGGAGCCCGGCGGGAATTGCACCGGGGTGGGGTCGACGCCCCGCCATCCAAAGGAGTTGACGATGAGGTCGAGGTCGCCATCGCCGTCGATATCTGCGACCTCGGCGCCTGCGGGACCGTCGGCGAATGCATCGACCACGATGATCGAGAACCTCGAATCGGCAGCCACGGTCGGCGCCACCTCGGGAGGGATGATGTTGCCGTCGACATCCCGGGGCACCGGGGTGTCGTCGGCCGGGGTGTCGCCAGCCGGGGTGTCGCTGGGCGGAGTGTCGTCGGCCGGGGTGTCGTCGGCCGGGGTGTCGCTGGGCGGGGTGTCGCCAGCCGGGGTGTCGCCGGCCGGGGTGGATTCGGGAGAAATCGTTTGTGGGCGGGGAACCGTCGGAGCAGGTGTTGTCGGCTCTCCCGGAGTGGTTGGTTGAGGGCTGGCTGAGGCCGGTTGTTGCCGATCGCCGCCGCCGCAGGATGAGGTGAGCAGGGCAAACGCGATGACCAGCGTCACCCAACAGTGTTTCGTTGACCGGAACACTGTTTCGTTCTAGCCTAAGACCGACATTGCGGGCAAGAGCACACTTGTCGGGAAGGCAGCTTCGCAATTCGATAACTTTTGGCATCTATTGCCGCTCTCAGGGGCAATAGGAGGGGAGAACCCATGGTGGATCGTAGTATCCGACGCCTGCTCTTCGCTGGCGTCGTCGTCGCCCTTGCTGGCATTCTTGTAGCCCCGGCTGCGGTTGCCGACCACGGTGAAGGCCATAACGGAGAAACTCTGGAGCTATCCAAGAGCGAGGATCTCCAAGACGGCGATCTGGTCACCGTTACCCTGACCAGTTGGCTGCCCGGCAATACCGCCACCGTCGTGACCTGCTACACGTACCCCGCGGCTGGACCAGCCGATTGCGAGCTGAGCAACTACGGCATGCACATTGTGATGATCAGCGAGGATGGGACTGGGTCCATCGACTACCCGGTGGTGATCGTGCCCGGGCGGTGCGACGAGACCACAGCGTGCTTCGTTGTCGCCGGCGACGGATTCGGACCGAGCGCGAACTACGCCGCCCAGGAATTCACATTTGCGGCTGCCTCGGCGGCCGAGCCCGAGCCCACCCCCGAGCCGACCGAAGCGCCCGCCGAGCCCGAGCCCACCCCCGAGCCGACCGAAGCGCCCGCTGAGCCCGAGCCTGAGCCCACCCCCGAGCCGACCGAAGCGCCCGCTGAGCCCGAGGCTGAGCCCGAGCCCGAGCCCACCCCCGAGCCGACCGAAGCGCCCGCCGAGCCCGAGCCGGCCGATGAGGTGGCTGCCCCGGCTGACGATGACAATGGAGACGGCTCGGTCTGGGTCTGGCTGCTTCCGGTGATCATCGCGGTCGTGGTGCTTGGCCTCGTCGGACTGTGGATCCGCCAGCGCAGGAGCGGCCGCGCCGCGGCCTGATGTGATCGGGTTCAGGCCAGCTCTCGCCACTGTTGGGATCGTCGCCGTTGCCGCGGCGGCCTGCGGAGGCGAACCCAAGCCGCAATCCAGCGCCCAGAGTGACTGGGACATCCAAGACGGCACCGAGATGTCCGACACCTCCTTTGGCGTATCGGCTGCGCCCAACGGCGATCTGATCGTGGCCGCGGTCACCGAGGGCAGCCTGGCCGGCGACAACCAGGGTCGGCGGGACGTCTACCTCGCCCGGTATTCGCCCGACGGCGAGTTGCGATGGTCGAGGCTAACCGGTGGACCACAGAACGACTCCCCGCTGGGCGTATCGGTGGCCCCCGACGGCTCGATCTATGTCGGCGGCGTCACCGACGGCGACTACGCCTCGCCCAACCGGGGATCGGCCGACGTCTGGCTGGCCCGGTACGACGCCGACGGCAACGAGCTGTGGCGCAAGCAATTCGGCCGCGATATGTGGGACCGGGGCTTCGACGTGGCCGCTTTTGACCGTGGTGCCTATGTCACCGGCTATACCTCCAGCTCGCTCGACCCCGACACCGATCTCGGGGGCTTCGACGGCTTTGCCGCCAAGTTCGATGCCGAGGGCAATCAGCAGTGGATCCGCCACATCGGCACCGATGCCACCGACTGGGGCCAGGGATCGGCGCTGGCCCCCGACGGCGGGCTCTATGTCACCGGATACACCGAAGGCGATCTCAGCGGCTCCAGCGCGGGCGACAAGGATCTGTTCGCGGTGCGTCTCTCGGCCGATGGCAGCCTGGATTGGGCCACGCAGCTCGGGTCAGCGGCCCTCGACTGGACCCAGGGAGTAGGCCTCGGCCCTGATGGCGGGGTGTTGCTGGCCGGATCAACCGAGGGCGACTTCGCCGCCGAAAACGCCGGCGAACGAGACATGATCGTGGTGTCGCTCAATGCCGACGGCACCGAGAAGTGGCGCTGGCAAGCGGGCACGGCGGGCGCAGACTCGGCGTTCGAAGTCCGCCTGGCCGGAGAGTTCATCGTGGTCACCGGCAGCGTCACCGGCGACCTTGCGGGAGGAAACGCGGCGTTGGGCGAACGGGATGCCGTGCTGGTCTGGTTGGACCTCGCCGGCAATGTGGTCGAAATCCAGCAATTCGGCACCGACGCCGTCGATGACGCGACGGGATTGGATGTTGCCGCCGATGGCGCGGTGTTCTGGAGCGGGCACACCTTTGGCTCGTTCAAGGGCCCGGGCGCAGGGGCGGCCGATCTGATGTTCGGCCGCCGGGCGGCTCGTGGAGAGTGAGTACAGGCAGTGGGATCTGAGCTTGTCAATCGGGTAACCGGCGAACTGCTGGTCGAGGACATGACCGAGGCCGAGCGCGAGCGGGCCCGGCAGGTCGATCAGGTACTGTCTGCGCTGGCTGAACGGGCGGTGGAGGCCGACCGGGCAGGAGAGTTCCCCCTCGAACACGTCCGCACGATCTCCAAGGCGAACCTGCTGGGGCTAACGGTGCCGGTCGCCTACGGAGGACTCGGCGGCGGGCTGCGCGATCTCGCGGCGGCCACCTTCGCCATGGCCACCGCCTGTCCCTCGACCGCGCTGGCCTACTTCTTCCAGTGCAGCGGGTCGTCTCGCGGCCTGCTGCCGCTGGCCGCCATCGATGCCGGGCTATTCGCAGCTGATGAGGTGCCCGCAGTGCGGTCGTTCAGCGAGAAGGTGCTGAACCGAATGGGGGCTGAGGGCCGATGGGTGGCCAACTTCGCCAGCGAGTCGGTGCGGTCGAAGGACGCGGCGATCACCATTGCCACCGAGGCGTCGCGCACCGATGGCGGATGGCTTTTGAACGGAGTCAAATCGTTCGGCTGCGCCACCGGAGTGGCTGACGACTACCTGGTCACGGCCAAACTCGACACCGGGGACACGGCTGAGTTCTTGTCGGTGTTCTTGATTCCCCGGGATACGCCGGGGGTGAGCGAGCGGGCCAAATGGGACGCCATCGGCATGCGGGCCACCGCCACCCACGGGATCGTGCTTGAGAACGCCTTCGTGCCCGACGAGAATGCCCTTACCGTGCCGGGAACGTTTGTCAAGATGACCCAGGTGAGCCGGGGCAGCTTTGTCGGCAACCAGGTGGCCCTGTCGTCGGTGTACATCGGCGCCGCCCAGTCGGTGTACGACTTCGCGCTGCGGTTTTTGACCGAAACCACCTACCACGGCACCGATGAACCCATCGGCGGCAGTGATCTCCACCGCCAGCTCTTGGGCAAGATGCGAGCCCACCTGGACACCGCCTATCTCTGGGCCCGCCGACAGATTCTGTTGGAAACGGCCGACCCCGAGATCATTGCCAAAGACGATGTGGTGGCCAACTGGCGGATTGCCAAAGGAGAGATCGCCGACAACTGCTTCCAGGTGGCTGTGCAAGCCCTGAAAGCCTGCGGAACCGGTAACACCGGGATGGCAGGCCCGGTCTCTCGAGGTCTGCGCGACTTGTCGATGGGACTGGTACAGGGGTTTCCCGCCGAGCGAGGCCGCCTGGAAGCGGCCGCATACTTGGTATTCGGCAAAGAGGGTGATCAATTCGGGACCGCGGGGGGCGGGCGGTGAGCGTCGCTGCGGAGCGCAGACGGCAACGGGGCCGACAGTGAACCGGCTGTGGTCGCGCCCCTGGTTCTTCCCTGGATTGGGTGCGTTCTTGTATTTGACCGGGATGAACGACGAGCTGCTGCACCTGGTGGGAAGCTGGTGGCTGGATATCGGGCGCTGGGGGCAGACTGCTGCGGTCCTCGCGCTGCTCGCGCTGGTGGCCTATTTCACACTGGACAAGCTCAACCAGCGGCGCTCGGCCTATCGCTCGGCAATCCGAGCCGCCGACGTCACTCGTCTTCCAACCCCGCAATCCCCATGACGAGGTGTGCCCCATGAATATGACCGCCAACCGCCGCTCTCGTTCCGTGCGGCTCCGGACGTTTGGACTGCTGTTGATCGCGGTACTGGTCGCAGCGGCTTGCTCGCAGGCCCAAGATGAGCAGGAGCCAGCCGCTCCGGTCGCAACCGCGACGGCGGCCGCCGAACCAGAACCACCCGGCACGGAGTCCGGTGACCCCGATGGCGAGCCGCCTGAAGCTCCCGCTGGCACCGAGGATCCCGGCGGCTTGGTGCCCATGGGGCCGGATACCCCCGGCGTTGCCGACGACACGATCACCATCTCGTTCATCATCACCGACACCTCCGCGGTTGCCGCGGCGTTCGGCTGGGAGACCCCGGACGAAGGCGACCGCGAGGCGCAAGTTGCCGCACTCGTGGATCATTTCAACGCCCAGGGTGGAATCGCGGGTCGCCAGATCGAAGCCAAGGTCACGGTGTTCAACGCCATCACCGACGGTCCGGTGGCCGAAGAGGCGCTGTGCAACGCCATCACCCAAGACGACAAGGCATTTGCGGTGGTGATGACCGGCCAATTCCAGGAGAACGCCCGACCCTGTTATCGCAACGCCAATACCCTCATGTTCGACGCCACGCTGTATCCCGTGGACAACGCGGGATTCGCCGATTTGGCCCCGTACTACTGGTCGCCGCTGCTTCCCTCCTACGACGACCTGGTGGGCGGCCTCGCCGATGCGCTTATCGAGGAGGGTTGGTTCGACGGAGCCACATTGGGAATCATCGCCATCGACTCCGAGCTGAGCCAACGGGTTTACGACGAGCAGTTCGCCCCCCGGCTCACCGCCGCCGGAGTGGAGGTGGCCTCGTACAACACCATCGATCCCACCGACGGCACATCGTTCAACAACGACCAGCTTCAGGCCATCATCAACTTCAAAGAGGCGGGGGTGGACAAGGTGGTGGCCATCGGCGGCTCCCGATTGGTGTCGTGGTTCATCGACACCAGCATCACCCAGAACTTCGCGCCCGCCTATGCCGTGACCAGCTACGACGCTCCCGAGTTCAACGTGTTCAACTACCCCGAGATGATGATCGACGCCAGCGGTATCAGCGTTCTGCCCGGCTACGACGTCGAAGACGCCCAGTACTCCTTCCCCGCAACTCCGGCTGAACAGGAGTGTGTCGACATCTTCGCTGCCGCGGGGCAGGAGTTCTCCGAGCGGGCCAACATCCGCACCGGGCTCATGTTCTGCGACGTGCTCCGCCTGCTGACTGCTGCTGGTCCGCACATGGCCGAGGTAAGCGCTCAGGGGGTCAGCGAGGCGATGTGGCAGTTGGCCGACAGTTTCCAGCCCGCATCGGTCTACGGAGTCGAGTTCAGCGAGGGCAGCTTTGCCGGCGGAGATATGTATCGGGCCTTCCGGTTCGACACCGATTGCCAGTGCATGGCGATCACCGGCGAAGCGGCTGACTTCGACGAGTGATCGGCCGCCATGGACAACGAGCCTGAGGGGCGCCCAGGCAACCCTAGGTTTTTGGCTGCCGCCTCCTGGCAGGGAGCGGCTTTGGCTTCGCCGCTGCCGGTGCTGCTGTTCCAGCGACAGGAGATCGCCGAGCGACTCAACCGGCTGGGGGCGATCACCGGCGAGACCGCGCTGCTGGGCGCAGTCGCCGTGGTGGCCGTGCTGGCCGTTCCCCGGCTGCGCAACAAGCTGCCTGCGGGCATAACGCTGCTGCTCGGGGGGTTGGTGGCCGCGATCGGCCTGGGACTGATGGCCTGGACAGTCGAGTTGGCCCTGTTCACCATCGGCGGAGTACTGCTGGCGCTCGGCGCGGCCCCTGGTATGGGAACCCACCGATTGCTGCTGGCCACCGATACTCGTCCCGCCGACCGATTCCGCACGCTGTCGTGGTACTGGGCCGCGGTGGCCGTCGGCGCGTCGTGGCCTCTGTTGGTCCGCATCTTCACCCCGGTGGCCTACGAAACGGTGCTGTGGGCCAGCGCAGCGCTCATGCTGGTCGGAGCCGTTGTGGTTGGGCGTCACGCATTGGTCCACGACGAGGACCACGAGGTAGAAGTGACCGTCGCCCGCACCGACGTTCCCTGGGCCCGCCGGTCGTACGGTGCTGCCTTCGCGGTCGGCGCAGTGGTGATCGGCGGCGCCGACGCCGCCCAGTCGCTTCTGCTGGGAGAGTGGCAGCGCAGTGCCGCCCAGAACGCCGCGGTGCTGGCCGCAGGGGCCGGAGGGGCCGCGCTTATGAGCCTATTCGGTCCGTGGTACCACCGGCTGCACCGGCTCACCGGCAGTCGCCGGGCTGACGCCGTCGGAACCCAGCTGCTGGTTGCCGGCCTCTTGGTGTTCTTGGGAGGGGTCTCGTTCACCTACATCGGCCTGGTGGTGTGCTGGTTGGCCGCGGGCGGTGCCATTGCCATGGCGGCGGCCGGTCTGGATGCCGCAGTATTCCCGGCGCTGGCCCCCGAAGTGCGCCGATCAGCAGCCGCACGCCAAGTGCTTTACGCGGGCCTGGGCGGCCTGGCTGCGTCGCTGGTCAACGCCTGGGTCATCGGGGAATGGTCGGATCAGTGGAAGATCGGGTGGCTCGGGTTGGTGCTGATGGGCACGGGATGGGCGACGCGCCGGTTCGCGACCCCTGCTCGCGACGCCGAAACCGCGGTGGCCGTCGCACAGGCCACCACCGTGCCCCGCAGGGTTTATGGCCTCGCCGACCAACCGCCCCTGCTGTCGGTGGAGCAGGTGTCGGTGGCCTATGGATCGGTGCAGGTGCTGTTCGATGTTGACCTCGCGGTAGAAGAGGGCGCAGTGGTGGCTCTTTTGGGCACCAATGGTGCGGGCAAGACCACGCTTCTGCGAGCGATCTCCGGGCTTGAGCCGACGATCGGCGGGCGGGTGTTGTACGCCGGGCTGGACATCACCAAGACCCGCCCCACCTGGCGAGTCGGCATGGGACTGCATCAGATCGTGGGAGGCGAGGCCGTTGTCGGCCCCCTCACCGTGGCCGACAACCTCCGCCTCTTTGGCCACGAGGTCGACCGATCCCGCCGCGACCAGGGCATCGCCGACGCCTACGAGCTGTTCCCCCGCTTGGCCGAGCGGTCGAACCAGAGGGCGGCCACCCTGTCGGGCGGTGAGAAGCAGATGCTTTCTTTGGCCAAGGCCATCATCATGCCTCCCCGCCTGCTGCTCATCGACGAGTTCTCTTTGGGCCTGGCCCCGACAGTGATCGCCGACCTTCTCCCGGTGGTTCGCCGCATCGCTGATCAGGGCGCGGCGGTGCTGCTGGTGGAGCAGTCAGTGAACATCGCATTGTCGGTCGCCGACCACGCCTATGTCATGGAAAAGGGCGAGATCGGCTATTCCGGTCCCGCTGGGCAGCTTCGGGCCCGACCCGACCTGTTGCAGGCCGCCTATCTCGAGGGTTTGGCCCAAGCCCTGCGCGGCGACGAAGGGCGCGTGATGGGGCCGGAGGCGCACTGATGGGCACCTTCGACATTTCCGGCCCGCTTCTGCTGCTGGGAACGATCTTCGGCTTGGGCTACGCCCTGTTGGGCATCGGCTTGGTCTTGGCCTTTCGCTCCAGCGGGTTTATCAACTTCGCCCACGGCTCCATCGGCCTGGTGGCCGCATCAATGATGTCCGTGGTGGTCAAGGACTATGGAGTGCCCTATTGGGTGGGCTTTATCGGGGCGCTCATCGTGGCCGCGCTGATCGCCGCCGGCATCGAGGCCTTCGTGGTTCGCAAGCTGGCTGCCGCTCCCAAAGTGCTGTCGATGGTGGCCACCCTCGGGGCAGCCGAGGCTTTGCTGCTGTTGGCGCTGTCTTTCTCCAGGGGTGGTTTGGGCGGGGGGAGCTTCCCCCAACCGCCGGGATTCCCCCAATTCGACCTCACCGTTTTCGTGTCGCCATCGGCAACCGCGCTGTTGTGCCTGTCACCGGTGGTGGTCGGCGGGCTCTACTTGTTCCTCCAGAGGAGCCGGTTCGGCCTCGCTATTCGGGGGGCGGCCGCCAACCCCGATTCGGCCACCTTGGCCGGGATCGACCCCCGCCACATGGCCATGTTGTCGTGGGCGCTGGCCGGGGGCATCGCGGCCTTCGCCGCCATGCTCATCATCCCGAACCAGTCGACGGTCACCCCCGATGCCCTCGGTCCCGACTTCATCATCCGCGGCCTCGCGGTCGCCGCGCTGGCCCGCTTCGCCAACCTGCCTGTGGCGCTCATTGCCGGCCTGGGCATTGGCCTGATCGAACAGATCTTGGCGTCCAACCCCGAGACCACCGGTTGGTTCGAGGTGGCTCTGTTCGTGCTCATCTTGATCGGAGTGGCCCTGCAAGTGCGCGTCGGCCGGGAGCAAACCGAGCGGTGGTCCAGCCTGGCCCCCAGCCGGCGACTGCCCGACTCCTACCGCGACGTGTGGCTGATCCGGAACTTGGGCTGGGTCGCCGGCGGTGCAGCCGCGGTGGCCGCGGCCCTGGTTCCCCTGGGGATGAGCAACCGGTCGGCCTTTGTGCTGTCCACCATCGTGGCCTTCGCCACCATCGGCATCTCAGTGAGCTTTCTGACCGGCCTGGCCGGCCAACTTTCACTGGGTCAAGTGGCCTTTGCCGCCATCGGCGCCGTGGCCGGGGTACGGGTGGCCACCGACACCGGCAGCCTGGTGCTGGGGCTGTTGTGCGGCGGCGCGGTGGGCGCGGCGGTGTCGGCTGCGGTCGGACTTCCCGCGTTGCGGGTGCGGGGCCTGCTGCTGGCCATCGCCACGCTGGCCTTCGCCCTGGCTACCTTCAGCTGGTTGCTTCGCCAAGACTGGGCGTTCGGCACCGGCTTGTCGTCGCGCCCGGCCAGCGTGTTCGGCATCGATCTCAACACCTCGAGAGGGTTCTACTTCGTGGCGCTAGCGGTGTTCGCCGGCATTCTGACCACCGCCAGCGTGCTGCGCCGATCCTCGTTCGGGCACTCGCTGGTGGCGGTTCGCGACAACGAAGCCGCGGCTCGGGTATTGCAGATCGCCCCTCGGCGCCTGCTGTTGCAGGCCTATGCCTTCGCCGGATTCGTGGCCGGCGTGGGCGGTGTGATCCTGGCGATGAGCAACACGTTCGTCACGCGAAGCATCTTCACCCCCAGCGACAGCATCAACGTGGTCTCCTTGGCGGTCATCGGCGGATTGTCGGAGCTGACCGGCCCTCTGTTCGGCGCGGCCTATCTCATCGGTGTCCGCGAGTTCTTCGACCTCGAACTGTCGGCCCTCGCCGGATTGAATGCCGCGTGGTTGATCTTGATCTTGGAGCAGCCTCGGGGATTTCACGGACTGTTGGCCTCCACCCGGAGCAACCTCATTGATCAGATAGCCCGACTGCGGGGAATCGATCCGGCCCAAGCTCGAACCGAGCGGTCGGACTATGAGACTGGCGCGGCATCAGTGGCAACCGAGGGTTCGACTCAGGCCACGAGCTCCGGGGAGGTGCTGCTGGAGGTGAGGGGCCTTACCAGGAGTTTCGGGGACTTGGTGGCGGTGGACGATGTGTCGTTCAGGGTGGAAGAGGGCGAGACCCTCGGGCTCATCGGGCCTAACGGCGCGGGAAAAACGACACTGTTCGAGCTGATCAGCGGTTATCTGCGTCCTCAAGCGGGCACGGTTTTCTTCGACAGCGCCGACATCACCCGATTACCGCCCGAAGCCCGCAGTCGCCAAGGGCTGGTGCGCTCCTTCCAAAACGCCTCGCTGTTTCCCACCATGACCCCTCGCGACATCATTTTCCTGGCCAATAAGCGGGCGCTCCATCATGGATTCGTGATCGGCGGCTCACGCACCGAGCGCCTGGTCGAAGACCAAACCGCCGAGACACTGGCCATGTTCGGCCTGGGCAACCTGGCTGATCAGCCGGTCAGCCTGCTTTCCACTGGCACCCGCCGACTGGTGGAATTGGCCGCCAATGTGGCCCTGCGCCCCCGATTGCTGCTCATGGACGAGCCTTCGGCCGGCATCGCCCAAGCCGAGACGGAGGCGCTGGGGGCGGTGATCAACCAGATCCGCCACGCCCACGGCATCACCCTGGTGGTGATCGAGCACGACATGCCGCTGTTGACCTCCGTCTGCAACCGCCTGATCGCCCTCGAGGTGGGGGCGGTGATCGCTGAAGGCACGCCGGCCGAAGTGCAGGCCGATCCTGCGGTGGTTCAGAGCTACCTGGGGGAAGACCCGTCCGCAATCGCTCGGAGCGGCTCCATTACGCCCCCTTGATGCCCGGCTCGATCATGCTCCTTCGATATCGGCGAAAAGATCGCGCCTGCGGAACGAAGCGGTCATGAACCGAGCGAACGCCTTGCGACGGGTCAGCCACACTACTCGGCCTCCCGACTTGTCGGTGGCCAGAACGTGGTCGGCCAGCCAGGGGGTGACCGTGTGGACGTGGTCGCCCAGGATGTTGAAGATCTTCTTGGACTTCTCCCACTGCTCAGACGTGAGGTCGTAGTCGCCGGTGAGCAGGTCGGTCACCACGATGCCCGGTGATACTGTGCAGATCTGCACCGGGGTGTCGGAAGTGTCTTTACGCAGGGCCTTTTGCAGGTAGCGCACCGCTCGCTTGGTGGCCCCGTAGGCCGCCATTCCGGGCTGAGTGGCCCCGTCGGATCCGAATCCCTCGGTGTTCCAGACTTGGCCGTGACCCTGGCGCACCATGTTGGCGATGGCCGTCTTGCTGGCCAGAAGGGTGCCGGTGAGGTTGGTGTTGACCAGCGCATCCAAGTCTCCGTCCTGCTGTTCCCACAACGGCTGACGGGCAATGCTGATTCCCGCGTTGTTGATCCACACGTCAACGCCACCAAAAGCGGCGGCGGCGTGATCCCACAGTTCTTGGAGTTGCTCGGGGTCGGTGATGTCGCACGAGGTACCGCACACCTTGGCCTCGCCGTAGTACTGGCCCAATTCGGCCACAACCTCATCAACCCGGGCAGCCGAACGGCCGCTGACCGCCACCTGACAGCGACGTTTGAGGAACTCCCGGGCCAACCCGTTGCCGATACCCCTGGTGCTACCGGTAATGACAATGCGCTTGGTCACTTGATGTCCCTCCCGGCGCTCAGCGTCGTTCCCAGTGGCCGATCAACCGGTGTTCGACCAGCCGTTCCAGGCTAGTGGCGGGCGGTCGGCCCAGGCTGGCGGCAATGAATGCGGAGATGAGATCGCTGAGCAGTTCCCGGATAAGCGGATCTGTGTTCGTCGGATCGGGATCGAGGAAGGAGCGGCCGCTAGTGGTGTCTACGGGCCAGCCGATGGCGAAGTGGCCGGCATCGGCCAACTCGACCAGCCATGAATCCCCTTGGCGGCGGTCGATGGCCTCTTCGAAAGTCCGGCGAACGGGGTCGTGGCCGCCTTCCTCGCCTCGATAGCGGTCTCGGCTGGCCGCGATCACTCCGTCGTCGGCCCCGCTGAGCATCATCACCGGCACTTCTCCCGGTACGGCGACCACCGCGGCCTCTCCGTGCCCGAGGGAAGTGGCGACCATGGTGTGGGCGGCATAGCAGAACACCGCCTGCAACCCCGGCACCCACCGCGGGTCGCTGTTGTGCAGCGCCACCGTGCCGCCCGCCGAATGACCGCCGACCACCACTCGGGCCAGATCCACCAGCCCGGCCACAGGGCTGTCGTCGTCGGCCAGCTCAGCCAGACCACACAGCAATGGGCCGAGGGCAGTGGCCGATGACCGGGTGCCGATGGTGTCGGGGGCCAATGCGGCCAGGTCGATTCCGGGGGTGATCCCGTGGCCCGCCGGCCCCAGCGAACCGATGGCCGCATAGGTCACCACGCACAGCCCGTCGGTCACCAGCCTCTGGGCCAGCCATCGGTAGCAATCCGGAGCCACATTGATACCCGGCATGATGACAACCACCGGCCACGGGGCATTGGTGTCGGCGGCCGGAACCTGACCAGTCAAGCGGGCTTCTTCCAGCCGCTGATCGTCACCGGGGTAGTAGAGCGTGGCCAGTGCGGCATCCCCCTGGGCGTCAAAGGAGAAGTGCAGCCCTCGGACGATCATTGTCACAACTCCGTTCCGCTCAGAGGAACACGGTTTCATCCACTGCTAGCACACTCTACGATTCTGTGGGTGAGCGATACCAGAAACTACGGTCCGGCCTCACCTCGGCCGTATCAGTGCTTTATGGGCCACTGGGAGGGGTTGTGCAAGAGCTTCACCCCCCACGGCGATTTCCTTGAATCCAGCGCGGTGCACATGGACGTGTACTGGCTCGACGACAACACCTGGCACCTCCACGAGCATTTTGAGAACCTCTACGGCGTGGGCGAGACCATCTTCGACACCCCGATCCAGGTCGACGGCAAACGGTGCTTTGCCGACAGCGACCAGCTCAGCCTCGAGGGCGCCGAGCTCACCCCCTACAACTACGTGTTCACCATCGACAGTCGGGTGAGCAACAACATCGTCTACAACAACCACTACTTCTTGGACCCGGACACCCGGCGCATCATCACCCACAAGGTGCGCGACGGCGCCACCAGCCTTTTCCAGATTCAAGACTTCACCCGGGTGCAGAGGCCATGATCGTGCAACGCGCCCCAGGCGGGGCATCCGATGCTCCCCATTTCGTGATTGCCATGCACCAGCACACTGCCTTCGCCGGTTCGCTGGCCGCCAACTTCGGCAACGACGAGTTCGACGGGCTTGAACCCGATGAGCCCATGCAGTTCATCGTCGACCACCACGACCAGGGCTGGACCGCCCTCGACGCCCAGGCCCCTCAGAACCCCGACACCGGCCTTCCCTACAACCTGACCGCCACACCGCTGCCCCAGATTGTGACCACATCGGCGGGATCGCCGGCGTTCAACGAGGACCATCACCCGTTCAGCGGCATCATCTCGTCGATGCACACCTATGGCCTGTACCGGGGGCGGTACGGGTTGAGCGACAAGATCTTCTTGGATCTCATACCCGACAATCTGCGCCCCGAAGTAGACGCCATGCTGGCCCACGAGGAGGATCGCCAGCATCGGCTGAAGGGGCAGTTGGCCGCCGACGATCCCGAGCACGCCACCGACGAGTACCTGTTCCACGCCTACAAGCAGCTCCAGTTCTTCGACACCTTCTCCCTGTACTTTCACTTGTCTCCCGAGGGTGAGCGGGGCCCTTCGGAGTTCCTCAACGTGCCCCGGGCGGTGGGCGATGACACCACCATCTCGGTGGTCGAGCACGCCGGCGGGATGTATGAGCTGGATCCGTACCCGTTTGCCGAAGACGGGCTCGTGCTGGCCACCGAAGGCCGGTATCTGGCTCCCCAGCCACCGGGCACCGATCTCGGCCCTCTGCTGGCAGACACGCCGGTAGAGGTGCAAGCGGTGCGCCTGGTCGGGGCGTGAGCGGAGGCTCATTCTCCCAGGGAGTTGGAGAGTGGATCGGCGCGGCCGAGGTCTTTGACGGCGACGGGCGCTTTGCCGGCACCGGGCGGGACACCCGCACGGTAAAGGCCGATGACCAAGCAGGTCGAGTAACCGTTGAGGTTTTCTTCGATGGGCCGTTCGCGCTTTCCGGCGTCTACACCATCGCCGATCACGGCTCGCATCGGATCTACGAGGGGCCACTCAACGTTGGATTTGCCGAAGCGCTGGGCGATGGTTTGGTGGCTGCGCACAACTATTGGCCCGATCTGGGGCTGACCCAGCGATTCTTCTTGATGGTGCTGCCCGACGGCACCCACCAACTGTCACTGGCATTGCTCAGCCGGGGCGATCGGCTCCGTTGGACAGTGGTCGGGGAATACCAGCGTCAACTCGACGCATCGGCCCCCAAACCCACTCCGGTGGCCCCAATGGATCCGGAGGAGTTGCGACACGACCCGACCGCAGGTCGCGGCGAGCTCCTGTTGCTTCGATCTGGACGGTGGTCAGGCCAGCTGCACCGCCTCGACGGCGATTACCAACCGTCCGGCGCGGCTGACTACGCGGAGACGGTTGTTGCCAGAGACGGCTCTTGGGCAGTGGAGCTGTCGGGGGCTGACTTCTCATCGGGACTGTCGTTCACCCTGCTGTCCGACGGCTGGACGGCTTGGACTCCGGTGGGCGCGTTGATGGGCAGCGGGATCCTCTGCGGTGGCCGGGGCTTCAGCGGCCAGTTCCAACTGCAAGGTCAAGGACTTCGGGTGTGGCGGCGGGAAGTGGCATCACGAGATGGCACCATAAAGGCGGTGCTCCACACTTGGTATCGGGGCGAAGAGCGCCTGGGAGCGGCCTACGGGGCCTTGGCCTTCGATCCGGCATGAGCGAGAGCGACCGCTTTGGCGGTGCGTGGCTGGTTGTCGAGTACGTATTCGACCCCGATGGCACGTATCGAGGTGAGGTGGCCCAACGCCGGATCGTCGAGCCAGCCGGTGAAGCCCGACATCGGGTGACCCAGCAATGTCAGCCGTCGCCCGAATTGGCCGACCACCCCATGGCCGCTTTCGCGGGCGAGTGGGTGTTCGAGCTAGAGGTGGACGGAGCCCAGCGTCGCTATCTCGGCCCCGATGTGGTGGGCTTCGGCACCGAATGGCAGCCCGGTGCCATGACCGGGCAGGGACTCTGGCCCCGATTCGGCTACGAATTCGAGTCCTACAGCGTCCTGGTGGCCCCCGACCGCCAGCTCACCGGCGGATTCTTCTCCCTGACCGGCCGATCGGTGGCCGACATCGTAGGGGTGGCGATTCCCGAAGCCTCCGGCACCGAGCCCCGCCTCGACCTGTGGGCCCCAGTCCCCGACCCCGACGGCCACTGGCCCCTGCGCCGCTCCGTCGGCCCCCTCCTGGTAGCCGCCGACCAACCCTCCCCAACCCACCACCGCCGCCTCTGGGCCATGCGCGACCCGGTAGGAGCCTCCAGCGTCGAGATCGCCGAAAACGTGGAAGATGGAAGCCGCTCAGTCTCAGTGACCGTGGGCTAGGCGTCGCGGGTGAAGGTCAGGGGGCCGAAGACTATGTCGGTCATGCGGTCACCGTCGTAGAGCTTCCAGGCCACGGCCAGGGTGTAGTCGCGGTCGATGATGAACTCTCGGCCTTTGACCTTGAATGCTTCGCTGACATGGTGCTGGGAGGTGTAGAGGGCGCGGCCGTAGGCGATGGCGTTGCCCCAGAGATCGGGGCCGTCGTAGGTGTAGCGGTTGCCGTGCGACCGGGTGCGTATGTAGGTGTGCGAGTGGTTGATCTCTCCCGACAATTCCAGAGTGTGGGTGGCGCGCACCAGGTCGATGGGGTCGTGGCGCAGGCGCACGCTCACGCTGCCCCGGCGCTGCTGGTCGGCGCCGAACACCTCGCATTCTCCGGTCCAGGTGCCCCCGGTGCGATCGGGCACGGTGTGGGGCCATGCGGCCAACTCCCGCTCGGACTCGATGTGGGCGTCGATCCACGCCTTGGTGTCGGGATTGGTGTCGTAGTCGTGGGCGTTCAAATACACCCCGTTGAACACCGAGAAAATGGTGGGGCCCTCATAGAGCAGCGACGAGTACACCTGGGTCACCCCGTCGGGCAGGATCTGGTTCATGGTGTTGAGGTCGGCCCGCCATCCGGGCGCGTAGTAGTGAGAGTCCACCAGCGAGCCGTAGGGGTGCCCGGCACCGTAGAAGTCGGGTCCCTGGTAGATGCGATCGTCGCCCCGGTCGTCCACCCCGAACTCGAAGTCCCTGATCTCGAACCGGTTGCGAAGCGGGCCGGTGTTCATGAAGTTGCACTGCATCCAGAAGGTGACCTTGCCGTCGGCGTACACGCTGGCCCGACTGACCTTGTTGAACCCAGTGTGATTTCCCTCGGCATCGAACACCGATGGCAACCCGTACCACTCACCGGTGATGCGCTGTTGCCACTCTGACTCTTGGCTCATGTCAATCTCCTCAGGAGCGGGCCGCGGTCTTCAGACTGGCCTGAATGGCGGCGCTCGTCTCGAGGCCGAGCAGCTGGTCTACTCGGGCCCATACCGGGTCGACTTCCGGGTTGAAGATGGCGGCCCGGTTGCGGGCATCCCGCTTAGCCAGTTGCTCGGCCGTGGCCCCGCTGGTGGCGCTGTCGGGCACCCCATCGGCCACCAGCCCCAGCCAGTGGTCGCGGTAGGCGGCCACCGCACCGAATACCGACCGGAAACCGTTCTCGTCGGCCCGGTGAGCCAGCATCCATGCCGACATGAGCTGCCATTGGCGGGGCGACAGGTGGGCGGGGGTCAGCCCTTCGATCTGCATAGTCTCCTCGTGGACCTCGGTAAGAGGGCCGTAGCAGTGGTCGATGTAGGCCAGGTTGGCGCCGGGGTCGAGTCGGGGGATCAAGTCCAGGTGGAAGGCGTAGTGCGGTCCGGCCAGCACCGAATCAACCGTGAAGTGGGGCACCGGGCTGGCCGCCGGGGTAAAGGCAAAGCACATGTGGCTGTCCAGCCCGAACGCCTCGACCGTCATGCCCACGTACACCAGTGCCGCTACCCCATCACGGACCAGCACGCGATGGGCGCCCACCGGCGAGCCGTCCATGGCCGAGGCCAGCGGATTGTTGACGGTCTCCTCTAGCTCCAGGCGGTCGGCGATGGCCTCCACCGTGCCGACGCAGAGATCAGCCGACAGGCTCATGATCGGGCCTCGCCGACGGTGGGGAACACCCAGGCGTTGGCCATCTCGGGGTCGCTGGAGCGCGCAGGCGAGGGAATCACCGCCGCGGCGCGCATGGCCTCCTCGTCCGACGGGGTCTCGAGCCCCCAGCCCTTGTCGATCTGCTCGTGGCGCCAGCGGCGGTAGGCCAGTTGGATGGAATCCGACTTGACGTGGAGCTCGGCCGACAGGTCGAATGGCAGCAACTCCGGGCGCTGGCCCTCAACGGTCGGCTGGTCTTCCAAGAAGATCTTGATGGTGCGCTCGTAGGAGTTCTTGTCGGCCCAGCCCCCGGTGAAGAACGTGCGCAGCATGCAGAACTTCGAGACCGTGACGTGCTCGTCGCGTGGCACTGCGGCGGTGAAGATGCGGATCTCGCCCATGGGCAGGCGGACGATGAGCATCGAAACGTTGGGGGGGTAGAACCCGGTGGAGGTGCTCACCGGCGGGCGGTCCTTCTTCGAGATGAACCGCCAAAGGCCTGACGGTCGGGGGGGTTCGAGTTCCACGGTGGCGGTGACCGACGCCAGGTGGCCGTTGACGCGGGTTTCATCGAGGTCGAAGTCCTGGATCTCGGGCTGGTCTTTGTTGCCGAACGAGCCGGAATGCACGAAGGGGGTATGGGCGATGTCCACTGCGTTCTCCAGCACCCGGTCGTAGTTGGCCTGCCAGGTGAACTCGCCGATGACCGCCCGGTATCCCTCCGCCCTGGCCTCTATGTGCTCCTCAAGACCCTCCAACTCCGGCACCGGGGGGCGATGCTCGGGCGCCAGATCGCCCAAGAACACCCACACAAAGCCGTAGCGCTCGATGCAGGGATAGGTATCGACCCGGGCTTTCTTGGGAATGGGCAGGCCCGAGCGGTTGGCCGGAATCTCCACGCAGGCCCCATCGGCTCCGTAGCGCCAGCCGTGGTAGGGGCACTGCACACAATCGCCCACCACCGAGCCGCCGGCCAGCGACCCACCCCGGTGGACGCACAGGTCGGACTGGGCGTTGACCGTGCCGTTCGGGCTTCGCCACAACACCAGGTCGTGGCCGTGGATCCGGGCCTGCACCGGTTGGTCGGTCACCCACTGCCCGAATTCCACGGCGTACCACTGGTTCTTGATCAACATGCCTGCTCCTCCCTTAAGTGGGTCGGGGCAAAATCCGGTCGCCACC
Source organism: uncultured Acidimicrobiales bacterium (assembly GCA_951813555.1). Classification (GTDB taxonomy): domain Bacteria; phylum Actinomycetota; class Acidimicrobiia; order Acidimicrobiales; family Bin134; genus Poriferisocius. The sequence continues at coordinate 730,613 of OX638344.1, forward strand.
CCACAGGGCGCGCACCAGGCGATCGGTCATCTCTTCACCGAAGAACCGCACCCCCATGACGTTGGCCGGATCCCGCTCGGCGATGTTGCGCCGCCGGACCACGTCGTCGGCGGCAAGCTGCTCTCGGCGCGGCAGCAGCACGGGCTCGGCCTGGTCAACCCACCGCAGCCACTGGTCCACCCGCCGGTGGGCCAGCTCGCTCACCTGGTCTAGTCGGGCCTCGTCGTGGGTGACTCCGGGGGTGGTGAAGCAGATGGCCACCTCGCTCAACGCCTGGCGAACGTACAGCGCCCGGGACGTGAACGGCGCCAGCCCCTCGTCGGCTCGAAGCTCCAAAAACTCCTCATTGAGCGGACCCCAGTATTTGTCGAGCGCATCGGTGTCCAGCATGAGATCGGAGCGGGGATTGAAGTCGATGTAGAACCACAGATCGGGAAGAGTTCCCCAAGCGATGCCCATATGGGGCACATCGATATGGGGCCCCAGCCAGGCGGTGACGTGCATGTTGGTGAACCCCAGCGGGGGGTTGCCGATCCACGAGTGGACCAGCCAGTCGATCTCCGGGCCGGTATAGCCGGCCAGCCGTCCGGCGGGGTACTCGGCTTGGCCCCGATAAGACTCCAAGTCCTCGGTGCTGGGGTCGCGGGCCAACTCGAACCGAGCTTCGATTTTGGCCATGAGCTCATAGGTGATGGACCAGAGTCGGTTGAACGTGGCCGTGGCGTCTGTCGGGCCCCGTTCGTCAAAGATGTCTTGGACGCCCTTCAGCGTCTCGCGCATTGGTGCTCCGGTGTCGTCAGCGGCACACTGTTCCGGTAAGCGGAACAACGTTTCGTTAGTCTGACAGTAGGGCCAAGCCAAACCAGTGTCAACCAACCGCGAGGAGCCGAGAATTCGATGAGCCGCACAACGCTTTATGTCCCCGGAGATCGTCCCGACCGCTTCGACAAGGCGCTGAAGTCGGGAGCCGACGCCGTCATCTGCGATCTCGAGGACGCGGTGGCTGAAGCGGCCAAGACAACCGCCCGGGAGGCGGTGGGCCAATGGCTCCGGGCCAATCCCGGCGCGCCGGCATGGGTGCGGATCAACAACCGCCCCGATCTGGTGGATGAGGACGCCGAGCTGGTGCGGTCACTGGTTTCCGGCGGCGTGGGCTTTGCCGGCGTGGTCGTACCCAAAGCCGATGCGGCAGCCTGCTCGACCGACTTCGGCGGCTGCCCGGTGACCGCGCTCATTGAGTCGGCGGTAGGGGTGGCTCAGATCTACGAGATCGCGGCGGTGCCCGAAGTGGTGCGCCTGGCCTTGGGCGAAGCCGATTTAGCCGCCGACATGGGCATGGAGCCCTCGCCCGATGCCCTGGAGATGTGGCCAATCCGCACTCGGGTGGTGGTGGCATCAGTGGGAGAGGGACTCGAAGCCCCCTGTGGGCCGGTGTTCACCAACCTCGACGACCACGCAGGGCTGGCGGCCACCAGCGAGTCGCTTCGCCGCCACGGCTTCGGGGGCCGGTCGGTGATCCACCCCAAGCAGGTGGCCGCGGTGAATGCGGCCTTCACCCCATCGGATGACGAGATCGCCCGGGCCGAGGGGTTGGTAGCCGCCTTCGAGGAGGCGACGACCGACGGACGGGTGGTCGCGGTGCTCGACGGTGAGTTCATCGACGCCGCGGTGATGCGCTGGGCCAGATCTGTGCTCAATCGGGTGCCGCGGGATCGCTAGGCCGTAGTTTGCGCCGCGGGCGCGACAAGCGCGGCCGCGGCCCTCCATGGGCGACCGCCCACCAGATCGGTGTCTTTGGATACCTCGCGGTTGACTGCCCGACCGGGATGCAGGGTGCCGAACAAGAGCTCGGTGTCAGGATGGATCCGCTGGATGATCGGGGTGTTTATGGTCCCGTCGTAGGGACTCGACCGATTGGGGTTCCACAGCGAATCAGCTGGTGGGTCGAGCAGCATGGTGGACGCGAGCGGTCCAGGGGGTCCGCACGCCGCCACGCTGATCCGGTTCTCCGCAGCCCGTTCCATCAGCGCAAGGTCGCACTCCCAGAGGTGCTCAGGCCCCCAGCACACCGCAACCAGATGGGCCCCGGCGATGGAAGCCAGTCGGAATACCTCGGGGTAGCGGTGATCGTCCCCCACGATCACCGCCAAGTCGCCGAACGGTGTCGGATACAGGCCCACCTCGGTGCCCAACCTTGTGGCAACCGCGTGGCGGTCGCAGTGGTGGACCTGCGCCTGCTCATGGACCACTCCTTCTGCCGACCACACCTGGCCGAGGTGCTGGTCATCCCGCAGGGCAGTAGTCACCACCAGCACACCCGAAGGGATGTTCGGCGGCGGCGGTGTCAACTCTGGCAGCACCACCAGCGAGGCCCCGGCGTCGATGGCTTTGTGGACCAGCTCGGGACTTGACCGGCCGCCGGGCACGCATCCGACGACCACCTCGGGCTCTCGGCTGGAGTCCGGACGGGCGGTGCGGGACTGGGCCAGCGGACCGTACACCTCTGGCCGGCGCCCCTGAAGCCGGTCTGACTCCACCTTGGACAGGTCTAAGTCGGCGACCACCACCGCTTCACCAGCGCGGGGCGCCATGGCCAACACTGCGCCATCGGGGGCCACGACCTGGCTCTCCCCAGCGCCATTCAATGCCTCAGGAGGCACGCCCAGCGCCTGGCTGAATTGCGGCACCTGATCGGCGGGCAGCAGTGGACCGACTTTGTTGGCCGCCACCACAAATACCCCGTTCTCGACCGCCCGCACTGGTATGTGCAACCTTGCCTCGTCGAGGGCAAAAGAGTTGAGGCTGTTCAACAGGAGGCGAGCACCCCTCACGGCAAACGTGCGAGGCACCTCGAAAGTCACACCGTCCATGCACGAGTACAGGCCCACGGGGCCGAATGCGGTGTCAGCCAGTGGACTGACCTCGGTGCCCGCGCTCAGGTGGGCGCGCTCGTTTCCCATCAGCATCTGTTTGTCGGCGGTGGCGGCCACTCGGCCTTGGGGGTCGACCAGCACATTGGTGGCCGTCACCCGGTCGCCATCCCGGGGCACAGTCACCGTCAATGAGGTGTAGACCCGGTGCTCTGCGGATCGCCGGGCCAGGGCCCCCAACCAGGGGCCGTCCAGCGACACCGCCACTGATCGGCAGTGGTCTTGATCGGCGTACACGGAGATGTGGTTGCAGAACTCGGGCATCACCACCAGCTCAACCCCTTCGGCCGCGGCCGAGTCCAGCATCCGCAGGCAGGTTTCCAAGTTCTCGTCGAGGTCGGTGCCGGTGGCGAACTGCACCGCGGCCACTCGAACGCGGTCTCTCACGGTAGAGCCTCAGGCGCTAGTGCTGGGGTTGGGACGGGCCCCGAGCTTGGCCGAGAGCCCTCGGGTGGCCTCTACCACCGCAGCGGCTGAGCGGGCGATCTTGTCGCGGAAGCGCTCTATCGGCCCACTGATGCTAATGACCGCCACCGGTTGCTGGTTGTGGTCGAGGATGGGGGCGGCTACTGAGCCGGCATCGTGCTGGCGCTCTCCCAGCGATACCGCGAATCCCTGCTGGCGAATGCGATCTAGCTCGGCGCGCAGTTCATCGACGGAGACGATGGTGGATTCCGTGAGCCCGTCGAGCGGGTTCTCGGCCAGGTAGTGATCGATCTCGCCTTCACTGAGCCAAGCCAAGAAAGCCTTGGACGAAGCCCCGGCGTGCAGCGGGAACGACCCGCCGATGGGCACGGTCATCTTGACCTCGCGGGGAGGGGTAATCTGAGACACGTAAACCCGCCGATTCCCGTGGCGCACCGACAGGGTGGCGGTCTCATCGGTCTCGGCGCTAAGCCTTCTCATCTCGTCGAGGGCCAATTCCCTGATGTCGAGCTGATCCCGGTAGGCCGCGGCCAACTCCAGCACTGCCGGTCCCAGCGAATATCGCCGGCTCTCCGGGTCGAGGGTCAGAAGGCTGCGGTCGCACAGCGACGTGAGTATGCGGTGAACCACCGCCTTGGACACGCCGAGCTCGCGCGAAATCTCGGTGACGCCCAGCGTGTTCGGCGACCGGGAGAACAAGAGCAGCACATCGACAGCTCTCTCGATCGCCGCCACTCCCCGACCCGAACCAGCGACTGAGTCTGAATTCCCAACTGTTCCGCTCAGAGGAATGACCATACCGCGAACCTTCCGACTTGAGTCGCAATTCCATGTCATCGGTTGCCTACAACCCCTCTATTGGGGAACACTACGGACAATGTTCCGGTGGGAGAAACAACGTTCCGCATGATGGGGCCTCTTGGCGATCTTCGGGTCATCGATGCCTCCACCGTGTTGGCCGGTCCGTTGATCGGCCAGATCATGGCCGACTTCGGAGCTGATGTGGTCAAGATCGAGCATCCCCGGGTGGGCGACAGCCTGCGAGGCCACGGCGCGCAGAAAGACGGTCACGGCCTCTGGTGGAAGTTGGTGGCCCGCAACAAGCGCTGCGTGGGCCTCGATCTGAGTCATCCCGAGGGCGCTGAGGTGTTCCTGGAGCTGGCGTCCAGCGCCGATGTAGTGATTGAGAACTTCCGGCCCGGCACCCTTGAGCGCTGGGGCTTGGGATGGGACGCTCTGTCGGATCGCAATCGGGGCCTGATTCTGTGCCGGGTCACCGGATTTGGCCAGAACGGCCCATACGCCCAGCGGCCGGCGTTCGGTACGCTGATCGAGGCCATGAGCGGCTTCGCCCACATGACCGGAGAGGCCGATCAGCCCCCGACCCTGCCGCCATTCGGATTGGCCGACAGCATCGCCGGCATCAGCGGGGTGGCCGCGGTGATGATGGCCGTCCACCACCGGCACGCCACCGGCGAGGGCCAGGTGGTGGATCTTTCGATCTTGGAAGCGCTGGCCTCGGCGCTCGGCCCCCATGTGGTCACCTGGGATCAGACAGGTCACATCGCGGAGCGCTCGGGCAACCGCTCTTCCAACAACGCTCCCCGCAACATTTACCTCACCGCCGACGGCTGCTGGGTGGCGGTGTCCAGCAGCGCCGACGCCGTTGCCCGCCGCACGATGGAGCTGGTGGGCCGGGGTGATCTGGTGTTTGAGCCCTGGTTCGCCACCGGGGCCGGCCGAGCCGAGCACGCCGATGAGATCGACGCAGCCCTTTCCTCGTGGATCGGCGACCGCTCGCTAGCCCAGGTGGTGGACGCGTTCGCCACCGCCGAGGTGGCGCTGGCACCGGTGTACGACGTGGCGCAATACGCCAACGATCCCCAGGTTCAGGCCCGGGAGGCGATTACTGCGGTTGACGACCCCGACCTCGGAGCGGTTCGGATGCAGAACGTGTTGTTCGGGCTGTCGTCCTCCCCGGGAGCCATTCGGCACACCGGCCGAGATCTGGGCGCGGACACCGACGAGGTGCTGAAGGAAGTCGGAATGAGCGCCGAGCGCATAGACGAGCTCCGAACAAGCCGGGTGGTGTCATGAGCAGGTCCAGCCCTGGTGTGGCCGCGGCCTTGATCGAATTGGCCGCCCAAGCCACGGTTTATGACTTGGGCCGCCCGATGCGAAACGGCATGGCCCAGTCACCCAACCATCCGCAATTTCACCACTGCCTGGATCGACGCCACGGCGACCGGATTCGAGCCGACGGCGGATCGGCCGCTGCCGACCTGCTCACCACCGGATGTCACGTTGGAACCCATGTGGATGCGCTGGCCCATGTCAGCCATCGAGGGCATCTGTACGGCGGAGTGGACGCGGCTGAAGCCCAAGCGGACGGCGGCTTCGAGGTGCTGGGCATCCACGAGATCCCCCCGTTCGTCGGCCGGGGGGTGTTGCTGGACACACCCAGCCTGCTTGGGGTGGAGGTGTGCGAAGGGGGTCATGAGATCACGATCGGCGAATTGGAGGGAGCCATGGCCCGCCAGGGCTCACCGATAAGACCCGGCGACGCCGTGTTGGTGCGCAGCGGCTGGGGAACGCACTTCGACAACCCTCAACGCTACTTGGGCGTCGGCACCGGTGTTCCCGGAGTGGGCGAAGACGGGGCTCGGTGGTTGGCCGATCAGGGCGCAACATTGGCCGGCGCCGACACGCTGGCCTTCGAGTGCCTTCCAGCCGGTGAAGGCCATGCTCTGCTGCCCGCCCACCGGGTGCTCTTGGTGGAGCGAGGCATCAACATCATCGAGGCAATGGATTTGGACCGCCTGGCTGCCGCCGGGGTCTATGAATTCGTGTTCGTGCTGTCCCACCTGAACATCTACGGCGCCACCGGTGCCCCAGCGCGACCGCTGGCCCTGGCATGAGGCCGACAGGTCGGCCAGGGACGAGATGGGCGGGATCTTGAGCACCACCCTCTCCCAGCTGGGCGCGCTGGCCCGTGGCCCGGTTCCCGAGGCGGTGCGAGCGGGCATCCCCTCTCGCGTCATCGATATCGCGGGCATCGCAGTGAGAGCCAGCCCGCTGGACACCTCCCGGGCGGTCGTCGATTTTGCCGCTGCTCAGGGCACCGCCGCCCAGGCCACCGCAATCGGCGGGGGGCGAGCCATGTCGGCGGCAGAGGCCGCCTTCGTCAACGGGGTGCTGGCCCATTCATTGGACTACGACGACACCCATCTGCCTTCGATCCTCCACCCCAGCGCGTCGGTGGTTCCCGCCTCGCTGGCGGTGGCTGAGTGGCAGGGGGTGCCCGGCACCGCGCTGATCGATGCCGTGGCGGTGGGCTTGGAAGTCACGGTGCGGCTGGGCATGGGCGGCTATGACCGACAAGCCCGCCAGTCGGTGTACTTCGAGCGGGGCCAGCACGCCACGTCGATCTGTGGTGCGGTGGGATCGGCCGCGGCCGCCGCTCGCTTACTGGGCGCCGATGCCGACGGCATCGCCCACACCATGGGCATTGCGTGCAGCATGGCCAGCGGGATCATCGAGGCCAATCGAGCCGGGGGCACCGTGAAACGGCTGCACTGCGGCTGGGCCGCTCGAGCTGGAGTAACGGCGGCCCAACTGGCGGCGCGGGGCTTCACCGGACCGCCAACGGCAGTCGAGGGCCGGTTTGGATTGTTCCAAGCCTTCCTCGGCGACCAGGCCGACCTCGGCGCAGTGACCACGGACCTTGGAGAGCGCTGGGAGGCCGAGAACATCTTCTACAAGCCATATCCAGCCAACCACTTCACCCACACCGGCATCGACGCCGCTATCGCCCTGCGGCAAAAGGGGATTCGCCCCGAAGACATCGCCACCGCCACCCTGGAAGTGCCTCCCCCCACCGTGCGCACCATCGGCGAGCCGATCGAAACCAAGCGGTTGCCCGAAACCGGCTATCTGGCCCAGTTCAGCGGGCCCTACACCATTGCCGCCGGGTTGTTCGGCGGAGGCGGCTTAGGGGTGGGCCTCGCCGACTTCAGCGACGCGTTGGCGCGCGATGCTGCCCGACGTGAGCTCATGGGCCGCGTCGATGTGGTGGGCGATCCCGCCCTCATGGCCATTTATCCGTGCCAGCTGCCCGCCCGTCTCACCGTCACCACCGCGAGCGGACACACGCTGGTGCAAGAGGTGCTGACCAACCGGGGCGGTCCCGACCGGCCCCTGTCTGACGACGAGCTGGCCGCCAAGTACGCCGACAACACCGCCGGTTTGGTGGCTGACAGCGTCGCTCGCCAAACCCACGAAGCCCTGTCGGGCCTGGCCGCCGCCCCTTGCGTCACCGGCCTGCTGGCGCCCCTGGCCGTCCTCGAAGCTGAAAAAGTGAGCTCATGACCGACTCGGTTATCGCGGGCGTCACGGCCAACAGCCCCGACTCGGTTATCGCGGGCGCAACGGTCGTCTGCCCCGACACGGGCATCGTCGGGGAGATGGACATCGCCATCGCCGATGGAAGGATCAGCGACCTTGGTCACGGGCTGGTGGCCGCATCTGGCCAGGCCGAGGTGTTCGACGCATCGGGCCTCATCGCCTTTCCGGGCTCGGTGGACGCCCACACGCACATGGGCATCTACAACTCCTTGGACGAGGACGCAACCAGCGAGAGCCGGGCCGCGGCCCAGGGCGGAACCACCACCGTGCTCAACTACATGCGAACCGGCCAGTACTACCTCAACCGCGGCGGCCCCTACGCCGAGTTCCTCCCCGAGGTACTGCGCCTGATCAATGGTCGCAGCTACGTGGACTATGCCTTCCATCTTGCTCCCATGCAGGCGTCCCACATTGACGAGATCCCTATGCTGGCGACCGAATACGGGGTCACCTCGTTCAAGATCTTCATGTTCTACGGCGGCCATGGCCTCCACGGCGCCAGCGACGACCAGGCGAGCTTCTTGATGACCCCGCCCGGCGAGCGCTACGACCACGCCCACTTCGAATTCATCATGCGGGGGATCGCCCAGGCCCGCCGAGACCATCCTGAGCTGGCCGATGCGCTGTCGCTCTCGTTGCACTGCGAGTCGGCGGAGATCATGGCCGCCTACACCAAGTTGGTCGAGGCCGAGGGCCGCCTCACCGGATTGGCCGCCTATTCTGCCTCCCGTCCTCCCCACTCGGAGGGCCTGGCCGTGGCGGTGGCCTCCTATCTGGCCCACGAGACCGACGTGGTCAACATCAACCTCCTGCACCTGTCGTCGGCCAAGGCCATGGACGCAGCCCTTCGCATGGCTCAGTGCTTCGAAGGCGTGGACTTTCGGCGCGAGGTCACCATCGGGCATCTGCTGGTGGATGTCGACACCTCAGGCGACCCGTGGGGCAAGGTCAACCCGCCCATCCGCTCTCGATCCGACGTTGAGGCGCTGTGGGGGCATGTGCTGGCCGGCGAGGTGGACTGGGTGGTCAGCGACCACGCCTGCTGCCGAACGGAGGCCAAGGTCTCGGCCGAGAACCCCGGTGACATCTGGCTGGCCAAGAGTGGCTTCGGGGGTACCGAGTATTTGCTGAACGGCCTATATTCCGAGGGCATCAAGCGTGGGTTGAGCCTGGTGGACGTGGCCCGCCTGCTGTCGTGGAACCCGGCCAGGCGCTATGGCCTGGGCACCAAGGGCACCATCGGAGTGGGCTACGACGCCGACATCGCCTTGCTCAACCCGAAGGTAAGCCATGTGGTGCGGGCTTCTGAGTCGGAGTCCAGCCAGGGCTACACCCCCTTCGAGGGTCAGGAACTCACCGGCAAGGTATGCCACGTGTGGCTGCGGGGCCAGCGAATCCTGGTTGACGGCCAAGTTGCGGGCAACCCGCTGGGCCAATATCAGAAGCGGCCCACATGAGCGCGGCGGGAACCCTTCAGGGGGGCTCAGCGAGGACTGGGGAATCCGCCGGCCTTGGCCACCAGGCTGGGAACGCCGTGGCCGAGCCGGGTCTCCAGCCAGGCGGTGGTATCGATGAGCGCGTCGAGGTCGAGCCCGGTGTCGAAGCCCATCTCGTGCACCAGGTACACCACGTCTTCGGTGGCCACGTTGCCGGTAGCTTTGGGAGCGAACGGGCAGCCCCCCACGCCGCCGAGGCTGGTGTCGAACACCCTCACACCAGTGTCGATCGCCGCCGCGATGTTGGCCAGCGCCGTGTTGCGGGTGTTGTGAAAGTGGCCTCGCAGGGCGATGCCGGGAGACCGTTCTCCGGCCCCCTCGAAAAGGGCGGACACCTGGGTGGGCACCCCCACCCCGATGGTGTCGGCCAGCACCAGCTCGTCGGGCTGGGTTTCGGCGAGCTGAGCCACGATGTCGAGCACCTTGTCGATGGCCACCCGTCCTTCATAGGGGCATCCGCACACCGCCGATACGGTCACTGCGGTCTTGATCCCCGCCGCCTTGGCCGTTTCGCTGATGCTGTGCCACCGCTGCACCGACTCGGCTACCGAGGCCCGCTGGTTTGCCTGGGAAAACGTCTCAGTGGCCACCACCACCCCGCAGACTTCGTCCACGCCGGCGGCGATGGCCCGTTCGACCCCTCGCTGGTTGAGGGCGAGTGCGCTGTAGCTCACCCCGCCCGGCCGGGCAACCGCGGCCATGACTGCGTCGCCGTCGGCCATCTTCGGCACTGCCTTGGGACTGACGAAGCTGGTCGCCTCGATCCGAGTGTGACCGGCCGCGGCCAGCCGTTCGATGAGCTCGACCTTCTCGTCGACGCTGAGGTCGGCGGGGTCGGCCTGCAATCCGTCGCGAGGAGCAACCTCGACTATTTGAATGCGCTCGGTCACAACAAGACTGAGCATAACCAGGGAGGACGAGCATGACCGGGGCTCTCGCCGATATCCGGGTGATCGAGGTAGGCACCTTGCTGGCTGGGCCGTTCTGCGGCCAGCAGCTAGCCGACCATGGAGCCGAGGTCATCAAGGTCGAACCGCCAGTCACCGGGGACCCGATGAGAGCGTGGGGTCAGGAGAAGGCCGACGGCAAGTCGCTGTGGTGGCCCGTGGTCGGACGGGGCAAAAAGTCGGTCACTATCAACTTGCGGGAAGCCGCCGGCCAGGATCTGGTTCGCCGACTGGTGGCCAACGCCGATGTGCTGGTGGAGAACTTCCGTCCCGGCACCCTGGAGAAGTGGAACCTCGCTCCCGCTGACCTTCATGCCATCAATCCCCGGTTGGTCGTCACTCGAGTGTCGGGGTACGGACAGACCGGGCCGTACGCGGCCCAGCCTGGCTTCGGCGCCATCGGGGAGGCCATTGGCGGGATTCGCTACACCACCGGCGATCCCGAGAAGATGCCCAGCCGAACCGGCATCAGCATCGGCGACACCCTCACCGCTATGTTCGCCACCATCGGCACTCTCAATGCCCTCCATGCCCGCGACCGCACGGGCAAGGGCCAGGTGGTCGATGCCGCACTGTATGAGTCGGTGCTGGCCGTGATGGAGTCGCTGCTCACCGAGTATCACGTGGCCGGATTCATTCGGGAGCGCACCGGCTCGATGATCCCCAACATCGCACCGGCCAACGCCTATCCCACACGGGACGGGAAAGTGCATTTGATCTCGGGTAATCAAGACACCGTATGGCGGCGGCTGGCCCAGGCCATGGACCGCCCTGAACTCGGCGAAGATCCCCGTTACGCCACCCATATCGCTCGGGGCGACAACCAAATCGAGTTGGACAACCTGATCGCCGAATGGACAGCCACTCTCGATGCCGACGACCTGCGCCGGGTGTTGAACGAACACAGCGTTCCCAACGGCCAGATGTACCGGGCCCCCGAGATGCTGAACGATGAGCACTTTGCCGCCCGGCAGGCCATTTCCTGGGTGGACAGCCCTGATTTCGGGACCATTCCCATGCAGAACGTGGTGCCCAAGCTGTCGGACACTCCTGGTTCGATCGAGAGGTCGGGCCCGGAGCTGGGCGAGCACAACGATGAGGTGCTGTGCGGAATCCTCGGCCTCGATGACGACACCATCTGTCGGCTCCAAACCAATGGGATAATCGACTGATGCGGGGGGAATGAGGATGACCGGTGACAGCTTGGCCGAGAATTATCGCCAAGCCGGGTTCAGCAACCGTCTCGGTTTCGGCCGGCATCCAGCCCTAGTGGTCATCGACTTCTGCCGGGCATATCTGGATGAGCAGTCGCCCCTCTATGCCGGTGTGGAAGACGCCCGAGAGTCGTGCATCCGGTTGCTGGCCGCTGCCAGGAGGGCTCAGATCCCCGTGCTGCACACCAGGGTCGAGTTCCAGCCCGGCGGGGCCGACGGCGGGATCTTCTTCCGCAAGGTCGCCGCGCTGGAGTGCTTTGTCCGAGGCAATCCGCTGGGCGACTACGGCGAGGGCTTGGAACCGGCCGACGACGAGGTGGTAGTGGTCAAGCAGTACGCCTCGGGATTCTTCGGCACGTCGCTGGCCTCTACGCTGACCTCCCTGGGCATCGACACGCTGATCATCACGGGTGTGTCAACCAGCGGCTGCGTCCGGGCTACCGCACTCGACGCCTGTCAACACGGGTTCGTGCCCATCGTGGTGAGAGATGCCTGTGGCGACCGAGACCAGCGCGTCCACGAGGCCAACTTGTTCGACCTCGACGCCAAGTACGCCGACGTGGTGTCCGAACAGGAAGTACTCGACTACTTGTCGATCAAAGAGTGAGCACGCTTGCGAGAAGGTGCGGTGTGGAATCGGCCCATATGCAACTGGTTACTGAGCAGGGTCGACAAGGCGGCCAACGAACAGGATCGCCCCGGTGTCTTGGTGAACAATGGCCCACAGGAAGGGGCGGTCGGCGACAATGGTGAGATCAGGCGGTGGAGGCATCGATGTTGCGCCAGCTATAGAAGTGGCGGCGGCCGCTTCAGTGCCTTTCTCGTCGACGATCACTTTGGCGCCGTGGAGCGCGGCAGTAATGAAAATGCCGGGGGCGATGCCGTCGAAGCCTGCCCCCGAGCAAAACCCGAGCGGGCAGAGCCATTCGAACAGGTCAGCGGGCGGAAGGGTCTGCTCCCATTTGGGCATGGTGAGATCGACCATGCCCTCTTGCGCGTTGCCGCCCAGCCCCGCCAAGGTTTCCGCGTCAAGTGATTGCTCGATAGCGGCGAGACCGTCGACCTCGTGGGGGACGATCACCCACATGGACAGCTCCTGGCCCATGTAGGGCAGCTCCACGGCATCGGCGTTGTCCATTTGGACAAAGCGACGGGGAATCGGCATCTGGTCGTGCATGAAGGGCACCGTCACCGTCTGGCCGCTGCCAGTGGTGAACGGGCGGTCGCGTGTCAGCTCGGCCATGAACGGCACCAGCCAGTCAGCTTTCAGGTACACCGTGTTCACCAAAACCAGTTCTTGGTCCTGGACAGTGCCGGCGTCCACGATCATGGGGATGAGTCCGCGAGTGCGCTCCGCCGCCCAGCTGTTGATGGCATTGGCTGCGGCCTCGCCGTCAGCGGTGTCAACCGGCTGAATGGTGGTTCCGTAGTGAGCGGTGGCGGTGTTAAGGAATTCTTGCCGCGGGGAGAATCCATCGTCAGGGAAGAGCCGATTGGCTATTTCCAGGGTGGTGGTTCCCGCCGAGGCTTTGGCCAACCTGAGATCTACGGTGTTGGCCGCGCGGTGGGTATCAGCCTTAGGGAATCCGAAGATCTTGTCGAGCGCCGCACCAGAATCGGCCGAGGCCCCGGCTCGGCTCAGGCTGAATGCGATGCCGATGCTGAGTGGGCTCGATACCGCGTTTTCCTTCAAGTGTCGGTGGAATTCCCACCCAGCGTCGTTGACTCCCGCCACCCAAGCATCGGACGGTGCATTCGGATCGGCGGGCAAGCGATCGGTGACCGGCTCAACACTGGCCACCGGACTCGGCTCAACAGTGGCCACCGGAGTCGGAACCGGACTCGGCTCAACAGTGGCCACCGGAGTCGGAACCGGACTCGGCTCAACAGTGGCCACCGGAGTCGGAACCGGACTCGGCTCAACAGTGGCCACCGGAGTCGGAACCGGACTCGGCTCAACAGTGGCGATGGGGGTGGGAGTCCGAGTGGGCTCAACGGTCGCCGCAGCAGTGGTGGCGGCCTGAGTGGCGGTGGGGCTTGGGGATAGGGCCTTGTCCGAGCTACCGCAACCCACTGCGATTGCAGCAAGCAAAATGATCGACCCAACCAACTTTTTCATAACCGTTAGACGCCAAGGATACGCCTGAGGTTCCCGAGACCGTTAGTGCCCCTCTGCGTGGCCCTTAGGGAACCAGAACCACCTTGCCCAGCTTGCCGGGGACGGCGAAGTGCTCGTAAGCCGCGGCCACCTCGGCCAAGGGGAAGGTGCGGGCTATCGGAACCCGGACTTGGCCCGCATCCACCAGGGGGAGCACATGGCGCTCCACATGCCGGGCGACGGCAGCCCGCTGCTCCAGAGTGCGGGGCCGAAGCGTGGAGGCGAACAGCCGCACCCGCTTGACCATGAGCAGCGCAAGATTCAGCGAGACCTCCGCCCCGGCCCCAACTCCGATGACCGAGATGCGGCCCTCTGTGGCCAGCGCTCTTAGATTGGCGGGCCAGTTGGGGGCGCCCACCAGCTCGAGGATCACGTCAAACGGGCCGGCATCAACGAAGTCGACGGGGTCAATAGCGTGCGCTCCCAACTCGGCCACCGCGCCGCGGGAGTCAGGATTGCGCACAGTGGCGGTCACCTCCGCCCCGGCGGCCGCCGCCAACTGCACTGCGGCCACCCCTACTCCACCGGCGGCACCGTGGATGCACACCCGCTCGCCCATGGCCACCCCAGCCTGGGTGAACAAGGCGTCGTGGGCGGTGGCGAACACCTCGGGGAACCCTCCAGCGCTCACCCAATCCATCGACTCGGGCACCGGCATGGCCAGAGGCTCATCCACCGCGCACAGTTCGGCCTGTCCGCCCCCCTGCACCACCGCCATCACCCGGTCGCCCACCGAGAACCGCGGGCAACCGGGTCCGGTGGCCACCACCTCGCCGGCCATCTCGAGACCGCCGGTGGTCGGCGCGCCCGGCGGGGGTGGGTAGCCCCCCTTGGCCTGGGCGATGTCGGCGCCGTTCATCCCCGCGGCTCGCACCTCCACCAGAAGCTGGCGGTGACCTGGTTCCGGGTCGTCTACTTCCCCGGTCGTCGCCTGCCCTTCTCGAAAAACAACTGCTCGCATCAGCCCTGCAATCTAACGGGCGAAATGGCTTCTATCGGCGGTGTCGCAGTGACATCGGTGTCGTAGGCTTCGGGCATGGCAACGCTGACTCAAGCCACGTTCACCCGCATGGACGAGTCCACCGCAGAGGACTGGGCGGCAACCGCCCCGGCCCACCACTATCTGGAGCAGGGATTGGCCGACCGGGTGCTGCGGGAGTTGCGGGATCTGGCCTCCGGACCCCAGGGCTTCGCCGTCGACCGGCTGGTCCACAGCATCCAGACCGCACATCGGGCCGAGAAGGCCGGGCGCGACGACGAGTACCTGGTGTGCGCGTTGGTCCACGACATCGGCGACCTGCTCACCCCCCACAACCACCCTGACATCGCCGCGGCCATCCTCAAGCCGTTCGTGTCGGAGGCCAACCATTGGATGGTGCAGATGCACGGCGTCTTCCAGGGCTACTACTTCTGGCATCACGTCGGGCTGGATCGCAACAGCCGTGACGCCTACACCGACCACCCCCACTACGACCGCTGCGCCGAATTCTGCTCCGAGTACGACATGCCTGCCTTCGACCCGGCTTACCCCACGCCGCCCCTGGAGCACTACGAGCCGCTGGTGCGGAGCTTCTTCGCCCCCAAAGCGTGATCCTTTCCGACGTATCCATCGGCAAGGAGCTGGAGGCAGGCCGCATCGAGATCGAGCCGCTGGCCGAAGGCGCCATCCAGCCCTCGTCGGTCGATTTGCGGATCGACCGGCACTTCCGGGTGTTCCGCAACCACACCGAGGGGCTCATCGATGTCAAGAAGAACATGGACGCCCTCACCGAGCCGGTGGAGATCGAGTCCGACGGGGTGTTCATCCTCCATCCCGGGGAGTTCGTGCTGGGCTCCACCCTGGAGCGGGTGCGGATTCCCGACGACCTGGTGGCCCGACTGGAGGGCAAGTCGTCGCTGGGCCGCCTCGGGCTCTTGATCCATTCCACCGCTGGATTCGTGGACGCCGGTTGGAACGGCCGCCTCACCCTGGAGCTGTCCAACGTGGCCACCCTGCCCATCACCCTGTATGCCGGGATGAAGATCGGCCAGATCTCCTTTATCCGCATGACCACCCCCGCCGAGAACCCCTACGGCTCCACCGAGGCCGGCTCCAAGTACCAAGACCAAACCGGCCCCATCCCCTCCCGCTACTGGAAGAACTGGTAGCGCGGAACCAGCCCGGCGCTACCTGCTGGGCGGAATAGCAGCTTAGATTTAGTTGGCAATGCCTGAAGCCGCCCCATCGACATCCTTGACGCCCCGGTCGCGATCGGCCCTGTTGGCCGAGCTGGGGGGTGAGCGGCTTGATTTGGTGATCATCGGCGGGGGGATAACCGGGGCGGGGGTGGCTCGGGATGCGGCTCGGCGGGGGTTGCGGGTGGCGCTGGTGGAGAAGGACGACTTTGCCGCGGGGACTTCGTCGCGCTCTTCCAAGCTGATCCACGGGGGGCTGCGCTACCTGGCCGTAGGCGACATCGGACTGGTGCGGGAGACGGCGCGAGAGCGCAAGGCTGTCCATCAAATGGCACCCCATCTGGCCGAGCCGTGCTGGATGGTGGTGCCAGCCCGCAACCGAGCCAGCTTGATGAAGTTCCGAGCCGGCATCGGAACCTATGAGAAGCTCGGCGCAGTAGAGGATGCCGACCGCCACCTCAGCTGGGACCAAGACGATCTGATCGAGAGCGAGCCCTGCTTGCGGCGAGACGAATACCCGTGGGCGTGCGCTTACCGGGAGTACATGACCGACGACGCCCGGCTGGTGCTGGCCGTGCTGCGCGACGCTGCTGCTGCCGGGGCGAAGGTGGCGAGTCGGCTGCCGGTGGTGGATGTGATCTGGGAGGGCAGCCGGATCGACGGGGTGGTGGCGGCCTGTGAGTTGAGCGGCGACCGGGTGGAGATTCGGGCCGATGCGGTGGTCAACGCCACCGGACCGTGGGTGGAGCGCCTGGCCCGCCTCGAAGAGGATAGAGCCGCAGACCGCCTTCACCCCTCCAAGGGCGTGCATGTAGTGGTGGACGCGGCTCGACTGCCGGTACAAAACCTGGTCATCATGAACACCCCCGACAAGCGCTCCGTGTTCGTGCTGCCCCGCGGCGACAGCGTGGCCATCGGCACCACCGACACCAGCTACCACGGCGACCGGTTTCTATGGCCCGAGATCGAGCGGTCCGACGTGAAGTACTTGCTGCACCCGCTCAAGCGCTATTTCGATGTCGAGCCGCTGGAATTCGACGACGTGGTGGCTGCCTGGTCGGGCGTGCGACCACTGGTGGCCCAAGAGGGCAAAGAGGCCGCCGAGATCTCCCGCAAAGAAGAGGTGTGGGTGGGAACCGGGGGGATGATCACCGTCGCAGGCGGCAAGCTCACCGGTTTTCGCACCATGGCCATGACGGTGCTCGACTTTGTGGCCGAACGGTTGGGCCGATCGCTGGGGCCGAGTCCGGGGCCCGATCCGATCCCCGGCGGTGACCTGTCTTCCAACCTCGACTACTTCGCCGAATCGGTAGCCGCTGATTCCGGGGTCGATAGGCCGCTGGCCGACCGGCTGGTGCGGCTCTACGGCAGTGAGACCAGCGAGGTGCTGGCCTTGGGCTACCAGCCCATCGTCCCCGGTGGGCGGGTAGTGGCCGGCGAGGTCGACTGGGCGGTGAACGTTGACGGTGCTCTGACCCTCGAAGACCTCATCTACCGCCGGACCCGGGCCGCCTGGTATACCCCCGCTGAGCGAGAGGACCTTCTCGCACCGGCGGCCTCGCTTATGGGCGGTCTGCTGGGGTGGGACAAGTCCCGCACCGCCGTCGAGATCGAAGCCGTTCGAACCCGCTTCGCCAGCGAGCTCCAATTCCGGGACAACTCCTGATGACGTTTCTCGACGAACTCGCCGGCCTGCTAGGCGACGAACTCCTCCTCGACGACCACGCCCGCCACAGCCAAGCACGCGACACCTGGTCCCGCTCGGAGTTCGATCAGTGGCAGGGCCGGCTGGTGATGCCCGCCGCGATAGCCGTGCCCTCTACCACCGAGAAGTTGGCCGAGACCGTGCGGCTGTGCCGGGCCCACGGTGTGCCGATGATCCCCCGGGGGGCAGGGTCGGGCTGCGTGGGCGGCGTGCTGGCCTCTTCCGATTCGGTGGTGATCAGCACCGAGGGCCTGAGCGGGCTGCGGTGGCTCGACCCGGTGGACGGATTGGCCTCGTTTGGAGCGGGCACAATGGGCATCGACGCCGAGAACCAGGTTCGCCAGGACGGCTTCACCATTGGGCACTGGCCCCAATCGATCGAGATTTCGTCGGTGGGCGGGTGGGTGGCCACCCGGGCCTCGGGCCAATACTCCACTGCCTACGGCAACATCGAGGACATCGTGTACTCGGTGGAAGCCGTGTTGCCTGACGGGTCGATCTACCGGTCGCGCCCTACTCCCCGGGCTTCGGCCGGTCCAGATCTACGCCAGCTGCTTCTGGGCAGCGAGGGAACACTGGGGATCATCACCGAGGTGACCTTCTCGCTGCGGCCGCTGCCCGAGCCGGGAGTCCGCCAGGCCTTCCATTTCCAGGACATGACCGCTGGACTCGACGCCATCCGCAGCGTGATCGTGCCCGGCTGGCGGCCACCGGTAGTGCGTCTTTACGACGCCGGCGAGACCCGGCGACATTTCCGCGACCACGTGCCCAAGGGCCGCTGCGTTGCCATCTTCTTGCACGAGGGTCCGCCCGGCCACGCTGCGCTCGAGGCCTCCGCGGTGGCCGAGCTGTGCCGGACCGGTGGGGGCGAGCAAGCCGATCCCGGCGCTGTCGACCACTGGTTCGAGCATCGCAACACCGTGCCCACTTGGACCGAACTCTTTGAGCAGGGCCTGGTGGCCGACACCATCGAGGTGGCCACCGGCTGGCGCCACCTCGCCCGGCTTTACAAAGCAACCATCGAGGCCATCAAGGCAGTGCCCACGGTGGTTTCCGCCACCGCCCACACATCACACGCTTACCGTTCCGGGGCCAACCTCTACTTCACCTTCGCCGCCCAGCCTTCCGACCCCCAGGAATATGTGTCGGTTTATGACGCCTGCTGGGCCGCGGCCATGCAAGCCGCTATCGATTGCGGGGCCGGCATCTCCCACCATCACGGCATCGGCCGCGTCCGCCGACCCTGGATGGCCGATGAACTCGGCGATGCCGGAGTCGGTCTACTGCGGGCCGTCAAGGCCGCCCTCGACCCTGACAATCTCATGAACCCGGGAGTTCTCATCCCAGACTGAAGACCAGCCGTTTAGGCCGATCGCAACATGGCCACGCCCATGCAGCGTCCCGCTCTGCCGGACTGTCCCCTATGGGAAAAGAAGCGCCTAGCGTCCAGCGTATCCATCCGGACGTCTTCAATGTGCTTGAGCCAAACCCCGGCATCGAGCACCTGCTGTTTGACCATGAACGGGATGTCGAGGTGCGGTTTGTCCCCTGCGTCGTAGAGCACCGCGGGCTGCTGATGGAACTCGCCTTCAGCCTGCATGGCCTCGTTCATCGAGACTTCGAGAGAGAGCGGTTGCAGGCATGGACCGATTCCGACCCGTATGTCCCGCGGCCGGCAGCCGAACTCCCGAGCCATCGTCTCCACAGCCTTTTGGGCGATACGTCCGATTGCC
The DNA here is from genome assembly GCA_951813555.1 of uncultured Acidimicrobiales bacterium. Lineage (GTDB taxonomy): Bacteria > Actinomycetota > Acidimicrobiia > Acidimicrobiales > Bin134 > Poriferisocius. The sequence goes on from OX638344.1 coordinate 749,801, forward strand.
CCGCGCCATCCGACATGCACAATCCCGATGACTGGCTGAACCGGGTCGTAGAGCACCACCGGCGCACAGTCTGCCACCAGGACGGCCAGTGGAATCATGGGTGTGCTGGTAACCAGCGCATCACAGGCGGCCACTCCAGATTCAGCCGAGTCGGCCCCTCGACCCCTGTCGTGCTCACCGACAACCTTCACCCGGACCCCGTGCACTTGGCGGGGTACAACCAGATCCCGAAAGTCGAAACCGAGTCTGTCGCCCACGATCTTGCGGTTGGCCACGACGCTTCCTGGGTCGTCCCCCACTTCAAAACTCAGGTTGAGACTTGCCGACTGGCCGCGGCTCACACCTCCGTCGCGACCCGTGACCGCGGCAAGCGCCTGATCTCCGTCAAAGCTAAACCGGAGAGAGTCCATTGAGTCCTACTCTAGTAGTATTTCCGGTATGAAAGTTAGCGTCAGCCTTCCCGACGAAGACGTCGCCTTCCTTGACGACTATGCCCGCAACCACGAAATCGCCTCCCGATCGGCCACCTTGCACCGGGCTATCCGGCTCCTGCGGGCATCTGAGTTGGCGCAAGACTACGCCGAGGCATTCGCACAGTGGGATAACGAAGAGAGCCACCTCTGGGACTCCGCCGTTTCTGACGGACTCACATAGCTCTGATGAGACGAGGAGAGATCCGCATCGTAAGCCTCAGCCCCACGCTGGGCGCTGAGGCCGCACGAACCCGGCCCGCGGTGATTGTCAGCAACGATGGCGCCAACGCCACCGCTGCCCGACTGGGGCACGGAGTGGTAACCGTCGTCCCCATCACCTCCAACACCGATCGGATTCATCCCTTCCAAGTGCGGCTGGCCGCCAACGACACCGGCCTCCAGCGCGACTCCAAAGCCCAAGCGGAACAAGTCAGGTCGATCTCCGTTGAACGAGTGGGCCGCTTGATCGGCCAGATTCCATTCGACCTCATGGCCCACGTCGACAACGCCCTCCGACTCCATCTCGCCCTGTGACTAGCTCACAGCGATAGGAGCCGATCATGCACGAATCCCCGGTGTGGACCTCGCCGGTATTGCGGTCGGTACGCGGGGTGGTCGATCGCTCCCGACACGTTCGCACATCGGTCGGGGCCATCGAGCAGGTGGCCTCATGGATGGCCTTTGAGGAATTCGCCCTTCCGTCTGGCCCGGTGGATGGGGCCTTCAGCAACAGGACTGACCCGGCGGAGATTGTCGATGTGTCCTTCTTCTATGCGGTCATGAACTTCGCCTTCACCGACTTCGACTCCGGGGTGAAGTTCGCCGCCGACCATGGGGGCCGCACCTGGTCGGACAGCGAGGGCATGTTCGCCTGCGTCAACCGGGCACTGGACGAGGGCGTGCCGTTGACCGATGGGGCGTACCTGGCCGAGATCGATCGAGCCCAACTGGGCCGCGTGTTCAGCGGGAACATCGATATCCCCATGTTGGAGGAGCGCGTCGAGATCCTCAACGCCGCGGGCCAAGTCTTGGCCGAACGCTACGACGGCAGCGCCCATCGGTTCGTTGCCGACTGTGCGCCCGCCATGTACGCCGACGGAAACGGCCTTCTGGAACGGCTGGTGGTGGAGTTTCCTCGGTTCAACGATGTCAGTACTCACCACAGCCACGAGGTGCAACTGCACAAACTGGCCCAGCTGTGGCTGTGGCAGTTACACATGGCGCTGGCCAGCGGAGGATCCTTCTCGGTTGCCGATCTGGATCGGATGACGGCGTTCGCCGACTACATCGTCCCCGTCGCCCTACGGCTCATGGGCATCGTGTCCTACTCCGAAGAACTGGAAGCTGCCATCAACCATGGTGAACTGATCCCCGCGGACAGTCCCGAGGAAGTAGAGATCCGGGCCCACACCCTGTGCGCCACCGCCCTGCTTACCGATGCCATCAACCGAATTCGCCCAACCTCACAGTCGCTGGTCGTCCCCCAGGTGGACTTCCGGCTCTGGAAGGCGTATCACGCCACCTTCTGGCCCCACCACCTAACCCGCACCATCATGTACTGACCTCCATAGTCCGGCGGGCTCGGGCCATTTCCAGTAGGTCAACCGTTGAGCTCGGTGAGGACGGCGTCGGCCAGGGTTCGGTAGTGGGATTCCTCGTTGTAGAGGTGGGCGGAGATGCGGAGCAGGCGCTCGGGGGGTTCAGGCCAGGTGAAGACTGGCACCTGGCCCGAACGACCCATGGTTCAGATGCAGCACCCCGTCTTCAAGCAGCCACTGGCTCACTGAAGGCACCGGAAAACCCTACATGGGATCGCCTCTTGGGCATCTGATTTCAAGAAGCGCTGACTAGTTCGCTGATGGTCCTTGCCAGCTGGCTTCCGTCGTCGCAGGCCTCCGCCCATCCGGCAGCGTCGGAACTGTAGATGTCGTCAAGAATCGTCACCGATGAGCCCCGTTCGAGTAGGCGCCGAACCGCTTCGAGACGGCGAAATTGAATAGCGAAATGCAGTGCAGTCGTATTGCGGTAGGGACGCACATCGATATCCACGCCGGCGTCGAGGAGATATTCCATGACTGTGAGCCGGTTGTTGAGCGCAGCGAAAACGAATGCCTCGCCAATGACCTCTATCGGGTCATCGGAGGGTGGATTGCCGGCCGGTCGGCCGACATCGGCCCAATTGGGACGGTGGATGCCCGGATCATCGAGGAGTGAACCGTCAGTGGATACCCAGTGCTTGACTCTGTGCAGCAAGCCGCAGGCGGCAGCAAGCCACAGTGCGGGCCTATACAGACCGGCGGCAACGAGCACATCAGCGGCCTCAATGGAACTGTGCATTGCGGCCGATTCAAGGGGCGTGATGTTGGCGTCAGCGGTGGCTGCGGGGTCGGCACCGGCGGCAAGGAGTTGTTCGCAGAGGGCCGCCAGGTTCCAGCAACCGGCAAGGTTGAGGGCTCGATCCAGTTCAGCACCGGCGCCAATCAGCAGGTCGACGATCTGGGGCGCGGGCGGCCCAACCTCAGGTTGTGTGGTCCACTCCAGTAGCGTGTTCCCCGCAACCTCGAGAGTTGCTATCTGCGGGTCTGCATTCAGAGCGGTTGCAAGCCCATCAACATCCCCCGACAAGAGTGAGTGCAGAGCGGGCTGAATTCGCTCGTCATCGCTCTTGTTGCCCATTGACGCCCATTCTGCAACATCAACGGCAAGGTCTTTGACGTTGTGGGCGTACCGTTGACGGGGCCGTATCATGCGGCAGCTACAGGAGGCGACGATATGTCTGATTCAGAACTGGCAATTGGGAGCCAGATCCATTTGGGCCATTCGATGATCACCTTCATCGAGCCGCACCGCGGCGAAGGGCTGCATGAGTACAACCGCTGGTACGAGCACGACCACGCCTATGCCGCTATGACCTCGGCGCCGGGCTGCTTTGCCTACCGGCGCTACGTGGCAACAAGGCGGCTAAAAGAACTGCGCTTCCCCGCCGACAGCGCGGTGGCCGATCCGGTGGACAACGGCTCGTTCATCGCTTTGTACTGGATGGAGGAGGGGCACGACGCCGACACCTTCGGCTACTCCTTCTCGGTTGGCCCCGACCTGTTCGCCACGGGTCGCATGAACCCCAACCGCGACCACGTCAGCACCGCCGCCTACGACCTCGCTGGCTCGGCAGGGCGAGGGCCCGCCCCAGTTCCGCCCGAGGTCGCCCTCGACCACCCCTACCCGGGCCTGGTGGTGGCCTGGATCCGAGGCGACGACACCGACTCGGTGCTCGCAGCCGCGGCCGGCCTGCGGGCCGAGCGCGACCCACAGCTCCTGGTCGAGGGCAGCCCCATTGGCCAGATAATCGACTTCGTCCAGGTCGCCAAAGAGGGCGGCCTGCCACCCCTCACCGGCGAGCACCCCGAAGTCCTCCGCCTCTACTTCTGCGACCAAGACCCCGAACAATGCTGGGACGCATTCGCCACCCTCGCCGACGACGTCACCGCCCAAGGCGCCCGCCTAGAACTAGCCGCCCCCTTCATCCCCACCATCCCCGGCACCACCCAATACCTCGACGAGCTCTGGTAGCGGCAAGCGGCCAGCAGGCCGCTTTTCATTTGATTCGTTAGATTCTCCTGTTGCGAATGTTTCGAACAGAACTTACACTGACACCAAACGTGCCACTTGGCACAACCCGGGTTTTGCCTACGTCAAGGCCGACGGGCAAAAGGGCAGAAGCGACGGAGGAGATGGGTGGCACCCTCGGCAGTACTTGATCATCAACTATCTATTCCTGACGCGGCAGCGGCCAGCCAGGCTGCGGAGGCCGTTGATATCCTTGAGCGGTTCCTTCGCAGACACCCGACGGTGAGCACTGCGCTGGTCTCCCTGGAGGCGGACGACGACGACTCCACCCTGGAGATCCCCGGACATGCCCTTCGGCTACTGGTGGACATTTTGGCCCAGATCGCCAACGGAAATGCCGTGACTGTCGCACCAGTTCACACAGAGTTGACCACTCAGCAAGCTGCAGACTTGCTCAATGTTTCGCGCCCTTATCTGGTGAAGCTGCTCGAAGAGCGCAAGATCCCCTACCGCCGAGTAGGAAACCGGCGCCGGGTTCTGCTCGCTGACCTCCTCGCCTACAAGCAACTTGACGACGCCGAGCGACAAGCCATCGCCGACGAACTCACCGCAGAAGCTCAACGCCTCGGCCTCGACTACTGACCCGACCAACCCCCAGTGTCTTTCGACGCCACCTACGACGCCTGCGTGCTCCATCCCGCTGGACTGCGTGACTTCTTGGTCCGGCTCGCCATGACTGGGCTCTTCCGGGCTCATTGGAGTGAGGACATTCTCGACGAGATGGTTGTCTCGATCCTCTCTCGAAGGCCAGACCTCGACGAAGCCAAACTTGCCCGCACACGGGAACTGATGTGTAACGCGGTCCCCGACAGCGTCACCACTGGATACGAAGACCTCATTGAGGGACTCAACTTGCCCGATCCCAACGACCGCCATGTGCTCGCCGCCGCCATCCGGTCCGGCTCCCAAGTCATCGTGACCGAGAACATTGACGACTTCCCCCAGGCAGTACTCGAGACCTACAACATTGAGGCCCAAACACCTGACGTCTTTGTGCTCCACCTCATCGATCTGTCGCCAACCACCGTCTCTGGAGTAATCCAAGCCCAAGCCGCGGCTCTCAAAGACCCCCCGATGAGTCTCTCCGACGTCCTCGGCCGACTTGCACGATCCGGCCTGCCCCGCTCAGTAGCAGCGCTGAAAGAAAACTAAGACCCGGCTCGCCGCGACGCTTACTGGCTGCCATCGATGCATCGAACTAGTGCATCATTGATTTCGCACCAAGCGATAGGTTCGCCGAATCGCCTATTTGGAGTCGTAAGGCCGACAGTCTTCTGCTCGACTCCCGTAAGAGCGGTCTCGGGTCGCCCCCGAAGTGGGTTAGGGGGCAAGATTCAACGATGGCGCGAACAACCTTGCAGAGGGTGAAGGACTCGATGGCGAAGCTTGAGGCTGGGGGTGATGCCTGGCTGGCTACATCGGGCCGTGCCGGACCTCATCTGGTCCCCTTGAGCCTCGCTTGGGGCTCGGTCACTGGTGAATTGATCTTCTGCATTGACCAGGGAGCCGTCACCGCTCGCAACATCGCTACTGAGCCGTCCGTCCGGGTCGGGATCGGGCCGACTCGCGACGTTTTGATGATTGACGGAACAGCCCAAATTACCGGGCTCGTCAACGACGACGACTCTCTGGCTGCTTTCTTCCACGAGAAGGCCGGGTGGGATCCGCGCCTCAATGGCGACAATTTGATCTTCATTCGCGTCACTCCCTCTCGGATGCAGGCATGGCGGGAAGTTGATGAAGTCGCGAATCGAACCGTCATGGTCGACGGGATCTGGAAGACGACTGACAAGTCATGAGGCAATTTGCCTACGTCGTCTTCTGGGCCATGACGCTGGTCCAGAAGAGCGTCATGTCTTCGACGAACACGGGGGCGAGGTTGGGGGTTCCGGCGAGGTGGGCGCCGCGGACGCCGTAGCCGGCTTTGGCGGCGTAGAGGAAGCCGTCGAGGTCGACCAAGGACGGGTCGGGGTGGTCGGAAGTGGGGAGGATGAAGGCGCCGTCGTCAGCGATGTAGACGATGGGGGCATGGGGGGCCACGGTGGCTTCGGGCATGTACTCCAGGGGAGCTGTTCGGTCGAAGCTGTGATGCGCGCCGCCAACGATACGCACGGTGGCGTCGCCGCCTGCGACCCGCATGGCCTGGATATGGGCCTGGACCTGGGTGGGTGAGCACCAGTCGTCGAGATCGCCGATGATTGCTCGGACGCGTATGCCTCCCACGGCGGGGTTGAGGAACTGGTGTCCCGACCAGGGGTAGGCGGCGTATACGCCTACCAGCTTGGGAGCTGTGGCGGCTGCGGCCAGGTGCACCGACGCCGCGTTCAGCACCGCGGCGCCGCCCCGGCTGTGGCCTTGCGCGCCGATTCGTGTGGCGTCGATCTCGGGGCGGGACGCCAGAACCTCGGCGGTGGCCAGGACATCCCAGGCACTGGCCGCAAAGGAATACTGGATCTGGTTGTCGACGGTGGAATCGACGTCTCGGGGACCGAACGGGTCGAGGGCGCATGCCGCGATTCCCGCGTCGGTGATCGTCGCCGAGTGGGCGAGATTGTGCGGTTGGAGACCCAGGCTGCCCGGAACCATGATCACCACCGGAAACGGCCCGGGCCCGTCGGGCACAAAGAGCTTGGCCCACAAGTCAAGGCGCGGCATCGCCGCCGTGTCAGAGATCGCCTGATGGAAGTTCTTGGGATTGGCCGACGGAACGGTCAGCGCCTCGCCCACCAACCCGTTGTCCAAGCAGAAGTCGTCGTCGTAGACGGCAGTGTCATCGCCCACCGAGTCACCTTAGTGGCCTCTTGACGGCCACCTCTGGCCTGGCAAAACACCACCGATCGGTTGACGACCACGACGGGTGTACATTCGCTTGAACACCTTCAACACGAAGGAGACGATGTGACCACTCCCGGACTGCCCAAACGAGGCGAATCCGGCGTCGATGCCATAAAGCGCGGGCATGTGCCGGTGGTCGATCTGGAACCCGCCACCGCCGGCGACCCCGCAGCACGCTCGTACATCGCCGCCCAGGTCGGGGCCGCATGCGAGTCGCTGGGCTTCCTCGTTGTTACCGGGCACGGTGTCGCGGGGGAGACCGTACAGGAGCTGATGACGGCGTCGTGGAGGTATTTCAATCTGCCCGAGGACGACAAACGGCGCTGGATGCCCCCGAGTCCATACGTGTTTCGGGGATACTTCCCCATCCTGAGCTCGGCGCTGGCCAGCAGCCTCGATGTCGAGACTCCGCCCGATTTGTGCGAGGTCTTCGCCGCCAATCGCTTCGACGATCCCGCTGACGCCGCTGCTGCCGGCTTCAGCGAGGGCCGCGAGGGGTTCTTCGCCCCCAACATCTGGCCCGACGTCGAGGGTTTCTGTGAGGCCTGGGCAAACTCTCAAAGTCCGTCTACTGACCGACTGACGCCTAGGTAGGCCTCTTGGAGGTCGGGTCGCCTTGCGAATTCTGGGGTTGTCATGTCGGCGACTATTTCGCCTCGGTCCATGACCAACACGCGGTCAGCTAGTCGTACGGCGACGTTGATGTTTTGTTCGACGACAATGATCCCCATGGAAGTTTCAGCGATCAGGGCTCTGCAAGCTTCGACAAGGTTGTTAATGATCACTGGGGCGAGGCCTTCTGATGGCTCATCCATTATCAAGAGCTTCGGGCCTACCGCTACAGCTCTGCCGATCGCGAGCATCTGCTGCTCTCCTCCGGACAGGGTCCTTGCGAGGCTTGTTCGCCTGGCTTCTAGAGCGGGGAAGAGTTCTACTATCCGCTCGATGGGCCAGTCCGACGCCCGCCGTGTGCCGAGCATTTTGAAGTGCTCTTCGACCGTCAGGCTGTTGAATACCCGGCGGCCTTGGGGCACGTAGCCCACGCCTGCTCGGCCGATCTGGAGGGGTCGCCTTCCGAGTATCTCTTTGCCGTCGAAGCGGATTGATCCCTGGGCGTTCTGGAGCAGCCCGGTTGCCACTTTGCATAGGGTCGTCTTACCTGTGCTGTTCCGGCCGACAATGGCCACCCGCTCGGTTCCCATCGAAAAGCTGAGGGAACGAAGCACTTGTGCTGTCCCATACCCGGCAGACTTGATGGCTACCTCGAGCAGCGGTGCGATGCTGCTCACGACGCCGATTCCTGGGGCTGGCCGTGCTGCTCTCCGAGATATACGGCGCGCACCAGGGGATCGGCTTCGATCTCCTCTGGGTTGCCCTCGGCGATGAGGCGGCCCGATTCGAGGACGATTACTCGGTCGGCGACGGTCAAGGCCACATCCATGTCGTGTTCGACCAAGACAATCGCAACCGATGTTTGGAGGCTGAGCAGCAGCGCGGTGAGCCGTTCTCGCTCTGCGGGAGATAGCCCTGCGGCGGGCTCGTCGAGCAGGATGATGAATGGCTCAGCTGCCAGCGCCATGGCCACCTCGAGTTGCCTGAGCTCGCCGTGGCTGAGTTCGCTTCCCTGAACGCCGAATCTGCTTCCCAGCCCTACTTGTTCCGCTAGGTTGCGGGCCTGGTCGGCGGCCTCTGACTGGATTGCTCTTCGAGTCCAGAGCGAGAGCCGTCCTTTCTCCGGTCCCCGATGGGCCAGCATCAGGTGCTCTCCGACTGTCAGGCCGGCGAATACCGACGACGTCTGGTAGGTGCGGGCGAGCCCGCGTCGCACTCGGTGGTGCAGGGGCAGGCCGGTGACGTCCTCTCCTCGGAGATAGACGCGGCCCGAGTCCGCTGCCAGGTCGCCGCACACCAGGTTGAACAGCGTCGACTTGCCGGCGCCGTTGGGGCCGAGGATGGCGAGGCGCTCCCCAACCGAGAGCGTGAAGCTGACCTGGTCGACGGCTTGTAGGCCGCCGAATGACCGCGAGACCTTGTCAACCCGGAGGGGAAGAAAGGTTGCCTTTGTCTGTTGGCCGGTGCCAGTCGCCTTCATGCTGGGGAGCGCCTCACCATCAGCCCGCGCCTACTCGCTGGCCGGGCTTACCCGCCCGAGCCGGTTCGTAGATGCTGCACCCACCGCCTGCCATGCCGCGTCTAGCCGCAAGGCGGGTTCTCCCTGCTGAAGCTGCCCTTGGCTATGTAGTCGTCGCGGTCGAAGCCGAGTGTGGCGTTGACCTGGGGCAGCGTCCGGATGGTCACTTGCGAGCCGTCTTGCACTTGGCGCAGGTACATGTCCACCACTGCCTGGCGTTTGTCATCGAGGAAGACGGGCCCGATGGGCGTCGTCCAGCTCTGCCCGGCGAGGGCCGCCCGGAAGGCCCGGCTGCCATCGCTGATGTCTGCGCCGACCTCCTCGAGAGCTTGGAGGGCCGACTTGGTGGCGATGTAGTAATAGATGTTGAAGATGTTCGGTGTCTGGCCGGGGAAAACCTCGTCAAGGCGCGCCGCGAAGGCGTCGAACTCGCTCAGGCCGGAGTCATCGACGACCGGGCCGGACGAGACGAGGCCCTCGGCGCGGTCTCCCAGCTCGGCGAGCACCGATTGGTCCACGGCGGTCGGTCCGGCGATCAGGGGGATGGCTTGGCCGGTGAACTCGTCGTATTGCTTTACGAAGTTGATGGCGTCGGTGCCACCCATGGCGAAGAACACTGCGTCGACGTCGTCGGGGATCTGAGCGACGAACGACGAGTAGTCCTGGGTGCCGAGCGGGACCCATATCCGGTCTGTCACCGTTCCTCCGGCTGCGCAGAACTCGGTGAGGACCGCGCCAACTTGGTCGTAGGGGTACGAGTAGTCCTCGGCGATGGTGGCGATTCGCCTGTGTCCGAGCTCCTCGTATGCATAAGTGCCGACTCCAAAGGTCCACATGGCGCCGTCGCCGCCGAAGCGGAACACGTTTGCCGCGGGGTCTCTCAAGGTGAGGTCTTGGGAGGCCGATGTCCCGTTGACCAGCGTCACGTCGGGGATGTCCCGGATGTAGTCCTTGAGTGCGAGCCCTTCGTCGCCGGAGAGAGGGCCGATGATGATGTCGGCGTTGTCCTGTTCCACCATCTTCCTCGTCGCCTCGACGGCAACGTCGGGAGTGGCGTCGGACCCCTCGATCACGAGCTCGATGGGAACGCCTGCCACGGAGGCTCCGGAGACGCCGTCGCGGGTGTCGGTTCCGGCCAGTTGGCCGCCATATTCAAGCAGGGCGAGTTTGACACCGTGCATCGAGAAGTCTCCGAGCGCGGCGAACGGCCCGTCGAGGGTCGAGATCGCGCCGATAGTGATGCCCTGCGTCCTCGGAGTGGTATCAGCCTCGTCGCTCGGGGTGTCCGTGCTGGCCGCAGTCGGCGCAGCTGTCGCAGCGGCCGTCGGCTCCGCGGCAGCTGTGGCCTCTGGGGCGGCTGTAGGCGCCTCGTCGTCGGAGCTGTCGTCGTTGCCGCAGGCAGAGACGATCAGGGTGAACATGGCCAGAAAGGCCAGTAGCCGCCAGAGCAGCTTTGAGTTGCGTGGTCGCATGAGGGGTTTTCCTTTCATTGTTCGGGGTCGCGGCAGATCACTGGGACCCGACTTGCCCGAGGCGAGCGGCGCATCTAGGCCACCGCCTCTTTTTCGGAGGCCATGCGCTGGCCTCTGAAAAACCTGAGCGCCTTCAGCGCTAGCGATTTCACATTGAGGAGAATGCCGAGCAGGCCATGGCGCGAGAGGAGCACGATCGCCATGAACGCGGCGCCGACGAGCGTCTCGGTTCGGTTGGTGTACTCGTTGGCGTAATTGCGCAGCAGAGTGACGACGAGGGCTCCTAGGAATGCCCCTTCGATTCGGATCGTCCCGCCGATCGTCACCACGATGAGCAGCTCGATTATCCGGGTGATGTCGATTGACCCAGGAGAAATTGCGCCGTTGTACCAGACCGAGATGACCCCGCCGACGCCTGCGGCAAACCCCGAGACTGCGAACGCCGAGATCGTTGTCGCCGAGGTGCTGTAGCCGAGGGCCTGGAGCCTGTCCCTGTTGTCCCTCAGCCCCCTGAAGGCGAGTCCTGCCGGAGTGCGCATGACGAGCCGGAACAGTGCGACGACCGCGACTGCGGCTACCGCGGAAACGTAGAACAGCGGCTTGCGCTCGCTGAGGTCGGCGCCGAAGAGCAGTGGGGCGTCGAACCCGTTGAATCCGGTGTGCCCGCGCGTGATCGGCTGGTACTGCTGGGCGAAGAAGAATGTGAACACGCCGATGGCCAGCGTCAGCATCATCAAATACAGATCCGAGGAGCGCCGGCTTATGGCACCGATGACGAGACCGGCGACCGGCCCGGCCGCGACGGCGGCGGCCACGGCCGCCCAGATCGTCAGGCCGTGGTCGAGCACAAGGATGGCCATCAGGTAGCCGGACGCGCCGAACACGGCGGTCTGGGCCAAAGAAATCAACCCGGCCTGGCCAATCAAGAACGCCAGGCTCATCCCCGCGATGCCCAGCCAGAGCGATTTGATGACGATCTGCAAGAGGACGAAGTCCGACACCAGCGCGGGAACGGCAGCGATCGCCGCCCCGATCAGCACCAGCAGGGCACCGGCGGCCGGCAGGCGCCTAGAGGCGGGCATGATCGGCCCCTCCCATGAGGCCATGCGGACGCAGAGCGAGAATGGCGATGAGCATCCCGAAGGTGATCAGCACGCTAAGCACTGGATGGTGCGTCTGGGCGAAGGCCTCGACCAGTCCCACGATGACCGACGCGGCCCCCGCTCCCCTCAGGCTGCCGAGGCCGCCCGCGATGACCACGATCAGCGAGGCCAAGAGGATGCGGTTGTCCTCCCCTTGGGCCAGTGAGAGGTAGGTGCCCCCTGCGGCCCCGGCGATTCCCGCGAGCGCGCCGGCCAGCACGAAGACCGAGCCGAGCACCAGCGGCACGCGGATCCCGAGGATGGAGACCATGTCGGGGTCGTCCACCCCAGCGCGAATCAGCATCCCGAGCCTGGTGCGGTACAACAGCACCCACAGCACAAGCCCGGCCAGCAGCGCGAGCGCGACGACCGCGAGGCGGAACTTCGGGTACAGCAGCGCGGACCCCGGCAGGTCGATGGAACCTCTCAGGAACGAGGGCGGGTCGAGGTCGGTCGGGATGCCGCCCCACTTGGCGAGCACCTGGTCGGCGATGACGATGGTGGCGCCGAGCGTCAGCATCGTCTCTCGGAGGCCGTCGCCGCGCAGAAGTCGCAGCACTTGGTACAAGACAACGCTGACCCCGCCGGCAAACAGGGCGCCAAGCGCAGTGGCGGCCAACCAGTTGTCCGTGGCCCGCTGGACTGAGAGGGCCGCGTAGCCGCCGAGGAGGTAGATGCCGCCGTGGGCCAGGTTCGTCACTCTCGCAAGGCCGAAAACGAGCGTGAAGCCGCTGGCCATCAGGAAGTAAAGGCCCGCTGATGTCAGCCCGTTGAGCAGCACCAGCAGCGACCGGTCGCCGATCTCCAGGGACTTGGACGCCGCGTAGTACACCAGCAGCAAGGCGACAGCGGCCCCGAAAAGTCTTCGGGCTTCTGGGCGCTGCGAGAAGGCCGATAGCCGGTACCGCAGCGGGTCGCTGGCGGCTTCGGCCCGTTCTCGCCTGCCGGCGGGCGGGGCGGCCCCAGTTGGGGGGTGCATGCTCGGCGTCTCCCTGTTTAGAGGTGCTGTTCCTCGGCCAGGGCAGCCTCGTAATCGGATCGGGCCTGCTCGGGAGCGGTGGGCAGCAGCGGGAAGTCCCACCACCCGACAACCTCGGCGGCGGCTATCGACATGTCCCGGGTGATCAATGTTTCGACCAATGCCGGCTCGTTCGATTGGATCGCCTTCTCCAGGGTTGCTCGGAGGTTGTCGGGGGAGTCGACCTTCCAGGCATGGTCGATCCCAAAGGTCTTGGCCATGTCGGCGAACTCGACCGAGTACTCCTCTCCGGTGGCCCGGTTGAACTCGGAGCCGACTTGGCGGCTCATCAGGTTCAGCTGCCCGTCGCGAATAGAGATGAAGCCCCGGTTGTTCAGGACCAAGAACACGACCGGGATGTCGTAGACGACGCACATGGCCAGTTCTTGCATGGTCATCATGAAGTCGCCGTCGCCGACGATGCACACGACCGGTGTGTCGGGTCTGGCCAGCTTGGCGCCGATGGCGGCCGGGACTGCGAACCCCATCGGGGAGAAGCTGCCCGACGTTATGTGGGTTCGGGGCTCGTAGATCGGGAAGGCCTGTTTGGTCGAGGATTGCGGGTGGCCGGAGCCGACGGTGACGATCCCGTTGCGGGGCAGGGCCTGCCGGAGCTCGTGGAGCACCCTGAGCATGGTCATTGGAGACCCCTGGTGGTCCCGCCTGGGTCTCAGCACCTGCTCCCATTGCTTCTTGAGCCCGGCCAGCTCGTCCAAATGTGGTTCTCTCGCCCGGACCGCCCTGCTGGCCTCAGCCGGGGAGATGGCGGCCAGGATGTCAGCCAACGCAGATTTGACGTCGGCGGTGATACCCACCTCGGCGGGATAGTTCTTGCCTATCTCATTCGGATCGACGTCCACCTGGATGAGCTGGCCGGGAGGCAGTGAGAAAGTAGCTCCCTTGCGCCACGACGAGGATGACCAGTCGGTGAATTTGCACCCCAGCGACAGCACGACGTCGGCGTTGGCGGCCAGCGAGTTGCCGGGCAGCGATCCCGGCCATCCCGCGGTCCCCGCGTTGAGCGGGTGTTCATCGGACAGCGCGCCTTTGCCGTTCCAGGTGTAGACGACGGGGATTCCGAGCTGCTCGGCCAGCGATGCGAGCTCCGGCGCCGCGTCGGACATCACCGCGCCGCCTCCGGCGACGATGCAGGGCCTTTCGGCTGCCAGGAGCATCTTGCATGCCGCTAGCACCGAGTCCTCGTCGGCGCGTGGGCGGCCGAGTGGCAGCCGGGGCTTGAGGTCCGCGATTTGCACGTCGGCCTGCTCGACCTGCACGTCCAGCGGTATCTCGATATGGACCGGCCCCCGCCGGCCTGACAGCATCGCGTTGAACGCCCGGTGCATAAGGAACGGGGCTTCGATGGCGCGGACCATCTCGAAATTGCGCTTGGTGACCGGCGCGGTCACGGAGGGGAAGTGGAAGCGGTCCAGCCCCTGCATTACCCCATGGCTGCGCATATGGGTAGCTGTCGAACCGGTCAACAGCAATAGCGAGGTGGAGTCGGCATGGGCGGTGGCCAGGCCGATGACCGTGTTCGCCGCGCCGGGCCCGATGGACGTCGTTGCGGCGATCGGCTGGCCGGTAACTCGGTAGTGGGCGTCGGCGATGTGGACGGCAGACTGCTCGTGGAACACCTGCACGAACGGCAGTTCGCAACCGTCGTCGAGGAATGCGTCCAGCAGGCTCCAGTTGCCGTGCCCCGGCAGGCCGGTCACATACGGCACCCCATAGGCCTTGAGTGCTCTGGCGATGATCTGCCCGGCGGTCTGAGTCATGGATTGCACCCCTTCCTTGGGTTTGCATGGGATAGCACCGACCGGCCTTCTGCCCTGTCGATGCGCACCTTCGCGGTGAGGCCGTGACCGAACATCCCCTCGGCATCGCTTATGGCCGCGGCGGCCGCGGCGACCGGCAGGGCAGCAACCGGGTCTTCGACCAACTGGTAGGTGGGGGTCTTCAAGAAGCTGCCCACCCAAAGCCCGCTGGTGTAACGGGCTGCCCCCCTCGTGGGCAGCACATGGTTGGTCCCAATGGCCTTGTCGCTGTAGGCGACGGTGGCATGCGGCCCCAAGAAAATCGTGCCGTAGTTCTTGAGCGTGTCGTGCCACCACTCCAGGTCGGCTGCGTGTATCTCAAGATGCTCTGGAGCCATGGCATCGGAGACAGCCGTGGCGGCCTCGCGAGAGTCGCACAGCACTACAGCGCCGAAATCGCGCCATGACTTGGACGCCACCGCGGCAGTCGGATAGGTCCCGGCCAAGAGACGCTCGACCTCGCTGATCGTGGCCTCGCCGACCTCGCGGCTGAGTGTGATCAATGCGGCGGGGCTATCGACCCCATGCTCGGCCTGGCCGAGCAGGTCATAGGCCAGCAGGGCGGGATCGGCGGAGTCGTCGGCAATAAGGAGCACCTCAGTGGGACCAGCGAGCAGGTCGATGCCGACTGTGCCGAACAGCTGGCGTTTCGCCTCAGCCACGTATGAGTTCCCCGCACCGCAGACCAAATCGACTGGAGGCCCGAAGCCGTCGACGCCGAAGGCCATGGCGGCGAGCGCCTGAATGCCGCCGACGGCATAGATCTCGTCTGCCCCGGCGCGGTCCATCGCAACCAACTGGACGGGGTGGATACCGCCGCGCTGGGGCTTGCCGGGAGCGCACGCTACGACGCGTTCAACGCCAGCCACCTTCGCCACGGCAATCGTCATCAGCGCCGACGCGATCAGTGGGTAGACACCGCCGGGTACGTAGCAGCCGACTGCTCCTACGGGCACGATTCTGTGGCCTAGTCTCAGCCCCGGGCAGGGATCATGGTCCAGCGGCCGGAGGCATGCCCTCTGGGCGGCGGCGAAGTCGCGTATCTGCTCAAGGGCGAAATCGATCTGGTCGATGAGCGCCGGGGGGACTTCCGTCTCGGCTGAGCGAACTGCCTCCGCTTCCACCCGGAATGCTGGCGGATTCCACCCATCGAACTCCTGGCTGTAGTGGCGGACAGCATCGATGCCGCGAGTGCCGATGTCGGCCAGCACCTCGCTGACGTCCCTTGAGACGTCTGCGCCGCCGTCCACCCGTTCAGGTGCTTTCAGATATTCGCCCAACCCTGGGTCAGTGAGCCTCATCCCCGCCAATCCTTGCCCTGTTTGTGCAAACGTATGCGTAACCTACGCCGCATCCGTGTCCAAGTCAAGTGCAGCAAATTAGCTAGTCATACCTAGTAGTTGCGAGACACATCTGCTTGGTGAGACCCACATATCTGATCGTCGATGTGCCGCTAGTGCAACTGTTGCTCTCATTTGCATACAATGCAGAAGGTTGGGGCTATGCTCCGGGCTGGTCTATGAGCGAACAACGGAACCCTCTTCAAGAAACACCCTCGAGCCGAGTATTGAGCCGCGATGTAGCGGTGGAAGCAGGCGTCAGCCAGTCAACAGTGTCCCGGGCGCTGCGTGGCGACCCCAGGATCAGCGCTGCAACACGAGACAGGGTGGAACAAGCAGCAGAGCGGCTTGGCTATGTCCCGAACCGCGTGGCGAGAAACCTGCGCGAGCAGCGCAGCCGGGTGGTCGGTGTCATGGTCCCCGACATCGACAATGCCTTCTACCCCATGCTTCTGGCAGACATCCACCAAGAACTGGTCGCGGCCGGATACGCGGTGGCCTTGATCGTCGACCCCCACCACCGGCGGGCTGACGTGAGCCGCCTGAGGAACCTCTTTGACGCCTCGCTCGACGGCCTCATCATCTCGACCGCGACGCTCGACAGCGACACCCCCGCCGTGCTGCACCGGCGCGGGATCCCCATCGTGCTGTCGGTCCGGACCATACCCGGACTCGACGTCGACATCGTCGAATCCGACAATGTCGCAGCAGGCCAGGAGGCAGCCCGCCATCTACTCGGTCTAGGCCACGAGGACATCGCCGCCATCATGGGTCCCGAGATCACCTCCACCACCCGGGACCGACTAATCGGAGCCAAAGAGATCGCCGGGGACCGCATCTCCCCCGAGAGGGTCTTCCACGGGCACTACACCCACGAATCCGGCCACGCCCACTGCAGAAGGCTTCTCCTCGGCGACCGACCCCCAACAGCGATCATCGCCGCCAACGACGTCATCGCCATCGGCGCATTGGACGCTGCTCGGCAACTGGGCTATTCCATCCCCGGCGACATCTCCATCATCGGCTTCGACGACATCCCCATGGCCTCCTGGCACTCATTCCGGCTCACAACTGTGCGACAGGACACCCAAGCCATCGCCATCCAGTCCGCAAGAAGGCTCATCGAGCGAATCGAAGACCCCACCTGCCCCATCTCCCACGATAAGTACCCCATAAGCCTGACAATGCGGTCAACAACAGGCCCACCCCGATGACCACGGTGGCTTCAATCGCCTAAGGCACTTAGTGGGGTCTTGACGACCACCCATTACCAGCCGAAACACCGCCCATCCGGTGGGGGTCCATTTTTTCGGGGGTGGGGGGTCCAATTTTCTGAGGTGGATGCTCTAGCTGGGAAAATGACCCGATGGGACGCACGGCTGCTCCCGCAATTGGGTGTGCCCGTCTGCCACCTCCTATCGGCGGGCTGGTTGGCGATTCGGTCTGAAGCCTGCAGAACGGCCAGCGGGACAGGACCCCCCGGAGCGAATATCGCCACTGTGCAAGCCATCCGCAAGCGGTCAGAATCCAACTCGCAGGAGGCGTCGGCGCTCGGCTGGAGCTCCGTCTGGGTGTGCCTTGCGAAACGGGACGCGTTGGTGTGGCGTTTATCGCCGATATAGTTTCGCAGCCAGATTTCGGAGGGGTTGCCCGCCGCCGCTGCTGATAAGGAGTTCAGGATGATCGTCAAGTCATACGAGCAGGGGGCGGATCACAAAGATCGCCGCCAGCAGGCCGGTGCCGACGCCGAATCGCAGATGGCGCACTATCTGAATCGGGCCTTCCAACACAACGAACAGGTCTTCGTGCTGCACGGCCTGCGGCTCGAGGACCGCGAGCAACCCGAGCAAGACGGTTCCCCCGGGGTGTGCCAGATCGATCACCTTGTCGTGCACCGCCGAGGGCTGTTCATCATCGAGAGCAAGTCGGTGACCGAGGAAGTGCGGATCCGATCTGACGGCTCGGGCGGTGACGAGTGGTCTCGCGTGTGGCGAGGCAAAGAAACCGGAATGCCCTCGCCGATTCAGCAGGCGCGGCGGCAATCCAACTTCCTGCAGGCGTTCCTGCAACGGCACAGGGAAGACCTGCTCGGCAAAATGCCCTTGGGAACGCGCGGCATCGCCAAGGTCGCAAAAGGAACCGACCAGCGCTGCTTCACGAAAGCCCCGATACAGCAGGTGGTTGCCGTGTCCGACAAGGGCAGGATCAAGCGGATCGGCGGTTGGAAGGAGCCCAGCGAACCATTCCAGACGTTTGTCACCAAAGCCGACCTCGTATCCGACAAGATCACCCAGGAGATCGCGGCACACCGCAAAGGCGCGAGCATAAGCAGAACCCGATCCGATGGCGAATACGGCCGGTGGGCAGTGGAGGAGGCGGAAACGAAGAAGGTGGCCGAGTTCCTCGCCGCCCAGCACGTGGACCGCCCCGGCGCTCCACCAACTCGGGCCAATAAGACTGCCCCCAACCAAAACCGTACAAGACCTCGAAACAAGACCACTGGCGCTGGACGTCCTGCGAACGCAGCCTGCAAGCACTGCGGGTCCAAAGACCTCACCGCTCTATCGGGCAAATACGGGTACTACTGGAATTGCGGCGCGTGCAACAAGACCACGACGATGCCCGTGGAGTGCTCCGCTTGCGGAGCCAAGAAAGGGCGAGACAACGGAGTGCGAGTCCGCAAAGACAAGAAGACGTATTTCCGCGACTGCAAAGCATGCGGAGAATCCGAATCGATCTGGGCGGAAACATGAGCAACGACCCCAGCTGTACTGCGCTCACCTACGGGCACGGCCTCTTGACGGCCACTGTTCTGATCGGATCGGGTTCGACCAGTTCCCGCATGGAGCTTGGAATCGGTAGAAACAGCTCGTCGTCGACGGGGCGCCCGACGGCGCTAACGGTGAACCTGTACTCCTGCTGCCACTCAAAAGCCGCCCGCCCGACTGATGACTTGCCCAGACATCTTGTAGTCGATCCTGCCCATTCGAGGATGGTGTATTCCCCCTTCCAATGGCGGTAGTTGGGCACCGTGCTCCGATCCCAGATTTCGGGCGACGAACTTCACCATGTCCTCAGACTGGCTGGCCTCCATTTCATCTCTGACACCATCGGCATGCCCCTCGTACTCGCGGTAGTAGTTGGGCGTTCCCAGTTTGAGTTTCTCGGCTTGCGGAATCGCATGCCGATGCTCCGAGAACTTCACGACACGCTGCGGTGCGAACGGCGTCGAACGGCCGCGCTGTAGATCCACATAGCCGACGAAGATCATGATCGCGTCGCCGCAAGCAGCAAACCACGAATCGGGGTCTGCGGCCAGCAGGGCGAGACGGTCGGGCGACTGGCCCATCTCGTCCAATGTCACGAACCCCGACTCCAAGGCGATGCCTTCACACCCGAGCAGGCTTCGCGCCTCGTCTGTGATCTGCATTTTTCCGATCAAGGAACAAGCCTCTCAATCGCAACGCGCAGTTGTCCGCTAACGCCAACCGCCGCCCATCCCCGCCGCCCAGCAGGGCTGTCGACCATGTTCGCCTGCCTAGCAGGCAGGCGAACAATCCGCGAATGCCCAACACGCAAGCCGTCAACGAATTTGGGGCAATTGCCTAATTCCCCAGAGTGGCGGGGGCAGGATTTGAACCTGCGACCTTCGGGTTATGAGCCCGACGAGCTACCAGACTGCTCCACCCCGCGTCGAGTGGACTGACTACTCTACCCCCCTGCGGCCGGGCTGTCACCTGCATTTGCGGATGTGTCCAGCGGAAATCAGGGAGTGCCGCCTGACCATAGAGTCAGGTTGCGAAGAGGTGTTCATGGAATGCCCCAACGGCGAGAACAGCGTCGGCTCTTGCAGTCTGGATCTCGATCCCAGGGTGGTCGATTTTCAGCTGGTCGGCGTAGGCCTCCGGCCCTTGAGCTTCAAGGTCGGCGAAGTTCGCCTGAAGGTCATCCAGGGCGGTTCGCATCGCTTCTAGGTCGTCAGCGAAGCATTCAAGCATGGCCTGGGCCGCGGATTCAGGGCCACCAGCGTCATTGTGAAGAAGCACGAATGCTATGTCGTACCAGTCCTTCCGAGCTCGCCTACCAAATGCTGCTGCTGTCTTGGCTAGCAGAAACCCGGCGAGTCCTGTGACAAGCACGTCGGCTTGTTGCGTCATTCCTCCTGCGTGTGATCGGAGTCGGTGGACCCTGGTGTCAAGTGCAGCGAATCTCGTTCCCCGAAGATTTGCCGCACCAAGCTGCTGGCATTCCTTGAAGTTGAATGTCGCTTGGTTTTGAACGTTTTCTCTGTCGACCAGCAACTCAAACTTGATGACAGCGTTTGCTGGCAGACTTTCAGCCTTCCATCTTCAAGCCTTCTCGTTGTCCGGCTCGAATTCGGCGTTTCTGAGAGCCTGCTCAAACCGGACTGCATTGACAGAGCTACACTCGATTTCAAGGTCTACTTGCGCATCGATGTCTACCGTTCCGGCATGCTGAATTGCGCTCTCTGCGCAAAGCAGTTCCGGGACAAGACCACCTAAAACGACGAATTCGGGGCGTGTCCCATAGTGATGGACGACGCGCACGAGTGCTGCTTCCGCGAGTTGTCTCGCAATCCGACTGCGCTCAGGTGGGGCTTCCACGCATTACCTCCAGAAGATGTTCTGCCGCTTCTTCACCTCGAACACCGGCATTGCGGAGATCGACGTAGACCCGAGGCCACGGTGCGACCTGAAGGCCGTCAATCTTGGAGATCAGTTGTCGAGTTGTAGCAGTGGGAAATGGCTTCAGCGTCAGGCGCCCCCCATCTATAGGTCGCAATCCTGCATTGAGAGCAGCGGACTCGAGGGCTACAACGGTCTGCGCGTCTACGTAGGCCTCAGTCGTGGAGACAGTTGTCATCAAGGGAGCCATAACAGATGCAGCTGCTAATCCGGTTGCTGCCCAGCGGATACCAGCTTGGTCCCACATACTCCCGACTTCGACCAGGCCAGCAACAGGGTCACGCCACAGAGCACCAGCGGTCAGGGAAACCGGTTTGAAAGTCACGGCAGCCGCGGCATATGCCTCAAGGAGTTGACCGCCATCGCTGATTCGGCGCCCTGATTTACGGCCGCGATCAGCGTCTGCTTCTAACCAGCCATTATCAGAAAGGAATCGAAGGGCACTTGTGCAGGTCCCGGTCGACAGCCCAGTGGTTGCCTGAACCTCAGCGACTGTTGGTTTGATACCGCATAGCAGCGCTTCTGCCACTCCTAGCACTCCAGGGGTCCACCGTAAGGGCCGCTCACCAGGAACTGGTGGCCGCCCGGAACGGGAGATGATGATGGAGCCGACGGCGACCTCCGCCGCTCCAGTCTCATCCATCCAGCCAATGCCTGCCTCTGACATCGCCGCTTTAGCACCGGGTGAAAACTGACGACCGACAAATATTTTGATTTGATCGTCAAGCACATAGCCCATGGCTCTTCTCACATCGCCTAAGTTCCCTTCGCCGACCCACTTGACCTCTAGTTGGTGCCCGCCGACAAGCAGATCTACCTGTTGGTTCCCAACCAAGACTTCTCTTTGCGCAGAACGGGGCAACATGCTTTCCAGCACTCGTATCGCTCGCGCCTCAGGGCCCTTCACTGTGTATTTTCTTCCTTCCATCTTTAATACCTCAGCTACTTACTATACCTCAGCATGACACTGATGTATAAGGATTTATTGAGGTTTCAACGGACACCAAGACATCAGTGGGTTGATAACTGGTCTCATTGAATCCCCCCTGCCGCCGGGCTGTCACCTGGTTTTTCCATGGTTCAGCGGTGACAGCCCGACGGCTCGCCAGGGGGTTCGGCGAATGAACCGGCCGCTTAGCCGGGGCGGGCGAGGGCTTGGATCTCGGCTACGGCAATGGGGTGGGGCGGGGCGGTTAGTACCTGGGTGGGGACGGCGGGAGGCGGGTTGGTGCAGGGACCGGCGTTGAACACGCATGTCACCGAGACATCCCAGTAGGCGGTGAGTACCACCTGATAGCGGAGGCCGGGGGCGTTTACCGACGATTGCCGGTAGTAGTGGAAGCAGTTGGACGGCTGGTCCTGCGGGTCGCGGGATTGGTCGAAGGCCGCCACGTCGTCGGCGTCGCACCACAGCGTGTTGCCGTCGCCCATGTCGATCCGCAGAAAACCCAGGCGACGGGGGTAGGCGGTGGCAGTGAGGCTCAGCTCATGGCCGTCGAGCGTGGTAGTCACCGTTTCTGTCACCGGGGTGCGGTCAGCGGCCGACACCCAGACGAAGGTGGGGATCTGGACAATGGTGACCTTGCCAGGCGCCATTTGTGTGGTCGGCTCGGGGATGGCCAGTTGGCCCCAGGCCTCGTTGCGCAGCCGGGTTGTTTCCTTGATCGTAGGCGGCGGGGGCTCTTTCGGCGGCGCGGGCTGGTGAACCCAGAACGTAACGAGCTGCGCTTCCTCGTCGGTCTCGCAGAGCTTCAAGATGAACAGCTCATCGGGGTCGGGCGCGATCACAAAGTCGTTCTCCAACCAGGCGTTCAGCTCCGCGTAGTTGGCTTGTCGGAAGTAGCAGGGCGGCAGCGAGGGGTCATCGGGGTGGGCGTCGGGCTCGGACGCCCCGGGAACGTCCACTTCGATCCAGGCCCCCAGATCCACCAACCCCTCTCCGGCCTCCACCGACGTGCCTTCATCGGCCTGCTGCCACCCGGCCGCCGATTCCAGGTTGGACACAGTGAGGAGACAGACAACAGCCCATGCCACCAGCGTGGAGCCTCGCATTGAACTTCCCTTCGAGTCATCTGGGGCGCGCCGAGCGCAACGAAGGGGAAGTTCAGGGGGAAGGCGCTAACTCTTCTACGCCGATCCTCCGATGTCAATGGGCAATTTCACACCACAACCCTTGACTACTGGCAGAACAGCGATCAGGTGTCTGCAACAGGTCCGGCGAGAGGTAATTGGGAAGTTGCAGGCCGCTCTGTCTGCCCACCATCAACACCACGCAGGGTAGAGCGCGATTTCGATGGAGGAACCTGTAATGGACTCGATACCAAGGTCCTTCCTGCAGGACCCAACTTTTCTTGCGGAACTGATTTAAGGTTACTTTCTGCCTTTTTTGCTCGATCAGCTAGCCACTTGCCATTATGTTCCATTTTTTGACACCTTTTTCATATTTTTGACTTCACTAAATTGTACCGACAGGTGTGACAATTTCATCCTGCTTGATCAGATCGACGAATATGCTGCATGTCAGTCTCACCAATTTCTTGCTGTTCAATAGACCGGTCTTGTTCAAACAAATCTTCCGATAATTCGTTCAATACCCTTGTAATAGAGGCAACTGCTTTATCTTCTTGCAGTTCAATACTGGTCTCATTCCATCCATTCGTACTAGGATTAGCTGTCCTTTTATCAAATTCGACTATTTCATCGCCAACACGTCTGCTGCCTGCTGTAAATGCGAGAGAATATCGCCGAGGAGCTATACCAAGGAATTGGCGAAATGGGACTTTACTTCCTATCGAAGCGCTACCACTCGACACAGACGGTGAAGTGTCGATCAAATCCCTATAGAGACGATCTACTAAGCTCTTTGGATAAGGCTCAATGTAGAAGACTTCAACAACTCCAGAGCCAATAATCATCTTTGCACACTCATGGCAGGGGAAGGTAGTACTAAAGAGAATCGCTTCGCTAGTACTAACTCCAGCCCTTGCTGCGTTTACTATTACAGCTTGTTCAGCATGCAGACATCGAGTGAATTCTATCAATGATGCGGCGCGTGTTCCACTCATAAGAGAGCTTCCAGACTCATCTATTTCTTCAGCTTTAGCGAGAAGCTCAACTCCACTCAAGCCCTTCAGTTCGTCTTTCAACCAATCATGTTCTTCTAATCGTTCAAGTAATTCTTGAATGACTCGCTTTACATATATTGGATTAGGGTCTTGACCTGTCCGAAAATCACGATAATCAGGGATATCTCCTGTCCAGTATTGTCCGCCACCTGGCTTGGGAACCTCATTGGTTCCGATTACGATCGGTGTGCCGATCTTTGGAATTAGCGCTGCTCCTACTTGTCGTCCTGCAGATGCTGACCGCAACGAAGCATCTTGAGCAAATCTCATCGCCTCTTCTTGAAAGTCTGGAGTAAGGAATGGTGATCCAAAGATTGAGTCGACAAATCTATCAATGTGAATGCGTGGATCAATTCCTCTCCCTACAGGCACGAATACATCTGCCATGGAATAGGTATTGCGGACATTCTGACCGAATTCTTGATCGTTTGGATCTGATTGATCTCTCGAAATAAGCTGTTCAGCCTTCGCGCGAGGATCTTCAAACAGTGAAAGCGAATCCGAAAGGGAATCGCGTCGCTCATCGGCACTACAAGCAACTGCGACTAGCGAGAAAGCATCACCATAGATGTGGCGAAGCAGTTCGACTTCTGCGGGGTGTTTGAGACTTCTGAGGAGATAGGCCTGCGTGATGTTGCCATCGCACTGCGAACGATGTTCGCTAATCTTGGCGACCGCCAGCGCCGCCAAAGAAGCTCCGTTTCCCACATCAGTCCGGAGTCGATCTCCAGCATCCATTCTTCGCTCGTAATATTCGCTTTCTGAGCGACCGGGAAGGGTGCCCCACGGCTGGTACGGAAGATCATCAAGGAGCCAGGACAAGTGAATCTCCTCGGACGAATAGTCGAACCGTCGAAGTGATTCCTGATACGCCTGAACAACTGGATCAAGAGGTGTCCCAATCGCCGCCACAAAGCCCAATATGAGTGGATGTCGCTGAGGTTCCCGCTCGATGAGCTGGGAAAGCGCGTGACGCGCTGTCTCGTTCGCCACTTCCTCAACTTCCATGGTCCATCCGCATTATGCAGACTCCTGCCCCACGAAACCCAGCGTAGCGTTTTTGGCAGGTCAGAATGGGAGTGATGCAGGATCTTTGAATTTGGCCTTGCATGGGACTCCCCTTCGGGCTGTCGGGGGCGCGCTCAGCGCAAGGAGGGGGAAGGCGCTAACTCTTCTACGCCGATCCTCCGATGTCAATGGGCAATTTCAATATGACACCTCGAGCTGGGGGCGGACCAGGGTGCGGCTCACCACCAGGGCCACCAGCGACAGTGAGCCACCGGCGAAAAAGGCCATGGAATACGACGACAGCTCCACCACGCCGCCCAAGATGAGCCCGCTCAAGCCGACGGCCAGGTCGTAGGCGATGCTGAAGGTGCCTATGGCCTGGCTGCGCCGGTTGACGGGCGCCGACTGGATGGCCAGCACGAACAGGGCCGGGAACAGGAACGTTTGGCCCATGGCCAAGATGGCGGTGCCGATGAACACACCGGGAATCTGCTGCCAGAAGGCGATGATCCAAAGGCCGGTGGCTGAGAACACATAAGACAAGGTGCTGGTGCGCTGGGGCCCCAGGCGGTCGGGCAGGCGAGCCAGCAGGATCCGCAGGCTGATCACCATCACGGCGAAGGTGGCGAACACTGCCCCTGAGTGGGCAAAGCCGATGTCGTCCACATGCAGCTTGATGAACGCCAAGAACCCGGAGTAGCCCATGAGTCCTAGCCCCAACAACAACGCGGGACGAATGGCGGGCCGGTGGATGAACGAGGTCGGCCAGCCCGACTGGGCACCATCAGGGCGGCCAGGCATGGACATCGCGCCCAGCACAGTGCCGAGCGCGCACAGCGCCCCGCCCAGCATCCAGACTGCGTCGGCACTGACTGCGCCCTCCAACTGCTCCCCGATGATCGGTCCTATGGCCAGACCGGAGTACGCCGTGACCGAGAAGTACGAGGTGGCTTCTCCACGGCGATGCTCGGGGGCCATATCCTGGGCGGCCGCGGCGATGCCCACGAAGTAGGCCGCTTCTCCCAATCCGGTAAGCAGGCGGAATAACACCGCCACCGCTACCGAGGCAACCCACAAGTTGCCGAGGATCCCGAACCCGGCCAGCACACACCCCCATACAACAAGGAAGCGCCGGCCTTTGGAGTCGCCCAACGGACTGACCAGCGGACGGGCAATGGCAGCCGACAGGCCAAACCCGCCGACAGCCAGACCAACCGCTACTGGCCCTCCTCCCAAGTCGTTTTCCACGAAGCCAGGCAGCACCGGGTACACCAGACCCAACGACATGAAATAGAACACCCCGCACAGGCACAGCACGATGAAGCGGCCCGTGAGCAGGGGCTGGGTCTGGGCAGTCACTGTTGGCTAGTGGTCCGTCTGTGAATTGGCAGGGGCGGGCTATCGCCGGTCGGCGAGAAATGGATAGCGGGAGCGGACCTGTTCCAACCGGTCGAGATCGATGTCGGCGTACAGCACGGCCTCCTCGCCTTCGGGCGCACCGGCCACCTCAACCCCGAACGGGTCGATAACCACCGAGTCGCCCTGATAGTCGATGCCGCCCCCGCTGCCCACCCGGTTCACCCCCACCACGTAGGCCTGATTCTCGATAGCCCGGGCCAACAGCAGCGCCGACCAATGGGCCCGACGAGGTGCGGGCCAGTTGGCCACCACCACGAAGCAGTCGGTGTCGTGGGCCAACGTCCAGAACTCATCGGAAAATCGCAGGTCATAGCACACAAACGGGGTGATCCTCACCCCTTCAATGGTCACTGTCAGCCGCTCGGCGCCTGCGGCATAATGCTCGTGCTCGCCGCCGTAGGAGAACGGGTGAATCTTGTCGTAGGTGGCGACCACCCCGTCGGGGCCGGCCAGCACGAACCGGTTCACGGGCAACTCGGCCGTCGACGGATCCCGCACCGGCACCGACCCGCACACCCACACCCCGTGGGCCGCAGCCTGTTCGACCAAGAACCCCACGCTGGGCCCGTCGGGGGGCTCGGCCACCCGGTCTGAAGCCATTGAGAACCCGGTTGAGTACATCTCGGCCAGCACTACCAGCCGGGCGCCGTCGACCGCAGCTTTGGCCACCTTGGAGCCGAGCGACGCAAAGTTAGCCTCAGGGTCCTCCCACACGATGTCGTGCTGGACGGCGGCGATCTTCATGAGCCGGTCCCCAGCTTGGCCAGCCGCTCCACCGCCTCGTCGAGCACCTCGGGGCGCTTGCAGAAAGCGAACCGCACCAGGTGCCGCCCCTCGTGTTCGTTGTCGTAGAACACCACGTTGGGCACGGCCACCACCCCGCACAGCTCCGGCAGCTTGCGGCACAGCGCCATGCCGTCGTCGAAGCCCAGGGGGCGCACATCGGCGGTCACGAAGTATGTGCCCGCCGGGGGGTAAACCTCGAACCCGGCGGCGGCCAGTCCGTCGGAGAGCTGGTCGCGCCGAGCCCTCATACTGTTGCGCAGCCCGTCGAAGTAGTCGTCGCCCAGCCTCAGCCCCACCGCGATGGCGTGCTGAAACGGCGCCCCGTTGACGAAGGTCAAGAACTGCTTGGTCGTGGTAACCGCGTCGCGCAGCTCCGGCACCGCGCACACCCAGCCGATCTTCCACCCGGTGAACGAGAACGTCTTGCCCCCCGACGACACCGAGATGGTGCGCTCCCGCATCCCCGGCAAAGTGGCCATGGGAATGTGCTCGCCGTCGTAGGCCAGGTGCTCGTACACCTCGTCGGTCACCGCCAGCAGGTCGTGGCGGCGGCACAGCTCGGCGATCAGCTCCAACTCCTCCCGGTCGAACACCTTCCCGGTGGGGTTGTGCGGCGAGTTCACCACGATCATCCGGGTGCGGGGACCGATGGCTGCGGCCAACTCGTCGGAATCGAACCGGTAGTTGGGAGGCCGCAAAGTCACCAACCGCCGCTGGGCCCCGGCCATGGCGATGCCCGCTATGTGGGAGTCGTAATAGGGCTCGAACAACACCACCTCGTCGCCCGGCTCCAACAGCGACAACATGACCGCAGCGATGGCCTCAGTAGCCCCCGCGGTTATGAGCACCTCGGTGTCGGGATCGAAGTCCAAGTCGTAGAACCGCTTCTGGTGCTCCGCCACCGCCAAGCGCAGATCAGCAATCCCCAGCCCCGGCGGATACTGGTTATGCCCCGCCCGTATAGCCCCCACCGCCGCATCCGCCACCTCAGCCGGCCCATCAGTATCCGGAAACCCCTGCCCCAAATTGATAGCCCCAGTGGAAAGCGCCAACGCCGACATCTCCGCAAAAATGGTGGTCCCAAATTCCACCAACCGCTCATTCAAAACCCGCTCAGGCACCGCCGAATCCTACTTCCCTCCCCTCCCACAACCACGCCCGCATATCCGTAACGCAGAGGCTGGTACCGCCCCCCTCCCTCTCAAAAAATAGTGCTGGCAACAACGTAGGCGGGGCGGCGGCCCACAAAATGGGTCGTGGTGGGGGGTGGATCGCCCCCCACATGTGCTAGCAACCACACCATGACCTCCAACAACCAGCCCTACGGCGGCACCATCGGCAACACCGTCGCCGACTCCACCCCCTGGTGGCCCAACCCAACAACCCCGCCAGAAGGCAGCCCCAACGTAGTAATGGTCGTCCTAGACGACGTCGGCTTCGCCGACCTGGGCTGCTACGGCTCCGAGATCGACACCCCCACCATGGACGCCCTGGCCGCCAACGGCCTGCGCTACAACAACTTCCACACCACCGCAATCTGCTCCCCCACCCGAGCCTGCCTGCTCACCGGCCGCAACCACCACTCGGTGGGCATGGCCGTGGTCAGCAACTGGGACACCGGTTTCCCCGGCTGCACCGGGCGCATCTCCAACCGGGCGGCCACCATGGCCGAGATGCTCCGCCCCGCGGGCTACTCCACCTTCGCGGTGGGCAAGTGGCACCTGGCCCCCATCGAGGACACCACCGCGGCCGGCCCATTCGACCAGTGGCCGCTCCAGCGGGGGTTCGACCGCTACTACGGGTTCTTGGACGGGGCCACCAACCAGTGGGACCCCGACCTGGTGGCCGACAACCACCACATCGATGCCCCCGACAAGCCCGGCTACCACGTCACCGAGGATCTGGTGGACCAGGCCATCGGCATGGTCACCGCCCAAACCTCGGCGTGGCCCGAACGACCGTTCTTCCTATATCTGTGCTTCGGCACCGGCCACTATCCGATCCACGCTCCCAAGCCCCACATAGATCGCTACAACGGGCGCTACGACACCGGCTGGGGCGCCATCCGAGAGGAGCGCTTCGCCCGTCAAAAGGAAATCGGCATCATCCCAGCCGACACCGAACTGCCCCCATTCAACCCCGGCGTGCCCGAATGGGAGGAGCTGAGCGCCGACGAGCAGCGGTTAGCCACCCGGATGCAGCAGGCCTACGCCGGGATGCTCACCCACACCGACGAGCACCTGGGCCGGCTCATCGCCACGCTCCAGGAGATCGGCCAGGCCGACAACACCGTGTTCTTGCTGCTGTCCGACAACGGGGCCACCCAGGAGGGCGGCCCGTCGGGCCATGAGAACGCCATGCGCTTCATCAACGGCCTCGAACCCCGGTCCTTGGCCCAACAGCTGGCCGACATCGACGAGATCGGCGGACCCAACTCGTGGATGGCCTACCCCATGGGGTGGGCCATGGCCGGCAACACCCCGCTGAAGTGGTACAAGCAGAACACCCATGCCGGAGGGGTGCGGGATCCGCTCATCATCTCCTGGCCCGCTGGCATCTCCGACACGGGGGCAGTGCGCACCCAGTACCACCATGTGAGCGACATCGCCCCCACTCTGTTGGAGGCCATCGGCCTCGAGCCTCCCGAAGAGATGGCCGGAGTGGAGCAGATGCCGATCGAGGGCACCAGCATGGTCTACTCCTTCTCCGACGCTGGGGCCCCCACCGCCAAGGCCGAGCAGTACTACGAGATGCTGGGCCACCGGGCCATGTGGGCCGACGGCTGGAAGGCGGTGACCCGCCACATCCAGGGGGAGAGCTTCGACGAGGACCGGTGGGAGCTGTACCACCTGGATCGCGACTTCTCCGAGGCCCGAGACCTGGCCGACGATGAGCCCGACCGGCTGGCCGCCCTCATCGACCGCTGGTGGGAGGCGGCCCGCCACTATCAGGTGCTGCCCCTGGACGACCGCATCCTGGAACGGTTCCACGTGCCCAAGCCCCGGCCCATCACCAACCGGTCCCGGTTCGTCTATTACCCGGGTGCGTACATCCCCAGCGACGGCTGTCCCGACCTCAAGAACGTGTCCTATGAGATCGCCGTCGAGCTAGAGCGAGCCGAGGTCGACGACGGAACGCTGCTGGCCTGCGGCGATGTAGCGTCGGGGTTCGCCCTGTTCATCCAAGACGGCCATCTGGTGTGGGACTACAACATGGCCTGGGAGCACTACGTGGCCGCGTCGGCTGAGCCACTGTCAGCCGGAGCGCACACAGTAACCGCGGCCTTCCAGCGCACCGACAGCTACGCCGGCACCGGCCGGCTGCTGGTGGACGGCGTCGAGGTCGGGTCGGTGGCTATGCCCCAAACCCACAACACCCACATCCACGCGGTGGGCATCAGCGTGGGCTTCACCAAAGCGCCGTCCCCCAGCCCCCGCTACACCGGCCAATTCCCGTTCACCGGTCGCATCATCCACGCCGTCATCAACCTCGGAGACGACCGAGAACTCCCCGATCAGGCGCTCATCCTCGACTGAGCAGCGCGGCGGCAACCCCACACCAACAAAAGGGCGGTGACTTCGCTGTCAATCGCACCCAAAGTTCTCGGTAGTTGGTTGATAGTCCATCGGTTCAAGTTCAAGGCTTGGAGATACTTCCAGGCGTTCAGGTTCCGCCAGAGTGACCACGAGATCAATCTCTTCAATGTCATTGACGAACGGCTCCCATGACGAAGGGATCCAGTCGATGGCGGAATCATCGGCATCAACCGCGACCCAGAGGGTTTCGTTGATGGGACGGTCCAGGTACTTCACCCCGCAGTGAACCCAGAAGTTGTGGATGTTCGCCGATTCTCCAACAGCGAGGTCGCCAAGAGTCTCGAGAGGTCGAACATCGGTTGCAGCCCCACCGTCTCTGCTAGTCGAAGAACACGAGACCACCATTGGCGCGACGAGAACGATCCAGAAAAGCAGAACTGCTCTTCTCCGCGTTGTCTCCATGCGCTACACCCCTACGATGGCAACATCTTGAGCGTTCTCAGCGAGGGCTGGCAGATCTTCTAGGTCAGTTGTCAATACCGAGCCGACCGGTTCAGCTACGGCTACAACCAAAGCATCAACGGCTGATCCACGCCGAGCTTGGGACCTGAGCTGGCTGGCGCGCCTCACAAGGCGTTCGCTGATGTGCTCAACGACGTCACAGGATTTGAGAAGTCGGTTGGTATTGGCATCCTTCCCCGGGTCGCCGTGCAAGCATTCGATGAGCACCGGGGAGGGCACGACCGGAGGCCAGAGTCCCTCATGTTGTAGAGCCTCGATTAGCGAGGCGGCACGGCGGTTTCGCTCGGCAAGAAATGACACCCCGCCAGAATCAAGAACCAGCGCCACTCAACTAGCCGCTCGATCGGCACGACGAGCCAGCCGCGCCGCAAGGTCTTGAGCCCAGGCGGTCTGGGCTGGATCTGGCGTTCCAACCTCTGCCAGTAGCTCCGACAAGTACTCCTCTCCCGCTCCGAGTAGCCGGCGCAGTCGCAACTCCACCCGCACTGCCTCCTGAAGAAGTTCAGAAGCAGCCAGTCCTTGGGACTTCACCTCGGTATATAGGTCATCGGGCAGGTAGACCTGCATCCTCGGCATACGCCTAACTATACACACATACGTCACCCTATGGAGCCCCTAGGAGCAATGGGTGCCAGCCCGTGGCGCGATATCTTGATCGAGTGGCCGATGGAGACCGGAAGTGGAACTTCGTGGTCGCGGCCAATCGCCTCCCGGTGAGGCGGGTCTGGGAAGGCGATACGGCCAAGTGGGTTCCCAGTCCAGGCGGGCTGGTGTCGGCTCTGCGGCCGGTCATGTCGGGCAATCCCGAAGCGGCGTGGGTGGGTTGGACCGGCGTCCCCGGCCCGGGGGCTGATGCCTTCGAGGTGGACGGGTTCCAGTGCCACCCGGTGGGCGTCAGCCAGGGAGAGCTCCAGCTGTTCTATGAGGGGTTCTCCAACGCCACCCTGTGGCCTCTGTTCCACGATGCCCTTGTGCCCCCCGAATATCACCGCACTTGGTGGGATGCCTATCGCACCGTCAACCAGCGCTACGCCGCCACCGTGGCGCAGTTGGCCGCCCCCGGCGCCAGCGTGTGGATCCACGACTACCACCTGCTGCTGGTGCCCGGCCTGCTGCGACAGGCCCGGCCCGACCTGCGGATCGGGTTCTTCCTCCACATACCATTCCCGGCCCGCGAGCTGTACATCCGGCTGCCCTGGCGGGCCGAGATCATCGACGGCCTGTTGGGCGCGGATCTAATCGGCCTGCAAACCGCGTTGGGCGCCGACAACTTCTGCCGGGCAGTGAACCGGATTACCGGAGCCAAGACCACCGGAAAGGTGATCTCGCAAAACGGCCGGACCACCCAAGTGGGCGCCTTCCCCATCGGCATAGACGTAGAACGGATCGCCCGATTGGCCGCTGATCCGGGCGTAGTGGCCCGAGCAGCGGAGATCCGCCAAGCCCTCGGCTCGCCAGCCACCGTGCTGTTGGGGGTGGACCGCCTCGACTACACCAAGGGCATCGAAGTCCGGCTGCGGGCCTTCCGAGAGCTGCTGGCCGAGCGGCGGCTGTCGATGGACCAGTGCGTGCTGGTACAGATCGCCGAGCCCAGCCGGTCGCAGGTCACCGGCTACGCCGAAGTCCGCCAGGCAGTCGAGCAGATGGTGGGCGACGTGAACGGGAACTTCGGGGTGATGGGCCGTCCCGTGGTCCACTACCTGCACCAGAGCCACCCCATCGAGGAGCTGGTGGCCATGTACCTCATAGCTGATGTGATGCTGGTGACCCCGCTGCGTGACGGCATGAACCTGGTGGCCAAGGAGTACGTGGCCTGCCGCTCGCACAACACCGGGGTGCTGGTGCTCTCTGAGTTCACCGGGGCGGCCCAAGAACTACGGACCGCCGAGCTGATCAACCCCCACGACATCGAGGGGCTGAAGACCGCCATGGAAGCTGCCGCTCACCGCTCCGGCGCCGACGCCGAACCCGCCATGCGGACCATGAGACGGGTGGTGAGAACCAACACCGCCCAGCGCTGGGCCGAGCGCTTCCTCGACCGCCTGGAAGCATGCCCATGACCGAGGCCACCGCGGGCGGCCCGATCATGACCGCCGAAGAAACCGACACCAGGCTCCGGGAGCTGGCCCGGATGCCGGTACTGCTGGTGGCCTGCGACTACGACGGCACTCTGTCCCCCATCATCGATAATCCTGATGATGCCCGACCCACCCGGGAATCGGTGGCCGCCCTGCGACAGCTCGCTGCCATGCCCGACACCCACGTGGCGGTGATCTCCGGGCGTGCCCTGCGGGACCTGGCCGCCCTGAGCCGCCTGCCTGAGGAGATCCACCTAGTGGGCAGCCACGGCACCGAGTTCGACGTGGGCTTCGCCGACGACTTGTCTTTAGATCAGCGGGAACGACGCGACCGGGTGCTGGAAAAGCTGAACGACATCGCCCGCCGCGACCACGGGTTCATCATCGAGCCCAAGCCCGCCGGGGTCGCCTTCCACTACCGCAAGGCCGACTCCGAGATCGCGGCCCAAGCGGTAGACGAAGTGCTGAACGGGCCGGGCAAGTGGGACGGCGTTCACGTCAAGTCCGGGAAGATGGTGGTGGAGCTCTCGGTGCTCGACCTCAACAAGGGCGACGCCTTAGACCGGCTGAGAACCGATGTGTCGGCCGAAGCGGTGATATTCGCGGGTGACGACGTGACCGACGAGGACGGCTTCGCGCGGCTGGCCGGCCCCGATCTGGGACTCAAGGTGGGAATGGGACCCACCCTGGCCCGCGCTCGGTTGGACGACCCCCAGGCGGTGGCTCAAGTGCTGGCCCTATTGGCCGAGCGGCGGCGGGCGTGGCTGATGGGCGAGCACGCCCTGCCCATCGAACGCCACAGCCTGCTCAGCGACCAGCGGACGGTGGCGCTGGTCACCGCCGATGCCTCGGTCAATTGGATGTGCCATCCCCGAGCCGATTCACCGGCGGTGTTCGCCGGGCTGCTGGGGGGTGCGAGGGCGGGACACTTTTCGGTGAGCCGTCCCGACGAAAGCCCTCCTCTCTCCCACCGCTACCTGGACGGCACCATGATCACCGAGACCCGATGGTCAGACGTTACGGTGACCGACTACCTGGACTGCTCCGACGGGCGACCAACCGAACCGGCGGGGCGCACCAACTTGATCCGGGCCATCGACGGAACCGGGCGGATCCGCATCGAGTTCGCCCCCCGGCTGGACTTCGGCCGGGCCCCCACCGGCCTGCATATGATCGATGGCGGCCTCGAAGTGTGGGGGGCGGCCGAGACCATGGTTCTGTTGTCGCCGGGAGTGAGCTGGAACATCGTCGACGACGGCCCCCACCAGACCGCTGTGGCCGACGTCGAGCTGGATGGAGCACCGCTGGTGCTGATGCTGCGCCTCGGCGTCCACGGCCGCCCCCACCGAACCGATCTAACCGAATCCGACCGGCGACAAGTCACCGAACGCCACTGGCAAGACTGGGTGAAGACGCTGACACTGCCACCCACAGCAAGCGATGAAGTCGAGCGCTCGGCGCTGGTGCTAAAAGCGCTGTGCCACCAGCCCTCCGGGGCGATGCTGGCCGCGGCCACCACCAGCCTGCCCGAAGTGCTGGGCGGAGTGCGCAACTGGGACTACCGCTATTGCTGGCCCCGGGATGCCAGCATGAGCGCGGCCGCGCTGCTGGCCCTGGGCAGCAGCCAGGAGGCCAGCGATCTGCTCGACTGGATCCTCGACCGGGTGGAGCACCTCCCCAGCCCCGAGCAGCTTCGGCCGGTATACCCGTTGGTGGGCGACGAGGCCCTGCCCGAGGCGGTGCTGCCCGAGCTGGCCGGCTATGCGGGAAGCCGCCCGGTACGGATCGGCAATGCCGCCGAGCACCAAGTGCAGCTCGATGTGTTCGGACCGGTGGTCGACCTGGCTTGGCGGCTCTGCGATGCCCAGGTGACCCTCACCGAGCGGCACTGGGAGGTGGTGAAGGCGGTGGTGGGCGCGGTGGCCACCCGCTGGCATGAGCCCGACCACGGAATCTGGGAGGAGCGCCGCCCACCCCGCCACCACGTCCACTCCAAGGTGATGTGCTGGATGGCGGTGGACCGGGCCATAAAGATCGCCGAACGCCTCGACCCGGAACTGGCCCTGTACTGGAGCCCGCTTCGCCACCAGATCGCCGCCGATGTGGTGGATAACGGCTGGAGCGAGCAGCGCCACTCCTACACCACCGCCTACGGATCCACCGACCTCGACGCCAGCCTGCTGTGGATCGGACTGAGCGGGCTGCTGCCCCCGACCGACCCCCGGTTCGTGTCCACCCTCAAAGCGGTGGAGAGCGAGCTGCGAGACGGCCAGACGGTGTACCGCTACCGCCACGACGACGGACTGCCCGGCACCGAGGGCGGGTTCTTGATCTGCACGTCGTGGCTGATCGAGGCCTACGTACTCATTGGCCAACCCGACGACGCCCGGGCCTTATTCGACCGCTACCTCTACCTCTGCGGTCCCACCGGCCTGCTCCCCGAGCAGTACGACCCGATCAGCGAGCGCCTACTGGGCAACCACCCCCAGGCCTATTCCCACCTAGGGCTCATCAACGCCGCAATAGCCCTCTCAGCCCCCTTCGGGGGCTAGGCCGATCCTGCGACTCGGCAATCAGCCCCCAGATCCGCTCAGGTGTGGCCGGCATGGCCACGTCGTTGATTCCCAGTGGGGACAAAGCGTCGGCGACGGCGTTGATCACCGCCGGGGTGGAGGCGATGGTGCCGGCTTCGCCGATGCCCTTCACCCCCATCGGGTTGGTGGGGCTGGGGGTCACCGTTGAATCGGTG
The DNA here is from genome assembly GCA_951813555.1 of uncultured Acidimicrobiales bacterium. Taxonomy (GTDB): domain Bacteria; phylum Actinomycetota; class Acidimicrobiia; order Acidimicrobiales; family Bin134; genus Poriferisocius. Next base: position 785,585 of record OX638344.1, read on the forward strand.
CGGAACGACGGGGTCTCCGCCGGCGACGGCACCAAGTAGTCCAGGAAACTGACATTGCGGGGCTGGCCGTCGGCGTCGAACGCGGCCTCCTCCCACAGCGCCTGGGCCACCCCTTGGAGGATGCCGCCGTGGATCTGGCCCTCAACCACCATGGGGTTGATCTGGTTGCCGCAATCGTCCACCGCCACGTAGTCCACCATCTCCACGTCACCGGTCTCGGTGTCCACCTCAACCACGGCGACGTGGGTCCCGAACGGGAAGGTGAAGTTGGGCGGGTCCCATGTCATGTGGCCCTCGAGGTTGGGCTCGAGTCCGTCGGGCAGGTTGTGGGCGGTGAACGCCTCGAAGGCGATCGCGGCCAGCGGCATCTCGGCGTCGGGCTGGCCCTTCACCCGGAAGGTGCCGTCGGAGAACTCCAAGTCCTCAACGTTGGCCTCCATCTGGTGGGCGGCGATGAGCCGAGCCTTATCGATGACCTTCTCAGCCGCCATGTACACCGCAGTTCCTCCCACCGACAGCGAGCGGGAGCCGTAGGAGTCGAGTCCCAGCGGGGAGATGGCGGTGTCGGAGTGCAGCACCTCCACATCGTCGGGGTCAACCCCCAGCTGGTCGGCCACGATCATCGACCAGCACGTCTCATGGCCCTGGCCGTGGGGCGAGGTGCCGGTCACCACCTGCACCTTGGCGGTGGGCAGCACCCGAACGGTGGCCGACTCCCAGCCGCCGGCCGCGTAGTTCAACGAGGCCAGCACTCGGCTGGGGGCCAGACCGCACATCTCCACATAGCTCGACAGGCCTATCCCCAGCTGGCGAGGGTCGCCTGCGGCCCGACGCTCGGCCTGTTGGGCCCGCAAACCCTCGTAATCCACCATCTCCAGGGCCCGCTCCAGGGCCAGCGGGTAGTTGCCGCTGTCGAACAGCAGCCCGGCCCCCGAGCTATAGGGAAACTGCTCAGGGGCGATGAAGTTGCGCCGCCTGATCTCGGCCGGGTCCACCCCGGTGGCCGCGGCCAGCGAGTCCATGGCCCGCTCGATGGCGTAGGTGGCCTCGGGCCGGCCCGCGCCCCGGTAGGCGTCGGTTGGGGTCATGTTGGTGAACACTCCCGTGCACACGAAGGAGTAGTTCGGGATGTCGTAGCAGCCGTGGTACAGGAAGGCACCCAGCAGGGGCACGCCGGGAGTAACCAGCTGGAGATAGGCCCCCATGTCGGCCACCAGCTTCACCCGCACCGCGCTGATGCGGCCCTCGGCATCGGCGGCCAGCTCAATGTCCTGGATCTGGCCCCGGCCCTGGATGGTGGATGCGGCTGCCTCGGAGCGTCCCTCGGTCCAACGCACCGGGACTCCATGGCGCAGGGCCAGCGCGGTGCACATGATTTCCTCGGCGTAGACGTTCAGCTTGGAGCCGAAGCCGCCTCCCACCGCGGGGGCCACCACCCGCACCTTCTGCTCCGGCAGGCCCAAAGTGAGGGCCACCATGACCTTGAGGATGTGGGGAATCTGGGTTGCCGAGTAGATGGTGATGTCGCCCCCGAACGGCGCCGGCACGGCGATCACCCCACGGGGCTCCATCGCCGCCGGGATGAGCCGCTGCTGGATGTAGCGTTCCTTCACCACGTGGGCAGCCGAGGAGAACGCGGCCTCCACAGCATCGGCATCAGGGGTCAGCTCCCACGTGTAGGAGGCGTTGGTGCCCAAGTCCTCATGAATGACGGAGCTATCAGCCAGCGCGTCTTCCAGATTGACCACCGCATCAAGCGGCTCGTAGTCCACCTGGACCAGGGCGGCCGCGTCAGCCGCCCCGTAGCGGTCGTCGGTCAGCACCACCGCCACCACATCGCCCACGTAGTTGGCCTTGTCCACCGCGATTGGCAGATGCGCCGGATTCTTCATGTCGTCGGTCACCGGCCAAGCACACGGCAACGGCCCCCAAGATTCAGCCAGGTCAGCCCCCGAATATGCAGCCACCACCCCATCGGCAGCAAGAGCCCCGCTGAGGTCAACTGACCGGATGCGGGCATGAGCGTGAGGACTCCGCACACACGCCACCCACAGCACCCCCGTGAGGTCCAGATCGTCCACAAACCGGGCCTCCCCAGTGAGCAGCTCCGGATCCTCCTTCCGAAGCAACCTACTCCCCACCACCGCCGTCGAGGTATCAGTCATCTCGCCACCTCCTACTACCCCGCGAGCGTATCCCCACTTTTCTTTCAGTGCAGCCGATCCTTCGCCCCACAGCAAGAGAACAGAGGCAGGTCTGCGAACAGACCGAAAACCCAGGTGGCTGGGGGTGGCGCCGCAGGCGGACTTGGTCGCTCCGACGGCCAGCCCACACCCATTAGGACCCGCCAACCACCGGAAGTTGCGCGAAACAACGAGTCCGCAGACCCGCCGGGGAGATCAGTTAGAAGCAGCGGTGCGGAGGTCGGCCAACGTCTCCATCCACCACAGGTTCGTCACCGTGGTGCTTCCGGGCAACGTGGCTAGGCAATCATCGACTTGGGTGACAACATCAGGAAGTCCAGCGGCAGCGAGACGCACGTCTAGCAGTCCGTCCACCACTCGGGAGCGGCTGGTCAGCTCTCCGTCGATGGCGTCCAACAACCGATCCACCAGCTCGGTGATCTCGATAAGGGCTGCCGGGTTGCGGACAGTTTCTAATGTCACTTCTCTCTCCTTGCTTGCGTCAGAGGTTACAACCCTCGGTCACCCGTATGTGTTCCCTTCGGACTCATGCTATCGGCCCTAGTGACAATCGGCGAAAGGGATTGCTCGTGACCGCTGCCGATAGCGTGAGAGGCATGGGAGCACCTGACGGAAATTGCAGCAAGTGCCGGTGGAGTGGAGTGCTTTGGGTGTTTGCAGCACTTGCACTGCTGGCCACTGCCTGCGGCAACGATGATGCACCTGCGGCGACAACCGGCCAGCCCGCTGGGACACCAGCGGCAACTGCCGCCCCTGAACCGGCACTCGACGACGACCACACCGAGGTGGTCATCGGGTTGGAGCAGGAGATCACCAACTTTAACAACTTGACAGCCGGCGACAATCTCCTGGCCGGTCGCCAGATCACCCGGGCCATATGGCCCACCTGCGTGCGCACCCGGCCCGACTTCTCCTTCGAACCCTATTTCTGCGAAACCCTCCCCAGCATCATCAGCGAGGATCCGCTGGTGGTGGAATACCGGCTGCGGGCCGACGCCACTTGGAGCGACGGCACCCCGGTGAGTTCCGGCGACATGGTGTTCAATTTCGAGAACTGCAACGACCCCGACGACGACTGCGCTGCCACTCAGGGCTACGACAGCGCCACTTTGGAGGTGGTGGACGATAAGGCCGTTCGGCTGAGCTGGCCGCCGGGCCAGCCCTTCGTGGAATACATCTTGCTGTTCTCCGGACCGTTCCCGCCCGCCCACCTGGGCCGGGACTGGAGCGACGGCTTCCGAACCGACCCCGGCCTGGGGGCCGGCCCGTACGTGGTAGACGAGTACAACCCGGGTAGCGATTTGACATTGACGGCCAACCCCACTTGGTTCGGCGAAGGCCCCCATATCGACGAGGTCACGTTCCGGTTCATCAGCGACGTAGGCAACCTGCCCCTCGCACTGGAGAACGGCGAAGTCGACGTGATCTATCCCCAACCCCAGGTCGACCTTGTGGCCCAGATCAACGGCATTGGCGGGGTGGATTCCTCCATCACGTTTGGCCCCACCTGGGAGCACGTCACGTTCAACACTGCCACCGTGCCTGTGGAGGTGCGCCAGGCCATCGCACTGGCGCTTGACCGAGAGCTGATCGTGACCGCGCTCATGCGACCGTTCTCGGAGTCGGCCCAACCGCTGGGCAACCGGATTTTCATGGAAGGCCAAGCCCAGTATCAAGACAACACTCCGGCCCAGTTCCAACAAAGAGACGTGGCCGCGGCCCGGACCGTGCTGGAAGAGGCCGGCTGGGAGCTGGACGGCGACGTGTACGCCAAAGACGGCCGACGGCTGAGCCTGCGCATCCGCACTACCGGCGGCAATGATCGCCGGGAGCAGTTCCAAGAATTGGTGCAGAACCAGCTGGCTGAAGCCGGGATCAGAATCACCATCGACAACTTGCCCGGCGGCGAGATATTCGGCCCGGTGTTCGGCTCAACCAACGATCCGCCCGGTCCGCCCGGAGATTTCGACTTGGTGATCTTCGCCTGGGTAGGCGGACCTCTACCGGCCACATCGGCCCTTCAGGTATTCGGCACCGGCAACGACAGCAACCCCGGCGCCTACGCAGATGACCGGGTCGACGACCTATTGACGGAGGCCACGATCACCCTCGGCCTCGACCGCCAAGCCGAGCTGTTGAACGAAGCCGACGTCCTGATGTGGGAGACGCTGCCCAACATGCCCGTCTACCAGCTCCCCTTCTTCCTCGCCTGGAACGAGAAAATCCAAAATGTCCAAGACAATCCCACCACCGAAAGCTTCACCTGGAACCTCGAAGAATGGGTATTGGCTGACTAGCTTTTCTGCAAATGCTCGGGTTCGCGACACGCAAGCTGCTGATCTCGATTGTCGTTCTCTTCTTCGCCACCCTGGTGGCCTTCCTGCTGGTGGCCACTGTCGACCCCATCGCCGAGCAACGGGTTTTCCTACTCTCCCAACCTGGCGGCGCCGAGCAAATCGACCGCCTGGAGGCAAGCTTGGGCCTCGACAAGCCCCTCATCGAGCGCTACGGCAGCTGGCTGGGCGACCTGCTCACCGGCAACATGGGCACTTCCACCGACAACGGCCGGGACGTCACCACGCTGTTGGGCGAAGCCATTCCGGTCACCTTGCGGCTGGTCATAGCCGCCACCGTGGTCTCGGTGATCCTCGGCGTGGCCGTGGGAGTGGTAAGCGCGGTGCGCCAATACGGGGCGTTCGACAACATCTCCACCTTCTTCGCCTTCCTTTTCTTCGCCATGCCCGTTTTCTGGCTGGGGGCAGTGCTCAAAGACCTGGGCATCCGGTTCAACGACTGGTGGGGAAGTCGGATCTTCTTCACCATCGGCGAGCAGTCGCCCCGCCTCGAAGCCGACTTCTGGGGCACGTGGGCCGACCGGGCCGGACACATCATGCTCCCCGCGCTCACCCTTGTTTTGATCCAGCTGGCCGCCACCAGCCGATTTCAGCGCTCGGCCATGCTCGACGTGCTGGAAAGCGACTACATCCGCACCGCCCGAGCCAAGGGAGTCCCTCGACGCCGGATCATCACCCACCATGCTCTCCGCAACGCCCTGCTCCCGGTGGTGAGCTACACCGGGCTGACGTTCGGCACCCTTATCGGGGGCACGGTGGTCACCGAGGTGGTGTTCAACTGGAAGGGCATGGGCCGCCTGTTCTTGGAGTCCCTGCTCGACGGGGATGTGGCCGTGACGCAGGGATGGCTGCTGGCGGTGGGCATCTCGGTGATCGTGGTGAACCTGCTGACCGATCTGACCTATGGCTTCTTGGATCCAAGGGTGCGAGATGGCTGACGCGCCGGTTGGAATCCTGGCCGGCACCCCAGCCGAGACGGAAGCCCGCTCTCAGTGGCAACTGGTGCTTCGGCGGTTTCTCGCTCACCGGCTGGCGGTGGCTGCCGGGATAGTGCTGGTGGCGGCCTATCTGTTCAGCTATCTGGCCGAGCCGCTCACCGGCTGGGGCTACAAGGAACTGTCTCCTGATCTTTCGCAGGGGCCTTCGGGCAACCACTGGTTCGGCACCGACACCATCGGCCACGACATGTTCGCCCAGTCCATGCGGGGGCTGCGGGTATCGGTCCACGTCAGCGTGGTGGTTGCCGGCATCGCCACCGTTTTGGGGTCGGTGTTGGGCGCGGTGCAGGGATGGTTCCGGGGCCGGGTGGACGGGGCCCTTGGGCTGTTGGTGGACTTCCTGCTGATCCTTCCCCTGTTGCCGGTGCTGATGGTGCTGGGCACCCGCACCCGGGCCAGCGGGGGCAGCTCGCTGATGTTCGTGGCGGTGGTGATCGGCCTGTTTCTGTGGGCGCCGTTGGCCCGAGTAGTGCGGGGTGAGGTGTTCTCCATCCGAGAGAAGGAGTACATCGAAGCAGCCGAGGCCCTGGGAGCGTCCAACACTCGCATCATCTTCCGCCACCTCATCCCCAACGCCATGAGCTCGATAATCGTGTACGCCACCCTCACGGTGGCCACCGCCATCCTGCTGGAGACCGCGCTGGCCTTCTTGGGCTTCGGCATCCAGCCCCCCGAGGTGTCGCTGGGATCGCTGGTCGACGAGGGCCGCGACTCAGCCCGCACCCGGTGGTGGCTGTTCTACCTGCCGGGAGCCGTGCTGGTGGTGCTGGTGCTGTGTGTGAACTTCGTGGGCGACGGGTTGCGCGACGCCCTCGATCCCCGCCGGGAGCAGCGTCGATGACCGGCCTAGACAGCTCCCGAGCTGAGACCCCGGTGCTGTCGGTTCGCGACCTGGAGGTTGCCTTCCCCACCCCCGACGGCGACGTGCAGGCAGTGCGGGGCGTGAGCTGGGACGTGTACGAGGGCGAGGTGCTAGCCATCGCCGGGGAGTCCGGCTCGGGCAAATCGGTCAGCGTCATGGCCGCCATGGGCCTGTTGCCGGCCACCGCTCAAGTCAGTGGGTCGATTGCCTACCGGGGCCGCGATGTGCTGGCCATGTCCGACAAAGACCTCGAACGGCTGCGGGGATCGTCCATCTCGATGGTGTTCCAAGACCCGATGACCTCGCTGAACCCGGTGATGGCCGTCGGGGCCCAGATCGCCGAGGGAGTCCGCATCCACCAGCGGGTCAATTCCCGCACGGCCCGGTCCAAGGCAGTCGAGCTGCTCGATTTGGTGGGCCTTCCCAACGCCGGCCAGCGGGTGGATTCCTATCCCCATGAGCTGTCAGGTGGGATGCGCCAGCGGGCCATGATCGCCATGGCCATTGCCAACGATCCCGACCTGCTCATCGCCGACGAACCCACCACCGCCCTCGATGTCACCATTCAGGCCCAGGTGATAGACGTGCTCGAGCGAGCCCGGGAGGCCACCGGCTCGGCGCTGGTCATAATCACCCACGACCTCGGTGTGGTGGCCCGCATCGCCCATCGGATCTTGGTCATGTATGCCGGTCGAGCGGCCGAGACCGGGATGGCCGACGGCGTGTTCGAACGGCCCAGCCACCCCTACACCGCCGGGCTGCTCGGGTCGATCCCCCGCCTCGATGCCCCCAAAGGAACCCGGCTGATGCCCATCGACGGGGCTCCGCCTTCCATGCTGGCCCCACCTCCCGGATGCGCCTTCGCCCCCCGCTGTCCCCGAGCCACCCCGCTCTGTTCCCAAGAGATCCCTGAGCTGCGCCCCATAGGCAATCAGCAGTCCGCCTGCCACCACGGCGAGGACCAGTACAACGAGGCCGAAGATGTCTAACCCTGCCGACCTGCCGGTTGAAACAACCCCTCTGCTGGAAGTCACCGACCTGGTCAAGGATTTCCCGATCCGATCCAAAGGCGCCATACGCCGGACAGTAGGGATGGTCCAGGCAGTAAACGGTGTGTCGCTGCACATCAATCGGGGCGAGACCCTGGGTCTGGTGGGCGAATCGGGGTCGGGCAAATCCACCATCGCCCGCTGCATCCTCCGCCTCATCGAACCCACCTCGGGGTCAGTTCGATTCAAGGGCCAGGAGCTGGCTGGGCTGAGCCGCCGCCAGCTTCAGGCCATGCGGCGGAACATGCAGATCGTCTACCAAGACCCGATGGCCTCACTCGACCCCCGCATGACGGTGTCGGCCATCATCTCCGAGCCTCTGCGCATCCACCGCACGACCGGTGACATCGGGGCCCGGGTGGGCGAACTGCTGGAGCTGGTCGGGCTGCGCCCAGAGCACGGCAACCGCTACCCCCACGAGTTCTCCGGGGGCCAGCGCCAGCGCATCGGCATCGCCCGAGCTCTGGCTCTTGCGCCCGACCTCATCATCCTGGATGAGCCGGTGTCGGCCCTCGACGTGAGCATTCAGGCCGGGGTGCTCAACCTGCTGGAAGACCTCCAGCGCCAATTGGGACTCACCTACCTGTTTGTGGCCCACGACCTTTCAGTGGTCCGCCACATCTCCGACCGTGTGGCGGTGATGTATCTGGGGCGGATCGTGGAGACGGGTACCGGTCCGGAAGTGTACGAAACCCCGGCCCATCCCTACACCCAGGCTTTGCTGTCGGCCGTTCCGATTCCCGATCCCAAGCTCGAGAAGAGGCGCCGACGCATCGTGCTTGAAGGCGACGCGCCAAACCCGGCCTCGCCCCCTTCGGGGTGCCGATTTCGCACCCGATGCTGGAAGGCGGAGTTGATATGCACCGAATACGACCCCGAGTTGCTCGACCTGGGGATTGGGCACCCGGTTGCCTGCCACTTCCCCACCCCCGACGACCTAATGGGGTCCGAGCAGGGATAGGGTTTCGCCCAGTGTCCGACATCGTTATCTCTGCTCGTGGAGTGCAGAAGAGCTACGGCTCAAACCACGTACTCCAGGGCCTGAACTGCGAGGTCGGGAAGGGCATCACCGGGCTGCTGGGGCCCAACGGCGCCGGCAAGAGCACCTTCATGGGCCTGGTCCTGGGACTGCGCCCCCGCCAAGGCGGCGAACTCAACGTGCTGGGGGTAGACCCCGACCGGAGCGGCCCTGAGTTGCGAACCCGGCTGGGCTATGCCCCTGAGCACCATGACCTGCCCGGCGACGTGCAGGCCGCCGACCTAGTGCGCCACATTGCCCAGCTCCACGGCCTGCCCCGCCGGGTCGCCACCGAGAGGGCCAGCAACGCCTTATGGCAGGTGGGCTTGGGCGAGGAGCGGTTCCGCCCCATCGGCACTATGTCAACCGGACAGCGTCAGCGGGTGAAGATGGCCCAAGCCCTGGCCCACGATCCCGACCTTCTGCTGCTCGACGAGCCCACCGACGGGCTCGACCCGGTGCAGCGCGACGACATGCTGGCCCTCATCCGCAGGGTTGGTAGCGAATTCGGCATAGACATCCTGCTGTCGTCGCATCTGCTTGAGGAAGTGGAGCGGGTGTGCGACTCGGTAGTCATTCTGGCCAACGGAATGGTGGGCCACAGCGGCACTCTCCAGGATCTGGGCGCAGCTGCATCGGGGTTCAAGGTGGAACTGGACTCCGACCCCGAACCACTGGCGGCTGCGCTGGTCGCTCGGGGGGTAGCAGCAGCCGTCGACGGCCACTCTCTCATAGTGTCAGGCGTCGATTCGGCCTCCGATCTGATCAGAGACTTGGTGGCAGATCTGGGGCTGGGCCTGCGTCGGCTGGAGCCTCGCCGCACCACATTGGAAGACGTGTTCATAGAGGCCTCCCAATGACCGAGGCCCGCATCCACGACCGCGGTTATATGGCCTACGACGGGCCTCGTCACGGCCCAGGCCGCGCCATGGCCAATCTGAGCTACCACACCGTGCAGCGGGTGCTGGGCTTGAAGCGGTCCAATTGGCAGAAGGTCCTTCCTGCCATCGCCTTGTTGATCTCGTTCATTCCCGCCATCGTGTTCATCGGAATCGCCGCTTTCTTGCCTCGAGGAGACGAACTAGGGCTGGAATCCTCGGCCGACTACTACGGATTCATCACTGGCGCCCTCTTCTTGTTCGCGGCGTTCGTCGCCCCGGAGGCGGTATGCACCGATCGCCGGAGCGGCATGCTGGGGTTGTACTTGGCATCGCCGCTGAGCCGAGATACCTATCTGGTGGCCAAAGCCGCGGCCATCGCCGCCGTCCTAGGCACGATGACCTTGGGGCCTCCGATCTTGATGCTCATCGCCTATACCCTGGCTGACGCCGGACCCGACGGGGTAACCGGCTGGTTGACCGAACTAGGACGAATTTTGGCGTCGGGGACTGCGTTGGCCGTTTTCTGGACGGCACTGTCGCTGGCAGTATCCAGCCTCACCGCTCGCCGCTCCCTGGCCAGCGTGGGCATTTTTGTCGGATTGCTGGCCAGCTCGGCGGTAGGTGATGGCCTCGCCGAGGGTGCTCAAATGGGCGACTCGTATGCACTGTTCAACCTGATTGGCCTACCTTTCGAGGCCGTCTACCGCATCTTCGGAGAAGTCAACGGAGAAGGGCCTCCCATCGGCGATGTCGATACCTGGGCGATATTCGCCGCGCTTGTTGGGCTTATTGCCGCCTTCGGAGCGTTCGCCCGCTGGCGATACCAGCGAATTGAGGTAGCCGGATGAGCACCCAAGCCAGCCCGCCGCCCATGGTGCAGGCCGCCGGGGTGTCCAAGTGGTTCGGCGACCTGGTGGCGGTGTCCGACGTGAGCTTCAGCATCGGGGCCGGGGTCACCGCACTGCTGGGGCCCAACGGGGCGGGCAAGTCCACCCTGCTGCGGATGATGTGCGGTTTGGCTCGACCGTCCAACGGGACGGTGACCGTGCTGGGCAAGAACCCCCGCACCGACGTGGCCGTGCTGGGCCGTATCGGCATGGCCCCCCAGCAGGAGTCGCTGCTCGACTACCTGAGCGGCCGGGAATTTGTAGAACTGGCCGCTCAACTGCACCAGGTCGGCAACCCCGTCGAAGCCGCCCGCCAGGCCATCCAGACGGTGGAACTCGACCCCGACGACACCCGAAGGCTGTCCACTTACTCCAAGGGTATGCGCCAGCGAATAAAGCTGGCCCAGGCCATCGTCCACGATCCCCTGGTCATCGCCCTGGACGAACCGCTCACCGGGCTCGATCCCCGACAGCGGCGGGAGATGATCCAGCTCTTCCACCGGCTGGGGGACGAGGGAAAGTGCGTCATCGTGTCCAGCCACGTGCTTGACGAGGTGGAGCGATTCGGCTCCCGGGTGCTGGTGATCGCCCAGGGACGGCTGGCCGCCGAGGGAGACTTCCGAGAGATCCGCAACCTGATGGACGATCGGCCGCTGCGCATCAGCATCCGCACCGATCAGCCCAGGGTGCTGGCCACCGCTCTCCTGGAGAGCGGCGCGATCTCAGGGTGCCGCTTGGAGGGGACTGATTGCGTAGTGGTGGATACCACCGAGCCCGCGGCATTCCGACGAGCGGTAGCCCCGATGGCTCGCGACCGGGATGCCTCGCTGCTGGAGTTGCGACCGCTTGACGATGACTTGGAGAGCGTCTTCCGATACCTGGTGGGCCAGTGATAACGCATCTGGAGACACAGTGATAACGCATCTGGAGACACAGTGATAACGCATCTGGAGACACAGTGATAGCGCATCTGGAGACCCAGTGAACCCCCACATCTATCGGGTGGTTGTCCGCAGCCAGATCAGCACCGGCCGGCTGCTGGCTTTGGCTGGGCTGAGCGGTGTGGCCATCTTGTTGGCCTTCGTAGCCCGAGCCGCCGACGATCCAGTTGAGGTCGCCACCCGCAGCATGGGCACCTTCGGGACCAACATCTTCGCTCCGTTCATCGCCTTGGCTTTGGGCTCGGCCGCGCTGGGAAATCTGGTGGAAGACCGCACCCTGGTGTACGTATGGCTTCGGCCTGTTCCTCGCCACTCTGTGGCCACCGCTGCCTTCGCGGCAGTGATAAGCGTGGTAGGCCCCATTGTGGTGGCGGTGATGACCTTGGCTGCGGCCATCACCGGTGTCGGAGACTTGCTGGTGGCCACGGCCACCGCCACCGCCCTGGCGGTTTTCGCCTATTCGGGTATCTTCTTGGCTTTGGGACTGCGGTTCAAGCGGTCCCTGTTGGTTGGCTTGGGCTACATCGCCATCTGGGAGCTGCTGTTGTCCCGGCTGGGCGACTGGTTCGCCCGCCTGTCGGTGCGCAGCTATCCCATGAGCATCCTGTCGGACGCCACCGACGTGAGCATGCGGCTGGCCGACCGGTCCACGCTGGCCTCCTACGTGGTGCCGTTGGCTGTCGGTTTCGCCGGGCTGGTCTACACCTCGTGGCGTCTGTCCCGCACCGAGATCGACTGAACCCACCCGCACAGCGGAGGCATAAGATTCCCCCATGCTTGACATGATGGTTGCCCCCACCGCCCAGCACATCGGAGAGGACGACCTCCCCTGGGCGTACGGCGAAGACGGCATCGGCCTCAAGGTGCTCCAGATCAAAGAGAGCGAGGGGTTGTGGGTCATCAAGAACCAGTTCCCGTCGGGCTACTCGGTGCAGACCCACAAGCACACCGGCCAAGTGTTCGCCTACACCAGTGCCGGGGCCTGGGGATACAAGGAGAGCGATTTTCTGAACCGGGCCGGGTCGTTCCTCTATGAGCCGGCTGGCTCCATCCACACGCTGTATACCCCTGAGGAAAATACCGAGACCACCGAGGTGTTCTTCGCCATCTGGGGCGCCAACTTGAACATGGACGCCGACGGCAACATTGAGAGCATCACCGACGGCCAAACTGTTTTGATGGGCTACTACTACTTGCTCGAGGCCCAGGGCACCCCTCGCCCCGACAACATCCTGCTCGACTGAGCGGGGATTAGCCGTCGGCTGAGTCAAGCAGGGACTCCAACTCCTCAATGAGGCCGTCGAGGCGGCGGCGGTCCTCGTCGAGGGAGTCCTGGGTGGTCCGCAATTCAGTGATCAGCTCGCTCAGAGCCTGACGGGTGTCTTCGTCTATTGGGGCCTCATCGGAAATCGACGGCGCGGCGGTAGGGGCGGGTTCGGGATCGCCAGCGTCGGTTTCCGGCGCCAATGGTTCGGCGGGGATCACCGATTGCCCGTCGGCATCGGACAGGGCGGCCAAGGCCTCTTCCAGTGTCGGCCGGATTCGGAGGATGAAGTCGTCGTCGTTGCCGACCCCGGCGATCACCTGCTTCACCTGGGGCAGCTCGGTGTCCCCGGTGGCCTGGACGTAGACGGGGCGCACGAACAGAAGCGAGTCGCCCACCGGGATCATCAGCAGATTCCCCTGAAGCACAGTGGATCCCTGCTGGTTCAACTGGGTGAAGGCGTCGGCGATTGCCGTGTCGGCCTGGATCTTGGCATCGACGATGCTCGGACCGGGAATGCTGGTGCCCGGCACGGTGTACACCACCAGCTCGCCGTACTCGTCGATGTCGCCCTTGGCCGCCATGAAAGCGGTCAGCTCCTTGCGCTCGTCCTCATCATCGCCTGCCCCGGAAATAGGCACGAACGGACGGAAGATCACAAAGTCCAGGTCCTCTTCGCCGGGGAGTTGGAGGAGCTGGTAGAAGGGCCGGATTCTCCGCTCGAGCTGGCGAGTGGCGGCTGCCGTGGACGTCTCCTCTGCGGCAATGGCCTCGGTAACCTCATCGAGGAACGTTCGGGCAGTGATTCGGGTGCCCGGATCCTGGGCCACCGCCCAGGTCACCGAGTTGGCGTAGAAGGTCTCGGGATCATCGATGAAGTAGCGAGCCCACATGGAGGTCTGCACCCGGAACAGGTCCTCGGGGTAGCGCAGGTGGTTCTTGAGATCGAGGGGCATCTGGTCGAAGTCCTCGAACAAGCCGGGGAATATCTTGCGCCAGGCCTGGATAATGGGGTCGTCGGGGTCGATTACATAGAAAGTGGTGGTGCCATCGAATGCATCTACTACCACTTTCACCGAATTGCGAACGTAGTTGAACCTCTTGCGCAGCCCGCTCTCCAACGGTAGATCGTTGATGTCGGGGCGCTGGCCATAGGGATACCGGTCGCTGGTGGTGTAGGCGTCGACGATGTAGAACACCCGGCCGTCGGAGACCACGGGATAGGGGTCGGCGTCCAGCTCCAAGAACGGGGCCAGATTCTGCACTCGGAGACGCAGGTCCCGATTGAAGATGATCCGGGAATCGCTGCCGACAAAACCGGAGATCAGCGGGTTGATGTCGCCGAAGCGCAGGGCGAAGGCCGACTGGCGGAAGAAACTGCCGATGCCCACCCCAGCCTCGCCGTCATAGGTGAACGGAACGGTCTCGTTGGCCTCGGTGTAGTCCACCTCGGGAATCGTGGCCCCGACGATGGCGTAGCCGGTGAGGTTCTCGCCGATATAGAGCTGGGGCCGGGTCAGCTCGAAGTCGTCACCGGCCACCACTGGCACATCTCCGACCACGAAATCGGGGGACCCCTGGGTGGTGACCGAGTTCACCGGGGCCACCGCCACGCCGTAACCGTGGGTGTACTGGACGTGGCGGCCCTCCCAGGACTGCTGGGGAATGTCGGCCACATTGAGCTGGCGGGCGCCGACCACCACCTCGGTGGTCTTGCCATCAATCTCGTAACGGTCAACGTCGACCTCGCCGCCGAAGGAATAGAATGTGCGCTCGGACTGCTCCACCTGGAAGGCATTGGGCACGATGTCGGGGTCCAGCAGCCGGATGTTGCGCACGCTGGGATTGTCAGCCAGCTCTTCGACGGTTATCTCGGTGTCGGGGCTGAACTCGCGAGTGATCACGTTGTCGAGGCCCAGAGCATCGCGGGTGGCCTCGATGTTGCGCTCGATATAGACCGCTTCTTTCTGCGACTCCTCTGGTTCGGCGCGGAACCGCTGGATGATCGCCGGATAGATCGCTCCCATGACAATGGCCACGATCATCCACAGTCCCACCGCGGTCACCGGCAGCACCCAACCCCGCTGCCAGATGTTGATTACCAGCAAGACCGCCGATAGCACCGAGATCAAGAGCAGCAGGCTGAGCGCGGGCAGCTGGGCGTTGACGTCGGTGAACGAGGCCCCGTCCACCGGTCCCCGGGAAGAGAAGTTGAGGCCGAATCGATCGTAGTAGTAGCCCACGGCCCGGGTGAGGGCGATCAGGGCCAGCAGAACCGACAGGTGGACTTTGACTTGGGGCGTGACTCGTTGCCCGGTGGTCTGCACGCGGATGCCGCCATTCACATAGTGGGCGATGGCGGTGATGACGGCCACGATGATGAGGGCTCGGAAGAACCAACTGATCAGGAATTGGATGAACGGCAGCTCGAAGACATAGAAGCCGATGTCTTTGCTGAACTGCGGGTCGTCGATGCCGAATTCCACGCTGTTGAAATACAAGATGGCCTTCTGCCACTCCCCGCCGGTTCCGCCGCCCACGATGAGGGCGAACAAGATGGCTATCACCACGCTTACCAGCCGGCGGCGATGGCCAACCGCGTCGTGATAGTGGCGGATCAGCTCCTCTTCTGGCCCCGGCGGCCGGGTCTGGGGCGCCAACCGGTCGGCAATGGCCAAGTTGGAGTACATGAGGAGGAAGAAGGCGGCAATGAAGATGACCGACAAGACGATTTTGTAGACCAGGATCTCGGTCCAGACATCCCCGTGGCCCAGCGAGTCGAACCACAGGTAGTCGGTCCACATGCGGGCCGTGCCCCGTAACGACAGAATGCCAGCCAGCAAAACCACCAGGAAGAGAGCGGCGATGATCTTGGATCGCCGCGAGAACCGCGGGCGAGCTGATGCGCCCGGTCTGGGCGCACTTCTGGGGATACGCATACCGGAAGCAGACTACTCGCCGCCGACGGAAGTTATTGCAGCGCCCGGCGCGGTTTCGCGATCGTCCTGCGGTTGACCGCTCTGAGATCGCAGGCGAGCGAAAATGGCATCCACTGCGCTGCTGTCGCCGGCATTGGTCAGCACAGGATGCTCGGCCGCGGCCTCCACCGGATCTCGCTCAGCAGGGGGCAGGAGCGTAACGCTCTCAGGGGTCTCTTCAGAGTCTTCGTGTCCCGCACCGACGTCGGGCACCATCCCCACAATCTGGGAATTGTCCAACTCCGACAGCAAGGCCAAGTCGGTGGGCTCGGTTTCGTCCTCCACCCGGCGGGCGGCCGCATCAGCCACCACCTTGGCCTCTGCCAGCGACAGCTTGGCCGACTCTAACGATTGCTCGATGGAGTGCCGAGCATCGCTGAGGGTCGCCATCAGTTTGTCGCGTCCAGCGCGGAGCCGCTCCACCTGGGCACGAGCAGTCTGGCGACGGCGGGCCATATCCCTCAACACCGTCAACCGGAGTGCCTTGGCCTGCTCCACGATCTCCCGACCCTGGACCCGGCCATGCTCAACCTCGGCCTCGGCCTGTTCTCGAGCCTCTTGAAGCAGCCCGGCCACCGCTTGAGCCTGTTCACCGGCCTGCTCCAGTAATTCCACCACCTCTCCGGCATCAGCGAGATCCTGCTGTGACCGCAGAGCCTCGACGGTTTTGTCCAGATTCTCGACAAGCCAGCCGGCCCGTGTCGCCATCTCGTTGGCCTCGGTCTGCGTCAGTCGACGGGAAGCCTCCACTCCGTCGTCGAGCAGCTTGACCCCCTGCGAGCTGAACTCGGGCTCTGGTTCGGGCCGTGCGTCGATTTGGGCAACTTGTTCCCGCAAGTCCCGGATCTGCTGTTGGCCTACCATGATTTGATTGCCCAGCGAAACCAAATACGCCTGCACTTGCTTCTGGTCAAAACCCTTGCGGGCCACCGCGAAACCCTGACTGGACACCTCTTCGGGGTTCACCCGCTCAAAGGGAGTGTCTCCGTCAGGACGTTCGGCCATGCTCGAATGGTAGTCCTGTCATGCTTCGGCCAATGCGTCCAAGGCCTCTTGCAGTGACGCCACCCCCACTACCTGCATGTCATCGCCTACGTGATTGAGGGCATCGCTCAGATTCGACGTTGGAACCAGCAGCAGGTCCACTCCAGCCCGGACCGCTGCGATGGCCTTCTGGTCAACCTCTCCGATTGCCCCCACTGAGCCGTCGAATGCGATCGTGCCGGTGGCCGCCACCCTGCGCCCGCCCGTCAGCTCGCCGGGGGTCAACAGGTCGATTATTCCGATGGTGAGGGCCAGCCCGGCTGACGGCCCCCCGATCGTGCCGCTGTCGATGGCAACCTCAACCGGCAGCTCACCGACATCGATTCGCTCGCGCGCGCCGACGCCGATCAACGCCCGATTGGCATCATCGGGGGAGGCGATCAGCTCCAGCGGCACCGACTCCACCGAACCTTCGTCCGCCCTCTCCACATCCAAGACCACCGCCTGCCCGGCACTCCGAGAGGCCAGAGCCTCACCCAAATCCCTCAAGTCGCCCACCGTGATGCCATCGATCCCCACGATCACATCGCCGCGCTCCAGCACTTCGGCGGCAGGAGCACCGGCCATGGCCTCAGCCACGATGACCCCCGAGGCGTGGCGGGGGATCTCATAGCCCAAGTGCTCCAGCGCCACCACGACGGCGGTGTGCTGGGAGGTCTCCATACGCAGGTCGTTGAGCCGGCGCAGCTCGCTGCGGGTGCCGTCGCCGGTGAAAGTCCGCTCGGGCTCAATGTCCACCCCCGACTCGAACTCGGCGCCGATGCGCTGCCAGATGGTCAGCCGCTGGCTGACCATCACGGTCACCAGGGCAATCTCGCTCTCCGGGGGATAGATTTCGGCACCCGAAACGGTGATCCGGGAGGGCACCTGCTCCACCGAGCCGGGACGGACCGCAACCTGGTCGGTACGCCAGAAGGTGAACACCACCGAGGTGATCGCCAGCACAGCCACCAGCACGGCCACGGGGACCAACCAGGCCACGTTGCGTCGCCACCAAGACGCCTCTGTGGATGGAACTGCTCCTGATTCCGTAGAAGAAGTGCCGTCGCGGGTCATAGCGGCACTCGGTCTTCGGTGAATGGAACTATCCTCGATGGCTCTGTGGTCGATTGGTCGCGCATTCGTGTTTCCCTCTCCGACGATACTTCGACGGGGCTGAAAGATCAGTGGCAGCGCCGGTGGGAAAACTGGCGGGCAGGAAGGGCCGAGAGGGATGTCTTGGCCTCCTATCGGGCTGAGCATGGAGAAGAGGCGCGGTTTCGATGGTGGCAGCGTTTGCGAGCCGGTGTCGGCCTTTTCTTTGTGATCGTCTTGCTGGGAGCAGGGCTGACCATGCTGGTGGGATTGTTCTTCGTCGGCCTCACGATTGCCTTGGAAACGCTGGTGTGAGCAGATACTCAGAAGACAATCACCACGCCTGCGGGATTCGACGCCGCGACGCGGTGATCGCCGGGCACGCCGGCGATGAGGCCAAGGCGAGGGCCGCCCAAGATAACGATGATCCCCGGGTGCGGGCATCGGTTCTCGGGGCTCTAGACCGGATGGGCGCGCTGGCCGACGAAGAGCTCCGAGTCGCACTTGGCGATCCGTCGCCCGAAGTGAGGCTGCGGGCTGTCGTCTTGAGCGTTGGCCGCGCACAGGTGTCGCCTGCCCCTCTGTTGGACGACCCGAGCGATGACATTGCGGAGACCGCCGCATGGGCCTGTGGGGAGCGAGGTTTTGAAGATCTCGGCACCGTGACTCGGCTGGGGGAATTGGCCGCCGGTCATTCCAATCCCCTGGTCCGGGAAGCGGCCGTCGCCGCGTTGGGAGCGATCGGCCACCCTGCTGGGCTCCAAGCCATTCTGAGGGCAACAACCGACCGAGTGGCTGTGCGCCGACGGGCGGTGTTGGCTCTGGCCCCGTTCGACGGCCCCGAGGTGGAGGCCGCTCTCCGGCGGGCTGCGAAAGATAGAGACTGGCAGACCAGAGACGCGGCCGAGCTGCTCACCGATACCAATTAGAGCGCGGCCGTCTCACTCCATGAACATGGCCTGGACGTCTTCGAAGGACTCCAGGCAGCGGCCCGCCCCCATGACCACCGCCTCCAGCGGTGTATCGACCAAGCTGACCGGCACATCAGCGGACTGGGATAGCCGCACGCTCAACCCCCGCAGCAGCGACCCGCCCCCTACCAGGTGAATGCCGCGGGAGATCACATCCTGCGACAACTCTGGAGGCGCCTCAACCAGACACGACACCACCGAGTCCACAATGGACAAGACCTGCTCGCCAATGGCTGCCCGCACTTCGAACGGGGACAGCACGATGGTCTCCGGCAGGCCGTTCATAAGATTGCGACCTCGGACCTCGGCGCTGCACTCCCCAGCCACATAGGCCGCGGAGCCGATGGTGATTTTGACTTCTTCGGCGGTGCGCTCGCCGATGGCAATACCGAATTCGTGTCGAACATAAGACTGGATGGCAACATCGATGTCGAACGATCCCACCCGGATGGCCTTGAGTGCGATCACCCCTCCCAAAGAGATGAGAGCGGTTTCGCTGGTTCCTCCGCCGATGTCAACCACCATATTGCCGACCGGCTCGTGAATCGGCAGGGAAGCGCCGATGGCCGCGGCAAGCGGTTGCTCGATGAGCCGGGTCTCGGCCGCTCCAGCCCGCCGGGCAGCCTCAACCACCGCCCGGCGCTCGACGGCGGTAATCGCCGATGGCACACAGATGACCACCTTGGGACGGCTGAATCGATTGACCCCGGCGCGGAGGAGCAGCAAGCGGATCATGCGCTGGGTGACCTCGAAATCGGTGATCGCCCCTTTGCGCAGCGGGCGGACGGCCACAATATGCGCCGGGGTGCGGCCGATCATCTGCCACGCCTCACGCCCCATGGCCAGCACTTCGTTGGTCTTGCGGTTCAGGGCGATGACCGAGGGCTCATTCAGGATGATCCCCTGGCCGCGGGCGTAGACCAGCGTGTTGGCTGTTCCTAGATCGATAGCCAGATCTCGGGCCATGAGTTCAGCCGACCGACTCGCCCGAGGAAGCAACCGTCACGGCTTCAGAGATGTGCTGGGCCTCCAAACCCCAGCTCTCACCCCCCTCCCAAATCTCCCGCTTCCAAATGGGAACGGTCGCCTTCAACCCGTCGATGCAGAACCGGGCCGCGGCGAAGGCCTCCTCCCGATGGGGAGCAGAGACCGCCGCCACCACCGCCGATTCACCGATCTCCACCCGGCCGACTCGGTGGAGCATGGCCACTCGGCCGATGTCAGGCCACCGGACCCGCGCCTCGTCGACCAGCGCCTCCAGTCGGGGGGCCACCTGCTTCTCGTAGGCCTCGTATTCCAGCACGGTTACCCCGGGCCGTCCCTCTGAGTGGTCGCGGGCGGTGCCGCTGAACAGGACGATGCCACCGCAATCCGGTCGGCCAACCCAAGAAAGCACCAGGTCGAGCGGCAGCGGCGACTCGCTGAGCCCTATCCACACGTCAGCGGCTTCTGGCGGCTTCACGGATTGAGTGTAAACCCTGCGCTCCGGTGGGATTCCATCCCGTTAACGCGGTTACCGGCGAAATAGCCGTCGAGCCGCGGCCGAAATACCCCATACCAGCGCCAAACCCCCCACAACTGCACCGCCCAGGGCGACCTGCTGACGGCGACGAGAATCCAACATCCCCCACGGGTGACCTTTGCGCCCGGTGACAAAGGCCAACTCGCTGGTGTACTGAGGCGTCCACCCCGCCGCCCTAAGCCGATCGCTGGCCACAACCCAGGGAAACCGGGCATACCGGAGCACGCCAGGGCTGGTGGGCACGAGGCGGTATTTCCACCACCACGCGCTCAGACGACCAAGCAGCTGCTCTGGCATACGGACACGGGGGGTCAGACCTTCGAGGTCAAGGGTGGTGCCGCTGCTCATCCAGCCTTCAGGGGCGACGTTGTACACCCCGGACAGATCGCCCACCACGGACAGCTCGACCGCAGCCGCCAAATCATCCAGGTGAAGGAATTGAACCGGAACCTCGCTCTCTCCGGTGAGGCTGGCGGCCGAGCGCAGTGACCGGGCCACCCATCCCACATGCTCTTCGGCCAGGCTGGCCGTTGGGCGCAGCGTGACGATTTCCACCGCGGGGTGATCCTCGCTCCATTGAGCGGCAAACCGCTCCTGCTCAGCCTTGTTGACCGCAAAGCCGAATTCGGGGATCGGTCGCAGTGGAGAGGCCTCGGTAAGCGGAACAGGGTTGTCCGGCCATGCGCCGTACACCATGGCGGTGGACATCAGCACGAGTCGACCGACCCCGGCAGAGCCCGCGGCCTCGAAGAGCCGGCGGGTGGCCTCGCCGTCACTGGTGCCCGCTGGGGCCTCGTCGGGCCATGGCTCCAGCGCCGACGCCAAATGGACCAGCACATCGACCTCGGCCAGCAGAGCGCCGAGGTCCAACTCTCCGACATCGCCGCAGACATAGTCCATCCCAGCGATTCCGGGATCGGGGCGCAGATCGAAGCCGACGATCGAGCCAACCCGGCGATGATCCACCAATCGCCGGCATACCCGGCGGCCCAGCGGCCCGCATGCGCCAGCCACCGCCACGGTTAGCGGACTCACGGCAGTAGCATAAAGCAGCGTGGACAGCCTTGACTCACCCGACGAGTTCAATCCATTCAAGGGTCTGCCGATCTTCGGGGATCTGGGCAAGCTCCTTTCCCAGCAAGCGTCGTCCACCTGGGAGACGGCCCGCCAGTTCGCCGTGGCGCTGGCCACCGACGCACAGTCTGAACCCAACGTCGACCCCGCCGACCGCATCGCCCTGGGCGAACTGGCTCGAGTAGCCGAACTTCATGTGGCCAACGCCACTGGGCTGTCAATAACCCGCGCCGGCCAAACCGCGTCGATTGTGCCCGTGACCAGGGCGCAATGGGCCACAGCCACCCTTGACGCCTATCGGGATCTGCTAGAGCCAATTGGGAGCGTGTCGGGCCAAGCTGAGAGTGACAAGACGCCCATCGATCCCGCTCAAGCCATGTTCGGCCAGATCATGAAGATGATCGGCCCCGTAATGCTGAGCATGACCGCCGGCAGCATGGTGGGAAATCTCGCTCGCCGGAGCCTGGGCCAGTACGACTTGCCCATCCCCCGCGACGGCTCAGAACTCATTGTGGTACCGGCCAACATCGACGCTCTGGCCGATGAGTGGAGCCTGGACCCCTCTGATCTGCGGCTTTGGGTATGCCTGAGCGAGATGACCCACCATGCAGTGCTCTCTGTGCCCCATGTGCGCCAGCGAATGGACAAACTGTTGGCCGACTATGTCGGGGGATTCGAGGCCGATCCCGACGCGCTGGAGAGCCGGCTGAGCGATCTGGATCTGGGCGATGCCGATTCGCTGAGCGGCCTCCAGTCGGTGCTGGGCGACCCCGAGGTGATCTTGGGGGCTGTCCAATCACCGGCCCAGCGGGTATTGCTGCCGCAGATCACTGCATTGGTGACGGTAATCGCCGGATATGTCGACTGGACCATGGACAGCATCGGACGCGGGCTCATCGGCTCGCACCAACGCCTCAGCGAGGCCCTGAGACGACGGCGGGTCACCGCTGATGCTGCCGATCGTTTCATCGAGCGGATGTTCGGCCTCGAACTCTCCCAGGACCATTACGACCGAGGAGCGGCCTTTGCCAGCGGAGTGGTGGAGCGGGCGGGAACCGAAGGCCTGGCCCGGCTCTGGCATTCGGCGCGAGAGCTGCCTACGCCCGCCGAGGTTGATGCTCCTGGCCTGTGGCTGGCCCGGATTGATCTGCCTGAGTAGTTGTTGGCCGCAGCCAGAAGAGCACAACCGCAACTGCGGCGGCTATGGCAATGAGGATGAAGCCGACTCGGGCGGGCATGGGGATGACCACGGGGATCAGCGCGCCCAGCACCCAGAAGATCTGGAAGCGGGTCTCAAAGACGGCAAACGCCCGCCCGTGATTGGCGTCCCCGGCGTCGCGTTGCACGATGGAGTCGAAGGAGAGCTTGCCAGCGCTGGCTGTCATCCCCACACCCAGGGCCAGCAGCAAGGTCGAGCCAAAACCTCCTCCCCAAGCGGCGAGCAGGCCGACAAGGAACAGGGCGACCAGCGCCGCGGCGATGATGACCTCTTCTCGAATCCGGTCTCGCAGTTTGGGGGCCAGCAACGAGCCCACCAAGAACCCGCAGACAAGGGCGGCCGCTACCAGTCCCAGTTTCCAGGCCGGACTGGCGTCAGACGCCACATCGCCTTGAAGAGCGTGGCGGATACCAGCCCCGAACGCCTTGCCCACCCCGGAGAGGTTCACGTTGTCGGCGCCGCCCCGTAAGGCAAACGCAGCCAGAAACGTCACAAATCCCACAATGCCCCGCAGGGTGCCGGTGGCGGTCGCCGCCTTGCGGATGCCCACGCCGCGCAGTTTGCTCGCCTCCTCATCATCCATCGGCTCCGGGGCAATTCGACCTTGGGGCAGCGACAAGGAGGACAACGCAGCCAGGATGTAGACCACCATGGCCAGACCCACCGTCCACGATGCCCCGCCCAGCCAGTTGGCCAACAGCGCGGGACCAGCCCCGATGAAACCGCATACGCTCCCAACCAGCGCCAACCGGGCATTGCCCCCCACAAACTGCTCCTCACTCGGCAAGATGAGAGGCACCATGGAGGCCTTGGCCACGCCATAGCTCTTCTGGAGGACCAACATGGCGAAGGCGAGGGGGAACAGCAGCAGCGAATCCATGTTGGAGATCATCAACAACGCGACGAATGCCCGTCCCGCATTGATGGCGAAGATCATGGTGCGCCGCCCGCCTCGAAAGCGGTCCAGAGCCGGCCCAATAAGGGGACCGACCACCGCGAACGGGGCCATGGTGAGCAACAGGTAAAGAGTGACCCGCAATCGAGCCGCGCTGGGATCGATGGAGAAGAAGAGAGAACCCGCCAGCGCGACGGTGATCATGGCGTCGCCCGCCGCGGCAATGGCGTGCACCCTGATCAGCCGCAAGAACGGGATGTTGATCACGCTATGA
Source organism: uncultured Acidimicrobiales bacterium (assembly GCA_951813555.1). Lineage (GTDB taxonomy): Bacteria > Actinomycetota > Acidimicrobiia > Acidimicrobiales > Bin134 > Poriferisocius. Next base: position 809,094 of record OX638344.1, read on the forward strand.
AGACTACGGCGGGGCGGTCTCCGCCGGTACGCCGGTGGCGTACTTGTAGCCGAGGCCGCGAATGGTCACGATGCGGCGAGGATTGGAAGGGTCATCCTCGATCTTGGATCGAAGGCGCTTGACGTGGACATCGAGCGTCTTGGTGTCGCCCACATAGTCGCTGCCCCAAACCTGGTCAATCAGCGCGTCCCGGGTCAACACCCGTCCTGCATTGGTCAGCAGCAGTTCCAACAGGTCGAACTCCTTGAGAGGCAATTCGACTTGCTCGCCCCGCACGAATACCTCATGTCGCTCAGGATCGACGGCCACATCGCCCACCTCGATGACATCCCCCCGGAATGTCTCGCTCTCCGCCGTCCATCGGGATCGCCGTAACAGCGAGCGCATCCGGGAAATCAGCTCGCGCAGGCGATAGGGCTTGGTCACGTAGTCGTCGGCCCCCACTTCCAAGCCAACTACCGCATCGATCTCCTCGCCTTTGGCAGTGACCATGATGATGGGCACCTGGGATCGAGCCCGGATCTGGCGGCAGACATCGATCCCGGATACCAGGGGCAGCATCACGTCGAGCAGAACAATGTCGGGAGAGTACGCATTGAAGAAATCGAGGGCTTCCTTGCCGTCGCGGGCAACGTTCACGGTGAATCCCTCTCGGGCCAGCCCCACGGTCAGCGCCTCGACAAAGGACTCCTCATCCTCAACGACGAGAACCCGTCCCGACCCGCTCATGCCTGCACTCCGATGGGTTGCAGATCTTGGGAATCCTCTTGTTCGACCGGTTCGTCATCGGATACCGGCACTGCCAGCGTGAATGCTGAGCCTTCTCCCACCGTTGACTCCACCCGGACCTCGCCTCCGTGATTGGTGGCCACGTGGCGCACAATGGCCAAGCCCAAGCCCACTCCGCCATTGCTCCGCCCCCGGGAGCGGTCCACCTGATAGAAGCGCTCGAAGATGCGCTCTTGGTGGCCCTGGGGGATGCCATAGCCCTGGTCGCGCACCTCAACCTCGACCCAGTCGCCTTCCATTCGGGTTGTGACCCTGACCGGACGGTTGGCCTCGGAGTACTTGACCGCGTTGTCCAACAGATTGAACACCGCGGAGGTGAGCTGACGACGATCAGCCCGGACCACCAGATCCAGCGCGGGCAGAACGGTTTCGATGGGAACCTCCTTCTCTTCTGCGGAGGGCTTGACCCGTGTCAGCGCCTCGCTGACCACATGCTGGATCGCAACTGGCGCCTGCTCAGACGCCTCGTTGCTCTCAATCCGGCTGAGCTCCAGCAGGTCGTCCATGATGTCGGATAGCCGGATGGCCTCGGCCTGCACCCTCACCGCCAACCGGGACACCACGTCGGGATCGGTCTCCTCGGCCAGGGTCTCGGCCAGCAGGCTGAGCGCGCCCATCGGGGTCCTGAGCTCATGGCTGATGTTGGCCACAAAGTCCCGGCGCATGGCATCCAGGCGCTGTGGCTCGGTGATGTCGTCGATAAGGGCCACCGAGCCGTAGTCCCTGCCCTCGAAACGCAGCGGCATGGCGCTGACGAACAGGCATTGGCGAGGTGGGCCGAACAGCTCAACCTCTCGCTCCACCGACCGTCCTAGGGCTGCCTCGGCCAACAGCTCGGCCACCGCGGCCTCCACAAGGGCCTCGCCGTGGCGAGCTTCGATAAACGGCTGAGCGTAGAGATTGCGGTACAGCACGGTGCCGTCGGGATCGGCCATGACAACTCCCTGGGTCACGGCGTCCAGCGACAGCCGGAGACGGGTCTCGCTTTCCACCACTTCGTCTTCTTGGCGGCGGCGCAGTTCATCGTCGCGTCGGCGGCTCTCCTCGGCGTCGACAAAGTGCCGGTGCTCGCGCCACGCCACTGCGGCGGTCAGCGCCAAGACCACCACGGCGGCCACCACAACGAGGGTCACGATCACCCGAACACCCCTTGCCGTGGGCTAGGGGCGATCCGTGACACCATGCTCACTCCTCGGTGGTCTCTTCGTCGGTTTCGTCGAAGTGGTAGCGCTCTCGGATCTTCAATCGGGCCGACCCGGTGTGTTCGGGAAGCCATCCCGTCACCATATACACCACCCGTTCCCCGATATTCACCGCATGGTCGCCGATGCGCTCGTAGTACCGGCTGATCAAGCAGAGCTGCACCGCGGCTTGAAGGTCGATGGCGCCGTCGTGGTGGGCTTGGAACACGGCCTGAACGCAGTCGCGGTTCAAGCCGTCGAGCTGGTCGTCGATGTCGTCAAGGGCGGCGGCCAGCCCCGCATTTCCATCCACGTAGGCGTCGATAGCCAAACGCATCAGCCGACAGGCCTCCTCGCTCATTCTCACCAGCACGCCCCGGAGAGTGGCGTCGTAGCGTGTGCCGTAGATGCGCCGGGTTGCCTTGGCGATGTTGACGGCCAAATCTCCCGACCTCTCCAACTCTGCGTTCAGTCGGAGGGCGGTGCTGAGGGCCCGCAGGTCACTGGCCATGGGGGCTTGGAGGGCCAGCACGTGATGGCAGCGCTCCTCGAGGTACACCGACAGATCATCGAGTTCGTCGTCGGCGGTTATGAGCTGCTGGGCCAGCTCCAGGTTGGACTCCAGCAGCGCCTCGGTGGCCCGGGGGACGGCCTCGGTGACAAGCGCGGCCATCCGGACGATCCCCGATTGGATCTCGTCCAGTTCCTCGTGGAAGGACTTGCGCAGTTCTCCCACCCCGGGCTCCGGACCGGTGCTCAGCCGAACCGTCCGGTGACGTAGTTCTCGGTCCGCTCGTCAGAGGGGTTCGAGAAGATGGTCTCAGTGCGGTCGTATTCCACCAACAGTCCGCACCGCTGGTCGGTGGTGGAGTCGAGCTGGGCGGTGAAGAACGCGGTGCGGTTGCTGATGCGGGCGGCCTGCTGCATGTTATGGGTGACGATCACGATGGTGTAGTCGTTCTTGATCTCCTGCATCAGATCTTCAATGCGGGCGGTGGCGATGGGATCGAGGGCCGAGCACGGCTCGTCCATCAAGAGCACATCGGGATCGACCGCGATCGCCCGGGCGATGCACAGGCGCTGCTGCTGGCCACCCGAGAGTCCCAAAGCGGAGTCCTTCAACCGGTCCTTCACCTCGTCCCACAGGGCGGCCCGGTTCAGCGACCGCTCGACGATGCCGTCCAGTTCGCTCTTCTTTTTGGCCATTCCACACACCCGGGGACCGAAGGCGATGTTGTCGTAGATCGACTTGGGGAACGGGTTGGGCTTTTGGAACACCATGCCGATGCGACGGCGAACCTCAACCGGGTCCACCCGGGGGTGGTAGATGGGCACATTCTGGAAGTCCAAGCGACCCTCCACCCGGGCGATGGGGATGAGGTCGTTCATCCGGTTGAAGCAGCGCAACACTGTGGTCTTGCCGCAACCTGAGGGGCCGATCATGGCGGTGATCTCGTGCTTGTAGACCGTCAGAGTGGCGTCTTGGACGGCCCGGAAGTCGCCGTAGTACACGTTCAGGTCTTCCACCTCGAACACCGTGTCGCCGATGGTGCCGGGGGCGGCCGCCTGCATCGTTCGGTCAATGTACAGACCGAGTCGAGGAGAGGCTTCCGGTTCTGCTTGCTCCATCAGATCAGTCCTTATGCTTTCAGAGACTGCTTCCACCAGTCATCCTCTCTTCTTCTCGAAGTGGTTGCGCAAGAAGATGGCCGCTGCGTTAATCAGGATAACGAATACCAGCAGCACCACAATGGCTGCCGCCGCGGCCTCGGCAAAGCCCGGATCGCGCCCCGAGTTCTGCACCCATTCCACGATGATCACCGGCATGGCCATAAAGGCCTCAGCGTTAATGGCACTGAAGTCGAAAAAGCCCGGATTGCTTCCTAGTCGGCCGGAGACCGCGCCCACCAGGAGCAGTGGTGCGGCCTCGCCGATGCCTCGGGACATCGACAGCAGCGTCCCGGTGAAGATGCCGGGCGCGGCGTAGGGCAGCACCTGGCTGCGGATCATGGTCCACTTGGTGGCCCCCACGCCGTAGGCCCCCTCTTTCAGCCCTTGGGGAACGGCTCGGATGGCCTCTTGGGCGGTGATGATCACTATGGGCAGCACCAGAATGGCCAGAGTTATGCCCGCCGAGGCTATGGACTTGCCACCGGTGAGACCACCCAGGCTGTTCACGAACAGGAACAGGCCGAGCAGGCCGTACACAATCGAGGGAACCCCGGCCAGGTTGCGGATGTTCAGTTCGATAAACCGGGTGAACCGGTTCTTGAGTGCGTATTCCTCCAACCAGATGGCCGCTCCGATGCCGATGGGAAAGGCCAAGACCGCTACGAACACCGCGATCCAGAACGTGCCCACCAGGGCTTGCTGCACGCCGAGCTTGGGATCGCCGGAGAGGGAGCGCATCGTGCCGGACAGGAAGCCGCCCGGTCGTCCGGTAAGCACTCCCCAGGCGTCAACCACCACGTCCACGATCAACACGCCAAGGATGAACAGCGAGATCAGCAGGGTGACCAGCAGGGTGATCTGGAACACCCGGCCCCGCACGTCGGCGGCCCGACGCTCCATGGCCTGCACCATCATCTTGTTGGTGCGATCGCCGATGAGCCGTGCCTTGGCCATCAGTACTGCTCTCTCACCCGGTGGACGAAGCGGTCGGCCGCCACGTTCAAGGCGAAGGTCACCACGAACAGCATCAGGCCAACGAAGAACAGGCTCTGGAAGGTGAGGCCCTCACCCACCACGCTGTCGGTGCCCCGGGCCAGTGAGGTCATCCCCGCGGTCAGGGGGAGGCTGCCGTCCAGAGGGTCATGGGTGTAGACGGCGGTTTGGGCGGCGCCCCCGGCCATGAACACCACCATGGTCTCGCCCAAAGCCCGGGAAACGGCCACGATGAACGCCGCCATCAAACCCGAGACAGCGGCAGGCAGCACTACTCGGATTGTGGTGGTGATCTTGCGGGCCCCCAGCCCGGAGGAAGCCTCCCGCAGCGACATGGGCACCGCCTTCATGGCGTCCTCGGAGATGGACGCCACCAGTGGAACCACGAGCACCCCCACGCCGATGCCGGCAGCCAGCAGCGAGCCGGCCGCCGGTCCGCCGAAAAGGGTCTTGACCACGTTGGGGGCGATCCACTCCAGAGCGAAGAAGCCGAGAACCACGCTGGGAATGCCCGCCAGGATTTCCAAGATGGGCTTGAGGGTTCGGCGGACTCCAGGTCGGGCGTACTCCGACAAGTAGATGGCGGCGCCTAGGCCTAGCGGGCCGGCCACGATCATGGCGATGCCCGTCACGATCAAGCTGGCCACGATCAGCGTCTTGATGTCGTAGATGCCCCGGCGAGGGAACCAGCCGATGTCCCACACCGAGCCCCAGTCCACCTCGACCATGAACGTCCAGGCTTCCGAGAACAGCGACCATATGATCAGCCCGGAGATCAGCACCGATACCAGTGCGGTGGCCCCGAGGGAGTCTCGGATGAGCCGCTCCTTGCGAGCCTGCCGGGGGTTCGCCGTCAGTGATTCGACGGAAAACCCCTTGGCAGGATCGACCCGGGTGTCGCTCACGACCACACGCTACTGGTCATCAGCATCGTTGCTTGGTATCTAATCGCAGTCCCAAATCCGGCCTATCGGCCTGCCCAGTTGGCGCGGGTGGCGCCCTTGGCGTCGTCGGTGAGGTTCACGTATCCGACCTCGCTGACGGCGGTGCCGAGGCCGTCGTCGCTCATGTAGTAGTCCACATAGGCGACCAGGGCGGGGTTGGCGTCGGCGTTGGCCTTGTTGACGTAGATGTACAGCGACCGGGACACCGGATACTCGCCGGAGGCGATGGTGTCAGCATTGGCGCTCACGCAGCCGCCGCCGCCGTCCACATCCAGCAGCTTCACACCCGAGGCGTGGGCGGCGAAGGCGAACCCGACCCAGCCGAAGCTGGTGTCGCTCGACTGAATGCCCTGGATGATCACGTTGTCGTCGGCGTTGGCGTTGTAGTCGGGACGGGTGATGGCGTCTTGGCCCCGCTCGTCGGCGATGTCCTCCAGCACGATCTCGATAAAGCTGTCGAACGTTCCCGACTCCTCACCAGGACCGTAGATATCCAAGTCGACATCCGGCAGATCCGAAGTCGCAAGACCAAGCGACCCGGCATCCGACCAAGAGCCGAAGCCAGTCGACTCCGGGCCGACCAGACCGTAGACGTCGTTGAACGTCACACACTCCACCGGGTTGTTCTCGCCGGTCATCACCGCTATTCCGTCGATGGCCACCCGCAGCTCTACAAAGTCGATACCGTTCTCGGCGCAAACCTCGGCCTCGGAAGACTTGATCTGGCGGGAGGCATCGGAGATGTCGGTCTCGCCCTCGCAGAACAACTTGAAACCATCACCGGTACCCGGACCGTCAACCGTCACCGACACATCCGGCTGAACATCCTCGAACAACTCGGCCACCCGCACCGAGATCGGCTCCACCGTCGAAGAACCCGAAATCGTCACCGAACCAGAGACGCTCCCCGCAGGAGCCTCCTGGACAGAAGCCTGCTGGCCACCGTCATCACCAGTGTCCCCGGTGTCACCACTGTCCCCGGTGTCACCAGCGTCCCCGGTGTCACCAGCGTCGGCCTGTCCCGCCGTGTCTGGGGTGGCATCCCCATCGTCGTCATTGCCGCATGCGGCCGCGACAAGCGCAAACGTTGCAATTGGCCCGATAATCAGAACGAGCAGTTTCCGTAGCTTCACATGTCCTCCTTGACTGCACGCCGAACACACCGATCAGCGCAATGGATCAGCCGTAAAGGTAGGAGGGGCGGGTTTCCACCCTGCCGCGACTGTCTGAACGGAAGGTAAACGGGTAGGGAAGCTTTGAAGCGGCCGCTAGCAGGCCAGCACGCTGTCGCCCACCAAGGCCAAGAACGCGCTCACCATCTTGAGATCGCGTTCGTTGGAGAAGTAGTTCAAAGACTCGAGCAACGGCACCCAGGCAACGGCGTCCACCTCCTGGTTGGGGGTGAAGCTGCCGGCAATGGCGTCCATCTCCCAGTAGTGGACCTGGCGGGCGCGGTCCCGGCGATCGCGGTAGTCCACCATGCCCAGCTCGCGTCCTAACTCGCAGACGTAGCCGGTCTCCTCGTACACCTCGCGTAGCGCGCATTCGGCCAGGGTTTCCCCCGGATCGAGCTTGCCGGCGGGCAACGACCAGTCGAGGTGTTTGGGCCGATGAACTATCAGAACTTCCAACTCGCCGTCGTTGTGCCGGGTAATTAGCCCACCGCCGCCGAGTATGACTGCGACTGTTCCGAACCGCACGAAGATCAACGGTAGGGTCTGAACGCGCTGAAGACGTGGATACCTGCGTGATCTGCCGCGACGGGGAATCTAAGAAATCGCGGTCGTCGCCAGCTGCTCGAAGGCGGTGTGGGCCTCAAAACCCGTGCTCTTGAGGACCCGCTGCCAAGTGGCGTCGGGTAGTAGATCCCAAGCCAGAGTGTCGTCTTTGAGGTTGATCTCCAGAACCTCGTCTAGCCGCCGGCGCAAGTCTGGGTCGACCACTGCCACCAAGGCTTCGATCCGGCGGTTGAGGTTGCGAGGCATGAGATCGGCCGAGCCGATGTAGTACGCCGGGGCGCCGATGTCCTCGCCGTTTCCGAAGTAATAGATGCGGCTGTGCTCCAAGTAGCGCCCGATAAGAGAGCGGACCCGGATGGTGTCGGACATGCCAGGCACGCCAGGGCGCAGGCAGCAGATGGCCCGCACAATCAGGTCGATGTCCACCCCGGCCTGGGAGGCCTCGTAGAGCGCCTCGACCATGTCGGCGTCGGCCAGGCTGTTTATCTTGATGATGATCCTGCCCTCGGGGCCGCGGGCCGCTTCGTTGCGGATCAGCTCCGTCACCGTGGGACGAAGACCCTGGGGCGCGGGCACCAAGCGGCGGAACTCGATGTTTCGGCCGTAGCCGGTAAGGGAATTGAACAGCTGGGTCAGATCTACCCCGATTTCGGGGTCGGCGGTGAACAGACCCAGATCGGTGTACACCCGGGCAGTGATGGAATTGTAGTTGCCGGTTCCGATATGGCAGTAGCGGCGCACACCGTCGGCCTCTTCCCGCACCACCAGGCAGGTCTTGGCATGAACCTTGAGGCCCACCAGCCCATAGGCCACGTGAACGCCGGCCTGCTCCAAGCGGCGGGCCCACTCGATATTGGCCTCCTCGTCGAAGCGGGCCTTCAGCTCGACCACCACCGCCACCTGCTTACCACTCTCTGCGGCCCGGATGAGCGACCGCACGATCGGGCTATCCCCCGAGGTTCGATACAGGGTGAGCTTGATGGCCAAGACCTTGGGATCGTTGGCCGCCTGCCAGATGAACTCCTGCACGGTGGCGGTGAAGGAGTCATAGGGATGGTGGACAAGGATGTCCCCCTCGCGGATGCGGGCAAATAGATCTATCGGCTGGTCGCCGGTCGTTGCCGATGGGAGGGGATTTACCGACTTCCACGCTGGGTTCTTGAGGTCGGGGCGGTCGACGGCAAAAAGATCCCACAGACTGGACAGCTCCAGCAGTGTGTCCACCTCGTAGACGTCGTCGCGCTCGATGTCGAGCTCGTCGATCAGCAGGCTGCGGATCTCGGAAGACACCAGATGCTCAACCTCTAGGCGGACCACGCTGCGAAATCGGCGGCGCCTCAGCTCAACCTCGACCGCGGCCAGCAGGTCTTGGGCCTCGCCCTCGTCCACGGCCAAGTCGGCGTTGCGGGTAACCCGGAAGGCCACCGTCTCGGTGATCTGCATCCCCGGGAACAGCGTGGGGAGGTGTGCGGCCACCACTTGTTCGATGGGTACAAACCGATGCTCGTCGGGGAGTCGGACGAAGCGCCCGAAAGTGGCCGGCACCTTGAGGCGGGCAAACCGCTGATGGCCGTCGGCGGGATCGATCATCAGCACGCCCAAGCTCAGCGACAGATTGGATATATAGGGGAACGGATGACCGAGGTCTACTGCCAGGGGGGTCAGCACCGGATAGATGCGGTCGTCGAACTCGCCGGACAGGAACTTGCGGTCCTCATCGTCCAAGTCGTCCCAGTTCAGAATCTCAATATCGGCGTCGGCCAGCTCGCTAGTCAAGCCGCTCAAACAGCGGGCGGCTCGGTCCATCTGAGCATCCACTTCGATGCGGATCTCATGGAGCTGCTGGGCGGCGGTGCGGCCGTCGGGTGTGGTGCCGGTGAATTGGCCAGCTAGCTGGTCTTTGAGTCCGGCCACCCGAACCTGGAAGAACTCATCCAGGTTGGAGGACCAAATGGCGCAGAATTTGACCCGTTCCAACAGGGGCACCGACGGGTCTTCGGCTTGGGCCAGCACTCGGCTGTTGAAATCCAACCACGAGAGCTCGCGATTTATGAATCGCCCAGACTCGGCATCTGTGTCGATTCCTATATTGATGGATTCCAAAACCATGTCGTGCAGCCTTCGCGCCTACCTCTTGTCGGACTCGCTCTCCTCTTCTTCTTCGTCGTATCCCAAATCCCAGTCGATGAGCAGATTTTCTCGCTCGGCATCCCGATTGACCCTCTCTCGGTTCCGACGGAACTGCGGATCGTGGGGAGGGAGCAGCAGTAGGCGGGCTTCGGCCCGGACCTGGAACTGCTCGATGTGGCTCGAATCGCCAAAGTCAGACATGAAGTCCCAATGAGGCGCCACCGGACCCAGATAAACCACCTTTACATGCCCAACCGGCGGCTCGGGCAGGGCATCTAGGGTCTCAGTCATGGCATCGCTCCTGTAGGAAATGGGGCCTTGACATTGTAGCCGCATCGGGGCGATATCCCGAATGCCCTTCTCGTCGCTATGATGAGCGGGCGGGCGGCCGAAAGCTCTTGGAATCCCTGGAGCGGAGGGAACTTTTGGCTGAGGTGGGGCGTCTTACATGTGGGGGCATGTAACCGATGGAGGTCCCATGAACGAGAGTTGGATGGATCACGGCAAGTGCGTTGGGAAGTCGCCCAACATCTTCTTCCCCAGCAGTGGCCTGGGGGTGGACAGAGCCCGAAAAATCTGCCAGGAGTGCGATGTGCAAGAAGCATGTCTGGCCTACGCCCTGTGCAACCGCATCAAACACGGCGTGTGGGGGGGCAGATCCGAGCGCGAGCGCCGACGCCTGCTTCGCCAAGCTGCCGCTTGAGAACCGCGCTCAGGGCAGAACGGACCGGGTTGCCGCCAGAACTTGGGGGGCCATGGTCTGGGGGCCGGCCGCGGCCAGGGTGCTGCTGAACACCTCGGGGAACCAAATGGGCTCGGCACCGACATCGGACACGATGCTCAGTACCTCGGCGAAGTCAACCGCGCCGTCGCCGGGAAGGAGCCGGGCGGTCATGGTCTCGGTGGCGATGTCCATGTCGTCCGGGGACTCGGCTGGGGCATCGCAGAGCTGAACCACCCGCAACTTCTCTGAGGGGATCTGGCGCAGCAGGTCGGGGTTTGGACCGCCGGGCTGGCGGTACCAATGCCATGTGTCGACCATGATGCCGCTGTTGTCGCAATCGGCCCGCTGCACCAACTCCCACGCGGTGGCTAGGTTGGGAATGCCGGTCCAGGGGAGGAATTCGACGCTGACCTGCAACCCGGCGTCGCCGGCGGTCTGACAGAGGGCCTTGAAACTAGCGGCCACTTCGTCCATGGGGGGCAACGTCGATTCCATGGTGACCGCCACCAATTCCCGGCTGCCTACCTCGTTGGCGTACTCGCTCAAATTGGCCACCTCAGCAGCGGCCGCATCGCGGTCGCTGTTCAACCAGCCGAATGCCGCTTCAGCCACTGGGTGGGTCAGCTGGAGTTCACCTAGGCGGTCAGCCAGCCAGGAGGCGTCGACCCCGGCCATGCCCAGGGTGAACGGCCAAACGCTGATCCCGGTATAACCAGCATCCGCGGTCGCAACCAGCGATGATTCCAAATGATCAAAGGTCAGCTCAAACGGATTGACGGACATCGTGGCCAAAGACATGACCAGTTCTTCAGAGGTAGCTACAGACATCAGGGGGTGATGCTATGCGTCTTTGGGCTTCTCGTCGGCTTTGTCCTCAGCCCTTGGCCCTTCGGTCACGCCTTCTTTGAACTCTTTCTGGGCTCGGCCCAGCGAGCGGGCCAGCTTGGGGAGCTTGGCCCCGCCGAAGAGCACTAGCAAGATGATCAAAACGATGATCAACTCCGTCGCCCCGAGATTCATGGGGTCAGGCTACCGCGAATTCGAATGGGTGTGTTAGCAGAATTGAACTTGAGATCAAGCGTGAAATCAAGCGCCGGAGGTGTCGGCCACCGCGGTGATCGGCTCCCGCACTCGGGTGAGCCCCCGGGCCCTTCGGACCCGACGCCGCTCCCTCTCGCTCATGCCACCCCAGATACCGAACTTCTCACCGTTAACGATGGCGAATTCCAAGCACTCTTCTCGCACCACGCAAGCCCGGCAGACCTCCTTGGCCTCTCGGGTGGATGCTCCTCGTTCGGGGAAGAACAGATCGGGATCCACTCCCAGGCAGTTGGCCAGCGCTTGCCAAGCACGACCATCGTCGCCCGCCTCAGATTGATTCGCAGTTGTCTCCACCAGTCTCATAGCACCCCTCCTGGATTGCTCGGTCGCGGAAACGACTCGCTTGTAATTTCAACAACGTAACTCTGACATGTAACGGGCAGCAATGCAAGAGGAATTTTGGCCGGCTGGGAAAACTCTCAGTGGCGACGAGCGCCCAGCAACTTTCGCTTGTGCTCCACGAAATCCACCAGCACGTAGTCGCCCAGGGTCTCCGGGGTGGTGAAGAAGGCCCGACCGCCGTTCATCTTGGAGATCTGCTCGATGAAGTTGGTGAGGTAGGAGGTGGCATCCAGCATGAACGTGTTGATGCGAATGCCCTCTCGAGTGGCCCGCATGACCTGCTCCAGGGTCTTCTCTACCGTCTCGCGGGCCGGGGGGTAGGAGAAGAAGGGTCGTCCGTCCTCGTCCACATGGGCGGTGGGCTCGCCGTCGGTGACCATGATGATCTGCTTGGTGCCGCTATGACGGGCCAGCATCTGGCGGGCCAGCATGAACCCGTGCTGCATGTTGGTGCCGTACACGAAGTCCCATGACACCTCGGGCAACTGCTCGGGCTTGACCTCGCGGGCGACCTCGCTGAACCCCACGATGCCCAGGAAATCTCGGGGATACTGCGAGCTGATAAGGGAGTGAAGGGCCATGGCCACCTTCTTGGCCGGCAGGAAGTTGTCTCGCATCGGCATCGACAGCGAAAGGTCGAGCATGAGCACGGTTGACGACCGCACGATGTTCTCGGTGCGCTCCACCTCGAAGTCCTCCGGCGACAACTCCACCGGGGTGCCTCCCCCGGTGCGCTGGATGGCGTTGCGGATGGTCCGCTCGATGTCCAGGTTGAAAGGATCGCCGAACTCGTAGGGCTTGGTGTGGTACTCCCGCTCGTGACCCCCACCGAACAGCTCCATGGTGTGCTGGCCAATCCGGTCTTGCTGGAGCTTCTTGAACAGGTCTGACAGTGCGTTCTGGCCGATCTGGCGAATAGCCCGGGGGGTTAGCTCCATGCGGCCTTCCCGGTTCTCGATCAATCCGGCTTCTTCCAGCAGCTTGGCCAGATCGGCCATCTGCTCCAGGCTCTGGGCCGCCTCGTCGCCCAGAAGCTCCCGGGCCCGGTCGATGTCCACTTCAGCCAGGGCGCCGGGGTAATTGGCCCCCCGCAGCAGGTTGTCGAGCTGGTCCAAGTCGCCCAGCTCCTGCATCATCTGGGCGGCTGAGGCGAAGTCCAACGGATCGGCCCCGCTGAAGTCGTACGACTGGTCCCAGCCGGCGTCGGGGAACATGGCCTGGAGATTCTGGGATAGCTGATCCACCTGCCAACGCAAGTCCATGTCCTGCAACAACTGCTCGGCCAAACCCTGGAGCTGCGCCCGCTGCTCGGGCGTCATCGACGCCATCATGGCCGACATGGCCGCCATGCGCCGGGCCATGACCTCCAAAAGCTCGCTGAGGGTCCGGGGATTCTCGGGGAAGAAATCGCCGAAGCGCTCCATGAAGCTGTCGAAATCGTCCTGGAGGCGCTCGTCCAGCATCCGGTTGCGCTCAGCCGGGTCGGTGGCATCGGGGGGAAGCTGCTCGTCGGCCATCTGGCGCTTCTCCAGCAGGCTGTTCAGCTCGGCCATCATGTCCTTGGCCCGAGCCAGATCCTCAGGAGAGAGGTTGTTCATGCCGTCGGTCATCTGGTTGACGTAGTTCTGCATGAGCTGCTGCCGGAGCTGCTCCACCAAGTCGTCGAAGCGCTGCTGGGCCTCCGACGATGTGAATTGGTAGTTCTCCAGCTCTTTGATCTGCCCGGCCAAGTCGGGGGGCAGCATGTCGAGCTGGAACTGGCGCTGGGCCACGGTCTCGGTGGTGATGGCCGCTCGGCGCTCGTCGCCCGACTCGGCCGCCTCGGCGGCTAGACCGTCGAGCGCGTCGCGCTCCATGTCGATCACGTCGCGCAGCTCTTGGGCGATGTCGTCGTAGACGCCGCCCAAGTCGTGTTGTTCCAATCGCTCCTGTCGGCGGCGGCGGAGCTGCTCCATCATCTCCCTCAGGCCCTGAACCTGCTGGCCGTCGACCTCGAAGCCCTGTTGGAGGAGCCGCCGAAGGGCGGCGTTCACGTCGCCGTGGTAGAGCAGGTCGTCGTTCATCTGGGAGAACAAATCGGAGGTGGAGAACTCGAAACCGGTCTGGCTGCCGTCCCAGCGGGAGTAGGCCACCCGGTGAGCGGACCGGCGGTGGCCTCTTCGCCATCTCCGAAGCATCCCGCCAACCTACTCTGAACGAAGTGGGAAGCAGCAGCGATACCGGGAGCGGCGAATTTGCCTGGGGGTGGACCGCAGACTCAGTAGCACTGGAGGGAGTGGCCCCCGCCGCTGACTGGTCGGTGTGGGAGCGGGAAGGTCGTGCCCCCCGGTCGGGCGAGGGGAACGGCTTCGGCATCGACTTCCGGGCCGACCTCGAGATGCTGGCCGACTGGGGGTTCACCGATTGCCGGCTTCCGGTGGAATGGGCCCGGGTCGAGCCCGAGCCCGACAAGCTGGACCACGACGCCGTCGACCGGTATCTGGACATGCTCGCCGCAGCCCGCGACGCCGGATTGCGCACTTGGCTGGTGTTGCAGAACACCACCCTGCCGGGTTGGTTTGCCGACGACGAAGGCGGCTGGAGCACCCGGCAGGGGCGGACCCTGAGGTGGGCCCGGTGGGTGGACCGGTGCGGCGAGTGGTTCTCCGACCGGGTAGCGGGGTGGGTGCCAGTAGAAGATCCAGTGGGCTGGGCAGTCCGCAGCCGCATCTTGGGCCAGCGTCCACCCGGAAGACGCAATCCGTCCGCCGGCCTGGAGGCCGCCCAGCACGGTCTAGAGGCCATGTTCGAGGCCTGCCGGCTGCTCCGCAGCGGAAGCCAGCCGGTGATGGGAGTGTTCGGTCTCCACACCGTGTTCGCCGCCGATCAGCGGGCTGACACTCTCGGCTGGCAGGGATGGTGGGACCGCCTTCTGTGGCAGAGCTGGACTTCGGCGTTGACCGACGGGGAGATCACCGTGCCCGATCGCCCGATTGTCGCCCGCGAGGAGTTCCGGGAGGCGCTCGACGTGGTGGGAGTGTGCTTCGACGTACCGGTATCGGTTGATCGCAAGGGCCACCTAGGCCCGTACCCACCCACGGCCCGATGCGACGGCTCCGGCCTGGCCCCCGAGCCCGAGGAACTGGCCCGGGCGTTGGCCCGCCTGGCCGACATGCTGGGAGATAAGCCGCTGGCCGTAGCCGGCACCGGGGTGTCCACCACCGACGAGACGTGGCGCGACCAGCTCTTGGCCCGGACGCTGGATCACGTGAAGGCCGCGAGGTCCGACGGCATCAACGTGGTGAGTTTCTTCGCCGACACCGCGGTGGACGGCTACAGCTGGCTATTGGGCCGGTCAACCGCCCGCGGTCTGTTCGACCGAGACCGCAACCCCAAAGACGCCGCCTTCACCCTGCGGGACCGCATCCGGGGAATAGCGGCCAGCTAGATCCTGCCCCGGTAGACGGCGGCGCCGGCCAAGGCCTCCTTGTTGAGGCGTTTGGAGAGGTGGAGGCCCTCGAGCACAAACTCGATTCCGCTGGCCACCAACGCGGGATTCTCCAGATCGCCCGGCTCGTATCCCAACGCGGCCAGCGCGCTGGCGAAGGCGGGCACCTCGTCAACGAGGGCGGCATAGTCGGTTGAGGAGATGTCGTCTCCCGCGTTGACCACCCGCCCCTCTTCGAAGGCCTCGACCACCTCCTGCTGCTGCTCGTGGTCGACTGCGTCTTTGAAGGCCTGGCGGACAGCCTCCTTGCGAAGGGTTCCCACGATCTCGCCATCTCGGCCGTCGTCGATGGTCTCAATCTCGATCTTGCCCAAAGTAGACGGGTCGAGCGCGTCCAAGTCGGTCACCCGGGGGACGGCGGTGGCCTCGCCGGTGCGAAGCGCCCGTCGGATGGCGGCCGCGGCCAGGGTCTCGTAGTTGGAAACGGTCAATCGCACCGACACTCCTGAGCGCTGATTGATGTGCGGGCTCTGTCGGGCCAAGAAACTGAGATACACCAGCACTTCTCCCATGAAGTCGGGCATGACCACCGGCACATCGGCCTCGGGCATCACTGCCTCCTGCTCGGTGATGTCCATCTCGATGTCGACGTCGGTCGGATAGTGGGTGCGGATCTGGGCGCCGAAGCGGTCCTTCAACGGGGTGATGATGCGGCCCCGGTTGGTGTAGTCCTCGGGGTTGGCCGAGGCGAACAACAAGATGTCGAGGGGCAGGCGGATCTTGTGGCCCCGGATCTGCACGTCCCGCTCCTCCAGCACGTTGAGCAAGCCCACCTGAATGCGCTCGGCCAGATCGGGCAGCTCGTTGATGGCGAACACCCCCCGGTTGGTGCGGGGCACCAAGCCGTAGTGGATGGTGAGCTCGTCGGACAGGTAGCGGCCCTCGGCCACCTTGATGGGGTCCACTTCGCCGATGAGGTCGGCTATGGAGGTATCGGGGGTGGCCAGCTTCTCCCCGTAGCGCTCGCTGCGGTGGACCCATGAAATCGGCGTGTTGTCACCCTCGGCGGCAATCAGGTCTTTGGCGTGTTTGGACACCGGGTTGTAGGGGTCGTCGTTCACCTCAGAGCCGGCCACAATCGGGAGCCACTCGTCGAGCAGGTCGAGCACCAGGCGGATCAATCGGGTCTTGGCCTGGCCCCGCTCGCCCAAAAAGATGATGTCGTGGCCGGCCAGCAGTGCCGTCTCTAACTGGGGGATGACGGTGTCTTCGTAGCCCCAGATGCCGGGGAACAGGTCTTCGCCGGCTCGGATACGGGCGATCGCATTGCGACGGATTTCCTGCTTGACGGAGACGGACTGCCAGCCGGCTGACTTGAGCTCGCCGAAGGTGGTGGGCTGTGACATAAGAGAGCAACCTAGCCCATAGATTAAGCAAGTGGACCTAGGTGGGAAATGGGTTGGGGCTCCGGGGGGTGGGGGGCTGTTGGGGTTTCCGGATGAGGGGTTTGATGACTCTGGGTGGGTTTCGGTTTCGGTGCCGGGGCATTGGGGGAGGGTGGAGGCGCTGGCTCATGAAACGTCTGTGCGGTACCGGCATCGGTTCGGCCAGCAGCCTCCGGCGGCGGGAGAGCGGCGGTGGCTGGTGTTTGACGGGTTGCTGTATCAGGCCGACGTTTGGTTGAACGGGGGCTACCTGGGCGATGTGGAGGGCTACTTCATGGCCCACCACTTTGACGTCACCGAGGCCATGGGCGGTCGGCGTGAGCACCTGCTGGCCTTGGAGGTCTCATGTCCGTCCCGCTCGTCTGACATTTCTGGGAGCCACATGCTGGGATCGCTGGGGCAGGCACCGGAGCTGCTGCCCCCAGGCAACCCCGGTGGGCTGTGGGCGCCGGTGAAGGTGGAAAGCACCGGCGAGGTCCGAATCTTGGATCTGCGGGTGGGCACCTTCGGCGCCTCCGAGCGGCGGGCCGTGGTGGCCTTGCAGGCCGATCTGGATGCTTCTCGAGCGGGCCTCGTGCGACTTCACACCACCGTGGGCGAGGTGGAGCACACTGACGACCATGTGCTGGCCGCGGGGCTCAACCAGGTGGAGTGGCGAGTGACCGTGCCTGAACCCCACCGGTGGTGGCCCCACCGGCTCGGGGACCAGCCCCACTACGACGTCACCGTAGAAGTGGGCACCACCCAAGGGGGGCTGAGCGACCGGCGGCGGGTGCGCACCGGACTGCGAACCGTGGAAATGGATCGATGGCAGTTCTCGATCAACGGTGTGCGCATGTTCTTGAAGGGCGCCAATTTCGGACCGGTATCCCCGTGGTGGGCTGAGGTAGACGAGGCTGGCCTGCGCCGTGATGTGGAGCTGGCCAAAGAGGCGGGGCTGGACCTTATTCGCCTGTACGGCCATGTGGCTCCGCCTGCGTTGTACGACGCGGCCGACGAGGCTGGGATGTTGATCTGGCAGGACCTCCCCCTTTTGGGACCGTTCCCCCAAGGAAGCCGGAACGCGGCCACCGACTGCGCTCAATCTGCCGTCGGCGCAGTGGGGGCACACCCCAGCGTGATGCTGTGGTGCGGCCATGTCGACCCCTTGGGCGACAGCGCCAACGGGACGAGCGAGAACCTCTCCAGCATGGGCCGAAAGCTGGCCGCCCATCAGCGTCCAAGCTGGAACCTGTCGGTTCTGGACCGAAGCGTCAAACGAGAACTCGAGCGTCGCGACCCCACCCGACCAGTGATTGCCTACTCCGGGGTGCTGCCTCATCTCCCCCGGCTCGACGGGACCGACACTCACCTGTGGCTGGGGTGGAAACGAGGCTCCGAGCGGGACTTGGAGCAATTCGCCGCTCGCTGGCCTCGGGCGGTTCGGTTCGTGTCTCAGTTCGGCGCCCAGTCGCCGCCCCAGGAGATGCCGCTGCTGAGCTCTGAGGGTTGGCCCGACCTGGACTGGGCTGGTCTGGCCGGCGAACACGGCCTAGACGCCACGGCCATGAACCGACATGTGCCGCCCCGCGACCACACCACCCTGGAGGGGTGGCAGGAGGCGGCTTGGGCCTATCAGGCCATGGTGGTGCGGCGGCACGTCGAGACGCTGCGACGGCTCAAGTACCGGCCGGCCGGCGGATTCTGCCACCACTTCTTCGCCGACTGCTACCCCGCCGTGTCCACCGCGCTGCTCGACTGGCAGCGATGGCCCAAACCGGCCTACGAGGCGCTGGCCAAGGCCTGCCAGCCGGTCATCGTGGTGGCCGACCGGCTGCCCGCCGAGCTGGCCGCCGGCGACGAACTGGAGATCGGCGTCCACGTGGTGAGCGACCGGCAAGAACCGATGGCCGGACTGCAAGTCGAGGCAACCCTGGAATGGTCCGGCGGCAGCCAAACCTGGAGCTGGGCCGGAGCAGTGGGCTCCGACGAGTGCGCACTGGTGGGAACCCTGCACTGGCGGGTCCCCGACGCCTCCGGCCCCACCGCCCTCCACCTGCGCCTCACCGGCCCAGTCGAAGCCACCAACCGCTACGACGCAAACATCTTTGGGTAGCTGTCTACTGAACCCTTGGGCAGCAAGTGGGCGGGACGAGTTGCGACACAGGTGTCTGGCCAAATGGGTGTATAGGTTTGGGAACATGAGGCGATCATGTTGGAATATTGTTGGCATTATCAGTCTGATTTTCATGCTTGTCGCTGGGTGCGGCGACGGCACCGAGCCCGAGTCATCCTCATCTTCAGGCACCGCTGACACCGACATCGCACCCAACGACGGCACCGAGCCCGAACTGTCCCCGCCCTTCACCGCCATCTCAGCCGGCGGGGCGCACTCGTGCAGGATCAGAGCCGACAACACCGCCGAATGCTGGGGCTGGAACGACAGCGGGCGGGCCGACGCGCCCCCAGGACAGTTCACCGCCATCACAGCCGGCGAGGCGCACTCGTGCGGGATCAGAACCGACAACACCGCTACATGCTGGGGCCAGAACAGCAGCGGGCAGGCCGACGCGCCCCCAGGACAGTTCACCGCCATCACAGCCGGCGGGCGGCATTCGTGCGGGATCAGAGCCGACAACACCGCCCAATGCTGGGGCAGCAACAGCAGCGGGCGGGCCGACGCGCCCCCAGGACAGTTCACCGCCATCACAGCCGGCGAGGCGCACTCGTGCGGGATCAGAACCGACAACACCGCCCAATGCTGGGGCAAGAACAACAGCGGACAGGCCAACGCGCCCCCAGGACAGTTCACCGCCATCACAGCCGGCTGGGCGCACTCGTGCGGGATCAGAACCGACAACACCGCCCAATGCTGGGGCAAGAACAACAGCGGACAGGCCGACGCGCCCCCTGGACAGTTCACCGCCATCACAGCCGGCGGGTGGCACTCGTGCGGGATCAGAACCGACAACACCGCCCAATGCTGGGGCAGCAACAGCAGCGGACAGGCCGACGCGCTCCCAGGACAGTTCACCGCCATCACAGCCGGCTCGTACCACTCGTGCGGGATCAGAGCCGACAACACCGCCCAATGCTGGGGCTACAACGACAGCGGGCAGGCCGACGCGCCCCCTGGACAGTTCACCGCCATCACAGCCGGCTGGGCGCACTCGTGCGGGATCAGAGCCGACAACACCGCCCAATGCTGGGGCGACAACAGGATGGGGGAGGCCGACGCGCCCCCAGGACAGTTCACCGCCATCACAGCCGGCGGAGCGCACTCGTGCGGGATCAGAACCGACAACACCGCCCAATGCTGGGGCAACAACAGCTTCGGGAAGGCCGACGCGCCCCCAGGACAGTTCACCGCCATCACAGCCGGCTGGGAGCACTCGTGCGGGATCAGAACCGACAACACCGCCCAATGCTGGGGCGACAACTACAACGGGCAGGCCGACGCGCCCCCAGGACAGTTCACCGCCATCACAGCCGGCTGGGCGCACTCGTGCGGGATCAGAGCCGACAACACCGCCCAATGCTGGGGCCACAACATCTTCGAGCAGGCCGACGCGCCCCTAGGACAGTTCACCGCCATCTCAGCCGGCGGGGCGCACTCGTGCGGGATCAGAACCGACAACACCGCCCAATGCTGGGGCATCAACGGCTACGGGCAGGCCGACGCGCCCCTAGGACAGTTCACCGCCATCTCAGCCGGCGGGGCGCACTCGTGCGGGATCAGAGCCGACAACACCGCCCAATGCTGGAGCGACAACAGCTTCGGGCAGGCCGACGCGCCCCTAGGACAGTTCACCGCCATCTCAGCCGGCTGGGCGCACTCGTGCGGGATCAGAGCCGACAACACCGCCCAATGCTGGAACTGGACGACGAACCTCCCAGCTGGCGTCTCCTGGGTGAGCTGAACGCAGGGGATTCGGCGGCAACGAGAGGCCGAAGACGAGTTTTACGGCTAAGGCCCCTGTCTAGATGTCGGACCAGAGGCGGGCGTTGGCGTAGCTGGATAAGTGCTCGACGTTGGTTGTGACTACCACCACGGATTCGGGGTCGAATTCAGTCTGGGCACTTCTGGCTTGGGCGGCGAGGATCGCGTCGCCATCTATCGCAAGGTGGTCGGCGGTGACAGTTGCGCCTTTTCCGGTGGGTGAATAGACTTAGTTTATTGAACTAAGCTAATAGGAGGCTGCGATGCGAGTAGTCAATATGCACGAAGCCAAGACCCATCTTTCAAGGCTCGTTGAAGGTGCGGTTCAGGGCGAGCCGTTCATCATCGCCCGGGCGGGGACTCCGCTGGTCATGGTTGCTTCGCTGGAGATGCCAGAACCAGGGGCTGTGCGCCGAACAGGATTTCTGCCCGACATCTCTGTGCCTGAGGACTTCGACCAAATGGGCGGATCCAAGCTCCAAGCCCTCTTTGAAGGAGATGCGTGAGCTTCCTATTGGATACCCACATCTTGCTGTGGGCCGCGGGAATGCCTGAGCGCCTTCCCGGCGACGCCCGGGCTCTGATCGAAAAACCGTCTTCAGAGCTGTACTTCAGCGCGGCGTCGCTTTGGGAGGTCGCCATCAAGAACGGACTGGGTCGGGCCGACTTCAACGTCGACCCTCGCTTGCTGCGCCAGGGGTTGCGCAACAACGGATACCTGGAGTTGGCGATAAAAGGAACCCATGCCGAGGCCGTAGACACCCTGCCCCCCATCCACAACGACCCCTTCGACCGCCTCCTGATCGCCCAAGCCCACGCCGAGGCGTTTACGCTGCTGACGGCCGACGCGGTTGTCGGGCAATACCCTGGCCCAATCCGCGTGCTGGGCTAGCAATTCAAGGAGCCCAGCTGGGTCTTCAGAGACTTGCCAACCGCAGGCGGCCCGCTAGCCTGCCATACCATGTTTATGTCGATTGGCCTATTCAATCGGCGGCGGACACTGGGAGCGGCCTCTGCGCTCGTGCTCGCGATGGGCTTGCTGGTATCGCTTCTCGGTGTTGTTGGGGCCAGCGCGCAACCCGAATCTGAAGCACAGCCCACAGCCCAGGACATCGAACAGCGCGACCAACTCATCGCCAACCAGGAGAACTTGCTGAACACCTACCGCTGCCTGTTCAACGTGGACGTCGACGCGGTTCCAGGGCGGTGCCCAAACCCTGACGCCGTTTCCCCCGGAGTCGCGCCGGAAACCCCCTCCCACCAAGACCTCTCCGTGCGTGACCAGCTCATCGCAAATCAAGAAGCACTGCTCAACGTGTACCGCTGCCGATTCGACATCGACACCCAACTCGTCCCCCAAGGCTGCGCAAACCAACCCGACCCCCAGCCAACCACCCAACCCCCAGCCAGCGGCTTCACCGCCATCACAGCCGGCGGGTGGCACTCGTGCGGGATCAGAGCCGACAACACCGCCGAATGCTGGGGCGACAACGACTACGGGCGGGCCGACTCGCCCCCAGGACAGTTCACCGCCATCACAGCCGGCGCGGCGCACTCGTGCGGGATCAGAGCCGACAACGCCGCCCAATGCTGGGGCGCCAACTACAGCGGGCAGGCCGACGCGCCCCCAGGACAGTTCACCGCCATCACAGCCGGCGCGGCGCACTCGTGCGGGATCAGAGCCGACAACGCCGCCCAATGCTGGGGCAGCAACAGCAGCGGGCAGGCCGACGCGCCCCCAGGACAGTTCACCGCCATCACAGCCGGCTCGTGGCACTCGTGCGGGATCAGAGCCGACAACACCGCCCAATGCTGGGGCAACAACAGCAGCGGGCAGGCCGACGCGCCCCCAGGACAGTTCACCGCCATCACAGCCGGCTTGGCGCACTCGTGCGGGATCAGAGCCGACAACACCGCCCAATGCTGGGGCAACAACAGCAGCGGGCGGGCCGACGCGCCCCCAGGACAGTTCACCGCCATCACAGCCGGCGGGCAGCACTCGTGCGGAATCAGAGCCGACAACACCGCCCAATGCTGGGGCAACAACAGCTTCGAGCGGGCCGACGCGCCCCCAGGACAGTTCACCGCCATCACAGCCGGCTTGGCGCACTCGTGCGGGATCAGAGCCGACAACACCGCCCAATGCTGGGGCAACAACGACTACGGGCAGGCCGACGCGCCCCCAGGACAGTTCACCGCCATAACAGCCGGCGGGCAGCACTCGTGCGGAATCAGAGCCGACAACACCGCCCAATGCTGGGGCAACAACAGCAGCGGGCAGGCCGACGCGCCCCCAGGACAGTTCACCGCCATAACAGCCGGCGGGCAGCACTCGTGCGGAATCAGAGCCGACAACACCGCCCAATGCTGGGGCAACAACAGCAGCGGGCAGGCTGACGCGCCCCCAGGACAGTTCACCGCCATCACAGCCGGCTTGGCGCACTCGTGCGGAATCAGAGCCGACAACACCGCCCAATGCTGGGGCAACAACGACTACGGGCAGGCTGACGCGCCCCCAGGACAGTTCACCGCCATCGCAGCCGGCGGGTGGCACTCGTGCGGAATCAGAGCCGACAACACCGCCCAATGCTGGGGCAACAACGACTACGGGCAGGCCGACGCGCCCCCAGGACAGTTCACCGCCATCGCAGCCGGCGCGGCGCACTCGTGCGGAATCAGAGCCGACAACACCGCCCAATGCTGGGGCTACAACGGCTTCGGGCAGGCCGACGCGCCCCCAGGACAGTTCACCGCCATCACAGCCGGCGAGGCCCACTCGTGCGGGATCAGAGCCGACAACACCGCCCAATGCTGGGGCGACAACAGCAGCGGGCAGGCCGACGCGCCCCCAGGACAGTTCACCGCCATCACAGCCGGCGAGGCCCACTCGTGCGGGATCAGAGCCGACAACACCGCCCAATGCTGGAACTGGACGACGAACCTCCCAGCTGGCGTCTCCTGGGTGACCTGAACGCAGGGGATTCGGCGGCAACGAGAGGCCGAAGACCGGTTTTACGGCTAAGGCCCCTGTCTAGATGTCGGACCAGAGGCGGACGTTGGCGTAGCGGGATAAGTGTTCGACGTTGGTGGTGACTACCACTACGGATTCGGGGGCGAATTCAGTCTGGGCGCTTCTGGCTTGGGCGGCAAGGATCACGTCGCCGTCTAGGGCATGGGGGTGAGCGGTGGGGCGGCCGGCATTGCGGGCATCGGCCCACAGCGATGCGGCGTCGTGCATCACCGGGGTGGTCAGCGGCAGGTACTCAAGGATGGCGCAGAGCTCGTCCAGTCGAGCAACGCCGCTTCCCTTGCCAGCGCGCAGCAACTCGCGCCTGATTTCGTAGTCGGCAATCTCGGGGACGGCCAGCCGGTCTCCAGCACCCTGGCGATCCATGGCCCACTTGTCAACCTGCTGTGAAAGTCTGCTCATCTCCGGATTGCTCAACAGCCCCAAAGGGCCGCTATCCAAAACGCGCAACACTAGAGAATCTGGCTAGAAGGGACGGCCTTCAGCGCGGCGCGTCTCCGCCAAGGCCTTCATCAGGTAGCGCCCGGTTTCCTTCTGCTCGCGCTTGCTACCTATGTGCTTGACCGCTTCCAGTGCAGCTAGGGAGCGCTCTCGGCGAGCATCTCTATCGAGGCGATCTTGGGCGTAGCGTTCGGCTTTGGTGAAATGGCGGGAACCCCTGACGGCACCTTTTGTGCCGGTTGTCTGCCAGCCGAGCTTGGCCATCTTCAGCTTGATGGCTACTCCGATGGCCTGGCGGAAGCGGAGGCTGGCCGGGTCTAAATCGAGTACTTCACCTATGACCGGGTCGTCTTCGAGAAAGCGGGCAACTCCGGCCAGCGCGGGCATGCCGAGCATCTCCGCGTCCACCAACCGTTGTTCGTTCGCGGGCTCGTTGAGCAGCCCAAAGAGCCGATCGGCGGCGTCGGGTCGGCAATCTAACTCGATGACGTACTTTGCTGCGTGGGAATCGCGCTTGAAATCGTTGATGTCCACAAGGGTGACGCCTTGCAGGTCTGGAGTTTTCATGAGGCGAACCTAGACATCATATTTTCGGATGTCAACGAAATGTCTCTCTGTAGTGTGCTCACCCTTAGCCCACCCAAAGCCAAGCCCCGGTACGGCTAGTCGGCAGGAGTGAGGCGCCGGTACCGTCGGCGGTTGATGGCCCAGACCGTTTCGAGAGTGAGCACACCGCCGCCGGTGCGGTCCGAGCCCAGGGTGAGGCTTCCGTGGCCGCTCAGCATCTACCAGACTGCGGTGGGCAAGAAGTGGGTGATGGGGCTTACCGGGGCCGCCTTGTTGGGCTTCATCGTGGTCCACATGATCGGCAACCTCCACCTCTACGAAGGGCCGCTGGAGATCCACGAGTACGCCGAGACGCTGCGGGATCTGGGCACCAAGATCATCCCCCGCACTTGGCTGCTGTGGGCCATGCGCTTCGGGTTGATCGCCGCATTCGGCCTGCACATCCACTCGGCCTATTCCCTTAGCCGAATGAGCATGGCCGCCGACCAGCGCTATCCCGGCGGCCGCAACTACATCGCGGCCAACTTCGCCTCCCGCACCATGCGGTGGACCGGACCCATCATCGGGCTGTACCTCTTCTACCACCTGGCCGACCTCACCTGGGGGTGGTTCAACCCCGATTTCGTGCGGGGCGACCCCTACCACAACGTGTCGGAGAGCCTGGGCAGCATCCCGGTGGCGATCTTGTACATCGTGGCCAACGTCGCCCTGGCCGTCCACATCTTCCACGGCACCTGGAGCATGTTCCAGAGCCTGGGGGTCAACAGCCCCCGCTACAACCACCTGCGCCGCTACCTGGCCAGCGGATTGGCCGGGATCATCCTGGTGGGCAATCTGAGCTTCCCCATCTTCGTGCAGGCCGGGGTGATCGACGACAACGGCCGCTCAATCGTTGAAGAACTCCAGCAGCATGAGGCTGCTGAGGGGGAGGACCACTGATGCTCGGCTCGCTTGATGCCCGCATTCCGGCCGGATCGCTGGAGAGCAAGTGGACCGACCACAAGTTCTCCATGCGGCTGGTGAACCCCAACAACAAGCGCCGCTTCGACGTGATCGTGGTGGGCTCGGGGCTGGCCGGGGCATCGGCCGCGGCCTCCCTCGGCGAGCTGGGCTACCGGGTCAAGGTGCTCACCTACCACGACTCCCCCCGCCGGGCCCACAGCATCGCCGCCCAAGGCGGCATCAACGCGGCCAAGAACTACCAGAACGACGGCGACAGCGTCTACCGCCTGTTCTACGACACGATCAAGGGAGGCGACTACCGGGCCCGGGAGGCCAACGTGTACCGCCTGGCCGAGGTGTCGGTGGACATCATCGACCAGGCCACCGCTCAAGGGGTCCCCTTTGCCCGGGAATACGGCGGCCTGCTCGACAACCGCTCCTTCGGCGGTGCCCAGGTGTCGCGCACCTTCTACGCCCGGGGCCAGACCGGTCAGCAACTTCTGCTGGGGGCGTACTCGGCGCTTATGCGCCAGGTGGCGGCCGGCACGGTGGAGCTGCACACCCGCTCGGAGATGCTGGAGTTGGTGATGCACGACGGCCGGGCGGTGGGCGTGGTGACCCGCGACCTCATCACCGGCGAGATCGTGTCTCACTCGGCCCACGCCGTGGTGCTGGCCACCGGCGGCTACGGCAACGTGTATTTCCTGTCGACCAACGCCAAGATGTGCAACGTCACCGCGGCGTGGCGGGCTCACCGCAAGGGCGCTCTGTTCGCCAACCCGTGCTACACCCAAATCCACCCCACCTGCATCCCAGCCAGCGACGACTTCCAGTCGAAGCTGACCCTGATGTCGGAGTCGCTGCGCAACGACGGGCGTATCTGGGTGCCCCAAGCCCACGAGGACGGACGCGATCCCCACGAGATCCCCGACGCCGACCGGGACTACTTCTTGGAGCGCAAGTACCCGGCCTTCGGCAACCTGGTGCCCCGCGACGTGGCCTCCCGCAACGCCAAGACCGTGGTGGACGAGGGCCGGGGAGTGGGACCGCTGCGCAACGGCGTCTACCTGGACTTCTCCGGCGCCATGGCCCGCGACGGCGAGGCGGTGATCCGGGCCAAGTACGGGAACTTGTTCGACATGTACGAGCGCATCACCGGTGAGGATCCCTACACGGTGCCCATGCGCATCTACCCGGCCACCCACTACACCATGGGCGGGCTGTGGGTGGACTATGAGCTGATGAGCAACGTGCCCGGCCTGTTCGTGCTGGGCGAGGCCAACTTCAGCGACCACGGCGCCAACCGCCTGGGGGCCTCGGCGCTCATGCAGGGACTGGCCGACGGGTACTTCGTCTTGCCCTACACCATCGGCAACTACCTGTCCGATTTCCTGGGAGACCCCGCGCTGGGCACTTCCGAGCCGGTTTTCGCTGACGCTGAGCAGGCGGTGGCCGACGAGATGAACCGCTGGCTGTCGATTGGCGGCACACGCTCGGTGGACCACTACCACCGGGAGCTGGGCAAGCTGGTGTGGGACTACATCGGCATGGCCCGCAACAAGACCGGCCTGGAGAAGGCGATCTCGGAGATTCCCGCGCTGCGAGATGAGTACCTCCGCAACGTGCGGGTGCTGGGCTCAGCCGACACCTTGAACCAATCCTTGGAGAAGGCCGGCCGGGTGGCCGACCTGTTCGAGCTGGGCGAGCTCATGGCCCGAGACGCCCTGACCCGGGAGGAGTCGTGCGGGGGCCACTTCCGGGAGGAGCACCAGACCGAAGAGGGCGAGGCCATGCGGGACGACGAGAACTTCACCCACGTGGCCGCCTGGGAATGGAACGGGGAGGGCACTCCCCAAACCCGCCACCGGGAGGAACTGGAGTTTGAGAACGTAGAGCTGTCCCAAAGGAGCTACAAGTGAGCTCTGAGATCAACCTCACGCTTCAGGTGTGGCGCCAGCCCGGCCCGCAGGCCGAGGGCCGTTTCGTGACCTACGAGGCCAGCGGCATCAGCACCGATGCCTCGTTCTTGGAGATGCTCGACATCGTCAATGAGCGGCTGATCGAAAACGGCGAAGAGCCCATCGTGTTCGAGTCCGACTGCCGGGAGGGCATCTGCGGCACCTGCGGGCTGATGATCAACGGCCAAGCCCACGGCCCCCAGAAGGGCACGGCCACCTGCCAGCTCCACATGCGCAGCTTCAGCGACGGCGACCACATCGTGATCGAGCCCTGGCGGGCCACGTCATTCCCCGTGCTGCGGGACTTGGCGGTGGACCGCCGGGCCATGGACGCCATAATCGCCTCCGGTGGCTACATCTCGGTGAACACCGGCGCCGCCCCCGACGCCAACCTCACCCCGGTCCCCAAGGAGACGGCCGACACGGCCTTTGATGCCGCCGCCTGCATAGGCTGCGGGGCCTGCGTGGCCGCCTGCCCCAATAGCGCGGCCCAGCTGTTCACCGCGGCCAAGGTGCAGCACCTGAACCTGCTCCCCCAGGGACAAGCCCAGCGGTGGGCCCGCACCGAGGCCATGGTGGAGACCATGGAGGAGTTCTTCGGCTCGTGCACCAACCACGGCGAGTGCGAAGAGGCCTGCCCCAAAGACATTCCCATCGACTTCATCGCCTGGACCAACCGGGACTACATCAAGGCCAAGGTCAAGAACCGCAAACTGGCTGGCTGACGCTAGCGTCAGAGCATGACCACCGTAACCGCCGACCTCGAGGTCGAGACCGGCCAGGATTATTCAGTGGAGCTCCGCACCGGCTCGCACCTATGGGGCGCCGATGAGCCTGAGGACCTGGGAGGCGGCGATACCGCCCCCAACCCCTATGAGCTCCTCATGTCGTCGGTGGCGGCCTGCACCTGCATCACCCTCTCGATGTACTGCCAGCGCAAGGGGTGGAAGCTCCACTCGATTTCGGCCCGGTTCGAGCACGACCGGGTTCATGCCCGCGATTGCGACGACTGCGAGGCCGACGCCTCGGGCTACGTCGACCGGGTGCGCAGCCAGATCTTCATCGAAGGCGACTTCGACGACGACCAGAGAGCCCGCTTGGAAGACATCGCCCGCCGCTGTCCCGTGCGCCGGACCCTCGAAGGAGGCATGTCCTTCACCACCGAAGCGGTCTTCGCCGGCTGACGCCCGGCCCGGTAGATGCCAGCCATCAGCAAGGCCAACGACGCCGTCCGCCAGGTGGCGCGGGGCGTGCTCATGGGGGCAGCCGACGTAGTGCCCGGCGTGTCGGGCGGCACAGTGGCACTGCTGCTGGGGATCTATACCCGCCTCATCGACACCGTGCGGTCTGGTGCCGGGGTGTTGGGTGCCCTGTTGCGGGGCAAATGGGGCGAGACCAGGGACCGACTCTGGCGTTTCGACTGGTGGTTCGCCGTGCCGCTGGTGGTGGGCATCGTGGTCGCCGTCGCGACCCTGTCGTCGGTGATCGACGAGCTGTTGAGCGACGAACCCGAGGCCATGGCCGGACTGTTCTTCGGATTGGTTGCGGCATCGGTGGTTGTGGCCTGGCAGATCATGAATCGCCCAGGGATTGGGCTCGCGTTGGGAGCCCTCGCGGTGGGCGGGCTGTTCTTCTGGCTGTTGGGACTCCAGTCGGGACCGGTGGCCGATCCGTCGGCCCTGGTCCTCCTCGGGTCAGGGACCGTGGCGGTGTCCGCCATGTTGCTGCCCGGAATATCCGGGGCTTTCGTCCTGCTGATGATCGGGGTGTATCCCGCGGCCATTGGCGCGGTCGATGACCGATCTTGGGCCGACTTAGCCGCACTCGGCATCGGGGCAGTGGTGGGGCTAGCCCTGTTCTCCAACCTGATCGGCCGTGTGCTCGACCGCTGGCACGATCCGACTCTGGCCGTGATGGTGGGCCTGCTGCTGGGATCGCTGCGGGTGCTGTGGCCGTGGCCCGCCGGCGTGGGCGTGATCAGCCGCCACGCTGATGAGGCCATCGACGGCACCGGCCTCGGATGGGCTCCTGCCGCCGACCTGTGGCTTCCTGCGGTACTCGCCGTGGCCGCAGCTTCCCTGGTGATCGCCCTATCCCGCCTACAACGCTCCCCCGCCTGAACTCCCAAATCACGGGAGTATGTCGTGACCGCCGATGTCTAGCCAGACGATGTGGAATTTCCCCTCCTGCATTGGGTCCCCCACCGCAAACGTCGCTCTGCCGTCGGAATCCGACGACATCTCATAGACATCGCTCGTCCCCCTCAGCTTTTTGACCCGCAACCCCTTGCGGAACGCAGTTCGCCTGCCTTCCTCCATCGCGGTCAAGTCTTCGACGAACTTCTCCAATTGAAATCGAAATCGATTTGCCTGCTGGGGCGTGAGCTTCTCCCAACTGCGCGCGAACGCGGTCGACGTGTCGTATGTAGGCAAGGCAGGGGCGGCTACGAAGGTGGGCCGTTGTCACTCGCCTCTTCAAAAGAGGCTAGAAAATCCTCATTGCTGTCGTAGCTGTGGGCAATTTTTTCAGGGCTCAGATGAGGCCCCTTGCCGATACTGGCCTTTAGGTCATCCACGGTCACTGAATCTGAAGGGGCGACTTTCCGCAAAGCCTTCTTACGCAGCTTGCGGGGCCAAGGGCGCCATTCTCGTGAATGGACGAGGGCCATCGACATTCCTCCAAATGCAGTTCCGTTGTGGCACGATACCCCGGCTGTGATGAGTTGACAGGCTGACATTCGAGATTGTCGCCTCAATTTGGAGCTTGTAACAGGTTCCTCTCAGTCCAGGCCGGCCCCGTAGGTGTGGAGACCAGGGATCGGTCGAGGCGGGTGCGCTGGGCGGTGTCGGGGTGGTCGACGGGGAGGGGGGCGGAGGCAATGACTGCGCCGTGGGTGGGGCCGTTGGTCCATTCTTGGTCCCACCAGACGGGCAGGCCCTCCCAGTGGAAGCGGCGGCCCCGGCCGTCTAGCTCGTATGACTCATCGCCTACCAGCACCAGGCCGTGGACCACATCGGGCAGGCCCTCCGCAGCTTCCCACTCCAACTCCAGGCCGTAGGGCACCCGCTCGCCCCAACCCCGGCCAAACACTTCCTCGGGGTCGTCCAACGCCACTGCAAACCCCTCCAGGTCCACTGTGAAATGCTCACCGGGGATCTGCTCGATGAACTCAGTCCATAGTCCGGGAGCCCGCAGCTCCAGCGTGGACGGCCGGGGCAGTGGGGCGTCGGTCTCCATCAGCACCACCGGACGGCGGCCACGGCCGACCAGCGCCGACCAGAACCAGCTCCGCCCCAAATTGGGCCACAGCGTGAACTGGGCATAGCCGCCGAGCGATCCGTCGGGATCGGCGAAATCGCCGTACCAGGATTCGGCCCACAGTCGGTGTGTCGGTTCAGCCGTCATTGCTCGTCACCGGTACCGTAGGGCCTGGTGCTGGCGTACTTGAGCGAAGAGTGGATCCAGGAAGCGGATGCCGCTCTGCGTGCGTCGGGACTAACCACGGCAGACGGAGAGCGATTCGCAGTGGAGCAGCGTGTGGGCGAAGTGGTGTTCCACATGGTTCTCGACGGCGACGGCGCCCGCGTCCGCGCGGGGTCGGCTTTCGAGCCTGCCGTGGTGCTCAGCCAGAGCCGAGACACCGCGGTGGCCATTGCCCGGGGGGAGCTATCAGCCGAGGAGGCGGTGCTGAATGGGCATACCGTGGTCGAGGGCGACCCGCTGGCACTGTTGTCCCACCACAAGATTCTGGCCCGGGCAAACGACGTGTTCGCCGACGTTCGAACGCGCACCGACTGGGGTTAGTGGTCGGGCAGATCAGCCATTTCGGCCAGCGCTCGGGCCGCCGCTTGTACTAGGGGGAAGGCCAGGCAGGCTCCGGTACCTTCTCCGAGTCGGAGATCGAGGTCCAAAAGTGGAGTCAGGCCCAAGTAATCGAGGAGGATGGACGCGGCCGGCTCGCTGGAACGATGGCCGGCAATGGCGTGGGCTGCGGTCCCGGGAGCCAGGGCATCGGCTGCGCACAGGGCGGCCCCGGCAATCACTCCGTCCACGATGTAGGGCACCCGATTATGGGCGGCGGCCATGTACAGCCCGGCCAAGGCGGCGATCTCCAACCCCCCGGCTGCGGCCAGCTTGTCCAGAGGCTCCAAGCAGTCCTCCGCTCTCCCGATGGCGGAGGCCACCAATCGGCGCTTGTGGTCGAGCCCCCCTGCCGGGACTCCCGCACCGGAACCGGTGACCTCGTGGGCAGACCACCCGGCAAACGCCCCGATCAGCGCCGCCGCCGCCGTGGTATTGCCGATGCCCAAATCACCGCCGATGAGGCAGTCGGCCCCCGCCTCAATTTGCTCAGATGCGATCCGGATGCCCACCGCCACGGCCGCCTCGGCCTGCTCGGGAGTCATTGCCGCCCCGGTGGCAATGCTGGCGGTGCCGTCGGCCACTCGCTCAACTCTCACGCCGGAAAGCGGGGGAAGCGGGCTCTTCACCCCCACGTCTACTACCACCACCTGAGCGCCCACCGCGTCGGCGAACACCGAGATGGCGGCCCCTCCGCTGCTCACCGTGGCCACCATGGCCGCAGTGATCTCCGAGGGCCATGCGCTGGCTCCGTCGGCCACTACTCCGTGGTCACCGGCGAACACAACGACCACTGGGTTGCGGGGAGCGGGAGGAGGACAGCGACCCGTGATTCCGGCAAGGTGGACACCCAGCTCTTGCAGACGCCCCAGCGCGCCGGGGGGCATGGCCCGAGTGGTCCACCGTTGCCGGGCCAACTCCATGGCCTGGACGTCCAGAGGGGGAACCGACGGAAACGGGTGCGACCCCATATCAGCCTTCACTTTGATCTAATAGCCAGTCAATGAGCCATGTCAGCACCAGCAAACCAATCAAGGCAATCTCCACCCGATTGGCGTGCCGGACGGCTGCTTCGATGTCATCGGGCTCTGGACGGGCACCTGTACCGAGAAACGGGCGGTTTTCGACCACGCCCTCATAGTCGAGTGGCCCGCCGAGCTTTCGACCCAGCACGGCAGCCATCGCGGCCTCAGCGACACCGGCGTTGGGCGACGGGTGGGAAGAGGCGTCGTGGCGCACCGCTTTCACAATCTGGCGAATTCGTTCCTGATACAACACGGCAACCAGTGCCGCGAAGATTCGGGCCGGGATGTAGTTGGCTGCATCGTCAAGGCGGGCTGCGGCCCAGCCGAAGTTCCGATACCGCTCATTTCGCCGCCCGACCATGGCGTCCATGGTGTTGATCGCCCGATAGGCGGCCGCGCCAGGAGCACCGGCCACTGCGCCCCAGAATGCGGGGGCAATCACCGCATCAACACTGTTCTCGGCAACCGATTCGATGACCGCGGCGGCTATGCCCGACTCGTCGAGTTCGGCGGGGTCGCGCCCGACTAGCGAGGGAAGTGCGGCCCGGGCCGCAGGTAGGTCTCCGTCGGAGATCGCTTCTCCGATGCTCAGGGCGGTGCGGCGGAGTTCTCGGCCGGCGGCGGCGACTGCTACCGCAGAGGCCGTTGAGCGCATCATGCGGCCCCCAACTGCACCAATAGCCACCCCAACTGCGGCATACGCCGCGCCCCGCAGGCGCCGATCAGCCCAAAGCGTGTGTTCGACACGCTCCATGATCTGTCCAAACCCGGCAACCGGATGGACATCAGGAGGCGGTTCCCCCACCAATCGGTCGATGAACAAGCCCGCCGCCGCACCCAGGCATCGCCCTCCTAGCCGGCTCATGGGTCGGCCACTAGTGCAAGCAGCGCGGCGGTTTCAGCCACCATGATCACCGCTCCCAGCACATCGCCGGTAAACCCGCCCAGTCGTCGCCACGCCAACACCACGACCCCGACTGCTGCTCCCAACGCGACCCCGGCCGCCACTGCACCGGTAATTCCTTCGATCAGCACCAGTGCGGCAATCGCCGGTGCCAGCCACAGTGCCAGCCAACGTCGGGCGCCGGCCATAAACGGATCGGCCAACCCGCCGGGACGGGCGTAGGGCACGATGGCCGGAACCAGGGCGACCAGGGTGCGGCTGATCGCCCAGATGGGTACGAGAGCCAGCGATTCGATGCTGTCAACCGCCAGCGCTGACCATCGAGCCCCCAACACGACCACCACCGCTGCTACGGCGAACGCGCCTACGTCGGGACGGCTCATGACATCCAGCCGCCGGTCCCGTTCCATATGGGGAAGCAGACCGTCGGCGCTGTCGGCCAGCCCATCGAGGTGCAATCCCCCGGTAAGCACGAGGTCGGCAGCCACCACCAGGATTCCAACCACCATCAAGGGCCACAGCTCGCCCGCCCCCCAGTGGACGCCAGCCAAAACCGCCCCCATCCCGGCACCGACCATTGGAAACCACCACAAGGCCCGGGCCTGGGGCACCTGGCCTCGGCCGAAGACAGTCAAGAAGGCCACCGCGCCCATCGCTGCCGGCCGTCTCATCGCCATCAGACCACCTCATCGGGGCCGGACAACTCGAGGACCCGTCCGGCCACCACCAGCAAGACTCGATCAGCTATGGCAGCAACCTGCTGGTTCAACATCCCCAGAACATCGACATATCGTCGGCCCAGTTCGCTGGTCGGGTGGACTGCCAGCCCGACCTCTTCAGAGACTATGACAGTGGGGGCATCTCGGCTGGCAACTGCGGCCAAGAGGTCGTCGGCGTCAACGGCCATATCTGGATGCAGGGTCACCCAAGTGCCCAGCGAGTCGACCAGCACCAGGCTGTCGCTTTCTTTCAGAACTCTGGACAGGTCATCGGGCGTCTCGCACTCGACGGTGCTCCAATGGTCGGGACGACGGGACTTGTGGGCCTCGACACGGGCGGCATGGTCGGCATCGCTCGGATCGACCGCGGCAGTAGCCACATAGACCACTGTCGTATCCAGCGAAGCAGCAATCGACTCCGCAACCCCCGACTTGCCCGAGCGGGTCCCGCCCAGCACCAACACGATCATGACAAGCCGCCTGTACCCTTCCAAACAGCTTGATGGACCGCCTGGGCGATGCTGGCGCCCACCGTCGACCGGGGTCCGGCGAACTTCTCGGCATCGGCATGCGCGGGCCAGACAATGGCAATCGCATCACTGGCTGTTCCCGTTCCAGCAATGCCTCTCCCCATCAGAGCCTGGACCTTGGCCTCAGTCGCGGTGGCCACGGCATTGACTGCCGCTCCGGGTTCAAGACCCACCGGCAGCTGGACTACTGCGTTGATCGTGCCTGGTGCCCATTCTTGGCCGACCGCAGCGACATCAGCGGCCCAAGTGGGATGGGAAACCCCAACAGTTGCGTCTACCGCTACTCCTGCGTGCTCGGCCCGAGACACCCGATCGACGGCAGCCGAGGTGAACAGAGCAACACCGGAACCTGCCAGGCCGAGTTCGGCAGCCACCTCGTGGGCGTGGTCTTCCAAGTCGGTCCGGGAGTAGTCCGAGGTGACACCGATGTTGACGGCCCAGCCGATCTCCCCCATGCCCCCGCCAACCGCAGCCGACGACACCACCGCCATCGGTGTCTTCCATCGCCACATCAGAATCACCCGATGTCCTGGGCCGGGGGGATACAGAACGGGGTTGACCAACTCGCTCAATAGTCGAGGCCCTTCTTGGCCAGGATCTGGCTGTCGAAGGCGTGCTTTACCTTGACCATCTCGGTGACGGTGTCGGCCACATCGATCACCTCTTCTGCCATGTCCCGGCCGGTCAGGATCACGCTCACCCGCTCAGGCCGAGACTCCAGCGCGGCAGCCACGCTAGCGGCGTCGATCCAATCCCAGGTCATGGCGTAGCTAACCTCGTCCAGCACCACCAGGCGATACTGGCCCCCGGCGATGAGCTCGGCCGAGAACTCCCAAGCGGCCACGGCCATGGCCCGAGACTCGTCGATGTCGTCGGAATCCCAGGTGAACCCGTCGCCGGCCGAGAACCACTGCACCCCAAGCTCGCGGCACACCTTCTCCTCGCCGGTGTTCCAGTCGCCGCTCTTGAGGAACTGCACCACGGCCACCGGCCAGCTCTGCGACACCGCCCGCAAGATGGTGCCGAACGCCGCAGTGGACTTGCCCTTGCCGTCGCCAGTGTTGACCAACACCAGCGAGGAAGCCGTTTTC
The DNA here is from genome assembly GCA_951813555.1 of uncultured Acidimicrobiales bacterium. Lineage (GTDB taxonomy): Bacteria > Actinomycetota > Acidimicrobiia > Acidimicrobiales > Bin134 > Poriferisocius. Next base: position 844,565 of record OX638344.1, read on the forward strand.
ATGGCCGAAAGGTCGTAGGGACGCTCTTCTTGGGGGGCAGCGTCGGTGCTCATGAGATCTCCTTTTGGGAATGGACTCGACGGCGGGGTGCGGGCAGCACCACCAGCTCGCCGTCGATTGATTGAACAGTAAGCGGCGTGCCGTACACCGCAGACAGCAGATCAGATTGCAACACCGCCTCGGGGCTGCCCTGGGCCACGATGCGACCGTGGTCGATGAGGATCAAACGATCGGCGAATCGGCCTGCGGCACTCAGGTCATGCATAGCAGCCAACACGCTGAGACCCTCGGAGCGGCGCAAATCGTCCACCAGTTCCAATACTGAGACCTGATGGCCCACATCCAGAGCGCTGGTGGGCTCGTCCAGCAGCAGCACGGGACATTGCTGGGCCAGCGCCCGGGCCACCACCACCTGCTGCGCCTCTCCACCCGACAAAGTGGAGACAAAGCGGTCGGCGAAGGCTGACAGATCCAGGCGGTGCAAGACCGAGGACACGATCTGCCGGTCGACTTGCGATTCTCGGGCCAGCCACCCGAGGTGCGCAGTCCGCCCCAACAGCACGTACTCGGCCACGGTCATCCCCTTGGGCAATACCGGGAATTGGGGTACCAAGGCGACATCGGCGGCCCTCGGGACCCCCCCGTCTCCCAGCGACACCGTGCCGAGATGATCCGTCAGGCCGACGATGGAACGCAGCAAAGTGGACTTGCCAGCTCCGTTCGGGCCGATGATGCCAAGCCAATCTCCCGCGCCCAATTCCAGATCGACACCGCAGACCACTTCGTGATCACGAAAAGAAACCCGTATGTCCTGACAGGACAGGGCGGGAGCCGATGGACGGGTCTTCATCAGCCTGGTGGGGCTCATGTGGTGCTCCACCGGTCGCGCCACAGCACCAGGCCGAAAAACGGCGCTCCAACAAACGCGGTCAAGATCCCCACCGGTAACTCCGATGGGGCCAGCAGGGTGCGGGCACCGATGTCGACGAATGCCAAGAACGCCGCCCCCACCAACGCGGAGAGAGGCACGATCACCCGGTAACTATGGCTGATCAGCAAGCGGACGATGTGGGGGACGACCAAACCCACAAAGGCGATCAAGCCGCTCACCGACACCGCGGCCGCGGTCAACAATGAGGCGGCGACGATCACCGTCAGGCGTGAGCGCACCGGGTCGAGGCCCAACGAGCGAGCCTCATCGTCGCCCACCCGCAGCACATCGAGATGGCGCCTATGAACGAAGAGCACCGCTCCGCAGACCGCAGCGTAGGGCAGCAAGAGCCAGATCTGCTTCCATCCGGTGGTGTTGAGCTGCCCGAACAGCCACGACAGCACTTCTCGCGCTCGGTTCTCGTCCAGTTGCTGGATGGCATAGGTCTGCGCCGCGGAGAAGAGAGCGGCCATGGCTACGCCCCCGAGCAGCAGCGTGGCCGGCGATGCCCCCCCACCCCGGGCGATGGCCATCGATGCCAGCACCGCCACCAGCGCCCCGATGAAAGCCGCGGCTGGCACGGTGTCAAATGGGCCCCAACCCAGGTCGAGTCCGAATCCCAAAGCCAGCACCGCGCCGAATCCTGCCCCGGCCGAAACGCCAAGCAAGTAGGGATCGGCCAGCGGATTCCGGAACACTCCCTGATAAGCCGCACCGGCCACGCCGAGAGATCCTCCCACCAGCATGCCCAGCACCAGACGGGGGAGCCGGATCTCAAACAGGATGCTCTCCTGGGTAGCCGACAGCGTCGACTCCACACCGAGCAGCGGGATCCAGCCGAACAAGGAGGCGAACACTCCCTTGACCGGCAACCCGGCAGCCCCGCTTGTGGCGCTAAGCAGCCCCACGGCAAACAGAATCACCAATCCGATCAGAGTGGCGGTGACCGACAGTCCGAAGGCCCGCCGCACTGCCGGATGAGCGGAATCGCTGTCCGTCAGGGCGGTAGTCGGGTAGGAGGCTTCGGCCATGAGCGTGCCCTATGAAACCGTAACGGCCACCGATTGCAGGGCCTCGGCTACCGCGTTGATGAACTGGGGCAGCCGCGGACCCCATCGAGAGGCGATGTCGGCGTTGACCACGACGATGTTGCCGTTGCGCACCGCAGCCACTTCGCCCCAACCGGGGCGGGCAGCCACATCTTCGGCGGTGTAGCCCACAAGATCGGTGATCACAATCAGCTCGGGGTTGGCTTCGACAATGTACTCCTCGGTGAGCTGGGGATATCCGTATCCGTCGGCGTCGGCCTCGTCGGCGATGTTGATTGCCCCCATCGCGGCGTAGACCGCCCCGATGAAGCTGTTCGAGCTGACCGAGAAATACGTGTTGTCCAACTCGTGGTACACCCGCACCGGCACATCGGGAGCGGCGGCCAATGCGGCATCGATTTCGCCTCGCAAGTCGGCCACCAGCGCGGCCGCCTCGTCTACTCGGCCAACGGCGATTCCCAGTTCGGCGATTGAGGCAAAACCACCCTCAAGATCCACTGGTGCCGAACTAAGGAGCACTTCAACTCCGACGGCGTCCATTCCAGCCATTAGATCGTTGGCGTCGTTGGCGATCACCACGAGATCGGGTTCGTAGGACAACACCGCCTCAACGTTGGGATCCCATCCCGATAGGTCGGTAACGGGGGCCTCCGGCGGGTAGTAGGAGAACTGGTCCACCGCCACCACCTGATCGCCCGCACCGATCGCGAACAAGATCTCGGTCGCGGTAGGCGACAGTGACACGATCCGCTGGGGTCTCTGGGGCGCAGCTCTAGTGGGGGTCGGCTCAGGCGCAGGCTCCTCCGACGGCGGCGGAGCAGTCTCAGTCGGGGCCGGTTCGCGCGCAGGCGCCTCAGTCGGGGCCGGTTCGGGCGCAGGCTGCTCAGTTGCCTGTACTTCGGCAGCATCGTCATCGTTGCCGCAGCTAGCGCCCAAGAGGGCGAGCGCAAGCAGCAGCACGGAGAAGAGACGGAACGGACGTCGGGGCATATTCACCTCCTGTAGATCGAGGAACGGAAGCTCGATCGGCAGGAGCCCTGCCCTCGAACCAACCCAACCCTCGGGGCTTATGGCTCGTTTCAGCGCAAAGCTCGACCGGACTCGCTGGCTCAGGGCCAGTTCACCGTTGCGGGACAGTGCCGGAATCTAACCGGACTTCGCCTCCACGCCGGCCCGAATCATAGCCGACTCCAGGCGAGCCAACCCCTCCGAATCCGGCACTCCTATTCGCACATACTCCGACAACCCAAAACTGGAGCAATCCCGAACCACAACCCCAAGCGGCGCCAACTGTTCCCGCAACCCAGGGGCACGAACCAATACCCATGGTGCATCGGCATCCTCTACAACGAACCCGCGACGTCGAAACACCTCTGCCAACTCCTTGCGAGCAGTGGCGATGGCTTCCGACCAGGCCGGCAAGTCAGCCGACTCCAAGAGCTCCGGCAGCGCCGACACCGCCAGCGAGCCAACCGACCACTGGGGTTGGTGGCGGGAAAACCGCTCCACGTCGTCGGCAATGATGTAGCCGAGCCGCAGGCCGGGAGAGGCAAACACCTTGGTCAGTGAGCCCACCACGACAGCGTCCCGTCGCGCCGTCCATCTCCCAGTGGCAAGCGGATAGAACGCCTCATCCCACACGTCTGCGGTCTCGCCGAAGCCGGCCAAGCGCCCGCTGGGATTGTGGGGGTCGCTGCGCCACACCGGCCCGTCGGAGTTGCGGGGATGCAGACCGAATTCGGGCTCGGCCCATACCCGGCCGCCGATATCTTGGGCCACCAACGAGATGGCCTCGCTGCCCCCATTGGTCAGGATGACGCGATGGGGGTCGACGCCGAGGGCGTCGGCCAGGAGCCGAGCGGCTTCCCGCGGGTCGGGGTATCGACGCACAGCATCGAGATGGCGGGCCAGCATCGACGCCACATCAGGAGCGAACGGATTGGGACTCTGCGACAGGTCGAGGACAGATTGGGGGTCGATACCCAGTGCCCGGGCAATGCGAGGGCCGTCTCCGCCGTGAGGACCGGCAAGAGGGATGTCGGGCAACTAGATCAAGCCCAGCTCGGCCACCGTGTCGCGCTCTTCGACTAGCTCGGCCACTGTGGCGTCGATGCGGGACTGGGAGAAATCGTTGAGTTCCAGGCCGCCGACGATGGACCATTCGCCGTCAGCCGCAGTGCAGGGGAACGACGAGATGAGGCCCTCGGGCACGCCGTAGGAGCCGTCGGAGGGCACGGCCATGCTCACCCAGTCGCCGTCGGCGGTGCCGTAGACCCAGTCGTGGACGTGGTCGATGGCCGCGTTGGCCGCCGAGGCTGCGCTGGACAGGCCGCGGGCCTCGATGATGGCTGCGCCCCGCTTCTGCACTGCGGGGATGAACTCCTCGGCGATCCACCCCTGGTCGCCCACCGCCTCAGCGGCCGTCTGACCGCCTACTTGGCAGTTGAACAGGTCGGGGTACTGGGTGGCCGAGTGATTTCCCCAGATAGTCATCCGGCTCACATCGCCCACGGTCACCCCCAGCTTGGCCGAAAGCTGGGCCACCGCCCGGTTGTGGTCGAGCCGAGTCATGGCGGTGAACCGCCCGGATGGAATGCCGTCGGCGTTGTTCATGGCGATGAGGCAGTTGGTGTTGGCCGGATTGCCCACCACCAGCACCCGCACGTCGTCGGCTGCCCCGGCGGAAAGCGCCCGCCCTTGGGTGGTGAAGATGGCGCCATTGGCTTCCAGCAGGTCGCGGCGCTCCATGCCTTTGCCCCGGGGCCGCGACCCCACCAACAAGGCATAGTCCACACCGTCGAAGGCCTCGTTGGGATCGTCAGTGCACACCTTGTCGTCCAGTAGCGGAAAAGCGCAGTCGTCTAACTCCATGGCCACGCCAGCCAACGCCCCCATTGCCGGAGGGATCTCCAGCATCTGGAGCACCACGGGCACGTCGGGGCCGAGCATCTGCCCGCTGGCAATGCGGAATAGCAGGCTGTAGCCGATCTGGCCCGCCGCTCCGGTCACAGCCACTCGCTTGGGATCGCTCACCGAAAGGGCTCCTTTGTGCGGAAAGAGTTAGGAAGGACTATTGGGCAAGAGTTGGCGGTGGGCTAGAGGCGGTCGACGATGGCCGACGCGAACTCCGAGCACTTCACCTCGGTGGCCCCATCCATGAGGCGGGCGAAGTCGTAGGTCACGATCCTCTCGCCGATGGTGGCCTCAACCGCGTTGATGATGTCCTCGGCGGCATCGTCCCAGCCCAGGTGCTCGAACATCAGCACGCCCGACAGGAGAACCGACGATGGGTTCACCTTGTCTTGGCCGGCGTACTTGGGGGCGGTGCCGTGGGTGGCCTCGAACACGCCGTGGCCGGTCACGTAATTGATGTTGGCCCCCGGGGCTATGCCGATGCCCCCGACCTGGGCGGCCAGGGCGTCGGACAGGTAGTCGCCGTTGAGGTTCATGGTGGCAATTACCTCGAACTCGTTGGGTCGGGTAAGCACCTGCTGAAGGGCGATGTCGGCAATGGCATCCTGCACGAGGATCTTGTCCCCGGCATCACCGCCGCAGTCGTCCCAACCCACGGCCACGTCGGAGAACTCTTCCCGCACCAGTTCATAGCCCCAGCCGCGGAACGCCCCCTCGGTGAACTTCATGATGTTGCCCTTGTGCACCCAGTGGACCCGCTTGCGGTTCCGGCGAACGGCGTAGTTCAGTGCGGCACGCTGGAGACGCTGCGAACCGGTCTTGGACACTGGTTTAACGCCGATGCCGGCATCCTCGGCAATGTTCCAGCCCAGAGCGTCGCGAAGCAGGTCGCGCAGCTTGGCCGCCTCGGGGGTGAAGGCCTCAACTTCGAGGCCGGCATAGATGTCCTCAGTGTTCTCCCGGAAGATCACCATGTCCACCAACTGGGGGTTCTTCACCGGCGAGGGGACGTTGGTGAAATAGCGCACCGGACGCAGGCACACGTACAGGTCCATGATCTGGCGAATAGACACGTTGAGGCTGCGGAAACCGCCCCCCACCGGAGTGGTCAGCGGGCCCTTGATGCCGATCAGGTATTCGGTGAACTTCTCGATGGTGTCTTGGGGAAGCCAATCGCCGGTCTCGTTGAATGCCTTCTCCCCGGCCAGCACTTCGATCCACTCGATCTTGCGGCCGTACTTGCCTGCGGCGGCGTCCAGCACGTGCTTGGCCGCCGGCCAGATATCCACTCCAGTCCCGTCGCCCTCGATGAACGGGATGATGGGATTTTCCGAAACGCTTAGCTTCCCATCTGCTCCGATTGTGATCTTGTCGCCCATATGCGGCGAGCATACCGACGGCCCTTTGCCCCCAACGAAGCCAAGAATTAAGTCCCAGCAAGGGGCGTTACAGCTTCCACAAACAATGCCGAATCGTCGGGGACCGGGCCATACGCTGCCTTGTTGATGGCACGGATAGCCGAATTGCTGGGCGACCAGCCAACGCTGTCGTTCGAGTTCTTCCCCCCAGCCGACGAAGTAGCCGCCAAGCAACTCGCCGAGACGCTGGACGAATTAGCCGCGCTGGCCCCCTCATTCGTGTCGGTGACCTGCGGGGTCGGAGGCGACGGCCACGACCGCACCCGCACCATCGTGACTGGCATCTGCCAAGACCGGCCCTTCCCGGCCATGGCCCACCTGACCTGTGTAGGCCATACCCGCCAGGGTGTGGCCGCCCTGCTGGACGACTACGCCGTCGCCGGTGTGGCCAACATCTTGGCCCTAGCCGGCGACCCGCCCGACGGTTCGGCCATCAGCGGCGACTTCCGCTACGCCTCCGAGTTGGTGGAGGTGGTTCGAGACCACCCCGCCGACTTCAGCATCGGGGTGGCCGCCCACCCCGAGGTCCACCCCCGCTCGACTGATCGGGCCTCAGATCGGCGATTTCTGGTCGCCAAGCTGAACCAGGCCGATTTCGCTATCACCCAGTTCTTCTTCGACCCCGCCGACTACGTGCGGCTTTGTGACGAGCTGGCCGACCTGGGATGCCTTAGGCCCGTGATCCCCGGCGTGATGCCGGTCATCTGGCCCAAGAGCATCCGCCGCTTCGCCGCCATGAACGGCTCCACCGTTCCCGAAGAACTGTTCGCTCGTCTCGAAGCGCTTTCTGTCCCAGATCGCATCACCGCCGCCGCCGAAGCCGCCGCCGAACTGTCCCAATCCCTACTAGACGCCAGCGCCCCCGCCATCCACCTCTACACCCTCAACCGGCCCCAAGCCTCAACCCTGATCGCCAATCTGCTCGATCTCTAGTGCTTGAAGTGGCGTTCGCCGGTGAAGATCATCGCCATGCCGTGCTCGTTGGCGGCGTCGATCACTTCGTGGTCGCGCACCGATCCGCCGGGTTGGATAACAGCGGCGCAGCCAGCGTCGGCGGCGGCGTCGAGGCCGTCGCGGAACGGGAAGAAGGCGTCGCTGGCGCAAGCCCCGCCGGTAGCCCGGCCGGCGGCCTTCTCGGCGGCGATGCGCCCGGCGTCGCGCCGGTTCTGCTGACCGGCGCCGATACCAACGGCTTGGCGGTCTTTGGCCAACACGATGCAATTGGAGCCGACCCGGGCCGCCACCCGCCAGGCCAGCTCTAAATCAGCCCACTGATCGTCGGAGGGCACCCGCTCGGTAACCACCTGCCACGTTGAGCGGTCCATGGAAACCGTATCGGGAGTCTGTACCAGGGCGGCGCTCCCCATTGTGCGCACCTCCAGATCAGCAGCTTCCGGCGGTGGGGCCTGAAGCACCCGCAGGTTCTTCTTCTTGCCCAGCAGGGTGAGAGCGTCTTCGTCGTACTCGGGAGCGATCAGCACCTCGGTGAACACGTCGGCCAGGGCCTCGGCCATCTCGGCGGTCACCGGGCGGCTGACAGCCACGATGCCCCCGAACGCCGAAACCGGGTCGCACTCGTGGGCCCGCCGGTAGGCCTCGGCAATGTCGTCGGCCACCGCCGCGCCGCACGGGTTGGCGTGCTTGATCACCGCGGCGGCCGGATCATCGCCCAGGGAGTGAGCCAGCCGCCAGGCGGCGTCAGCGTCGAACACGTTGAGGTACGACATGGCCTTGCCCTGGAGCTGGCTGGCCTGGTCCCACCAGCTGGGTTGGCCGGCGATGCGGTAACGGGCCCCCACTTGGTGGGGGTTCTCGCCGTAGCGAAGCACCTCTTGGCGCTCCAGAGTCAGCGCCACGGTCGGCGGGAGGCTGTCGGCCTCGGTGTCATCCAGCGAGTCGAGCCAACCGAAGATGGCGTTGTCGTAGGCGCTGGTATGGGCGAACGCGGCTCGGGCCAGTCGCAGCCGGGTGGCGTCGGAAAGCGCTCCGGCGGCCTCCAGCTCGTCGAGCACGGCCGGGTAGTCGTCGGGCTGCACCACCACGCCGACCCGCTCGTGGTTCTTGGCCCCGGCCCGCACCATGGCCGGGCCGCCAATGTCGATCTGCTCCACCGAGGGGTCGGAGCGGAACGGATACAGGTTGCTCACCACCAGGTTGATGGGAATGATGCCCCGATTCTCCAGGTCGCTCACATGATCCGGGTTCGACAAATCGGCCAAAAGTCCACCGTGGATGAGGGGGTGGATGGTCTTGACCCGTCCGTCCATCATCTCGGGAGCACCGGTGACCTGCTCCACGGGGATGACCGGGATCCCTGCGTCGGCCAGCGCGGCCGCCGTCCCCCCGCTGGAGATGATCTCCCAACCCAAAGCCACCAGCCGCTGGGCCAGCTCGATCACCCCGGTTTTGTCGTACACCGACACCAGCGCCCGCGGCCGACTGCCGGCCCCCTCGGGATTCCTGTTTTCGCTCATAGGACGTATCCCCGGTCGATGATCTCTTGGATAGTGCGAATGTACAGGTCGCGCTCCACTGTTTTGATCCGCTCGTGCAACGTGTCCACGGTGTCGTCGGGCTGCACGGCCACCGCCTGCTGGGCCAGGATCGGCCCGGCGTCCACCTCCAAGGTGGCCACATGCACGGTGCAGCCGGTGACCTTGACCCCGTAGTCCAAGGCCTCTTGCACCGCGTGCCATCCGGGAAAGGCCGGTAACAGCGACGGATGCGTGTTCAATATGCGGCCTCCAAAGGCATCCTGGATGGGCTGATCCAACACCGTCCCGAACCCCGCCATGGCCACCAATTGGATGCCGTCGGCCAGCAGGCAATCGGTCACCCGGTGGGTGTAGCCAACCCGGTCGAAGTCGGAACCGAAGCTGGTCCGCTCTACCAGCACACAGGTCAGCCCATGATCGGCGGCCACCTTCTCGGCCCCGCAGGGCCGGTCTACCAGCACCAACGAGATAGGCAGCCCATTGCGGGCCATCGCGTCAAGAATCGTCCCACTGCCCGACGCCAGCACGGCCAATCGCATCGCCGGAAAAGTACCATGCCAATTTGCCCGTCTAACGAGGTAGGCTCCATGGTCGATGGCTGCCGATGATGACTTCCAAGTCTCACCCGAGCGCCTAGCCGAACTGCAAGCCATCTCAGACGCCGCCCCCCATCCGATTTCAAAGGACGCGAGGGAAGCCACCCCAGAAGAGGCTGCGTGGCTTCGCCGGTCAGCCTTGGCTTACTTCGCCCACCTGCCAGTCTCAGAGCAAGTCTTTATGCTGGGCAAGTGGCCTCAATCTGAGCGGGATGAAATCTTGGCCGAACTCCCAGATGAACTAAGGGAGCGCCTGCTGACCCTCACCGTTGCCTGAGTCTTCCCGTAGACCTCAGCCAACTGCGAATACTCGATTCGGCTGCAAGGCATGGTCAACAGGAAAGTGACATCGTACACGCCATCAGCTTGGCTCTGATGATCGTTTGGGACGAACCCCGAATCGACATCGTGACCGTGGTAGGGCCAAATGATGTTGGCCTGCCTATCGAGGTGTTCGTCGACACGACGCACCGAGACGACCCCGTGGTATTCCACGCCATGCCGATCAACGAACTGCGCCAGAGCGAACTGCTGGGCGGCTGACCCGCACCGCGGAGCAACTCGGCCTCGAAGCCGGGACAACCGCCCACCGGGCCGCCGACCTCGCCTCCCAGATCCCAGCCGCCCTCGAAACAGCCATCGGAACCCTCCCCCCCGACAAGGCCAGCCTGCCCATCGTGGAAACACTGCGCAAAGAAATCGCATCCCGCGCCCACCACTGCGAGAAGTCAGCCACCCAAGCCGCCCGCCTCATCGAAAGCTCAGGTGCCAACGACGGGCCCTGAGCAAGATCCGCAAAACACGCCGCTCCTACACCCTTATCTCAACCCTGTCAGGTGTCAAAACATGACAAAAACTTGTCATGTTTTGACACTGGTTTTGCTCCCATATGAGTTCGATTCTCTGTATCTTCAATTGAAAGCTACATCTGGTCGAAATCCTGCCTGCAGGGTTTCGACGCACAGTCAGAACATAGGAGGAAGAGATGAGAATCTACCGCCATTTTCGACAAGCTAAGGCGAAGGCGATTGCCTTCGTCCTGGGGCTTGTGGCTCTTGCGGTGTCGGTGCTCGCTTCACCTGTGGGCGCCGACGTTTGGGGCTCGCAAAGCTCAACAACCGGCGCCCATCCCGATGGCTCAACCCACAACTACTGCTGGGGCAGCGGATTCGACACCATCCTGCGCGACAACGTGGACGAGATGTTCGACGACGCTCTCGATGGCCCAACGGATGCCACGGTTGAGTTCAAGTCCACATGCAAGTTCTCCGGCTCTGGTGAGACCGACGTGGTGTGGTTTGACGCCGACCTCCCGGGTTCAACCCGCGGCAAGGCACCATGCGAGGACTATGACAACGGTTACTGCGATCAGTACTACGTGACTCTCGATCCTGCTCAAATCAACGTGGGATCCAACGACGACGCCGACACCGACAAGACCGTCTGCCACGAGTTGGGGCACACCGTCGGGCTAACTCACGGCTCAGGCGGGGGAGACGGCGGAACCGATGACTGCATGATCTCAGGTGAACGGCCCAGCACAAACAGTCAGTACGAACGCTACTCAAGCCACCACAAGGAGCACATCAATGCTTGGTTCTAATAACTCCATCCGCTTCCCCCACAGAGTGACCATCGCCTTGGTTGCCTTGGTCTTGACTGCCACTGCCTGCGGCGGGGCAAACGACAACTCAGCGGGTTCATCCCCGAGCAACGCCGCCGACTCTGATGCTCTCGTCTCGGTAATGCGCAGCATTGGCGAGAGCCTCGACTACGACCTCCACGACTCACCCGCCATCCTTGGCGGCAAGGCGTCCCTGACCGTGATCGGGACTGTCACAAACGTGGCTGACGGCCGCGTGTTCGGCGTCGGGGAAACACGGGAGACCGAACCAGCGTTCCTAAACCTGACATATACCGTACAAGTCGAGAGCGTCCTCGGGGGCGACAAGTCGCTAATTCGGGGCGGACTCGTGTACGTCGAGATCGGCCGGACCAAGGAATTTCCGGTAGAAACCTTCCAAAAGGCCACGCCTGAGAACCAGCGGCTGGTGCTCTTCCTCGATGACTACACAGAAGGCCTTGGGACCTTCCCAGTTATCGAAAAGGCCCCATCGATCCCTGAAGGAGCACCCGTGCTCTCGCCCTACGCCGACGGCTTTCTCATTGAGGATGTGTCCTCAGGTAAGCTGATCGGCGGGTTTGACCATCTCGACGAACTGCCACCGGCCTGGAGCGAAGGAACGACGACCGTCGACATTTTCACAGCCGAACATTTCCCAAGCGAGGAACTGGCTGAGTAAGGCCCCGCAGGCGCTCACTCATACGGACAACGGCCTGCCCGCCGAGACCTCCGTCGGGCAGGCCTTCCGCGAGGATCGGCAGCCAGCAGGCCAATGACGCCCTCGGCAGAGGAAAGCAGTCGTGTAACCGTTCGACCTCAGATAGGCCATGTCGTCGAACGGTGTCAAACGGCTGATGTCACCGTACGGTGATATCATGGGCAAGTGGCAGATGCCGCACATGAAGCCGCCGACCATGCCCCTTTGTTCAGCCCCGCCGACTTAGGGCATTTCATCCGAACCGAGCGACGCCGCCAGGGGATCACCCAGGCAGAGCTGGCGGCCCGCCTCGGCGTGTCCCGCAAATGGCTGTCCGAAGCCGAGAACGGCAAGCCCACCATTGAGGTCGGGCTGGCAATGGCCGCGCTCCGCGAGCTCGGCCACATGCTCCGCGCCGCTCCACGGCCCGAGCCGGAATTCGACATCAACGCCCACCTGGAAACGCTGCGCCGGAGAGATTGAGATGGAACTGGCCGTCCTCATCGGCGCTCGGCTACCGATCAGACCAGAAGTACCAGCGCGAGGGCGGGCCGAGCCCTGAAGAGGTTGCCGCACTCCTTAGGCGGGCCGACCCGGCCAACGCCGAGGCCAACATCTCAAGGTTCCGAGACAGCCTCCTCTACATGTGGGTCACCGCGAGCATCGTCGCCCACGCCAAGAACCACAGCCTCATGCACCCCGCCGCTGGCACCGCCGTCCTCTCCCCGTCTACGACGCCAACAGCTGGCTCCCCTACCGCAAAGACCAGCCCATCGGCATCTTCCGCCTGGCCATGCGCATGGGCGACGACTACACCATCGCCAGCGCCGACCAGCCCGCCTCGCTGACCCGCTGCGCTGAACCGCAAGCACTCAGAGGGCGGCGACCACCTCGGCCATGATGTCGCCGGCCTCGCTGGGGCTCTGGCCGATGCGAACCCCGGCCGCGGCCAGAGCGTCCATCTTGGCCTGGGCGGTGCCCTTGCCCCCCGACACGATGGCGCCGGCGTGGCCCATCTTCTTGCCCGGCGGGGCGGTCAGCCCGGCGATGTAGGCCACCACCGGCTTGGACACGTTGGCGGCGATGAACTCGGCGGCCTCCTCCTCGGCCGACCCGCCGATCTCGCCGATCATCATCACCGCTTCGGTTTCGGGATCCTCCTCGAAAGCGGCCAAGCAGTCGATGAACGACGTGCCCGGCACCGGGTCGCCGCCGATGCCCACACAGGTGGTGCAGCCGATGTCCTTTTGCTTCAGCTCGTACAGCGCCTGGTAGGTGAGGGTTCCCGAGCGGCTCACGATGCCCACCGGACCGCCCTCTTTGGCGATGTGACCGGCGGTGATGCCGATGTTGGCCTTCCCGGGGCTGATGAGGCCGGGGCAGTTGGGCCCTAGCAACCGCACGTCGGGGTAGTCGGCCTTGAGCTTGTTGAAGAAGTAGGCCTCGTCGTGCATGGGCACGCCCTCGGTGATGACCACCACCAAATCCACTCCGCCCTCGGCGGCTTCAAGTACTGCGCTGCGCACCCCGGCGGCGGGGATGAACACGCACGACACGTTGGCTCCGGTGGCCTCCACCGCGTCGGCCACGGTGGCAAAGATTGGAATCCCCTCCACGTCGGTGCCCGCCTTTTTCGGGTTGGTTCCAGCCACCACCTGGGTGCCGTAGTCCCGGTTCAGCAGGCCGTAGTACCGGCCCTGGCTCCCGGTGAGGCCCTGGTAGACCACCTTGGTGTTCTCGTCGATGAAGATGCTCATGATCCGGTCCCCTCTGCGAGGGCGACAACCTTTTGGGCCGCTTCCAGCATGGTGGGCGCCATCATGAGCCGATCGCTCAGATGGGGTTCCAGCAGGGCCCGGCCCTCATCCGCGTTGGTGCCGTCGAGGCGGATCACGATGGGCGAGCTGATGTCCACCCGGTTCATCGCTTCGATGATGCCGTTGGCCACCTCCTCGCCCCGGGTGATGCCGCCGAAGATGTTTATGAAGATCGATTGCACGTCGGCATCGTTGTTTATGACCTCCAGCGCCCCGGCCATCACGTCGGCGTTGGCCCCCCCGCCGATGTCCAGGAAGTTGGCCGGCCTGCCTCCCACTTGGTTGACCACGTCCACTGTGCTCATGGCCAGCCCGGCACCGTTGGCTATCACCCCCACCGAGCCTTCCAAACCCACGTACTGGAGACCTTTGGCGTGAGCAGCCGCCTCCCGCTCATCCCGGGGCTGGGTGGCGTCGAAGGGGTCCAGATCGTGGCGAAAACCGGCGTTGCCGTCGAGAGTGACCTTGGCGTCGAGCACATGCACTCGGCCCTCGGAGGTCACGATCAACGGGTTGATCTCCACCAGGTCGGCGTCGCCGTCGGTGTAGGCCCCATAGAGCTTCAACAGCAGATCCACCGTCTGGTCGGTGACGTCGGGGTTGAGGTTGGCGGCCAAAACCCATTGGCGGCACTGGTCCTCGGCCAGGCCGTTCACCGGGTCGACCCAGATCTTGGCGATGGCGTCGGGGGTCTCTTCGGCCACCGTCTCGATCTCCACGCCGCCCTCGGCCGACAGCATCCCCAGGTGCTTCTTGGCCGATCGGTCGAGGGTGAAGCTCACGTAGTACTCCTCGGCGATGTCGGACGCCTTCTCGATCCACAGGTTCTCCACGATGTGGCCCCGGATGTCGAGCCCCAAGATGTTGGTGGCATGGGTGCGGACGGCGTCGATGTCGGCCGCGAACTTCACGCCCCCGGCCTTGCCCCGCCCGCCGGTGTGGACCTGGGCTTTGACCATCACCGGTGTCCCCAGCCGTTCGGCGGCCGCTACCGCATCTTCGACGGTGGTAACCGCCTCACCGGGCGAGACCGGCATGTCGTACGACGCGAAGAACTGTTTTCCCTGATATTCGAATAGATCCACGGGCTCCCCAATACAGAGCGTTGGCCAAGTTTGCGCTGGCGGTTCGGCAATGGTTCGTACCGCCGACGCTTCGCCGCGATACTAGGAGCAACCCCATCAGTTGGAACGAACCGAGGGAGCGACATGCCCGTCTCATCGGGTCCCAAAATCACCCCGCTTAGGGCCGTGATCTACAGCGTCATCAGCATCGCGCTAGGAGTGGGACTGGTGTTCGCCGTCGTGTCGCTAGCCGGATCCGACCAGATCGAGGTGAAGCTGGGCGACGACAACTTCAACGCCGGCGACGCCGAGAAGCTGGCCGCCGAGATCGCCGATCGGGGACCGGTGCCGTGGGCCCCGCTGAGCCGGGGCCGCAGCATCTGGATCAACCACGTCGGCAGCAATCCCGAAGAGGGCTGGTTCGCCTTCGACGTCCAGTCGCCGGGGGCCGCCGGCGACTGCGTGGTCGATTGGGACGCAGGCCGACGGCTGTTCGTCGACACCTGCGATCCCTCCTTGGTGTACTCCGCCACCGGCGACGGCCTCACCCAGTTCGGGGTATGGGTAGACGACGACGGCGACCTCATCGTGGACGTCAACGCCAACGACGGCCCCTGAGTAGCATACGCAAAACGCGTCGCTTTTATACCCTGACCGCAACCTTGTCAAGTGTCAAAACATGACAAAGACTCGTCATGTTTTGACACCGCTTTTGACTGACAGCAGCTACAACCAAATGTATGGTTGTCTGCAACTACAGATACGACAGGACGGGACATAGCAAACACCTTGGCTTCTGCTCAAGTACACTGAAAGGGTGACTCCAATATGTCAAAGCCGAAAACAAAGTTAGCGATACTTATTGTAGCGGCACTGATTATGCCAACTATACCAGTTATAACTGCCTCTGCGGGGAACTGGTACGGAGCCACAGGAAATGTGACGTGCGGTGGAAACATGCAAGACAACAACGATATGACATATCACCGAACATCGGGATTATCTTCAGAGTTATTCAGCGCATATACATATGCGCTGACAAACGCGGTACTCTCAACTGATATAGATCTTCAACCAGAACAATCATCGCCTGATGACAATACAGATGTTGTCATGCAAGAGGCAAACTACACCGGCACTTGGTGTGGCCATACATGGCATGGCGGGTCTGGAACTGTAATTGTTGGATACGCGTCTTGTGAATCTCTCTCTGGATCTAAGTGTCAAAGCTTCAACATATTTACAGACCAGTCATGGGAAGTAAATCAGACGACAACTAGTCGCAGAAATCACGCATGTCATGAACTTGGTCATACTCTTGGACTCATTCATCCCGGTTCAGATGAAGACCAAGACTCATCCTGCCTGTATAACACATCGGAGCTTGACTACAGCGATCGCGACAAGGAGCATATCAATGACAACTATTAGAAAGCTCTTTCCCCCACTGCGACATATAGTGGTATGGCCAAAGCGAGACGTCTCGACATGTCAACTGCTCAGAGGTGTATTGCTTGTCGGCATCATAGGCGTAACGTCTTGTCTTGTAAGTTCCTGCGGGAATGATGAGCAAGGGTCCGAATTTGAGAATGCTCCTTTGGTAGATCAAATTGTTGAGTTCAATTCAGGTATATCATATGAATGGCCTCTCTATAAATCGGTACGAGAAACGACTCCACACACAAAATTTGTAGTTGACGGTATAGACGTAGGTCCGGTCTCTGATCTATTCGTTGTTGGGACAATTTCCAGCGTGACTGCAGGTAACGGCTACTCTTGGCCAGGGGGGCCTCAGGTTCTCGGCGAGCCACCTAATCGAGTTGTTCATCAGTTCAACTCGACCGATTCTTGGGTTTCATCCATCCATTTATCCGTTCTTGTTGAAAATTCTCTATATCTGAACAAGGACTTCGATGGCCTCAGGGAAGTCACTATTGGCTTGTTCTTGCTCAACCCAATTGACTTGAGTGCACTCGAGTCTGAGCTTGAGAATAGGCGAATCGCTGCCTCCCTTCATTCTAATGACAAAACGGCTTTCGACCATGAGCCAGATGTCTTTGGAGTGCTTCGCGGTGGCGAGCTATTAGGTTTCGTCGACGACACCAACAATGTAACGTTTCCAGCATTCCATCTCAGTCAATTTGCCAGCAGCGAGTCGAAGTCGATTCCACTTGAAGATTTGCTCAACCCACCCTCGGTTGTCACGCTGAACAACTGATGTTGGACAGTCGGAGTAGATCACTTATACCGGACGTAGCGGGGCACAGCGATCCATCCTTGGGCAACGGCGTATGACAGGCCCTGGATAGTGTTTTCGACACCGAACTGATCCCACATATCAGCAAGGATGCGTTGGAAATGCCGTTGGGAGTATCCGAGCCGCTCGGCGAGGTCGGCGTGTTTCTCGCCGCTGGCCAAGCCTTGCAGGAAGGCGAGCTGTATCTCGTCGGGTGCAATCGACAAGTTGAACCGGCAAAACCGAGCCACTGCCGCTGCGGCAGAGCGCAACCTCTCCACCGCGTCGGGGTGCACCAGCTCGGCGAGTCTTTCGTAGTGGATCACTTCGGGCATGTGTCCGATGTCGAGGGAATCAGACGGCACCTCCAGCTCCGCGCAGCCCGGGTCTTTGTTGATCGCGACCGCAACCGCACTCAGATATCCGGCAACATTCTCCCAATCGCCAGCGACCGATTGATCGGGCGAAACGGAGCCCATAAACCGGGCACAGCGCTCATAGGAGTCGGCCACCTGCCGCTGGAATAGCGACGGCAGGGTCTCCTTCCACACATTCTGAGACTCGCGTTGAAACTCCACACCCCAGATATCGGTGTGCCCACCGGGCCCATAGCCCAGGCTGTGGGCCTCGGCGATCCGGCTGGCATATTGCTCGATCGGGGCGGTAAGTCTGAGAACCACCCGGAGCTGACCATCGCTGAACTGCACAGCATGAGCATATGTCTCTCACATACTCATCACTTCAGCGCCTACTGCCGTCAAACGGCGGGGGCGCTATCCACCCCAGCTGCACCGCTAGCGCGACTCCCTGCACTTGATTGTGAACACCGAAGCGCTTCCACATTGCCTCGAGCAACCGGTACATGCCTCTCGTCGAAGTGTCGTTGCCCTTGGCAAGCACGTCAATCGGCTCCTGAGCGGCCACAGAGAGCAGCCACTCCAGCTCTTGAGCCGTCGGTACCACCTGCACTTGCGACTCGCAGCAGCGGGCGACCACCCCGGCCGCATCCCCTAGTCGGGCAACTCCTTGGGAGTTCAGCAACTCGGCAAAGAGCTCATACCGCAACACCGGCGGAGACGTGGATCCGATCTCCACAGCACCCGCTCCGGAGACAACCCCCTCCACCCCTGGCATCTCCCGCAAGGCCTCCGATGTTGAACGCAGGAACTCCGCGACAATCTCCCAATCGACCGCGACCCCATCATCAGGTTCAGCGCCATCCATCAATCCTGCGCAATATGCACTCGCATCGGCGACACCCCGCAGATACTCAGGACGTAGCGTCTGCGCAAGAATCGAACGGGCACGCCGCTGGAACCCGATCCCCCAAGGCTTCCGAGACCTCCCGGGCCCATGCCCCAAGCGTTGAGCCTCTGCTATGCACCCCGCGAGGTGGGCAATTCTCACGGCAAGTGAGCTGACCGACCCCCACTGCGCCGAGCTCAACTCCACGACGCCACCGTAGCAAGCGATTACACCTAGTAAGCAGCCCCCTCCTTTGCATCAGGCCAAGAAGGCAACAAGTTCACACCTTTTCGAGTCGGCCGAAGGAGGCGAGCAGAACACGGGACCCAGCGGTGGTGAAGTTGACGGTGATCTCGGCGTCGCCGCCGGCCCCCTTCACGTCGGTAACCACGCCGAGGCCGAAGGTGGCGTGGTTCACGTCATCGCCCACTGCCAGGCGGACCGGGTCAGGGTCGGCTTCGACCGGGGTGCGGGCGGATTGGGCGGCATCAACTATGCGCTCTCGCCCCGCAAACGAGCCGGTGCTGCGGTCGGCGCTCGAGTTGGAACTCGACCGAGTTGAGCGGCTCCGGCTGCTGCCTCGGTTGTCCACCAGCTCTTCTGGGATCTCCTCCAAGAACCGCGACGGCGGGTTGTACATCGGGGACCCGTGAATGGTGCGGTGCCAGGCGTGGGTCAGGTACAGCCGCTGGCGGGCCCGGGTGATGCCCACGTAGGCCAGGCGGCGCTCCTCTTCGAGTTCGTCGGGATCGGTGAGCGATCGGAAGTGGGGGAACACGCCCTCCTCCATGCCGACCAGAAACACCACGGGGTATTCCAGACCCTTGGCCGAGTGCAGGGTCATCAGTGTCAGCATGGAGTCATCGGCCAGGTCATCGGTGTCCGACACCAGGCTGACCTGCTCCAGAAAGTCGTTCATGTCGTCGCTCTCTGAGGCCGCGCTGATCAGCTCGTCGAGGTTCTCCAGCCTTCCCTGGGCCTGCACGCCGACCTCGGTCTCCCCGGCAGCTTCAACCTCCAGTTGGTCGAGATACCCGCTGGATTCGAGCATGTGCTCCAAAACCAGGGCAGGGCCGCCGTCTAGCAAGCCGCGGGCGTCGTCAATCACCTTCAAGAAGGCCCCGATACCAGCCAGTGCCCTCCCTCTCACCCCGGCCTCGGATGCGTTCACCAAGGCATCCATCAACGTGAGGCCATGCGCATCAGCCCAGGCCACCAGCTTGGCCACCGATCCGTCGCCCACTCCCCGCTTGGGCGTGTTCAGCGCTCGCCTCAGGCTGACGGCATCATCGGGGTTGACGGTCACCCGCAGATAGGCCAGTGCATCTTTGATCTCCCGGCGGTCGTAGAACCGGGTGCCCCCGATGAGCTGGTAGGGAACGCCGGCCTCCATCAGCAGCTCTTCTACTACCCGGCTTTGGGCGTTGGTGCGGTAGAACACCGCCATCTCGTCCCAGCGATGCTGCTCGTCGTCGTGGAGCCGGTACGCCTCCCGCACCACCCAGCGGGCCTCGTCGTACTCATCGGTCGCCTGGTAGCAGACGATTGGATCACCGTCGGTCTGGTCGGTCCACAGATTCTTGGGCTTGCGGCCCAGGTTGTTGGCGATCACCGCGTTGGCCGCGCTCAAGATGCGCTGGGTGGAGCGGTAGTTTTGCTCCAGCAGCACCACTGTGACGTCCTCGAAGGCCCGCTCGAAGTCGATGATGTTGCGGACATCGGCCCCTCGGAAGCGGTAGACCGACTGGTCGGCGTCGCCCACCACGAACACGTTGCGGTGCTCTTTGCCCAACATCAGCACCAGCTCGTTCTGCACCCGGTTGGTGTCCTGGTACTCGTCCACCAGGATGTGCTCGAAACGGCGGCGGTAGCGATCGAGCACGTCGGACTCCCGCTGGAAGAGCCCCACGGTGGCGCCCAGAAGGTCGTCGAAGTCCATGGCCCCGGCCCGGCGCAAGCGTTCCTGGTACTCCCCGTAGACCTCCCCGATCCGGCGCTCGAAGATGTTGGCGGCCCTGTCTTTGTATTGGGCCACGCCGATCATCTCGTTTTTGGCCGCGCTGATAGCGGCGTGGATCGACCGGGGCGGCATCCGCTTGGGGTCGAGGTTGAAGTCCCGGCAGATGTAGCTGGTGAGCCTTACCGAGTCGGCTTGGTCGTAAATGGTGAAGCTGGAGGGGAATTCGATGGCCTCGTGCTCATAGCGCAGAATGCGAGCGCAGGCAGAGTGGAATGTGCTCACCCACATCTTCTCGGCCACCGGGCCGACGAGGCCGCCCACTCGGTGCTTCATCTCTTGGGAGGCCTTGTTGGTGAAGGTGATGGCCAAGATCCCGAACGGGGAAATGCCCTGGTTGTCGATGAGATGGGCGATGCGGTGGGTGAGGACGCGGGTCTTGCCCGACCCGGCCCCAGCCACCACCAACATCGGGCCCCCAGGATGGGTGACCGCGTCAATCTGGGCAGGGTTCAGCCCCTCGGTGAGCACGGTCGATGGCATTGACTCACACTACCGACCCACGATCCCCCGGCGGGCGGCGGGCTCTCATAGCGGGGTCGTGGTGGCGGGTCCTAATGGGTGTGGGCTGGCCGTCGGAGCGGCCAGGTCCGCCTGCGGCGCCACCCACCGCCACGACCTCTTTTGTGGCCCGCCGCCCCGCCTATATTGAGGCCCCAATCTCCTGTTTTGAAGAGGGGTGGGGATGGGGAAGTTTCGGTTTGGGGTGCAGGCTCGGGGGCCGATGGAGGCCGTGGGGTGGCGGGAGTTGGCCCGACGGGCTGAGGGTTTGGGGTACGACATTTTGAGTGTGCCCGACCATTTCGACCGCGGCCCGGCCCCGATGGTGGCGCTGGCCTTCGCCGCGGAGGCCACCACCACGCTGCGGCTGGGAACTCTGGTGCTGGCCAACGATTTCCGCCACCCCGCGGCAGTGGCCAAGGAGGCGGCCACGTTGGACGTGCTGTCCGGTGGGCGGTTCGAACTGGGCATCGGTGCCGGATGGCAAACCACCGACTATGAGCGCACCGGCATCCCGTTGGACCGGCCGGGATTGCGAATCGAGCGGTTGGGGGAGGCGGTGTTCATCATCAAGGGTCTGCTTGACGGCAAGACTGTGACGTTCTCCGGCCAGCACTACACCATCGACGGCTTGACGGGGCTGCCTGAGCCGGTACGGCCGGGGGGACCACCCCTATTCGTGGCCGGGGGCTCGGAGCGGGTGCTGCGGTTGGCCGCTCGAATGGCCGACATCGTTGGGGTCAACCCCAATATGGCCGCCGGGATAATCGACGAACGGGTGGGTCCATCGGCCACGGCCGAGGCCGCCGCGGCCAAGATCGACTGGATCAGGGAGGAGGCTGGCGACCGGTTCGGGGATCTGGAGTTGCACAGCCGGGTCCATGTGGCCTCGGTCACCGACGACGGCCGGGATCTGGCCAGCGCTCTAGCCCCAGCAATGGGCTTGGACACCGATCAGGCCCTGGCCTCGCCCCACAGCATTATCGGAACGGTTGACGAAATGGCGCACAAGTTGGTGCGGCAGCGAGAAGAGTTGGGCATCAGCTACATCGGCCTGTCGGCCGATTCCATGGAAGAGATGGCCCCGGTGGTCGCCCGCCTGGCTGGAACCTGACCGGCTTTCCTTTGTCGGTACTCGTATTGCGGCCATTAGTGTTAATTCCCCTATGTCTGAGGCGGAAACCACCCTGGAATCCGAGGCCGCGGAGATTGAGCCGGAACCTGCCGCGGAGCCAGAAGCTGCCATAGAAGAACCAGAGGCCGAACCAGAAGCCGAAGAACCCGAACCAGCAGAACCCGCCGCCGAAGAAGCAGAAGAACCCGGACCAGCAGAACCAAAACCCGAGCCCGAAGAACCCGCCGCCGAAGAAGCCGAACCCGAGCCCGAAGAAACTGCCACGAAAGAATCCAAACCAGAAGCGCCACCGGGTGAACCGGCATCTTCCACGGTGGATGGGCTGACCGGCGGGACCATCGTGTCCGGGACGGTCAAGACCAAGGCCACCCACGAGGTGGAGCTCGATCTGGGCGGGGGTCGCGTCGGGGTCATCAGCCAGCGTTACTGGGGTGACGACCCCGCCGCCGACCTGACTCGAGAATGCGTGCTGGGCGAGGTGGTCAACGCCGCCGTGCTGGTGCGGGAAGACCACAAGGGGCGCATCGTGCTGTCCCGGCTGTGGGCCATGCAGCAGATCGCCTGGGTGGCCATCGCCAGGGCGGCCGCAGCCAACGAGGCGGTCACCGGCACCATCACTGCGGTGGTCAAGGGCGGCCTGTCGTGCGATGTCGGGGTGAGGGGGTTTATACCCTCGTCGCTGATCGACGTCGAGCCGGTGAAGAACCTCCAGGCGCTGGTCGGGCGGGAAGTGCAGTGCAGGGTGGTGGAGGCCGACCAGGTCTCGGGGCGCCTGGTGCTGTCGCGCAAGGCGGTGGTTCGGGCCGAGCAGCGCAAGGCAGCCAAGGCGTTCATGGAAACCATGTCGGCAGGCGACGAGTACACCGGAAAGGTGGTGGATGTTCAGAATTTCGGGGCGTTTGTGGACATCAAGGGCGTTCGCGGCCTAGTCCACACCACTGAGCTGGCCTGGAAGCGGGTGCAGCACCCCAGCGAGGTGGTGAGCGTGGGCGATGAAGTGCAGGTACGAGTCAAGTCGGTACAGGCGCCCAAGCAGCGAGTCAACCTCACCATGAAGCTCGCGCCCGACCCCATGACCAAACTCGAAGTCGGCGAGCTGATTACCGGCCGCGTGACCCGCCTAGTGGACTACGGCGCGTTCGTGGCGGTAAACGACGATATTGAGGGCCTCGTCCACATCACCGAGATGGCCGAATACCGGGTGTACCACCCCGAAGAAATCGTCCTTCCCGGCGAAGAGGTCTGGGTCAAAGTGCTAGCTGTCGATCGCAAACGCCGCCGAGTCGACCTCTCTATCTCCCAGGCCATCGCCGGTTGACGCTCGACAGGGCTTTATGACCCTGTTTGGAGCAGTAGTTGGACCCCAGTCAAGAACCGTTGTGCTGGCTGACGTCGCGGGTTAGATCCAGCCGGTTCGGCCCGGCTTTCAAAGTGAGGGCCAAACTATTTCCGGAGCGGGATCGCCCGCCGACTGGATGGCCTGCCATACCCGCTCGGGGGTGAGCGGCAGGTCGATGTGGCGGATGCCGAGGTCGCAGAGGGCGTCGATCACTGCGTTCTGCACCGCGGGGGTGGCGCCGATGGTGGCGGCCTCGCCAATGCCCTTCACCCCCAACGGGTTGAGGTGGGTGGGGGTGATGGTGCTGTCCACAGTGAAGTCGCAGAACTCGGCGGCCGACGGCATGGCGTAATCGGCCAGGCCGGTGGTGAGCGGGTTGCCGTGGTCGTCGTAAACCACATGCTCGTACAGCGCCTGGCCGATTCCCGAGGCCACCCCGCCGTGCTGCTGGCCGGCCACGATCAACGGATTGAGCAGGTTGCCGGCGTCGTCCACGGCCACGAAGCGCAACAGGGTGACCATGCCGGTCTCGCTGTCCACCTCCACCACGCAGATATGGGTGCCGAAGGGGAAGGTGGCGCCGTCGGTGGTGTGGTCGAGCTCGGCCCGCAGCGGCTCATCGGTTGCCGCGGCCACCTCGGCCCAGCTCACCGCCGCGCCGGGCACCCCCGCCACTCCGAGACGGCCCTCGTCGGTGACCACGATGTCGTCAGCGCTAGCCTCCAACAACTCTGCCGCTCGCTGCCGGGCGGTGGCCAGCACCTCCATAGTAGCAGTATGGATGGCGCTGCCCCCGAGTTGGGCGCTGCGGGAACCACCGGTGCCGCTGCCCCGGACCACCAGCGCGGTGTCGGACTGCACGAAGGCGATACGGTCCATGTCGATGCCCAGCCGGTCGGCCACGATCATGGTGAACGCCGTCTCATGGCCCTGGCCGTGCGATGACGTGCCCACCGACACGGTGGCTGACCCGTCGGGATGGACCTCCACGGTGGCGTGTTCCTCCTGGCCGGTCGGGGCGGTCACCTCCACGTAGCTCGACAAACCGATGCCCAGCCTTATGGGATCGCGGCCGACCCGGCGGGCGGCCTGTTCGGTCCGCAGCTCGTCGTAGCCCACCAACTCGCAGGCTCGGTCCAGAGCCTTCTCGTATTCGCCGGTGTCGTAGGCCCCGCCGGTGGGGGTCACGAGCGGGAATGCCTCCGGAGCCAAGAAGTTGCGTCGGCGAAACTCCACCGGGTCGATACCTAGCGCAGCCGCGGCCAGATCGGTCATTCGCTCGATGGTGAGGGTGGCCTGGGGCCGACCCGCCCCCCGGAACGCCCCCAGCGGCGCCCGGTTGGTGGCGGCCAGGCCGTAGTCGAACTGCACCTTCTCGATGCCGTACACGCCGGAGGCCATGACCCGGGTGATCATGGGGAGGATACCGCCTAGGCCGGGGTAGGCCCCGGCGTCCACCAGCGCCAGCACCTCCAGCGACACCATGCGGCCGTCGTGGTTCACGCCCAGTCGGGCGTAGTGGACCTGGTCGCGAGCCTGCATGGAGATGAGGTTTTCGGCCCGGGTCTCGGTCCACACCACTGGGCGGCCTAGTTGCCGGGCAGCCGCGGCCACCGCCACATGCTCTACCCGCCATCCGCCTTTGGCGCCGAATCCGCCGCCCACCCACGGAGCGATCACCCGCACGTCGTCGGCCTCCAGACCCAGCGAGTCGGCGATGCCCGCCCGGGTGTTGTGCGCGCCCTGAGTGGAGACCCACAAGGTGAGCTGCTCCCCGGTGGGATCAGCCAGCACCGCGTCGGTTTCCATCGGCACCACTGCCATCCGATTGTGCACGATGCGGCCGGTGATGATCCTGTCGGCCCCGTCGTGCAAGCCTTCCACCGGGTCGAACTTCCGGCCCATCGAGTCCGATCCCCGTTCGGGGTACAGCACCGCCGCACCGTTGGCTACCGCGGCCTCGGCGTCCATCGACACCGGCAGCGGCTCGTAATCGACCATGATCAGATCGGCCGCGTCTTGGGCAGCGGCCAGAGTTTCGGCCACCACCATGGCCACCGGCTCACCTACAAAACGAACTCGCTCGCCAGCCAAAGGTCCGCGCCCGAAATGGGGATCGAGGGGAAACCTGGGCTTGACCTGATCCACCCCAATCGTTGCGGCCGTGAATACCGCAACCACGCCCGGTTGCCCAGCCGCAGCCGTAAAGTCGATGCTGGTGAAATCTGCATGGGCCATCGGCGAGCGCACGAAATAAGCGGTCAGCAGCCCATCAGGCCGCATATCGCCGGTGTAGAGACCCTCGCCCGTGAGCAGGGTGCCGTCCTCCCGGCGGATAACTTCAGTCCCCAAGATCGACCCAGCCATAGGTTGCCAATTATGGGAGGCACACTCTGGGAACTCGGTGTGGGAGAGTGAAAAAGATGGAACTACGCCAAGTGATCGCACCCGAAACGACCGCTCTGGTGCTTCAGGAATGCCAGAACGGGGTGGTTGGGGAGTTGTCGGCCCTGCCCGCGCTGGCTGAGGCCGCCAAGGAGGGGCTGATCCCGAATGTGGCGGCGTTGGCGGCCACGGCCCGCAGTGCGGGGGTGCGGGTGATCCACTGCACGGCCCAGCACCGGGCCGACGGATGGGGCGGGAACCGCAATGCTCGCCTGTTTCGGGCTATGCCCAAGATGCCGGTGCAGTTGCACGTGGGCACTCCGGCGGTGAAGGTGGTGCCCGAGATCGGCGTGGCCGACGCAGACATCGTGCTCCCCCGCCACCACGGCCTGTCGCCGTTCGAGGGCACCGAGCTCGACTCGATGCTGCGCAACGAAGGCATCCGCAGCATCGTGGCGGTAGGCGTTTCGGTGAACGTGGCCATCATCAACCTGACTTTCGACGCGGTCAACGCCGGCTACGTGGTAGTCATCCCCCG
The DNA here is from genome assembly GCA_951813555.1 of uncultured Acidimicrobiales bacterium. Classification (GTDB taxonomy): domain Bacteria; phylum Actinomycetota; class Acidimicrobiia; order Acidimicrobiales; family Bin134; genus Poriferisocius. The sequence continues at coordinate 870,565 of OX638344.1, forward strand.
CGACGCCGTGGCCGGCACCCCGCCCGACTACGTCGACGCCGTGTTCGAGCACACCCTCAGCATCGTCGCCACCATCACCACCGCCAACGACGTCGTCAACGCCTGGAGCGGCTGAAGAGCCGGCAGTGACCGGACCAAAACAAGTCTGGTCTAGTCTGACTAACTCTGTATAGAATTCCTCTATGGTGATCAACGTGTACGAGGCTAAGACCCAGTTGTCGAAGTTGCTTGAACGAGTTGCCACCGGAGAAGAACTGGTGCTGGGCAAGGCGGGCAAGCCGATGGCCCGGTTGATTCCCTACCGAGAACTGCGGCAGCCCCGAAAGCCGGGGCGCCTAGCGGGGACAATCTGGATGGCTCCCGACTTCGACGAAACCCCTGAGGACATCATCGACGCTTTCGAAGGCAGCCTTGAGGACCCGGAGTGAACCTTCTGCTCGACACCCACACACTCCTATGGTGGTGCGAGAACCAGAAGCTCTCGACTGAGGCAGCCGCGGCGATTGCCGACCCGGACAACTTGGCCTATGTGAGCGCGGCCAGCATCTGGGAGATCAGCATCAAGCAGGCCCGGGGAAAACTCAGGGTGGACGAGGCCATCTACGACATATGCAGTGAGGATTTCGAGTCGCTCCCCATAACCCATACAGATGCCCGTTTGGCCGGTTCCCTTCCCAACCACCATCGGGACCCGTTCGACCGGATGCTGGTCGCCCAAGCACTCGCTCGCGAATTGCTGCTAGTCACCCGCGATTCCCAGATGGGGTCCTATGGGGTCAACATCCTGACTGCCTAGCTGGTCAATCCGCTGAGGTCGTGGTCGGCACGAACCAAACTCAGCCCTGCCCGCCTCTCACGTAGGCCACCACGGCATCTATTTCAGTGTCGCTGAGTTTGGAGGCGAACTCGGGCATCTCGCCGAGGCCGTCGCGCACAATTGCCTCTATTGCTTCGGCTGAGGCGTACTTCTCCAGCACCTTGTCGGGGCGGATGTCGGGACCGACGATGCCGCTGCCGTCCACGGCGTGGCACCCCACGCAGCGCATCAAGTACACGCTCTTGCCCGTAGCGATCTCCTCTGGAGATGCGAATTGGCTGTCCGAGGGGTGCGCCGGTGCAGCCGGCTCCACAAAATCGGTCCCCCCACTACAGCTGGCAATAGCCGCCAGTGCTAGGCAGCCGCTCAGCAGCAGCACTCCCAGGTTCCTCCCTCGATGGGGACGGAATAGGCTCAAGCTCCCACCGGGGCGCTGGGGGTGAACGTCACCGGCATCGCCTCGGGGCCCACGATGAAGTTGGACGCCCGCCACGGCAACGGGTCGTCGCTGGCCAACTGCAAGTCGGGCATCCGCTCGGCCAGGCGCTGGAACATGATCTTGAGCTCCAGGCGGGCCAAAGACGCCCCCAGGCAGAAGTGCGTTCCCCAGCCGAAGGCCAAGTGGTGGTTGGGATCGCGCTCCAAGTCGAACTTGAACGGGTCGTCGAACACCGCCTCGTCCCGATTGGCCGACGGATAGAACAGGATGACCTGGTCGTCCTCGCCGATGGTCTCGCCGTGCATCTCCACTTCCCGAGTGGCGCTGCGGGACATGTTCTTGATGGGGGTCACCCAGCGCAGCATCTCCTCCATCGCCCGCTCCATCCAGGCGTCGTCGGTCGCCCGCTGGTTGAACAGCGCCTTCTGGTCGGGGTGCTCCATAAGCGCCAGCATCCCCCCGCTGATCACGTGGCGGGACGTCTCGTCGCCCCCGATCAGAATGAGAAGCGCCTCCTGGTTCAACGACTCGTCGTCGAGCTTGTCGCCGTCCACCTCGGCATGGCACAACACGCTCACCAGGTCAGACTGGGGCGGGCGGGCTCGGCGGTCGGCGATCACCTCTAAGAGGAACTCCCGAAAGGACACGCCGGCCATGATCCCCTTCTCCAGCGCCTCCTGGTCGGTTTCGGTGGTGGCCCGCATCATGTCGTCGGACCACTCCAGCAGATCTTTGTAGCTCTCCCGGGGAAAGCCCAGCATGTCGCCGATCAGAATCAGCGGCAATGGCGCGGCGATATCCCAGATGAAGTCGCATTCGCCCCGCTCGCACACCTTGTCGAGGATCTCGTCGCAGATGGCGGTGACCTCGGGGGTGCGATCCCGCACCCGCTTGGGGGTGAAGCCCCGGTTCACCAGCTTGCGGCGCTGCTTGTGCATAGGGTCGTCCATGGAGATCATCATCGGCAGCGAGTTCCCGTGGGGGCGGGGGCTGCGGTACGACGAGAACGTCTTGGGATCCTTCTCAATGGCCAGGATGTCGTGGTAGCGGGAGATGCCCCACACGTCGCTGTTGGGGTCGTAGTACACCGGCGCGTTCTCCCGCATCCAGGTCCACGCCTCGTGGGGCTCGTGCTGGAACCAGAATCCGTCCATGAAATTGACCCCGTCGAGGGTGGGATGGTTGGGCATGGCTGCTCCTGATGCTCGTACTGCTGGCTTAACCCTCGCCCATGAGGCGGGCGATCATCCGGCTTCCCTGCTCGGGATCCCACGCCGCCACCATGTCGTCGATCCCGTCCTCCCACGACACCGCACACGGCCCGGTAATGGAAATGCGCTTGGCGCTGTCGTAGGCCCGGCTGTGGGTGCCCACTGGGAAGTACTGGAAATCGGGCTCCACCCCGACCTGCTCCCCCATGCGCCGGCACATGTCCTCGATGCTCACGTTCTGGTCGCCGCCCCAGTTGACGATGGTGGCCGGCACGGTGGCCGACTCCAAGAAGGCCTCGGCGTGAGCGCACATGTCTTGCTCGTGGACCGGGGAGAACATGTTGGGTTCCGAGTCCTTCAGCATCACCGGCATCCCGTTGGTCATCATGGCCAACAAGATGGCGGGCAGTCCCCCGTTTTGGCCGTAGGCCACGTTTATGCGGCCGATCACAGTGGGCAGGTCATACAGCCGGCACATGGTCCGGGCCACGGCCTCGGCGGCCATCTTCGTCACTCCGTAGGTCTCCGAATAGGGCTGTTCGCTGTCGCCCAGCGGATCGCCCTCGGCGTAGACGTAGGTGTGGTCGGGGTCGTTCTTGTATGCGGCGGCGGTGGACGCGTGCAGAAAGCCCTTGGCATTGCGGCAGTGGGCCATCAGCAGACCGGTGGCCTCGGCGTTCTGGGTGAGGGCGAAATCGTAGTCAGGGGTAGCCGCCATGAACGCGGCCATGTGGATCACATAGTCGAAATCATCAGGCAGCCCGTTCAGCTCCCCGGAGGCCAGATCAGCTTTGTGGGGAATGGCCCCGGCCTCCTCCACCTGCTCCCGTGATCCCGGCTGGCTGAACCGGGCCAGCCCCCATACCTCGTTGTTCTGGGCGAAGTGTCGGGTCATAGGCAGGGCAATCTGCCCCGCGGTCCCGGTAATCAGAATCTTTTGGCCTTCCATCGACTTACCTCCTAGACCATTGCTCACCCTGTATTAGCACGGCGAACCCGCAGCGTTGACATGATAGGGATAGAGACATGATTCGCACCGAGCCCATCGATGCCCCCTTGGGTGCGCTGGCCACCGGCTGGGATCCGGGAACGCCGCTGTCCGACGACGACTTGGCCGCGCTGCGCCAGGCGCTGGCCCGCCGGTTGGTGGTGGTGCTGCGGGGCCAAAGGGAGTGCGACGCCGATGAGCTGGCCGCGCTGGCCCGCCAACTGGGCGACCCGTTCCCCGCCGACGAGCTCTACAACATCCCCACCGAGGCGCCAGAGGTGCTGGCCGTGTCCAACGAGCTGAACGACGACGGCCACGAGATCGGCACGGCCGGAAGCGGACCGCTGCCGTGGCACACCGACTACGCCTTCTTGGACACTATTGCCCGAGAGTCGATGCTCAACGCCCAGCGGGTGCCGGCCGACGGCGGGGCCGACACCTCGTACTGCGACATGTACACCGCCTACGAAACCCTGCCCGGCCATCTGGCCGAGAAGCTGGCCGGGCGCATCGGGCGCTACACCATCACCTCGGAGAACAACACCCGGCTTCGCCAGAACCACCACGACGAGGATCCCGCCGCGGCCGCCGCCCGCCGCCTGAAGGCCAACCCCGACATCGTCTACCCCGGCTCGGGCGAAGTGGTCGAGCACCCCGTGGAGATGCCCCACCCCGACACCGGAAGGGTGGCGCTGTATGTCTCATCTTTCTCGTGCGGATTCGAAGGCATCGACGATCCCGAGGAGGCCTTCGCCCTCACCCAGGCGGCCATGGACCACGCCATCGTCGGTGAGCACACCTACACCCACCGCTGGCGCCAGGACGACGTGGTGATATTCGACACCGTCGGCACCGTCCATCGCCGAGAAATGCCCCACAGCGCCGGCCCCCGCTCCCTTCGCCAGCTGTCCATCAAATACCCCTGACGCTGCTGAATGCCCGGTAGCCGGCCGCGCCCCTAATCTGGCGCCATGCCAACCCCAGCTCGAGTCGCCGTAGTGCCCCAGAAAATGGGCCAACCCTTACGCATCGAATCGGTGGAGCTGCCCGACCCCGGACCATTCGATGTGGTGGTGCGCCAGTACGCCAGCGGAGTGTGCCACAGCCAGCTCCATGAGATCCACAGCCCCCGGGCCAGCGATGTGGTTCTGGGCCACGAGTCCACCGGCGAAGTGGTGGCAGTAGGTGCCGAGGTGAGCCACGTGGGCCCCGGCGACCGGGTGTTCGTGACCTGGCTGCCCCGCAGCACCCAACCCCCTGATCGCCGTCCGGCCATGGCCCAAGTCGTCCAAAGCGACGGCTCAGCGGCTAGCAGCCTTGGAGTGTTCACCTGGGCCGATCACACCATCGCCGACGAGATGTTCATCGTGCCTCTCCCCGACGACGCGCCCACGGATGTGACCGCCATCATCGGCTGCGCGGTGATGACCGGCGCCGGAGCGGTAATGAACACTGCCGGGGTCACGTCCGGGTCTTCAGTGGCGGTGTTCGGTGTGGGCGGCGTGGGCCTCTCGGCCCTGGCTGCGGCCCAGGCGCTGGGTGCCGGCCCCATCATCGCGGTGGACCTCTCCGAGGACAAACTCGACTTCGCCCTCCGCCACGGGGCCACCATCGGGGTGAACGCCTCCAAGTGCGACCCGGTGGCCCGCATCCACGAGCTCACCCCCCGAGACGGCCTCGATCTGATGGGCGCGCCGTGCTCAGGGGTGGACTTCGCTTTCGACTGCATCGGCGCGGCCGTGGCCCAAGTGGTGCCGTCGCTGCGCAACAAGCGATGGGCCGCCGACGAGCGAGCGGTGGCGGTACTCGTCGGGATCCCCACAGCCGCACCCGACGTCGACATCGGCGATCTGCTGATGCACGAGAAGCACCTGACCGGGAGCATCGGGGGCACCTGCCACCCCGAGCGGGACTTCCCGGTCTTCATGGACTGGTACCGCCAGGGCATCCTCGACCTCGACAGCCTGGTCACCCAGCGATTCGCCCTCGACGAGATCAACGAAGCGGTGGACGCCTTGGAAAACGGACGGATTGCCGGTCGGTCCATCCTGGTTTTCGACTGAATTTGGAAAAAAGAGGAGCAAGCCATGCCCGACACCGTGTTGTATGAGCAGACCGGCCATGTGGCCACCATCACCTACAACCGCCCCGATTCGCTCAATGCGGTCAACGGCGAGTTGCGCCAGGACTTGAACGCGGCCTGGGACCGGTTCCGGGGCGACGACGACGCCTGGGTAGCCATCCTCACCGGAGCAGGCCGGGCGTTCTGTGCCGGGGCCGACATGCGCGACGGCGCCGGTTCGGTCGGAGTGTTCGAGGGCACCTTCTGGGAGAAGCCCACCATCAACTCCTTCGAATCGGGTCTGGAGCTGTTCAAACCAACTATCGCCGCCGTGAACGGCCACTGCCTGGGCTACGGGCTGACCGCCGCTTTGGCCTGCGATTTCCTGATTGCCAGCGACCGGGCCACGTTCGGCTTCCCCGAGGTGCGATTGGGGGTACCCACCATCGTGGGCGCCATCACCTTGCCCCGGCGGGTGGACTGGGCCGACGCCATGGAGCTGCTGTTGACCGGCGAGCGGGTGGACGCCGATCGGGCCCGGGAGATGGGCCTGGTGTGGCGGGTGGTACCCCATGATGAGCTCATGGCCGAAGCGCTGGCTCTGGCTGAGCGGCTCGTCGCTTCGGCGCCGCTGGCTGTGCGAGCCACCAAGGAAGTGGCCACCCGCACCCGTACCATGTCATGGGTGGAGGCGGTGCGCTTCGGCGAGACCATGCGGTTGGTGGCTGGGGACACCGATGACGCCACCGAGGGCATGGCCGCCCGGGCCGAGGGCCGTCCCCCCGAATGGCAAGCCCGCTAGCTAGATGGGCGTTCGGGCAATTGTCTTTTGCGTTGCGGTGGCCGGCTTGGCTCTGGTCGCCCTTTCGTTCGCCGGCCTCGTGTCCACTTGGGGGTTCGACTGGGTGACCATCGAATCGGAAGAGCCCGATCCCGAATCCATCCCCGATCCCACCCCGACGGTCACACAGACACCCCCGCCCGCGCCCGTGGAAGCCGAATTGGACATCGACCCCCGCTATCCCCCCGACACCCAGTGGAGGGTTTTCGACGTGCCCTCGGCGCTCAATGTGCGAGCCGGCCCCAGCACCGCCCACGAGGTGCTGGGAACAGCCAGTTTGGACTCCACCGTCACCCTCACTGGCCAAGTGGTGGAGTCGCCCACCAGCGGCACCTGGGTGCAAGTCCACGCCAACACCGTCACCGGGTGGGTCTTCGCCGCCTACCTAACACCCGCAAGCTAGAGCAGGCCCGGGTTCCCAGGATCAGGAAGTTCCCAGGGAACCAACGACCGGGATCTGGTCTTCGGGAATGGGGGCCATGGGAGTGCGGCGGGACAGGGCGGCCTCGATGTGGGGGGCGAGGCGGGCGGCCTTGGCTGCCTCCCGTTCGTCTTCGCCCTCTTTGAGGACGGGCATGACCTCTTTTGCGAACATCTCCAGCGACTGGCAGATGTGGTCGTGGCGGTTGCGGCCCGACTGCTGGATGAACATCACCTGGTCGACACCGGCCTCGGCGTAGCCCTGGAGCTGCTTGGTGACTTGCTCGGGAGTGCCGATGCCCAGCGTCTCGCCCAGACCTTCAAATGACTCCTTGAATTCCTGGAAGTTGTCCCACACATTGGTTCGGCCCGGCTGGTGCTGGCCGATCACGTAGTAGTGCAACAGGCCGTGGCCGAAGAACTGGAAGCCTTCGAGGCCCCGGCGCTCGGCCTCGTCTTGGTCGTGATGCATCGACAGGCCCACCACCATGGCGATGTTGGGGTTGACGGTGTGGCCGATGGGCACGCATTCCTCCGACAGGATCCGGTAGTAGTCGTCCGCCCACTGGGCGGCCTCGTCGGGGTCGACGAAGGCGAACGTCAACGCGCCCATGCCCAGGCGGGCGGCCAGCTTGATGGTTTCCCGATTGGAACACGCCACCCACAGCGGCGGGTGGGGTTTCTGCGCCGGCTTGGGCACCACATTGCGACACGGCATGGAAAAGTACTCGCCCTCAAATCCCGGGTAGGGATCCATCACCATCATGTTGCAGCACTGCTCGGTGGCCTCGGCCCACGCCGGGCGCTTGTCGTCGTGCTCGATGTTGAACCCGCCCAGCTCCACCGCAGCCGACGACTCGCCAGTGCCGAAATCCACCCGGCCGTTGGAGATGAGGTCGAGGGTGGCGATCCGCTCGGCCACCCGAGCCGGGTGGTTGTACTTGGGGGGCATCTGCACGATGCCGTGCCCCAGCCTGATCCGCTCGGTACGCTGGCTGGCCGCGGCCAAGAACACCTCGGGGGCCGAAGAGTGGGAGTACTCCTCCAAGAAGTGGTGTTCCACCTCCCAGGCGTAGTCGTATCCCAGCTGGTCGGCTAGCTCCACCTGCTCAAGGGCATCGTGCAGCAGCCGCTGCTCATCGCCGGGCTGCCACGGCCTCGGCAGCTGGTGCTCATAGAAAACGCCGAACTTCACGGACCGAGCCTACGCCCTGCCTGCCACTGGAGCGTCAACCGCACTCAGATGCAATGAACTGCCACTTCCAATGCAGCACAAACCTCACGCATGCGCTCATCGCTCAATCGGCCCAGCCGCTGCACCAATAGCGCCAGAGGCGCATTCTCAACCGAATCGAGATTCACCGCCGACACGGCCGGCACCGGATCATCGTCGGGCTCAAGCAACACCTCGCTCGGCAGACCTCTGATGGTGGAGGTGCAGGGAGCGACAATCGCCATCTTGCGCCGGTCCATTGCCGCGTCCCGCGACAGAACTACCACCGGTCGTCGGCCCGCGTGGGGCGACTCCCACCACCAAACCTCACCCCGCCGAACCGACTCGGCCATCAGTGCGGCACGTCGGCATTGGGCGCTCGGTCGCCTGCGGCCCCCGCCTCCCGGCGGGTCGCCCGATTGGCCTCGTGGAACGTCGCCAGATCGCCCCACTCATCGGGTTCATCGAGGGGATGACGATCGTAAGCCTCGTAGGCAGCATCGATCACCGCCGCCCGATAGCGGGCCACGAGCGCTTCGAGAGCGGCATCCAGCATCGCCGCATCGTTGGGCCACGGCTCAAGATGGCGGGCCCGGTCGAGCAGACCGTCGTCCACCGTGGTGCTCACTCGCTGTCGACTCATACCATAACTATGCCATGATTATGCTACAACAGCTCCCCACCGCCGCAGTATGCCGTGCTCCAACCCATTGATCGCATGGCTGGGTGGCCTAGCATCGCCGCGGTGGGAGCTGATGGTGTGAGCGACCGGGCACCGGTGTTGGTGGGCGTGGCCCAGTATGTGGGACGGGAGACGGACCCGACGGCGGCACCCGATCCGTTGTCCTTGATGGCCGATGTGGCTACTCGGGCCGCTTACGACTCTGGAGTGGGCCAAAGCCTCTTCGCCCAGGTGGACACCTTCTTTCAGATCCCCCTGGCCTATTGGAATCCGGTGAACGGCGCCGGCCTCACGGCCCAGCGGCTGGGCATCGACCGCCGCGCCCGAGTGCAGAACACCGGTGGAGGCGGGGAGATGGGCGTGCTGGCCGCCAACCATCTGGCCAGCGAGATCATGACCGGCCGTACCGAAGTGGCGGTGATGACGGGCGGCCAGATTTGGAAGACTGCCGAAAGGGCCAAGGCGGCCGGAGTAGAGCTGAACTGGCCCACCGGCGGCGACCCAGCCAGCACCGACGACCGGTTCGCCCTGACAACCAAGCCCATGGTGTCGGATCTGGAAGAGCGTCATCGGCTCACTCGCCCGATCCAGGCCTATCCCCTGTTTGAGAACGCCCTGAGGGCTGCCCAAGGAATGACCCTGACTGAGCACGCCCAGCGGCTGGGCCAGATGATGACCGAGTTCACGACGGTGGCCGCGGCCAACCCCTATGCCTGGTTTCCCACCGAGCGCAGCGCCGAAGAATTGTCGACCCCCACGCCAGAGAACCGCATGATCGGCTTTCCCTACACCAAGTACTTGAACGCAGTGCTCAACACCGATCAGGCCGGGGCCTACGTAATGACCTCAGTGGCCAAAGCTCAGGAGCTGGGAATCCCGCAAGATCGCTGGGTGTACTGGTGGGGTGGTCACAACGCTGCCGAGGAGGCCTGGTTCGCCAGCACCCGTCCCAACTTCGCCGAGTGCCCGTCATTGAAGGACTCGTCGGTGGGCGCGCTCGACCAGGCTGGCGTGGGAGTCGACGACATTGCGATGTTCGACTTCTACTCATGCTTCCCGGTGGCGGTGCGGATGGCCTGCGCCATGCTGGGCATCGACGAGTTGGATCCCCGCCCGTTTACCGTCACCGGCGGCTTGCCCTATGCCGGCGGGCCGGGCTCGGCCTACAACATGAACTCGATTGCCGCCATGGTCGAGCGACTGCGGGACGACGACAGTTCAATTGGGATGGTCACCGGCAACGGCTTCTTTCTCACCAAGCACGCCGCCGCGGTTCTGTCCAATAGGCCCAAGCAAGGCGGCTGGGACCGTCCCGACGGCCCGCCACCATCAGCAGCCATGGACACTGCCCCGGCCGTCCCCGACGAGTCGGCCACCGGACGAGGCCGCATCGAGGCCTACACCGTCATGCACAACCGCGACGGCCAGCCATCAATGGCCTACATCTGCGGCCGCCTCGACAACAACGGCTCCGAGGGCCGCCGCTTCCTGGCCAACACCCCCGAAGACCCCGACCTGCTCCGTAACCTGCTGGCTTGCGAGGCCGTAGGCCGAACCGGCGACGTGCGCTACAACGCCCCCACCGGGCGCTGCATCTTCACCCCGGCCTGAGCGGCCTGGAGCAAAACGAACCGAATTTCAGTCGGTGGTTATGCCGACGGGACAGGACACGCCGGTGCCGCCTAAGCCGCAATAGCCGCCGGGGACTTTGGCCAGGTACTGCTGGTGGTAGTCCTCGGCGTAGTAGAAGGGCGGGGCGGCGATGATCTCCGTGGTGATCTCGCCGTAACCGGCATCTCGAAGCCGAGCGGCAAATCGCTCCCGCGATGCCTCGGCGACCACCTTCTGGTCGTCGTCGAAGTAGTAGATGCCGGAGCGGTACTGAGTGCCCACGTCGTTGCCTTGGCGCATCCCCTGGGTGGGGTCGTGGTTCTCCCAGAACAACGCCAGCATCTGCTCGTAACTGGTGACCTGGGGGTCGAACACAGCTAGCACCACCTCGTTGTGGCCGGTAAGGCCGGAACAAACCTCCTGGTAAGAGGGGTTGAGGGTAATTCCTGCGGCATAGCCCACCGCGGTGGTGAACACCCCGGGCGCCTGCCAGAACACCCGCTCCGCGCCCCAGAAGCAGCCCATGCCCACCATGATCTGCTGCATCCCCTCGGGGAACGGCGGCTTCAGCGGGTTGCCGTTGACGAAGTGGACCTCCGGCACCGGCATCTCCTCTCCCCGGCCCGGCAAAGCCTCAGCGGGGTCCACCATCATTGTCTTGTCGCGTCCGAACAATCCCATGAGACCAGTGTAGAGGCCGCTCCCCGCCATACCACCGGGCCTGCCTACCGAAATCAAATGCCCTTTGGTTCCAACTAACTGGCGGTTCAGGTCGCTGTACTGCTTCGTTACTGCATATTCTTGCCACCGCGTCTCAAACTAAGAACGCCTTCGATGGCGAATGGTCGATAGGGAGAACCAAGGTGAAACAAGAAATGGCAAGAATGCGAGTGATAGCAGCGACTGGTGTGATCGTGGCCCTGTTGGCCGGAGTGCTGGCCTTCGCCGGGGCGGGAGCGGCATCGGCTCAGGAACCGGTCCTGATCCGAGCCGAAACGAGCTGCGAGACCGTCGATCTGGGAACGCTGGGTAGCACCCCGGGCAGTGAGTTGACCGCGAGCGGCCACTGGTCCACCGAAGACTGCGATTCGCGCTTCCGCAACAACAGCGACGCCCACACCTTTCGGTTCGAGATTGCCGAGACAGGGCGGATCAGGATCGACGTGACGTCGCCGGATGCCGATTCGTACCTCTACCTGCTCAATGAGGACGGTAGCCGAATTACCGAAGACGACGACGGCGCTGTGGGGGCTCTCGATGCTCGAATCGAAAGACAGCTAAGGGCGGGTGCTTATCTGATCGAAGCCACCACCACCGCAGGCCGTGCCCGGGGCCCGGCAGACTTCAAGGTTGTGGTAACCCAGGTCGCCACCTGCGGTCCGCAAATTCTCGGGGTGTTGACGCCCGGGCAAGAAATCCAGGTGACGGGTTCTTGGACACCGGAATCCTGTCAGTCGATCTTTCTTACCGGCCACCCCTCCAACTACTTCGTATTCGCCCTTCCCCAAGGTGCACGGGTACGCGTCGACCTGACATCGGAGATCGGCGATCCCGTGCTCATCGTCGCGCCGATCATCGCCCTGTGGTCGGTAATTCCGGGCCAAGTCGCCCATAACGACGACGCCGGCGGCACCCGCAACTCTCGAATTGAGCAATACCTGCCCCCTGATGTCTACGGAATCGAGGCAACAACCTTCCGGACCAGGGACCTTCAGGGTCCTCTGATCGATTTCACCCTCACTCTCACCATCGTGGAAGAGGAGGTGCAACAGCGCAGTCCCTTGCTCAAGATCGAGGAAATCGACAGTCCCACCGAGGTGGTGGCCGGTGATTCCCTTCCTATCAACTTCCGCGTCGGCAATCTGGGCGGCGACGAATTCCCCGACCAGGCGAGTCGCGCCATCCTGTATGCGATCGGCCCCCAAGTGTTCGTCCGTGCTGCCCCCCTGTTCGCTGATCTCTGGCCCGCTGGCGTGGCCTATCACACCAATGAGGAGACGGCGAGCGCTACGAGCACGACAAACTCGGGAATTGCCCCCTTCTCGGTGACATTCGAAAGAACCGGCCCTGCATGGGTGTTTACCGCGGTAGTCGCGTTTGACGGCAACGATAATGAACTCGGATTCCACGGCTTGTGGCACGACGTCATGGTGTTGAGCAGCGCGACTTACGACCCCGTCGAGGTGGAAGTCGACGGCATGGTTTATTCGGTTGCCGCAACGGCCGATGACGAAGGACTGGTGAGCACCACAGTGACATCCGTCGACGACCCCGAGACGGAAGTCGATCCGGCGATTCGAGCGAAAGCCCAGTACACAGCCGGCGTGCGCACCCAAATGCTCGAGGGCATCTTCGAACGGCCGAAGATTGCCGCTCTTCCGCTGGCCGCGGCCCCGTATTCAATCACCGTGCCGGGCCCCACGTCATACTCGCTCCTCAAGACCGCCGCAGGCGGGTTTTCGGTCCTTGTCAGAGCGTCGGGTCTCCTGGAGACGCTGGCCAACGGCGAGGCAATCAACCCGGTCGCCGTAGAAGACTTGGTGCTCAGTAAGGCCAGGCGCGTTTCAGGGACCTATGTCTCGCTGGCTGCCTCCTGGCAAGCGCTCCTCAGGCAAATCGACGACGGCGAAGCGATGTCCTTCGCCGACGCACTCGCCGTCCATTCCGAGCTGGTCTACGCCGAGCGCATTCTCTCGCCGGCGTTGTCGCCCATCGAGATAGTCACCGTGGCCCGCTCTGCCGAACAGGGCTGGGATGATCCCCAGGCTCAGGCGATGTTGGCCGGCCAGCCAAGCTGCAACCCCAGCCCCACGGCTCTGCGCGACGCCTACGAAGCTGCCGGCATCGACAACGTCGACGAGTTGATCGCGCTCGACACCGAGATGCGAGCGGCCCTGCCCGCCTACGGGCTCTTGGTTGACGGCGCCTTGTGTGAGGCCGCGGCGGCCGACGCCGCCAACCTGCGCTTCCTGGAACGGCTGGCAATCGACGACAGCGATGAGATTCGCAAGCTGTTCGAACCCGAGGAGCCCCCGGCACCAGAGCCCGGCCCTGCACCGCCAATCGGGCTGCGCATCATGGCCCGGCTGGGCGAAGACGGGCGCATCGAGCACGGCGTAGAGCTCGTCAGCGGTCCCCAGATCCTGCCCGAGAGACGCTTCTTGGCCCCCGACACCCAGATCGGAATGTGGCATACCACCCAGGACGTCGATCTGGACGGCAGCTCGCTCGGTCAGATTCGCGCCCGACGTCTTGCCGACGGCCGGGTCGAGCTGGGCTTCCGCAACACCGAGGGCGACATCGTCGTCCCTGATATTGCCTACCTGCCCGCCGATCTCGACGAGGGCATCTGGTATCGCAGCAGTCTGATCGAGGTCCCCACGCCCCCGGAACCCACCGAGGACGACGAAGCAACCGAATGACTGCCCGTTTGACCGGTCAGAGCGTCGACCGCGTCGAGGGCCCTCGCCTGCTGCGGGGCGAGGGCCGCTTCATCGGCAACATCCGCCACCCCGACATGCTCCACGCCGCCTTCGTCCGCAGCACCATGGCCCACGCCCGAATCCTGGGCGTCCACACCTCGGCCGCCAAGGACACTCCCGGTGTGGTCGCCGTATTCACCGATGATGACTTCACCGGAGTGGTCAACCCCATCACCATCGTGGGACCCCCCGAGCTTCTGGGCAGTCCCTTCACCGCACTGGCCGCTGGCAAGGTTCGCACCGTGGGCGAGCCCCTTGCCATCGTTGTGGCCCGCACCCGCCAGGCCGCCGTCGACGGTGCCGCCGCAGTGGAGGTGGGCTACGACCCCCTGCCCGCGGTGGTGGACATGCACGCCGCCTCGGCATCTGATGCTCCCCTGCTGTTCGAGGAGCTGGGCACCAACGTGGTGTATGAGACCGAACATGCGTGGGGAGCCGATATCGACCAAGCCTTCGCCGATGCCGACCGGGTGTTCGCCCGCACGTTCACCCAGCACCGCTTCGGCCACGCCCCGCTGGAGGGACGGGTGATGGTGGCGTCGTACGCCCCCTCAGATGGCCGTCTGGAGATTGAGATCGCCACCAAGCGCCCCCACGCGGTCAAGCTGAACCTCGCCGGCCTCCTCAACATCGGCTTCGGAAAAATCCGGGTGCGAACCGGCGACATCGGGGGTGCTTTCGGCTCCAAGGGCCAAGTGGGGCGAGAAGACATCTCGGTAGCGGCCGCGGCCAAGATGCTCGGAGCGGCAATCCAGTGGACTGAAGACCGAACCGAGAACCTCCAGATGGCCGGACACGCCCGCGAAGAGGACCTCGCTGTCGAAGTAGCGGTCAAAAGCGACGGCACCCTGCTGGGCATCCGGGCCGACATGACCATGGACCAGGGGGCATATCCCATGCCGCCCTATCCGTCGTCGCTGTTCTGCAACCTGGTGAAGATGCTGATTCCCAACGCCTACCGGCTAGAGGCGTACGCGTTCCGGGGCCGGGTGGTGGCCACCAACAAGTGCAGCTACATCGCCTACCGGGGGCCGTGGGCCGCGGAGACCTGGGTGCGAGAGCGGATGCTGGACGAGATTGCCGCCGAACTGGGGCTCGACCGAGTGGAGATCCGCCGCCGCAACCTCATCGACCGGGATCAACCCACCAAGATGATCACTGGGCCCACCGTGTCGGGCATCACCGCCCGCCAAACTCTGGACCGGGCCGTCGAGATGATGGACTTGGACTGGTTCGCGGCCCAGCAGGCTGCGGCCCGAGCCGGAGGGCGGCTGCTCGGCTTAGGGTTTGCCACCTTCATCGAGATCGCCCCCGGGCCGCCCGACTTCGCCCAATCGGCCGGCTTCGACCTGCGGGGAGAGCTGACCTGGGCCCGCTTGGAGCCGACCGGAGATTTGACCATCGCCAGCTGCCAGTCGCCCCACGGCCAAGGCCACGAGACCACCATCGCCCAAGTGGCCGCCGACGAGCTGGGGGTGGACCTCGACCGGGTGCGGATCGTATTCGGCGATACCGACTCCACCCCGTTCACCGTGCTGGGCACTGGCGGCAGCCGGTCGTCGATGATGGCTGCGGGCGCGGCCCGGGCCGCCGCCGCCGAGGTCAAGGACAAGGTGCTGGCCATCGCAGCCGAACGACTGGAGGCCAACCCAGCCGACTTGGAAATTGTCGATGGCAGCATCTCAGTGCGGGGCACACCGGGGCACGCCGTCACATTGGCCGACATTGCTCAGCAGGCCTGGTTCGCACCTTCTTCACTGCCCGAGGGCATGGACCAGGGCGTCGAGATCACGGTGGAGTACCGCACCCCTCCTGGAGGTTGGGCATCGGCCACCCACTGCTGCTGGGTGGAGATAGACCCCGATACCGGGGAGATCACCATTCCCCGCTACCTGGTGGTGGAGGACTGCGGAGAAATGATCCACCCCGCCATCGTGGATGGCCAGATCCAGGGCGGGGTGGCCCAGGGCATTGCCGCGGTGCTGTTCGAGCGTCACTTCTACAACCAAGACGGCAACCTGCTCACCGCATCCCTGGCTGACTATCTGGTGCCCTCGGCCGCCGAGATGCCGGTCATCGAGGTGGAACACCTCGAAGTCGAGCCCCTGCATGACGCCGACTGGCGGGGGGTGGGCGAAGGCGGCCTCATCGGAGCGCCCGCGGCGATAACCAATGCCGTGGCCGACGCAGTTCGCCACCTGGGCATCGACATCTGCGAGCAACACCTCCCACCCCAGCGGATGCGCGAGTTGCTGGCCGCCGCCAGCAACTGACCTACCACATCGAAGGTTCCCCATGGGGCCAAGCCCTTGTGAGGGAAGTAGGCTCTGCGGCCTACCGCTGAATGAACCCAGAATCCATTAGGGGGATATCGATGGCTGTCGCACCGGAGAAGATCCGCAACGTCGCGCTGGTGGGGTCGCAAGGATCGGGGAAGACCACGCTGGCTGAGGCGATGCTGTACCGGGCCGGGGTCATCGACCGCACAGGCCGGGTTGAAGAGGGCACCACACTGTGCGACTTCAGCCCCGAGGAGAAGGTCGCCACCCACAGCCAGTCGCTGGCCCTGGCCAGCTTCGAGTGGCACGGCCACAAGATCAACCTGCTCGACACCCCCGGCGCCCCCGACTACGCCGGCGAGCTGCACGCCGCCCTCCAAGTGGCCGACCTGTTGGTGTTCGTGATCGACGCCTCCAGCGGCGCGGACCACCGCACCACCGCCATCTGGCGCCAAGCGGCCGACGCCGGCCTGCCCCGCATCGTGTTCGTCAACAAGCTCGACCGGGAGCACGCCAACTTCGACAACGTGCTCTCCGAGCTGCAAGACGCATTTGGCGCCGGGGTGGCCCCCCTGGAGCTGCCCATCGGCACCGGCCCGGGCTTCCACGGCATCGCCGATCTGCTTACCGACAAGGCTTATATCTACGACAGCGGCGCCGCTGAGGAAGCCGAGATTCCCGCGGAGATGGAGGACCAGGAGGCTGAGGTCCACGAGCAGCTGGTGGAGAACATCGTGGTGGCCGACGACGACATGCTGGAGCAGTACTTCGAGGGCAACACACCCAGCCCGGCCGAACTCGAGGTGGTGCTGGGACGGGGCGTGGCCGACGGCTCGGTGTTCCCCGTGGTGTGCGGCTCAGCCACTGGCCCCATCGCGGTGGACCGCCTGGCCAACTTCCTGGTGGAGATCGGCCCACCCCCCACCACCCGGGCCATGACCGTCACCATGAGCGACATCGACACCGAGCCGGCCTGCGATCCCGACGGCGACCAGCTCGCCTGCGTGTTCAAGACCATCAGCGACGACTACGTGGGCCAGATATCGCTGTTCCGGGTGCTCTCGGGCACCATCCGCCGAGACGACAACCTCACCAACTCCACCACCGGCGACAACGAGCGGCTGCGAGGCCTGGTCAACCTGGTAGGCGGCAAGCAACAGGACATCGACGGCATATCGGCTGGCGACATTGGCGGGGTCACCAAGCTCCAGCAGACCCGCACCGGCGACACCCTTACCAACGCCGGCCGAGCCGTCGTCCAGCTCGAGGCCTGGCCCGAGCCGGTGCTGGCCTACGGGCTGCTGCCCAAGACCCGGGCGGCCGAGGACAAGCTGGGCACCGGGCTGCGGCGGCTCACCGACGAAGACCCGTCCCTGATCCTGGAGCGCAGCGAGGAGACCCACCAGACCCTGCTTTGGGGTCTGGGCGAGGCCCACCTGAGGCTGGCCATCGCCCGCCTCGACCGAATGGGCATCGAAGTGGAGACCGAGGATCTGCGGGTCCCCTATCGCCAGACCGTCACCGGCAACGGCGACGCCGAGGGCAAGCACAAGAAGCAGTCCGGCGGGCACGGCCAGTTCGGGGTGGCCTATGTGCGCATCGAGCCCCTGCCCCGAGGCAGTGGATTCGAATTCGTGGACGCTATCAGCGGCGGCGCCATCCCCCGGTCGTACATCCCCGCGGTGGAGGCCGGCATCCGCGACGCCATGGCCGACGGCGGCGATCTGGGCTTCCCTATCGTGGACATCAAAGCCACGGTGTACGACGGCAAGCACCACTCGGTGGACTCGTCGGAGTTCAGCTTCAACATGGCTGGCAAGCTGGCGTTCAATGCTGCCTTCGCCCAGGCCAACCCGGTGGTGCTGGAGCCCATGGCCCGGGTGGAGATCACCGTGGCCCCCGAATACCAGGGCGACGTGATGGGCGACTTGTCGTCCCGCCGGGGCCAAGTGCAGGGCACCGACGCCGGACCGTGGGGCGAGCAGGTCATCCACGCCATCGTTCCCGAGGCAGAGCTGGTGCGCTACGCCATCGAGCTGCGCTCACTCACCGGTGGCCGGGCCCGATTCAAATCTGAGCGGGTGGCCTACGAAATTCTCAGTGGGGCTCTCCCCGAAGCAGCCACCGCCTAAACCGGTAGACTGGAGAGATGCCCGAGCCGGAGGATGCCGAGGATCTGGAGTTCCAGTGGTCTGATCCCCGGGACTACCAGCCGCCGGAAGGGCTGGTTCAGAAAGTCACCGGCTCTGCGGGCGGCTCGGCCATCGGCGCGGCCATGGTGGCTCTGGGGGAGATCTTGGAGCCGGAGAAGGTTCGGGTAGAGATCCAGCAGGAAGACGACGAGCCCGAGCCCGACATGCCCTTCACCATCGACTTCGGCGACCTCCCCCCACTCACCTAGCAGTCCTCAGCTTCGGCGACCACCGGGCCGAGATGGCCGACATCGAGGCGATGGCCGCGGCCAGCAAGAAGATGGCGAAGTACCGCTCGGATGAATCGCTCGATCCCAGCACCGTGATCATGATGGTGATGCCGGTGGCTGCTCCGATGTGACCGATCATCTGCAAGGCGCCCGAGGCCACTCCGAGATCGGCATCGTCCACCGAATTGGCCACACCAGCCACTGCGGCCGGACGAATGGTCCCTTGGCCCACGCCAGCCACGAACAGCAGCACGATCACTGCGGCCAGCCAACCAGCCAGAATGGATGCCCCGGTTCCGGCCAGTGCCACTGACATGATCACCCCCCCAGCAACCATGATCGTCCTCCCGCCCAATCGGGATTCCACCCGCCCGGCGTACCACGCCCCCACGCTGAAGCCCACCGGCCGGGCGATGAGCGCGGCTGAGATGCGGCTGACCTCGGTAATCTCGAAAACCCCCTTCAGCATGAAGGGGGCGACAACGAGCGTGCCCATGTAGGCCATATGGCCCAGGAACGTGACCAGATTTGGAATGAGGAACCCCGGCCGGCCCAGAAAATCCAGCGGGAAGAGAGGGTCGGCGGTCTGTCGCTCGATGGCGGCAAACGCCATCAGGGCGGTGGGGCCAACCGCCAGCCCGGCCACCACCAGCGGGTGGCCCCAACCCCATTCCGGACCTCGGTTGATGGCCATGAGGAGGCCGGCCACCGCCAGTCCCAGGCTGACTGCGCCTCCGATGTCGAAGCGCACCTCGGGCTTGCGGGCGGTGTCGGGCAGCAGCGGTATGGCAGCCAAAAGCGCGATCATCGACGGCACCGCCTGGATGAAAAAGATGGTGCGCCACCCGAAGGCATCCACCATGAACCCGCCGAAGGCCACCCCGATGGCCGGCGACAGGGCAGTGACCGCAGACCAATAGCCCAGTGCCAACGCCCGCTCCCGCCGGGCGAACACCGTCATGATGATGGCCATGGACGACGGGAGTGTGGCCGCCCCGATGAACTGGCCCAGGGTTCGCATGGCCACCAGCGCGCCAACGTTCCATGCCAAGCCGGTCAACACCGCGAGGCCGGTGGCCAACGCGTAGCCCCAGAGGTACAGCCGCCGATGGCCGTACAGGTCGCCAACTTTGCCGGCAATGGGCGTACCCATCGCCATGGCGATCAGCGGGGCGGTCTGCACCCAGCTCACCGCGCTCTCCGACGTGGTTAGATCGTCGGCGATCTCGGGCAGTGACGCCGACAGCACGGTGATGGGGAAGCTGGTCGAGGCGATACCGGCCATGGTGAGCCCCAAGACCGCCCATCGGTAGTTGGGCCAACCTTGAAACCGCTGACGCCGGTCAGTCCACGGGGATGCGGTGCTCACCCCCCGG
Source organism: uncultured Acidimicrobiales bacterium (assembly GCA_951813555.1). Classification (GTDB taxonomy): domain Bacteria; phylum Actinomycetota; class Acidimicrobiia; order Acidimicrobiales; family Bin134; genus Poriferisocius. Next base: position 890,408 of record OX638344.1, read on the forward strand.
CCGCAGGACCGGCGTTGGGGCCGAGCTTGGCCCGCAGATCGTTTTCGACGGCCTTGATCAGCTCTCCGGCGTGCTGGTCGCGCAGCTCGGCCAACCGGGGCGCCCCCGCAGCCGACTCGGCATCCCACTCATCGGCGAACCGGCCCGAGGTAATGTCCTCGGCCAGCTCCCGCATGGCGGTGGACACGTCTACATGGTCGAACCGGCCCCGACGGGAGAGCTGGCCAAACTGGCTGGCCGGGGAGTGGTGGTCGAGCTGGGCCACGAAGCCCTCCTCCCGGAGCAGCCGATAGTTGCGCTCTACTTCTCCGGAGTAGAACAGCTCGGTGGTGATGGCCTCCAGCGGAATGCCCAATTCCAGCATCACCAGCACGAAACTTGTGTTCACGTGGGTCAGCAACGGCGACAGGAGCTGCTCCACCGCCAAATCCAGCACCGCCTCTTGGTGTGGCGTCATGGCGATGGCCCCCTGGCGCAGCCCGCCGATGGCCTGGGCCACCGCCAGCATCCGGGATTGGGCGGTGCCGGTGGCGTCATGATGCACTCCGACCGCAGTGATGAAGCCGACCCCATCCTCGTAGCAGCGCCGCACTTCGGGGCCCAACATCCGGGGAGCGATCATGGCGATATCCCCCTCGGGGTCGAACCGGTTGAAGGCCAAGGTATAGCCGCTGGCCACGATGGTGAGCGCCTCTGGTCGAGGATCGAGGCCCAAATGGGGAATGGAGTCGTCGGGGATCAGCACGCAGATGACGTCGGCCGACGAGGCATCGGCGATGTCGCCGGCGTCAAATCCATCGGCGATGGCCTGCTCGCGGGTTTCGTCGGCCCGCACATGCACCGACACCGGCAAACCGGAGTCCCGCAGGTTGAGCGCCCACGGCCTCCCCTGATTGCCATAGCCGACTACGGCCACCCGCTGGCCGCTGAGGGCGGCGAGATCGGCGTCTTGCTCGTAGAAGAACCCGGTCATGGCTCCACTCTTCCAAATCGGCAGTGGATCAGCCGAGGCGGGCCCGTGCATTCACCGAGTCTGTGCCAGTATTTGGCATGAGCGCCGCTGCCTCTTCCGACATTGCCTTGGAAGCCGGAACGGTGATCGATCCGGAGGTCTGGGCCGATCCCTATCCGTTCTACGAGAAGCTCCGCCAGGAGCATCCGGTGTGGTTGGTGCCGGGGCTCGACTTGGCTTTCGTGGCCACCCATGAGCTCATCGTGGACGCCCTCCGCCGGATCGACGACTTCTCCAACCACCTCGACGTGTTGTTGATCACCGGTGACGACGGCAACCCCGAACTGTTTCGCACCGATGAGTTCGGCGAGGGCACCACCACTTTGGCCACCGCCGACCCCCCTGAGCACACCGTGCATCGCAGCGTGGTGTTCCCCGAGTTGGTGGCCAAGCGCATGGAGGCCATGCGTCCCGAGATCGAGGCCTTCATAGACGAGCAGTTCGCGGCGGCCAGATCCCAGGGGAGCCGGGTGGAATGGGTCAACACCGTGGCCCATCCCGTGCCCGCCCGGGTTATCGGACGGCTGATCGGGCTGCCCGACGAAGTCTGGCCCGATGTGATGAAGTGGGCGCTTCACGGTGGCCTGCTGCTGGCTGGCTTCCTCACCCGGGAGACCATGGACGCCATCACCCAAGAGACGATTCATGCCGGGGGTTTTCTATTCGAAAGACTGATTGAAGCCGGTGAGAACCCGGGTGACGACCTGGTGGGGGTATGCGCCAAGGCGGTGGCCAAAGGCGACCTGGACGTGACCCATGCCATCGGCACCCTCACGGTGTTGCTGGGCGCCGGCGGCGAGTCCACCGCGTCGCTGATCGGAAACGCGGTGCGGGTGCTGGCCGACAATCCCGCCCTCCAAGAACAGATTCGGGCCGACCACAGCCTCTTGGAGAACTTCATCGAGGAGGCCGTGCGGCTGGAGTCGCCGTTCCGGGGCCATTACCGGCAAGTCAAGCGCGACTGCGAGCTAGGAGGTGTGACCCTCAGGGCCGGCACCACCGCCTTCTTGCTTTGGTCGTCGGCCAATCGCGACCCCGCGGAGCACGACCGCCCCGACGAGGTGGTGCTGAACCGCCGCATACCCCGCAGCCACTTGGCCTTCGGCCGGGGTATCCATCACTGCGTGGGAGCGCCGCTGGCCCGATTGGAAACCCTCTGTTCGCTTGAGCGGCTTCTCCACGAGAGTTCTTGGTTCACCCTGGCCGACGACGACCCACCCCGGTGGGAAAAGAGCGTCTTCGTCCGTCGCCACGAGCACCTGCCGTTGGACGTGACCTGGAACTAGCCGACCACACAGCCTGCGGCCCTAGGGTTGCAAGCTATGAGTGATTTCTCCGACTGGGCAGGCGGGGCGCTGGTCACCGGGGGCAGCGGCGGCATCGGCGCAGCCATCTCCGTGATGCTGGCCCAGCGGGGCAGTCCGGTGGCATTCACCTACCGGTCGAACGCAGATGCCGCCGAAGAGGTAGCCGCCGCGGTGCGGGCCGCCGGCGTGGACACCCACATGGGAAACCCAGCGCTGGAGGATGCCGAGGCGATGCGGGCGTTCGCCGACGAGGCTGCCGAGCGGCTGTGTGGACTGCACACCGTGGTTAGCGCAGCAGGTCCCCACGTGCCCCAGATGTACCTGTCGCAGACCGACCCCGCCCTGTTCGCCCATCAAATTGAGGCCGACGTGATCGGGGCTTTCAACCTGACCGCCGCCGCGTTGCCCCATCTGCGGGTCTCCGGCGGCAGCATCGTGTATATCACCACCGCGGCCACCACCGTGTTCCCCAAGCGGGACGCCCTGTCGTCGATCCCCAAGGGCGCGGTGGAGTCGCTCATGCGGGCGGTGGCCGTCGAGGAGGGCCGCTTCGGGGTGCGGGCCAACTGCGTGGGGCCGGGCATGCTGGAAGACGGCATGGCCGCCCGGCTCATTGCAGACGGCGATCTGGACGAGCTGGCCCTAGAGGCAGCCCGGACCAACATCCCCTTGGGCCGTTTCGGCAGGGCGGTGGACATCGCCGAGGCTGCCTGCTTCCTGACCTCCGACGCCGCCAACTACATCAGCGGCCAAAAACTCGACGTCGACGGCGCGTTCACCATTTAGCCGCTAATCCCACTCCTCCACCGTGACTCGGTGCATGAGGCGGCGCTCGGTGTAGTCGGGGACGGCGAAGTGCTGGACGGCGCGGTTGTCCCAGAAGGCGATGGAGTCGGTGGACCAGCGGAAGCGGCACTGGAACTCGGGGGAGCGCACGTGGTTCAGCAAGAACGGCAGCAGGACGTTGCTCTCGGCCTCGGTCACCCCTACCAGGCGGGTGGTGAAGTTGCTGTTGACGAACAGGGCCCGCCGTCCGGTCTCGGGATGGACCCGAACCACCGGGCGGATCAGCTCCGGGTACTGGGCCTGCATGGCGTCCAGGTGCTCACGGGCCAGTCCCTCGTCGATGGCCCGGCTGAGGGTGTAGGTCAGGTCGTGGGCGGCTTCCAACCCGTCGAGCAGCTCCCGCACAGGTTCCGACAGCTCCTCGTAGGCTTTGTACATGTTGGCGAAGCAGGTGTCGCCCCCCACATCGGGCATCTCCACCGCCCGGAGAACGGAGCCCAACGGCGGGTTGGGCATGTAGGTGTTGTCGCTGTGCCACCGGGCGGCCAGTCCCCCCACCGGAGCCACTTGGTCGAGCACGGTGATGGCCGGGTGGGTGTCCAGCTTGGGGCCGAACGGCGCCACGTTGATGGGGCCGAAGCGCTGGGCGAACGCCAGATGCTGGTCGGGAGTAATGGCCTGATCACGGAAGAACACCACCAGGTGGTCGAGCAGTGCTTGGCGGATGGCGGCCACGGTGGCGGCGTCGAGCTCTTCGCGCAGATCCACTCCGCATATCTCGGCCCCGATATCAGAGGTCAGTGGGCGGATTTCCAGGCTCGACATTTTGCTACTCGGCAAATTCTGCCACTTCTCGGCGCAGCGCACGGATATCCAAGGCAGCCATGGGTGTGCTACTCAGCAAAGTCTCCTGCGTCTTGGCGGAGCGTGCGGATGGCGTCGTCCAACGCTCTGAGGGTTCCCGCCGACAGCCCAGCCAGTCCGAACTCAATGTCGGCCAACGCATCGGCCGCCTTGGCCACCACCCGGCGGCCATCGTCGGTGATCTCGGCCAGGACCGTGCGGCGGTCGTCGGCGTGGGGCACCCGTCGAACCAATCCATCGCGCTCCAAGCGGTCGATCGCGTTGGTGACGCTGGTGGGATGGACCATCAGCCGATCGCCCATCTTCCCCAGGGGCAGCGAGCCGCGGCGGGAGAATTGGAGCAGGGCCAGGGCCTCGAATCGGGAGAAAGTCAGGTCGAACGGCGCAAGGGCTTCGTTGATCCGCCCGATCACCAGTTGGTTGGCGCGAGTGATCGACGTGGCCGCCGACATGGCGTCAACCGCTCGCCAGTCGTTGGCCTCCCAGTTTCGCCGGGCCTCGCCGATGGGATCGAACGGCAGCATTTGACCGCCACTTTAGGTGACCACTGCTGCGCCCACGCTTGTCGGCGGGCGATCCTTCCACCAGCCTCGCCAATGGCTACTCTGTAGCCGCTCGCCCCCCCATGAGGAGCTTCCATGATCGTCGTCGCCGGTTCCGTTTCCGTCCCCCCGGAGAACTCGGAGGCATTCATGGTCGCCGCCACGGAAGTGTCCGCGGCGTCACGAACCCTGGACGGCAACATCGACTACTGCATCTCGATGCAAACCCCTGGTGTATTCCGCTTCTTCGAGTGCTGGGAGACCGAGGAGGCCATGATGGCCCAATTCGCCGCTCCCCCCTTCGGGGCGTTTCAGGCCGCGGTCAGCGATCTCGGCATGGCCGGGATGGACGGAAAGAAGTACGAGGTCTCCTCGGTCGGCCCGCTGTTCGGATAGCCGGAACGGCAATCAGCCCGATCGCGTTTCCCACCGCCCTTGTGACTACGCTGTGACCGCTCATTACCACTTTGAGGAGATTCCATGATCGTCATAGCCGGCACTGGCTCGCTTGCCCCCGAGAACACCGAGGCGTTCATGGCGGCCGCCAACGAGATGGCCGCTGCGTCCCGAGCCGAGGACGGCAACATTGAGTACGTCTTCTCGGTGGAAGCGCCGGGCAAGATCCGCTTCTTCGAGATCTGGGAGAGTGAAGAGGCGTTGGGCGCCCACTTCACCGCCCCGCACATCGCGGCATTCGGCGCGGCCATCAACGAATTGGGCATCACGGGTATGGACGGGAAGAAGTACCAGGTCTCCTCGGTCAGCCCGCTCTTTGGATAGCCCGTTCGGCCACCTGTCGTCCAGGGTGGCGTGAAGAACCAGCGGGAGACGGGCAGACTGAACACGGTGGAGGACTATTTCCAGCAATTGGTGCGCTCTTGGCGCAGCGTCACCTCCCGGACGGTGCGCGAGGCGGTGGCCGTGCTGTTGCTGTTGATCGTGGTGTTGGGCTCGGGATTCTCCGCGCTCACCACCTACGCCGATGTGGTGGTGTTCGACGAAGACCGCTTCACCGAGGAGCTCGCCGGGATCTTCGACGACGAAGACGTTCACAACGTGGTGGCCGCTTCCTTCATCACCACCACAATTGAGATGGCCGATCTGCCGGTCACGCCCGCAGGCTCGGCCGGCGCCCAGCAGGCCATGCAGCAGGAGATCCCCGGGGTGGTGGGCGAGCTGCTCGCCGATGAGGCGAACAGCCGGCTGCTGGAACAGGCAGTGCGACAGGCCCACGGCGATGTGTTGGCCGTGGTGGGCGGCACCCGGGTGGCCAACCCGCCCATCCGAAGCGTTGAGATCGATCTGGGGCCGATCTTCAACCAGACGCTGGCTGAGATCGCCACCGGCGAAGAACTGGCCTTTTTGGACCGCGTGACGCCGCCGGCCGACGCCGGGGTGGTGACCGTGTTCCAGCGCACCGAGCCGGGCGACCGATTCTGGGAGTTCCTCGGCCAGCTCCAAGACCGACGGTCCTCCACCATCACCCTGATACTGCTGTGCGGCATCGGGGCGCTGCTGATATCGCCATCTCGCACTCGGGTGTTGTGGAGCATCGGCGCAGGCATCCTCGCCATGGCCGGGATCCTGGGGGTGGGGATCTACGGCTCCCGGGCGCTTCTGGCGGTGCTCATCGACAACACCGACACCGTGCGGGCCGCCCAGTCGATCCATGAGGCCCTGCTGGGAGACTTGAGCGACCGGCTGGTGGACATGGCGCTCATCGGGGTGCTGATGATCGTTATCGGCGCCGCTATCGGATGGCTGTGGCGCCGCTTCGGCCCCACGCCCCCCGAGGAGAAGGCCCTGGCCGTCTCCGAGGCCAACCCAGTTCTTTGACCCTGACAGCTAGGACCCGGTGAACTCCGCTCTGCCGGGGCCGTTCTCGAGGAAGCTGGCCACGCCAATGTGGGCATCATCGGTGTCGAAGCAAGAAGCGAAGCCCTCCACCTCCACGGCCAGGGCCTCATCGAGGGGCAGGAAGTAGCCGTCGAGGATGGCCCTTTTGGCCAGGGTGATGGCGGCGGGGCCTGAGGCGTAGCGCGCGGCCAGCTTGACCGCCTCGTCGTATACCTCGTCGTCGGGGTAGACAGCCGAGGCCAGCCCGATGGCCACTGCTTCGTCGGCCCGCACGTTGCGGCCGCTGTAGATCAGCTCTTTGGCCTTGGTGATACCCGCCAGGCGACTCAGCCTCTGAGTGCCTCCCCCGCCGGGGATGAGGCCCAGTAGAATCTCCGGTTGGCCCAGCACTGCGCCCTCCCCAACCAGGCGGAACTCGGCGGCCATGGCCAGCTCGCACCCTCCGCCGAGGGCGTAGCCATTGACGGCGCAGATGGTGATTTGGGGCAGAGACTCCAGTGCCCGAAAGGCGTCGTTGATCCGCTGGCTAAGGTCTCGTGCGCCCTCGGTGCTCATCCCGGAGAACTCGTTGATGTCGGCACCGGCGGCAAACACCCTGGGGCCACCCCAGATCACCGCGGCCCGGATGTCGGTGCGCCCGGCCAGCTCGTTTGCTGCCTGGTGCAGTTCGGCCACTACCTGGGCATTCAGGGCGTTGACCTTGGGGCGATCCAGCCGCAAGGTCGCCACTCCTTCGGCCGCACCGGTCTCAATCCGCACATATTCACCCATGACCTCGCTCCTTGCCGTTTGGACCCGCCAACCGTATTCCCCCCGCCACTCAGGTACTCAGTCATCCCGAAATGGCACACTCAGGAGATGTGGGCCGAAACCATCAGGGCAACTGGCAGGCGGTTCGCCAGCCGTCCGGCCCTGGTGGCGGAGGAGGGTTGGTCGGTCAGCTTCGCCGAGCTCGACCGCTTGACCGACGAGGTGGCGGCGGGGCTGGCCCGCCAGGGCGTGAGCCACGGCGAGGTGGTGGCTCTTCTGGTGCCGTCGTCGGTGGACTACATCGTCTTGTATGGAGCGCTGGCCAAGCTGGGGGCGATCACCGCCGGGGTGAGCAGTCGTCTGCCCGCCCCCGAGCGCACCGTGCTGGTGAACGACGTGGCGGGCGCCGACCGGGCTATTGCCACAGCGGCGATGGCCGATGGCTTAGACATCGACATCATCGAGGTGTCCCTGGCCGGCGGACCGGGCTCGGTGTGCGCTGATCTCCGAGTCCCTGATGAGGCCCCCCCGCCGCTGCCCCCCGACGGCGACCGGCCGGTGGCGGTGGTGTTTACCTCGGGAACCACCGGCGTGCCCAAGGGGGCGACGTTCACAAACCAGATCCTGGCTGACATTGCGATTGTCGACGCTGGCAACGGCTGGGGCGAGGGCACCCCCATCACGTCCAACACCCAGATGGCCCACATCGGGGTGATGGGCAAAGTGCCGGCCCAGTTCGCAGTAGGCACCACCCTGCATGTGATCGACAAGTGGAGCGCCACCGCGGTGCTGGAGGCCGTTTCCCGCTACCGGATGCCCGCGGTGGGCGGGGTGGCCCCCCAGATCGCCCTCATGCTGCGCCACCCCGACTTCGACCAATACGATTTCTCATCGGTCAAGCTTGTCGTCACCGGCGGAGCGCCGTCGCCCCCCAATGTGATCGAGGAGGCTCGGCGGCGATTCGGGGCCGACTGGACCCAACGGTACGCCTGCACCGAGGCCGGCGGGATCGGAACCTTCACCTGGATCGACGCCCCGATGGAGGAGATGCTCTACACCGTGGGGCGGCCCCGACCCGGCATTGAGGTTGAGGTGCGCGACCCCGACGGCGATCGCGCCGTGCCCCCCGGGACGGTAGGAGAAGTATGCTTTCGCTCTGCCACGGTGATGGCCGGGTATTGGCGCAATCCGAAAGCCACGGCTGAGGCGCTGCGGGGTGGTTGGCTCCACACCGGAGACCAAGGCTGGATCGACGACACCGGCTGCCTGCGGCTTGTGGGCCGTCGGGGCGAGGGCTTTCACCGGGGCGGATACGTGGTGTTCCCGGTGGAGGCCGAGAAGGTGCTGGCCTGGCATCCCAAGGTGGCCGGAGTGTGCGTGGTGCCCCGGCCCGACGAGGTGATGGGCGCCGTCGGGGTGGCCGTGGTGATCCCCGCCGACCCCACCGACCCACCCACCCTGGAAGAGTTGCAAGCCTTCGGCCAGCAGCACATCGCCCGCCATAAGCTCCCCGAGCACCTCCGCCTCACCAATGCCTTCCCCATGACCCCCATGTCGAAGATTGATCGAAGTGCCCTGGAGGCCGCCGAGAGCTAGCGCGGCTCCTTCGGCAATCCCAAGACTCCCTCTCCTACGCCGTTCTTCATTACCTCATCGGTGCCGCCCCCGATGCGTATGGCGCACGCTCCCAGCAGCAGTTGCTTCCACGCGTAGGTGCCCCACTCTCCGGTGTCGGCGCAGATTCGGGGGCCCAGCAGGCGGGCGATCATCGAGGACGCCCAGTTCATGTGCCGCGCGGTGGCGTACTTGGTTGCCGCCGGGGCCAGCGGGGGACGCCGGTTGGCGTTCCACTCCACCAGCCGGTACCCGATGTACAGGCGAGCCAGGTCTTGGCGTACCACCGGGTCGTCGGCCAGTCCGAAGTGCTGAGCCAACTGCACGACCTTCTCGGGAGCAGCCAACCCCACAAGGCCACTGCCTCCGTAGCCTGCCCCTCGTGAGCCGATCGAGGCCCGTTCCGATTGCAGCGTGGTGCGGAATACCGACCAGCCGGCGTTGACGTCGCCCACCCGGTAGCGATCTCCGATGCGGGCGTCGTCGAAGAAAACCTCGTTGAACTCTGATCCTCCGGTCATCTGTCGCAGGGGGCGCACGTCGGTTCCAGGAGCGTCCATCGGATAGATGAAGGCGGTGATGCCCCGGTGTTTGGGCGCTTCTGGGTCGGTGCGGGCCAGCAGCAGGCCCACATCGGAGTAGTGGGCCCGGGAGCTCCACACTTTCTGCCCGCTGATCACCCACTGGTCACCATCAGCGGTGGCCCGAGTGCTGAGGGAGGCCAAGTCCGATCCAGCGCCCGGCTCGCTCAGCAGCTGGCAGGCCAGAAGCTCCCCTCGGAACAACCGGGCCAGATACTGCTCCTTCAGCCAAACCGATCCGTGGGCCAAGATGGTGGGGGCTACGACTCCCAGTGCGGTTCCGAACATGGTCTGCGACGGCACCCGATAGCCAGCCTCCAAATCGAGGTAGAGCCGCTCATACTCTGGGTCGAGGCCTCGTCCCCCGTATTCGGGCGGCCCGGCAATCCACCCCAGCCCTGCCTCCCACATCTTGGCCCGCCATTGTTGGGCAGCCCTGACCGCCGCTTCCTCCTCAGCCGGGCTCTTCTCGGCATAGACGGTGATCTCGTCGGAGCCGATTCCCCAGGTGAACTCATCGAGTACGGCCCGCTCGGCGTTAGCGTCCAAGAACACCCGAACCTCGGCGGCGAATTCGTCCAGGGTCGGCGTCACACCACGAGTTTGGCTGTTGGAAATGTCTCAGAGAAAGGTCAGGCCCCGACAGAGATTTCCACAACCGGCATCCTTGCCCCCCAAAGGAATCAGATGTAGTTTCAGACCAGGCAATATGAAGCGGACACCGGCTCATCGAGCCGGATAGGAGAGACCGGGGGTATGACATGTTGTCGTCAATGAATGCTATGCAGCGTGGAGGCGCTTACATCTTGTTCGGTGGGGTGGTATCCGCCGTCGGCAGGGCGCTCAAGCCAGGGGTTCTCGTTGACAACGTCGACTGGAACGACATTGACGGACTAGTCGACGCGATGGCTGACAACGAGGTTCTCACCCATGTCTCCGCGGTCTTGTACGCCTTCGGTCTGATGTTCGTCCTCACCGGCCTCAACAGCGTGAGGAACTTTGTTACCGACAGAGGCCTGGTGGGAGACATGGTTCGCGGCGGGACACTGCTGGGCATGCTCTCCCTCTTTGTCGTCGGCCTGATCGAGGGGTTTGACCATATGACGGTCAGAGTGCTGGACGACGGCATCGGCAGCAACAGCGCGGAGCTGGCAGTTGCTATGCAATCGGCCAAGCTCGGTATCGTTTTGATCGCTTGGCCCGTGCTCTACGCATCAATCGGAGTTGCCGGCATAGGCGGCATGCGCCTGCTGCCTGGAGGGCTTCATCGAGGCATACAGGCCATCGCCTCACTCGTGATGTTGGCTACCGCAGTGCTGCTCCTCATGGCGGCCGCAGTGGATTCCAACGACTTCTGGATGGCGGTCAACTTCATCACCGCCATCGTCCTGGCAATCTGGATCATTGCGTTGAGCCATGCGTCTTACAAGGGCAAGGTGTCTGCTTCAACGACCTAGTCGCTTGAACTTCACGACAGTTCAGGATTCGGCTTGCACGGGCTGAAGTCTGAAGGACCTGATCGTCAACAAAGCCTCAATGGCGCAGTGGCCGGAGGTGGGTGGCCGAATCCTCCCGCTTGCCGGTCGCTGCGCCATTTGGGCCTCTGATCGGCTAAGCAAGGCCCCATGACACCGCTGATCTCCATCAACCTCCGCACGTTCGCCGCCGCCGACCCCGGTCCGGGGGGCTGGCAACCCGTGCTGGATCTGGCCAAAGCGGCCGATGCCGCCGGAGTGGACAAAGTTGTGGTCAGCGACCACGTGGTGTTCGGCGAGCACCTGGACGCCTACGGCCAGCCCGAGCTGGGGGGCATGGCCGGCGGCCGCCAGCCCACCGGACCCGACGGCCACTGGCTGGAGCCCACCACCGTTTTGACCGCGCTGGGGGCTATCACCAGCAACCTCCGGCTGGGCAACAACATCTTGTTGGCCGCGCTGCGCCGTCCGGTGATCCTGGCCAAGTCGCTGGCCACCCTCGACGTGCTCACCGGCGGCCGCGTGGACCTCGGCGTGGGCGTGGGGTGGCAGGCCGAGGAATACGAGGCCGCCGGGCTGGACTTCGCGGAGCGGGGCCAACAGCTCGACCACACCCTGGCGGTGTGCCAGGCCTTGTGGGGCTCCTGTCCAGCCGACTTCAGCGACGACCAGCTCGAGTTCTCCCGCATCTACATGCAACCCCAGCCGGTGCAGCCGGGTGGAGTGCCCGTATGGGTGAGCGGCACAGTCAACCCCCGGGCCATGCGCCGCCTGGCCCGCTTCGGCGCGGGCTGGATCCCCTGGGGCGACTACATGGGCGGCGACATGGCTTCCCACATCGACCAGATGCGAGAGGCAGTGTCCGGTTTCGACCGCGACCCGTCCGGGATCGGGGTGGTGGGCACTCTCCCGATCGTGCGCACCGACGACGGCGTGGATCTAGCCGGCACCATGGACAGCGTCCCCGCCCTGGTAGAAGCCGGCGTCACCGACTTCCGGGCCCATCTCCCCATCCCCTCCGACGCCACTGAGGCCCACGACTACCTTTCCGAGGTAGTCGCCGCCTTCCGCCCTGCCGCCGGCCGCTAGGGGGGCCGAACCACCCACCCCCCCCGGTAGCCTCAATTCGGCTGCCTGACGGCGCCAACAGCGACCTCTCGGTCGCCTCACTTCCCCCCACCAAGACGTAACCCCGGCCGTTTGCCGAAGCATTGACGGTTCCGGGGTTTTCACAAGTGAGGCTACCGGCCCATGTCCGATCCGTCAACGTTCGATCCCGTCATGATGTTGGTACGCAGAATTCTCGGCAACAGTCACTGCCAGCCGCCTTTGTACTGGCCACCTGCTTCCATCTCCACACTTTGCCGGGAATATAGGATTTCCGAACGGCAGCTGATGCATGCAAGGAGAATCTATGGATATGGACTAATTTTCAACAGATTTGCTAGATTAGTCCACTATCTTGCTATAGTACTCCTGTGGCTGCCGAAATACATTCATCTGACGCTGACGATTTAGATCGTCTTGAATCATCACTAGTCCAATTGGCCAGACTCTCGCTCGCTGGTCGTGAGCAGGACACTGCGTTGTTCCTCCAGCGCCTCTGTCGAAAATTCCGCCACACTGATCCGGCGTTGTCCGATGCCTTGATGGACATGTTGCGAGAGGCCCCAACTCGCTCTTCGCCGCTGAGGCGCACTTCTCCAGCATCCATCCCGGTCGACACTGAGAGCCGACTCGCGCTCATTCGAGTTGAAGACCCCCCTTTGACCGACGACATACCCATTCTGCCGGATTCGACCCTGCATGACTTGCAAGTCTTGGTAGACGAAAGAAGACGTACTGAAGAACTTGTCAAGGCGGACCTTGCACCAACTCGCACGGCGCTTCTGGTTGGACCGCCAGGAGTTGGCAAGACGATGACGGCTCGATGGATCGCAGCCTCTCTCGGCCTACCTCTACTACTGCTGGACTTGTCTGCTGTGATGAGCAGCCTTCTCGGACGCACAGGCGTCAACCTGCGGCACGTCCTCGACTTCGCAAAGGACCAGGACTGTGTGCTCCTCATAGACGAACTTGATTCGATCGGCAAACGACGCAATGACGATGCGGACGTTGGAGAACTGAAGCGGTTGGTCAATGTTCTTCTTCAACAAATCGACGACTGGCCAACACTCAGCAGCCTGCTCCTAGGTGCTACCAACCACCCGGAACTTCTTGACCCCGCGATATGGCGCCGATTCGAAACGTTGATCGAGTTCCCGCTGCCAGACCTTAACGCTCGGCTCACGGCTGTGAACCGCTTCACTCTCGGTTCACTGCCGCACGAGACAGAGAGGGTGTTAGCCCAATCGTTCGAAGGCCTCTCATTTAGCGGGATCGAGACTGCGATTCGTAAGGCGCAGCGTGCCTCAGCGCTCGGTTACGGAACTCTAGAAGACGCTATAGCTCGCGTGTGCTCTGAGCAGTTGCACCGTCTAGACCCCAACGTGCGCCGAAAGCTAGCCACCTCCTTTGTCAAGGATCTCGGGTTGTCGCAGCGACGCGCTCACTACCTCACTGGGGTAAGCAGGGACACCATCCGCAAGTCTGTCCAAACGAGTAATTGAGGCTTGGATATGGCAAACACTCCCCGCTTTCTCATTGGCTTCGGAGAACGCCTCACTGAACCGGTGTTGCCACCTACTGGAGGCGGTGTAGCACCGCCACCATATGAACTGACGCAGGCACGTGCACGACTTGCACCCCAGTTCACTCAAGCCTCCAATGATGCCGAGCAACTCCCATCGGCAGCTTGCCCTGAAGATCGTGTTGTTTCGACCCTGACTCTGCATCCGTCCTTCATTGCCAAGAGCCATTTCCCTGCGCGGCTTCTGCGAGCCGCTGGATTCGAATCTGTAGGTAGTCGGCCGCGTCACATCGTGCCGGAACTCAATATGCATCAGGTCGGCAAAGCCAACGGCAAACCAATTTACGAGCCCAGCCCTGGCACCGAAGAAAGGCCGACGACCGAACTGTTTGTGGAATCAACACGAGCTGATCTCCAAAGCTGGGCAAATCACCTCGAAAATGAAGAGGAAGAGCTGCACGATTCTGCAGAGAGGATTGTGATCGTCGAGGAATACCGCCTGCAAACACCCCAGGAACGGCTCAGACTGCCTATGGACCTTCCGGAGGAATTGCCACTTGAGGTAGTGCTGCACTCCGCCGGAGCCATCGAATACAACTTCGTACTTGAAGCGTTCGAAGCGTTCGCTCTTGAGCTTGGTGTAGACGCAGACCTTGATCGCCGCATCGCCGTGGGAGGGCTGTGCTTCGTCCCAACCCTCGCTCCATCGAACCAGTTGGAGAGACTCGCCCAATTCTCCTTCATGCGAGTAGCGCGTCAGATGCCCCGGCTTCGGCTCCTCGAGCCGGTTGGCATGGTCACTAGAGTTGCCCAAGAAGTAGAAGTGTCACTACCAAGCAACCAGCCCCTCGACCCTGACCTCCGTGTCGCAGTATTCGATGGCGGTGCAGATCCTAATTCCCCGCTAGCCCCATGGGTGACAAGTCGAAACGTGCCCGGGATTGGTGCGCCTGTAAACGATTTCGTGGATCACGGTACCGCGGTGACCTCAGCTCTGCTGTTTGGTTCGATCAACCCAGACTCTGCTCTGCCAGAACCAATCACGCACATCGACCACTACCGAGTACTAGACGACGAGAGCGACGAGGATCCATACGAACTCTATGAAGTTCTCCGACGGATCGAGTCAGTTTTGAGTCAAAACGACTACTCGTTTGTCAACTTGAGCATTGGTCCACAGCTTCCAATTGAAGACGACGAAGTGCATTCATGGACTGCGTTCTTCGACGCTTACCTCTCGGATGGTCGGACACTTGCAACCATCGCGATCGGAAACAATGGCGGTTTTGATCGCCGCAGCGGAAATGCCAGAGTCCAAGTGCCTGGTGACTGCGTCAATGCCCTGTCCGTTGGGGCGATCAATTCACAGGGAGCCACTTGGGACCGGGCACCTTATTCCGCCTTCGGTCCGGGACGGACACCGGGAGTCATCAAACCTGACGTGGTGGCATTTGGAGGTGTGGACGCAGAGCCGTTCCTCACCCTTGCAGCTAACAACTCTGTTGTTTCGATCTCGGGGACTAGTTTTGCCGCCCCAACAGCTCTCCGTGCCGCCTTGTGGGTGCGTAGCCTCTTTGGCGAGCGATTGGATCCCCTTGCCCTAAAAGCCCTTCTCATCCATACTGCCGAGCAGCACGAGAGTCATGACCCACATCAATTTGGTTGGGGCCGTGTAAGTCCTGAGCTCGAATCAATCGTGGTTTGCGGAGATGGTATGGCCCGTGTCGTGTATCAGGGGACACTCACACCCGCCAAATACCTTCGAGCCCAGCTCCCAATCCCTAAGGAAGGCTTGGAAGGCAATGTCACAGTCAAGGCCACCCTTGTCTACGCGAGCGAAGTTGAGCCAGAGCAGCCATCAAACTATACGCAGAGCGGACTGGAGGTCATTTTCCGTCCTGACGAGACCCGCTTCAACTCTGAGACTTCGACCGCAGCCAAGTCTTCACCCTTCTTCACCAAGAAAAAACTAGCCAGTGAAGCGGAGTTGCGCGCCGATGCACATAAGTGGGAAACCGTGCTCCACGAAGTGGTGAATAAGCGAAGTTCAAGCTTGAACAATCCAGTCTTTGACATTCACTACAATGCGCGCCTAGGTGGCCATGACGGAACCTCGTTGGCACCAAAACTTCGGTATGCCATGGTCATTACCGTGGAATCCAAACGCACTCCTGACCTATATGACAGAGTGCTACTTACCTACGCTACCCAACTCGAAGCTCTTGTACCCCGTGTCAATATCCCACTTCGTATCCAGTCGTAAGGAGTGTCCAACTCGAAGGACCGGAAGACCAATAGATGAGTTCCGGCTTCTAACGGCAGAAATCGATTACATTAGGAATTCATACTGATCCGAGCCAGATGTTCTTGCCGATCGTGGCGAGCGTGGTCCTTTGCGTGTCGTAGGCGGGCATGAGGCGGGCGACGGTGGCCCAGAATTCGGGGGTGTGGTTGGTTTCGTGGAGGTGGGCGAGTTCGTGGACGAGTATGTAGTCGATGAGGCTGGGCGGGAGTTGGAGGGCGGCCCAGTGGACGTTGATGTACTGAGGGCCTTCGCTAGGGCGGGCTGAGCCCCACCGGTAGCCCAGGTCCCTTACAGCGACGTCGATTGTGTCCTCCCCCATCCGGGCTTCCCAAGGACGGATCCTCTTTTGGAGCCATTGAGTGCCGGTAGTTATGTACCAGCGGCGCATAGCGGCCGCACCCTGATCGACTTGAGACGGGTTCATGTGGAAGCGGCCACGCTCAAGCCCGACATCGGCAACCTGGTCAGTGAGGGTGAGCCGGTAGCTGCGGCCGAGATATGCGAAGCCCTCCCCTTCGACGAATTGCTTGGTGATCGGCGGGCCGGTGAGGGCGTCTTTCTCGGCCAGTTTCCGGTACACCCACCGACGCTTGTCGATCACGAACTGGGTCGCCCGTTCGATGGTTGTGTCGAGGGGAGCTCTGAGAATCAACGAGGCGTCCCGCTCAACAGTGATTTCAATGGTGGTGCGGTCGCTGGGGGGAGCGATCACCAAAGCGAGATCGCCTACGACGAGCTCGGGAAGCTCGTGGAGAGGCATGACCGCAGCGGCCGTCATGCCAACCGCTGCTGATTGGCCTTTGCCAGATCGACGAGCTCAACAGCCAACTCGTCGAGGCTCTTGAAATCAAACAAGTCGCTCTTATCGAGCTTGCGCTTCACCGCCTTGCGGAGTTCGTCCTGTTTGGTGGGATTGTCCCAAAATCCAACGGTCTTGATGGTGCGGCGGATATCGGAGACGATCTCCCGGGTCTCCGCGATGAGCTGTTCAGAAGCGTCGGGATCGGAGCTGGCCACCTTCTCTGCCATCTGCCCGTGGAAGGGCAGCTCAGTGGTCGGGTCGAGTCCCGTGTTGTCCTCATCAGTGCGTCCGGCGTTGATCTCGGCGATCAGCTCTTCGAATTCAAGGGCAATCTGATCCCACCGGTCTTCCAGCCGCTCAAGAATCTCGTCAATGCGCTTGGAGAGCTTGCCGTAGTAGGCAGGGTCTTCGTCGAGATGCTCACGGATGTGGTGGCGTGCCGCGTGTTCCATCTCGGATGCCTTGGCCCGATCAGAGTTGAATTCCTTGATTCGGCTTCGGAAATCGGGGTCGGTGATCCTCAAAGGTGCGATCTTCTGAGACAGGTCGAGCACCGTGATGTGCTCGTCGATCAGCCGACGGACCTTCTCTTTGAACTTGAGGGGATCGAAGTCACCATCGGGCGTATCCCGGTAGCGGCGCCGGGTGGCAATCTGGATCTCGCCGAAGAGGTTGGCGTCATCCACAAACCGAAGGGCCTCGGGTCGGGGCAGCACGGTGTCGAAGGTGGTGAGGAACATACGCAGCGCCACATCGAATTCGGCTCGGAGCCGCTCATCACCAAGAAGATGGACGCAGTCTTCGATGGCATCGACGGTTGCAGCCGGCTCGATCCCTCGCTGTACGAAGATCTGGCGAACCCGTTGGCGCTGCGGCTCCAGCTTTTCGATCTCAGCCGCCAGCGGACGAAGCGCACCTTCCACATCCGGATCGATCTCGCCATCGTCACCGGCGTAAGCGGATAGTGCCTGGGTGAGCTGAGAAGACACCCCGTAGTAGTCCACCACCAGTCCGTAGGTCTTCTTCGGTGCTGTCCGATTGACCCGAGCGACTGCTTGGAGCAATTCGGCCTCTTGGATCATCCGGTCGAGATACAGAACTTGGGCCCAAGGTGCGTCGAATCCAGTGAGCAGCATCGACTTCACAATCAGCAACGACAGTGGACTGCGATTGTCGCCCTCGTCTCCCAGCGGCAACTTGAAGCTGTTGATTCGGGCCTCTTGGCCCGCCTTATCAGTCCACTCGGCGTAATGCGGAGGATCATTGTGATCGCCCGAGATCACCGGCGCGAATTCCAGCGCACGGATCAAATCCACCTCACCTGCTGCTGCCCGCAGAAACGAATCCTCAGGATCGAGATGACGAGAGTCGCTAGAACGGTCCAGCAATTCGCTCCGGCGCTGATCGAGCTCAAAAACTAACTCGTCTCTAGCCGTATTCAACGCGTCGTAGTACCGCAGACACGCCTCCCGGCTTGTGGCCACGATCATGCCCTTGAACCCGTCGGGCATCACCGTCGAGATGTAGTGGCGCAAGATGTCCTTAGCCTTGGCCGCAATCAGCTCCGGCGCCTCCAGCACTTGGGCAGTTGTGGCGTACTTCCTCTGAAGCACCTCGCGCTGATGTTCGGTGAGATCGCGGAACCAGCGGAAGAACACCTCGTCCATCTTCGACGCACCGCTGACCGCCGCGTCGGTAGTACGCCCCTCGTAGAAGATCGGTACCGTCGATTCATCAGCTTCTGACTGGGCCAGCGTGTAGCGGTCGATGTAGTCGCCGAAGATCTCCAGCGTCTTTTTCCGCTTGCCCATGATGATCGGCGTGCCGGTAAATCCGATACGGGCCGCATTGGGCACCGCGCTCATCAAGTTGGCATGCAGCGTGGACGCCTGTGAGCGGTGGGCCTCGTCCACCATCACCAGAATCGACTCAGAGTCGTTCAGCACCCCGAACGTCTCCTCTGCACCCAACCCGTCACCGCTGTCACCGTTGGTGTCGCGATACTTCTGAATCATCGCCATCACCAAACCCGAACCGGGTTGGGACAGAAGCTCGCGCACTTCAGCCGCGCTCTTTGCCACCTTCACTGTCTCACCAGCAAGAGCCGCAGTGTCACGAAGCTGGATCTCCAGATCAGTCCGGTCGGTTACTAGCACAACCTTGAACTTCCGCAGCTCAGGATGGCTCCGCATCGCCCGAACCAAGAACACCATGGTCAGGCTCTTGCCCGAACCCTGGGTATGCCAAATGATCCCACCCCGACGATCCACATGGCCGTCTTCTACCCGAGTAGCCCCAGTCAGTAGCCGTTGCAATGCCTTCTGCACACCCCGGTACTGCTGATACCGGCACACCAACTTGATCGTGCGACCCGAGCCGGTCTCCTTGAACACAGTGAAGTGCCGCACGATGTCCAACAAGCGCTCGGGCGCCAACATCCCAGCCGTCAAGACCTCCTGCTGGGTCACCGCCTCAACAAGCATCCCCAGTGAAGCGGCGATCTCTTCCCTTGACGTCGGATACGGGTCCTTCCAAGTCAGATAGTGCTCAGGCAAGGCAGAGAATGTGCCTGCTTCAGCCCGCTCACCAGTCGTGGCCACCGTGAACTGGTTTGTCCAGAACAATTGCTCCGCGCCCTCGACCGATTCACTGCCCCGCTGATTGGAGTAGCGCCGCAACTGATCAATGGCGTCTGTGATGCCGCTCTCGGTGCCCGGCGGCTTGGCCTCAATCACAACAAGCGGGATCCCATTCACAAACAGCGTCACATCCGGCCGAATGTCCGGCCTGCTCCCCGGTGTAGCTACCGGAAACTGCGACACCACCAGAAAGTCATTAGCCGACCAATCATCCCAGCGGATGTAGTCAACGATCTGCTCCCGATCACCATCCAATCCAGGAACCGCAAATCCGCCCAGCAACAACTCAGTGGAAAGTTGGCTCGCTTCCAGCAGCCCGGCACCCGCCGGCGTTGACCTTAACTCTGCTATCGCAGACTTGACACGATCTTCATTGAGCCAAGGCTCCCCGTCGGGCCCTACGTTGATCCGCCGCATTGCCGACCCCAACCGCTGCTCCAGTAGCACATTTCGCTCAGAGTCCCGCCCGACAGCACCACCGTATCGGCGCTTCCTCCAAAGCAGAGGCTCCCACCCCAAAATCCTTAGGTGCTCAAGCAGCGGCAGTTCGACCCGCTCCCACTCTGGACCTGCACTCACGCAGCGTCCACCCGAACACGGCCAGACAGCAGATCAAACGCCAAGCCCGAACGAAGCTGCTTCAGCTTTGCCAAGCAAAGTACTTCTTGGCCGATTGATCGCTGTTGGTATTCCCAGGACTCGGCGAGTGCGTGCTGAACGACAGGATTGGGAACAGGAATGGTCAATTGTCGTAGATCTTGAAGATTGATGTTCTTTTGTGCTGACTGCGGTGCGCGAGCATCCAACATCCGCTTCGAGGCATGAATGCACAACTCGACCCACCTAATGCTATGGGGGAATGCAACCGTAACCCCGACCACGCTGTCTGGAAAGCACATAGGCCGATCAAGGATCGCAGAATCTGCAATGTTGGCTGCAATAGTAACCGCAATTGTGCCGGTGTCGAATATGCGACTGACAGAGAGACCCAGCTCATTCAGAGTTTGCGAGAACCCAATTCCAGTAGCACGCTGCACTCTTGTCACATCACCTGTCTGAATGAACGGATACTTCCCTCCGAAGAAGGCTGGGTCGTTTCTCGGTCGTGCAGTGAATTTTCCTCGATCGACTGTGGCGACTGCTATCAACGGCAATTGTTGCGCGTCTTGGACCTCGTGAAGAAGACGTACTTCTAAACCTTGTCCTTGCTGTTCGAGCTTGGCAATTATGGCTTCGGTAGCTTGGATAGTTTCGTCGATCGAGTCAAGAACCTCTGTAATTCGTCGCTGCTCTTCTACAGGTGGCAAGAGCAGTTGTACTTTCTTGACAATCTTCGAACTTAAACCAGCCATAATCGAGCCGTGGCTGAGTCGGACAATCTGCTTACTTGTCTCATCAGATAGAAGCAGAAGTCGAAGATACTCTGGAAGCACCAAGTTAACATTTGGCTGGATACGAAGCAAATGTGAGTCCATGAGACCAAATTCGGCAACCGTGGGAAAGATCTCGCAATGACCTAATGATCCCATCATGCCAATAACAACATCACCTGGATGAAGCTCACAAGATCGGAGTCTTTCAAATGAATCTGAAGTGATACGGCGGTCGCCAATGCTCCAGTCTCTCGATATCAGATTCTCCTGCCCATAAACCTTGATACCGTCTGGAACCATCGTCGAACGCGGCAATGCGCTTCCGAAAGGGCCGATCTTGATCG
Source organism: uncultured Acidimicrobiales bacterium (assembly GCA_951813555.1). Lineage (GTDB taxonomy): Bacteria > Actinomycetota > Acidimicrobiia > Acidimicrobiales > Bin134 > Poriferisocius. The sequence goes on from OX638344.1 coordinate 911,288, forward strand.
CACCTTCTCGCTCAGCGGCAATTTCTTCTACTAGGTATTCACGCATAGCCCAGATTCTTAAGACACCCTTCGAGACGAGAGACGGCCTCGTCTCGGTCTGCTTCGAGATCACTAAGGGTTGTTCCGTACTTGTCGGCTAAGTTGTCGTACCAAGCGAGGATGCTGCGCTCGACGGTAGCGTAGTGGTCACCTAGTTGCTCTTCGATCCGGCTGCGTAGGATTCCGACAGCGTCGGAAGGGGCATCTTCTGCTCGCATGTTCCGGAGAGATTTATAGGCTGCTGCGATCAGCTCGTCATCGACAGATTTCAATGTCCTTCTGATTCTTGTACGTTCAGCCTTCATTTCCTTGATCTCCGACGAGCCAACGACGTCGTAGTCTGACTCATCGTTTATTGATGCTTCGGCAGCATTGATCTCAACGACGAGGCGGGCGTGTTCAATCACAAGGTCGGCCCTCTTAGCGAGTTGAGCTCCGGCAAGCAGTTTGATGGCTGTCTGATCAGCCAGATCGGGGGCGTTCTTCTCCTCCTGGCTGGCTTCAGCGGTGGTGAGCCAAGCTTCGATCGCTGCCTTCCACCCTCGATTGGCGGCAGTCAGAAGCTCGTTGATGCTCTGTTCCCACCAAACTGCGACCGTACCCGCAGCCTCAAAACGGTCCAATCCAGCAGACGTCATGCAGACGGTGAAGCTGTCCACAAATTGGCGGCGCAGATCAGCAAGGTCGTCGGCAACATGCAGGGCCAGAAGTCTTGGCTCAACGGTCTCGGACCACCACTGAGGCCAGGGACTTGCGGCAGCCTGTTTCGAGACGGCATACCTGATTGCGCTTCGGGCGGCCTCCCGTCCATTGTCGGATGCGATGTTGTGGCACCACTCGGCATAACCGTCGCCCCGGTCGGCAAAGAGGACCTCAGCATCCAAACCAGCTCGTTGCAGTAGATCCTTCGCGGCGTCAATCTCGGCCATGGGCACGCCACCGTGGAGATGAGCTCGTACGTCTTGCGGTTCCGGGGGTGGTGCATTGTCGGCGTAGCGGCGAATGTTGCAGTTGAAGTCGTTGTCAGCGAGTTCGTCGATGGTGACGACCTTGGCAAAGCCTTCGACGTCGACGAAGTCCTGATAGGTAACGGCGATCTTCTCTTCGTCTTGAGGTCGCAAGTAGTTCTGGGCCCGACCCTCGCCAAATTCGCGATCGGCGTTGATGAACAGCACCTTGCCCAATCGCTCTCGTGGCTTCGAGCCTTTTGCCCGCAAGATCAAGATGGCAGCAGGTATGCCTGTGCCGTAGAACAAGTTCGGACCCAGGCCAATGACCGTGTCCAGCAGATCATCCTCAATGATCTTCCTGCGAATCTCTCCCTCTGCTCCACCCCTGAACAACACTCCGTGGGGCATGACGGTGGCGACTACGCCATCCACCTTGAGTACCGCCAGCATGTGCTGCAAAAACATGAGGTCGGCCTTCTTGCCACCCTCGGGCGTGTAGCCGTAGCGGAACCTTTCGGCGTGGGCCAGGGAGTCCTTGTCGTAGTTCTGGCTGAACGGCGGATTGGTGATCACGCAGTCAAACCGCTTCAGCTCCCCACTCCTTGTGTGCTCTGGGGTTGTCAAGGTGTCGTTGTTGCGGAGATCAGCATCGCGGATGCCGTGCAGAAGCATGTTCATCTTCGAGATCGACCAGGTGGTTCCGTTGTTCTCCTGGCCAGCAAGTTCGAGATTGTCAGGGTTGCCACCGTTGTCGGCTACATGGTTGCGGGCGTAGATCAACATGCCGCCCGATCCCGAGCACGGGTCATACACCGACATCCCCTCCTGGGGGTCGACCAGCCTCACCATCAGCTGCACCACAGGACGGGGCGTATAGAACTCTCCGCCCTTCTTGCCAGCCGAGTCGGCAAAGTCCCGGATCAGGTACTCGTAGGCCGCGCCCAGCAGATCGGGAAACTCGAAATCCTCGTTGCGGAGCCGGAACTTCGAGAAGTGATCGATCAGGTCACGCCACTTCTTGTCCGACACCGTCGTGTTGCCCACCCGCCGATTGAAGTCAATGTGCTGCAACACCCCCTCCAGCACAGGATTCGACTCCTCCAGCGCTGCCAGGGCCTTGTTCAACCCATCACCCACCTGATGATGCAGCTCGTCCCGCAGGTACTCCCACCGAGCCACCTCTGGCACAAAGAACGCGTCCTCATAGAAGTCAGAATCATCAGCCCGCCTCTCCGCCTCCTCCTGCGAACGCCCCCGATCCAGCTCCCTCTCCACAACACGCCGTCGCTCCTGCTCAAACACATCGCTCGCCCGCTTCAAGAACAGAGCCCCGAAGATGTACTCCTTAAACTCCGACGCATCCATCTTCCCCCGCAAGATGTCTGCCGCCGCAAACAAATGCCTCTCAAGCTGGGGCAACGTAAGCATGCGGAGACAATAGAGCAGCCCCGCCCGCCGTGCTGACTCACGCGACGAGACCGACTCACTTCCATCCTCCCGCACCTAACACGGGCAGCTCAGCAAGACTCAAACAACAGCATTGAGGGGGTGCCGATGATTGAACGTGCTGGGGTCAGGAATCAGACACCGACTGAGGGGCTGGGTAAATGTCCTTGGTTGTGCGTACGATTGGCAGGTCATGGCCACTGACCTGGGGTACCTGCCTCGGCTCCAATCCCGAGAGGAGTACGTCGATCACCTAGAGGGCTTCACCCTGCCTACGGTGGACGAGCTTAAAGAAGGCAAACTCTCGCGGAAGCTCATCAAGTCCTACATGCTCGAGACAGCTCGGCACGACCATGATGTCCCAGAACTGGCCTCCGTCTTCCCAGACCGTGTCCGTCTGCACCGCCTCGACGACACTCTCTACCGAGTTGAAGACGCCAACCACTCTGGGAAGGTTGTTGGCCTGCTCGAATCGCTCCAAGATCGGCACCCGGTGTTCTACACGACCATGGTGGCGGACGAAAGCAACAAATGGGTTCGACAAGTCGTTGACCAGAATCCGTGGTTGGACCGCCTTTGGCTTTCGTCACCAATCTTGTTCGAGTTATGGCAATACGTAAAGCGCAACACACCAGACCACCGCTACGTGAGGCTCGGCTTTGAGCACGAAGCCTGGTATGAGACTTCCACTGACTACCACGATTCCGACAGCAATAATGATCACGAGGACAATGACTCCAGCGATGATGAGGACACTGCACTCGGGCTTATAGAACGTCGCCGATCAAAGGTAGCCCTTACTGAGCGACTGGGGATTCTTCAGGAGAAGCTTCAGCAACTCATTGACTTATACGACCCCCTTCACTCACTCGTTCAACTTCAAATACCCAGCGGTGGTCACGGCGGGCATGTCTTTTATCACGACGGCCGCTCTACAAATCGAAGTGATTCCTTTGTTGAACACCGTGCAACTATCGAACTTGTCCTCAAGCTATACCGAACCGTTACGGAAAGCGCCGAAAATTACCTCTGGGTAGATACCACAGAAGTAGGTGAAAACGGATTCATCATTAACGGAGCACCTGTGACGATCCGCTTTCATGAACCGCTGAGCGAAGCGACATTCAATCGGTTCGTCGACCTGGGACTTCAACGACGTACTAGCCGATTCCGTATCGGCGGCTATGCGACACGCAGAGGCCCAACAAAGGTTCATCTCGCTGCCATTGACCGACATCTGTGGCAGCCCTTCCTCATGGAAGCAACAAGCAACCAACTGCTTGGAGTTTTGCCCAGCGGCACTTGCGGCAACACAATTCACCGTCTAGTGACCAATGTCCAGCGCTACCTCAGTCCAAACATAGATGTCTGGCTGGGAAGCCGACTGTATAAAGAAACCGTGGCTGATTCCATGGCGGCGGCTGCATGACGGCAGAGGATACCCTTCTTTCGGACCAAGTCTTTCAGCTCAATACGTTCCTCTGGGCACTCGAAGACCTCCCGGAGAACGGCCAGACCCGGCCAGTCCTTCGACAGGCTGGCTACTATCTAAGCTCCATCGGCCGACGCGTCATCATGCCAGTCGATGAACAAGTTGCCACTGCTCTCACAAAGCTCACCGGAACAGCTGACCGCTCACCATGTCGCCCAGACCTTTGGCTGAAGCACATTAGCGACCGAGTGGAGCCCCTCATTGAGTTGAAGGCACGAGGATTCTCACCCGACTCGTCCAACCGCAGACAGGCCCTAAAACTCATCGCCGCAGGTTCAAACTTGGGTCCTTCTCTGGGAGAGCCCGACGAAACGCCGGGCCACGTTCTCTATGCGACAACCTCTGCCGATGCCAACGACCTCGCGTCGACGCTCAAGAACTTGGCTATTGAGCTTGAAACCCAAAACGCTCCTACTGCGTTGACGGGCGTCATCGGTCTTTCGATCGAAGCTCAAGGTGTAGCATTTTCCAGTCCAACTCCGTCAGATCTGCCCGAGCCAGCAGCCTCTGCTCTTGCTGCACCTGCAATCGTTCTTCTTCATGATGAAGAAAATGACATGCAACCGCTGTACTTCATACCGTGGATCCCTGGGATCGACGACAGCCAGGACGCTGAACTGCACTCGGCAGGGCTGCGTGAATTGACAGCTCGCGTGCTCACGCATGCCCTCGCTGACGTTGGGCAGGCTCAGACACCCACCACGCTTTCTATGGACGCATCCGTATTGCTCAATCGTGCGACTTTCGGCGTTTTCACCCACTGGCGGGATGCCGAGAGAAAGCAGTTCCGTGAAGCTGCTGCAAAAATCGTGGAAAGAGCGCTGAAGCCGGTAGTCACGGTGCGTCGAGATGCAGGAAGCCACCTCGAGATCGACTTGCCCACCAGAGAGACGCAAGAGATTGCAATCGACCGCCTCGAACGAGCCGATCCTGCCGACCCAAAGGCAAACTTGGAAGCTGTTTCCGCAGAGCCGCCTACGCTCTTCGATTAGGTGATAAGTCGAATCATTATCTGGCACATAATAAGTCTTACGGCATCCACTTAGTACCATTTGTGAAACGAACCTCACATCGCCCATAATTCTAACTTATATGTTATAGAGACCGCATAGATAAGGCAATTCACTATTGCGACATGTCGTCATTTTCGTCAAGATGATTTGAACGTAGACGTGATATATACTCCTCTTCATCTTCCTCTGAAACGTAAGCAATGGGAATAGACTCCCCCAGTAGGCAAGCCTCTATAAGCCAATTCTGATCAAGTGGCGAAAACGCTCCCACATCGTCCTCAAGTCTAAAGTCAAAAAATCGCCACATGCCTTGAAACCCGAAATCGATGTAGACAGGAGTTGTTGCTGCACTCCATTTGTGCAGCAGACGGTTTCTGCTCATCCACTTCACATAGCGCACTAGTGGACGGAATGAAATCGCGCCCTCCCACATGAGTCCTAGGTTGAAATAGTTCGGATTCAAACTTCCTCCATCGCCATTTACAATCCATATCATTTCTTGGTAAAATGCTTCACGGCTAGCCAGTTCTTCAAACGACATTGGGGAGTTCTGAAATTCGATTACAAGACCGTGTGGTGTCTTGACATCAGCAATATGCTTTTCGCCAGTTCGCTCATCAAAATGTACAATTTCTTGCCAATCTTCCGGAAACAGATTCTTCCAACCACGATGCCATTCGGATTCTGGCCCCCACCATGGATCGCAGTTGCTCCCTGGCATGTGCGCCCAATGCCACACGATGTATGGACCACACTTAGCCACCATTTCTCCATCACAGTATTGGCAGTGACCACGAAGCCCCTTCTTCGGTCTACTTCGTTCGCCATTTACAAGTGCAAATTGCATAGAGGGAACCGTGCCATTCATTTAATAAGGCACCTAGTCTATGCCAAAAACGCGACTAACACACTATCTGTGTTGACTTCTGCTTATACCGAGAGTATATCTCCAATCCCTGGGAGGTCTTCCTCTATAAGTACATCACCCCATATCAGCCACAGGTCACGAAGCAAGGGATTGTCGAGGCGATCTTCCTTGCCAAGCTCGTAGAACCTGCGCAAGTCCAGCCCAGTCGCTTCCGCGTTCCTCTTCAACATCTCAACGATGTCTTCTCGTGGAACAGTCAAACTGGCCATGGGATCTCCTTAGCGCCTGCACAGAGTGTGGCACTTGGGGAGCATCTGCTTAGTGCTTGTTAACGGCAGTCACAGCCAGTGCCACTGCATGTAGAACAAGGACCTGTCCGAAACCGAGGCTCGCGGCCGATGGGTTTGTCGATGACGGTGGTCAGGATGGCTAGCCGCCTCAATTGCGGTAGGACATTTTCTGTTTCATATTTATATTTGTTTCACCACTAACGAAACAGTATAATTTCTGAAACACGCAAGCCGTATGAAAGGAAGGGCCATTTGTGCCGACCCAAGAGCTGCCCCGCGAAATAGACATCATCCGAGATGTTGAGCGGACTCTAGTCTCAACTCTGCCAGCGGGTTGGACCCTGGAGGCGGAACGCCAAGTCCGAGCAGGGCGTGGGCAACTTGACCTGCTCATAGAAGTCTCGGCACCCAATGGGGAGCGCTCTGAACTGGCAATCGAGACCAAGAGGACGATTGAGCCCCGTCTCGTGCCTCAGGTGATTGAGAGGCTTGCGATGTACTGCTCCGGTGACCTGTCTGATGCAGTTCCGTTGGTGGCGGCTGCGTACCTCTCTCCGCGCTCACGGGAAATTCTTGATGGCGCTGGTGTGGGATACATCGACATGACTGGCAACACGCGGATCGAGGTATCTCAGCCTGGGTTGTTCATCTCGTCCTCGGGAGCTGATCGCGACCCTTGGCCTCAAGACAGCGACCTTCAGTCGCTCAGAGGTCGGGGCGCAGCGCGTGCCGTTCGCGCCGTCATCGACCACAATCCTCCATTCGGTATCCGAGAGCTCGCTGCGGCCAGCGGGGCATCCGCGCCCACGCTCTCGCGCGTCATTGAATTGTTGGACCGGGAGGGAATACTCACCCGTGAACCTCGGGGGCCAGTCCTCACTGTTGACTGGGAGGCCGCGATTCGCAGGTGGGCGTCAGACTACGCCCAAACGAGGTCAAACACTCCAATGACTTTTCTCGAACCCCGGGGCCTCCCGGCGGTTTTGGAGAAGCTAGACGAAGTAGGTCCCGTGTATGCCGCGACCGGTGCCTTTGCAGCCCAAGCACTTGATCCAATCGCACCCGCCAGGACCGCCACGCTGTATGTCGAAGACGCCGGAAGGTTCGCTGATCAGCTCAGTCTTCGTGTGGTCGAGGCAGGTGCAAATGTCATCTTGCTCGAACCATTTGATCCCGTGGTATTCGACAGGACCGTTTGGCGCGATGGGCTGAGGTGCGCCGCCCCGAGCCAACTCTGCGTTGACTTGCTGACAGGTCCGGGACGAGAGCCTTCACAGGGCGAGGAGATGCTGCGATGGATGCAGGAGAATGAAGATGATTGGCGATCCTGATCCTCTCTACGTCGACGCCCGTTCTGCGCTCCTTGATGCAGCCGACGCACTAGTTGAACATCTCGACGCAATTGTCCTCGTTGGGGCGCAGGCCATCTATCTCCACACTGGAGAAGCCGACCTCTTCGATGCCGTCGCTCAATACACCACCGACGCCGATTTCAGCATCAACCCAAATTCTCTGAGCGAATCGCCACTGTTGGCCGACTTATTGAGTAGAGGAGGTTTCAGGTCTGGGGACAACCCTGGCAGTTGGATCAGTTCCAATGGTGTCTCGGTGGACTTGATGGTTCCCGAAGCTCTGGCTGGCTCCAAAAGACACAGACGCAGTGCTGACCTCTTTGGCCCATGGCAAAAGAGTGGCAAAGCGCGCTAAGGGGCTGGAAGCGGCGCTCCTGGATCATCAACCGATGATCATCTCCTCATTTGACCCCACCGACAATCGCTCCGTCACCATGAACGTGGCTGGACCCGGTGCGCTGCTGGTGACCAAGATTCACAAGATCGCCGAGCGGGCTGACGAACCCCATCGCCTGAGCAACAAAGACTCTCTCGATGTGCTGCGGTTGCTTCAAGCCACTGAAACCGCTGACCTTGCTAGTCGATTGAAGCAACTCCTGGGAGATGAACTAAGCGCTTCGGTCACATCTGAGGCGATCGAGAAACTCACTCCACTCTTCGGCAGTGCCGATGCAGTTGGCGTTTTGATGGCAATCCGAGCGGCAGAACCTGGTGCCAACCCCGACTTCATCTCAGCTTCAATGCCGGCTCTGATATCTGATCTGCTCATGGCGCTGACCAAAATGCGAGGTCGCGATCGATGAAGTCGAGAAAGAGGGTGACGAAGCTGTGCTGGGACGCGGAGAGGCGGTGCCGGCCCCGATCTTTAGTCGACATGTTGGCGATCTCGCTGCCAATTCTGTTTCGTGTAGAAATCAGAACGTGATCACGATCATTAATGGGGGGACGCAGGGGTTGGGTGAGGCGGTGGCGCGCAAGTTGGTGGAGGATGGGGGATCGACGGGGTTGGTGCTGGTGGGGAGGTCTGCCGATCGGGGTCAGGCGCTGGCTGATGAACTCACCGGGTTGGGCACGCCGTCAGTGTTTGTGGCGGCCGACATTGGGGAATCGGATGCGCCGGGCATGGTGGTGAAAACTTGTGTAGAGCGGTTTGGGACGATGCACGGGGTGGTGAACGTGGCGGCGCTCACTACCCGGGCCACGCTGTTCGACGACACCCCGGAGCATCTTGACCGCCACTTCGCAGTCAATGTCAAGGGGCCGTACTTCCTCATCCAGGCCGCGGCCCGGGTGATGATCGAGACCGGCGTCGCGGGATCGATCGTGAATGTTGGCTCGACCAGCGGCTATGGCGGGCAGCCCCGGCTCACCGCATATTCGATGTCAAAGGGAGCGCTGGCCATCATGACCAAAAACCTGGCCTACGCCCTGATGCGCCACGACATCCGAGTGAACCAGGTGAACCCAGGGTGGATGGAGACCGAGTCGGAGCACCACACCCAGATGACCCAAGACGGCGCGCCGGAAAATTGGCTGGAGATGGCCGCCCCTACCCGACCATTCGAGCGCCTCGTACAACCCTGGGAAGTGGCCAATGCCATCGCCTTCTGCTTGTCGCCCGATTCGGGCCTTCTTACCGGCAACGTGATCGACATCGACCAAACCGTGCAGGGTGCCGGCGAACCACCCCTGCCTGGCAGCGAGGAAACCCCGCTGTTATAGGGCCGCGTACCAAAGACTGAAGAAATCTCCTCAGCGGATGATCGAAAAGATTTCGTTTCATGGTTTGATTTGTGGAGTATCCTGCCAACGCCGATTTCTGAGAGGACGTGAACATGTCAGGAGCAGTCGGAGTACGCCACTGGTCGCACGTGATCATTCACCCAGTGGACGTTGATGCCTCGCTGGAGTTCTACACCAAGCTCTTGGGCTACGAAGTCCTGTCCGACGAGCAGATCTCAGGACCGGGACTGGACGCCATCGTTGGCCGAGAAGGGGTCCAGGGACGGGTCGTGGTCGGGCTGGTCGGGGGGCAGAAGGTGGAGTTCGTCAACCTGGGCGACACGGGGATGAGCGACCCTCAGGAGAACCAGCGCGGCTTGCAAGGATTCACCGTCCGGGTTGCCGACATCAACGAGGCGGCGGACGCCTGTGAGGCTAACGGTGTCCCGATTGTCAGCGGGCCGTCGGAGATCAAGGGATTCTGGCAATTCATGATCCTGGACCCCGACGGCGTGATGATCGAGATCTCCCAGACGCCCCCCGGCGTCGAAGTATCAGGACCGTTGTCGTGAGCAATCAAACTCAGCAAGCGTCTAGCCCCATTGCGCTGGTAACCGGCGCGAGCCGGGGAATCGGCCGGGCCAGTGCGTTGGCTCTCGCCGACGTGGGATACGACGTGGCCATCACCGCACGGACGGTGAGGGAGGGCGAAGGGACGATCGGGCCGCCGACTTCGGACGGCGGAGGCGACGTGGCCGTGCCCGGGAGTTTGGAAACAACGTCCGCCGAGATCGCCGAACGAGGACAGCGGGCCCTGCCCATCACCATGGATCTCCTTTCGGCGGAATCGGTGCGGGCAGCAGCCGATATGGCCCTCGACGAGTGGGGTCGGGTCGACGTCTTGGTGAACAACGCCATCTGGAGCGGTCCGGGATTGCTCGACCCGGTCGGGGTGCTCGACCTCGGGGCCCTCGACACCGCGTTCACCGCCAATGTGCTGCGCCAGGTTCTTCTTACCCAGCTCATCCTGCCCTCGATGATCGAGCAGGGATCGGGCCTCATCTTGAACCTGACCTCGGGGGCCGGCCAGGTCGACGATCCCCCCTACGAAGTAGTCAAGATGAAGATGCTCGGCTTCGCCCACTGCGCCTCCAAGGGCGCCTTCCACCGCATGGCACCGCTGATCCAGGCCGAGCACGAGTCCGACGGAATTACCGCCATCAACATCGATCCCGGCTTCACCTGGACCGAGACGATGGAGGCGCTCGACTTGCACAATTTCGGCGGCGCTCCCCCCGAAGCCACCGGGACGGTGGTGGCCTGGCTGGCCGAGGACGCCGAGCGAGCAGCCGAGTGGCGGGGGCGCACCCTCAACTCGCTGGAGCTGTGCGCCCAACTCGGCCTTGTCGAGGGGTGGCCGCCCGAAAGCAGCCAATGAGAGAGAGTTGTATGAGCCTTCGCTACTACCAAAAGGTTGGACAGATTGGACAAATCTGAGAACCCTGCAACCACGGAGATCCCGCCCACGATCCACCTTCGGAGCCTGCTGCCCAGCCTGACGCCGAAGCTGGCCGTGGTGGCTGAGGAAATTCTGGCCGATCCGGCATCCGTTGTCCGCCTGTCAGTGTCGGAGTTGGCGCAGCGCACGGGCACCTCGATGTCGACCATCGTGCGCCTGTGCCAAGAACTCGGACTCCGGGGATTCCAGGATCTGAAGCTCCAACTGGCCGCCGAAGGAACGTCAACCGGATTTGCCGGGCCGTCAGAGGGCGCCGACCGCGAGTCGGTTCTGTCCAAGGTTCTTTCTTCAACCGTCGACGCCATCAGCCACACTCAGCACACATTGGACAAGGCCAGCTTCAACCAAGTGGCCGAACACCTCCTGAGCGCTCGGTCGATCATTTTCTTGGGGGCAGGAGCCAGCGCGGCGGTGGCCTTCGATGCGGCCTTCCGGTTCCGCACACTGGGGCATCGAGCCGAGTTCCACTACGACTCGCATATGCAGCACACTGCGGCCCGATTCTTGCGTCCGGGCGATGTCGCGGTAGCGATCAGCCACTCGGGGTCGACCCGCGAGACCCTGACCGCAGTCGAAGCCGCTTCCGATGGAGGAGCCCAGACGGTGGCCATTACGACGTTCGCCCGTTCACCGCTTGCCGAAATGGTCGACCACCTCTTGTTGGCCGGTGGTACGGAGTCGGAGTTCCGCATCGCGGCCGTCTCCAGCCGGCTCGCCCACATGGCAGTTATCGATGCGCTGTTCGTCGCCATCGCCCGACTGCGACCCGAGCGGGCCCGAGCCGCCCAAGAGCTGTGGAGCGACATGATCGCCGAGCACCGGCTAAGTCCTCCATGGGCCACCCGGCGTGAGCCGGAAGACTGATTTACGGTTCCAGCAGTAGTCTCCTCAAAGCATCGACCTCGGTTTCAGAGAGTGAGAGCTGGTCTTGGGCGTAGGCGTCGATTCCTCCAAAGTCACGTTCGATGATGTCAAGGGTCAGCTCGATGTAGACAGACCTCGCCAGTCCCAGGGCCAGCAGAACGTCGCGTGACTCCTCGGGATACTCGGCTAGCCGGAGTTGGAAGGTACTGGACTGATCGGTCAGCCGGTCGTTGGTCAGCATGTAGTCGTCGACGATCTGTTCTCGATCCACTCCCAAAATCGACAGTATGACTGCGGCTGCGACTCCAGTTCGGTCTTTGCCCCCAGCACAGTGGAAGAGAACCGGTGAGTGATTGATGATGGAGCGGATGAGTGCAGCAACAGCCGGGCCACCGGACTCTGTCGTGTGCCGGTAGGAATCGAGCAGGATCCCATGAGCGTGCTCGGGGGTCAGCTCCCCGGAAACCAGAGATTCCATCACCTCGCCAGCCGTCCGGTTTCCTGGGGGGTACGGCGCCGACACAACTGTCGCACCCTGCGGAATCCTGGATGGGCGAGCCTCCACTTCGTCTGGATTGCGGAAATCCACGATCGTTCGGATCGTTCGATTCTCGAGCTCGGCGAGATCGAGATCGCTGAGTTCGGCAAGATCGTCTGATCGGTAGACCAGGCCGAATCGAACCTGCTTGCCGTTTGCCGTGGTGGCACCACCGAGGTCTCTCACGTTCATGGCCCCGTCAAACCGGAGAATCCGGCGGACTAGTAGCGCGGTCTCGCTCTCAATGGCGTCGGGGCTGTCTTGTGCTGGCGGCATAGTCCTCACTGGTTTCCTAAGTCGGATCGGGAAATGGCCCGGTCATCGGTTCCCAAATAGCTAGCGACGACCAGAGGATCTGCACGAACCTCGTCGGGGCTGCCGTCGGCGATGACCTGTCCGGCCTCAAGGCAATAGACCTGGTCGCTCACGCTCATGATCAGCGGCATGTCGTGCTCGATGATGAGCATCGATGATTCCAGTTCGCGGTTGATGCTCACCAACAGCGGGCCGAATGCCTCGGCCTCCCGCTGGGCCACTCCCGCAGTGGGCTCGTCCAAACACAGCAGGTGAGCATCAAGGGCCAGAAGCCCGCCGATCTCCACGATTCGCCGCGTCCCGGTCGACAGGTCGCCCACATAGGAGTCGCCGTAGCGGCCTAGTCCGAGGAAATCAATGATCTCGTCTGCTGCCTGTCTTTGGGCACGAGAGATCCTGTTCGAGGCCGGCAGGCCGGCTGCGGTGGCCAGGATAGGGGTGCGCTCCCGGGCTTCGAGAGCCACTTGGACCGTCTCGCGTACGGTGAGCTCGGGAAACAGAGTTGCCCCCTGAAAGGTCCGGCCCAAGCCGAGCATGGCGCGCCGGTGGGGGGCGAGGCGGCTGATATCCGTACCGTTGAGCCTGACCTCGCCGGTGGCCGGCACGAACCCCCCCACGGCATTCATGAACGTGGACTTTCCCGCGCCGTTTGTGCCGATGAGCCCGACGATGCGGTTTGGTGGAATCGACAGCGACGCGCCGTTCAAGGCCTGGTTTCCGCCGAAGGCCACCGAAAGGTTTTCCGTTTCGAGTGCCGCGTAGTCGCCGTCGGCTCGGAGACGATGCGATGCCGGCAGCCGGACCGATCCCTGGGCCCCCTTCGGGGGCGCCGACAGGCCGTAGCGGGCTTCCGCCCAACGCAGCGCCGATGATCTCCACGAGTAGACGACCTGGGCGAAACCGCCAGGGAAGTACATCACCACCAGCAGAAGACCGATGCTGGAGGTGAACAGGGCCACCACACCGCTGTCGAACAGCGACGGGAGGCCCTCGATCCAGAGCGCGCCGAGCACCGGTCCGATGATCGTTCCGAGGCCGCCGATCACCACGATGCCCACCAGCCTGATCGAGTCGTCCACGGTGAAGAACCGCTCGGTGATCGGGATGTTCTGGGCCAGCCCAGCGAGTACGGCCCCGCCGAGTCCGACGATGCCCCCCGCCATCGCAAAGGCGGAGAGCTTCATGCGAGTAGAGCTGACGGTGTAGGCCGACGCCGCTTCGATGTTGTCCCGAACGGCGATGGCGCCCCGGCCGATGCCTGACCGGCGCAGCCGGGACAACACGTAGAGGACGAAGACCAGAATGACTAGGCAGAAGTAGTAGTAATTCCGCTGGCTGGCCAGGTCGATGCCGAACAAGTCTCCGCGCCGGAACGGAACGGTCAGCGCGTTGCCGTCGCTTAGAAACGGACGGCGGTAGATGTAGTTCACCGAAGCCAGAGCCAGCACCAGTGTGGTTACCGCCAACATGAGTCCCTGCACCCGAAGAGCGCCGACTCCCACCACCGTCGCAACCAGGGCCATGGCGATGGGCGCGATGAAGATGCCCAGCGCGAACGGGATCGCCGCGGCGTTGAAATCGATAAACCAGAAGTCCATCTCCAGGCCGCGGGCCAATGCGGCGGCGAAAAGCGCGCCAATCCCGGCAAAGCTCATCTGAGCCAGCGAGACCTGCCCCGACCATCCCGTGACAACGGTGAGCGAGCTGGCGCACAGAGCGAAGGCGAGAACCGATGCGTAGGAGAGCTGGCGGCTCGGCTGGGTGATGATGAGCGGGAGCAGGATCAATGCCAGAAGACCCGCGCCCAGCGCAAGCCGGTTCATGTGGCGGATCCACCAGATCTGGCGAAGGTGGCTGGGAATCGGAGGGATTTTCGGGGTGAACGAAAACGACTCGGTCGACAGACGTTGGCCCCGATGCATGGCCACGGCAACCAACACGGCAATCAGCAACAGGAAATCGAACAACCCCGGCTGGGCGAGGAAGTTGAATCGAATCACCGACTCGACAACGCCGAGATAGACGCCAGCGGCCATTGCCCGGGGAAACGAAGTCATCCCGGCGATGGCCGCGGCAACCATCGCTCGAGCCAGCGTCAAGGGGCCGAGACCCTCGATCCCGGAGACGCTGCCGCTTTGCCCCGACAGCAACACAATGGCAAACGTGGAGATCAGCCCGGCCAGCACCCAGACAAAGGTGGAAACGATCTTCGGGTTGACGCCCGCGAGCCGGGAGAGGTCGGCATTCTCCGCGGCGGCGGCCACATTCTTGCCGAACCAGGTGCGGTTGAGAACCACGAAGAGGCCGAGGGCAATGAGCGGTATCACCACGAGGATGGTGAGCTGAGACCCGGCGATGCGGAGCCCTTTCGGCTCTCCCCCACCCGCAACCAGCGCCAGAACGCCGGCCGTCACTGCCAGCCCGGCAATCCATACGCTCAGCCAAATGGTCCGCCGTCCCGAGCGGTTCTTCGGGGGCCGGAGCGCCAACAGCGCCCAGCCGACCGCGGCGATGGCCGCGGGTGCTGCCAGCACGGTCCAGAGCTGGGCCTCGCTCATGCCCAGGCCTTCGAATGGACGCCAGCTGGCCGAGGTCACCACCGGATACCGCACAACTCCTCTGACGTCGAGATCGGGGTACGTGAAGGGGATGACCTGGCAGAGCTGGGCGACGCCGACCGTGGCCACCAGCACGATGACTCGCGGCGACCGAAAGAGGCGCCGGATGACGATGAGCTCGATAACGCCCCCGAACACCGCGCCCATGACAAGAACCAGACCGGCAGCCACCCAGAACGGGAAGTTGTATTGGAGGACGAGGAGCGGAAACAACGCACCGCCGATCAGGCCCAGATTGCCAACGGCGAAGTTGATCACCTTCGTCGATCGGAAGGTCAGCACAATCCCCATCGCCAACAGGCCGATGACGATTCCGGATATCGCACCGTTGAACATCACTTGGGGAGTAATTCGACTTGCTGCCAGCACGGCCGGAAGCACTGCTAACCGCCTTCTTCTCCTAGGAAGACCGCGCGGGCAATGTCGTCGCGCCCGGCCAGGTCGGCGGTTCGCCCCTCAAACCGCACTTCCCCCTTCTCCAGAAAGATGGCCCGCTCGGCAATGGCCAACGCCACGTTCAGCGACTGCTCCACCACGATCATGGTCTGGCCGGCTGATTTCAAGGACTCGACGAGCTCCAGGAGTTCGGCCACAACACTCGGCGCCAGCCCGAGCGACAGCTCGTCGATGAGCAAGATCTTGGGTTGGTGGAGCATGACCCGGGCCAACGCCAGCATCTGCTGCTGACCGCCGGACAGGTCGCCGGCCAGCTCATCCTGCCGATCCTTCAGCATTGGGAACAGCTCGAAGACGTAGTCGAGCCTTTGGTTCAGGGCGGCTTGATCTCGGCGGTAGGGACCGGCGCCGACCAGGATGTTGTCGCCGATCGTCATCGACCGGAACACGCCGCCGCCGCCAGGGAGCATCTGGATGCCCATGGCAACGCGCTGCTCCGGGGTGGCGAAGGTGATAGTGCGGCCGTCGCAACGGACAATTCCCCGTTCAGGGGTGTTCAAGCCGGTGATGACCCTGAGGGCGGTTGACTTGCCCGCCCCGTTTGTGCCCAACAGAGCCAGGGTTTCGCCGTGCTGCACCTCGAAACTGAGATCGAATAGCACTTGCACTTGGCCATAGCTGAAATCGATGTTGTGGAGTTGCAGCGCAGGCACGCTGGCCCCAGCCTGGGCACGGCGCTGTTGCTCTTCTTCCTCCTCCTTGAGCTCGGACACCACCAGCGACAGGTCGCGGCGCATCCGGCTCGCCCCCCGCATGATGTAGAAGGCGCCGAGAGGCATGGCAATCACG
Organism: uncultured Acidimicrobiales bacterium; assembly: GCA_951813555.1. Classification (GTDB taxonomy): domain Bacteria; phylum Actinomycetota; class Acidimicrobiia; order Acidimicrobiales; family Bin134; genus Poriferisocius. The sequence continues at coordinate 927,559 of OX638344.1, forward strand.
GTGACCGTGATGATCGTCGACCGCTCTCCGATCTCATCTTGGAGGAAGGACGCAAGCAGCCCGCCGCCCACCGCGCCGATGGCGAACATGAAGAACATGATGATGGCCATTCCCATGCTGCGCAGGCGGTAGGGAAGGACCGTTTGGACCGCAGGCCCGATCATCGAGAACGAAGCCCCGAGGAGCGTGCCGTTCACCACCCCCATAGCCACGAAACCGAAGACGTTGGGCATGAAGTACTGGATCGGAACCGTCACGGCCAGCGGGAACAGCAGTGCGCCCAGAATGCGAAGGGCTCGGTTGGGGTCCCGCTTGAACGTCTGGTCGAACCGCTTGCCGATGAGCGGCAAAAAGAGCAGCAGGCCGAGAGCGGTGGGCGACATGGCCATGCCCCGCTCCAGCGCGTTGAGGCCGAACTCCTCTTCGAGGAAGAAGCTCTGAATCGACCCGGCCGGGAACAGAGCGAAGCCCAGCGCGACCAGCGCGATGGTCATGTACCGGATGGTGTCGATGCGCCAGATGCGGGCAAAAGCGGCCTCGACAGAGATGTCCATTCCCTCCTCTGATTTCAGAGACCGGCCGAGAACCTCGCGTTTTTCCCACTGGCCGCGCTCGGGCTCGGGGAGGCGCAGGGCAAAGAAGCCCATCACCGCAATGGGAATACTGAAGATCAGATAGGCCCAACGCCAGCCCTCATCGCCCCCGGCAACGGTGGCCACGGCGCCGACCAGTATCGGGCTGATCGTTCCCGCCACTTGCGAGATGCCCTTCTCCAGGGCGTACATGCGGCCCCTAATGCCAATCGGATAGGTGTCGGCCAAAAGCGCAGGATGGATGGTGAGGCTGTTGGCCTTGGCGATGCCGGCGCCGAATCGCAGCCAGAAAAGCATGAAGGCGCTCACCGCCAATCCGGTTGCGAACGAGAAGAACGAAAACGCGATGGTGGCGATGGCCACGATGGGAGTCCGGCGCATGCGGTCGGCCATCCAGCCCATGGGGGCGGCGCCGAGCATATAGAAGGCACCCGACGCCGCAGTGATGAAGGTGATGGTCCCGTCGGAGACGCCGAATGTGCTGGCGATGTCGGGGCCCAGAACGCTGAGGGCGGCCCCTTCCAACTCGTCGAAAGCCTCAATGGCAGCCAGGGTCCCGAACGTGAACATCCCGCCGCGGCGAAGGCCGTCTCGAAGGCTCAGCTCCTCCACTCCCACCCCAGGCAGGGCAGCATCCTCGAAGAGCACGTCGCGCCTGGCGGCTTGTGCGGCGTGGGTCCGGGCTTCCTCGTCTTCGAGAATGGCGGAGCTCAAAGAGGTAGCGGCGCTCTGACTCGAACTGTCAGAAGTCTCCGTCCCCCCAGCCACGCAAGATGCATAGCACCTCAAACCACATCGGGAAAGACGGAATTTCGATTATCGGTTACTATTGTCGAAAATGTTGCGAAACATTCACCGGCCGCTCAGCGAGAGGCCGTCTTGTTTCGTTACTTTGTGGTCACCACCGCGACTTTGGAGGGTCAGATGTTCAGACGACTTCTAGGGGTGTTCATCGCTCTTTCAATCCTCGTCACCGCCTGTGGCGACGACTCAGACTCCGACTCGGCCGACGAAGCGCCAGTCGAACAACCGACAGCCGCGCCTGCCGCGCCCGAACCCACCGACGAAGAGGAACCGGCACCGGCGCCCGAACCCGCCGAAGAGGAAGAACCCGCGGCTGCTCCCGAACCCGCCGAAGAGGAAGAACCCGCGGCTGCTCCCGAACCCGCCGAAGAGGAAGAACCCGCGGCCACGCCCGAGCCGACCCCTGAGCCGCTGACGGCCTCATTCCGAGGGGTGACTGAATCAGAGATCCGCATCGGCGTCACCTCCCTGGACGCCGAGATGTTCGGCTTCGACCAAGGCGACCTCGCCGCGAAATGGCAGGTCGCAGTGGACGCGGTGAACGCAGCGGGCGGCATCAACGGGCGGATGCTGGTCCCCTTCATCGAAGTCATCCAAGTGATCGGATCAGTCGAAGCGGAAGCCGCTTGCGTGAAATTCGTCGAAGACGAAATGGTCTTCGCCTTCGTCGGGTGGCTGCGCGAGGACAACGAGCTCTGCTACACCGAGCTCAATGACACCATCGCGGTGAACTCCAATGATGTGAGCCCGGATGCGATCAGCCGCTCCAACGGGATGCTCTTCGCCACTGAGGCCACCACGTTGGGCATTGAGTTGAACATGATCGCGGCGGCCGCAGCTGAAGGGGTACTCGACGGCAAGAGCATCCACGTCACCACCCTGGTCACCGGAGAGTCCTTGACTGATCCCATCGTCGCCGCCCTGGAAGCCGGTGGTGCCACCATCAGCTCGATCACCGTCGTGACCGAGGTGGGCGACGTGTCCGCTGCCGAAGCCGAACATGACATCATCGTCCAGCGGATCGCTGATGAGGATCCCGATTTGGTGTACGCGGTCGAGAGCCCGGAGCTCATGGCTGCGGCCCTGCTGCGAGCCGGGATCGACATCCCGATGATCTCCAGCGAGGCCAGCGGAGAGGAGTACCTGAACTTCGGCGTTGATCCCAGTGCCATCCAAATTCACGTGTACGCCCAGGCACCGCTCAGGTACATCTATGAGCAGGGCGATCCCCTGCTGGAAGAGTGCGTCGAGAACTACAACAACGCGCAGATCACCGACGAGGACGGCAACGTGGAGGTGGTCAACGTCACCGAGGATCCCAGCCTTCCCGGCAACTTCTCCCTGGTAGCCCGGGCCTGTCAGGCGGTTCAGCTCTTCGCCGCCATTGCCACGGCCGCTGGCCCCAACCTCACAAACGAGACCTTCTTGGAGGCGGCGGCATCGCTGGGGGCCATTGACTTGCCCGGCATGACCGCAGCCTCCGTATATGAGGGGAAGACCGGCGCCGATGACACACCGATGCTCAAGGCGGTGTGGGACCCCGACGAAGAGGAATTCGTACCGGTCCCCTGATGGCAGTCAACGTCTTCGACCAGTTGGTGCCCGTGGGGGGCACCAAGAACCTCCGCGACATCGGCGGCATTGCTACGCCTGAAGGCCTCGTGGTGCGCCCTGGGGTGCTGTTTCGATCCGACACCCTTCACGAAGCGGTAGTGGATGACTTGGCCAGGCTGGACCTCGCCTGCGTGGTCGATTTCCGCAGTGCCGCCGAGGTAGAACGCCGGCCCGACCGGCTCGACGGTCTCGACCTGCGGTGGGTGAACCTGCCCGTCGACAACCCCAGAAGCGCTGGTTCGCATCTCGTCGGACAAGAGGATCTGCCGGAGTTCAGAGTGGAGATGATCCAACACTGGCTCAACCGCGACTTCGATGCGGTGGGCAAGATGGTCGACGAACTGAGCATCGACATCGCGGGCGACCGCGTGAAGAGGTACCAGAGCTTCGCCACCGATTTCGCTCCGGTCTTCGCGGCGTTCTTCGCAGAGTTGGTAGCCGCCATGGGCCGACCCCTCCTCTACCACTGCGAAGGCGGAACCGATCGGACTGGAGTGGCCACCGCTTTGCTGCTCGGCGTACTCGGCGTCGAGCGCGAGGCGGTGATGGAGGACTACCTCGCCACCAACACCGTCGTGGCCGACGAGTTGGAAGAACTGCGTCAATTGGCCCCGCCCTCTCTGTGGCCGATCATCGGCGCCCAGCAACAGCAGATGCAGGCGTTTCTCGACCACATCGATTCAGAATGCGACGGCATCGACAGCTACGCCCGATCGCACCTCAAACTCACCGACGAAGCCATCGCTCAGCTCAGATCGACCTATCTCGCCCCCGCATAGACGACGCGGGGAATTCCCTAGTGGGTCTCTCGGCGGCGTCGGTGGGCGGCCAATTGGGCGGCGAGTTCGTCGGGGGTGGTCTTGTCGGCGAGGGCTTCAAACACCAGGTCCTGCTGTGACGGCGGCGTGAGACCGCCTATGGGCACGTCGCGGTCGAGGTTGGTGGGAAAGGCATAGCCCTCGGCGCTGGCCGCCACCGCGCAAGCGATGAGGGCGGCGTCCATCCCCTCTTCCTGGCGTTGAAGCAAGGCCGGGTAGATTGCGTTGACAATGCGCTCGCGGTCCACGGCTTCGGTGGCCCGACCCATGGCTGAGGAGATCTGCAACAGGTTGGCCATTCGCCGGACATCGTTGGTTTGGTTGTGGCCCCCGGCATGGAACACCGCTGGGCTGAAGAACACCAGGTCGCCCTGGTCGAGCTCGATCTGCACATGGTTTTCGGCGAAGTACTCGATCAACTCCGGCCGCCGCCACGCCAAATATCCGAGCTCGTACTTGTGGGAGTGAGGCAGCAGCATGGTGGCCCCCGTTTCCGGGGGCATGTGGCAATGGGCAACACCCCCCTGGAGGGTCAATACCGGCGACAGGCGGTGGGCGTGAATTGGATACCGCTCGGCCACATCGTCGGTCATGAACCCCACGTGATAGTCCCGATGGGGCATCTGGGCCGCTCCGCCGGGGTTGATGGCGTTCACCTGGGCGGTGATCTGGTAGCCGGGGCCGAGCCAGGCCAGCGAGGCAAGGTCGATCATGTCGCAGGCGTAGTAGTCCACAAAGGTCTCAGGATCGGCCACGGCCAGCTTCTCCAGCGCATTCCACAGCCGGTCGTTGGCCCCAGGCTTGGCGTAGTGATCGCCCCCGCCGGTTCCGGCCTCGCGCTCTTCGGCGATGATCCGTTCGAACACCTCGGTAGCCCGGTCGACCACCGCAGACTCGATGGCCCCGGTGATCACGATCACCCCCGGACCGTCGTGAAGCGCCCGAGTCAGCTCGTTGCGAACGGCGGCGGCCTGGTCGAGATCGCGTAGATGCCCCTGCAATTTCTCGGTGCGGTATACCAGTGCCCGATCAGCCACCGCGTCGGCCAACGGATAGTCCTCCAGCGCCACATCGACCTCCACAATGGAGCGCAATTCTTCGAGGTCAAACCCGTGTCGGCTCGTGACCGCAACCTCTCCCGCGATGGCTCGGGATGGGTCGAGCGGTGTGGTGGTCATACTGGTGAAAACCTCATATCCGCTTTCTGGCAACGTTACTCCACGTCTGTTAGCGTCGCCGGAAGAATCATCTGCCGGTGAGCCCGGAGGGGGAATCCGATGAGTCACACCAAGTGGCGTCCTTTTATCTTTGCACTTGTCGCGGTATTTGCGCTGGTCGCAGCATCGTGCAGCAGTTCGGAGGATGCTGACGAAACCCCGGTTGCAGAACCGGCAGCCACTAGTGCCCCCGCACCCGCCGAGGAGCCCGAACCCGAGCCCACGGCCGAGCCTGAGCCCGCGGATGAGCCCGCTGACGAGCCGGCCGAAGAGCCTGAGCCCGCTGATGAGCCGGCCGACGAACCGGCTGACGAGCCCGAGCCTGAGCCGACTCCCGAGCCCACGCCGATCCCCGTGCCCGAAGGGTCCACGGTGGGCATCACCGACGACACCATCAAGGTGGCCATCTTGCGCAGCGATTCCAAGGCTCTCGAAGATGCGGGCATCCTCCCCGACACTGGCGACATTCCGCGCAACTACGTGGTCTTTGCCGAACAGGTCAACGCCAGGGGTGGTGCTGGAGGGCGCAACATCGAGATTGTGTTCCACACCTATCCGCCAGGGGCGTCGGCCACCGACCAGCAGGCCGCTTGCATCGCAGCCACCGAGGACGACCAAGTGGCCGTCGTCCACTTCGTGGGCGGGGTGACGGCCGAGACCGTGCTGTGCGCCACTGAGGGCCATGAGCGGATCGCCTACATGCTGTCGGGCATTCTGCCTCAGGAAATCTATGACCGCTCTAACGGCCGGCTGTTCTCCCAGGCCATGACCACCGAGCGTCTGGTAGGGGCCTGGCCAACCTTGGCCGAAGCCCAGGGACTGCTCGACGGCGCCACCATCGGGTTGATGCGTGGCGACATCGGCGAGCACGAGGTGGCGGCCGGAGTGCTCGAGGCGGCACTAGCCGACGCCGGTTACGAACTGGCCGACGAAGTGGCCCTGCCCTGCCAAGGCACTTCATGCTCTCAGGTCGACATCGGCTTGGAGCGCATGCAGGCCGCCGATGTGGACACGGTGTTCTCCCTGCTGCCCCCGTCGCCGTTTGGGATCGCGGTATTCCTTGCCGCTCAAGCGGACTGGGAACCGCAGTGGCTGGTCAGCGATATTGAGAACCTGGTGTACGCCTCAGTGGCCCAAGCGGTGTACCAACGGGGCGCGGATCCCACCCTCTTTTATGGCTTGTACGGACTGAGCTACGGCCTCGACCGACTGAGCCCCGACGAGCACACCATCGAGTGCAATGCCGTATTCACCGAGGTCACCGGCATCGAATACGACACCGTCGAGAACGAAGACGCTTGGAGCGCAGTGGGCAGCACTTGCCTGTTCATCAAGAACCTGGAGGCGGCGGCCAACTGGTCTCAGGAGACCTACGGCACCGTCAACCAGACCACTCTCATACAGGGCTTCGAGTCGCTCACCGACTACAAGCTCGGCGACATCACCGGCTCGTGGAGTCCCACCAAGCACGACGCCCCCGACGCGATCACGCTCAAGGAGTACAGAGCCGACTGCGCCTGCTGGGTCGAGATCGACGGTGCCCGGATGTTGCTCGACCAATAGACGATCTGCATCTGTCGCTAGGCGCCATCTGAAGGGATGACCGATTCCCCCAGGTCGGGGACCCCGGCGGATCTGGTCGCCAGAGTCTTCGACGAAGAGGAGCGCCGCCAACAGGAGATTGCCGCTGCCGAGGCCGCCCAGCGCGGCCCGGCGGGTAGTTTCGACGCCGAACAACTCACGCTGCGCCAAGGATTGCGCAGAGGCGGAAAGGGGCTGATCGGGTTCATCGGCCTGCTCGGTTTCGTGGAGACGCTGGAGACGTCGGCCTTTGCGGTGATCGCCCCCGACATCCAGAAGTCCCTCGACGTCTCCGATGGAACCATCGGCGCCATCGGCGGCGCCTTCGGCATCTTGTTCCTGCTGGGCTCCATCCCGCTGAGCTCGCTGGCCGACCGCATACCCCGCAAGCTGGTGGTGGGAGCGGCGATGTCGCTGTGGTCGGTCGTGGTCATGGTCACCAGCGCCATTTCCAATGCCTTCTTGCTCTTCATCGCCCGAATGGGCGCCGGACTCGGGCAGTCGTATTACATCCCGGTGGCCGGACCCATGCTGATGGACGGCTACCCCATCGGAGCCCGGGCCAAAGTCTTCGCTCTGAATGGCTGGTTCCAGATGGCCGGCCAAGCTCTGGGACCGCTGGTGGCCGGCCTGGTGGTGCTCATCGCCACCGGCGACGAGGGCTGGCGATGGGTCTTCCTCACAATGGGAGTCATGGGCATTCCATTGGCCGTCAGCGCCTTCTTTGTGCGCGAGCCCCGGAGAGGCAGCCACGAGATGCAAGCCGTACTCGGCAAGGAGCTAGAGCAGTCCGACGATGAACTGCCCATCTCGCTGTCGGTGGCCTTTGAGCGGCTCCGCAAGATCAAGTCGTTCTACTACTACCTCACCGGCATGGCGGCCATCGGCTTCGCCATTTTCACCACCATCATCTTCATCAACCTCCATCTGGAGGACCACTTCGAGCTGAGCGCGTTCGAGCGGGGCGTCTTCGGGTCGCTGACCGTTCTGCCCGGCTTCGTGGGTGCTGCGGTGTCGGGCAAGCGGGCCGACGCCCTGTTCAAAGAGAACCCCTCCCGGGCCATGGTCTTCATCGGCGTCCTCGTCGTCACCTTCGGGGCCATCCAAGTGGTGGGGATATGGATGCCCACGGTCTTGCTGCTCGGGATATTCCTGGGCGCCTCCAATGCCTTCGCGCGGGCTGCCTTCGCCATCCTGCCCGGAGTGATCGCCTCGGTCATCCCCTACCGGCTCAGGTCCCGGGGCACCGCGCTGGTGGGCATCTACATGTTCTTGTTCGGGGCGTTTCTGGGCGCGGTGATCACCGGGATGCTCAGCGATGTTCACGGCGAGCAGACCGCGCTCACCATCGTGATCCTTCCGGCCACCCTGGTGGGGGGATCGCTCATGGCCTACGGCTCCCGGTTCATCGAGGGTGACATCGCCTTGGTCATCGAGGAATTGCACGAGGAGCAAGACGAGGCCGAGCGCATGGCGGGCGCCGACGTGGCCGACATCCCGGTGCTTCAGGTGCGCAACCTGGATTTCTCCTATGGCAAGGTGCAGGTGCTGTTCGACATCGGCTTCGAAGTGCGCCGAGGGGAGTCGCTGGCCCTCTTGGGCACCAACGGCGCGGGCAAATCGACGGTGCTGCGGGTGGTGAGCGGGCTGGGTGTGCCCCAGCGGGGCGTGGTACGGCTCCACGGGCGCACCATCACCTATGCCGACCCAGGGATGCGGGCCAAAATCGGGATCGTGCAGTTGGCCGGGGGCAAGGCCATATTCCCCGGCTTGTCGGTGGAGGAGAACCTGCGCATGGCCGGGTTCCGCTACAGCCCCGCCGAACTCGAACTGCGCCTGGAACGAGCCTACGAACTTTTCCCGGTAGTCGCTGAGCGCCGTTCGGCCACTGCCGGCGATTTCTCCGGCGGACAGCAGCAGATGCTTTCGCTGGCCATGGCGCTCATGCACGACCCGGAGATCTTGATGATCGACGAGTTGTCGCTCGGCTTGGCCCCCGTGACCGTGCAGTCGCTGTTGGAAGTGGTGGAGCGGCTACGGGATGACGGGCAGACCATGATCATCGTGGAGCAGTCGCTGAATGTGGCCCTGGCCGTGGCCGACCGGGCCATTTTCTTAGAGAAGGGGCAGATCCGCTTTGAGGGGCCGGCCCAAGAGCTGGCCGAGCGAGACGACCTGGCCCGAGCCGTCTTCCTCGGACAGTCGGGATCGGGCGGCTGAGCGTGCTGGCCACCATTCACACTGTGCTGGGCACCGTCAACGGTGTGCTGGGCACCGTCAACGGTGTGCTGGGCACCGTCAACGGTGTGCTGGGCACCGTCAACGGTGTGCTGGGCACCGTCAACGGTGTGCTGGGCACCGTCAACGGTGTGCTGGGCACCGTCAACGGTGTGCTGGGCACCGTCAACGGTGTGCTGGGCACCGTCAACGGTGTGCTGGCGTTCACCTTCAACCGCCAGATCGTGTTCAACGGGCTGGTCACCGGCATCACTTACGGGGTGATGGCCGTTGGCCTGGTACTGATCTTCAGATCTACGCGGGTGATCAACATCGCCCACGCCGAGGTGGGGGCCTTCGGCGGGGCGCTGTTGGGACTGCTGGTGGCCAAGTACAGCGTGCCGTATCCCATAGCGCTGGTGGCCGGGCTGGCCGCCGGGGCCGCATTCGGCGGGATCATCGAGCTCACCGTGGTGAGACGCCTGGCCAATGCTCCCAAGGTGATCTTGTTCGTGGCCACCATGGGGGCGGCGCAGGTGGTGTTCCTGGCCGGTTTCTGGCTGCCCAACTACACCGCCATCGCCAGCTTCCCCACCCCGGTCGACGGCCGCTGGGAGCTGTTCGACATAAGGATTCGCAGCGCGCAGCTCTTGGTGCTGATCGTGGTGCCGGTGATCGTCGCCGTGCTGGCCCTGTTCTTGGAGCGAACCAAGTACGGCACGGCCATCCGGGCCTCGGCCGAGAACCCCGATGCCGCCCGGCTGTCGGCCATCAGCACCAAGGCCATGTCCACTGCGGTGTGGACCATCGCCGGGCTGTTGTCGGCCATCACCGCGGTACTGGTCGCCCCGCTCAAGGGCCAGGGCACCGTGATTGAGGCGGCCACGCTGGGGCCGGGGCTGTTGCTGCGGGCCCTGGCTGCGGCACTCATCGCCCGGATGCACTCGCTGCCCGTCGCGCTCTTGGCCGGTGCAGTGATCGGCGCGGTCGAGGTGACGCTGTTGTTCAACTACTTCGAGGAGCCAGGACTGATCGACGCGGGGCTGTTTGCCGCCATGTTGATCTCGGTGCTGTCTTACCACCGGCGACAGCGAGGCAGCGAAGGGGCTCAATCCATGTCGTTCGCCCCCCGGGTGCGACCGGTGCCCCGCCAACTCCAACAGCTCTGGTGGGTGCGCTATCTGCCCCAGATCACCGTCACCGTTGCACTGGCGGTGGCCATCGTGCTCCCGTTGATCGTGACCCGCCCGTCGCGCCACTTCCTCTATTCCCTCATGCTGCTACTGGCCATAGTGGGCATGTCGCTCACCCTGCTCACCGGTTGGGCCGGTCAGCTCTCGCTGGGACAGTTCGCCTTCGCAGGGCTCGGCGCCATGCTCACCACCGCCATGGTGCGGGGCGTCAACTTCTCCATCGGAGACAGCGACTTCGAACTGCCGGTGATCCCGTTTGAGGGGGCGGTGTTCTTGGCCGCATTCGCCTGCCTGGTTACCGCAGTGGTGGTGGGGTTGCCCGCGCTGCGCGTCCGAGGGCTTTTCTTGGCCGTCATCACGCTGGCATTTGCGGTAATGGCCCAAAACTGGCTGCTTGAGCGCGACGTGCTCACCGGGGGAGATCTGGTGGTGCGCTTGCCGCGGGCCCGGTGGGGCGACAGCTTCGACCTGAAGTCGCAGCGCACCTACTACTACGTGTGCCTGGGAGTGCTGTGTTTGTGCGCCATTTTGGTGAGCAGAATACGCCGCAGCGGAGTGGGCCGGTCGCTTATAGCGGTGCGCGACAACGAGCAGAGCGCGGCGGCGTTCACTGTGTCGCCCACCCGGATGAAGCTGGTGGCGTTCGCCATCTCCGGGGCGCTGGCCGGACTAGCCGGCGGGCTCATCGCCGGGCTGCGGGTGCAGTTCGGGCCCACCGCGTTCTCCCCCGACGAATCGCTGCGGGTGGTGGCCATTGCGGTCATCGGCGGACTGTCGTCGATCTGGGGGGTGATCCTGGGTGCCCTGTGGGTGGTGGGCATTCCGTCGTTCTTCGCCGAGTCCCAGCAGGTGCGCCTGCTCACTTCGGGGGCGGGCGTTTTGATCCTGCTCATGTACCTTCCCGGCGGGCTGATCCAAGTGGCCTATTCGATTCGCGATGCCGTCTTCGCCGCCGCGGCTAAGCGGATCCCCGACACCACCGTGGAGCGGGAGCCCGCCCCTATTCCGGCCCGAGCCGTCTCGGCCGCAGTGGCCGATCGAAAAACCCCGGCCGGCGTGCCTGCCCTGGCGACCACCGGGGTGTATGTGCAATTTGGCGGGGTCCACGCGGTGGAGAACGTGGATCTCGCTGTGCAACCGGGCGAGGTGGTCGGCCTCATCGGCACCAACGGGGCGGGTAAGACCACGCTCATGAACGCGGTCGGTGGGTTCGTGCCGTCGGTCGGTCAAGTAGAGATATTCGGCACCGACGTGACCCGGTTGTCCCCCAGCAGCCGGGCCGGCCTGGGGCTGGGCCGCACCTTCCAGCAGGCCGACCTGTTCCCCGACCTCAGCGTGCGGGAGACAATCCAGGTGGCGCTGGAAGCCCGAGGCCGCTCCCAGGTCATCCCCACCCTGTTGGGTCTGCCCAGCGCCCGGCGCCGGGAGCGTACTCGCCAGGCCGAGGGCGATGAGCTCATCAGCTTCTTCGGGCTAGGGCGCTATGCCAGCTCATTCATCAGCGAGCTCTCCACCGGAACCCGACGCATCGTGGAGCTTTCGTGCCTTATCGCGCTCGAAGCCCGGGTGCTGTGTTTGGACGAACCCACCGCGGGAGTGGCCCAGCGGGAAACCGAGGCGTTTGCCCCGCTGGTTCTGCGCATCCGCGAGGAACTGGGCGCATCGCTGTTGGTGATCGAGCACGACATGCCGTTCATCATGGGCATCAGCGACCGGGTGTACTGCTTGGAAGCCGGGGCCATCATTGCCGAGGGAACCCCCGATGAGGTGCGAAACGACCCGCTGGTGATCGCCAGCTACCTGGGCACCGACGAGCGGGCGATCGCTCGCAGCGGCGCAGCCGCGCCCCATGACAGACTCGAACCCGCAGAGGAGCCCAGCCATGACTGATCTGGAAAGTCGGAACTTCTTCACCGACAAAGAACTGGTGGCCAACCCCTACGAGTACTTCGACCGCCTCCGGTCGCAGTGCCCGGTGCACCCCGAGCCCCACCACGACGTGATGATGATCACCGGATATGGCGAGGCCATCGAGGTCTACAACGACAACGACGGTTTCTCAGCCTGCAACTCGGTGACAGGGCCCTTCCCCGGCTTCCCGGTGCCGCTGGAGGGCGACGACATAAGCGCCCTCATAGCGGAGCACCGCGACAAGCTGCCCATGTCAGATCAGCTCCCCACCATGGACCCGCCCGCCCACACCGACCACCGGGCCCTGCTCATGCGCCTAATCACCCCAAAGCGCCTGAGCGAGAACGAGGAGTTCATGTGGCGCCTCGCCGACCGCCAGCTCGACACCTTCCTCGACCAGGGCCAATGCGAGTTCATCCGAGATTTCGCCCAGCCCTTCGCCCTGTTGGTGGTGGCCGACCTGTTGGGGGTGCCCGACGACGACCGGGACCACTTCACCAAGAACCTCCTTCACCGGCCCAAAGAACACGGCATCGGGTCGACCGACGAGCACGCCATGGCCCACAACCCCCTCGAGTTCCTCTATGGCCAGTTCACCGCCTACATCGAGGATCGCCGGGCCAACCCCCGCGACGACGTTCTCACCGGGCTGGCCAGCGCCACATTCCCCGACGGATCGACGCCGGAGGTGATCGACGCGGTGCGCATCGCCGCCAACCTGTTCGCGGCCGGCACCGAGACCACCGTGCGCCTGCTCAGCACCATGCTCTATTTCGTGGCCGAGGATCCCGAGCTCCAAGAGCGCCTCCGCGGCGACCGCTCGCTGATCGGCAACTTCGTGGAGGAGTCGCTGCGCATAGAGAGCCCGATCAAAGGCGACTTCCGCCTCACCCGCCGCCCGGTGACCGTCGGCGGAGTTGATGTGGGGACAGGCACGACGGTGATGCTGCTCAACAGTGCGGCCAACCGCGACCCCGGCCAGTTCCCCGACCCCCACACCCTCGACATCGAGCGGGACAACGCCCGAACCCACTTGGCCTTCGGCCGGGGGGTGCACACCTGTCCAGGTGCTCCCCTGGCCCGGGCCGAGGCCAAGGTGAGCCTCAACCGCATCCTCGACCGCATGGCCGATATCCGTGTCTCGGAGATCGTTCACGGGCCGCCCGGCGACCGGCGGTTCACATACGTCCCCACCCACATCCTGCGGGGCCTGGCCTTCCTCGGGCTCGAGTTCGACGGGCAGTAGCGGTGCGGGTGGCGGTAGACGACGACCTCTGCGGGGGCCACGGCGTGTGCACCACCCTCTGCCCAGAGGTCTTTGTGCTCGAAGACGCCGGCTACGCCCGGGCCACAGTCGAAGATGTGCCCTCCGCTGACGAGGCCGCGGTGCGAGAGGCAGAAGTGCGGTGTCCCACCAGGGCCATTCGGATCGCCTGATCGGCGTGGCGCGCTTGGAGGGACTCGAACCCCCGGCCTTCTGATCCGTAGTCAGACGCTCTAATCCAACTGAGCTACAAGCGCGAGCAGCAGCCAGTGTACCCGGCGGCCTGCGTGTGTTCGCTAGTGGTTTGACGCTTGGCGAATGGAACGGGTCAGGATGATCCCTCCCACCAGTGCGACAAGGGGGCCGGAGCCGAATGATCGGAACCCTAAGATTGCTGATCCCAAGACGTTGGAACCGGCGATCACCACGATGGCCATCCCAGCCGTCTGCGAGATCATCAAGAGCCACTGCCGCCTGCCCTCCAAGACCATGCGGGGAACGGAGATGAGCTCCACAATGAATACGAGGGCGATCCCCCCCAGGATGAGGACGGGCAGGCCGAAGAGTACGTCGGAATTCAAGCCGTTGACGACCTCCCCCAGCCGAGGGTTTCCACCCCCGAGGAAGTAGGCGGCCGCCAATGCCCAATCAAGAAAGATGGCTGCGGCGATCGCCAATGCTGCACCCAACGCCCCCTCCATTGGATGGAAGTCCAGGGATGGTCGTTCGTCCGACTCGTATACCAGCAGCAAAGCTCCCACCACGGCAACGGCTGTAGCCGCCAATCCAAGCCATGCCCCGAATCCGAGCACGTCGTTATCGGTTCCTACCAACATGATCCACGTCAAGGTGACACCAAAGGCCCCCAAGGCCAATCCCAGGGTGGCTGCCATTGACTTATGCCGCAGGAGAAGAGACAAGCCCACCAAGAAAACGGCCAAACCGATGCCGTCAGTTGAATCCCCTACGCCTGCGATATTGGGAAAACTGTCTGCTCCAATTTCCACCCAACTGAACAGCGTGGAAAGGGCCATAGCCGCTCCGCCGATCCCCACCAGCATTCGGCCCGTTGAGGGGATCTCAATATCTCCCAACATCCCCGCGCCGCCCCCATCATCGCCGTCCTCGGCGGCAGCTTCGGGGGAGCCTTCAACCATGGGTTCTTGGGGCTCCTCGGCGGCGGTGTCCTGCGACATAGGGTCGTTGGATTCAGTGGTGGAGACGTCGTCGTTCATGACTCTCCCCTTCTCGATTGACAACGCTCTCAGACTACCCCCGCCACCCTGGCGGTGCTCTGGGTTCGGACTGGTTTGGGCGGCGGATTGAACAGCTATTCGATGGCGTGGAGCTGGTCGAATGGAACCACTTGGGTCTCGGCTTCAGGGAGGGGGGCGTGGGAGCGGAACCAGCGGAGGCTGAGCGATCCTTGGGGGTGGCCGGCGGTGTCGAGCCAGTTGGGAAGGCCGGGGTCTTGGTGGGCCACCACTAGGCGGATCGATCCGTCGCCACGGCGCACGGCGGTGTCCCCGTTGATGACTGCGGTGCGGTTTCGCCAATCCACCGTCTCGCCCCAGTGGCTGAGCAGCACCCAGGCCCAGTAGTCGGCTCCACCTGAGGGGTCGAAGTCCACCACCAGTGCCTCGTTTGGGGCGAGCTGCCAATCGCCGGAGAGGTAGCGCACGTTCTCGGGAGTGAGCAGGTCGCCCTCGTCGGGCAGCGGTAGGAAGGCGTTGAGGGGCACCTCGCTCGGCACCTTTTTCCTCTCATGTACCCACCAGCTAAACGAACCCGTGGCATGTAGCGCAGCAAGCTCCAGGCCTCGGCGCAGCTGATCGGGAGTGAGCATGGGCGAGGGCCCGCCCGAGGGGATGGCCTCGATGGTGGGGCGGGGGTGGGCCAGGCGCACGTTCAGGTCGGTGAAGTAAGTGCGGATGAGCACAGAGCTCGAATCGGGGTCCAAGCGCAGTTGATTGGGGTTGCCGGGTTCGGGGTCGGGCGTTAGCAACAGCTCATAGCCGCCCTCGGAATCGACTTGCAGCGTGGTGTCCTCCACCGCGTCCACCAGCCGACGGCCCCCGCTGCTGCCGAAGCTGCCGGCGTAAACCCCGATCTCCACCGCCACCGCATTGGCCATGGTGGCGTTGATCCGGTACGACCGGTCACCTCGCACTGCGGCCGAGTGATACGTCTGGTCGGGGTTGTCCCCCATGTACTTGCGGATGGTGGTCTGAACGTCCACAAACTCGGGCCGGGCGGGGTCAGCCCGCTCCAAGCACTGCTCCAGCCCGAACGTCACATAGCGGCTCAGGGCTCGAATGCCCTCGGCCCGGGCATCGGCGTGGTCGGGAGCCCCCGCAGCCAGCACAATCTCCCCGGCATCGGCCATCGACTGGCAGAACGCCCGCCAGGCTTCTACCGAAGGATCGACGTCAGCCATCGTCCCCCCTCCGCTAACTCGTCGCGCTGAAGTTTCTTAGTACACGCCGGGGAAGATGCGGTAGGGGACCTTCTCTTGGTACTCAGCCCACTTCTCGGGGCCGTACTTCTGGGCGCATTCCCGCTCGTCCCAGCGCTGGCGGAGGGTAAAGAACGTGATGATGAAGATGGCGTAGGTCCAGGCCCACAGAACGCCGAAGTGCCCGAACGACAAGGCGATTCCGATGCACAGGAAACCCTCGCCCAGGTAGTTGAAGTGGCGGGCGGCACCCCAGTAGCCGCTGATCAGGATCTTGCGGTCACCGGCCTCGATGTGCGTGGGGGCGATAAGGCCGAGGAAGTGGCGATCCGGGAATCGCTTGAACATGTACTTCTGCAAGTTGGCGCCCCGCGAGATGCTCCATCCGACCACGAACAGCACCGCCGATACGACCAGCCAGAAATTCCTCCACCCATACGACATATCGGGGTTGGCGTAAGCAGCCATGCCCCAAAGCGGGAGGATGAATATCCACCCGTAGACCATCAGTCCGCCCCACCACAGCTTGAAGCCGAGGTGCTCGTGGATGAGGTCGTAGGTATAGAGCTGGACCCGCTCGAAGATGAAGTAGTCGAACACGTAGAACGTCATGAACGCCGCGTACATGTAGACGCCGGGGTTGGTGCCGTCGATGTTCTCGCTGTGCCACACGGCTCCGGACAGGGCGTTGAGCGACAACATCGTGCCGCCGACAACGTAGAACCACATCTTGATATCGACGCGCTCACCGAAGAACTGAGTCTCTTTGGCCCGCCCCTCCCAGAGGGCCAGCAATGGGTTCTGGATTTCGCCCTTGGGCTGGCTGTACACCGCGATGAGGGAGAAGATCACGGTGAAGATCGAGCCCCCCAGCACAGCCCAGAGCGTGGACCGGTAGAACCAATCACGGTCCAGGCCGGTGGCCTCGGTGGCCCACAAGATCTGGGCGATGACGAATACCAAGAGGCCGTTGAGCCGGTAGTTGCGGGGCTCGCCGGTCTCCGGATTCCTGACGTAGCCGGTCACCTTCCTGGCCGGAAGTATGAGCTGGGCCACGAAGAAGGCCGCGAAGATGATCAGCGGCGTGAAAAACGCCCAGACCTTCTCCGAGCCCGAGAGCCCAAATAGATGTTCGATTCCAAGTGCGTCGCCCATGGGTCGGATACTACTTCGTCGGTAAAGTGACCATTCATGATGTTCGACGGCTCCAAGATCTAATGACCGAGCCGAATTGCGATGTCGTCATCATCGGGGCCGGTGCGGCGGGGCTGTACGCCCTTCACCGGGTTCGCGGGCTCGGCCTGTCGGCCAAGGTCTTCGAGAAGGGGGACGGGGTCGGCGGTACCTGGTACTGGAACCGCTATCCCGGTGCCCGATGCGACGTGGAGAGCTGGGACTACTGCTACACGTTCTCTGAAGAGCTCGAACAGGAGTGGGAGTGGACCGAGCGGTTCCCCACCCAGCCCGAGCTTGAGCGCTACTTCAACCACGTAGCCGACCGCTTCGACCTGCGCCGCGACATCGAGTTCGACACCAGGGTGGAGCAGGCCCGTTTCGACGACGACCGGAACTGCTGGATCGTCCGCACTTCTAAGGGAGCGACGGTCGCGGCCCGGTTTCTCATATCGGCTGCCGGTTGCCTCTCGGAAGTGAGCACGCCGCGATTCAAGGGGGCCAACACCTTCGAAGGCCAGCAGATCCACACCGCCCGTTGGCCGAAGGGCGGCATGGACGTCACCGGCATGCGGGTCGGTGTGATCGGAACCGGGTCAACCGGTGTCCAGGCCATACCCCAGCTGGCAAAACTGGCCGCACAACTGTTCGTCTTCCAGCGCACACCGCAGTTCGCCATCCCGGCCCGCAACCGACCGCTCGACGACGACACGCTTGAGAAGCTGAAGCACAACTACCGCGAGCGGTGGGCGCTCAAGCGCGAGAGCCCGACCGGGATGGGGCGACGACGCCCCAAGGTGTCGTCGGCCCTCGAATTGGATGAGGCGACCCGTACCCGGCTCCTGGAGAATTCGTGGGCGCTCGGCGGGCCGGGATTCGCCCGGACTTTCGACGATGTGATGACCGACGCCGAGTCAAACCAGCTGACGGCCCAGTTCGTGCGGGACAAGATCAAGGACAAGGTCGAAGTCCCCGACGTCGCCGAGTCGCTCCTGGAGATCGACCATCCCCTCGGCGCCCGGCGGCTGATCGTCGAGATCGACTACTTCGAGACCTACAACCGACCCAACGTGACCCTGGTGGACGTGGCTGCCAACCCCATCGAGGAAATCACGCCCCAGGGCCTTCGGACCGCCGATGGCTTCTCCTACGACCTCGACCTGATCGTGTATGCCACCGGATTCGACGGCATGACCGGGGCCTTGCTGGCCATGGACATCCAAGGGATCGGGGGCCTGGCTCTTCGCGACAAGTGGGCCAACGGGGCTGGCGCCTATCTCGGCCTGGTGGCGTCGGGATTCCCCAACCTGTTTATGATCACCGGTCCGGGCAGCCCGGCGGTGTACAGCAATGTGATCTTCTCCATCGAACAGCACGTCGACTGGATCACCGACTGCCTGGCCCACATGCTCGACCACGATCTAGACCGCATCGACTCCGACCCCGAGGCCGAGGCCGAGTGGACCCGACAAGTCCACGAGATCGCCGCCCAGAGCATCGTCGGCAAAACCGATTCCTGGTGGACCGGAGCCAACATCGACGGCAAGCCAAAAGGCGTCACCTTCTACCTGGGCGGCACCAACACCTACGCCGCCATCTGCGACCAGATCGCCGCCCAAGGCTACGAGGGTTTCGTTATGCGGTGACGCCTCGCTGGCTCCCTACGACGCCCGGGTCGCGAGATCGGACAATGGATCAGCGGTGGCGGTCTATGGGATATTGGGGGCGTGTTTCGGGTCACCCAGTTTTCGGACCTTCACTTCAGTACCGAGCCCGAGGGAGAGGCGCGCAATACCGACGATACGTGGGACGTGGTGTATGCCGACGCGTTCGAGTCGGGCCGACCACTCCCCGATGTGGTGGTGATTACTGGTGACATTGCTACCAGCGGCTCCGAAGCCGAGTACGCCAAGGTCGCCGGGAAGCTCGCCCGCCTCCCGGTTCCCGCCGTGGTGTGCATAGGCAATCACGACAAGCAGGTCCCATTCGATGCCGTATTGCCGCGGCCGGGGTTGAGCAACAGTCGCACGTTGCGGGGCGGTAACTGGCTATTCCTGTTCGCCGACTCAAACTTGGCGGGGCGGGTTCAGCGCCCGGACGGCTCGCTAGTGGACCGCGAGGACCGGATCAAGACAGAAGGGCGCTTTGGGGACCGCGAGCTGATGTGGATGGCTGAGACGGTCGAGCGGAGCGACGCGGAGCATGCTTTCGTTTGGACCCATCATCCGCCGGGAGCGTACAACTTCTTTCAGAGCGGAGATTACGAAAAGGAGTTCGCCCGGCTCATCGACCTGGCCCCCGCCATCAAGGGGGTCGGAGCTGGCCACACGCACACCTACACGGTCGTGGATTGTGCCGGGCGCCCCGTCCACCAGTGCCCGTCGCTCTCGGTCAACATCGACTTCGAGAACTTCACCACGCTCCCGCCCGGATACCGCACGTACGAATTCTGCGACGACGGCTCGATCAACACCGAAGCGCACCTCGTGGGGGACGACAGGTGGCCCAGCAGCGCGCTACCCGAAATAGCCTGTCGCCTGCTCCGTGGCGAGATCAGCTACTGGGAGATGCAAGAGGAATGGCATGGTGTGCATGCCAACTAACCGCCACGTTATCGGTCGTATGCAATTCTGAGTTCACCTGGAAGACAGACTCAGTGAGAAAGGCGGTAGTTTTTCGCTGGTTGCGCCAGCTGACGGTGAGGGAGTAGTGATGCGCCGATGGCATTGGCTGGTCTTGGTGGTTGTGGCGGCGCTGTTGTTTGCCGGCTGTGGTGGGGATTCGGACGGATCGTCGCCCGCAACGGCTGGAGCGAGCGAGCCGACGGTGGCACCTGAGCCTGCTACCGCTCCCGATAGCGATAGTGCCGACACAGAAGACGCAGGCGATTCGGCGTCTGTGGACGGAGGTTCTGATCAGAGCAGCGCCGCAGACAGCGAAGCTTCTGAGGAGGCGAGCACCTCCGCCGACGGAGACCTGGAGCAGAGCGGCGACGCCGACAGCGAAGAGGCCGAAGGCGGGGTTGTCGAGCTGACGGCGACTGCTCGGGGGGTGACAGCCGACACGATCACGCTGGGAGTTGCCATCACCGACGTGACCGTTTTCGCTGAGGTGGGCGACATCTTGGCCCGGTACCAGCCGCTCGTCGACGCCACCAATGCCGCCGGCGGGATCAACGGTCGCCAGGTGGAGATCATTACCGAGCAGTGGGACATCCTCGACCAAACGGCGTTCGAAGCGGCGTGCGTGGCCCTGACCGAGGACAACGAAGTGTTCTTGGTGCTCGGATTCCTCATCCCTGGCTGGGGCAACATCTTCTGCTACACCGAAATCAACGAAACCATCGTCATCAACTCCGCCGACTTGGACCAGCAGGACATCGAGGCCAGCAACGGGCGCTTGATGACCACCCGCCCGTACCAGTTCGGCTCGCTGCTGGCCGGACTGGAGCTGTTGAGGCCCGAACTTGACGGGGCCAGGGTTGTCATCTACGGCGGTTCAGTCGACGGGCGGATCGAGATCGCCGAGGAACTGCTCCGCGGTTTCGGCGCCGAGATTCTCGAGGTCACCAGACAACAGATAGGCGGGGAAGATCTGATTGCTGCGGAGTCCGAGATCGGCATCCACGTCGAACGGTGGCGGACCCACGATCCCGAGTGGATCATCAACGTCGACGGCGCCGTGGCCGGTGTCCTGCACGGTCTCGAGCGGGCAGGGCAGACCGACTGGAACATCGTCACCCCGGCCAACGATGTGGCTACCAATACCGCGCTCGGAGCCGACCTGAGCGTGTTTTCCAATCTGATCGCCACCGGTGAGCCCGGTGTCGACGAGCTGGCCGCCCAAGGCCTGTATGGCATTCCCGAGTGCTTCGAGATCATTAACGAGGCGACCGGGCAGGGCCTGGGTACATCCACCGAAGGCGAAGACGCCAAATCCGGGACAGCCGTCGAGGTCTGTGCGTCGTGGGACATCTTCGTGGCCCTGGCAACGGCCGCAGGGCCTGAGCTCACCCCCGAGAGCTTCCTCCAAGCCGGCTACGACCTCGGGCAATTCCCCATGACGGGGTCGCCGAGCGGGAATCTCGCCCCCGACAAGCCGTGGGTGTCCAACGCCCAGCCGGCGCTCTTCGTCTACGACGCGGAGTTGGACGCATTCGTACCTCGCTGACCAATGCCAGCCGTCGTCCAACGGCCACCGAATCGATTTGGCGGAAGGTATGGGATTCGAACCCATGGTGACCCGGAGGCCACAACGGCTTTCGAGGCCGCCCCATTCGTCCGCTCTGGCAACCTTCCGCTCATCAGGGTAGTGGGCCGCGTCGGCCTACTCCCAGCCCATAACCTGACCTCGTGACCGATGACCGCCAGCTCATGGAACTGGCCTTGGCTGAGGCTCGGAGGGCGGTTGAGCGCGGCGAGGTCCCCATTGGCGCGGTGGTGGCTATTGACGGGGCGGTGCTGGCCGCCCGCCACAACGAGCGGGAGAGCACCAACGATCCCACCGCCCACGCCGAGATCCTGGCCCTGCGGGACGCGGCCGCGGCGCGGGGCTCGTCCCGGCTCGACGGGGCGGTGCTGGTGACCACGCTGGAACCGTGCCCGATGTGCGCGGGGGCGGCGGTGATGGCCCGGGTGGCCCGGGTGGTGTTCGCCGCCGAAGATCCCAAGGCCGGGGCGTGCGGCACGCTCTACAACCTGGGGGCCGACCCCCGCCTCAACCACAACTTCGAGGTGGTGGGCGGCGTGGGGCGAGACGAAGCGGCCGCGTTGCTCAAGGACTTTTTCGCCGCTCGCCGCTGAGGACTATCGGCGGCGTTTGCGCTGGACCGCCTTGCGCTTGCGGGGCCAGAAGACCCAGACGGCTAGGACCACGGCCACGGGGATTATCACCACTAAGGCCAAGGTGCTGCCGCTGATGCCACCTCCGCCGCCCGAGCCTTCGGCGGCGGACGCGGGGAGCCACTCGGGTGAAGCGGCAGCCGGGTCGTAGGTGAATTCGAGCTCCTCAGTGGCCCAATCCCCATCGCTATGGTCGAGCAACTCCCAAATCACCCTGTAGCGGCCCGGCTCGGTTAGCGGGTCGAAACGGCCCCGCACCAGGTGGCCGTTCACCTCTATCGCTGTCAGAACGAGGGTGCCGTCGGGATATTGCAGCGCCACTCCATTGGAGTCGTGGGGCTGAATGGGGTCTCGGAACTCCATCTCCACCCGGTCGACCATTCCGCCCACCACTTGACCGGGGTTCGGGGCCGACCGGTGCATCTCCGCATGGGCCGCGGCGGTGCTGCTGAACACCGCCAGAAGCGAGAGCAAGAGGGCGAGCACGATAGCAATCGCCACCACCAGCGCCACGATCTTTCGAGTCCGAACCCTCACGCTGCAACCCTACGACGCAACTTGCCCCTCCAAACAGCCGACTGTCACACCTGCGGCGTATCGTGCAGGAAGTGCATGCGATGGGCGGCGCCCACGGCGCCATCGGCCACGATCCCTCCGGGGTCAAGGGCAAGCAGATAGCCGGGCAGACGATCCGCCGGGTGGCCGGTTTTGCGCGTCCCTACCGGAACATGCTCATCGGGTTCGTGGTGGTGCTGCTGTTGGGGGCGCTGTTGTCGCTGGTGCCGCCGCTTTTGTTCCGCCAGATCATCGACGACGCCATCGCCAACAGCGACCGGGGCCAGGTGAACCTGCTGGCCGCCATCATCGTGCTGGCCGCCTTCGGGGAAGCGGCCCTCGCCTTCATCGAGCGCTACTGGTCGTCACGCATCGGCGAGGGGCTGATCTACGACCTGCGGGTGGGGCTGTACGACCACGTGCAGCGCATGCCGATGGCATTCTTCACCCGGGTGCAGACCGGCTCGCTCATCAGCCGGATGAACAACGACGTGATCGGCGCCCAGCGGGCCTTCACCGGCACGCTGGGATCGGTGGTGTCCAACACCATCGTGCTGGCCACCACGCTGGTGGCCATGTTCCTGCTGGAGTGGCGGCTAACGCTGATGGCTCTGGCCCTGCTGCCGGTGTTCATCCTGCCCACCAAGCGGGTGGGCCGGCGGCTCCAGGCCCTCACCCGGGAGTCCATGGAGCACAACGCCTCTATGAACACGGTGATGACCGAGAAGCTGAACGTGTCAGGAGCGATGCTGGTGAAGCTGTTCGGGCGCCACAACCAGGAGCGGGACGGGTTCGGCGCCACCGCCGGGCGAGTGCGGGACATCGGGGTGCGCAGCGCCATGTACGGGCGGGCGTTCTTCATCGCGCTGAGCCTGGTGGGGGCGGTGGGGGCCGCGGTTCTGTACTGGGTGGGCGGCCACCTGGTGATCTCCGAGACCATCACGGTGGGGACGCTGGCGGCCATGGGGCTGATGGTGGTGCGGATATACATGCCGCTCACCAGCCTGACCAACGCCCGGGTGGACGTGATGACCGCGCTGGTGTCGTTCGAGCGGGTATTCGAAGTACTCGACACCCCCAACCCCATCGCCGACCGGCCCGGCGCCCCGAAGCTGCAAAGTCCCAAGGGGCGGATCGAGCTGGCCGACGTGACCTTCACCTACCCGCCCAGCGACGACCGGCTGGCCTCGCTGCAAACCAACGCCGCCGCGCCGGAGGCCACCGGCAGTCCGGTGCTGCGCAACCTGTCGGCGGTGATCGAGCCGGGCCAGTTGGTGGCGCTGGTGGGGCCGTCGGGAGCGGGAAAGACCACCCTGGTTGCGCTGTTGAACCGGTTGTACGACGTGGACAGCGGGGCGGTTCTGATCGACGGCAGCGACGTTCGGGATGTAACCCAGGAGTCGCTGCGGGCCTCGGTGGGCGTAGTCCCTCAAGACCCGCACCTGTTCCATGAGACGGTGGCCGACAACCTTCTCTATGTCCGGCCCGGCGCAACCCAAGCCGAGATGGAGGCCGCCTGCCGCTCGGCCCACATCCACGACCTCATCGCGTCGCTGCCCGAGGGCTACAACACCCTGGTGGGTGAGCGGGGCTACCGCCTGTCGGGCGGCGAGAAGCAGCGGGTGGCCATCGCCCGGGTGCTGCTCAAAGACCCGGCCATAGTGGTGCTGGACGAGGCCACCAGCCATTTGGACAGCGAGAACGAGGCGCTGGTGCAACAGGCGTTGGGCATCGCGCTCCAGGGGCGGACTGCGGTGGTGATCGCCCACCGGCTGTCCACGGTGACTAACGCCGATCAGATCCTGGTTCTGGACCAGGGAGAACTGGTGGAGTCAGGCCGCCATGATGACCTGCTGGCCGCCGGGGGGCTGTACGCCGAGCTATACCGCACGCTGGTGCGCAACGAGCAGCGGTCACCGGCGAAGAGCGCGCTGTGAGTCTGTTCGACTCGGCTGCGGAGAGGGCCGCCAGTGAGCCGATGACGTTCACGGTCGCCGAGCTAGCCGACCGGATCAAGCAGGTGTTGGGCGACGCCTTCGGCGACGAGCTGTGGGTGGAGGGCGAGATCCGCAACCTGAGCCGTGCCCGCAGCGGCCACATGTACTTCGACCTGGTCGAGCCCGATCCCGACAACGGTGCCGGCAAGCAGCCCGAGGCATCGATCTCGGTGGCGCTGTTCCGGTTCAATCGGGAGAGGGTGGAAGAGACGCTTCGCCGCCAGGGCGGTATGGCCATGGAAGACGGGATGAAGGTCCGCATCCAGGGGAAGCTGGACTTCTGGCCTCCTGGGGGACGGCTTCAGCTGTACATGTCGGGCATCGATCCCAACTTCACGCTGGGCGAACTTGAGGCCGAGCGGCTGCGGTTATTGGAGAAGCTGCGCGACGAGGGCCTGTTGAATAAGAACCAGGGCGTGCCCTTCCCGGTGGCCCCGCTGCGAATCGGCCTAGTCACCTCCAACGGCAGCGCGGCCCATCACGACTTTCGCGACGAGTTGGTTGCCAGCGGGCTGGCCTGGGAGGTGACGCTGGCCGACACCCCGGTGCAGGGGGTGGACGCTCCCCCGCTCATCGCCGCGGCAATTGGGGCGGTGGGCCGGTCTGGAGTGGACGTGATTGCGGTGGTGAGAGGCGGCGGAGCCCGCACCGACCTGGTGGCCTTCGACAGCGAGGCCGTGGCCCGGGCCGTCGCCGATGCCCCAGTGCCGGTGGTGACCGGCGTGGGCCATGAGATCGACCGGACCATCATCGACGAGGTGGCCCACGAGGCCCAGAAGACTCCCACTGCCTGTGCGGTGTTCATCGTGACCGCCGCCCGAGCCCATCTGGAAGCCGCCGAGCAGGCGTGGGAGGGCGCCTCTGCGTGGGCCCAACGGCTGTTGGTCGAAGCCGATCAGCGGCTAGTGAACGTGAGCCAGACCACCGCCCGAGCCGCCGAAGGCCACCTGCTCCGGGCGGACAGCCGACTCAAGAGCCGAGCCGGGCGAATCAGGGAGCTGGCCGAGACCCGGACCCGGGGCGAGACTCGTCGGGTGGACGGATGTGCGGGAGCCATGCGCCACCGGGTGTCGACGGCCATTGTCGATGGTCAGCGCACGCTTGACCGGGTGAAGTCAAGGACGACAGCCCAGGCCCTGCGAATCCCGAAGTCCGCAGCCAAGGAGTTGGCCAATTTGGAGGGCCGGGCACGCCTGCTCGACCCTCGGGCAATCTTGGCCCGCGGTTGGTCGATCACCCGCCATAGCGGCAAAGTTGTGCGCGACCCGGTATCGCTGGCCGTCGGCGATGAACTGGTGACCACCCTGGCCGAGGGCGAGCTGCACAGCACGGTGTCGGAAAGCAAGTAAGGAGCACGAGACGATGAGCACACAAGAGATCGGCTACGCCGACGCGCTGAGCGAACTTCGGCAGATCCTGGGCGAGCTGGAGGCCGAAGACATCGACATCGACGTGCTGGCGGTGAAGGTCGAGCGGGCCGCGGAGCTGATCCGGGTGTGCCGAGGACGGATCAACAACGCCGAGGTGCGGGTAAAAGAGATCGTGGCCGGATTGGACCGCGAAGAAGACGAGTCCTCCCCTGCCAACCAGGAAGACGACTGGGACGACGCTTTCTCAGACGACTAGAACGACACCCACCAATTTGTGGTTGATTGCCGCCATCGCGGGGAGCAGGTCTTGCCCATAGAGAAACTCGACACGGTCGACGCCTTCATCGTGTTCGATTTGGCCGACGCGCCCGAGTCGGTGGGCATCGTCCGGTCGGCCCGCAAGATCCTGCCCGGAGGCGCCAGCGACCTGGCCCGGTCGATAACCTACGCCCTCGCCACTTTCGAGATGCGCCGCAGCGGGGCCTCCGCAGGGATCAACGCCGTTGACGACGACCGGGCCGATGCGGTGGCCAAGTTCACCGCCGAGATCGCCCCCATGGTGGCTTCCGGCCGCTTTCTGCCCGAGCCGGGAGCCCGGGTACCCCGGGCCGCGCTGGAGTCATTGGCCAAGGCCGACCCCCGTTCGTCGGTTGGTGGAATGGCCGACCACGCGGCCGTGGCCGGGGTGGTAGCCGCCGCTGCGTCTGCCGCTGGCGGGTTGGACGGCCGCACGGTAACCATCGAGGGCTTCAACGGCAGCGGCCCCGCTCTGGCCGCCGCGGTGGTTGAGCAGGGGGCCAAGGTCGTTGCCGTCACGTCCGGCACCAAGGGAGCTGTCAACCAAGGCGGATTCCCTGCTGATGCCTTGAGCACGACGGGCAGCATCCCCGAAGGCGATCAGACCGCGACCGAGGCCCTGGCCGAACCGGTCGACATGCTGTTCGCCGGATCCAAAATGGGGGTGGTCAATCACACCGTGGCTGAGCAGCTCACCGTGGGCACGGTGGTCCCCCACGGCCCGATCCCAGTAACGGCGAAGGCTCTGTCCGTGCTCGGCCGGTCCGACACCACCGTGGTCCCCGATTTCATCTCCACCGCCGGCCCGCTGTTCGCCTGGTGGCCCACCGGCGACCCCACCCCCGAGGCCATCGCCGCCGACGCCGCCGCCAAGATCACCGCCTCCCTGGAGGAGATCGCCGACCACCCCGACGGCCTCTTCCTCGCCGCCGCCCAAAGAGCCGAGTCGTTCCTAGCCACCTGGCAAGAAACCCTCCCCTTCGGCCGCCCCTTGGCGTCGTAGAAATTCGCTTGCCTGCGGAACCAGCAAAACCATCTGCAAGGCCGTGACTATGAAAGTTGCAATTCGGAAAGCAACCCAGGGCGATCTTGCTGCGGTCATCGACCTCCGGATTGAGTTCTTGGCGCATGTCAGAGGACCTGAGTACCAAGCTCCAATTGGGTTCTTGGAGAAGACGGCGGATTTCATTCAACGGCATCTCGAACTCGACCAATTGCACATATGGCTTGCTCAGGACTCATCAGGCCCGTGTGTAGGAGTGGTCTCAATGCTTCTATGGCCAAGACCACCCCTCCCCGAGAACGAGCGAACCACCGAAGCAATGATCACCAACATGTTCGTCCGGCCATCACACCAAGGTCAGGGCATCGGACGACGACTCCTCGAGCAATGCATCGCAGCCGCCGACCAATTCAAAATCGGCTGCTTCCTCCTCCAAACCACTTTGGAGGGACGATCCCTCTACACCTCGGCAGGCTTCACTCCAACAGCCGACTGGATGGAGCTACGACCCCAATAGCTGGGGCCTAGAACCAGCCTCTATCTATCTTCGGGTCAGCCGCTAGGGGGGACTCTGCAAATGGGGAGGTCGTCCCCCTGCTTCCTGAAGATCGTAGCCTCTACAGAGTGATTGCACTGCAATCACTCTGTCATTGTAGGCTTGTTGCAGGCAGGAGAGAGGAAGCGGGCATGGCCAGCATTACCATTCGCAATCTGGATGATGAGGTCAAGATTCGACTGCGCATAAGAGCAGCCAGTCACGGCCGCTCAATGGAGGAGGAGGCCCGCTTGATCCTGCGCGATGCAGTCGAGAACGAGAAAGGCCCAGAAAATCTTGCCACCGCGATCCGCGATCGCTTCGCCCCCTTTGGCGGTGTGGAATTCGAGTTGCCAACGCGCCAGCCTGTAGCGGAACCGCCTCACTTCGAGTGAGCCCGACACAGTGATCGTGCTCGACACCAACGTCGTGTCCGAGTTGATGCGACCGATGCCTGATCCATCTGTTGAGGCGTGGGTAGCGAATCGGACGGCGTCCACCTTGTACTTCACCGCGGTGGGTGAGGCGGAACTCCTTTTTGGCCTGGCAATCATGGCGGCAGGCAAGCGCCGAGATGCTCTGGAATCTGAGATCGAGGCCATGCTGCGCCAAGACTTCGCCGACCGGGTGCTGCCTTTCGATAGCGATGCAGCCCGGGCCTACGCCGAGATTGCCGCGTCCTGCCGAGCCACCGGGCACCCCGTTTCCCAATCTGACGCCCAAATTGCGGCAATTGCCCACGCACGAGGTATGGCAGTGGCAACTCGCAATGTCCGCCATTTCGCTGAGACGGGAGTCGAGTTAATCAACCCTTGGATTGCCGTTTGAATTTGTTCGCTTGAAGCCAAATCAAGTGAACAGAAAAGGTCAACGATTTGTTGCTTAGCAGGGGCTGCTAGCCGCTGCGGGGGACTTGGTTGAAGGGGAGGTCGCGGTCGGCGGCGGGTTCGCGGGGCATGCCGAGGATGCGCTCGCTGATGATGTTGCGGGCCATCTCGGTGGTTCCGCCGCCGATGCAGGCTTGCTGGCGCTGGACATATTCCACGCCGAATGCCCCAGTGGACTCCCCCTGGTTCCACACCAATGCACTGTCGCCCTGCATCTCCATGGCCACCGTCTGGCGCTCGGTCCGGGACAGTCCGTGGAACAGACGCACCAGCGAACCGGCCGGGGCGGGCAGAAAACCGCCCTCGATGCCCTTCACCACCCGATCCGATAGCAGCTCCTCCACTCGGCTGAGCGTCTCCATGTGCCCAAGCCGCTGGCGGTGTCGGCCCATGTCGGCACCGCCGTGGACCCGGGCGATGGCGGCCAGATCCTCCACCCCGTCGGCGGTACGGTTGCGGTGTCGGCCCTGGGTGTAGGGGGAGGCGTTGCCCACTGCGGCCCGCTCGTGGAACAGCAGACGGCTGGCCACCGTCCACCCATCGTCCACCCTGCCCACCACATTCTCTGCCGGAATGGCAACGTCGTTGAAGAACTCCTGGCAGAACTCCTCGGTGCGGTCCACCATCTGAATGGGGTGGATCTCGATACCGGGATGGTGGATGGGGACGATGAACATGGTCAGCCCCCGGTGCTTGGGCACTTCCCAGTTGGTGCGGGCCAGCATGAGGGCGTAGTCGGACCGCTGGGCGAACGTGCTCCAAATCTTGGACCCGTTGATGATGAACTCATCGCCGTCCCGGTCGGCCCGAGTCAGGGCACCGGCCATGTCGGAGCCGCCGCTGGGCTCGGAAATGAACTGCACCCACAGCTCGTCACCCCTGATCCACGCCGGGATGTAGCGCTGCTTCTGCTCGTCGGTGCCGAACTCCAAGATGACCGGCCCGCAGATCGACAGGGTGGGAACGCTGAACAAGACGGGCATGTCGAAGTCCATGCTCACGTCGTCGATGATCTTCTGGTGGGCGGCGGTCAGGCTCTGGCCTCCGTACTCCTTGGGGTAGCACACCGCGGCGTACCCCCCGTCATACAGCCGCCGCTGAAGCTCACGGTTGCGGCTGCTGTTCAGGTCATCGTCTTGGGTGGGGTGCCAGGGATTGACGGGGTCGCGACGGGGCATGTTCTCGTTCATCCACGTCTCGACCTCCTCTCGGTACCGGTCCAGCTCGGCAGGATCGGTTTCGGCATACACGAAGTCGTCCATCGCTCCCCCTAATACCCCATCATTTTCGACAAGGTCGCCCGGTGGTCGCCCGGCGTTCCGAACAACCCCCGGTTGACGGAGGCCCGCCTCAGATATAAATGAAGGTCGTGCTCGTAAGTGACTCCGATGCCGCCGTGCATCTGCACGCAATCATGCATGAGCTCCACCGAGTGGTCACCCACATACGACTTGGCCACGCTCACCATCCGAGCCTCGTCTTGGCCAGTGGCCAGGGAGTCGGCCGCGCCGCCGACCGCCGCTTGGGAAGCCTCCGACCATAGCTTCATGTCGGCGAAACGGTGCTTGAGGGCTTGGTACGACGCCAGCGGCCGCCCGAAGGAGTAGCGATCGAAGGCGTACTCGATGGTGAACTCCAGCACCTTGGCTGCCGACCCCGCGTTGTCGGTGCACTGGAGGAGCTGCATCAGGAGGCACTGGCGGGCCACGTCGGCCTCGGCAGCCGCTCCCGGCGCCCCCACCAAGGCTTCGGGACCGACGGCCACTCCGACCAGGCGTACTTCGGCGAATCGGCGGCCCAAATCCAGCGACTCCTGGGGGTTGACAGCCACACCGGGAGCATCCGAGGGCACCAAGAACTGGGCCAAACCGTCGGCGGTGCGGGCGGTGACCAGCAAGTGGTGGGCCTGCGCGCCGGCTTCCACCGCCACCTTGATGCCGGTAAGCGCAAAGCCGCCGTTCGACGGAACGGCCGCGGCGGTAACGTGGCCGGCGGTCCAGTCGCCGCCCGGCTCACAGAACGCCCAGCCCAGCACCACCTCACCGGCCATGACTCCCTCGAGCAGCGCCTGCTGATCTGGCGAACCCGACCGGCCCAAGGTGTCGGCCACCACGTTGGTGGGCATGAATGGCCCCGGCGTAACTCCCCGGCCCATCTCGTCGGCCACAATGGTGAGGTCCACGATCGGCCGCCCAGAGATGCTGCCGCCGCCCAGCGACTCGGGCACCAGCAGCGAGGTCCACCCCAGCTCAGCAGCCGCCTGCCACCAGCTCTCGGGGCACCCATCCGGCAGGTCGTGCCACTCCCGCACCACGCTGATGGGGACTTCAGACTCGATGAATCGCCGGGCCGTTTCCCGGAAGAACTCCTGATCGTCGCTCAGATCGAAACGCACCGGGGCCATTCCACCACGACAACGCCAGCCGGTCACATTGAGCGGGCTATTGGGTCGTTGGCCCCGCAGGTCGCCCGGTACGCTTGAACAGTCCGGGGCTGTAGCTCAGCTGGCTAGAGCACCTGCTTTGCAAGCAGGGGGTCGTGGGTTCGAGTCCCATCAGCTCCACTTTGTGGGATATGAGATCTTGTCGCTCTTAAGCCCCTGTCGTTGCTGATTGCATATTTGTTCCGACTTCGGTATAGTTGTGTTATGAGGATGATGGCAGTGGCCGATGCCGCTGATGAACTGGGGGTAAGCGATCGGCGCATTCGCCAGATGCTGGCGGACGGCCGCTTACCGGGCGAACGAGTTGGCCGTTCTTGGGTGCTCGACGAGCAAGCGGTTCGAGAGTTTGCCAAATGCAGGTCTGGACCCGGGCGCCCGTGGAAGCCATCATCTGCATGGGATGTACTCGCGCTGGCCGAGGGCAACAGGGTGCCAATATCACCGGTTGACAGGCACCGAGCCCAGAAGCGCCTTGAGTTGGGTATCGGATCGATCCTGGGGCAACTGGCAAACCGGGCAGAACGTCATTGGTTCTATGCCCACCCCTCCGTACTGGAGGCAATACTGGAGCACCCCAGGTTTGTTGCCTCCGGCATCAGCGCTCTCGCCTCTAATCACATTGATTTGGTGGTTGCCGACCAGATCGAAGGCTATATCCCAGAGTCGGAACTGGCTGGTCTGATCGATCAATTCGCGCTCGACAGCCAATCCGAAAGGCCAAACGCCTTGCTCAGAGTTGCGAGCGATGACTGCTGGCCCTTTGCTCCACGACAGCGCCATGCACCCATCCCGGTCGTGGCAATCGACCTTCTCGACTCAGCCGACGAGCGATCGCGCCGTGCCGGTAGAGACCTCTTGAATCGCTTGTGAGCAACTGGCCGACGCTCAAGCGGGAACCGGTCCAACTTCCGATCTTTCCCGGACTTGACGAGCTCGTTTGGCTCACCCTCATCGAGTTGGGCGGCGTGAGGCAAGGAGAATGGACGCTGATAGGCGGCCAAATGGTCTTGCTCCACGCCATAGAACACGGAATCCAGCCGCCCCGTGTGTCCACCGACCTCGATGCTCTCGTCAACGCTCGCGTCGCCTCATATAGCGTGCGCCGGTTTGTAAGTGAGCTCAAATCGCGTGGCTTCGAGCTCACCGGTGCTTCACCCGAGGGCCTGGCCCATCGCTATGACCGCGATGGCGTGAGCATTGACGTCTTGGCCCCGGAGGGACTTGGTCAGCGGTCTGACCTCACCACGACTCCACCTGGCCGCACTCTGCAAGTGCCAGGCGGCACACAGGCGCTGAAGCGAACCGAATTCTTGCCTGTCCAGATTCTCGACTCGATCGGTCTCGTGCCCAGACCCTCTTTGCTGGGAGCGATCATCTGCAAAGCAGAAGCTGTCGATGCCGACGACATCCCTGCGGCACAGCGGACGGATTTGGCCCTGCTATTGAGCATGGTTGACCAGCCTCTTAAGTTGGCCAACGAGCTAACCCCAAAGGACAGAATCCGGCTCCGCAGGGGAGCGGAGATGAGCGATCCGGATCAACCCGCATGGCGCGCCCTTGATGCCGATGGCGCTAGCCGTGGTCGAGCCGCTTACCGTCTCCTGTCCCGATAGCTGCTCATTTCTGCCAAACCAGGAGCTTCCGCTACTCCACGTTCGAGACTGCAGAAATTCACTTGTGGAAGGATTCCCCTAATGCTCGACAGCTTCCATGCCCAGGGTTTCTTCATCATGGGCGGCTTTTCCCTACCCGGAGTCGGCCAACAGATGCTTGACGAGGTGATCGGTGTGGTGCGGGAGGCCGATGAGAGCGGGATCACCCCGGCAGGAATGTTCATCGCCCCTGAATCGCAGGGAAACCTGAGTGGCACTCACCCAGAAGACACCGTGTCCAAGGTGTTCACCCTCCACGACCGGCCGGAGTTCTCGTCGTTTCTGTGCGACGAGCGGATTGCCGGGATATTGCGCGACCTGATCGGGCCCGATGTGGACTGCTTCTTGTCGCAGTTCATCTTCAAGAACCCCGGTGCGTGGGGCCAGCCCTGGCACCAAGACAGCTTCTACTTCCCGTTCGATCCGCCCCGCCCCATCGTGGGGCTGTGGCTGGCAGTGACCGAGGCCACGATGGAGAACGGCTGCCTGCACATCCTGTCCGGCAGCCATACAGAGCCGGTCCACGAACACGTCCCCGACCGACGGCCCAACGCCAACCAGGGATACATGGAGATCGTCGACCACGACATGTCCGACCGCCAGGCGGTCCGCATGGCACCCGGCGATCTCCTGGTGTTCGACAGCCACCTGATGCACTGCTCAACCGACAACGTCTCCGAAGGCATCCGAGCGGCCATGGTGTTCCACTGCTGCGCGGCCGGCACCGTGGATCTGGGCTTCGAGCAGTTCGACGGCTTCAAAAGCCCTCTGCACCGCTTCAACCCCCTGTTGAGGGATGGCCAACTGGTGGGCTAGCCCCAAAGGCACGCTAGACAACCCACCGCGTAGGCTGCCGCCATGGCCACGCCCACAGCCACGGTTTTGGTCGACCCGAGGCGGACTACGGGGGCGATAGACCAGCGGGTGTACGGGCAGTTCCTGGAGAACATGGGGCGGGCCATCTACGGCGGGGTGTTCGAACCGGGATCGCCGCTGGCCGACGCCGACGGGTATCGCTCCGACGTGTTGGAGGCGGCCCGGGAGCTGGACCCGCCGGTGCTGCGCTGGCCGGGCGGGAACTTCGCCTCGGGCTACCACTGGCGTGACGGCATCGGCCCGCCTGAGGACCGGTCCTCCCGGTTCGATCTGGCGTGGTCCACGCTGGAGCCCAACCGGTTCGGCACCGAGGAGTTCTTGGCCTACGCCCGGCTGCTGGGCTCGGCGACGTATCTCAACTTGAACGCCTCTACTGGGACTATCGATGAGGCACTGGAGTGGCTGGCCTACTGCAACAGCGACCTGCCCGTTCCCGAGGTGGGCTTGCGGCAGAGCGGTCCCCACCCCGACCGCCATGATGTGCCCATCTGGGGGATCGGAAACGAGAACTTCGGCTGGTGGCAGCACCTGCACACCTCTGCGGAGTCCTATGCCGAGCTGGCCCGGGAGTGGGGAAAGCTGCTGCGGTGGGCCGATAGCCGCATCTCGCTGGTGGGGGTGGGCGCCGAAGACCCCGATTGGAACTGGACAGTGCTTAGCGAGGCTGGCGTGGTGTTCGACTGGCTGTCGCTGCACTTCTATTGGAACGAACTCAGCTACGAGGGCGTCCTGGCCGGCCCGATATCATCAGAGGCGGCGATCTGCGACACCTGGGGGCTGATCGGCGCGGCCAAGCGGCGGCGCGAGCTACACCACGACTTGCGGATCTGCGTGGACGAGTGGGGGGTGTGGCCCGAGCCCTATCTGTCAATGGCCGACCAGCCCGAGGTGATCAACCGACGGCGCCGAGCCGAGGTCGGCCCACCGATACACACCGAGCCCGTCCCCATGATCGAATATCACTTCGACCTCAAAGACGCTCTGGCCCACGCCACCTGGCTGCATGTGCTGTGGCGCCATCCCGACAAGGTGTCGCTGGCCACCCAGGCGCAGATGGTGAACGTATTAGGCCCGATCCTCACCACCCCCGACGGGGTGGTGCGCCAGACCACCTTCCATCCTCTGGCAGTGGCCCGCCGTTGCGCCCAGAGCACCGGTTTGGACGTGGCGGTGTTGACTGAGGCTGGGATCGATGCCGCCAACGCGCCGAACCGCGGGATGGCGGCACTTGATGCCGCCGGCACTCTCGACCCCGATTCGGGCCAGATCCACCTGTCGCTGGTCAACCGAATGCCCGACGATGAGCTATCAGTCGACCTCGACGGCATCGGAGGACCGGCAACGCGCATCACCCTGTGGGCTGACGACAAAGCAGCGGCCAACACGCCCGAAGACCCCAACCGGGTGGTGCCAGTCGAAGACCACATCGACGTTGGCGGCCCACTGACCCTGCCGCCCCACAGCCACGTCACCCTGGTGTTCTGATGGCCGACGGCACCTACACCCCGCATCCCTGGAATCAGTACTTCGCCTGGCGTCCGGCCACCTCGTCGCCCGCGGCGCTGACCCCCGAGCAGACCGAGGCATTCAACCAACAGGGGTTCTTCGTGATGGAAGAACTGCTCGATGCCGACACCATCGCCGCGGTGGTGCAGGAGATCGACGCCATCGAGGCCGAGACCGAGGCCGGACTCCGCCAAATCGAGGGCGAGCGGCTGATGATCGCCGAGGCGGGGGCCATCACCTTCACTCCCCACCTGGTGGCCCGCTCCAACCTTCTGCGCCAGGTGGCCGCCGATCCCCGCATCGCCGGGGTGTGCACCGATCTCGTGGGTCCCGACGTGAACCTGTACTGGGACCAGGCGGTGTACAAGAAGCCCGAGAAGCCCCGCCGGTTCCCCTGGCACCAAGACAACGGCTACACCTTCATCGAGCCCCAGCAGTACCTCACCGTGTGGATGGCTCTCACCGACACCACCGTGGAGAACGGCTGTCCGTGGGTGGCCCCCGGCGTCCACCTCCACGGCACGCTGGCCCACACCTACGTCGATCCCCTGGGCTTTGAGTGCTTCGAGCAGTGCGAAACCGCAGTACCCGCCCCAGTGCCTGCCGGAGGGGCGGCAGTGTTCTCCTCGCTCACCCCCCACCTCACCGGGCCGAATACCACCGACAAGGTCCGCAAGGCCTACATCCTCCAATACGCCCCCGCTGAGTCTGAGCTGCTCACCGGCGATCCGGCCCAGGGACCACCCACCGGACGGGTGCCCTGCGACGCCCCGGAGCGGCAGTACCCAGTTGCCCGCTCAGGGAGACCGGTAAACCCCGACCGAATATGATCCCCTGAGCCGGGTCGGCCTGTTCGTTCCCGGCGCCCAGTAGGGGGACACAGAGGGGAAACCCCATGAAGACCAAAACGATGCGCTGGTTGATTGCCATGCTCGTGGCACTATCCATGATTGCCGCGGCCTGCGGTGGTAACGACGACGATGACACCGGCAGCGGCGAACCAGCGGCACCTGCCACCGAAGCCCCAGCGGCCCCAGAACCGGACCCGGAAGCCGAAGAGCCGGAGCCCGAGGCCGAAGAGGCAGCACCCGAAGAACCCGAGCCAGAAGAGTCTGAACCGGAAGAAGAACCAGAGTTCGAACCGGCCCCCACCGCGGAGCCGGAGCCAGAGATCCCCCTGACCGCCACCTGGCGAGGGGTCACCGCTGAGACCATCACCATCGGTGTCACCTATCTCGACATCGACCAATTGGTCGAACTTGGTTTCTCACCAGCCACTTGGGGCGACCAGGAGAAGGTCATCCAGGCCCTGGTGGACGACATCAACAACCGAGGCGGCATCAACGGCCGCCAGGTTGAAGTCATCATGGACAAGTACAACCCCATCGGAGCCACCGAGGCCGAGGCCGCCTGTCTCCGCGTGACCGAGGACAACGAAGTGTTCGCCGTGCTGTTCGGCTTCCTCGGCCCCGCCGAGGTGGCCAACACCTGCATCGTCGACCAACAGGAGACGATCCTGGTGGGCGGGACCATCACTGCCGATCGGCTGGCCCTAGCCCGGGCCCCATGGGTCAACGAGAGAGCCCCGCGTGAGCGCACCACCAGCGCGCTGTTCACCCTGCTCGACGAGGAGGGGATGCTCCAAGGACGCTCGATCGCCATTGTGGCCGATCTCCCCTCAGCCCCCCAGCTAGATGAGGTTGGCAGGTTGCTGCGGGATCATGGCGTCGAGCCGGTTCTGGAAATTGCCACTTCCTCCAACGTTGCCGACCTCATCGCCCAAAACCAAGAGTGGGCCGCACTGTCGGAGCGCATCAGGGCAGCCGGCACCGACACCCTTCTGCTCGTCGGCAACGTCTCAGCCGGCATTGAAAACGCGGCTATCAACGGCCTCGAGGTAGACATCTGGGCAACCGACGCTTCCGGAATGGGCAGCAACCTGGGTGCAAACGTCGATCCTGAGTCAGCTAGGGGTGCGATCAGCGTGTCGGCCATGACCGGGGCCCAGACATACGAGTCCGACCCGAGGATGCAGGAATGCAAGGACGCATTTGCCGCCGCCCACCCCGATATCGAGGTCAAGCATCCCGACACCTTGGAGGAAGGCGAGCCGCTGTGGTTCACCGCCCTGTCCGGCCACTGTCGGTTCTTCCAGATCTTTGAGTATCTGGCTACCGAAGCCGGTCCCAACTTGACCCATGAGACCTTCGCTGAGGCCATTGCCAATGCAGGTCAGTTCTCCATCGCCAGCCAGCCCTACGCTTCGTTCGGACCAGGCAAGTACTCCAGCAACGACTCCTTCCAGCTCGTAGCCCAAGATCCCGATCTGGGCGCAAGGGGCCAGCTGGTGCCCATCGGCCCAATGCGAGACGCCACTCCGTAGGCGGGTGAATCTGAACTGACTGAACCTCCAGATTGGGGGATACGGTTGCGGCCATGAGCGACGCTGCATCCGCATCCCATCCGTTGGCCGAGGCCTTCGCTTCGGGTCGCCCGGCGCTGGGCGCCTGGGCGGGGCTGCCCACGGCCATGAGCTGCGAGATCATGTCTAGAGCCGGGTTCGACTATGTGTGCATCGACATGCAGCACGGCCTAGCCGACTACTCGGATGCGTTGCCGATGCTGGCGGCCATCGACCTGGGCACCGCAACCCCGGTGGTGCGGGTGCCGTGGAACGAGCAGGGCATTATCGGCCGGATGCTCGACGCCGGGGCCATGGGCATAATCATCCCCATGGTCAACAGCCGGGTCGAGGCCGAGGCCGCAGTGCGATCGTGCCGCTACGCCCCTGAAGGATCGCGCAGCTTCGGCCCCACCCGGGTGGCGCTGCGCGACGGGCCCGGCTACTTCGCCGGCGCCAACCAAGCCGTGAAGTGCATACCCATGGTGGAGACCATCGCCGCACTGGAGAATCTCGACGACATCGTGTCCACCCCCGGAGTAGACGCCGTCTACGTCGGACCAGCCGACCTATCGGTGAGCCTAGGCCTGCCTCCCGGCAACAACGACGGCACTGCCGCCTTCGACGACGCCCTGGCCGCCATCGTGGCCGCCTGCGGTCGCCACGGTGTCGTCCCCGGCATCCATTCCACCCCCACGCTCACCCCCACCCGGGTGGCCCAGGGCTTCCGCCTGGTCACCGTCACCGCCGACAACGCCGCCCTCTCCGCAACAGTCGCCGCCCACCGCCAATCCGTCCTAGACACCCTCAGCGGCAACACCCCCGCAAGCAGCGAAGCAGGCGGCGAATCCCTGTACTGAACGTTCCCGAGACCGCAAATTACAAGGGAGAAGTTGTAAAGTAGTGATGGATGGGTTTGTAAGTTATCTAGAGTAGCATTTGTCATTTATCTCTAGTCGGATCTGTAACTTAGTGGCTAGAGTAAGGACATGGATCTCTTCAAACGGCACCTCCAGCCCCTCATTGAGGAGACCCTGACTTGGGCTCGCGTGATCATGCTCCACGGGGCCCGCCAGAGCGGCAAGACCACCCTTGCCCGGATGATCGCCGAAGCCGACAATGGCACCTATCTTTCGATGGATAACGAGGAACTGCGAGAAGTCGTACTTGACGATCCCCTGACATTCCTGTCCAACCAGCGCTATCCCCTGGTGATAGACGAAGCCCAGCGCGGCGGCGACAGGCTCGTATTGGCGGTCAAGCAGCTGGTCGATGAAGAACGAACGCCAGGACGATTCCTCCTCACAGGATCCACCAATTTCTTGACTGTTCCGAGAATCAGCGAATCTCTTGCCGGGCGGGTTCAGATATTCCGGCTCTGGCCGCTTTCTGAGGCCGAGCTAGCCGGCGTGCGGCCGAATGAGATCGACCTCTGGTTCGAAGGCACTCCCAGACCAGCCCCCGCCTCCGACTTCAATCGAGCCAGCTATCTGGAACGAGCCTGTAGAGGGGGGTACCCCGAAGTCGTCAGCCTTGACGGCAGCCCGAGGCACCGCTGGTTTCAGGGATATATCGAGACCGTCATCCAACGCGACATTGCCGAGCTCACTGACATTCGCAAGGCATCAGCGATCGCGCCGCTGTTGAGATGGACCGCGGGGCTCACGAGCAGCACGGTCAATTTCTCCGACGCATCCCGCCAACTGGGGATCAGCCGTCCAGCAATAGCCAACTATTTCGAATGGCTTCAGACCGTGTTCTTGGTACACGAACTGCCCGCATGGTCTCGGAGCCTCACCGCGAGCACCGCACGACGTCCCAAATTCCACATCACCGACTCTGGGTTGGCCGCAAGCCTGCTGGGTGTGGGTGCAGAGGCATTGGCCTCACCTACCGCGCCCGCTACAGGACCGCTGTTGGAAACGTTCGCGGCGAACGAGATCGCCCGGCAGCTTTCAGCATCAACCCGGGCATACACCCTTTCCCATTATCGGGATCACAAGGATCGCGAAATCGATCTGATCCTCAAAGCCGACAACGACGACGTGGTTGCAGTAGAGGTCAAGTCGACGAGTTCCCCCACGTCAAAACACCTAGCTCATATCCAATGGTTCCGAGACAAGCTCGACGCCGTTTCACCGGGTGCCTTCCGAGCCGGCATCCTCCTGCACACTGGCCCCCACACACTGTCGCTGGACGATCGTCTCCACATGCGCCCCATCAGCAGCCTTTGGGCTGCCTAAGCGGCCAACCGGCCTGCGAGAGCCGACGAAGATCCCTATGTCACGCTCCCTCAGCGTCCGCTACCCGGCTTCTCGGCCTGACTTCGACAGAGACCGATCGCAGCCTGGGCAGTGACCCCGTGGCAAAATGCAGGCGATGTCAGACGAGGCCTTGGCTCCGGCCCTGAATGGACAACTTGCCGGCATTATCGGCCAGGCCTATGTCGCGGACGTTGTTGTTTGGCTGGCGGTGCAGACCACCGAGGGTGAGGCGTCGACGCTGGAAACCACCACCGATGAGGAGGGATTTTTCACGTTTGAGCTCCCCACGGAACCTCTGCGTGCCGCCAAACTCGGTGCAGTGCTCTTGGGCGTGCAGCCCCTAGATCTAGAGCCGAATGACCAGCCGCTGGCACCTGGAGACATCTTCCTGTTCGTCGACGACTTCGCCCCCTCCCACCTCAAATACGCCGGTTGATAGTCCCAGACACGCCTGTGATGCGCGTTAGCGGTAGCGGCGGATGATGGCGGTGGTGTCTAGGCGGTTTTCGCCGGCGGCGGCGGTTGCTTGGGTGTAGCGGCGGCAGAGCTCTACTAGGGGGATGGGGGCGCCGAGTTCGGCGGCGGCGTCGGCTACCAGGCCCAAGTCTTTGTTCATCCAGTCGATGGCGAAGCCGAAGTCGAACTCGTCGGCCACCATGGTGTGGCCCCGGTTCTGGAGGTACCACGATCCCGCTGCCCCCTTGGTGACCGCGGCCAGCACCTTCTCCATATCGAGCCCGGCCCGCTCGCCGAAGGCCAGCGCCTCAGCCGCCCCCTGCACGGCGCCGGCGCACAGGATCTGGTTGACCATCTTGGTGAGCTGGCCGCTGCCGGCCGGGCCCAGGAGGGTGACCGCCGAGGCGTAGGCGTCGATCACCGGGCGGGCGGCCTCAAAATGCTCAGGCTGGCCGCCGCACATCACCGTCAGCACGCCGTTCTCGGCCCCGGCCTGACCCCCAGAGATGGGGGCGTCCAGCCAGCCGACCCCCCGGCCGGCACATACCTCGGCCAGCTCCCGGGCCACGTCGGCCGATGCGGTGGTGTGGTCCACCAACACCGAACCCGCGGCCGTAGTGCTCAAAGCGCCATCGTCGCCCAGCACTACCGCCCGCAGATCGTCGTCGGCGCCCACGCAGGTGAACACGAACTCGGCCCTGTCGGCCGCCTCCGCCGGGGTGGCGGCCACCACGCCGTTGTGGGTCTCCCCCCAACGCTCGGCCACCGCCGCGGTCCGGTTGAACACCCGCACCTCGTGGCCAGCAGCGGCCAGGTGCCCGGCCATGGGAAACCCCATATTGCCCAGTCCTATGAATGCACACACGCTCACGTCGGCCACGTTATCCACCCGATCGGCCCCCAACCCCGGTGGGCGGGGGACGGAGGCGGGGGCATAACATCAGGGTCGATGAGCGACAACGGCTTCGACGTCTTCTCTGCTGACTCCCACGTGATCGAACCCCACGACCTGTGGCAGATATACACCGTGGAGGCCTACCGGGATCGGGCCCCGCGGCTGGTGCACGAGCCCACCACCGACCGCCTGGTGTGCGACCAGGCCCGTCTCCCCCCGGTGGGGCTGTTGGCCGGGTGCATGCGCACCGACGACAAGGTGCGGGCCAAGGGCCGCTGGGACGAGGACGTGCCCGACGTGGGCTGGAATCCCGAGGTCCGCATGGAGGCGCTGCGCACCGACGGGGTGACCGGCGAGGTGCTCTATCCCACCATCGCCATGCAGATGTACCCGATCCAAGACGTGGAGTTCCAGTGGGCCCTGTTCGAGGCTTACAACACCTGGGTCGGGGAGTTCGTGAGCCAGATCCCCGACACGTTCGTGGGCATCGGCCTTTTGTCGCCAGTTGATCTCGACCGGGCGGCCAAGGAGATAAAGCGCTGCCGCGACATCGGCCTCAAAGGGGTGATGATCCCGGTGATCAACGGCGAGGACAACCCCTACCAAGACCCGTCGTTCGACCCGCTGTGGGCCGCCGCGGTGGAGCACTCCATGCCGGTGAACCTCCACGCCGCCACCACCCGCGACCCCGACAAGTCCTGGGACAAGGGCACGTCCACCCGATCGGTGCTGCAAACGGTGGACATCCAAGAGGTGGTGCTCGACCTCATCTTCGGCGGGGTGTTCGACCGGTACCCCGACCTCATGATCGTCTCCGCCGAGAACGACGTGGGCTGGGCCGGAAATCTGCTGGAGCGGGCCGACTACTGGTTCCACCGCAACTCCCAGCTCCTCAAAGACATGAACTGCGAGCACGAGCCGTCGCACTACTGGCGCAAGAACTTCCGGGTCACCTTCATGCGCGACCTCACCGGGGTGGCCGCCCGGGACGTGATCGGCACCGAGACCATGATGTGGGGCAACGACTTCCCCCACCACGTGTCCACCTGGCCCCACAGCCAGGCGGTGATCGCCGAGCACTTCGCCGACACCACCGACGATGTGCGCCACGCCATCGTGTCGGGCAACGTCCGCCAGCTCTACGACATCCAGGTGTAGGCAGCCCAAAGCTGGGCTGGATCGGTTGGGCAGGCGCCGTGGTCAAGCTCTCCGACATGGGGCGCATCGGGTTCACGGTGCGCGACACCCAGGCCGACGCCCACCCGGTGACCTTTTTGCCCGAACCCGAGCGCCGGGTGCGCCACAACCTGCTCATCTCGGTGGACGACCACGTGGTGGAGGCCCCCGACGCCTTCAAGGGTCGCATGCCGGCCCGGTTCGGCGACCGAGGCCCAACAGTGGTGACCGACGACGACGGCATGCACGCCTGGGAGGTGGACGGGCGCCGCTTCCCCACCGTGGGGATGAACGCGGTGGCCGGGCGACCGGTGTCGGAGTACGGCTTCGACCCGGTGCGGTTCGACCACATGCGCCGGGGCGCGTGGGATATCGGCGCCCGCATCGCCGACATGGACCTCAACGGGATCTATGCGTCGCTCAACTTCCCCTCCGCGCTGCCCGGGTTCGCCGGCCAGAACTTCATGCGGATGACCGACGACTCGGAGCTGGGCCTGGCCTGCGTGCGGGCCTGGAACGACTGGATCCTGGAGGACTGGCATGGGCGCTACCCCGACCGCATCATCCCCTGCCAAATCCCGTGGCTGTACGACGCCGACGTGGCCGCCGACGAGATCTACCGCAACGCCGAGCGGGGCTTTCGGGCGGTGTCGTTCAGCGAGGCCCCCGAGAAGCTGAAGCTGCCGTCGCTGCACACCGGCCACTGGGACCCGTTCATCCGAGCCTGCGAGGACACCGGTACCGTGGTTTGCCTGCACGTGGGATCGTCGTCGCAGGCTCCGTCCACCGCGCCCGACGCCCCTCCCGACACCATAGGGGTGCTGTTCTTCGGCTACGCCATGTTCGCCGCGGTCGACTGGCTGTACTCGCTGATCCCGGTGCGGTTCCCCAACCTGCGCATCGCCATGTCGGAGGGGGGCATCGCCTGGGTGCCGGGGCTGATCGACCGGCTCGACCACATCACCCGCTACCACGACATGTACGGCACCTGGGTTGACATCGACATGAAGCCCAGCGAGGTGTTCCGGCGCAACTTTTGGTTCTGTGTGATCGACGACATCTCGTGCCTGTCGCTACGCCACCACATCGGGGTGGGCCACATCATGATGGAGTCGGACTATCCCCACGTGGACACCACCTGGCCCGACACCCAAGAGGTGGTTCGCCGCCAACTAGAGGGGTTCGAGGCCGACGAGACTGAGAAGATCTGCTGGCGCAACGCCGCCGAGCTGTTCCGCTGGCCGGTTCCCGACGCGGTGGCTGCCCATCCAGAAATGTTCTGAGGACTAGACCAAGGAGATGAGATGACCAAGACCTGGACCGAAGACCATCCCGCCTTCCAGGTGGCCGCCTCCCGGCGCATCCTGGCCCGTGAGGGGTGCGAGAGCCGGGTGGCGGGCCACGTGTCGGTGCGCGACTCCGAGCGCCATGACGCCTTCTGGGTCTCTCCGTTCGGCTACTTCAGCGAGACGCTGCCCAGCGACGTGAACTGCTACGACATGGAGCTCAACCTGCTCGACGGCGACACCCCGGCCTCGCCGGCGGTGCGGTTCCACGCCGGGTTCTACGAGGCCCGCCCCGACGCCAACTCGGTGATCCACACCCACTCCCACTACGTGGAGGTGCTTTCGACTACCGGAAAAGACGTGGGGCTGTACTCGGCCGACGCCTGCCTGTTCTACGAGGAGCAGGCCCACTACGCCGACAACGGCATCGACAACCCGGTGGACGGCCCCCGGATGGCCGATGCGCTGGGCGACCGGTCGGTGGTGCTCATCGGCAACCACGGGGCGTGCTTCGTATGCCCATCGCTGGAGGAGGCCACCATCAAGGCCATTGCCTATGAGTCCTCGGCCCGAGCCCACTACGAAGCCCAGGTAGTGGGGGGCCATGAGATGGTCGAGGCTGAGGCGGCCCGAGCCAAGAAGGCCTACCA
Source organism: uncultured Acidimicrobiales bacterium (assembly GCA_951813555.1). GTDB lineage: Bacteria > Actinomycetota > Acidimicrobiia > Acidimicrobiales > Bin134 > Poriferisocius. Next base: position 971,489 of record OX638344.1, read on the forward strand.
CAAGTACTTCATCCCCATGATGTGGGAGGCCAACTACCGCCGCCTGCGCCGTACCGACGCCGACCTGTTCGAGACCCTGGCCGACTAGATGGCCGACGACACCGGTTCCGGGCCGGAGGCCCACCCGATGGCCCCTCACCCTATGGACGGCATCGGCGTGGTCGACCTCATGTTGGGAGTCCCGTCTGACCGCGACGCCTGGTACGCCAACTTCCAGGGACTGCTGAAGGACACCGAGAGCCGCAGCTTCGGCCACGGTGCGGCCTATATGTTCAAAGACCTGCCCCAAGTGGACGGCACGGTGGAATTCATCGCCTACCTGCTGGCCGAGATGGACCGCTGGGGCGTGGACAAGGGGCTTCTGCCGGTGAACTTTGGCGACACCTGGGGCACCCGAGGCGTCACCGAGCATCCCGACCGCCTCTACGGCAGCTACCTGGTGGACCCCAACCTCGGGGTACAGGCAGTGCGGGATCTGCGCCGGGCGGTGAACGAGCTCGGAGTGATCGCCGCGGCCTGCTTCCCCACCGGGCTGCACCCCCAGGTCAACATCAGCGATCCGCTCATGTACCCGCTTTATGCGGCGTGCTGCGAGTTGGAGATCCCCATGTGCATGAACGCCGGGGTGCCGGGGCCAAGGTTCCCGATGGGCCCCCAGCACGTCGAGCACCTCGACCGGGTGTGCTACGACTTTCCCGAGCTGGTGCTGGTCACCCGCCACGGCGCAGAGCCGTGGGAAGACCTCATGGTCAAGCTCATGCTGAAGTGGCCGGGGCTGCACTACTCCACCTCGGCGTTCGCCCCCAAGCACTACCCCGAGGCCATAATCCGCTACGCCAACACCCGGGGAGTCGACAAGGTGATGTACGCCGGGTACTTCCCCTCGGGCTTGTCGCTGGAGCGGATCATGACCGAGATGCGCAGTGTTGCGTTCCGCGACCACGTGTGGCCAAAATTCCTGCGCGAGAACGCCCTGCGGGTGTTCAATATGGGTAATGAGCATGATTGAGCACATCTTCCGGCGGCGGGATCTGGGAATCATCGATTCCCTCATCGGGGTAGGCATACTTGTCGTCGCCGTTTTCGCCTGGGTCGAGCGATCGGCGGTAGTCGACCCCAACGCCGAGTTCGCCGACAACTGGAAGTGGCAGCTCTGGCAGATCGGCCCACTGGTATTCGCCATCGTCGGGGTGTGGATCATGTGGCGCAACACCAGCAAGGTGCCGTGGGTGCGCACGGTGAGTCTGGTGGCTCTGGCCGTGGCCATCCTGCTCAATTTCTACACCGACATCTTCAACTACAGCGGCAACCTCTGGTTCACCATCGACCCGCTGTTTTTGGCCTGCGCCAGCGTGGCCGCCAGAACCGGGTGGAGCCGGGTGATGGCGCAGCGACAGGGCATGGAGCCGGCCAACCCGTTCACCTTGGTGGCAGTGGTCATCGCCCTGGGGCTGGCTATGGCGGTGTTCATCATGGCCTACTTCTTCGCCTACGAGCAGACCGCCCGGGAGATCCTCGATCCCCTGATGATCCTGGCCATTCTGGTGTGGGCCATAGGCGCCCGCCGCTCCAATGTGGGCGATGCCATCTGAGCTTGCCGGAAACCCGCCCGAATACAGGCGAAACCTCCCGGCTGACTGACCGGAGGGCCGGGCCCGACAAATAGAGTGGCGTGTTCCCAGATCAAAATGAGAGGAGAAAACCCATGCCCGAGGTAGACGGCTACGTCCACGGAGATTTCAGCTGGGTCGATCTGTGTACCGAGGAGCCCGACAAGGCCAAGGAGTTCTACTCAGCGCTGTTCGGGCTGACCTTCCACGACGAGCTCGAGGGGTCGCAAGTGGTCTACACACTGGGGCTCAAGGGCGAGAAGCCGGTGCTGGGGCTGCTCGAGAAGCCTCAGCAGATGTGCGAGATGGGGATCCCCAACGTGTGGGAGACCTACATCTCGGTGGACAACGCCGATGAGGCCCTGGCCATGGTGGGCCCCGCCGGGGGCACCCCGATGGGCCCCGTGATGGAGCCGTCGGGCGCCGGCAGGATGGCGGTGGTGGCCGACCCCACCGGCGCAGTGGTGATGCTGTGGGAGGCGCTCGGACAAGACGGCGCCGCGCTGAAGAGCGAGCACGGCACCCTGTGCTGGAACCAACTCCTCACCTCCGATGTCGACAAGGCCCTGGCCTTCTACTCCGAGGTGCTGGGCTGGACCCCGATACCCCTCGACATGGAGGGATCGATGGGTATCTCGCACAACGGCGAGATGATCGGCAGCGCCGGCCCCCTGCCAATGGAAGGCATCCCTCCCCACTGGGCGGTGTACTTCGCGGTGGACGACTGCGACGCCACCGCGGCGCAGTGCGGTGAGCTGGGCGGGCAGGTAATAGTCCCGCCCATGGACACCCCGCCGGGGCGCATGGCGCAGCTTGTGGACGACACCGGCGCCATGTTCTGGGTCATCACCCTCAACCCCGACTTCTCGATGGACTGAGCCAGCAGAAAGAGCACAAAATGCCAATGCCCGAGGGAATCGGCGTCGTGGACCTGATGATCGGGTTCCTGTTCGCCTCCAAGAAGCAGGTGTACGCCAACCTCCAGGCCGGGCTGAAGGACGACCAGTCCACCGAAGAGTTCGTGATGCCGGTGGAGTACATGTTCAAAGACATCCCCGACGAGGCCGAGGAGGGATCCGACCCCATCGCCTACACCATGGCCGAGATGGACCGGTGGGGCATCGACAAGGGGCTGTTCGGGCTGTCGGAGACCTCCATCGAGGCCAAGCGGCTCCACCCCAACCGGGTGTACTTCGTGACCGAGGTGGACCCCAACGACGTGATGGGCGCCGTCCGCCACGTCAAGAAGCTGAAGACCGACCACGACCTCAAAGCGGTGAGCGTGTTCCCCTCCGGACTCATGCCCCAGGTGGCGGTGTCCGATCCGCTCATGTACCCGCTTTACGCCACCGCCGTCGAGCTCGACATCCCGGTGATCGCCAACGCCGGCATCGCCGGGCCCCGATTCCCCAGCGCCCCCCAGCACGTCGAGCACTTCGACCAAGTTTGCTACGACTTCCCCGAGCTGCGCCTGGTCATGCGCCACGGGGCCGAGCCCTGGGAGAAGCTGGCCATGAAGCTCATGCTGAAGTGGCCCAACCTCTACTACATGCCCTCGGCGTTCGCCCCCAAGCACTACCCCAAGGACATCATCGACTACGCCAACACCCGGGGGGCCGACAAGGTGATGTACGCCGGGTACTTCCCCGCCGGGCTCACCCTGGAGCGCATCTTCACCGACATGGCCAACGTGCCGTTCCGCGACCACGTGTGGCCCAAGTTCCTCCGGGAGAACGCCCTTCGGGTGTTCAAGCTCGGCGACTGACACTGCTACCAACAAAAGCGAGGGTCCGATGACCGACGAGACGGCGACCAGGCCTGAGCCGTATGAGGGATGGGAGGGGCGGGCGGGGCGGACCGTGGCCGGCTCCGACCCGTGGTGGCCCGAGGCGGTGCGGGCGCCGCAGGGCGCGCCCAACATCGTGGTGGTGCTGTTGGACGACCTGGGCTTTGCCGATCTGGGCTGCTACGGCTCGGAGATCGACACCCCCCACATCGACAAGATGGCCGCCGAGGGGCTGCGCTACCTCAACTTCCACGTCAACCCCATGTGCTCGCCCACCCGGGCGTCGCTGCTCACCGGGCTCAACCACCACGACGTGGGCGTGGGCCACGTGTGCCACTCCGACCCCGGCTACCCCGGCTACACCTCCGAGCTCACCGAGCATTGCGCCACGGTGGCCGAGATCCTGAGGGCGGGGGGCTACGCGACCTTCATGGTGGGCAAGTGGCACCTGTGCAAAGACTCCAACCTGGTGGGACCCCGCCACTCGTGGCCGCTCCAGCGGGGGTTCGACCACTACTACGGCTTCCTCGACGGGTTCACCAACTTCCACCACCCCCACCGGCTGATCCGCGACAACAGCGTGGTGCGCACCGACCAATATCCAGACGACTACTACTTCACCGACGACATCACCGACGAGGCCATCGCCATGGTGCGCGAGCAGAAGGCGGCCCGGCCTGACCAGCCGTTCTTCTTGTACCTGTCGCATGGGGCGGTCCACGCTCCGCTCCAGGCCAAGCAGGCCGACATCGAGAAGTACCGGGGGGCCTACGACGCTGGCTGGGACGAGATCAGGCAGCGCCGCTTCGCCCGCCAGATCGAGTTGGGCGTCATCGACGAAGGCACCACGCTGCCGCCCCGCAACTCCGAGGAGCGCAACGACGTCGCCCCGTGGGACGAGCTGTCGGACACCCAAAAGGAGGTGTTCGCCCGCTACATGGAGGTGTTCGCCGCCATGGTGGACAACGTCGACCAGAACTTCGGGCGGTTGCGCGACGCCCTGGAGGAGCTGGGCGAGTGGGACAACACCCTGGTGCTGTTCACATCTGACAATGGAGCGTCCCGTGAAGGCGAGGACACCGGCTGCTCGCAGTACTTCGAGGTGCTGTCGCCCACCCAGGGCGACATCGACGACGATCACGCCCGACTTGATCAGCTGGGCGGGCCCCAGACTCTGGCCCACTATCCCCGGGGCTGGGCCATGGCCGGCAACACCCCCTTCCGGCTTTACAAGATCAACACCCACGCCGGCGGCCACCAGGTGGCCATGATCTCGTCGTGGCCCGGCCGGATTGCCGACCCCGGCGGGTTCCGCCGCCAGTACCTGCACATCACCGACGTGCTGCCCACCGTCTTGGACATCGTGGGCCTCGAGGCCCCCACTGAGCGCAATGGCCAGCCGCTGAAGGGACCGCTGGTGGGGGCCAGCTTCGCCCCTACGTTCGCCGACGGCGACGCCCCCGAGCACCACACCGAGCAGTACTACGAGCAGATCGGCCACCGGGGGTTCTACCGGGACGGCTGGGAGGCAGTCACTCTGCATTTGCCGATGACTCCGTTCGGCGACCACGAGTGGGAGGTGTACAACCTGGCCGACGACCCCACCGAGACGGTGGATTTGTCGGAAGCCGAGCCCCAGCGGCGCCAAGAGATGATCGACGCCTGGGAGGAGGCCGCCCGCCGCTATCAGGTGTACCCCATCGACGAGGGTTCGATGCTCAAGTTCGTCCAGCGCCCGCCCTCAGAGGAGGTGTACGAGACGCCGGTGCGGATTGTGCCGGGCACCGACACGCTGGAGCGCTACCGGAGCATGAAGCTGATCGCGGCACGATCATTCACTGTCGACGTCGAGTTCGACTACGCCGCAGGCGACGCCGGGATACTGGTGGCCCACGGCGACCAGGGCGGCGGCTACGCCTGCTACGTCGAGGGCGGCGAGGTGGTCTACGTCCACAACGGCTACGGCCACATGCGGCATCTGAACGGAGGTCCACTGGCCGAGGGCCGGCGCAGTGTGCAACTCGCCTTCACCATTACCGACGGCTTCGCCTGGAATCTGCGGGTGCTGGTGGACGGTAACGAGACAGCCGCCGACGAAGGATTCACCGGCATGTGGACCATGGCCCCTTTCGAGGGAATCGACGTGGGCATCGATCGCCGCTCCCCCGTCTCATGGGACATCTACCAGCGCCACGGACCCTTCCCCTACACCAACACCATCGAGTCGGTCACCTACACCCCCGGCACCCAAGGTCGTATGGCCGCCGCCAACACCGTCGAGATCCTCAAGAAGATGGGTGCCCGCTTCGAGTAAAGCGAGTACGAGGGATGGTGCAAACTTAGGGAAATGGATCTCGCTCCCACTGTCGACCAGGAAGCCATTCGTGCTGAGTGCCGACATTGGCTCAAGAGGAACCTCCCCTGGGAATACGGCCAGGACCTGCCGCCCCTGTTCGACGACCTGGGAGAAGAAGTCGACTTCCTACGAGGCTGGCAGTCCGCCCTCGCTGAAGCCCGTCTCGTCGGCGTCTCCTGGCCGGAGGAGTACGGCGGCCGAGGCGCCGGCCCCCTGCACCACTACATCGTCCAAGAGGAGCTGGCCCGGGCTCGAGCCCCTGAGCTGGTTGGCCGCATTGGCGTAAACCTGATCGGCCCCACCATCCTGGCCCACGGCACCCCCGACCAGAAGCGGCGCTGGCTCCCGTCGATCCTTCCCGCAGAAAAGCTGTTCTGCCAGCTGTTCAGCGAGCCCGACGCGGGCAGCGACCTGGCCTCGGTGTCCACCCAGGCCACCCCTGCTGAGGCCGGCTGGCGGCTCAACGGCCAGAAGGTGTGGACCTCCTACGCCCAGTTCGCCGACTGGGGCCTGTGCCTAGCCCGCACCCACCCCGATGCGCCCAAGCACCAGGGCATCACCGCCTTCATGGTCGATATGCACGCCCCCGGTGTGGACATCCGCCCCCTGCGCCAGATAACCGACGAGTCCGACTTCAACGAGGTCTTCTTGAACGATGTGTTCGTGGCTGGCGATCAGGTAATTGGCGAGCCGGGCAACGGCTGGCGGGTGTCGCAGTCCACCCTCGGCGTGGAGCGGGGCACCAATCCCCGCCAGCTCGTCATCCACCTCCAGCTCCTTGAAGAACTCCTCCGCTTGGCCGCGGAGACCGGCCGCAACAAGGACCCCGTAATCCGCCAGTCCTTGGCCCAGGCGTTCATCGAGATCCGCTTGTTCCAGCTTCAGAACTGGCGGGTGCTGTCCCGACTGGACCACAGCCGCGACCACGGCCCCGAATCGGCCACCGCCAAGCTCTTCTGGAGCGAGATGAGCCAGCGTCTCCACAACACCGCGCTCGACGTGCTGGGCCCAGCCGCCTCCCTGTGGCGGGGCGACCCCCACAATCCCGGCGGGGGCCGCTGGCAGCGGTCATGGCTGTACTATCAAGCCGCGACGATCTTCGCCGGAACCAGCGAAATCCAGCGCAACATCATCGGGGAGCGAACTCTGGGACTTCCCAGAGAACCCCGTTAGGAGCACCCATGAGCACCGCCTTCGACACCATCGAATACCAAGTCGACGGGGCCGTCGCCACCATCACCCTCAATCGCCCCGATGTGGCCAACGCCCAGGACACTCAGCTCATCGACGAACTTGACGCCGCTTTCGATCTTGCCGGAGCCGATGAAGAGGTGCGAGTGGTGGTGATGGCCGCGAATGGCCGCCACTTCTCCGCTGGCCACGACCTCAAGGCGCTGGTCGGCGATGTCGAGCCCGACAAATGGCGACTCATGCGGGATACCCCCGAAGGCAAGTTCCACCACGAGAAGACCATGTACTTCGACCGCTGCCTGCGCATTCGGGACTTCCCCAAGCCGACCATCGCCGCCGTGCACGGAAAGTGCATCGCGGCGGGGGTGATGCTGGCCTGCATGTGCGACCTGATCGTGGCCTCCGACGACGCCTCCTTCCAGAACCCGGTGCTGCGCATGACCGGCGCCGCGGTGGAGATCCTCATCGAGCCCTGGGAGATGCCCCCCCGCAAGGCCAAGGAGTTCCTGCTCACCGCCCAGACCATCACCGCGGCCGACGCCGAGCGGCTGGGCATGGTCAACCGGGTGGTGCCCCGCGAAGAGCTGACCGCCACTGTTCAGGAAATGGCCGACGCCATCGCCCTCGTGCCCCCGGCTACCGCCGCGGTGGTGAAGCGGTCTATCAACAAGACCCTTGAGCTGATGGGCCAGAAAGACGCCTGGGATTACCACTTCATGGCCCATCACTGGATGCACAACACCGACACCGCCCTTGGCGCGCTGGAGCGGCGCATGCAGAAGTCGTCAATGAAAGAAGTCTTCGCCGAGCACCGGGATGCGTAAGCCCCTGGCCGGTTTGCGGGTGCTCGACGTGGGCACCCGGATCGCCGCTCCGTTCTGCGCCGGCATCCTCGGCGAGCAGGGCGCCGAGGTCATCAAGATCGAACAGCCCGGTACCGGCGATCCCATGCGCACCATCGGCCCGTTCGCCGAGACCGACGACGAGCCGGGGGAGAGTAGCGACCACCCCTACTCGCTGTTCTGGGCCGTCGAGGGCCGGGGCCGCAAGTCGGTCACCCTCGACCTTCGCCAACCCCGGGGCCAGGAGCTGTTCCGGCAGCTCGCCGAACATTCCGACGTGCTGTGCGAGAACTTCCGCCCCGGCACCCTGGAGCGCTGGAACATCCACCCCGAAGTGCTGCCCCGCCGCCTGATCACCGTGCGCATCAGCGTCTTCGGCCAAGACGGCCCCAAGTCGTTGCGCCCCGGCCTCGACCGCAACGGCGTGGCCTTCGGCGGCCTGCTCCACCTCACCGGCGAGCCCGACCGCCCCCCGGTGCGCCCCGGCCTCACCATCTCCGACTACCTCACCGGAGTGTTCGCCGCCCAGGCCGCAACCGCCCTGCTCTATGAGCGGGACGGCGGCGGTGCCGGCGAAGGCGGGGTGATCGACGCCTACCTGTACGGCTCGGTGTTGCGCATTCTGGAGTGGACCCACGCCGCCTACCACCACCTCGGCCTGGTGCGGCACCGCACCGGCAACCGGCTCGACCACTCGGCCCCGCTCGACAACTACCCCAGCCGCGACGGTCGCTGGGTGTGCATCGCCGCCGCCATGGAAGCCAACTTCGCCCGCCTATGCGCGGCCATCGACCGCCCCGACCTGCTGGAGGACCCCAAGTTCGCCACCGCCGCCGCCCGGGCGGCCAACGGCGACGAGATCAACCAGATCGTGGCCGACTGGACCGCCCAGCTCAACGCCGCCGACATCGAAGCCCGCTGCGTGGCCTGTGACGTGCCGGTAGCAACCGCCTACGACGCCGCCGACATCGCCTCCGACCCCCACATCGCCGCCCGCGGCGACCTCATCGCCATTGACGACCCAGTAGTCGGCCCCCTGCGCCAGCAAGCCCCCTTCCCCCGCTTCGACGGCCAGCCCCCGCCCGTCCCCACCGGTGCCCCCCGCCTCGGCCAGCACACCGACGAAGTCCTCACCGCCCTGTGCAGCCTCACTCCCGCCGACCTGGCCGCCCTGCGAGCCAGCGGCATCATCTGACTATTCCCACCTCCATACACGCCATTCGCAGTGCTTCTTGCGGATGGCTGGCTGCTCGAAATCGCCAGCACCGGCGCATAACTGCAGTGCCGCTCTATGATTGACGGGGACATGAGCAACCGCCTCTTCAAGGTCCTATTCCGGACGGCGATATGGTCGTTCGCCGCGTGCATGGCCGGGAGCTGGCTCCCATGGATACAGGTGAATAATGGCAGTTTCACCACCGACTTTCGGGGGACGGACTATCGCCAAGGGAACATCGTCTTCCTACTCGGCCTCGCGGGAATCCTGGCTGTCACGCTGTTCAAGCGCTCCCGTGCGACCTGGACGATCCACCTGGCCCCGCTGCTCGGCCTCGCAGTCACGGTGATGGCGGTGCGCTACACGATATGGACGAGCCTGCTGGTGGACGACGTGCCTGTTCAGGCCAGGGTCGGACTCGGCCTTGTGGTCCTGCTGTTCGCCGGGCCGCTCGCGCTCGCCACCTCGTCCGTGATGGCCTGGGAGGTGTTCAAATCGAGGGGGGCCGGGCGGGACTTCTTCGCAGGTCCCGGCCTTTACACCGGCCTTCCATGGTGGCGGGCGCACGAAACCGAGCAGGGCTAAGCGATGCGACGGTGCCGCTCCCAATCCCAAAACAGCAACCCCAACGCTAGCATGAGAACACACGAAGCCGCCAGGGAGACATAGATGCCGTAGCCGACGTTGTATTCCCTCGTCCTATACCACTCCGCTCCCTGGAGGCGGCCCATCACCTGCGCCGCAACAGCAACCATCACCGCAGCGATCACCGCCGAGACCACCATCAGCCAGAGCTTGTCGAGATACCTGAACGCCGTCAGGAAGATGATGGTCGCGAAGCTGAGAGCGAATATGGCAAGACCGTCGTCGCTCCGATACCCGTCGAAATAGGAGGTTCCGATCTCCCCGCTGAACACCGCCCAGGAAAACAACACGCCCAAGGCCGTCACCGCCGCCGCGTAGGTGCAGTAGAAGCCCCGGTCCGTCACCCGCCGAGTTTGAGACGCCCCGTTGCTAAAGTGTCGCCGAGTGGACGAAGAGCAGGAGAAGTTCTCCACTGAGAACCCCACTGGGAAAGCGCTGGTCAACATTCTGGCGAACCAAACTGAGCTGGCGACCACCGTGTTCATGGCCCTGTCTCCCCAGTACTACTATGTCGTGATGGGCATCTTGGCGCCCATCTTCACCCCTTCCGCAGACGGCTTAGACTCTCCGCCGCTATGAGGCAGAGTTCGCTATGAGGCAGAGTTAGAACATGCCCGCCGCTACCGCCCCCGAATTGGAGCTCGATGTGGGGCGGCTGCGGCGGGAGCGCTACGCCAAGCTGCAGGCCCAGATGGCCGCTGACGGCCTCGACGCCTTGGTGCTGCTCCACGGGCCCCATGTGGCCTACGCCACCGATTGCCTCCCCGAAGCCGTCGACGTCACCCATGCCTCGGCCAACCGGCCTGTCGCCGTGGTGATGGCCGACCACCCCCGGCCCTGCCTGTTGGGCGGTGACCCTGATGGACTCGACGTCGATGCCCATCCCGCCGTCTGGCCCGAAATCGACGAGGGCGCGGCCGACCTAGGCGCCCAGCTCAACGCCATCCTCGGCCGCCATGCCCGCGGCGGACGAGTCGGCATCGACCTCATGACTGGGGCCATGCGCCGCACCGGCGTGCTGTCGGGCACCGAGGTCGCCGACGCCGCCAACACCTTGGCCGCGGTCAAGCTCCACAAGACCATCGACGAGCTGGCCTGCATCCACCAGGCCCAGGCCCGCACTAGCCGGGCCATGGCCTCGGTGTACGAGGCCCTGACCCCCGGCGTGCGCCGCAGCGAACTGGCCGCCGTGTTTCTCCGCCGCCTCCGGGAGGAGGGCATCGACGCCAACATGATCGACGTCATCTTCCAGCCCATGGCCCGCCGTCTGGACGACGGTCCCCGCACCACCACCGGGCATCTGGCCTTCCCCACCTGGTCGGGCGACCCCGTCTACGCCGAAGGCGACCTCATCTGGGTGGATGCCGGCAGCGACTACCACGGCTACGCCTCTGATTTCGGGCGCACCTGGGTGGTCGGCCGTTGGCCCACTCCCGCTGAGCAGCGTTGTTTTGTGCGGTGGCTGGTGGTCATGAACGCGGCGTATGAGGCCATCGCCCCCGGGGTCACCTTCGCCGAGGTGTGTGCTGCGGCCACCGCGGCCGACGCCCCCCACCGACCCGACGGCGACCACCCGTGGATGCCCCACTTCTATCTCGTCCACGGCGTCGGCATCGAGAGCGCCGAGATGCCCTTCTTGGGCACCGACAACGGTCCCGACTTCGACGCCGCCCACACCCTGGAGCCCGGCATGGTCATGGTGCTGGAGCCCGCCATCTGGGAAGACGGCACCGGCGGCTACCGGGCCGAGGAGATCGTGGCCGTCACCGAGGACGGCTGGATTCCCCTGGGCGGCGGCCACCCCTACGACCCCTTCGAAGTGCCGAGATGACTCATCACTCTTCGATCCCCATCGAGGTACCGAGTTGAGCCTCCACCTCCAGCGCCGTACAAGAGCCGTCGACGCCCTGGCCGCCGCCGGGATCGACATGCTGGTCGCCGGACGCCAAGACCACATCAACTACATCACCGGCGCCCACCAGCTCTGGACCGCCGGAACCCGCCCGTTCGGACCGGTCTGCACCCTCAACACCAACACCGGCGAGATATACCTGCTGTCCACCTGGGACGAGGGCGTCCCCGACGACATCGATCTCGACCACCTTCACGGCATCACCTGGAACGGGGCGGTCATCTACCAGCGCCTGGCTGCCAACCCGGGCATGGCCACCGCCCAAAGAGTGGGGATCGACTCCTGGTCGCCGGGCATGGCCGGGCTGCTCAGCGCGGTGGCCCCCAACGCCGAGATCGTCCCTACCGACGACGTCCTGTCCCGGGCCCGCCGCACCAAGCTGCCCTCCGAGGTCGACGCCATCCGGGCCGCGGGCGCCGTGGCCGCCGCCGGAGCCGCAGCAGCAATCGCCCAGTCCGGCACCGACACCCAACGTCTAGCCGCGGGTGTGGAGGCCATGGCCCTGGCCGGGTCGTCCACTCCGGCCGCCGAACCCCAGGTCAAAGGCCCCGTCGTCGACTTCAGCTGCCTCCGCTCGCACTACGAGGGCGGGTTGGGCCGCACCGCCGACGGCGCTCCGCCCGACGTGCGCCCCCACGCCAACCTGATCGCGGCCTGTGTTCCCGGCGCCACCGGCCAAGACCTCCGCCGAGTCGCACCCGACGGCGATTGGCTCGTCAGAGGCAGCGGCATGGGCTTCGAGTCCCCGGTGATCAACGCCCGCTATGGGGCCGACGAAACCCTCGAAGCCCACATGGTGCTCAGCGTGAGCGCCACGACCGGCACCGAATATGCTCGCGACACGGTTCTTGTCACCGAACAAGGCCCCGAAATCATCTCCCCGGAGCTGCCATGAGCCTCGACTACGACGCCTACGACGCCGACAACCACCTGTACGAGCCCATCGACGCGTTCACCCGCCACCTGCCCGAGCGGTATCGCACCGCCATCCGCTATGTGGACATCGAAGGCCGCACCAAGATCGCCATCAACAACAAGATCAGCGAGTACATCCCCAACCCCACCTTCGAGGTGGTGGCCGCCCCCGGCGCCTGGGAGGAGTACTACCGGGGCAACAACCCCGATGGAAAGACCCTCCGGGAGTTCTCCGGCAAGCCCATCCGCTGCCACCCCGCCTTCCGCCACCCCGACGACCGCATCAAGCTGCTCGACGAACAGGGGGTGTACGGCACCCTGCTGTTCCCCACCCTGGCCTCGCTGCTCGAGGAGCGGATGAAAGACGACATCGAGCTCACCCACGCCGCCATCAGTGCCTTCAACCGGTGGATGCTCGACGAGTGGACCTTCAACTACCACGACCGCATCTTCCCCACCCCGATCATCACCCTGCCCGACCCCCGCCGGGCCATTCAGGAACTGGAGTGGGCCGTGGACAGCGGCGCCCGGGCCGTGCTGATCCGCCCCGCACCGGTACCCGGCCTGCGAGGCTCCCGCTCCATGGGCCTGCCCGAGTTCGACGACTTCTGGAACGTGGTCGAGCAAACCGGCATCCTGGTCGCCTGCCACGCCTCCGACTCCGGCTACGACGCCTACGCCGGCGACTGGGAGGGGGGCCGCGACGAGTTCCTGCCCTTCAAGCCCGCCGCATTCCGGCTGGTCATCAGCCACGGCCGCCCCATCTTCGACACCATCGCCGCCATGATCTGCCACGGCCTGTTCGAGCGCCACCCCAACCTGCGGGTGGCCTCCATCGAGAACGGCTCCACCTGGGTGGCCCCGCTGCTGGTGGAGCTGGCCGAGGTCTACGGCAAGATGCCCCAGGAATTCGCCGAAGACCCGGTGGAGACCTTCCGCCGCCACATCTCGGTCAGCCCGTTCTATGAGGAGGACATCTCCGGCCTCATCGACCGCATCGGGATCGACCGAGTGCTGTTCGGCTCCGACTTCCCCCACCCCGAGGGCCTGGGCCAGCCCCTCGACTTCTTCAAAGAAATACAAGACCGCAGCCCCGAAGACCGGCGCAAGGTCATGTCCGACAACCTCAAAGAGCTCCTGACATTGAGACCAGCAGCATGACCAGCCCTAAAAAGCTACACACTCACCGACCTGCCGCATGAGCGACCAAACCGAGTCAACCACCGATTCAAGCGTCTTCTCGCGCTCCGACACCGACGAGGCCTCCGAAGCTGAGCGCACCAAGGGCCTGATCGAGCCGGTGGCGCTGGGGGAGTGGATGGACGCCCAAGGCCTGCCCGGCCAGGGCGAGCCCATCACCAGCCGGTTCATCTCCGGCGGTGCCTCCAACGAGATCTTCGAAGTGTGCCGGGGCGAGCACCGCTGGGCCCTGCGCCGACCGCCCCGCAAGGTTCCCGAAGGCCGCAACGAGACCATGATGCGCGAGTTCCGCATCCTGTCCGCCCTGGCCGACACCGACGTCCCCCACGCCCGGGCGGCGAGCGGCACCGACAACACCAGCGTCATTGGGGCGGCCTTCTACCTCATGGACTTCGTCGACGGCTGGTCGCCCATCAGCCAGCCCGGCTGGCCCGAGCCGTTCGCCTCCGACATGGACGCCCGCCCCGGTCTGGCCTACGAGCTTGTCGACGCCATCGCCCGGCTGTCCAAGGTCGACTGGCAGGCCAACGGCCTCGAGGGGCTGGGCCGCCCCGACGGGTTCCACGAGCGCCAGGTCGACCGCTGGTACGCCCACCTCAACCGCTTCAAGTTCCGCGACATCCCCGGGCTCGACGTAGCCGGCGACTGGCTCCGGGGCCGCACCCCCCGCAGCTACCAGCCCGGCATCATGCACGGCGACTACCAGTTCGCCAATGTGATGTTCCACCACGGTGCCCCCGCCCGGATGGCCGCCGTCGTCGACTGGGAGATGGGCACCGTGGGCGACCCGCTCCTCGACCTGGCCTGGGTGGTGATGAACTGGCCCGAAGACGAGGCCAGCCGTCCCTCGGTGGGCTACGTCGACTACGAGGGGCTGCCCTTCCGCGACGACCTGCTGGAGCGCTACGCCACCATGTCGGGCCGCGACGTAGACGAGATCGACTACTACGTGATCCTGGCCCGCTTCAAGCTGGCCATCGTGCTGGAGGGCGGCTACGCCCGCTTCGTGGCCGGCGGCGCCGACAACCCCCGCATGGAAGCCTTCGGCCGCGTCGTCCTAGACCTAGCCCGCGACGCCGCCGCCCTCGCCCAAACCACCCCGCTTTAGCGGCTTAATCGTCCCACACCACCGGCAGGGTGGCGGGCGCCCGGAAGGCCAACCCGACGATTGGCGACGCCTCGGCGTCGGGGTCGAGGCGCAGGCTGGGGAGGCGGTCGAGCAGGCGCTCCAGCACCGCTCGCATCTCCATGCGGGCCAGGTGGATTCCCAGGCACAGATGCGGCCCGGTGGCGAAGGCGATGTGCGCCTTGGGTTGGCGGAGGATGTCGAACTGCTCCGGATCCTCCCATCGAGAGGGGTCGTGGTTGGCCGAGCCCAAAGAGGTGTTCACCGCCGTTCCCGCCTGGATCTCGATGCCTTCCACCACCGCGTCGGCAGTGGCGGTGCGAGAGATCCCGGTCAGCGGCGCCTCCCATCGCAACGCTTCCTCCACCGCAGCCGTCACCAGCGAACGGTCGGCCCGCACCGCATCAAACTGCTCCGGGTTTGACAGCAGTCCAACCATCATGTTGCTGGCCGCCCGGTAGGTGGTCTCCGCCCCGGCGGGCAGCAGCAGACGGCAGAAGGCGATGATCTCGTCGTTGGTCAGCCGCTGCCCGTCCAGCTCGGCCTGGGCCAGCAGGCTGATCAGATCCTCTTGCGGCTCAGCCCGCCGGTCCTCCACGACAGGTTCCAGGTAGCCGTACAGCCACTGAGAAGCTGCGAAACCTCGCTCGATCTCGGTGGCCATATTGGTGATCTCCACCGCCCGGCGGTAGAAGCCGGGCAGATCGGCCTCCGGCAGCCCCAGTGCGATGGCGATCACGTGTACCGGGAACACGAACATCAACTCGTGCACCAGATCGGCCCGCCCCCGATCAACGAAAGCGTCGATGTAATGGTTGAGCACCGGGTTCACGATCTCGTGCTCCCACCGCTCCATCTCCCGGCGGGTGAACGCCTGCTGGATCAGCCTGCGGTAACGACCGTGCTCGGGCTCGTCCATCTCCAAGATGGTGTGGCCCATCACCAATCCCATCGAGTCGGCGTACCCCGCTGATGAGAACGTGGCCCCGTCCCTCAGCACCGCCTCCACCCCGTCGTACGACAGCACGTTCACAATCTCCCGGTCACCGGCCATCAGGTCGCTCACGCTGACCGCACCCAGCATCTCCGACGCGCTGCCCCGGTGGATCGGGCACTGGGCCAGCAGCTCGGTGTAGATCTCGTAGGGGTTGATGGAATGCTCGGCACCTTGGGCTTGGTCGAAGGCGTCAAACGGGTCGTACCCTCCATCACCGGGTTCGGGGGCTCGGGCGGCCGCTAGAATCTCGCCCGGCGTCATCTCGAACTTCATATCGAGCAACTGTAAATCCAACCAAGAGAGCGCGGTAGTCCCATGGCCATCGATTTTTCCGTCGAACCGGAGTTCCAAGAGAAGCTCGACTGGATGGACACCTTCGTCACCGAAGAGATCGAGTCCATCGACCTCTATTTCCGGGGCGAGGTCAATCCTTTCGACCGCACCAACGAGACGGCCAACGCCCTGATCCGACCGCTCCAGAAGCAGGTGCAAGACCAGGGCCTGTGGGCCTGCCACATGGGCCCCCACCTCGGCGGCCTCGGATACGGCCAGGTCAAGCTGGCCCTGATGAACGAGATCCTGGGACGGGCGCTATGGGCCCAGGTGGTGTTCGGCTGCCAGGCTCCGGACTCGGGCAACGCCGAGATCATCGCCCACTACGGCACCGATGAGCAGAAGGAGCTCTATCTCCAGCCCCTGCTCGACAGCAAGATCTCCTCCACCTACGCCATGACCGAGCCCCAGGGCGGCTCCGACCCCAACTGCTTCACCTGCCGGGCCCACCAAGACGGCGACGAGTGGGTGATCAACGGCGAGAAGTGGTTCGCCTCCAACTTCAAATACGCCAAGTTCATGATCGTCATGCTCATCACCAACCCCGACGTGCCGGTATACCGGGGCTCGTCGATGATGCTGGTGCCCACCGACACCCCCGGCATCGAGGTGGTGGCCAACGTCGGCCTCGGCACCGAGGATCTGGAAGACGGCGACCACGCCTACCTTCGCTTCAACGACGTGCGGGTGCCGGCCGAGAACCTGCTGGGCGAGGAGGGGTCGGGCTTCAAGATCGCCCAGACCCGCCTCGGCGGCGGCCGGGTCCACCACGGGATGCGCTCGGTGGGGGTGGCCCAGCGGGCCCTCGACATGATGTGCGAGCGGGTGCTGTCCCGGGAAACCAAGGGCTCACTGATCGGCGAGAAGCAGTCCATCCAGCACTGGATCGCCGACTCCTGGATCCAGATCCAGCAGTTCCGCCTCCAGGTGCTCCACTGCGCCTGGCTGATCGACAACGAGGGCGACTACGCCAAGGTCCGCCAGCACATCGCCGGCGTCAAGGTGGCCACCCCCAAGGTGCTGATCGACGTGGTGTACCGGGCCATGCACGCCCACGGCTCTCTCGGCGTGTCCAACCTCATGCCCCTCACCTCGATGTGGATGAGCGGCCCGGTCATGGGCATCGCCGACGGCCCCACCGAAGTCCACAAAGACACCATCGCCAAGCAGATACTCAAGAGCTACAAGCCCTCGGACGGCCTCTTCCCCTCCATGCACCTCCCCACCCGCATAGCCAACGCCCGCCAATACATCGAATCCCGAATAGAAAACGAAATCGCGAATCTCTAACGCCGAGTTGGCACCCGCCCAAAGATGTACGCCAGTCCGACAATCCCCACACCGATCACGATCCCCCGCCAGGTCCACGATTCCATCAGCAACCCCGTGCTGATCCCCACCGCGACCACGATCATCGTTCCGGCGATCACCTTGGCCCGCCACGGCATCCCTAGACCAGACCGATAGTCGGCCACCAACTTGCCCACGCCGGGCAGGTTCAAGACCCAACGCTCCATGCGCTTACTGGAACGGCTGAACGCGGCGGCGGCCATGATGAAGAAGACCGTCGACGGCAGCCCGGGCACGATCACCCCGATCGCCCCCACGGCGACGCACGCCAGACCACCTATAACCCAAAGCCCCCGCACCAGCGGGTTCTTGGCCACTTTGGAGTGGCCGGATGCCTCAGAGCTGCCGGGATCAGCCGGCGAGTTCGATGAAGTCACCGACTGTCAGGTAACACAGCAGCCCGATCACCAACACGTTCACTGTGCTCACCGGCCACTTCAGCCGATGGTCGGCCCGCCAGAACCGCCGGATGCTCAACACGTTGAACACGATGGCCACCAGCCCAATCGGCGCACTCAAAGCAGGCCCCACTGAATCGGACAACCCCAGCACCGGCAGCAGGAAAGGGAGCACCAGGTATGCAAATAGGCACCGGATTCCCGACACCACCATCGACTGGCTGAACCGCCGTTCGGCCGCACTGGGTGCCTCTACTTTGGCTGGAGCGGTATCAACGGTCACTGGCCCTCAGTCTCCCACCCAAACCTCATTCCCGTCTCACCGAAAGACGGGTTTCATTAGCATGACCAGACCATGAATCGGGCACCGCTTCTCTCTGTACTTGTGGTCGCCCTTGCCCTCATTGCCGCCGCCTGCGGCGGTGACGACGAACAACCCGCCACCCCAGCCACGCCTTCGCCCACCGCCACCACCCAGCCCGCCGAGCCATCCCCGACGCCCGCCGCCAGCGCCCAGCCAACCACCGCCCCCTTGGGCCCCACCTGCGACTGGCCGATGTGGGGCCACGGCATCGATCGCACCTTCTCCTACCCCTGCGACAGCGCCATCAACCCCGACACCGCCGCCGACCTGCGCCGCATTTGGTTCTTCAACACCAGCGACGTGGTCACCGCCGCCCCGGTGGTGGTGAACGGCGTGCTGTATGTGGGCGACTGGGCCGGGAGGTTCTACGCCCTGAACGCGGCCGACGGCACCGAGATCTGGCACTACGACGCCGAGTACCACGACAACGTCTACGCCGGGCAGATCACCTCGTCGGCCTCCTACACCCTCATCGGCGCTACCCCCGCGGTGGTGTTCAACGCCGGGCGCACCATCCACGCCCTCAACGCCGCCGACGGCACCGAGATCTGGTCCCACGCCCTGGGCGAACCCGGCTGGCCCACCGAGCTGGAGACAACCCCCATCGTGGTGGACAACCGGGTGATCGCCACCTTCGACACCCACAACGCCCCCTTCCCCGCCGGCGTGGTGGCCGTCGATCTGGCCACCGGAGAGCTGCTGTGGCACTTCGACCTTGAAGGCGGCGACCACAAAGGCTGCGGGGGAGTGTGGGGCTCGCCTTCGGTCGACCTGGGGCGCCGCCTCATGTTCGCCGGCAGCGCCAACTGCCCCACCTCCCCCGAGGGCTGGGGCCCCTACACCGAGGCTCTGTTCGCGGTGGACATCGACACCGGCGAGCCGGCCTGGAGCTTCCAGCCCCACCCGCCCAACAACGACGACTCCGATTTCGCCGGCGCGCCGGTGCTGTTCACCGCCAACGGCCAAGACCTGGTCAGCCTGGGCAACAAAGACGCCGTGTTCTACGTGGTGAATCGCGACACCGGCGAGCTGGTATGGAGCACCCGGGCCACCAACGACAACGTGATCCGTTCCAACTTCGCCAGCGGCGGCTTCATCGGCCCCGCCGCCTACGCCGATGGCATCATCGCCGGCGGCACCGGCGTGGCCGACTGCCCCTGCATGCACGCCTTCGACGCCGCCACCGGCCAGATCGTCTGGCAGCAGCCCGCCGTTGGCCCCACCTATTCGCCCACCACCGAGGTCAACGGCGTGGTGTTCGTGGGCTCGCTCGACTTCACCCTGCGAGCCCTACGCCTCGAAACCGGCGAGGTGCTGTGGTCCGACGAGCTCACCGGGCTGATCTCCGGTGGGGTGGCCATCGTGGGCGACGACATGTGGGCGGTGGCCGGCTTCCGCGAGCCCGGTTCACCCGGCCCCTCGGAGACCTCCGGCGTGTTCCGCTACACCGTGGCCCCCGAAGTGGAGGCCGCCCCCCAAACCGCCCCCGAACAAGCCCCCGAGCCCGAAGCCGGCCAAGTCCGCCTGGTGGCAGCTTCGGGCCGCTGCATCGACGCCCCCTGCGATGTCGGCTTCGACTTCAAGACCCCGCCGCCGGGCACCGACCCCCAGCTCACCATGTCGATTCAGACCGACCCCTTTGAGCTCACCGTCGCCTCCCGCGGCCTCGGCGACCCCGCGGCCTGGCTACGAAAGGGGAGCGACGCGGCTGCCGTCGGCGCCTCGGCCTACGGCGTGCTGGTTTCGGAGCGCGACGACCGCCCCGCGGGCGGCTACCTGTGCGTGCTCGATGACCAGGGCGGCTGCATCGCCCGTACCGTCCCCCGCCCCGGCGTCTCCTACAACCGCATCAGCCTGCTGGCCCTGCACGACACCACCGCCATCCCCGGCCCCGCCGACGGCTTCGACCGCCTGGTGGCCAGCATCGGCTTCAACCCGCCGCTGCAAACCGAGCCCCTCGACCCGCCCACCTACCTGGTGTTCAGCCCCCAGGGCAACAACCTGGTGATATACGGCGACAACGGCGCCACCCACCGGCTCATCACCAACGCCCGGGAGGATCCCAACGGCCGCGACATCAACGGCCAGGTGTGCTTCACCGACGACGGCCGCTTCATCGCCGGCGAAGACACCGGCCAGCCCGAAATACCTGCCGGGTTCGGCCTCTTCCAGCTCGACGGCGACACCCTGGACACCCTCGCCGCCACCCAAATAGGCAAGCTCACCCCCGACTTCGAAGCCGCGGTGAACCAGCCCGAGCCCTACGGCTGCGCTCTTTTGCCCGACGGCCGACTGCTCACCACCGACGTGGGCAATCAGGCGTCCGGGCCGGGCACCGGCCAACTTACCGTGTGGTTCCCGCCCTACGACGGCGCCCGCTGCGTGGTGGCCGACGACATCGCCACTGCCCAGCAACTGGCCGCCGACGGAAACGATGTGCTGGTGGCCTCAGCCCGCCCGCCCACCATCGGCGTGCAGCGCTATTCCAACCTGCCTCGCAGCACAGATCAGTGCGATCCCGCCGCGGTCGCCGTCGAGCTGTTCATCGCCGTAGGCGACGGACTGACCCTCACCACCGGCATCGCCGCCGATCGACGGGGCGGTTGGTACGTGTCTGACACCCTCGTCGGCGTCATCAACCAGTACGACGGCGACGGCAACTACGTCCGCACCGTGCTGGCCCCTCCCGAAGGCGAGGGGCTGGCCCTCGAGCCCATCAGCACCGGCTCCCCGCTGGGCATAGCCGTGGGCCCCGACGGCACCCTCTACTACGCCGACCTGGCCCTGGTCATCAACGAGTCGGGCATCGGCCCCGCCTCGGGCCAGGGCACCGTGCGCCGCATCCGCTTCGACGCCGACAACCAGCCCCTGCCGCCGGAGACCATCGACTACGGCCTCAACTTCCCCGACGGCCTCGGCATCCTCCCCATCCCATAACGCGCATAGTGAGCCGCACCGGCCACTTGACCTACGATTCCCGCTGATGCGCATTCGGGTGGACACCGAGCTCTGCCAGGGTCACGGGCGCTGCTACATGCTGGCCCCCGACTTGTTCGATGCCGACGGCGACGGCTACTGCGAGCCCACCAACGAGCGCGCCGTACCCACCGAGCTGGCCGACCAAGCCCGCCGGGCATCCATGAACTGCCCCGAAGATGCCATCATCCTGACCGAGGAGACCTGATGACCGACACCGCCCCCCACTCCCACTACACGCTGGAACGCCCCGAAGAGGCCGAGGACCCTCAAACCATCTATCGCGAGCTGCGCGACAACGCCCCGGTCGCCCGGTTGGCCGGGCGAGCCACCAGTCACACGCTCACCATCAGCCGCCACGAGGACGTGGTCAGCGCCCTGCGCACGCCCGAGGTGTTCTCCTCCGACTCGTCCGCAGTCGAAATCGGCAACACCCGCCCGCTGGTGCCCCTCCAGGTCGACCCGCCCCACCACAGCAAGCATCGCAAGGCCCTCGACCCTCTGTTCGCCCCCAGGCAGATGGCCAAGTACGAACCCCGGGTACGGGAGCTGATCCGCGAGCTCATCGACGCGGTGGTCGAACAGGGCCACTGCAATTTCCATGAGGCCGTTGCCGAGCCCCTACCCTCCACCATCTTCTTGGAGTTGCTGGGGCTGCCGGTGAGCCGGGTGCACGAGTTCGTGGCCCTCAAAGATGGCATCATCCGCCCGCCGGCCGGCTCCATGGAGGAGCGCTTTCAGAAGGTGAGAGCCACCGGCCAGAAGATCTACGCCGTGCTGGAAGAGGTGGTGGATGCCCGCATGGCGGAGCGCCAAGACGACTTCTTGTCCACCATCATCGATGCCGAGGTCGACGGCCAGCCCCTTACCCGCGACGACGTGGTGGACATCGGCTACCTGTTCTTCCTGGCCGGACTCGACACCGTATCGGCCTCGCTGGATTGCATGATGGCCTTCCTGGCCCAGAATCCCGACCACCGCCAGCGACTGGTGGACGACCCCGCCATCATCCCCCACGCCATCGAGGAGATGTTGCGCTACGAGACCCCAGTGCCCACGGTGCCCCGGATAACCGCGTCCGACACCGAGGTGAGCGGTTGTCCCATGTCCGCCGGTACCCCCATCACCGTTCTGCTCGGCTCGGCCAATACCGACGAGCGGGTGTGGGACCGCCCCGACGAGGTGGACTTCGACCGGGAGTCCAACAGGCACTTGGCCTTCGGCGGCGGAGTGCACCGCTGCCTGGGTTCCCATCTGGCCCGCATGGAGTTGCGGGTGGCCCTGGAGGAGTGGCACGCCCGGGTCCCCGACTACCGCCTGGCCGAAGGCCTCGAGTTGAAGTACAGCCCCGGCATCCGCCAAGTCGACAACCTGGAGCTGGTGTGGTGAGCGACAATACGGCCCCGCCCAGCCACCCGCTCGAAGGCGTCCGGGTCATCGAGGTGGCCAGCTGGATGTTCATCCCCTCGGGCGGCTCGGTGCTGATCGACTGGGGTGCCGATGTCATCAAAGTCGAGCACCCGGTCACCGGCGACCCCCAGCGGGGCCTCATCACCTCCGGCCTGGTCCCCGGCGGCGCCGGCGGGGTCAACTTCATGATCGAACAGCCCAACCGGGGCAAGCGGTCTATCGGGCTGAACCTGGCCCACCCCGACGGCCGGGAGATGCTCCTCAAGCTGGTGGAGAATGCCGATGTCTTCCTCACCAACTACATGCCCCCGGTGCGCCGCAAGCTCCGCATCGACACCGACGACCTGCGGGAGCGCAACCCCCAGATCATCATTGCCCGAGGCTCCGGCCAGGGCCCCCACGGCCCCGACGCCGAGAAGGGCGGCTACGACGGCGCCTCCTTCTGGGCCCGCGGCGGCATGGGCGCCACCCTGCCCGCCCGCCCCGACGGCTGGCCCATGAGCCAACCGGCCCCCGCCTTCGGCGACGTCATGGGCGGGATGGCCACCGCCGGGGCCATCGCGGCGGCCCTCTTTCAGCGAGCCGCCACCGGCGAGCCCTCGGTCATCGACGTGTCGCTTTTGGCCACTGCCATGTGGCAGCTCTCGCCCCTGGTGATCGCGGCCAAGCTCTTCGGAATGGACCGGCTCCCGGTCGGCGACCGCACCAAGATGGTCAACCCCGTGGTGAACGCCTACCGCACCTCCGACAACCGCTATCTCAGCTTCATCCTGCTCCAGGCCGACAAGCACTGGGCGCAGCTCTGCGACTGCATCGGCCGCCCCGAGCTGGCCACCGACCCCCGGTTCGTCGACATGGCTGCCCGAGCCGAGAACAACGAGGCCTGCATCGCCATCCTCGACGAGGTGTTCGAGGCCCAGCCCCTGGCCTACTGGAAAGAGGCCCTGGCCGACTTCAAAGGGGTGTGGGTCCCGTTCCAGACCCTCAGCGAGCTCTACGACGATCCCCAGGTCGTCGCCAACGGCTACCTCCCCGCCATGACCGCCGGCAACGGCCAAGAAGTACAGCTCGTGGCCAACCCCGCCATGTTCAACGAGCAGCCCGTAACCGTAAACCGCGCCCCCGAACACGGCGAGCACACCGAAACCCTCCTCCTAGAAGCCGGCATCCCCTGGGACCAAATAGACGCCATGAAGGATTCCGGCGCCATCCTCTAACCCTGCGCCGCAGCGGGTTCAGCCGCCGAATAGGGCGGTGGAGATAGAGGCGGCGATGCGGGGTGGGTCTTGGAGGGGGCCGAAGTGGGTGAGGTCGTCGAAGGTCATCAGGGTGCCGTTGGGCAGGGCATCGGCGATGTAGGGGGCCACCATGGCGGGGGGATCGGTGTCAGTGCCGGTCGCCACCGTTACCTGAGCAGCCACTTCGCCCAGCCGGTCGAATGCCGATCGGTCGGGGTTCTCGAAGATGGTCGCCTCCACCTCCCGAGGGCACTTCATCGTAACCGTGCCATCGGGCAGCTCTCGAAAGCCGTGGTCCACGTAGGCCCGCAGCACCTCGGGGTCCAACAGGCTGAACGGGGGCCGGGTCGAGTACCGGTCATAGGCGGCCTGGTGCGATTCGAAGAATTCCTTGCGCATCCGGGCGATATCCCCCAGCGCCCTGACGCCGTCTTTGGGCAAAGCTATCGACGGGATGGTCACCGGCTCATACAACCAGGCCCTATCGAAGGTCCCGGGCCGGGACAGCTCGGCCTTCAGGATGGATGCCCCGCCCAAAGAGTGGCCCGCTGCCAACCGAGGGGTCGGACCGATCGCATCCACCGCAGCCAGCACATCGTCGGCCATCCCATCCCAGTGGTAGTCCTCATCCGGCCCTGACACGCTGTCGCCGTGGCCCCGGAAGTCCAGCGCCCAGCAGTGGGCCACCGGCCTCAGCTCTCGGGCCACCGCCCCCCACATCAACCCGCAGAAACTGTTGGCATGGGCCAACAGCACCGGCGGCCCGTCGCCCCCCAAGTCGTGCAACGCCACCCGGGCGCCCCCGGTGGAGGCAATCAGCCGGTGCTCGCTCATAGCCCTAGAGCCGTGCCAGTGTCGGTGGGACCACACACAAGTCGGCAGATTACGGTGGGCAGCCATGAGCGACAACATCGTCCTGATCGACAATCCCCGGCCCCATGTCCGGCGCATCACCATGAACCGCCCCGAGAAGCGCAACAGCCTCATCCACCCCTTGCGGGGGGCCGTGCTCGAGGCGCTGACCGAGGCTGACAAAGACAAAGATGTCAAGGTCAGCATTGTCTGTGGCGCCGGCCCGTCTTTCTCCGCCGGCTACGACCTCGGCGGCGGCAACGAGGGCTACAAGCTGCCCTTCTACACCCCCGGCGGCGATGGCCAATGGCCTCGCCACGTAACCGAGGGCTGGATGAGCATCTGGGACCTGGCCAAGCCGGTCATCGCCCAGGTTCACGGCTATTGCCTGGCCGGGGGCAGCGAGCTGGCCACCGGCTGCGATCTGGTGTACATGGCCGAGGACGCCAAGATGGGCTATCCCGCCGTCCGATTCGGCGTGCCCGACATGCACTTCCACTCCTGGTTCATGGGCATGCGCAAGGCCATGGAGATGATGCTCACCGGCGACTACGTCTCGGGTATCGAGGCGGTGGAGAAGGGCTGGGCCAACGCCGCCTATCCCGAAGACGAGCTGGCCGAAGCGGTGCTCGACATCGCCGAGCGCATCGCCCAGGTCCCCGCCGAGCTGCTCCAGATGAACAAGCGGGTGGTCCACCGCCAGATGGAGCACATGGGCATGCGGGCCGGCATCCGGGCCGGCACCGAGCTGTGCGCGCTGGGCACCCACACCCAGGCCATGGCCGACTTCGTGGGCTCGATCCAGAAGAAGGGCCTCACCACCACCCTTTCTGAGCGCGATTCCAAGTTCGGCGACTACCGCACCAGCCACTGACCCCGCCGACCCCCCTGTATGGGGGCGAGCGAGTTGGGCTAGTTTGACGGGGACAATTACGAGGGGGGAATCCTTGATGGCTGCTCGCTTTTGGAAACTGGCGCTGATTCTCGCCGCTCTGGCCCTGGTGGCCAGCGCCTGCGGCAATGCCGGGAACGACGATGAGGGAGGCGCCCCGGCAACCACCGCGGCGCCCGCCGCGCCCGAAGAGCCCGACGACGAGCCCGCCCCCGAGGAGGCCGACGACGAGCCCGCCCCCGCCCCCGAGGAAGCCGGCGACGACGAGCCCGCCCCCGACGGCGAGCCCGAAGCTGAGCCCGAACCCGAGGAGCCCAAGGAGCCCGAGCACCGCCACACCTTCGTGCCCATCTCCGGGGTGCCCGGGGTGAACGACTCCGAGATCAAGGTCACCTCCATCGTCACCATCAGCAACAACGCGCTGGGCACCAACATCGCCGCCTACAACGACGGCATCGAGGCCTATTTCAACTACATCAACGACACCGGCGGCATCTACGGCCGCGAGCTGGTACTGGCCAACAAGCGCGACGACCAGCTGTTCTCGAACCAAGCCGAATCGCTGGCCATGGTGGAAGAAGACGACTCGCTGGCCGCCTTCGTGGCCACCCTGCTGTTCTTCGGGGCCGACACTCTCAACGACGCCGGCGTGCCGGTGTTCGGCTGGAACATCCACAACGAGTTCGCCGACCGGTGGAACATCGTCGGCAACATCGCCCCTAGCTGCATCGGCTGCATCCACCAGCTGTTCCCCTGGGTCGCCACCCAGGTGGGCGCCACCAAGGTCGGAATCTTCGGCTACGGCAACAGCGAGAACTCCAAGATCTGCGCCGAGGGCACCCGCGACTCCGTCGAGCACTACAGCGCCGAGGCCGGCGGCATGACGGTGGAGTTCTTCGATACCTCCATTGAGTTCGGCCTGGCCGGCGGCGTGGCCCCCCAAGTCTCGGAGATGAAGGACAAAGGGGTCGACTTCATCTTCACCTGCCTCGACCTCAACGGCATGCGCACCATCGCCCAAGAGCTGGTCAAGCAGGACTACCGCGACCAGGTCACCATGTACCACCCCAACACCTACAACCATGAGTTCGTCGCCGCCAACGCCGACTTGTTCGAGGGCGACTTGGTCTTCGTCCAGTTCGTGCCGTTCGAGGCCGAAATCGACAGCGAGCTGCAAAGGCGGTTCTTCGAGTACACCGAGGGCCTCAAGCTCGAAGAGCAGACCATCGTCGGCTGGCTCAACGCCCACCTGTTCTACGACGGGCTTCTGGCCGCGGGCCCCGAGTTCGACCGGGCCTCTTTGATGGAGGCGGTGCGCTCGTTCGAGGATTACAGCCACGACGGGCTCACCAATCCCATCGACTGGAACCGCCAGATACCGCTGCCCAACGACAACATCGACGCCGACTACGAATACCGCTGTGTGAACGGCGTGCAGGTGCAAGACGGGGCATTCGTCCAATGGACCGGCGAGCCCGGCAAGCCGTGGTTGTGCTGGGAGACCGTCCGCACTGACTGGCACGATCCCGAGGCCCTCACATTCGTAGGCTGACGGTCCGCTGAGCAGAGGCTGAGCCGACGATGACCGCCAGCGTCCTCGCCGCCGGGGTCGTGGAAGAAACCGTCCGGGCGTTTTTCCAGGGCCTTCCCATCGGCGCGGGATTCGCCCTGGTGGCCATGAGCTTCGTGCTCACCTACAAGACCTCCGGGGTGTTCAACCTGGCCTTCGGGGCCCAGGCCTTCATCAGCGCCGCCACCTACTTCGAGCTCCACGTGCGGCGCGACTGGCCCATCTGGTCGGCGGTGCTGGTGGCGGTGGTGCTGGTCGCCCCGGCGCTCGGCCTGCTTTTGGAGCGACTGGTCTTCCGCCACGTGCATGCTGCCTCCGCGGTGGCCAAGCTGGTCATCTCGCTCGGCCTCATGGTGGCGCTGCCCGAGCTGTTCAAGCTCATCGTCGACTACAACCGCGAGCAGCCTTTCGGGGCGGTGGGCATCATCCCCGACGGCACCACCGTCTACCGGCTGTTCGGCCGATACCCCGTCACCCGCGACGAGATCGCGGCTTTCGTCATCGTGGTCGCCGCCGCGGTGGCCCTGGCCGCACTGTTCCGCTACACCCGCTTTGGCCTGCGCATCCGGGCGGTGGTGCAGAGCCCCAGGATGACCGAGCTCAACGGGGTCAACGCCGACTGGGTGTCGTCGGGCTCGTGGATGCTCTCCAGCTTCTTCGCCGGTTTGGCCGGCGTGCTGCTGGTGCCCACCACGTCGTCGCTGGGCACGGTGCTGGAGCCCCAGGGCTATTTCCCAATCGTGATCTCCGCGCTGGCCGCGGCCGCGCTGGGCCGACTGGTCAACCTGCCCGCCGCCCTGTTCGGCGGACTGGCGCTGGGGATCGTCACCACCCAGATGCGCACCCACGTGCCCCGGGACAACGTCATCTTGGCCGAGTTGCAGGGCCCCGCGCTGCCCTATGTGATGCTGTTCGCCATCATCGTGTTCTGGCCCGCCATCCGCCGCCAGGTCGCCGGGGCCGACCCGCTGCTGGGGGTGTCCCCGCCCCCGCCCGCGCTGGCCGCCACCAGCCGCAGCCGGGGCATGACCATCTACACCCGGATCATGGCCCTGGCCTTTTTCACCGCGGTGGGCATCTGGACCTTCGGCTACGCCAACAACTTCTGGATCTCCCGCATCACCCACTCGGTGATCTTCTCCATCATCTTTCTGTCCATCGTGGTGTTCACCGGCCTCGGCGGCCAGATCGCCCTGTGCCAGGTGACCTTCGCGGCCATCGGTGCGTTCGGCGCCATGCAGTTCGCCCAGCGCTGGGACATCTCGGTGATCGTCGGAATGGTGGCCGGCGCGGCCATCGCCGCCGCGGTGGGCGCGGTGCTCAGCATTCCGGTCATGCGCCTGGGCGGCATCTGGCTGGCCATCGCCACCCTGGCCTTCGCGCTGTTCTTCCACGACGTGTTGGTGAAATACAGCTGGGTGGGCGGCTCGCTGTTCCACGGCCGCGGCGTGCCCCGGCCCGAGTTCTTCGGCGTCGACTTCTCCAGCCGCGAGAACTTCCTCATCTTGTGCGTCGCCATCTTGGTGCTGGTGGGTGTGCTCATAATCCTCATCCGCGAGAGCAGCACCGGCATGGCGCTGCGGGCGCTGCGGGGGTCCGAGACCGCGGCCGAGTCCATCGGGGTGGTCTCCTGGCGGTCCCGGGTCATCGTGTTCTCGGTGTCGGCCGCCATCGCCGCCATCGGCGGGGGGCTGTTGGCCATGGAGGAGCGACTGGTGGGCTACGAGTCCAACTACGACCCCCAGACCGGGCTGTTCTGGCTGGTGATCGTGGTGGTGCTGGGCGCTCGCACGGTGGAGGGCGGCGTCCAGGCCGGCGTGGCCTTCGTGATCTTCCCCGAGCTGGTGCTCGACCGCTGGCTGGGCCTGCACGGGGCGTGGCGGTACGTGCTGTTCGGCTTCGCCGCCATCTCGTTCGCCCGCCATCCCGAGGGCCTGCTCGAGCACGGCAAGCGCCGCTCACAAGCCCTGATGCAGCGGGCCTTCGGACGCCGCCAGCCGGCGATGGCCGCGGCCGGTGCCGGTGAGCCAGCCGACTCCGGGACCGAGACGGGAGGCGAGCCATGAGCCTGCTGGCCGCCGACGGCATCACCAAGCGGTTCGCGGGCATCACCGCCGTCGACGATGTGCACATCGCGCTGGACGCTGGGGAGCGGGTTGGCCTGATCGGTCCCAACGGCGCGGGCAAGACCACCCTGTTCAACTGCCTTTTGGGCCTGCTGCGCCCCGACGCCGGCTCGGTGAGCTTTGACGGCGAAGACATCACCCGCCTGCCGGTCTACCGCCGAGCCCGCCTCGGGATCGGCCGCACCTTCCAGCGGGTTGAGCTGTTCAGCGGGTCGTCGGTGCGCGACCACCTGCTGTTCGCCCACCGCATCCGCCGCGGCACCGGTGCCCTGTGGAAAGACCTGCTCGGCCTGGGCCTGCCCAAGCCCGTCGAGATCGAGCGCTGCGACGCCCTGCTCGACAGCCTCGGGCTGGGCGGCATGGGCGACGAGCCCATCGAGGCCCTCAGCCTGGGCCAGAGCCGGCTGGTGGAGGTGGCCCGAGCGCTCATGACCCAGCCCCGAGTGGTGCTGTTGGACGAGCCCTCCTCGGGCCTCGACCGGGCCGAGACCAACGCTTTGGCCGACACCCTGGCCCGCATCCAAGCCGAACAGGGGTTCGGGCTGCTGCTGGTGGAACACGACGTGGAGCTGGTGGCCTCGTTCACCGAGCGCACCTACGTGCTCGACTTCGGGCGGCTGATCACCCACGGCTCCACCGCCGATGTGATGCAAGACCCCGAAGTCCGGTCGGCCTACCTGGGCGATTTCGCGGCGGGCCCGTCATGACCGACACAACCACCACCGAAGCCGCCGAGATGGCCACCGCCGCCCCGCTGGAGATCCCGGTGCTGGAGATGCGCCATGTGAGCGCCGCCTACGGACCCTTCCGAGCCCTGTTCGACGTGTCCCTGTCGGTGGGGGAGGGCGAGACGGTGGCGCTTTTGGGCCGCAACGGCGCGGGCAAGACCACCGTGGCCCGAGTGGCCAGCGGCCTGGTGGCGCCCACCGAGGGCGAGGTGATGGTGGACGGCAACGACTTCACCGGGGTGCGGGCCCATCGCTACGCCAAAGCCGGGGTGGTGCACGTGCCCGAGGGCCGGGCCGTGTTCCCCGACTTCTCGGTGGAGGAGAACCTCACCCTGGCCTTCTCCCGCACCCATGACCGCTCCGGCGTGCGCGACGCCCTCGGCCGGGCCTTCGAGCTGTTCCCCCCCATCGCCCAGCGCCGCGGCCAGATCGCCGGCACCCTCTCGGGCGGCGAGCAGCGCATGCTGGCCATGGCCCGAGTGCTGGTGGAGACCCCTCGCCTGCTCATCGCCGACGAGCTCTCCCTCGGCCTGGCCCCCATCGTCACCGACGAGGTTTATGCCGTGCTCACCCGCATCCGCGACGCCGGCACCGCCCTCCTCATCGTCGAACAGCACATCGGCCACGCCCTCGCCCTGTGCGATCGGGCCATCTTGTTGGCCCACGGAGCCATCACCTGGAAAGGCCCCTCCCCCGAGGCCGCCCAAGCCGTGGGCGCTTCCCTGTTCGACAGCTCATAGGCGCGCCCCGGCAGGCGGGTATCCCCGATTTGCGCGGTCAGTGCGTGTACAACTTGTGGGGTGATTTTCGGTAGTCGGTTTTCGTGTGGGTTTCGCAGTGGGGGTGTGGTGGCCCGGCTGGTGCTGGTGGTCTGTGTGGTGGCACCAGCGCTGGCGGTGAGCGCGCCGGCGGTGGGCGCGCCGGCGGTGCTGGCGCAAACGCCGGGGGCTCCGTCGAGCGACGGCGAAGAGAGGGTGTCCGCGGACTTGGGTCATTCGTGCGGGGTCAAAGCTGACAGCTCGGCGGTGTGCTGGGGCGACGATACGTGGGGGCAGTCGTCGGCGCCGTCGGGCTCGTTTTTGTCGGTGTCGGCGGGCGGGGAGCATTCGTGCGGGGTCAAAGTTGACGGCTCGGCGGCGTGCTGGGGCCGCGACAATTATGGTCAGGCGACGGCGCCGTCGGGCTCGTTCTTGTCGGTGTCGGCGGGAAGATGGCATTCGTGCGGGGTCAAAGTAGACGGCTCGGCGGCGTGCTGGGGCCGCGACAATTATGGTCAGGCGACGGCGCCGTCGGGTTCGTTTTTGTCGGTGTCGGCGGGCTCGAACCATTCGTGCGGGGTCAAAGCCGACGGCTCGGCGGTGTGCTGGGGCTGGAGCGCTAATGGCCAGGCGTCGGCGCCGTCGGGTTCGTTTTTGTCGGTGTCGGCGGGCGGTGCGCATTCGTGCGGCGTCAAAGCCGACGGCTCGGCGGTGTGCTGGGGCTGGAGCGCTAATGGCCAGGCGTCGGCGCCGTCGGGCTCGTTTTTGTCGGTGTCGGCGGGCTACGCGCATTCGTGCGGGGTCAAAGCCGACGGCTCGGCGGTGTGCTGGGGCGACGATACGTGGGGGCAGTCGGCTGCGCCGTCGGGATCGTTCTTGTCGGTGTCCGCGGGCTGGGCGCATTCGTGCGGCGTCAAAGCCGACGGCTCGGCGGTGTGCTGGGGCTCCAATGGTAGTGGGCGGGC
This sequence comes from uncultured Acidimicrobiales bacterium, assembly GCA_951813555.1. Taxonomy (GTDB): domain Bacteria; phylum Actinomycetota; class Acidimicrobiia; order Acidimicrobiales; family Bin134; genus Poriferisocius. Next base: position 1,003,245 of record OX638344.1, read on the forward strand.
GTCGGCGCCGTTGTCTTTGGCGGCGGTTCCGGTGCCTGGGGGTTTCTCGGCGGCGCTGGGTTCTGATGGGGTGTCGGTCGAGGTTTCGTGGACGGTGCCGTCGGGGGCTGATGGTGTGGAGTTGGGCATCGTGGCGGGGTGGGATCCCACACCGGTGTTGCGCCAGGAGTTCGCGGCTTCCCACACCGGCGACGCCGATGGTGTGATGCACACCTACACCGGATCTGCGGGCGGGGTCTATGGGGTGAGGGTGCGGTCGTATCGCGCTGGTGCCGGTTCCGACAGGGTGTATTCCGGTTGGACTGGGTCCGACACGGTGGTCGCGCTCTCAGCGGGGTATTCGTCGGGCGGCGGGGGTGTGAGGCTGTCGGCAAGCTGGTTCCATTCGTGCGCCGTCAAAGCTGACAGCTCGGCGGTGTGCTGGGGCAGCGATTCGTGGGGGCAGGCGACGGCGCCGTCGGGCTCATTCTTGTCGGTGGCCGCGGGCGGGGGGCACTCGTGCGGCGTGAAAACCGACAGCACCGCGGCGTGCTGGGGTTTGGACAACTCGGGGCAGGCGACTCCGCCGTCGGGCTCGTTCTTGTCGGTGGCCGCGGGCTGGTTCCATTCGTGCGGCCTGAAAGCCGACAGCTCGGCGGTGTGCTGGGGCAGCGATTCGTGGGGGCAGGCGACGGCACCGTCGGGCTCATTCTTGTCGGTAACCGCAGGCGGGTCTCACTCGTGCGGGATCAAAGCTGACAGCTCAGTGGTGTGCTGGGGCCGCGGTGCTGGTGGGCAGGCGACGGCGCCGACGGGCTCGTTCTTGTCGGTAGCCGCAGGCGGTGGGCATTCGTGCGGCGTCAAAGCCGACAGCTCGATAGTGTGCTGGGGCCGCGACCTCTCGGGGCAGGCGACGGCGCCGACGGGCTCGTTCTTGTCGGTAGCCGCGGGCGGGTCGCATTCGTGCGGCGTCAAAACCGACAGCACCGCGGCGTGCTGGGGCTTAGACAACTCGGGGCAGGCGACGGCGCCGTCGGGCTCGTTCTTGTCGGTGGCCGCGGGCGGGTCTCATTCGTGCGGGATTAAAGCCGACAGCACCGCGGTTTGCTGGGGCAACAGCGCTGGGAACAAGACCACCGTGCCGGCGTCTTTGACCGCAGTGCCGGTCCCCAAGGCTGTCTCGGCGGTGTCGGGGGGCGGGTCGCATTCGTGCGGCGTCGAAATCGACCGCACCGCGGTGTGCTGGGGCGACAACAGACATGGTCAGTCGTCGGCGCCGACGGGCTCGTTCTTGTCCGTGTCGGCGGGCAGCTCGCATTCGTGCGGCGTCAAAGATGACAGCTCGGCGGTGTGCTGGGGCAAAAACGATGACGGGCAGGCCACGGCGCCGACGGGCTCGTTCTTGTCAGTGAGCGCGGTCGGGCTTCACTCGTGCGGCGTCAAAGCCGACAGCTCGGCAGTGTGCTGGGGCAAAAACGATGACGGGCAGGCCACGGCGCCGACGGGCTCGTTCTTGTCGGTGGCCGCAGGCGGATATCACTCGTGCGGCGTCAAAGCCGACAGCTCGGCAGTGTGCTGGGGCAAAAACGATGACGGGCAGGCCACGGCGCCGACGGGTACGTTCTTGTCGGTGGCCGCAGGCGGGTTCCACTCGTGCGGCGTCAAAGCCGACAGCACCGCGGTGTGCTGGGGCAAAAACGATGACGGGCAGGCCACGGCGCCGACGGGCTCGTTCTTGTCGGTGGCCGCGGGCTGGGCCCATTCGTGCGGCGTCAAAGCCGACAGCTCGGCAGTGTGCTGGGGCCGCGACCTCTCGGGGCAGGCGACCGCGCCGACGGGCACGTTCTTGTCGGTGGCCGGAGGCGGATATCACTCATGCGGCGTCAAAGCCGACAGCTCGGCAGTGTGCTGGGGCTACAACGGCCAAGGACAGGCGACGGTGCCATAGCCACAGCCACCTCCCCCCACAGGGGACGGCTGACCCTGTGCGACCGGGCCATCTTGTTGGCCCACGGCGCCATCACCTCACAGGATCCTGCGGCTGAGGCCGCCGAAGCCGTGGGCGCCTCCCTGTTTGAAACTGGTGGCGGATGGTCGATACTGGTGCTATGGCCAAGGCCGTGGAGTTCGATCCGTTCAGCCGGGACTTCTTCGACGATCCCTACGACACCTACGCCGCGCTGCGCGACCATGCCCCCTGCTATTACAGCGAGCGCTACGACTTCTATGCCCTGAGCCGGTTCGACGACGTGGTGGCCGGCCATCGCGACTTCGCCACCTTCACCTCCACCCACGGCCAGACCTACGAGCAGCTGGCCTCGGGCCAGCCCACCGAGACGGGGATGATCATCTCCATGGACCCGCCCGAGCACACCCGCTATCGCAAGCTGGTGTCCCGGTCGTTCACCCCCCGCTCCATCGGAAACTACGAGTCGCTGGTGCGCGAGGTCATCTGCGGTTTCCTCGACCCGCTCATGGGCCGGCGCCAGTTCGACATCCTCGAGGAGTTCGCCGCCCCATTCCCGGTCGAGATCATCTCCAGCATCTTGGGCGTGCCCCCCGAAGACCGCCAGCAGATCAGGCTGTGGACCGACGAGATGCTTCACCGAGAAGAAGGCTCGGCCATGAGCAGCCAGGCCGCCCAGGAGGGGGGCATGGCCCAGGGCATGTACCTGTATCAACTGTCCCAAGAGAAGCGGGCCGAATCGGCCGACGACATGCTCTCCGCGCTGATCGACGCCCAGGTGGAGACCGAAGACGGCCAAATGGCCCAGCTCGACGACGCCGAGATCGCCGAGTTCGGCACCCTATTGGCCGCCGCTGGCTCCGAGACGGTCACCAAGCTGGTGGGCAACGCCGTGGTGCTGTTCCACCGCAACCCCGACCAGTGGGCCAAGGTGCTCGACGACCCCGCCGTCATCGCCAACGCTGTAGAGGAGATCCTCCGCTACTGGGCCCCCTCCCAGTACCAGGGCCGCTATTCGGTGGTCGACTCCGAATGGCACGGGGTGACCATCCCCAAGCACAAGCCGGTGTTTCTGATCACCGGGGCGGCCAACCGCGACCCCCGCCGCTACGACGATCCCGACAAATTCGACATCTCCCGCGAGCCCGGCCTAGCCGTCGGGCTGGGCCACGGCCTGCACGTTTGTCTGGGCGCAGCTTTGGCCCGCTTGGAGAGCCGGGTGGCCATCGAGGAGATCGCCCGCCGCTGGCCCGCCTTCGAGGTCAACGAGTCGGGCCTGCGCCGGGTGCAGATGTCGAATGTGGCCGGCTACTCCTCGGTGCCGATCACCGTCTCGTAGCCCACCGACAAAACGACCCCCGCCGGCACCCGCCGGACGGGGGTCGCCTCGGTCTATTCAGCTACTGGCCGAACGTGCCGGTCTCGCCCTCGAAGGAGATCACGTCGCTGACGGGCACGTAGCGGGCGCCATCGGCGTCCACTACGAGCTCCTCGATGCGACCGGCCTCCACCATGTAGGAGTCATTGGCCCCGTCCATGGCCCGCAACGAGTTGCCCAGCGCGCCTCGGGACTCGAAGTCCATCTGCCATGTGGCCCGCATCACGTTGGTCCGGTTGATGCCGCCGTCCATGTCGGCTGCGTCGAGGAGGATCTCGTGCATCACCTCGCCGATGATGTAGCCCAAAGCGTGGGAGGCGGCTTCGGGATCGACTCCTTGGTCTTCCAGTGCGCCCCGCACGAATTGCACCCACTCGTCGTCGGCCAAAGAGGAGTCCGACAAGTCCTTCTGGGTGTTCACCAACCGGATTCCATTGGCCAGCGGTCCGATGGGCACCCACAACAGGGAGATGCTTTGGCACCCGTTGGCCACCAACACCAGGGGCTCCCACGGAAGGCTGGCCACGGTGGCCACCGACTGCGGGCAGAACGCCCCAGAGGAGGCCACCAGCAGCACGTCGGCGTTGCTGGCCGCCAGGTTGATCACGTCGGCGCCCACCGAGTCGGCCTGCGGATCGTGCTTGACCTCCTCCACAACCTCGATGCCGAATCTGGGGGCGCATTCGTTGAAGGCCACCCGCCATGCCTCACCGGCGTCGTTGCCCAGTGACAAGATGGCCACCGTGGCCCCCGAGCCGATCTCGTCGGAGACGTGCTGGCACCAGATCCGGGCCTCGGTCTCATACGACATCAGTGCCCCAGTAGTCCACGGGTAGTTGGCGGGGTCGCCCCACTCGGGCAGACCGGTCAGGTTCAAGAGCTGCGGGATGCAGTTCTCGCCCAGCACGTCGCGCACCGCCAGATTGTTGGGGCTGCCCAGAATCGCGGCAAACCCCAGCAGGTTCTCGACGTCGATCATCTCCTCCACGTTGGTCACCGTGCGGGCCGGCACGTAGCCGTCGTCCCGGGCCACCACCACCACGTTGCGGCCTTCGATGGGCCCGACCGCGTCGAAGTAGAGCCCGACGCCGTCGGCGATGGTGCCGAATCCGGCCAATGCCCCCGACCGGGGCAAGCTGCTCCCGAAGCGGATCTCGCTGTCGGTCACCCCCTGGTAGTTGTCCCACTCATCAGGGCACTCGCCGATGTCGATCACCGCGCCGCCGCCCAACTCCACGATGTTGGGATCGGCAGGCTCCTCTTCGGGCGCAGTCGCGAGCTCATCCTCGTCGTCGGGCTCGGGCGCAGCTGCGGGCTCATCCTCGTCGTCGGGCTCGGGCGCAGTCGCGGGCTCATCCTCGTCGTCGGGCTCGGGCGCAGTCGCGGGCTCATCCGGCGCCTCTTCGGGGGCAGAAGGCGTTTCCGCCACCGGCGCGTCATCGTCGTCGTTGCCGCAGCTGCTGGCCACCATCGCGAACACAACAATCAGCGCGAACAAGATTCGCCAAGATTTCGACATAGGGTCATCCCTCCTGAGATGGGCTCTTCGTTTGGAGCAGTTCCGTAACCCTACGCGGCTACAGCGACAATTTCAGCCCCTAGGCGGCTGGGGGGCCACCGGCATCAGCCGGGACTTGATCTTTCGGAACCCGTGGGACGCCCCACCGGGCAGCGCAAAGATGATCACGATCAACAGCCCGCCCAATATTGCGGTTCCGTAGGGGCCCTCCAGGGCCACGTCGGTGCCCGGCAACGTCTGGGTCTGGCTCGACCAGTGGGGCACGAACTGGATGGCCAGACCGCCCACCACCGCGCCGTGCAGCGTCCCCGAACCCCCCACGATCAGCCCCACGATCAGCAGAATGGCCATCGAGAATCCGAACTCGTCGGGTCCCACGAACCCCGAGTGCATGGCCAGCATGGTCCCGGCCACCCCGCCCACCGCGGCGCTGATACCGAAGCTCAACGTCTTGTAGGCGGGCAGGTTCACCCCGTTGGCCGCCGCCCCCAGCGGGTTGTCCCGAATGGCCACCAGGGCCCGCCCCACCCGGCCGGCCAGAATGTTTCGCACCAGCCAGAAGCACACCAGCGCCACCATCACCAGCAAGAAGTACTTGTACACCGCCTCCTCCTGGCGGTCGGTCAGCCCTTCGGGCACCCGCGATCCCACCCCAGGTATGGCATGCAGCCACTCGGTCACCTTCTCGAGGGGCGCCCATGTCGGCGCCTCCAGGTCGCTGTCGATCAAAAGGCCGTTGCTGCCCCCGGTGCGGTCGGCCACCTCGTCGAGCCGGATGATCGACGGGAACACCGCCGCCACCGCGAACGTCAACAGCCCCAGATACAGCCCCTGTATGCGCAGCGCGGGAATTCCGAATAGCACGCCGAATAAGAACAGCCCCGGCACCACCACCCCCAGCGTGGCCAGATACGACCAGTGGAAATCGTTCACCAGCACCGCGGTGAGATAAGCCCCCGACCCCACGAAGAAGCTGTGGCCCAAAGAGAGCTGTCCGCTGTAGCCGGTAGCGATGTTCAGCCCCAAGATGGCCACCATCAGCCCGATGGCCTGGCTCAAGTTGCCCAGGCCCACCGTGTAGCGGTTGCCGAAGATGGTGGGGCTGTAGGTGTCGGCGATCAGAAACGGGATCAGCGCCACCACCAGGGCAAACAGCGCCCAGCCGATGATCTGGCGCCGCCGGTGCTGCCGGCTGCCCGCGGCCACAACCCCCATCGCGGCCGTCATACCCGCTCCACCCGGGTCGATCCGAACAGGCCGGTGGGCCGCACCAACAGCACCACCAAGATCACCCCCACCGCGGTGGCCAGGGCCAGCTCGCTCAAGTCCAAGAACGTCACCAGCAGGTTGCGGGCCAGCCCCACCACCAGGCCGCCGAGCACCGCCCCCGCCATGGAGTCGAGCCCGCCCAACGCAGCGGCGGCCAGCGAGAAGATCAGCACCCGCAGCATGATCGACGGCTCCAGTAGCAGGTCGGGCACCACCAGCGCCCCGCCCAGGGTGCCGATGGCCGCGGCCAGCGCCCACCCGAACCCCAGCGTGGGCCCCACCCGGATGCCCACGAGGCGAGCCGACTCCAAATTCGACGACACCGCCCGAAAGGCCAGCCCCACCTTGGTGCGCGACAACAGCAGATACAGCAGCGCCACCACCGCGACAACCGTCCCCAGGTTGCCGATGGTGCGCCAAGTGAGCTGGGCGATGCCCCACTCGATGGGCGCCCCGCGGGGGAACATGCTGGGCAGGCTGCGGGTGCGGAACCCCCATACGATCCCCACCGCCGAGTCGATGATCAACAGCAGCCCCAGCGTCACGATCACCAGGGGCAGCACGTGGTCGGGGGGGAACGGCCGTATGAACACCCGCTCGATGAACATCGCCACCGCGGCGCTGGCCACCATGGCGCATACCACCGCCACCGCCACCGGCAGCCCCTGCTCCACGCTGAACACGTACACCAGATAAACGCCCAGCAGCGCCAGCGAGCCTTGGGCGAAGTTGATGAACCCGGTGGACTTGTAGATCATCACCAGCGCCAGCGCCACCGACGCGTAGGTGGCCCCGTCGCTCAGCCCCCGAAAGAACTGGGCCAGCCACAGCTCCCCATCTGACAGCTTGTCGAGGGAGATGTCGAACACGCCCAGAACCGAGGCCAGAGAACCCATCGCCTAATACCCCAGGTATGCCCGGCGGACATTGTCATCGGCGGCCAGATCGTCGGCGGGGCCCGACAACGCCACCTCCCCAGCTTCCAGCACGTAGGCCTTATCGGCCACCCCCAGCGCCAGGCTGGCGTTCTGCTCCACCACCAGCATGGTGGTCCCCGCTTCGGCGTTGATCACAGTGAGCTGCTCGAACAGCGACCGGGTGATCATCGGCGCCAGCCCCAGCGACGGCTCGTCCAACAGCAGCAATGACGGCCGCAGCATCAGCGCCCGGGCGATGGCCAGCATCTGCTGCTCGCCCCCGCTCAGGCTGCCCGCAGCCTGTTTGCGCCGCTCGCCCAGCACCGGGAAGGTCTCGTACCACCGCTCGACGTCGTCCCGCACGTCGGTGTCGGAGCGCACGAACGCCCCGGCCATCAGGTTCTCCTCCACTGACAGATCGGGGAACGTACCCCGCCCCTGGGGTACGTGGGCCACCCCTCGGCGCACGATGTCAGCAGTGCGGTGCCCGGCCAACTCTTCGCCGGCCAACCGGATCGAGCCCTCTGTCGACACCATGGCGCACAGCGCTCGCAGCGTGGTGGTCTTGCCCGCCCCGTTGGCTCCCAGGATCACCGCGATCTGCCCCTCGGCCACCGAGAAGTCGATGCCGTGCAGCACCTGGATGTTCCCGTAGGCCGCCTTCAGCCCCCGCACCTCCAGGTATTCGGCGCTCATGGCCGCCTCTCCAGACAAACGCACCGACCCTGCACCGTCACTGCGGGGCTCCCAGGTAGGCCTCCACCACCGCCGGGTCGTTCTGCACCTCGGCGGGGGAGCCCTCGGCGATCTTGGCCCCGAAGTCCAGCACCACCACTTTGTCGGACACCCCCATCACCATCCCCATGTGGTGTTCCACCAAAAGCAGCGTCAGCCGGTGCCGCTCGGCCAACGCCACCAACATCTCTCCCAGCTCGCCCACCTCGGTCTGGGTCAGCCCGGTGGCCGGCTCGTCCAGCAGCAAGAGCCGGGGCCGACCGGTCAGCGCCCGGGCCAGCTCCACCCGCTTCAGCGTGCCGAAGGGCAGCCCGGCGGCGGGATGGAAGGCCACGTCGGTCAGCGACAGCTCATCCAGCGCATCCCACGCCGTTCGGGTCAGCTTGGCTTCTTCTCGGCTCGAACCCCACCGCACCGCGGCCCGCAGCGCCCCGATTCGAGAGCGGTGGTGGGCGCCCACCATCACGTTCTGAAGCACGGTCATGCCCGGCCACAGAGCCAGGTTCTGGAACGTGCGCCCGATGCCCAAACCGCTGATGGCATGGGCCGGGCGGCTCAGCAGGTCGGCGCCTTCAAAGGCCACCGCCCCCTCCTGGGCGTCATACACCCGGCTCACCACGTTGAACAACGTGGTTTTGCCCGCCCCGTTGGGTCCGATCAGCCCGCAGATGCTGCCCTCGTCCACGGTGAACGACAGTTCCCGCAGGGCGGTAACCCCCCCGAACCGCACCGTGACCCCCGCCACATCCAACAAGGCCATATCCCCCCGACCCTATCCCGCCCACCTGCGCCGGTCGGGAAGGCTCACCCGCCGATGAGGCTGGCGATGGCCCAGATCACGATCACCATTCCCACCACGATCATCGCCACGCTCCGCCCTACCTTCGGCCTGGCCTGCTCATCGGGGCTGCCCGGAGGCGGCGGCGGACCCTGTGCCCGCCGTCGGGGGCCCTCAGGATTTATCAGCGCGGCGATGTTCCCCACCGCCAGCGCACCCCCCAGCGCCAGCAACAAGAACGTGATGATTTCCGGCCCTCCCAGCACCTACCCAGTCTCGCACTCCGCGCCTCTCCTAGATGGGGCGGTGTACCGACACGGCGTAGTCGCCGCCAGTCCACGGGCCTCGCTCCCAAGTCGAATACCGCTCCGACAGGGCCAATCCGGCCACCGCGCAGTCGGCGTCATAGCGATCCAGCCCGTAGCCCCCGACCCGCAACTGGAACCCGGCCACCAGGGCGCCGCCCGGTGCCAGGTGGGCCGCACACCGGGCCACCACCGCGGTCTCGGTGCCTGGAGCGGTGAACAGCAGCACGTTGCCCGCCATCACCACCGCGTCGAATGCCTCCCCCAAGTCGAACGCGGCCAAGTCGAACTGGTGCCATACCAGCTCCGGCGCCTTGGCCCGAGCCCCCGCAATCATCTCGTCGTCGACGTCCACCCCAACCGCCTCAAAGCCCCGCCGGGCAAGCTCGATAGCCACCCGCCCCGTCCCACACCCCGCGTCCAGCACCCGCCCCGAACCCCCCAGCAGCGAGTCCACAAGATCGGCCTCCCCATGCGGGTTGTGCCCCTCAGCGGCCAGCCGCTCCCACCGGGCGTCATAGTCCCGCCCCGACATCCGCCCATCCCAAGTCGATCCCACTTGCTGAGCTTGTCACAGGCAACAAGCCGCAGTCCCGCCCCAAAACAGCCAACTTCAGTCTGCCGCTTCCAGCCATTCGTCCCGGCTGATACCCGCCTGCTTCAAGATCTCGTTGATCAGTCCTGGGCCGATGTCCGCTCGGCGTCCCGGATTCGGAATGGGAACCTTTCGCTTTCCCTTTCGCATCACCTTGTGGCGTTTGCCTGAGATGGGGCCCTCCCACTCCAGTTTGCGCAGACGTTTGATAAGGGTTCTCCTGCTGACCGGGTCCAGCTTGCCGGTCATAGGGGTGAGGAGAGGTGAATGCCTTTCATGGGGGGGATGTCGTCGTCGCCGTCAGCGAGTTTGATGGCAGCCCAGTCGCGCAAGACTGATTCCAACTCCTCAAGAGCCGCTTCCTTGGTTTCCCCGAATGCCCAAGGACCTGCCAAACCGGAAATTGTGGCCACGTAACCATCCGGATCCTGGATCGATTCGACTGCGGCGCAAGAGACAGCTGCCTCTGCCCACGGGCACACCAGCTTTTGGAGAACATCTCCATCAGCAGCAATCGATCCGAGATCCGTCTGGCTCAAAGCAACCTCCGCCACCAACTATACGTATCGACATGCGAAATTTGGCCGGGGAAGTCCATGTTTTGTCCCCAAGTAGATCCCACCCGGCGAGCTTGTCACACCTGCTCGATAGTCTGACGCGGTGGCTTCCCCGACCCGCGCTGAGCCGAGCGTGCTGGCCGACGTTGGCTATGAGTTCCACCCGGCGGTGGCGGCTTGGTTTGAGCAGCGGTTCCCGGGCGGGCCGACGGAGGCGCAGGCCCAGGGGTGGCCGGCCATCGCCTCGGGGAAAGACACGCTGATCGCGGCGCCCACCGGATCGGGCAAGACCCTGGCCGGCTTTCTCATCGCCATCGACAACCTGTACAAGCGCCACGCCCAGGGCCAAACGGTGGCCAAGGCCAGCCAAGTGGTGTACGTGTCGCCGCTGAAAGCCCTGGCCACCGACATCGCCGAGAACCTGGAGCGCCCTCTGGCCGAGATCGCTGAAATAGCCCGGCAACATGGCCAAGACCCCCCGCCGCTAACCGTAGCCGTGCGCACCGGCGACACCCCGGCCCACACCCGGGCGGCCATGATCAAAAAGCCCGCCAACTTCGTGGTCACCACCCCCGAGTCGCTTTACCTGCTGGTGACCGCGGCCAAGAGCCGCGAGGTGCTCCGCACCGTCGAGACGGTGATCGTCGACGAGATCCACGCCACTGCCCGCGACAAGCGGGGCAGCCACTTGGCCCTCACCTTGGAGCGCCTGGAACACGTAGCAAACACCCGCCCCACCCGCATCGGCCTGTCGGCCACCCAGCACCCCATCGCCACCATCGCCGACCTCCTCACCGGCACAACCCCCGCCGCCGCCCCCGGCAGCCGCTGCACCATTGTCGACACTGGCCACCAGCGAAACCTCGACATCCGCTTAGAGCTGATCGACGACGAGCTCGAGGCGGTGATCTCCCACACCCAGATGGACCAGATCCTCGATCGCATGGCCACCCTCATCGCCGAGCACCGCACCACCATCGTGTTCGTCAACACCCGGCGCATGTCCGAGCGCATCGCCCACCAGCTGGCCGAGCGCCTGGGCGACGATGCGGTGGCCGCCCACCACGGATCGCTGTCCACCGAGCGCCGCATCCGCACCGAGCACCGCCTCCGAGCCGGCGACCTCAAGGCCCTGGTGGCCACCGCCTCGCTGGAGCTGGGCATCGACATCGGCCCCGTCGAGCTGGTATGCCAGGTGGGCTCGCCCCGCAGCATCGCCACCTTCCTCCAGCGGGTGGGCCGCTCCAATCACAGCCGCCACGGCACCCCCAAGGGCCGTCTGTGGCCCCTCACCCGCGATGAGCTCATCGAATCGCTGGCCCTGATCCACGCCGTTCACCAGGGCCAGCTCGACGCCATCTGCCCGCCCGAGGCTCCCCTCGACATCTTGGTGCAGCAGCTCATCGCCGAGGCCGCCGCCGACGACCACCACACTGTCAGCGGCCTCTACGAGATGTTCACCAAGGCCGCCCCCTACGCCAGCCTCACCAAAGCACAGTTCCAAGAAGCCATCGAGCAGGCCGCCACCGGAGTGGTCACCGGCCGAGGCCCCCGGGGCGCCTACCTCCACTACGACTCCGTCAACCAAGAGGTGCGGGGCCGGCGGGGCGCCCGGCTGGCTGCCCTCACCTCCGGCGGCGCCATCGGCGAGAACGGCGACTACCGGGTGGTGGCCGAGCCCGACGACACCTTCATCGGCACCGTCAACGAAGACTGGGCCGTGGAGTCGATGGCCGGCGATATCTTCCTGTTGGGCTCCCACTCGTGGCGCATCAAGCAGGTGGCCGCCGGCACCGTGCGGGTGGCAGACGCCGGCGACGCCCCGCCCACCGTCCCCTTCTGGCTCGGCGAGGCTCCCGCCCGCACCGCCGAGCTGTCCCAGCAGGTGTCAAACCTGCGCGCCCACATGCACAGCCTCATCCCCCAAGGCCCCGACGCCAATCCCCTCGACGACACGGCGCTGGCCAACGCCACCGAGCACTTCGCCCAATCCCACGGCGTCGAAACCGAGATCGCCGAGCAGGCCGTCATCTACATCGCGGCAGCCCAAGCCGCCCTCGGCACAGTCCCCACCCAGCACGACATCGTGTTCGAGCGCTTCTTCGACGACACCGGCGGCCAGCAGCTCGTGGTCCACTCACCCCACGGCGGCCGGATCAACCGGGCCTTCGGCCTCGCCCTGCGCAAGCGCCTCTGCCGCCGTTTCGACTTCGAGCTCCAGGCCGCGGCCAACGACAACGCCATCATCTTGTCGCTCGGCCCCCACCACAGCTTCCCCCTCAGCGACGTCCCCCAGTTCTTGCACCCCGACTCGGTGGAGGAGGTGCTAACCCAGGCCGTGCTCGACTCCCCCATGTTCACCGCCCGCTGGCGCTGGAACCTCAACCGGGCCCTGGTGGTGCTGCGCAGCCGGGGCGGAAAGCGCAACCCGCCCCCCATCCAGCGCATGGAAGCCGACGACATCATGGCCGCGGTGTTCCCCGGAGCTGCCGCCTGCCAAGAGAACATCGCAGGCCCCATCGAGATCCCCGACCACCTGCTGGTCCGCCAAACCCTCCGCGACACCCTGCACGAGGCCCTAGACGTCGACGGCCTCAAGCAACTCCTAACCGACATCCGCTCCGGCCAAGTCCGCACCCACTTTTGCGACACCACCGAGCCCTCCCCGCTCAGCCACGAGATCGTCAACGCCCGCCCCTACGCCTTCTTGGACGATGCCGAGATCGTCGACCGCCGCACCAACGCCGTCACCCTCCCCCGGGGCCTCCGCCCCAGAGGCGCCAACCAACAACAAAGCCCAACCCTCGACCACAGCACCCTCGCCCAAATCACGCCCGACGTCATCACCCAAGTAATCGAAGAAATAACCCCCGACCCCCGAACCCCCGACGAACTCCACGACCTCCTAACCACCCTCATAACCACCCGCCCCAACCCCGCCTGGACCGACCTCTACAACCGACTAAAAGCAAAAGACCGAGTCCAAACCATCACCACCCAAGACAAACCCCTCCTCTGGACCACCACCGAACTGGCTAAAACCGCCCTAGCCCCCGAAATGAACACAGAAAAGATCCGCGGCCACCTAGAAATTACCGGTCCCGTCACCCCCGAGGAATTGGCAGACAAAACGGCATTGGATCTTCCCACGGTCCGCCAAGCCCTAGCAGCCCTAGAAGCCGAAGGCGCCGCCATGCGCGCCGATCATTTGCCCAACGTGGCGAGACCAGGCGAGACCGATCCCGTCGTTCCCGCTGGCCAAGGAGGAGTGCCACGCTCCGAAACGGCGAGCGCCCAACACCCCCCCTACCAACAAGAAAGGGGGGGTGCCCCCCACGGAGGCGGATTGGCGGGCTCCGCAGCCACGCGGCCCGTAGGCGGGGTGGGGGGTGGCCTGGCTCAGGGCGCCCGCCGCCCGGAGCTAGTCGAGGACGGCGGGCTGGGCCGGGACAGGACCCGCGGCCCCGCCGGAAGTCCGCCACCCCCCCTAAGCGGAGCCCGCCAACCCGCCGGTGAATGGCGCGAAACATGGTGCTCCCGCCGACTACTCCAACGAATGTCCTACCTGTCCCGCCGCCAAAAGCGTCAGTCAGTCCAAGCCGCTTCCGCCCAAGACTTCATGCGCTTCCTCCTCGACTGGCACCACCTGACCCCCGAGACCACAGTCCGCGGCCGCCCCGGCCTTACCAAGATCCTCGAGCAGCTCCAAGGCCTCGATCTCCCGACCGGCGCCTGGGAAAGACAGATCATCGCCAAACGACTGCCCGACTACCACCCCTTATGGCTCGACGAGCTCTGCTACCGCGGCGAGCTCGCCTGGCTCCGACTCTCGCCCCCAGCAACACCAGCCAAGGCCAACGCGATGGCCCCGAGAAAAGCCACCCCCATCACCTTCGCCTTCCGAGAAGACCTGCCCTGGCTCCTAGCTGCCGCCCGTACCGAGAGCCCAGAGCCCCCCGACGCCGGCCCGGTCCAAGAGATCGCCGAGATCCTTGCCGCCCAGGGCGCCAGCTTCCTTCCCGACTTGGCCACCGCCACCCACCGCCTGCCCGACGACATCGAGCGGGCCCTGTGGAGCGGCGTCGCCTTCGGCCTGTTCACCGCCGACGGCTTCGCCGCCGTCAGAGCCCTGCTGAACCGCTCTAGTCGCCGCCCCACTCGCCACCGCCCCGGCCAGAACCTCCGCTCGCAAGCCCTCCGCACTCGTTCAAACCGGATCAATCGCGCCTTTGACAGCCAACGCCAACCCCACGCTGCGCCTGGCCGCTGGTCGCTCGTTTCCGAACCCGGCCAGTTCCCCGCTGACGATCTCGCCGAGGCCGTCGCCCAGCAACTCCTGGCTTGCTGGGGCGTGGTGTTCCGCGACCTGGCCTACCACCCGGCCAGCTCCACTGCTACGCCCTGGCGAGACATCCTCAAGGCCCTGCGCCGCTTCGAAGACCGGGGCCTGGTTCGCGGCGGCCGCTTCGTTTCCGGTTTCAGCGGCGAGCAGTTCGCCCTCCCCACCGCCGCCGACCAGCTCCAAGCCACCGTCCGCCGCCCCCGCACCAGCCAAACCATCGCCATTGCCGCTTGCGATCCCCTCAACCTCACCGGCATCCTCTTTGACGTCCCCCGCACCCCCGCCACCCCCAACAACACCATCGCCTACACCGATGGGTGCCCCATCCCGCCCAAGGATCGACAATCGGTCTGATGAGAATGTGGACGGTGATTCCGTCCTGCTACACCCCGCGGGCCATGTTGGCGAAGCGGGTGTGGTGTTTGATGAAGGCCAGGCGGGCTTTGCCGGTAGGTCCGGTTCGGTGTTTGGCCACCAGCACTTCGGCGGTGCCGGCGTCTTGGGTTTCGGGGTTGTAGATCTCGTCGCGGTACAAGAACATGACGATGTCGGCGTCCTGCTCGATAGAGCCCGACTCCCGCAAGTCGGCGAGGATGGGCCTTTTGTCCTGGCGCTGTTCCAGATTCCGAGACAGCTGGGACAGCGCCACCACCGGGCATTGCAGTTCACGGGCCAAGATCTTGAGCCCCCGGCTGATCTCGGAGACCTCTACTTGGCGGTTCTCCGCGGTGTGGCGGCCGGTCATGAGCTGGAGGTAGTCGACGATGATCATGCCCAAGTCGCCGGTTTGGCTGCGCAGCCGCCGGGACTTGCCTCTGATCTCCATGATGGTCACCGCCGGGTTGTCATCGATCCAGATGGGCGCGTCGGCGAGGCGTCCCAGGGCGTTGCTGATATCGGTCCAGTCCTGGTCGGTGAGCTTGCCAGTGCGCACCCGGGAGGCGTCCACCCGGGCTTCGGCACACAGAATGCGCTGGCTGATCTCGAGTTGGCTCATCTCCAGCGAGAAGACCAGCACCGGCTTGTGGGCCCGTATTGCGGCGTGGGCGGCCATGCCCAGTGCGAAGCTGGTCTTTCCCACCGAGGGCCGAGCACCGACCACCACGAGGGTGTTGGGCTGGAGTCCGCTGGTGATCTCGTCCAAGTCGTTGTAGCCGGTGGGTGTGCCGGTAATGACCTCGCCTTGCTCGTAGAGCTTCTCGATGCGCTCCAAGTTGGCCGGCAAGAGTTCGGCCAAGCTGGCCGTGGTGTCGCCCATGCGGTCTGCGGCCAGCCGGTACACCATCGCCTCGGCCGAGTCCACCGTCTTGACCACGTCGTCGGCGCCCTCGTAGCCCAGATCGGCGATCTCCCCGCCGACCTCGATCAGCTTCCTCAGCGTGGCCGCTTCATGCACGATTTTGGCGTACTTGGCCGCATTGGCCGACGCCGGGGTGCCGGTCTGGAGTTTCACCAATGCGGCGTTGCCCCCCACCTTGTCGGCCAAGCCCCGCCGATTCAGCTCGGCGGCCACCGTCACCGCATCAGCCGGCTCCCCTTTGGCGTACAGCGAGCACACCGCCTCATACACATGAGCATGCGCTGGCCGATAGAAGTGCTCGGGGCGGATCAGATTCACCGCATCAGCGATGGCGTCGCGGCTTAACAGCATCGCGCCCAACAGCGCTTCCTCGGCATCCAGATCGTGGGGCGGCACCCGCCCCAAGCGCCCCGGCGGTGCTGAGGACCGACCGTCGTCGGGATAATCGAATGGATCGCTCACAACGGTGCCCAGACTACTGACGCCCTGTGACAGCTTCGGGCAGTCGTATCCGGGTCCACGGTTGCCTACTCTCGCGAATCCCCGTTGTGGGGTGCTAGGGGATAGGCCGTGGAAAATGATGGATAGCCTGGGGATTTATCCATCACGGCAATGCCGCGATTATTCGGCGGCAATCACCTCCACGGTGATGGGGAACTCCACCTCGGGATGGGGTTTGGCCGTCACCATATGGCTGCCCAGCTCTTTGATCCCGTCGGAGAACAGAACCTTGCGCTCCAGCATGATGTTGGCCTGCTCGGCCACGGCCCGCACAATGTCGGCGGTGGTCACCGAGCCGAACAGCTTGCCCTCCGCTCCGGCCCGAGCCGCGATGTGAATGGGAGTGGACACTAGCCGGCTGGCCATTTCCTGGGCTTCGGCCAGCTCCTTGGCATCCCGCAGCTCACGCGAGCGGCGCATGCGCTCTGCTTGGCGCTCAGCCCCATTCGAGGACTTGAACGCCTTGCCAGCGGGAATCAAGAAGTTGCGGGCGTAGCCGTCGGCCACCTCCACCACATCGCCCTTCTTGCCCAACTCGTCCACGTTGTCACGCAACACGACCTTCATGAGGCTGTCTCCTCGTCGCCCGCCATCGCGTCAACTGTCTCCTCGTCGCCCGCCATCGCGTCAACTGTCTCCTCGTCGCCCGCCATCGCGTCAACTGACTGCTCGTCGCCCGCCATCGCGTCAACTGTCTCCTCGTCGCCCACCTCCGGAGCGACCGCCTCCTCGGCGGCCGCTTCAGCACCCATCACGTCGTCGCCGATCTCCGAGGATTCCAACTCGTCGCCGTCAATTTCCGCCGACCCCCGCATGCCGGGTGGCGGTGCTGTGGGCTGAGGGGCGGGCCCGTCGACGCGATTGTCGTCGCGCATCCGGGTTGCGCTGCGCTGGGTGGTGATCCGGTTGTTGTAGGGCAACAGCGCCATCTCTCGGGCGTTCTTGATGGCCCGGGCGATCTCCTTCTGCTGCTGTTGGTTGTTGCCGGTCACCTGTCGGGCCCGGATCTTGGCCCGGTCCGACATGAACCGCCGGAGCAGGTTGATGTCCTTCCAGTCCACATAGCCAATGCTCTCCTGGGTGAGGACGCTGACCTTCTTCTTACGGCGCCGACTGATGTCCTTGGCCTTCGGCTTCTTGAGTCCCTTGGCCATTAGAACGGCTCCTCGTCAAGGTCGTACCCCTGAGGCTGGCTGCGGGCCGGACGGTTGCCTCCACCGCCCTGTTGGCGGCCCCCCCCGCCCCCGTCGCGCCGCTCGTTCCTCATCACCTCTGCGGTGGCCCAGCGCAGGCTGGGGGACACCTCGTCAGCGATGATCTCGATCTTGGACCGGCGGTCGCCGTCCTGGGTTTCCCACGACCGCTGCTCCAGTCGCCCGCTGACAATCACCCGAGTGCCCTTCACCAAGCTCTCGCTGACGTTCTCGGCCAGCGTGTTCCAACAGGTCACGTCGAAAAATGACACCTGTTCCTCGGTCTCGTTGGTCTGGCGGTTCTGCCAGCGCCGGTTCCAGGCCAGCCCGAATGTGGCCACGGCGCTGCCGCCGGGCGTGAATCGAAGCTCTGGATCTCTGGTGATGTTCCCGGTAACGGTCACCGTGTTGTCGAATGCCATCTCTGTCTCCTTGGGTTACCCGGCCGTAGCCAGGGGGGTGCCGTCGCCCACCAGGCCGCGTCGGGCGGCCTCTGCATCGGGCAGACGGATCAGCTTGTGGCGGACCACATCGTCCGCAAGTCGAAGGAGACGTTCCAGGGAGCCCATGTCGCGCGTCTCGGTCGCAAATTCGAGAACCAGGTAGTAGCCCTCGTGTTGATGGTTGATCTCGTAGGCGAAGCGGCGCTTGCCCCACCGGTCCTCAGACATCACCCGACCACCGTGGACGGTGATGTTCTCCGCAACCTGCTCGATACGGGCGGCCACGTCGGATTCCTCCACGCCCGCGCCCATGATGATCATCAATTCGTATGCCCGCATGGCGAGCTTCACCTCCCTACGGTCCCGGTGCTGGCCGGGGCCCCGATCGCCGGGGCAGGGTCTTGTTTCGGAGAAACTCTACCGGCTATCCCCGGTGCCCGTACAGGCCGAGCGCCATTTCTTCGTCGGGGTTCATCTCGTAGCACTCTGCGGGGTCGGGGAAGGCCCCGGAGCGCACATCGGCCGCGAACCGGGCCAGGGCGTCCACGCCGTCGGAGTGCATGGTGGCGTAGCGGCGCACGAATCGGGGGAGCATCCGGGTCTCCAACCCCAGCACGTCGTGGAATACCAGCACCTGGCCGTCGCAGTGGCCCCCTGCGCCGATTCCGATGGTGGGCACGTCCACCGCATCGGTGATCATCTGGCCAACCGCGGCCGGCATCCCCTCCAACACGATGGCAAAGCACCCGGCGTGGGCCAGCGCCTTGGCGTCGGCCACCAAGCCCAGCGCAGCCTCGCTGTCGCGCCCCTGCACGCGGAAGCCGCCCTGGGCCAGCACCGACTGGGGGGTGAGCCCCAGATGGCCCATGACCGGCACCTGGGCCGAAACAATGGCTTCGATCATCGGGACCCGCTCGGCCCCGCCTTCCAGCTTCAGCGCCTGGGCCCCAGCCCGCACCAGCTTGGCCGCGTTGGTCACCGTGTCGGCTGTGGTCACGTGGTAGCTCATCCACGGCATGTCGGCCACCACCATCGCCCTGGGTCGGGTGCGGGCCACTGCCGCAGTGTGATGGGCCATCTCGTCGACGGTCACGCTCATGGTGTCGTCGTGGCCCAGCACCACCATGGCCACCGAGTCGCCCACCAAAATCAGATCGGCTCCGGCCTCGTCGGCCATGCGAGCGGTGGGAGCGTCGTAGGCGGTGAGCATGACGAGCGGATCGGCACCCAGGCTTCGCTTGCGTCTGCTGATAGCCGGCGCGGTGAGCTTCGAGCCCATCGTTGTTCTCCTTCCCCGTCCAGCGCACTTCGGCTGCCGGCGGTCACCTGCCACCTTAGCTCACCACTTCCACCCCCGCGCCACCCCTCGCCTGCATCACACCGGCGGCCGGCCGCTAACTTCGGAGCCATGGACGACTTGTTGGACCGGACAGACGCAGTGGGACTGGCCGATTCCATTCGGGCCGGGGAGGTGTCGGAGGCCGAGGTGCTCGACGCCACCATGGCCCGCATCGACGAGCGCAACCCTGCGATCAACGCCATCACCACCTTGGTGGAACCTGAGCCGGCCGCCGACGGGCGGCTGCGGGGGGTGCCGTTCGCCATCAAAGACCTGCACTTCGCCATGCGGGGCACGGTGACCACCCACGGGTCGCGGTACTTTGCCGACGCGCCGGCAGACGACCACGACGCCGAGGTTGTACGCCGCTACCGGGCTGCCGGTCTGGTGCTGGTGGGCCGTACCAACTCGCCCGAACTCGGTCTGTCCACCACCACCGAGCCGGCCCTGTTCGGCCCGTGCGCCAACCCGCTTGATCCCACCCGCAGCGCGGGCGGCTCCAGCGGCGGCGCGTCATCGGCGGTGGCGTCGGGGATGCTGACGGTGGCTCATGCCTCCGACGGGGGCGGCTCCATCCGCATCCCGTCCTCGGCCTGCGGGCTGTTCGGGCTCAAGCCCAGCCGAGGTCGGGTGAGCTTCGGCCCCGACGCC
This sequence comes from uncultured Acidimicrobiales bacterium, assembly GCA_951813555.1. Lineage (GTDB taxonomy): Bacteria > Actinomycetota > Acidimicrobiia > Acidimicrobiales > Bin134 > Poriferisocius. The sequence continues at coordinate 1,023,012 of OX638344.1, forward strand.
GGGGAGGGGTGGAGCGGCTACTCCTGCACGCACGTGATCTCCCGCACGGTGCGCGACAGCGCCGTGCTGCTCGACCTCACCGCTGGAGTGGCCCTGGGCGATCCGTACACCGCGCCGGCTCCCTCCGGCCCATTCGAGCAGGCCATCTCGGCGGAGCCGCCCCCGCTGCGGATCGCGGTGTGGGACGGTTCGGCCGACGGCATCGAGCTCGATCCCGTAGCCCGGGGGGCGCTTGACGCCGCGATGACGCTCTGCGAGGAACTCGGCCACCATCTGGAAGAGGCCGATTTGCCCATTCGCCGGGGAATGGGCGGCCCGCAGGGGGTTATCACCACGTCCAACATCGCGGCCCTGATGAAACGTCGGGAAGCACAGGCCGGTCGGCCTCCCGGCGACGACGATCTTGAGCCGGTGGCCGCCTCGATGGCGGCTCGGGGCTCAGAGATCTCTGGCCCTGAGTATGCCCAGGCGGTGCTGGACTCCCACCTGATGGGTCGGCGCATGGGCGACTACCACGCCTCGGGGATCGATTTGGTGCTCACTCCCACTCTGGCCCGGGTGCCTCCGGCGCTGGGAGAACTGGTGGCTACAGAGAACGATGTTGCCGAGTGGGGCGCTCGCCAGGGGGCCTACAGTCCGTTCTGCGCCATGGCCAACGCCACTGGCCAGCCGGCCATGTCGGTGCCCCTGTACTGGGACGACCGGGGCCTCACGGTGGGCAGTCACTTCATCGCCCCCTACGGTGCCGAGGCGCTGCTCCTCAAGCTGGCCGCCCAGCTGGAACAGGCCCAGCCGTTCTGGAACGGCCCCAAATAGCGCGCCGCTAGCCCACAGCAGTCAACCGGTCCGCAATCAGCGGGGTTGCAGCACGTAGCTGCGGAGGAGATGGTTCCAGCGGCAGTCGGGGCACACCTCCACCTCGTAGCAGGTGAATCGGCCCTTGCGTTGGGCCAGCTTGGCAATCTCCGCGGCGTAGCTGATGCATCGGCCGTGGGCCGGTAGCCGGGGACCGAACACATACGACACTAGAGCCAGCTCGTCTCCTTGGCACACCGGGCACAGCTCCCCAGCTGGAGTGCCCACCTCTCGACCGGCCCGCAACAGCTCGGGATGGGCGTCGCACAGATCGTCGGCCATCCAGGTACCGCTCAAGAGCCGTTGCAGCACGTGGGCGCGCACCAACCGATAGTCCACCGTTGAGGCGGGTTCGGGTCGAACCCCTACTGCTGCGGCCATCGAGTCGGCCATGGCGACAGAGTAGCCAGATATGCCAACCGCGAAGCCGCTCTTTTGGGCGACTCGATCTGGCGGCATTCCGCTATAATCCGGCGGCTTTGCTCATATCGCCGCATGGCTGTTCGGCGTCTCTGGCCCCAGCGGCAAGGCCGTTTGCCGTCTGCGCCCACTACTGTGGGCCCATGGTGTTCACCCCCACCGCTGAGAAGCTAATCCCCGATCTGTCCACCGCCGAGGAACTGGTGCTCTTGGCCCGCTGCCTTTGGAGCGAGGGCTACAACGACCACCTGGCCGGCCACATCACCGTCAACATGGGCGACGGCACCCTGATGTGCAACCCCTGGCTCGTCACCTGGAATGAGCTGCACCCCAGCCAGGTGATCCGCATCGACCTCGACGGCAACGTAGTGGAGGGCGACTGGCCGGTGCCCCCCGGCATCCCCCTGCACTTGGAGTTGCACAAGCTCCGCCCCGGCGTGGCGTGGGCCATGCACAACCACCCCTTGTACGGCACGGTGTGGGCCGACATGGCCGAGGTGCCCCCGTCGATGGACCAGTCGTCGTCGCTGGGCGGGGGCGAGCTGGTGCTGGTGGACGAGTACGACGGCGCAGTCAACGACCCCGCCTCGGCTCGCAGCGCCTGTGTGAAGATGGGCGACGCCGAGCTGGCCCTGTTGGCCGGCCACGGCGTGTTCGTGCTGGGCAACTCGGCCCGGGCCGTGCACCAGCGGGCGGTGGCCCTCGAGCAGCGCTGCCAGCGGACCTGGCACATCCGAGCGGCCGGCGGCGAGCTGTCGCCGGTGCTGCCCGACAGCTACGTGCAGATGATGAAGCGCAGCCGAGGCGACAACTTCATCGGCTTCTGGGAGGCGATGGTGCGGGCCGAGCTGCGCCGCGACCCCGACCTTTTGTCCGGCTGATCGACAACAACGCCACCACGATGAGCGGCGCCCTCGACGGCATCAGAGTCCTCGACCTGTCCACCCGGATGGCCGAGGCCACCGGCAAGACGCTGGCCGACCTGGGGGCCGAGGTGATCAAGGTGGAGCCCCCCGGAGGGTGCGACGCCCGCTGCACCCCGCCGTTCGCCCAAGACGGCCGCTCGCTGTTCTGGGAGGCGTGGGGCCTGGGAAAGCGCAGCGTGGTGTGCGACATCGACAGCCACCAGGGCCAAGACGAGGTCCGCACCCTGGCAGCCAGCGCCGATGTGCTGCTGGAGTCGTTCGTCCCCGGCCACCTGGCCGAGCGGAACCTCGGCCCCCACGAGCTGGCCGCCGTCAACCCCGCCCTGGTGTACGTGTCGGTGACCCCGTTCGGCGTCGGCACCCCTGACGAGGCCGTGCCCATGACCGATCTCACCCTGTCGGCTGCCGGCGGGCTATTGGCCATGCAGGGCAACCACGACCGGGTGCCTACCCCGGTGGGCTACTCCGAGACGTCGTTCCTCGGGGCCATGCAGGCCGCGGCCGACGCCGTCATGGCTCTGTGCGAGCGGGACCGCAGCGGCCTGGGCCAGCACCTCGACAGCTCCATTCAGGCCGCGGTGATGTGGTCGCTGATGTCGATCACCAGCTATGCCGCCTTGGGCCAGGACTTTCCCGGCCGGGGCGACGACCGGGCCGACGTGACCCACCCCGAGGTAGTGCCGGGCGTGCGGATGCCGTTCATCGAGCCCTGCGCCGACGGCTTCGTGGGCATGACCCTGGTGCTGGGCGAGCAGGGCAACCGGGGGATGAAGTCGCTCATGGCCTGGGTGATCGAGGAGGGCGCGCTCGACGACGACCTGGCCGAGGTCAACTGGGAGAAGTGGCTCGAGATGCTGGGCGACGAGACCCTGTCGCGAGACGACGCCAACCGGGCCTTGGGCCAGATGCTGGAGTTCATCAAGACCAAGACCCAGGCCGAGATCCAAGAGCGGGCTGTGGCCGGCAAGATGCTGGTGGCCCCCTGCTACACATCGGCCCATCTGACTGCCGACCCGCAGCTTGCCGCTCGGGACTTCTGGGTGGAGGTGGAGGGCGCCGTCCACGCCGGGCCGTTCGCCCGCCTGTCGGCCACCCCCGTCTTCTTCCGCCATCGGGCTCCCGAACTGGGCCGACACCAGGAGATCCTCCACGGCCTCGATCCCGTTACCCGGTCGGCAGCCGACGATAAAGTGTGGGCGGCTCCCCGAGGCCCGCTGTTCGAGGGCCTCAAGGTGGCCGATCTGTCGTGGATCGCGGCCGGGCCGCTCATTACCAAGGATCTGGCCAACCTGGGGGCCACGGTGATCCGGGTGGAGACCGAGGCCCGCCTCGACACCTTGCGCTGGATTCCCCCCCATCTGCCCCACGCCGCGCCCATGAGCGCCGGGCATCCCATGGCCAACATGAACCAGTCGAAGCTCGGCCTGGCCCTCAACTTCACCGGTCCCGAGGCCAAGGCGGTGATCGACCGGATGATCGAGTGGGCCGACGTGCTGGTGGAGAACTACACCCCCGGAACCGCCGAACGCCTGGGCTTCGGCTATGACCGGGTGCGGGCCCTCAATCCCGGGGCGGTGATGCTGTCGAGCTGTATGCGGGGCCAGACCGGTCCCGAGGCCCGCCACACCGGATTCGGCCTGCACGGGGCATGCCTGGCCGGATTCACCGCCATCACCGGCTGGCCCGACCGGCCACCGCATCCGCCCTGGGGGGCTTACACCGACTTCATCTCTCCCCGCTATGCCCTCTCCGCCCTCGGCGCGGCGCTGCACCATCGCAATCGCACGGGAGAGGGCCAGTACATAGACCTGTCCCAGATCGAGGCCTCCATCCACTTCCTGGCTCCGCTGGTGCTGGAGTACCGCGACAGCGGCCGGGTGCGCGCCCAGGCCGGGTTGGATTGCGACCGGGCCGCTCCCCACGGCGTGTACCGCACCGCCGGTGTTGAGCGCTTCTGCGCGGTCGCGGTGGAGACCGACGAGCAGTGGGACGGGCTGTGCTCGGTCGTGCCCGATCTGCACGAGATAGACGACCGGTGGTCGCAGGTCGGGGTGGCCAACGCCGACGACTTACTGGAGGCCTGGTTCTCTGGCCGCGACAACTTCGAGGCCGCCGCGGAGCTCCGGGCCGCGGGCGTTCCCGCCTATGCGGCCCTGAGGGCCAGCGACTTCTACGCCGATCCCAACTTGGTGGCCCGCGAGTTCTTCATAGAGCTCGACCACGGCGCCATCGGCACCATGACCTTCGACGGCCCCGTCACCCTGTTCTCCGCCACCCCTGCCCGCCCCTGGCGGGCCGGCCCCCTAGTCGGAGAGCACACCCAACAAGTGATGTCGGAGATCCTCGGCTTCTCCGAGGACGAGATCTCCGCTCTCGCCGCCGCCGGCGCTTTGACCTAGCCACCCCGAGGAGGCGTTCCATGACCAGCTTCGAGCCCGACCGGACGCCGGCCGACCGGTCGGTGTACGAGCGGCTGGCGCTGCATCTCCCCAACGACATCGGCATCGGCAGCGCGCTGATCACCATGGTGGAGCCCCACGAGGGCCAGGAGTACGAGTACAACCGCTGGTACGAGGACGACCACTTCTACTCCGGGGCCATGCACGGCCCCTGGGTGTTCGCCGGACGGCGCTGGGTGGCCTCCCGGGCCCTGCGCGACCTGCGCCCTGAGGTCAACGAGCCCGCCTTCGATCCCCCCGACGCCGGCTGCTACATCTCGCTGTACTGGAGCACGCCGGGCCACGAGGACGACACTGAGCGGTGGAGCTTTCTGGCCATGGCCGAGGCGCTCATGCCCCACGGCCGGGGCTTTCCCCAGCGCACCCACGTCTACACCGCCTTCCACCACTACCGCTTCGGCGTGGTCCGCCCCGGCAGCGGCCCCATGAAGCCCCATCTGGCCCTCGACCACCCCTTCGCCGGGCTGGTGGTTGAGGTGGTGGACGCCGCCAATCCCGCCGACCAGGATGCCCTAGAAGAGTGGCTGGCCAACGACCACCTGCCCGCGGTGCTGCTGGGCTCGCCCGCGCAGATGTGTCTGGCCTTCGCCCCCCGCGAGTTCGCCCAGGGCCGCATCGAGCAGCCCGGCACCCCGCCAGTAGCCCCCACCGCCAAGGTGGGACAGCGCCTGTGTCTGCTGTGGTTCTTGGACCAAGACCCCGCCGACGTGTACCCCACCGCCCTCGCCACCCACCACGCCGCCCTCGCCGCCCACCCCAAGGCCAGCCTGGCCCTGTCCGCCCCCTTCATCCCCACCATCCCCGGCACCGACACCTACGTAGACCAACTCCGCTGACCTGGGGAAATGGCGACTAAACTACTAATCTTTATATCAAATATAAGTCAATTAGTATTTCATGCGTGCGATTTTACGAGAGACCGAAGCAGCGCCGAGAGGTCACCACTGCTCCGGAATTCGTAGCGTTTACCCACACGAGACTTTGTGAGCAGCCCTAGCTCTTCCAGTTTCAACAGATCGGTGCGGGCCGACTGGTATGTAACCTGCTCTTGGGTCATGTGCTCGTCGATGGTGAACGACCGGTAGGCGTCCCGCTGGGCGGCGTTGATGACTGCGATCTGTCGGCGGTTTAGACCGGGCACAGAGAGTGCGAGTTGTTCCACTTCGGCCACTTCAAGCGTCTTCTTCGAGATGTACTCGTTGAGGCTGTTGATGGCCCGCCCGATGACCTCAAGCTGGTAGATCACAAAGTAGGTGGCGTCGTTGCCGTCGGTTTCGGTCTTCAGATATGACTCGACGTACTGGCCTGGTGCTTTGCGAAGGATTGTGGAGATAGAGAAATACTGGGCCAGCCAATATCCCGACCGCAGCATTGACCAGTAGAACAGGGCTCGGGCGGTGCGTCCGTTGCCGTCCACGAACGGGTGATCGTGACCGATCCAGAAGTGGATGAGGATGGCCCGGACCACTGGATGTATGAACCCCTCGTCGAGTTCGCCATTGGCAAAGGCACAAAGATGCTCCACTCGCTGTGGCAGTTCTTCCGCTGGTGGTGGCCGGTGTAGGACCCGAAAGTCGCGATCGATGATCACAACTCGCTCTTCGCCGGGTACTTGGAGACGCCCAGCATCGCGCTCGTCTTCCAAGGTGCCCTCGGTAACGACCTTGTGAAGGTCCAATATGTTGTCGGGAGTCAGCGGGGCGGTTGTCTGGGCGAGCTGCTCAGCTTTGACCATTGCGTGGTAGTTGTTGAGGACCATCAGTTCGCCATGACCTCGGGGTGGCCGTCGGGTTTGCAGCATCTCCCTGGCCACGCGGCGGGTGGTGGCTGCCCCCTCCAGCAAGCTGGATGTGATCGCTTCCTCTACCCTCAATGAAGAGACAAGGTAACGGTCGCGTGACTGGAGAGCGGTGGCCACGTCACTGGTTTCAATCCGCCCTCCGGCCTGCTGATCAATGCGATGCACCATCTCTTGGACAAGGTCGACGTTGGAGAATTGGAACGGGTGTCCGTCGGTGCCCGTGAGGGGCAATGGGCGGGCAAGGGCATTTCGGCTGGCCTTTGTTCCCACCCACCACTCATCGAGGGTGAGGCCGTCGGGCGGAGTGCGGTGCCTCATCTCGTCCCAATGCAGGTACCGGCCCTTGTTGTCTACAGGCTTTCCTGTGGCAAATAGGTCAGAGAGACGCTGCAAGTTCTCTCCTGCCAACTTGACGACAAGATCGTACCAATCTGGGGGTGGTAGTACCTTGGACATGCGCTCACAATACGTTGGGGACGGTGGGTTTACTACTAATTTTGACATCAAATATAAGTCAATTAGTACTTGATGCCCCCAGAGGCGGCTAGTGAGATTCAGATTGAGTCCCCCCACTACCATCTCCCCCGTGACTGTCGAAACGCATTACCGGACCTGCCCGCTTTGTGAGGCCATGTGCGGGATGGTGATCAAAACCGAGGGCACCAAGGTGCTGCCTCCCATTCGCCCCGACCGCGACGATGTGTGGAGCAAGGGATTCATCTGCCCCAAAGGCACCACTCTGGGGCATTTGCACGAGGATCCCGACCGGGTGCGGGTGCCGCTGGTCAAAGACTCCAACGGCACCTTCCAAGAGGCCACCTGGGAGGAGGCCTATGCCCGGTGCGAGGAGCTCCTGCACGGCGTGCGGAACACGTACGGCGTCGAGGCCATGACCTACTACATCGGCAACCCCGCGGCCCACAACTTCTCCATCAGCCGCTACGTGGGCGCGCTGGTGATGCTGTCGGGCGTGCAGATGGGGTACTCGGCGGGCACCGTCGACCAGTGGCCCAAGAACGTGTCGTCTGTGTGCATGTACGGCAACTCTTGGACGTTCCCCACCCCCGACATCATGCGCACCCAGTATCTGGTGGTGATGGGGGCCAACCCCCACGCTTCCCAGGGGAGCCTTTTGGCCTGCCCCGACGTGCTGGGCGAGATGGACAAGATCCGCGAGCGGGGCGGCAAGTGCGTGGTGGTCGATCCCCGCCGCACCGGTACCTGCGACCACGCCGATGAGTGGGTGCCCATCACGCCGGGCACCGACGCCGCCTTCTTGTTGGCCCTGTGCCATGTGCTGTTCGACGAGGATCTGGTGGATCTGGGCACCATGGCCGGTCATGTGAACGGCCTCGACGAGGTGCGGGCACTGGTGGCCGACTGGACCCCGGAGATGGTGGAGACCACCACCCAGGTGCCGGCTGAGACCACTCGCCGGCTGGCCCGGGAGATCGCCGCGGCCGACAGCGCCAGCGTTTACGGCCGCATCGGGCTGTGCAACCAGGAATTCGGCACGCTGGCCTCGTGGCTCATCGACGTGGTGAACCTGCTCACCGCCAACTTCGACGTGCCCGGCGGGATGATGTTCGCCACCCCGATAGCCCCGGCCATGGCCACCCTCAACTTCGAGGAGCCCAAAGAGCCCGAGTTCGGTCGATGGCACAGTCGGGTGCGGGGCGCTCCCGAGGTGCTGGGCCAGGTGCCGGTGTCGTGCCTGTCGGAGGAGATCATGACCCCCGGCGAGGGCCAGCTGAAGGCACTGGTGGTGGTGGCCGGCAACCCGGTGATCAGCTCGCCCGAGGCCGGCCGCCTCGATGAGGCCCTGCCCATGCTCGACGCCATGATCTGCGTCGACAACTGGGTCAACGCCACCACCCGGCACGCCGACGTGATCCTGCCCGGCCTCTCCCCGCTGGAGCAGCCCCATTGGGACGAGATGATCTGGTCATGGGCCGCCCGCACCGCGGGCAACTGGTCGGACCGCATCTTCGATTTCGGCGACCGCCCCGACGAGTGGGAGGTGCTCGTGCGGGTGGGCGCTTTGATGGGCGGCCAGGCAAACGACGAGATCGACGAGAAGGCCATCGACGACGGGTTCTTCTCGGGGATCTGCATGTTCTTCGGCCTCGATCCCGAGCACGTGCTGTCGCACTACGACGAGGGCGGTCCCGAGCGGATGACCGACTTCATGATCCGGGTGGGCCATCGGGGCGACCGCTACGGCGAGAACCCCGACGGCCTCACGTTGCAGGATTTCAAGGACAACCCCCACGGCCTGGACTTCGGCCCGATGGTGCCCCGGGTGCCGGAGATCCTCCACACCCCGTCGGGCAAGATCGAGATGGCCCCGCCCTACATCACTGCCGACGTGGGCCGGCTGCAACGCCGCCTGGGCCGCGACGACGGCATGGTGCTGGTGAGCCGCCGCCACGTGCGCTCCAACAACTCGTGGATGCACAACGTGAAGGTGCTGGTGAAGGGCAAGGACCGCTGCACGCTGATCGTGCACCCCGAAGACGCCGAGGGCATCGGCCTGGCCGACGGTTCGGTGGCCCGGGTGAGCACCGAGATCGGCAGCATCGAGGTGCCGGTGGAGGTGAGCGACGAGATGATGCCCGGGGTGGTGTCGCTGCCCCATGGCTGGGGCCACAACCTCGACGGCGTGCAGCTCTCGGTGGCCAAGGAGTTCGCCGGGGTCAACAACAACCTGCTGGCGCCGGGCGAGCTGGTGGACGAGATCTCCGGCAACGCCATCGTGAACGGGATCAAGGTGGAGGTTGTGCCCGTCCCCGCCTGATATCTGGCCCGCTTCGGTGGGTATTCTCAGGCTCCTATGGCTATTCCCCAAGACCGCGACATCGATGCCCTCAAGGCCTCCCTGTCCGACTGGATGAACACCCGCCCCGGCGTGTCCGACGCCGAGGTGACCTTTCTGGTGAACCCCGAGGCCTCCGGGTTCAGCAACGAGACCCTGGTGTGCGACGCCGTCTACACCCTCGACGGCCAGATCCGCGACTCGGGCATCGTGGTCCGCAAGCGGCCCACCGACTACGCCATCTTCCCCTTCTACGACATGAGCGTGCAGTATCGGAGTATGCAGAACATGGCCGCCTGCGGAAGCGTGCCGGTGCCCGAGATCCTGTGGGTGGAGGACACCGGCGAGGTGCTGGGCGAGCCGTTTTTCATCATGGGTCGGCTGCACGGCCGGGTGCCCTCCGACAACCCGCCGTTCTTCCAGGAGGGCTGGGTGTTCGAAGCCACCCCCGAGCAGCAGGCCACCCTGTACAACTCGTCGGTGGACACCCTGGCCGCGGTGGCCAAAACCGACTGGAAGGCCAACGGGTTCGACTTTGTGGAGCGCCCCGATTACGGCGCCCCGGGCTTCGCCCAACAGCTCGGCTACCAACGCTTCTACGCCAATTGGGCCTCCGAGGACCGGCCCAAGCCGCTGATCGACGCTGCGCTTGACTGGTTTGACGCCAACGACCCCTCAGGCTCGATGCCTGTCGAGCTGAACTGGGGCGACGCCCGGCCCAGCAACCTCATGTATGGCGACGACTTCAAGGTGATGGCCGTGTTCGACTGGGAGATGGCCGACCTGGGTCCCGGCGAGGTCGATCTCGGCTGGTTCCTCTACATGAACCGGTTCTTGAGCGAGGGCGCCGGCATTGATTGGCTGCCCGGCTTCGCCGACCGGGAGGGCACCATCGCCCGCTGGGAGAAGGCCATGGGCCGCAAAGCCGAGCACGTGGACTTCTTCGAGGCTTGGGGGTGTCTGCGCTTTTGCATCATCTTGGTGGCCATCGTGAACATGCAGGTGAAGTTCGGCGCGTTCGATGCCGAGTTCGGCGCCGAATACGAGCTCAACAACCCCTCTACCCAGATGCTGGCCCAATACCTAGGCCTGCCCGCCCCCGAGTGAGGAGGAAAACCTCATGAGCAACGAAGCTGCCAACCGAGAGCTAGCCGAGGCGCTGTTCGCCGCCTTGGAGCGGATGGACTGGCCCGCAGTGGCCGATCTGTTCACCGAGGACGGTGCCTACCAGGACATGCCCTTCGAGACGGACTCCGGCGGCACCGTCGGCCACGCCGGCATAATCGGCAAGCTGGAGGTGGGACTGAGCACCCTCGACCGCTTCGACCTCGGCGTCACCGACATCTGGGTCGACGGCGACAATGTGCTGGTAGAGCGAGTCGAAGTGTGGCACCACCCCGACGGCACCGTCGCCAGCCTCCCCGTGCTGTGCCGCCTCCAAATCCGAGACGGCAAGATCGCCCACTGGCGGGAGTACTGGGACTACAACTACCTCATCGCCCAGCAGCCCGACACCTGGCTCCCCCAATCCCCCCGCCCCCGCTGGGACTGAGCAGGTAGCCGTCGTCGCCACGCAGTTCTATCCTTGCCTAGGGATATATCGTCTATTCCTGAAGTTATAAGAATAGAAGATGGACTTAATATATCTGCGAAGTTCCGTGGCAGTGGTATGATATTCAGGAATCTGCGAAGTTGTGGGGTATGAGATGAGGGAGCAGCACACTCTGGGGGTTTTGAATTGGGATCTGCGGACACCGCCGCAGGTGTCTCGGGCGCTCAAGGAGAGAAGGAAGGATCTGGGCATGACCCAAGAGGAGACCGCTCGACAAGCTGGTGTGTCGGTCCAGTGGCTCTCAGGGTTTGAGAACGGCAAGGGAAGCTGCGGAACTCACCGAATGATGCGTCTGGCTGGTGTGCTGGGCTTGTCGCTCGCCTTGCACGAGCGCCCACGCACCGATATTGATCGGGTGCTCGAGAGCCTCAGCGGCCCCGCGTGAGCAGCACGGATGCCGGAGGATCCACTGCTCGTCTTCATCGGTGACGATTTTGTCGGCCGCATTTATCGGCGAGGGCCAATGCTGTGCCTCTCCTATGACGGCGACTATTCCTCCCGCCGCGATGTTTCGCCCCTTTCGCTCTCTCTTCCGTTGGAAGAGGGTGAGATCGAGGACCAACGGGTGGAGGGATGGATGTCGGGATTGTTGCCTGGGAACCCAGATGTCCGAGAACGCTGGGCAGCGAAGTACCAGGCGATGTCAGCCTCTCCGTTCGACCTGCTGAGCACTCGCATTGGCTTGGACTGCCCTGGCGCGGTCCGATTCTGTCGACCAGAGAACCTAGATGCCCTCGAAGAGCGCAACGGCAGTATTGAGTGGCTGGATGACACCATCTTCGAGGAGCTCATCTTGGGGATGGTGAGGGAGTCTGCCCAATGGGTGCGTCCCACCGGGCACAGCGCCTTCAGCCTCGGAGGCGCCCAAGCCAAGACCGCATTGCATCGGGGAGGGGGAAGATGGGGTGAGGCAACGGGAAGCGTGTCGACTACCCACATTCTCAAACCGTCCATGAGGGACTTGGACGATCAATCGGTCAACGAGCACCTCTGTTTGACGGCGGCAAGACACTGCGGTCTTCCCGCAGTGGCCACTGAGGTTGAAGTTGTCGCTGGCCATCCGGTGCTGGTTGTCCGCCGTTTTGACCGCCTTGATGTGGATGGTTCCATTCGACGAATACACCAGGAGGATCTGCATCAGGCGTGTGGCGAGCCCGACGTTTCCATCTATCAGAACGAAAGAGGGGAGGGGCACAGCCTGCGTCGTCTTGCCCGCCTCATCGCCGACCACTCGGCCGATCGCGACACCGACCTACGGGTGTTCTTCGACGCCCAGGTGTTCAACTGGGTCTTTTGCAACACCGACGGCCACTCCAAGAACTTCAGCCTGCTTCTCGCCGGCGGAAAGGCCCGCCTTGCTCCGCTCTATGACATCTGGTCGATGATGCCCTACGACGCCCACCACTACCGCTCCTACTCGCTGGCGATCTCGGCCCTGCCCGACCGTCGGATCCTCACCGCCGAGAGTAAACAAGCATGGGAAATGGCGGCTAGTGCAATAGGGCTGCCCGAATCCGAAGGAGTCGACCGGGCCATCGCCATAGCCAAGGCCGCCCCCGAAGCCATGCAGCAGGCGGCCGACGAACTCTCTCCCGAACTAAGGGCGCAGCCTGTCGTGCAAAGCCTTATGTCCATGACCGAACACCGCCGGGACCAATGCCTGGCCGGCTTGGCTTCGAGTTAGGACTGAGTATCTACCAGCAAGTGCGCCGCGTCGCCCCCGCCCCTGCTGGGACTGACCCCTACCAGTAGACCGTTCGCTTGCGGATCCGGTCGGCGGTGTGGACGAGGACGAACCAAGCGGTGATAACTCCTGCGATGAGTAAACCTGCCAGGACCAAGTAAAACGGAGAGAGGACAATCAGAAGGACTCCAGCGGCAATTGAGGAGTTGACGATTTCCTCAAGGAATGTGCCGATGGAGGGCTCCGAGAAGAATCTCCACGCGACTATTGCCAGTACAACAAGGCATCCTGGAACTAGTGATAGGCCACACAACAGGAAGTCGGACTTGATTCTTGTCTTGGCCTTGAAGGCCCCAATGTATGCAGGGTTGATCTTGTATAGGGCTCTGGCCGCAGTAGTGAGCAAAGCTCCGTAAACGACGGGAGTAGCCAAGAGAAGCTCCGAGCCGAAGGCTTTCGGCCAATCGGGATCTCCTGGGTCAGGTCGGCCCAGTCCGGCTGTGGCCTCTCTGCCCCCCACTGCGGTGCAAATCCCCATGAGGCAAAGTGCGCCCAAAGCGACGAACCACCAATAGCGCCAGCCGCGCAGCCAATACTCCACTACCAGCCATCCGATCCCAGCCAACACCGTTGTCACTGCAATGAGGCCAACTGGGTGAGGCAGTTCACTGAGCCAGTTGGGTGCCCTTAGGGAATACACAGGATCTGAGACGGAATTGCGTTGGCCAACGAGGTGCCACACGCCAATCGGCAGGACCACCACCAGCACCGCCGCCGGAATGAAGGCTCGGTTTCGCGGCCTTTGACATCTTTCCGGGATCGACGTCGGGGGCGAAGGTGGAAGCGACCGCTCGACCTCTCCGGGCACATCGGTGCTCACGTCTTCCAAACGCCCGTCAGTTGGTCTTGGTTCCATCAGCGGCCTGCCCGCCCACTCAACAAGCCCCCCGCCAAACGCTACGTCGTCTTACAATAAGTCTTGTGTCGCCCCCCCCTGCTGGGACTGAGCAACGCCTAGGCGGGGCTCTGGATTGCCCAGCCCCGGTGGGCGGCTGCTTGGGAGAGTCGACGGTCGTAGCAGACGAAATCAGCCAGGGAGTCTTCGAGAGACAGAGCACTAGCTATGTGGATGGCATCGAGGGTTCGGAGCGAATTGGGCTTGAGGGTGCTGGCCATTTCGAGAATCCGGTTGTTCACTCGAAGGAGGTCTATCCGCCCCAGCACCTCCTGTGAGGCAGCTAGTGCCGCGGGGCCGAATGCCAGAACCGCTCGTGATACCTCGGCTCGGGCCAGGGCGCTGGAGACCAATGGCTTTCTTCGGCCCAGGAACTGTTGCAAGGCAGCCGACTCTGGTTCGTTGATGACAAGCTTGACGATGGCTGATGAGTCCAGGTAGGTCGCTGGGTTTGGGCTCATCTCTCGTCAGCGCGAAGCCTGGACAAGACCACTGACGGCAGCTCTGCACCAGGTTCAGGTTCAATGGGGTCTGGGAATGGGCCCTCATGCACGGCAGAATCGACCTCGCCTGAAGCTCTCAGTCGCTCCAACGGTGAGACGTCTGGAATTGGACCCAACAACGCCACCGGCCGACCATGATCCGTCACCTGGAACGTCTCCCCGGCTTCGACCCGACGCAAGTACTCACTGGCTCGTTGCCGCAGCTCCCGAATCCCAATCGAATCCATTGTGCTATTTGTAGCACAAATGCTCTGTCACCGTGCTCTGGCATTTCGTCGGTTAGCGTGGCACGTCTAGACTTATATTTCAATATTTTTTGATATATTTCCAAACACAGGTGTTACCAGTAGACCCTTCGCTTGCGGATCCAGTCGGCGGTGTGGAAGAACAGCAGCCAGGCGGTGGTGAGTCCCATGGCCATGATCGCCAGGTAGATGAGAAGGCCCATTACGCCGACAAATAAGAGAGGTGGCAGGAAGAACAGCGACAGGTTGATGGACTCATTCAGCGACAAGCTCTGCGAGGGCGATGCCACAGTCTTGGCTGCGGCGATGCCAAGCGAAAGACCGGCTGAAGTGAGACCGCCGAGCAGGAGCGCACCCATCGCCATGCGCCTTGACGGTTTGAGCCCCACTTTAGAGAGATAGCGAGCAGTCGATTCCGGTCTGACTTTGGATGCGGCCACACAAATCATGGTGACGAACAAGGCAACGACCCCGGGCACGCTCAACAGACTCAGCCAGCCGTAGACGTTTATGTAGTCATCCTCGGTGATGCCCTTGGTGGCGTACCTTCCCCCCAACCCGGCATAGAGCCCCAGCATGCAAAGCGGCCCCAGCACCATGAACCACCATTTGCGCCAGTGCTCCAGCCAATACTCCACCGCCAGCCACATGAGCGCAGCCAACACCATCAGCGAGGAGACGAGCCCAATCGGATGGGCCAGCTCATTCAGCCAACCAGGCGCCCGCCAGATGAAGTACAGCCGAAGAGAATCATCCGAGTAATCCGTCTGGTCCCCAAATAGATGCCAAGTAGCCACCGGCAGCAAAACCACCAGCACCACCGAAGGAATCAGGGGAAGGCAGCGGTTCCCTGTCGGCACCGTCGTTCCCACCCCTGCGACTGACGTCGGATCAGGCGGCGGTCACGAGGATGCGTTGGCTAGCGAAGCTGCCGATGCCTACATGGTGGCCGGCGATTTCCACCGTGGTAGTACCGTCGGGCGAGCAGGCGGTGATAACCCCTTCGGCACCGGGGATCACCGATGAGCCTTCCAGGAAGTCGAGCAGACCCTCGGTGAACTCCAGTTCTTCGGTGATGCGAGCAACCACGAAGCGCTGGCCGACCTCGATCTTGGCCAGCGCCTTGGTGGGAGGGGCCTGGTAGTCGGAGCCAGGAATGGGGTTGCCGTGAGGGCAAGTGGTGGGCTCATCGAGCACCCGCATCATGGCCTGCTCCACCATGGGCGAGATGACGTGCTCCCACTTGCCAGCCTCTGCGTGGGCGTCAGCCCACGACAGGCCCAGCAGCTCGGTGAGGAATACCTCGGCCAGTCGGTGGCGGCGCACCACCCGTTCGGCCAGGTCCATCCCGTCGGGGGACAGCTCTATGGACCGGCCTCTGAGGGTGACCAGGCCCTCGGCCTCCAGACGATGGATCATCTCGGAGACCGCGGGGCGGGACACGTCGAGGCGCTCGGCTACTCGGGCCTGTATGACGTCGACATCGTCTTCGGCCAGCTCGAAGATGGTCTCGCAGTATTCCTCGAAAGCCGGGTGCCACTCGGGGGTCTGATAATGGGCCACGACCGGAAGTTTATCGGGTTGGGTCGCGGAGTTTTTCGGCCAAGTCAGCCCTGTCGGGCTTTCCCGAGGGCATCGTGGGCATTTCAGCGATCGCAATCAGCCGCTCTGGGGTCATGAAGCGGGCCGCGCCGGCCTCGGCAAACCAGCGGCGGCACTCGTCGAGGTCAAAGGGGCCGTCGGCCACCACAAAAGCGGCCACCCGCTCGCCGAGGCGATCGTCGGGCTCGCCCAGCACCACGGCCTGGCTGACCGCGGGGTGGGATTCGAGGATGGCCTCCGCCTCGATGGCGTCGATGTTCTCGCCGCCCCGGATGATCTTTTGGCCCAGGCGGCCGATAACGGTGAGATAGCCGTCGGCGTCGATGCGGCCCAGGTCTCCGGTGCGGAACCACCCGTCTTCGGTGAAGGCGGCCGCGGTGTGGGCGGGGTCGAGGTAGCCGACGGTCACCTCGGGGCCGAACACCTGTATCTCGCCGTGCTCGTCGACTCGGATCTGGGTGGGGGCGAACGATCGACCGTCGGTGTTGGCCATGCGCTCGGGATCGTCGCCGTTGGTGCAGGTGGTGACGGTGGGAGCCTCGGTGGAGCCGTAGGCCCGCTTGACTATGCAGCCGAAGGCATCACGGGCCCGATGCACGAAAGCGGGGGTGACGCTGGAGCCGCCGATGGACAAGAACCGGAAGGAGGCGGTTCGGCTGGGGCTGAAGTCGGGGTAGTCCATGAGGTCGTTGAAAAAGGTGGGCGGGCCGATCATGTAGGTGACGCGCTCTTGCTCGATGAGCCGCAGGGCTTCGCCGGGGTCCCAGCGGGCCATGAGCACGGTTTTCATGGAGATCGCGCCGGGAATGAGCACGCTGTGCAGGAGGCCGGCTACATGGGCGAGGGAGGCAGGGAACAGCACGGTGTCGGCAGCGGTGAGACCGCTGACTTGGATGTACTGGCGCACCTTGTAGCAGATGGCAGCCTGGGTATGGACCACACCCTTGGGCACGCCCGACGAGCCGGAGGTAAACATGATGAGGGCCCGGTCGTCGGGTCGGGTCGGGGCGGGAGGGTTGGGGGAGGCGTCCCCGGCTGCGTGATCGGCGGGATCGAAGAGCTGGTTCAGGCCGAGAAGGGCGAACGCATGATCCCTCTGGCGTCCGCTGTCGGCGTACAGCAGGGGCACGGGCACAGCACCCGCCCGCCAGCAGGCCCGGTAGGCGATCACGCCCTCAGGGCTGGTGGGGAGCTGGAAGGCGGTGGGCTGGCCTGGGTGCAGATCAGCCGACGCCCGGTCGGCCCAGTCGATCACCTCGTCGGAGGACAGGCGGCGGTCGCCAGCGACGATGAGGTCGTCCCGCCGAGGCACGACCGTGAGCATCTCGTGGATCATGGGTTGTCGACGAAGCGCTCGGCCATCAGCTTCTTAACGCCCGACAGGTTGATCTTGCCCGAGTCGAGCCAGGGCAGGTGCTCGGGTTTGTCGTAGACCGCGATGTGGCGGGGCACCTTATAGGAGGCGACCCGCTCCGCGACATATTTCTTGAGCTCTTCGGCGGTGAGCGGCTGCCCCGGCCGTAGCACAACCGCGGCCGCCACGTCTTCAAGGCGGTCGGGGTGGGGCACGCCGCACACGAAGGCGTGCATGACCTGGTCGGGCTCTTCCAAGACCAGCTCTATCTCTCGGGGGGCGATGTTCATGCCCGACGACTTGATGAGGTCGCCCATGCGGCCGGTGAAGTAGAAGTAGCCGTCGTCGTCGAAGTAGCCGCTGTCGCCGGTGCGGTACCAGCCGTCGGGGGTGAAGGTGTCGGCCCGGTCCACCTTGTACAGCCGGGACATGAGGGCGTAGCCCCTCACCCACACCTCGCCCCGCTCCCCCGTCGGGCAGTCCTCTCCGGTCTCGGGGTTCACAATCCGGTGCTCCATGCCGGGCACCGCCCAGCCGAACGACCCCCGCTTCTCCTCAGGCAGCCGAGAGCCCATCACGCCCAGCGTGTGGGGGCCGAGCGTCTCGGTCATGCCCAGCGAGTTGACCCGCAGCTCGGGATCGTCGATCTGCTGCTCGGGGGGCAGGAGGGCGTAGAGGCTGCCGCCCCGCACCGAGGAGAGGTCGCGCCGGGTGAAGTCGGGATGGTTGACGAGCAGCTGGGCCATGTGGGGCCAGCCGAAGACCAGCGTCACCTTCTCCTTCTCAATGAGGGCCAAGGTGGCACCGGGCTCGAACCGCTCGTCGAAGACCAGGCAGGTACCGGCGTAGATCGACCCCACCAGCCCCATCACCATGCCTCCCACCCAGAACAGGGGCATGGCCGAGTAGACGCGGTCGCCCACCTCCAAGTCCCGAAACTGCCACAGGTTGTGGGCGTGGCACACCACAGCCCTCTGGGTGTGAACCGCCCCTTTGGGCGACGACGTGCTGCCCGACGTGTACACCACCGTGAACTCGTCGGCCGGGGTCACCTGGGCCTCGGCTGCGGCCAGCACCTCGTCGCTAACGGCTTCGCCGGAGGTCAGCAGATCGTTCATCGACGCGGCCCACGGGCGATCGCACTGGCCCCACACCCAAACCGAGCGCAGGAGGGGATGGGATGGGGAGGCGATCACCGGGTCTTGGCCGGGGGACACGACCTCCTCGAGTCGGGCCAGATAGTCGTGGCCCAGAAATCGGGACACCGTAAACAGCACCTGCACATCGGCGTGGCGCAACACCCAGTCGAGCTCCCGGGCCTTGTAGTAGGTGTTGGCCAGCACGCCGATGGCCCCGATGCGGCCGACGGCCAGCCAGGCGGCGATCCAGTCGGGGCTGTTGGGGGCCAGCAACCCCACCCGGGTGCCCTTGCCCACGCCGATGGCCAATAGCCCCTTGGCGATGGCTGCCGAGGCGGCGTCTGCGTCGGCGAAGGTCATCCGCTGGTCGCCGAGCACCCCGAGTTCGAGGGGGCCGTAGGCGTCGACCGCAGACCGGAACATGTGAGGAACGGTCGGGTCGAACGACGGGAACTCGACCGGTTGCGTGCCGGGGCCGGGCTCGGCGGTGTTCGGCATCTAGGTGCTCTGGGACGGGGCGATGACCGTCTCGCCGTAGCGCCGCATGGTGTCGAGGGTGGCCTCGATGTCGTCGCCGGGGAGATTGACCGTGATCCAGGTGACTCCCAGCGCTTCCAGTTCGGCCAGTGCGGCGATGTGGGCGTCGGCATCGAAGTCGGAGGCGGCCGGTGGGCCGCCGACGGGGTTCAAGTAGCTGACGTCGAATTCAGCCGGGTCGCGGCCGGCCTCGTCGACATAGGTCCACAGCTCGTCGAGCAGGGCCGCCAAGTCGTCCAGGGTCTCCAATGGCGGGGTTCTGGCCGTGGTGGCCAAAACCCGGGGAGCGGGAAACGGGGTCCAACCGTTGGCGAAGGCGGCCACCCGCCGGCGGGCCCGCTTGGAGTTGCCGCCGATCCAAATGGGCGGATGGGGCTTCTGGACGGGCTTGGGATTGGCGGTCTGGCCCAGAGCGGTAAAGGTGCTGGCCTGGTAGGCAAAGTCGTTGGTGGTCCAGATGCCTATCATGGCCTCGATAGCCTCGTCGAAGATCTGGTTGCGGTTGTTGAAGTCCACGCCCAGGGCTTTGAACTCGCCCTTGAGATAGCCGGAGCCGGTGGCGAAGATGAACCGACCGCCGGAGAAGGAGTCGATGGTGGCGATGGCCTTGGCCATGATGAACGGGTTCCGGTAGGGCACCACCACGATGTTGGGGATGAGCTTGATGCGGTCGGTGACCGCGGCACAGAAGGCCAGGGCGGCGAACGGGTCAACGGCATCGTGGCCCCCGGCATTGAGCCAGCGGTCGGTGGGAGCGGGATGGTCGGTGAAGCCCAGTCCGTCGAACCCGGACTCCTCGGCGGTGCGGGCGAAATCCACGACCCCCTGCTTGGTGATCAGCCTCTGATCCCATGGGTGGGCCACCATCGGAAACGTCACTGCGAACTTCATGGATCTCCTCTTTTGTGCGCGTCTTACTGTGCAGCACCGCTGTGCGCGTCGCAAGCGGCTCGCCACTGGGGGTAGCGGCGGTTGGAGGCTTCGGCCCAGTCGGCTCGGGGCTCGACGCGGTGGCCGATGCGGGCCCACCGGCGGGCTTCGGCGAGATCGCCGGTCTCCAGACCGGCGGCGATGCGGGCCAGCCAGGCCGCTCCCCTGGCCGCTCCCTCGGGCACGGCGGTGACGTCTACCGGCAGGCCGGTGGCGTCGGCCAGGGCCTGCATCCAGCGCTCGACGTGGGTGCCCCCGCCGACGGCCACAATGCGCTGAGGGATTGCGTCAGCCACATCGAGGTGGTGGCGGACCACGAATCCGGCGGCCTCGTATGCCGCGGCCAGCACCTCGGCGGGGCCGTGGCCCACATCGAGGCCGACCAGCGCGGCCCGCAGGCCGGGATCGTGGCGGGGGGAGCGCTCGCCCCGGATGTAGGGCACCCACAGCGGCAGGCGGTCGGGGTGGGAAGGCTCGTCGGCCGGGTCGCCGGTGAGGGCCCTTACCCGCTCGAGGAACAGGCCGCCAGCGTTGCTCGGCCCGCCGATGGCCGACAGGCCGGGCTGGAAATGGGGGATTGTCCACAGCCCCTCGGCTTCGGGCCATCCCTCGCATATCGCCCAGGTGATGAGGGTGGTGCCGCAGATCACCAGCAAATCGCCCGGTGAGTCGGCCCCGGCGACGAGCTGCTCGGCCAGTGCGTCAACCGTGCCGGCGGCTACCGGCGCATCGCCCCGGTGCCCGACGGGCCTGGAGTCCATGGCCAACTGGGGGAGCTTGGCGGGGTCGCACCACTGGGGGTCCCAGCCGTCGGCGCCTAACACGGGCAGGCAGGTCATGGCGGTGATCGCGTCGATGGCGGCGACTCCGCACAGCGCATTGCTGGCCACCGCTTGGGCGGGCCAGTAGGCGTGGGCATCAGGTACGGCCTGCTCCAGCGAGCGCAGGAACCCGACGAACTCGCCGTCGGGGTGGTGGCCCCGGTGGTCGCCGTAGAGGATGCCCGGCGAGATCGGCTCCCCGTTGGCGTCGACCGCAGCCAGCGACGGGACCATGGCGGCCAAACCGAGGCCGGCCACTTGATGCCCGGCCGAAACGGTGTCGCAGGCCTCGATGACGCTGGTATTCCACACCGCGGCGGCATTGTGCTCAAGCACCTCTGGAGAGGGGGCGTTCACGGGGTGGGGGATGCGGGTGCGGGCACGCACGTCTCCGTCGGCGTCGACGGCTACCGCCTTCACCGAGGTGGTGCCGATATCGATGCCCACCGTGATCTCGACTGCTTCAACCACAGCCGTAAACCCTACGCTCATAGCGTGGGTCGACCGAGAGCGCTGGTGACCGCTCCGCTGCGGGGGCCGGGCTTGGACCGGCTGCGAGAGATGGCCGACGTGGATTTCGATCCGTGGATCGAGCACCAGCCCTTCCGTCTTTACAGCGCCGACGACTTGGCCGCCCGGTTGGCGGAGGTGTCGGCCGATCTGCTGGTGTGCGAGGCCGACGAGTGCCGGGGACCGGTGTTCGAGCAGCCGCTGCGGGCGGTGGCCTCCACCCGAGGCGACCCAACCAATGTGGATGTGGCCGGAGCCACCGCCGCGGGCATCCCGGTGCTGCACGCCCCGGGCCGCAACGCCGACGCGGTGGCCGAGATGGCGGTGGCGCTGATGTTTGCCGTCAGCCGCCATGTGATCCTGGGCGACCGGGACATGCGGGCGGGCACGGTGTTCACCGACACCATCCCCTATCAGCGGTATCGGGCCTGGCAGGCGGCCGGCCGCACGGTGGGGCTGGTGGGGCTGGGAGCAGTGGGGCGAGCGGCCAAGTGGCGTTTCGAAGGACTGGGTATGAAGGTGATCGCCTGTGACCCCTATCAACCCGACGCCGACTGCGGCCTCGATGAGCTGCTGGCTGCTGCCGATGTGGTGTCGATGCACGCCCCGGCCAACCCGGACACGGCGGGCATGATCGGCGCCGAGCAGTTTGCGGCCATGCGACCGGGGGCCGTCTACGTGAACTCTGCCCGGGCCGCGCTGCACGACACCGACGCACTGGTGGAAGCTCTATTGTCGGGCCATCTGGGAGGCGCGGGCCTCGACCACGTGCAGGGCGAGATCCTTCCGCCCGACCATCCGCTGACCTCCCTCGACAACGTGGTGCTGACGCCGCACATCGGTGGCGCCACCTACGACACCGAGGTAAACCAGACCGACATGGTGGTGGAGGACATCTGCCGGCTTCTGGCTGGCGAGCGGCCCCACCGCCTGGCCAACCCGGAGGTATGGCGATGACCGACCGCGCCGACATTCGAGCCCAAGTAGTGGCCGCCGCGCAGGCGATGGACGCCGCCGGGCTGGTGGTGGGCACCGCAGGGAACGTTTCAGGGCGAGACGCCGACGGCACGATCTGGTTGACCCCGTCGTCGCTGCCCTATGTCCAAGTGAGCATGGACAACTTGGCCGCGGTGGACTTGGACGGAAACCTGATGGAGGGCACATCGCGACCATCCACCGAGAAGGCCATGCACTTGGCCTGCTACCGGGCGTTTCCCGAAGTGGGCGGGGTGCTGCACTGCCACCCAATACACGCCTCAATGTTCGCGTTGGCCCATAAGAGCATTCCCGCAATGATCGAGGAGGTCATCGTGTATCTGGGCGGGGACGTGCCGGTCGCCGACTACCGCCCGACCGGCTCCGACGAGCTGGGCGAAGAGGTGGTGCGCCATCTGGCCGACCGCTCAGCGGTGCTGATGGCCAACCACGGCATGCTGTGCATCGGCGAGTCGCCCGACCACGCCCTACACGCCGCCCTGGTGGCCGAGCACACCGCCCGCATCGTGTGGGGCGCCAGCCGCCTCGGCGACGCGGTGGACTTGCCCGATAAGGCCCGCACCGACTTCGAAGGCGTCTACTCCTTTCTCCGAAGCGAAACCTGGTCGGCCTCGTAGCGATTAGACGCCGGCGAGCTCGAGGGGGGCGATTTCTTCGAGGGTGATGGGGCGGTCGGCGACGCCTTCGAAGGCGTCGTTGGAGGAGTAGACCTCTTCGCCCCGCAGCCGGGCTTCGGGGTCGTCGAGGTCGACTGGCCAGACGATGCCCATGCGGGCCTGGGCCACGTAGTAGGACTCGGCGTCGGGCACGTCGATGCCCATGGCCTCCAGGGTGCGGCCGGGGTAGGCCATGCGCATGACCCCCTCGGTGAACACAGCGTCGTCGTCGACAATGACCCGGTCGCAGTCGAACTCGAGGCGGTGGGCGCCGGTCTGAACGATGCTGCGGTCGTAGAAGCCCCGGATGGCATCGCGGGAGCCGCCGGGGCTGGCCACGGGGTCATCGGGGTTCGACCAGATGATGTACTGGGGCTTTTCGCTGAGGGTGGCCACCACTCCTTCGATGTCGGCCTGGGCCTCGCACTTCATGTGGGCTAGCACCAGCTCCAGCACATGGCGACGCCGGGGATCGGTCTCGGCCTCCAGCCGCTCGGCCACCAGTCGCCACGTCTTGTTGGGGTTCATCTGCATTGGCATCGCCTTTCGCTCTGGCTTCGACGGAGAGACTAATGGTCAGGAGTTGAGTGGCTCCAAGGGAGCGATCTCGTCGAGGCTGATGGGGCGGTCGGCTATCCCTTCGAAACGGTCGCCCTGGGCGTACACCTCTTCGCCCGACAGACGGGTCTCGGGATCGTCGGGGTCGATCGGCCACACGATCCCCATGCGGACTTCGGACAGATAGAAGGAGTCAACGTCGGGCACGTCGATGCCCATGGCCTCCAGCGTGTGGCCGGGGTAGGCCATGCGCATGAGCCCCTCGGTGAACACGGCGTGTTCGTCGACAATGACCCGGTCGAGCTTGAGCTCCCAGCGGTGGGCGCCGGTCTGCACCAGGGAGCGGTCGTAGAGGTCGCGAATGGCGTCACGGGAGCCGCCGGGTTTGCGGACGGGACTACCGGCACTCGGCCACATGACGTATTGGGGCTTCTCGCTGAGGGTGCCGATCACCCCTTCGATGTCGAGCCGAAGCTCGCGCTGCATGTGATCGAGTACTAGCTGCAAGACGTGGCGCCGCCGGGGATCGGTCTCGGCTTCCAGACGCTCGGCCACCAACCGCCACGAACTATCGGGATTGATCTTCATCTGCGCCGCCCTTGCTTCAGCCCCGACGATAGGGGTTGGGCAACGGCTTCGTCACTGCTGACCATTAGTCTCACCGAGCGATGAGCGATCGGGACTTCGCCGGGCAGACGGCCATCGTCGGCATTGGCAGCAGCGACTTTGCCCGGCTTTACCGGACGCCGGACCCGGAGCGGACGGGGGAGGCGCTGGCCACTGAGGCCGTTGCGGCGGCCATCGCCGATGCCGGGCTGGAGAAGTCGCAGATCGACGGGCTGATCACCGGGGGGCTGGCCCATTATGAGCCGGTGGCCTATCGCACCGGGCTCACCGACGTGCGCTTCGTGGTGGACTACCCCCAGGCCGGGCGCATGTGCGCCATGGCGCTGATGCACGCGGCCACCGCGGTGCACCACGGGCTAGCCGACTACGTGGTGCTGTTCAACTCGGTGGCGTTTCGCGCCCAGGGCACCAAGTTCGGCGCCCAGCCCCAGGGGCTGCTGTACGACACGATCTACGGAATGGCCTCGCCGGGGGCCCAGTACTCGATGGGGTTCACCCGCTATCAGGCCGAGTACGGGGGCACCGAGGAGCAGCTGGGGGCTATCCCGGTGGCCATTCGATCGCACGCCCGGATGACTCCGGGGGCCATCATGCAGCAGGAGATGACCATCGACGACTACCTGGCCGCCCGGTACATCGCCGAGCCGCTGCGGCTGTTCGACTACTGCCTGGTGAACGACGGGGCGGTGGCCTATGTGGTGACCACCGCCGAGCGGGCCCGGGACCTGGCCCATCCCCCGGTGCTGATCGCCGGCACCGCGGGACGGGCCAACTTCCGGGAGTGGTACGTGGACCTGGGGTTCTGGGACGAGGCTTGCCGGTCGATGAAGGCCGACCTGTTCGACCCGCTGGGGGTGACCACCGATGACATCGACTGCCTCCAGGTGTACGACAACTTCAGCGTGTCAGTGCTGTGGGGGCTGGAGGGGTTCGGCTTCGCCCCCAAAGGCCAGGGTCTGGAATGGGTGCAGAACGGCCGCATTGCGCTCGGCGGGGAGCTGCCGGTGAACACCAGCGGGGGAATGCTGAGCGAGTCGTACCTCCAGGGGTGGAACCAGCACGCCGAAGCGGTGCGCCAACTGCGGGGCCAGGCCGGGCAGCGCCAGATCCCCGACTGCGACTGGTCGCTGTACTGGTGCCTGTCGGCCTTGCCGGGGGCGTCGCTGCTGTGCCGGGACGGGGTGCTGTGAACGCCGGCGAGGGCTACGCCAAGCCGCTGCCCTCGGTGACCCACGAGGATCGGGATTTCTGGGCCGCGGCCCACCAGCACCGCTTCGTGCTGCCTGAGTGCCGGGCCTGTGGGCATGTGTGGTTCCCGCCCTATGCCTCCTGCCCATCGTGTCTGTCGTTCGACCGGGCATGGACCGAGGCGTCGGGCCGGGGCACGGTGTGGGGCTTCACGATCATGCGCCAGCCCTACATCGGTTCGTTCGAGCCGGAGCTCCCCTACAACGTGGTGCTGGTGGAGCTGGAGGAGGGGCCGATGGTGTACTCCAACCTCATCGGCATCGACAACGCCGACATCGCCTGCGACCTGCCCGTAGAAGCCGTGTTCGAGGACGCCACCGACGAGATCACCCTCATCAAGTTCCGCCCCGTCTGAGGGGCTAGGGCAGCCCGGCTAGATAGTGGTCATGCCGTGGGCGTGGCCGGCGGTGTAGCCGCCGTCGACGGGGAGGGCGACGCCGGTGACGAAGGAGGAGTCGTCGGAGGCCAGGAAGAAGGCCGCTCCGGCGATCTCCGAGGGGAGGCCCCAGCGCTTGAGTTTGTGCTGGTTGCGGATGCTGTCGGCGATGGGCCCGAGATGGGGGATGACCGATTGGAACATGGGGGTGTCGATGAAGCCGGGGCAGATGGCGTTGGCCCTGATGTTGGCCGGGCCGTAGTCGTTGGCCATGTTCTTGGTGAGCAGGATCACCCCGCCCTTGGAGGCGTTGTAGGTGCTGCCCCCCTCGCAGCCCTCGAGACCCTCCACGCTGGCGATGGTGATGATGCTCCCGGAACGGGCTTCGACCATCGGCTTGAGGGCGGCCCGGCACGACAGCATGGTGCCCTTGAGGTTGATGTCTTGCACCCGGTCCCATTCCTCTACGTCGAGCTCGTGAACCTGGCCGCCGCCGGCCACTCCGGCTGCGGTGACCAGCACGTCGAGCCGACCGTGCTCTTGGACGATCTGGCCGACCAGCTCCTCCTGAGCGTCGGCGTCGCGCACGTCCACATGGTGAAAGCCCGAGGCCGGGGCGGTCTCGGCCACTGCCTTCCAATCCTCGCTGTCGGCGATGTCGGAGCCGATCACCACCGCTCCTTCTTCAGCGAACCGCTCCGCGGTGGCCAAGCCGATGCCCGACGCCGCGCCGGTGATCCACGCCACTTTGCCTGCCAGTCGTCCCATCAGTGGTGCCTCACTCCCTGTAGTGCCTTCGGGAGAATCGTAGGTTTGCGAGCGCCAGTTCAGACAGTCCGAGGACCGATTAGCGTGCCGGGAAGCTCATGGGTGGCCTCGCCTTCCCAATAGGTGGGGATGCCGTTGGCGATGGTGGCTCGAAAGCCTCCCGGTTCCCGGCTGAACCGCCATGACCCGCCGGGTACGTCCTGTCGCTTGACCTCGGGCCCCAAATTGATCTCGTCCAAGCAGAACACGGCCAGATCGGCGGCGATGCCGGGGGCGATCACCCCCCGGTCGGTCAGCCCGAAGAAGCCCGCCGTCCGACCGGTGAGGACGTGGACCGCCTCCTCCAAGGTCAAAAGGCCGGTGTCGCGGTGATAGTGGGTGAGCAGATGGGTGCTCTGGCCGGCCCCGCAGAACAGCTGGAGGTGGGCGCCGCTGTCGTTGACGTTGGTGAGAGTGTGGGGCGAGCGGATCACCTCAGCCAGGGCAGGTTCGTCGTGGACATCGGGCAGCGCTCGCAGCGACGAGCCGATCCCGTTGTCCAGCAGCCAGGAGGCCAGCGCGTCGGAGACGTGCTGGCCGGTGTTGGCTGCGTGTTCCGCTAGCGAGATCCCGAGGGGGCCGACGCCGGTCTCGGACAAGGCGAACATCAGCGTGTGGGGGTGGTCGACCCGGGCTCGGCGGGATTTCTTGCGGTTGTCCCAGTCGGATCGGGCCTGATCTCGCCACGCGGGATCGGCCAGCAGGGCCATCTTGTTCTCGGTAGGGCCGTTGACCAGGTCATTCCAGGCCGGGACCCGCTGGAAGGTCAGCGCCTTCTCGAAGTTGAAATACAGATCGAGCGGTCGGGTGCCCACTGTGGGCCAGAAGTCCACCCCGGACTCCCGAAGTCGGCGGTCGAAGGCCAGCGTGTCGGCCCGGTACTCGGTCTCCGAGGCAATGGTGGGAATGGCCGTCCACTGCCCTCGCACGCCCCGAGGCTTGGCCAGGGCGGCGAAGCGCTCCACGTCGGTCAGATTGTGCTCGGGCTCGTTGAACCGGGTGATCGCCTGGAAGGTGGTACCGGGATGGGCGGCCAACACGTCGAACAGGGCGGCGTACTCGGCGTCGTCGGCGAGGCGGCTGGGCACCAATCGCAGGGTTCGGTCCATGTCGAAGCCGTTGGTGGACAACCCGAGGGCCCCAGCGGCTAGAGCCTCGTCCAGCGCTTTGGCCATGGCGGCGCGCTCGCCCGCAGTGGCGGGGCGGCTCCAGGCAGCGTCGCCCATGACGAAGGTCCGCAGGCTGATGTGGCCGACATAGCCGGCGATGTTGGCCGCGGTGGGCTGGGTGTCGAGCGCGGCCCGGTATTCCGGCCAACTCGCCCAAGTCCAGGGCACTTCCCTTTCGAAGGCAACCAAGGGCAGGTCTTCGAGGAAGCAGAACAGATCCACCACTTCATCGCGCTGGGGCCCATCGAGGGGGGCCATCGACATCCCGCAGTTCCCGAACACGGTGGTGGTCACCCCGTAGCTGGGCAGCGGGTCGAAGGAGGGATCCCACCACATGGCCCCGTCGAGGTGGGTGTGGGTCTCGATGATGCCGGGGGTGACCAGCGCTCCGGCGGCGTCGAGCTCCCGCTCGCCGTCGGATGCCAAGCCGGTACCCACCTCGGCGACGGTCCGGCCCCGCACCCGCACGTCAGCCCGTCGGGCTGGCGCACCAGTGCCGTCCACCACCGTTCCGCCTCGTATCAGCAAACCGCTCATCTTCATGACAGTACCGCTGTTCTTCGACTCGGGCCGGTGGGGCTAGCCCACCAGGCGGACGCGCTGGTGTTTGACGGCGCCGAGGTGGAGGTGGCCGTGGCGGTCGGGGTCGTCGGCCAGCTCTAGGCGGGGCAGAAGGGGCAGGATGGCTTTGAGCATGGCCCGCAGCTCCCAGCGGGCCAGGTTGGCGCCCAGGCAGAAGTGGACGCCGTGGCCGAAGGCCATGTGGTGGTTGGGGTTGCGGCCCACGTCGAAGGTGTAGGGATCGTCGAACACCGCATCGTCCCGGTTGGCCGACGGGTAGAACACGCCCACAGTGTCGCCCTCTTTGATGAGCTGGCCGTGGCGCTCCACATCCGCGGTGGCGGTGCGGGCGAATTGTATGACCGGGGAGGTCCAGCGCAGAATCTCCTCCACCGCCGGCTCGATCAGCGACTCATCGGCTAGGAGGCGGTCGATCTGGTCGGGATTCTGGAGCAGGGCGGTGACCCCCGAGGTGGTGGCGTTGCGGGTGGTCTCGTTGCCGGCACCCAGAAGCAGGGTGATGTAGCCGGTGAGCTGCTGGGTGTTGAGAGGGCAGCCGTCGACCTCGCCCTGGACCACCGCGCCGGCGAGGTCGTCGCGGGGCTCGGCCTGGCAGTCTTCGATGATCGTGCCGATGTAAGCGCTGAAGGCTTTGCCCATCCGGAACCTCAGCTCGTCGAAGCTCTCGCCCGGCTCGGCCCACCGCATGTTCTCCTCATCGTTGAACGCCATCTCGGTGAACTTGTGGACCTTCGACCAGTCTTCGACATCAAGGCCCATGAGATCGCAGATGGTGGCCAGGGGCAGCTTCACCGCATAGTCGAGCACCAAGTCGGCCTCGCCGTCGCGCTCCAGGATCTCGACGAACTCGCCGGTGAATCGAGCGGCGTATTGGGCGAGATGCTCCTCGTGCTCCCGCATGGCCCTTGGGGTGAACCGCCGGGCGGTGAGCAGGCGGAACCGGGTGTGGCGGGGCCGGTCTAAGAACACCATGTCCATGGGCTCGTCCAAGTCCCAGCCCAGTTCGGTGAGCCGCCGCGCCCGACGCTCCCACATGCCCTTGTCCTCTTCGATGGAGGCCAGACGAAGGCGGGGGCCGCCGTTGATGAACAGCTTGTCGTTGGACGACACCCAGTGGATGTCCTCGTGGCGGGTAATGGCCCAGAACGGCTCGATATCGGGGCGCTCGTACCAGAACACCGGGGCCTCGGCTCGCAGCAAGTCCCACGCCGCCCATGGATAGCCGTGGTCCTGGTACAGGTCGGTGGAGTGGATGTCGATCTCGTCGAGTGAGAGTGCCGTATCCAACATCCCACCGACGCTAGTCGCCTCGGCAGCCGGCCAATAGTTGGGAGCGGAAGGGCTCGGGGGCGACCAGCTCGAAGCTCTGGTTGTCGAGGCGGGCGAAGCCGGCCAGCGGGTGGCCAGGGCGCCACCACAGCGCATTGGGGCTGACCGAGTTGGGCCCGGCCAGGTAGCGGATGTAGCTGGCGGCCATCATGGAAGCTGAGTGGTCCACGAACTGCTCATCTGTCTCCACCGGGCACACCATCACGGTGTGGGCGGCGGGGATGGTCACCACCGCGCCTTGCGGCCCGACGTCGGGAACAGTGCGGGCGAAGTCGAGCAGGTGGCCGGATACGAACAGGGAGTCCCCTGAGAGCACCCGGAACTGCCCGGAAAGCTCCTCCGCCTCAACCGGAGCCAATGGTTCGGCCATCAAGGTGTTGGCCAGCGCGATCGCCATCACCTCGGCGTGCTCCACGCCCCAGTCTTCGAAGTAGCTGCGATCCACTGGGCTGGCGGCGCCGTCCAAGTCCACCGACAGACAGGCAAAAAGGCCCAGCGGCAGGGGATCGAGCACTGCGTCGATATGGCACAGGTGCTGGGCGCTGACCACCCTGACCCTCAGATCGGGTTGAATGCGCTCGTAGTCACCTAAGCGCTCGGCCAGGATTTCGGGGGCGAAATCGTCGAGCCGGGCGACATGGTTGTAGATGATGAGCCGCCAGTCGTCGGGCTCGGACGCCCGACAGGTTTGGGCCAGGTTGGACAGGCCCAGCACGCAGTCCATCCTCTCGACGGCCACGGTCCCGTCGGCCTCATCCACAGTGTGCTGGCCGAATCGGACTTGAACGACGCTCTCCACGAGGTCGAGAAAACGACGGCGCTGGTTTGAGGTCCACCACGGGGCCCAGGCGCAGAATTCCGGTGGAGCGGACACGAGTCCTTCTCCCTTCACATGTGCCACATGTCGATTGAAGGGGGAAGCTTCGGTGGACGATAGCGGGGTTGGGTTGGGGATCGCTTGTGGAAATCTAACTATTTCTATTCTATTTCAATTTATTTCACGGGACCGTCTGCTGTCACCGGCGACCACTATTCTGGGGACGTGACTGACGCGGCGATCATCGACATCATCAAGCGGCAAGGAATGCGAAAACTGGACCAGCCGATAGAGCTGGCTAGCGGAGCCATGTCGATGGACTTCATCGACGTCAAGCTGGCCCTGTGTCGATGGGCCGACCTTCAGGTGGCATGTCGGGCAATTGTCCAGCGGGTTCGAGAGGCTGGAATCGAGTTCGATGCCGCCGGTGGGATGACCATGGGAGCCGACTCCCTGGCGGTGGGCATCGCCGCCGAGACCGGCGGCCATTGGTTTTCGGTCCGAAAGGAGCCGAAGAAGCGGGGCACCAAACAGCAGATCGAGGGCACCCCCATCGGCCCGGGCCACCGAGTCTTGCTGCTTGAGGACGCGACCACCACCGGAGGCTCGACGGAGAAGGCCTACACGGTGGTACGCGACACCGGGGCTGATGTGGTGGCGGTGGCCACAGTGGTCGACCGGGGCGATACCGCCCGCCGCCGCTTCGAAACCCTCGGGGTGCCGTACTTCCCGGTCCTGACCTACACCGATTTGGGCATCGACCCGGTGGTACCGCCCGGCTGAGCTGGCCGCTCGGGCCACCACGTCTGGGGCAGCCCCCTGGATTCCGAACTACTCAGACAGAGCGCAGGGTGGTGGCGGGGAGGGTTTCCATCTGATCGAGCAGGGACTTGCCGCCGAGGCGGGTGGGGGTGCCGGCCACCAGGATGTGGTCGACGCCGGTGGGGGCGTCGGCAATGAGGCGCTCGCCGTTGGCGGGCATGTCGTGGACCCGGCGAATGGGTCCGACGTCGAGGTTGTCCCAGTCGATCACGGTGATGTCGGCCACTGCTCCGGGACGCAGGTAGCCGCGGTCGGGGGCAAGGCCGAGCATCTCGGCCAGTTCGCCGGTGAGCTTGCGGATACCGGCTTCGGGGGTCATGACCTGGCGGTTGCGCACCCAGCGGGACAAGAAGTCGGTGGGCATCACCGCATCGCAGATCTGCCCGACGTGGGCACCGGCATCGGACAGGCCCATCACCGCTCCCTCGGCCTGCATCAGGGAGGTCACGCCGTCGACCTCGTCGTTGGCGAAGGTGATCTCGAAGCGGGTCAATAGCCCGTCTGCCAGGGCGATGTCGCACATGGCGTCCCACGGAGTGCAGCCCCGCTCGGCGGCCACTCCCCCGACGGTGTTTCCCACCAGCTCGGGTTGGTTGGGCGACTCCACAATGGCCAGCGTGTTCCAGCGTGAGGCCAACAGGCCGTTGGCGTCGAGGTCGGACTGCACTCGGGCCCGCCAATCGGGGTCGGCGTACAGCGTGTGGCGGTCTTCGTGGGCTAGGGCCACCAGCTCCTTGAACGAGCCCATGGTGTAGAAGGAGGTGGGCTCGATCATGGTGACGTGCTGAGTGATAGGACGGCAGGTGACCTGCACCCACACGTCGGCTCCGGCGGCCCGACCGGCCAGGTGGTCGGCCAGCTTGGTGCGGTAGTCGGCCCGGGAGGAGGCCGCGGCGGGATAGGTGAGGATGGACGACCAGTTGAGCCGCCGTCCCAGCCTGGGCTGGAGGTCGTACACCCAGCGATAGTTCTCCCCCGGGGCCACATGGACCACGCCCCGGCCGATCTCGGCGGTGACCCCGATGAGGGCTTCGGTCTCTTCTTGGGACGCGGCGATGGACGGCACGGGGCGACCGCCGTCGCCCAAATGGAATCCGGCCCGGTCGGTGGAGAATCCCAGGGCGCCGCCGTTGATGGCCTCGGCCACCGCAGCCTTCATCTTCTTGATCTCTTCGGAAGTGGCCTCCCGCTCGTAGGCGTCTTGGCCCATGACGTAGAGCCGCACTGCGGTGTGGCCCACATAGCCGCCGAAGTTGACGGCCAGGCCCCGGCGCTGGATCACGTCGAGATACTGGCCGTAGGTCTCGAAGTCCCAGTTGACGCCGGCCTCCAGTGTTGCCACCCGCATGTCCTCCACCTTGTCGAGGGTGCGGATGAGCGAGGCCCGGTCGGCGGCCTTGGTGGGGGCGATGCTGTACCCGCAGCTTCCGGCCACCACCGAGGTGACCCCGTGCCAGCACGACGACGACAGCCACGGATCCCACAGCACTTGGGGGTCGTAGTGGGTGTGGCAGTCGATGAAGCCGGGGCAGACTAGTCGGCCGGTAGCATCGATCTCGGTTGGGGCCTTGACGGTGTCGGCGATTTCGGTGATGCGGCCGCTTTTGATGCCTATGTCGGCTTGTTGGCCGGGGTTGCCGGTGCCGTCTATGACGGTGCCGCCGCGGATTGCTATTTCGGCGCTCACGGGATCAACTTAGGCGAATTCTTCAGCGCGCGACCGGGCTGGGCCACCACCTCTCATGGATGAGCTTTTAGTGTTTGGTTAGGTGGAGTTTTTCTCTTACGGCTTCGGGGGGGAGGACCTCGTAGTTCATGGACTCGAGGATGGTTGTGGCCCTCGCTACCAGGGCGGCGTTGGTGGCTAGTTGGCCTCGGCTGAGGTAGATGTTGTCTTCGAGGCCGACCCGGACGTTGCCGCCGGCGATGGCGGCCAGCCCGACGTAGGGAAGCTGGCTGCGGCCTAAGGAAAACGCCGAGAACACCCAGTCGTCGGGGAGGTTGTTGACCATGGCCATGAAGGTGTTGATGTCGTCGGGGGCGCCCCAGGGGATGCCCATGCACAGCTGCACCATGACCGGGTCGTCGATGAGCCCCTCGTCCACCAGGCGCTTGGCCAGCCAGAGGTGGCCGGTGTCGAAAATCTCGATTTCGGGGCGCACACCCAGCTTCTGCACCTGACGGGCCATCTCGTTTAGCACCGATGGACTGTTGACCATGATGTAGTCGCCCTCGCCAAAGTTCATGGTGCCGCAGTCGAGGGTGGTGATCTCAGGCATCAGCTCCCTCACGTGGGCCAGCCGCTCGGTGGCTCCAGCCATGTCGGTGCCCTCGTCGGCGGGGGGCAGGGGCGTCTCGGCCGAGCCCAGGGTGAGGTCACCGCCCATGCCGGAGGTGAGGTTGAGCACCACGTCGGTGCTGGAGGCCCTGATCCGCTCTACCACCTCGGCGTACAGCTCGACGTCGCGGGCCGGTTCGCCGGTCTCGGGATTGCGGACGTGGATGTGGACTATGGCCGCGCCCGCGGCGGCGGCGTCGATGGCCGCTTCGGCGATCTGCATGGGGGTGATGGGCACCAGATCGGATTTGGACGTGGTGTCGCCGCTGCCGGTGATGGCGCAGGTGATGAAAACTCCGGTCATGCGGGGGTTAGT
The DNA here is from genome assembly GCA_951813555.1 of uncultured Acidimicrobiales bacterium. GTDB lineage: Bacteria > Actinomycetota > Acidimicrobiia > Acidimicrobiales > Bin134 > Poriferisocius. Next base: position 1,056,821 of record OX638344.1, read on the forward strand.
TCACTCTCTTGGGCCCGACGGTTCAACACCCGCAGTTTGGAGTAAATGTCGTCGCTGTTGACGTAGCAGCCCCGGAACAGGCGGCGACCGGTGCCGGTGTTGAACGGCTCCCGGCCGTGCTGCACCCGCCGGTTGTCGAACACTGCCAGATCGCCGGGCTCAAGCTTGTAGGTGATTTGGAAGCGGGGATCACGGGAAAGCCGGCCCAGTTTCTGCACCGCCCGATAGGCCCGGGGGATGTCATCTTCGGCCATATCAGGAAAGGTACGCACCGGGTAGAAGGTGCGCAGGGTGATGGGAGCGCCGGGCACTCCCAAGTCGATCAACGGCCCCGACCAGCGCCAGTCCACCTCGGCGCCTCGCCCGTGGAACACCCACCTCAGCGTCGTAAGAGCCTCGTAGGCCTCGGGATCGTGCTGCTCGAGATGCCGGGCGATGGCCAGGCCATCGGTCATCTGGCTGGCCCCACCGACGCAGGAATTTTCGATGCAGTGGAAGAACTGGAAGCCCGGCGGGGTCTCCAGCGACGGGAAATCGGTGTGGGGGCCCAAGCCGATGCTCATGTAGGCGGTAGATGAGGGATCGGGAACGGCCTCGATATCCCAGACCGGGCCGAAGTTGGAGTCGCGCAGAACGCCGACTCGTCGGGCCACTTCCTCAATCTGGTTGGGATCGACCGACAGCGACTTCAGCCGGGTCAGTCCGTAGGCCGCGAGGTCATTGAGCCAGCGCCGGAACGTCTCGGGGTCGGCCATCACCGTCGGCCCGTCGTAGGTGGCCGGCTCAGGCAGCACAGAGGAGTCCCACGGAATAGGCGACGGCAGATAGCTCTCCGGCCGGAATTGCCCTTCGGCGACGTGGCGGAGCCAGCCGGGGTGATAGCGGGAGACAACCCCGTCGTGGGCCCAGCGAACCCCGAGCGCCCCGTCGGACTCGATCCAGGCGTCGTCCACCTGCCAGTGGTCGCCCAAATCGCAGGGCTCAAGCAGGCCCTCGCGCGAGGAGAGCTCGAAGTCGCGCTGCTCGGCCAGCCACCATCGGAAACAGCGCAGCTCGGTGCCGTCGGCCCATTCAACCGCCACGAACTCGCCGTCGAGCCGAACGCCGCTGAGGGGTTGCCACTCGTAGCGATAAAAGTCAGGCGTGAGCGGCCCGGCCATCTCGTCCAGCGTACACCAGCAATATGATTGTGGGTATGCCTTCTCGCCAGCTTGATTTCCCGGTTTTTGACGCCGATAACCACATGTACGAGACCACCGAGGCCCTTACAAAACACTTGCCCGACTCCCACCGAGGCCTGGTCGATTACATCGACCACAAGGGCCGCACCAAGATCATGGTGAGGGGCAAGATCAGCGAATACATCCCCAATCCGACGTTCCAGCGGGTGGGCTCTCCCGGCGCCCAGGAGGAGTACTTCAAGAGCGGCAATCCCGAGGGCAAATCGCACCGGGAGATCATGAAGCCGATCGATGCTCTACCCGCATTTTTCTCCCCCGAGCCCCGGCTGGAGCTGATGGACGAACTGGGCTTGGACTACGCCATGATGTACCCCACGTTGGCATCGCTGGTGGAGGAGCGCTTCCGGGACGCCCCCGACGAGTGCCACATCGTCATCCACGCCCTCAACCAGTGGATGCTGGAGCACTGGACGTTCAACTTCGAGGGCCGTATCTTCCCGACGCCCATCGTGACCCTGCCCATCGTGGACAAGGCCATCGAGGAACTGGAGTGGTGCGCGGAGCGGGGGGCCCGGGCGGTGTTGATCCGCCCGGCGGCGCCTCCTGGGTTGCGGGGACCGCGGTCGTTCGCCCTGCCCGAGTTCGACCCGTTCTGGGAGCGGGTGGTGGAGTTGGACGTGCTGGTGGCCATGCACGCCTCCGACAGCGGCTACAAGCGGTTCACCGACGAGTGGGAGGGCGTCAGCGGGGAGATGACGGCGTTCCGACAGTCGCTGTTCCAGATGGCGATCTCGCACAACCGGCCCATCCAGGATGCGGTGACCTCGTGGGTGGCCCATGGGGCGCTCACCCGCCATCCCAAGCTGAAGGTGGCCATCGTCGAGAACGGCAGCTCTTGGGTGCGCCCGCTGCTGGCCCATCTCGAGAGTGTCTACGAGCGGTTCCCCCACTCCTGGGAGGAGCATCCAGTGGAGGCCATCAAGCGCAATCTCTGGATCCACCCCTTCCACGAGGACGACCCTGTGGGACTCATCAACCTGGTGGGAGTGGACAATGTGATATTCGGCTCGGACTATCCCCACGTGGAGGGCATGGCCGATCCGATCTCGTTCGTGGACCAGCTTGCGGGTCTGCCCGACGACCAGACCCGCAAGGTGATGGGCGGCAACATGGCCGACCTGATGAAGGTGGGCTAGGGGCTCAAACCCCTGTGCCCGCGGGATATCGGGTCAAGATTGAGGATCAGAACTCGTCGTCGGCGACGACAACTCTTGTGTTGCGGCGGTACCGCGCAAGTGCGGCGGATATGAGCACCAGCCCGGCAACGGCCAAAAGGATCCAGTACACACGGCGAACACCACCAGACGACTTCTGATCCGTTTCACCCAATGCAGCCGAAGGAGTACTCGACACAATCACATCACCATCCAGCGCCACCCAGCTTCCCAGCAATTCTTCATCGGGTATGGTCAGCTTGGCCGTCTCCACCCAATCGCCATCCGTTTGAGCGAACACATACACCGCGCCCGACGCCCCCACCGCCAACACACCGCCATCCAACGCCAACGAACCGCCGAACCGATCTTGCAGTGCCCCGTCAGACGCCACCAGTCGATGACCGGACACTGCTCCACCCGGGCTTGAGAGGACTGTGGGGCAGTCTGCTGCGATGGCACCCTGAGCAACGCTGGACAGATCGAAGAGCCTGACTGCGCCGGGTGCTTGATGGAAGTTTCTCCAGATGTTGTCTTCGCCGCGCTCGTAGGACGCCAGATGGGCACCGACTGCCACCGTGTCGCCTTCCACTGCCACTGACTGGGTCTTCCAGCCAGCATCAACTGAGATGAGCGCCGCAGCCAAATTGTGTCTGGACTCGGATCGGGCAAACTCGAACACATAGGAAGGCAGTGGATTTGTCCCTGCGACAGCAGGAATCTCCTGGGGGGCAATCACCACAGTGTCTCCGTCGATATCCACGTCCCAACCAAAGATGCCGCCGCCGGGTCCAGAGGGGGGTATCAAACGTTCACCGGTCCAGCCATGGGAAAACAGTTCAATGGCATAAGCGGCACCAGATGCGCCCGCGGCAACCTTGGCTCCGTCAAACGCCACTGACTGGCCAAACCCATAGCCGATGGCACCATCAGAGTTGGTCAGCATGGACATTTCCGACCAGACATCGGCAGTGCGCTCAAATGCATGAACGACCGCTGTGCCCCCGACTGCCACGACGTTGCCGCTGACCGCCACCGACCGGCCGAACCACTCACACCCAACACCGTCTGGCGCAGTCAGCTTCGTGGCCTGAGACCACTCACCATCTGTTCGAGTGAACACGTAGGCTGCCGTGGGGTGTTCCTCGAATTGAGGCGACGATTCCTCGCCTGTGGAGGGCATGGTTATCCTGCCGCTGGCACCAACCACGATTGTGTCCTTGTCCACCGCCACCGACTGGCCGAACCCGCCTTCGAGAAACCCAAGAGTTGAGCCCAATCCCGTTGTGCTCGTGTTCTCTCCCAGGGGCCCAGGTCGCTGAGGTCGTCAGGCCCAGTCAGCTTGGCCGTCTTCGTCCACTCACCCTCATCCGAGATGAACACGTGTGCCGCCTCGTAGGCACCAACCACGATCACGTCGCCGTCCACCGCTACCGCCCGGCCGAATCCGCCGTACACGACGCCCTCTCTGTCGAGAAGGATGTCTTGACCTTCGACCGGGACATAGCGGGACTGGCCATGATCAAGGCGGTTGACCGCCCAGCCCGAAGGGGCGTTGAGAACGGTCAGCTTGGCTGTCTCCGACCACTGGCCGTTGGATCGGGTGAAGACGTAGGCCGCCCCGATAGCACCCACCACCATCACATCACCGTCGATATCCACATCGTGGCCGAAGCCATCGCCGGCAAAGCCGTCGGAGGCCACAAGTTGGGCCACCGGGTGGACGTTTACAGAGGGATCGGCCTGGGCCAAACTGCCAGCCGAAGTGGTTATCCCCGCGGCCAAGAGCAGCGCCCCAATGACCACCAGTCCTACTATCCGCCCTTGAGCAGCCACCCCCTGAACCTATCGCCCACCCAGCATGGCGATACCCGTCAATTCCGAAGCTCGACATCTCATATTATTATGTTTCAATTATTTTACATGAGTACTGGTTCGATGTTGAGGAATCGGGCCAAGTTGTCGCACATGATGGTCTTGATGTCGGCGTCGCTCATGTTTTTGAGCTGGGTGGTGGCGTAGAGAGCGGGGAAGGGCAGTCCCTCGCTGTGGGGGAAGTCGGAGCCGAACACGATGGGTTCGATGCCCACCGCCTCTACCACCCGGGCCACGTTCTCCTCGGGGAAGGGCGCCACGATGAAATGGTCGCGGAAGATGTCGCTGGGGCGGCGGTCGAGCTTCGGGCCCCACTTGGCCCCCCGGCCCATGAGGAAGGCGTGGTCCATCTTGCGGAGGATGTAGGGCAGCCACACCGTGCCCTGCTCCGAAAGGCAAACCTTCACGTTGGGGAAGCGGCCGAACAGGTTGTGCAGCACCATGGCGGCCACTGTCTCCATGGCCGGGCGGTCGCCCCAGTAGAGCACCCATTGGAGGGCGTCGAAGTCGCCGAGCACGTCTTCGGGGTCCTCGCTCCAGTCGGCCCCGTACTTCTGGTAGTCGGTGGCCCCCAGGTGGGTCACCACCCGGGCCCCGGCCTCGTTGATGCGGGCCCAAAAGCCGTCGTAGACCGGGTCGGCCATGGAGCGCCCGCCCCGGAGGTTTTGGCGTCCACCGTGGACGTGGCCGCTGATGATCTGGATGACGGTGGCACCCTGACTCAGAACCAGCTCGACTTCGGCGGCGGCCTCATCGGCGTCAGCCAGCGACACGTAGGCGGGAAGAAAGAGGCGGTTGAGGTAACCCCAGCCGATCTCCTCGTTGATCCAGCGGTTGTAGGCCCGGGTGTTGGCGTATATGCCGTCGACGTCGTCGGCGAACTCGTATTCCAGCGACAGCACCTGATTGGGGAACATGAGGGCGGCACCGATGCCCTGGCTGTCCATGAGGGCCAGCCGCAGGTCGCGATTGCCCCACGACTCCTCCTGGTCGCGGAAATGGGCAATGAGATCGATCCGCTCGGCGTCGGTGAGGTTGCGGTAGGGGTTGAGCCGGGACAGCAGCATCCCCGGCGAGTGGATGTTGGACTGGCCGGGCTTCATCTGGTTCTCGTCGCCGGCGGTGGGCACGGCCCGGGTGGCGACTTCGGCGGCCGTCTCATCGTCGGCGGCCACCATGGCCACCGCCTGATTGATGCGGGAAGGCTTCCCGCCGAACACCCCCACCCAGCGGCCCAGATCATCGGCCTCAAAGGTGACCGCCTTGTGCCGCCACTTGGGGTCGATGTGGTTCACGTAGAGATCGCGGGGCTCCACAAAGTGGTTGTCGGCGTCGTTGATGAGAAACGGCAAGTCGACGTGCGTCTGCATCTGGGCCAAGGCCATGGCCGCCATGGTACGGGAACGTCAGCCGTCCGCGTCTTGCCAGCTATGTCGGGGTCAGTAGTCGTAGAGGGTGAAGGGGTTGAGGAATTGACGGCCCCATAGGCGTCTACGGTCGGCATTCGTCAGTTCGGCTTGATCGCACACCGATAACCATTCGTCTTCGATGACCGCGACTTGGCAGTCCACGATGTCTCTGGCCTGCTTGGCCGTCAGGTGGTAAACGCCGGCGTGGGCGATGCAACGGGCAACTTGGCTCAGCCGGTCGCCGTCGTCCCCAAAGGCCATGGCCTGGGCTGCCTCTTCACCGACACGGTTCTGGGGACAGATGTCATAGGCAGGGGTCAACGTGAGCTGGGTGCCATCCCAGAACGCGGCGTGATTGCGGGCGTGGTCGTCGGTGTTGCCCACGAGGATGTTGAATGCAATGCGGGCGAACAGCTCCCGAAGGGTGGTATCAGGATCGGTAAACCGCGACCGGATGTGGAAGGCAAGATCCGGATAGGTGGCGTAGCGGCCAGCCTTGCCGTCGGCATCGTGCAGTTCCAAAATGGTGAGTGCCGATACCACCATCTTCCGACCCCCGCCACCGGTGCGGTCGAATCGGTTGACCAGCAGAACGTCTCGGCCCAGGACGGTGTCGAGCCCAGCGTCTGCGACGTCGAGACCAGCCCGGCGGGCTAGCTCCATAGCCACAAATTCCGCTTTGACGACGGGATAGGAATCGGAAGCCGAGGTGAATTTGGCAATCTTCTGCTGCGTCCCGTCGGCGAGCACCGCTTTGGGCCGCGCACCGCCCATCGAGCTGCCATGGAACAAAGCGCGCTCAAGCGCCGAGGTGAGGGGCACCCCGCTCTCAATCCGGTCGGCGACTTCAGCAAGCTCGCCCAGCGGTATCCACTCATCGCCTTGGGGGATGTACTCGGTGGCCGATTGCTGGAAATCGAGTGCTCCGGCGCGATTGGAACCAGACGCCAAGAGGTAGCCAAGCGTTCCCAGGTCGGCGGTCTCCCCGATGCGCGGATACTCGATGACTCGCCGACCCCAGGCATCCGGGCCGGCATCAGCGATGCATCCAGCGATCTCACCGGAAATCGATGTGATCTCTCCCTGCCGCAAAGGGAGTTCGGGTAGGTACAGCGAGATGGCGTCGGGACGATTGAGATAGCTACGCCCATAGGTGAACGTGATCACCGCACCCCGTTCGCTGAGCCTTCCGGCAACCACCGGTTCAGTAGCTCCCGGCAGCCAGGCCCACACATAGGCTTCGGTCGGGGGCTCAGCCATATCAGAAGTCGTCGTCAACTAGTCCGGGTCGGAATACCGTGGGAAGCACGGCAAGCCTGGCGGCGGCAATCTCAGCTTCGAGGGCCCGGCGGGACGGATCATCGTGGAACAAGGCCACGCCCACCAGTGCGGCAGCCTCAAACGCAGTGCCGAGTGCGACGGTGAGATCGCCCTTTTCCACTTTGCGTATCGTCACGGGAGACACGCCGACCCGCTCGGCCAACTCGGCGACCGTCCACCGGCGCTCTCGACGGGCCTGCCGCACCCGGCTCCCCAGCAGCCGGCCCGCCTCAACCGTTACCGGCGAATAGACCTTTGGACCTCCCATATCGACAGTATAAGGAGTAGTTAGCTCCGATATCGACAGTATTCTGCTGATCCTTCCCTAAAGGCCGCTGCTCACTGAGCATCACCGGGTGAGGATTATTTGCCCAAATGTCAGACATCAGGACGGGGGCATGTCGCTTATCGGCGGCTAGAGGCCGATTGCGTTGCGGAGGGCGGGGCGGGGGTTTAGGTCGGCTAGGGCGGCTTCGCAGCGGGCCAGGAAGGCGGCGGCGAAGGCTTGGCGGCCGGGGGAGGCGTCTTCGGGAAAGGTGACCACTTGGCAGCTGGCGGGCACGGTGTAGGCGGCGTGGATGCGGTGGGCCAGCCAGGCATCATCAAACGTGATGGGCTGGGCGCCGTGGGCTAAGCGGCCGTCGAGGTAGCGCTGGATGAGGGCTTTGTCGTGGGCCAAGCGGTCTGCGGGGGCCATGGACATGTTGAGGAAGTAGCTCACGTCGCGCATGGGGGCGCCCACGTTGATGAGGCCCCAGTCCAAAAAGCCCGGCCCGCCAGCCTCGGTCACGAACAGGTTGCCGATGTGGCCGTCGCCCTGGAGCACGGTGGCCGGCCCGCCGATGGGTCCCGAAGCCCACGCTTGGTGGAGCTCGGCGGTGTGGTCGATGTAGAGCTCAGCGATCTCGGCGAAGGCGTCGGTGAGTTTGTCCCGGTGGTTGTCGAGCCCGTAGCGCAGGAGCCGGGCGCCGTAGTCGCTGCCTTTGTTGGCCAGCGGTACCCAGCTCGCCTCGGCGGCCCGGCGCTCGGGATCCTCGTAGCGGGCGTGGAGCTCGGCGAAGTGGTCCATGGCCTCGGCGGCGTAGGCCGCCGGAACCCCTTTGCCGTAATCGGGCAGGGACTTGGCCGAGTTGTCCAGGTCTTCCAGCAGCAGAACGAACGCCCCGGTGTCGGGATCGAAGGCGGCCACATAGGAAGTGAGGGTGCGCATGGGCACCCGGTGGGCGAGGCGCTGGTAGAACAGCGCCTCGCGGCGGCCCATGCCGGTTTGGTTGATCTGGGCCCGGCGGTCGGGGTCCAGCGGAGGGAGCTTGGCAAACATGGTGCCGGGCAGGTCGCTGTCGCCCTCGTAGGTGATGGCCAGGCGAGCGTTGGCGTTGGTGCCGGCGTGGATGGCCAGCACCTCCACGGCGGTGACCACCGTTCCGGGGTGGTGCTCAGCCAGATTCTCGGTGAGCCAGTCGGGGGTGATGGCCCCGGGATGCTCGGGAAGGCTCATCGGGCCGCGCCCGGGCCGGTGGCCGACCCAGACTCAACCGGCACCCAGCCGCCAGGCGCCAACCCCAGATAGTGCTCCAGGTTGCGGTGCATGTTGATGATGCGGCACTCCTCCCCCGATAGCCACACGTGGGTGAAGCCGGGCTGGTGGAGGCCCTTCTGCATGGTGCGGATCACGCTGAAGTCCTGGTTGAGCACGAACCCGAAGTCGGCCTGGTCCATGGGCACGGTGACGTGGACGGGTGAAGAGGCCGGGGCGTCGGCCGACGGCATCCGGCTGAGGTGGATGGTGGCCAGCTCGCCCTCGTCGGGGCTAGGGCCGGGCCGGGCGGTCAGTACGGTGAAGATGTCGGCGCTGATCAAAACGGTGGTGTTGGGGAAGAGGTTGTATTGGCTGAGGTGGGTGATCTGGGCGGTGTCATAGCCCGACAGGTCGACGCCCACGGTGGCTTGGTGGTCTCGGATCTTCTGGGCGATCACGTCTTGGAGGGTCTGGCCGCCGGGCACCTCGGGCGCGGGGCAGGGCTCGTTGTAATCCGGTCCCATGCGGCCACCCTGGGTGACGATGAAGGAGTCCCACACCTTCTGGTCGTCCACGTTGCGGCCCAGCCGGGGGCTGGGCACGCCGTAGGGCTGATACGACACGCCGTGGCGGTCCCAGATGCGCTGGGGCGAGTTGACGTCGTTGATGCTGCCCAGCATCTCCCGGTGCAGGCCCTGCACGTGGTAGGTCTCGGAGAAGCCCTCGTTGACCACCTTCCAGTTGCAGTTCACCGGGGTGGCGGTGGAGTAGGTGCCTCGGAATTCGTCGAGGTTGGCCCAGGCGATGTCGTTGGGGATGCCCTCCAGCCAGTCGGCCAGCGGCTCGGCGTCTAGATCCAGGTTGACGAACACCAGTCGGGCCCAGGTATCCACCTGAACCGGCACCAGCGGTAGGTCGTCGTTGCTGATGGGACCGAAGCCCCGGCGGGAGGGGATTTCCCGCAGCCGGCCGGTGAGGTCCCAGGCCCAGCGGTGGTAGGGACAGCGCAGCTCGGTGATGCCGGTGCCCGAGCCCTGGCAAAGGGAGTTGCCCCGGTGGCGGCAGACGTTCTGGAAGCCCCGCAGCACGCCGTCCTCGCCCCGCACCAGGATGATCGAGTACTTGCCGAGGCGGTGCTCGAACCAGTCGCCGGGGTTGGCGATGTGGTCGACGGTGCAGGCCACGTGCCACACCTTGGGCCACATCCGCTCATACTCCAGCTCGGCGAACTCGGCCGAGAGATAGCGTTGGACGGGGATCTTCACCGGGGCTTCGGCGGCCAGCCCCGAGGCGGTTACCGCGGTGCCTAGGATGTCGGCTTCGTCTGGGGGTGCGATGTCGACCATGGCGATAATCGTGGCACACGGCCCTAGATGTCGGCCTAAGTCGGCTGCTCGGTGATGAAGATGGCCTCGGCGGTGGCGCAGATAGTTTCGCCGGAGCGGAGTTCGCCGGTGGCGATGTGTTTACGGCCTTCGGTGTGGGTGTAGCGACAGGTGACCTCGAGTTGGGTGTGGAGGGGAACACCGGTTTTGTAGCGGATGTTGATGCCGGCAGTTAGGCCGGTGGCGCCGGCTCGGGTGGCGGCGGTGCCCAGGGCCTCGTCCAGGATGGTGGCCACCACGCCGCCGTGGGCCCGGTGGGGTGGGCCGGAGTGGGCCTCGGTGAGGGTGACGGTGGCCCGCATCTCCACCGGGCGGGGCACGGCATCGGGGTCTGGCGGGGGGACCGGGTCGAAGATCAGCCGGGGGGCGTGGGGGTTGAGCAGGCCTGATCCGGCCTGGGTGAGGTTGTAAATGGTGCCCTCGTGGTCTTTGGCCACCACGATGTGGGGATCGCGGGCCGCGGGCCGCAGCCGTTCGGTGATCTCGGCCAGGGTCTGGGCGATCTCGGCCCGGGCGGCGGGGTCAGCGTCGTTGGCCGACACTGCGGCCACTAGGTCGCGGGTGCGCTCCACCAACTCGTAGGCCTCGGGGCCGAAGTCGTCGGGGTGGGGCAAATCGCCCAGCAGCTCGGCCAAACGGTAGGCCGAGGCGGTTTCGGGATGCTCTTGGTCAGCCATTGCCTTGATCAATCATGGTCAATGACCGGGATGTCGAAGCGGTCGATGTAGCGGGCGAAGCGGGCCCGGACCTCGGCTCGGGTGAGCTCCAGGTCTTCGAATTGGTAGCGGTGTTCGCCGTGCTTTCCGGGCGGGGTGGCGGCTGCGTAATCGGCTATTGCTTCCTCGGTTTCTGGGGTCAAATTCATGCCGAGCTGCTCATACACCGAGCGGGCAGCGGCCAGCTTGTCGGTGCTGACCAGGCGGTGGGGTACTTGGGCGGTGTGGTCGGGGGGCAGGCGCCCGGAGTCGATGAGGTCGATGAGGTTGTCGAGGCTGCGGCCATAGAGCTCGAGGTGGTAGCGGCCGATGGCGGCGAAGTCCACCCGATCGGAGTGGGCCCAGCGCATGGTGGCGATGAGGCTGGTGACCGAGGGCAGGATGGCGGTGGGGTCGCGGTTGGTGATCACGAAGCGGGCGTCGTCGAACACCTCCAGCAGGGCGGGAAGGCCCTGGAGGTGGGCGGGCGACTTGAGCACCCACCGTCGGGTGGGCATCCGCCGCTGCAACACCTGGAGCACTCTGCGATAGGTGCGATAGGCGGGACGCAGATCGGCGGAGTCGTACCAGGCTTGGTAGGTGGGGACGTCGGTGCGGCTGACCATCTCCTCGGAGCGGAACTCGAAGGACATGGCCGACAGGCACTCCTTGTACATGCGCCCGGAGTACTCGTGGATGGCCAGCATCCCGCTGGCCACCGTCTGGGGCATAACCAATTCGGCGCCGGCCAGCGCGATGCGGGGATCAGCGGCCCGGATGTCGGGATCGGCATGGGGTGGGGGCACCGGGCGGAGCAGCTCCCAGCCCTCAGGAGCCCGGTGGGCCGGGTCTTGGGCCAGCACGCCGTGCATGACGGTGGTGCCGGTGCGGGGAGCGCCGATCACGAAGATGGGCTCTTCAATGGGCTCGTCCAGGGTGTCGGGATCGTCGGCCAGATAGTCGTTGAGCTGGATGCGGACTTCCAAGAGGCGCAGGATCATCCGACGCGACATCCACCTCCCCATGACGGTGAGGTCGGCCTCGTGCTCCAGCCCATGGCAGAACAGGGTGAGGGGCTCGACGAAGTCGTCGTCGCCCAATGCGGCCCGGTCGTCGGGTGCCCGGCCCTGGCGGACTAGGGCTTCGGCCATCAGCAGGTCGGGGTCGAATGGGCGGCGGGCCTCGTCTACCACTGGGCCGGCGTCGCCCCGGTTGACGGCGGCTACCCAGTCGGGCCGGGGGTCAGGAGACCAGCTCATTGTCGCCGCATTGAAGGCTGAAGCAAGTTCGCACTGCCTAGAACAGTACGCTCAGGCAATGCTGGAAGGGCAGGTCGTAATCGTCACCGGGGCTTCGAAGGGCATCGGCCGGGGCATCGCCGAGTACCTGGTGGACCAGGGCGTGAAGCTGACGGTGACCAGCCGCAAGCCTGAGCGGATTGAGGCCACCGCGGCTGAATTGCAGGAGCGGGGCGGCGACGTGCTGGCGGTGCCTGGGTCGGTGGGCAGCCAGGATCACGCCAACGAGGTGGTTAACCGGACGATGGAGCGATGGGGCACCGTGGACGGATTGGTGGCCAACGCCCAGTCGTTCCGCCCGACCATGCCGCTGTTGGAGGTGGGCGAGTCGGACATGGACCTGCTGCTCGACACCGGACCCAAGGGCACGCTGTGGTTCATGCAGGCAGTGCATCCCCACATGGCGGCCAAGGGCCGGGGGCGCATCATCACCTTCGGCACCAACGTGGGGATCACCGGCGGGCCGGGCTACGGACCCTACGGGGCGGCCAAGGAGGCCATCCGCTCGCTGACCCGCACCGCGGCCCGGGAGTGGGGCCGCGACGGCATCACCGTGAACTGCGTGAACCCCGCATCGGTGGCCCATCGGGCCCCGCCCGACGACGACCCCGATCGGCTGGCGTCCTACAAGGCCCTGTTCGACAACCATCCCATGGGGCGTGACGGTGACCCGGTGACCGACATCGCCCCGGTGGTCGGGTTCTTGCTGTCAGACGCCAGCCAGTACGTGACCGGCGAGACTTTCCAGGTGGACGGCGGCGGCTTGATGCGGCCCTAGGTCCTGAATCTGTGTCGCAGATGGGCTTGGCGGGCGGCCAGATCGGCAGCTCGCTTGTCGAGGGTAACAACAGGGTCGTCGTTGGGCAGGGCGGCGGCCACGTCGGCTAAGTCGACAACTTCAGTGGCTGGGTCCATGGCTTGGTCGCCGGTGGGCCAGAACCAGCGCAGGGTGCACAGGCCGTTGCGGCGGTTGGCGTTGTCCAGCCAGTTGGCGACGCCGGGGTCGGTGCCGCACACCACGTAGCGAACCTTGCCGTCGGACGACACCGCGGTCTGGGATTGGTTGCGACAAGAGATGTGGGCGTAGGTGTCGACCAGCTCGAACGTGCCCATCATGTAGAGCTGGGCCCCCCAGTAGTGGGCCTCGGGCACCTCGGCGGTCACGATCAGGGCCTGATCGGGCTCCAAATCCCAGAAGCAGAACTCGTAGCGGGCCATGGACAGGCCCTTGGACACCTCCAGGGTGCGGTTGGTGAAACTGTTGTCGATGCGCTCGGCCCGGTTCATCACCATGTAGGCGTTCCAGCGCTCGATGGAGTCGGTCAACTGCATCATGGCCCGGCGCACCCGGTTGGCGAAGACGGGGCCGTCGAGCACGAGAGCGGGCTCGGGGTCGAGGCACTCGATGGTGAAGAAGGCCGGTTCATCGGGGGTCCAGTCGAAGTAGTACTCCCGGATCGACGCGGAGAGCACCCCGTCGGGGATGGCCACCGCGCCGGGCCCGTCGCCGCCCAGCAGGATCTCGAAGTCGTCGTGGCGGCCTAGGCCGAGGTCGTGGGCGGTGATGGTGGCCTTGGTGCCCCAGATGTCGTTGTGCATGAACCCGGCCCGCAGCGCCAGGATGAAATCGTCGCAGCCGTGCATGTTGCCGGTGATCCGGTACCGGCGGCCGGGCTCGATGCGGGCGTGGCGGTACACGTTGTCGGCGTTGGGGCCACCCCACTGGACGGTCAGGTCGTTCTGGCGGTTGAAGAACGGGCGGGTGGGGTCGGCGTGGAAAACCTCCCACCCCAGAAACGCCTCCACGTTGTCGGCCAGGTGTTCGAGCATCTCCAGATCGCCGCCGCCGTCGGTGGGATAGGGCGGGGCTACCACTTCACGGCCCATGCGCTTGAGCAGGTCGCACCACTGATCCCAAGCCTCGACCGCGGTGCTGATGTCGCTCATGACGAGAAGCTTGCCAAGAACGGCTCGACTGCGGCCAGAAAACCGGGGGTGTTCTGGCCGTGGACATTGTGGCTGCATTCGGGAACGGTCACCAGTTGGCCGTGGGGAAGGTTGTCGGCGAACCGCTCGGCAGCCTCGGCGGTGAGTACCCACGAGTCGGCGCCCCGCACCAGCAGCACCGGCTGGGAGATGCGCTCGGCGTCTTCCAGGGTGAAGCGGTCGCCCGCTCGGCGGTGCTCGGCGCCGTGGGCCAGCCGGGGGCCGTGGTCCACCTTGGAGATGTAGGTGCCGTCCACCCGCTGGAGCAGGTTGTACTTGACGGTGCGTTCGATGTGCTCGCGGCTGCGGTAGGGGTCGTACTTCTGGACTGCGGCCACAAAATCGTCCAGATCCTGGAACTCCCGGTTCTCGGTGACGAACGTGCGGATGACCTGGGTGCCGACCTCGGAGATCTCGGGGCCGATGTCCACCAGCACAATGGCCTTGGCCAACTCAGGGTGGTCGAGGGTGAGGCGCATGGTGTTCATGCCTCCCATGGAGTGGCCCATGATGATGGGGTCGGCCACCCCCAGAGCGGCGCAGAATGCGGCGGCGTCGGCGGCCATGGCCCCGGAGGAGTAGTCGGCGTCGCGGGCCCACTCGCTGTCGCCGTGGCCCCGCTGGTCGAGGGCCAGCACGTGGTAGCGGTCGGCCAATGCCAGGCTGACCAAGTCCCAGGAGTGGGCCGACTGGTTGCCGCCGTGCAACAACAGCACAGTGGGGGCGTCGGAGCTGCCCCACTCCGAAAAGTGGAAGCGGTGATGGCGGGCCACGATGTTGCGGGACACGTAGGAGACATCCAAGCCGTGGGCAATGCCCAGGTCGGCCGCGCTGGTACACAGGCTCCCGAACTCGGCGGTGGCGGTCATGTCCAGCGGGTCGATGGTGTCGGCGAACTCGTTGAGGTGCATCAGCTTCGCCCCTCTCGCAGATCGGCATAGAAGTACTTGACCAGCTCGTTGAACACATCGGCCCGCTCCCACTGGAGGAAGTGGCCGCATTCGGGGATCACCACGGGCCCCACCCGGTTGGCGAAGGCGATCTCGCAGCGCTTGGGGAAGTCCTTGGGTACCACCTGGTCGTCGGGGCCGTACAAGATGAGCGTGGGGGCCTGCACCTGGGTGCCCATCATGGGGGGCTCGGTCATCGGCCGGCCGTATTCCAGCTGATACACCGACCAGCCGGCGGCCAACCGCTCGATGTCGGCGAACGGCTCGGTCATGAAGCCGATGTCGTCCTCCTCAAAAGAGTACTGGGAGGCCCACAGCCGGTGCTCGTAGCAGTCGCGCACGTAGCGGCGGCACCGCTCGGGGGTGTCGAGGTCGGCCCTGAGCTTGTCGGGGTCGCGGCCCTGGCGGATGCGGTAGTCGCCGGTGGGTCCGTGGGGCAGCGGATTCAGCGACAGGCCACGCTCGGTGTACCAGTCCACCTGGTCGACGATGAAAGGCGCCACGGTGTTGAAGAACACCATCCGCTCCGCGAACTCCGGCCAGCGGTTGGCCATGTCCACGATCACCGCGCCGCCCACGTCGCCGCCCAAGAGCCCGACCCGCTCGTGGCCGAGCACATCGTGGACCAGGGTGTGGATGTCCCGGGAGTACAGCACCAGGTCGTACTGGTCGTTGTCGGACAGGTCGGAGTCGCCATAGCCCCGCAGGTCGGGCACGATCACCTCGTAGCCGGCCTCGACCAGCGGGATGATGTTGCGCCACCAGATGCGCTTGGTCTCGGGGTAGCCGTGGACCAGCACCAGCGGGTAGCCGCCCACCCCCTCGCGGATGTAGGCCAGCGACAGGTCGCCGTCTACCGGGGCCCGGTGGATGGTGAAAGCGTCTCGGGGCGGGGTGGGGGGTTGCTCGGGTCGAATGGGAGGCACGGCCCGGAAGCCTAGGGGGAGCCGGGCAAAATGCGCTAAGGGCCACCAGCCTTAGGCCCGGCGGCGGGCGGGATGCTAGGAAATATCAGCCAATCGCAACCCGACAGAGAGGCCGACATGGAGTTTGGACTTTTCATCCAGGGGTACGTCCCCCAGCATCGCCGGGAAAATGACCCAGACGCCGAACACAAGGCGTTCATGGAAGAAATGGATCTGGTGATCGCCGCCGACAAGGCTGGGTTCAAATATGTGTGGCTCCCCGAGCACCACTTCCTCGACGAGTACTCCCACATGTCGGCCAACGACGCCATCGCCGGCTATCTGGCGCATGCCACCGAGCGCATCCACATCGGATCGGGCATCTTCAACCCCCTGCCCCAGGTGAACCACCCGGCCAAGGTGGCCGAGCGGGTGGCCATGCTCGACCACCTGACCAGCGGCCGGTTCGAGTTCGGCACCGGCCGGGGCGCCGGGAGCCACGAGATCCTGGGCTTCCTGCACAAAGAGGGCATCACCGACACCTCCCACACCAAGGAGATCTGGGAAGACGTCATCGGCGAGTTCGCCAAGATGTGGACCCAGGACACCTACGAGGGCTACGAAGGCAAGTTCTGGTCGCTGCCGCCCCGCAAGGTGCTCCCCAAGCCGTGGGGCAAGGGCCATCCCGCCATGTGGTACGCGGCGGGCAACGTCACCAGCTACGCCATGGCCGCCCGCAAGGGCCTCGGCGTGCTCGGCTTCTCGGTGGGGGCACTCGACGAGCTGGCCCCGGTGCTGGAGGCCTACAAGCGCGACATCGTCAACGCCGAGCCGGTAGGGGCGTACGTCAACGACAACCTCATGGTGACCACCGGGGCGTTCGTGGCCGAGACCGACCAGGGCGCGGTGGACCATGCGCTGCGGTCGTCGATGACCTACCTCCAGTCCAACGTGTTCCGCTATCACGACACCTTCCCCCGGCCTGAGTGGGTGCCGCCCTGGCCCCAGACCATCCCCATGCCGACGGCTGAGGAACTGTGGGATGGCGTCGGCCAGCCGGGCAGCGTGATGGGCGATCCCGACCGGGCCCTCAAGGGTGCCCAGCAATGGGCTGACGCGGGCGCCGACCAACTCGTCTTCGGCATGGGCTCCAGCGAGCGGGCTGACGACCTCAAGACCATTGAGCTGTTGGGCAAGCACGTGATCCCCAAGATCGACACCGATCCGGTACACCGCACCACTCGATTGCGAGAGGCCGCCGACTAGCCAGTGGGTGCTTAGGCTCCGCGGCGGGCGGGGTGCTAGGAAATATCTGCCGAAAGCACCCAGAAAAGAGACCGTCATGGAGTTTGGAGTCTTCATCCAGGGCTACGTGCCCCAGTTTCGCCGGGAGGGCGATCCCGAGGCCGAGCACAAGGCGTTGATGGAGGAGCTGGAGCTGGTGATCGCGGCCGACAAGGCCGGGTTCAAGTACGTGTGGCTGACCGAGCACCACTTCCTCGACGAGTACTCCCACTTGTCGGCCAACGATGCGGTGGCCGGCTATCTGGCGCATGCCACCGAGCGGATCCACATCGGATCGGGCATCTTCAACCCACTGCCCCAGGTGAACCACCCAGCCAAGGTGGCCGAGCGGGTGGCCATGCTCGACCACCTCTCCGGGGGCCGCTTCGAGTTCGGAACCGGCCGGGGCGCGGGCAGCCACGAGATCTTGGGCTTCTTGCACAAGGAGGGCATCACCGACACGACGGCCACCAAGGAGATCTGGGAGGACGTGATCGGCGAGTTCGCCAAGATGTGGACCCAGGACACCTATGAGGGTTACGAGGGCAAGTTCTGGTCGCTTCCGCCCCGCAAAGTGCTCCCCAAGCCATGGGGCAAGGGCCACCCGGCCATGTGGTACGCGGCGGGCAACACCACCAGCTACGCCATGGCCGCCCGCAAGGGCCTCGGCGTGCTCGGCTTCTCGGTGGGAGAACTCGCTGAGCTGGCCCCGGTGCTGGAGGCCTACAAGAACGAGATCGGCAACGCCGAGCCGGTGGGGGCGTATGTGAACGACAACATCATGGTGACCAGCGGGGCGTTCGTGGCCGAAACCACCGAGGAAGCGGTGGATGCCATCATGAGGTCGTCGATGACCTACCTACAGTCCAACGTGTTCCGCTACCACGACACCTTCCCCCGGCCCGAGTGGGTGCCGCCGTGGCCTCAGACCATCCCCATGCCCCCCCTCGAGGAGGCCCAGGCGATGATCGGCCAACCGGGCGCGGTGATGGGCAACCCCGACCAGGCGCTGAAGGGCGCCCAGGCGTGGGCCGACGCCGGAGCCGACCAGTTGGTGTTCGGCTTGGGCTCGGCCGACCGGGCCGACGATCTCAAGATGATTCAGCTCATGGGCGAGCACGTGATTCCCAAGATCGACACCGATCCGGTGCACCGCACCACTCGGCTGCGCGAGGCCGCCGCCTAGTATCACAGCCATGGCTGACGCCCCTCAGGGCCATCCCAATGCCGTCATCGACATCGACGACGGCATCATCACGGTCACCCTCGACCGTCCCGACAAGCTGAACGCCATCAGCCACGACATGACCGCGTCGCTGTGGGAGGCGGTGCTGGCGCTGGGCGACCGCGACGACCTGCGCTGCATGGTGATCACCGCCAGAGGCCGGTACTTCACCGCCGGACAGGACATCTCCAGCCCGGCGGGAAACCGGCCCGGCGACCCCGAGACCATGGACCAGCACCCGGGGTGGAACTTCCGCCGGGACTACCGCAGCCACCACCTGCTCTACGACGAGATGGAGGCGGTGGAAAAGCCGGTGATCATGGCCATCCAGGGACGCTGCCTGGGGGCGGGGGTGGAGATGGCCGGATCGGTCGACTTCCGGTTCTGCACCCCGGAGGCGTCGTTTTTGTTGCCGGAGGTGAAGTTGGGGAGCATCGCCGGTAGCGGGGGAACCAGCAGGCTGACCCGGCTGATCGGTCCGAGCTGGGCCAAGTGGATGGCGATGGCCATCATGGAGGTCGACGCTGAAGAGGCCCAGTCGATCGGGCTGGTCCACAGGGTGTATCCAGCCGAGTCTTTGATGGACGAGGTGTACGCGTTCTGCCGGCACCTGATGACGCTGCCCACCGAGGCGCTGGGACTGGCCAAGATGGCAGTGGACGTGTACGCCGACGTGACCGACCGGAATATTCAGCGGCAATTCGACCGGGTGGCTGTGTTCTCCACGCGGGGCGAGTTCGAGAAGTCGATGGAGCACTTCGGGCGCGAGCCCAATGAGAAGTAGGCCAAGGCGCTCTCAGCTCCGCTCAACAGCTTCCTCCTGCACGAAGGTCACGAGCACCTGGTCGGTCATGACGGTGTCGCCGGGTGAGGCGCGGACCTCATCGACAACACCCGGACCAGCCGTAACGAGGGTATGAAGCATCTTCATGGCCTCGATGACCACCACCGGATCACCCCCCAACACAGCACGGCCGGATTCGACCAGGACGTCGGAGACAACTCCTGGAAACGGCGCCACCACCGCGTTGGCCGGGCCGCCGCCGGTGCCGACGTGCGGGGCCCAGTGCTCTGACCGGGGGATGACCAGAAAGGTGTGAGACTGCCCGCTCAGATTGACGACGACCCGCCGATTGACAACGTCGACATGGAAGGCGCCTTGCGGCTCGTTGCTCGATGTGCTGTCAACCTCGTGAA
Organism: uncultured Acidimicrobiales bacterium; assembly: GCA_951813555.1. Classification (GTDB taxonomy): domain Bacteria; phylum Actinomycetota; class Acidimicrobiia; order Acidimicrobiales; family Bin134; genus Poriferisocius. Next base: position 1,076,264 of record OX638344.1, read on the forward strand.
CCTCGCCGGTGAAATCCCGCAAGAACAGCGGTCGCCGGTGCCGGTGGGGCGTGAACCCAGAGGTACCGAGGTCGTGCCACGGGCTGCCGATCGATCGCCCGGTATCGATCCACCACGCTGACGCCGCGACCTCAGCCGCGGCAGACGAGTTGTCGCTGACCGATATCTCGTCCAAGAGGCGGGTAGTAACCCGACCGGCGACAACTTCGGGCCGGTCGAGAAGCCAGCGGTGAAGGCCGGTGTTGGTGACAACGCCGCCGATGAGCAGCCGGTCGAGCGCATCGGCCAGCTCTTGCATCGCGCCGGCCCGATCGTCAGACAACACGATCAGCTTGGCGATCATGGGGTCGTAGTGGAGTGAGATCTCGCTGCCGACCTCGATGCCCGAGTCCCAGCGGCATCCCGGTGGAACCTCGAGATGAGTGACGGTCCCGATCTGGGGCGCAAAGCCGTCGGCGGCGTTCTCGGCGTTGATCCGAGCCTCGATGGCGTGGCCGCTTAGCCTGATGTCGTCTTGGGCCATGCCGAGCGGTTCACCCGCGGCCACTCGAATCTGGAGCTCGACGAGATCAAGTCCAGTGACAAGCTCGGTGACCGGATGCTCGACCTGAAGGCGGGTATTCATCTCCAAAAAGAAGAACGACTCGGGGTCGTCGTCGTCGACGATGAACTCGACGGTTCCGGTGGATTCGTAGCCAATGCTGTCGGCCAGGGCAACAGCTGACTTGCGAAGCGACCGGTGGGTGGTGTCGGGCAGGTTGGGCGCGGGAGCCTCCTCGAAGAGCTTCTGGTACCGACGTTGGACCGAGCACTCGCGGGTACCCAGGTCGATAACCGTGCCGTGCGTGTCTCCCACTACTTGTACCTCGACGTGACGGGGGCGTTCGATGTAGCGCTCGACGATCATGTCGGCGTTGGCGAACGAACGCTCGCCTTCCTGCCGGGCTTCGCCCAGCGCCTGCGAGAACTCGTCATCCGAGCGGGCGATCCGGATTCCCTTGCCACCGCCGCCAGCTGAGGCTTTGATGAGCACCGGAAAGCCGATTTCGACAGCGGCGGTGCGAAGGTCGTCATCGCTCTGGGACTCGGCAAAGCCGGGGATCACGGGAACTCCAGCAGACTTCGCCAGTTGTCGGGCCTCGATCTTGGAACCCATTGCCGTGATGGCCTGGGGAGAAGGGCCGATCCAGATGAGGCCGGTGTCGAGCACAGCTTGGGCGAAGGGGGCGTTCTCCGACAAGAAGCCGTAGCCGGGGTGCACGGCATCGGCTGCGGTTTCTGCCGCCGCGGCCAATAGCCGTTCAATCGAGAGGTACGACTCAGCCAACTGAGCCGGACCGATTCGATACGAGCACGTGGCTTCGGCGACGTGGGGGGCCCAGGCATCGGGATCGGCATACACCGCAACCGTGTCGTGACCGAGGGCCGAAGCGGTACGGATGACCCGGCGGGCGATCTCTCCCCGGTTGGCGATCAAGATGCGCATGGGCTCACATGCGGTAGACGAGACCAGGACCGGGTTGAGGTTCATCTTGTCGAGCGGCCAACGCCAGGCAAAGCCCAAGGATGTCTCGGGTGTGCATCGGATCGATGAGGCCGTCGTCCCAGAGCCGCGAGGTGGCGTAATAGGGATCGGACTGGGTCTCGTACTGCTGACGGATCTCGGTGCGAATCGCCTCCAGCTCAGCCTCAGTCGTCTCCAAGCCCCGCATGCCGCCAACACGGATATCAACCAGCACCGTCTCCGCAGTGTCGGCAGCCATGGTGGCGATGCGCGAGTTCGGCCATGCGAACAGAAATCGGGGATCGAACCCGCGGCCGCACATCCCGTAGTTGCCCGCGCCGTACGACCCGCCGATCAGGACCGTGTACTTCGGCACCGTCGCATTGGCCACCGCCGCCACCATCTTGGCGCCATTCTTGGCTATCCCACCCACCTCGGAATCTCGGCCGACCATGTAACCGCTGGTGTTCTGAAGGAATAAGAGCGGCACTCGACGCTGCTCGCACAGTTCGATGAAATGGGTCGCTTTGAGTGCCGACTCATTGAAAATGATGCCGTTGTTGGCGATAACTCCGACGAGGTGCCCCCACAGCCGGGCAAAACCGCAGACAACGGACTCGCCCCACGACGGCTTGAACGGTGCGAACCGAGACCCGTCGAAAATGCGGCCGATGATCTCGGTGGCGTCGAAGGGCATCCGGTCGTCAGCGCTGACGATTCCGTAGATCTCGTTGGCGTCGTAGACCGGCGGCTCAGGCTCGACCCAATCAATCCAGCCCTCGCGGTGAGTGAAGCTGCGTTGGTTGGTCGTCTCGCAGATCTCGCGCAAAAGCCCGTAAGCCTCGTGCTCGGTTTCGGTCATGTGGTCGCTGACGCCCGATTCCCGGGTGTGGAGTTCAGCGCCGCCGAGCTCGTCAGGCTCGATGATCTCGCCCAGTGCGGCCTTCACGATGGGCGGACCTCCCAGAAAGATCCGTCCGATGCCCCGGACCATAATGACCTCGTCGCTGAGCGCGGGAACGTACGCCCCGCCCGCGGTGCACCCGCCGAGCACGACAGAAAGCTGTGGCAACCCTTGGGCCGACAGTCGGGCTTGGCGATAAAAGCTGCCGCCGAAGTGGTCCTTGTCGGGAAAGAGCTCATCTTGAAGGGGGAGAAACGCGCCGCCGGAGTCCACCAGGTAGATGACGCCAAGATCGTTCTGAGCGGCGATGTCTTGGGCCCGCACGTGCTTCTTGATCGACATCGGGAGCAGGGATCCACCCTTGACGGTGGCGTCGTTGGCGATGAAGACGTAGGGGACACCGCCGACGATCCCGATCCCGGTAACGATTCCCGCGCCGGGGGCAGCATCGTCGTACTGGCCCCAGCCGCTGAGCATCGAAAACTCGAGGAACGGGGTCCCGTCATCGGTGACGAGATCGATCCGGTCGCGCACCATAACTTTGCCCCGGGCCAAGTGTCGCTCGATTTGCCGGGCGCGGCCGTCGCCGCCGTTGATAACCCAGCGTTGCCGTTCTCGGAGCACCGCCACCATCTCTTCGTAGGCCTCTGCGTTGGCCGCGAACGTTGCCGATCCGGTGTCGATCCGGGAGGAGATGACCCTCATCGCCCCAAAGTACCGAAGAGAGATGCAATCTGCTAGGAGCGTCGGCCAGGGAAGCGAATCTGGCTAGATCTTGAACAAACTGCGAGCGTTGGATTCTGCGAATTTGCGGGCCGTGTCCTCGGTCATTGGGGCAGTGGTGTGCTTGAGCGATTCCATGCTGTGGGGGAAGAGGGTGGACTCGTGGGGGTAATCGGACTCCCAGGTGATGTTGTCTTCGCCGATAACGTCGAGCGCAGCGATTGCAGTGTCGTCGCGCAACATGCACACGGTCATGTGCTCGGCGAACACCTCCCTGGGTGGGCGCTCAGCGGGGAGCTGCCCCCTGAAGTTGTTGAACACGTCGCTGGCCTGCTCCAGCAGGTAGGGGGCCCAGCCAGCCCCGCCCTCTGAGAAGGCCACCTTGATGGCGGGATGTCGGTCGAGAATGCCGGAGAACAGCCAATCGGAGCAGGCGATCATCGAGTTGGCCCCCACATAGGGCAGAACAGTGCACGGCGGGGCGTCGTCAGACGACTTGATGAGCTTGGACGACGAGCCGATGTGCAGGCACACCACCAGTCCGATCTCGTCCACTGCCTGCCACAGCGGCTCCCAATGGTCCGTGTACACCGACGGCAGTCCAAGGGTGGTGGGATTTTCCGAGAAAGCCACCGCCCGAGCCCCCATGGCTGCGGCGCGCCGCACTTCAGCGGCCGCGGCCGCCGGATCCCAAAGCGGCACCACAACGAGGGGGATGAGCCGCTGGGGGTCGGTTGCGCACCACTCCTCCAGAATGAAGTCGTTGTAGGCCCGCACACACAGCGCGGCCAGATCGAAGTCGTGGCTGACCACGAACCGATGGCCAGCGAACCGGCAGAAGTCGGGAAAGTTGACCTGAGCCCAAATGCCATCGAGATCCATGTCGTCGAGACGGGCCTTGGGGTCGTAGCAGCCGGGGCGCATCTCGCTGAACCGGGCCACCCCTAAGGGGTCGTCGTCGAATCCCGGCAGGGTCCGGGTGTTGCCCCGCACCGTCTGGATCACCTGGTCTTCGTAGAGCCACGCCTCGGTGCCGTTCTCCAGCTCCACCACCCGGGGGCCGCAATCGCGATAGGCGGCGGGCAGCCGGCTCTGCCACAGGTGGGGCGGTTCGATGACGTGATCGTCAACCGAAATGGGCTTGACGTCGGCAGGCAGCATGAGCGCCTCAGGATAGTGTTCGAGCGTGATTCCCCGGATTTGGGTTGGCCTGTTGATGGCTCCCCTCTTGATCGCAGGCTGCGCCGATGATGCTGATGAGCCTGAGGGCTCCGTCGTCGAAACCGTGGACTTAGACGAGGTGCCAACCGTAGCCCCTCCCACGGAATCGCCGACACCGACAACGAATCCTTCGCCCACCACGCTTCCGGAACCAACTCCGCTCCCGGAATCGACTCAACCCCCATTGCCAGACTTGCGGGTATGGCCCACCGCAGCCCCCCTTGAGTGGCCCCGGACTCCCGATGATGCAGCGGCGGCCTTTGCCCGGGATGTGGCCCTTGGCGACAGAGCTGCCGAGCCCAGGCCTGCGGCGCAGGACGGCATGACCGCGACTGCCGAGTTGCCCCGGCTCAGGGAGGACGGCTCCCGATTCGGAGTGGCCACCACCATCCACATGCAAGAAGCCCAGCTGGACGACGGCACTATCACCTGGGTTGTAATCAGTGCTCAATCCGCCGATATTGTCGTCGACTCCCCCGCCATCGGACAGCCGTTGGCCGGTGGAACGGTGGTCAGGGGAGAGGGCCAAGGCTTCGAAGGAACAATTGTGTTTCAGGTCGAGGACCAAGACGGCCTGTTGGGCCTGACCTTGGCCCAAGGAGGGGCGCTGGGTGAGAACCTACCGTTCCACACCGATCTACCGTTCGACGAGCGCCCCGCCTCCGGCGACTGGGCGATACTCGTCGGCTACACCACCTCTGCCGTCGACGGGAGCCTCTCTGCCCTAACCATGCTCCCCATGAGGCTGGTGGACGGGTCCTAGATTGCCGGACGAAGAGAGCCCGAGAGGAGAATCGAACTCCTGACCTATTCATTACGAATGAATTGCTCTGCCGACTGAGCTACTCGGGCGCAGTGGTCAGATTACCAGCACTAAAGCCGAGGAAGAGACAGGAAAAGGGCCTGGAGGAGCAGGGGCTCGTTTGGGTTTCGCACCAGGCAGGCATGGGCATCGCGTATGCGGCTGATGGCGGTCGTCGCGGCCGGACCATCTCGGTCTTGGGCCAAGCGCTGTCGATAGCAGTCGGCCAGGGTGGCCAGGCCGAAGCGCAGTTCGTCGGAGCGCAACAAGCGCTGCTCTCGGCGGTGGCGGGCATCCATCTCCCGGCGAAGGCGACCTTGGGGGCCGACATCGGCCTCAACGCGGGCCAAGTCGGCTGACTCGGTCTGCTGGCGGGCAGTCAGGGGGCTCTGGGCTTCGTCGATGAGGGCCCGCAGCTCCTCCACCAGCACCGCCACTGTGGCGCCGGAGCCGTCCAGGCGGGCCGGTGCGGCGGCCCAAGCCCGCCGGCGGGCGCTGAGGCCGTCGTCGGATGCCAGCAGCCGAGCCCGGCTCACATCCCCGGCCGCGGCGACCACGATGTCATCCAGCCCCTGCGGAGGCACCCCCTCACCCTCCAGAATGCCGCGCACATCCTCGTCGGACACCGGGTTGAAATCGACGATGACGCAACGGGAGGCCACGGTGGTGTGATCGGGGGGGATCTCCTCGCTCAACAGCACGATGACCGCGGTAGGGGGCGGCTCCTCAATAGTTTTGAGGAGGCTGGCCACCGCTTCAGGCTCCGCAGTGTGGAAGCGGTCACAGACGATCACTTTGAGGCTGCCATCCACCGGGCTGCGAGACGCTTCGAAGATGATCTCGTCGGCCTCGACCACCCGCAGCGTGCGGCCCTCCGGTTCGTGCCAGGACACGTCGGGGTGGCGACCACCCAACGCCAAGCGGCGGCTACGGGAATCGACTCCGATCAGCGCGGCGGCAAACGCCAGCGCGGCAGTGCGCTTGCCCGTGCCCCGCGGGCCGCAGAACAGGTAGGCGTGGACCGGCTGAACGGCAGATGCGGCCAAAATCTCGGCCACCCGGCGCTGGCCCACCAACCCAGACCAGATATCGCTGACCGCAACGTCAGACACCGAGTCGCTCCTGCACTGCGGTGTACACCGCCGCTGCCACCATGTCGATCGGGCGGTTTCCGTCGATCACCACCCACTGATCAGGGTTCTGCTCGGCCAGGGTCCGGTACCCCTCGAACACCCGCCGGTGAAACTCAGCGGCCTCGGCTTCGATCCGATCGCCCGGCGCTTCCTGGCGCGACCGGGCCACCACGTCAGATACCTCCAACAACACAACCAAGTCGCTTCGCAGGCCTCCAGTGGCAAAATTGGACAGCGACAGTACCTCGTCGACCCCCAGGCTTCGGCCGAAGCCCTGGTAGGCCAGGGACGATCCGATGAAGCGGTCGGTCACCACGTGCATCCCAGCATCTAGAGCGGGTCGGATCACCTGGGCGACGTGCTGAGCCCGATCGGCTGCCATCATGAGGGCTTCGGCGCGGGCCGAGAGTGCCAGACCGGTGGCGTCCAGCACCAGCGAGCGAATCCGGGCGCCCAGTTCGGTAGCGCCAGGCTCAAAAGTCAGCTGCGCCCCCAGGTGCTCGGCCAGCAGCCGGGCCTGGGTGCTCTTGCCGACAGCCTCGCCTCCCTCGAATGCGATCAAACGGCCGGTCATGGCTGGGCCCTGCTCCTTGAGGCCAAGGTCAAGAACCCCGCTGCCACCATGATGAGAGCGGCCAACCACAACGTGAGGCGTACGCCGGGAATGATCACGTCAAAGCCGAGAATGTTCACATCCTTGTCGAAGAACTTGTCCGACAGCCCGTTGAGAAAGAGGGCCAAAGCCGGCCCGAGCAGCAGCGCCAGCATCACCGACGACCGCACCAGCGTGAAGAGTCCGGCGAACACCCGGACTCGCAGCTCCTCGGTGGCGTTCTCCTGAAGCAGGGTGATCCCCAGGACGTATACCGTTCCCGCACACACACCAAGCCCGCCGACGAGCAGAGCCGACCCGATCAGGGTCCACATCGAAGTGGCTACGAACAGGCAGGCTCCGGCTCCGAAAACCGCGGCCAAGAAGACTCGCTCTTTGTGCAAGCGATTCTGCCTGACGGTCAATCCGGCGATTCCCAGAGCCACACCGATCCCCAACGCGACCATGAAGGCGCGGAACCCGTCACCGCCATCGACATTGAGCACGTCCTCGGCAAACACCGGTCCCAGTGGGATGATCATGCCGCCACCGATCAGGCCGACGGCCAGGGCAACATTCACCGTCCGCACCGTGGGATTCAAGAAGATGTAGCTCCAACCCTCCCGCAAGTCCTTGAAAACCTGCTCTGGCGCCCAAAGCCGGGTCGATCCATCGGATGGAGTCTCAGATGATTGTGCGGCCTGAGGGCCTCGGGGCAGGGCAAGCCGGGAGATGATGGCTGCTGAGGCCGCGAAGGTCGCCGCATCGATGTAGAACGCCATCGACTCCGCGTCAATGCGCAAGAAGTCGACGGCGTTGATCCGCTCGATCACAGTGGCCAGGCCGGCCAGACCGATGGAGACACCCGCGGCTACCGGGAACGTGCCGTAGGCGGCGACCAGCGAAAGCGAGTTGACCCCGGTCAGCTTCTCTCGGGGTACCAGATTGGGAACTGAGGCTTCTTTGGCCGGGGCCCACAGCAGGGCAAACCCCTCGAGGATCAGCGAGGCCAGCACCAACTGCCAGATAAAATCCACAAACGGCAGCCACAGCAGGGTGAAGGCCCGCCCCAGATCGCACACGACCATCGTGCGCTTGCGATCCCAGCGGTCCACCAGCACCCCGGCAGCCGAGCCGAATATGAGCCCGGGCAGGAACCGGGCGATCATCACGTAGGCCACCGAGGCCTCCGGCGTGCCGCCGCCCACGCGGTCGGCGGTAATGAGAATGGCGAATAAAGCCAGCCAGTCGCCGCCGGAGGAAAAGAGCTGGGCAATCCACAGCCTGAAGTACTGGGCGCTGCCGAACGCTCGGTCAATCCGCGTAGAAGCCACCACGGGGGACTCGTCAAATGCCACGCCGAGCCACCTCCACCCCGCTCAGGCTAGTTACTGACTCACGACCCAGACCGAGGCTGCGGCTTTTTCTTGGCCGCGGCCTTCTTTCTTGCCGCAGGCTTGCGGCGGGCTGCCGGCTTGCCGCCGCCGGCGGCCACCTTGTCTCGGCGGATCTGGAGCAGCTCCGATGCCCGTTCCACGGTGAGCGACTCCACCGCGTCACCCTTTCCCAGCGAGGCGTTCACCTCGCCGTCGGTCACGTAGGGGCCGTACCGGCCGTCCTTGATCACCATGGGCTTATCGGTGGCCGGGTCGGATCCCAGCTCTCGCAGGGGGGGCTTGGCCGTCTGGCCCCGTCGGCGCCGGGGCTGGGCCAACAGTTCCAAGCACTGTTCCAGGGTGATGGTGAACAGCTGATCTTCAGACTCGAGGCTCCGGTTCTCCTTGCCTTTGCTCACGTAAGGCCCATAGCGCCCGTTTTGAACCACCACCTCGGTGTCGTCGGCGGGATCGGTGCCCACCACACGGGGAAGCGACAGCACCTTGAGGGCATCGTCGAAGGTGATCGTCTCCGGCTGCATGTCGGCCAATAGAGACGCCCGCTTGGGCTTCTCCCCGCCGTTGGCGGGATCGTCGCCGACTTGCACATAGGGCCCGAATCGGCCGGTGCGAACGACCACCGGCAGGCCTGTGTCAGGATCATCGCCCAGAGTGCGGTCGTCTGAGGGAGCAGTGATGAAGGAAAGCGCCTGGTCCAGGGTCAGCTCGTCGGGGGGCAGGTCGTCGGGAACACTGGCTCGGTCTTCGCCGCACTGCACATAGGGCCCATAGCGGCCGACCCTGACCACCACCGGCTCACCGTTGTCGCGGGTGCCGAGGGGAATGGAGTTCACCGCCCGGGCATCGATGTCGCCCAGGCGGTCGGACACGGCGGTGCGAAGCCCGTACTTGGCCACACCATGGGCAGACTTGTCATCGGGCTCGCCGGCGGCAGGGCCGAAGTAGAACCGGCTCAGCCAGGGAATGGCCTCCCGATCACCTGATGCAATGCCATCGAGGTCGTCTTCCATGCGAGCGGTGAAGGCATAGTCCACCAAGTTGGGGAAATGCTGCTCCAGCAGGCTGACAACCGAGAACGCAGTGAACGACGGCACCAGCGCCGAGCCCTTCTTCCACACGTAGCCCCGGTCGACGATGGTGTTCATGATGGCCGCATAGGTGGACGGCCGGCCGACGCCCAGCTCCTCCAGCCTTCTCACCAGCGACGCCTCGGTATAGCGGGCCGGCGGCTGGGTGGAGTGGCCTGACGGGGTTACCTCGTCGATGTCCAGCGGGTCGCCGGCTGCCAGCGCGGGCATGCGCCGCTCGGCTTCTTCGGAGTCGCTCTCGTCGTCGGTGCCCTCGGTGTATACCCGGCGGAAGCCCTCGTGGGTGATCACCGTTCCCGCCGCTGAGAAGGCGGCGTCGCGCCCGTCATCAGTGGTGCCGCCCAGGTCTACATGGACCGTCTCGCCTACCGTGTCGGTCATCTGAGAGGCCACGGTGCGCTGCCAGATGAGCTCGTAGACCCGGGCCTCCAACGGGGGCACCTCGGTCCTCACCTCCGCAGGGGAGCGAAACTGGCCGCCCGAGGGGCGGATGGCCTCGTGAGCCTCCTGGGCATTCTTGACTTTCTTGGCGTAGTGGCGGGGCTTGTCGGGCAGATAGGAGGGGCTGTAGCGCTCGGCAACGGTGGCGCGAGCCGCTCGCAGAGCCGTCTCCGACAGCGTGGTGCTGTCGGTCCGCATATAGGTGATGTAGCCCTTCTCATACAGTGACTGGGCTGCTCTCATGGCCACGGCCGACGACAGACGCAGCTTGCGACCGGCCTCCTGCTGGAAGGTGGAGGTCATGAACGGAGGAGCAGGTCGGCGGCGATAGGGCTTCACCTCGACGGCCCGCACCGCGAACTCGGCGTCGGCCAGTCCGCCAGCCAGCGCATGGGCCGCCGCCTCATCGAGGTGAACGGCGTCAGGGCTGCGGAGTTGGCCAGCGGTGGTGAAGTCCCTTCCGGTGGCCACCTTGACCCCGTCTATCGCGGTGAGCGAGGCGCTGAAGGTCCGGGGATCGCCGGGATCCAATTCGCCCAGAACCCGGAACTCCGCGCTCAGGCTCCAATAGTCGGCCGCAGTGAAAGCCATGCGCTCCCGCTCCCGCTCGACCACGATGCGGGTGGCCACACTCTGCACCCGGCCGGCCGAGAGGCGGGGCAGCACCTTCTTCCACAGCACGGGGGACACCTCGTAGCCGTACAGCCGGTCTAGCAGCCGGCGGGCTTCTTGGGCGTCCACCAAACGGCGGTCCAATTCCCGGGGGGATTCGATGGCCGCCTGTATGGCCGACGGGGTGATCTCGTGGAACACCATCCGCTTGACATCGACGCTGGACTTCGGAGACAGGACCTCGAGCAAGTGCCAGGCGATGGCCTCGCCCTCGCGGTCTTCATCGGTGGCCAGATACAGCTCGTCAGCCTCTTTGAGCAGTTGCTTCAGCTTGCGTATTTGGGCCTGCTTGTCGGCGGGCACCACATAGAGGGGTTTGAAGTCGTTGTCGACGTCGATACCCAAACGGGACCACGATTCGCCCCGGTAGGCTGTCGGCACCTCGCTGGCACTGCTGGGCAGATCGCGGATGTGCCCTATGGAGGACTCCACCACATAGCCGCTCCCCAAATAGCCCGCGATGGTCTTGGCCTTGGCCGGGGACTCGACGATGACAAGGGCGTTGGGCACGGAGAGAAGGTAGGTGCTGTGTGGGAGTGGATGTCAAGCAGACCCTAAACCGAATGAGCGGCGAATCCGAGGATCAGGCCTTGTCGGAGTACTTGGGAGGGGGCTCGGTGCGGGACAACATCCCCATGCCGACGACCGCCGCGATCAGCGATCCCACAAGGATGCCGATCTTGGACTCGTCGGCGATGGTCGGGTCATCGAAGGCCAAACGGGAGATGAAAAGCGACACCGTGAAACCAATGCCGGCCACCATGGAGAGCCCCATCATGTGAAGGCCGGTCATCGACTTTGGAATGGTGACCCACCCCAAGCGGTGGGCGATCCACGCGAACAGCGAAATGCCCATGGTCTTGCCCACTACCAACCCGAGAACCACGCCCAGCGTCACCCGCGAGGTGACGGCATCGGAGATCACATCGCCGGAGAGTTCCACACCGGCGGCAGACAGAGCGAAAACGGGAATGATGATGTAGCCGGCGATGGGGTGGAGCAGCTCCTCGATCCGCAAGCTGACCGGCTGTGACTCCCGAATGTGGAATCCGACTCGGCGCACGTCGTCGAGATGGACCATGTCTTGCATCTGGAGCCAATTGGCCCACCGGCGGGCATCATCTTCAGATTGGAGGGGCTTGGCCGGCGTAATCAGACCGAGGACCACCCCGGCAATGGTGGCGTGAACGCCGGATTCCAGCACAGCAAGCCAGAAGGCCACTCCGATGACCAGGTATACCGGCAGATACCAGACATGGAGTCGGCGGAGCAACAGAATGCCGGCCAGCAAAATGGCGGCGGTGAGCAGCCAGTTGCCCGACAGATCATTGGTGTAAAAGACGGCGATCACCAATATGGCGCCGATGTCGTCCACTATGGCCAGGGTCAGGAGGAACACTTTCATCTGTCGGGGAATGCGGTTGCCGAGCAACGACAGGACGCCCATGGCAAAGGCGATGTCAGTGGCCATGGGGATGCCCCAACCGTCCTGGCCCGAGCCGCCGGAATTGAAGGCGAGGTAGATGAGGGCAGGCACCACCATGCCGCCGAGGGCGGCTACTGCGGGCAGGGCGGCGAAACGGGGATCGCGGAGCTGGCCGTTCACCATTTCCCGTTTGATCTCCAGGCCGACAACGAAGAAGAACACGGCCATAAGGCCGTCTTGAACGATGTGCTCTAGATCGTGCTCGAAGTGGTAGTCGCCTACCGAGAACGACACGTGGGTGTGCCAAAAGTCGAAATAGGAATCCTGCCAAGGAGAGTTGACCCACGCGAGGGCGGCCACGGTGGCGATCAGCATGAGGACACCGCCGGCAGCTTCAATGGCCGCGAAGTGGTGGATGGGACGGCCGATGAATCGAGCCAACCGACTGGGGCCGCCCAGAAAAGTCAGATCGCTGAGAAGATTCTTATCAGCCATCGGCGGTGAACGTAGTCTCTCTCGGCCTGGTTTACTCAGTCACAGGGAACAACGGGCAATTCGTTCACCTTCAATTCAGCAATCCGAATCGTTGGCGGACAGGTGGATGGCCAAACAGACCTGGGTGCCGTCGGGGCCGCTATTGATCTCAACGTCGTCAGACAAGACTCGCATGAGATAGATACCCAGGCCCCGCTCAAAATTCAAACGGCTGGGATCGTCGGGTTCGGGGAGCACCTGTATCTGATCAGGGTAGAAGCCGAAGCCCCGATCGGTGATATGGAACTCAATGCGGTCTTCGGTGATCTTGCAGCGAATGCGAATCGACTCATCGCGGCAGGCCCGGGCATGGGCTTCAATGGCGTTTGTGGTGGCCTCGGAGACAGCCACCTTGAAGTCCTCGACGCGCTCCCGACTCAGGTTCGTGTCCATATCCGCCGCCTCGACCACCAGGGAGCGAACCAGTGACAGGTACTCCGGACGGGCGGGTATCTCGAAGTCGATGCTGGCGGGATCGGCCATCACGGCTCCGAGTCCTCAGTGGCGGCAGAAACCGAGTCGAACACGTCGAGGACGCGGTCGAGCCGAGTGAGCTCTATGAGGTCGGCGAGACGCGACCCCACCATCACCAGCCGTATGTCTCCCTCGGCGCTCCGCACGCGCTTGGCCGCTCCCATCAGCACGCCCAGCCCAGTGGAGTCGATGAAATCCACCCCGGACAGGTCGATCACCACATCTTGGGCACCGGCGCTGATCGCTGCCAGTAGACGCTGGCGGAAGCGGGGGGCAGTGGCCATGTCGATCTCGCCGGTCACCGTCAATACTTCCCATCGCCCGCGTGAGGCAACAGTGACACTGAAATCCACGAAGTATCAGACTACTTGTGTGCTGATTCCGTTTCCGTCTATCGCGGACTATTCCGCTGTTGTGCCGATTCCGTTTCCGGCTAATGCGGTTATTCCACCCTGATGGTCAAGGCCTCCTCAAGTGCTATCGAAGGAAAAAACTGGCCCACGAGGGGGACCTCTAGTTTGGGGTAGTAGCGAACTGTGATCCGAAGACGGCTGCCAGCGCCCCGGCTGCCCGCAATGTCCACACGGAGCCTGGCGGGGTCCAGCCCGGTAGCGGCCATGGCCGCGGCGGTAGCCGTCTCGGCGGTGGGATCGACCGCAGCTGCCCGCGCCGCCTCTCGGGCCGCGTGAACCACCAGGACGTGGTCGCGCACCAGCAGACCCACCTGAACCAGCGCCAGCATCGCAGCCAAGAGCAGGGGAAGCACCAAAGCGGTCTCGACGGCGGCCTGACCTCGCTCGCGGCACTGAACGCCGGTGTTCGTTGGCAACTCCGCTGCTCAGATCAGCTCACAAGCCCGGTGATGTGGCGAAAGACAGCATCGAGCAGATTGGAGATGCGATTGGTCTTGGTGACCCAGGACACCAGCAGCATGGCCACCGCGGCTGCTCCCAACAAGATGAGGGCATACTCGGCGGTGGCCTGGCCTCGCTCGCCGCGGCGGCGGATCAGCCATGAATGCAAAGCGAACAGGAATCGGAACAGAATCATGCGGTGTACCTGTGTGGGAAGGACGCGACGGGGGAAGAGGGGATCAGGATCACTGGCGCAGGGTGGTGAGGGACTCGGCCAAAACCGGACCCAAGGTGAGTAGGATGAACGCGGGCAGAACGCAGGTCACCAAGGGAAGCAGCAGCCGCAGGGGCAGGCGACGAGCCCGTTCCTCGGCACGGCGGCGGCGCAAAAGGCGGCTGTCGGCGGCAAGTTGCTCCAAGGCAGGCTCCAACTCGGCGCCGTAGCGGTCGCCGTCGATCAGCACCCTGACCAGAGGGCGCACCGGCTCGCCGACGGTATCGGGCAGCGGTTCCAGCGCGTCGGCGAGGCGTTGGCCGGCGTGAGCCCGCTGGGCGGCCCCAGCCAGCCCAAGGCCCACTGGACCGAAGAGGCGCTCCCCTACCGCGGCCACGGCCAGATGAACATTGAGTCCCGACGAGATGGCCAGCCGGAGCAGATCAATCGCTTCGGGGAGTTCCTCGATGATCTCTGCCTGTAGGCGACGCTTTTGATGAGCCCGTCGGCGATGGGGGGCGATCCACATCATCAGCCCCATGCCGACGCCGAGCCCGGGATGCACGGCCAGCGCAATCACGGCGGCCGTTGCCAACCCCGAGGCACGAGCGATTTTCGACGAGCGGGCTTGCGGTGGAGCCGGGGAGGGAGACCGAACTAGGCGAGGCCTGGTCTGCCATCCCCACAACAGAACCACGGCTGCCCACAGCAAACCCAATGCAATGGAAAGGGCCATATCAATCGCGGGAATCGATGATCCGGCGCATCCACAGCGCGCCGATCGCATCGAGGCTCAGCCCGCCGGCGAGAATCGCCAAGCCGAGGCGGGTAGTGAACAGGAAGCTGGCCCAATGGTCGCCCACCCCAGCCGACAAGAGCATGAACCCGACGGGCAGCGCCGCTATCATCATGGCCGACACCCGGGCTTGCGAGGTGAGCGAGCGCACTTCCAGCTCAAGTGCAGACCGATCCCGCAAGGTGGCGGCCACACCGTCGATGGCCCGAGCTCGAGCCCCGCCTGCGGTGGCGGCAAAGGCCATCGCGGCCGCAGCCAGACCAGCACCGCTGCCGGAACGGCGACGGGCCCATCGGTCGAACACGTCGGCGCTGCGAAATCCTCGTTGAAGGTCGTCGGCCAACGACGCCACTTCGTTGTGCAGAGGCGGCGGGGTGCTGGAGGCGGCCTCCACCACGGCAGGTCCGAGCTGCAATCCGGTGCGCAGGCCGCGGGCGACGGCCTCCAGGAAACCGGGAAGCTGCGTTTCGATCGCTCGGTCGCGGCGATGTCGATTGGCTCTGAGCGCAACCACTGCGCCAACGACGAAGACAACCGTGCCCACCAGCGCACCGACCGCGCCGGCTTGCAGCGCACCGAAGCCGGCGCCAAGGAGGGCGACCGCTCCCATCCCCCGCCAGACCTGGGCCGAGGTCAGGGTCAGATCGGCCTGGGTGGCCATGGTTTGAACCCACCCGGCCACCGCGGTGATCGCGGTTCTGCGTCGGGTCATTGCCCGAGCCAGCGGGAATCGGGTTCTGTCGCACCGGGGATCCGGGGCGAGACCGCCGGCAAGCGGTGCAACCGGTGCTCGTCGGCTATCTGGCATAGTTGAGGTCGGCTGCCGTCGTCGCGGGCACCAGAGCGGTCGATCACTGCCAGCGAGGTGATACGCCGCTGGCCATGGGGGCGGCGGGCAACATGGACCACCATGTCCAGCGCGGCGGTGATCTGCTCGCGCACCGCAGCCAGGGGCACGACGCCGCCGTCGAGCAGCACCATTGTCTCCAAGCGACTGATGGCGTCGGCCGGGCTGTTGGCATGGCAAGTGGACAGCGAGCCCTCGTGGCCGGTGTTCATGGCTTGGAGCATGTCGAGGGTCTCTGCTCCTCGGACTTCGCCGACGATGATGCGATCGGGCCTCATTCTCAGGGCGTTGCGCACCAGCTTGCGGATAGTCACGGGGGCCACCCCGTCGCTGTCAGCCGGCCGGGCCTCGAGGCGCACGACGTGATCGCTGGCCAAGGCCAACTCGGCGGCGTCCTCCACCGTCACTATCCGTTCTCCGGGGTCGATGGATGCCGCCATTGCATTCAGCAAGGTGGTCTTGCCGGCGCCGGTGCCGCCTGAGACCACAAGATTGCAGCGGGCGGCAACTGCCCAGCGCAGGGCAGCAACCACACCGGCAGGGGCAAAGTCGTCCAAGGGAATGGGGCGAACGGAGAATCGACGGATGGTCACATAGGGGCCATCCACCGCCACCGGCGGCACGACGGCGTTGAGCCGGGAGCCATCGGCCAGTCGGGTGTCCACCATCGGGGAGCTGCGGTCGATGCGTCGGCCCAACGGCGCTACCGTCTGCTCTATGAGCAGCTCGATGGTCTCGGTGTCCAGGATCGTGTTGGTGGCCTCCAAGCGACCGAGGCGCTCGATCCATACCGGTCCGGGCCCGTTGACCATGATCTCCGACACCAACGGGTCGTGCAGAAACGGCTCGATGGCCTCGCGCCCTCCGCCACCGCGACTCCAAGCCACTGTTTGACTGCCTCAGATTTCCCCGGACAGCCGACCGAGAGACTTGAGCGCGCCCTTGGGCACCCGCGTCCTCAACATCCCGGCGTCCACCGCACGAGCGATGTCAGGATCGACGGCGACGGTAGCGAGAACCGGCGCACCAATGGCCCGCTCGCAGTCGGACCGGGTCAGGGCCCGGCCTGCCTCGGTTACCAGCACCACTCCGCTGGGGCGGACCGGGAGCGAAACCGCGCGGCGCAGGGCCAGGTAACATGGCCGGGTGACCAAAACTGACCGGTCGGCTTCGGCGGCCAACCGCCAGCGCAGCTCGTGTTCGCTCGAACTGTCGTCGGGCGGTTCGCCGGGAGTGCGCAGCACCCCCGCGTCCACTACCACAGTGGCGTCGGTGGTCAGCCATTCGACAAGCTCGTCGGCTCGTCGAGCGCCCAACAGACCCTGTCCCCTCGAAAGCAGCGACAGGTTGGGGGTCAGCTCCTCGAGCACCCGTTCGAGCGAACAGGAGGCGAGATCGCTGCGAAGCCACTCGCTCAACCCCGACGAAGGTTCTGCACTTCCAAACACCGCGGGCAGATCACCGCAAAGGTCGATCAGCAGTACAGGCCGGTCTCGATCGTGAGCGGCATGTAGGCTGACGAGAGCCGCGATCACAGTTGTGCCAGAACCCCCCTTGGTTGACCAACAGGTCACCAGCATGGAAACCTCCGCGACTTGATCACTTCGGCAAGGAAAGGGGAAGACAGAACAATCTATGTTGAAAATGACTGATAATCAACAAAGATTTTCTGCTGGGCTCGATATTGGTCGTCTGCTCCGGCCGTTCGCTGGTCTCGTGGTGCCCGCGGCAGCGGTGATCGCTGCCCTCGCGGTAGGAGCCATTCTCCTAGGGGTTTTCGGAGCCAATCCCCTCACCGGCTACCGGGCTTTGTTGTCCGGGGCATTCGGAGGTCCAGACGAACTGGCCGCCACCGCTCTCAAGTCCATTCCGCTGATGCTGGTGGGCGTCGGAATCTGCATCGCATTCCGCACTGGCGTCATCAACATCGGGGGCGAGGGACAGATAATCATGGGTGCCATAGTGGCGACCCTGGTGGCACTGGCGCTGCCCGATGTCCCCCGCCCCATCCTGGTACCGCTGGTGATGATTGCCGGCGGTGTCGGCGGAGGGATATGGGGGGCCATCCCCGGAGCGCTGAAGGCCTACAGCGGGGTCAACGAGATCCTCAGCACAATTATGATGAACATCATCGCCGGATTCTTCATGAGCTTTTTGCTGGAGGACTGGCTCATCGAACCCGGCGCCATCAGGATCCAGCAGACCAAGCGACTGAGTCAAAATGCCGACCTGCCCATCTTGCCGGGGGGAACGCGCCTGCATTTGGGCATCGTGGTGGCACTGATTGTGGCCATTCTGGGGTACCTGCTGCTGTTCCGCAGCAGCCTGGGCATGCGCTTGCGGGCGGTGGGCCACAACCCCCATGCCTCCCGCGCCGCAGGCATGAAGGTTGAGATGAGCATCACCCAGGCCTTGGCCTTCAGCGGCGCCTGCGCCGGAATCGCCGGGGCGGTGCTGGTGTTCGGCAGCGAGTCGCATCGCTTGATCGGCGAAGGCGGGCCCCTGGCATTCACCCAGAGCGCGGGGTTCAACGGGATCGTGACCGCATTGTTCGGAGGGCTGCACCCGCTGTTCACGGTGCTGTCTTCCTATCTGTTCGGCGGGATGCTGGCCGGAGGCATCTCCCTGCAAAGAGTGGTGCAGGTGCCACAGGCGCTGGTTATCGCCCTCAACGGCGTGGTGGTGGTCTTCGTGGTGGGCAGCCTCAAGCTCAGAGCCCGGGTGCAGCGATGGGCTGAGGGAGATATCCAAATGGAGGATCGGGCATGAACGATTTCTTCACCGTCTCCATCATCATTGCCACATTGGCATCAGGCATTCGGCTAGCTGTGCCCTTCTTGCTAGCCGCGCTGGGCGAGGCAGTGGGCCAGCGGGCCGGGGTGCTCAACCTGGGCGTGGAAGGGGTCATGCTCATCGGCGCATTCTCCGCCTACTACGCCGCTTTGGAAACAGGCAGCGCCGCCTTTGGGCTACTTATGGGGCTCGCTTCGGGAGTGGCGATGGGCCTCGTCTATGCCTTGATCACCGTGGTGATGCACGCCGAACAGGGCATCAGCGGAATCGGGATCTATCTGTTCGGCTTGGGCTTCACCGACTTGCTGTTCCAAAAACAGGTGGGCACCCCGAAGCCGATCAGCGGATTGCAGGCCAAGCCATTCGACTGGCTGGCCGAGGACACCGGGCGGGCGGGCGAACTGCTGTTCAGCCACACGGTGCTGACCTATGTGGCCTTCTTGCTGGTGCCGGTGGTGTATTGGCTCATCACCCGGACCACCTTCGGCCTGAACGTGCGGGCCGTCGGAGAAAACCCCCAAGCGGCCGACACGCTAGGGGTGAGCGTGAACGGAATCCGCACTGCGGCCATCGTCATCGGCAATACCATGGCCGGATTGGCTGGAGCGGCTCTGGCCTTGGAGATCGGGATATTCCAGCAGAATCTCACCGCCGGCCGAGGGTTCATCGCCATAGCACTGGTGTATTTCGGAGCGTGGCGCCCCGTTGGCGTCATGGCCGGCTCGCTGCTCTTCGGGATCGTTTCGTCCACCGTGCTTCAGCTTCAAGTCCAAGATGTCATCTCGGGATCAGTCTCATCGATCGCCAACATGGCCCCTGCCGTCTTGACAGTGATCGTGCTGGTGGTGGTAAGTCGGCGCATCGGCCAACCGGCTGCTCTCACCCGACCGTTCACGCGAGACAGCTGACCAGAGGCCGTGCAGGGGGGAAAAGGGATTCGCGAGAAACAGCGCAGTGAATTTTGGCTAGTGTTTACAGATCGACATGGGATGCCGTGATAGGCACGAATCCCAGGGAGGGAATAGAAGAATGAAACCTCGACTCGTGTTCAAACTGCTCCTTGCTCTGCTAGCGGTATTCGCTTTAGCGGTGGCCGGGTGCGGCAACGACGATGACGATGCTCCTGCGGCTGAACCGGCACCGGCTCCCGCAGAGGAAGAGGCCCCCATGGAGGAAGAGGCCCCCATGGAAGAAGAGGCCCCCATGGAAGAAGAGGCCCCCATGGAAGAAGAGGCCCCCATGGAAGAAGAGGCCCCCATGGAGGAAGAAGCTCCCATGGAGGAAGAAGCTCCCATGGAGGAAGAAGCTCCCATGGAGCCATTCCGCGTCGCGGTGGTGGCGCCTAGCGCTAGCAACGACCTGGCATTCACCCAGAGCATGTTCGACGCGGTTAACGCCCTCGTGGATTCTGGGCAAATCGCTGAGTTTGCCATCACCGACGGCACCTTCATCGTGGAGGACGCCGGCGCAGCTATTCGGGGCTATGCCGACGAGGGCTACGACCTGGTCATTGCCCACGGCTCCCAGTACGGCGGCCCACTCCAAGAGATCGCCCCGGACTTCCCCGATGTATCGTTCGCCTGGGGCACCGCGGTTGATACCTTCGGCTTGCCCAACGTGTACTCCTATTCGGTTCGCTCCGACCTGGGTGGTTACGTCAACGGCGTGGTCGCGGCTCAGCTCACGGAGAGCAACGTGATCGGCGTTATCGGTCCCATCGAGGTGGGCGACGCCAAGCTCTACGTCGACGGGTTCGCGACTGGGGCCACGGCTCAGAATCCCGATGTAGAGGTCAACATCGTCTACACCGGCTCATTCGCCGACGTAGCGTTGGCCGCTGAGGCCGCCCAATCGCACATCTCGGCAGGAGCCGACGTGCTGACCGGCTCGGCCCAGATGGTGGTGGGCGCCACCGGGGTTGCCCAGGAGAACGGCGTACTATGGTTCGGCACCCAGGCCAACCAGACCCCCCTCGGTGAAGACATCGTGGTCGCCTCGCAGGTGTACCGCTGGGAGGTAGTGCTTTCCCAGGTCGTCGAGCAGGTCAAGGCGGGCACTCTCGGAGGCGAGACCTTCATCATGACCTTCGAAGGCGGCGGACTGGACATCCAGTTCAACGACGCGATGGACATCCCCGCCGACGTGTTGGCCTCAGCCCAGGCGACCATCGACGGTCTGTCCGACGGGTCAATCTCCACCGGGCAGTAGTCCCCCAACACTGGTGGTCGCTACGGCCAATGATCGAACATGAGCTCTGACTCGGCAGCACCGAGGACGGAACCGATGCTGGAGATGCAAGGCATCACCAAGCGGTTCCCCGGCGTCGTCGCCAACGAAGACGTCGACTTCACGGTGCTGCCGGGTCAGGTTCATACCCTGCTGGGGGAGAATGGGGCGGGCAAGAGCACGCTGGTCAAGATCCTCTACGGGCTCTACCATCCCGACGAGGGGTCGATCACCTTCGAAGGCTCCCCCGTCAATATCTACTCGCCTTCGGTGGCCATCCGCACCGGCATCGGCATGATCCACCAGCACTTCATGTTGGTGGACACGCTGACCGTGGCTGAGAACGTGGCCCTCGGACTGGGCAAACCACTGGGACTTGCCAATTTGCAGCCGATCCGCCGGCGCATCCGGGAGGTGTCCGAGGAGTTCGGCCTGCACGTCGATCCTGACACCTATATCTGGCAGATGGCCGTGGGTGAGCGGCAGCGAGCCGAGATCCTCAAGGCGCTCTACCGCAACGTGAGGCTTCTGGTGCTGGATGAACCCACCGCGGTGCTTACACCGCCCGAGGTAACCGACCTGTTCGTCACCCTCCGGCAGCTCACTGCCGACGGAAGGGGGCTGGTGTTCATCTCCCACAAGCTGAACGAGGTAATGGAGATCTCCGACGAGATCACCGTGCTGCGCGACGGCAAGGTGTCGGGACGCACTACCCCCGCGGAATCCAGCAGGGAGTCGCTGGCCATGATGATGGTGGGACGACCGGTGGAGTTTACCCGCACCATCGCCGACCAAACCCCGGGCGAGCCCAAGCTGGAGGTGCAGAACCTGCGGGTCCGAGGCGACCGCGGCGAGTTGGCCGTGCATGACGTGAACATCGACGTGCGGGCCGGCGAGATCGTGGGGATCGTGGGGGTGTCGGGCAATGGGCAGCGAGAGCTGGCCGAAGCCATCATCGGGCTGCGGGAGATCGAGTCGGGCCAAGTCAATGTAGACGGCGATCCGGTGAAGACGCCCACCCCCAAGCACGTGCGGGCGATGGGGCTGGCCTACGTGCCTGAGGAGCGCATGAAGTACGGAAGCATTGGTGATTTCACCGTGGCCGAAAATCTGATCTTGGTGGATTATGACCAGGCACCGTACGTCCGCAACGGATTGCTGAGCTTCAACTCCATCGAAGAGCGCAGCGAGCAGTTGGTGGGCGATTACTCCATTCGCACCCCGAACACCAGCACCCTCACTCGCAAGCTGTCGGGAGGCAACATCCAAAAGGTGGTGATTGCCCGAGAGTTCAGCGGTGGTGCGGAAACGCTGCTGGTCGCCCAGCCCACCCGGGGCATCGACATCGGCGCGGCAGAGTACATCCACGAGCAGCTATTGATCCAGCGGTCGCAGGGCAAGGCCATCTTGTTGATCAGCGAGGACTTGGACGAGGTGATGGCACTGTCGGACCGGCTAGTGGTGATGTACGAGGGGTCGGTGATGGGGCGGGTGAGCCGGGAAGAGGCGACCATCGAACAGGTGGGGCTGCTGATGAGCGGCGTGGGCGAGCTGGAGATTTCGCCAGTAGCGGGATAAGCAAGCCTGGGCCGACTAGGTGAATCGCCATTAGGCTGACCTCCCCTGGGAGGTGTCTGAGTACCTGGTGGGCTCCCCCGCCTTCAAAGCGGGTGGGACGGGCGATCCCCGTCCGGCGGGTTCGATTCCCGTCCACCTCCGCTACGCGCGAAACCGATGGGGCGGACTGCGTTAGACAGCCAAGAGGTCGCGGGCGCCGGTGTCGCTGCTGGGGTGGCGGAGTTTGGACATGGCCCGGGCTTCGATTTGGCGGATGCGCTCGCGGGTGAGGTTGAAGTGCTCGCCGACTTCTTCGAGGGTGCGGGGCTCGCCGCGGTCGAGGCCGAAGCGGAGTTTGAGAATCTCGCGCTCGCGCTCATCAAGGGGGCCGAGCAGGCGGGTGATCTCTTCGGGCAAAAGCGCGGTGGCGGCCACCTCGAAGGGGGACTCGGCGGAGCGGTCTTCCACCACGTCGCCCAGCTCGGCGTCGCCGTCCTCGCGCAGCGGTTCGCTGAGAGACAAGGGCTCGGCGGCGAAGCGCAGGGCTTCGGTGACTTTCTCCTCAGAGAGGTCTACTTCCACGGCCAGCTCGGCCAAGGTGGCGGGGCGGCCCAGCTTCTTCTCCAGGTTGGCTCGGGCTTTTTGGAGGCGGGCCAGGGTGTCGCCGGCGTGGACCGGCAGGCGGATAGTGCGACCGGTGTTGGCGATGCCCCGGGTGATGGCCTGGCGAATCCACCAGGTGGCGTAGGTGGAGAACTTGAAGCCCTTGCGCCAGTCGAACTTCTCCACCGCGTGCATCAGCCCGAGGTTGCCCTCCTGGATCAGATCCAGCAGGGGCAGGCCGGATGCCTGGTACTTCTTGGCAATGGACACCACCAAGCGAAGGTTGGACTGCACGAATCGGCGCTCAGCCGCCTCGCCGACTTTGACCTGGCGGCGCAGTATTCGGCGCCGGGCGGGAGAGAGGCGGTCTGGGCTCCCGGGCTCGCCCTGCTTGTCATGGTCAAGGAGAGCCTGTGCTTCGTTGCCCTCCTCGATTTTCTGGGCCAGCTCAACCTCATCGTCCTTGGTGAGCAGCGGGTATTGGCCGATATCAGTCAGATAGAGACGAACGAGATCCTCGTCGTCGCGCTCAACACGCTCTTTCGGCACAGTCACACCTTCCCGATAGTCCTGGGCCCAATAATCCGTGGGCCACCAGCGTCACTGTCGAACCGGTCGACGCTGACCAGGCAGAGACACGGACAACTGTTAGCTAATAACGATACCCGCTTCATCTCGGATGCGTCACCAGCGGAGGCCATCTTTTTTCTTCATAATCATCAACGAACCCGAATGACAGCTCCTCGGTGACGGTGCTGGAGGGGACTTGGGGGATCGGCCACGCCTCCTGGGCTTCGGACCATTCCTCGTCCAAATCGGCAGCCACCATGCGGGCAATGCGAATGAACGACCCGTCGCTGACCGGCGAGCACTGTGTTCTCAAGTGCCCGAGTGCAGACATCAGCTCAGGCACGGCCAACTCGTACAAGGCGGTGACGGCTTCAGCAGGCGCGGCAAGCTCGATATGTTCGAGCAGCCGTTCCCAGGCCTGAGTGGGCGGCCGGACCCGATCAAGTCCAGCCAGCACCGGCGAGTCGGGCAGCGCGGCCCGCCACCACTGGGCGTGTTGGCCATGGCGGCGGCTGGACCGGGCCAGAAGTGCCCGGATGCGGGCATCCAGCGGCTCATCATCGTTTGAGCCGGCCACCAAATGGCCTTCGACCTCGAACAGCCGCTCAGAGATCCAGGCCAGACCGCCGCAAGCGTCGGCCAACTGCTCGATGTCCATACTCAGTCTCCGCCTCGATAGCGATTGGTGATGGGCAGACGGCGGTCGCGGCCGAAGGCCTTGGCGGTGATGCGCACGCCGGGAGGGTTCTGGCGGCGCTTGTACTCGGACCGGTCCACCAAGCCGGTGATGCGGCTCACCAGTTCAGGGGCATGGCCCTGGCTGCACAGGTCGGCGGGGGTGAGGTCGCGCTCCACATAAGCCTCCAGCAGCGGATCGAGCACCTCATAGGGGGGCAGGCTCTGGTCGTCCCGCTGGTCGGGGCGCAGTTCGGCTGACGGCGGCTTGGTCAGCACGTTGTCGGGGATGAGGTCGCGGCCGGCCCGTTGGTTGCGGCGGCGGGCGAAGGCGTACACCTGGAGCTTCCACAAGTCCTTGATCACGGCATAGGCACCGGCGGTGTCGCCGTACAGCGTGGAGTAGCCCACCGCGCTCTCGCTCTTGTTGCCCGTGGTCAAGATGAGCCAGCCGAACTTGTTGGACAGGGCCATGAGCAGCGTCCCCCGGATACGAGACTGCACGTTCTCCTCGGCCAGGCCGGAGCCCAAGCCCTCGAACGACGGGGCCAGCATGTCCAAGAAAGCCCGGTGGCCCGGCTCCACCGGGATGATCCGGTAGCCGATGCCCAGGTTCCGGCACAGAGCTTCCGCATCGGCCACCGAATGATCGCTGGAGTAGCGAGAGGGCATCAGCACGCCGTGGACATGGTCGGCGCCCAGGGCGTCGGTGGCTATGGCCGCCACCAGCGAGGAGTCGATGCCCCCGGACAAACCGATGCCCACATCGGTGAAGCCGTTCTTGTGCACGTAGTCCCGCGTGGCCAGCACCAGGGCCTCATACTGCTCGTCGAGCTCGTCCAAACCGGGATGCACTGCGTTGATCTCCTCGGAAATGGAGGGCGGTGACGACAGTTCTGGTCGATCGGCCACCTCCACCTCGGCAATCAGCAGATGCTCCCGGAAAGGAGGCGCCTGGGCGATGATCCGGCTGTCGGTCCCAATGACCAGCGAGGCGCCGTCGAACACCAGCTCGTCCTGGCCGCCCACCAGGTTGGCATAGGCGATGGGACAGCCGGTTTCGACAACTCGCTGGCCGAGGACGTCGCGGCGGTGGTCCATCTTGCCCACGTGGTACGGCGAGGCGTTCAGATTGACGATGACCTCAGCCCCAGCCGCGGCCAGCCAGCTCATCGGGCCACCCGCCACCCAGGCGTCCTCGCAGATGGACACGCCCACCGCCACCCCGGCGATGTTGTGCAGCCCGGGCTCGCCGGTGCCGGGGCGGAAGTAGCGGCGCTCGTCGAACACCCCGTAGTTGGGCAGCTCCCGCTTGTGGTACACGCCGACCAGTTGGCCATCAGCGGCGATACCGGCGGCGTTTCGACAGCCGTCGGCACCATCCACGAAGCCAACCACCGCGGTACACGACCGGGATCGGGCCGCGATGTGCTCCATGGCCTTGCGGCTGTCTGCCACGAACCGCCGCTTCAGGACCAGATCTTCGGGGGGGTACCCGGTGACGGCCAGCTCAGGGAAGACCGCCAGGTGGCATCCAGCTTCCTCGGCGACCGCCAGCGCGTCGAGAATCCGCTCCTGATTGGCGCCGATGTCGCCCACTACTGAGTTGATTTGGCATAGAGCCACCCGCAGCATGGCCACGAGTACAGGCTAGATGGGCCGAAGCCCAATGGGATGAGCCAGGGCGCTCAGATGGAGTAGTACATCTCGTACTCGAGGGGATGGGGCCGCAAGTTGATCGCATCCACCTCTTCCTGCTTGACCTCCAGGTAGGACTCGATCAGCGGGGTATTGAACACATCGCCGGCGAGCAGGAAATCGTGGTCGGCCTCCAAGGCGGCCAGAGCCTCGCTCAACGAGCCGGGCACCGTCTCGATGCCCGCGGCCTCTTCGGGGGGCAGGTCGTAGATGTTCTTGTCCAGCGGCTCGCCCGGGTCCATCTGGTTCTGGATGCCGTCGATTCCGGCCATCAGCATGGCGGCGAACGCCAGGTAGGGGTTGGCGCTGGGGTCGGGGCACCGGAACTCCAAGCGCTTGGCCTTGGGGTTGTCGGAGATCAGCGGGATGCGGATGGCCGCCGACCGGTTGCGCTGGGAATAAGCCAAGTTCACCGGGGCCTCGTAGCCGGGCACCAGCCGCTTGTAGGAGTTGGTGGTGGGGGCGGCAAAAGCCAGGATGGCCGGGGCGTGGGCCAGCAGGCCGCCGATGTACCAGCGGGAGAGGTCGGACAGGCCGGCATACCCCCGCTCGTCGTACATCAGCGTGTCGCCGTCCATCCAGAGTGACTGGTGGGTGTGCATACCCGAGCCGTTGTCGCCGTAGATGGGTTTGGGCATGAAGGTGACCGTGCGACCGTGCTCGCGGGCCACGTTCTTCACCACGTACTTGTAGAGCTGCACCTTGTCGGCCATGGCCAGCATCTCGTCGAACACCATGTCGATCTCGGCCTGGCCCGCGGTGCCCACCTCGTGATGCTGCACCTCGATGGGGATTCCCACCGATTCCAGGGCCACCACCATCTCCGAACGGAGATCCTGGAAGGTATCCATCGGCGCCAGCGGGAAATACCCCCCCTTGTAGGGGATGCGGTGGCCGGGGCTGGGCGAGCCGCTCACCGAGGGGCGGCCGCTCTCGAAGATGCCTTCGACCGAGCGGATCTGATAGCCGGAAACGTCGGGCTGGTTCTGGAAAGCCACGCTGTCGAAAATGAAGAACTCGGCCTCTGGCCCGAAGTAAGCGGCATCGGCGATGCCGGTGCTGGCCAGGTAGGACAGGGAGCGGCGCACCACGCCACGGGGGTCTTTGCCGTACATCTCGCCGGTAACGGGATCCTTCACGTCGCACAGCAGCGCCAGAGTCTTGCGCTTGGTAAACGGGTCGAAGATCGCCGTGTCGGGATCGGGGATCAGAAGCATGTCGGAAGCGTCGATGGTCTGGAATCCGCTCACCGATGAACCGTCGAACCCGAGGCCGTCCTCGAACACCGATTCGGTCAGCTCGCGAATGGGAAGCGAGAAGTGGTGCTGCACACCGGGGACATCGGTGAAGCGCATATCCACGAATTCCGCACCTTCGGACGCGGCCAGGGCAATGACTTCTTGGGGAGTTGACACAGTGAGTTCCTCCTTATTTCGCGCCCTTACCTTCCCACAACAGGGAAGAGCTCGGCTCATCGTGCATCTATGGATTTGCCGCCTGCTTGCCAGCGGAAAGCTCATCGTCGCATAGGTGAGTTTCCAGAGATTTTCCCGTTTGTGAATGGTATGTGAACGCTGGCAACGGGCTGGCAACGACAACCGGAAACGGGGCACTCTAGTGGTCTCCTATGGAACCGCAGAAGGACTACGTGCTGCGCACCGTTGAGGAACGGGGCGTGCGGCTCATCCGGCTCTGGTTCACCGATGTGCTGGGCCAGCTCAAGTCGGTGGCCATCTCCCCGGCAGAGCTGGCCGATGCATTCGACGAGGGGCTGCAATTCGACGGCTCGGCCATAGACGGCTTCTCCCGAGTGCAGGAGAGCGACGTATTGGCCGTCCCCGATGCGGCCACCTTCGAGCTGCTGCCGTGGGCCGATCCCGAAGAGCCCTCCGGTCGCATCTTCTGCGACATCCGCAACCCCGACGGCACCCCCTTCGAGGGTGACCCCCGCTGGGTGATGCGCCGCAGTCTGGCCAAGGCAGCCGAGATGGGCTACACGTTCTACACCGCCCCCGAGGTGGAGTTCTTCTATTTCCGCCACGGCGATCCCACCCAGCCCCTCGTACCGCTGGACAATGCCTCCTACTTCGACCTGACCACCGCCGATGTGGCCAGTCCGCTGCGCAAGCGCACCATCACCATGCTGGAAGCCATGGGCATCCCGGTGGAGTACTCATTCCACGAGGACAGCCCCAGCCAGCACGAGATCGACCTGCGCTACACCGAAGCGCTGAGCATGGCCGACAACGTGATGACGCTTCGGCTGGTGGTGCGAAAACTGGCGCTGGACCGGGACCTGCACGCCACGTTTATGCCCAAGCCGTTGAACGGCGTCCAGGGATCGGGCATGCACACCCACATGTCGCTGTTCGAGAACGACGTGAACTCCTTCCACGACGCAGGAGACGAATACGGGCTGTCGAAAACGGCCAAGGCCTTCATCGCCGGGCTCTTGCGCCACGCCCAGGAGATCACCGCGATCACCAATCAACTGGTCAACAGCTACAAGCGACTGGTGGCCGGCGACGAGGCCCCCACCTTCGTGTCGTGGGCCCGCAACAACCGCTCCGCACTGGTGCGGGTGCCGGTGGTGAAGCCGGGCAAGGAGTCATCTACCCGAGTCGAATACCGCGCCCTGGACTCGGCGGCCAACCCCTATCTGGCGTTCTCCGCGATGCTGGCCGCCGGGCTCAGGGGTGTGCAGGAGGGCTATGAGCTACCCGACGAGGCCGCCGCCGACCTCTACACCATGACCAGAGGCCAAGCCCGGGCCAAGGGCTTCGAGGAGCTGCCCATGTCGCTGTCGGAGGCGCTGGACGTGCTGGAGGAGTCGCCCCTGATGACCGATGTACTGGGCGAGCATATTCACGAGTGGTTCCTGCGCAACAAGCGGGCCGAGTTCGCCGAGTACCGCCGGGAGGTCACCCCGTTCGAGCTTCGCCGGTACCTGGACACCTGGTAGTCGCCGTGAGCGAACCCCTCCTCGTCTATCCCGATCCGCCGCCGCCCGAGCTGGTGCGCACGCTGGACTTGGGCGGGTACAACTGGAAGGCGGTGGGCAGCGCCCAAGAGCCGGAAGGCCGGTGGTTGGGCGCGGTGGTGGCCGTAGGCGAAAACCCTGAAGAGGCGTTCGGATTCTGCCGGGCACTGGGTCGGCGGGGTCTGGACATACCCGTGCTCTTGCTGATCTCGGGCGCCTACTTGGACGAACTGGAGATGCGCGACGACCTCTACACCGACTTCTGCCTCACCCCCTTCCACCAGCGGGAGTTGGAGGCCCGCCTGGCCCACTTGGTGTGGCGATCAGGCACCACACTGCGCCCGGAGCTCATCGAGTACGGACCGCTGGTATTGAATGTGGAGACCTATCAGGCATCCATAACCGGCCGGCCCTTAGACCTCACCTACATGGAGTACGAACTGCTCAAGTTCTTGGCCAGCTCGCCGGGCAAAGTGTTTACCCGAGAAACCCTGCTGAGCAGGGTGTGGGGCTATGACTACTTTGGCGGCGCCCGTACCGTGGACGTCCACGTGCGCCGCTTGCGGGCCAAGCTCGGCGAAGAGCACGCCGGCCTCATCACCACTGTGAGATCCGTCGGCTACCGCTTCGGCCTCTCCCGTTGGGAACGCTGACGGCGGCCAGGGTCGCTAGTTGTGAAGCGGAAAATCGCTGTGCTCTTGGTTGCAGCTGTTTTGGCAACAGCGGTCGCGACGATGGGGCCTGCGACCGCTCAAACTGGTACCGCGAGAACATCACCAACGGCGCCGAGCCGTGGACGGCTTGGCTCCGAGGTCCGTCGCTGCTGGCGCTGGCCAACCTGGCTGACGAGTTCGGCGGGCTGTGCAGCACAGATTGGATCCGCTTTCCCCTAGACCCAGAGCGCTTCCCCCCGGCCGGCAGCAACCCGTTCCGAGACGGCGGCTGCTAGCGGGAAATGGTGCGGTAGTCGCCGTTCAGCTTGGTCAAAGCAGATCGAATGTTCGGGCCGTCGTCTCCAGTCCAGACGCAAAGCGGACCGGCAAGGTGCTCGGCGGCAGCCACGGCCTCAGCACCGAGGGTCGATAGCCGAAAAGCATCGACAAACTCGGCCATCCGAAATGCGAGGGTGCGAACGGGCACGACCTCGATGTCGTCGGGAAGGGAGAGGAGCCTTCGCCCCAGCGCTTGGCGCGCCCTAATCGGCCATGATCCCGTTAGCGCTCCGCCAGCGGATGAAACCACACTCCGGCATAGTCGCAATAGGTACAGATTCGTGGTCGCTGGTTCGTGATCAGAGAGCACCAGTGCGAGTCCGTCGCTGACTTCACCTGCCAGCACATCCCGAAGAAGATGGTCGTCTAGGACCGCTCTGGTCATGTGGTGGCGAGATCAGGGTCACCAGCCAGTGACTCCACAAATGCTGCATGCTCGTCGCGGCTGAGAAGATCGCTCAGCAAACTTCGCCCCTCACCCCGGGGCACCGTGAGCACGCCGAACCCCAGATCGAGAACATCAACTGGACCCCCGTCTTCGAGGTCCCAGCGACGGCGAACTGGCGCGGGCAACGACATCTGCCCCGAAGACGACACGAGAAACTCCAGCACCGTAGCCATACCCGGTATTGTACTTGGTAGCAACTTACTTTTCACCAAGTAAATGTCGTTCCAGCTTACCGACGGCCTCAGCGTCCGTGGGATGGACTCTCCGACAAGAGCGAGATCTGGGTTGCCAACGACGATGGGACCGGACTGCAACAACTAGCCGGTACGGAAGATCAAGGCCTTCAGTACGCCTTTGAGCTCTCGTGGTCTCCGGATGGCGCCAAGCTCGCCTATCGGTCATATTGCTGCGACAGGCAGGGTCGGGACACAAATTCCGGCCTTTGGGTAGTGGATGCCGATGGAACCAACAGCGTGCAACTCTCCAGAGTGTCGGGAGACCGCGCTCTTGAACAGAAGATCGCCGAGAAGTTGGTTGTTGTGTTGATGGGTCAGCCGACGTAGGCCCAGAGCTCGATTTCGACCAGCGCGCCTAGGGGGAGGGCGGCTACGCCTACGGCGGAGCGGGCGGGGCGGGAGTCGCCGAAGCACTCGATGTAGGCGTTGTTCATGGCGCCGAAGTCATCCATGTGAACTAGGAAAACAGTGGCTTTGACCACATCGGCCAGGGTGGCCCCCTCGGTGGCCAGCACCGACTCGGCGTTGGCCACTGCCTGGCGGAATTGGGCGATGAGCCCGCCGGGCACCAGCGCACCGTCGGCGATGCCGATCTGACCGGAGCAGATGAGGAAATCGCCTGCGCGAACGATGGGGGAGTACGGACCGACCGGAGTGCTCATAGCATGGGATCATATGGAAGAAGCAGGCCGAGAGCAGCAGAACCAGGACATCGAATACCTGATCGCCTCTTGCCCATGGCCGGACGATGCCCGATCCCTCATCGACGACCTCGCCATCACCAACGAACGCCGGGCCCGGGCGGCGGCCATGCTGGCCGGGGCCTCTCGCAGCATGAGCAAGGCGGTTCGCCGCGACCCCAGCCTGCTGGGTGTGCTCGACCCGCCCGCCGACTTCGCCACCGAGAAGATCTCGCTGGTCGCCCCCGATGACGATGACGCCCTGGACAGCTTGCGGCGATGGAAGCGCCGCCAGCTTCTGCGCATCGCGCTGCGAGACCTGCTGGGCGAGGCCGACCTGCCCACAGTGGGCCGGGAACTGTCGCTCTTGGCCGATGCCTGCTTCATCCGGGCTCTGGAGATCGCCGACGAAGGCCCGCCCCTGGCCATCATCGGCATGGGCAAGCTGGGGGGCAACGAGCTGAACTACGCCAGCGACGTAGACATCGTGTTCGTCCACGAAGGCGACTCAGCGGCCGCGGCCCGCCGGTATTGAGAGCGCTCGACGCCTACGACAAGCGGTGTGGGTCGCAGCCCATTGTGGAAACACGTCATCTACTCTGTCTGTGGTGTCCACCCGGCATCGCCTGTATGTATCTGCCGCCTTGATTGCGTTCTGTCTGCTCGCCCATTCAGTGGGGACGGCTACAGCCGCTGCCCAAGAATCGCCCAGCGACGACTTGACTTTGAACGATATTGCAGTGCGCGACGAGCTGATCGCCGCACAGGAATCCCTGCTCAACGCCTACCGCTGCCAATTCGATATCGACACTCAAGTGTTGCCAGAGGGCTGTCGCAACGGTCAGCCAGCCCGAGGAGCAACTCACCCTGGCCCTTATAGGGGAACACCCACTCAACAAGACGTCATTATCCGCGACGAGCTGATTGCCGCACAGGAATCCCTGCTCAACGCCTACCGCTGCCAATTCAAGGTTGACACCGACATCGTCCCCGGCGGCTGTCCTGGCCAATCCAGCTCGTCATCGACAGGCCAATCCGCAGGCGATTTCACCGCCATAACAGCTGGCAGCGGACACTCGTGCGGGCTGCTGACCGATCAAACCATCCAATGCTGGGGCAACAACCGTGACGGACAGGCCGACCCGCCCTCAGGCACCTACACCGCCATCGCAGCGGCAGACTTGCATTCCTGTGCTCTGCGCACCAACCAGACCATCCAATGCTGGGGCCGCGACTCTGACGGGCGGCTCGCCCCGCCCACAGGCAAATTCACGGCTATCGCCGCCACAGCCTCGCATTCGTGTGCGCTGGGAATCGATCAAACCATCCAATGCTGGGGCCGCAACTACGCCGGACAGGTCAATGCGCCCGCAGGCACATACACCGCCATCACAGCCAGCGAGGGATTTTCGTGTGCTCTGCGCACCGACCAAACCATCCAATGCTGGGACCGCGACTCTGACTGGTGGCTCGCCCCGCCCACAGGCAAATTCACCGCTATCGCCGCCGGGCGATCGCATGCTTGTGCTCTGCGCACCGACCAAACCATCCAATGCTGGGGCAACGGCGAATACGGCCTGAGTAATACACCCGCAGGCACATACACCGCCATCACAGCCGGCGAGGGATATTCGTGTGCTCTGCGCACCGACCAAACCATCCAATGCTGGGGCAACGGCGAATACGGCCTGAGTAATACACCCGCTGGCACATACACCGCCATCGCCTCGCATTGGTTACATTCGTGTGCTCTGCGCACCGACCAAACCATCCAATGCTGGGGCGACAACTCCTACGGACAGCGCTATGCGCCCGCAGGCACATACACCGCCATCGCCTCGCATTGGTTACATTCGTGTGCTCTGCGCACCGACCAAACCATCCAATGCTGGGGCCGCAGTTTTAGCGGGGAGGCCGACCCGCCGGAAGGCAGATACACCGCCATTGCAGTCGGCTCTGTGCATTCGTGCGCACTACGAACTGATAAAGCCATCCAATGCTGGGGCGACAACTCCCACAGGCAGCTCGACGCGCCCGCAGGCACATACACCTTCATCACAGCCGGCAACAAACATTCGTGCGCATTAAGAATCGACAAGTCCATCCAATGCTGGGGCTACAACTCCTTCGGGCAGCTCGACGCGCCCGCAGGCCCATACACCGCCATCACGGCCGGCTGGTCGCATTCCTGTGCACTGGGAACCGATCAAACCATCCAATGCTGGGGAATCAACAACACCGGGCAAGCCAATGCCCCCGAAGGCACTTACACCGAAATCGCAGCCGCGGACTGGCATTCGTGCACAGTGCGAACCGACCAATCGATCCAATGCTGGGGTGACAACCAAGACGGACGAGCCGAGCCTCCCGCAGGCACCTTCACCGCCATCACGTCCGGCGAAGGACATTCGTGCGCGCTGCGAACCGACCAGACCGTCCAATGCTGGGGTGACAACCGCTCAGGGCAGACCGACGCGCCTACAGGCACCTTCACCGCCATCGCAGCCGGCGGCGAGCACTCCTGCGGACTGCGAACCGACGAGACCATCGAATGTTGGAACTTGACCGCGAGTCTGCCCCAGGGCGTTTTCTGGATTCCTACCTTGGGTGTTGGTTGGATTTGAGCCGATGTCACATCGCAAGCGTGGTGGTTGATTCAACGCTGTTGCTGACCGACTTGAACAGAAGATCGCCGAGAAGTTGGTTGTTGTGTTGATGGGTCAGCCGACGTAGGCCCAGAGCTCGATTTCGACCAGCGCGCCTAGGGGGAGGGCGGCTACGCCTACGGCGGAGCGGGCGGGGCGGGAGTCGCCGAAGCACTCGATGTAGGCGTTGTTCATGGCGCCGAAGTCATCCATGTGAACTAGGAAAACAGTGGCTTTGACCACATCGGCCAGGGTGGCCCCCTCGGTGGCCAGCACCGACTCGGCGTTGGCCACTGCCTGGCGGAATTGGGCGATGAGCCCGCCGGGCACCAGCGCACCGTCGGCGATGCCGATCTGACCGGAGCAGATGAGGAAATCGCCTGCGCGAACGATGGGGGAGTACGGACCGACCGGAGTGCTCATAGCATGGGATCATATGGAAGAAGCAGGCCGAGAGCAGCAGAACCAGGACATCGAATACCTGATCGCCTCTTGCCCATGGCCGGACGATGCCCGATCCCTCATCGACGACCTCGCCATCACCAACGAACGCCGGGCCCGGGCGGCGGCCATGCTGGCCGGGGCCTCTCGCAGCATGAGCAAGGCGGTTCGCCGCGACCCCAGCCTGCTGGGTGTGCTCGACCCGCCCGCCGACTTCGCCACCGAGAAGATCTCGCTGGTCGCCCCCGATGACGATGACGCCCTGGACAGCTTGCGGCGATGGAAGCGCCGCCAGCTTCTGCGCATCGCGCTGCGAGACCTGCTGGGCGAGGCCGACCTGCCCACAGTGGGCCGGGAACTGTCGCTCTTGGCCGATGCCTGCTTCATCCGGGCTCTGGAGATCGCCGACGAAGGCCCGCCCCTGGCCATCATCGGCATGGGCAAGCTGGGGGGCAACGAGCTGAACTACGCCAGCGACGTAGACATCGTGTTCGTCCACGAAGGCGACTCAGCGGCCGCGGCCCGCCGGGCTCGAAAAGTCTTGGAGATCCTCTCCGCTTTCACCTCTGAGGGCCAGGTATACCGGGTGGACATAGAGCTGCGGCCCGAGGGAGGGGCCGGGGCGCTGAGCCGCACCCCAGAGGCGTTCGGAACCTACTTCGACCGGTGGGCGGTGCCCTGGGAGCGACAGGCTTACATCAAGACCCGGCTCTGCGCGGGCGATCCCGAGTTGGGCAACGCCTTCTTCGATGCCATCAAACCGGGAGTGTGGGGCGAGAACATGGAAGCAGACACAGTGCCCCACCTCCGAGCCTTGAAGCTGCGGGTGGAGGAGTCAGCCAAGTTGAAGGGCGATCGGGAACTCAAAAAGGGACCCGGCGGCCTACGGGACATCGAATTCACCGTGCAGCTATTGCAATTGGTCCACGGCCGCTCCGATCCCACCATCCGCTCCCCCAATACCCTCACCGCACTGCGCCAGCTCAGCTGGGGCGAGTACATCGACCAAGCCGACGCCCTCCACTTCACAACGGCCTACATCCACCTGCGGACGGTGGAGCATCGTATGCAGCTTCGAGACGAGCGCCAGACCCATGAGCTGCCCACTGCCGACGCCGACCGGGAATGGGCCGCACGGGCATCAGGGTTCGAAAACCTGGAGGCGTTCCAGACTTCCCATTCCCGCTATCAATCATCGGTTCGGGAGATCCACCAGCGAATCTTTTACCGCCAGACCTTGGATCGGATGCATGACACCGGATTGGTCAGCGAGCTGCTCCCCGACCGCCTGGGTCAGTTGGGATTCGGCGATCCCGACCGGGCCGCGGCCACCATCGAACGCCTGACCGAGAACCTCGGCCGTCGGGCCAACGTGATGCAGCAGGTTCTGGTCATCATGGTGGAGGCGCTGGCCACTACCCCCGACCCCGACCTGGGGCTCATCCGCCTGGCCTGGCTGCTGGACGGCTCCTTCCGGGTCGGCACCATCCTCCCGGTGTTGCGCGACTCCCCCATGGCCATCAGCGACATCGCCCGCCTGCTGGGTTCCAGTCGGGTGGCCGCAGGATGGATGCGCAACCATCCGGAGTTCGCCCGCTCGCTGATGAGCCCCGAAGAGCTGGCCATTGCTCGAACTGTCGACGCCCTGTTGGCGGAGGCCACCGAGGCCATGCAATCAGCCGCCGGCGACCACGACCTCCAGATGGCAGAGCTGCGGCGATTCGTCCGGCGCGAACAGCTGCGGGTGGCGGCTCGGGACATCTTGGGTCTGGCCTCGATCATCGAGATTCCCCAGGAGTTGACCATCATCGCCGACGCCGCGGTGTCGGCCGCCGTCGGTTCGCTGGCCCCGGAATTGCCCTTTGCCGTGATCGGATTGGGGCGCTATGGCGGCCTTGATCTCTCGTATGCCTCTGACCTGGATGTGATCTTCGTGTACGAGGGCGCAGGTTCTGATGACGCCAGAGCAGCCAATCGCACTGCCCGGGGCCTGCTCCGGGAGATCGGGGCCCAAACAGCCGAGGGCCGGGCCTGGGAGATCGACGCCCGATTGCGCCCTGAGGGGGAGAACGGGCAGCTTGCCCGATCGCTTGCGGGCTACCAGCGGTACTACGCCGAGCGGGGCCAGCTGTGGGAGCGCCAATCCCTGCTGAAGCGTCGCTTTGTGGCCGGGGACCCTGAACTCGGGCAGCGATTCCTTCAACTGGCTGACCAGTGGTGCTACCAACCCAATTTCAGCGAAGCCGAAGTCGATGAGATCCGCACCATGAAGCGACGCATAGAAGCCGAGCGTCTGGGCACGGGCAGCAAGGCCCGCGACGTGAAGCTCGGCGCGGGCGGGCTGAGCGACATCGAATTCACCGTGCAGCTCATGCAACTCCAGCACGGTTTCGGACGAACTTCGATCAGGGACAACCGCACACTGCCGGCGCTGGCCGGATTGTCGGAGCACAACCTGCTGGACATCGGCGACCGGGCCACCCTGGATGTGGGCTACCGCTTCTGCCAGAGGTTCCGCAACGCCCGCTACCACCTCTCCGGGCTCTCCTCAGACGTGTTCTCCGACGACGACCACGAAGAGCTCCTGCTGGCCCGGCGGCTCGGATATCCCAGCACCAAGGACTTGGAAGCTGACTACCAGGAGATCACCGAGGCGGTCCGTGAGGTGACCGACCGGCTGCTCTACGGCGAGGCCAGCTAGAAATCGAGGGGGCCAGTGGGCCAGTCGGGAGGAAGGCCGGCAGCTCGCCAGGTGGCCGCGGCCACCGCGGCAAACACGGCGTCGGAGCAGTTCACCGGCGGGCCTTCGGACGGTTCGATCTCCACCTCCACCGGAGGCATCCGAGGCGCAGGCACAATGCCGAAGGAGCGGATGGTGAGGTCGTGCACCTCGCCGTCGGAATCGACGGTCAGCGCTTCGGAGGTTACCCAGCTATAGGCCATGTGCGCCGCGCCGATGCAGTAGGAGCGCAGCACGATCTCATCCAACGGATCCCCGCCGCGCACCCGAATCCGCAAGCCGTCTTGACCCCATTCGGCCAAGGCCGAGCCTCCACCAGGAGCCACCAGCGGCGGGCGGTCGTCGCCCAGGGCTCTTAGCGCCATGACGGCCTCCACCCAGCCCGCACCCCGGATGGCAATCGAGGTCGGGGGTCCGGCGAGGTCCACTTCCTCCACCGCGAGGCCGGGAACAGCCGATGTGATGGCATTGGCCGCTCCCGGGGTCCGGACCACCCGAGCCACGCCTCGGCCGTCGTTGCCTAAGCCGATAGCCACCGGCGGGCGCTTGGGACCATGGCGCACGGCGTCTTCCCGAGACCACAGCACTCGGACCGGGCGGCCGTGCTCATCGGCCAGCTCACGGGCGATCTTTGGCAGCGGCGACGCCGCCTTGGCGCCGAACGCACCCCCATTGGCCAGCGGGCTCGCCGGCTGGCCTCCAGGTACACACCAAGAGGCGTCGGTCTCCAGATAGGCCGGCTCAACCCAGGAAGTTCGCAATCGAACCGCCCAGTCCCCTGCGGGAAACTCCAAGGGCATGGGCACCTCAGCCGGGGTACGTCGGCCCTGCACCTTCCCGGCTGCAGCCCGAGCCTCAGCCACGGTTTCCCCCAGCCCCCAGCCGCCCCGGCCGTCTGACAGCGCCACCAACGCCCCATCGGGCACGGTGTCGTCGGCGAAACCTCCGCCACCTAAGGCCACGTCAGGCCCAACAACCTGGGGCACGCCACCTTCCAGCTCGGCCCTTCGGGCCGCGGCAGCCCAGTCCCGTTCAGGGGTGGTGACACCAAAGCTCTCCCACGCCTCCAAGATGGTCTGCCAACCCGTGCAGCGGCAGAGATGGGCAGCCAGCGCCGTTGCCGCCGCCGATGCGGGCCGGTCCTTGCCTGCCCGGGGGCGATCCTCGCGGGAACGGGCGGCGAGGCCAGCGAGGCGCATGATGATGCCGGGAGTGCAGAAACCGCACTGGCTGGCACCCGCAGCGCAAAATGCCTCACCCCATCCAGTCCGGGCTTCGGAGGGCAACCCGGCCAGCGTAGTGATTTCCCGGCCAGCCACCCGTCGAGCGGGAGTGACACAGGACACTCGAGGTTTCCCATCCACCCACACTGTGCAGCAGCCGCATTGGCCTTGCGGGCTGCATCCGTCTTTCACGGTGTGGATGCCGAGGCGGTCGCGCAACACCTCCATGAGCGAGACTCCGTCGTCGGGCACCTCAATTGGGCGGCCGTCTACGGTGAATTCCAATACGGCCGCCATGTGCGGCGAGGGATTAGCTGAAGCTCTGGCCGCAGCCGCAGGTGCGCTGGGCGTTGGGGTTGGTTATGGAGAACCCCGCATCGGTCAGTCCGTCCTTGTAGTCGAGAACCGCGCCTTCCAGCAGAGCCGCGCTGGACGAGTCGACCACCACTTTGACGTCACCGAAGAGAACTTCTTGGTCCTCAGCACCGACATCGGCATCAAAGTACATCTCGTAGCTGAAACCGGAGCAACCGCCTGGCCGCACCGCTACCCGCAGGGCCAGTTCCTCATCGTCGGCCTGCTCTTGGCGTACCAAGGCATCAACCTTGCTGCTTGCCGCGTCAGTGAGTGTGATCACGGAACTCTCCCAATTCGGTGTCGAGAACATTGCCAGTCTACCTGCAAGCCCTGCTGTCCAACACACCCAAACCCGAACGATGCGGAGGCCACTCGTAGTGGCTCACTCCCCCACCCGTTAGCATCGGTGACGTGAGCGACGGAATTGCCCCGGCTCTGCCGACGGTTGGCGACGTGATGGGCGTGCTCCGCGGGGTGATTGACCCCGAGTTGGGCAGCGACATCGTTGATCTGGGTATGGCACGCGGCGCGGTGGTGAATCCCGACGGCATGGTCGAGGTTACGGTGGCGCTCACCACCTCGGGGTGCCCGCTGCGAGCCCAGATCCAGCGGGAGGTTCGCAGCCGGGTGGGCGGGCTGCCCGGCGTGGAGAAGGTGAAGATCCACTGGAGCGAGCTGACCCAGGAGGAGAAAGCCGCCACCATGGCCAAAGCCCGCTTCAATGTGGCTCAGAACGCCCCTGACACCGCAGTGCCCCCCACGACCAAAGTGGTAATGGTGGCATCGGGCAAGGGCGGCGTGGGCAAATCCACCGTGACGGTGAACCTGGCCGCAGAATTGGCCCGGCGGGGAATGCGGGTCGGGGTCATGGACGCCGACATCTGGGGCTATTCGGTGCCTCGAATGCTGGGAATCGAGGGCCGTCTGGCCGGAGCGACCGACGAGAAGAAGATCGTCCCCAATGAGAAGCAGGTGGGCGACGGCACCCTGGAAGTGGTGTCGATGGGATTCCTGGTGGACCGGGAGGAGACCGCGCTGATGTGGCGAGGGCTCATGCTGAACCGGGCTGTCCAGCATTTCTTGGAGGATGTGCGCTGGGGGCCGCTGGACTACCTGCTGATCGACATGCCGCCGGGCACCGGCGACGTGCAGATGGGCATCGCCAAGATGCTTCCCCAAGCCGAGATGGTGGTGGTGACCACGCCGGCCCGCAGTGCTCAGAAAGTGGCCACCCGAGTGGCCTCGATGGGCCGGAGCAACTATCTCCGGATCGCCGGGGTGATCGAGAACATGAGCGCGTTCGTGGCGCCTGACGGGGAGTCGTACGCCATATTCGGCCGCGGGGGTGGGCAGGAACTGGCCGATGAGCTGAACGTGCCCCTGCTGGGCCAGGTGCCCATCGACGCCTCGGTGGCCCCCGGCGGAGACGAGGGCACACCCGTGGTGCTGGGAAATGCCTCCGGCCCGGCGGCCGATGCGTTCAAGGCCATCGCCGACCGGTTGCTGGAAGAAGTCCCTCCTGTCGACATGGCCGGCTGCACCGCTCGCATCTTCGAGGCCGCCGAGCAAGCCCTGGCCAGCCTCGACGTCGTTTCCGGGTAGCGCCTGGCGTGCTCGTTTGGCTGGTGCTCCTGTTCATCGCGGTGCCGCTCATAGAGCTGTTCGTGATCGTGGAGACCGCCAGAAGCATCGGGACGTTGGAGACCATCGGCCTGTTGATTTTGGTGAGCGTGGTCGGCGCGTGGATGGTGAGGGCTCAAGGGCTGGCGGTGCTCTGGCGGGTCCGGAGCAAACTCCAACAAGGTCAGATGCCCGGCCGGGAGCTGGTGGACGGGGCCCTGGTGCTGCTGGCCGGGGCGCTGATGCTCACCCCCGGGTTCGTGACCGACGCCTTCGGCCTGCTGCTCTTGTTCCCGCCCACCCGCATGGCGATCCGCCCGATCCTGATCCGCCGCTTCCGACACCGCGTGGCCTATTTCGGGCCTGGAGAGGCCGGTCCGGGAACCATTCACGACACCGATCTCGCCAACGGAGAGTGACGGCACCACAGTCGGGCCATACGCTGAGAGCTGTGAGACCTCCTTCGGTGGACGCTCTGGCCCGGTCGTTGGCCGACACGGGACTGCCCCACCCGCTGCTGGTGGATGCGGCCCGAACAGCCATTGCCGACGGCAGCCCCGAGGGCGTCGAAGAGCGGGCCCGCCGCCACGCCCACGCCGCGGCCCGGGCGCTGCTTCAGCCGGTGGTGAACGCCACCGGGGTCTTGCTCCACACCAATCTGGGGCGGGCCCCGCTGGCCGTCACCGCCGACGCGGCCTACACCAACCTGGAATTGGACCTGTCCTCAGGCCGCCGAGGATCACGCCACGCCCATGCCGCGGCCCTGTTGGCCCGGCTGTGCGGTGCCGAAGACGCCATCGTGGTGAATAACGGGGCTTCGGCCGTGCTGCTGGTGCTAGCTGCTTTGGCCACCGGGCGGGGGGCGGCGGTATCCCGGGGCGAGCTAGTGGAGATCGGCGGCGGGTTCCGGGTACCCGAGGTGATGGAACAGTCGGGGGCCAAGCTGGTGGAGGTGGGCACCACCAACCGCACTCGCTTGGCCGATTTCGCATCGGCAGCGGAGAACCCGGCCAACGACACCGCCCTCGCCCTCAAGGTCCACCAGTCGAATTACCGCATCGTGGGGTTCACCGAGCATGTGACCATGGCCGAGCTGGCCTCACTTGGCGTCCCGGCAGTGGCCGACATCGGGTCGGGACTGGTCGACGCCGCCTGTCCGTGGCTGGCCGACGGCCCCCCGGCGTGGCTGGCCGGCGAACCTGCCGCCCGTCAGAGCTTGGCCGACGGCGCGGCGTTGGTGACGTTCTCGGGCGACAAGCTGTTCGGCGGTCCCCAAGCGGGGATTATCGCCGGTCGGGCCGATCTGGTGCAGCGGTGCGCCCACCATCCCCTGGCTCGAGCACTGAGGCCGGGCAGCCTGGTGCTGAATGCCCTCCAACAGGTGACGCTGGCCTATATGCGGCGAGACGGGGAGGCCATCGAGTTCTGGAGGATGGCGTCGCTGACCACATCCGAGCTGGAGAGCCGGGCCAACGCGGTGACCACTGAGGCGGGAGCGGGCGAAGTCGCGGAAATGGCGTCCGTACCGGGGGGCGGCACACTTCCCGGAGTAGAGATCGACTCGTACGGCGTAGTGCTGGACGGTGATCACACCGCCTCGCTGCGGGCCGGAACCCCGCCGATCATCGCCAGAGTGAGCGAGAGCCGCACATGGCTCGACTTGAGAACGGTGGCGCCCGCTGATGACCACCACGTGATCGCCGCCCTGAAGGCCATTGGGTGAGCATCACGGTGCCGCCCGAGGATGAGCGAGACGCGGCCGCCCCTCTGAGGAAGCTGAGATGAGCATCACCATCTCCACCGCCGGCCATGTGGACCACGGGAAGTCCTCGCTGGTGGAGGCGCTGACCGGGATTGACCCCGACCGATTCGCCGAGGAGAAAGCCCGAGGCCTGACCATCGACTTGGGCTTCGGCTCAGCCCAGCTTCCCTCGGGTCGGTCGATGTCGATCATCGACGTTCCCGGTCATGAAAGGTTCATCCGCAACATGCTGGCCGGAGTCGGCGCGGTGGATGCCTGCTTGTTCGTGGTGGCGGCCAGCGAGGGGTGGATGCCGCAGTCGGAGGAGCACCTTCGCATCCTGGAGCTTCTGGGGGTGTCGCACGGGCTGATCGCCCTCACCAAGGTGGGACTGTGCGATCCCGATATAGCGGAGTTGGCCCGCCTAGAGGTGGAGGAGCGGGTCGAGGGCACGTTCTTGGCCGGTGCGCCGGTGGTGGAAACCGACGTGGTGGACGGGCTGGGCCTCGATGAGCTGCGAGCCGGGCTGGACGATTTGGCAGACCGAACTCCAGCGGTCGCCGACCATCGCCAGCCGAGGCTGTGGGTTGATCGGGCCTTCGCCGCCCGGGGAGCAGGCACGGTGGTGACCGGAACATTGGGTGGCGGGCAAATCCGGGTGGACGACGAGTTGGAGCTGCGGCCCAGCGGCGCCGCTGTCCGCGTACGGGCTTTGCAGAGCCATCACAGCCATCGGACCAAGATCGGGCCGGGCAACCGGGTGGCGGTCAACTTGTCGGGAATCGGCCATCAAGAGGTCGTCCGAGGAGACGTGCTCGTACGAGCTGGGCAGTGGCATCTGACCAACCGGTTCGATGCTTCTTTGACCGTGCTGAGCACGCTGGACCATGACGTGTCCCGCCGAGGCGCGCATGCCGTATACGTGGGGGCATGCGAGCTGCCCGCCAGGATGCGCATTCTCGGACTCGAGTCGCTGTCTCCGGGCGAGACCGGGCTGGTGCGGCTTCACCTCCCCCACCGGCTGCCATTGCTGCCCGGCGACCGGTTCGTGTTGCGGGAGAGCGGCCGGGCGGAGACCATTGGGGGTGGGACCGTCCTTGACGTCGACCCGGTGCTTCCCGCTTCCAAAGCCAGCCCCGACCTGTCCGTCGACCGGGTGGTGGCCGAGCGGGGATGGGTGGAAGTCGAGCGGCTGGCCCTGCTCACCGGGCAACAGCGGGCGCCCAATGCAGGCCGGTGGGTGGTGAGCCCGGCCGTGCTCACCGACACCCGGGCCCGGCTGCGGGAGGCGGTGCACGATGCTGGGCCTCTGGGGCTGGATGTGGCCGGGCTGAGCGAACGGGACCGGGTGGTTCTCAGCCTGTTGGAGGATGTGGTTGTCGAGGGTGGCCGAGCCCGGCTAGTCGGACTGGCGGACCCCTTCGAGAATCACCGGTACACCGCCGCGCTGCAAGCGGCGCCGTTCACCCCGCCTGATCCTGAGACTGTGGGCGTGAACCGCAGCGAGGTGCGGGAGTTGGTGAAGCGGGGTTTCGTCGTGGAGCAGGACGGCGTGTTCTTCGCGGCGTCGGCACTGGATGCGGCCGGTTCGGTGCTGGCCGAGATGTTGGCGATTCAACCCGGCGGCGTCACCGTGGCCGAAGTGCGAGAGCGATTGAGAACCACCCGCAAGTACGCCCTCCCGTTGCTGGCCTGGCTTGACAGCAACGGCGTCACCCGTCGTCGGGAAGATGTGCGCATCGCCGGGCCTCGCTTACCCAGCGTTTGACACCCCTGTGGTCAGTTGCGGCACCGGTTGAGGATCTCCCGACGCTCCAGCTCGTTGAGGCCGCCCCAGATGCCGTGTTGCTCGCGAATTCTCAGGGCATAGTCGCGGCACTCCTCGATGACGCTGCATTCCTCGCAAATCGCCTTGGCCCGGCTCTCCCGCTCCAGCTTCTCTTCTTTGCGCTCAAAGGACGGAGGCGGGAAGAAGACCGACGCCTGCGGCCCGCGACATGCAGCCTTTAATTGCCAAACTTTCTCACTGGTGACAGCGCTCACTTGTTACCCCCTTGGATCGGACCTTATAGGCGAAGATGCCCGAACACAAGA
Organism: uncultured Acidimicrobiales bacterium; assembly: GCA_951813555.1. Taxonomy (GTDB): domain Bacteria; phylum Actinomycetota; class Acidimicrobiia; order Acidimicrobiales; family Bin134; genus Poriferisocius. Next base: position 1,120,205 of record OX638344.1, read on the forward strand.
TGTGAATTGAGCATTCGCAGCCTGTCCTTGGCTGCGATCCTGGATTCTGGCCTTCTCATCCCCCTATCGGCGGGGCTCTCGATAGTCGCGGGCCGCGCCCTCGATGGGCTCGACCTCCAACCACAAGCCGTCGATTTCCACCACACGGACCTGGTCGCCGGCGGTCACCGGCGTCGCCCGGTTGACCCGGGCCCGCCACAGCGCATCCCGGATCCGGACAATGCCGTCGGGGGAGACATCGTCGACTACCTCGCCGATCTCGCCGATCATCCAGTCCCGGCCGATCGTCGGCGTGGAAAAGCGGGTGCGAACCATCGACGGCATCCCCGAGAACATGGCCACCGACACTGCCCCGGTCATCACCACCATGGGAATCCACGACATGGACACCCCGTCGTAGAGCCACCAGGTGCCCGCGGCGAACATGACCAGACCGGCCCCGGTCCAAAAGCGGGGAACCGACGTTTGGACGTCGATGCCGAACGCCACCATCGATGCGGCCAGCAGCGCCAGCGCCCAAGTGTTGTGGGGCAGCACCGAGAGCCCGTAGCCGGACAAGATGAAGAGCACGGCCCCCACCACGCCAGCCACTCCGATACCCGCGGTGAAGAACTCGAACAGCATCAGCCCCATGCCGATGGTCAACAGCAGATAGGCCACCGGCGGGCTGGCCACGGTGTGGAACAGCTGATGGGCGAGCGAAAGCCCTCGGAATTGAACCTGAGTGATCGGCTTCAAACGCGGCTGGCCGTCAACATCCTCGAGGCTGGACACAAACCCGAGATGATCCAAATCCACCAAGAAATCGCCGATCAGTGGGGCAACGCACTGCTCATCATCAGGCGGAACCCGAATAGTCTCAGGATCGAAGGGAATGCCAGCATCTGCGAAGCGGTCGCGAAAATCGTCGAGTGTGAGGGGATCACAGCCGATCACCCCTTCCCGGATGAGCTGTCGCCATCCGAGCGCCTCGTGACGGATCAGATCCTGATTGTCCCAGACTGAAGGGTGGTCGGCGAGCAGCGGAATCGGAGGGCCCAGGTCGCCAACCCGGGTTCCGGGGGCGATGCCGATTTCATCGGCGGTGGCGAAGAGCTGGGCCACTTTGCCTTCCAGAGACGCCCCATTCGGGCCGACCCAAATCGCGATGGGCACCGGCGATCCGGCAATGGCGTCGGCCAACTCGGCCAAGCGGTCGTCAGACACGACAGAACGGCTGCTGTCCACGCGAAGCACCAGCAATCGGACACCCGCATCGGCCGCATCGGCCACCGAGTTCTCGATGAGTTCGGCCATGACCGGATCAAGCAGTCCGGTAACCTCTACCACCACGGCCACGCCAGCATCAGAAACATGGGAATCACCGGCGGCCGAACCCACCCCGGCCAAGCCGAGGGCAGCCAGAACACCGCCCCCGACGAGGCAGGCAGCAGCCAGCTTCAATCGAGGCGTTCGCACAATGGGGTTAGAGCGCCTCTGGAGAGTCGGGGTTCAACAGCGAGGCCATTGCTTCTTCTGAGGTTTGGGCCACCGGTACGATCCGGTCGAAACCGGTGGTGTGCAGGAGTCGGGCCAGCGCTCCCTCGCCACAGGCCACCGCGACCTCGCCATCAGAATCGCGGATTCGCCGGATACCGCCGATTAGCGCTCCCAAACCTGCCGAATCCATGAACGGAACCGATCCCAAGTCGATAAGCAGGCGAGGCGCGAGGGCCAAATCACCAATGCGCTCTCGGAACTGGGCCACGGTGTAGGCGTCAATCTCGCCGCGGGGGCGGAGCACCGTGTGGGTTTCTAGTTCTTCGACTTCGATCTCAAGCAAAGCGCCTCCCCTTTGACCGACCATGATGCTAACGCGAGACAGCTCCGATGCCATCGGCCAACCACATTTGCCCAGCACGCTGCGGCGATCTCGATTTGGATACCATCGGAGTGTGACCCAGGTGCTCTTGGCTACTGACAGCGACTCGGTGTACAACGCGGTGGACGCCGCGTTGGGAAGCGATACTTCCGAGATCAGCAGGGTGCGGGCTGGCGTCGAGGTGCTGGCTGCGGTGCGGGAGCAGCAGCCGGATGTGGTGATCTGCGACCTTCAGATCGGCAACATGGGGGGCATGGCGACGTGCCTGGATTTGCGGCTGGAGGCGGAGATGGGGCGGGCGCCTGATACTCGGGTTTTGATGTTGTTGGATCGGGAGGCTGACGTTTATCTGGCGAAGCAGGCAAGGTCGGATGGGTGGTTGGTGAAGCCGTTGGATGCGGTAAGTGTGCAGCGGGCGGTTGCCGCGGTTTTGAACTGAACCGATATATTTGGACGGACGGGCAGTGGCGCAGCTTGGTAGCGCGCTTCGTTCGGGACGAAGAGGTCGTGGGTTCAAATCCCGCCTGCCCGACCAAATGTCTTCTTGAGCTGGCTTGGCTAGTGTCTGGCAAAAGGGGGCAATGATGACTGATCGCTATTTGGTTATTTCCTCGGACTGCCATGCAGGGCTGCCGAATTTGGAGTATCGGGGGTACTTGGAATCGAAGTACCACGGTGCTTTCGACAACTTCTTGGCGCAGCGGGAGGCGATCCGCGGCCAGGGCAACATCATGGGCAATGCCGAGTTCGAAGAGGAGTGGTTCGGAGAGAACGAGGAGGGGCTGCGGGGAGGCTGGAATGCAGCCCGGCGGGATGCGGAGTTGGACGGCGACGGCGTCGCCGGCGAGGTGATTTTTCCTGACGCCGACGCGGTTACCGGAGGTGCCTCGGCACCGTTCGGGGCTGGGTTGGGGATGTCGTTTGCCGAAAACCCCGGGCTATTGATGGCCGGGGCACGGGCTCATAACCGGTGGCTAGCCGAACTGTGCAACGACAGTCCCGAGCGGCGGGCCGGCGTGGCGGTGGTGCCGATCATCGACGACGTGGACGCGGCAGTGGCCGAGATCACCCGGGCCCGGGAGTCGGGGCTGCGAGGCGGCATTCTCATCGCCTCCATGTGGAACGAGGGCCCCGGCTACCACGACCGCCGCTACGACCCCATCTGGGCGGCGTGCCAAGACCTGGAGATGCCGGTTCACACCCACTCGGGGGCCGCTCCGCGGGCCGATTACGGCACCGGTCCCGGATTCATCGGCATGTACGTGGCCGAAGTGCGGTGGTGGACCACCCGTCCCTTGTGGTTCTTGCTGTATTCGGGCGCGTTCGAGCGGTATCCCGGACTGCGCTATGCGATCACCGAGTGCGGCTGTTTCTGGGCCGCCGACATGCTTTGGACCATGGATGCCACCTACTCCCGGGAGCATGGCGGGGCCCAGAAGCTGGCGGCCGACGCCTACGGCCACCTGAGCCTGAGTCCCAGCGACTACTTCGACCGCAACTGCGCCATCGGGGCGTCTAACACCCGACGGCGGGAGCTGGCCCGGCGCTTCGAGATCGGCGTGGGCAACATCATGTGGGGCAACGACTTCCCCCATCCCGAGGGCACGTGGCCGCACACCCGCAAATCGCTGGCCGAGGCGTTCTGGGACATCCCGGCTGACGACACCGCCGCCATCTTGGGGCTGAACGCGGCCGAGTTCTACGGCTTCGACACCGAGGCGCTGGCTCCGCTGGTTGAACGAATCGGCCCGTCTCCCGAAGAACTGGGCCAAACGGACCCTGCCGGGTCCTTAGCCAAATGGGAGGCGCTCGCCGCGGCAGGACGTCCGTGGATTACTGGCGTCGAGGGGGTTCCGATTTCGATGGATTAGATCTACCATCCTCCTGCGGTTTGGCAGGTACTGTCCCTACCAGCCTCGGGCGGGACTGCGGGGCCTGTCCCGGCCCAGCCCGCCGTCTTCGACTAGCTCCGGGCGGCGGGCGCCCTGAGCCGGACCACCCACAGTCCCGCCTCTATTTAGGTCCACCGCACTCACTTGTTTCTTGCTTGGGAGTTGAAGTGGGGCATGACGGTGTGGCGCATGTGGTTGTTGGTTGACGTGGGGACGGTGTAGTTGGTTAGGTCCACTACTTCATCCCAGTGGTCGCGGTAGGTCTCGGGGGTGGGGTCGAGATCGGTGTGGCCTTGGCTGGCGATCCAGGCGAGGCGGGCCATTCGGGGGCCGTCTACGGTGAAGAACTCGCCGTTGGCGGGACAGTCTTCGTGGGCTAGCCATACCACGGCGGGGGCAACGTCTTCGGGGCGGACGTGGGCTTCGATGATGGGGCCGAATTCTTCGCCTGAGCGATCAGGGCTTCGGTCGGTTACCGCCCAGGGCAGCACGCAGTTGACTTGTACCCCGCGGTAGCGGCCCTCGCGGGCCAGCGTGCGCGTGAGGCCCATCACTCCGGCCTTGCAGGCTGCATAAGCGGCTTGGCCCCGGAGGCCCCACACCGCACCGGAGGCGACGTTCACCACCCGGCCATAGTCCTGCTCCACCATGGCGGGCCACAGCGGCCACAGCACGTGGCATGGACCCTTCAGATGGATGGCGATCATCTCGTCGAACAACTCCGGTGTCAGGTCGACAAATTCGGCCGCCCGATTCACCCCCGCGTTGTTGATCACGATGTGTACGGCGCCAAACGCGCCTTGGGCCTGCTCAGCAAGTGCGGCACCGCCTTGGGGGGTGGCCACGCTGTGGTGGTCGACAACCGCGATGCCCCTTATGGCATTGATCTCGTCCACCACCTCGTCGGCGGCTTCAGCCGCGATGTCGTTGACCACCACCTGGGCTCCCCGCTCCGCCAGCAGCAGGGCGTAGGCCCGGCCCAGGCCCTGACCGGCGCCGGTGACAATGGCGGTGCGCCCGTCGAAGCGAAGCGGCAACGAGGCCATCAACCGATGACGCCGCCGGCCCGCAGCTCGGCCAGCGCTTCTGCGCTCAATCCGAGTTCGGAGGCCAGAACCTCGTCGGTGTGCTCGCCCAGCCACGGCGGGCGAGTGTCGGGGCCTTCGCTGACCGCCGACATCTTCACCGGATTGCCGGGGGTCAGTACCGGGGTGTCGGCGTCGGGGCGGGGGATCTCCACCATCATGTAGCGGGCAGCCACATGGGGGTCGTCGATTACGTCAGGGGCCTCGAACACTGGAGCGGCCGCCAATCCGGCGGCAGCCAAGTCGTTGGCGGCTTCGACGGTGGTGCGGTCTCCGGCCCAGGAGCGGACCGCAGCGCGAATCTCATCCAGATTCTCCCGCCATCCGTCGCGGGTGGAGAACCGCTCGTCTTCTAGCCATTCGGGGCGGCCGATGAGATGGCATAGGCGCTCAAACTGGTGCTCTCGGCCGATCTGTACCACTAGTTCGCCGGAGTCGATGGGGAAGCCGTCGTTGATGATCGCGGTGGGAATGCGGGGATCGGCCCCCAGCGACCAATAGTTGGGCACCATGTCGCCGAAGGCCACCATGGCGTCGAACATGGCAATGTCCACGTACTGGCCGTGGCCATGGCGCTCCCGTTGGCGCAGGGCCATGAGCACGCCGATCACGGCGTAGAGGCCCGAGCCGGTGTCTCCCAGCGCGCCCACCGGCGACACCTTCACGTTCTCGCCTTCGGCCCGGTTGATGGCGTACAGGCCGCCCATGGCCTCTGCGATGGGGGCATAGGCCGGCCAGTGGCCGTAGGGCGATTCGCTCAGGTTCCCGAACCCCGACACCGACAGGTAGATGAGGCCGGGATGAACATTCGCCAAGTCGTCATATCCCAAGCCGATCTTGGCCAGCGTGCCCGGTTTGAGGTTCTCGGCCAGCACATCGAATTTGGGGACCATCTGGCGGATGAGTTCGATGGCGGAGGGGTTCTTCAAATCCATCCCCACCGAACGCTTGTTGAGGTTGTTGCGCAGATAGGTGCCGCCCACCGGTCGGCCCTCGGGATCGACGACGCCGGGGGTGGAGCCCCGGCCCAAGTCGCCCCGCACCGGATGCTCGATCTTGACCACCTCGGCGCCCATGCGGGCCAGGAGCTGGGTGGCATAGGGCAGCGACTGCATCTGCTCTATGGCCAGAACTCGGATGCCGTCAAGCGGCTTGCCGTTGGCGGCGAGCTCGGGGGCGGTGACATCGCCGACCTTCATGATGCTGCTCCATGGCCGTAGATGCGGAGGGCGTTGCCGGCCAGAATGGCGTGCCGCTCGTCGTCGGGCACTCCTTCGAAGTGGCTGCTGATGGTTTGGAGGGAATCCGGCCAATCCGACCCGCCGTGGGGGAAGTCGCTCGACCACATCATCTGGGTGACGCCGATGTGGCGGCGGTTGACGATGCCGTAACGGTCGGTGATGAACGTGGATGCGATGTTGGTGTCGAAGTAGTCGCCGGGCTGACGCTGGATAGGCGCTCGGGTGGCGGGGTTGGCCCGACGGAAGCGATCGTCCATCTGCTCGCGGAGGTAGGGGAACCAGGAGCTGTCGGTTTCCACGGCCAGGAATTGGAGATCGGGAAAGCGGTCGAACACGCCACCCTCGATGAGCTGTGTAATCCTCACCGGCATATCGAAGAACCGCATGGAGCCGGTGAGCTTCATCTTGGCCACGTCGCCTTGGGCATGGGTGGCGAAGCCCACGTGGATGGAGAGGGGCAGCCCGGCTTCGGCCGCAGCGGCGAACACCGGGTCGTCATCGGGCGTTAGCACCTCGTCGCCGCTCGGCCACCGCCCGAGCATCACCCCCCTGATGCCCGGAAGTGCAGCCACCCGTTGCATCTCGGCCACCGCGGTTGCCGCCCCGACATTGGGCAAAATGGCCACTCCCCACAGGCGGTCGGGGTCGTGGGCACAAAAGTCGGCCAGCCAGTCGTTGTAGGCCCGGATGCAGGCGACATGGAAATCAACGTCGTCGCGGTGCCACACAAGCTGGTTGCCGATCCGGGGAGTGGGATACAAGACCTCCAAGTCCACGCCGTCTTGGTCTTGCTCGTCGAGGCGGGCAGCGGGTTCGTAGCCGCCAGCCCTCACGTCCTCCCACCTGACCCAGCCCGAACGCTGCTCGGCGGGCAAGCCTGCCGAGCAGTTGCCGCCGAAGTTGATGGGATCGTGAGCCCCTTCGAGAACCCACCCATCACCCTGGTCGAAGCCCTCCATGCGAGGAGCTCGATCCTTGAAGCGGACAGGCATCCGATCAGCCCACAGATCAGGCGGCTCGTTCACATGGGAGTCAGCCGACACCAGCTGGTACTGCATCACGCCGACACCGTAATCGGCCCACTAAAGACGTACGCCAGCGTCAGCTCAAATCGAGCGGCGGGAGTTTGACTGCTGCTTCTCTCTGCCCAAGACCTCGACCACCCAATCCGGCTCGTTCCGGTATAGGATTCTCATGAGCCCAGTCCATAACCAAGGTAATTTCGACATGGCCCGCAACCCATTCAGAGGAATTGTGAACTTCGTGCGACGGGTACGCCACATGCCGCCGCCCCCAGACCCCAGCAGGGGGTACAACCCGGACCGCAGTCAGATGCGAGAAGCCACTCGCGCCTCCTTTCCAGGCAGAAGCGCTGCGGGAGGCCCGAGGAGAACCGACAAGATAATCGGAAAGACGATCTCCGATAGCCACAAACTAGGCAACGGCTGAGCGGCGGGGCAGGGTTAGGGCGACGGCTACGCCTAGCGCTGACAGCACGATTAGCACGGTCCAGACCTGGTTGAACCGGTTGACCAATTCTGCGTCGGTCACGTTGCCCAGTAGGCCGAAGACAACGGCCAGGCCGGTCAGTGCGCCCACTTGGCGGGCGGTGGACAACACCCCCATGCCCAGGCTGTAGGTCTCGTTGTCGAGGTCTCGGGCTCCGATGGCGTTGATCATGGGAAGCCCCATCCCCCATCCGCCGATACCGCCCAAGATGATCGGCAAGAAGTACTCCTGCCAATAGGCGGGGTCAGTACCGGGAACCAGACGCAGCCACAGTAGGAAACGACAAGAGCGCAACTCGCGATCGAATGCCGTGGAACGCCATCCAATGTCGCGCCCACACCGGCCTTCATCCACTCCATCTGCGTTTGGCCTGCTCAGCCTGGGTGATCGCACAAATGAGCCAAGTCCCTGTCGATATGGCCGCACTGGGTGAGCGCGACCTCGGCGGCGGGGGCCGGCTGCCGAGCTTCTCTGCTACGTTTAAGACGTGGTCGGCAGAACTTTCAAAAGATTCGCGAGCTTCGTGCGAAGGGTGCGCCATATGCCCCCGCCCCCAGACCCAAGCAGGGGTTACAAACCCGACACCACGCAGCTCAAGGACGCCGCCCGCGCCGCTTTCTCGCTCAAAGGTGCCGGCACCGGGGGCGGAGCCACCAGTGGAACAAACCAAACCGACAAGATGATCGGCAAGGAGATCGCCGATACCCACAAGCAGACCAAGCACTGAAACCCCTGGCGCTCACCCCCGACTAGGCCGCTGCGGAATCGAGCGGCGGGGCAGGGTTAGGGCGACGGCTACGCCTAGCGCTGACAGCACGATTAGCACGGTCCAGACCTGGTTGAACCGGTTGACCAATTCTGCGTCGGTCACGTTGCCCAGTAGGCCGAAGACAACGGCCAACCCGGTCAGTGCGCCCACTTGGCGGGCGGTGGACAACACCCCCATGCCCAGGCTGTAGGTCTCGTTGTCGAGGTCTCGGGCCCCGATGGCGTTGATCATGGGAAGCCCCATCCCCCATCCGCCGATACCGCCCAAGATGATCGGCAAGAAGTACTCCTGCCAATAGGCGGGGTCAGTACCGGGAACCAGGCGCAGCCACACCACCGCAATCGTGGTCATGGTCATGGCGGCGATGGTGATGGTGCGCTCGTCGAAGCGACGGCTCAGATATCCCGCGGCCACGCTGGCCAGGGTGGCGGCCGCGGGAAATGGCAACAGAGCAAGCCCTGCCTTGAGGGGCCGGTAGTCCCATACCTGTTCGAGGTACTGGATCATCATCACGAAGTAGGGGAACAAGAAGCCGGGAATGGCGGTGGCGATGAACAACGCCCGACGATAGGTTCGCAGCTTCAGCAAGCGGGGTTCGACAATGGGCGCAGGGTGGCCCATGATCCGCTGACGGATCAACGGGATCAGCACAACGGCCAGTGCGAACGCCACGACGATGCGTGGGTCGCTCCATCCCCACGTCCGACCCTGCACCAGGCTTAAGGTCAAAAGGCCGAGGCTGCCCGCGACCATGAATGCACCGACAAGATCAGGAAATCGCGAGGTGGTCCGGCGCTCGGTGTCGGTCAACAAGGTTCGAGCGGCCAGAAATGATGGCGCTCCAATGATCACGCTCAACACGTAGGCGGCCCGCCAGCCCCAGATATCGATCAGCCCCCCGCCCACCAACGGGGCCAAGGCCCCGGCAATGCCGCCGACGGCCGTCCAATTGGTTATGGCCCTGGTCTGATCGTCCTCTGGCCACACCGCCAGGATCAACCCGATGGACGCCGGCATCACGAAAGCCGATCCAGCCCCCTGCACCGCCCGGCACAGCACCAAAACCCAGAGTTCCGGCGCCAGCCAGCCGCCCACCGCGCCAATGACGAACAGTGCCAAACCGAGAAGGAAGGCCTGTTTGCGGCCTGAGCGGTCGGCGAGGCGTCCAGCCGCAACCACGAACGTGGCCAGCGAAATGGAATAAGCACTGAGCACCCAGGCGGTTGCCGTGCGGCTGGTGCCAAAGCCCTCCTCGATGCCGCCGAGAGCCAGCGGTTGCAAGGTGGCATCCATGGTGACCAGGAACACCGCCCCCATGCACACCCAAAAGACCGCCCAATGACGCGCCAGCACAGCCCAACCGTACGCGCCCAGTGGTGCTAGCTAGGGATGGGATGGAGGGTTAAGCGTCAACCGTGGCGGCGTCGGCCGCCTCGCGTTCATCCAGGCTGCGCTGGCGCATGCGGCCCACGGTGGCTCCAATCACCAGCCCGCAGCCCATTAACACGGGCAGTGCTCCCGCGCCGGTAAAGATGCCGTTCACCGATACCCTCAGGAAGCTCACAACCCACGCGGCTACCCCGAACAAAACGGCAGCGCCCACCCCCAAGGTAAGGGCATCCCAAAACGCACCGGCGCGCGGAATGGCCGTGGCAAGAACAACTACCGCGGCGAGGGCAATAGAAATGATCAAGATGCCCCAACCGAGAGTCGGGCCTTGAGAGTTGTACCCGTCGTAGCGTTTGGGCTCTCCTAGGGCTTCACCAATGATCTGGGAGACCACCGATGCCCCCACGCCACCTTCTGTGGGATTGTCCCGCTCTTCGTCGATCAGTTTCTGCTGCTCAGGGGTAAAGGCGTCGGGACGCTCGTCATTGACCCAGTTGGAGAAGGAGCCGATGATCAACAAGCCCACCGCCGCAATTCCCAGCAACAACCGAACCACTGCCGTCCGCGCCAATATCGGGGTGGTGCGGATATTCCGCCATGCCAGCAAGCCGCCCACCAACAGAACCACGCCGCTGACAAGCGCCATGTACACCCCGGTGCCGTGGCTGGTGGAGGAAGCTAGGTCGTGGGGAGCAATGGACAGGTAGAGGATCATCATCCCAATAACGGCCACACCGGTGAACACCAAGCCTGAAGCGGCGTCCAGCCAAGTTGACCAACGGTCGCGGACCTGGAGCAGCAACATCAGCGATAGCAGTGCCACAATCACGCCAACGACAAGCACGATGATCCCGAACCAGCTCCCCCCGGTGGCGTCAATGCCGGTGAAGCTGCCGTCCAATTCCTGGTCATCAGGTCGGGCGTAGCTGCTGAGTCGCCCGGCACCATCCACCCAAGTCGAGAAAGCGCTCCAAATTGCCAGTATCCCTCCGACCAGTCCTACGCCTCCGGCGACCGCCGTGGCGGCTTTCAGCCGAGGTCGAGGCGTGCGGACTGCCGGCTCGGGCTCAGGAACAGCAACCGGTTCGGCGGAGGGTGCAGCGGGAACGGTGTAACGGCCGCGGATGGCTGCTCCCATCTTGCGGAACAACGTCCGGTTGTCAGATGGGTCGGGCTGACTGAGTCGGTCCATGACCACACCCACCAAATACAGGGCCAAACCCGACGCTGCACCCAGTGCGGGATCGGCGGTATTGATTCCTCGCAGCACCAACTGGCCGAGCCCGCCGCCCGCGATAACGGCGATAATGCCAACGAACGACAGGGCCAACAGCAAGACCTGATTAACCCCGGTCATGATGGCTGGGCTGGCCAAAGGCAGCTGCACATCGGTAAGCACCCGGAAATTTGACGCCCCATAGGCGCGCGCGGCTTCGACGACATCGCCGGGCACTTGACGGATGCCCAGGTTGGTCAGGCGGATCATGGGCGGGAGAGCGAAGATCATGGTGGCGATGGTGCCGCCCACCGGTCCGGTGCCAAAGAAGAAGATGATGGCGATCAAATAGGTGAAGGCGTGGACCAGCTGCATGCCGTCCAAGAGGGGTCTGGTGATGTTCCACACCCGATCACTGCGGGCGCATAGCACTCCATAGGGCAAGCCGACGGCTACGCAGATGATGACCGCCACCAGGATGATCCCGATGGTTTGCATGGTGAAGCGCCAATAGTCCGGCCCCAGCACTCCGCACAGAAGGATGCCGGCCGCGGCACCACACCCGACCTTCACATCCCGCACCAGAAAACCCAACAACACGAAGACCAGCAGCATGAACGGCCAGGGAATACTGAGCAGGATGTCGTTGGTAATCAGATCAAGAAGGTTCTCAAAGGGCCACTTGATCACATCGAAGACTGATTCACCCTCCACATTGAGCCAGTCGATGCTCTCCTCAACCCATCGGCCAAATGGGATCTCCCATCGGTTCAACCACTCGTTTTCTCGCCAGCCGGTGTTGAACCAGTTCTCTGCGACCACCGTCATAGCCGCGCCTCTCCATCAGAAATACCAGCAGCTTTGACCTGTTCCGCCTTTGACTCAATCTCGCCAAGTTCAGCCAGCAGGTCGAGTGCGTGGATTCGGCCTTCCAGGGCCCCTTGGTCATCTACAACCGCCACCAAGTCTCCGCTGGCGCACAGCTCATAGGCATCCACCAGGGGTGCAGAGCGAGAAGTGACTCCAAAGTTGGTATTCATCACCGATTCCACCGGTTCCTGATGAGAAACAGCCAGCAGATCGCGGGTGACCACTCCTACCGGGCGGCCGTTCTCATCGACACAGAACGCGCTGCTCTTCTCGCTCAACGCAGCAAGAGCTTGGCCCACAGTGGTACCCAAGGTGAATGGAGACGGCGGGGTCATCACGCTCTCCACTTGCAAAACCCGACCCTGATCTACATCTTTGACGAACTCAGCCACATAGGCAGTGGCCGGGTCCCGGAGAATCTCCTCGGGCCTACCGATCTGCACCACCGCGCCATCTTTCATGATGCACACCCGGTCACCCACCCGCAAGGCCTCGTTGAGGTCGTGGGTGATGAACAGGATGGTCTTGTGCAACATGTCGCCCTGCATGGCCAGAAGCTCGTCTTGCATCTGGCGGCGGATGAGGGGATCGAGGGCACTGAACGCCTCGTCCATGAGGAGGATGTCAAGGTCGGCGGCCAGCGCCCGGGCCAATCCGACCCTTTGCTGCATCCCGCCCGACAGCTCTCGGGGGAACGACAGGTAGTACCGCTCCAAGCCCACTAGCTCCAGCGCTTCGAGTGCCCGTCGGCGACGGTTATCGGTGGCCACCCCGTTGACCTTGAGGCCGTAGGCCACATTATCCACCACGGTGCGATGAGGGAAGAGGGCAAAGTGCTGGAACACCATGCTCATCTTCTCCCGGCGAAAATGCTCTAGTTCTCGCTGGTTAAAGGTGTCTACGTCAACGCCGTCCACTTTCACCGTTCCTGCGGTGATGTCGTGAAGCCGGTTGACCGTGCGGATGGCGGTGGACTTGCCGGACCCCGACAAGCCCATGATCACGAAGATCTCGCCATCTTCAACCGAGAAGCTCACGTCGTGCAGGCCAACCACATGGTCGGTGGCGGTCTGGACGTCATCTTTCATGACTCCTGATTGGGCCATCTTCAGGGCCCGCCCTTTCGGGCGAGCCCCGAAGATCTTGTATACGTTGGTCAGCTCAATCCGGGAGCTCACAGCGTCAGACCTAGAAGCGATCAGCCCCTGAGGTCATCCGGCGGCCCTGGCTTCTGCGAGCCAACCATCGACCGTGGCCTGGTTGGCGGCGATCCAGTCCTCGGCCGCCTCCTGGACGTCGGCTTCGGTGTTGGCGCCGCCGCCGTAGGCCAGGTTCTGCAATGCGATGTCGATCACCGGGATGGTGACCAGCTCGAACAGCTTGGCCGCGGCCGGGTTGGCCGACAGGAACTCGTTGGTGGCCACCACTCGGATGTCGGCGGCCACGAAGCCCATCTCACAGGGCTGGCCCGGACACTGGTCCTCGGGCAGCGCCGCGGCGCCCACCTGGCTGGCCAGCGGGTTGCTCAAAGACACCCAGATCACGTCCTTACCGGGCACCAGCTCGGCGGTGAACGCCCCTGGAGTCCAGATGTACTGCAAGATCGACTCGCCCCGGTTGAACCGGCCCACCGAATCGGCGAACAGCGCGGCGTGCTCGGCCGACACCTGCTCGATGGTGTCCTCCCAGCCGTTCTGGGCGATGGTGTCGTTGATCACCACCTGGCAGCCCCAGCCGTCGTTGCAGCCCATCAGATCGGCCTTGCCGTTGCCGTCCACATCGAACAACGCCGCGATATCGGGATTGTCGCCGATGTCGTCAAGCATCGTGATGCCATTGGCTTCGGCAGTGGCCTTATCAACAATGAAGCCCTGCAAACCGCCGGCCACGATCTCCTCGCCGATCGGCGACACCACATCTTCGACACCGGCCTCAGCGATCAGCGTGGTGTGGATCGGGAACCAGCCATTCACCCACAGGTCGTACTCGCCCTCGCCCAACGCCGGATAGAACGTCGCCGGGGCCAACTCCGCCTCCGCAGGATCAGACACCTCATAACCCAGCTCCTGCAACAGCGTCCGATAAATCGCCGCCTGCATATAGCCCGTCGACCAATTCGCCCGAGCCATTCTCACAGACACGCCCTCACCGGGCATGGCCATCTCCTCTGGATCGGGCTCCGGTACCGCCGGGGTGAACCCGCTGGCGGCCCTGGCTTCTGCGAGCCATGCGTCGACGCTGGCCTGGTTGGCGGCGATCCAGTCCTCGGCCGCCTCCTGGACGTCGGCTTCGGTGTTGGCGCCGCCGCCGTAGGCCAGGTTCTGCAATGCGATGTCGATCACCGGGATGGTGACCAGCTCGAACAGCTTGGCCGCGGCCGGGTTGGCCGACAGGAACTCGTTGGTGGCCACCACTCGGATGTCGGCGGCCACGAAGCCCATCTCACAGGGCTGGCCCGGACACTGGTCCTCGGGCAGCGCCGCGGCGCCCACCTGGCTGGCCAGCGGGTTGCTCAAAGACACCCAGATCACGTCCTTACCGGGCACCAGCTCGGCGGTGAACGCCCCTGGAGTCCAGATGTACTGCAAGATCGACTCGCCCCGGTTGAACCGGCCCACCGAATCGGCGAACAGCGCGGCGTGCTCGGCCGACACCTGCTCGATGGTGTCCTCCCAGCCGTTCTGGGCGATGGTGTCGTTGATCACCACCTGGCAGCCCCAGCCGTCGTTGCAGCCCATCAGATCGGCCTTGCCGTTGCCGTCCACATCGAACAACGCCGCGATATCGGGATTGTCGCCGATGTCGTCAAGCATCGTGATGCCATTGGCTTCGGCAGTGGCCTTATCAACAATGAAGCCCTGCAAACCGCCGGCCACGATCTCCTCGCCGATCGGCGACACCACATCTTCGACACCGGCCTCAGCGATCAGCGTGGTGTGGATCGGGAACCAGCCATTCACCCACAGGTCGTACTCGCCCTCGCCCAACGCCGGATAGAACGTCGCCGGGGCCAACTCCGCCTCCGCAGGATCAGACACCTCATAACCCAGCTCCTGCAACAGCGTCCGATAAATCGCCGCCTGCATATAGCCCGTCGACCAATTCGCCCGAGCCATTCTCACAGACACGCCCTCACCGGGCATGGCCATCTCCTCTGCATCATCGGGGGCTTCAGAGTCGTCCGGAGCCTCTGCATCATCGGGGGCTTCAGAATCGTCCGGAGCCTCTGCATCATCGGGGGCTGTTGCCTCCGGTGCCGGCTCCGCACCCGGCTCGTCGTCGTCATCGTTTCCGCAGCCGGCAACCACCAGTCCGAAAACCAAGAAAACGGCTAATAGAACCCGCCAGAGGTTTCGCTCTCTCATTGGTATCCCTCCAATTGAAGTGAAGCTTGGCGCGCCCCAATGCACGCCAACCCGCCTATAGCTCTACCCTATAACGAACAAGGGATGAACGCTAGAGACTCTTCAAAGAACGCTGGATACTGTCCACTGCGGCCTGCTGGCCAGGGGAAATGCACTCAACGGCGACGGCGCAAACGCCGAGCGTGAGCCTCAAGCTGCCTGCGCTGTTTGCGGGACAAGCTGTCTAGGCCTTGGCTGGCCACTTGGTCGAGCAGGGCGTCCATCTCGGGACTCACCCTCTCATCGGGCGACGGGATTGACCGCAGGTGGTCTCGACCCCGGGGCCGACGCCGAGACCTCGAGGCGCGAGAGCTTCCCGACGACTGGTTGGAACTAGACGACAGCGACACCTTCGGGATCCATGTCAGGTTGGTGGCGTAGCCGAAGGCCCGGATACCGAGCAGCGCCACGGCAACCGTGCAGGCCAAAACGATCAGGGCAAACCAGTTGCGGTTACCGAGGGCTTGGATGGCGTCGAGTCCGACGATAACGACGGCGATCACCCAACCGGGAATGCCGGGCCAGAACCGGGCGTGGGCGTACTGGGCGGCAAAAGCCACCAAGACGCCGACTTCTACCATTCGCAGTCCAGCCACATAGCCGTTGACGCCGGCCACCGCCTCCACCGCAGTCACAATCACGGCAGGGACAAGCGTTAAGGCCACAAGGAAGAACGCGAATCGCCAGCGTCCAAGCAAAGACTCAATCTGGGAACCCAGCATGTAGAAGATGGCGAACAAGATGATCGTCCAGAAGTGGGGTTCGTTGGGGATCGGCCACGTGACCAGCCGCCAGACCTCTCCTTCCATCACACTTCCGAGTTGGTAGTTCTCCGAGACCAGCACCAACTCGCGAAAGATGGGTCCAAACTGGCCTTCAATCCCCCAGATGATCATCGAGACGACGCCCAGGCCGACGACGAAGGCCGTGGTGGAGACGGCGAATCCCCCGATTCGGAACCAGGGATCGTCGCTGTAGCCGAAACGCCGGGAGGAGTACACAGCTACTGGTCTTCTGCCATGGTGGTGTGCGGGCAAACGAATGGTGCCAAGAAGAGGAGCATGACTACTGATGGCGCATGGCGTGGGCCATCTCGGCATCGAAGTCGAATGGGGGTGGCGGTCCGGTCTCGATGGTCAATAATGCCATGGCCTCGGGGGCAGGAGCGGGCGGGTCGTAGTCGTCGCAGACCGGGAAGGGGCGGCCGTAGCCCACGGTGAGGAAGGCTCCGTCGGGGGCCCAATTGGTAGCCAGGGGCACCGGTTCGTCGCCTTTGCCTATCTCAAGATCGTCAGCGATGAGAGTCACGGTGAACAGTCCCCCGTCGGTGGGAGTCACCTCTGCACCGACAAAGCAGGCCCCGACGGGAACAGAGGCCGAAACCCTGCGCTCCCGTCCGTGCACCACCGCCACCCAGTGGAGCTCTCCGTCGGCCAGAATCAGCGCCCAGCCCGAGATCCAGTCGCCCTGCTCGCAGATGACTCCGTTTGCGGCCTCGGGCACGCCGCCGGGGAAAGCCGCCACCGCCCGGTAGCCCCCGAACTGCAACGGCCCCGAGGCCTCGTGAACCTGGTCGCCGGGAACCAGCTCATAGCGAGACCGCAGCGACATCCACGGCACATACATGTGGGCGATCCGGTTGACCGCGGTGTCGTCGAGGGGCAGCACCCCGTTGCGGTCGGCCTCGGCGTTCCACAGCTTGACGAGCTCGGCCACCTTCTCGGGGTGCTGCCCGGCCAGGTTGTTCGATTCGGTGGGATCGGCCACGGTATCGAACAGCTCCCACTGGTCTTCGGCAAAAACATGGCTGCCCACGATGGCATCCCGCTCAGCGGCTGTGAGCTGGTTGACGTGGTTGGTGACCGCCTTCCACCCTTGGTGGTACATGGCCCGGCTGCCCCAGCACTCGTAATACTGGGTGGTGCGGTGGTCGGGGGAGGCGGCGTCGTCGAGCACGGCTCGCATGCTGGCACCGTCGAACGACATCTGCTCCACCCCGCCGAGGGTGGACGAGGGCGATACTCCGACCAAATCCAAGATCGTGGGCATCACGTCGGTCACGTGGCAGTACTGGTGGCGCAGCTCTCCCTGAGCGTCCAGTCCGGCCGGCCATGAGAGGATGAGCGGGTCGCGCACACCGCCCTCGAAGGTGTACCGCTTCCACCGGCGGAATGGGGTGTTGCCGGCCAGTGCCCACCCCCAGGGGTAGTGCCCGGACGAACGGAACCCTCCGAGGTCGTCGTAGTGGGATAGCTCCAGCTCCAGATCGTCGGGTTCGTCGCTGATGTAGTGGCGGATCTGGTTCCAGCTTCCGTTGGGACCGCCCTCAGCCGAGGTGCCGTTGTCGGAGATGAGGGCGACAACGGTGTTGTCGGCATCGCCGGAGCGCTCCAAGTGGTCCAGCAGCCGGCCGATGTGGTGGTCGGCGTGGCTGAGGAACCCGGCGTACACCTCCATCATGCGGGCATACAGCCGCTGGCGATCGGAATCGATCTCGTCCCAGGGCTCAACCCACTCGGGACGAGCCGACAGATCCACGTCAGAAGAGACAACCCCCATCTCCTTCTGGCGAGTCAGCACTTCCTCCCGCCAAGCGTCCCAACCCCGATCGAACCGCCCGGCGTAGCGGTCGATCCACTCCGGAGGGGCCTGGTGGGGGGCATGGGGCGTGCCGGTGGCGTACCACATCAAGAACGGCCGTTCGGGGTCGGCCAGCCGCAGGTTGCGCAGGTAGTCGATGGCTTGACCGGCTAGGTCGTCGTCGAGGTGGTATCCCTCCTCCGGAGTGGCCGGAGGCTCGATATATGTCGTGTCCCGAATGAGCTGAGGGGTCCATTGGTTGGTCTCCCCGTTGAGGAACCCGTAGTAGTGATCAAATCCAACCCCGGTCGGCCACGTGTGATATGGCCCAGCCGGCCGCTGGTCGCGGGGGGTGAGGTGCCACTTGCCCACCGCGTAGGTGGCCCAGCCCTCGGCACCTAGGTACTGGGCCAGGGTTCCCGCCGATGCGGGGATTTCCCCGGTGTAGCCGGGGAAGTTGATGGGCATGTCGGTGAGCATGCCCACCCCCACCCGATGATGATTCCGCCCGGTGAGCAGGCAAGCCCGGGTGGGCGAGCAAACCGCGGTGGTGTGGAAGTTGGTGAACCGCAATCCCCGGGCGGCCAGACGATTGAGATTGGGGGTGTCGATATCGGAGCCGTAGCACCCGAGCTGGGCAAAGCCGAGATCGTCCATCACGATGACCAGCACGTTGGGGGCGTCGGGGTCATAGGGCCGTTGGACCGGCGGCGAAGTTGACTCGTTCAGCGTGAGTCCGATGCGATGCTCGGTCATACGACGGTGAGAATAGTCATTGCACCCTTTGATGCGGCAACAAGGTGCGATATGATGAATACACGTAGTCAGAATCCAAAAGGTACGCCCATGCCTACATCTATCCGACTGGAGCCCGAAACCGAGGAGCGCATTCACCAGCTCGCTTCGCTGACCGGGCGAACGAAGGCATTTTACTTGCGCGAGATCATTGACCGCGGGCTCGAGGACATCGAGGACTACTACCTAGCCGCCGACGTCGTCGAACGTATTCGCAAAGGCCAAGAACAGACTCATGCAGCTGCGGATGTGAGGAAAGAGCTTGGCCTGGACGATTGACTACACCGACACCGCCAAGAGCCAGCTAAAGAAACTCGACAAGACCTCGGCCCGCCGAATCGTGGACTACATGGACAAGCGGGTTGCGTCGGCGGATTCACGTCGTGTCGGCCAGGCTCTCACCGGGCCGTTGGGAAAGCTGCGGCGCTACCGGGTGGGGGATTTCCGAGTTGTTTGCGACATCCAAGACGAATCGGTGCGCGTGCTAGTGGTCAGGGTCGCAAGGCGCGACCAGGCATACCGATAGAGCTAGCTGAGGGCGAACCCCTCGTAGCCTTCGGCGGCCACCTGATCGCACTTCTCGGCATAGGGCGGAAAGCCGGGCAGGGGCATGAACACCCTCGTCTTGCCGGGGATGTTGGCCCCCAGATACCAGGAATTGCAGGTGGGGTAGAGCGTGTAGCTGGCCACCAGGTTCACATGGTCCACCCAGGCCTCGGTGGCCTCCTCGGTGGCCTCGATGTGGCGGTGGCCGTTGGCCCTCATGTAGTGGATGCAGTCGCCTATCCAGTCCACGTGCTGTTCGATGCACACGATCATGTTGGCCAGCACCGAGGGGCTGCCCGGGCCGGTGATGGTGAACATGTTGGGGAATTGGGGCACTCCCAGCCCCAGGTAGGTGCGGGGTCCGGCATACCACTGCTCGGAGAGGGGAAGGCCGCCTCGCCCTTGGATGTTGATGCGGAGCAGCGAGCCGGTCATGGCGTCATAGCCGGTGGCGAACACGATCACGTCGAGGTCGTAGTGGGTTCCGTCGGCGGTTCGCAGGCCGTCGGGGGTTATCTCGGAGACGACGTTCTCGCTGATGTCCACCAGGGTCACGTTGTCGCGGTTGAAGGTGACGAAGTAGTCGGTGTCAAGCACCAGGCGCTTGCAGCCGATGTAGGTGGTGGGCATGAGCCGCTCGGCCACTTCGGGATCTTTGATCGTCTCGCGTATCTTCTCCTTCACGAAGTCGGCGGCCACGTGGTTGGCCTCCGGCGTACGGGCGATGTCGCCATAGGCGCCGAGGAAGGCGAAGCCGCCCATCTCCCAGCGGGTTTCGAACTCCTTGAACGCATCTTCGACCTCGACGTCGAGGACCGAGCCCTCATTCCAGTCGAAGCGGGCGCCGAGTGCGCCCTGCTGGGTCTTGTTCTGCTCCCGGAGCCGGTGATAGTCGGCCTTGACTTCGGCCTGCTCCGCCGGGTCGAGGGGGTGGTTGCGGGCCGGAATGGCGTATTGCGGTGTGCGCTGGAACACGGTGAGGTGCTCCGCGGTCTCGGCGATCACCGGGATGGCTTGGATCCCTGAGGAGCCGGTACCTATTACGCCGACCCGCTTGCCGGCGAAGTCGATGCCCTCTTTGGGGTAGCGGCCGGTGTGGCACACCTCTCCCTGGAACGTGTCGGTGCCGGGAATGTCGGGAACGTTGGACGAGGACAGACAGCCCACTGCGGTGATGAGGTACTGGGCGGTGACATGGTCGGTGTCGTCAACGTTGGGAGCGTGGTTGTGGTCGATGTGGTCGACTGCGGGCGCGCTGCTGACGTGCCAGTGGCCGGTGTCGTCGAACGCGGCCATGGTGACCATGGTGTTGAACTGGATGTCCCGGTACAGGTCGTACCGCTCAGCCACGTGCTGGGCGTAGCGGAGGATCTCAGGCTGGCCGGGATAGCGCTCGGTCCACTCCCACTCCTGCTCTAGTTCGGGATCGAAGCTGTAGCAGTACTCCAGGCTCTCCACGTCGCAGCGGGCGCCGGGGTAGCGGTTCCAGTACCAGGTGCCGCCGACGTCGTCGCCCCGCTCGTACACCCTGGCAGTCAGCCCGAGTTGGCGCAGCTTGTAGAGCATGTACATGCCAGCAAAGCCGGCACCGATAACAACGGCGTCGTAGTGGACAGGGGTGCTGTCGTTGGTGCTCATGGCAATTTCAGTTGGAGTCGGAGGGTGGGAAAGGGTTCAGGCTGCGGGGCGGAGCTTGTAGCGAACCGGCAGCTTCTTGGCCCCAACGATGAGATTCGACTCGGTGCGAACGATCGGCCCCGCAGGCTCGATCTCGATAACCCGCTCGGCCAGCTGCTTGATGAGGGCTTGGGTGCTGGCTCGGGCCAGATGCGCCCCCAAGCAATAGTGCTCGGCCCAGCCGAACCCCAGATGACGGTTGGGATGGCGACCGATGTCGAAGTCGTGGGGCCGGTCGAACACCGTCTCATCCCGATTTCCTGAGGCGTAGAAGAACACCAAGAAGTCGCCTTCTTTCACCGGCTGACCGGCAACGGTGGCGTCAGCCATGGCGGTGCGCTTCATGTAGTTGACCGGGGTGGACCAGCGGATCACCTCTTCCACCGCGTCTTTGGCCATCTCGGGGTTCTCCCTCAATCGCTGAAGCTGGTCGGGATAGGCCAAGAATGCCTCCAGCGCGCCCGACAGGCCATTGCGAGTGGTGTCGTGGCCGGCGGTGAACACAATGAGGTAGTAGCCAAAGGTCTCGATCTCGGGCAGGGTGTCGCCGGTTGGCAGATGGGCATTGGCCAGCATGGTGGCCAGATCCTCTTGGGGGTTGGCCCGGCGGTCCTTGATGATGCGGTCGAACATGGCGTAGAACTCCATGCCCACTTCTGCGCTGGCCTGATAGCGGGTTTCGGCCTCGCGCCGGTAGTCGGGGTCGTCGCCAGACAGGAGTTGCTGGGTCAGCACCAGCAGGCGCTCCTCGTCTTCTCGGTCGATGCCCAAGATGGTGGCCAGCACCCGCAGCGGGTGCCGCTGGGCGATGATGTCCACGAAATCGCACTCGCCCTCGTCGCCCAGGCTGTCGAGCAGGGCCTTGGCGCTGTCGTTCACGATCTGGTCGAGCTGGCTGATGCCCCGGGGAGTGAAAAAGCCGCTGGCCACCTTGCGGTAGAGCCGATGATCAGGCGGGTCCATGCTGATGATGGTCCGCATGTCGCCGATAATGCTGCCGTGTTCCTCCAGATCGGCGACCTGCTGGTCGGTGCGCACGGTGATGCTGTCGGCCTCATTGCTGAACAACTCGGGTTGCATGGAGACTTCGATGATGTCGGCGTGGCGGGTTACGGCCCAGAAGTTCTGGAAGCCTTCTGGCTCGCACCAGTGCACAGGGGAGTTCTGGCGCATCCAGGCCAACAGCTCGTGAGGCTGGCCGTTGGCACCGTAGCGCTTGGGGGATATGAGATCTAGGGGGTCGATGTCCACGATAGAAACGTTAGATCGTGGGGAACGCTTGGTCCACAGCGCAGCGAGAATGTCATTCTTCCACTGGGGGTCGGCGGGGCTTAGTTACTGGTGATGCCGCTTTTTTGGATGATGTCTTCGGAGCCTTGGAAGCCGCCGCCTAGGGCGTCGAAGTCTACGGAGCCGATGGACAGGGCGGCTAGGGGGGGCAGCACGGGGTTGGGGTCCACGCCGCCGGCTAGGGGGTACTCAAAGGTGTTGCGGGTGAAGTAGCGCTGTACCGAAGGGGAGAGCAGGTAGGCGATGAGGCTCTGGGTTGCTTCCCGGTCGTCGACGCTGGTGGTCATGGTGGCGGCGGAGATGATGAGCAGGGACCCGATGTCCTCGTCAGACAGGTCGTAGTTGACCGCCCGATGTTCTGAACCGGCTGCTTCAGCGTCAGCCGCCATCCGGTAGTTGTAGTAGTGGTTCACCAGGCCCACGTCGATCTCACCCCGAGCGGCCGCCTCCACGATGGCGACGTTGTTGGGGTAGTAGCGGGCATCGTTGTCCACCATGTCGTCCAGCCATTGGATGGCCACGTCATCGCCGTATTGGTCCCGGAAAACGGTGAACCAGTCGAGGAACGAACCATTGGTGGCCGGAATGGCCACTCTCCCCCTCCACTCCGGCTCGGTGAGTTCGAAAACCGAGGCCGGCAGTTCAGAAGGGGGCACGCTGTCAAGGTTGTGGACAAGCACCCGCTTGCGTCCGGAAAATCCGACCCAGGTGCCGTTGGCGCCTCGGTGATCTTCGTCCACCAGATTGAGCACACTGGAGTCCATTGAGGTGAGCAGTCCCTTGGACTCCAGAAATCCCACCGGGCCCGGTGACCGGGAGATGAAGACGTCGGCGTCGGTGCGGTCACCCTCGGTGTCGATCAACAGGGCCAGATCTGTGGAAGAAGCCCAGCGGACCCGAACAGAGGTGCCGGATTCGCAGGCAAATGCGTCCAATACCGGTTTAATCAGGTTCTCGCTGCGCCCGGAGTAGACGGTGACCGACGAGCCGTTGTCGTCGGCGCAGGTGCCGTCGTAGACGGTGGCGGCAACTCCGTCCAGCTTCGTGCCACCACCGTCGCCGCCACAGGCGGCGGCAATCAGGGCCAAAACGAGGAGCAAACCAGCTAGAGCGATACGCGAAAATTCTGTCATGGGCGCGGAACCCTAGGATTGCCGCCTCAAAATGTCAAGTTAGCCTAACATAATAAGTGCAGTAGGCGAGACAACCGCCTAGGCAGCAGGTTTCACCGACTGCCAGCGCAACGGCAACTCGACGTAGCCGTCTATAAGGGTGGAGTGCAGACGGGACAGGGTGGCAGGATCGTCCACCCCCAGCTCTAGGCCGTCGAAGCGCCCGACGATGGCCTCGAACATCATCTTCGCTTCCAACCGGGCCAACGACGCCCCCAGGCAGAAGTGGGGTCCGCCGGCACCGAAGGCCACGTGCTGGCTGGTGTCGCGGGTTACATCCAGGGTGTCGGGGTTTTGGAAGGCTCGCTCGTCCCGATTGGCTGAGGGGTACCAGATCACCACCGGCTCGCCTGCCTTGATCTCCTGTCCCCCCACCACGGTGTCGTAGCGGGGACGACGCACGAACTGCATCACCGGAGTGGTGTAGCGCAACAACTCTTCAATGGCGTTGGGGATGAGCGACGGGTCGTCTTTGAGCAGCTGCATTTGGTCGGGATTGCGGATCAGTTCCAAGGTGCCGGTGGTGATGAGGTTGCGGGTGGTCTCAGAGCCGGCGTTCTGGAGGAGCATGAAGAACACGTCGATCTGCACCTGATTCAGTGACTCTCCGTCGATGTCGGCCTCCAAGAGCACGCTGATGAGGTCATCGTGGGGCTCCTTCTTGCGGATCTCGCACATCTGATCGGCATAGGCGAACATTTGCGCTCCGGCCTCAATCTGCTCCTCGAAGGTATAGCGCTCATCGAAGCCGAACGTGATCTCTGTCCAGTGGAAGATCTGGTGGCGGTCTTCTTCCGGTACACCCACCAGATCGGCAATCACCTGCAAGGGCAACTCCACCGCGATCTCGCCGGCCATCTCACAGCTGGACTTGTCTGATACCTGATCAATCAGGCGGTCGACCTGGGCCTGGATCTTCTTCTCCAGATCGCGCACCCGGCGAGGAGTGAAACCCCGGTTGACGAGCTTGCGCATCTTGGTATGGTCGGGTGGGTCCAGGCTGATGAGCATCTCCTGGTTGGTCCCGTCCTCCACCGCGGGACCCCGATCGCCAGGCAAGAAGGGATTGGGCTGGTTGCTGAAGCAATCCGAGTCGCGGGATACCCGCAGTAAGTCGGCGTGGCGAGCGACGTTCCAGAAACCCTCCCAGTGTGGGTGCTCGCACCAGAACACCGGATCGTTTTCGCGCTTGTGGCGGAAATAGTCGTGGGGGAATCCCTGTTTGAAGGTGGCGGGGTTCCAGAGTTCCAGAGGTTCCATCTCTGCCTCCTCAGTTCCTTAATTCGAGGGCTTTCGTCCGACCACGGCGATCGAGACTGTGCTCATCATGACAAATCCGGGCGCTCGAACCAGAGCCAAAGCGGTCTCACCATCTTCGGCGGTCACCAGGCCGGCTTCCACCAATCGGGGGATGGCCCGCTCCAAGGCCAAGAACCACCACTCCCCGCCGGGCTCGCCAGGTCGCATGGTCCACACGTCGCCGATGATATCGATGTCGGTTGCCCCCAGATCACGAAAACGCCCGGGCAGTCGCACCCCGTAGTCGGCATCGCGCCACTCTGAGATGGCACCCGAGGACACGTAGCGATGAACGGTGGCGTATGGCTCGGGCAGCGTCTGCTCGGCAAAGGACGCGAACGCCCCGTCCTCGGCTACCAGCCAACCGCCGGGAACCAGGGCATCCCACAGCTTCTCGATCACCTGGTCTCGTTCGGGGAGATGCTGAAGCACCGCTCGGGCGTGGACAAGGTCGAACGCCGCTTCGGGCACGGGATCGCTGGTCACGTCGTGCTGCTCCACGACCACGTTGGGAAGTACCGGACGATGGAACTGGAGGTCGACGTCAGTGGACCACACGGTGCCGTCGGGGCCAACCCTGCGGCCTAGCCAGGCCGAAACCGTGCCCCCGCCGGCGCCCACCTCCCAACACCGCCACCCAGAACTCAGCCCTGTGCTGTCCAGCAGGCGGCGAGTGCGGGGGTCACGGGCTACGGCCAGCATTCCGAGGCGGCGGCGCTCGATCTCCACTTCGTCGTCATGAACTCCATACCGCTCATCGGCCATTTGCGCTTCCCCTCTGTTCCCGGTGGCGCAATACCGTATCGTCGCATTGTGGCTGAGTACTCAGAAGACACCCCAGAGAAGGCCGCATTCCGCAAGGAGGCCCGGGCCTGGCTGCAAGCCCGGGCACCCCTGCGGGAACACAGCGACGGTTGGTCGACTCGGACCACCCACCCCGACGAGGTCGCCGAGAGGGCCCATATCAACCGGTGCCGGGCGTGGCAACGGGAGTTGTACGACGGCGGATGGGCAGCCATCGACTGGCCCGTCGGCCACGGTGGACAGGGCGGCGAGCGGTGGCAACGGCAGATATTCCAGCAGGAGGCCGCTGATTTTGACGTGACCAGCGGGTTTCTCGCCGCGGGGATCGCCCTGGCCGGACCGGCCATCGGCCACTTCGGGACCGACGAGCAGAAGGCTCGCCATCTGAGGCCCATGCTGCGGGGCGACGTGGTGTGGTGCCAGCTGTTCAGCGAGCCCGGCGCCGGATCGGATCTGGCCAACCTGGCTACCAGGGCTGACCGCGACGGCGATGAGTTTGTGGTGAACGGGCAAAAGGTGTGGAACTCCTCCGCGCACCTGTCGGACTGGGGAATCCTGCTGGCCCGCACCGACCCCGACGCCCCCAAGCACAAAGGAATCACCTTCTTCTTGGTGGACATGGCCACCCCCGGGGTGGAACCTCGCCCGATTCGCACCATCAACGGCTCGGCCCACTTCAACGAGGTGTTCTTGAGCGACGTGCGGATCCCCGCTGAGAACGTGGTCGGCGACGTCAACAGCGGATGGGCAGTGGCCCGGCTGGTGCTGGCCAACGAGTCCACCATGATCGGCGGCGGTATGGACCGGGCCGATAGCGCGGCCAACTTGATCGCGCTAGCCCAGCGCTGGGGCACCGCCCAAGACCCGACAATTCGCCAGGAACTGGCCCGGGCCTACACCCAAGAGAAGCTGCTCGAACTGATGGGCTGGCGCTTGCAGGAGGACGTGCGCCGGGGACGCCACCCCAGCTTCGATGGATCGACGCTGAAGGTTTACTGGTCGGAGAGCCGCCGCGAGCGGGGCAATCTGGGGGTCGGAATCCTCGGAGGGTACGGGGTGGCCGGCGACCACGCCGACACCGGGGTGTGGGCCAACGAGGCGCTGAACCGCTTCTGGGGTTCGATCGGCGGGGGAACCGACGAGGTACACCGCAACAACATGGCCGAAAGGGTGCTCGGGCTGCCCCCCGAGCCCCGGGTGGACAAGCACGTCCCGTGGCGGGAGCAGGTGGGCGGCCCCCGTTAGTCGCAGTTTCGGGGTGCGATCACTTTTCCCGAGGACGGCAGTAGTATTGCCACGACATGGCTGACCAAGCCACATTCGCCGACCAGGCCATGGAGTACATGGACCAGCTCTACTCGGCGGCCCGCCGAATGACTCGCAACGCAGCCGACGCCGAAGATCTGGTGCAGGAGACCTACCTGCGGGCCTACCGGGGTTTCGGGAGCTTCCAGCAGGGCACCAACCTGCGGGCCTGGCTGTTCCGCATCCTCACCAACGCGTTCATCAACTCCTATCGGAGCAAGCAGCGCAAGCCGAAGTCGGTTGATCTGGCCGGGGTGGAAGATCTCTACCTGCACCAGCGGTTGGGGGGCGACACCAAGGCAGCGCTGGGGGCCAGCGCCGAAGACGTGCTAATGGATCAGATCACCGAGTCGGAGATCGTGGAGGCTCTGGAGTCACTGCCCGAGGAGTACCGGATCACCGTGTTGTTGGCCGATGTGGAGGGGTTCGCCTACAAGGAGATCGCTGAAATCCTCGACGTTCCCATGGGAACTGTCATGAGCAGACTGCATCGGGGAAGAAAAACGCTGCAAAAGCGGTTACTAGAGTTTGGCAAGACCCGCGGCTGGGTCGACCCACCTGACACTGACCGGGCGCCGGCTTCGGCTGGCATCTGATTTTCGGAGGCACCGCGATGAGCAGCGAGAGGCATTGCTTGGGGGTTCCCAACCAGTGCGACTATTCGCGTGAGCTCATCACCCGGGCTCTGGACGGCCAGCCGACGCTGGAGAGCATCGGCCACCTGCGAATCGAATTGGCCAACTGTCTTCCCTGTGTGCAGGCGCTCGATGTCGAGGTTCGCTTCAAACTGGCCATGAGTCAGGCCTGTCGTGAGTCGGCCCCTACCGATCTGCAAGTCCGCATCACCGAGACCCTCCAACGCGTCGTGCTCGACGACCTGGACATCCAAGACTTCTAAAGGGCCCAAAGCTATGACCGAATCATGCAACCGCTGCCCTTGTTGACATGGAGTGATTGAGACCGGGTCGCCTAGGGTGGTCGCATGGATTTGATTGCTGCGGTGGTGTGGCACTGGTGGATCGCCTTGCTGTTGGTGATTGGCACGGTGCCCTTGGTGATCGCCACCATCGTCGGCTACTTCACCAAGGTGGTCGCGCCCCGCTATGGCCCCCGGCGACCGCGGGATTCCAACGCTCAAAGCTCCGACGAAAGCAGTTAGAAGCCGGTGGTGACAACGGCCGATCCGGTCGATTGGCGGCTGGCCGAGCGAGTAGCCAAGAAGGTCGGCGGCCACGAGCCGTTCCTCGATTCCTACCACTACCGCAGCCTCTCCCCCGAGCTGGCCGAGTTGACCGCCCAGGCCGAGGAACTGGTCGCGGCCGAAACCGGATTGAAGTCGATGTCGGGCGCCGCCCGGGCCCAGGTGGCCACCCGCGCCCAGTGGGTGAATGCCAACGTGGCCTCTTTCCAGCGGCTGCTGCGCCCC
The DNA here is from genome assembly GCA_951813555.1 of uncultured Acidimicrobiales bacterium. GTDB lineage: Bacteria > Actinomycetota > Acidimicrobiia > Acidimicrobiales > Bin134 > Poriferisocius. The sequence continues at coordinate 1,148,335 of OX638344.1, forward strand.
GTTACCGAGAAGATGGCCGAGCGGGTGTCGTATTCGTGGCTGGCCCCAGTAACCCAGCGGGTGAGCGGCACCGAGATGGGAGCGGTGCTGGGCTGGATGTCCACCCGGGTGCTGGGCCAGTATGACCTGCTCATCATCGAGGACGACCGCCCCGAAGACCAGGACATGGTCTACTACGTGGGCCCCAACGTGATGGCCCTCGAGCACAAGCACGGCTTCGACCCCCACCAGTTCCGGCTGTGGCTGGCCCTGCACGAGACCACCCATCGGGCCCAGTTCACCGGCATCGAGTGGCTGCGGCCTCACTTCCTGGGCCTGGTGCAAGAGGCCCTGGATGCGGCCGAGCCCGACTTGGAGCACTTCAAATTCGTGGCCAAGCAGGTGATCGAAGCTCGACGGCGGGGCGAGGACCCGCTGGCCGACGGGGGCCTCCCTGCCCTTCTGGCCACCCCCGAGCAGAAGGCGGTGCTGGATCGCATCGGCGGCATGATGAGCCTGCTGGAGGGCCACGGCGACATCACCATGGACCGGGCCGGGGCCGGCCACATTCCCGATGCCAGCCGATTCGCCCGGGTGCTGCGCCATCGCCGCAGCTCGGCCAAGGGGGTGTCCAAGCTGTTGCAGCGCATCATCGGCATCGAGGCCAAGCTGAACCAATACGCCGCCGGAGAGGCGTTCATCGAGACGGTGGAGGCCCGAGGCGGCCCCGAGCTTTTGAACCGGGTGTGGGAGTCGTCCGATCGGCTGCCCACCATGACCGAGATCCGCAATCCCCAGCAATGGATCAACCGGGTCAACGGCTCCACCGCCGAAGTGGCCGGGTGAACCCCGAAATCGCCGAACTGCTCACTCGCTGCACTTTCCCCCCTGCCGACACCGCGGTGGACTGCGCGGTGTCGGGCGGCCCCGACTCGCTGACCCTGCTGGTATTGGCCTGCGAGTCGGGCTGCCGGGTGACCGCCTGGCATGTGGATCATGGCCTGCGCCCTGGCTCGGCCGCCGAGGCCGACGTGGTGGCCCAAGCCGCCATCCGCTGGGGTGCGGCCTTCGAATCCCGCAGCGCGCCATGCGAGCCCGGTCCCAATCTGGAGGCCCGGGCCCGGTCGGCCCGCTACCGGGTGCTGCCCACCGACGTGCTCACCGGCCACACCGCCGACGACCAGGCCGAGACGGTGCTGTTGAACCTCATCCGAGGAGCAGGTCTCGACGGGTTGGCCGGCATCGACCCCTCCCGACGGCCGCTGCTGGCCCTGCGCCGCCATGAGACCGAGGCCCTGTGCGACGCCATCGGCCTGGAACCGGTGCAAGACCCGTCCAACCTCGACCCCGCCCACCGCCGCAACCGCATCCGCCACGAGCTGCTGCCGCAGTTGTGCGACATCGCCGAGCGCGATGTGGTGCCGATTATCGCCCGCAGTGCCGGGCTGGTGGGCGGCGTCCGCGACCTGATCGACGAGCTGGCCGCGGCCATCGATCCCACCGATGCCAAGGCGGTAGCCAAAGCCCCCGAGCCCCTGGCCCAGATGGCATTGCGACGATGGATCCAGCGCGAGACCGCCGACGACCACCCCCCAGATGCGGCGGCTATCGAGCGGGTTCTGGCGGTGGCCCGGAACGAGGCCCGATCCACCGACGTGGGCCGCGGCTGGCGGGTTACCCGATCATCCCAACGGCTCGGCCTGAGCAAGTAGGCACCACTAGGTTGGCCGCCGTGTCCAGCACGGAAGGCAGCGGCAACGGCGATCCCGGTCCGATCCTGATCTCCAACGATGAGCTCAAGGCCTGCATCGCCGATCTCGGCTCCCGCATCACCGCCGACTACCGAGGCCAGGCCCCCCTGCTGGTGGGCGTGCTGAAGGGCGCCTTCATGTTTATGGCCGATCTGGCTCGGGCTATACAACTGCCGGTGGAGTTCGACTTCATGGCGGTGTCGTCCTACGGCAGCTCCACCCGCACCAGCGGTGTGGTGCGGATCGTCAAAGACCTCGACCTCGACCTCGCCGGCCGAGACGTGATCCTGGTGGAAGACATCATCGACAGCGGCCTCACCCTCAACTACCTCCGCAAGAACCTAACCGCCCGCAACCCGGCCAGCCTGGAAGTGTGCGCTCTTTTGGTGCGCAAGGGCCGCCAGTACGAAGATCTCGACCTGCGCTACGTGGGCTTCGAGATCCCGCCTGAATTCGTGGTGGGCTACGGCCTCGACGTCGGTGAGCGCTACCGCCAACTCCCCCACATCTGCCAATACCAGCAGAACAGCAATCCATAGAAATATTGTAAATACATCTTGCTTCACTAAGCGGGGTGTGGCAGATTGAGGCCATCGGAGCGACTCGACGGCTCCCTCCCCAACCTTCCGGACACGATCCATGCGGATGGCAAGCGAGGATCGCCGGCGTCAGCTCCCCTGGGTGGTACTCGGGCTGACCGTGACGCTTACGGCGGCAATCATCTTCGCCCTCTGGGCATCGTCGCTGAGCAGTCGCACCGCAGTGGCGGTAGCCGGACGAGACATCGCCGGTGGCTCGACGGTCGAGATCGACGACCTGCGCGCCGTCGAAATAGCTAGCGGACAAGGAGCGGGCTTTGTCCCGATGTCCGACTTGGACACCGTGGTGGGACGCACCGTCCGAGCCGCCATCCCCGAGGGAACGATCTTCCACCCCGAACTGTTGTCAACAAGCTCACCGATTGACCAGGACATGGCCGTTATCGGCGTTGTCCTCCAAGCTGGTGGATACCCGATCGCTCACCTCAGCCCTGGCCAGTTCGTCGGGGTGGTCTTCACCAGCGAGGACCGCGCCTCCAGCGGCACCGACCGGGACAATCAGGCTGCTCCGCCCAGCATCGCCGACACTTTCACTCGGGCCAAGGTAGCCGAAGTGAGCGAGGTGCTGGACTCAGGCCGAGAAGCGCTGTTTGTGTCGCTATTGGCCTCGTCTGATGATGCTGTGCCCATCAGCCGAGCCGCTGCTTCCAACGAGCTGCGGTTGATCCTGTTGCCCGGAGAACCCGAACCAGCAAGCGGCCAACCAAGTCACGAGCCAAAAGCGACTGGAGCGGTTCGATGAGCGTCATCGCAGTGGGTAGCGCAAAAGCCAGTCCCGGTGTCACCAGCCTGTCGGTTGGACTCGGCCTGTCCTGGGAAGCGACCACTGGACGACGAGCAGTTCTGGTGGAGGCAGACGGTGACGGCGGGGTGCTGGCGGCGCGTTTCGGGCTAGCCCTCACTCCCTCCTTGGTGGAGCTTTCCGGCACAGCCCGACATGAGTTGACGATCAATCGGCTGCAAGCCAACAGCCAACTGCTGGCTGGTCAATTGCCCGCCCTTGTTGCTCCTGGATGCGGAGAAACCGCCGCGCTAGTACTCGGCCCGATGGCTGGACGATTAGTACACGGCCTTGGCCGCTTAGACGATATCGATGCTGTGGTTGACGTCGGCCGAGTGCGGTCTCATTCCCCCGCTGCTGAGCTAGTCAAATACTGCGACCTGCTCGTGCTCGTCGCTCGACCTCGGTTCGACCATCTTGTCCCGTTGGTCCATCAAGCCCGAAGGGTGGTCGCCCATGACATTCCAACCGCACTGGTTTGCGTGGGCGACCGGCCATATCCGCCAACGGAGATGGCAAAGGCGTCTCATCTCGATCTATTGGGGGTCATGGCTCATGAACCGAGGCTGGTCCAGGCACTGGGGGGAGGCCTGCCCGCAAACCGCCGTCACCGCCGACTGTTGCTGTGGCGAACCCTGGCAGAACTTGTTCATCGAATCCACTACCGTTTGCAAACCCCGACAGCCGGGCATGCGGCTGCCTAGCCAAAGCCGATGACTGCCTCCGTTTACATCGACCGGGTGCTGGCCATGGTTGCCAGAGAATTCGAACAGACCGAGGCAACCCAGTTCGGAGATCGGCTTGAGCAAAAGGCCATGGCCGGACAGTTCATCCTAGAGGCTCTCGACACCATCGCCGCGGAACGGGCAAGGGCGTTTCTGCCCCCTATTGACAACACCGAAGAGTCCTTCATAACCGACGAAGTGCTGGCCACTTTGTTCGGACTTGGGTCCATAGAGCGACTGTTGGCCGATGACTCCGTGGAAAACGTGAATATCAATGGATGCGATATCGTTTGGGTACACCACGCGGGTGGGATCAAGCGACGGGCTGAGCCCGTAACCGGTTCGGATGATGAATTGGTCGCGCTCATCCGCAAAGCCGCGGCCCGGCTGGGCCGCAACGAAAGACGGTTCGATCTCGCCAACCCATTTCTTGATCTGCAGCTTCCCGACGGATCTCGTCTGAACGCAGTGATGGCGGTGTCCGAGCGACCCGCGGTATCAATTCGCCGTCATCGTCACGAACGGGTGACCTTGGACGACCTGTGCGAGCTGGGCACCCTCGACGAGGCACTCCGAGACTTCTTGAGCGCCGCAGTGCGAAGCCGAAAGAGCATCATCATCTGCGGTGGAACCAACGCGGGAAAGACAACGCTCTTGCGAGCTCTTCTGAACGCCTGTGACCCCGATGAGCGGTTGATCACCATTGAGGACCGATTGGAACTGAGCCTGACTGCTGACCCGGACCGGCATCGCGACGTAATCGAGATGGAAACCCGGACAGCCAATATCGAGGGTTCGGGCGGAATCACCATGCAGCAACTGGTGCGCAATGCCTTGGCCATGTCGCCCGACCGGTTGGTGGTGGGCGAGGTGCGAGGCCCCGAGGTGGTTGACATGCTGGCCGCTCTATCCACCGGAAATGACGGCTCGATGTGCACAATTCACGCCAACTCTTCCCAAGCAGCATTCAGCAAGATCGCCACCTACGCACTGCGATCCGCAGAGCACATCCCGGTAGAGGCCACCAGCCGAATGATCGCGGAGAGCATCGACTTCGTTGTCTATGTGAGCAGGGGACGCGATGGCCGTCGTCGAGTGGGTTCGGTACGGGAGGTCACCGGCAGCTCGATGGGCGAAGTGAAGAGTGTCGAAGTGTTCAAGGACCAGAATTGACCTCGCTGATTGGAGCGTTGCTTGGGGCTGCCGTGGGCAGCGGAGTCTTCACAGCCCTAATCGGCTGGCGGGGCATTCCACCATTGCCGGACAAGCGCGGTCTGATGCTGCTGAAAAGGTTTAGGGGACCAGTTCCGCCCCACGCGCTCCGCTTGGCCATCGCGGGCACGGGGTTTGTTGCAGCCTTCGTGCTGACCGGGTGGCTCGTTGCCGGACTCATCGTTGGCATGGCCGGATTCAGCACACCCACCGTCGTGCGGGCCAAAGCGAACCGTGACCGGGAGGTCGCTCTCATGACCGCGCTGGCTACTTGGGTGGAGATGGTGAGGGACACGATCAGCGCGGCATCGGGGTTGACCGAGACATTGAAAGCTACCGCGGTAACCGCACCGGCAGCCGTACGCATCCCGGTGCGGCAATTGGCGGCACGGGCGGAACGGGAGCCACTGCCCGACGCCTTGGCCAAGTTCGCCGACGAAATGGACCACGGAGTTGCTGACACCGTTGCGGTCACGCTTCGAATGGCGGCCGCCAACCAGGCGGGATCATTGCAAGACGCGCTGGCTGAACTAGCTGAGAACACTCGCCAAGAAGTGTCAATGCGATTGAGAATAGAAGCGTCTCGGGCTCGGCAATTCACTTCTGCCCGCTTCATTGCCGGCGTTGTGGCCGTGTTCTCCGTTGGCTTGGTGAGCTTCAGCAGGCCGTACTTGGCACCCTTCGGCGCGGCATGGGGACAGGTCGCGCTTGCGGTGATCGGCGGGCTGTTCGTTGGATCGGCAATCGCCCTGGTGAAGATGAGCCAGTTCAACAGCCCACCTCGAATCCTCCATGTTCGCCAAACCCTCGTAAACCCTGGCACAGCCGGCGGGCACCAGCGATGACCGTTGGCTTGGCATTGGGCGCCGTGATCGGGATTGGGCTCGCCATGGCATTCTGGGGGTTGTTCCCTCCCCGAGAGGCATTGCAAACACGACTGAACGAGCTGCACCAGCCAACGGATCACAGTCACCGAACAGGAACACGCCGTGACAGAATTGGACACGCCGCAGCACGGTCGTTCGGCCCCTTTGGATTGCGGGGCAACCGGGTTGTGCGCGACTTGCGAGCCGCCGGCCAAAGCCTGGAAGGACTGGCCGTGGCCAAACTGGGGATGCTGCTCCTTGGAGCGGGGATGCCGGTAGCAGTGTGGACCATCGCCTGGTTCAGCCAGACTTGGATCTCTCCCGTGCTCGTGGTCGTGGCATCAATCCTGGGAGGAGGACTGCTCTTCCTCGTCCCCGATCTGTCGTTGCGAGAAAAGGCCCGAGACCGGCGTCGAGAGCTGCGCCACCAGATCAGCGCCTACCTAGATCTAGTGGGTCTTCACTTGTCAGGAGGTGCGGGAATGGAACGGGCTTTGACCGACTCGGCGGCCCAAGGCACTGCCTGGGGATTTGTAGAAATCAAGCGGGCACTGAGGCAAGCCCAAATGGCTAACGAGCCGCCGTGGACGGCATTCGAAGAACTGGGACAGGATCTTGGTTCGACTGAACTCGAAGAGCTCGCCGCATGGTTACTGCTGGCCGGCACTTTTGGGTCTCGGGTGCGATCGTCTCTGCATACCAAAGCTCGGGGTTTGCGAGAGCGGGCGCTGAATGAAGCGGAGACAGAGGCCCAGCAGTCTACGGAGCGCATGTCGCTCCCTGTCGTGCTCATGTTCTCGGGGTTTCTAGGGCTGATCGGCTATCCGGCAATTGCCGCCATCTTCAGCTCATGAACGGCCCAACGAACCACACTCCCAAAGCATCCATTTATCGGCGTGTTGAATCGCCCCAACCGAAATCTTGCAGGAGACACAAGTGAAAGTGGGATCCAAATTCCATCTTCTGATCACCTCGGCGCGGACCGGGCTCGAACAATGGACCCGCAGGTTCTGGCGATGCGACCGTGGCGACGTGACCTCAACGGTGATCATCATTGCCGTTCTGGTGGCCGCAGCGGTGGCCGCCGGTGTGGTCATCACCACCTTCATCTCTGGGCAGACCAGCAAGATCAGCTGATCGATCGTGATGGGACCAACCCAGGAATGGAACATGAGCGCGGCGAAGTCACGACCACGGTTTTGACCCTTCCCATTGCCATGTTTTTGATCCTTGTCATTGTTCAGGCTGCTCTGGTCTTTCACGCTCAGGCCATCGTCGATGCCGCGGCCCAAGACGGCGCCTTAGCTGGTCAAGGCGAATCAGGCACGGAGGAAGTTGCCCGAACAGCGGTTCAGTCAGTCATCGGAACAAGCGCGGGGAATCTGTTGTCGGATGTCGAGGTCTCGGTTCATACAAGCTCATCGCTGTTTTCGGTGACCGTTCAGGCCAGCGTGAAGTCATTGATCCCTGGATATACCCCGACGATTTCTTCTACTGCGGGCGGACCCCGCGAGATCTTCATTCCCGAGAAAAGAAAATGAGGGGAGAATCCCAGTGGCGTCGGCTGATTTATGGCGCAAATGAGAGGGGTAGCAGCGTGATCGGACTAGTGGTCCTGACTCCGATCATGGCAATGCTCTTCTTCTTTGTCGTCGCCGCCGGTCGAGTGGGCGTGGTCGAGAGCAAATTGACGACTGCGGCCCGCAGTGCCGCCCGAGCCGCCTCTCAACACCGGTCGGTGGCCACTGCCCACGCGGCGGCAACCGCGATCACAGAGACCTATCTGAAGCAGTCGGAGGTGAACTGCCACGGCGGACCCCGGGTTCGTGTCTTGGAGATGGATCTTCGGCCAGGAGGAAATGTGCAGATCCAGGTCTCGTGCACCGTGGGGTTGTCGGATCTGACCATGCTCGGCATTCCCGGAAGCCGGCTGGTGTCGGCAGACTCTGCATCAGTGGTGGATCGCTACCGAAGCGGACGGCAATAGTCGTGCACGGGCGCATTGCAAGCAGACGCTCTGGCTCCGCACAAGCATCGAGACACCGTCAACGGGGACAGATCACGGTGATGTTTGTTGCCCTGGCTGTGGTGCTAGTCATGCTCGGAGGGTTGGCATACGACGGCGCCCAGATCTTGAATGCCAGGCGGAAAGCCTCCACGTTGGCCATCGAGGCAGCCAGAGCTGGAGCCCAGGCGATCTCCACGGAATTGATTTACCGAGAAACAGCGAACGTGCTCGTTGACCCCCCAAGGGCTCGAATCGCAGCTTCCGAATATCTCGGCCAGCACGTTGACTGGTCGATATCGGTGCAGGGCGACACGGTCTCAGCAATCGTGTGGCTGACTCAGCCCCTTCAAATCCTCTCACTGCTTGGTCTCGATTCGCGCCGAGTGGCCGGCACCGCAACTGCCCGGGCGGTGCGGGGCTTCAGCACAGGAAATGACCTATGAACCCGAACGAAGAGCATCGGACCGAACTCATCCGCGGCCTGACTTCAGCCGCATTTCTAGCTGGTTTGCTAGTAGCCATTCCGATACTCCTGATCCTTGGCGTGGGATGGCCATTGCCCCAAGACATTCCGTCGGGCTCAGAAGCAGCAACCGCCATAAAGACCGGCACAGTTCCGCCATCCCTGATCTCGAAGTCAGTCTCCCTCGTGTTATGGATTCTCTGGTTGCAAATGCTGGCGGGGGTAACAATAGAACTGTGGGCTCACTTTCATGGCCGAGTTGCCCCACGAGTTGTGTTCATCCCCCAGTTTGTCCAGAGCTTGTCAGCTCGAATGATTGGCACAGCTTTGGTACTTGCGTTCTCAATTCAACACCCGGGAACCGCAATGGCCGACAATCAAGAGCTGCTTACTCCAGCAACCATCGAGTTGGATTTCGATCGCGAGTCCACAGAAGCGAAGCCTCTCATCCACACTGTACAGCATAGAGATAGTCTGCGAGTGTTGGCTGAGCGCTATTTGGGTGATCCGAACAGGTGGACTGAAGTGTATGTGCTCAACCAAGGACAAACACAAGCAGTTGGAGGATCACTTACTGATCCGGCCCGACTTCAACCGGGGTGGGAACTCGTCATGCCCGCTGACGCACGCCTTCCACCGCCAATTGACTTGAATCGCGATGCGAACAACTATGAAACTGACCTCCACTCAACGGAGACTGACAGCACCAAGATCACGGTCCAGAGCGGTGACACGCTGTGGGGGCTGGCAGCCCACCACCTTGATGACCCTGAAAAATGGATAGACATCTTCAATTCTAATCAGGACATCATTCAAAATCCCAATGAGATCATACCGGGGTGGGAGCTTCAACTACCTGTGCAAAATCCTAGAATCGAGATACCACTGTTTATCGAACCACTCACCGAACCACCGGTAGAATTGACGGACCATACCGTTCCCGTTATGGCCTACCCCACAGCAAGGCCAACCGCTGTGGCCAGTGTCACCCCGACCAGTGAGGATGGAGAGACCACCCCCAACACACAGACGATGTTCACGGTTGGCGGTCTCGGTTTGTTCGCTAGCAGCCTTGGCTGGGCTTTAGCCCGGCTTCGACGAGTCCAACGTCGCCGTTTGCCAAATGAACGTATGCCCGCGTCACCCACTAGGGAATCTGTTCAATTGGAAAAACAATTGCAGGCCACATCGGATCCCGAAAGTGCCCTTTTTCTGGACGCGTCATTGCGGGTTATGTCCTCTCGAGTCGCTGGTCACACTCCGCCCGACGTGGTCGGAGCAATCTTGGATTCAGACACAGTGTCAGTTCTGCTGGGTACCCCTGCTGACCCGCCCTACGGCTTCAATGCCAGCGAAGACAAAATGATCTGGACGTTGTCGAATAGCGAGGAGTTGGAACACCTTCTGCTAGAAGCTGAAGGCGTGCCAGCACCGCTTCCCACTCTGATCGCCATAGGGAAGAAATCGGGAAACGAATTCCTGTTGAACCTTGAACACATGAATGCTCTGAGCCTCCAAGGCGATCCAGAAGCTACCAAGAACTTGTGCGCAGCCTTGGCCATTCAGTTGGCCAGCAGCCATTTTGCCGACGACCTCACCGTGATGTGCGTGGGCTTTGGCCAAGACCTAAGCGTCTTCGAGCGAGTCGAGTATCTACCTGATGTCAACTCTGCGATCGAACGGATTGCACACGAACAGCGTCAGAATCGGGCCTTGCTTGGCAATCGCCATTCTTCTCGCGCCGACACCAGAATCGGGAACAGCGGTGACCATTGGCATCCTGTCGTAGCACTGGTCCCCAGCCGGCTGACCGAAGAAGAAGCCCACCGACTTCTAGAGGTGTGCAGTTCGTCAGTCTGCATCGTGGCCCATGAGCTGAGCGGTGCGACTTGGTCGGGGCGGTTCGATGAACACGGCCTGCTTGTGGAGCCAATCGACCTTCGGCTAGAGGCTCACGGTCTGTCTAGTGCCGCCGTGGCCGCCGTCGCCGAGTTGGCGACCATTGCCAAAGATGCTCATGGGGTGGAGCTGGAAATGCCGCCGGTACTGCATCCGACAGATCTATCAACAGATATGGATATCTCAACCCCCGTCCTCGAGCAGTTTCCCATTGACGTGGAAGTCCGGGTGATCGGCACCGTGGATGTGCTAGGAGCAGCGCAGCCATTCACATCGAGGCGAGCGCTGGATTTGGTGGCCTACCTGGCATTCCACCCCGAAGGAGCCGACCGAGACCAGCTGAGAGCCCATCTTTGGCCACCGGACGATCCACCCTCTGAGTCGACTGTCGCCAACACCGTGAGTCGAGCCCGCAAAGCACTGGGAGTTGACGATGATGGCAAGCCGTACTTGCCCAGAGTAACCCCAAAGGGGATATACCGGCTGCGACCAGAGGTGAGCACTGACGTGGCCCGATTCGAATCACTCGTTGCCGCCGCCCGCAGTGATGCCAGCGAGCAGGGACGACAGCAGCTCCAAGCTGCCCTGGAGCTAGTGCGGGGCACTCCATTCACCGGAGGCGCCGTCGATATGTACCGCTGGGCCGACTTCGGGCTGCGAACCCATATCGACTGCATGGTGGATACCGCGGCCCACGAGTTGGCCAAGAGAAGCTTGGAAGCTGGCGACCCCGAAGGAACCCGAAGAGCGGTGATGACCAGTCTCCGGCTGGTGGGAGTTTGTGAGCAGTGCTACCGCTGGCGGCTCATGGCTGCGGCAGAGAATCCCACCGAGGTACGCCAGATCATGGCCGAGCTGCTGGGTTTGCTCAAGCGTGAGAACGGCCAGCCTGAGAGCGATGATCTGATCAGTCCCGATTTGCTGGAGCTCTACGAACAACTTATGGCCTCTCGTTCCTTGTTCAGCTAGCCGGTGGGGAGGCCGATTCCATGTTGCGGTTGCGGCGGCGGACCCACCAGATAAGCGCGGCAATGGCGGCGATTATGGGCAGGAAGGGCAACAGCACGCCAACCACGATCAGGATCACGCTGAACACGGCCACCACGCCACTGGCGCCGTCGGACACCGAGTCGCCGAAGCCGGGCAGGGCGTCGTCGCTGTCGACCAGCACCCACACCACCGACTCGCCCCACACCTCATCGAGGTCAGCGCCGTCGAAGTCCACCGGGGTGGCCACCACTTCGAGTTCGATGGGGAGTCCCCTGGTGGCCACCCGGCCGGCCAGTCGGCCCTCTTCGATCGGCAGCTCCAGCACCGCGGCCATCAGCTCGTTGGCCTCGATTCGGTTGAAGCTGCCTTGGGTCGTTTGGAAGTTGTCGAGGTTGAGGCGCAGGTTGCGGGTGCTCACGTCCACGTTGGTGAGCGCCGAGGTGCCGGTGTTCTCGACCTCTAGGCAGAGGTAGACGCTTGCGTCGGGCTCCACGGTAATGTTCTGCGCGCCGAGGCACGGGTCTTGGGCATCTTCGGACACCCAGGCCGTGACCCTGATCCCGGTGTCGGGCAGCACGGTGGGCGACTGCGTGATGGTCAGGGTGATGGTGGCCAAGTCCACCTGATCACGCAGGGTGCGAATCTGGCCCCGGAGCCGTTCCAGGGTGGTCTCCCGGTCGAGCAGCTCTCGCTCGAGTTGGGCCACGTCTTCGAGTTGGGTGGCCTCCTCGAGGAACTTGCGGAGCCGGGTCACGCTGGCCTCGGCGGTAGTGATGCGGCTTTCCAGATCGACGATGATCTCGGTCACGTCATCGGAGCTGATGACCTGATCGATCAGCTTGCCCACCCCGGCCAGGCGTTCGAGCGCAGTGGAAAAATCGGCGGGCAGCACCTTGAAGGTGATCTCGGTGCGAGGTCGGGGCTCGGTGCGGGTGGCCTGGGAGAACACGATGCCGCCCAAGCCCTGCACGATGGCCACCGCCTCGCGATTGGCCGCGGCCACATCCTCGGCCTGCACTTCGATGGTGGCCCGGTAAATGATGTCGCGGCCCAGATCAGCGGGAGTGAGGGCGGTGGGAACGGCGAGGCCGCTGTCTTCGCTGATTGGTTCGGGTCTCGGTTCGTCAGCGGGTTGAGAATCGGGGGCCTCTTCCATTGTTTCATCCGCGTCACTCATAGCCACTGTCGCTGCGGGCGCGCCCATATCATCAGCGGGCGATTCCATGACATCCAGGCTCATGCCCTCGTTGTCATCGTCGGAACCACAGGCACCCAGCAGAACGAAGAACGCGCTGAGCAGGGCCAATACCATGAAACTCAGGGTGCGGCGCCGGGTTTTGGACTGGGTGTGGTGTACGTCGTACATGGGTGTCCCCCTTCGAGCGTTGACACCTATGACGAAGGCTAGGGCGATTTGGTTCCCCGGCTCTCAAAGATCCCGGTTCAACCAGTAGCGGACGATGGGTAGGTACCCTCGGAGCATCAGAGGCGGAGCGGACGACACGGAGCTGGTGAAAAAAGCCCAAAGGGGCGACCAGGCCGCGTTCGATGCCCTGCTGCGGCGGCACTACAACCAGGTCTATGCCATCTGTAGGCGGCTGGCCGGCAACGATGCCGACGCCCTCGACGCCACCCAGGAGGCGCTCATCACCCTGGTGCGACGCATCGACCGTTTCGATGGGCGGTCGAAGTTCACCACCTGGATGCACAGGGTGGTGACCAACGCCTGTCTGGACGAGCTGCGACGACGGGGTCGGCGGCCGGTGCCGTCCCCTGTTGAGGAGCAGCCTCTGGCGGCCGTTGATCGGCCGGTGGCCGACTCGGTGAGCGACCGGTTGGACATCGACGATGCCCTGGCTCAGGTCCCCGAAGCATTTCGAGTGCCGGTGGTGCTGTGCGACCAACTGGGTTTGAGCTACCAGGAGATCGCCCAAGAGTTGGACATCGCCCCCGGGACGGTCCGATCCCGCATATCCCGGGGCCGCCGGCGCCTGGCCGAACTGTTGATCGGGAACCCAGACGACCCCGGACAACGTCACACTGGGGAACAACCATGAGCGACGAGCGCGACGACATGACGCCACAGGACCTGGACGAGCTGGCCTCCGCCTATCTGGACGGGGAAGCCACGGCGGAAGAGGCCGCCCTGGTAGAGAGCGATCCCCGCTTGCAGGACCTGGTGGAAGAGCTCCGGGCCGTCCGGAACCTGGTGGCCGCCCCGGTGAATCCGCCCACCGACGAGGTGCGGGATCAGATGATCGCCCAGGCCCTAGACCACCGGGCCCCGGAGGTATCGCTGGAGAAGGCCCGCCGCCGGCTCCGGACGATTCCCCCCCAGGCAAGGGTTATTCTGACCGCGGCCGCGGTGGTAGCGGCCATCGCCGTGGTGGGCGTGACCGTTCTTGAGCAAATCGGCGACGATGATGCCGGCGAACGAATCGCCTACGACTCGGCGCCAGCGATGGCCGACGCGCCGGCGGATGCAGAGGAAATGCCGATGCCAGCTCCAGCCGCCGATCCCGAGAGCGCGGAAGCTGCCGAAGAATCACTGGCCAGTCCTGATTCTGACGACGCCGCAGATGCCTTCTCCGCAGAAGCTCCCGCCGAGGAAATGATGGATGAGGAAATGGCTGTTGGCCTTGCTGAAGCCCCCATGGACGACGACTTCCCCAGCGATGATATGGCCGAACCCGAGCCGATGATGGCCGACGAGCCAGATGTCGCACCAACATCTAGCGAAGCCCCCTTGGTGTTCGAAACCGCGGCCGATCTTGCCACTTATGCAAAGGAAGTCGCTGTGGAGCTAAGCGATCCTCAGGAGCTCGAGCTTCTCGAGGAAGCTGCTGCCATCGATCTCATGGGCTGCCCATTGTTCCCCGACGAGGGGCTCGAGCTGCTGGCCCGATTTGATGCCGTCGTAGATCAAGTCGAAGTCCAGGCGTCGGTGTACCTCAGCGACCGCGATCTGCAATTGACAGAAACATCCCCACCACCCGAATGCGAGCTCCTCAATTCCCACACCTTCCTCGACTGGTCCGAATAGCTCCCTCCCCCTCTCCCCCAATATCCGATCTCGGCAAACTCGGCGGTAGTCTGAAGACCAATGTCTGACGCCTCTGAGCCGAAGGAAGAAGCAACTACCGCCTCGATGCTGGGATTGTCGGAGGACTGGCCCGAGCAGGCCGCCGATGCCGTCGTCAACACCGTGGACAAGGTCCGGGATGTGACGACCGGACCGGTGGTCAACCTCAGCCGCCTGCTGGCCTATGTCATCTTCGGGGTGTTTCCCCTGCTTATTGTGCTCGTGCTGGGCATCATCGCCGCGGTGCGCGGACTGGAGGTGGCCACAGGGCGGGCCTGGGCGGCTCACGGCATTCTCGGCCTGTTGTTCGTTTCGCTGGGTGCCTTGGCCTGGTCGAGGCGGCCCTCGTGACCGAGGCGGCCATCCGCGAGGTGATCATCATCGGCTCAGGGCCGGCCGGGCTGACCGCGGCCGTCTACACCGCCCGGGCCAACCTTGCTCCCCTGGTCATCGAGGGTGAGCCGTCGTCCACCAGCGACCAGCCTGGCGGTCAGCTTATGCTCACCACCGACGTGGAGAACTACCCCGGCTTCCCCGACGGGGTTATGGGCCCCGAGTTGATGATCAAGTTCCGAGAGCAAGCCCAGCGGTTCGGCGCAGAGATGCTCACCGAGAAGGTCAGCCGGGTCGACTTGTCCGGTCCGCCCCATGGCGTGTGGGTGGGCGATCCGAATGCGCCCGAGCCCACCTACCGGGCGTGGGCGGTGATCGTGTCCACCGGAGCCCAGTCGATCATGCTGGGCTTGGAGGCTGAGGAGCGGCTGATAGGCCACGGCCTGTCCACCTGTGCCACCTGTGATGGGTTCTTCTTCCGGGATCAACACATCGCGGTGGTGGGCGGTGGCGATTCGGCCATGGAAGAAGCCACTTTTTTGACTCGTTTTGCCTCAAAAGTCACGGTAATTCACCGACGGGACGAACTGAGGGCCTCGAAAATCATGCAAGACCGGGCATTCGCCAACGACCGTATCGAGTTCTTGTGGAACAATGTGGTAACCAACATCCGAGGAGAGGACAAGCTTGCCGGAGTCGAGGTCCACAATGTGGTCACCGGCAAGACCTCCCTCCTGGATGTGACCGGGCTGTTCATCGCTATCGGCCACCGGCCCAACACCGACTTGTTCGAGGGGCAGCTGAAGCGCAAAGAAAACGGGTACCTGGTCACTCAGCCCGATTCCAGCCACACTGATGTCGAGGGCGTTTTCGCCTGCGGCGACGTGCAAGATGATTTCTACCGCCAGGCGGTGACCGCCGCCGGGTCGGGTTGCATGGCTGCCATCGACGCCGAGCGGTGGTTGGAATCCGCAGGACACGGCTAAACCGGAAGACCGCTGATAGGCTGACCGCTCCCCGACCGCCGCAACCGAAGGGATGCCCACCGATGGCTGAGAGCATCACCACGCTTACCAACGAGACATTTGACGAAGTTATCGGCAGCGCCGAACTGCCAGTCGTCGTCGATTTTTGGGCTGAGTGGTGCGGCCCCTGCAAGATGATCGCCCCGATCCTCGATGAGATCGCCGTTGAAAAAGCCGGTGTGCTCAGCGTGGCAAAGCTCAATGTGGACGATGCCCAAGACGTGGCCCTGCGCTACCAGGTGATGAGCATCCCCACGCTGATCGTGTTCAAAGACGGTGAGCCAGCGAAGCGGATCGTGGGCGCCAAGGGCAAAGAGCAGCTGCTCCAGGAAATCGGCGAAGTAGCGTTTTGACTCAATCCGCCAGCGGTCTATCGCTTGCGAGGGGTTGACGAGCACAGCCGCGAGGAGCGCCCGATTTGGCCGAAGACCACCTGCCCACGCTGAAGCGGGGCGACGAGAACGACGATGTCGTCGGCCTGCAACAGAAGCTGGCCGCCGCGGGATTCGCCCTGGCATTGGCGGCCAACGGGCACTTTGGTGCTTCCACGGCGGCGGCGGTCGCCGATTTCCAGGCCAGTCGAGGCCTCAGCGTCGACGGGATCTGCGGTCCTCACACCTGGGCCGCATTACAAGAGGCCGCATGGTTGCTCGGCGATCGAAATCTGTACTTGAGCCAGCCCATGCTGCGGGGAGATGACGTAGCTGAGTTGCAACTCCGACTAGGCGCGCTGGGTTTTGACGCCGGAAAAGTAGATGGCATCTTCGGACCCGACACGGCGGAAGCAATGAGAGAATTCCAGCTGAACACCGGCCTGGTCGCTGATGCGGTTTGCGGGGCAGCCACCACAGCAGCCCTCAAGCGGATGGCGGCCAGGGTCACACCCGCCACAGTGGCCGCGGTCCGAGAGCGGGCAAAGCTCCAGCGAGCTCCTCGAAGGCTGACCGAGCGACACATCATGATCGCATCGACCACCAGCATGGCCGCGGTGGCCGGGGAGCTGGCCACCGGGCTGCGACGCTCAGGAGCTGCCGTAACCGAGGTCTGCGACGTACCCGAATCCGATCGGGTCGATGAGGCCAACCGCCTAGCAGTCGATGCATACCTGGGCTTGATGCCTTCGAAAGTCGAGGAGTGCCGAGTGGCCTACTTCGCCACTGAGGGGTTTGTCTCCCCTGGCGGTCAGCGGCTGGCCAGCATCCTCGGTCAGCGGCTCCCTGCCGCGCTGGGCACCGACAATGTCGAGGTGAAGGGCATGCGGTTGCCAGTGCTGCGCCACACCCGCATGACCGCAGTCCAATGCCTCATAGGACCAGCCGGTCTTGTGCAGGCCCGCCTCTCCCCCCTCGCTCGAACTATCGAAGGCTGTCTGGCCCTATGGGCTACAAAGCCGGCCTAAACCCTCCCCCCAACAGCGAGGCAAGGGCCCCAACCCAGGTGGGTCGGTGGGTGGTGTCGGGGCCAGGACTCGGCGCCGCGGCTCGGCGAGCCGCCCCGGCGACAGGACCCGCCGGAGGATGGTCAACTTACCCCTGTAGCATCACCCGATAGATCCGCTCCAGATCATCCAAATCAGCAAACTGGATCACCAGCTTTCCCTGACCCTTGCCGAGCGTCACATCTACCTTGGTATCGAGATGATCGCTCAACAGGCTCTCCAATTCGAGCACTGCAACTCCCCGATCAGCGCTGGCCGGCCGATCCCTGGTCTGCTTGATATCATTAGCGTCTGGAGAGCTGGCCCGAGCCGCTTCCTCAACCATTCGGACAGTCAGGCCGTCAGAAGCTGCCTCTCTTGCCAGTTTGATCAACCGCTTCTCGCTGATTACCCCCAGCAGCGCTCGAGCATGGCCAGCCGACAAAGAACCGTCCACCACCATTGCCTTCACTTCGTCGGGCAGTTGCAGCAGACGCACAGTGTTGGCCACCGCCGATCGGCTTCGGCCCAAACGCTTGGCCACAGTTTCCTGAGTGAAACCGAATTCGTCAATCAGCTGCTGGCATGCAGTTGCCTCTTCGATGGCATTCAAGTCCTCGCGGTGGAGGTTCTCCAACAGAGCCTGCTCCAGCGCATCGGCATCTTTCGCGGTGCGGACCACCGCAGGAATCCGCTCAAGTCCTGCCTGGCTTGCCGCTCGACAGCGGCGTTCGCCGGCAATCAGCTCATAAGTCCCGTCGGAGCGGGTTCGAACCAACACCGGCTGAAGCACACCAACCTTGCGAATGGACTCGGTCAGCACATCTAGGGATTCTTGATCGAACTTGTCGCGAGGCTGATACGGATTTACCGATATAGCTTCTAGGGGAAGCTCCAAATAGGCAGAAGCATGGACCCCTTCGGATTGTGTTGTCGGGTCCGAGATGAGAGCGCTGAGCCCTCTACCCAACCCTGGCGAGCGCGCCACCGACGACCTCCTTGGCTAATTCGCGGTAGGCCAGCGCACCCCGCGAACTGGGATAAGTGACTGTGACTGGAGCTCCGTGCGACGGCGCCTCCGCTAGTCGAACGGTCCGGGGGATCATCTGGCGGCAGACTTTGTCGCCAAAATAGCTGCGGATCTCCGAAGCAACCTGCGCAGAGAGCTTGGTGCGACCGTCGTACATCACCAGCACGATGAGGGAGATATCCAGCTCGCTGTTGAGACTGTTGCGAACCAGGTCGATATTTCGCATCAGCTGTCCGAGGCCTTCGAGCGCGTAATACTCGCATTGGATAGGAACCATGACTTCTCGGGCTGCGGCCAACGCGTTGACGGTGAGCAGGCCAAGCGAGGGCGGACAGTCCACAAAGATGAAATCAAAGTCATGGGTAACGGAGGCAAGGGCGGAATCGAGTCTCCGCTCCCGGCTGAAGGCCGGCACCAGCTCGATTTCTGCTCCGGCAAGGTCGAGCGTGGAAGGAGCTAGCCAGAGGTTCTCCACCTGGGTAGAAACCGCGCTGTCCGACATACGCCCGTTCTGGAGGAGAACGTCGTAGGTGGAAACGCCCCCAGCAAACGGATCCACTCCCAATCCAGTAGTGGCATTGGCTTGAGGATCCAAGTCGACAACAAGTACCCGTTGGCCCAATTCGGCAAGGGCGGCAGAAAGGTTCACCGTGGTTGTGGTCTTGCCGACACCGCCCTTTTGATTGGCAATCGCAATAACGCGACAAGACCGAGATTGTTCTGCACTGGAGACCGACACCTAGACGATTCTCCCTCACCCTCAACCAGCGGTCAAGGACACTGGCGGATGTTTCATGTGAAACATCCGCGGTCAAGCGGGCAGAGGACAGGGGGCCAACTGGGTTGCGCAGTGGAATCTTGGGGTCGTTCGGATGAGACGATCGGGACCCAAACCCAACGCGGCGAGGGATTCGGCCGGCCAGGGAGCGGAATCGGGAGCGGCGCTGACCACAAGCTGGCCACCAAGCCGAAGCAATGGAGCCGCCACCTCGATCACCAGCGATGAGGATCCGAAGCTGCGGGCAGTTACAAGATCGGCTTTGCCGCGGTGCTGCTCCTGCTTCCCCAGATTCTGGGCCGTGACATGGCGCACGACAATCCGGTCCGACCACCCACTGCTGGCGCAGTGCTGCTCCAAGAATGCCGCTCGACGCAGTGAGGACTCCACCAGCGTCCACTGAGACCTCGGCCATACCGCGGCCAGAACGAGAGCTGGCAAACCGCCTCCACTCCCCAAGTCCACCGCGATGGTGGGAATGCCAGCAACGGCCGCGGCAAAGCCCAACGAGTGATCGATGTGAAGATCTATCGTCTGGCGACCAATCCAACCCCGCTTCTGGGCTTGGCCGAATACCTCCACCAACCTCAAGCGGTCTTCAGCGGAAATCAACCGGGGACGATCACGACCCATCGACGGGGCTCTTGGCCTTCTGAGGCGGTGCCGACACCGTCGATCTCGGCCACAACATCGTGAACCACCTTGCGATCAGCGGCATTCATCGGCTCAAGGGGTCGATCAACGCCTGTGTCCCGCACCTCCAAAGCAATCTTCTCACAGAACGACTCGAGAGCGGCCCGGCGGCGCTCGCGGTAGCCGCCGATGTCAACTCGGATGCGGCCCTCGCAGTTTCCATCCGACTTGCGCTGCACCAGCATCCGGGACAGATCCTCCACCGCCCGCAAAGTGTTGCCCTTGGGCCCGATGAGCAAGCCCACGCCTTCGGTGTTCTCCACCCTCATTTCCATCGTCTCGTCGTCGACGCTCTCGGCGTACACCTCAGCATCCAAATCGAAGGCATCCAGCAGCCCGTCCAGAAACTCAACTACTAGGGTGCTCTGCTCTTGCAAGCTCATCTGGTCTTCCATGGGTTTGCTCTTCCTTGCTTGTTCCCCCTCAGGGGCATTTGATGGACGATTCTTGCCAGCTTCTTTGTTGGTCTTGCTGGCATTCTGAGATTTCTTTGGCTGCGGCTCACGCGGAGACCGCTCTTTGTTCGAAGCTCCTGAACTCCGATTCTGGCCTTGACCGCTCCGGCCTCCTCGATTTCTGCCTTCTCTCAAGTTACCCCGATCAGACTTGCGATTTCGATTCCGATCCTTGTTGTTGGAAGGGCGGCGGTTCCGTTTCTCACGCGGCAGCACTGGCCGCACTCGAGCTCTGATTCGAGCCTCGGTTCGTCGAAGACCCAACAGCGCGGATTTGGGCTCATCCACAACGGAGAACTCTGCTTCGCTGCGGTCTACTCCCAACCGGTCGAGAGCTGCTTCTTCGGCTTGGGCAATGGTCTTGCCCGTGACTTCGAGCCATTCCATGGCTACCTTCTCCTCTTCTTACGCTGGCGCCGACGATCGGTGGGATGTGACTGATGGCCCTTTTGTGTGGTCCGGCTCGTCTGGCGTTGCTCGGGCGTTGATTTTGACGACTTGCTGCTTCCAGCCTTGGCCCCAGATGGCTTCGAGTCTCTCGCTCGCGTCTCTTTGGCTTCGGTCTCTTTGGCCGCCCGGGTCGGCCTCTGCTGTTCCGAAGGCCTCACCTGCGTCCGGCGGCTGTCTGTCCGCCGTTTAGGCGGAGTTCTCGATGTGGGTCGCCGGCTTCCGTGATCCTGTACCGGAGCGCGCGAGCTCTTCATCGGCTGTGGGGCAGGCTTCGCGGGCTCAGGAACCTCTTCTTCCTCGTCTTTCGTGCTTTCGATTTGAGCCTGGCGCTCCTTATGGGGTTTGTAGATGCGGCGGGTGATCACCGCTTGCTGCCCAACCCGCACGATGTTGGAGCTCACGAAGTAGAGATTCAGACCAGCGGGAAAACCGACCGAGATGATCGGCAAGAACCAGGGCATCAACTTCATGATCATCTGCTGTTGGGGGTTCACGGGAGCATCAGGATCGCGGCGCCCGGCGATCTGGCGCTGCTGGACATAACTGGTCACGCCGATCAGCACGATCAGCAATAGGAACGGCAAGGCGGTGGAGAAGGAGTCCCGAAATGCGTCGGTGAGGCTGGCCGACAAGTCCGTGCTCAGGAAGTTCATTTCCGTGGAGTTTTCGAGGGCGATCCGCAATTCGGAATCTGATGCCAAATACTCCGGGTTGAATGTCCGCTCGGGAAAAGCAGGAGAGGGCACCGCGTTTTCCCCGAACGGCACTCGCCAACCTGCATAGTTGCCTAAATCACTGACACGTCGCGTAAGTCCACGAATCAAACGAAAAAGTACAAAGAACACCGGAAGCTGGGCCAGCATGGGCAGGCAGCTGCCTAGTGGATTCACATTGTTGGCCTGATACAGGCGCATCATCTCTTCGTTCATCCGCTGGCGGTCGCCCTGGTACTGCGCCTGAAGCTTCTTAACCTCAGGCTGAAGGGCCGTCATTCGAAGCATGGAGCGGGTGGTGTAGAAGGTGAGCGGAGTCAGAACCAGCATCACCGTAAGGGTGAACAGCATGATGGCGATGCCGTAGCTGCTCCCCAGCGTGTAATACACCGCCAGCAACCAAGCAAGGCCGTCGAACAACGCGTCAAACACTGGTCACCGCCTCGCTTGCCGTGGGGTCGGGCGCTAGGCGGCCGCCAGCATCGGGCACCGGGTCCCAGCCCGTCGGAGCCCCGGGGCGACACCTCATCAGGCGACACAAACCCAGCCAGGCACCCTTGCCCGCACCATGCACTTCTACCGCTTCAACTGCGTAGTAAGAACAGCTCGGCACATACCGGCAGGGGCTCGGGCGATGGTCGGTCGCCCGCTGATACATCGTGACCAGGACTTTCATGGCCCGAGCAGCCATGCTCATCTCCGAGCTCCTGCCTTTGCGCCTACTCGGGCTCACAAGTCAATCCGATCCAACTTGGCCAAACACGCCGCCAGTGAAACCCGCAGGTCAGCATGGGAAAAGCCTTGAGCACCGCGCTGAGTGCCAATGAGGTATAGACCAGTTGGCAAGCCATTGGGAGCGTCTCGATCGAAGCTCTTCACAATTTCCCGCAAGCTACGGCGGATCTTGTTTCGCATTACCGCCGTCCCCATCTGTCGAGGCAGTGCATACGCCACATGAGCCGCGTCGAGACAGGGGTCGGCCAAGAAACGGACCCAGAGCAGTTCATGGTCAGCGCGAACACCACCAGCACTCAGCCGAGCGAACGCCGAGCGTCCTCGAAACCGCTCGATCAGGCCGACAGCCTTTTGCGGCCGCGGCGGCGGCGAGCATTGACAATCGCCCGCCCGCTCCTTGTCATCATTCGGTGCCGAAATCCGTGGCGCCGGGCCCGGCGTTGCACATTCGGCTGATACGTGCGCTTCACAAGTTCCTCCAAGGCCGGGATGGCATCGTCATTGGGGACCGCCCTACTAGCGCCTCCCGTCTCCCGGCGTTGTCACTACGCTACGGCCTCGCTGCGCACTACGACAACCAATTGGCCGCAGTATGTCAACATCAGCCACCTGAACGACAATGGCCACATTGTCCACGCAAGCCTCTGACCTGCGTATTTCTTATGAATCGCTCGTGCACAGACGCTATTCAAGTGCTACAGTTCGGTGCTCCGGTCGAGCAGGTGCCAACTTGGTTGGGTACAACAAAGAAAGTCGCAAGTTATCCACAATTTGTACACATTTGTGGATATTACTTTTCAAAATTTTGGAGTTGCCATCAAATGGTGTCAGCAACACTTCTCTGGACTTCCTGTGCCAACAGCATCCGAACTCAAGTCCCTGACTCGGTGTGGCAGTCAACTTTCAATCCCGCAAAACCAACCTCGCTCATTGAAGACGTACTGGAACTCACGGTTCCGAGTACGATAATCAAGGACCGTTTGGAAGGCGAGTACTTTGAAGTGCTGCGAAACGCATTGGCCAATTCAAATGCGACTCATATAACTTTAAAGATCAGCACTGACCAACACACCAATGGGGAAGAAAACCCTCCTGTCACACTTCCGCCGCCGACCTCTATTCCCGAAGTAGCCAGTCGTACATTAGAAAACAGAACAACCAATGCACTCCACCCCAATTATGTTTTTGACAAGTTTGTAACTGGCCCGTCTAACAGATTTGCCCTAGCTGCTGCTCTGTCTGTTGCAGAGACCCCTGGTAAGTCCTACAACCCATTGTTTATCCATGGACATGCAGGTTTAGGCAAAACTCACCTTCTACAAGCTATTGGACACTATGTCAAGAATCACTACGTGAGCGACCAACGTCATCCGATCAAACGTGTTCTTTACGTATCTACTGAGACTTTCCTCAACCAATTTGTAGATGCTATCCGGACAAACACTAGAAGCGATTTTAAACGTAACTATCGAGAAGTTGATGTACTTCTTGTTGATGATATTCAATTCTTAGAAGGCAAAGAAGGCCTGCAAGAAGAGTTCTTCCATACATTCAACTCTCTTCATGAAGTAAACAAGCAAATAGTTCTTACTAGTGACCGACCGCCTGATGCCATACCGACACTCGAAGATCGAATGACAAGTCGATTCAAGATGGGTTTGCTAACTGACATCCAACCGCCAGACTTGGAAACTAGACTAGCCATTTTGAGAAAGAAAGCTGAACAATCTAACTTCACTATCGATGACGAAGTTCTTACATTTATCGCTAGCAACATCAAAGACAACATTCGAGAATTGGAGGGCGCACTTACCAGAGTAACCGCCTACGCGAGTTTCAATGACAAGCCTCTGAGCCTTGAACTTGCTCAGTTCATACTGCGAGACATCACGTCGCGCCGTGAACCGCAGATTGTGACTGCTGATATCATTTTACAAGCCACCGCAGAACTATTCGGCCTTGATATCAAGGATATCGTTGGTCCCAGACGCCAACGACCTTTGGTAAAGGCTCGACAAGTATCTATGTATGTATTTCGAGAGCTGACCGATTTGAGTTACCCAGATATAGCTAGAGTATTTGGTGGTCGAGATCACACAACTGCCATACATGCCATCCAAAAGATTACTACACAAATGGCAGAACAACCGGAGACATTCAATCAAGTCACCGGATTGATTCAAAGAATAAAAAATGCTTAGACCAGAGTGCTGGGGACTTGTGCAGGATCATGCTGGGGAAAATCTCTTATGTTCTGGGGACAAGGAAGGCAGAATCCACAAGCCATGTTCGTCCCTGCTCTGACATCCCCCGGCCTGTGGAAACTCACGACCACAGAAAGCCCCTTCAACCTGGGCAAATATAGCTCATCCACATATCCCCCGGCCTACTGCTGCTAGCAGCAAAATATATATAACTATCAATAGAAAGAGAGCAAACCTGTGAAATTCCGATGCGAGCGGGATGCCCTCCTCGAAGCATTGACAACAACAGGCAGAGCAGCCGGAACCAGAGGAGGATTCCAGCTCGTTCTGTCCGGTGTCCACATGGTGCTGTCCGGTGACGAACTAACCCTCACAGCAACCGATCGTGAGTTGACCATTACAGTACACTTGACAGTGGCGGGCGATGGTGATGGTGAGGCTGTTGTAACTGCTCGGCTGATTGGTGATGTTGTTCGATCCCTTGATGCTGGTGCGGTGAACGTGAGGGTGGAAGACGGTGGGATCCACATCGATGCGGCTCGCTCCACCTTTTCTCTTCAAACCATGAGTGCTGAGGACTTTCCGAAGACGGCAGCTCTTGGAGGGGATCCCGTGGTGTTGGAAGCAGAGGGATTGCTAACCGCGCTACGCCAGGTTGTGAAGGCGGCTTCATCTGATGAGTCGCGTCCAGTCTTAACTGGTGTGCTGTTATCAGCTGAGCAAGAAGGGCTTCGTCTGGTTACGACAGATTCTTATCGTTTAGCGTTGTGTGATCTCCCTGGGCTAGAGCTACTGGGTTCAGAGCAAAGTGTTTTGGTTCCATCACGGGCCTTGCAAGAAGTTATACGATTGCTAGGGGATGTAGACCAGATCAGTTTGCGATTCAGTGATCATGAGGTATCATTTGAATTTGGCGCAATTACTGTGTCTACTCGACTTATTGAGGGGGAGTTTCCTAGCTATCAGGGGTTGATCCCGACGCATCAGCCAAATCGATTGATAATTGGTCGGGAGAAATTGATCAATGCAGTTCGAAGAGTGCGTTTGATGGCTCAAGACTCTACACCAATACGACTGGATATGTCGTCCAATGGATTGGAGTTGTCCGCTACGACGCAGGACGTTGGGGAAGCAAGAGAAGAAATGGACGCAGCGTACGAAGGTGAAGATCTCACAGTGGCGTTCAATCCTGAATATTTGCTGGATGGAGCAGAAGCAGCACCCGGTGAAGAAATTGTGCTGAACACGGTGGACGCTCTTAAGCCAGCAGTAATACGTACAACTGAAGCGGAAGATTTTTTGTACTTACTGATGCCGGTGCGCATCAACTGAAAGTGCGTTTTACTCGTCTTTGGCTAACAGACTTTCGCAACTACGCCAACCTCGATTTGGAATTGCCCGCGGGCACAAGCTTGCTTGTAGGTTCCAATGGAGAGGGTAAGACCAATCTGTTGGAGGCAGTTTTCTATTTGGCCACCATGGCATCGTTTCGAATTAGCACCGCGGCTGCACTGATTCGAAGTGATCCCGGGGTCTCCCAGGCCGTTGCTCGAGGCGAAGTGATTGCCAACGAGCGCAAGATATTGCTGGAGGCTGCCCTGAGCCAGTCTGGTCGTTCGCAGTTTCAAGTCAACCGTCAGCGACTGCGGCGGCGAGACCTGTTGGGGCTCATACCGGTGTCGGTGTTCATGCCCGACGACCTAGTGTTGGTCAAAGGGGGTCCAGGTGAGCGGCGGCGCTATTTGGACGACGCGTTGGTGCAGATCGACTCTCGACTGGATGCTGTTCGGTCCGATGTGGAGACGATCTTGCGTCAACGGAATGCCCTTCTGCGCCAGTCAGGGGGCCGGCTCAGCTCGGAGGTGGCCATGACCCTGGATGTGTGGGACAACAAGCTCGCCGAGGCCGGCGAGCAACTTGCCGGTGCCCGTAGGAGCTTGGCAATGCGGCTCGGACCGAGGGCGGCAACGGCCTATGCAGAAATAGCGGGGCAGGCCTTGCCTCTGGAGATGGCCTATGAGTCGGCATGGCTGTCGCGAGGGTTGAGCGAGGCGCTGAGCCAGGCCCGGAACGAGGATCTGCGCCGCGGAGTGAGCACGGTGGGTCCCCATCGAGACGACCTGTCGGTAGTTCTTGATGGAAGGTCGGTTCGCACCCATGCCTCCCAGGGCGAGCAGCGATCGCTAGCGCTGGCACTGCGTCTTGCAGTGCACCGCGAGCTGACGGAAGCAGCTGGGCAATCCCCGGTGCTGTTGCTGGACGATGTGTTCTCAGAGTTGGACCAGGGCCGGTCGCAGGGTGTGCTGCGGGCACTGCGATCAGAGCAGACGCTGCTCACCTCGGCCGGTCCTTTGTCTTCTGACATCACTTACGATGCCCGTTTTCGGGTGACTGCTGGCCGGGTTTACCGGGAAATGTGACCCACGCGGCTATGACGTCAAGGCAGACTGTGAAGGTGGGATGGGAGCCCTTGTCCGAGCCCTCTGGGCCCAAGCGGATAGGAGAGGCTCTCGACCAGGTGGCCTTCCGGTTGAGAGCACCCCGAGCCCAAGTATTGGCGACGGTGTTCGAAGCATGGGAAGAGCTGGTGGGCGCGGTGGTGGCCGCCCACACGTCGCCGCTGCGCCTGGTGGACGGCGAACTGGTTGTCGCGGTGGACGACCCTGCTTGGACTGCGGAAATGAAGTTTTTCAGCGCCGAGCTGATCAGCCGGATCAACACCGCGGCCAAAGAAGAGGTGGTCACATCGTTGACGGTCCGAGTCCGCTCCCGGTAATGGCTCCACGGGGTTGGCAACCGACTCTTCGATGAGCCAAATGGGCACGGAAAACTGGTAGAATTCAACCATCGGGGGCAGTGTTTTCGACTGGTCTGATCGCAGGGCGAACAAGCCGGCAAGAGCGTCTGCCCGACCTACCAACGAAGCCCGTTTATCAGGGCAGAAAAGCCAGTTCGTGACTGACACGTCTGAGTCTTATAGAGCTGAAGACATAACTATCCTGGAAGGCCTCGACGCGGTGAGGACGCGTCCCGGCATGTATATCGGGTCGACCTCGGTGACCGGGTTGCACCACTTGGTGTATGAGGTCGTGGACAACGCCGTTGATGAGGCCATGGCCGGCTACTGCTCAACCATCGAGGTGACCCTCTTGGCCGACGGCGGCTGCGAAGTGCAAGACGATGGGCGGGGTATTCCCGTCGACTCCCATCCCCAATATCCCGACATGAGTGCGGTCGCCGTGGTGCTCACACTCCTGCATGCCGGCGGCAAGTTCGGCGGCAACGGCTACAAGGTGTCGGGCGGTCTGCACGGGGTGGGGGTGTCGGTGGTGAATGCTCTGTCCACTCGGTTGGAGGTGGAGATCGATCGGGACGGCCAGCGCTACACGATGTCGTTTGCCGACGGCGGGGAGATCACCGAGAAGCTTCGTGTGGTAGGCGGCAGCCCTGACGGCCGTACCGGCACGACCGTCCGCTTCTGGCCCGACGAGAGCATCTTCGACGATGTGCGGTTCAGGGCACAGGGCTTGCTGGAGCGGCTCCAGATGATGGCCTTCTTGAATCGCAATCTGGAGATCAAGTTCCGAGACTTGCGCTCCGACGGCACTGGTGGTGCCGACTGGACGGTGTACTGCTATCAAGACGGCATCAGCGACTTCGTCCGCGAAGTGAACAGCTCCAAGGACGCGTTGTTCGAGGAGGTTGGATTCTTCGCCCAGGAGGAAGACGGCGACGAGGTGGAGGTGGCCTTTCAGTGGAACACCGGCTACAACACCGACGGCCTGCACTCCTTCGCCAACGGCATCAACACGGTGGAGGGTGGCATGCACGAGGAGGGCTTTCGCACCGGGCTCACCAGCGTGGTCAACCGCTACTGCCGGGACAAGGGGCACCTCAAGGAAAAGGACGACAATTTGGCTGGCGAGGACATCCGGGAGGGTTTGACGGCCATCGTCAGCGTGCGGCTGCGGGAACCGCAGTTTGAGGGCCAGACGAAGGCGAAGTTGGGGAATGCGTCGATTCGCTCGCTGGTAGTGCGGGCCACCAACGAGAAGCTCTCCGAGTGGTTGGAGGAGAACCCCTCCGACGCCCGCAAGATCACAGCCAAGTGCCTTCAGGCCCAGAAAGCCCGGTTGGCGGCCCGCCAGGCCCGGGATGCCACCCGGCGCAAATCGGCCTTGGACGGTGCCGGACTGCCCGGAAAGCTGGTGGACTGCACCTCTACCGATCGGGACGAATGCGAGCTGTTCATCGTGGAGGGCAATTCGGCGGGCGGCTCGGCCAAGGACGCCAGAGACCCCAAGACCATGGCCATTCTTCCCATTCGGGGGAAGATCTTGAACGTGGAGCGGGTGCAGGCCGACCGGATGCTCCGCAACACCGAGATCCAGGCGTTGGTGGCGGCCATTGGAGCGGGCTTCGGCGACGAGTTCGATATTGCGGAGAGCAACGGCGCCAAAGAGAAGGAGGAGGTTGTTTCCGAGGCCAAGTCCCGGGTGCGCTACGGCAAGGTGATCCTCTTGGCCGACGCCGATGTGGACGGCAGCCATATCCGCACCCTCTTGCTCACGTTCTTCTACCGCCAGATGCACAGGCTGGTGGAGCGGGGCCGGGTCTACATCGCCCAGCCGCCGCTGTATTCCACCGAGGTGGGCCGGTCGAAGGTCTATCTCAAAGACGATCACGCCAAAGAGGCGTTCTTGGCGGAAAACCCCAAGCACAGCGCAGAGTTCCAGCGGCTCAAGGGCCTCGGCGAGATGGACTCTTCAGAGCTGTGGTCCACCACCATGGATCCAGCTCGCCGCACGCTGCTGCGCGTCTCAGTGGAACAGGCCGCGGTGGCCGATCAGGTGTTCTCCAAACTGATGGGCGAAGACGTGCAGCGCCGCAAGCAGTTCATCCAGACCAACGCCAAAGATGTCCGCTTTTTGGACATATGAGCGCAAAGGACTCCTGTGCCTGACGAGCCTGATACGTCTCCAGAGCCTGAAGGGGCACCCATCGGTTCAATTCAGGACATCGACATCCAAACCGAGATGGAGCAGTCGTTCTTGGACTACGCCATGTCGGTCATCACCGCGCGGGCGCTCCCCGATGTGCGTGACGGGCTGAAGCCGGTGCACCGCCGCATTCTCTGGGGGATGTACGACCAGGGGACCCGGCCCAATCGGCCGTATGTGAAGTGTGCCCGAGTGGTGGGCGACGTCATGGGCAAGTACCACCCCCATGGCGACCAGGCCATCTACGACGCCCTCGTGCGGCTGGGGCAGAGCTTTTCGCTGAGACACCCGCTGATCGACCCCCACGGGAACTTCGGTTCGCCCAACGATCCGCCGGCGGCGATGCGCTACACCGAGTGCCGACTCCACGAGCTGGCCATGCGGCTTTTGGACGGCATCGATGAGCAGACCGTCGACTTTGCCGACAATTTCGACGCTACCGAGCAAGAGCCGGCAGTGCTGCCAGCCAGGTTCCCCAATCTGCTGGTGAACGGCAGCCAGGGGATCGCGGTGGGGATGGCCACCAACATTCCCCCTCACAACCTGGGCGAGGTCATCGACGCGGTGAACCACCTGCTGGAGTACCCGGAGGCCACCATCGAGAGCCTCATGGAGTTTGTGAAAGGCCCCGACTTTCCCACTCGAGGTCGCATCATGGGCTATCAGGGCATCCGCGACGCCTACGCCACCGGTCAGGGAACCATCAAGGTGCGGGCCTCGGCCGAGATTGTGGAGAGCGGTGCCAGTACCCGCATCGTGGTCACCGAAATTCCGTACCAGGCCAGCGCGGAGGTCATCGAGGAGAAGGTGGCTGATCTGGTGAACCGGCGGGTGATTGAGGGGATCCGCCAGATCCACAACGAGTCGGCAAAGGGGCAGACCAAGCTGGTGTTCGAATTGAAGAGGGATGCGCCGGCCCTGGTGGTGCTCAACAACCTGTACAAGTACTCGCCGCTGCAAACCAGCTTCCCGGTGAACATGGTGGCGTTGGCCGACGGTGTGCCCCGGACCATGACGTTGCGCGACTGTCTGGCGGCCTACGCGGATCATCAGCAAGAGGTGGTGCGTCGCCGCACCCAGTTCCGCTTGGACGAGGCCCGCCGCCGGGAGCACATCCTGGAGGGTCTGGTGCGGGCGGTGGACATGATCGACGCGATCATCGCGGCGATCCGAGCGTCGGAGAACCGGGCTGCGGCCCGGTCCGTACTGATGGGCGAGCAATTCGAGTTCAGCGAGATCCAAGCCAACCACATTCTTGACATGGCGCTGGGCCGGCTCACCCAACTGGGAACCCGGGAACTGAACGACGAGCTGGCCGAGAAGCGGGCGCTCATCGTCGACCTGGAGGCCATCTTGGCCGACGACGCCAAGCTGCGAGCCGTGATCCGCGAGGAGTTGCTGGAGGTGCGAGAGGCGTTTGCCACCGACCGGCGTACCCTGATCATGGCCGACGAAGGCGATATCAACATCGAGGATTTGATCGACGACGAGGATTTGGTCTTCAGTCTCAGCGCCGGCGGATACGTCAAGACGGTGGCGCCCGACGAGTTCAAGACCCAGGGTCGAGGCGGCAAAGGGGTTATCGGCGCCAACCTGAAAGACGGCGACTACATCGCCACGCTCATCCACACCACCGCCCACGCCTACTTGATGTTCTTCACCAGTATGGGGCGGGTGTACCGCATCAAAGCCCACGAGGTGCCCCGAACCAGCCGTACCGCCCGGGGCATGGCCATCGTGAATCTGCTGCATCTGGCGCCCGAGGAGACTATTTCCGCGGTAATCGACACTCGGGACTACGAGACGATGCGCTACCTGCTATTTGTCACTCGCCGTGGAATTGTGAAGCGCACTCGGTTCTTGGAATACGACAAGTCTCGCACCAAGGGGCTTATCGCAATCAACTTGAAGGATGGCGACGAGTTGGTTCGAGTGCTGGCAACCAGGGGCAGCGATGACGTCTGCCTGGTGAGTGCATCTGGGCAGCTCATGCGTTTTTCGGAGGGCGAAGTCCGGGCCATGGGCCGCAACGCGGCCGGGGTGTGGGGCATGAGGCTGCGAGGCGACGATGTCGTTGTGGCGGCCAGTGCAGTGCAGCCCGGCGACGAGATGCTGCTGGTCACCGACCAGGGATTCGGCAAGCGCACTCCGTTGGACGAGTTTCGGGCCAAGCATCGAGGTGGATTGGGAATGCGGGCGATGAGGATGATGGACGGACGGGGAACGGTAGTAGCTGCTCGCGTGATAGCTCCGGAGGACGAGGTGTTCTTGGTGGCGTCCAACGGGGTGACTATCCGCATACCGGTTTCGTCGGTTCCGGTGATGGGACGCGAAGCCTCTGGAGTGCGGGTGATGAGCTTGTCGGAAGACCAGTTGGTAGCCGCGGTAACCCCTGTATTATCCAGCTCAGAAGACGAGGAATAGATCTCTTTGTCGAAACTTCCCCCTCCACATGACATCGGAGCAGCATTGTGGGCGAGCGGGGATCGATATCGGTTTTGAGTGCGGGGATGTTGGCGGTGATCGGAATGGCGATGGTGTTGTTGGGACAGCTCGGGGCCGACGCTGTTCGCCGGGCCCGAGCGGCGGCGATCGCTGATGTAGTGGCGATGGCCGCCGCGGCGGAGCCGTCAGCCGGGGCGGGGATTGCCGTGGCCAACGGAGCGACGCTGACCTCGTTGAACAGAGACGGCTTCCAGGCAGAGGTAGTGGTGCGCCGGGATGGGGCAACCGCGGTGGCCCGAGCCGAGTTTCTGCCTCCGAAGTGGTGGCAGTGCCAATTTTTTCCGACCGGCGATCCCGTACACTTCGAGTCGTGTCCATTGACCCCGGTCGGGTAAGCGACCCTCCGGCTGCGCCGGTGCCCGCCCCGGCCTCGGCGCGCCAGCCGGTGAAGGTAACCCCGAGAGAATACCGGCGGGCGGTGCGCTTGCAGGCCCGCAAGGTACGCCGGGTGATTCGGCACATCGAGCCTTGGTCGGTGCTGAAGATCTCGTTGATTTTCTACATGTGTCTCTGGGTGATCGTCATGCTGGCCGGGGTGATGCTGTGGAGCATCGCGGTGGGATCGGGCACGGTGGACGATACCGAGTCGTTCATTGAGGAGCTGTTCGCGCTGCAACAGTTCAAGTTCAACGCCAGCCAGATATTTCGGGGCTTTGCCGTGGGCGGGCTGGTGCTGGTGGTAGCGGGCACGTTCTTCAACGTCTTGCTATGTGTGCTGTTTAACCTCATCAGCGACCTGACCGGGGGGATGAGGGTCACGGTCATCGAGGAGGAGACGGCTCGTCAGCGCCCTCGGGCTCGACCAGCTCGATTTCGTTGGCCTAGCTGGATTGCCCGTAAGTAGGCTTGCCGTCCGGCTGCGGGGCTATAGCTCAGTCGGTTAGAGCGCACCCCTGATAAGGGTGAGGTCGCTGGTTCGAATCCAGCTAGCCCCACACGTCTACCTCTCAAGCTGAGCATTCCCCCTTTGGCCGGTCACCTGGATTAGGAGGCAACCGGGTCATTGTTGGAGAAGGACAAGCCCGGTTGCGCTGGTACTGAGGTTCGTTAGGATGGGAGGCGTGAAGATACTGCGGAGAGCCTTGGTTGCTCTGGCCGGGGCGGCTGCGGTTGCAGCTATTTTGCGTGCTCGGGGAACCGGGGGCGTGCCGCCTCAGTCGGGCGGCTGGCGCCAAATCAGCGGCAGCAGCTAATCCTGATCGCTTCTTCTTAGCTGCATGGACATACTGATCGTTGGCGCGGGCGTGGTTGGCGCGGGCGTGGTCGAGCGCTTGGCCAACGCACCATCTGTCCCGGTTGGGCGGGTGGCGGTAGTCGATCGGAACCCCCATCGTGCCTGGCAATTGTCGGAGAAATACGGCTCGCCGGTAACTGTTGGCAGCCTTGACGACTCGGCTGACGTCGTGGTGTTGGCCACGGCATCAGGCAGTCAAGCTCGGTTGGCCCGTCGGCTTTTGGCCCGGGGCAGAGCGATGCTTTCCACCTCTGACTCTGTGGCCGATGTCAGACGGCTAATCGGCATGCACGGTGCGGCGCAGCGGCAGAACACGTTGGTTGTGGTCGGCGTGGGCATGGCCCCTGGGCTGGCCAATGTTCTGGCCGTTCAGGCGGCTGCGGAGCTCGACCGGGTGACCGAAGTACACGTCGCCAAGTTCGGCACCGGGGGACCGGCTTGTGCCCGCCAGCACCACAGGGCCTTGGGCTCGCTCGCGTTGGAATGGCGGGGTGGGTGGAAGCAGCGACCAGGGGGCTCAGGCCGGGAGCTGTGCTGGTTTCCGAGCCCGGTGGACGCAGCCGACTGTTATCGGGCGGCGCTGCCCGACCCGATGTTGCTGGCTCGAACGTTCAGCGGTGCGGATCGGATAACTGCTCGGATGGCGGCTACTCGCCGGGATCGCTTTAGCTCTTGGCTGCCAATGCTGCGGCCGCCGCATCCCGAGGGAAGGCTGGGGGCGGTAAGGGTGGAGGTGCGAGGGCAGAAGGGACAGAAGTGGACTGGTCGAATATTGGGCGCTTCGGCACCGCCCGGAACCGTGACGGCCGCGGTGTTGATGAGTGCGATTGAGATCTTTGCCGCGGGCAAGTTGAACCAGGTTGGGGCAGTGGGGTTGTCCGAGGTGGTGGACACAGCGGAATTCTTGGGAGTGCTAGAGGGGCAGGGGGTTGTTTGTGAGGAGTTTTCTGGCGTCTAGTTGCCGCGGAGACAAGTGAGGAGCTCGTTGTGGATGGCGCCGTTGGTGGCGAGCCAGTCACCGGAGCTGGGGGTGGTGGAGCCGTTCCATTGGGTGATGCGACCACCGGCTTCGGGGATTATGACAAGCATGGGGGCGATGTCCCACAGATTGAGGCCGGGGTCGATCATGGCTTCAACCCGGCCGGTGGCCACCAGGACGTAGCCGTAGCCGTCGCCCCAGGTTCGCATCCGAGCACCGCTTTGGCTCACTCGGTCGAAGATGCCCTCGGGCCACCATTCGAAGCCCGATGCGGATAGATATGATCGGCCCAAGTCGCCTTGGGAGCTCACCCGGCACCGCCGTCCGTTGTGGTAGCAGCCCAAGCCTCGGCCGGCCCATACCGCTTCGTCGAGGCCGGGGACGGCCGCGACGCCGATGGCCGGGCTGTGGTGGTCGATCATGGCCAATAGCGTGGTGTAGAGGGGTACACCGCGGATAAAGCTGCGGGTGCCGTCGATGGGATCGATGATCCAAGTCCGCCCCGATGTGCCCTGCTCTTCGGGGTACTCCTCGCCGACCACCCCGTCGTCGGGGAACCGCTTGGCCAAGACCTCCCGAAGAAACGACTCGGCCGCCTTGTCGGCGTCGGTCACTGGCGAGCCGTCGTCTTTGCGGCGCACCGACAGCTCGTGGTCGTCAAACCAACGCAGCGTGAGGCGCCCGGCTTCGCGAGTCAACTCGACGGTCTCGTCCAGCAGCTCGGCAGCCACCGAATCGGTCGAGCTGGGGTCGGTCATCCGAGAATGCCCAGATCCCGCAGTGCGGCCAGTCGGTCCTCGCCCAACCCCAGCACCTCGCTCAGAACCTCGACAGTCTGTTGGCCCACGGTGGGGGCGTGGGTGGGGACGGGGAGCTCCTCGTCGAAGAACTTGACCGGCAGGGGAAGCTGCTCACAGCCCACCTCATCGACGGTGAACAGGGGCAGCCGGTCTTGGAACTGCGGGTCGTCGACCACGTTCTTGGCGTTGTTCACCGGGGCGATGGGGGTGTTCACCCGGTCGCCGAACTCCAGCCACTCTGCGCTGGTCTTGGTGCGGAAGATGTCCCGCAGCTCCCGCTGCATCTCCAGATTGCCCCGGGCATGGTCGGCGTATTTCGAGCCCGGCCAGCGGTCGAACAGATCCATGCGGTCGAGGGCCTCGCAGAAGTTGCGCCAGAAGGCCTGCTCGGAGGCCATGAACAGCACGTGGCCGTCGGACGACTCGTACATCTGGTAGCGGACGCCCTCCCACATGCCGGCCAGACCCGGTGCCCGGCGCTCATAGTCGTCGGAGGGGTTGCCGGTCACCTCGTCTTCAGGCCGCTCGTAGGCCTTCCAGGTCTCGATGCGGTACCAGTCCATGTAGGCGGCCGCGTCGGACTGGGCCAGCTCCAAGCGGCAGCCCTCGCCGGTGTCTCGAGCCCGGATGATGCCGGCGCAGACCGCGAGCGCACCGATGAGCGGAGCGATGTTGATGCCGATGTTGGGCATTTCCGGGATGCGGCAGAATCCGTCGTCGTCATAGGCGGGAGGGATGAGCCCGGCCCAGGTGTCATAGGCAATGCCGTGGCTGGGCATGTCCTTGTAGGGGCCAGTCATGCCGTATCCGCTGATGGTGGCAAAAACGATCTTGGGGTTCACTTCCTTGAGCTGTTCGTAGCCCAGGCCCCGGCGCTCCAGTGCGCCGGGCCTCATGGCCTCCACCACTGCATCGGCGTTGCGGGCCAGATCCAGGTAGAGCTCAACGCCCTCGGGTTGGCGCAAATCGAGCACGATGCTGCGCTTCCCCCGGTGGGTGTGCAGATGCAGCAGCGACACCCCGTTGACGATGGGCCAGGTCATCTGGCGGATGTAGTCGCCCTGCGGGGGCTCCACTTTGATGACATCGGCGCCCATGTCGGAGAGGAACGTGGTCAAGAATCCGGGGCCGAGCAGCGAGCTCTCGATGACACGGACTCCGGCCAGGGGAGGAGAGGAGTGGCTCATGCCTTGGTTCCTCCGTCAACCCGGAGAACTATCCCGTTGCAGTAGCTGGCATCGTCGCTGGCCAAAAAGGCAAAGGCTGAAGCCAGCTCGGAGGCATGGGCTGGCCGGTGGAAGGGCTCCATGATGGCCATGAGGGTGAGGTCGACGTCTTCGGGAGGCAGGAACTGCTTGTAGATCTCGGTCTCCACTCCGCCGGGGGCGATGCAGTTGATCCGGATTCCCGACCGCCCGTTGGTGCTGGCCATGGTCTGGGTGAGGGCGACCACCCCGCCCTTGGAGGCCGAGTAGGCGGAGCTCCAGGGCTGAGCGTGGGTGCCTGCGGTGGAGGCGGTGTTGACGATGTTGCCCTGGGATTCGAGCAGGTGGGGCAAGCAGGCCTGAGACATGAAGAAGGTGGCGGTGAGATTGACGCCGATCACCCGGTTCCATCTTTCCAGGGTCTCGTCTTCGTCCCGGGCGAAATGCCCGATCCCGGCGATGTTGCACAGCACATCGATGCGGCCGTAAGTGTCCATCACCTGAGCGACGGTGGGAGCGATGGCGTCCAAATCGAGGAGGTCCAGTTGGACGGCCAGGTCAACGTCGTCCACCGGATCTCGGTCGATGCCCACCACGGTTCCGCCCTCTGAGCGCAGGCGGTCAGCGGTGGCCCTACCGATGCCGGAAGCCGCGCCGGTGACAATGGCGATCTTGTTTTCAAATCGGTTCATGCCCAAAGCATGGCCTATTGGGACGGTCGGCGATGCA
This sequence comes from uncultured Acidimicrobiales bacterium, assembly GCA_951813555.1. Lineage (GTDB taxonomy): Bacteria > Actinomycetota > Acidimicrobiia > Acidimicrobiales > Bin134 > Poriferisocius. Next base: position 1,184,975 of record OX638344.1, read on the forward strand.
TCAGAGCAGAGCGAACGGCCTGGCAAACCAGGGCCTCTGAACCCACGCAATAGGCCCGGTGCTCCAAGGTCACCACGCCTTGAGTGGGCCGGGACTTGGATAGGCGGGCGTCCAGCACTTCAGTCTCCACCCGGATGGTGTCTCCGGCGAACACCGGGGCCCCGAAGGAGACCTTCTGGAAACCCAAGTTGGCTACGGTGGTGCCCATGGTCGTCTCGTGGACGCTGATGCCCACGGCTAGTCCCAAGGTGAACAGGGAGTTCACCAGTGGTTGGCCGAACTCGGTGCCTGCGGCATAGTCGGCGTCGAGATGGATGGGCGCCGGATTCATGGTCATGGTGGTGAAGGCCACGTTGTCGGCTTCGGTGATCGTGCGGCGGATGGCGTGGTGGATGACCATGCCGGGGGTCAACTCCTCGAACCACAGGCCAGTGACCGGTCGAGGAATCTGATTGTCTGTCACAGTGGCAAATTACCGGTCGGCGCGTTGAGGTGCTGCTACGGCCGCAGTTCGAGAAGGAGCCACGATAATCCCGGTCAACATGTCCACCAGATTGGCGGCATACTCGTCGTCTTCAGTGGCCAGGGGATCGCCAGCTTCGATGCGGCGGGCTCGCTCGGCCAACGAGGCGGTCATCAGCTGGATCATGCCCAGAATCCGCTCGTCTCGCTGGGCTTTGTCGCCAACCGATGAGCGATCTCGCAACAGCCGCAAGATGGCGTTGAGGTTTGCCGGCACGTGGGTGGGATCGAAATCCCAGCGGCTGAACTCCGCACTGAGCTGGGCCACGATCCGCAGGTAGCACCGACCGCTGGCGGTGGCCAGCCGGCGGGTGAGGGGTTGAATTAGCGCCTCGATGAGCGCGGGCGTTTGGTCGTCATCCAAAGCGGCCCATACCTCGCCCCGGTCTTGGTCGATGGGCTCACCGTGCTCCCGCAGGATGGCGTCGAGCACCCCGCGGCGGGAGCCGAAGTGATAGGAGAGCGCCGAGCTGTTCTTCTGCCCAGCGGCTGCCACGATGTCTTGCACCCGCACCCGCCAGATGCCCTGCTCGGCGAAGAGGCGCTCGGCCTCGGCGATCAGTCGGGCTCGGGTTTCGGTGGCGTCGCGCGGCACAGCCGCTGGTCCTCGATCTGGTCGGGCTACTTGCCGTGGCCCAGGGGCAGTATGGCGGTGTCGGGGATGAGTTCCACGTCGATGCCATCAGGCAGCGGGAACTGGAAATCGGGATACCGACGCTGGGCGGTGGCCCGGTAGCGGTCGGTGGAGTGGATCGGGTCGGGGTCGTACTGGGGGATCACCTTGGTGCCGAACACCTCGAGCATCTCGTCGATCTCATCGTGCTCCATGCCCTCGCCGGGCAGACCGAACACCACCTGGTCGCAGCCGACCGTCTGGTAACGGGCCACCTGTTCGCACACCTCTTCAGCGTTGCCGCACAGCATGTAGCCGCCGGCAATGGCTCCGTCGAGCATCTCGTCGGTCCACTCGACTTGGTTGGGTGCAGAGGGCCAGGTGATGGCGTCGGGGGACTTGGGCATGGTGTCGTGGTAGAGGTTCACCATGGTCACCAGATAGCCCCGCCCTTTGGCCTTGGCGATCGCCCGAGCCCGTTCCCGGTCTTCTAGGCAGATGACCGCATTGGTCATCATCACGTTGTCATTCTTGAACTGGCCGATCTGCTCCACCGGGCTCTGGATGGCCTCCTTGTAGGCGTCGATCCGGCCTTTGAGGTTGAAGATGGGCTCGAAGTTGAAGGCGATGGCGCCGATGCCCAGCGACCCGGCCTTGGCGAAGGTGGGCGGGTTGCCGCACGCCACCCAGATGGGGGGATGGCCGTGGCCGTGGGGCTTGGGCAGCACGTTGTGGGGTTTGGGCACCGAGAAGTGCTCGCCCTCGAAGCAGTAGTCGCGCTGCTCCCACATGCGGGGAATCTCCCGGATGACCTCGTCCCACATCGACTTGGTCTCCGGCGGCGTGAGACCTCCGAAGGTGGCAACTTCGTGGCTGCCCGCTCCCCGCCCGGTGCCGAACTCGAAGCGGTTCTCGGTGATGTGGTCGAGCATGGCGGCCCGCTCGGCGATGCGCACCGGGTGCTCCTTGGCGGTGGGCAGGCTGGTGATGCCGGTGGAGAGGTGGATGCGCTCGGTCTTGGCCGCCACATAGCCCATGACCGGGGCGGGGGCCGACATGTGGCTGTACTCGGTGAGGCAGTGGTGCTCGCCGAACCAGACGTACTTCCAGTTGTACTTGTCGGCGGTGATGGCGTAATGGGCCTCCCGCATCAAGGCGGTGTGCTCTGCCTCGGTGTCGTGGGCTGCCGGCCCGGGGACGTAGCCGTTGACGAAAATGCCGAATTCCATGGTCTCCTCCGCGTCGGTTGATAGCGGGTAATGCTGGAGCAGTTCTAATGGAAGTTATTAGAACCTGTCAAATCAGGAGGTTCCCACTTGGCCGCGGAGATCTTCGATCCAACTCTGAGCTTCGGTCCATGCTGTGGTGGCCGCGGTGCTCTGCTCTTCATTTCCCCTGATATTGGTGGGGTAGGAACCGAGGAACTTCACCTCGCCGTGCTTGGCCACAATGCTGGTAAGGCAATCGGCCACCAACTGGTCGGCCACATGTCCTTCAAGGTCGATGAGGAAGCAGTAGTCGCCCAGAGCCTTCTTGGTGGGGCGAGACTCCAGCTTGGTGAGGTTGATTGAGCGAGCCGCGAACTCGGCGAGAATGCCCATAAGCGAGCCCGACCGGTCGGCACGCTGGAATACCACAATGGACGTCTTGTCGTGTCCCGTGGGGGCGGGCACCCCGGAACGGGACACCGCCACGAAGCGGGTTTGATTCTCCGGGTGGTCCTCGATATCGGTGGCGATCATGTCCAACCCGTAGATCTCCTGCGACAAGGCAGTGCCGATGGCGACGGTGGTCTTGTCATTGGAAACAGCGAGATCGCGGGCCGCGGCGGCGGTGGAATTGGCCGCAATTTCCTCAGCATGGGGGAGGTTTTCGGTCAAATAGCGTCGACACTGAGCGGTGGCGACGGGAAAGCTGATGACCCGGCGAATCTGGTCCACTGAGGTACCGGAGAAGCCCAACAGGTGCAGGCGAACATCGATTACCACTTCTCGCTGGATGAGCAGATCGTGCTCGAAGATCAAGGCGTCGAGGGCCACGTTGACCGTCCCCTCGATGGAGTTCTCGATGGCGGTGAATCCCAATGCAGCCCGGCCTTCGGCGGCGGCGCCCAGAACGTCGGGGATCGACCGGCACAAGAGGTGGTCGGCTTCAGCCAAGTCGGGTTGGGTGAGGAGTGCTTCTTCGGTAAACGTGCCCGGTGGTCCCAGGTAGGCCACTTGGCTTATGGATCGGGCAGAAGCAGTCACAAAAGGGCAGGATAGTGGTAGTGGATGAGGCCATTGTTCGGCAATTGATGGCAAACGTGCGCGATGGCACGGTAACGGCGGACGACGCTGTCCGGCAATTGCGCCGATTGCCGTTCGCTGATTTGGGGTTTGCCCGGGTGGATCATCATCGCAGCCTCCGACAGGGGTTGGCCGAGGTTGTGTACGGACCGGGCAAGACGCCGGACCAGTGCGCGGCCATCGTGGGGGAGTTGCTGGAACAGCCGGGCAGCCCCGTGTTGTTGACCCGAGCCTCTGACGACCAGGCGGCAACCTCGCTGAGCCTGAACCCCGAAGGGAAGCGCTACGACGCCACAGTGGTTTGGCGTCCGGCCCCGCCGCGGCCCGAACGGGTGGTGTTGGCGGCGGCGGGCACTGCCGATCTTCCGGTAGCCGACGAATGCGGCGTGGTGCTGGCCGCTCACGGCCTAGCCCCTCATCGGTTGAATGATGTCGGGGTGGCTGGGCTTCACCGGATTCTCGGCGATGTCGAGGCGTTGGCATCGGCCGACGCCGTGGTGGTGGTGGCGGGCATGGAGGGAGCGCTGGCCTCGGTTGTCGGTGGGCTGACCGCGGCCCCAGTTGTGGCTGTGCCCACCAGCGCGGGCTACGGCTCTTCGCTGGAGGGTCTCACTGCGCTGTTGGCCATGTTGTCCTCGTGTGCCGCGGGGGTGACCGTAGTGGGGGTGGATAACGGATTTGGGGCGGCCTGCGCGGTGTTGCGGTTGTTCAAATCGAGGGAGCGGGCAGCTTCGGAGGCGGAGATGAGCGGAGCAAGCGATGTCTGAACCGGCCGGCGTTGCCTGGTTTCACTGTTTCAGTGGAATTGCTGGCGACATGGCGCTGGGGGCGTTGATCGACGCCGGGGCCGATGTGGTTGAAGTGCGGGAGATATGCGAGCTGCTGCCACTGGGAGGGTGGGATCTTCAAGCCCATCCCACCCAGCGGGGAGGCATTGCCGCCACCGATGTGAGGGTGATCACCAGAGAGACGTCGGTGGTGCGCACGGCCAGTCACATCAACGCGCTCATCGGGGAGGCCCGGCTCCCCGACCGGGTGGCCGATCGGGCCTTGGCGGTAGTCGACGCCCTGTCACGAGCCGAGGGGAAGCTTCACCGCCGGCCGCCAGAACAGGTCCACTTCCATGAGGTCGGCGGGCTGGACGCCATCATCGATGTGGTGGGCACGTGCGCCGCCCTGGAGGTGCTGGGAATTGACGAGGTTCACTCCAGTGCGGTGGCGTGCGGACGGGGGATGATTCGCAGCGCTCACGGGAGACTGCCCAACCCGCCGCCCGCAGTGGTGGAGCTTCTGGTGGGGTGTCCGACGTTTGGACTGGATGTGGGCCTGGAGCTGACCACACCAACCGGTGCGGCGATCTTGTCGGCGTTGTCCGCCGGCTGGGGGCCCATGCCGCCGATGACCATCTCGGCCGCCGGCTTCGGCGCCGGCGACAACCAGCTTGAGGACCGGCCCAATCTCACCCAGGTGGTGGTGGGCACGATGTCGGCGGCTCGCCCCGAGGGCCAGCCCGTGATGCTGTTCGAGACCAACGTGGATGACGCCACCGGGGAAACGCTGGCTCACACGGTGGCTTCGTTGTTGGAGGCGGGGGCCCATGATGCGTGGATTACGCCGATTGTGATGAAGAAGGGGAGGCCGGCGTACACGGTGAGCGCGCTGGCTGATCTCGCAGTGGGCGATCAGGTGGCGGCCACGATGGCCGAGGAGACTGGCTCGCTGGGGGTTCGTGGGCGGCTTATGGAGCGGTGGCCCCGATCTCGACTGGAGCACGAGGTAGACGTGGACGGGCGGCGTGTTCGGGTCAAGGTGAGTGCGGGCCGCGTCAAGGTTGAGCACGATGAGGCGGTGAGGGCGTCGAAGCTCTTGGGGTTGCCGGCGCGGGAAGTGGTTTCGCTGGCGGAAGAAGCCTGGCGGCGGCAGGGGGATGACGAGCCGGTTGCGTAGTATCAACCCCGTGGAAGACGAGCGTCTGTATTTTCGGCAGTTGTTGTCGGGGAGGGATATTGCGAGTGGGGACATGATGGCCCGCCAGATGGTCAACTTCGTGTATTTGATTGGGGATCGGGACACGGGGGAGGCGGTGGTGGTGGATCCGGCCTATGACCCGGCGGGGATCGTGGCGTTGGTGGAGGCTGATGGGATGCGGCTCACGGGGGTGTTGGCTACCCATTACCACCCTGATCATGTAGGCGGGTCGATGATGCAATTCTCCATCGCGGGCGTTGCTGAGCTGTTGGAGCTGGTGTCGGTTCCGGTACATGTGCAGGCTGACGAGGCTCACTATGTCGGCATGACCACCGGGTTGGAAGATGACGATCTGTGCTTGCACAAGAGCGGTGATGTGCTGTCGGTGGGGGCGGTGGACATTGAGATGATCCACACGCCGGGCCACACTCCCGGGAGTCAGTGCTTTTTGACCAACGGCCGGCTGGTAGCCGGGGACACGCTGTTTTTGGAGGGGTGTGGGAGGACCGATCTACCGGGGAGCGACCCGGCGGCGATGTATGAGAGCCTCACCCAGCGCCTGGCCCGGGTTCCCGACACCGCCACGCTTTACCCCGGCCATCTGTACTCACCCCAGCCGTCGGCTTCGATGGGCGAGACCCGGCGCACCAACTACGTGTTCATGCCCCGCTCAGCCGACCAGTGGCTGGCCATGTTCGGCGGGTGATCGGAATGGGCTCGACCTCGACCGATAGTCCTCTGGCCGCCTTGGACCCTCATGTCTACGGTCCGCTGGAGGAGTTGGTGCAAGCCCTCGATGGCGCAGGGCTGGACCCCGAATTGTTGGAGCTTTGCGCCGCTCGCATCGAGTTGATGATCGGCGGCGAGGCTTCTGCTCGGGCTCCCCAAGACGATCGGGAGAGGGTGGTGCTGGCCTTTGCCGAGCAGTACGTGCTGGATGCCCATGGCGTGACCGATGAGCTGTGCGCCGAGTTGAATGCCCATCTGTCGCCACCGGAGTTGGCCGCGCTCACCACCGCCATTGCCACGCTTGAGGCCTTGGCTCGCAGTCGGGTCGCGTTGAAAGGAGTCATCGAATGACCAGAATCGCCATCCCCGAAGGGGGAATGTCGCTGTTCGACCACCAACCCGAGCTGTTCGCGGTGTTCAACCGCTTCTACGGCACCCTGTGGAGCGAGGGGCAGCTCGACCAGGCAACCAAGGAGGTGGGCCGGCTCCGCAACGCCCGGGTCAACGACTGCAATATTTGAAAGAATCTCCGCTTTGCAGGTGCGAAGCAGCAGGGTCTCACCGAAGATCTGGTTGACCAGATCGACGATGGTTACACCGACAGCGACTTGCCGGATCGGTTCAAGCTGGCCTTGCGGATGGCTGACGCCGTGATCTCCGACCCGTCAGGACTCGGCCCGGCGGACCAAGCGGCGCTCAACGAGGAGTTCACCCCGGCCGAGTTGGCTGAGTTGGCTCTCACGGTGGCCATGGCCGCGGGATTCTCCAAAGCGGCCATTGCCTGGGGACCACCCCCGGTCATCCCCGTCACCGAGGTGCCCACCCCCACCCCTGATGGGACGGTGGGCTGACCAACAGAGTGCGCGAGGGGGGACTTGAACCCCCACGTCCTTGCGGACACAGGAACCTGAATCCTGCGCGTCTGCCAATTCCGCCACTCGCGCTGGTTGTCGGGGTGGTCAGCGTACAAGACGAGCGCACCGATCAGTAACCGACTTGTTCATCGCTCGCCGTTTCGGCAGCGACATCCAATGCAACTATGGGTATAGTCCTCCGCAGAGTAGGAGCACCACGGCCATGGAACTCTGATGATCCGGCTAATAGCGGGGCAAGCTACCGACCGAGGCCGACGTCGAGAAAAAAACGAAGATTCGATGCTGGCTTCCAACGACATCTTTGCGGTTGCCGACGGGTTGGGCGGCCACCAAGGGGGCGAAGTGGCGTCGGCCCTTGCCGTGAAGACGCTGGCTGCTGAGGTGCAAGCTGCGGTCGAGGCGCGCAGAGTCACTCGCCGCCGCTCATTCCGCCGCCGCCTGACGTCGCCGGCTCCCACGGTGGAGGAGCTGTTGGATGCAGTGGATCGGGCCAACCAGGAGATCTTGGCCAAGTCAAAGTCGACATCCGAGTTGGCCGGGATGGGGACCACCTTGTGTGCGCTGGCCGTGGTTGAGCACGATGATGGAGAAACGCTGGCCGTGGTGAACGTCGGCGACTCCCGGGTCTACCGCTGTGACGAGAGCGGGTTCCACCAGGTGACGGAGGATCACACCGTGGTCCAGGAGATGCTGAAAGCAGGGATGATCACGCCGGAAGAGGCTGAAATCCATGAAAGCCGGAACCATCTCAGCAGAGCTCTGGGCATTGAGTCGAAGGTGGCGGTTGACGATTGGACGCTGGATCCGGTGAGCGGACACCGCTATTTGCTGTGTTCCGATGGCTTGACCCATGAAGTGGCCGATCGAGACATATACGCAGTCCTGCTTCAATTCGAGGTGCCAACAGATGCGGCAGGTGCGCTGGTCGACCTGGCTTTGAGTCGGGGCGGAAGCGACAACATCACAGTGATAGTGGTGGATGTAGCGGACGTAACCCTCCAATAATTCGAGCAAGCAAAGAACTACGCTGTTTTTGCCATGTCAGACAACGGTCCGGAGCTCTTGGGCAGTCGCTACCAATTGCGGAATCAAATCGCTCGCGGCGGCATGACCGATGTCTTTTTGGGACACGACACCCTGTTGTCCCGTCCGGTGGCCATCAAACGCCTGTTTCCAGAATTTGCCACCGATCCGAGCTTCGTGGAGCGGTTCAGGCGGGAGGCCACCGCGGCGGCCAACCTTAATCATCCCAACATCGTGGCGGTGTATGACTGGGGGTCAGCCGAGGGTACGTATTACATCGTCATGGAGTACATCGAAGGTCACAGCCTGGCTGAGTTGCTGCGTTCGGGAGGTCCCCTGGCCCCGGAACGGGCCGCGGGGATCGCCATGGACATGGCTGAGGCGCTGGGTTTCGCACACAGCAACGGCGTAATTCACCGGGATGTGAAGCCCAGCAATGTGCTGCTCTCGCCCGACGGCCAGGTGAAGGTCACCGATTTCGGCATCGCGATTGTGGCGTTCGGTGGAGCGGAGTCAAATCTCACCCAAACCGGTGCAGTGATGGGCACGGCGACCTATTTCTCGCCGGAGCAGGCCCAAGGGAAGTCTCTGGATCATCGCAGCGACCTGTATTCGCTGGGAATCGTGCTGTACGAGATGCTTTGTGGCCGTCCTCCGTTCACCGGCGACACATCGGTAGCCGTTGCCTACAAGCATGTCCAGCAAGCTGTGCCTTCCCCCTCGTCGTTGGGAGTCGTGCTGCCGGAGTCGCTGGAAGCCATTGCCATGAAGTTGTTGGCCAAGCTCCCGGAGGAGCGGTACCCCACGGCCAAGGACGTTATGCGGGATTTGCGGCGTTATCGCCAGGGGCGTCATCAACTGTCTACTGTGCACCGGCCAGCGGGGGTCCAGCCGGCGGCACCGCCAGCATCAGAGGAAATGCCAGAGGAGTCCCCTCAACCCCAGCAGGCTGCTTCTCCACCGTCATCCAGAGGGCCAGTGCAGCCGCCGGCCCAGCCGTCAGCCCCGCCGCCGGGCCCCGCGGCCGTGTTGGAGCCGTCTTCGCGGGCTGGGCTGTACACCGCGGCCACAGTCATCTTTGTCGCGGTGGCAGTGCTGGTGTTCTTTGTGCTGTCAAATGTGCTCGATAACGGTGGTGATCCCGATCCACCTGTGGTAGCCGGCACATCTGTCCCCGTGATCTCCGTGCCCAATGTGGTGGGTCTGTCGAGCCAGGTGGCAATACGCGAGCTGCAGGCCTCTGGATTCGTGGTAAGCCAAGTGTTTGAAGCCAGCGAGACGGTGCCGAGCAACGAGGTGATCTCCCAATCCCCGGCGGCGCGGGCCGAGATTGGCCAGGGAGAAGAGATCGAGATCACGGTTAGCTCAGGGGCAGTTCCTGTGACTGTGCCCGGAGTTGTGGGCCAAAGCGCGGGAGACGCCGCCCGGTTCTTGCAAGACCGGGGGTTCGCTTCTGAGTTACAGGTGGTGGAGGGCTCCACCGCGCCGGCCGGACAGGTGCTGCGCCAAGATCCCGTGGCGGGGAGCGGAGTTGCCCCCGGCAGCACGGTCACGCTTTTTGTGGCTGAAGGGCTTCAAGCCATATCAGTGCCCGAAGTGGCGGGAATGACCTTGTTGCGGGCCACACAGGTATTGGTGCAAGCCGGTCTGGAGGTGAGCGATGAAGTTCGCGATGAGCCCTCAGTGGATGTGGAGGAAGGTCTGGTGATCGGTACCGATCCGGCCCCACCCGGTCTGCTGCTGCCCGGCACCACGGTCACAATCCTGCGCTCTACGGGCCCGGAGAGCGTGGTGGTGCCCAGCCTGGTTGGACTCACCCCGGAGACGGCTGCTCAGCAGTTGGCCGAATTGGAACTCGTGTTGGCCGAGCCCATCGCCGAGTGTGATTTCCCGAACGACGCCGAAGAGCTCGTGGGCCGGGTCATGGGCCAGGTACCGCCGGCTGAGGAGGAGCATCCCCAGGGGACGGAGGTGACCGTCTGCCTGGGGCGGCCGACTTCGTCTGAACCGGGGACAACGCCCACAGACACCATTGATGAGTTCACTCCCCGCAGGATGGAAGCAAGGAGGGAGGCCGCGGCGATAACCGCGAGAGCTGCTGCTGCGGGTCGCGAGGCTGACGCCTTGGGCAGCATTGCAAGATGGAATGCCCTGTCGAGCAGATTCGCATCAGAGTGCAGAGAGTTGGAGACGGCCTACTCCGACATCCCCGGCCTTGTGGTGGAATGGAATTTGGAGAATCCGTATCCGATGCCCGCGGCTGCGGCAAACTCCGCCAATTGGGTAGAAGGGCTTGATGGCGACACGCCAGGTGTAGACGACGGATGTAGGGTGCCCTAAGCGCGGCAACCAGATTGGTTGCTACGGGGAGATCTGGGCCAAGAAGTTTGTCAAAATGTCATGGCCGGATGAGGTCAGGATTGATTCGGGGTGAAACTGCACCCCTTCCACCGGGTGATCGCGGTGGCGCAGCCCCATCACCAGACCGTCATCGGTCTCCGCGGTAACGGTCAGGATGTCGGGCACCGAAGATCGCTCCACAATGAGCGAGTGGTATCGGGTGGCTTCGATGGGGTTGGGGAGTCCGGTGAAAACCCCTTCTCCGGTGTGGTGGATAATCGACGTCTTGCCGTGCATTACCTGAGGTGCTCGAACCACCCGGCCGCCGAAAACCTCCCCGAGGCACTGCAATCCGAGGCACACACCGAGCAGGGGCCGCATACCGCTGAACTTCTGGATGACGGCGTTGCTCAGCCCGGCATCGGAAGGCTGTCCCGGCCCGGGGCTGATGAGAACACCATCGGGATCGATGTCGAGGGCTTGGTCGAGGGTGATGGCGTCGTGGCGATAGACAAGGGGCTCTGCGCCCAGCTCACCGAGGTATTGGACCAGGTTGTAGACGAAGGAGTCATAGTTGTCGATCACCAGTATGCGGGGAGTCACCGGGGCCAACGTTATCGGGGGGCTGCTCGGGGTTAGAAGCGCATATCCTTTGTTCATGGCCAAACCGACCAAGCGCAGAGTGCAGGGCGGGCGGGTTACTCCGAGGGGTACCCGACCGGAAAACGAGGCGGTGCCCCGGGTGCCGGTCTCTGCCGAGAAGATCAGCCCCACTTGGGTGCCGGTGTTGATGATCGCCCTGCTGGCACTGGGGGCAATCATGATCGTGCTGAACTACGTCGCTCTGCTGCCGGGCGATACCAGCAACTGGTACCTGCTGGGGGGGCTTGGCCTGCTGCTGTCGGGCATGCTGGTGGCGACGCAGTGGCACTAGCCAGCTTGGTGGCTTTCTAGTTACGGCTTTGTAGTTTGTTCCCAGGTTTATCCACAACTTGTGGATAAACCGACTCACTCGTCTATGGGGGCGACGTAGTCCATGTCATCACCGCAGTGGCGGGGAGGCGCAGGGTCTTCTTCGGGGGCTGTGGTCATGCGGACTTCGGCGTAGCAAACCGAGCATCGGTACGTGATCTTCACCCTGCGCAGCTCTCCCGGCGGGGGCGGCGGCGGCAGCGGCTGGCGGATCATCAGCAGCAGCCCGATACCGACGCGGATGAGGATCATCCCGGCGAGAATGGCGATGAGCACGCTGAGCCATAGAGGCACTTGTCCAGCCTAGATGGGCCAGTACTGTGGACCCATGGATGAGATGAATCTGGCAATGCTGATTCTACGGGTAGGCATCGGGCTCACGTTTGCCGCTCACGGATACGGCAAGATCTTTCAGGGCGGCCGCATTCCCGGTACTGCGGGATGGTTCGACAGCATGGGAATGAAACCGGGCAAATTGCATGCCTGGATGGCTGCGCTCACCGAGATCAGCGCCGGATTGCTTTTGGCCTTGGGGCTCTTCACACCACTGGCCGCCGCGGGCATGATCGGGGTCATGGTGGTGGCTGCGTGGACGGTCCACCGGCACAACGGCTTCATGATCGTGCGGGAAGGCTGGGAGTACACCTTCGTTTTGGCCGTGGTCGCGGCATCGGTGGCCACATTGGGACCCATGGAGTGGTCGATCGACAACGCGCTGGGCATCGATGACGATTGGGATGGCTATGTGGGCTTGGCCATTGGCGCCGGTGGCGGAGTGCTGGCCGGCTTGACCCAGCTCTCTTTGTTCTATCGCCCCCCCAAATCGGAAGAGACCGACTGAACTGTGAGCGATGCGGGCGTGATCCGACTGGATCACGGGGAGTTGCGGCGCTACGAGGTTGCCGTTCTGACCGGGTTGGGGGTCCCCTCCAAACAGGCCGAGATCGTGGTCGACAACCTGGTGGAGGCCGACCTCCGCGGGGTGGACTCACATGGGGCCCACTTGGTGGAGTTGTATGTGGCCCGGCTGAGATCGGGACACCTGCGGCCGGTCACCGAGGTGAAAGTGGTGCGCGACGACGGTGCCACGGTGATGTTGGATGGCGGCATCGGTTTCGGGCAGATCTCCGGCGTCGCGGCCATGGAGTTGGCGGTGGAGCGGGCCAAAGCCCACGGGGTGGCCGCGGTAACCGTGCGAGAGGGCACTCATTTGGGGGCGTTGGCCTACTACACCCTGCCCGCGGCAGAAGCGGGGTGCTTTGCCATGGCGGTGCAGAACGGCCCGGCCATCGTTCCTCCTTACGGCGGCCGGTCGGGGATCTTCTCGACCAATCCGTTCTCTTGGGCGGCTCCTGCTGGTGAAGAGCTGCCGGTGGTGTACGACATCGCCACCACCGCAGTGGCCGGAAACAAGATCTTGCTGGCCAAAAAGCGCGGTGATCCGAGTATCCCCGAGGGATGGGCCAACGACGAGCAGGGCCGGCCAACCACTGACACCGCGGCGGCGTCGGCGCAGAATCTGTGCTGGTTCGGCGGGTACAAGGGGTTCGGGATAGCGCTGATGGTGGAGGTGCTCTCGGGGATTGTGGCCGGGAGCAGCTTCGGGCACACCGAGCAAACCGAATGCGAGCTAGTGGGCAACCGCCGACTGGCCAAAGGCTGGATGTTCTTGACCCTCGACTTGGAGCGGTTCTGCGGGCTGGACCGATTTCGAGAGCAGATGGACCAGCTCATCCGAGATGTGCACAACACCGAGCGAGCCGAAGGGGTAGACCGGATCTATGTGCCCGGCGAGATCGAGCACGAGAACCGGGCCGAGCGGCTGGCATCGGGGATCCCCCTGCCGACAGCTCTAGTAGAGGAGATCAGCGCCATCGGCGCCGACTTCGGACTCCCCCCGCTGGGATCGGACTGACTAGTTGTTCTGTTGCGCGAGCTAGCGGGCGACCCGTCTGACTAGCCGTTCTGTTCGAAGACGACCTTGATTGCTCCTCGGGAGCCGGCTTCCGCGGCGTGGGCGATGGCTTCTCGGTAGCGGTCCAAGGGGTAACGGGCTGACACCAGCCGCTCGAGCTTGGCTGAGTCCACCAAGTCGAATGCCAGCTCGAAGCTGGTGGCGGTGCGGCCGTGGGTGAGGGTTTCGGTGCCATAGGTGTAGGCACCCACCAGCTCGGTTTCCCGGTGCCACAACCCGGTCAGATCGACTCGGGCTGCCTCGGGCATGCCCAACAGCACCACGCGGCCGCGCGGACGGGTGATAGCAATGGCATCGGCCACCGAAGCCGGGCTGCCTACTGCGTCGATGGTTATGTCCACTCCGCTGGAGAGGTAATCCCCCAGCATCCGGCATCCGCACAACCTCCGCACCGCTCGGCGCGCCTCGCTGGGATCCACCACGATATCGGCGCCCAACTCGGCGGCCAGGTCTCTCTGGTGCGGGTACTTGGCGGTGACGATGACCGTTCCTGCTGGTGTCAGCGCCCGCAGCGCCGCGAGCGAGCACAGACCCATGGTGCCCGCTCCCAGCACCGCCACCGAAGCGCCCGGCGCCACCTGGGCTTTCAGAGCGGCGTGGACCCCGCCTGCGGCCGGCTCCAGCATCACCGCGGCCTCATCGCTGAAGTGCTGCGGCACCGAGTGGAGCTGGCTCTGGTGGGCCACCAGAGCCTCTCCCCATCCGCCTCCGGTGCTGGAGCAGAAGCCGATCTGGATCCCGTCCTCGATGGCACCCCCCAGCAGGTAGCCGTAGTCGTTGCCGTCGCCGGGGGCTGCGCCGGGAAAGGGCAGAGGCTCGTTTCGGGCAGCCGGTCCCAAGACCGGTTCGATGACCAGGCGGTGGCCGCCCTGGTCGATGCCCACTACCTCGTGGCCGGGGATGAATGGGAACGACACCAGCGGCTCGAAATACCGGGAGGACCGGCCTTCTACGGTGGCCAGATCCGACCCGCAGATGCCGGTCAACCGAGGGCTGATGGTGCGCCAGTCAGGTCCGGGGAGCTCGGGCGAGTCAACCTCGCGCAGGTGCAGGGGGCCTACCCCGGCGCCGCTGCCGGGGATCACTCGGGAGGCCACCGCGGCGGCCGCGTAGCGGGCAAGCTTGCGCTCGAAGACCAATGCCTGCATTAGTACACCGGTCTACCCGCGCGAATAGAGATGATTGGCCGGGTCCTGCGGCGAGCCCCGGTAGCGCACTTCGAAGTGGAGGTGGGGGCCGGTGGACCAGCCGGTGCTGCCGATTGCGCCGATGGTCTCGCCGATGGCCACTTCGTCGCCGACGTATACGTTGAAGCGCGATAAGTGGGCATACAGCGTGGTCCACCCGCCGCCGTGGTCGATGATGATCGTGTTCCCGTACCCACTTCGCAGTTGAGCCTGGATCACGGTTCCGGAGGCGGCTGCCTCGACGGGATCACCGGTGTTGCCGCTGAAATCCAGCCCCGCGTGGAAGCGCACGGTGCCGAAGATAGGGTGAACCCGGTTTCCGTACCCCGATCCGACTGGCCCCGCCACCGGTTGGAAGAACGGGGGGGGAGCGGGGATCTCGATATCGTCGAATTGGCCGAGGCGCTCTTGGCGAGCAGCGAGGTCCAAGTCGGCTTGCCTGTTGCGATCCAACTCGGCCAATCGGGCGAGCTCGGCTTCGCGCTTGCGCCTTTCCTCTTCGACGAGTATTCGCTCCTGCTCGCGTTCGATCTCGTCTTCGATGCTCGAGATGTCCTGGTTCAGCCCGGCAATCTCGTTCTCGATGTCGAGGCTGGCCTGGGCCTCGTTCTCGATCCGCGCTTCCAGCTCCTGGCGTTTTCGGTTCCATTCGTCTTGCAGTTTTTTCTGCGCTCTTCTGAGTTCGGCCAGGTCGGTCAGGGCCTGCTCGATCTCGGCCTGGGCCTGCTCGATCTCGGCCTGGGCCTGCTCGGCCTGCTGTACCGCGATTTGCTGATCGTCCTTGGTTTGGCGCAGGCGGTCGATGAGCACTTGGGCATCGGCGCCCAGTTCCTCAATGTAGTACTGGCGGCGAGCATTCCGATTGGGATCACCGTCTTGGAGGAGGAAGTTCTGCTCGTACACCAAGTCGAGATAAATGTCGACCACTTGGCCGCGCAGACGCTCTCGAATGGCCGCGATCTCCTCGCCCAGCTCGGCGTCGCGCTCTCGAGCGGCGGTTACACGCTCTTCAGCCGCGGTTTGGGAAAGCTCTACCGCACTCAGACGAGTCGCCGCAGCGGCGATCCAATTGTTGACCTCGGTCAGGGCGGCATCTACCTCTTCGATCTGAGCGTTGGTCACATTCAGCTCTTCGATGGCGAATAGAGCTTGGCGCTTCAGCGCCTCTTGCTCTCGCTGCCGAGCATCGATTTCCCGCTTTTTCTCCTCGATCTGGCGCTCGCGCTCGTCGATAAACGAGTCTTGAGCCGCGCTGGGCGTGCTCAGCGCCAGCGGCAGCATGGCCGCCAAAAGACAGACGATCCGTAAGAGCTTGTGCATAAGAGGCAATCGATAACGGCGATGGTTATGGCGTCAGTTACAAATGTAACCAAATCGCAATATTATTACAAGTGCCCATCTATGTGACTAGTGTGGCTTATGTTGCCTATGTGGTCAATGACACGGTGGTTGAAGCGGCGGCTTCTCTGCGCTGCATTGCGGTGGATACCCTGAGATAGTGCCTGAGCTTCTGGACCGACGAGAGAGGGTTATTCTGGCCGAGGACTTGGCCGGGGTGGCCGAGGGCACTCCGGGCGAAGTGATGCTCCACACCGGTATGCGCTGGGTGCGCTATTGGGTGCGGTTCGACAGCGGGGCCGAGCGGGGATCTATCCACCGCGACAAACTGGTGCGCGAAGACGAGTGGGAGAGCTTTGTGGCCAGGCGAGCCGCTGCCGAGGCCGCGGCGGAGACCGGTGAGCCCGGTGGCTCACCGAGCGGTGATGCCGAAGAGCTGCCAGCCGCCGATGCCGGTGCTGACGCCGGTGGTGACGTTGTTGTGAACGAGGCCACAGTGCCAGCCCATCTGCTATCCCGCAGTGCCTCAGCCCGCGAGCGCTTAGGAGGATAACTTTCCCAGCGCAGATGCCCCAGAAGTGACTGCGGGAAGCAGCGCCGGGGCCGTCGGAAGGATTTGGTCGAGGTAGAACCGGCTGGAGAGTTGTTTGGCCCGCCAGAAGTCAGCGTGCTCCGGTTCGGTCGCTTCGAGCCCACCAGCCGTGCCCCAGGCTCGAGCCATTATCCAGCCGCCAACGGTGAGGCCGAGCATCTGGAGAAACGGGGTGGCGCCGGCCAGAGCGTCGTCGCCGGGATGCTCCTCCAGCCAGCGGGTGGCTTCGGCAATGGCCCCGACAGCCTGGTCCAGGTTCTTGTCCAAACCGGTCATCTCCTCAAGCAGCGCAGCCAGCGGAGCACCGTTGTCCATGGGAAGTTTGCGGGCAACGAGGTCGATCGCCTGTATGCCGTTGGTGCCCTCGTAGATGGGGGCAATGCGACTGTCGCGCCAATGCTGGGCTGCTCCGGTCTCCTCGACGAACCCCATGCCCCCGTGCACCTGGATGCCCATGGACGCCACTTCAACTCCCTGATCGGTACACCAGGCCTTCGACACCGGAGTGAGCAGTTCGGCCCGGTGGCGAGCCTGTTGGCGGTGGATTGGATCGGGATGACGGGCGGCCTGATCGGCCGCGGCCGCGTTGAGATACAGCAAACCCCGCATCGCCTCGCTACGGGCTCGCATATCCAACAGCATCCGACGCACGTCCGGATGCTGGTTGATGGGAGCCTGGGCACCGGGTTCCGTATCGGGACGACGGCCTTGGCGCCGCTCCGCCGCGAAGGCCACCGCCTGCTGGTAAGCCCGCTCGGCCATGGCTAGGCCCTCCAGCCCCACCAAGAGACGGGCTTTGTTCATCATGGTGAACATCTGGGGCATGCCCTCGTGTTCTTCTCCCACCAGTTCCCCGACTGCCCCGTCAAGCTCCATCACGCACGTTGGGCTGGCATGGATGCCAACCTTGTGCTCCAGGCCGATGCAGCGGATGGCATTGCGCTCGCCCAGCGCGCCGCTGTCATCCACCAACAACTTGGGCACGATGAACAATGAGATGCCCCGAGTGCCGATGGGAGCATCGGGGGTGCGGGCCAAGACGCAGTGGACGATGTTGTCGGCCATGTCGTGCTCACCCCAGGTGATGAAGATCTTCTGGCCCCACAACCGGTAGGTTCCGTCGGCTTGGGGTTCGGCCCGGGTGGTGAGTGCGCCAACATCGGAACCGGCCTGAGGCTCGGTCAAAAGCATGGTCCCGGTCCAGGTACCGCTGATCAGCGAGGGCAGCCAGCGGTGTTTTTGTTCGTGGCTGCCGTGAGCGCTGAGCGTGCCGATCGCACTCTGGCTGAGCATGGGGCACAAGGAGAAGGCCATATTGGCCGAGGTGACCATCTCTTGGATGGCCACGTCGACGACCAGCGGAAAGCCGGCCCCGCCGTGCTCGGGGTCGGCCGATACTGCGGTCCAGCCGCCGCCGATGAGCTGCTGGTAGGCCTGCCGGAAGCCCTCAGGGGTGACGACGTCGCCGTTGTCGTCGAGCATGCTGCCGGTTTGGTCACCCATCCGGTTGGTGGGAGCGATGACCTCGGTGGCCAGCCGTCCGGCTTCGGCCAGGAGGTCTTCGGTGTGGTCGAGGCCGATCTCTGACCACGCGGGGATCTTGGCCAGCTCGTCCAAGCCCGCGATGTGGCGGAGTGCGAATGCAATGTCGTGCAATGGAGCGTTATAGGGGCTCATTTCAGCCTTCAGGGGGCTTGTCGGAGGTCAATGTGGATAGCAGCAGCTCGGCGGCGGCCGCGGGGGAGAGTTCATTGCGGTCAACTCGGCCAAGAGCGAATTCTCCTGACTGGTTCTGGATGATCTGGTGAACTCGGTCGCGCAGTTCGAGCTCGATGCGGTCGGCCACCTCGTCTCGGCGGCGACGGCAGCGGCGGCGGATCAGCTCGCCTGATTCGCGGAGATGAGCGGTGTGGCGCTCGATCTCTGTCCACAGATCGTCGATGCCCTCCCCTTCGATGGCGGTGGTCAGAACGATGGAGGCCCGCCACCCGCTCCGGTGGCCGAGGTCCAGCATCAACTCCAAGTCCCGACGGGCGCCGCGGGCATCAGGGCGATCGGCTTTGTTCACCACGAAAATATCGGCCACTTCCAACAGCCCGGCCTTGTTGGCCTGCACCGCGTCGCCCCACCCGGGCGTCACTACCACCACGGTGGTGTCGGCCGCCGCCGCGATCGACACCTCCACCTGGCCGACGCCCACGGTCTCCACAATGATGGGATCGCACCCGGCCGCATCGAGCACCCGAATTGCATCGGGCACGGCCACCGCCAGTCCGCCAGCGTGGCCGCGGGTGGCCATCGATCGGATGAAGGCACTGTTGCCGACATGGTTGTCCATGCGGATCCGGTCGCCCAGAATGGCCCCACCGGTGAGCGGGGAGCTGGGGTCGATGGCCAGGATGGCCGGACGGGACGCCCCCGAGGCCGCGGCCAACCGCCCGGTTATGGTGGACTTCCCCGTTCCCGGCGCGCCGGTGACTCCCACCACCCGGGCCTGCCCGGCATCGCGATGAGCCCGCTCCGATACCTTGGCAGCGGTCTCGCCCCGCTTCTCCACCATGGTGAGCAGCTTGCCGAGAGCCCGCCGGTTGCCGCTGCCGGCTGTTTCAAACAACTCGTCGAGCGGGTCGCGGCTCATCATTCGAACAGCTCTTTGGCTGGCTTCGGGCTCACTGGGCGTCGGTTTGGCGGTCTACGGCCGCTTTCACTGCGGACACCACTTCATCGGCCGATGCTCCCGGACCTATGACGGCGGCCACTCCGGAGTCGATGAGGGTGGCGACATCGTCGGCGGGCACGATACCGCCGATCACGACCGGCACGTCCAAGCCGGCATGGTCGACAGCCTGCACCATTCGGGGGGCCAGGGTGAGATGGCCGGCGTTGTGCATAGAAAGCCCGATGACGTCGGCGTCCTCCTGCTCACAGGCGGCCACAATGCTGTCGGCGGTTTGGCGCAGGCCCAGGTAGATGACTTCCATTCCGGCGTCCCGCAGCGTTCGGGCCACGATCTTCAATCCGCGATCGTGGCCATCAAGCCCCAATTTGGCCAATACCACCCGGATCGGTGCTCCGAAGTCGGTTTCGGGAGGAAACGATGTGTCGGCAGGAGGCTCGCTCATTGGCTCACACCACCGCGGTCTCTACATAGGTGCCGAACACCGTCTCCAAAGCGGCGACGATCTCGCCCTCGGTGGCATAAGTTTGCACCGCGTCGATAATGGGGGGCATGAGGTTCACGTCGGGCTGCGCGGCGGATTCGACCAGTGCGGCGAGAGAAGCTCTGACGGCATCGTCATCGCGGTCGCCGCGAACCTGTTCAAGTCGCTTGAGTTGCAGGTCTTCGGTTTCGCGGCCGATGGACAGCAGGTTGGACTCCTGGTCGTCGCCCTCGATGAACTCGTTGACCCCCACGATGATGCGCCGTCCGGCGTTTACCTCGCGCTCGAAGCGGTAGGCGGCATCAGCGATCTCGCCCACGAAATAGCCGTCTTCGATGCCGCCGTATACCCCCTCCAGCATGGAGCCGTTGCCGAGCTGGTCGATATGGTCGAAGATCTCGTTTGCCTGGCGCTCCATCTCGCCGGTGATCCATTCCACGAAAGGGGCGCCGCCCAGCGGGTCGACCACCGAGGCGGCCCCGGTCTCGTGAGCTACGATCTGCTGGGTGCGCAGGGCGATGCGGGCGGCCTTCTCGGTGGGCAGGGCCAGGGCCTCATCGTAGGAATCGGTGTGCAGGCTCTGGGTGCCGCCCAGCACCGCGGAAAGGGCCTGGAGGGCCACCCGGGCTATGTTGTTCTCCGGTTGCTGGGCGGTGAGCGATACTCCGGCGGTTTGGGTGTGGAACCGGCACATCAGCGACTTGGGGTTGGCCGCGCCGTAGCGGTCTCTCATCCACGTGGCCCAGATGCGGCGGGCGGCCCGGTACTTGCCGATTTCCTCGAAGAAATCGCTGTGGGCGTTGAAGAAGAATGAAAGGCGGGGGGCGAAGTCGTCCACGTCCAGCCCGGCGGCGGCGGCAGCCTCCACATAGGCGAAGCCGTTGGCCAGGGTGAAGGCCAGTTCTTGGGCGGCGGTCGAGCCCGCCTCACGGATGTGGTAGCCGGAAATGGAGACCGGATGCCAGCGGGGCATCTCCGCAGTGGTGAACCGGATCAGGTCGGTAACCAGCCGCACTGATGGGCGGGGCGGGAAGATGTACTCCTTTTGGGCTTGGTACTCCTTCAAGATGTCGTTCTGGATGGTGCCGCCCAGTTCGGCCCGGCCTACGCCGTTCTTCTCGGCCACCGCAACATACATGGCCATCGCAATGGCGGCTGGCCCGTTGATGGTCATCGATGTGGTGACATCGCCCAGATCGATGCCTGCGAACAGGTCCTCCATGTCGGCCAAGGTGTCCACGGCTACCCCGGCTCGTCCGACTTCGCCTATCGCCCACTCGTGATCGGAATCACGGCCCATGAGGGTGGGCATGTCGAAAGCAGTGGACAGCCCCGTTCCCCCGGCTCGGAGCAGGGCGTGGAAACGGGCATTGGTGTCGGTGGCGGTGCCGAACCCGGCGAACATGCGCATGGTCCACAACTTGCTGCGGTAACCGGTGGAGTAGAGCCCCCGGGTGTAGGGGTATTCCCCCGGTTTCAACTCATCGCCGTAGTAGGGGTCGAGGGGGATTCCCGACATTGACTCGACCATGGGGGAATCCTATCAAGGAAGTCCGATAGTTGGAAGTGCAACTATCGGACTCAAGTGGTCATTTTCAAGGAAAATGGGGGTTTCTCGCGCACCGAAAGTTGATCAACTCCTGACCAGTTGCCCGGGAAGGGCACCGGTCAGCTCCCCGTCGGCCAGTACTGCCTGCCCGGCAACCAGGGTGGCGACAAAGCCGTCGGCCTTTTGAATCAACCTCCGGCCGCCAGCGGGAAGGTCGAACACCATCTCAGGGGCCCTCAGTTTGAGCTGGTCGAAATCAATGAGATTGATGTCGGCCCGCTGACCGGCGGCTAGCGTGCCCCGGTCATCGAAGCCGACCAAGGCCGCGGTGTCGGCGCACTGCCATTTGATGAGCTGCTCAACTGGCAGGGTTTCGCCCCGCGTCCGGTTGCGGCCCCAGTGGGACAGGAGGAAGCTGGGCATGCTGCCGTCGCACAAGAACCCGACGTGGGCGCCGGCATCCCCCAGTCCCGGGACGCTGAGCGGGTGGGCGAGCATCTCTTTGGTGAGCTCGAAGTCGCCGTCGCCGTAGTTCATCACCGGCACGTAGAGCAGTTCGGTGCCATCGCGGGCCAGCAGGGCGTCGTAGAGGGCCTCGTGGGGGTTGACCCCCCGTCGGGAGGCGTCGGCGGCGACGCTGGCGTCGGGTGAGGGCTCGTAGTCGGGAAATTCGCCCAACGGGAAGAGCTTGTCGAGCTGGTTGAAGGTGTGGACGGGCTGGGCGGCCAGCTCGGCCACCAGGCGTTCCCTCACCTCGGGCTGGCGCAGGCGAGCCACCCGCTCGGGAAGGTCGAGAGCGGCGATCTGGCGGTAGCCGGGGCACGAGAGGAGCGCATGATAGGTGGATTGGAGACCTACGAGCACGCCCACCGGTCGGCTGGCCACCTGTGCTCGGAGGGGGATGCCGGCTGCGTCGGCCTGGGTGATGCGGTTCAGCAGCTGGTGGCCTAGATCGGGACGGGTGTCGGGGACGGCAATAGTCATGGACAGCGGACGGCCGCTGACGCGGGCCATCTCAGCCACCAGGTCGAACTCGGCATCCAAGTCCCCCCAGTCGCCCACCATCTCGAACACGCCCTTGCCGGTTTGCCCCACGGCCTCGGCAATGGCCCACAGCTCGGGCGCGCCGGCCGTGAGGCTGGGAGTGTGCTCGCCGTCTTTGGTCTTGTGATTGATGGTGCGGCTGGTGGTGAAGCCCACCGCGCCGGCGGCAACCCCCTCGGCGGCCAGCCAGGCCATCTCAGCGATCTCAGCGGGAGTGGGATGATTGTGGTGGTCGGCGCCCCGCTCGCCCATGACATAGGCCCGGAGCGCACCATGGGGGACTTGGGCGGCCACGTCGATGGTGCGGGGTTTGCGCTCGACCGCGTCGAGGTATTCCGGGAAGCTCTCCCACTCCCATTCGATGCCCTCGGCCAAAGCGGCGCCGGGAATGTCCTCCACGCCCTCCATCAAGCCGATGAGCCATTCCTCTGAGCCGGGGCGCACCGGGGCGAAACCCACGCCGCAGTTGCCCATCACCACGGTGGTCACCCCATGCCACACCGAAGGTGTCATGTCGGAATCCCACGAGACCTGGCCGTCGTAGTGGGTGTGGATGTCGACAAATCCGGGAGTGACAAGGAGACCGTCGGCATCGAGTTCTCGGCGGCCTTTGGAGAGGTTGTTGCCGACCTCGGTGATGGTGCCTTTGTTGATGGCGATGTCGGCGGTGTGACCGGGTTGGCCGGTGCCGTCGACGACTGTGCCGGCGCGGATGACGAGATCGTGCATGGGTCGAAGTTAGTCTCTCGGCATGAGTGATGAGTTGGCGGTAAGGAATGTTGTGGCTCGACTGGCGATTTTGTCGGATGGGGGTGATTTGGAGGAGTACGTGGACTTGTTCACAGACGACGCTCGGTGGGAAATGCCGGGTGGAGAGCTGCAGGGGCGAGAGAACCTCCTGGCGGGGGCTATTGAGCGGCGATCAGAGGGGACTGTTGGGCCGGGGAGCAACACTCGGCATGCGATCACCACCCAGTCCGTGGCGATGGATGGCGATGAGGCTGTCTCCGATTCCTACTGGCAGTTCTGGGTGAACACCGCTACCGAGCCCTCGGTCGCGCTGTTTGGGACATACCGCGATCGGCTGGTGCGCACCGAGGGCGGTTGGAAGCTGGCCCACCGCGTCATCTCGTTTGGGTAGCCCGGCGCGCCATGTCGGGTACAGATCGAGGAGTTCTCGAAGGCCGAGTGGCGGTGGTCACCGGCGGTGGTCGGGGGATCGGCCGGGCCATTGCGCTGGGGTTGGCCGGGGAGGGAGCCACTGCGGTGGTGTCTTCCCGCACCCAAGAGCAGCTTGATGCGGTTGTTGCCGAGATCGAGGGCACAGGCTGCCAGGGGCTGGCGGTGGTGGCGGATGCGTCCGACGAAGATGATGCCCGGTCGCCGGTGCGGGCGGCCATGGCTGAGTTCGGGCGGGTTGACATCTTGGTCAACAACGTGGGGGGCTCGTCGGGGGGAAACCATGATCCGTTCTCAGGAGACGCCGAGGCGTTTATGGGCACGTTGCGGCTGAACCTGATTTCCGCCTTTTGGACCACCCAGGAGGCGCTTTCTCCCATGCGAGAGCAGAGGCACGGCCGCATCATCAACATCGGCTCGGGCGCATCCAAGAGAGCCGCGGCCAGCGTGGGCTACACCGCCGCCAAGCACGGCCTTGTCGGTCTCACCAAGCAATTGGCCATGGCGACGGCTCCCTATGGGATCACGGTGAACTGCCTGTGCCCGGGGTGGACCAACACCTCTCTGGTGGATTTCGAGCGCCTGGCCGCGGCCAAGGGTATAAGCGCCGCCCAGGCTAAGGCCGATGCCCATGCCGACAGCGCCCAGCGCAGGGTGCTGGAGCCCGAGGAGTTGGCCCCTATGGCCGTGTTATTGGCCTCTGAGGCCGGTGGAGGCATCACCGGGCAGGTAGTCAGCGTGGATGGGGGCTATCGCCTGTGAATCGAATGCACCGGGTCACCGTGACCGGTTCTCCTATCGAGTAAACAGAGCCGCAGTGGAGATCGCGGCCTTCCAACAGCTCATGGACGACCTGTACGGTCCCCAAGACCGCGAGCGGGGCATCCCCGCCACGGTGGCCTGGCTGTGCGAAGAGCTGGGGGAGCTGGCCCAGGCAGTGCGAAAGGGCGATGACGCCGAGCGGTTGCATGAGTTGGGTGATGTGTTGGCCTGGTTGGCTTCTCTAGCCAATCAGTTGGATTTGAGCTTGGAAGAGGCTGCGATCCGATATCGGGATGATCCGCCGCGGTAGTTGCGGGTGGGGTTTACCACCCCCGACCACGCCTAGGTTGAGGCGTTCAGCTAGAAGAAGGAGAGAGGAGGGCTTCGGCGATCTGGATGGCGTTGAGGGCGGCGCCTTTGCGGAGGTTGTCGCCGGCCACGAAGAGGGACAGGCCGTGCTGGACGGTGGGGTCGATGCGGATACGGCCGACCAGGGTGGGGTCGATGCCCGCGGCGGCCAGCGGGGTGGGGACGTCGTCGACCACCACGCCGGGAGCAGCCGACAGCAACTCGGTGGCCCGCTCGGGGCTGAGAGGGCTGTCGAACTCGGCGTTGACGGCTAGGCAATGGCCGGTGAATACCGGCACCCGGACGCAAGTGGCGCTCACCGCCAGATTGGGGAGTTCCAGTATCTTGCGGCTCTCCTCCACCAGCTTGCGCTCTTCGGAGGTCTCCCCGGAATCGTCGTCGATCCAAGAGCCGCACTCGGGAACCACGTTGAAGGCGATGGGCGCGGCAAAAGCGGAGGCCGCGGGAAAAGAGACGGCATGGCCGTCGTGGGTGAGGCCAATGGCATTGTCAGCGACCTTGCGCACCTGCTCGTCCAGCTCGGCGACGCCGGCCAGACCGCCCCCGGAGACCGCTTGATATGACGAGATCACCAGGCGGCGCAACCCGGCTTGGACAGCAAGGGGCTTGAGCACCGGCATGGCCACCATGGTGGTGCAGTTGGGATTGGCCACGATTCCCTTGGGAATGTCGGCCAAGGCGTGGGCATTGACCTCGGGCACCACCAGGGGCACCTCGGGGTCCATTCTCCACGCCGAGGAGTTGTCGATCACGGTGGCTCCGGCTTCGGCCACCCGGGGGGCGAGTTCCCGGGAGGTGCCTCCGCCAGCGGAGAACAGGGCGATGTCCACCCCTCGGTAGTCGGCGGTGGCGGCATCCTCTACCACCAGGTCTTGATCCCGCCACGACATGGTGCGAC
The DNA here is from genome assembly GCA_951813555.1 of uncultured Acidimicrobiales bacterium. Lineage (GTDB taxonomy): Bacteria > Actinomycetota > Acidimicrobiia > Acidimicrobiales > Bin134 > Poriferisocius. The sequence continues at coordinate 1,210,359 of OX638344.1, forward strand.
CCACAGAGCGGGCTGAGGCCAGCACCCGCAGCTCGTCGACCGGGAAATTGCGCTCATCCAAAAGGCGGCGCATCACTCCGCCAACTTGGCCAGTGGCACCGACAACCGCGACTCTCACAGCGACAAGCCTACTTTCGGCGCATCAGAAGACTGATTTCGTTATCGGGACAGGCCGAACGCCTGGTGAAATGCCTGCGGAGTCAACTTTGCAATTTGGACAGGCCGAACGCCTCGTGCAGCGCTTGAGTGGCCTTATCAGCGTGTTCTTGGCGGATTACACAGCTGATGCGGATGGGGGAAGTAGAGATCATCTCGATGTTGACCTGGTTCTCTGACAGGGTCTCGAACATGGTGGCGGCCACGCCGGGGTGCGACTTCATCCCCGCGCCCACCAGGCTTATCCGAGCGATGTCGTGGTCGGCGGTCACTCCGGTGGCGCCGATGTCGTCGGCCACTTTGCGGGTGATGTAGGCGGCGGTGTCGGCGTCGCCGTCGGGCACGGTGAAGGAGATGTCGGTGATGCCGTGCTCCGAGGCGTTCTGCACGATCATGTCCACGTTCACGCCGGCGTCGGCCAACTGCCGGAACATGGCCGCAGCCACGCCGGGGCGGTCGGCCACCCCAGTCACGGTGATCTTGGCCTCGGAGGTATCAGGGGTGACTGATCGGATGATGGGTTGCTCCATGGTGGACTCCTCTTTGATCACCCAGGTTCCCTGCTCCCAGGTGAATGCGGATCGGATATGCAGCTTGACCCCGTAGTTCTGGGCTACCTCGACGGAGCGCATCGCCGGCTTGGGGCAGCCCACCGCGGTCATCTCCAGCAGCTCGTCGAAGGAGATGCTGGATAGCTTGCGGGCGTCGGGGCACACTCGGGGATCGGTGGTGAACACCCCGGACACGTCGGTGTACAGCTCGCAGGCGTCGGCACCCAGGGTGTGGGCGAGCGCCACCGCCGTGGTGTCGGAGCCGCCCCGGCCCAAGAACGTGACGTCGTTCTCAGTGCTCACTCCCTGCGACCCGGCCACCACCGGCACCCGGTTTGTCTCTAGCGCGTCCTGAACCCGGCCGGGGTTGATCTCCAGGATCTTGGCGTTGCCGTGATTGGTGTCGGTGATGAAGCCGGCCTGGCTGCCGGTGAAGGAATCGGCCGGCACCCCCAGATCGTGGAGGGCCATGCATACCAGGGCGCAGGCCTTGCGCTCGCCAGCGGTAATGAGCATGTCCAATTCCCGGCCCGGCTGGGTGTCGGACACCGCTGAGGCCAGCGATAGCAGGTCGTCGGTCTCCTTGCCCATGGCGCTTATGACCAGCACAACGTGATCGCCTCGGTCTCGGCATCGGCGCACATGGTCGGCCACCTCGCGGATACGGTCGGCGTTGGCCACCGACGTCCCGCCGAACTTCTGCACCACTAAGGCCACGACATAAAACGCTACCGGCCCCTGATGGATAGTTCGGTGGTTGTATTGCGAGTTTTTGGGGCCGCTAAGTTTCAGGCGATGGCCACGAGCAAGAGGCAGCGGCAGCGTGATCGTCGGCAGGTCGCCCAGCAGCGGGCCAATGTAGCCGCCGTCCGCGGTCGGATTCGCTCTCGAGGAGCGCGGATCGCACTGATCACCGCAGCGGTTGTGGTGGCCGTGGTGATTCTCTGGCTATGGGCTCGAGGCGGGGACGAGAGCGCCCCGGTTGCCGGCGAAGACGTGGTGTTTCCCGAGCTTCCTCCACCCCCGGCTCCCGGTGGAGGTCGGACGTTCGAATCGGCTCCGGATCAGTTCCTTGATCCTGAGACTCGATATTCGGCCGTGTTTGACACCAGCCTCGGGGTAATTCGGGTGAGGCTCGATCAAGGGCAGTCACCGGAGGCGGTAAATGCTTTCGCGTTCTTGGCCGATGACGGCTACTACGACGGAACGGCCATTTTCTACACCGATGACGTCGGCGGGTACATCCAGGGTGGATCGCCCCACACCAATTCCGCCGACGATCCGGGTCCGGGATTCTCTGTCGCACCGGGCGAGTCAGCCGAATACCAGGCGGGCCAGTTGCTGTGGTCGGCCGAGGGCAATTCGACCGGACAATTTCTGTTCGTGGCCAGGGACGGGTTTCAACCTTCCCAAGCGGTTTCCGGCCTTACGGTTTTGGGCGAGACTGAGGACAACAGCCTGGGTTTGATCCGGACCATCCTCAACAGCCATGTCGACAATCCCGACACCGCTTTCGGAGGTCGGCCAGCGGAATCGGTCATCGTCGACTCAATCGACATACAATCCTCCGACCTCACCCTTGAAGGGAGCATTGATTTGAGCGGATGTCCGCCAGCAGACGGTTCGGGACCGACGGTTCTGGATTTCGACGGTCCCCAGCCCATGTGCCTGGACGTGTCCAAGCAGTACACCGCGGTGTTCGACACCACCGCAGGCGAGATACGGATCGACCTCGACGTGGCCAACACGCCGATCACCGCCAACAACTTCGCGGTTTTGGCCCGGTATCACTACTACGACAACACGCTGTTGTTCCGGACCGATCCGGGCATCGGCATCATCCAGGGCGGGGCGCCCCACAACAACTCCCCGTCCGATCCCGGGCCGGGGTACACCATTCCCGATGAGGGCTCGGGGTTCGCCTATGAGCCGGGCCAGATCGTGATGGCCCGCACCGCGGCGCCCAACAGCGCCAGCGCCCAGTTCTTCTTCGCCGTCGACGAGAACACCGCCCTGCTCAACAACCAGGGTACTTACGTGGTGTTCGGCCAGATGGATGACGAGAGCCTGTCGGTGGCCGAGGCCATTTTGGCCAGTCACGTCGACCAGCCCGGCAATCCGCTGGGCGGAGGGCCCGATCCTCAGGTGATCGTCAACTCAGTCATCATCGAAGAATCTGAGTAGCTGCCCCGACCCAGGATCTCTGGGTGGGGCAGAGTATGGGCATGAGGCTGGAGCCTGAACCCAGCCAATGGGCGTTTCCGCCTGCGGAAACGGCTGACGAGCACGGGTTGGTGGCGGTGGGGGCCGATTTGGCCCCCGGCACGCTGCTGGCTGCCTACCGGGCCGGCCTGTTTCCCATGCCGTTGGGCCGCACTGACAAGCTGGGATGGTGGTCGCCCGATCCCCGGGGGGTGATCCCCCTCGACGAACTCCGGGTGACCCGGTCGCTGCGCCGGTCTTTGCGCCGCTATCGGATCACTGCCGATGCGGCCTTTGCCGACGTGATCGACGCCTGTCGGACGATCGAGCGCCCACATGGATGGATCTCGCCGGACATTCGGGATGCCTATGTGCGGTTGCACCGGCTGGGGTGGGCCCACAGCGTGGAGGCGTGGTCGGAGGACGGGGAGCTGGTGGGCGGGCTGTACGGGGTGTCGATCGGGGGACTGTTCGCCGGGGAGTCGATGTTCCATGTGGACCGCGACGCGTCGAAGGTGGCGTTGGTGTCGCTGGTAGGGCGGTTGAATCACGGTGGCGTTGCCCGGCTGCTAGATGTGCAGTGGGCGACGGAGCATTTGCGGAGCTTGGGGGCGATCGAGATTCCGCGGAGTGAGTATTTGGCGCGGTTGAAGGCTGTGGTGAAGCAGCCGTCGGCGCCGTGGCCCCGTTAGGACAGACGGACGACGGGGTCGCCTTGGTGGATGGGGCCGGGGTGGATGACTTTGGCGTTGATGCCGCGGAGGTTGAGGGCTCGGCCGACGGGGGAGTTGACGAAACGGAGGGCGTCGAGGCCGAATCGGCGGGAGAATTTGCCGCAGCCGGTGTGGGGTTCGGCGGTGACCTCGATGACGGCTGTGCCGATGGCGAGTTGAGTGCCACCAGGCAGGGATTCCAAGCTGATGTCGAGGTCGATGTAGAGCTGATCGCCGGCCAATGCCCAGCGGTCTGTTGGCCCGGCTATCGCAGCAGCTGTGCGAGCGTTCATGATGTTGATCTGGGCGTCAATCAGTGGGCCGCCGTCGGATGTCTTGCTTGAGCCCCGCTGGTTCCAGGTATCGCCGACCAGGCCTTCTTCCATGCTGAGGAGACCGGTTTCCAGCACTTCCCGCAGGTCCACTGCTGGCCGGCGCACGATCAACTCGAGGGTGCCGTGGTCGGCGGGGGCTTGGCGGATATGGTCGAGGGCGGCTTCCAACTCCTCGGGTGTCCGATGGCGGGCGGGGTCTGTGGTCATCGCCTGAGGGTCTGCTTTCGCCGACGGATTGCTGCGGGTGCGGTCCACCAGCGACCGCTGAACCGCCAGCGCGGTGCGATTGCCGCGGGAGGCTGGTCTGCTGCGGGACGGGGCCAAAGAGCTTCATAGGCCGCCAAAATGGCAGTCACCTCGGCTTCGGTTGGCTGAGGAGTGATCTGGATGTTGCTCATGTCTTCAAGGACTATTACAGCGGGATAACCCCGTGCTTGCGGGGCAGCAGTTCCTCCCGCTTGGAGCGGAGCATCTGGAAGCCGGCGATCACCAGACGGCGGGTGTCGGCGGGGTCGATCACGTCGTCGATGTAGCCCCGCTCAGCGGCGATATAGGGGTTGGCGTAGCGCTCGGTGTAGTCGTCCACCAACTCGGCCCGCCGGGCGACGGGATCGGCGGCCGACTGGAGCTCGCGGCGGTAGATGATCTCCACTGCCCCCTGCGGGCCCATGACGGCCAGCTCGGCCCCGGGCCAGGCGAATGACAGGTCGGATCCTACCGACTTGGAGTCCATCACCACGTAGGCCCCACCGTAGGCCTTCCGGGTGATGACCTGGATGCGGGGCACGGTGGCCTCGCAGTAGGCGTACAGCAGCTTGGCCCCGTGGCGGATGATGCCGCCGTGCTCCTGATCGACTCCGGGCAGAAAGCCGGGTACGTCCACAAAGGTCAGAAGCGGGATATTGAAGGCGTCGCACGTCCGCACGAAGCGGGCCGCTTTAGACGACGACTCGATGTCGAGCACACCGGCCAGCACCATCGGCTGGTTGCCCACCACGCCGACGGTGTAGCCGTTCAAACGGCCGAAGCCGCACACGATCGACTGGGCCCAATGGGCGTGGTACTCCATGAACTCCCCGTCGTCCACCACGGCGCCGATCACCTTGCGCATGTCGTAGGGCAAGTTGGGGCTGTCGGGCATGATGTCGCGCAGCTCGGGGGCCAGGCGCTCGGGATCGTCAGTAGCGTCGACCTGAGGGGGCTCCTCCAGGTTGTTGGCCGGCAGATGGCTGACCAGGAAGCGGACCTCGTCCAGCACCTCCTCCTCGGTCTGGCCCACGAAGGTGGCCACCCCCGACTTGGTGGAGTGCGAGCGGGCGCCTCCCAGATCCTCCAGGGTGACCTCCTCGCCGGTGACCGTCTTCACCACGTCGGGGCCGGTGATGAACATGTGCGACTTCTCGGCCACCATGAACACGAAGTCGGTCATGGCCGGGCTGTACACCGCCCCGCCCGCGCACGGCCCCAGGATCACGCTGATCTGGGGAATGACGCCAGAAGACTTGACGTTGCGGTGGAAGATGCCGCCGTAGGAGTCGAGCGACACTACCCCCTCCTGGATGCGGGCGCCGGCGCCGTCGTTGAGGCCGATCATGGGCGCTCCCACCGACAGGGCCAAGTCCATCACTTTGTGGATCTTCTCGGCGAACACTTCCCCCAGCGCCCCGCCGAACACGGTGAAGTCTTGGGCGAACAGGAACACCTTGTGGCCGTCGATTGTGCCCCATCCGGTGATCACGCCATCGGTGTACGGGCGTTCCTCTATGCCGCTGTCCAGCGCCCGATGGCGGGCCAGCATGTCGAGCTCGTGGAAGGAGCCGTCGTCGAGGAGGTATTCGATGCGCTCCCGGGCCAGCATCTTGCCCTTGTCGTGCTGGCGGTCCACTGCTCGCTGGGGCCCGGCGTGGAGAGCCTCGTGCTTGCGGCGCTCCAAGTCGTTGAGTCGATCCTTCATCGAATGCTCGGCCATTGCCGTGCCAGGCTACATGGGGCTCGGCTTGTTCAGCGTGTCGTTGCCATCCTGTGGCCGGCAGGGGTGGGTAGCCTCACTATTGTGACTTTGGATTCGGGTGGGGCGCAGCGGCGGGTGGCGGTGTTTTGCAGTTCATCGTTGGGTACTGAGCCGGGCTACGCCGCGCTGGCCGCCGATTTGGGGCGGCGGTTGGCTGATGAGGGCATTGGGGTGGTGTTCGGCGGGGGCCGGGTGGGCCTTATGGGGGTGATGGCCGACGCGGTGATGGCTGCTGGCGGCGAGGTGATCGGGGTGATCCCGAAGTTCTTGGACGAGATCGAAGTGGCCCACCAAGGGCTGACCGAACTCCATCTGGTGGACGACATGCACGAGCGCAAGCAGCTCATGTACTCGCTGTCCGACGGTTTCTGCGCGCTGCCGGGCGGGTTGGGGACGATGGAGGAGCTATTCGAGGCCGCGACCTGGACACAGCTGGGATTGCACGAGGGCGGACAGTACAAGCCGGTGGTGCTGTTAGACGATGACGGGTTTTGGGCACCGCTGGCTGGATTTCATGGTCAGCTTGTCGAGGTTGGCTTTGTTAAGCAGGAAAAGGCGGGGATCATCCAGCGGGTTGGTTCGATTGACGACGCCTTGGAGTTGCTCTATCCGTCGTCTAGTTGAGTTGTGAGGGACTCGACCGCTTCTATGAACTCTTCGACGAGGTTGTAGACCACTTGGCGGGTGGGGAGCACCTGGTTCAAGGTGCCGACGATTTGGCCGACGAAATAGTTGGCTAGCTTCTGGGCGCCGCTATCGGGGTGGTGGGACATCCGGTCGATGCGGCGGCGGGCCTCGCCGGTCAGGATGATCTGCAAGGGCATGGGCAGCGGATCGGGAGTGTCGGCCCGGTTCCATTCTTCGGTCCACGCTGATTGCAGCATCCGGGCCGGCTTTCCGGTAAGAGAGCGGGATCGCTCGGTGTCGGATGATGCGGCAGCCAGAAATTTCTGCTTGACCGCCGGGCTGGTTTCAGCTTCTTCGGTGGCAAGCCACACCGATCCGCACCACACTCCCTGGGCGCCCAACGCCATGGCCGCAGCCATCTGGCGGCCACGGCCGATGCCGCCGGCGCCCAGCACCGGCACGGGGGCCACCGCGTCCACCACTTCGGGTATGAGCACCATCGAGCCGATCTCGCCGGTGTGGCCGCCGGCTTCGTATCCCTGGGCGATGATGAGATCGACACCGGCGGCAACATGGCGCTCGGCGTGGACGGCCCGACCGGCCAACGCAGCCACCTTGGCCCCCGCGGCCTGGCTCTGGACGATCATCTCCGGGGGAGGCGGGCCCAGCGCGTTGGCCACCACGGCGGGCTCGTAGGCCAAGGCGATCTCCAGCTGGCGATCGGCCCGGCGGCTGGAGAGTGGGGCCGCGGGACCCCAGTTGTGGCTTGGACTGTCGTCGTCGGGCAGTGGGGGCACGTCGTAGCGGTGGAGCATTTCGTTGAGGAACTGCTGGTGCTCCTCAGGAATGAGCGCCTTCACTTGGTCGGTGTCCAGCCCGCCTTGGTCGGCACCCTCGTACCGGGCGGGAACGATGAGGTCGACGCCGAAGGGCCGATCGCCCACCTGCTCCCGGATCCAAGCCAGGTCGGTGTCCAGAGCCTCGTCGGTGTGCCCGGTAACGCCCAGCACTCCCAGCCCGCCGGCCCGGCTTACCTCGGCGGCCACATCGCGGCAGTGGGTGAAGGCCATGATGGGAAATTCGATGCCGAACATCTCGGTGATCGTGGTGCGCATGGGTGGTTGTTCCTTTCAGCCTTGCCCGATCCGGGCCTTCAGTTTCTCAGCCCGTTCGACCAGGTGCTCGCCCCCCATTCTGCCCATCAACTCGGGGAATTCGGCTGTTGGGCCGGCCCAGGCCAGCTCTTCGAGGCGGCCGAAGGTGGGGGCATCGTCGGCGATGGTGGCCACCTTCCGGAACAGCATGGCCAAATCCCGGTGCTCGGCCAGGGTGGCGGCCAGCTTGGCTGAGCCCCGCACGCTCACCTCCCACTGGCCCACTGCGTCGGGGATATCCTCCAGGTGGACGTAGTGGGATAGCACGGTGGCTGTGGAGCGGGCCCCCCAGCCGGGCAGCCCGGGGAAGCCGTCGGCGGTGTCGCCCACCAGGGCCAGGTAGTCGGGAATGGATTGGGGGATGACGCCGAATTTGTCCACCACCCCGTCGTAGTCGATGAGCTTCTGCTGGCGGCGGTCGTACTGCACGATGCGCCCGTTGCCAGTGACGCATTGGGCCAGGTCTTTGTCGGGAGTGCAGATCAGCACCTGCTCCACGCCTGAGACGACGGCAGCCTTGCGGGCGGCGGCCCCCAGGGCGTCGTCGGCCTCGTGTTCGACCATGGGCCACACGCAGAAACCGGCCGCGGCCAGTGCCTCTTCGACCAGCGGAAACTGGGCCATCAGCTCGGGCGGAACTCCCTCGCCGGTCTTGTAGCCGGGCCACAATTTGTTGCGGAACGACTCGATCACCTGATCGGTGGCCACTCCGACGTGGGTGGCTCCGTCGTCGACGAGTTGGAGCATGCTGTGGACCACTCCTCGGGCCGCACCCCGCTCCGGGTCGCGGTTGCCGGGTGAGAAGTGATAGCGGAACAGCTCATAGGTGCCATCGACTAGGTGGATCCGCACAGCCAGACCGTATCCCGTTGGATGGCATCTGGGCAGGGTCTGAACTGTTCGGTTATCGGCGTCCTGACCGTATCCTGTTGGGCAGCGGGGGCGAATCCACAAAGGGGATGCAATGAGCGAGACGGTGATTTTGGCTGGGGCCCGCACGCCCATCGGGAAGATGTCGGGCGGACTGGCGTCGTTTCGGGGAACCGAGTTGGGCGCACTGGCCATTCAGGCTGCGCTGAACCGGGCAGGGGTGGCCCCGGAGCAGGTCGACTACGTGTTCATGGGCCAAGTGTTGCTGGCCGGTGAAGGCCAGGCCACCGCCCGCCAGGCGGCGGTGGGGGCGGGCATCCCCATGACGGTGCCGGCCACCACGGTTAACAAGGTGTGCTTGTCAGGCATCAACACCGTCTATCTGGCCCACCAGATGATTTCGGCGGGCGATGCCGAGATCGTGGTGGCCGGGGGGATGGAGTCGATGACCATGGCGCCCTACCTGCTCACCCGGGCCCGGGAGGGGTATCGCCTGGGCGACGGCGACCTAGTGGACTCCATGATGTATGACGGTCTGTTCTGCGCTTTCGACCACTGCGCCATGGGTACGGGAACCGAGAAGTACGCCGCGTCGAGCGGGCTGCCCCGCGAGCCCCAGGATGCGTTCTCGGCCCAGTCTCACCACCGGGCCGGGGCCGCGGCGGCTGCGGGGCTTTTCGACGATGAGCTGGTGACAGTGGAGGTACCCCAGCGCCGGGGCGACGCGGTGTTGGTATCGGCCGACGAGGGGGTGAGGTCGGACGCCACCACCGAGTCGCTGGGCCGGCTCCGTCCGGCGTTCGCCGAGTCGGGGAACATCACCGCGGGCAACGCTTCGCAGATCTCCGACGGAGCCAGTGCACTGGTGGTGGCCAGCCGGGAGCGGGCCGAACAGCTCGGCGTGACGCCGCTGGGGTCGTATCTGGGCTACGGGCAGGTGGCCGGACCTGATCCGTCACTGCTCACCCAGCCTTCGAGGGCCATCTTTCAGGCGCTCAAGTCGGTTGGCATGAGCCTGGGCGACGTGGACCTGTTCGAGATCAACGAGGCATTCGCCGCGGTGGCGCTGGCATCGATGGCCGATCTGGAGGTTTCCGACGACGTGGTGAACGTGAACGGCGGGGCGATCGCCTTGGGCCATCCCATTGGAGCCAGTGGAAACCGCATTGTGCTCACGCTGTTGCACGAGCTGCGCCGCCGGGGAGGCGGTGTGGGCGCTGCCGCGCTATGCGGGGGCGGGGGCCAGGGTGATGCGCTGCTGGTTCAGGTTTGATTGTTACAGATCAACAATGACTTGACTTTGATTCGTCATTTTCGTAATATAACTGCAACAAACAAGCACCGCCTCATGTGCGTCGGTTCCATTGCCCCCCGCCCGACTCGCTGAGGCGGTGTCTTGCTTAATGAGAGTGAGATGACTCAGCTGGCGGAGATCCGCTGGCGTCCCTCCAATGCCCGGCTGAGGGTGAGCTCGTCGGCATATTCCAAGTCGCCACCCACCGGCAGGCCGCTGGCGATTCGGGTAACGGCCACACCCAGCGGCTCGATAAGCCGGGCCAGGTACATTGCGGTGGCCTCCCCCTCGATGTTGGGATTGGTGCAGCAGATGACCTCGGTGACGTTCTCGTCGTCGATGCGGGCCAACAGCTCTTTGATCCGGAGTTGATCGGGTCCGATGCCTTCGATGGGATTGATGACGCCGCCGAGCACGTGGTAGCGGCCTCGGAACTCCCGGGTTTTCTCCAGGGCCGCGATGTCGCGGGGCTCTTCCACCACGCACAAGATGGCCGGGTCGCGCCTATGATCGGAGCACAGCTCGCATTCGGAGTGCTCGCTGATGTTGAAGCACCGCTGGCAGAACTGGATTCTGGCCTTGGCCTCCTTTATGGCATCAGCCAGTCGCAGGGCGTCCAGCGCGGGCAGCTTCAGGAGATGGAAGGCGATGCGCTGGGCCGACTTGGGGCCAATGCCCGGTAGGCGTCCCAGCTCATCGATCAATACCTGGACCGGGGCGGAGTAGACGCTGCTCACGCTGGGGCCGGCTAGCTCTGTCGGCCGGAGGCAGTGGGCGGATCGAAGGTGACCAGCTCGGAATCAGGGAAGGCGGCGATGAGGTTGGAGATGGCCTCCTGGGTGGCGGTCTCCTCGTCCATGAGTTCCTCGGGGTCGATGGCCTCATGCTCATCATCGTCGGCCGGAGTGGAGAGGGCAGGTGTCGGCTGAAGATCAGGCGGCGGGGCGGTGCTGTCGTCGTCGATGGCCAGCCGCAGGGGCACAGACCGGCCGAAATGCTGCCGAAGGGCAGTGTCTACTTCGTCGCGGACTTCCTCGCACCGGTTCAGCTGGATCTGGTTGGGGAGGGCGAAAACCACGCAGCTGGCATCGTTGGCCAAGAATCGACCGGCTTGAAATCGGACCCGGACCTTGTTCGGAAGATTGGCCAATATGGTGTCTCCCCAGGCCAAAACCATCTCCTCGCGGCTGGGCAGCGAAGCGTCGTTCTCAACTGAGGCTGCGCCGGGTGCGGCAGTAGAAACCGTCTCCGGGGTCGGGGGGATGTCAGATGAAGCCGCGGTGGGCGCCTTTTGCGCCCGCATGGCCCCCAGTGTGGGCCGCGGGGTCCGGTCTTGAGCCGGGGGAGCATCGGCTTCGGCGCCAGGGGCGGGATCGCCGTCGGTGGGCTCGGGCGCAACCGGGACGCGGCCTTCAGCTTCAGCCGTTCTGGCTTGGATTTGGGCGACAGCGGCTCGGGCCCGCTCATGCCCGCCGGTCGGAGTGTGGGTCTGTCGGGGAGCAGATGAGGTCGCATCGGCTCCCAGTGGGCCGGCGTCACCGGGGGAATCGGTCGGCGCACGGATGCCGCCGCGCTCCAGGCGTTCGATGCGCTCCAGCAGCGCGCTGACGTCGGTATCCAGATCGCGGCGGGTGAGCCGGGCCAGGGCCACCTCCAGGTCGACCCGAGGGTCGGGGGCTTGGCGCATGTCCACCAGAGCGGTTCCCAGTACCTCGAGGGCTCGGGTGAGCCCGGCCGGTGGGATCTGATCGGCGGTGGCCCGGGCGTCGGCCTGCTGGGCATCGGTGAGATAGCCCAGATCGGCGCCCATCGCACACAAAAAGGCGTTGCGCAGGCGGTCGAGCAGGGCTTCGCCGACGATCCTCGGCTCCCGTCCCGATCGCAGTGTCTCGTGGACGGCCACGAGGGCAGGGCCGTAGTCGTGGCTTCCCAATGCCTCGACGATGGCGTTGACCTCTTCCACCCGGTCGGCCACCCCGCCGGCCGCGGCGATCTGGTCGAGAGCCGACAGTGTGTCTCGAGCCGATCCGGCCCCCCGTTGGACCGCGTGGTCGATGGCGTCGTCATCCACCTCCAAGTCGGCCTGCTCGACCACCCAGCGGGCGTGGTCGGCCAGCACGTCGCCGTCGATGAGGTTGAACTCCAGGTGCTGGGTGCGGCTGCGGATGGTGGGCACCACTTTGTGGGGCTCGGTGGTGCACAGCACGAACACCACGTGATCGGGGGGTTCCTCCAGCGTCTTCAACAGGGCGTTCTCGGCACCGGGAGTGAGCATGTGGACCTCGTCCAGCACGTACACCTTGGCCTTGCCAGGCGAGCCCATCGCCACCCGGGAGATGAGGTCGCGGACGTCGTCCACCTTGTTGTTGGAGGCGGCATCCAGCTCGATCAAGTCGTACGAGGTGTTGTTGGCGACGTCGAGGCACGACTGGCACTTGCCGCAGGGCTCGCCGTCGCGGCCCAGATCGGTGCAGTTGAGGGCCTTGGCCAGAATGCGGGCGGTGCTGGTCTTGCCGGTGCCCCGGGGGCCGCTGAACAGGTAGGCATGGCCGACCCGCCCCTGCTGGACCGCGTTCTGAAGGGCTCGAACGACGGATTCCTGCCCGCGCAATTCGGCGAAGCAACCCGGTCGGTAGCGTCGATACAGTGCCTGATGGGCCATTGCGCCGACTTTACTCAGCCTGAGTGACAACAAGGCCCAGGCTGGCGGCAAGTTTCAGGCCGGTGTGGCGGCCCGGTCTCGAAAGTGATGGCCAGGCGATCTGCGGCACACCCCAGGATCCGCTGAGAGCTGCTGCCTCCCGGCCCTGACTCGGTTCACGGGCTGGCGTTGCACAGGACCCGGCCATCACATTCCAAACCGGGCAAACCGCCCAGATGCCCACAGGATAGCGGCAATCGGTTCAGGTCTGCCCGTCGGGCTGCGGTAGTTTTTGGCTCCCGGAGGGGTGCGAGAGCGGCCGAATCGGCACGCTTGGAAAGCGTGTGTGGCGCAAGTCACCGTGGGTTCGAATCCCACCCCCTCCGCCAATTTGTATTTGCCTTGACCTCGGACGATCAGGTGGCTTCGCCGGCGAATTGGGCGGCGTGGAGGTCGGCGTAGGGGCCGCCGCGGGCGAGGAGGTCGTCGTGGGAGCCCTGTTCGGCGATGCGGCCGCCGTCCATCACGACGATGGTGTCGGCCCCCCGGATGGTGGATAGGCGGTGGGCGATGACGAAACTGGTGCGGTCGGCCCGCAGGGCGTTCATGGCCTCTTGGATCAGCACCTCGGTGCGGGTGTCCACCGATGAGGTGGCCTCGTCCAGGATCAAAATGGCCGGGTCGGCGAGGAACGCCCGGGCGATGGTGAGGAGCTGCTTTTGGCCCGCGGAGATGTTGTCGCCCTCGTCGTTGATGACGGTGTCGAAACCGTCGGGCAGCGAGTGGACAAAGCGGTCGACATAAGTGACCCGGGCGGCTTCGAGGATCTGGGCGTCGGTGGCGTCGGGATTGCCGTAGCGGAGGTTTTCCCAGAGGGTGTCGCCGAACAGCCAGGTGTCTTGGAGCACCATTCCGAACTTCGAGCGCAGTTCCTGGCGAGGCAATGAGGTGATGTCCCGCCCGTCGAGGATGATCCTCCCTCCGTCCAGCTCATAAAACCGCAGCAAAAGGTTGACCAGCGTGGTCTTGCCCGCCCCGGTCGGTCCGACGATGGCCACCGTCTGGCCCGGTTCGGCGGTGAGGTCGAGCCCGGTGATCAGGGGCTTGCCGGGGTCGTAGGCAAAGTGAACGTCGTCGAACACCACCCGTCCGGCAGTGGGCGGCTGTTGGGGTACCGGGTCGGGGTCGGGGCTCAACTCGTCGACTTCGAGCAGCTCCACCACCCGCTCGAGCGACGCGATCCCTGACTGAAAGGTGGCGGCCATCGAGGCCAGCGACTGGATGGGCATGGCGAACTGCCGGGTGTACTGGATCATCGCCTGCATGTCGCCGATTGTGATCGCCCCGCTGGAGATGCGCAGCCCGCCGACCACTGCGACGGCCACGAACTGGAGATTTCCCATCAGCATCATGACCGGTTGCATGGTCGACGACAGGAATTGGGCTGAACGGCTGGCATCGTAGAGCTGGTCGTTTTGGGCTTCGAATCGCCGGCGCTCCTGGTCTTGGCGGCCGAAGGCGGTAACGATGGCGTGTCCGCTCACCACGTCCTCGGCCTGGGCGTTGAGTGTGCCGGTGGTCCGCCACTGCCGGAGGAACCGGGGTCGGGCCCGGTGGGCGAAGAGGCGGGTGGCCATCACCGACAGCGGCACGGTGGCAAAGGCCACTAGAGCCAGTAGCGGCGACACCGTCAGCATCATCACCGTCACCCCCACCAGGGTCAGCAGCGAAGTGAGGATTTGGTTGATGGTCTGCTGGAGGCTCTGGGTGAGGTTGTCGATGTCGTTGGTCACCCGGCTGAGCAGGTCTCCGCGGGCGTGCTGGTCGACATAGGACAGGGGGAGGCGGTGGAGCTTGGCCTCGATCGTCTCCCGCAGCCGGAACATCGACCGCTGGAGCGCACCGGTGAGCAGGTACGTCTGGGAATAGCCGAACACCCACGCGGCCCCGAACACCCCGGCAATGGTCAAGAGCCGATCTCGGAGCTGATCGGTGTCGATGCTGCCCTGGCGGACTCCGCTCACGATGATGTCGGTGGCCCCGCCCAGGAGCCAGGGGCCGATAACCGTGAGGCTCACGCTCATAACCGCGAGAGCGATCACCAGGATCAGCACCGGCGTCTCTCGTCCGGTGATTTTGGCCAACTGCCGGACGGTGCCCCGGAAGTTGCGGGTGGCTTCCGCGGGCATCGGCGCGCCCATGCGGCCGGAGTACCGCATGGCCTCGCGCCCGAACTTCTGGAGGGCTTCTTGGTCGGCTTGCTCGTCTTCGCCGGGCACGATGTCGCCCGGTTCATCCTGGCTCATGCGGCTTCACCTCCTCTCTGGGAGGAGACGATCTGGGCGTAGGTGGGGCAGGTGCTGAGCAGTTCGTCGTGGCGCCCCTTGCCCACCACCACTCCGCCTTCCAAAACGATGATCTGGTCGGCGGTCTCGATGGTGGAGATCCGCTGGGCGACCACGAGTACGGCGGCGTTGCGGGTGTGGGGTTCGAGGGCGCGGCGAAGCCGATCCTCGGTGGCGAGGTCGAGGGCCGAGAACGAGTCGTCGAACAGGTAGACGGCCGGTTGGGCCACCAGGGCTCGGGCTATGGAAAGCCGTTGCCGCTGGCCGCCGGACACGTTGGTACCCCCCTGGTTGATGGGGCTGGCCAGCCCGTCGGGCATGGACTGGACGAATCCTGCCGCTTGGGCGATTTCCAGGGCCTCCCACAGCTGGCCGTCGGTGGCTTCGGGGCGTCCGTACCGGAGGTTGGAGGCCACCGTGCCGCTGAACAGGTAGGCCCGCTGGGGCACGTAGCCGATGGTGCTCCACAGCAGCGCCCGGTCGAGCCGGCGTACATCCACGCCGCCCACTGAGACCTCGCCGGTGCTGGCGTCGGCCAGTCGGGCGGCCAGCGTCACCAGCGTGGTCTTTCCGGCGCCGGTCGATCCGATGATGGCAGTTGTCTCTCCCGGAAGGGCGGTGAAGGAGACGTTGTCCAGCACGGCATGCTCGGCGCCGGGATATCGGAAGCCGACTCCGCCGAACTCCACGGTTCCGGGCCGGATGAACTCCCTTACCGGATCGGTTGGCGGGGTCACCGACGATTCGGTGTCGAGCACTTCGACGATGCGCTCGGCGGCCACCGCGGCCCGGGGAATCATCGACACCATGAAGGCGGCCATGGTGACGGCCAGGAGAATCTGGAGCAGATAGGTGATGTAGGCGACCAGCGACCCGATTTGGGTCGATCCGTCCTCGATCCGGTCGGCGCCGATCCACAGCAGGGCCACGCTCGACAGGTTCACGAGCAGGGTGACCGCCGGGAACGTGGCCGCCATGAGCCGGGCCGCTCGCATCGATGTAGCGGTGAGCCGGTCGTTGGCCTCGGCGAACCGGGCGCTCTCCTCCGGCTCGCGGGTGAAGGCCCGCACCACCCGAACTCCGGCGATCTGCTCCCGCAGCACGGCATTGACCCGGTCGATGCGCTCTTGCATCTTCTGGAACGCCGGGTTCATGGCCGCGATGATCGAGCCCATCACGATGATCTCCAGGGGTATGACCACCCACAGCAGCACCGAAAGCCCGGCGTCGGTTCGAACGGCCAACACGATGCCGGCGATCATGGTCAGCGGGGCGGTGATCATCATGGTCCCCACCATCGCCATCAAAGTCTGGATCTGGTGGGTGTCGTTGGTGATGCGGGTGATGAGCGAAGGGGTGCCGAATCGGCCGATCTCTCGAGTGGAGTAGCCGGTGACCCGGTGGAACACGTCGCGACGGATGTCGCGGCCGAACGCCATGGCTGCTCTCGACGCGAACCAGATCGCGCCGGCGAGCAACCCCACCTGCACGAACGAGACGATCAGCATGATGGCGCCCATTCGCCAAATCACCGCCTGATCACCGAGAAGCACTCCCTCGTCGATCAAGGTGGCGTTCAGTCCCGGCAGCAACAGGCCGGCGGTGGTTTGGCCGGCCTGGAGGACCAGCACGAATATGATCGCCTGGCGGTGGGGGGCCAAATGGCTCTTGAGGAGTCGTCGCAGGCTCATGGTTTTGCTCTTGGCAGCATGCTGCCGCCGCGATCAGGTTATTGCCCTACTTCATCTAGAGATCAGGTGATTACCCGGCCGCCGTTGACGCCGATCACCTGGCCGGTGACATAGCCGGCGTCGTCGCGGCACAAATAGGCACAGGCCGCCGCGATATCCTCGGGTTGGCCGACCCTCCGCACCGGGGTGCTGGGTATGTGCTCCTCAATCCCCCCGCCGAGTTGGCCTCCGTCGGCGGCCCGATGCAGCGAGGGCGTCTCGACGAAGCTGGGGGGAATGGCGTTGACGGTGATCCCCTTGCGGCCGAATTCTCGGGCCAGGGATTTTGTCAAGCCGATCACTGCGGCTTTGGATGCCGAGTAGTGCGTATGGCCGAAGCTCCCCGTCTGGGCGCTCGATGATGAGATGTTGACGATGCGGCCCCAACCCTCTTCAATCATGTGGGGGACGACAACCTGGCAGAACTCGAAGGTGCCCCGCAGGTTGACGGCCATCACCTGCTCGAAGGACTCCCGGGAGATATCGAGGAACCGCTCGAAGGGCGTGATGCCGGCATTGTTGATCAAGATCGTCGGACGGCCCAGCCTCTCGACTGTCTCGGTGACCCCCGCTTCGATCGACGCCCGATCAGCGACGTCGCAAGCCACCGCAATGGCGGTTTGGCCCGCGGTGCCTATGGTCGCCGCAGTCTCTTCGGCAGACCCGCCGACGAGGTCGAGCACGGCAACCGCAGCGCCATCGGCAGACAAGCGATGACAGATAGCCTCGCCGATGCCGGAGCCACCACCAGTCACGATTGCGACACGGGGTTGGGACCAGGCGGGGACGGTCATGGGGGGTTAGTAGCACATTAATTGGCGCTACGACGACAACGTGGCCCAGTCCACCGTCTGGGGCAGGCGAGGCAGGGGGTCGGTCCCGATGGCTTCGACATACTTCTGCGCTGCCCCGGTGTTGAATATCACGACCCGCTCGTCGGGGTGGATCGCCTTCTCGGAGACGAGCAGCTCAAGCACTCCGAGGCAGGCACCGGCCTCGGGGGCGAATGCGATGCCCTCCAGAGCGGCGCCTCTCCGAGCCCATGAGAGGAGTGATTGCTCCGTACATGCTCGGGCCTGACCGCCGGACTCGTTGACGGCGTCGATGATCATAAAGTCGCCGACCGCGGCCGGCACCCGCAGCCCGCTCGCCGCGGTGGCCGCGTTGGGGAAGGGCTCGGCGAACCGCTCGCCCGCCTCCCAGGCCGTGCTGATCGGCGCGCATCCGTCGGACTGGCACGACATCATGCGGGGCCGGCGCTGGTCGGCAAGCCAGCTGATCTCGGCCAGCTCGGCGAAGGCCTTCCACATGCCGATAAGGCCAGTGCCACCCCCTGTTGGGTACAGGATCACGTCGGGGAGCGACCAGTCGAACTGCTCGGCGAGCTCGAGGCCCATGGTCTTCTTGCCCTCGATCCGGTACGGCTCTTTGAGGGTCGACATGTCGAACCAACCCATCTCAGCGGCTCCCTCGCGCACGACCGCGCCGCAGTCGGTGATGAGGCCGTCAACCAAATAGGCTCGGGCCCCGTAGTAGGCAGCCTCGTGCTGGTTGACGATCGGCGTGTCGGCGGGCATGAAGACAAACGCCTCCATGCCAACTCGGGCTGCGTAGGCGGCCATTGCGCCGCCGGCGTTGCCGGCCGTCGGGATGGCCACCCGCTTGACGCCGAGTTCGTTGGCCCGGCTGATCGCCATGGCGAGGCCCCGGCTCTTGAACGAGCCGGTGGGAAGCTGGGATTCGTCCTTTACCCACAGGTCGTTCAGTCCGAGCGCAGCACCGAGTCGCTCACACTTGAGCAGCGGTGTCATGCCCTCGCCGAGCGACGCGATCTTGGCCTCGTCCTCGACGGGCAACAGCTCCCGGTAGCGCCACATGGTCGGCGCTCGACTGGCGACCGCCTCCTTGGTCATGGCCGCGCCGACGGCATCGAGATCGTAGCGGACCCAAAGCGGCCGACTCTCGTGGAGGGTCTGAAGCTCGTTGTGGGGCAGGTGGGTGCCATCGATGGCAGCCTCTAGATGGGTTGCGTAGCTCACCGGCTTCCTCCTCACGCCCGCGGGCGTTCGTGGGCGGGGTCGAACATGGGCTCCTCCCGCACAACCGCGGGTGAGCGCACGCCGATCACGTCGACAGCCAGCTCCGTGCCGGGTTCGGCGTGTTCGGGGGCGACGTAGCCCATGGCGATGTTGGTGTTCATCGTGTGCCCGTAGCCACCGCTGGTGACCACGCCGATCAGGTGGTCGCCGGCCCAGATGGGATCGCCGGTGTGGGCGGGCGCCTCCTCGTTGGCGACCTCGAGGGCGACGAAACGGCGCCGGTCGCCGGCCTCGCGCTGGGCGACGATGGCGTCGCGACCCCGGAATTCCTTGTCGAGGTCGACGAAGCGGTCGAGCCCGGCCTCGAGCACCGTGTATTCGGTGTGGATGTCGTGCTTCCACGCCCGGTAGTTCTTCTCGATGCGCATCGACTCAGTGGCCAGCAGGCCGAAGTTCACCATGCCGAGCGGCTCACCCGCGGCCGACAGGGCTTCGTAGACGGCAACCGAGTGCTCGATCGGGAAATGGAGCTCCCAGCCGAGCTCGCCGGTGAAGCTCAAGCGAAGCGCCTGCACCGCGAGGCCGCCGATGATGATCTCGCGGGTCGACAGCCACGGGAACGACTGGTTGTCGAGCGGGTGATCGGTGACCGCGCCGAGCACGTCGCGTGACCGGGGACCGGCCACCATGAGAGCGTTGTGGGTGTCGCTGAGATTGGTGATGGTGACGGCAGCCGGAGGGCCGGCCTCGTTCAGCAGATCGAAGTCGTGCCACTCGGCCGTCGCCGCGCTGAACAGCCAGAAATGGTCGTCGGCCAGCCGCAGCATCGTGAACTCCGACCGGAACCGACCCTTCTCGTCGCTCACGTAGGCGAGGGCGCTGCGGTCGATGGCCGGCATGCGACCGGCCGTCAGGCGATTGAACCACTCGTCAGCCCCCGGTCCCTCGATCTCGAAGCGGGTGAAGCCCGAGATCTCCACGATGCCGACGTTGTCGCGCACGGCACGGGCCTCAGCGCCTACCTGGTGATGGAAGGTCGAGAAGCAGAACTCGGGCACATGCTCGAAGTCGTTCTCGGCCGGGTGGAAGTAGAGCACCCGTTCCCAGCCGTTGAGCGCGCCGAACTCGGCGCCCTTGGCCGCCAGCACGTCGTACAGCGGTGTGTGCTTCGCCTTGCGGCCCGCGGGCCGATGCTCGTCGGGACGATGGAAGACGAACTCGCGCTGGTACTCCTCGACCGCCTTTGCCGAGGCGTAGGCCTCGTCGGCGTACTGGGTGAAGCGGCGGGGATCGAGACACCAAGAGTCCCACTCGGACTCGCCGTCGACGATGATCTCGGCCAGGACCTTGCCGAGACCGCCGCCCTCGCCGATGCCGGCTCGGATGCCCAGCATGGCGTAGCCGTTGCGAACGCCCGGCAGCTTGCCGACGAGCGGGACGCCGTCGCCGGAGTAGGCGATCGGGCCGTTGACCACCGAGGAGATCCCCGCGGTCTGAAGCACGGGGAGGCGTTTCATGGCCCGCTCCATGTTGTCGGCGAGGCGGTCGAGATCGGGGGGCTCGAGCTTCCCGGCGAAGACGTCGGGGATGTGGTCGCGGCCCCAGGTCCTGCAGCCTTGCTCGTAGATGCCCACCAACAGGCCGTTGTGTTCCTGGCGGCTGTAGAAGTCGTCGCCTGGGTCGCGGATGAGCGGCACCCGCTTGTCGAGGGCCTCGAGTTCGGGCAGCTCCTCGGTGAGGAAGTACTGGTGTTCCATCGACGACACCGCCGACTCCAACCCGTAGAACTCGCCGATCTGATGCACTCGGTACCCACCGGCGTTCACGAAGCTCTCACACTCGATGTCGCCCTTGTTGGTGCGCACAACCCAGCCATCGGCAGTGGATTCGAGGCCGATCACCTCGGTGTGGCGGAACACCTGGCCGCCGTTGCGGCGACCGGCCTTGCAGAACCCGTTGACCAGTCCCGTTGGGTCGATGTCACCGTCGACGGGATCCCACAGGCCACAGGTCAGGCCGGTGAGGTCGAGCAGCGGATGGGCTTCGGCCATCTCCGACGGACCGAGCACCTCGAAGTCGACGCCCATCGATTTGGCCATGCCAGCGAAATGCCGGTAGCCGTCGAGATCGGACTGGTCGTAGCCGAGTCGGATCCCGCCGTCGTCGCGGCGGTACGTGATCGGCGCCTCGGAGTCGGCGGCCAATCGCGTGTAGAGCTCGACGGAATACTTCTTCAGGCCGACCATCGTCTGGACCGCGCCGAACTGGGTGACTTGACCAGCGGCGTGCCAGGTCGAGCCTGATGCCAGCTCGTCGCGTTCGACGAGCACGACGTCGGTCCAACCGTGCTCGGTGAGGTGGTAGAAGGTGCTGGCGCCGCCGACGCCACCGCCGATCACGACCACTCGTGCTCGACTCGGAAGGGTGCTCACGCTTGGCTCTCCAGCACCGTGGTCGCCAGAGCTCCCCGGATGATCTCGGCCACGACCGCGCAGTCGTCAAGCGACAGGGTCAATGGAATGCGCATGTCGCAGAGCCCCTGGAGCACCTTGGTGGTGGCGTGCAGCGTCTGCTCGCTGGCATAGCGCCAATGGTCGTAGCGGCTCGTGAAGCCGACCGGCTCGGGATGGCCGAACCACTTCACTGGAACACCATGGGCCGCGGCGAGCGCGAGCCACGCCATCATCGCTGAGGACTCGAGGCCGTCGACCGAGAATTGAATCGACGAAGCGACGTACTGCTCCTCGGCACCACGCGGCGGCACGCGGATCATCGGATCGGCGTCGAGAAGCTCCGCCAACCGGCTATATCGCTCGTTCCAGAGGGTCGCTCGGTGATCGAGGAGATCGAGCTGGGGGCGAGCGACGGCGGCAGCCAGGGCCGACATGCGCATCGACAGGTTAGGCGTCGTATACCGATGCCGCTCGATCGCTTCTGGGGTCGGCGCGGTGCCGTGCTGGGCGTAGAGCATGTATGAGCCGCTGAGGAGGATGGCCCGCGCCGCGACATCTTCGTCGTCGGTGACCAGCAGCCCGCCCTCGCCGGAGTTGACATGCTTGAACGTCTGAGTGGAGAAGCAGCCAACCGCACCGAAGGTGCCCGACGGGCGGCCGCCCCAGCCCGCGCCCATGGTGTGGGCACAGTCCTCGATCACGGTGAGGTTCAAGTCGGCCACCATCTCCATGAGGCGGTCCATGTCGGTTATGTGGCTGCGCATGTGCGACAGCATCAGGAACCGCGACCCTGAGCGTGCGGCCGCGGCCCGCAGGTCCTGGAGGTCGATCTCGTAGTCGGGGGTGACTCCGACGAACACGGGATCGCCGCCGGCGTGGACGATCGCGCCGGGGACCGGTGCCAGCGTGAAGGCGTTCATCAGCACCGGCGTGCCCGGACCGACGCCGACCGCCATGAGGCTCGCCGCGAGCGCCGCTCCACAGCTGTTGAAAGTGATGCAGTACCGGCGGCCGACCAGCCGGGCGAAGGCCGTCTCCAACTCGGCCACATCGATTTCGCTGGCACCGGTCTCGCCGTAGCGGAACAGCCGTCCCGACATCAGGAGTTCGTTCACCCGTTCGACCCCCGCGGCCGGGATCGGGGGCGGAGACGTGAAGTCGAGTTCGATCGTGGGGAGCGTCGTCATCGTGGCGGAGGGAGGGGGATTCGAACCCCCGGGACCCCGGAAGGCCCTACGGCTTTCAAGGCCGTTGCAATCGTCCGCTCTGCCATCCCTCCGAGGGGGAGATTAGTGGCCTTGTGGTGGGGCTGACGGAGCGGTTTAGCCCCAGCGGTTCCAGGCGATGATCTCGTCGGGGTCTCTGCGAGCGGGGGGCTTTAGGTCGTCGCCCCGCAGGTAGGCCACCGGGATGAGGCAGGTTTGGAGGTAGTCGTGGGGGATGTCGAGAATGGCGGCCACGTCGTCGGCGGCCAGCAGGTGGGCGGTGGTGAAGGTGGAGGCCAGGCCCCGGCTGTGGAGGGCGAGTTGGAAGCTCCATACCGCGGGCAGGATGGAGCCGAACAGGCTGGCAGTCCAGGCGAGATCAAGGTTGGGGTCGAGCTCCCCACGGATGCACGGGATCACCAGGGCGGGGACTTCGTGGAACCGCTTGGCTAAATGCAGCACCGCCTCGGAGTGGCGAACGCCGGCGGCGTCCCCGTCGGCCCGGCGCCGGTCGAGCAGCTCTTGCATGGGTGGGACGATGCCCGCTCGATAGTGGTGCGCAATGGCAGCTCGCTGATCGGGATCGGTCACGATCACCCAACGCCAGTCCTGGGCGTTGGAGGCATTGGGGGCGTTAGCGGCCAGCCTCACGCAGTCGCGCAGCACGTCGGAATCCACCGGCCGGTCGAAGTCCAGTCGCCGCCGCACTGAACGGGTGGTGGCCAGCAGCCGATCGGTGTTTTCGGTATCAAAGGGTGTCATAAGCCGTTGCATTCGGGCTGACGAGTCGTTACCCTACGAGAAGCTATCGGAACCGGCATCGATCCCGTAATGGAGATCAAGGGTTCCCTCTTATTTGAAGAAAGGAACACAACATGCCGGTCACCGAGATTGAGCGCAGAGAACTGGTGAACCGACTGGTCGCCACCATAGGAGAGGAGTCCACAGAAACTCTCATGCAGTGCCTCCTCACCGATGGACGCGACCATCTAGCCACCAAGGATGACCTGAACACCCTTGAGAACATTCTGAGGGCCGAGCTCGCCACCAAGGAAGATCTGAAGGCGTTCGCCACCAAGGAGGATCTGAAGGCGTTCGCCACCAAGGAGGATCTGAAGGCGTTCGCCACCAAGGAGGATCTGAAGGCACTTGAAAACAGCCTGCGAAGCGAGTTCAAGGCGGAGTTCGTCAAGCTTCGGGCGTATATCGACTCAGCTATCGGCAGGCAGATGCGCCTTTATGTGGGCCTCCTTGTTGGGGTCATGCTCACGGTCTGGGGAACGTCGCTTGTTTATGCCTTTGGTTGACAGTGTCTCGTTGCGCACCCGCAATCCATGAGGCCAGCCCGGAAGCGACCCACTAGGATGGGAGGGCCTGGAGAGGTGGCCGAGTCCGGTTGAAGGCGCTTCCCTGCTAAGGAAGTAACTGCCGCAAGGTGGTTCGTGGGTTCGAATCCCACCCTCTCCGCTCTTGTCCTGAACCACCACACCGCCCTTTCCGCTCATTGTCAGTTGCCCGAGGCTGGGGTGTGTTGCCGGGATAGTGTTCGGCGCCATGGGAATGCTTGACGGGAAGACGGCCATCGTTACCGGCGGGGGCCAGGGAGTGGGTCGGGGCATCGCCCTGGCCTTGGCGGCCGAGGGGGCTGGGGTCACGGTGGCGGCCCGCACGGAATCCAAGGTACAGGCGGTGGCCGCCGAGATAACCGAGCGGGGCGGTTCGGCGCTGGCGCTGGTGTGCGACGTAAACGAGCTGGACCAGATCCAGGCGTGCGTGGATCGCACCGTGGAGCATTTCGGCACCGTCGACATCTTGGTGAACAACGCTCAGCAGGTGCCTCACGGGCATTTGCTGGAGGTGAGCGACGAAGCGTGCATGGCGGCGTGGACCTCGGGAGCGCTGGCCTCAATCCGGTTCATGCGGCTGTGCCATCCCCATCTGAAGGACGGCGGGGTGATCATCAACCAGGGCTCGGGGTCGAGCCTCAAGACCGACCCCAGCGGCATGGGGGTGTATGCCGGGGTGAAGTCGGCCATCCAGTCGATTACCCGGGCCGCGGCCATGGAGTGGGGGGCCGACGGCATTCGGGCCATCACCCTTATGCCGGTGGCCATGTCGCCGGCCATGGAGGACTGGAAGGGCTTCAACCCCGATGGCTTCGCCGCCCTCCAAGAGCGGTTCGCCCTCAAACGGGTAGGCGACGCCGAGATCGACATCGGCCGAGTAGTGGCCTTCCTATGCAGCGACACCGCCAGCTACATGACCGGCACCACGGTGAATATCGACGGTGGCGACGCCTACCTGCGCTAGCTAGCGGGGGCTATGTGGCCCTCTAGGTTGTAGGGGCGGTAGGGGCCGAAGATGGATTGCTCTAGGACGCCTATGCCTTGGCGGTCGCCCATGCGGACCTTCATCAGGTGTTGCACGTGCTGGTTCTCGAAGGCGGTTTCGTCGACGTCGGCCAGCTTCCAGCGCTCGGACTCCATGGCCAGTTCTCCCTTCCAGTCACCGTGCGACCAGGTGGGATGGCTGTAGCCGATGCCCTTCATGCGGTAGGTGAACTGCTTTTTGAAGGTGATCTCGTGGCGGGTGTCGTCTTCCAGCGAGGTCATGGCCAAAGTGGCGCTTTTGATCATGCGGCTGCCGGGCTCGAATTCCAGTTGGTGCTCTAAGCGGTGCATGGGCTCCACGCCGGGATCCTCCACGGCGGGGTTGTCGGCCAGGGAGTCGTAGGCGGGCAAGAAGGCGCCCACGTGGAACCGGGGACGGCCCAGGGTGTCCTCGAACAGCTGATAGTGGCTGCACATGTCGTCCCAGTGCAGCGGGGCCCACAAAAAGAACAGGCCCATGGCCCGCGGTGGCTGGGGGGCGCCCCGGTTGTCGCCGCCGGCCACCGGGCGGACGCCCCAGGAGCGGTCCTTGGTGCCGTAGGTCTCGGTGCTGTCAATCTCCATGCGCTGGCCGTCGTATTGGATCCAGCCGTGCCAGCGGCCGAACTGGGTGAACCGAGTGGTGTCCATGATGCGGCGGCTGCCGTCAGACCAGTGGTGGCGGGGCTCCTCGATGGCCGCGGTGCGGGCCTCGAAGGTGAGATCGGCGGCGAAGTCTGTCTCGTTGGGCTCCAGCACCACCCGGCAGGCCTTCATCGGCTCGGTGATCTCCAAGTTGAACGGCCCGACGCTCAGATCGGAGGGCTCGGGATTGGCCCGGGCCGAGGCGTGGAAGGCGTGCTGCACGCCGTTGTGGACGATGCTGATGCCGCAGTCCTGGATACCGAGGTGGGGATAGCGGGCGGTGCCCACACCGAGGTACATGTCACCCACTTTGGAGTAGCCGTTGAACCAGTAGCGCTCGTAGAAGTCCTTCTCCCCGGTGGAAGGGGTGGAGATGGGATCGGGGGTCTGGTGGATGGGGAAATCGTCGAATTTGGTCAGCACCCGCCTATGGTGGCAGACCCGGCTCTCCCAACAAATGTCGGAGAGGCTGGTACCATCGAAGGTAACTCTGACAGATCGACGGCATTCTCATAGGGAGGCACCCACCATGAGCACCGGCAACGGCGAACAGCACACCTTTCGCACCTTCCAGCTCCGCAACCTGGAAGACACCCCCGGCTACGACCGGCTGAGCGACCACCAGAAGATGGTGACCCGCGTGGTGGGCTCGGTGCTCCCGTTCAAGACCAACAACTACGTGTGTGAGCAGCTCATCAACTGGGACAACGTACCCGACGATCCCATGTTCCAGCTCACCTTCCCCCAAGAGGGCATGCTCGACCCCGCCCACTTCAGCCGCATCGCCGATCTCATCAATGCCGAGGTGCCGGCCGCCGAACTCAAGGCGGCGGCCCGGGAGATCCAGCTGAGCCTCAACCCCCATCCCGCCGGCCAGGTGGAGATGAACGCCGGGTACCTGGAGGAAGAGGTGGTGCAGGGCGTGCAGCACAAGTATCGGGAGACGGTGCTGTTCTTCCCCACCCAGGGCCAGACCTGCCACGCCTACTGCACCTACTGCTTCCGCTGGCCGCAGTTCGTGCAGCTCGACGATCTCAAGTTTGCCAGCAAGGAGATCGACCGGCTGGTGGCCTATCTCAAGCTCAACCCGACGGTTTCCGACGTTTTGTTCACCGGGGGCGATCCGATGATCATGCGCACCGAGCTGATCCGCCGCTACGCCGAGCCGCTTATGGCCGACGACTTGGAGATCAACACCATCCGCTTCGGCACCAAGGCCCCGGCCTACTGGCCCTACAAGTTCACCGAGGGCGAGGAGGCCGACGACCTGCTGCGGCTGTTCGAGGAGATCGTGGCCTCCGGCCGCCACCTGGCCATCATGGCCCACTACTCCCACCCGGTGGAGTTGGCCACCGACGCCTCCCGGGAGGCGCTGCGGCGCATCATCGAGACCGGCGCGGTGGTGCGGTGCCAGGCCCCGCTGATCCACCACGTGAACGACAGCGCCCGCGACTGGGCCGACATGATCACCACCGAGGTGTCGCTCGGAGCGGTGCCCTACTACATGTTCGTGGAGCGCGACACCGGGGCCAAGCGCTACTTCGAGGTGCCGCTGGTGGAGGCCTACCAGATCTACACCGACGCCTATAAGCAGGTGTCGGGGTTGGCCCGCACCTGGCGGGGGCCTTCGATGTCGGCCACCCCGGGCAAGGCGCTGGTGGACGGCGTCACCGAGATCGGCGGCGAGAAGGTGATCGCCCTGAAGTTCGTCCAGGCCCGCAACCCCGACTGGGTGAACCGGCTGTTCTTCGCCGCCTATGACGAAGAGGCGTCGTGGCTCGACGAGCTGCGCCCGGCATTCGGCGAGGAGAAGTTCTTCTGGACCGACGAGCTGAACAACATGAAGACCGACACGCCTCAGCGCGTGCAGCTCATCACCACCCGAGCGGCCTAGTTTCGGCTCAGCTCACTCCCACTCGATGGTGCCGGGGGGCTTGGAGGTGATGTCGTAGGCCACCCGGTTGATGCCGTCGACCTCGTTAATGATGCGGCTCGACATCTTCTCCAGCAGTTCATAGGGCAGCCGGGCCCAGTCGGCGGTCATAGCGTCTTCGCTGGTCACCGCCCGGATGACCACCACTTGGCCGTAGGTCCGCTCGTCGCCCATCACCCCCACTGTGCGGATGTCGGGGAGTACAGCGAAGGCCTGCCAGATTTCCCGTTCCAGCCCCGCGGCGGTGATCTCGGCCCTCACGATGGCATCGGCCTTGGCCAGGAGAGCGGCCTTGTCGGCGGTGACCTCGCCGATTACCCGCACGCCGAGGCCGGGGCCGGGGAAGGGGTGGCGCCAGACGATCTCGTCGGGCAGGCCCAGCTCGTGGCCCACGGCCCGCACTTCGTCTTTGAACAGGTCGCGCAGCGGCTCCACCAGCTCGAAGTCCATCTCCTCGGGGATGCCGCCCACGTTGTGGTGGCTCTTGATCTTGGCCGCGGAGTCCGATCCCGACTCGATCACATCGGGATAGAGCGTGCCCTGCACCAGAAAAGCGGCCCCGTCGACCAGGTTGGCGGCCTCCTCGAAGATGCGGATGAACAGCTCGCCGATGATCTTGCGCTTCTCCTCGGGGTCGATCACCCCCACCAGGGCGTCGAAGAACCGGTCGGCGGCCTCGACCGCGATGAGCTCGATGCCCTGGGATCGGCGGAAGGCGTCGATCACCTGCTGGCCCTCGTCCTGGCGCATCAGGCCAGTGTCCACGAACACACAGGTGAGCTGGCGGCCCACCGCTCGGTGGACCAGGGCGGCGGCCACCGCGGAGTCGACCCCGCCGGACAGGCCGCACACCGCCCGGCCATCGCCGATCTGGGCTTGGATGGCGGCCACCGCTTCGTCGATGAACGACTCGGTGGTCCACGACGGGGCCAGGCCGGCGCCCCGATATAGGAACCGCTCCAGCACCGCCTGCCCGCCGGGGGTGTGGGCCACCTCGGGGTGGAACTGAACGCCGAAGATGCGCTGACCGGGGTGCTCGAGGGCGGCAACCGGGGCCTGGGGGGTGGAGGCTGTAACCACAAAGCCATCGGGCGGAGTGGAGATGGAGTCGAAGTGGCTCATCCACACCGGGCGCTCGGTGTCCTCGTCGGGGCCGAACAGTGTGCCGGGATCGCTCACGCTCATAGCCGTGCGGCCGTACTCCCCGATGCCGGTGCGAGATACCTCGCCGCCGAGCTGGGCGGCGATGAGCTGGGCGCCATAGCAGATGCCCAGGATGGGTATGCCCAGGCGGTAGATGTCGGGGTCAATACGGGGCGAATCCTCGACGTGGACCGACTTGGGGCCGCCGGAGAAGATCACCGCGCCGGGCCGGCGTTGGGCGACCTCGGTGGCGCTGATGGTGTGGGGGACGATCTCGCTGTAGATGTGGGCCTCTCGCACCCGGCGGGCAATGAGCTGGGCGTACTGGGCGCCGAAGTCCACCACCAAGACCGGATGGTCTCGGCTGGCGTTGTCGAGTGTGGGAGGGCTCAACGGCCCATTCCGATGCCCTGGGAGCGTTGGAGGGATTTGCCCTCGGTTTGCAGGGAGGGGGCGATCATGATGTCGGCCTTCTGGAACTCCTTGAGCGTCTCGTAGCCGCAGGTGGCCATGGAGGTGCGCAGCCCCCCGAACAGGTTGAGGCGGCCGTCGTTCTCCCGGGCCGGGCCCACCAGGACCTCCTCCAGGGTTCCCCTCGGCGTGGTCTGCACTCGGGCGCCGCGGGGCAGGGTGGGATGGAAGGTGGCCATGCCCCAATGGTGGCCCCGGCCGGGCGATTCGTGGGCGGCGGCCAGCGGGGAGCCGATCATCACCGCGTCGGCCCCGCACACGATGGCCTTGGCGATGTCGCCGCCGGTGGCCATGCCCCCATCGGCGATGATGTGGACGTACACCCCGGTCTCATCCAGGTGGCGCATCCGAGCGGCCCGGGCGTCGGCGATGGCAGTGGCCTGGGGCACGCCGATGCCCAGCACGCCCCGGGTGGTGCAGGCTTGACCCGGCCCGACGCCCACCAGGATTCCGGCAGCCCCGGTACGCATGAGGTGAAGCGCGGCGTCGTAGCTGGCGCAGCCGCCGACGATCACCGGGATCTCCAGCCGGCGCACAAATCGCTTGAGGTTCAGCGGCTCGTGGTTCTTGGACTTGTGCTCGGCGGTGACCACCGTGCCCTGGATGACCATGAGGTCGAGCTCGGCGGCCAGCATTTGGGGGGCGAGCTGCTCGGTGCGCTGGGGGGTGACCGACGCGCAGGAGATCACCCCGGCGTCTTTGATCTGGCGGATACGCTCGCCGATCAGCTCGGGCTTTATGGGCTCGGCGTACAGCTCCTGCATCCGCAGGGTGGCCTTCTCCGGGGGCTGGGCAGCGATCTCGTCGAGGACTGGCTCAGGATCCTCGTATCGGGTCCAGAGCCCCTCCAGGTTGAGCACCCCCACTCCGCCGAGTTGTCCGATGGCGATGGCGGTTTCCGGGCTGACCACGCCGTCCATGGCCGATGCCATGAGGGGCAGGTCGAAGCGGTAGGCGTCGATCTCCCAGGCGATGCTTACGTCCTCGGGGTCGCGGGTGCGGCGGGTGGGCACGATGGCGATGTCGTCGAACCCGTACGCCCGCCGTGCGGTCTTGCCCAGCCCGATCTCAACCTCGGCCATCGCGACGCCCCTTTTGCTTGGAAACCAAGAATTCTAAAGCCTCGTGGCTTGCTATAGGGGGATTTACTCCCTCACCAGGAGATTGGTGAAATCAGGTGGCCGATTGGATCAGATTCCAGAGCTCTTGCACGTGGTGGCGCTCGGTTTGGGGACTGCCGATGGCCACCCGGAGGGTGAGCTGGCCGCCGAGAGTGGCGGAGGTGAGGTAGGCCCGCCCAGACTGGTTGACAGCGTCAAGGACCCGACTGGTGGCTTTGTTGCCGTCGACGTGGCGGAAACACACCAGGCTCACCACGGTGGGAGCGGCCAGCTCGAACCGGTCATCGGCCTCCACCCACTCGGTGAGTTCGCTGGCCCAGGCCAGGTGGCGTCGAATGTGGGCCCGCAAACCCTCCAGCCCGTAATGGCGGAGCACGAACCACAGCTTGAGAGCCCGGAACCGACGGCCCAGCGGCACCTGCCAGTCGCGGTAGTCAATCACGGTCCCGGCCTCGCTGGCCGGATTGCGCAGATACTCGGGGGTGATGGACAGGGCTTCGGTGAGGCTGGCTCGATCGGCCACATAGAAGGCCGAGCAGTCGAAGTTGGTGAGCAGCCACTTGTGGGGGTTGAACACGTAGCTGTCGGCGGTTTTGAGCCCGGCGTTGAGGAACCGCATCTCGGGGCACAGCGCAGCGGTGCCGGCGAAGGCGGCGTCGACGTGGGTCCAGGCGTCGAAGTTGGACGCCACCCAGGCCACCTCGGTCACGGGATCGATGGCGGTGGTGGCGGTGGTGCCCACGGTGGCGGCCACGAAGAACGGGGTCAGACCGTCGTTCTTGTCCTTGACGATCTCGTAGGCCAGGTGGTCGGCCCGCATGGCGTAGTCGGGCATGGTGGCAATGGACCGGATCCGCTCGTCGGGGATGCCCGCCACCCGGAGGCCCTTGACCACCGATGAGTGGGCCTGCTCGGAGGTGTAGGCCACCAGGCTCGGGAGGGCGTCGATGCCGCCGGCCCGGTGTCGGGCGGCCAGGATGGCGCACAGCGTGCTGCTGGAGGCGCTGTCCTGAATAACGCCGTTGCCCCGGAACTTCTCGGGCAGGTCCATCTCGGTGGCCAGCCAGTCGAGGACGTGCTGTTCCAGCTCGGTGACTGCGGGGCCGGTGTCCCACATCATTCCCTGGGCGCCGAGGCCCGACGACACCAGGTCGGCCAGCGCCGAAGGCCCGCTGGCATTGGCAGAGAAGTAGGCGAAGAACCCCGGCGCCTGCCAGTGGGTGATCCCCGGCACAATCACCCGGTCAAGATCGGCCAGGACGTCGGCGAAGTCCTCGCCGTGTCTAGGAGCCTCTGCGGGCAACATAGCCCGGACATCGCCCGGCTCCACCGGGGCCTTGACCGGGAAATCGCCGAGCCGGGCCATGTAGTCGGCCACCCAGTCCACCGCTTGGTAGCCCGCTCGCCGGAACTCCTCTGGGTCCATGTGGTTCGGTCGCTCAGCCATGGGTGTCATTGTGGCCGACAGATCTGTGAGGTATTGCGGTGGAGGCCAGTGAAGGCCAGGAATTTCTCAGCGGGTGGTGGCGATGGTGAGGAGTTGGCGGAGCATGGCGGCGGTGGCGCCCCAGACGGTTTCGCCGTGGAGCTCGAAGAAGGTGATGGGCCGGTCGGTTCCGTTGATGGGCCAGATCTCTTCTCGCCAGGCTTCGTCCGAGAGCAGCTCGGACGTGGACACCAACAAGATGTGCTCCACCTCGGCGGGATCGGGGATCAGCCCGCTGGGCGGGCCGGGAAGAACTCCGACATAAGGGTGGACTAAGGACCGGCTGCCGATGGTTACATAGCGGTCGATTTGGCCGATGATCTCAGCGCGCTCAGAGTCTAGGCCGATTTCCTCACGGGTCTCCCGCTTGGCGGTGTCGAGCAGGGTGGCGTCGCCGGACTCCTGGCCCCCGCCGGGGAAAGCAACCTCCCAGCTGTGGGAGCGGAGATGCCGGGATCGGCGGATGAGCAGTACCCCGATGTCGCCGCCGTCGAGGTACAGCAGAACCAGCACCGCGGAACGCCGCTCTTGACCTGTGGGAGGAGTGTCGCCCCAGGTGGACTGCGGACGGCCGTCGAGCGCGGCCCGCAAACGGTTGAGATCCACACGCCGTTCGGACGGGCTGAGCTCGGCCCAAGGCGGAGGCCCTCCTGGCCGCCATGAATCGGGGCGGGGAATGAACTGGGGGCCACCCCGCTCTGCAGCGATGGTGGCCCCCAGGCTCAGCTCTTAAGGTGGTTGATGATCGCCAACCGGCTACATCATGCCGCCCATGCCGCCCATTCCTCCCATGCCGCCCATGGGGTCGCCACCAGGGGGCATCGGGGGGGCAGGGGGCTCGGGCTTGTCGGCCACCAGGCACTCGGTGGTTAGCAGCATGGCGGCGATGGAGGCCGCGTTCTGCAAGCCGGCCCGGGTCACCTTGGCTGGATCGATGACGCCAGCGGCCACCAAGTCTTCGGTGGTGCCGGTGGCGGCGTTGAACCCGATGGTGCCAGAGGTGTCTTCGATGTCGCGCACCACAATGGAACCCTCGAAGCCGGCGTTGGAGGCGATGAGGGAGCACGGCACGCTCAGCGACTCGAGCACGATCTTGGCGCCGGTGGACTCGTCGCCGCTCAGGTTGTCGACCACCTTGGACACCGACGGGCGGGCCCGCAGCAGGGCGGTGCCGCCCCCGGCGACCACGCCCTCCTCGATGGCGGCCCGTGTGGCCGACAGCGCATCTTCGATCCGGTGCTTCTTCTCCTTGAGCTCCACTTCGGTAGCGGCGCCCACCTGGACGACGGCCACGCCGCCGGCCAGCTTGGCCAGGCGCTCTTGGAGCTTCTCCCGATCCCAGTCGGAGTCGGTGTTGTCGATCTCCTGGCGGATCTGGGCCACGCGGCCTTCAACGTCGGCCTTGGAACCCGCGCCCTCCACGATGGTGGTGTCGTCTTTGGTGACGATCACCTTGCGGGCGGTGCCCAACAGGTCGAGGGTGACGCCTTCCAGGTTGAGCCCGACCTCTTCGGCCACCACTTGGCCGCCGGTGAGGATGGCCATGTCTTGGAGCATGGCCTTGCGGCGCTCGCCAAAGCCGGGGGCCTTGACGCCCACCGAGTTGAACGTGCCCCGGATCTTGTTCACCACCAGGGTGGCCAGGGCCTCGCCCTCCACGTCCTCGGCGATGATCAGAAGCGGCTTGCCGGTCTGCATGACCTTCTCCAGCACGGGAAGCAGGTCTTGCACCGAGCTGATCTTGCCCTGGTTGAACAAGATGTAGGGCTCGTCGAGGACGGCCTCTTGGCGCTCGGCGTCGGTCACGAAGTAGGGGGACAAGAAGCCCTTGTCGAATTGCATGCCCTCGACGAAGTCGAGCTCCATGCCGAAGGTGTTGGACTCCTCCACGGTGACCACGCCGTCTTTGCCCACCTTGTCGATGGCTTCGGCGATGACGTTGCCGATGGCCTGATCGGCGGCCGAGATGGAGGCCACCTGGGAGATCTCCTCTTTCTGGGAAATGTCCTGGGCCTGGTCGGCCAGGGAGTCCACCGCGGCGGCCACGGCCTGCTCGATGCCCCGCTTGAGGCTCATCGGATTGGCGCCGGCGGCCACGTTGCGCAGGCCGTGGCGGACCATGGCCTGCGCCAGCACGGTGGCGGTGGTGGTGCCGTCACCGGCGATGTCGTTGGTCTTGGTGGCCACCTCTTTGATGAGCTGGGCCCCCATGTTCTCGAACTTGTCGTCGAGCTCCACCTCACGGGCGATGGACACGCCGTCGTTGGTGATGGTGGGGGCGCCGAACTTCTTGTCGAGGACCACGTTGCGGCCCTTGGGACCAAGGGTCACCTTGACCGTGTCGGCCAACTGGTTGACGCCGGCCTCAAGGCCCTGACGGGCCTCCTCCCGGAACTTTAGGACTTTCGTCATCGTGGCTACTTGACGATGGCGAGCACGTCGCGGGCCGACAGGATCAGCAGATCCTCGCCGTCCGCAGTGATCTCGGTGCCGCCGAACTTGCTGTACACCACGGTGTCGCCGACCGAGACGTCCACCGGGATGAGCTCGCCGGAGTTCTCAGACCGCTTTCCCGGTCCAACGGCGATTACTTCACCCTGCTGGGGCTTCTCTTTGGCAGTGTCGGGGATGACCAGGCCGCTGGCGGTCATCTCTTCAGACTCACCGGGGCGGACAACGATTCGGTCATCAAGGGGCTGTAGCGCCATCTTGGCCTCCAAATGGTTGGTTGACTTGAGTGTTAGCACTCTCAATAGGCGAGTGCTAACAGTAGGGCGTTAGCCGCCCTGAGGCCAACTCAGGCTGCCGGTTCGTTCGGCTAGACAAAGGGGAGGGCGAGGTTGGGGTCGGCGCCGGTATCCAGCGGGGAGGGGCCGTCGAGCTGGAGCCTCTGCCACCCGGCGGCGGCCACCATGGCCGCGTTGTCGGTGCACATAGATCGACTGGGCAGGAATCCGCTTATCCCGGCGGACACGCAGGCGTCGAGCAGGCGCTCTCGCAGGGAGGAGTTGGCCGCCACCCCGCCGGCCAGACACAGTCCCCTGGCTCCGAATTCCTCAGCAGCCTTGCGGGCCTTGTACACCAGAACGTCTACCACAGCTTCTTGGAAGGAGGCCGCGATGTCGGCCACGTCATGGTCGGGATGGGCTCGGACGTGTTTGACCACCGCGGTCTTGAGGCCGCTGAAGGAGAAATTGTAGCCGTCGTTGCGCATGGGGCGGGGGAAAGCTACCGCCTCGGAGTCGCCGGTCGTGGCCAGGCGGTCGATGACCGGGCCGCCGGGGTAGCCCAAGTCCATGAAGCGGGCCACCTTGTCGAACGCCTCGCCGGCGGCGTCGTCCAGGGTCTGGCCGATGAGCCGGTAGCGGCCGAAGGCCTCCATCAGAACCAGCAGGGTATGACCGCCGGAGACCAGCAGTACCACCACCGGCAGTTCCAAGTCGGGCTCCTCCAGAAATGAGGAGTACAGGTGGGCCTCCAGGTGGTTCACCGCCACGAACGGCACATCCCAGGCCAGGGCCAAAGACTTGGCTGCGCTTACCCCCACGAGCAGGGCGCCGATGAGTCCGGGACCAGCGGTGGCGGCCACCGCCTCCACATCGTGGTTGCCCAAGCCGGCTTCGATCACCGCCTGGGCGACCACCGGAGTGAGTAGCTCCACGTGGGCCCGGCTGGCGATCTCGGGGACCACACCGCCGTAGCGGGCATGCAGGTCTACCTGGCTGCTGATCACCGACGACAAAACGTCGGAGGGGCCGGACACCACGGCGGCAGCGGTCTCGTCGCAGGACGTCTCGATGCCCAACACGATGGCGGCAGCGTCTTGGTGGGATTCCAGGGCGGTCATGCGTAGTCCAGTTCTACCGCGATTTTGATGAGGCGGTCGGCATAGTCGGACTGGTGGATGTTCTCAGCCCGCATCACCACGGCATCGGGCGACAGGCCCATCTCGGCGTAGTAACCCCGTTGAATACCCACCGGGGCCAGCCCGAAGCGCCGGTACAGGGATTGGGCGGAGGGGTTGTCGGCCGCCACTTCCAGGGCCAGGCTCGTGTTGCGGCGGCGGGCGGCCAATGCGAGAGCCAAGAGCAGCCGGGCGCCAATGCCTTGGCCCCGGCAATCGGGGGCCACCGTCACGGTGGTGATGTGGGCCTCGTCCTCCTGGAAGGCCACTCCGGCGTGGCCGACGACTCGAATTTGGCCGATGCTCTTGGTATTGGGACCACCGACGACTCGATCGTGGTGAGCGATCACATAGAGCCGCTCATCGGTGCGGGCCAATTCCGACTCGTAGACATCCCTGGGCCAGGGAATGGGGTAGCACTGGGCGTCGATGGCCATGACTTCTGGCAAGTGATCGGCGGTCATGGGAACGATCATCTGGTGCTCCAGTTGATGTCAGCGTCGGGAACCCGAAGGTATATCGGCTTCAAATCCCACGGCTTGACGAACTCCTCGCGCAGGGCCCGAGCATGGGCCAACTGAACCAGCGAGGCGGCCGAGGGGTGGGCCAAACCCTGTTCGGCTATGTCGGTCTTCTGGAGTCTGTCGAACTCCTCGGAGTAGCGGCGGGCGCCATCGCCCACGAGCAGCACTTCTTCGCTGGTGGCCAGCAGCTCGGAGGCCAGATCGTCGGGAGTGCCCACTCGGGCATCCGATACCCGTTGAACACCGCCGGGTACCTGGCGGTAGAAGGCGTAGAACAGCTCACTGCGTCGGGCGTCTATGGCGGCCACGATCAAACGGTTGGTGTGGCGCACGGCAAACGCCAGCAGGTCGAGGCTGGATACACCGATCATCGGAACGCCCAAGGCGTAGGCCATCGCCATGGCACTGGAGATGCCCACTCGCAGGCCGGTGTACAGGCCCGGTCCGAGATCGACGGCCACGCAGCCCACATCCTGGAGATCGACCCGGGCCTGGTGGGTCACAAACTGGACTTGGGGGGCGATGTTCTCGGCGTGGCGGCGGCCCCGGGCGCTGTGAGCCGAGGCCAGCACCCCCTCGTGCCCGCCGAGGGCGCATCCCACCTGCTGGGTGGCCGACTCGATGCCCAGGATCAGCACGGGGGCTCCCCAGCCCACTGGCGAATCGCGGCGGCCAGGGTGTCGGACCGGGCTTGCCAGCGAGGTCCTACGGGAGACAGCGCCACCACCCGTTCGTCCGGGGAGGCGTCGCGTCCGTCAGCGAAGGTGAGCGCCACTTCGAGATAGTCGTTGGGCAGGGCCTGGCGGATGGCGTCGCCCCACTCGATGAGGATCACCCCGTCGCTGTCGAGCAGTTCGGGCAGGCCCAAGTCGAGCACCTCGGCGATCTGGTCGAGCCGGAATACGTCGAGATGATGGAGGAGCAGGCGTCCGTGGTATTCACGGGCCAAGGTGAAGGTGGGGCTGGTGACCGGCTCGTCGATGCCCAAGCTGGCGGCGAATCCCTGGGTGAACGTGGTTTTGCCGGCACCCAAGTCGCCCACCAGCAGCAGCAAGTCACCGGGTTGGGCCAACTCGGCCAAGCTGGCGGCCAGTTGTCGGGTGTCCTCCGGCGAGCGACTGCGAGCTCGGATCATTGCGGCGTCTGGGCGTATTCGGGCGGACGGATGGGAGTCATCCCAACATCGCCATACGGGCTCGGACCAAATCGGAGCGCATCTGGGCCTCTTGGAGGCCACCACCCCGCAGGATGGCCGCCGGATGGTAGGTGGGGATGACCACCGCGCTGGTATTGATCATGTTCCCCATTGGGTAGCTCTGGCCTCGCAGCTTGGTGATCCCGGTCTTGGTGTCGAGCAGCAGCTTGGAGGAGAAGTTGCCCAGGGTGACGATAACCCGGGGGGCGATGAGTTCGACCTGCTGCTCCAGCCACGGGCGGCAGGCCGCGATCTCCTCGGGTTTGGGATCTCGATTATCGGGGGGACGGCACTTGACCACGTTGGCGATGTAGCACAGGTCGCGGGTTAGCCCCATCTCCTCGGCCATCAGCCGATCAAGGAGCTGGCCCGAGCGGCCCACGAAAGGCAAACCCTGCTTGTCCTCCTCGGCACCGGGCCCCTCGCCTACGAACATGAGGTCGGCGCTGGGGTTGCCCATGCCGAACACCACCTGCGTCCGGCCCTGGGCCAGCCCGCATTTGGTGCAGCCCGCCGCCTCAGCGGCAACCTCAGCCAACGTCAAAGTCACAGGCCAAGAATACGCCCCTTCGAGGGTGACTGGGCGTGCTCGATTCACCCGCCGGGTTCTATAGGACGGTAGGGGGCTTGTGGAGTACCGTCGGCGTTGATGTTGGGAATTGGCGGGGGCGTGCTGGTGGGGCACTGGACCAATGAGGCGGCGCTGACGGGGTGCACGGTGGTGGTGTTTCCCGAGGGGACCACAGCCTCGGGGGAGATTCGGGGGGGAGCTCCAGCCACTCGGGATTTCGCCTTGCTGGCGCCGGAGCGGACGGTGGGCCGTGTGGACGCGGTGGTGCTGTCGGGGGGTTCGGCGTTTGGGTTGGCGGCGGCCGACGGGGTGATGCGGTGGTGCGAGGAGCGGGGACGGGGGTTCGAGACTCGAGGAGGCCGGGTTCCCATCGTGGTGGGTCTGTCGCTGTACGACCTGACCGAAGGCGACGGCTCAGTGCGGCCCGGTCCCGACGAAGGCTACGCCGCCGCCCAAACAGCCCACGAGGGATATCCCCCGCTGGGGCAGGTGGGGGCTGGCACCGGGGCCACTATGAACAAGTGGCGGGGGGCGGAGCGCCGCGAGCCGGGGGGACTGGGGGGCGCACTGCTCGAAGTGGATGATGTGCGGGTGGGGGCATTGGTGGCGGTCAATGCCTCGGGGGCGATCAACGACGGCCTTGTGGTCGACTCGCTGGTAACGGGCACCTACGAGCATCAACCGGCCGACCCGTTTGCCGATGGGGATGATCCCCAAGCTCCCACTAACACCACCATCGGGGTGGTGGCCACCAACGCGGTACTCGACAAACTGGGGTGCTTCCGGGTGGCCCGCAGTGGCCACAGCGGCATGGCCCGGGCGGTGCTGCCGGCGCACTCCGATGGCGATGGCGACGCGCTGGTGGTGGGGGCGACCGGCCAAGTAGAGGCTGATTGCGGGCTGATCCGGCTGATGGCGGCCGCCGCCGTGGAGACAGCCATCCGTTCTGTAGGCCATGATGGCGGCGCTTGATGCGATTGCGAAGGGAGTTGACATGAAGGATTTGGCTGGGAAGGTGGCGGTGATCACCGGGGCAGGCAGCGGCATGGGTCGGGCCATGGTGCGCAAGGCTGCTTCCGAGGGGATGCACGTTTTGGCGGGCGACATCGACGAGGCCGGGTTGGCCGAGACCGTGGGCGGCTTGGAGAACGCCCAGCTCATGCTGACCGACGTGACCAGCCCCGATGCCAACGAGGCGCTGGCCAACGCCGCTTTGGAGCGGTTCGGCGGCATCCACTTGGTGCATCTCAACGCCGGGGTACTCACCGGCGGGTTCACCTGGGAGAACACGGTGGACGACTGGCGCTGGGTGCTGGATGTGAACCTGTGGGGGGTGATCCACGGGGTGCGCAGCTTCATTCCCCGGATGTTGGAGAAGGGCGAAGACGGCCACGTGGTGATCACCGCCTCGGTGGGCGGCCTCACTGCCGGAGGGCTGCTCGGCCCCTACAGCACCTCGAAATACGGAGCGGTGGCCATCGCTGAGTCGCTCCATCGTGAGCTTGACATCATCGGTGCGCCGATCGGGGTGTCGTGTTTGTGCCCCGGACCGGTGGC
Source organism: uncultured Acidimicrobiales bacterium (assembly GCA_951813555.1). Lineage (GTDB taxonomy): Bacteria > Actinomycetota > Acidimicrobiia > Acidimicrobiales > Bin134 > Poriferisocius. The sequence goes on from OX638344.1 coordinate 1,249,604, forward strand.
CACCGGCATTTTCCGGGCCGAGCGCAACCGTCCTGACACCTACGAGGACACCTGCGGTCCTATGTCGGCCGACGCCGAAGCGGCCGCCTTCCACAGAGCCTTAATCAATGCCATCGACGAGGGCACCGATCCGACGGTGATCCCGGAGGTGGTGTTCGACGCGATGCGCGACGACAAGTTCTGGATCTTCCCCCACCCCGATTTCAAAGAAAGGATCGCAGCTCGCACTGAGTCGATCATGAAGGAGACCAATCCTGAGTACACCGTGGGGTTGCCCAACGCCATACCGCCGTCTCGCTAGTTGGCGCTTGACCGGTGGAGCGGCGGGTTTTCGGTGGGTACCTGCTGTTTAGATGAAGCGCAAGGGGACGCGGGGGCCAATTTGGCAGACGATTTCGTAGGCGATCGTGTCGAGGCGCTCGGCAATCTCGGTGGCGGTTATCTCCTCATCACCCTGACGGCCTAGCAGGATGACCTCATCTCCAGTCGATACCGGGTGGTCGACGCCGCAGTCCACCATCGTCTGGTCCATGGTCACGACTCCGGCGATGGGGCGTCGCCGGCCCCCGATCAGCACCTCGCCTCCGTTTAGGCCGAGGCGCCGAGTCCAGCCGTCGGCGTAGCCGATGGGAATGGTGGCCAACTGCGTATCGGAGGGGGCGGTGTAGTGGTGGCCGTATGACACGGACGTGCCGGCGGCGATGGTCTTGACCATGGCTACTTCGGTGCGAACGGTCATGGCGGGCTGAAGCGGTAGGCAGCCGGCCATTGTCGGGGACGGGGGGATACCGTAGAGGGCGATTCCACAGCGCACCATGTCGAAGCGACCGGTTGGTAGGGCCATGGACACCGCCGAGTTGGCCAGGTGACGGCAGAAGTTCTGGTGGCCGGCTAGTCGCAGCCGGGACAGCAAATGGTTGAACTGCTCGATCTGGTAGGCGGTGAATGGATTCTCAGCTTCATCGGCAACCGCGCAGTGGGTCCACACGCCGGCCAGCTCCAACGTGTCGCGCTCGGCGATGGCGTCGGCCAGCATCAACACTTGAGCGGGCGGGGCGCCGACCCGGGACATGCCGGTGTCGACCATTAGATGGACGGGGAGGCGCTGGTTGGCGGCGGTTGCGGCGGCGGCGGCCGCAGCCAAGCCCTCGCCTTGGTAAACCGTGGGAATGAGCCGGTGCTCTACCACTTCGGCAAACTCGTAGGGACGGGGCTCTGACAGCAGCAAGATGGGGACATCGATGCCGTCCTCACGAAGCTGGTGTCCCTCCTCCACCAGGGCCACCGCCAGCGTGGTGGCCCCGGCTTCCACGGCGGTTCGGGCCACCGGGATCATGCCGTGCCCGTAGGCGTCGGCTTTGACCACCGCGCAAAGCTCGGCGGGGTGGACCAGTTCGGCCAACAGCCTGGCGTTGTGGGCGATGGCCTCCAGCCTGACGTCGGCCCAGGTCGGCCTCATGGGGCCGATCTTTGCTGCGCGGCGGCCTCCCACACTTTGGGCAGGGCAAAAAGCAGATCGGACGCCGCCATGGCGGCCAGCGGACAGGCGGTGGCCGCCCGTCCGTGAAGCCAGGCGGCGGAGGCGGTGGCGTGCATGGGCTCAGCATCGGTGCTGAGCAGGCCGCAGATGAGTCCGGCCAACACGTCGCCAGTGCCGGCAGTGGCCAGCCGGGCGTCACCGCTGGTTACGGCCAGCGCGTCGCCCGCGGGATGGGCCACTACAGTGGTGGGGCCTTTGAGCAAGACGAGCGCACCGGTGGCGGCGGCCAATGAGCGGGCGGCGGTGAATCGGTCGGCATCGGGAGCCGCGCCGGTGAGGATACGGTATTCCCCGTCGTGGGGGGTAAGCACGGTGGGGGCAGTGCGATGGGTCAACACGTCAGGCGCATCGGTGCCCAGGGCGCTGAGGCCGTCGCCGTCCACTACCAGGGGCAGCGGAACCTTGGCGACGAGGTTGCGGACTGCTTCAACGGTGTTGGGGTGCCGGCCCAGCCCAGGCCCGACCAGCACGGACTTGAAGCGGGCTAGTTCGTCGGCGTCAACCTCGGAGGCCCAATCATCAGCCGGCAGAGGCCAGCCGACGGCCTCGGTGGGCGCGGCGGGGCCAGCCAGAAGGTCAACAGCGTCGAGGCCGGGCGTGCTGAGCCGGACGTAGCCCGATCCGCCTCGCAGTGCGCCGCTGGCGGCCAAATGAGCGGCCCCGGTCATGCCCGGCGACCCTGCGATGACCCAGCAGGCGGTCTTCCACTTGTGGGCGACGGCGGGTCGGACCGGCAGCCAACGGCCCACGTCGTCGGCGGTAACCAGATGGGTCCGGGCTCTTGACACATCGAGACCGATGGAGGCCACTGTGATTCGGCCGCAGTGCTGTGCGCCCGGATGGAGGATCAACCCCGGCTTGAGCGCGCCGAAGGTCACAGTTTGAGCCGCGACCCAGGCGTGTCCGGGGATCTCACCGGTCAACCCGTCCACCCCCGAGGGGATGTCGGCGGCCAGGACAGGAGCTGCCTGGTCGGGGCTGTCGAGCAATGGGGCCGGCGATGGCGGAGAATAGGGTCGGCGCAAGCCGGTGCCGTAGGCGGCGTCTATGGCCAAGTGGGCTGCGGGCAGCGAGTCGGGGGCGTCGGTGGCATCGACTACCGCCACTCGGACACCTCGGCGCCGCAACCGCTGGGCGGCGGCCCTTCCGTCGGCGCCGTTGTTGCCCTTGCCCGCCAACACCGTCACCCGTCGTCCGTAGCCTCCCCCCAGCATGTCCAGCGCAGTTCGGGCCAGCGCGGTGCCGGCCCGCTCGATCAGCTCCTCGACGGGCTCCGTGGCGGCCGCATCGATGGCGGCCATCTCAGCCGGGGTGACAATGGGGGTCATCTCAAAGGCGTACCCGAACATCGGCTTCATGGCCGCCAGCGGTCGGCGAGGTCGGCCACCGGCTCCAGCAAGAGATCCTCGGTGGTGATATCACCGAGACGGTCGAGGCGGAAGTCGGGTTCGGTCTCGGTGACCTCATCGCGCAGGGCGGCGAAGCGGTTTCGATAGCCCTCCAGCACCTGTTGGGCCGTCTCTGGTGAGAGGCTGGGCTGGAATTGCACATGCAGCAGGGTGAGACCGGTGGTTTGGCGGTCTTTGACTTCGGGAATCAGCACGATGGTTCGCCCGTCAGAGCGTCCTCGAGCAGCTTGAACCTGTCGCTCGATGGCCACCAAGTGCTTGCTGCCCCGCAGAGTGGGGTCGCGGTCGGTGCGGGAGGCCAGCCCCACGGTGATTCCACCCCGGTCGATCACGTGGATGGTGGTACTGGGTGCTTCCGGGTCGCCGTTGATGCCGTAGCGGATATACCCGGTGACTTCGGCCACCGCGGAGTCGAGCGCGGTCAGCGTGCGCAGGGTCTGGTAGCTGAGCTGGTGGCGGGGGGCGCCCGCGTCGAGGGCGGCTCGGACCAGAGGCAGCTCCAGCAGCGACTCCTCGGCCCGGGAGATCCCCACGGTGACGGTCTTGGCCTGATGGCGGATGGCGTCCACTGGTCGGGTCAGCTCGCCCACTGCCACGGTGAGCATGGCGGTGAGGTCTTCCAGCACCACCGCCGGGGTGCCCACTCGGCCTCGCTCCAGTTGGTAGGCGTCGAGGGGGGCGATGCCCAGGGCATAGCGGTACATGGAGGCCATCTCGGCGGCGGTTCCGGCTTCGAGGCATCCGTTGTAGCGCCCTTGGCGCAGATCCTGGAAGAACTGCTGGGCAGCAGGGGTGAACTGGGTGCGGAGAGAAGCCAGCATGTTCTGACTGTCGATGCCAGCGTCGTTGTCAGCCGCGCTGGAGGCCACCTCGGCCTCGATGGCCGCCCGAGTCTCCCGCAGGGGTTGGGCCAGCTCGTCGATGGCCAGCGCCGACTCATAGCCGAACAGGTGGCCCACCATGGTGGCCAGCACAAAGGCCAGCTCGGGCGAGGCGGTGGTGGGGGTGGCGATCACCTCGGCGGCGGCGTCGAAACGGGCTTCGGTGCCGCTGGTGATCACGATGGGTGCGGCCTTGTGGGCTCGGAAGATGGCCACCTCTTTGGCCACGTCGTCGGCGGTGGAGTCGAACAGCCCGGCGGCGCAGACAAGGATCAGCGGTTCGGAGGAAAGGTCGATGTGCTTTTTGTCCTCGGTGGTGTCGCAGGCGATGGATTTGTAGCACAGCTCCGAGAGCTTGATGCGCACTTCCTCGGCGGCCACCCGGTTGAGCCCGTTGCCCACCACGGCCCAGTAGGTGCGACCCAGAGCGTGGCGCCGGACGATGTCGGCGATGCGATCGTGAAGGTTGAGCACATCGGCCATCGCGGCGGGGAGTTCGCGCAACGAGGTCAGCAGTTGCTGGCGGCGCTCCTGCTGGCGGGGATTGACCGGACGATCCCCATTGACGGCGTCGGCCAGAGCAACAGCTAGCAGCACGCCGGCGGCCACCTGGGCGTAGAACGCCTTGGTGGAGGCCACGCTCATCTCCACGTCTCGGCCGTCGGAGGTATAGAGCACCCCATCGGCCTTGTCACAGAGGTCGCTGTTGCGCCGGTTGACGATGGCGATGACCGCTGCCCCCCGGCGTCGAACGAGATCAACGGTGCGATTGGTGTCGGTGGTGGTGCCCGACTGGCTGATGGCGACAACCAGGGTGTCGCTCATGTCGGCCTGCATCCCGAAACCCGACAGCTCGGTGGCCAAGGCAGAGCTGACCTGTCGATCGGGCAGTTCATGGCGCAGAAAATGGGCCAGGCTGTGGCCGGCCACCGCGGCTGTTCCCTGGCCGATCACCACGATGTTGGCAATGCGGCCGTCGGCCAGCCGCTGCACTAGATGATCAGGAAGTGTTTCGAATCCCAGCCTTACCGCCAGGGTTGGGGTGCGCGGTCCGCTCTCGGTGCTGACGATTCGGCCACGCAGGGTCTTGCGGAAGGACTCGGGCGATTCGGTGATCTCTTTGAGCAGATAGTGGCGGAAGCCCCGGCGGTCGACGTCGCGGGTGGTGATCTCTGCATCGGCTATGTCGGCCGCGGCCGCCGGCAGCGGCGTGCCGTCGTAGGAGAACCGCTGCACGGCGGGCAGGTCTCCGGCGTGGTCGCGGTTTAGAACCACCACTTGGCCCCGGCTGGCATCGGCGTTTTTGGGATCAGACGGGGTTTCGCCGTCCATGCGGAGGTAGTGGTTGGCCTGTTCAACCAGTCCGTAAGGCTCGCTGGCCACAATGTAAGCGTCCTCGGCGGCGCCGATGTAGAGGGCTTGGCCGCTGCCCCTCAGGGCCAGCAGTAGTTGGTCGGGATTGGCCGCGGTCTGACCGGCGATGGCCACCGAGCCGGTGAGGTCGGCGACCGTGCTGCGGAACGCGTCGATGGCGCGGTCTGGGCCGTCCAGTCGGTCAGACCAGAGCGTGGGGATGACCTTGGCGTCGGTAGTGATGCCGGGATCTAGGGCCAAACCATGCTGGGCCACCAGATCGGTGTGGTTGTCGACGTCGCCGTTCATAGCTCCAACGGTGTAAAGCCGGTCGGGACCTTCAATCGTCTCGGAGTTGAGCGGGTGGGCGTTGGCCTCATTGATCATGCCCACGCTGGCCCAGCGAGTGTGGCCGATAACCACCGCCGAGGCGGCTTCGGCGTCCACCGCGGCGGCCAGCAGCTCGTCGGCGGTGACGGCCGCTCGCAGTTCGGCGGAGTTGTCGCCGAGTTCGCCTATCTCGGCGGCGGCCTTGTAAACGAAGCTCAAGGTGTTGTTGGCCCAGCGTACCGAGCCCGACCGGAACAGGGAATCGGCGGCCCGCTCGGCCAGTGCCGCAGCCACCGCCGGGGTTGAGGGGTCGAGACCGTGACCGCTGACCATGATGTGGAGGCCTGCCGAGTCCCGCCCTCGGACTTCCAGACGGTCCAGCGCCGACAGGGCAATTTGCACCGAGCTGAACACGGCCAGGGCAGGTTCGCTGGCCGTGGGCCCGGCCAATGCAGCCACCGCGTCGGCGGTGCTCAGCCGGTCGTTGCCGATGGCCCACAAGGCGTCCTTCAAATGGACCAGAGCGGCGTTGACCGCCTCATTGGCCCGGTCGCCGGCGGACCGGTCAAGATCGCTTTCAAAGGCGCTGATCAGCCGGTCGATCTCGCTCAGGGTGGCCCGGATAGTGGCCCGCAGCGGCTTCTCAGCCAGCATCGCCTGGAGTCCGGGGGTGCCTTGGAGCAGTTGGTCAGCGTGGATCAGGTTTTGGGCCCCGGCCTCGATGTGGCTAGCCAGGTCATCAGCGCCCGCCAGGTCGCGCAAAGACACGACCACCGGGCTCAAAAGGTCGAGGACCTCGGCCGAGGTGGGGGGAACACGCTCGGACCGGCGCCGTACCACCGCGACAATGCCGCACATCGTTCCCCAAGGTTAGTGGCCGACATGGGAAATGACCTGCCGAGCACCGATGAACGAGGCAGCTGGCGCCTCGCGACGTCGAGAATGGTCTGGCAGACTGTGCCCGTGGCCCACAACGTGCTTGGTGAGGAACTTCAGCCCTGCTCCTATGACCCGCTCACCGGATGGTTTCGGGATGGATGCTGCAATACCGACGGCGGCGACTTCGGTGTCCATACGGTGTGCGCGGTGCTGACCGAGGATTTCTTGGAGTTCTCAGCCTCGGTCGGCAACGATCTAGCCGCCCCCCAACCAGAAGTCGGATTCGACGGCCTCAATCCCGGTGATCGCTGGTGCCTGTGCGCCTCCCGCTGGGCCGAGGCACTCGAAGCAGGCGTGGCCCCTCCCGTCATCCTGGAAGCCACCCACGCCCGCACCCTCGAATGGGTCAGCCGTCGCGACCTCGAAGCCCAGCGCTACGAACCCGCCGAAGGAAACTCCTGATCCAAGTCGTCGACTGGCCGCCAGTTATCTGATCTTGAGGCTGCATCATCGGTTTATTGCCGCTGCGACGTTGGTGGCGACGGATTCGGCAATTTCGGAGGTCTCGGCTTCGACCATGATTCGGATTACGGGCTCGGTGCCGGAGGGACGGACCAGGACTCGGCCATGGGAGCCCAGAACCTGCTCGGCGGCCGCGACGGCGGCTGATAGGCGATCTTCGTCGATGGGGTCGGGGCCGACGGTCGCGTTGTATAGCACTTGGGGCATCTTGGTCATGGCCTCGGTGGCCAGGTCGCGAAGAGGCAAGCCTCGTCGGGCAACCACCTCGAGAAGCTGCAAGGCGGTCACCAGGCCGTCGCCGGTGGTGGCCAGGGCGGGGAAGATCACGTGGCCCGACTGCTCGCCGCCCAGCGCCCAGTCGCCGTCTTGGAGGGCAGCCCAAACATGGCGGTCACCCACCGGGGTAGTCACCACGTTGATGCCCTGCTGGGCCATGGCCCGGTGGAAGCCCAGGTTGGTCATCACCGTCACCACCACGGTATTGCCGGGCAGCCGACCCTGTCGGTGGCGGTCGGCCGCGCAGATGGCGATGATCTGATCGCCGTCCACCAGATCGCCGCGGTGGTCTACGGCCAGCACCCGGTCGGCATCGCCGTCGAAGGTGAGTCCCAAGTCGGCACCCTGTTCACTGACCGCCTCCGCCACCGCTTCGGGGTAGGTGGAGCCGCACTGACTATTGATATTGCGGCCGTCGGGATCAGCGTTGATCACCGTGACGGCTACACCATGGGCCTGGAGCGGACCGGGGAGCGCGGCTGTGGCCGAACCGTGGGCTGCGTCTACAACGACTCGGAGTCCTTGACCGTCGAAATCGGCTGTGGCGGCCACCGCTGTTTGGTAGACGCGCACCAGCGCTGATGCGTCGGTGGTCAGTCGGGGGCCAGCTGTATCAGGGGCCCAGCCCCGGTCGGGATCGGCGAGAACCGACTCAAGTGCGGCTTGAACCTCGTCGCCCAGCTTTCGGCCTCCAGGGCCGAAGAGTTTGACGCCGTTGTCGTGCCAGGGATTGTGGGATGCCGAGACCATGGCACCCGGAGAGTGTTCTCGGGCCGCGGCCCAGGCCACTGCTGGGGTGGGGGCTACCCCCATGTCCAGAGTGGGAACTCCGACTGCACTGAACCCGGTGATCAGGGCCTCGGCGAAATCGGGGCTGGAAGCCCGGGTGTCGCGCCCGATGATCACCGGGCCGGTTGGGGCGATGACTTCGGCAGTCGCTTGGGCGAGCCGGATGACATCTACCGGGCGAAGCTCCTCGTAGGCTCGCCCTCGAACCCCATCAGTTCCAAAGCGAAGCACTGAGCCGTGGCTAGCGCTTGGAGTACTGGGGCGCCTTGCGGGCTTTCTTCAGGCCGTACTTCTTGGATTCCTTCTTACGGTCGTCGCGGGTCAGGAATCCCTCCTGCTTGAGCACTTCCCTCATCTCAGGGTCCAATGCCACCAGAGCCCGCGAGATGCCCAACCGCAGAGCTCCGGCCTGGCCGTTGGCCCCGCCGCCGTGCATGTTCACGTCGATGTCGTACATCTCGACGGTGTTGGTGACCCGGAGGGGGGCCATGAACGCCATGCGGTGGCTCTGGGAGGGGAAGTAGTCCTCGGCTTGGCGTCCGTTGACGGTCACCTGCCCGGTGCCGGGGCGAAGCCGGACGCGGGCGACAGCTCGTTTGCGGCGTCCGGTGGCCTGGGTCAAGGGGACGGGCATCAAGAGTCTCCGGTCTTGGATCGGGCCCCGGCGATCTCCAAGGGCTGGGATATGGGGACGGGCATCAAGAGTCTCCGGTCTTGGATCGGGCCCCGGCGATCTCCAAGGGCTGGGGCTGCTGGGCTTCGTGGGGATGGAGCGGCCCGGCGTAAACCTTGAGCTTGCGGAGCATCTGGCGGCCGAGACGGTTCTTGGGGAGCATCCCCCGCACTGTTCGGCGCACGGCCTCGGCCGGCTGGGTCTCCAGAAGGTGGCCGTAGCTGGTTTGGCGCAGGCCGCCGGGATACCCGGAGTGGCGGTACACCTGCTTGTCGGTTGCCTTGCTGCCGGTGAGCACCACCTTGTCGGCGTTCACTATGATCACGTGGTCACCCGTGTCGAGGTGGGGAGTGAAGCCGGGCTTGTGCTTGCCCCGCAGCACGCTGGCCACCTCGGTGGCCATACGACCGAGGATGAGGCCCTCGGCATCCACGACGTGCCACGCGCGTTCGATGTCTTTGATTTTCGGAGAATACGTGGGCATCGGGTTTCCTTCAGACGCGATCCCGGAAAGGCAATGATACGGCCCGCACCGGGGGAGTGACAACTGCCCCAGCGAGTGTCGCGCCCAACGATCTACGAATAGGAGACCGACCACAGGCAAAGGCCGTGGGGTGGGGCCAGGTTGCCGACGCCGGATCGGTCTTTGGCGGCCAGGATGGCGGCCATGGCCTCGGGAGGATTGCGGGCGGCGCCGATGTCCACCAGGGCGCCGGTGATGGAGCGGACCATCTGGTGGCAGAAGGAAGAGGCTTCGATCTCGAAGCGCAACAGGTCTTGACCGGCTGCTTGCCACTCGGCCCGTTTGACGACTCGCACCCGGGGTTTCTCCGTGCCGGCGGCGGTGAGCTGCCGGCGGCAGAAGGAGGAGAAGTCGTGCTCGCCCACAATGGCCCGGGCTGCGGTGTTCATGGCGTCGTTGTCCAGCGGTTGGGGACAGTGCCAGGTAGTGGCGGCCAGAAACGGATCAGGCACGTCCCGGTTCAAGACGGTGTAGCGGTAGGTGCGACTGGTGGCGTCGAAGCGGGCGTCGAACCCCGCCGGGGCGGCTTCGAGGGCTCGGATGGCGATGGGCGGGGCCAGCATGCGGTTCACTGCGGTGCGGATGCGCAGCAGATCGGCGTCGCTGGGGGCATCGAAGCTCACAACTTGGCCCCAGGCATGGACCCCGGTGTCGGTACGACCGGCGCAGGTCAGCTCCACCGGTTGGCGCAGACACCGGGCCAGGGCCTCGGTCAGGTCGCCGCCGATGGTGCGGACGCCTTCATTGATGGCGAATCCGTGGAACGACTGGCCGTTGTAGGCGACCGTCGCTCGTACCCGCACGGCCGCTGGGCTACTAGACCAGCTCGATGCGGGCCATGGGGGCGTTGTCGCCGTAGCGAGGGCCCAGCTTGAGAATGCGGGTGTAGCCGCCGGGCCGGTTGGCATAGCGGGGGCCGATGTCCACCATGAGCTTGTCGGCGATCTCCGGGTCTCCCAGGTGGGCCAGGATCTGGCGGTGGTTGTGCTGTCCGCCCTTCTTGGCTTTGGTGATGAGCTTCTCCGCCACCGGGCGCATGGCCTTGGCCTTGGCCTCGGTGGTGGTGATGGCCTCGGCCGCGATCAGCGAGGCCACCAAGTTGGCCATCATCAGCTTCTGGTGCTGCGAGCTGCCGCCGAAGCGGCGTCCTTTGCGGGGTCGTCCGGGCATGGCGTTCCCTGTTCTAAGAGCGGGGGCCAGCCAGGGCGAGGCCCCGCTCGTCCAATTTCTCGTTGACCTCGTCCAGCGATTTCTGACCGAAGTTGGTGATGGCCAGCAACTCGTCCTCGGTGCGGGCCAGCAATTCGCCGATCATGTTGATCTGGGCTCGCTTGAGGCAGTTGCGGGGCCGTTCGGAGAGCTCCAGGTCTTCGATGGGCAAATCCAGGTCGGGGGCGCCGGCGAGAGCACTGCCTGCTTCCGCCATGCCCAGCCCCTGGGGTTCGTCGCTCATCTCCTCGACCAACTGCACCAGTGTCCGCAGGGTGGCACCGGCTGAGGCCAGGGCATCTTGGGGTGTGATGGAGCTGTCGGTTTCGATGTCCAGCACCAAGCGGTCGAACTCGGTGGACTGCTCCACCCGGGTGGGTTCAACGTTGTAGGTCACCCGACGCACAGGAGAGAAGATGGAGTCGATGGGGATGACTCCGATGGTGGAGTCTTCCTTGTTGATCTCGGCCGACACGTAGCCCCGACCCTGGGAGACGGTGATGTCCATGGCCAGGCGGGCCTTGTCGTTCAGCCGGGCGATGACCAGGTCGGGGTTGAGCACTTCGACGTCGGGGTTGACGGCCAGGCTCGCCCCGGAGAGCTCGCCGGGGCCTCGCTGGTCGATGCGGAGTTCAACCGGCTCTTCGCTGTAGCACCGCAGGACGAGATCCTTCAGGTTCAAGATGATGTCGGTTACGTCCTCGGCCACACCGGTGATGGTGTCGAACTCGTGGAGGGCGTCGTCGAAGCGCACCCGGATCACGGCTGCGCCGGGGATTGACGACAGCAGTGCTCGGCGCAGGGAGTTGCCGAGGGTGTGCCCGAAGCCAGGCTCCAGTGGGCCGATGGCAAACCTTTGGCGATTGTCTTCCGGTTCGGTAACGGACTCCACGGTGGGTCGTTGCATTACCAGCATGATCCGGCTCCCTCAGTTCTTGGAATGGTGGCGGTCAACTTGGTCAGTTCTTGGAATGGTGGTTGATCTTGGGTTACTTGCTGTAGAGCTCGACGATGAGCTGCTCTCTCACTGGCACATCGATCTGCTCGCGCAGCGGGGCGTCTCGCACGGTGGCTTCGAGGCCATCGTCGCTCCGGCTCAGCCAGGCGGGCGGAGTGCGGTCGAGCACATCTAGGTTCCACGTCACCACGATCATCTCTTTGGCCTTGTCCCGCAGCGACAGCACGTCGCCCTTGCGGAGTCGGTAGCTGGGGATGTTGACCCGGCGGCCGTTCACGTTGATGTGGCCGTGAGAGACGAACTGCCGGGCCTGGGGGCGGGTGGCAGCCCAGCCGAGGCGGTACACCACGTTGTCGAGGCGCAGCTCCAGGAACCGCAGCATGTTCTCGCCAGTGACCCCCTTGTGACGGGCCGCCTCTTTGAAGATGTTGCGGAACTGGCGCTCGTTGAGGCCGTAGGTGTACCGGGCCTTCTGCTTCTCCTGAAGCTGGAGCAGGTACTCGGACACGTTGCCCCGTCGCCGGGACCTCCCGTGTTCGCCCGGGGGGTAGGGGCGCCGCTCCAGGGCGATGGTCTCGCCCTTGGTGCCCCATACGTTCACGCCGAGGCGCCGGGATACCCGGGATCGCGGGCCGGTGTAGCGGGACATGTCAGACCCTCCGCCGCTTGGCCGGGCGGCAACCGTTGTGGGGAATGGGGGTGACGTCTTTGATGCCGGTTATTTCGATGCCCACTCCCTGAAGCGAGCGGATGGCGGTCTCGCGGCCTGAGCCCGGCCCGCGGACTTGCACGTCTACTTTCCTAATACCGTGCTCCATGGCCTTGCGGCCGGCCTGCTCGGCGGCCATCTGGGCGGCGAACGGGGTGGACTTGCGAGATCCCTTGAATCCGACGTTGCCGGCTGAAGCCCAGGAGATGACGTTGCCCTGTTGGTCGGCAATGGTCACGATGGTGTTGTTGAAGGAGCTCTTGATGTGAGCCACCCCGTAGGAGATGTTCTTGCGCTCCCGGCGGCGGGGCCGACGCCCTGCGGCTGATGGCTTGGCCATTAGCGAAAAATCCCTTCTCGTCTCACTTCTTCATCACCTTCTTCTTTCCGGCGACCGTCTTTTTCGGGCCCTTGCGGGTCCGAGCGTTGGTGTGGGTGCGCTGGCCGCGCACGGGGAGCCCCCGGCGATGGCGCAGCCCCTGGTAGCAGCCGATCTCCATCTTGCGCTTGACGTCTTGGCTGGTCTCCCGGCGGAGGTCGCCCTCCACCCGCAGACTGCCCTCGATGTAGTTGCGCAGTCGGGCCACCTCTTCATCGGTCAGGTCGCGCAGTCGGGTGCTCTCGTTGATTTCGGTCTCGGAGCAAACCTGGCGGGCCAACGACGGCCCGATGCCGTAGATGTAGGTCAGCGAGACCACAGTGCGCTTCTCCCGCGGGATGTCGACGCCGGCGATGCGGGCCACAGCTCAGCCCTGCCGCTGCTTGTGTCGGGGGTTGGCGCAGATCACCCGCACTCGCCCATGGCGGCGTATGACTCTGCACTTGTCGCAGATTTTCTTGACGCTGGGACGGACTTTCACGGTGTGCCTTTCGATGATCCGTTGTGCACTGTGGATATTTGAATTGGGGCCATTTGCATGGGGGTCATTTGTATCGGTAGGTGATCCGGCCCCGCTGAAGGTCGTAGGGGGTCAATTCCACTTGGACCCGGTCGCCGGGGAGGATTCTGATGTAGTGCATCCGCATCTTCCCGGAGATGTGGGTGAGCACCTTGTGCCCGTTCTCGAGTTCTACCCGGAACATGGCGTTAGGAAGGGACTCGGTAACCGTCCCTTCCATGATGATGGCGTCTTCCTTGTTCTTCGCCAAGGGCGACCTCTCCTGACGTCTTGGCAAGCTGGTGCGGCGAACCGCGCGAATAATGGCCCACTGAGTGAGCCGAAGAGCCATGCTACCCGGCGATTTCGACAGGAACAAACCGGCTGGCAGGTACTAGAGGGCGTCGATGACCTCGGCGATGCGGGCGAACACCTCGACTTCGGTGCCCAGCCCGTCGACCACGGCCAAGCACCCCCGCTCCTCGAACCAGGCCAGCAGCGGAGCGGTTTCAGCCTCATAGAGTTCCAGCCGGCGGGCGATGGTCTCGGCGGTGTCGTCAGCCCGGCCCCGGGCCAGCATCCGCTCGGTGACCTCGGCAATGGGCACGTCGAGGTTGATGGCCAGGTCGGGCCCGGTCCCGCCCGCGATCTCGGCCAGAGCGTCGGCTTGGGCGGTGGTGCGGGGAAAGCCGTCCAACAGCACACCGCTGCCTTGGATGTCGTCGTCGGCCAACCGCTCATCGACAATGCCGATCATGATGTCGTCGCCCACGAGATCGCCGGCATCCATCACCGCCTTGGCCCGCAGCCCCAGCTCGGTGCCCGCCTCCACCGCGGCCCGAAGCATGTCGCCGGTGGACACGTGGATCACCCCATAGCGTTCAGCCAACAACGCGGCCTGGGTCCCCTTGCCCGACCCCTGACGCCCCAAAATCACGAGGATCTGAGGCATTACTTCAGGAAGCCCTCGTAGTTTCTCATCATGAGCTGGCTGTCGATCTGTTTCATGGTTTCCAGGGCCACTCCCACCGCGATGAGCACGGAGATGCCGCTGAAGCTATAGGCGGTTGCGCTCTCGCTGGGGATGTACTGAGAGAGGGCGATGGCGGGGATGACAGCCACCGCGGCGATGAACAACGCCCCGGGCAACGTGATGCGCGACAGGATGCGGCCCAGGTAGCGCTCGGTCTGGCGACCCGGCCGGATGCCGGGGATGAACCCGCCCTGCTTGCGTATCTGGTCGGCCTGCTTGACCGGGTCGAAGGTGATGGCGGTGTAGAAGTAGGCGAATCCCACGATCATCAAAGCGAACACGATGAGGTACACCGTGTCGGCCGGATCCCCCAAGTGGGTGTTGACCCAGCTCTGGACGCTCTCCCCCCAGGTGTTGTGATCGGGGTTGGAATCAGACGGCAGCACCGCAGAGAGCAGGATGGGCAGGTACAACACCGAGCTGGCGAAGATGATGGGGATCACGCCCGACTGGTTCACCTTCAGCGGGATGTAGGTGCTCTGGCCACCGGCCATGCGCCGGCCCACCACCCGCTTGGCGAACTGCACCGGTATCTGTCGCTGGCCGTTCTCCACGAACACGATGGCCACTAGCAGCGCCAGGTACATGAGGGCGATGACGAACACCGCGCCCCATCCCTCCGACGCCTTCACGAGGGAGAACTGGTTGGGGATGGTGGACACCACCGAGGCGAAGATGATCAGCGACATCCCGTTGCCGATGCCCTTCTGGGTGATGAGCTCGCCCATCCACATCAAGAGAGCGGTGCCGGCGGTAAGAGTGAGCACCACCAGGAAGACCCGGGGGGCGGTGAAGTTGGGCAGCAGGTCGATGGCCTGGTTGGCGTTGCCGCCCGTGAGGCTGAGCCCGCCGCCGCCGTTGTGGAACAGGAAGGAGAAGGAGGTGGCCTGGATGATGGCGATGGCGATGGTCAGATACCGGGTCCACTGGGTGATCTTGCGCTGGCCCACCGCGCCCTGGTTCTGCCACTGCTCGATGCGGGGGATCACCACGCCCAGCACCTGCATGATGATGGACGCGGTGATGTAGGGGAAGATGCCCAGGGCGAAAATGGCGAACTGCGACAAGGCGCCGCCGGAGAAGAAGTTCAGCAACCCGGTGACGCCGCCGGCATCGGCCTGGTTGCGGAGTTGGTCGACGGCGTCGAGGTCGACGCCGGGGGAGGGAATGGCCACGCCGAGTCGGAAGATGACCAGCATCGACAAGGTGAACAGGATCTTGTTCCGCAGGTCAGCCACCCGGAACATGTTTGTCACCCTGGTGAGCACGGCGTCTCCTATTCCATCGACCTGGTCAGGCTTGGGCTATCGGTTGGTTAGGGCGTTGCCCTTGGCCGGTGGCCGTCCGGTAAAGGGCTTGGGCAACACCTCTACGCTACCGCCTGCGGCGGTGATGGCCGCTTTCGCCGACTCGGAGAATCCGTGGGCCTTGATGGTGACCGCTCGGGTCAGCTCACCCCGGCCCAGCACCTTGGCCAGTGCGCCCTTGTGCAGAAGGCCGTGCTCGTGCAGGACTTCTGGAGTGATCTCGTCGAGCCCAGTGGCCTCGATGACATCCAGGTTGATGGCCTGGTATTCCACCCGAAACGGGTTCTTGAATCCCCGCAGCTTGGGCACCCGGCGAGCTAGAGGCATCTGGCCGCCCTCGAAGCCGACGGGGATCTTGCTTCGGGCCCGCTGGCCCTTCATACCCCGGCCCGCGGTCTTCCCGCCCTTGCCGGCGATGCCCCGAGCTTTGCGCTGCGGCCGCTTGCGAGAGCCGGGAGCTGGTTTCAGATCGTGGACCTTCATGACTCTTCGGTCTCCTCCCAAGAAATCAGGTAGATCTTCATGGCTCCTCGGTCTCCTCCCAAGAAATCAGATGGGCCACCTTGTCGATCATCCCCCTGATTTCAGGGGCGTCCGGCAGGGTGTTGGTCTGCCCGATGCCCCGCAAGCCCAATGCCCGGAGCGTGCCCCGCTGCTTGGGCCGGGTGCCTATATGCGATCGAGTCTGGGTGACCTTGATAGCCATGGCCACTACTCCTCGCCGTCAGCCGAGGCAGCGGCGGCGGACGTGCGCTCTGATTCCCGGTAGGCGGCCAGCAGCCCGGCGGGCACGAACTCATCGGCCGGAATGCCCCGGTGGCGGGCCACCTCGTCGGGGCGCTTGAGGGCCTTGAGTCCGGCAATGGTGGCCCGGGCCACGTTGATGTGGTTGGGCGAGCCCAGCGACTTGCACAGCACGTCGCCGATGCCAGCTTCTTCCAGGATGGCCCGTGCGGCGCCACCGGCAATCACGCCGGTACCGGGTGCAGCCGGTTTGAGCAAGACCCGCCCGGCGCCCATCTCGCCGATAACCGGGTGGGTGATGGTCGAGGAGGCCAGCGGCACCCGGAAAAGGTTGCGGCGGGCTTCCTCGGTGCCCTTCTGAATGGCCAGGGGCACCTCCTTGGCCTTGCCGTAGCCCAGCCCGACCCGTCCCGCGCCGTCGCCGATCACCACCAGGGCGGTGAAGGAGAACCGGCGACCGCCTTTGACCACTTTGGCCACCCGGTTGATATTGATGACCCGGGAGTCGCGCAGCTGGGCGTCGCCGGCTGGAGTCGGGGTTGAGGTGTCAGTCATCAGAACTCCAGTCCAGCTTCTCGAGCTGAATCAGCCAGGGCGGCGACTCGTCCGTGGTAGCGGAAGCCGCCCCGGTCGAACACGACCGCAGTGATGTTCTTCTCTTTGGCCCGCTCGGCGATGAGCTTGCCCACCACCGCAGCCCCGGCCATGTTCCCGGTGGGACCGGATCGCAACTCAGACTCTGTTGTGGAGGCCGACACGACGGTGTGGCCCGCAGCGTCGTCGATGAGTTGGGCGATGATGTGGCGGTTTGACCGGTACACGGCCAGGCGGGGACGCTCGGCGGTGCCTTGGATCTTCTTGCGGACCCGGCGATGGCGCCGGACCCGGCTGTGGTGCTTGTGCTTGACGCTGCTCATGTCTCTTCCCGTGCCCTACTTGGGTATTCCTCTTGCAAGTGACCGTTCTTCTTGTCTCGCCGAGTCACTTGGCCGCCTTCCCGGCCTTGCGGATAATCCGCTCTCCGGCGTAGCGGATGCCCTTGCCCCGATAGGGCTCAGGCTTGCGGATGGCCCGGATATCGGCGGCCACTTGGCCGACCGCTTGCTTGTCGAAGCCCAGTACGTGGATGCTCGTCTGGTTGGGCACCTCGAACGTCACGCCGTCGGGCGCCTCGACGTGTACCGGGTGGCTGAATCCCAGCTGCAACTCGATCTTGCCTGCGCCTTGGGCGATGGCCCGATAGCCCACCCCCACGATTTCCAGTTCCTTGCGGTAGCCCTCGCTGACGCCGGTGACCATGTTGGCCAACAGCGACCGGCTCAACCCGTGCAGCGCCTTGGTGCTGCGCTGCTCGTCGGCCCGCTCGACGAGGACGAACCCGTCCTCGATTCGAGCTGAGATGGTCTCGGGGAGGTCGTGCTCCAGCGAGCCGCGGCTGCCGGTAACGGTGACATGGGCACCGTTGATGGCCACATCCACGCCGTCCGGCACCGGTATGGGGTTCATTCCAACTCGTGACACCGCAGGCCTCCTACCAGACCACGCAGACGACCTCGCCGCCGATGCGGCGGCGGCGAGCCTCGCGGTCGCTCATCAATCCCTTGCTGGTGGACACGATGGCAACCCCCAGCCCGCCGAGTACCCGGGGGATGCCGTCCGACTTGGAGTAAACCCGCAGGCCGGGCTTGGACACCCGGGTGATCCCGGAGATGACCCGCTCCCGCTGGGCGGAGTACTTCATGTCGATGGTGAGGGTTTGCCCGGGGCCGCGCTCAGCCTCGGCCACCTCGAAGTTGTCGATGTAGCCCTCCTGCTTCAGGACGTCGGCCAGTGCCACCTTCATCTTGGAGGACGGCATCTTCACCTCGTCGCGCATGGCGGTGTTGGCGTTGCGGATGCGGGTCAACATGTCGGCGATGGGGTCGGTCATAGTCACAGTCGCATCACCTCACCAGCTCGCCTTGGTCAGGCCGGGGATCTCGCCGGCGTGGGCCAGCTCCCTCAGGCACACCCGGCACAGGCCGAATTTGCGGTACACGGCCCGCGGTCGGCCGCAGCGGCGGCAACGGGTGTAGGCCCGAACTTTGAACTTGGGCGTTCGCTGTTGCTTTTGGACAAGCGCCTTTTTTGCCATTGAGTTACTGTCCCTCGGCTCGGAATGGAAACGAGAAGGCCTCGAGCAGCGCTCGGCCCTCCTCGTCGGTGATTGCGGTAGTGACGATCGTGATGTCCATGCCCCTGACGGCGTCGATGGAGTCGTAGTCGACCTCTGGGAAGATGAGCTGCTCGGTGACCCCGAACGAGTAGTTGCCGTTTCCGTCGAAGGATCGGGGCGAGAGACCTCGAAAGTCCCGGATGCGGGGAATGGCCAGGTTGATGAGCCGGTCCAGGAACTCCCACATGCGGGGCCCCCTTAGGGTGACCTTGGCCCCGATGGGGTTCCCCTCGCGGATCTTGAAGTTGGCGATGGACTTCTTGGCCCGAGTGATGACGGGGCGCTGCCCGGCGATGGTGGTCAGGTCGGCCACCGCGCCATCGAGCAGTTTGGCTTGGGCCACGGCCTCGCCCACGCCCATGTTCAAGACGATCTTCTCGAAGCGGGGCACCTGCATAACGTTGTTGAGCCCCAGATCCTCTTTGAGCTGGTCGCGGATCTCTTCCTGGTAAAGGGCTTGGAGCCGGGGGGCGGAAGCGGTTGCGGCGGCCATCACAGATCAACTCCAGTACGACGGCAGACGCGGATCTTTCGGCCGTCGGTGTCGAACCGGTATCCCACTCGGGTGGGGCGGCCGTCGGCTGGGCTGACCACGGCCACATTGGAGGCCTTGATGGGCATTTCCTTGTCGATGATGCCGGTCTGCATGATCCCCTGGCGAGGACCCTGGTGCTTGGTGACGATGTTCACGCCGTCGACGATCACCGTTCCCTCGGCCGGGTAGGCGAACATGACCTCGCCCTCTTTGCCCCGGTCTTTTCCGCCGAGCACCCGGACTCGGTCTCCTTTGCGAATCTTCATGGCGGCTACAGCACCTCCGGTGCGAGCGACACGATGCGCATGAACCGCTTGTCCCGCAGCTCCCGCCCCACCGGGCCGAAAATACGGGTTCCCCGCGGCTGAAGCTGGTCGTTGATGAGCACGGCGGCGTTCTCGTCGAAACGGATGTAGGAGCCGTCCTTGCGGCGTTTCTCCTTCTTGGCCCGGACCAATACGCAGCGCACTACGTCGCCCTTCCTGACCGCGGCACCGGGCATGGCGTCTTTGACGGTGGCCACGAACACATCTCCGATGGTGGCGTAGCGCTTTCGGGAGGAGCCCAGCACCCGAATGCACAGGACCTCTTTGGCCCCGGAGTTGTCGGCCACTTTGACTCGGGTTTCTTGCTGGATCATCGGGCCCGCTCCACCACTTCGAGTAGCCGCCACCGCTTGTTCTTGGACAGCGGACGGGTCTCTTGTACCCGCACCCGGTCGCCCACCGCGAGCTGGTTGGTCTCGTCGTGGACGTACAGGCGGGTGGTGCGCCGCACGGTCTTGTTGTATCGGCGATGGCGGACGCGGTCGGTGGATGCCACCACAGCGGTCTTGTCCATGGCAACCGACACCACCATCCCCTCACGCACTTTGCGGCCGTTGATCCGGGGGGTGGGCTGCATTTCGGTTGTGGGGTCAGACATTTCCAGCCTCCAGGGCTTCGGCGGCTTGGATCTCCCGTATGCGCAACTCGGTCATTGCCCGAGCCACCTCCTTTTTGGCCTGCTTCAGGCGGGCGGTGTTGTCCAAACGGCCGGTGACGATTTGGAAACGGAGCTTGAACACCTCTTCTTTGGCCTCGTCCAGCCGCTCGATGAGCTCAGCGTCGCTGAGGCCTTGCCAGGTCGCTTTGCGGGCCATCGCTACCACCCTTCCCGGCGCTCGACGAACCGAGCCTTGACGGGGAGCTTCTGGATTCCCCGCTCGATGGCCGTGCGGGCCATCTCTCGGTCGTGGTAGGAGAGTTCGAACAGGATGCGGCCGGGTTTCACCACGGCCACCCAGCGCTCCGGGTTGCCCTTGCCCGAGCCCATGCGGGTCTCAGCCGGCTTCTCGGTTACCGGCTTGTCGGGGAAGATGTTGATCCAAACCTTGCCGCCTCGGCGGATGTGCCGGGTGATGGCGATACGGGTGGCTTCGATCTGGCGGGCGGTGATCCACCCCGGCTCGAGGGCCTGGATGCCGTACTCGCCGAAGTTCACGCTGGTGGCCCCTTTGGCGCGGCCTTTGGTCCGGCCCCGATGGTGTTTGCGGTGCTTGACCTTCTTGGGCATCAACATTGCGGATCTTGGCCTTCGCAGTGTTCGGCGGTGGTGAGCATCAACATGGTCGGTCAGTCTCCATCGCCTGGGCGGAAGTGCGGGGTCTCGCGGTGCTCGCGAGTGGTGCGGAGGATGTCCTCCTCCTCCTCGAGCAACTTCTCGAACTCGGGGTCGGCCTCTTTGATCAACGGGGCGGGCTCGTCGGTTTCTTCCGGGCGATCCACCTCGCCTTGGCGCCGGGCCGCCGCCGACGACACCACAGCCCGGGGCCTCTGTGAGCCCGAGGCTTCCCCGACCGCCATGGCCGCCTCGCGGCTGATCTTGTCCTCGGCCTGAGTCTTGTAGGGCAAAATGTCGCCCTTGTAGATCCACACCTTCACTCCGATGCGGCCGTAAGTGGTGTGAGCCTCTCGGAAGCCGTAGTCGATGTCGGCCCGCAGAGTGTGCAGGGGAACCCGGCCTTCCCGGTACCACTCGGTGCGGGCCATCTCCGAGCCGCCCAAGCGGCCCGAGCACTGCACCCGAATGCCGAGAGCTCCGGCCTTCTGGGCATTTTGGACCGCTCGCTTCATGGCCCGGCGGAAGGCCACCCGGTTGGCCAGCTGGTCGGCCACTCCCTGGGAGATGAGAGCGGCGTCCAGCTCGGGCTGCTTGATCTCCTGGATGTTGAGCTGCACCCGGTTGTTGCCGGTGATCTTGGCCAGGCCATTGCGGAGCCGGTCGGCTTCGCTGCCTCGGCGGCCGATGACGATTCCCGGCCGGGCGGTGTGGACGTCCACCCGCAGCCGGTCGCGGGTGCGCTCGATTTCGACGCGGCTGATGGCAGCATGAGGCAGCTCCGACATCAGGTAGTCGCGCACCTTCCAATCCTCGATAATGAAGTCGCCGTACTCCCGCCGGTTGGCGAACCAGCGCGACTTCCAGTCGGTGGTAACCCCGAGTCGGAACCCGTAAGGATTGATCTTCTGGCCCATCAGGATTCCTTCTCGTTTACTTCGGCGTCGGTCTCGGTCTCGTCGGTCTCAACTTCGGCGTCGGTCTCGGTCTCGTCGGTCTCAACTTCGGCGTCGGTCTCGGTCTCGTCGGTCTCAACTTCGGCGTCGGTCTCGGTCTCGTCGGTCTCAACTTCGGCGTCGGTCTCGGTCTCGTCGGTCTCAACTTCGGCGTCGGTCTCGGTCTCGTCGGTCTCAACTTCGGCGTCGGTCTCGGTCTCGTCGGTCTCAACTTCGGCGTCGGTCTCGGTCTCGTCGGTCTCAACTTCGGCGTCGGTCTCGGTCTCGTCGGTCTCAACTTCGGCGTCGGTCTCGGTCTTGGTCTCGGTGACAGCTTCGGCGTCGTCCTCTTCGAGGTCTTCGAAGTCGTCCTCAAAGACCTCGGCGTCGTCCATGGCCTCGAGATCGTCTTCGTCATGGTCGTGATCGTGGTCTTCGGCCCGCTCGGCGTCGCGCTCCCGGCTGGCGGCCACCCGCCGACGGCGAGCTTCGGCGGCTGAGCTGCGCCGATCGGAGCCCTTGAGGGCCATGCGGGCGTCGATGGCGGCCAATTCCTCTTCGGAGTAGCGGGCTACAACCATGGTGATGTGGCAGGTCCGCTTGCGAATGCGGGTGGCCCGGCCCCGGGCCCGGGGCCGCCAACGCTTCAGCGTGGGGCCCTCGTCGGCGTAGCAGGCGGCGATGAACAGCTCGTCGCCGTCGAGGTCGTCGTTGTGCTCGGCGTTGGCCACCGCGGAGTCGAGGCACTTGGCGATGGTGTCGGAGATGCGGCGCTCCGAGAAGGTCAGAATCTCCCGGGCCTCGGGGTATGACTTCCCTCGCACCAAGTCGAGCACCTCCCGGGCCTTGAAGGCCGAGGAGCGCACGTACTTGGCCACGGCCCGGCTGCCCGGCCGGGTCTCGGCGCCCACGGTGACCGCAGTCATCAGCGACGAACTCCCCGCTCTTGGCCGGCGTGGGCTCGGAACGTCCGAGTAGGGGCGAACTCGCCCAGCTTGTGGCCCACCATCGACTCGGTGATGTAGACCGGCACGTGCTTGCGGCCGTCGTGGACCGCGATGGTGTGGCCCACCATGTCGGGAATGATGGTGGAGCGGCGGGACCAAGTGCGGATGACCTGCTTGGTGTTCTGGTCGTTGAGCGCGTCGACTTTCCGCAATAGGTGGCCGTCGACGAACGGACCCTTCTTCAAACTCCTGGGCATAGGCGGTCCCTCCTTTCGGTCTCGCGTCCTAGCGACGCCCGCCGCGGGTGCGGCGCCGTCGGATGATCATTTGCTGCGACTTCTTCTTCTTGTTGCGGGTGCGACCCTCGGGCTGGCCCCATGGAGACACGGGATGGCGACCGCCGGAAGACTTGCCCTCGCCTCCGCCCAATGGGTGGTCAACAGGGTTCATGGCAACGCCCCGGGTCTGCGGTCGCACTCCCTTCCATCGGGCTCGGCCGGCCTTTCCCAGCTTGACGAGCTCAGCCTCGGCGTTGCCCACCGATCCCACGGTGGCCCGGCAGTCAATGGGAACTCGGCGCATTTCGGTGCTGGGCAGCCGGAGGGTGGCGAAGCTGCCCTCTTTGGCCACGAGCTGGGCGCTGGCGCCGGCGGAACGAGCCATGCGAGCACCCCCGCCGGGCTTCAATTCCACCGCATGCACGGTGGTGCCCACCGGGATGAAGCGCAGCGGCAGGGCGTTGCCCGGTCTGATCTCGGAACCGGGGCCGTTTTGCAGAACATCGCCCACACCGACACCTTCCGGAGCCAACACGTAGCGCTTTTCTCCGTCGTGGAAGTGGAGCAGCAGGATACGGCAGTTGCGGTTGGGGTCGTACTCCACCGAGGCGACCGTGGCCGGAACGCCGTCTTTGACCCGCTTGAAATCGATGACGCGATAGCGCTGCTTGTGGCCTCCGCCCCGATGGCGGGCGGTCTTGCGGCCATGGTTGTTGCGCCCGCCGGTGCTGGTCTTCTTGGCCACCAGCGACTTCTCGGGCTTCGCGGTAGTGATGCTGGAGAAGTCCGAAACCGCCTGAAAGCGGCGTCCGGGGCTGGTGGGATTGCGTCTACGTACTGCCATGATCTGCCTTAGACATCGAACAACTCGATCTGGTCGCCTTCGGCGAGTGTGACCAATGCCCGCTTGATGTCGGGTTTGCGGCCGAAGGTGGGGCTGCGCCGATTGCGGCGGCGCTTGCCCTTTCGGTTCATGGTGTTGATCTTGACGACGGTGACATCGAACAAGGTCTCAATGGCGTCTTTGATCTCGGGCTTGGAGGAGTCGGGGTGAACTCGGAAGGTGTAGACGTTGGACTCCAGCAGCTCGTAAGACTTCTCCGAGACCACCGGGGCCAGCACGACTTCGCGGGGGTCCTTCATGCTTCGTCGCCTTCTTCGGCGGCGGGTTCGCCGACGTCTGCTTCGGGCAACTCGGAGGTGGGCAGGGTATCGAGGGTGAACACCACCACATCGGACACCAGCACGTCGTAGGCGTTCAGCTCTCCGGGACTGATGAGGTGGACGTGGGGCAGATTGCGGAAGCTCTTCCACACCTCGGCCTGTTCACGCTCAGCCACCAACAGCACCCGGCCTTCTGCCTGCAAAGCGCTGAGTGCAGCGATCGCATCCTTGGTGCGGGGGGACTCGAACTGCCAGCGGTCGACCACGATGACCTTCTCATCGCGGGCCCGATCGGACAGCGCCGACCGCAGCGCTAGGCGAACCATCTTCTTGGGGGTGCGCTGGCGGTAGCTCCGGGGCTTGGGACCGAGGGCCACGCCCCCTCCCCGCCACTGGGGATTGCGTATCGAGCCGTGGCGGGCCCGGCCAGTGCCCTTCTGGCGCCACGGCTTTCCGGGACCCCCTTTGACCTCGGCTTTGGTCTTGGTGCTCTGGGTCCCTCGGCGCCGAGCGGCCAACTGAGCGGTGACCACCTGGTGCATGACGGCCACGTTGGGCTCGATGTCGAACACCTCGGGGTCCAGGTCCACTGAACCGGTTTCCTTGCCAGTGGGATTGCGCACGGCGACGGTGGTCATCTGCCTGGTTGGAGCCTCATCAGCGGGGACGGTAGCCATGGTCATCTCGCCCCGTTCTTGACTGCACTGCGGATCAACACGGTGGATCCTCTACGGCCCGGAACCGAGCCTTTCACCAGGATCAAATCGTTCTCGCTGTCTACCCTCACCACCTGGAGATTGAGCGTGGTGACCTTCTCGGCGCCCGTCCGCCCGGGCATCTTCTTGCCCCGGAAAATCCTCGACGGAGTGGCGCACTGGCCCACGGCGCCGGGCTTGCGATGAACTTTGTGGGCGCCGTGGCTGGCCTTTTGACCGCTGAAGTTGTGGCGCTTCATAACGCCAGCAAAGCCCTTGCCCTTGCTGACGCCGGTGACATCCACCAGCTCGCCCCCGTCGAACACGTCGACCCCGATCTCCTGGCCGGCTTCGTAGGTGCCCACGTCGTCGAGTCGCAACTCAACCAGCGTGCGGCCGGGGGCAACGCTGGCCTTGGCCAAGTGGCCTCGTTCCGGCTGGGTCAGCCGATCGGGACTCTGGGTTCCGAAGGTCACCTGAAGGGCAGAGTAGCCATCGGTCTCCGGCCGCTTGACCTGCACGATGCGGCAGGGCTCCACCCGCAGCACGGTGACGGGGACGATGCGGTCGTCCTCGTCCCACACCTGGGTCATTCCTAGTTTTTCGCCGACAATCGCCTTGGCAACCACCGCGAACCTGCCTTCACGCGAACGCTCCGCACGGGTGCAGACCCATCATCTGGGACTTTCCGGCGGAGCGGGCTTCGGTTGTGCCGTCCGGTTCCCCGAGCAGGGTGATTGCACCTTGCAGGCCTAGACGGACGTCGTTTGACACGAACAGTGCCGACCGGAGCCGGCACGAAATAGAAATGATAGCGGCTGCCGGTGGATAGGCCAAATCCCCGATCGGGCAAAAGGCGACGGTTAGCGTGAAATCGTGGACGAAGCTTCGTCCGAGGAAACACCCTCTCCAAAGGTTCCCCCCTGGCTGTTGCGGGCCATCCTGACCGGGGCCGCGGCTCTCGGCGGGCTGTATGTGCTGGGATGGCTGATCGAAGAGCTGAGAACGCTGATCGTGATCGTGCTTGTGTCGTTTTTTGCCTCCTTCGCGCTGGAACCCGCGGTGAATCGGATGGAGCGGATGGGAATACGCCGAGGCCTGGGCACTGGGATAATGTTCCTCGCCCTGCTGGCCGCACTGGGGTTGTTCCTATGGGCCATCGGCACGGTGCTGGCTGACCAGGTCGGTGAGTTCGCCGACGACGCTCCCGGCTACATCAACGACATTGAAGACTGGTTGGAGGACGCCTTCGAGATCGAGATTGACGCCCAAGGCCTGCTCGACGAGTTCCAGGAAGGTGGGGCGGTCGCCAACCTGGCCACCCGGCTGGCCGACAACTTGGTCAACCTGGGCGCCACCGTGTTGCAAGTGCTGTTCCAGATCCTGACCATCGTGCTGTTCACTTTCTACCTGGTCTCCGAGGGGCCCAAACTTCGGCGCAACATCTGCTCTTTGCTGCCCCCCGAGCGTCAGCGCCTGGTGTTGAACATTTGGAATCTGGCCATCGACAAGACGGGGGGCTACATCTACAGCCGGCTGATCCTGGCGGTGATCTCGTTCTTGGCCCACTGGCTGGTCTTCTGGCTGGTGGGAGCCCCCTTCCCGGTGCCGATGGCGATGTGGGTGGGGCTGGTTTCGCAGTTTGTACCGGTGATCGGCACCTACATCGCCGGAGCGCTGCCCGTGCTCATCGGGCTGTTGGACAGGCCCTCCACCGGGCTGGCCATATTGATCGCCATCGTGGTGTATCAGCAGGTGGAGAATTACTTGCTCCAGCCCAAGGTGACCGCCCACACCATGGAGATCCACGTGACCGTGGCTTTCGGCTCGGTGATTGCCGGCAGCTTGCTATTGGGGGCGGTGGGGGCGGTGCTGGCCCTGCCGGCCGCGGCCACCATTCAGGCGTTCTTGTCCAGCTACCTCGAGCGGGGTGATGTGGTGCAGGAGTTAGAAGACGCCGAAGCAGCCCAACAGGCCGATCGCGCCTCCATGGGTCAACGACTCCGCCGAGTCTTCCACCGAGAGGTCAAGTCCTGAATGACAGGTTCGCCAGGGTTGGTGAGCGGAGTCAGGAGCAGGCAGCGAGGGCGGCGTCGTAGTCGGGCTCGGAGGCGATGGCGGCCACCAGCTCCGTGTGGGCGACGGTGCCGTCGGAGGCGATCACCACCACGGCCCGGGCGGTTAGCCCGGACAGGGGGCCGTCGACCATCTCTACTCCGTAGTCGTCCAAGAACTCGCGGTTGCGGAAGATTGAGCCGATGGTCACATTCTCGATGCCCTCGGCTCCGCAAAAGCGGGAACCGGCGAAAGGCAGGTCCATCGAGGCGCAGATCACCGTGGTGTTGTCCAGCCCGGCGGCCCGCTCGTTGAACGCCCGCACGCTGTTGGCGCACACCCCGGTGTCGATGCTGGGAAAGATGTTAAGCACCACGTTGCGGCCCGCCAGGCCTTCCAGAGTCAAAGTTGAGAGGTCGCTGCCGGTCAGCGTGAACGCTGGGGCAGCTGATCCAACCGCGGGAAGATCGCCGCCGGTGTTGATGGTTGTGTCTCCGAATGTGGTCTGAGCCATAACCGTTTTGTACCACCTCAGCGGATGGGTGTCGCTGCTGGGGAGGAATTCTGCGCCGCTAGCCGAGACCCAATCGAGCAGCGCGAGATATCTGTTGTTGGGCGGTGAGGAGGTGGGCGTGGTCGATGAGGCGGCCTTGGTGGCGAAAGGCGCCGATGCCTCGGGCTTCGTGCTCCTCTACGGCGGCGATGAGTTGGCGCCAGGCGGCGATCTCCTCGGGAGTGGGGGAGAAGATCCGATTGATGGTGGGAAGGTGGTTGGGGTGGATGGCCATCATGCCCTCGTAGCCGAGTTGGCGGGTCTGGGCGGCGAATTGGGTGAGGCCGTCGAGATCGTCCACGGTGCCCCAGAGCCCGGATAGCGGGTTGGGGATCCCGGCGGCCCGCACGTCGATCAGTACTTTCTGGCGAAGATACAAAGTCTCGGTGCTTTCGGGGGTCCACTGGAATCCCACGGAGCGGCCCAAGTCACCGTGGCGGCCGGTGGCGCCGCCCATGTAGGCGACTCGGTCGGAAGCGGTGGCCAGCTCGTAGGCCAGACGAACGGCTGAGGCGGTCTCAACCAGCGGCATGATCCGGGCTTCGATCCCCTCTAAGGCGGCATCGGCAGTGGCTACCTCTTCGGGTCCGGATACCTGGGGCAGCATCAGCGTGGTCAGCGACGGGTGTCGGCTGGCGTCCACATCGGGCGCGAAGTCGGCGGT
The DNA here is from genome assembly GCA_951813555.1 of uncultured Acidimicrobiales bacterium. Classification (GTDB taxonomy): domain Bacteria; phylum Actinomycetota; class Acidimicrobiia; order Acidimicrobiales; family Bin134; genus Poriferisocius. The sequence continues at coordinate 1,277,257 of OX638344.1, forward strand.
ACCTACCGCCGAAGCCCGAACGAACAACGAGGGCTGGTCAGGGGTGTGGTTTTCTAGCGCGTGGCGGACGTTGGCCCGGGCCTCTGCAGCCGCCCCCCGGGGGACGGCGCTCTCCAAGTCGAACACCACTCCATCGGCTTCTGAAGCCAGCGCCTTTTGCATCCGGTCGGCCCGATTGGCCGGGACGAACAACAGACTGCGGATCGGCGGGGGTTCGGTTTGTGTTGCGGGCATCGGTCAGATTCCCTCGGGTGACAACAAGCTGCGGATCGGCAGGGGTTCGGTAGCCATCTCAACTGCGGTCAGATTCCCTCGGCTTCGACTTCCTCGCGGCTCACGCCCAGCAGGAATAGCACCGCGTCCAGGTAGGGGACGCTCACCGCGGTCTCGACTTCTTGGCGCACCTTGGGCTTGGCGTTGAAGGCGATGCCCAGCCCGGCAGCGGTGAGCATGTCGATGTCGTTGGCGCCGTCGCCCACCGCCACCACCTGCTCGGGCGACACCCCTTCGGCGGCTGCCACCTCGTGGAGGATCTCGGCCTTGCGGCTGCGGTCCACGATTGGGCCTTCCAGGTTGCCGGTGAGCTTGCCGTCGACCATCTCCAAGGTGTTGGCGAAGGCGTAGTCGAGGTCGAAACTCTGCTTGAGCCGGTTGCAGAATCGGGTGAAGCCGCCGCTCACGATGGCGATGGCAAAGCCCAGCCGCTGAAGGGTGGTGACAAACGTCCGGGCCCCGGGGGTGAGGGTGACCTGGTCCCACACCCGCTCCAGCGCGGCCTCGTCCAAACCGGCCAGGAGGCGGACTCGGTCGCGCAGGGCGGTCTCGAAGTCTACTTCGCCGCGCATGGCCTGATCGGTCAGCTTCTGGCACACTTCGCGGCATCCCGCCTCGGTGGCCAGCAGGTCGATCATCTCGTCCTGGATGAGGGTGGAGTCCACATCGAGCAGGGCCACCCGCTTGGCTCGCCGGGCCAGACCTTCCCGTTGGATAGCCACGTCGAATTCGGGGTTGGCTCCGGCCACTGACAGCAGGTTGCGCCGGATGGCGTCGGCGTCGCCCCCCTCTATCAGCAGCTCGTAGCTGTAGATGGGATAGCGGGACAGGCGCACAATGCGGTTGATGTTGCCGCCGCCGGTGGCGATGGCCGTGGCGGTGGTGGCCATCATCGCCGGGGTCAGCTCCTGGCCCAGCACGGTGACGGCATAGGCACCCGTGTGGGAAGAGGGGGTGGGGTCGACCACGTCGAACTCCACGGTGACCCTTTGCTCCCAGCCGAACAGAAGCAGGTCTTTGAGCAGATCCTGGCCGGGGGGAACCTCCATCACGATACCCAATGTGAGCTGGCGGCGGATGACCACCTGCTCCACGTCTTGAATGCGGGCCCCGCCCGCGGTCAGCACATTGAGCAGGGCAGCGAACAGCCCGGTCCGGTCGGGCCCAGAGACCCGGAGCAGGATTACTTGGGAGGAGGCCATGGCTCGCTCGGACTCAGTCCGTTGCCTCGGCCGTACCTCAGCCGTGCTGGAGCTTGATCTCGATGTCCACGCCTGCGGGCAAGTCCAACCGCTGGAGGGAGTCCACGGTCTTAGGACCGGGATCCACGATGTCGAGCAGGCGCTTGTGGATGCGGATCTCGAAGTGCTCGCGGCTGTCTTTGTCCTTGTGGGGTGACCGGATCACCGTGAAGCGGTGCTTCTCGGTGGGCAGCGGGACAGGTCCCCGCAAGTCGGCCTGGGTGCGCTTGACCGTCTCCACGATCTTCTTCGTGGACTGGTCGATGATCTCGTGATCGTAGGCCTTCAGCCGAATGCGGATTTTCTGTCCTGTGGCCATGGGAGCTACTTGAGGATCTTGGTGACGGTGCCCGCACCCACGGTGCGGCCGCCCTCGCGGATGGCGAAGCGCAAGCCCTCGTCCATGGCAATGGGGGCGATCAACTCCACGATCATCTCCGTGTTGTCTCCGGGCATGCACATCTCGGTGCCCTCGGACAGGGCGATTGTGCCGGTGACGTCGGTGGTGCGGAAGTAGAACTGGGGCCGGTAGTTGCTGAAGAACGGCTTGTGGCGCCCGCCCTCTTCCTTGGTCAGCACGTAGACCTGGGCCTCGAAGTTGGTATGGGGGGTGATGGATCCAGGCTTGGCCAGCACCTGGCCCCGCTGGACCTCGTCTTTGCCGGTGCCCCGCAGCAGGGCGCCGATGTTGTCACCGGCGCGGCCCTCGTCCAGTAGCTTGCGGAACATCTCCACACCGGTGCACACCGTCTCAGCCGTCTCCTTGATGCCAACGATCTCCACCTTGTCGCCGGTATTGACGATGCCCTGCTCCACCCGGCCGGTGACCACGGTGCCCCGCCCGGTGATGGAGAACACATCCTCGATGGGCATCAGAAACGGCTTGTCCACGTCGCGTTCGGGCTCGGCGATGTAGCCGTCCACCTGCTCCATCAGATCCAGGACCTGCTGGCCCGCGTCGCCGTCGCCGTCGAGGGCCTTGAGCGCGGAGACTGGGATCACCGGGATGTCGTCGCCGGGGAAGTCGTACTCGCTGAGCAGCTCCCGAACCTCGAGCTCTACCAGCTCCAGCAGCTCATCGTCGTCCACCATGTCGACCTTGTTCAGGGCCACCACGATGGCCGGCACGCCCACCTGGCGGGCCAGCAGAACGTGCTCACGGGTCTGGGGCATGGGGCCGTCGGCGGCCGATACCACCAGAATGGCGCCGTCAACCTGGGCGGCGCCGGTGATCATGTTCTTGATGTAGTCGGCGTGGCCGGGCATATCCACATGGGCGTAGTGCCGGTTCGGAGTCTCGTACTCGACATGGGCCACGTTGATGGTGATGCCCCGCTCCCGCTCCTCAGGGGCCTTGTCGATGTTGTCGAACTCGGTGAACTGAGTGGAGGTAGGATCGGCCTCCGACAGCACCTTGGTAATCGCCGCGGTCAATGTGGTCTTGCCGTGGTCGATGTGGCCCATAGTGCCCACGTTCAAGTGCGGCTTGGTTCGCTCGAATGTTTCCTTTGCCATTTTCTTTCAACCTCCGAGGGTGGGTTGGTTGCCCATGATTACTCGCCCCGAATGCGGGCGACGATTTCCTCCTGCACCTTGGCCGGCGCCTGCCGATAGGTGTCGAACTGCATGGTGTGCGTTGCGCGGCCCTGTGTCCGCGAACGGAGTTCGGTAGCGTATCCGAACATTTCCGAAAGTGGCACATGGGCCTTGACAATTTGTTCGCGGCCCCGCTGCTCCATGCTGTCGATCTTGCCCCGTCGACCGTTCAAGTCACCGATGACATCGCCCATGTACTCCTCGGGAGTCACGACATCGACGGCCATGATCGGCTCCAACATGATGGGCTTGGCCCGGCGGGCGGCGTCCCGGAATGCGGCGGTGGCCGCGATCTTGAAGGCCATGTCCGACGAGTCCACCTCGTGGTGCTTGCCGTCGGTGAGGGTCACCTTGAGATCCACGACCGGGAAGCCGGCCAGGGGTCCGGTGGTCATGGCGTCCTGCATGCCTCTGTCCACCGCGGGGATGTACTCCCGGGGAATGCGCCCGCCGGTGACCTCGCTGGCGAACTCGTAGCCCTTGCCGGGGTCGTTCGGCTCCAAATTGAAGGTGATCTCGGCGTACTGGCCGGAGCCGCCGGTCTGCTTCTTGTGAGTGTGCGTGAATTTCACCACCGGCGCAGAGATGGTCTCCCGGTAGGCCACCTGGGGCTTGCCCACCGAGGCGTCCACGCTGAATTCACGCAGCATCCGCTCTACCAGCACTTCTAGGTGCAGTTCCCCCATGCCGGCGATGAGGGTCTGTGCGGTCTCCTCGTCGGTGCGGACCTGGAACGTTGGATCCTCTTCGGCCAAAGCGGACATGGCCTTGCCCAGCTTGTCTTGGTCGGCCTTGGTGCGGGGCTCCACCGCCACTTGGATGACCGGGTCGGGGAAGTCCATCTGCTCCAGCTCGAGGGGGTGGTTGGGATGGGCCAGGGTGTCGCCCGTGCGCACGTCTTTGAGGCCGATGCCGGCCACGATGTCACCCGCCCGGACGACGTCGAGGTCTTCCCGGTCGTTGGCGTGCATCTCCAGGATGCGCCCCACCCGCTCCTTGCGGCCGGTGCGGGGGTTGACCACCTGGCTGCCCTTTTCCAAGTGGCCGCTGTACACCCGGAAGTACGTGAGCTTGCCGACGTGGGGATCGCTCATGATCTTGAACGCCAGCGCGCTGAACGGAGTGTCGTCGGCGGCGGGCCGCTCGCAGACCTCTCCCTTGTAGGTGCCCCTCACCGCCGGAATGTCCAGCGGTGAGGGCAGGTACTCGATGACCGCGTCCAGCAAGGGCTGTATGCCCTTGTTCTTGAAGGCCGATCCGCACAGCACCGGCACGATGTCCAGCGACAGGGTGCCGGCCCGCAGTGCGGCCCGCAGGTCGGCAGGGGTAATCGAATCCTCGTCTTCGACGTACTTCTCAAGCAGGTTCTCGTCGAATTGGGTGAGCTGGTCGATGAGCTCGAGGCGGGCTTCTTCAGCCTTGTCCTTGAGGTTGTCGGGTATCTCGGTGACATCCCATGTTGCCCCCAAGTCGTCGCCCCGCCACACCAGGCCCCGCATCTCTACCAGGTCCACCACGCCGAGAAGGTCGGCCTCAAGCCCGATGGGCAGTTGCACCACCGCGGTGTTGGCCCGCAACCGCTCTTGAATGGTGAGCACCGCGTGCTCGAAGCTGGCGCCGGTGCGGTCGAGCTTGTTGACGAAGCAGATCCGGGGGACGCCGTACTTGTTGGCCTGGCGCCAAACCGTCTCCGATTGCGGTTCCACCCCGGCGACACCGTCGAACAGGGCCACCGCGCCGTCAAGCACCCGCAGGGACCGCTCCACCTCCATGGTGAAGTCCACGTGGCCGGGGGTGTCGATGATGTTGATGCGGTGTCCGGCCCACTCCGCAGTGGTGGCGGCCGAAGTGATGGTGATGCCCCGCTCCTGCTCCTGCTCCATCCAGTCCATGGTGGCGGCGCCGTCGTGGACTTCGCCGAGCTTGTATGCCTTGCCGGTGTAGTAGAGGATGCGCTCGGTGCAGGTGGTTTTCCCCGCGTCGATGTGGGCCATGATGCCAATGTTGCGAGTCTTTTCCAACGGGTGACGAGACATGGTCTTGAGGGGTGGTACCGCTTACCAGCGGTAATGAGCAAAGGCCCGGTTTGACTCAGCCATCTTGTGCAGGTCGTCGCGCCGTTTCACCGACGCGCCCAGACCATTGGAGGCGTCCAGGATTTCGTTGGCCAGGCGATCGATCATGGTGCGCTCGCGCCGCTCTCGGGCGTGATTGACAATCCAGCGGATGGCCAGCGTGTTCGCCCGCCGGGGGCGCACGTCCACGGGAACCTGGTAGGTGGCTCCGCCGACGCGTCGGCTGCGGACCTCGAGTTGGGGGCGTACGTTGTCCACAGCCCGCTTGAGGGTGCCGATCGGCTCGGCGCTGGTCTTCTGCTCCACGATGCCGAGCGCGCCGTACACGATGTGCTCCGCCGTGGAGCGTTTGCCCCGTTGCAGCACTTTGTTCACGAACTGGGTGACCAGCAGCTCGCCGTAGACCGGATCCTTGGGGAGGTCGCGTCGCCCTGCAGGGCCCTTACGAGGCATCGCTAGCTTTCTTTCTTGGCGCCGTAGCGGCTGCGGGCTTGGCGCCTCTCGGCCACTCCCGATGTGTCAAGCGTGCCGCGGATGATCTTGTAGCGCACCCCCGGCAGATCCCGAACCCGACCGCCGCGCACCAGGACAATGGAGTGCTCTTGGAGGTTGTGCCCCTCGCCGGGTATGTAGGCGGTAACCTCCATGCCGCTGGTCAAGCGGACGCGGGCCACCCTTCGCAGTGCCGAGTTCGGCTTTTTCGGAGTGGTGGTGTAGACCCGAGTGCATACTCCCCGTCTCTGGGGCGCGCCCTTGAGAGCCGGCGTCTTCTCCTTGCGGAATTTGGACTGGCGACCCTTGCGCACCAGCTGCTGAATCGTGGGCACAGCACTTCCTAGGGCTGATTGAAACAAGATTGAGAGCGCAGGAAAGCCCACGCTCAGGTGATCAGTCTACGCCCCTAACGTTCCCATCGGCAACACGTCGGCCTCCTCGGCGTCGGCCGGTGCGTCCCAGTGCGCAAACTGATCTGCCAGGTCAATATCGTCGTCAGTCGAGGTGTAGTACTCCATCGGCGTGTAGTCGGGGGCTTGGGTGGCGATATCCCGATACAACTCCATACCAGTCCCTGCTGGAATCAGCTTGCCGATGATGATGTTCTCCTTCAAGCCGATGAGCCCGTCATGGCGGGACTCGATAGCCGCTTCGGTGAGCACCCGGGTGGTTTCCTGGAACGACGCCGCCGACAGCCAGGAGTCGGTGGCCAAGGAGGCCTTGGTAATACCCATGAGCTCGGGCCGGCCCTCGGCTGGGCGCTTGCCTTCTTGAGCAAGCGAGCGGTTCACGTTGGTGAACACCTGGGAGTCCACCCGCTCGCCGGGCAGGAAGTCGGAGTCTCCCGGCTCCTGGATGGCCACCCGGCGGGTCATCTGGCGCACGATCAGCTCGATGTGCTTGTCGTGGATGGACACGCCCTGGTCTCGGTACACCCGCTGGACCTCGTCCACCAGATATTGCTGGGTTTCCCGCACGCCTCGGATCTCGAGGAGCTCCTTGGGGTCGCGAGGCCCATCGGCTTGGGCCACCGGATCGCCGGCGGCCACCTCTTGGCCTTCGACCACGGCCAGCTTCCACGCCGGGTCGATGACGGTGGACCACTCAGACCCGTCATCGCCCACCACAGCCAGGCGGCTGACCTTGCCGTCCTCCTCGCTTATGCGGACCACGCCGGAAATCCGGGTCAGTTCGGCCTTGCCCTTGGGGGTGCGGGCTTCGAACAGCTCCACCACCCGGGGCAGACCGCCGGCGATGTCCTTGCCGGCCACACCGCCGGTGTGGAAGGTGCGCATGGTGAGCTGCGTGCCCGGCTCGCCGATGGACTGGGCGGCGATGACGCCGACAGCCTCGCCCACCTCGATGGTCTGGCCGGTGGCCAGGGAGAGCCCGTAAGAAGCCCGGCTGATGCCCACCTCGGAGTCATCGGTGAGGGGGGACAGCACGCGTACTCGGGTCACCGTCGGGTCATCGCGCAACAGGGCCAGCTCTTTGTCGCCGACGATGGTGCCCCGCTCCAGCACAGTGCCATCGCCCAGGGCCACGTCGTCGCCCAGGGTACGGCTGAAGAGCCGGGTTTCCAGATACGTGCGCTTGCCCGGCTCGTCGGGCACAACGTCTTCGATCCAGATGCCCCGAACCGGCCCTCCGGACTCGAACGGATCCCGGTCGTTGATGATGACCTCTTGGGCCACGTCCACCAGTCGACGCGTGAGATAGCCGGAGTCCGCGGTGCGCAGGGCGGTGTCCACCAAACCCTTGCGGGCGCCAGGGGTGGCGATGAAGTACTCCAGCATCGCCAGGCCCTCGCGGAAGTTGCTCTTGATAGGACGGGGAATCATGTCGCCCCGGGGGTTGGCCACGAGGCCCCGCATGCCCGCGATCTGGCGGACCTGCATCATGTTCCCCCTCGCTCCGGAGCCGACCATCATGTCGATGGGGTTGAACTTCTCGGACTTGAGCACCGCCTCCATGCGCTGGCGCACCATCTCGGTGGCCTCGGTCCAGATCTCGACCTCCTTCTGGCGGCGCTCACCGTCGGTGATGATCCCCCGCCGGAACTGGTTCTCCACCTTGTCGGCTTCCTTCTCGTATCGGTCCAGGATGCTCTGCTTGTCGTGGGGGACTTTGATGTCGTCCACCGACACGGTGAGCCCGGATTGGCTGGCGAACTCGAAGCTCAGGTTCTTCAGGGCGTCGAGGCTGCGAGCCACTACCTCCTTGGTGTACTGCTGGGCCAACCGGTCGACGATCGCGGTTATGTCCCGCTTGGTGGCCACATGGTTCACATACGGGAAGTCGTCGGGCAAGGTGCTGTTGAAGAACACTCTGCCCACCGTGGTAGGGGTGTAGGTGGCCGCGTCACCGTTGGCCGCGGTGTCCACCAGCTGGGGAATGCGGTACTCGATGCGGGCGTGCAGTTCGACTTCGCCGGACTCGTAGGCCCGTTCGATCTGGTGCTGATGGCGGAAGACCCGCCCTTCGCCGCGAGCGCCCTCCACTTCCTCGGTGAGATAGTAGGCCCCGATGATCATGTCCTGGCCAGGAGTGACCAGGGGCCGGCCGTGAGCGGGGCTCAGAACATTGTTGGCCGACAGCATCAGCACCCGAGCCTCGGCCTGGGCGTGGGCGGACAGGGGCAGGTGGACCGCCATCTGGTCGCCGTCGAAGTCGGCGTTGAAAGCGGTGCACACCAGCGGGTGGATCTGGATGGCCTTGCCCTCCACTAGCACCGGCTCAAAGGCCTGGATGCCCAGACGGTGCAGGGTGGGGGCCCGGTTCAGCAGCACAGGGTGCTCCTGGATGACCTCGTCGAGCACGTCCCACACCTGGGGGCGGCGGCGCTCCACCATCCGCTTGGCCGACTTGATGTTCTGGGCCAAGTCCTCTTCCACCAGCTTCTTCATTACGAAGGGTTTGAACAGCTCCAGAGCCATGAGCTTGGGCAGGCCGCACTGGTGCAGCTTGAGCGTGGGGCCGACCACGATAACCGAGCGGCCGGAGTAGTCGACCCGCTTGCCCAGAAGGTTCTGGCGGAATCGTCCCTGCTTGCCCTTGAGCATGTCGGACAGCGACTTGAGGGGGCGGTTGCCCGGACCGGTCACCGGGCGTCCCCGGCGACCGTTGTCGAACAGGGCGTCCACCGCTTCTTGGAGCATGCGCTTCTCGTTGTTGACGATGATCTCCGGCGCGCCCAGATCGAGCAGCCGCTTGAGGCGGTTGTTGCGGTTGATCACCCGGCGGTAGAGGTCGTTCAGGTCAGAGGTGGCGAACCGGCCGCCGTCCAACTGCACCATGGGGCGCAGCTCCGGGGGGATGACCGGAACGGCGTCCAAGATCATGGCTCGGGGGTCGTTGACCCGCCGGCCGTGCTGATCGCGGCGATTGAAGGCCGACACTATCTTCAACCGCTTGATGGCCTTCTGCTCGCGCTGCTGGGACAGCTTCTTCTGGCCTTCGGGAGGGTCGAGCTGCTCCCGGAGCTTGCGCTCCTCCTCGTCGAGGTCGACGCTGTCGATGAGCGTGGCGATGACCGCCGCGCCCATGCCCCCGGAGAACAGATCGCCGTAGCGCTCCTCCATCTCCCGCCAGAGCTCTTCGTCCTCGATGATCTTGCGGGGGAACAGGCTGGTGAACTCCTCGAATGCCCGCTCGACCAGGTCGATCTCCTCTTCGTATTCCTCATCGAGGGCGAGCAGGTCTTTTTCGGCCGCCTTCTGCCGGGAGTTCTTCTCCGAGTCCTTGGCCTCGGCGGCCTCCAGCTCGGCCAGCTCGGCCTCCAGCTCGGCCAGACGCTCGTTTCGGCGCTCTTGGTGCTCTTCGCGGATGGCCTCCACCTCTTCGCGCATCTCCCGCTCGAGCTCGGGAAGCTGCTGGTGGCGCTCATCCTCGTCCACCTCGGTGACCAGATTGGCCGCGAAGTAGATGACCTTCTCGAGTTGCTTGGCCTTGAGCTCCTCCTTGGGCTCGGTGCCCATCAGCAGGTAGGCCAGCCACGACCTCGTACCCCGCAGATACCAGATGTGCACGGCCGGGGCCGCGAGCTCGATGTGCCCCATCCGATCTCGGCGCACCTTGGAGCGGGTCACCTCCACGCCGCAGCGCTCGCAGATGATGCCCTTGAAGCGGATGCGCTTGTACTTGCCGCAGTAGCACTCCCAGTCTTTGGTGGGCCCGAAGATCTTCTCGCAGAACAGCCCGTCCTTTTCCGGACGAAGCGTGCGGTAGTTGATGGTTTCGGGCTTCTTCACCTCGCCATTGGACCAGGTCCGAATGGCATCAGCGGTGGCCAGCCCAATGGCGAGCTGGTCGAAAGCGTTGACATCCAACATCTAGAACGGCCTCCCTGCGACGCGGCGCTCGTCTTCATCATCTGATCCCCGTTCGGGGCGCGAAATATCGATGCCCAGCTCCTCGGAGGTGCGGAAGGCATCGTCGTCCAGTTCCGTGATCTCCACTTGCTGTCCCGCGGTGTCCCTGACTTCCACGTTCAGGCACAGAGCCTGCATCTCTTTGATGAGCACTTTGAAGCTCTCCGGAATGCCCGGCTCGGGGATGTTGTCGCCTTTGACAATGGCCTCGTAGACCCGCACTCGACCGAGCACATCATCGGACTTGATGGTGAGCAGTTCTTGGAGGCAGTAGGCCGCGCCATAGGCCTCCAGGGCCCACACCTCCATCTCGCCGAAGCGCTGGCCGCCGAACTGGGCCTTGCCGCCCAGGGGCTGCTGGGTGATCATCGAGTATGGGCCGGTGGACCGGGCGTGGATCTTGTCGTCCACCAGATGGGCCAGCTTCAGTATGTACATGTAGCCGACCATGATCCGGTTGTCGTAGGGCTCGCCGGTGCGGCCGTTGTAGAGCTCGGCTTTGCCGTCGGCCCCGACAAGGCGCTCCCCGTCGGTGGTTTCGGGCTTGATGTTCTCCAAGATCTGCTGGATGGTGGGGTGGTGCCCGGAGTGGCCGGCCTCGTCCCAATGGGCGCCATCGAACACCGGAGTCGCCACCAGGGCGGCAGCTCGTGTGGCGGGCCGGGTCTTGCGCCCGTCGCCTCGTTCGGGCTCGGTTCCCACTGCGCCGTTCACATCCCAGCCCCAGCGGGCCGCATAGCCCAAGTGGGCTTCCAGCACCTGGCCCACGTTCATGCGGGAGGGGACCCCCAGCGGGTTCAAGATGATGTCAACGGGGGTGCCGTCGGCCAGGTAGGGCATGTCCTCCATCGGGAGGATCTTGGAGATGACCCCCTTGTTGCCGTGGCGGCCGGCCAGCTTGTCGCCGACGGAGATCTTCCGTTTCTGGGCCACGTACACCCGGACCAGCTGGTTGACCCCCGGAGGGAGCTCATCGCCGGCATAGCGGTTGAACTTCTTGACGTCGATGACCTTGCCGTTCTCGCCGTGGGGGACCTTGAGGCTGGTGTCGCGCACCTCCCGGGCCTTCTCCCCGAAGATGGCCCTCAGCAGGCGCTCCTCTGGGGTCAGCTCCGTCTCTCCCTTCGGAGTGACCTTGCCCACCAGCACGTCGCCGGGACCGACCTCGGCGCCGGGGAGGATGATGCCCTCCTCGTCGAGGTTGGCCAGGATCTCCTCCGACAAGTTGGGGATGTCCCGGGTGATCTCCTCGGGGCCGAGCTTGGTATCCCGGGCATCGATCTCGTGCTCGTGGATGTGGATGGAGGTCAGCACGTCGTCGCGCACCAGCCGGTCGCTCAGGATGATGGCATCTTCGAAGTTGTAGCCCTCCCAGGCCATGAACGCCACCAGCAGGTTCTTGCCCAGGGCTATCTCGCCGTTGTCGGTGGACGGTCCGTCGGCCAGGATGTCGCCTTTGCGGAACCGGTCGCCCACCTGCACCAGCGGCTTCTGGTTGATGCAGGTGTCTTGGTTGGACCGCTCGAATTTCATGAGCTTGTACTTGGACGGGCCGGAGCTCTTGTAGGCGACCGTGATGCTCTCACCGGCGACATCGGTGATCGTGCCGTCCTCCTCGGCGATGATCATGTCGGCTGCATCCCGAGCGGCCTTGGCTTCGATGCCGGTTCCCACATACGGCGCCTCTGTCCGGATCAGGGGCACGGCCTGGCGCTGCATGTTGGCCCCCATGAGAGCCCGGTTGGCGTCGTCGTGCTCGAGGAACGGGATGAGCGCGGTGGCCACCGAGACGATCTGCTTGGGGGAGACGTCCATGAGCTGAACCTCATCGGGCGGCACCGAGGAGATCTCGGTGGTGGCCCCGAAGAACACCTCCTGCTCGAGCTGGGCCTGCAACCCCTTCATGGTGGCCGCCTGAGGGGAGCGCCGAACCAGCACCCGGTTGTTGACGAACCGATTCTGGTCGTCGAGGGGCGCGTTGGCCTGGGCCACCACGTACTCCTCCTCGTCGTCGGCGGCCAGCCACACGATCTCATCGGTAACCTGGCCGTCGATCACCTTCCGGTAGGGGGACTCGATGAAACCGAACTCGTTGACCCTTCCATAGGAGGCCAGCGCGCCGATCAAGCCGATGTTGGGGCCCTCGGGGGTCTCGATGGGGCACATCCGGCCGTAGTGGGAGAAGTGGACGTCGCGCACTTCGAAGCCGGCCCGCTCCCGGGACAGGCCGCCCGGACCGAGAGCCGACAGGCGGCGGCGGTGGGTGAGCCCCGACAGCGGGTTCACCTGATCCATGAACTGGGAGAGCTGGCTGGTGCCGAAGAACTCCTTGATGGCTGCGGCCACCGGCCGGTTGTTGATGAGGGACGTTGGAGTGATGGCCTCGACATCTTGGGTGGTCATGCGCTCTCGCACCACCCGTTCCATGCGGGAGAGGCCGATGCGGACCTGGTTCTGGATCAGCTCGCCCACCGAGCGGATGCGGCGGTTGGCGAAGTGGTCTTGGTCGTCGAGGCGGTAGCCGGGCTCGAACTTGACCAAATGCAGCAGATACGTGCAGGTAGCCAATACCTCAGCGGGGCAGAGCACCGGCTGGTCGGCCTCCGGACGGTCCAGCGTCAGACCGAAGAGCTCTTGGATGCGGTCGAGCTCGGGCCCCAGCTTGCGGTCGAGCTTATAGCGGCCCACTCGGGACAGGTCATAGCGGCGGCTCTCGAAGAAGGCGTTGCGGAAGTAGTTGCGGGCCGCCTCCACCGATTGGGGCTCGCCGGGACGGGCCCGCTTGTAGATCTCCAGCAGGGCCTCGTCCTGGGTGGTGTGCTGGTGCTTGTCGCTCTCCCACTGGTCGGCCAAGAAGTCGAAGTGGGCCACGAACCGGTCGAGAAAGCCGGGTTCGTTCTCCTCGTCATAGCCCAGGGCCCGCAGCAGCGTGAACAGGCTCATGCGGCGCTTGCGGGCTACTCGGGCGCCCGCCGTGGGGTTGCGGCCCGGCTTGTGCTCGACGTCGAACTCGATCCACTCTCCCCGGTAGGGGTGGATGGTGCCGGTGACCAGCTGGTGCTTGCTCAGGTTGCGGAGTCGGAACCGCTCGCCGGGCTGGAATATCACCCCCGGGGAGCGCACGAGCTGGGACACCACCACACGCTCGGTTCCGTTGACGATGAACGTTCCCTTTTCGGTCATGACGGGGAAGTCGCCCAAGAACACGATCTGCTCGATGATCTCGCCGGTGAGGCGGTTTGAGAACCGGGCCTGCACCAGGATGGGCGCAGAGTAGGTCATGTCCTTCTCTTTGCATTCCTCCACCGAGGTGCCCCAGCGGGGGCCGGGGTTCAGGTCTTCATCGTCGGGGTCGAACTCCAGCTCGAGCTGGAGGTTCTCCGAGAAGTCCTTGATGGGACTGATGTCGCGGAAAGCGTCGCCCAAGCCTTGGCGGATGAACCACTGGAAGGAGTCCTTCTGCACTGCGATGAGGTCGGGTAGAGCAAGCACCTCCTCCAGGTTTCCGAAGGAGTAGCGGTCGCGGGTCGCCAAGCGGGGGGCCAAGGTGAGCTCCTGAGGTGGTGTGGTGGACGGGCAACGCCGGTAGGCTGCTTGGACCCCTAAACGTCAACGGGAGGGCGGAATCCCGAAAACGCGGCCGCGGCAAAAGAGAAAGCGTGGCCAGGGGGACGAGCGAGCACGTATCTGGGAATGATACGCGGCGCGGGCATGGTTTACAAGCCATGCCCGGTTGGATCTTGCCGGTAGAACGCTATTTGAGCTCGACAGCCCCACCAGCCGCTTCGATGAGTTCCTTGGCCTTCTCGGCGTCTTCTTTGGAGGCCTTCTCCAAGACCGCGTTGGGAGCATTGTCCACCAGCTCCTTGGCGTCTTTGAGACCCAGGTTGGTGAGGGTGCGCACCTCTTTGATGACTTGGATCTTCTTCTCGCCCGCGCTGGTCAGGACCACGTCGAACTCGCTCTGCTCCTCAGCGGCGTCGTCACCGCCAGCGTCGGCGCCGGGTGCAGCCATCATCATGGGCATGGCCGCGGCGGGGGCCGCCGCCTCCACGTTGAAGCGCTCTTTGAACGCCTCTTTGAGCTCAGACAGCTCGAGCACGGTCATGGACCCGATGGAGTCCAGAATCTCGTCAACTTTGGACATGGCAGTCCCTCATTCCTTTGTCTGTGGTTTGTTGTTGTCGGTAATTCCGTTCGGCGCAGGCGTGCGGGTCATGCCGCGGCCCCGCCTTTCTCGCTCAGCGATTCCAGCAGCCCGGCGGTTTCGACCAATGGGGCATCGAGCAGGCCGGCCATCTCGACGAGCGGGGCTTCCAGCAACCCGGCCATCTCGGCCAAGGGTGCTTCCAGCAATCCGAGGATCTCAGCCAGGATCTCGGTTCGGGTCCCGAGCTTGGACAAGGCGCTCACATCGTCGGCTGAGAGCACCTGACCGTCGAGCACGCCCCCCTTGATGGATAGGAATTCGGAATCCTCGGTGTACCGGCACAGGGCTTTCGCCAACGACACTGCGTCACCGGGGGAGCCGTCCTCACGGGTGCCCGTGAAGGCCAAGGCGGTTGGCCCCACCAAGACCTCGTCAAGATCCAGCTTCAGCTCTCGGGCGGCGAAGCGGGTAAGCGTGTTCTTGTACACCTTGTACTCGCCACCGACCTCGCGCAGCTGGTGGCGGAGGTCGGCTAGGGCCGGCACATCCAAGCCGCGGTAGTCGGTGATGACCACCGCCTCGGATGTGGAGATGCGATCGCGCACCTCGTTCACGACGGCCACTTTTTCAGGGCGGGGATTTTCCATCAGGTTGTCGAACCCTCCGTGAGAACCAGCAATGGGGCGCCGCCGACATGCGAACGCCCCAAGAGTTTCGGGAGGGTTCACCTCGTCAGGCCAGCTTCAGCTGATTAAGCGGTGCTGGGCACTGCGCCTGATGTCTGCGGCAAATCGATTGGTTGTAAGCCGAAAAAAACTACCAGATCAGGTGCTGGCGCCCAAGTCGGCGGGATCCAGCCGCACGCCGGGTCCCATGGTGGACGAGATGGTGACCTTGCGGATGTAGCGGCCTTTGAGGGCGGCGGGCTTGGCCCGGTTGAGCTCTTCCATGACCGCTCGGATGTTGGCCACCAAGGCATCGGCCTCAAAGCTGATCTTGCCCACCGGCACATGGATATTTCCCTGCCGGTCGGTGCGGTACTCCACCTTTCCGCCCTTGAACTCGCCCACTGCTTTGGCCACGTCATCGGTGACAGTGCCCGTCTTGGGATTGGGCATGAGCCCTCGGGGTCCCAGGATCTTTCCGAGCTTGCCGACCACCGGCATCATGTCGGGGGTGGCGATGGCCACGTCGAAGTCCATATTCCCCGCCTGCACTTGCTCGGCGAGGTCTTCGGCGCCCACCACGTCGGCACCGGCCTCGCTCGCTTGCGCGGCCGCCTCGCCCTGGGCGAACACCGCCACCCGGACGTCGGTGCCGGTGCCCGATGGCAGGCTGACCGTGCCCCGAATCATCTGGTCGGCCTTGCGGGGGTCGACCCCCAGCCGGGCCGCGAGCTCCAAGGTCTCGTCGAATTTCGTCGCGGTCAAGCTCTTCACCAGCTCAACTCCCTCATCGGCGGTGTGCGGGTGCTGCTTGTCGTAACGCTGGACGGCATCGTTGTACCGCTTGCCATTCTTCGCCATGTCGGCTCCCTCAGTGTTGTAGGCCCGCCGGGCGAGGTCGTCCCGTCGAGCGGTTGGATATGACTGCTGTATTGCTATTGCTCGGCTATTCCACCCGGATGCCCATGCTGCGGGCGGTTCCAGCCACTTGCAGCTTGGCTTGCTCGAGGTCGTCGGTGTTGAGATCGGGCATCTTGATCTTGGCGATGTCCGCGCACTGGGCGTCGGTGATGGCGCCGACAACTTCGCGGCCCGGTTCGGTGGATCCCTTCTCCAAGCCGGCTGCTTCCCGGATGAGGAAGGATGTGGGCGGAGTCTTGGTGATGAACGAGAACGTGCGGTCTTCGTAGATGGTGATCTCAACCGGGATGATCTGGCCCCGCTTGTCCTCGGTCTTGGCGTTGTAGTCCCGGCAGAAGTCCATGATGGCCACGCCGTGGGGGCCGAGCGCGGTGCCCACGGGGGGTGCCGGCGTGGCTTGCCCCGCGGGAATCTGGATTTTGATTGTGGTGGCTACCTTCTTTTGAGCCATGGCTGTGCCCCTTCTTGGCTAGGTCCTCTTTAGAGCTTGGCGACTTGGAAGAACTCGAGTTTCCTTACAGTTTGGCCACTTGGGAGAACTCGAGTTCGACGGGCGTTTCCCGGCCGAAGATGTTGACCAAGACCTTCACTTTGAGCTGGTCTTCGTTGATCTCGGCCACTTCGCCAGAGAAGTCGGCGAACGGGCCCTCTTTGACCCGGATGGTCTCGCCCACCTCGTACAGCAGGCGGGGCTTGGTGCGGCGGACGGCCTGCTCGCCGTCCGTTTTGACCTGGAGGAAGTTCTCCACATCTTTGCGCTTGAGGGCTGACGGTTTGCTGCCCCTCTGGCCGTGGCCCACGAAACCGGTCACGCCCGGGGTATTGCGAATCACGTCCCAGGAGATGTCGTTCATGTCGGCTCGAACCAGCAGATAGCCGGGGAACATCTTCTTCTTGGTGGTGACCTTCTTGCCGCCCTTGAACTCCACCACGTCTTCCATAGGGATGACCGTGTCATGGATGTGGCCCTCGGTGTCCATTGTCTTGCGGCGGGCTTCGATGTTCTGCTGGACCTTGTTCTCGTAGCCCGACTGGGTGTGGACCACGTACCACTTCCCAGGCATGTCGTAGGGACTGATGGTCTCGGCTTCTTCCTCGGCCTTCTCATAGACCAGCTCGTCGGCGTCGATGAGGTTGTCGGCTTCGTCCTCTGCGGCGGGATCGCCGGGCAGGGCTAGATCTTCGGCCTGGTCGGCATCGACGGGGTCAGGCTGGGCAACTGGCCCGGTGGGCAGCAGCGCGGCGGCGGCTTCCGCAGCATCGACAGCCTCGACGGCATCGGGCTCGGGCTCGGCAACGACTGGGTCTGCGTTTGCGGGGAAAAGGTCTGTCATCTCGCTCCCGTCTACCTCAGAGCTCATCGGTCGAACAACTTCAAGATGGCCTCGCTGAAGCCCCAGTCGAGCAGGCCGATGGCGGTGGTAAGCAGCACCAAGACCACCAGTACCACGATGGAGTAGTTGACAACCTCCTCGCGTCGAGGCCAAGACACCTTTCGGAGCTCGCCGCGTACCTCCCGTATGAACTGCGCGGGACCGACCCGCTCTTCACCGGGACGAGGCTGGTTCCGGGGTGGGCGGCGCTCGCGGACTGGGTCGCCTTGCTCGTCGACGAAGCCCTGCCTTTTGGCCATCCTCTTCTGTTGTCTGTTCAGGTCGCTCATTAGGACTCCAGTGCACCCGGCACTGCGGAGACGGAATTGCTTACGCAGGGCAGGAGGGACTCGAACCCCCAACCGCCGGTTTTGGAGACCGGTGCTCTACCAATTGAGCCACTGCCCTTTGTCAGGGGTTGTCCAAGGCTACCGTGCCGAGGGCTGTAACCCGCAATGCAAAACTGCGGTCCGGGCTTCGCTATCGGCGGGTACGGCGGCGGAAAACGACGGTGAGCACGGCCAGGGCTGTCGCGGCCAGGAAGCGCCTGATGAGTTGTCGGCGGCGGTCGTACTGGTCGAGGCGGGCCATGACCTTCCACACCAGGGTGGGGGGCGCCTCGGCCGGGGCCCGGCGATCGAAAGACCGGGAAGCGTCATTGATCATGAGGCCTCCCCGTCTTGGATTGGGGATGGGCCATGGCCCGCGCCGAACTCGGAGGTGCGCTGCAACACGGTGCGAAGCCGCTGTCGGGCTCGATGGAGTCGGACCTTGGCCGCTGAGGTGGTGATGCCCAATTCGGCGGCGATCTCGCTGTGGGAGAGATCGTGCAGATCGCGCAGCACCACCACTTGGCGCAGACGCTCGGGCAGCGACCGGACTGCCCGGTCGATGTTGTGGCGCAGAACAGCCGCCTCAGCCCGCAGGCTCGGATCCTGCTCAGGACGGAGGTCGACAATGGGGGTGTCGCTGCTCAGCTCCTCGGTGCGCTGGCGGGTTCGGCGGCTCAAATGAGTTGAAGCGCAGTTGCTGGTGATGCGGTACATCCAGGTGGAGAAGCTGGAATCACCCCGGAAGCGGCGGATCGCCCGGTAGGCCCGGACGTAGGCATCTTGCACCACGTCTCCCGCGTCATCCCGGTTGCCGGTGAGTCGGTAGGCCAGGGCGTAGGTGTCTCGGTAGGTGGACCGAACCAGCTCGTTGAACGCATCTCTGTCGCCGCGACGGGCGGCTTCCACCAACTCGGCGTCTTCGGAAATCGGCTGGCGAGATGCTGCAGGTTCGATGAGGCCAGCCTATAGCCGCCTCGCCGCGGGCCGAAAGGGTGGTTGGTAGAGGGGTGTCTTCTGGGGTTGGCAACGCTTGAGGATTCAAAGCGGATTGGATAGAGGCCATCGGTGGTAGCGGCGGCCAGACTCGAACTGGCGACCTCTCGATTATGAGTCGAGCGCTCTTACCAACTGAGCTACGCCGCCCCGGAGCCTCCTGAGCGGCGGAAAGCCGCCTTAGAGACCCTGAGCCTCCTGAGAGAATCGAACTCTCGACCTTTTCCTTACCATGGAAACGCTCTGCCGACTGAGCTAAGGAGGCGGGCTGGGGACTGTACCCCTCTGAGAGGCAAATACTGCCACTTTGTGCCTCCAGCGGGAAAACCGGTTTGGGGCAATCTTGGGCAGTACGGTGCAGCCGGTGGCCATTCGAGCGGCGAGGTTGTCTGATGCCGAAGGCATTAGGGAGATTTACAACTACGAGGTGCTGAACGGGACGAGCACTTTCGACATCGAGCGTCGATCGTTGGCGGCGCAGCAATCCTGGTTGAGGGATCGCAGCGGCGTCCACGCGGTTCTGGTGGCCACGCCTGACGAAGACGACGACTCAGTGATCGGATATGCCTCCCTGTCTCCCTTCCACACTCGGCCGGCTTACAACACCACGGTGGAGAACTCGGTGTACGTCCATGTCGACCACCGGGGCCAGGGCATCGGCCGAGCTCTGCTGGTTGAGATCATCGGGCTCGCCCAGAGCCACGGCTTTCACACCGTGATCGCCCGCATTTCAGGCAAGAACGAGGCATCGGTAGCCGTCCACCAATCCGCAGGCTTCGAAGTGGCCGGCGTCGAACGCGAAGTAGGCCGCAAGTTCGGCCGCTGGCTAGACGTAACAGTGATGCAGCTCATGCTGCGAGATTGGAGTGGGCCCTAGCTTGGGTTGTGGGCTTCCCCCCTGAGGGTGGATTGGCGGCTTCTGCGGTTGGGGGAGATAGCCCGCAGCGAGCCTGCTCCGAAAGGGGGTCGGAATAAGGCGCCGGCGGCGGTCTGAGTTCGTAGGCGCCGTTTCGGTTTCGGTGGACTGTCCAGCCGTCGTCGTGGATGTTGTGGTGACAGCTCTTGCAGACCAGAACGAGGTTGTCGATGTCGGTGCGGCCGCCCGTCAGCCATTCTTCGATGTGATGGGCTTCGCACCATACGGCTGATCGTCCGCATCCGATGCAGTGCTTGTCGCGGATGATCAGCGCAGCCCGCTGGGCTTCGGTGGCCAGGCGGTGTTTGCGCCCCACCCACAATTCCTGGTTCTTGGTGTCGAACAACGAGGGCACGATGTCGGCGTTGCAGGCCAGCCGCAGAGCCTCAGACACCGGCAGGGGCGTGCCATCGAGCAGGCGGGCATCGGCCAGCCTTTGATTCAACACGTCCCAGTCGGCGGTCACAACCAGGGTGGTGCCCTGGGGCTTGCGGTCGCCGGTGTCGGCACAGACCAAGTGTTCGAGCGCGTCGGCCATACGCTGGTCAAACGCGGTCTGGTCGCCGGCTTTGCTGTCGTTTCGCTGGCGGCGCACCTCATCGGCCAGCGCAGCCTCCATACGATTCCCAGCAACCGGATCGAACCGCCCGTTCACAACGAACATACCGTCGTCAGGAGACTTGAAGAAACTAAACGAACGCCGCTCCCGCTGCTTGGCCATCAACGACTTACCGTCATCGCCCGACTGCTCATGCTGATGGTCGCGCAACGTCCGGGAGAAAGTTCCGAAATCCTCCCGGCGGGCCGCCTCCACCAACACCGCCTCGTCGACCGGCCCCTGAGAAGCAGCCTTGGCGATCTGCTTGGCATGGGCCTCGGGAATCTCCCCAGCGCCCAGCGCATCTAAAGTCTCGGGAACCTGGGAAAGCTGAGAAGCCGCCTCCACCTCACGGCGGGCCTGCTGCTTAGAAGCCTGAAGCTCCTCCAACACCACCCGGCGAGCCAAACCCTCGCCTCCCCGGCAGGAATACTCAGCCAGCGTCTCCGTCTTCATCGCCGCCAGCCGAGCCTCGGCCCTTTTGATCACACCCAGCCGCCCCCGCAGCTCCGACAGCGACAGCCCGGCCACGTCAACCGCCTCCGGCCAAACCGGCCCACAAGGCCCAAAACCAGCCCGTTTCCCCTGTTCAAAGGGCCTAAACTCCATACATACAAGTATACCGACCCCTGTGACAACATCTATCCGATTGAAGTTGTGGCCCGTTCCCATTGGCCGCTCGGGCGCCTGTGATTATTGGGCTGTGACTGTTTCGTAGATGCCTTTGGCTAGGCCGGCGAACACGATTTCTTGGAAGGCGGGGTCGTTGAGACAGCGTTTGACGATTTCGTCGTTGTCGGCCATGCGGTCGATTATCAGCTTGGGCAGCTCTTGACGAATGGCGAGCTCGAACTTCTCGAAGGGGTTGGCTGTGGCGGTCTGGCTGATGTTCTCGTCGTTCACGCCGTCTTCTTGTATCTGTTCAAGGAACAGCCGGTCTGATTCGTTGAATGCTGTGCCGTAAACTGCATTCCGCGCGGTCAGCCTGCTTGGGTTCGGGTGGTTGTTGTGGGCCGGGGAGGATTTGAACCTCCGAAGGCTATGCCGACGGGTTTACAGCCCGTTCCCTTTGGCCACTCGGGCACCGACCCAACGAGGAACAACCCTACCGGCCCGCGTCATGGCTTCCCCACTCATTACGGAGACGATGCTAATTGGTCGCCACATACCGAATTAGGCGATCGGACTGCCTTGAGGCCCTGTGGTTAGGACCTACAAATCGAAATCAGGCGGGTCTACAACCCATCCAGCCTCTCGTAGGGTGTCGGCGGCATCTTCCTGATTCCTGCGTACCGCCGCCTTCACCTGGATGGCCTCCCAATGGGCTCTGTGATCTTTGACCACTTGCTCCCAGCCAGGGCGGGGATCGACCATTTCTTCTGTGACCATGAACTCCACGAGGTCCTCCAGAGTTGGCCGGAAGCGCTTGCCCCCTACCGGAAAGTGGAGATCTCGGAGTTTGCGGGTCTTGCGCTCATCGCCAAGGTAGACCGCATCTAGATCGTCACGCCGACCAGCTACGTGAAGGTGAGCGCCTGGAAACTGGTTGCCGGGGTTGCGGGCATAGTCAATGCCAACGATCAGTTGGTCGTCTGCCATGTCTTGCGATGTGTAGAGGCTCATGGTGGTCTGCGTCATAGTTAGGTAGACGCCTTCGGGATCGGGCTCATATGAGTGCAGCAAGTAGAGGAAGACGACAGCGTCCTTCTTAGTGGGGGTAATCGGAATCGGCAGCGAGATCTAGCGTTTCTTGGAGACCCCTGCCCCGATGATGCCGTATCCGGTAGCAGTCTTGAGGGACGAGACGCGAATGCCGTCAGTGACCGTCCTATTCAGCAGATCCGAAATGTCATCGGCAAAAAGGCGCGCCTGTCGTTCAAGGCTTTCTGCCATCTCCAGGATCGACGACGTTTAGCCGCGGCCGAGACCTACGACGGAAAACCATGTCCGTCGAAGCTTCTCCGACTCGAATCTGCCCAGTTGTGCTTGGCGGCGTAGCTCTTCCAGCTCAACCCCGGCGTCTTGCAGAGTCGCCTCAATCAGCACATCAAGCTCCTCGTCGGTGATGTGATGTACTTCGGTTTCGGGCATGGACGTCATGGCCGTCTCTCCTTGGCGACGCTGTACAGACATGGTACCGGAACAGGTGACTGTTTCTCAGGTTGTCATCAGGTGCTGACATGAATATCGCCATTACAGGTGCGGTAGGTTCGGGTGATGCCGACATTTGATGTTTCTTCTGAGCTGGACATGCAGGAGGTCCGCAATGCGGTGGACCAGGCGGCTCGGGAGATCCACAGCCGATATGACTTCAAGAACACGGGTAGCGAGGTAGAGCTGGGCGACGGGGTGATTTCGCTGCGGTCATCCAGCGAGGACCGGCTGGCCGCGGCCCGACAGGTCCTGGAGGAGAAGTTGGTGCGGCGCAAGGTTTCGCTGAAGGGGGTGACCTACGGGGCGGTGGCCGACGCGGCCGGGGGGTCGGTTCGACAGGAGGCGGCGCTGGCTGCGGGCATCTCGGCGGACAAGGCCCGGGAGCTGAACAAGTTCATAAAGAACCTGGGCATGAAGGGCGTGTCGTCGCAGACCCAGGGTGGCCAGCTCCGGGTGAGCGGCAAGAAACGGGACATGCTCCAAGAGGTGATTGCCGCCCTCAAAGAAGCCGACTTCGCCATTCCCCTCCAGTTCGGGAACTTCCGGGACTGACCAGCGCTCACTGGGCAGGCAGGTAGTGGAAGCCTCTTCCCCGGCCTGCGTCTGAGCTCGGCAGGAGCTGACCTTGCTGCGCTAGCTCCTTCAGCCGATTTGTGGCGGTGGCGGCCGATACCCCGGCCAACTCGCGATACTCGGCAGAGGAGATCCGCCCGCGCTCGCGGGCCCAAGCCAGCGCCCACTCACCGGACTCGGCACCGGATTGCAGGCCTAGGGCTGCTTTTGCCTGCGGGCTGAGCTGCCAGGCAGCAGGAGTGTCGTGGGGCACGGCGATGGGTGCTAGCAAAGGTGCCACTGGCGTGGCCAGCCTGTATTCGGCCACCCGTCGCAGCGCTGCTTCGGTGTCGCCCCGAGAGCGTTGCAGCAGCGGAGCACAGGATTCACTGGTGAGGAACGGCGATTGCGGCTGCGCCCCCCGCCAGACGAGCAGAGCGGCGTCTACATCGTCACGGCCTCGCGGTGGTTCGAGGTCAGTGAAGAGCCTGTACCAGCTTTCATTCACCGGTTGCCCGTAGAGGTCTATGCGGACGGCCGGGTCGGGCAGGGTTGTGATGGCAGGGGGCCGACTGCCGATGCGGATCATCTCCGCGAACATCATGTCCACCCCGATGCCCTCCTGTTCCACGAGACCGATCAGCCGCAATGCGTTCATCAGGGTTCGGTAGCGGGGCACGGAGTGGTGGGTAATGATGTTGCTCTCGGTGATGCCACCGATGAGCCCGCCAGGCGAGGTGACGCGGAGATGATTGCCGACATGTTCCACCACCGTGGGGCCCGGCAAGCTCCACTCCCGGTGGCAGACCGCATTCAATAGCGCCTCCCGCAGCGACCGCCGAGGGATGGCCCACACCTTGTGGACCTGAAGCCCGATAGTGACCTCTGTCACGAAATTGTGATCGTTGGCCCTTGCCTCGACTGTCAGAGCCTCTTCCAGCAGCGAGCGGCCACCCTCCAAAATCCGCACGATGGAAGGCCCACCGGGAACGTGCCGGTACGAGTAGTCGATGGCCGGTTGCCGACGCACCGCAAGCAGCATCTCGCCTGCCTTGTTCAGATGCTCGCCGTCCTTTGCGACGAGTCCGAGCCTGCCCAGGAGGTCGCGCATGGGGAGTTCCGCTTTGGGGGAATCGTTGTCTGACAGCCGGCCTCGAAGCGTCTCCATGGCAGAGGGTGCGATCGAGTGGATAAGCGTCTGCGACGGCATGTTCGAAGGGTCGGCCGCAAGGTTGGCGAACAGCGCTCCCATGAGCTCGGTCCTTGTGGCCGGCACGCATCTGGCATCTACCCGGTGCTGGTATGTTCCCCGGTATGGCACCGGCTCTAGGGCTTGGGGCACTTCGATAATCAGAAGCTCTGCACCGCCGGCAGCGACTCGATCGATCTGCACCGTCAGCTTTCGCTCGGTCAGGTCGTAGATCCGACTCCTCAGCCACTGCGGATCGGTTTCCGCTCCGATGATCCGGCCAGTCTTGTCGTCTACGCCAACTACCAGCGCTCCCCCTCCAGCCGAGTTGGCCATGCAGGCCGCCGCCTCGGCCAGTTTCCCTGCCGCCTCGTCGTTGTGCGGAGAGCCGGGCAGGATCGACCCGTCATCGGCTCGGCGACCAGCTTCCTCTTTGATATCGACGACGGCTGACTCCAACTCGTCCGCCGAGGTGCCGTCTTCGCTCAAGGCACGCAGAACGCGCTCGATCTCTTCCCGGCGTTGCGGTTGCGGCAAGTAAGTGAAGGTTGTGCGGTCCATGCGCCCACCCCTGTTAGGGTTTTCTATCGATAAAATCCTAACATAACGCTGTTGGGTGAAATCATTAGGGTTTTCTATCGAAAAATCCCTAAAGCAATGCCGCTGTGCTGGTTTTTTGGGTTTTTTCGGGGGCAGGGCGGCGGCTTAGTACGCCTGGGGGACCCACTCGCCGGCGCGGAGGCGGCGGATGCGCTCATCGGCTGGGGGATGGGTGCTGAACAGGCTGCGGAAGCTGGCCCGGCCGGTGAGGGGGTTGACGATGTAGTGCGACGCCTGCTCTACCGGCACGTTGACCGGGATGCGCTGGGAGGCGGCGTTCAGCTTCTCCAGCGCCCGGGCCAAGGGCTCGCCGTCGCCGATCAGCCGGGCTGCGGATGCGTCGGCTTGGTACTCCCGGGTGCGGCTGATGGCCATTTGGATCAGGCTGGCGGCAATGGGGGCCAAGATGGCGGCGATCAACACGCCGACAAGGTCCCCAATGCCCCGATCGCGGCCCCGGCCGCCGAAGAAGATCATGCCCCACACCGCGATGCGGGAGGCGAAGGTGATGGCCATGGCGATGGCCGCGGCCACCGATCCGATGAGGATATCCCGATTGCGGATGTGGGCCAGTTCATGGGCCAACACGCCTCGGATCTCATCCCAGGTCAAGTGGTTGATGAGCCCCTCGGTGATGGCCACCGCGGCGTGCTTGGGGTTGCGTCCGGTGGCGAAGGCGTTGGGCTGGGGGTTGGGGCTCACGTACAGCTTGGGCATCGGCATCTGGGCCTTGGAGGTGAGCTCTTCCATGATGGCGTGGTACTGAGGAAGCTGTTCTGGTGTGACCGGCACCGCCCGGGCCGAGGCGATGGCCAGCTTGTCGCTGAACCAGTAGGACCCGCCCACCACGATCACCGCGAGGACGATGCCGATGGCCAGCCCACCACTGCCGCCCAGCAGCCCACCGACAGCCACGAACAGCGCCGCCATCAGCACCAGCAGGAGGATTGTCTTGATCGTGTTCATGCCCAGGGTCACTCCCTTTCGATCTGTTAGCAGGTTATCGGAGCGCAGCGAGCATGCGGCAATGACTGGTTGGACACGGACCGCGGCACGATCTTGGCGAGACTGCTCCGCTAGTAGTCGGGTTCTCGCAGCTCGGCGTAGCCAGCTTCGGCTTCCAGAGATCGGCGTCGCCAAAGCCCGCCCAACCACACGGCGAAGATTGTGATCACGAAGGGGATCATCAGCACGAACTCGCGCGGAACTCGCTCCGTGATGTTGATCTGCGATTGGATGCCGATGGCGTCGGCGAAACCGAAGAACAACCCGGCAAAGGCCGCGCCGATGGGGTGCCACGCCCCAAAGATGACCGCTACAAATGCGATGAATCCCCGCCCGTTGGTCATGTTCTCGGTGAAGTTCCGCAGTGCTCCTACTGACAGCTCTGCCCCGCCCAGTGCGCACAGCGCTCCGGCAATGAGCAACGCCTGAAGCCGGACGATCGACGGATTCACGCCCACGGATCGGGCTGAGAAGGGGTACTCGCCCACTGCGGCCAGTCGCAATCCGAAACGGCTGCGCCGCAGTGCAAACCAGGCGGCCAGCACGATCAGCGGCGTGATCCAAACGAGGATCGACAGTTCCGAGATGATGACCCCTGGCCCCGAGGTGATCCCGCGCACCGGTCGGGGCAGCACCACGTCGGTGAAAATGGAGCCGCGCTTGTCGAAGATGGCGCCGAGGGCGAAGGCGGTGCCGCCCAGGCCGATGGAAGTGAGCCCCAGCCCGGCGATGATGACGTTGGCGCCGAGGGGGCCTATTACCCACCAGTACAACGCCGAAAGGATCATGCAGACGCCCACGGCGGCCAGAATCCCAAGTTCCACCGATCCCGTGGCATCGCCGACGGCCACCGTCGTGAATGCACCAGCGATCATCAACCCTTCGAGCCCCAGATGGAAGATCCCGGCCCGGAAGGCGAAGACGCCTGCGGTTGCCACCAGTACCAGGGGGGCGGCCGAGCGAAGCGTGGTGGCGAGAATCTGCTCCATTAACTCGCCATTGCCTTCGCTCCTGGGCCCGTTCGCCGCCACACCGCTTGGAATTTGATGGTGACCAAGAACGCCACCATGCCGTGCAGCAGCACCAGGGCGGGCGGTGGAAGGTCGGTCACGATCGGCAAGAACAAGATGGCCGACTGCAAGCCGCCGAACAAGACGGCGGCCACCACGGTGCCTCCAACGGTCAGCAGGCCGACGAGTGCCACGACAACGGCGGTGAATCCCACTTCGGGGGAGAATCCCGTGACCAGGCGGGCGCCGGGGCCATACAGCTCCACCGCCCCGGCGAGACCGGCTAGCGCCCCGGACAGGGCGAAGGTGGCTAGGCCGACGCGCCCTGCGTTGATGCCCTGCCAGCGGGCCATGGTGGGGTTCCGGCCCACCAGGGTCATGGCCAGGCCGAACCGGGTGCGCTCCAGCAACAGCCACACCAGCACGGCCACGCCGCCGACGAGCAGCAGCACGGTGGTCGACACCCCGGAGCCGTCGGTGATGCGGAACGAATCGGGGATACGCTCGCTGGCCGCAGTCTGGCCCGTGCCCGACGGGTTTCGCATCGGTCCGGCGGTCAGGTACTGGAGCACCAGCGCGCCGATGAAGCTCATCATCAGCGTGGTCAGCACCTCGTCGGTGCCGAAGCGCACCCGCAGGTAGCCGGGGAGCAGCGACCAGGCCGTCCCGGCGCCGATGGCGGCGAGCGTTCCGCACAGGATCACCAGAGGGGCCGGACCTTCGCGCCACCCCAGCGACACGGCCAGGGCGCAACAGGCACCCATGTAGAACTGGCCCTGGCCGCCGATGTTGAAGAATCCAGCTCGGAAGCCGATCACCACTCCCAGGCCTATCAACAGCAATGGAATCGCCCAGCGGATCGTCGAAGTAGAAGCCCCTGTGGCGGTGACGGCGCCTTGGATGATACCGGAGAACACATCGCCCACGCGGTAGCCGCTGACCCACAGGATGAGAACCGTCAAAAGGAGGGAGAACACCACCAGCACCGCGGTGGAAGCCACCCGTTGCAGACCGCCGGTCACCGCAGAGCACCGGTCATTGCGTCTCCCACCGCCTGCCGGTCATAAGGCGCTTGGAATCTCGCCACGATGCGCCCGCCGTACATCACGAGGAGGCGGTCGGAAAGCTCGAACAGCTCATCGAGGTCGGAGGAAACCAACAAGACGCCCGCGCCGCCGTCGCGCAACTCCCGCAGCGATCGGCGCACGAAGTTGGTGGCAGAAAAGTCGAGGCCGCGAGTGGGCTGAGCCGCCACCAGCACCTCAAGTCCGGGGGCCAACTCCCTCGACAGGATCAGCCGCTGCACGTTTCCCCCGGAGAGGCTTTCGGCCGGCTGTCCGACGGCGTCATAGCGCACCCGCCACAGGTCCATCGCCTCAGCTGCCTGACGCTTGTACTGGCGAAGCGAGATCAACGGGAACCGCCGGCGGTGTCGTCCGATGAGGCGTAGCGCCGATTGGTTCAGCCACAAAGGGGCACTGCGACTGATCCCCTCGCTGTTTCGGTCAAAGGGCACCAGGCGCAATCCCCGCAGCCTTCTGCGAGCGGGACCAGCGCGGGTGGCGTCGACACCGCCGAGGCGCATAGAACCGTCGGCGATGGGAGCCAAGCCGGCAATTGCCGAGACCAGGCTCCGCTGCCCGTTTCCCTCCACGCCGGCGATGCCCACGATCTCTCGGGATTCGACTCGGAGGTTGATTTCGTTGAGACCGAGCTCGAAGGCCGATTCCCGGCAGGAGACCCCCACCAGCTCCAGCAGCGTATCCTGGGCTGCCTCAGCCGATGGTCCCTTGCCGATAGCGCGATCCGCACTGGATGCGGGTCCGACGATGGCGTCACTCAGCTGTGCCTCAGAAACCTCCGACATCTCGCTCGGGCCGAGGACCAGCTCACCGTCGCGCAGCACGCTCACCGACTCCGCGACAGCGGCCACTTCCCGCAGCTTGTGCAGCACGATGAGGATGGTGACCCCGTCGTCGCGAAGGCTCATCAACCGCTCGAACAACTGGTCAATGGCCGCAGGTGTAAGCAATGCCGTGGGTTCGTCCAACAGCAGAATCCGCGCATCGCCGGCCAGCGCCCGCACGATTTCCAGCGACTGGCGGGTTTCCACGGGCAGATCCCGGATTCGGGTGGCCAGCACTGTCGGGCCGCCCATTTCAGCCACATCGTCCTGCCAGCGCTGGTGGAGTTCGGACCGCCGGTAAAGCGAGCGGCCGCCCTTTCGGGCCGCGGTCAGCTCCAGAGCCTCCGCAACCGTGAAAGAGGGGGGCAGCGAGAAGTGCTGGTGAACCATAGCCAGGCCGGCGGTTTGGGCGGCGCGCACGTCACCGAGGGGAATCTTCCGACCAGCGATGCGTACTTCCCCGGTTTGCGGTGCTTGCAGACCGCCGAGCACCTTGGCCAGGGTGGTTTTGCCCGCCCCGTTCTGGCCGACCAGCGCGTGGATCCGGCCCGGGGAAAGGTCGAGGCTGACGTCGCGCAGTGCCTGAACGGCGCCGAAGGAGACGCCGAGCGACCGGCAGCGAACCGCCGGGGTTGCGGCGGATGCCGATTCGCTCGGCGCCGTCATCGATGCGAGGTTACCGGTGTCAGAGTTCGGGATCGAAGGGCACCTCGAGGGATCCGTCCTTGATCTGCGAGCGTGCCTCATCGATCTCGCCGAGTGTGGTCTTGATGATTTCCACCATCTCTGCCGGGCCGTCGGAAAGGAAGTCGGGGTTGAGCACGAGGTCCACGCCACCCTCGGCCACACCGGCGCCGATGTAGCCGGGCGTGTAGTCGTCGCTGAGGGCGTGTTCGACTTGGTCGTAGAGAACCTGCGCCCAATACAGCAGGACGCTGGCGATCACGGCGGGGCTGTTGAAATAGTTTTCCGAACCGCCGATCACATAGCCGCCCTTCTCCTCGGCGGCCTGGATGACGCCGAGGTCGGTGGCGGCCGCGTCGGTCATGATGATTTCCACGCCGCCGTCGTACAGCGCCGCGCCGAGCTCTCGACCCTTGGCGGGGTCTTCGAAGGAGTCGGCAAAGGCGGCCTCACCGGTGATGTCGGGATTCTGGGTCTGAGCTGCGGCCACGAAGGCGTTGTAGTCGGCGTTCAGTGGCGGGATCGACACGCCGCCCACGAATCCGACCTTGCCGGTGGTGTTGAGAGCGCCAGCCAGGATCCCGGCAAGATAGGTGCCCTTGTAATAGTCGAAACCAACGGAGACGAGGTTGTCGACACCGCCCTCGAAGCCGAAGATGTGGATCCAGCGGGTGTCGGGATAGTCAGGGGCTACGGCGGTGACGGCGTCCTGCATGGGCGGGAAGGTCACCGCGATGATGTCGGTGCCCTGGTTGGCGAGGTTGCGCAGGGTGGTCTCGAAGGTCGACGGATCGGTTGCCTCGATGAAGGTGGTGTCGGCGCCGAAGTCGGCCTCTACCATCTCAAGCCCTCGCACGAGATCGTCGATCGGCCCCAGGTCACCTGCGCTCTGGTTGACCACGAGAGCCACCGAGGATGGCGCTGCGGGTTCTGGGGCGGGCGTCGGAGCGACGGTCGGCGCTTCGGTGGGTTCGGGCGCGGGTGCCTGCGTTGGCGCCTCAGATGGTGCGGGGGTGGCTTCGGGGGCCGTAGTCCCTCCGTCGTCATCGTTTCCGCAGGCAGCGGCAACGAGGGTGAGGGCCAGCAGGATGGCCGCGAACTTGAGTCGATTACTCATCAGATTCCTCCCTGCTCGGGGCAGTGAGTTCACTATAATGCAGTTCTTCAATTAATCGAAAGTGTAGATTTTCAATTAATCAAAATCGGCTCGGTGCCCGACCGGCCAGGGTGACTCAGCAGCCCTCCCAGCGGGGTGCCCGCTTCTCGCTGAAGGCTCGAATCCCCTCCTCGCAGTCCGACGACGTCAGCACCTCCACCAGGGCGGGGAGGTTGGCCATACGGGCGTCGGCCGCGGTCATGTGGGGGGTGCGGCGCATGATCTGCTTGATGGCCCGCAGCGACAGCGGTGCGCACGCCAGCAGTTCCTCCAGCCAGCGATCCACCGCAGTGTCCAGTTCCGCTGCGGGGACGACCTCGTTCAACAGGCCCAGGGCCAGCGCCTCGGAGGCGCTGAACCGCTTGCCGGTCAAGAGCACTTCCATAGCCCATTTGGCCGGCAACTGCCGCGCCAGTGACACGATTCCCCCGTCGAGCGGTAGGCGGCCCAACCGGGGTTCCACGAAGCCCAACACGGCATCCTCCGACGCCACTGCCAGGTCGCATCCCACCACCAACTCCAAACCGCCTCCGAGGGCATAGCCATTGACCCTGGCCAACACGGGCACGTCCAAGGAGTCGCGCAGCGGGAGGTGGCCGAAGCCGTCTCGGCGGGGACGCAGCCAGTAGTCGAGGTCTTTGGCGCCCTCGGCGCGCATGTCGTCGCCGGCGCAGAAGGAGCGCTCGCCAGCGCCGGTGAGCACCACGACCCGCACCGAGCGGTCGGCCTCGATCGCCTCCCAGGTCCGCAGGAGTTCGTCTTGGTGGGCCTCGTCGATGGCATTGAGCCGCTCGGGGCGATTGATCGTCACCCGGGCGACGTGATCGGCCACAGCTAGTTCGATGCTCATGCCAGTACTCCCGCGGTTATGAGCGCATCCACGCGCTCGGATTCGATCCCGTAGTCCGCCAACACGTCGGCTGTTCCCTCGCCGAGCCGCGGCGGGGGGTGCCGCACTGAGGCTGGCGCGTCCGGCAGATGCACCGGCGATGCCAGAGAACGCAGCGGCGCCAGAACTGGCCGGGGCACCTCCACGATCATGGGCGCGGTGTGCGGGTCTTGCAGCGCCTCTTCGAGGGTCCGCACCGGCGCGCAGAGCACATCTTGGGCCTCGAGACGCTCGATCACCTCAGCAGAGGTGAACCGCCCGATGGCCTCGGCGATCAAGGCCTGAAGACGGGGCCGGTTCACCTCCTGCCCAGCCATGGTGGCGAAGTCGGGTTCCGCCGAGAGGTCTGGCAGGTCGAGGGCGGCGCAGATGTCGCGCAGCGGATTCGGTTTGAAGGCGCCCACCACAACGACCTCACCGTCGGCTGCGGCGAACGTGCCCACGAGGGGGAGACGGGCCCAGTTCACGATGCCCCGGCCCATCAACGAGGTCGTGGCCTCCAAGATTTGCATGGCGAGAAGGGAGTCGTAGAGCGAAACCTCGACCCTCTGGCCTTTTCCCGTGCGGGCCCGCTGAAGCAGCGCCATGAGGATTCCCTGCACCATGTGCATACCCGCGGTGTAGTCGGCCAGCGACACCGGATAGATGGCGGTGGGGTGACCGTCGTCGGCCTTGTGCGACATCGCCCCAGTGAGGGCCTGCGCCAAGATGTCTTGGCCGCCTTTGTGGGCGTACACCCCCTGGGTGCCGAAGCCGGTGCCTTGGGCGTAGACGATGCCGGGGTTGATTCCCGACAGGCGCTCGTATCCCAGACCCAAGCGGTCCATCACGCCCGGCCGGTAGTTGTTCACCACCACATCGGCGACGGCCACCAGATCGTCGATGAGGGTCAATCCCTCGGGCACGCGGACATCAACCACCACGCTGCGCTTGTTGCGGTTCACCGCCCCGAAGGCGGGGTGCTCGGCGCCATCGGGATCGACGATGGCGTGGCGGAAGATGTCGCCGCTGCCGGGGCGCTCGATCTTCAGTACGTCTGCCCCATGGTCGGCCAACAGCTGGGTGGCGACCGGACCCATCATTATCTGGGAGAAGTCCAGAACCAGTATCCCGGCCAGCGGCTGAGCCGGGCTATTGTCCGCGGCCCAGCCGCTCACGGGGCCCCCTTTGCCGGGGGGCTGGCCGGGCGCGCCCGGGGGGAGGGGATGTCTCCCGGGTCGGCACCTTGGCGGCGCAGGCGGCGCTGCACAGACGCTACGTCCGCTTTGCGAACGGCAACGCCGGAGTCCATTGCCTCGACGGCGGCCGTGCCCGCCGCCTCGCCCATCGCCATGCAGGGAGGAATCTCCCGTGACAGCTTCTGGGCCTCGGGAGTCACCGAGTAGTGCCGCCCGGCGACCAGAAGCTGCTCCACTTTGCGCGGCAGCATTGCCCGATACGGGGTGTAGTAGCCCCGACCGCGGGCCACGCTGTCGGCAAAGTGCACCCGGTTCACCACGTCGTCCTTGGTGACGACGTACTCGCCTTCTAGAAGGCGCGACTGGCGCACTCCAATCTGGGGGGCCACATCGATCACCACGGCCTTCTCAAATCCCGGATAGTGCTCACGCACGTATTCCACGAGGCTGGCGATTCTCTTACGTCCCTCCCGGTCGGCGGAAGTCAGATCTTCCACGCTCAGCCCGTCGTAGCCGGTCATGTGCGGGCAGTTGCACCACACGACACCCGGCAGAGGCGTCTTCAACCACCATATGGCCCATGAACCACCGAGGATGCGCCGCGCCCCACGGTTTACCGCATGGCACTCGGCGGGCTGGGAGCGCTCGAAGTGTTCGGCGGCGTCGGTGTCGACGTTGCCGAGGCGAAACACCGTGGTCACCATGTAGGAGCCCTCCACGAAGGGAGCGCCCGCGGTGGCGGCCACATCGGCGTCGCCGCTGGCATCGATCACGACATCGCCGAGGAGGGCTTGGGGGCCGGTCTTGGTTTCGCAGATCACGCCGGACATGGTGTCGCCCTCCATGATCGGCGCCGAGTACCACGAGTGGAGCCGGACATCGACCCCCGCTTCCTCGACGAGATTGTTGGCCACTCGCTTCCAGCCATCGGGATCAAAGGCCACCGCGTACACGATGGACTTCTTGGGCCCCTTGGCGTAGAGGTCAAACACGCCCCATCGGGACCAGCGATTCCACATCTCGTCGCTGAGCACTCTGTCCTCGGGCGGCGGGTAGACGGCCAGCCCCAGCGCGTCCAGACGCTCCACCATCTCCTGGGCGATGCCGTGAACGGTGACCTCTTCGGCACCGTCGGCAAAATCGTCGAGCACCAGCACCATTCCTCCCGCCGCCAGGCCTCCCAAGTGGGCGTAGCGCTCCAGCAGAGTCACGCTGGCCCCTTGGCGTGCCGCCGAGACGGCCGCGGCCAAACCAGCCGGCCCGCCCCCTACCACGACCACGTCGCTTTGGGCCATCACCGGAGCAACGGCGGCCGGTCGGGTGACTGAGGCCATCACCGGTGCTTCGACGGCTGGTTGAGTGACTGAGGCGCCCATCGTTCAGAAGCTGGGCGGGGTTACTACCCACAGCGACACCGAGGTGCCCTCGCCGGGGTTTTCGTACCAGTGGGGGATGGTGGAGTCGTAGGAAATCGAGTCGCCCGCGCGTAGCACGTAGTGGGTACCGCCGACGTTGACGGCGTGCGTTCCCTCCAAGACGATGCCGAATTCCTCGCCTTCGTGTACGAATGGCGTGTCTTCGGTAGAGTACCCCGGTTTGGTCTCGATGCGGATTACCTCAAGGGCACTGTCGGGCCGGACGGTAAGCAATTCGGCCACGACGAGCTCATCGTTAGGGAGATTGAGCCGACGACGATCCTCTCGTCTTAGGACCGGAGAGGTCATCTGCTCGCCGGCGACTAGACGCGCCACCGGGATGCCCAGGGAGTGGGCCACCTGCACAAGAGTGTTGAACGACGGGTTGCCCTGCCCCCGCTCAATTTGCGATAGAAGCCCGGCACTGACCCCGGAGGCCGAGGCAAGCTGCTCTAGCGTCCACCCTTGCAATTTGCGCAACCGCTTGATCTCATTGCCCACCACCTGCACGGTGAGCGGTGGACGGTCGGCGATGGCAAGGCGGGAGTCAGAGGCCGGAGTGTGCCAGTAGGACTTGTCGCTCTTCGGGTCTGGCGAATGCACGGCGGTCACTTCCAAGATGGGATGGCTATCTTCAACAAAGTATATTATTTCAATATGGTGACGCAGGTACACCAATCGAACGTGGTGATAATCGGCGCTGGTGCCTCGGGCTCGGTTGCCGCCCTTCGCCTGGCTGCCGCCGGATTCGAGGTTGTCTGCCTTGAGCAGGGCGACTGGGTCGGCCCGGCAGACTATATGGGTGCCCAACCAGAGGCTGAGCTGGCATGGACCGAGCGCTGGAATCCCGATCCCAACGCCCGCCGGGGGTTGGGTGATTATCCATTGACCGGAGAAGCGGATGTGCGCCCGGTTATGTTCAACGGCGTTGGCGGCGGGCTGGTTCAGTGGGCGGCGATGTGGCAGCCCTTGCTGGCTTCGGACTTGAGGGTGCGCACGCTCGACGGCATCGCCGACGACTGGCCGATCAGTTGGGGCGATCTGGCTGATGCCTACGCGCAGGTGGCCCGCGACATGTCGGTGTCGGGCTTGGGCGGCGATCCGGCTCTGCCCGAGATGAACCCTTATCCCAACCCACCGATACCCATCGGAAAGATCGGGCGGGTCGCAGCAGAAGGCATGGACCGCCTCGGCTGGCACTGGTGGCCCGGCGCCAATGCAATCGCCTCGCGCCGCCACGGAGCCCTTCAAGCCTGCCAGCGGCGGGGCACGTGCATGACCGGATGCCCGGAGAACGCCAAGGCCACTCCATCGCTCACGCATTGGCCTTCCGCGCTGGCCGCGGGCGCCCGCCTGGTGACCGGTGCCCGCGTGATGGAGATCCCCGTGGACGAGAGAGGCCGGGTGCGCGGCGCGGTGTACCGAGACCGCGATGGCGTCGAGCACTTTCAGCCAGCGCAAGTGGTTTTGTTGGCCGCGAACGCGGTGGGGACTGCTCGCTTGCTGCTGTTGTCGACGTCTCCGCGGTTTCCGGGCGGCCTGGCCAATTCCTCGGAGCTCGTGGGGCGACGACTCATGCAGCATCCCTACCAAACGGTCGCGGTCGTCTGCGAGGAACCGCTGGAAAGCTGGCAGGGGCCCTGGGGGCAGGTCATCTATTCGCTGGAGTTTGCCGAGACCCACCCCGACCGTGATTTCGTGCGCGGCGCCAAGTGGATGGTGATGCCGCACGGAGGACCCATGTTCGCCGTGGCGGAGTACCAGGAGGCCCACCGCCATGAGGGTTTTGATGCGATATGGGGCCCCAATTTCCATCGGGCAGCCGATGAGGTTTTCGGGCACGCCTTCACCTGGGGCATTCAGGCGGAGGACCTCCCCGAAGAGGGCAACCGGGTGACTCTTGATCCGGTGGTGTGCGACTCTTCGGGACTGCCCGCCGCTCGCATCGAGTACCGGGTATCGGAGAACACCCGTCGAATGCTCGACTTCAATGTGACACGCGCCGTCGAAGCGGCGGAGGCGTCGGGAGCGGTGTCCACCCTGGTGAGCGATGTGTGGCCCACCGGCATCGGCCACGTGCTGGGTACAACCAGAATGGGCAACGATCCACAGACTTCGGTGGTGGATCGTTGGTGCCGCGCCCACGACGTGCCCAATCTCTATGTGATCGACGGCGGTGTGTTCGTCACCGGGGGATCAGCCAACCCAACGGCCACGATCATGGCCAACGCGCTGCGGGTAGCCGATCACCTGATTGACGCCCGGGCGTCGCAGGAGGTTCCGGCATGAGCGGCTCCAAGCCGACTCCAGCGCAGCGCCTGACGCTGGGGCGGCTGGCCGACATCCTCGTGGCTGAAGGACTGGGTATGCCGGCCGCCTCGACGGTTGGCGTGGCTGACGACCTGTTGGACCGCTGTCTTGCCGCCGCGCCTTGCTTGTCCGAGCCGGTGCTTGCCCTGCTGGACAAGGTGCCTGCTGATGGTCTTGACGCCTTCGTGCGACGATTGGAGGCGGATCGGCCCGATGATTTTGCCGTGTTGTCCACGACCATTGTTGGCGCCTACTACCTCAGCGCTGATGTGCGCAAGCGGATTGGCTATCCCGGCCAGCAGCCCAGCCCGCTGCCGGTGGAGTCCGAACCGGACTACATCGACATGCTGGAGCGGGTACTCGACCGGCACCCCGGCTATCGGGAGTGCCCGTGACCTACGTAATCGGACCCCCCTGCATTGATGTCAAAGATGCCGCCTGCGTGGCGGAATGTCCCGTGGACTGCATCTATGTGGGCGGGAGGATGCTCTATATCCAGCCCGATGAGTGCATCGACTGCGGGGCCTGCGAGCCGGTATGCCCGGTTGAGGCCATCTACCCTGAAGCGTTCTTGCCCGCTGAGTTCCAGAAGTTCACCGAGATTAACGCCGACTTCTTCCAGATCGCCGGCCTCGGTACACCAGGTGGTGCAGCCCATGTTGAGCCTGTCGAGGCCGATCCCCCAGTCGTGGATGCTTGGCCGGAACCTTCGCCGACCTGAGGCCTCGCTCGTTAGCGGTCGTAGTACCCGGAGTAGATGTAGAGGCAGGGGACGTCGGCCTCGGTGTACATCTCCGCGTTGCTGGGGTCGTCTTCGAGGGCGCACAGCAATTCGAAACCGTGCTGGCGGAGACTGCTTACTTCGGCGGCCTTGTAGGCGCGCGACCGGCCGCCACCATTGGGGGGTCGCAGGATCAGAAGATCCCAGCGGACGCTGTGGGCTTGCAACCAAGTCACCGTGTCGTTGAGCAGCGGCCAGGGGCGGGCGGTGAGCAGCACAACGGCGATGTCAGAAGCCAGCGAGTTGACCAAGGCCACCGCCGCTTCCAGCGGGGGGTCGTCAGGGCAGCCGGCGAAGAACTCATCCCAGCGGCGGGCTTGGGCCAAGTGCTGGCGGCCGCTGCCGTCGGAGATCACTCCGTCGACATCGACGATCACCGCGGGGCCGCCGTCGATGGGCGCGCCCCGCCATGTCCAGTGGGAAGGGCCGGCTCGTTCGGTCAATCTTCTTGGGGGGATTCGGCGGCTCGGGTGCGGATCTCGTCCACGACTGATTGATCAGCCAGGGTGGTGGTGTCGCCCAGGCTGCGGCCCTCGGCCACGTCACGCAGCAGGCGGCGCATGATCTTGCCCGATCGGGTCTTGGGCAGGTCGGGAACCAGCACCACCGTCTTGGGCCGGGCGATGGGTCCAAGCTTGGTGGCCACATGCTGGCGGACCTCCTCGCCCAGCTCGTCGGTGGCGTCGTGGCTGCCCCGCAGGATGACGTAGCCGATGATGGCCTGACCGGTGGTGTCGTCGGCCGCGCCCACCACCGCGGCCTCGGCCACCGCGGCGTGGTCCACCAGAGCTGATTCCACCTCGGTGGTGGAAATGCGGTGGCCGGAGATGTTCATCACGTCGTCCACCCGGCCCAGCAGCCACAGATAGCCGTCGTCGTCCACCTTGGCCCCATCGCCGGCGAAATAGCGGCCCTCGAACCGGCTCCAATACGTCTCCCGGTAGCGCTCGGGATCGCCCCAGATGCCCCGCAGCATCGACGGCCACGGGCGGGTGATGGTGAGATAGCCGCCGCCGCGTTCCACTGGCCGGCCGTCGTCGTCCACCAGCTCGGCGAACACCCCGGGAATGGGGTGGGTGGCCGACCCCGGCTTGGTGGTGGTGACCCCGGGCAGAGGGGAGATCATGTGGCCGCCGGTCTCGGTCTGCCACCAGGTGTCGACGATTGGACAGCTGCTGCCTCCGATGTGGGTGTGGTACCACATCCACGCTTCGGGGTTGATGGGCTCGCCCACGGTACCCAGCACCCGCAGGCTCGACAGGTCGTGCTTGGCCGGCTCCTGGGCACCCCACTTCATGAAGGTGCGGATGGCGGTGGGGGCGGTGTAGAGCTGGGTGACGCCGTAGCGATCCACAATGTCCCACAGCCGGTCGCGGCCCGGGGTGTCGGGAGTGCCCTCGTATATCACCGAGGTGGCGCCATTGGCCAGCGGGCCGTAAACGATGTAGCTGTGCCCGGTGACCCAGCCGATGTCGGCCGCGCACCAGTACACGTCGGTTTCAGGCTTCAAGTCGAACACGTACTTGTGAGTGAAGGCCACCTGGGTGAGGTAGCCACCGGTGGTGTGCATGATGCCCTTGGGCTTGGCGGTGGTTCCCGACGTGTACAGCAGGTAAAGGAGCGCTTCGGAGTCCATGGGCTCGGGCGGGCAGTGGGCGGAGGCGTCGGCCATGAGGTCGTGCCACCACAGATCCCGGCCTTCGGCCATGTCGACGTCGGTGTCGCAGCGATTGACCACCACCACGTGCTCCACCGAGGCTGCACCCTGGCTGAGCGCGGTGTCCACATTGGGCTTCAGCATCGACGGGGCGCCGCGGCGGTAGCCGGCATCGGCGGTGATGATGAGCCGGGCCTCGGCATCCTCGCAGCGGTCGACGATGGCGTCAGGGGAGAAACCGCCGAAAATCACCGAGTGGGCCACCCCGATGCGGGTGCAGGCCAGCATGGCCACCGGCAGCTCAGGGATCATCGGCATGTAGATGGCCACCCGGTCGCCTGCCCCTAGACCCAAGCCCTTGAGCACGTTGGCGAACTTTGAGACCTCTTCCAGCAGATCGGCGTAGGTGATGGTGAGGGTGTCGCCCGGCTCGCCCTCCCAGTGGAATGCGATCGTGTCGCCCTTGCCTGCTTCGACGTGGCGGTCGAGGCAGTTGTACGACACGTTGAGGGTGCCTCCGACAAACCACCGGGCAAAGGGCAGGTCCCACTCCAACACGGTGTGGAAATCGGAGTCCCAGCTGAGCAGATCGCGGGCCTGCCGGGCCCAGAACGACTCGTAATCGGCGTCGGCCTCGTCATAGAGCGAGCGGTCGTTGGCCAGTGCGGCGGCAGCGAAATCGGCGGCTGGGGTGAAGGTGCGGTCTTCGACGTAATAGTCCTCAATAGTGGCGTCGGACATTGTTCAATCCTTTCCGAGGCTCTCGCGGAGCAGCGCGGCGAGCCTACATTCTGTGGCCCTATAGAGGTTATGGTCAGGTAGTGGAGCTACTTAAGGCCGGGAGCTGATCGGCGGTTATGGACATTCGGGTTGCCACGCTGTGTGATTTCGCCCAGGTGCGGGAGGGGCTGCTGTTTGTGAGCTCGGCGGGCATTACTCGGGTGTATCGGGAGTCGTTTCCGGCGCCGATCGGGGTCATGCTGGCGCTAGTGCTGGAGATGTCGCCGGCGGAGGCGGCCGAACCCAACAAGATAAAGGTGCGGGTTGAGGACGCCGACGGACGGAAGCTGGCTGAAATGGTGGGTGAGGTCCAGGTGAAGCTGGGCTCCGGCCATGACCCCGGTGAACTCGTCAACGTGCCGTTTGTGGCCGATTTCCGGGCGATGAAGCTGCCGACGCCGGGCCGTTATCAGGTGGCTATCCACCCAGAGGTCGATGGGGCGACCCCGGTGGCGCTGGGGTTTCGGGCGGCGGTGCGCAACAAGTCCTGATTCAGCTCAAGCCGAGGTGGGCACGTCCCATTCGGCCACGGTGAAGCCGCCCAGCCCGGCGGGGTCGAGCAGGGCCTCGGCTTCGATAGCCCGGCTGCGTCCGGCTAGTGCGACGAGATCGCCCTGGGCGGCTCCCGCTCGCCAGGCGGCAGTGCCCTCGGCGACCAACTCTTCGATGCCGTGTTCTTGCAGCCAGGTGGCCTGATCTACAACCCGGGTGGGAGGGCAAACCGCGGCGAGCTGGTCGAGGGCCACTTCGCAGGTGATGTCCTGAGTGCCGGGCGCAGTCCACGGATCGTCGCCCCGCTCGTGGCCCCGGTACGTCCGCAGCCAATCGGGCCAGGGTCGGGAGGCCATATCCTCGGTAGTGCTCATGTAGTCGATGACCACCACGGTGCCCTGGTTCAGGATCGACAGCGCCTGAGCCAGCCAGGCACAGGCCTGGTCTTGGCGGGGAGTCAGTCGGGTCTCGGGGTTGGGGCGGTCGTCCAGCTCGTGACCATCGGAGTCGAAAAGGCGCAGAGGCAGGTTGTCGAGCAGTTCATTGGCCACTATCACCCCGTTGATCGGTCCGCGGGGCATGTCGGCACGGGATTCTCCAACGGTGTGAGCCGCGCGCCCTGCGGAGCTCCGCTCCACGTTGATCCAACGCAGAGTAGGTGTGCAGTGAGGATCGGCCTTGGCCACGGTGCGGACCAGAGTTCCCGGTCCGGCTCCCGCGTCTACGACGGTGAATGGGTCGGGTCTGCCTATCTCGCCCCAGCAGTGGTCCAGCATCCGGCCAACCACCGCGCCGAACAGCGGCCCCACCTCGGGGCTGGTGATGAAGTGGCCGCCGCGCCGTCCAGCCCGGCCCGACTCGTAAAACCCGTGTTCGGAGTCATACAGCGCTCGCTCCATGAACTCTTCGAACCCCATGGTCCCAGTATGGCGAGGCTGCGCACGAGAGACCGCAGCGGTGCGCTGCTTTTGCGCGGCGAATACACTGTGCGCAACTGCACTAGCGGAACCGTGCGGTTTCGCAGTATCCAGCACTGGAGGCACCGTGACTGAAACACCGATGAACCGGCCTGGTGAAGTAGCTGGCTGGCCCAAGCTGACCGTCGAGTACCGGACCGACCCGGCTGG
The DNA here is from genome assembly GCA_951813555.1 of uncultured Acidimicrobiales bacterium. Taxonomy (GTDB): domain Bacteria; phylum Actinomycetota; class Acidimicrobiia; order Acidimicrobiales; family Bin134; genus Poriferisocius. Next base: position 1,318,140 of record OX638344.1, read on the forward strand.
CATTGAGCAGATTCTTCCGCCGGGGCTTACTCCGGGGGAGCCGATTGTCACGGTGGGCGTGTACTGCGTGCCGGTACTGGGCGAGCCTGAGTACGGCGTCAGCGTGAAAGTTCCGGCCAGTTGGAAGGGCACCAGTGGTCAGTACAGCCTGGGGTTGGGCATCGACCAGGAGGCCGCCATCTTCATCAGCGGTGAGACCAACGGGCAGCCCAAGTACCCGTGCGACATCCGCTTCTTCCGCCTGGGCAACCGGGTGGAGGCCCGAACCATCCATCAGGGCTACACGTTCATCGAATTCGAGGGCGATGTCACCGGCACTGTGGCTCCGGCCGACGGCGACTTCACCGAACACGAGTGGTGGACCAAGTACTCCCGGGCCATCGGCGGCGCGGAGAAGGAGTACGACTTCCCGCCCCACGTGGTGGATGTGGCCACCACCTTCGAGCAGGTGCATGTCGAAGACATTGACGGGGAACTGCGGTTGCTGGAAAGCCCATGGGATCCGGTAGCCCGCTACTTCCCAATTGTCGAGCAGCTTTCGGCGCAGTTGGTAACCAACCGGATGATTGATCGGCAGATCACCAACGCCGGTCCGCTGGATCCCGATGCGTTCTGGCCCATGGCCGATGTCATCGGCGGCTCCCGCTGGCCGGGCACCCGGGGCGGGCCTCGGCGCTCCTAGGTCGCTGTGTGACGACTGCCAGTCGTCACTGACCCTCGGCGGCTAGGAAGAAGCCAGTTGACTTGGCCTCAATTGGGGCCAGAACCTCTTCGGCGCCCAGCAACTCGACCAGCCCCTGGAGAAGGTCCTCTGCTGTAGAGGGCTCAGAGTCGATCAAGTTTGTGGTCTCGTCAGGGTCTTCGAGCAGGTTGTAGAGCTCGTGAGTGTCGTCTGGCGATTGGACATTGTGGATGTACTTCCACTGGTCGGTGCGAATCGATCGATGCTGGTGCTCGGTACAGGTAGTGGCATCCCGGATTTGAGCTTGGGCGTGCTCGAAGATCGGGCGCAGTGAGCGACCGTCGATCTCCTCGATCTCCGTGGCGGTGTAGTCGAGAATCGTGGCCGTCACGTCAATGAGCTCGGTCAGCGCGTTGCTGACACCGCAGGAAATTCCCGGTCCGGCCGCGATCATCGGGATCCTCATCGACGGCTCATAGCCGTAGTGTTTCTGGAAGAGGCGATGGTCGCCCAGCATCTCGCCATGGTCGGCAGTGAACATCACGATGGTGTCTTCGGTCTGACCGATTGCGTCCAACGTGGCCAGAATTTCGCCGATTTGGATATCGATGGCGGCCAATTCTGCCGTGTATTGGCGGCGGGCTCTCATCAACTCATCCGGGGGGAGAGCAGACTGCGACTGGCCGAACCTCTTGGCCCGAGGTGTCCCTTCGTCGAGCACGGGTTCAGGGACATCGGCGTCGCGAAATTGCTCTCCGAACTCCCTCGGCGGGTCAAACGGGTCGTGAGGCCCGCAGAAGCTGACATAGAGGTGCCAGGGGAATCCACTGGGCACTTCCTCGAGCCATTCACATGCCTTTCGGCCGATCCAATGGTCCACCCACGCCTCGGTTGGCAGCACCGAGTCTCGGTACCACAGATCGGAAAGCGATTTCTCGCCGCCGAATCCCGGGCGTCCTGCGAAAATCTCATGCATGCGGGCGGAGTAGTCATCTCTAAAGCCCTCCCAGAGGCCTTGTTCTTGAAGCCACATGTTGTAAGGGCCAGAAGGTGCGTTGGGGAAAGGGAGGCCGGCGAGTATCTTGCCCAGCGTCTCGATGGGATGGGTGAACCCCCAGCGGTATGCCTTGGGACGATCGCCGCGGGGGCCATGTTGGAGGTCTCCCTTGTCGAGGTCGAGTTTGCCGACTACGCCGACCTTGTAGCCGGCATCGCGGAGCTGTTGGTAATACGTCGGCAGGGCGGAGTCGAGAACGTCATTGTTGGATTGCGCCCCGATTGACAGCGGAGTCCTTCCTGTAGCCAGCCCGATCCGCGCCGGTACACACACCGACGAATTGGTGACATGACCGGTGATCCTCGTACCACGCCCCGCCAACGCGTCGAGGTGTGGCGTCACAACCCCCGGCGTGCCATGGCACCCAAGCCAATCCCAGCGATGTTGATCTGTGGTGATCAGCAAGATATTGGGTGCTGTGCCGTTTCCATCTTGGTCAGCCATTGGTGGTACCTCCCTTCTTCATTCCACCACACTTTGCCAAAACCCCTTCCGACCTAGACAGACAAGTCGACGAGACGCTCGCTCAGCTCCCACAGCGCGGCCTCGGTGGCCGGGTTGTAGATGTGGGGGGCGTAGCCGATCTCGCCTGTTCCCGGCTCGGCCACGTTGCAGTCGGCCAGATACTTGCCATTGTTTTCGGCGATCTCTGGAGCGGTAGCGCCCCATACCTGAGTGGCGGCACCCGATTCCAGGCTCTTGTATTGCAGACCTTGGCCTGAGGACGAACTCGCTTTGGCTCGCTCCCTCATGCCCTCGATCATCTCCTTGGTCATGTGACGGCCCAGTTTGGTGGGGATCGCTCCAGGGTGCACCGAGACCGACAGCATTTGGTCGCCGAAGCGGCGGGCCAGTTCAGCGGCGAAGTGCACATTGGCGGTCTTGGACCGGCCATAGGCCACCCAGGGGTCGTAGGGGGTGTGCTCGAAGTTGGGGTCGTCGAGGTCGACGTCGGAGATGCGATGGCCGCCGGAGGAGAGGGTGACCACCCGGGGCTTGTCGGCTTTGTGGAGCAGCGGCAGCAACCGGATGGTGAGGGCGAAGTGGCCCAGGTGATTGGTGCCGAACTGCATCTCGAAACCGTCGGCGGTTCGGCCAAACGGACAGCACATCACTCCGGCGTTGTTCATCAGCACGTCGATGTGGTCGAACTCGTTGGCGGCCACGGCGGAAAAGCGGGCCACGCTGCCGAGGTCGGAGAGGTCGAGCTGGTGGGTCGAAAGATCAGCGTCGGGCACTGATGAGCGGATGCGCTCGGCGGCCTCCAAGTTCTTCTGGGGATCGCGGGCCAGCATGGCCACTTGGGCGCCGCGGTTGGCCAGCACCCGAGCCGACTCCTCGCCCAGACCACTTGTCGTTCCCGTGATCATGAAAACCTGCCCCGACAGGTCGAGCCCGTCAACGACCTCTTCGGCGGTGGACTCTCGACTAAACGAACTCATACTGTGGCCTCCTCGTCGACATCGGGAAGATAGTTCGCTGAAGGAGAAGCTGCCGATCAGTCCTCGAGGTCTTCGATGCTGCGAGGCCAGTCGTCTTTGAGGAGGCGTGACAGGGAGCGGTCAGCGAGCATTCGACCGCCGGTTTGGCATTGGGGGCAGTAGTTGACCTCGTTGTCGGCGTACACGATGCGCTGGACGGGCGCCGCGCACACCGGACAGGGCTGGTTGTATTTGCCGTGAACGGCCATGTCATCGTGAAAGGCCGTCACCTTGTCGGGAAAGCCGTCGCCCACCGCTTGACGGTGGCGGTCGGTCCAATCGACCAGCGTGGAGCGGGTCGCCTCGAAGAGGCGGGTGATCTCATCGTCATCGAGGTTGCCGGTGCGCTGCACCGGGGACAACCCGGCGTGGAACAGGATCTCGTCGCTGTAGGCGTTCCCGATGCCACTGAATGCGGTTGGATCGCACAAGGCGCGTTTCAGGGTGCGGTTGCGGTCGGTGAGAGCATCGCGGAAAGCGGCCTCGTCGACTTCGAGCGGCTCCACCCCGCCTCGGTCGTGATCGTCGGCCAGGGTCTTAGCACCGTTTACCAGCCACAGAGACGCCTTCTTGCGCTTGCTGGCCTCAGTTAGCAAAAGGGTGCCGTTGTCGAAATCGAACGCGGCCAGTCCGATCTTCCCCGGCGGCTTGGCGCCTGGCTGGTCTCGCCACCGCAGCCGCCCCGCCACCATGAGGTGGATCACCAGGAACAGATCGTCGGCCCCGTCCATTTCCAGCACCAGGCGCTTGCCCAGCCGGCGGGTGCCGACCACAGCACGGCCCTCAGCCGCACTGATCGGCGGGTCGAACGTTTGTAGCAGGCTGACCCCGATCACTCGGATCTTGCGCAACTCCCGCCCCACCACAAACCGGTCCAACGCCTCCAGATAGACCACCACATCAGGCAGCTCGGGCACGAAAGCGGTTCCTTCCACTTGCGATCACGCCAAGAGGCTATGACAGGGCCACGACCTCCAAGTCGGTGTGCTGGGCCATGACATCGAAGTCGCCGTCGGCATGAAGAACCGGAACCCCGGAGTGAATGGCCACCGCGGCGATCAAGCAGTCCAGCAGCTTGCGAATCGTCTCACCCCTCCTGCGACAGGACCTATAGACAGCGGCGGCGTAGTCGTAGTGTGAGGAATGAGTGGGCAGGGTCACCGCGCGGGCCAAGAGACGTCTGAGTTTCTGTTCGTGGATGTCATCCCGAGAGCCGGCTAGGAGTTCCAGTCTTACTGCATCGGTGATCGCCAGTTCGGCCTCGGTTGTGATCAACAACCTGAGTCGGATGTGTGAATCGCTCCCCGTATTGCGGAGGTACTCGACCCACACCGAGGTGTCGACGAGAATCACCAGACCTCGTAAGTCCTCATCTCGTCGAGGTCGCCGTCCCAGCCGGTCCCTTGCATCTGCAGTGCTTCCTCCACCGTCATCGGGTCGCCGGCCACCATTGTCAGAGCCAGGTTAACGGCTTCCCGCTTGGTGCCCAGCTGGTACCGCCGCATGACCTCAGCGCAGGCTTCGTCGTCGAGATCGATGTTCGTCCGGGTCATGCACAAACCATACACCACTAATACACCAAATTGGTCCTGAAATTTTCGGGCCCTAGGGAGTCAGCGCGATGAGGGTGCCGTCGGTGAAATGGGTGATGACGGCGGGGTAGATGCCGAACAGGAGGGTGGCCGCGGCGGTGAGGCCGAGGGCGGCGACGAGGGAGGGAGGCACACTGAGAGACGTGGTGTCGGCTTCTTCAGGGACGTCCTCGAACCACATCATGCGGGCCACTTTGGCGTAGTAGAAGAGCGCGATCACCGAGTTGACCGCGGCGATGGCGGCTAGGGAGTAGCCCCAGCCGGTGTCGGCTTCCACCACGGCCCGGAACACGGCGAACTTGGCGAACCATCCGCCCAACGGGGGAATCCCCGCCAGGGAGAACAAGAAGATGGTCATGAGAATGGTCATGCCGGGGGCGTACTTGAACAACCCGGCATACGAGCGAATCTCGCCGGAGGCGGTTCGGCGAGCCACGGCAATGATCACCGCGAAGGCGCCCAGGTTCATGGCGGCGTAGATAAGCACGTAGGTGATCACGGCGGAGAGGGCTTCGCCGCCGATATCGCCGGCCACGGCCAGCGGGGCCAACATGAAGCCGGCCTGGGACACGCCGGAGTAGGCCATAAGCCGAACGATGTTCTCCTGGCGCAACGCGATGAGGTTGCCCGCGGTCATCGACCCCACGGCCAGGATCCACAACAGCGGCTGATAGATGTCTTGGGCGTCCGGGAATCCGGCGTGCACCAGTTGCATAAGGGCCACGAAGCCGGCCGCTTTGGATGCCACGGCCAAGAAAGCGGTCACTGGAGTGGGCGCGCCCTCGTAGGTGTCGGGGGCCCAGGTGTGGAAGGGGAAGCCCGACACCTTGAAGGCGAACCCGACGATCACGAAGATGATGCCCAGGATGACAACCGGGTTGGAACCCTCTTCCGCCACCGTCGCGGCGATTTCCGACAGGCGGGTGTCGCCGGCCAGCCCGAACAGCAGCGACATGCCGTACAGCATGATGGCCGAGGCGAACACCCCCATCAGGTAGTACTTGAGCCCGGCCTCGTTGCTCTTGGGGTCGGCCTTGCGCCACGCGGCCATTAGGTAGGCGGGGATGGACAGCAGTTCCAGGGCCACGAATATGGTCACCAGATCGCGGGCTGAGGCCATCAACACCATGCCCATCACCGATGCCAGCAGCAAGCCGTAGTACTCGTTCTCCCAATAGTCGCCCTCGGCGATGTAGTTGGTGGACAACAGCACCACGATGTAGGCGACCACGATGAACATGGCTTTGAGAATCAGGGCGAAGTCGTCCACCACGAAGGCACCGCCGAACATCTCCCGGGTGTCGCCTGCCGCGGCCAAGGTCACGATGGGAATCAGCGCCACCAGCAGCCCGATGCCGGCCAGCGCCGAGGTGTAGGCCCGTCCCCGTTCCAACAGCACGATGTCGAGCAGGGTGACCACCGCGCCCACCCCCAGCAGGGTGAGCTCGGGCGCGACGGCGTGCCAGTCGATGTCCGGTCGGACGAAGCCGACGATCGATGGCAGGGACGAGAGCACCGGTGGACCTACTTACCGGCTGCCGCGTCGAAGCAGGCTCCGCTGGTGACTGATTCCAGGCAGTCGTTGAGGGAGTTGACCACCGCGGGATCAGTGGCCCCGAACAACAAGTGGGGGTATACCCCCAAGACCAAAATCAAGATGAGCAACGGGGCCCAGGCCATGTACTCGGAGATGGAGGCATCGCGGATGTGGGGGTCGTTGGCAAACTCCTCACGGGGGTTGCCGAAGGCGGTCTTCTGGAGCATCCACAGCAGATAGCCGGCGGCCAGCACCGTGCCCAGCGCGGCGATCACCATGTACGACCGGAAGGTCTCCTCGGCCAGCACCTCGGCGGGGTTGTAGGAGGCCAATATGGCGGGGAACTCCCCCCAGAACCCGGCCAGGCCGGGCAGGCCCAGCGAGGCCATGGCACAGAATCCGAGGATCCAGCCCATGCGGGGGGCCTGCACTAGCAGCCCGCCCAACCGGGACATGTCCAGGGTGTGGTAGCGCTCTTTCACTGAGCCGGCCAAGAAGAACAGCATCCCGGTGATGAGCCCGTGGGCCACCATGCCGAACACCGCGGCGTTGATGCCGAAGTCGGTGAGGGTGGAGATGCCCAGCATCACGAAGCCCATGTGGGCCACCGACGAGAACGCCACCAGCCGTTTCAGGTCGCGCTGAGCCAGACAGCCCAAGGCGCCGTAGATGATCCCGATCACCGCCAGCAGCCCGATGAACGGGGCCCACTCGGCGGCGGCCTCGGGCAGGATGGGGATGGCGATGCGGACGAACCCATAGGTGCCCAGCTTCAACAGCACCGCGGCCAAAATCACCGATCCCACCGTGGGGGCCTCGGTGTGGGCATCGGGCAGCCAGGTGTGGAACGGGAACATGGGCACCTTGATCCCGAACCCGAGGAACATGCCGCCGAACACCCAGACCTGCGACGACTTGGCGATACCGGCGGCGGCTTCGGGCAGCAGTCGCATATCGAAGGTGCTGGCGTCGGCCAGGAAGTATAGGGCCAGGAAGCTGACCAGCATCAGCGCCGAGCCGAACAGGGTGAACAGGAAGAACTTGATGGCGGCGTAGCGCCGGTTCTCGCCGCCCCACACCCCGATCATGAAGTACATGGGCAGCAGCACGACCTCGAAGAACACGAAGAACAAGATCAGATCTTGGGCGGCGAAGGTGCCGATCATCCCGGTCTCCAGAATGAGCAGCAGCATCAAGAAGGCCTTGGGGTTGTGCGGCTCGGGGAAGTGATTCCAGGAATAGATCACGCACAGGGGCACGATCAGCATGGTGAGCAGCATCAGCGGCAACGAGATGCCATCGACGCCCATGATGTAGCGGGAGTCGATGACGTCGATCCAGCCCTTGTCCACCACGAAGTTGAGGGCTCCGTAGTTGTCGTTGTCGACGAACTGGATCAACAGCAGCAAGCCGAAGACGGCCACCGCCACGGTGGTGGCCAAGGCGATCAGCTTGTGGAGCTGCTCTCGATCCTTGGGAATGAGCAGCATGACGGCCGCGCCGATGATCGGCAGGAACGTCGGGATGCTCAGCCCCCAGTCGTTGAGAAATTCACCCATGTGTACGTGTGCTCCCTAGATGACGATGATGAAGATCCCGGCCAGGATGGTGGCGGCGGCGAACATGATGGCGGCGTACTGCTGCACCTTGCCGGTTTGGATGCGGCGCAGCTCCTCCCCCGAGCTGTCGGATATTCTCCCGGTGGCGTTGACGATTCCGTCCACCACCAGCTGGTCCACCTTGTGGTAGACGATTTCGCCGGCCTGCACCGAGCGCGTGCCGGCCTCGTTGACCACCCGGTCGATGATGTTCTGGTTGGTCCAATAGGCGGCGCGGGCCAATGGCCCCTTGACGAAGCCGACGATCACGGTGGTGTACAGCCAGTCGAGGTAGTACTTGTTCACCAGGATCCGGTGGCCGAGGCGGGCCAGCGACGACTTGGTGGTTAGCCCGTCGGGCAGTTCGGTGGCTGCTGGGCTAACCGCCCTCACCCGGACGAAGTAGTAGCGGTAAGCGGCGCCGATGCCTACTAGGGCCACGATCACCGACACGATGGCCAGCGTCCATGACGGTGTGGCGTGGCTGATGGCTGGGAAGTAGCTCACCCCTACGGGTTCTACCCATTGGAGGAACTTCTCTTCCCAGGCGGCGGGAACGAGCTGAAAGCCGGCCGGGAAGTTGATGAACCCGGCGACGACGGCCAACCCGGCCAGGATCCACAGCGGCACGGTGATTCGAGGGCCGGACTCATGGGGGGTGCCGTGGCCCCGGAACTCGCCAAAGAAGGTGAGGTACACCACCCGGGTCATATAAGCGCCGGTGAGCGCGGCGGTGATCATGCCCATGGCCAGCATCACGGTGTAAGCGCCGTTGCCCCCGGTGCCGCCGAACAGACCCCACCCACCGGTGCCTGCCAAGATCTCATCTTTCGACCAGAATCCCGAAAGGATGGGCAGACCGGCCAGCGCCACCGTGCCGATCATGAACGTTCGGTAGGTGTGGGGCATGTGCTTGCGCAGCCCGCCCATGTCCTCCTTCATGTCGAAGGAGTGGACGGCGTGGCTGACCGAGCCCGAGCCCAAGAACAGGCAGGCCTTGAAGAAGGCATGGGTGAACAGGTGGAACAGGGCCGCGGTCCACGCCCCCACCCCCAGGGCCAGCACCATGTAGCCCAGCTGGGAGACGGTGGAGTAGGCCAGCACCCGCTTGATGTCGTTCTGGACGAAGGCCAGAGTGGCGCCCACCAGCGTGGTCATACCGCCGATGAGGGCCAGCAGGTTGATGCTGGAGCCGCCGATTGAGTAGCCCTCGAAGAACACCCCATACAGCCGGGCCACCATGAAGATGCCGGCCACCACCATGGTGGCGGCGTGGATGAGGGCCGAGACCGGGGTGGGCCCGGCCATAGCGTCGGGCAGCCAGGTGTGGAGGAAGAACTGGCCCGACTTGGACATGACCGCGGCAGTAAGGCACAAAGCGGCGGCCAGCGTGACCGTGTGGCTCATGGCGCCGCTGATGGCGGCCTCGTTCACACCGATGACGTCGAAGGTGCCGGCGCCGAAGAACAGGATCGAAACGCCGATGATGATGCCCATGTCGCCCACCCGGTTGGTGAAGAAGGCCTTGAGGGCGGCATCGGAGTTATCCTTCTCCTCCCACCAGTGGCCAATGAGCACAAAGGAGCACACTCCCACCAGCTCCCAGCCCACCAGCATCTGGATGGTGGTGGAGGCGGTTACGAAGAAGAGCATCGACGCGGTGAACAGGCTTAGGAAGGCGAAGAAGTGGGTGTAGCGGCGGTCGCCGGCCACATAGTCAGTGGAGTAGATGTGCACCAGCAGCGACACCACCGTGACCACGAAGATCATCATCACGGCCAGCCCGTCGATCATGATGCCCGCGCCGATGGCCTCGGCCCCGTTGGTGAGCCAGGTGATCGACCGGGTGAGCGCCCCCACCCCGCCGGAGGCCTCGCCTTCGGCCGCGGCAGCCAGCCCGCCCGCGCCTAGGGCGTGCTCGCCCTCAGCGCCCCCTCCGCCGGCGCCCTCCACCTCGCTGATCCATTGGATGGCGGTGAGCAGGCCGAACACGAAGGAGGCCCCCACGGCGGCGATGCCGATCTCGGAGCCCCCTCGGGGGAACCGCTTGCCGAATAGCAAGATCAGCAGGAAAGACACCGCGGGGAACAGCCAGATCAGCCAGGCGTTCTCCAGAAACCAGCCCGAAGCGGCTACGGCTTTGCCGGCGGTTTCGGCGGCAGCGATGCTTGCACTCAGCACTGGCCCGTCACCCCTTCATCAGATCGACTTGGTCCAAGTCGATGGATCGGCGGTTCCGGTACAGCAGCAAGACTATGGCCAGCCCGATTCCCACTTCGGCGGCGGCCACGGTAATCACGAACAGGGCGAAGATCTGGCCCATCACGGTGTCGTGGAACGCGCCGAAGGCCACCAGGTTGATGTTCACCGCGTTCAAGATGAGCTCGATGGACATGAGCACCAGCACGCCGTTGCGGCGGGCCAGCACGCCGTAGACCCCGATGCAGAACAGCACCGCGCCCAAAAGGAGCATCTCATTGAGGAGCATCAGCCCTCAACTCCCCATGAGGGCGGGCACCAAATCGCAGACATCAGCCGCCCTCCTCTCGGCGGGCGATCACGATGGCGCCGATAAGGGCGGCCAACAACAGCACCGACACCGCTTCGAAGGGCACGATGTACTGGGAGAAGAGCTCGTCAGACACCTGCGCGGTGGTTTGAGGGGTCTGGCCGCCCGGCAAGTTGGCATCGAGCCTCACGCCTTCGAAGCGGTCCACCAGAGCGCCGATCATCACGGCGACAAGCAGCAGGGCCGTGAGCACCGCGGGGAACTTGCGCTTGTGGTCGGTCTCGGTGTCCTGGTCGAAGTCGGACCGGGTGAGCATGATGCCGAACAGGAACAGCACGATTACCGCGCCGATGTAGATGAGCACCTGGGTGATGCCGGTGAACTCCGCGCCTACCAGCAGGAACAGGGCGGCCACCCCGGCCAGCACGATCACCAGGTACAGGGCGGCGTGCACGATGTCGCGGGTGGTCACCACCCGCAGGGCGGAGGCCACCATCACCGCGGCGATGATCCCGAAGGCGACGTGCTCGGCGATCACCGGGGAACCTTCAACACCTTCTGCTCGGATCCGGCCTCATAGGCCTCGAAGTCGGGAACGGTGTTCATCCACTCGCTGAGGCGCTCCTTGTCGTGGAGCAGGTCGGCGATGCGGGGCTCGGAGTACTCGTACTCCGGGGTCCAGAAAAGGGCTTCGAACGGGCAGACCTCCACGCAGATGCCGCAGTACATGCACAGGCTGTAGTCGATGTCGAAGCGGTCGAGGGCGTTCTTCTGGCGGGGCTTGCCCCCCTCCCGGCGAGGCGGGGCCAGGTACTTGTGGCCCTCGATGTAGATGCACCAGTCGGGGCACTCCCGGGCGCACAGCATGCAGGCGGTGCAGTTCTCCTCGTGGAGGGCGATCACCCCCCGAGCCCGGTCGACGGGCATCTCCTTCACATGGGGGTACTGCACGGTGTGGGAGTGCTTGGAGGGGGCGGGCACCAGCGGAGGCCCGTCTCCGAACAAGGTGCGGAACATGGTGCGGGCGGTGACCTTCAGTCCCGTGATCAATCCTGGTACCAGTGCCATGGCAATCTCCTACAAAATGACCTTGAAAACGCCGGTGACGACGATGTTTAGCAGTGACAACGGGATCAGGAATTTCCAGGCTAGGCGCTGGAGCTGATCCTCTCTTAGCCGCGGATAGGTGAAGCGGAACCAGAAGATCAGCGCGGCAACGGCCATGACCTTCACCAGCATGATCACTGGTCCGACGATATTGAATGCCCAGTGCTCGAGGTCGCCCCACGGCAGCGCCCAGCCGCCCAGGAACATCACTGCGGCCAGCGCGGCGAAGGCGAATGCGGTGCCGAACTCGCCCATGAAGAAGAACAGGAACCGAAAGCCGGTGTACTCCACCTGGTAGCCGCCCACGATCTCGGACTCGGCCACCGGCATGTCGAACGGGGGCTGGGTGAGCTCGGCCTGCACCGCCACCAAGAAGATGAAGAAGCCCACGAACTGGGTGAGGATGAAGGGGTTGCCGATGCCGTCCCAGCCAAAGATCTCCCCGGTGGCCTGGGCGGTGACGATCTTTTGCAGGTCGAGGGTACCGGCTTGGATGACCACGCCCATGACTGCCAGCACCAGCGGGAGCTCGTAGGCGATGAGCTGGCCGGCGGCCCGCAGGCCACCCATGAGGGCGTATTTGTTGGCCGAGGCCCAACCGGCCATCAAGATGCCCACCACTGACAGCGAAGACACCGCCAGGGCGTAGAAAATGCCCACATCCAACTGCGCCACCACCGCGTCGGGGCCGGTGGGAATGACCACGTAGATCAAGAATGTGGAGACCAGCACCACCAGCGGGGCCAAGGCGAACACCGTTCGGTCTGCCTTTTCCGGGAAGATGTCCTCTTTCTGCAAGAATTTCAACCCGTCGGCCAACAGTTGCAAGGTGCCGTAGGGGCCGGCCTCCATGGGGCCTAAGCGGCTCTGCATGAAGCTCATGATCTTCATCAGGAAGACGTAGCCCAGCACCAGGGCGGCGGTGGGGATGACCAAGGCGATCACGCCCATCTTGATGATGGCCGTCGCCCAGTAGGGCACCTCGACGGCGAGCAGACCGGACATGGCGACACCCGCGTTCATCGGTCGATGTCTCCGAGGATGAAGTACAGGCTGGCCAAGATGGTGATGAAGTCTGCTGGGACTCTCATCGGTCGATGTCTCCCAGGATGAAGTACAGGCTGGCCAGAATCGTGATGATGTCGGGCACGTACACGCCCTTGAGCAGCCACGGGGTGATGGAGATGTTGGAGAAGCTGGCCGAGCGGATCTTCACCCGGAACGGCACCAAATCGCCCTTGCTGACGATGTAGTAGCCCATCTCGCCCAGCGGGTTCTCGGTGGCGGCGTAGGCCTCTCCCGCCGGCACCTTGATGATGCGGGGCACCTTGGCCATGATCGGCCCGGCGGGAAGCCCGTCCAAGAGCTGGTCCACCATGTGGGTGGCCTCTCGGGTCTCTTGGAGCCGCACCCAGTAGCGGGCGAAGGAGTCGCCGTCGGGGTGGGTCCACACCTTCCAGTCGAGCTGGTCGTACACCAGGGCCTCATGGCCATCGCGGCGCAGATCCCAGTCCACCCCGCTGGCCCGGATGTTGGCGCCCGACAGTCCGTAGGAAAGGCCGATGGCCGGGGGCACGATGCCGATACCCCGGGAGCGGGATTGGAAGATCTCGTTGCCCAATACCAGATCCTCGAACTCGTCGCAGAAGTCCCGGATCTTCTCCATGGCCTGCTTGGTGTCTTCGATCCAGCCCTTGGGCAAGTCGTCTTTGACGCCGCCGATGCGATCGAAGTTGGGGTGGAAGCGCCCGCCGGTGACCGCCTCGATCTGGTTGAGCACGAACTCGCGGTCGCGGAAGGCCATGAACACCGGGGTGATAGCCCCGAGCTGCACCGCCATGTCGCCCAAGAACAGGGTGATGTTGGCGATCCGGCTCAGCTCGAACAGCACCGTGCGGATCCACTGGGCCCGAGGGGGGGCCTCCACTTCCATGAGCTTCTCGGCGGCCAGGATGAACGGCACCTCGTTGGCGAAGCTCCCCAGCCAGTCGATGCGGTTGATGAGCGTGGTGACCTGGGGGTAGGTCCGCACCTCGGCCAGCTTCTCGTAGCCCCGGTGCATGTAGCCCATGATGGGCTCGGCCTCCACCACCTGCTCGCCGTCGAGGCGGGCCACCAGCCGGAGCGTGCCGTGGGTGGCCGGGTGCTGGGGGCCGATGTTGAGGGTCATGCCCTCGGTTTCGATCTCCACGTTCAGCCGGGCGTCGGCGGCCTGGGTGGCCACGTAGGCCAATTGCTGGCGCCGGTCGGCGCCTACCGCGGTCATGAGCTCTCCTCGCCGGGGAACAGCTCCACATCCACGATGCCGGGCCACGGCTTCACCCGTCGGGCGAGTAGCGGGAAGTCCTTGCGGAGGGGGTTGCCCTCGAACTCGCCGGGAAGATAGATGTGGCGGAGGTCGGGATGGCTGTTGAAGTGGATTCCGAACATCTCCCAGGCCTCCCGCTCGTGCCAGTTGGCCCCGGCGTACACCTGGATCAGGCTGTCGATCCTTAGATCGTCATTGGGCAGGTCGGCCTTGATGGTGATGCCCAAGTGCTCGGCTATTGAGTAGAGGCGGACCACCATCTGGAACCGAGTCTGGCCCCCGGCGTGGCCTTGCTCCATAGGGTCGGCCGCCTTGGGCTGGGGGTTGTCCTCTTGGGCGTCCATGTCCCGCCCGTAAGGGGAGGGCAGCCAGTCGATGGCCGACAGCCAGTCGAAGAACTGGCAGCCAAGCAGGTCGCGGGCGGCGATGGCCGCATCGGTCCACGAGTCGCGTGTGACCCGAACCCAAAGGTCGCTGCCCGCGATGATGTGGTGCGCTACGAAACCGTCGTCCAGCGCCTCGGCCAGTTGACCAGCCCAGGCTTCCCGGCGCTTGTCGGGCTGCGGTCCGGCTTCGGCGACGTCGTTCTCGATCTCAGTCGACGACAATTGGGTCACCTCGCCACCGCACAGCCGGGTCCTCGTTGCCGATGCGCTCCTGGAGCAGCACGATGCCCTCCAGCAATGCCTCGGGCCGGGGCGGACAGCCGGGTACATACACATCCACCGGGATGATCTGGTCGACGCCCTTGGTCACCGAATAGGAGTCCCAGTAGGGGCCTCCGCAGTTGGCGCAGGAGCCCATCGAGATGACGTATTTCGGGTCGGGCATTTGCTCGTAGAGACGGAGGATCGACGGGACCATCTTGTCGGTGACCGTGCCCGAGATCACCACGAGGTCGGCCTGTCGGGGGCTGGCGGGAAATGGGATCACGCCGAGGCGCATGACGTCGTAGCGGGGGGAGCCGATAACCGCACCCATCTCGATAGCGCAGCAGGCCAGGCCCCACTGGTACATCCATATGGAGTACTTCCGGCCGAGGTTCAGCAGCATAGTCAGGGGTTTTGGAGCCTTCCCGCTGGCGACCAGTCCCACTGCCTACCTCAGATCCACCGGAGTACACCCTTTCGCCAGGCGTACACCAAGCCCAGCGCAAGGATGAAAATGAAGATGGCCATCTCGACCAAGCCAAACGTTCCGTAGGCCTCCAGCCGGGTGGCCCAGGGGAAGATGAACACGGCCTCGACGTCGAACATGACGAAGAGAAGGGCGAACACGTAATACCGGATGTTGCTCTGCGACCAGCCCAGTCCTACGGGGTCGACGCCGCTCTCGTAAGTGATGTATTTCTGAGGCTGCGACCGGGTGGGGCGCAGCAAGCTTCCCAGCCCCAGCATCCCGAACACCAACGCACTGGCCAGCACGAGGAACAATACGACGAGGAGGTAGTCGCGGAGGAACTCCGACACGGCCCGAAGGTTACCGATGGCGTTTTCTGCGGGCCAAGACGTACTTAGGCGGCGGGAACAAAGGCGGCGGCGATAACCCCTGGTCCGGCGTGGGTGCCCACGACGGGTCCGATGAGGGTCACCGTCAAGGGGTTGTGGGCGGGGGCGTCGCCCAGGCTGGAGGTGAACGCGTCGATGTCGTCGGCCGCACCGTGGGCCAAGGCTAATTGCTCCAACTCGCCGGCTTCGGCCACTTTCTTGGCCAGCCAAGTGCGGGCCTTGCCTCTGGTTCGCTGCTTGCCCGCCTCGTCCACGACGCCGGAGGTGAGATCTAGACAGGGTTTGATGGACAGGGCGCTGCCCAAAAGGGCCTGCGCGGTGCCGATGCGCCCGCCCTTCTTGAGATTGTCCAGGGTGTCCAGCACGGCATAGATGAAGACCCGGTCTTTGAGATGGGCCAGCTGAGCTTCGATTTCGTCAGCGCTGTGCCCGGCTTCGGCGGCGGCCGCCGCAGCCGTCACCATAAGGCCCAGGCCCACCGAGACCTTGCCGGAGTCCACCACCCGGACGTCCACCTCGCCCTCCAATGCTCGGGCCGCATTCTGGGCCGACTCCCCGGTGGCCGACAGGGCGAACGACAGGTTGATGCACACCACGGCGTCGGCCCCGCTGTCGGCCAACCTTCGAAATGCGGCTTGGAACGCTCCCGGCGCGGGGGCGGCGGTGGACGGCAGATCGTCGCTGGCCGCCATTTTCTCGTAGAAGCCTTCAGCCGAGAGGCCTTGACCGTCGGTGAACTCCTCGTCGCCGAAGCGGATGGTGAGGGGGACCACGGTGATCTGGTAGCGCTTGATGTCGGCGGCGCTGAGATCGCAGGAACTATCGGTCACGATGCGAACTGCCATGGCCAGACCCTACTCCGCAGGCTGAGCTTTGGAGCGATGGCGGGACCACCAGTGCCGGGCCCACCACACCATCAATATGGCGAGGGCGGCGGCCGCGATCCCCACCCCTGCCCCCGACAGAGAGGTTGTCCGCACCGTCAACTGGGATTCGCCCAGAGCCAGCAGGCCGGTGGGGGAGTTGACGCTGATCTCCAACACGGCGTCGCCCGAGGTATTGGCCCGCACGGGTACCTGGACCTGGTTGACGCCGGGAGACAGGCGCCAGAGCCGGGAATCGCCGTCGGGAAAGTCCAGCTTGTCGCTGTTGAGGTCCAAACGGACGATGACATCGTGGTCGAGGCTGTTGCGAATGAGCATCGGAATGCTCCCCGATCGGCTCGTCAGGGTGATCCGCTGTTGGCTCGGGGGCTGGATGGCGGCCACCGTGTCCCGCACGGTCTGGGCTACCACGGCCAGGTAGGCGTCTCGCTGGGTCTCGGTCAGGCCATGGGCACCCGACAGCAGCAGAGCCCGCTCCAAAGTCTCGATCAACTGCCGCTCGGGGGTGCCCACGGTGGCGATCGGGTCCACCATGTTCTGGTACGAACGGGCGATGCGCTGGCCGTCGCTCAAGGCGGCCTTGTAGTCCTCCCCGAATCCGTTCTCCTCGGCGGGGCGCACCTCTCGCAAGGTGTCCGGTTCGAGCCTCTCGACAATTGTGGCGGGGTCGATGGACGAAAGGATGGGGCTGGCGCTGATCTCGTCCAGCAGCACCCCCAGCCCAGTCGAATCGGGCAGCGAAGCCAGCGGCGGCGCCAGAACGATCCCCCGGAGCCTCTGGGGGTCTTCAAACCAGCGGACGGCCAGATCGGCCAGCACCAAGTAGGGCGCGGCTTCGGTGCCGCTGGCTCGGGTGAAGTGAGCGGTCACGCTGCTGTCGATAGCCACCGCTCGAGCGGGTTGGTCGATTGCCGGCAGCAGGAACGACGTTTTGGCCGACGTGCTGACCAGTTCGCCAGCCGGATTTAGCAGGGCATCGGGAACTAGCACCAGCTCCACCTGCTCTCGTTGCAGCCGTTGGAGCAACTCGGGGGAGGCCGACGTGGTCAGCACCATGATGGTGCGATCGGGTTGAGAGCCGAGGTGCTCGTCTAACACCACAGCCCCCGCCTCAATCTGCCAGCCGATTTGGAGACTGAGGTCTTGGTCGATCCACGCGTCGCTGTCCAGGGGGACGTAGGTGTTGCTGGCGATCTGCCGGTTGACTACGGCTTGTTGGAGTCGGGCCAGCAACTGGGCATGTTCGGGCCGATCACTGATGGCCAAGGCGTCGATCAGATGGGGGTCGAGCGAGACCGTGGCCAGGAGTTGGGGGCGAACTCGGGGGTCGAGGACATCGGCCAGCGATTGCAGGCTCTGGCCGGCGGGCCCCAGATCCACGTTGCCTTCTTGGTCGACGGCTGGGGGCCCGCTCACCGAAAGCACAGTGCCCACCAGCAGGGGAGGCTGGTTGGAGTCCGGCAGGGGGGTGCGGACCAGGAACGTGTGGACGGTGTCCAGTCGATTGCCGTCGGCACCCCGAAGAACAAGGCTTACCGGGTACACCCCATCGGCGGGCAGCGAGAGCAGCGGTTCATCAACTTCTTGCTCTTGGCCGCTAGTGGTGGCGATTTGCAGCGACGCGATCCCGTTGGCATCAAGCTCAGGAACGGCCAACCGGGAGATTTGGTGCAGAACCAGTCCGTTGGAGGGCTCGGCCAGCCGATCCAGAAAAGCGGAGCGAGACCGGATGGGCACCCCGATGTTGATGTCCACGGTGGATTCGCCAGGAGCATTGAACAGTCGGAAGGTGACCCGGAAGAAGTCCTCATCGGTGATCCACATGCTTTGGCTGACCAGCTCGATGGTGGGGGTGGCTTCCTCGGACGGGCCGTTGCCGTTTTGGGCGGACGCCGCCGGGAGCACGATGGCGGGCGCGGCGAGGAGCACCAGAGCCATCACCAGGCCGAGTGCCCAACATCGGCGTCCCGAACGGAGCTCAGGGCTCAAGGACCGTCTCCAGAACTTGCAGGCCGGGGGGGACTAGCTCGAAGCCCAGATGCTCATAGAGCCTCAGCGCCCCCGTGTTGTGCTGGGGGGTGTTGACCCAGGCTCGGGTTGCCCCCCATCGGGCCATCCACCTCAGTCCGTCGATCACCAGGGTGGCCCCGGTGCCCTGGCCCTGATGGTGGGGCGAGATAGCCAAGCGCTGGAGATAACCGGCCGGGCCGCTGCGCCCAGAGATGGCATAGCCGGTTAGGACCGTGTCGGCATCGCTGCGGACAACTCGGAAGTGTCGAAAGGGAGTGGCCCGTAGGGCGTCGAGGAGACCAGCCTGGTCAAGCCGCCAAAGGGGCTCGAAGGCGGCCTGGTCCACGGCCAGCACCGAGGGGTGGTCGCGGCGGCGGCCCCGTCGAATGGCGATGCTGCCGTTTTGATGGGCCTCCCGGATAGCGAAGCCGGCGCCTCGATGGGAAAATCCACTTTGGATCGGCCGTGTCAGCAGTGCGAGCTGCTGGTCGGGCTCGAATCCAGCCCGCAGGAACGGCTCCGCTTCGATGTGCGACAGAGCGGAGGTCCGCAGGCGGTGGTAGCCCCGGGCGACCGCGGATTCAACCGCAGCGGTTATGGCCGCGTCGGACACCGCCTTGCTCGGGGTCAGCTGTATGAGCAGGCCGGTACCAGCCTCACCGGACCAAGGCCTAAGCCGCAGGCGATCTCCCCCGAGTCGGAGCGTCTCGGCAGCGTATGGTCGTCGCCGCCAAATCATGGAACGAGGCTAGTGGCCGGTAGACAGCAGGGCTCCGCAGGGATATTGGAAGGGGCGGCTGGGGCCGCGGGGGTACCGTGGGGCTGTGTCGGTTTTGTGGATCACCGACGAGCGCTTTCTCGACCACGACACCGGGCGCTCCCATCCGGAGCGGCCGGACCGCCTGCGCGCGGTGATCGACGGGGTGCAGCGGGCGGGGCTGGCTGACGCGCTGGTTCCGACCGAACCTCGGATGGCCACCGATGCCGAGCTGCTCGCGGTTCACCGTCGGTCAGTTCTCGACTCGGTTCACCGGGTGACCCAAGCCGGGGGTGGTCGACTCGACCCCGACACGGTGCTTTCCGCCGAGTCGGAGGCGGCGGCCCGGCTGGCCGCAGGGGCAGGGCTGGCAGCGATCGACGGGCTCGACGGCGGGGAGGCCGATGCCGCGTTCTGCGCGGTGCGCCCGCCGGGCCACCACGCCACGCCAGTGCGATCAATGGGGTTCTGCATGTTCAACAGCGCGGCGGTTTGCGCCCAGGCGCTGGCCGACCGAGGAGAGCGGGTGCTGGTGGTGGACTACGACGCCCACCACGGCAACGGCACCCAGGATGTCTTCTGGGAGGACAGCCGGGTGATGTATGTGTCATGGCACCAGTACCCGTTCTATCCGGGCACCGGTGGGCTGCTGGAGCGGGGCGAAGGGGCCGGGGCAGGTACCACCATCAACCTGCCCATGCCCATGGGCGCCACCGGCGACGCGTATCGCCAGGGCTGGGATGATGCCGTGCTGCCCGCTGTAGAGGCGTTCGCCCCCGATTGGCTGGTGCTCTCGGCCGGATTCGATGCCCACCGGGCCGATCCGCTGACCAGCCTGGGCTTGGCCGCGGGGGATTTTGCCGATCTCACCGACGCGATCATCGATGTGGTGCCGCCGGGCCGGCGCATCGCTTTTCTTGAGGGGGGCTACGACTTGGATGCGCTGGCCGACTGTGCCGCAGCGTCGGTAGCCGTTTTGGCTGGCACGCAATGGCGCCCGGAGCCGGCCACGGGGGGTGGACCGGGTGCGGAGGTGGTCGCCGCGGCGGCCGCGCTGTTGCAGTGAGCCTCAACCATCTGGCCCCGGTTCGCGAAGAAGCCCGCGAGCTGGCCGGGCGATTCGCCGCCGGTGGTTATCGGATCTACCTGGTGGGCGGGATTGTGCGCGATGCGATGCTGGGTCTGCCGCTAGACACAGCCTTCGATCTGGATCTCACCACCGATGCCCAGCCGACCGCGGTGAAGTCGATCCTAGATGGCTGGGCCGACACCCTGTGGACCCAAGGGGAGCGATTCGGCACCATTGGCGCCCGGATGGGCGATCGCCGGGTGGAGATCACCACTCACCGCACCGAGCGGTACCTGCCCGACTCCCGCAAGCCCGAGGTGGTCTTCGCCGACGCCATCGAGGCCGACCTCTCCCGCCGCGATTTCACCATCAACGCCATGGCCGTCGAACTGCCCGATGGGGAGTTGGTCGATCCCTTCGGGGGTGCCGATGATTTGCGTGTCGGCCGCCTCCGCACACCCCTGGACCCCGAGGAAACGTTCAGCGACGACCCCCTGCGCATGCTGCGAGCGGCACGGTTCTTGGCCCAGTTCGAGCTCTCAGCCGAACCGCCGCTATTGGCTGCCACGGTTGCGATGGCCGACCGGCTAAACATCGTGGCCGCCGAACGTATCCGCGATGAACTGGATCGGCTCCTCGCTCTCCCCGACCCGGTATCGGGGTTTGAATTGCTGATCAAGACTGGCTTGGCCGAGAGGGTGGTTGGTCCGATTGGGGAAGGATCTTGGGCGCTGGATTGTCTTCGTCGCGTGGGGGATGATCCCATCACCCGTATGGCGGCGTTGCTTGCCGATGGGGGAACACCCGACGAAGTTCAAGCTATTCTGCTGGAGAGGCGGGCGACCACGGCATTCAGCCGAGCGGTGTCGGCGGTTTTGACTGCGGCTCACCAGGCCGTTGATCAGCCGCCCCAGACCCTGCCCGAGCTGCGCCGTTGGGTGGTCGACACTGATCCCCACGTGGATAAGGCGGTGGTCTTGGCAACAGCTCTTGGCGCGGTGAACACGCTGACTGCCGACGTGGCCGCCTTGGTGGAGACCGAACCCGATCTATTCGGTCCTCCCGTGTTGGACGGCGGCGAGATCATGGCCCTTCTTGGCCTGGAATCCGGCCCCGAAGTGGGAGCAGCCGTAAACGAGCTGCGCCGCCACCGCTTCAATTCTGGCCCTCTCACTCCCGATGAGGCTGGGGAGCACCTGTTGGAGTGGCAGCGCTTGAAGGCTTCAGAACGTAAAGTGTGAGCCGATGCTCACCAAGTTGACTGTTCGCAACTTCAAGGGATTGGCTGAGGCTGAGATTGAGCTTGGCAATCCAGTGGTCTTTATCGGACCAAACGATTCTGGCAAGACGTCAGCACTGCAGGCGTTGGCCCTGTGGGACTTAGGGCTACGTCGGTGGCTGGAAAACCGGGGTGAGATTGCTTCTGAGCAGCGACGTGGTGTGGCAATAAACCGACAGGATCTAACCGCGGTCCCAGTGCCGTCTGCTCGCCAAGTCTGGCGGGAACTGGAGGTTCGTCGGACCTCGTTCGAAGTCGGTCGGAAGCGTACAGAGAACATCCGTATCGATGTAATGGTCGATGGTCAATCTACGTCATCTACTTGGAGTTGCGGCCTCGAATTCGACTTTGCCAATTCGGAGAGCATCTATTGTCGGCCCCTGCGCACAGTGGCTGATGGAAGTACCCGGATGCGTGTCCCTGAAGAAGCGCTTCGGTCCCAAGTAGTCCTACTTGGCCCCATGTCTGGATTAACGGCCAGTGAAACCAAGTTGGAATCTGGGGCGATAAACGTGCGCCTAGGAGAGGGTCGTACGGCCGAGGTCCTACGGAATCTATGTTATCAGGTCCGTGTAATGCCTGATGGCGAGGGCCGTTAGGAAGAGCTTTCGCATCGTCTGGAGAAATTGTTCGGAACTCGCCTCGATCATCCTCGGCTGATTACAGAGCGGGGGGAAATTGAACTTACGTACAGGACTCGAACTGGTGTTCGCCTTGATTTGGCCGCATCCGGTCGAGGAATGCAGCAGACCCTCATGCTCCTTTCGTTTATTGCCTTACATCCCGGAAGCGTGGTTCTATTGGACGAACCAGATGCTCACTTAGAGATTCTGCGGCAGCGTCAAACCTACGAACTATTGAGCATTGCTGCATCCGACAGCGAAACCCAGATCATTGTGGCATCTCATTCGGAGGTGGTTCTCAACGAAGCTGCTGAACGCGGCACCGTTGTAGCGTTTGTCGGGGTTCCTCATCGCCTAAACAAGAGTAGCGACGTTCTCAAGGCCCTCCGCGACATTGGATTTGAGGACTACTACCAGGCTGAGATAACTGGTTTCGTACTGTACTTGGAAGGTTCTACCGACTTGGCCATTCTGCGAAGTTTTGCGGATTTGTTGGGACACGGCACCCAAGAACTACTTGAGCGTCCTTTTGTTCACTATGTCGGCGATCAGCCCAATAACGCGAGAAAGCACTTCAACGGCCTTAGAGAAGCGAAGGACAACCTCGTGGGCTTTGCGCTTTTCGACCGCCTTAGCCGCAGCGATTTGGCTTCAGATGGAGACTTGGCCGAACAGATGTGGCCTCGTAAGGAGATCGAGAATTACTTGTTGCCAGCAATATCGTTGGGACGATATTCACGGCGACAAGGTGCCTTGGTCTATGAAGGCGATCTTCTCACGGCCAGTGAGACACACCGCTGGCAAGAAGCCATGAACAATGCTCTGCAAGATCGATTGCCCCCAGCTGCACTGCGAAATCCAGATGACCCCTATTGGCTGGATACCAAGATCAGTGACGATTTGCTAGCTCCAGTATTTTCTGCTTTTTTCAAAACTCTTGGGCTTCGCAGCAGCATGTCAAGGGCGGACTATCACCAATTGGGCCCTTATCTGGATCCCGATGAGGTTCATGAAGACGTAGTGGCCGTTCTCGACGCCATTGCTGCTCAATACCTCAAAGCTAGGCCAGCGCGGTAAGTGGCTGTCTCGCACTAGGTCAGCGCCGACGAATTCCGTACTCCTCAAGTGGCTTGCATGCACCTTTTGAATTGGCGTTCTAGTAGATTTCGGCTTTCTTGGGTGAGTCGCAGAGGGTCTACATCTCATCGCATTCGTTGTCTGTTGTCATAACACCGCCCACAAGATCACAGAATGCAACACGATCCATCGTGTTGCCCGCACTGGCGATATACCAATGCTTGCCGGGATTGTCCTGGCAGTTGTCTCCGTCAAATCTCACTGCTACAAATTCGGCGGATGGCCAATCAATGATTTCGCGAACTTCAATTGGCTCTTCGTTCCATTTTACGCGGCCGGAAGCACGTGTTGAATCCGTAATGTCGTGTCTTCTGAAATCAATCTGTCCACAAGTGATAAAATAGTCAACACTGTTGTGCCGGAATCCACTGCCGCACTCATGATTATCCGCACATGGAATATCCGTCAGTTGGAACTCAACGTCAGGCGAATCCTTGGTTAAAGAGGAATCAATCTCGTTATTCGGCGTTTTCGAAACGCTATTAATTGGGGTGATTGTATCATCCGACAAGGAGCAACCTGTTGCAATAAGTCCAGCAACAACAAGAATTGAACACAAGCGTAACAGTTGGCCGCGTTGTGACAAGCAATCTGTGCCTATCATTTGTCGGTTAGGGAACAATCGAGTCAGTATGCAGAGTCGAATGTGTGATCTTCATGCTCTTCGATCGAGCGCTTGTATGAAGTGCCTTTTGGTAGACCTGAGCACATCGTCTCACGATCGGAACCTGTACAATCTTCTTCGCCATCGCCTTCCCAATGCATGGCGAAACCGCCAGCGTGACCGAACTCATGGACTATAACGAATCGTAAATCATACTTGTCTGACGGGACGGTTGAACTTGACTCTACATACCAGTCGCTTCTTGTGTCATCAAGCAGGAAAATTGACCTTGTGATTAATGTTGATGTTGCGCAGGTGATCTCAGAGCCTAGGGAACTAATGGATTCCGTCAAAATCCAAACCGCTGTTCCTGATCCGGTAGTACACGCGGCTCCTGTCCAATGGACTGATTCATCCTGATATCCGCTATTGATGAAGTCTAGCCATGTGCCGCTGTTAGCGATCCACGGATCGGCACCCGCATGAATCGAGGTTTTGGCAGCGAGTCCGTTCAAAGGAGAATCAATGTTCCCAAGATAATAGTATGGGTCGGCTTCCCAAACTTTAGGAATATGGGTGCTGGCTGTGTGTGCTGAGCTTGTGACATTGGTCCCAAGCATAAAACCGAGTAAAAGACCGAATGCAATAGTCAAAAGCTTGGTTCGTTTACTGGATGGATGGTTCATTTCGAATAGATTTCTTTGGCAACTTGATTGTACAAATCGATGTCGATCACTACCACGGACATGCATTGGATGACTTCAGTTACTTTCCATCCGTCGTCGGGATACTCACTCACAACAACACGTGCTTCCAAATCTGCTGAGCCGCTTGAAGGGACATCAAAAACGCTTGCCCGTCTGGAGTTCCGTAGACTGATTCCCTATACTCCGTTTCCCTTGTCGGACCGAGCATTCTTCGCAATTCCTCGGGAATCTGTGGATTGCTCGCGTAGGTGCGTTGCGCGGTTTGGAATGCGGCTACTGCTTCTCTCGCCGTCTTGTAGCCGAATTCTCCAAGTGCTATTTCCGACGAGGATGTGCTGATTAGTCCACCGTCAGAACAGAACGTGATTCAATCCATACCAAATTCATATTCGTGTAATTTGACTTCGGGGGTCTGGGCCGAGACAATTTGTCCTGCTGCGACACCCACAATAGCTCCGACTATGCCTAAGACCACTAAGCCATAGGCACTTCTGAGCGATAACAAAGAGGCCTTCAGCAATTTTCTAATTCCATTATTCATTCTTATCTAGAGCTACCCATATGCACACTTGGGTGTGCATACGAGTAACATGAGGCAACGGTATGTGTGGTACGCGAGTTACGTCAAATGCCTGAGCCATTTGTGAGTCAGAATTGGATAGGGCAGACGACCGACTTGTTCGGAATCCGGATTGCGTTGGCCAAGCGGTTAGCTGACATCGCCTCGGGCGTAGGCTTCGACCATCTCGCGGGCGGCCTCGTCGCGGTACTGGATGGGGGGGCTCTTCATGAAGTAGGCCGAGGGGCCGAGTAGGGGGCCGCCGATGCCTTGGTCTAAGCCGAGCTTGGCGCAACGCAGGGCGTCGATAATGACGCCGGCGGAGTTGGGGGAGTCAACCACCTCCAGCTTGAGGTCGATGTTGAGGGGCACATCGCCGAAGCCCCGGCCCTCGAGGCGGATGTGGGCCCATTTCCGGTCGTTCAGCCACGGGACGTGGTCGCTGGGGCCGATGTGCACGTCATCGGCGGCGATGCCCTTGTCGAGCTGGCTGGTGACCGACTGGGTCTTGGAGATCTTCTTGGACACCAGCCGGGACCGCTCCAGCATGTTCATGAAGTCCATGTTCCCGCCGAAGTTGAGCTGGTAGGTGCGGTCGAGCTCCACGCCCCGGTCCTCGTAAAGCCGGGCCAGGGTGCGGTGCACGATGGTGGCGCCCACCTGGCTCTTGATGTCATCGCCCACCACCGGCACGCCGGCGTCGGCAAATCGCTGGGCCCACTCCGGATCAGAGGCTATGAACACCGGGATGGCGTTCACGAAGGCCACGCCGGCCTCGAGGCAGCACTCGGCGTAGAAGCGCTGGGCCTCCTCGGAGCCCACCGGCAAGTAGGAGATGAGCACGTCGGCCTCGGCCTCCCGCAGGGCCTCAGCCACGTCCACCGGCTCGGCCGGGGACTCCTCGCACTGGGTCCGGTAGAACTCGCCGAATCCGTCCAGGGTGGGGGCCCGCTGCACCCGCACTCCCAACTCGGGCACATCGCAGAACTGCACGGTGTTGTTGGGGGTGGCGCTGATGGCCTTGCCCAGATCCAACCCGACCTTGGAGGCGTCCACGTCGAAGGCGGCCACCGGCACCACGTCGTTTATGTGGTAGCCGCCGAGCACCACATGCATCAGTCCGGGAATGTGATCGTCGGGTTCGGCGTCGGCGTAGTAGTACAGCCCCTGCACCAGGGAACTGGCGCAGTTGCCGACACCGGCGATGGCGATTCGGATGGGGTTGCTCATAGTGGCTGTCCTCCTGGGGCGAAGTCGGATCGAAGGGTGTCGATCATCTGTCGGTTGGTGCCTGTGGCCGGTTGGCGCGCTCGTCGGCGATCAACCGGTCGAGCCAGGCCAAGTCGTGTTCCCGGCGCTCCTGGTCTCTCTGGAACAAGGAGCGCACGTAGGGATCGTTGGAATGCACTGGATCGCGGCGGGCCATGGCCTGAAGGCTGACCAAGTGGGCCCGGCGCAACTCGAAGAGCGCCAGCCGCCGGTCGGGGGGGAGGAAGCGGCAGAAGGCCAGTTGCAGCCGAAAGCGGCGCTCGTTGTTGGCGTCTTCTTGCAACAGCTCCAGCAGATGGTCTTCGCCGGCCTCGGTGATCTGGTACACCTTGCGGGTTCGGCCTGGCTTGGACCTGGTAGTACGCCGTCGGTTGCGCCGAGGAGACTCGTCAGTCACCTGTTCGTCGACAGCAATGTCAGGGGCCACTGCGGTGGAGCTCACCCAGCCGCGCCGCTCCAAGCGGGCCAAGGCGGGGTACAGCGCGCCATACGAGTTGGCGTATCCGCCGACCAGAGACTTGAGGCGCTTGTTCAGCTCGTAGCCGTGGAGGTCGCCCTCCTTGAGCAGTCCGAGCACCGCGAGATCCAACATGGAACCGCGATTATATCGATTCGCTATATCAGATCAACTCGTTGCTGCGCGATAGGAGAGCAGGCGGTCAGCCGAACAGGACAACCGAGGGGTCTTCTGGACCGCGGATCGACCGGGGATCGTGGGGGGCGGGGTCTGCGTTGGGCACGGTCACCGAGTGGTCGGTGATGTAGTTGCGGTGGTCGATGGCCCAATTGCCGTCACGATTGGACCACTGATCGACGTAGCGGCCCCGGCTGTAGATATCGGCGACATCAGCGCTGTCGCCGAACGGCAAGGTGCGCAGCGCCACAGTTACGTAGGCTTCGCTTACTGCTCGGTCACCGTCAACTTGGATCAAGACATTGGTGATCTGATGGGAGTGGGTGGACATTGCCGCGTGGGCCGTCCACACCCAATCCACGAACGCCCATCCAGGTCCTTGGTAGATGTCTTCGCCGTAGTCGGCGGTCCCGTCGGGGTGCCAGACCGCATAGGCCGCGTCCTTGTCCATTCGATCGAGAGCTCGGCAATAGCCGTAGATCACCTCGGTGATGGCCTGCTTGGCGGCCAGCGATTCAAGGGCCTCAGTGCTGATGTGGTCAGTCATGGCCCCATTTTCTATCGCACCAATACCCCGGCGCTGATGAGAGCGGCGGTATTTCCGTTATCTATCGTTTCGCCCATGGCTGACATCATCATCCGCGGCGGCAATCTGATCGACGGCACAGGAGCTCCGGCCCGGCCTGCCGATGTGCGCATCAATAGCGGAGTCATCACCGAGGTGGGTCCCGGCCTGAAGCCCGACGGCGAAACAGAACTGGACGCAGGCGGCTGTTACGTGACACCCGGTTTCATCGACTCCCACACCCACCTGGACCCGTCTATGTTCTGGGATCGGAGCTGCGACCCGATGCCCCAGCACGGGGTGACCTCGGCGCTGATCGGCAACTGCTCGCTGTCGCTGGCCCCGGCCAAGCCCGAGCATATCGACGAGCTCATCGACGTGTTCTGCTACATCGAGGACATGCCCGTGGCCGATTTCGAGTCGGGCATTCCCTGGACTTGGGGGTCGTGGCGCCAGTACCGCGACGCCATGAACAAGGGAGGCACTGCCCTCAATGTGGCCTCGCTCATCGGCCACTCCATGCTGCGGATCTATGTGATGGGCGACGACGCTTGGACCCGGGAGGCCACTGAAGTCGAGATTATTGCCATGGCCGCGGAGATGTCCGATGCCATGGCGGCGGGCTGCTACGGCTTCAGCACTTCGTTCTTCGATCTGGATCGCCGCAGTCGCCCAGTGCCGAGCAGGTTGGCCTGTGATGGAGAGCTGAGCGCGTTGGCCGATGTGCTGTGCGCCGCGGGCCACGGTTTGGTTGAGTTCATCCCCAACCTCACCGGCGAGGATCCCGAAGCCGATATTCGCCGGATGGCTCGGGTGCTCGGCCCCCGAGGGGTGACCTCCATCTGGAATGGGGTTTCTCACAGCGACATGGCCCCGCACCGCCCGGAGGAATATATGGCGTTCACCCAGGCGATCCGAGATGAGGGCTGCGACATGTGGCCGATCTCCTCGCCCCGCACCGTGGACCTCAACGTGAGCTGGGAGCAGACCATGGTGTTCATGATGCTGCCCAAGGGTTGGAACCAAATTATGGGAGTGGCCGGGCAGGCCCGGCGGGACATGCTGGCCGACCCCGGCTGGCGGGAGATTGCCCGCCACGAGTGGGACGCAACTGAAAAATCGCTGTTCCCCATCAACCGGCCCGACTTCGTGCGTTTCACGTCGGTGACCCGCCCCGACAACGAGGCTTGGTTGGGCCGATCGCTGGCCGACCTCACCGAGGCTCGGGGCGGCCACCCCTCTGATGTGTTCGCCGACTGGATTCTGGAAAACGACTTGGAGCCCGGGGTAGTGGCCATAGGGGTGAGCAACAGCAACACCGACGGGGTAGCGAAAATGATCTCCGATGAACGCTGTCTGATCAGCGCCTCTGACGCCGGAGCCCATGTGCAGATGATGTGCGCGGCGGGCGACACCACTCTGCTGCTGACCCGCCACGTGCGCGACCGGGGCGATCTCGAACTGGAGCACGCGGTGTACGAGATCACCGGCCGCCAGGCCGAGATTATGGGGTTCAATGACCGGGGCCGCCTGTTGCCCGGCCATGCCGGCGATGTGACGGTGTTTGATCTGGACGAGCTGTCGTGGGACACCGACGGGTTTGTGTCCGACCTGCCTTCGGGTGCTACCCGTCTGCGCCGCCCGCCCGGCGGCTACCGGGCCACCGCGGTCAACGGCGTGCTCACCCAGGTTGAAGGCTCGCTCACTGGCGCCAATCCCGGCGCGGTTCTCGACGCCAACACCCCGGCGCCCTGATTTAACACGCGGCGGCGATCTTGAGGGGAAAGAGCTCGGCCACGCGGTGAAAGTCCTGATCGGCGGTCAGAATCTCTGATCCGGTTCGCAATGCGATGTTGGCGATCATGCACACGATGTAGCCCGGAGGGGCGACATCGTTGGCCCGACAGATCCGGCTGATGCGAGCCGCTCCCTCGAAGTCGGCGGTTGGGTTGGCTCCCAGCCAGGACACCGACGTCATCAAATTGTAGAGCCGGTGGTGGCATTTGTCGTCCTTGGATCCTCCCAGTACCTCCATCAGGATCGGCTCGGTGACGGCGACGTTGTGACCGCCCTCGGCGATGAGCGCAGCCAGCCGGGCATGAACAGGGGAGTTGGTGCCTCGGTCGTACTCCATCCAGGCAGAGGTGTCGGCCAGGATCATCCGATGGGTTGGAGTCCGGTATCGGGCGGGATTTCGCCGATGAGCTGGGCCCCCTGCATGGCCAGCATCTCCTCGGTGGTCATGGGCAGCCCGGCCAGACGGCTCAACGCAAGGTGGACGGCCTCGGTTTTGGTACGGACGCCAAATCGGCGCATCACCACGTCGAGCGCCCGATCGTCAAGCTCAATGTTGGTGCGACTACGGGAATCAACCTCGTCCATTGCCCTAGGATACACCTTTTAGGTGTATTGCGTGTGTTCAATGTGTAGACAATGTCAGTAGTCCTTGCCTTTGGAGGCATTGTGGTCTCCCCAGCCGCCGGGGATGTAGCCGTCCATGGTTACCGACCGCTCGGTGAACAGCCAGCGGGCGTCTACTACCCCATAGCGGTCGATGTAGCGGCCCCAGTGGTCGAGGCCGTGCTCCATGATCACGTGGTAGTAGCACCGACCCCGAGCCTCGGCGGGCGAGAGCACGTCGATCTGGTGGGTGGCGGTGTGGTGGCGAATGTACTTGGGGGTGCCGCCGCCGATGTCTGACAGGGTGTTCTGTGCGCCGGTGAAAATGGTGCGGATCTCGTCGATGCCGTGCTTGTCGGGCTGGGTCGGAGTCCGCATGATGGCGTCGGGGGCGAACAGGTCCATCACCTGCTCGAACCGGCCCGAGTCGCCGTTGGCGTTGTACCGGGCCACCAGATCCCGGATCGATTCTCGAGCCATCAATTCCCATTGCTCCATGACCCGACGGTACATGTTTTCACCGCGGCCATTGGATGGCAGCGCTTCGTTTGAGAAGGATTAAGGTGCGGACGTGAATTTCGACGACAGGACGCCGGTGTTGGTGGGGGTGGCCACGGCTGCTCAGCGGTTTGATGATCCCACCGGGGCGAAAGAAGCCGTGGGTCTGATGGCCGAGGCGCTGGTGTCGGCTGCCGACGATGCCGGCAACAGCGGGCTGTTGGGCCGTTTGGACCAGGTGAGGGTTACCAAGGGGACGTGGGGCTATCCCGATCCGGCTCGCTGGGTGGCCGACGCGGCCGGTGCGTCCCAGGCTCGAAGCTATCTGGCCGATGTGGGCATCTTGCAGACCGCGGTAATGGGCGATACCGCGGCGGCCATTGCGTCGGGTTCCGCCGATGTGGTGGCAGTGGTGGGCGGGGAGGCCAAGTATCGGGGCTTGCGGGCCTCGATCACCGGTATCGACGCTCCCGACACCGACCAAGGCGGGGCCGAGCCCGACAGTTTCGTCACCCCTCACGGCATGATCATCAGCCGAGCCGAGATCGACACCGGGCTGGTGATGGCCACCCACCACTACGCCATGATCGAGAACGCCCGCCGGTATGCCGACGGCCACACCATCGAAGAGCACCGCGACGAGGTAGCCGGACTGTGGGCCCGCTTTGCCCAAATCGCCGCGGCCAACCCCGATGCCTGGTTCCGGGACGGGTTGGATGCCACAGCCATCGCCACCCCGGAAAATGGGAATCGGTGGTTGGCCTGGCCGTATACCAAGTGGCACAACTCGCAGTGGAACGTGGACCAGGCCGCGGCGCTTATCTTCTGCTCGGCGGGCACCGCCCAGGCGCTGGGTATTTCCACCGATCACTGGGTATTCCCCTGGGCGGCGGCCGAGTCCAACTACATGGTGCCGGTGACCGAGCGGCCCGAACTCCACCGCAGCCCGGGCTTTGCCTACGCCGGCCGGGCCCTGGCCGACCACGTGGGGATGGCCCCCAACGAGGCCGACCACATCGATCTCTATTCCTGCTTTCCCATTGCGGTGCGCACTCAAGCCTTAGAGTTGTACATCGATCTGGACCGGGACCTGACCGTGACCGGAGGCATGACATGGGCGGGCGGGCCGCTCAACAACTACGTAATCCAGGCGGCGGTGAAGATGGCCCAGGTGCTGCGGGCCGATCCGGGGTCCACCGGATTGGTCACATCAATCAGCGGCATGATCACCAAACAAGGGGCCAGTCTGTGGTCCGCCGAGCCTCCAGCGCAGCCATTCGCAAGCCTGGACGTGTCCGACGCGGTGGCCGCCGAGCTCCAGCCCAAGCCCTACCGCACTGGCGACGGTGAGCAGGCCGAAGTGGTTTCCTACACCGTGATCTGGGGGCGGGAGGGTCCCGAGCGGGCAGTGGCCATCGGCGAGTTCCCCGACGGCGCCCGAACGCTACTCGTCTCCGCCGTCCCCGCCGTCATGTCCGCCGCTGCCGCCGGAGAGTTCTGCGGGTGCCGCGTCGTCGCCGGGGCCGACGGTTCGTTCACGCCTGTCGACTGAGTCGGGCGAGGGCTGTTCGGCGTCGTCGTTCTCGTTGCGGATCCAAACGGTGCGCTGGGGGAAGGGGATCTCTATGCCGACATCGTCGAAGGCCTTCTTGATGTTGGCTCGAAGTATGCGCCCCACTCCCCACTGCTCGCTGGGGTCGGTCTTGACTACCAAGCGGATGACCACGGCGTCGTTGCCCAGCTCTTGAACCCCCCACACCGAGGGCTCTTCCAGGATGGTGGCGTCTTCTCTGTTCTCGCGCCACAGCTCATCGGCCACTGCCTTCATGATCTCGCTGGCTTGGTCGATGTCGGTGTCGTAGCTGACCCCGATGTCCAAGATGGCCCGCGACCACAGCTGTGAGTGGTTGGCCGTGCGATGGATCTCCCCGTTGGGCACGGTCCACACCACGCCGCTTACGTCCCGCAGGGTGGTGGTGCGCAGACTGACCTTTTCGATGGTGCCCGAGGTGTCGCCCACGTCCACCACGTCACCCACCCCGAACTGATCCTCTACCAGGATGAACATGCCTGCCAGGAAGTCTTTGACAAGCGACTGGGCCCCGAAACCCACGGCCAGGCCGGCGATACCGGCACCGGCGATAAGGGGGGCCAGATCGATGCTGAGCTCGCTCAAGCACAATAGGGCGGCCACGGCCAGGATGAGCGCGGTGGCCAAGCTCTTCAACACCGCGGCGATGGTCTCGATCCGCTGGGCGCTGCGCGCCTGGCGCTCTTGGATCCGGTGTATGGCCTTGGCCGCCCGGGTGCCGAAGTCCAGCTTCCCAGCACTTTCTAGCTGCTCCTCGGTGTCGGTCTCGCTCTGGCGCACCAGCCGGGCCACCGCCCGGTCGATCACCTTGTGGGCGATCTTCTTGATGATCCAGGCCACCAGCAGGATGAGGATGATCCGCAGAGGCCGCTCGACCAGCCACCCGACGATCTCGGCCAGCCGCTCGTTCTCGGTGTTGTCGAAGATCAGCTCACAGAAGAATCCTGGATCAGGACCGCAAGCATCGTTGACGGTTGCCGCAGGGACTACGAGAGCCATCGGCTCAGGCTACCGGCGGGTCTGGGCTTTGAGTCAGTCCAGCCGGTAGACCCTAGCGGCGTTGTCGTGGAGAACTTTGGCCAGCAGGTTGTCGCTCAAGCCACCGAGGGCGCCCTCGGCGTAGTCCCGGGGATATTGCGCCGGGGTGGCCGGTCCGGGGTGCTGGCAGGTGGGGTGGGGGTAGTCGGTCTCATACAGGATGTTGTGGGGGAACCGCTCTATGGCGGCGACGGCGCCGGCCTGCTCGAACCAGAAGCAGCCGTAGATCTGGCGCTCGAAGTACTCGCTGGGCAACAGGTCGTACTCGGGGTGCTCCAAGTGGACGCCGCCATTGCGCCATTGCCAGTCGAATGCCTCCAGCGCGGGGGGAATCCAGCCGGCGCCGCTCTCCACCGACACCAGTTGCAGCTCGGGGAACCGGTGGCACACCCCGCCGAAGATCAGGTCGGCGATGCAGCGCATGTTGTCGAGGAAGATGAGCGACGACACCTTGGCGAAGTTAGTCATCCACCCCATCTCGGCCTCGTCGGCCATGAGGGTGCCCATGTTGCCGCCGCCCACGTGGAAGCTCACGGCCAGGCCAGCCTCCTGGGCCAGCGCCCAGATGGGGTCCCAGTGCTGGTGGCCCAGCGGGGGCTGCCCGTAGTCCTGGGGCTGGTTGCAGAAGTTGATGGCCCGGTGGCCCAGCCCAGCGCAACGCTCGATTTCGGCCCGCGACAGCTCGATGTCCCAGAATGGCACCGCGGTGATGGGGATGAGCCGGTCGGGGGCGGCCGAAGTCCAGTCGCATAGAAAATCGTTGTAGGCGGCCACGCATTGGGCCACTACCTCCCTGTCGCCGAGGCGCAGGAAGTAGCCGTTGCCGAACCCGCCCACGTTGGGATACAGGATCTGGGCCCAGATGCCCTGGGAGTCCATGAACTCCAGACGGGCATTGGCGTCGTACATCGACGGGGCGATCTCGTCGTAGGTCTCGGGGATCTTCAGCGGCATGAGCCCGTCGAACCCGGCCATGGAGTAATAGCCCGGCGACCCCAGCGACTCCCCGTTCACCATCCAGGTGTCCCGCCCGTCCACCCGCTCAATATGGGGCACCTTGTCGTGCAAGCTGGCCGGCATCCGCGCCGTCCAAACATCAGGCGGCTCGGTGAGGTGGGTGTCCACATCGATGACCTTGAACCGCTCAAACAGATCAGTGCTCATGGGCTTGCCTTCTTTCTGTGGTCTATCAGGCGTCGAGGGGGTTGTCGGGGGCGGCGTCGAGGAGGGCGCGGCCGAGTTCTAGGGCGGGGCCGGTGCCGGCGAAGACGTGCTGGGTGCCGGCGTGGATGTCGCGGAACGCCCGCTGGAGGCCGCCGGAGCGCAGGGCGTCGGTGCCGGCCAGCAGGTAGGCCCGGCGCAGGATGTCGGCGCCCTCCTGGGTGACGAACACGGTGGCCTGGCGGGTGAGGATCACATCCATCGGGTCGACGATGCCGGTTTCGACCACGTTGCCCTCGGCGGTGGCGAAGGTCTCGTGGAGCCAGCCCTTGGCGGCCCGAAAGCGAGACTCCAGCTCCCCGATCTCGTGCACGAAGCGGTCGTTTTGAGCCAGTGGGGTGGCGTCGCCCATGCGGTGTTTGGAGCGGGCCACCGAGTGCAGCTCATCGAGACCTCGCTGCACCACCCCGATGGCGAATCCGGCATGGCCCGCGGCGGTGAGCGGCATCACTCCCAGTTTGTAGAGGGGTCCGCCCCGGTACACGGTGAGATCGAACATGTCAAAGGTGGAAATGGCCGGGACGTACACGTCTTCGAGGGTGTAGTCGTAGCTGGCGGTGGCCTGGAGGCCCATCACGTCCCAATTGCCGGTGATCTGGGCCTTCTCCACCGGGTAGATGGCGAACAAGAAGCGTGGGTCGACGCCCTCGGGCTCCTCGGTGAATACTCCGGCGCCGGCCCACTGGGCGTGGTTTATGCCGCTGCCGAACGAGTAGCGGCCGTTGAGGCGGAAGCCGTCGCCATCGGGCGTGGCGGTGCCGTTGGGGGCGAACTGCCCGGCCGACATGGGCACCCCGTCGGAGAACATGCGGTCGATGTGCTCATCGGGGCACCAAGCCGCGAAGTAGGCCGTGGCCGCGCAGCTGGCCATAAGGCACCAGCCCACCGAGCCGTCAGCCCAGGAGATCTCGGCCCAGATGTCGATGCACTCGTTGACCGGCAACTCGAGCCCGCCCACCGCTTCCGGCACCATCACCTTGTGCAGCTCAGCATCCTCCAAGGCGTTCACTGTCTCCTGGGGAATGGGCAGCCCATCGGTCTTGGCCGCGTTCTCGTCGATCAACGAGCGCAACTCCCGAGCACGATCTAGGTAAATGCTGGCCATGCCTCAAACCCTAGAAGCCAAGGCCAATCCAGGGGAACCCGCAGAGCGATTGGCGCTTGCCGGTAGGGTCGAATGGGTGAACCGGGTGCTCTCGTTTTCCGGTGGGACCGTGTCGGTTTCGGCGGTGGTCTGGCGCTTCGATCCATCGGGTGGGCCGGGGGGCCAGCACGCCAATCGGGCAAATACCCGGGTCGAGGCGACGCTCGATCTTGCCGTCGCTGGTGATATGGCCCCAGAAGTCCGCCAGCAACTGATCGACCGGCTGGGCGAGGAACTGCGAGTGGCGGTTGACGACACCCGATCGCAGGCCCGCAACCGCGAGATCGCGCTCGACCGGCTAGAGGAGCGCCTTCGCAGCGGGCTGGTCAACGCCAAGCCCCGCAAGCCGACCCGCCCGACCCGGCGGGCTCGACGGCGCCGCCTCGACGACAAACGCCGTCGAGCCGAGACCAAGCGGGGCCGAGCCCGCATCGACCCGTCCAGCTTTGACCGGTAGACCCGCTCGTGGCTAGACGCCGGCGGTTTGGCGGGCGGGGAGGCCGAGGATCTCGACGGCTTGGGTGGAGGTGGCCACGGGGCGGCCCATGCCGGTGGCCAGCGCGGCGACCTCGGCGACCAATTCCCGGTTGGGCCGGGGGCGGTTGCCGGCGTAGTCCTCGTGGCCCACGCGGAGGTGACCGCCTCGCTCCAGGGTGAGCTGGGGGATGGGTGATTCAATCAGGTCGCCGCCCACCACCGCGGCGAACCAGGGGAGGTCGCAGTCGACCAGCTCCAACATCTCCAGATAGGCATCCAGAGCCTTTTCGGTGGGAGGCAGGCCGAAGCTCACGCTGTCGCCGATGGCGAAATATCCGCCCGGTCCGCCGAAGTAGAACTTCACGAACGAGCCGGGGGTGAGCTGGCTGAAGCGCCAATACGACAGCACGTTGCGGAGGAAGCCGGGCTCGAAGATGGCGAAGTGCATGCCCAGGCCCAGCCGGTTGCACTGCTCGATGGCCACTTCCATGTCGGCGAATGAGTTGACATAGACGAAGCTGTTGGGGTCGGGCAGCCCGTTGGCCCCAGCCTTGCCCAAGATCATGGAGCCGGGGTCGATGAAACCCAGCCGCTGCAATCCGCCTTCGGCCAGATACTCCAGGTGGCCGAGCTTCTCGGTCATGTTCTGCCCCCAACCCAGCGTGGGCAGTACCAGCACGTCGGGGTCGGCGGCTGTCCACGGCTCGAAAGTGGCCCGGTACTCGGCTGCGGCCTCGGCGGCTGGCACTCGCATGTCGGCGATGTGGCAGTGGACGATGGTGGCCCCGGCCTCGATGCAGGCCAACCCCTCCTCGATGAGCTCCTCCCGGCTGATGGGCACATGGGGGTTGCGGTCCCGGGTGGTGGTGCCGTTCAGGGCTACTTCGATGATGACGGGCGTGGTGTCCATGGCCTGAGAGTACCGTCGAGCGGTGTGAGGCGGGAATGGAAGGCGTTGTGGCTGGTTTCGCTGGCCTCGGCAGCCAGTTCCCTGGACGTGACTTTGATGTTCGTGGCTTACCCCGAGATCATCGACACCTTCAGCGACACCCCGGCCACCCAGGTGTCGTGGGTGATCAGCGGCTACAACATCATGGTGGCGGCCCTGCTTATTCCCGCGGGGCGCCTGGCCGACCGGATCGGCCACCGGCGGGTGTTCTTGTGGGCCATCGCCATTTTCGTCACCGGCTCGGCCGCAGTGGGATTGGCGCCCAATGTGCCGGCCATGATCGCGGCCCGGTGCTACCAGGCCTTCGGCGGCTCCAGCCTCATCACCTCCGGTTTGGCCCTGGTCATGTCCACCCTCGGCCCCCAGCGGCGGGCCATCGCCGTCGGGGTGTGGTCCACAGTGGCCGGAGTGGTGGCCTCTCTCGCCCCCACGCTGGGCGCACTGGCCATCGAGTTCGTCTCATGGCGGGCTGCGTTCTTCTTGGTTGCACCGGTAGGGGTGGCGGTGCTGGCCCGTCGGAGCCTCATCTCTGAATCAGCCGCTGATGAGGACGCCGAACTGCCCGACATGGTCGGGGTGGCCTTAGCCGGGCTCAGTACGGCTGCGCTGGTGCTGGGCATCGTGCAGTTCAACGAATGGGGGTCGAGCGACCCCCGGGTCATCGGGGCATTCGCGGCGGCCGTGATGGGAATGGCGGCGTTCCTGGTTCGCTGCGGCCGGCATCCCTCACCGGTCATCGACCTCGCCCTGTTTCGCCACCGGGTGTTTGCTTGCACCACGGTGGTGGCGGTGCTGGTGGGGGTGGCGTTCTTCGGCATCTTCCTGGCCCTCGTGCAATTCCTGCGAGGTCCGTGGCAGTACAGCACGCTGGAAGCAGGGCTGTTGCTCACTCCGCTCACCGCGGCGTCTAGCACAGTGGGTTACGCCACCGGCCGTATCATGGAGCGATTCGGCCACCGGGTGGTGATGGTTCCCGCCGCAGGCTGCATCGCTCTGGGCTGTGTGTGGGTGGCGGCGTTCGCCGGGGCGGAGAGGGAAT
Source organism: uncultured Acidimicrobiales bacterium (assembly GCA_951813555.1). Lineage (GTDB taxonomy): Bacteria > Actinomycetota > Acidimicrobiia > Acidimicrobiales > Bin134 > Poriferisocius. The sequence continues at coordinate 1,355,973 of OX638344.1, forward strand.
GGGCCGCAGTGTGGTTCCCGGCTGCATTGATGATGGGCTTTGGCGTGGGCACCGCATTTCCCGGGGTCAATAGCGCTATTGCGTTCGGCGTGCCCCCAGGTCAGCTGGGGTTGGCGGCAGGCACCGTGCAAACCGTCATCCGCATCGGCGGCGCGGTGGGGGTGGCCGCCGGTGTGGCCATGCTGGGGGGCGATCTGGACGACTACGACACGTTTTTCACTGTCCTGGCCATCATCTGCGGGGTCGCCGCGGTGGCCTCTTTAGGCATGGATACCCACAAGAAGGAAAATTGAGTGGAATACCCTCAACTTTTGGCGGTTATCAATAGAGGAACGAGAGAATCAAGACGGAAAGAGGAGCATGCCGATGCTTGATCCCAACCGGTGGACGTTGAAGACCAGGGAGGCCTTCAACGATGCCACCACAATGGCCCAGTCGAAGAGCCATCCCGAGGTGACCCCCGACCACCTGCTCCTGGCCCTCATCGGCCAGACCGATGGGGTGGTGCTGCCGGTGTTGCAGCGCACCGGGGTGGCGCTGCCTGATCTGCGGGCCCAGATGGAGGCCGCGCTCAGCCAGCTGCCGTCGGCCTACGGCACCGAGGTGCGCACTTCTCGCGAATTGGTCAAGTCGATGGAAACCGCCGACACGGCCCGCACCGAGTTGGGCGACGAATACCTGTCGACGGAGCACCTGCTGTTGGCCATGGCCGACCGGGTAGGGGTGGGCCGCAATCTCTTGCTGGAGGCATTGGCCGAGGTTCGGGGTTCCCACCGGGTGACCTCGACTACCCCAGAAGACTCCTATCAGGCGCTGGAGAAGTACGGCCGGGACCTCACCGTGTTGGCTCGCGAGGGAAAGCTCGACCCGGTGATCGGCCGGGACGAGGAGATCCGCCGCACCATTCAGGTGCTGAGCCGCCGCACCAAGAACAACCCGGTGCTGATCGGAGAGCCCGGCGTGGGCAAGACCGCCATCGTGGAGGGCCTGGCCCTGCGCATCGCCGCCGGGGATGTGCCCGAGGGGCTGAAGAACAAGCGGCTGGTGGCGCTGGACATGTCGGCCATGGTGGCTGGGGCCAAGTATCGAGGAGAGTTCGAGGAGCGGCTCAAGGCGGTGCTGAAGGAGATAACCGACGCCGACGGCGAGGTGATCACGTTCATGGACGAGTTGCACACCATCGTGGGCGCGGGAGCGGCCGAGGGGGCTATGGACGCCGGCAACATGATCAAGCCCATGTTGGCCCGGGGCGAGCTGCGCATGATCGGCGCCACGACGCTGGACGAGTTCCGCACCCACATCGAAAAGGACGCCGCCCTGGAGCGCCGCTTCCAACAGGTCTATGTCGGCGAGCCGTCGGTAGAGGACGCCATCGCCATCCTGCGGGGGCTCAAAGAGCGCTATGAGGTCCACCACGGGGTCCGCATCCAAGACGCCGCCCTGGTGTCGTCCGCCGTGCTCTCCGACCGCTACGTGACCGGGCGGTTCTTGCCTGACAAGGCCATCGACTTGGTGGACGAGGCCGCGTCCATGCTCCGTATCGAGATCGACTCCATGCCCACCGAGATCGACGTGGTGGACCGCCGCATCCGCCAGCTGGAGATCGAGCAGGTGGCACTGGCCAAGGAGTCTGACGCGGCATCGGCCGAGCGGTTGGAGTCCCTGGAGGAGGAGTTGGCCAATCTGCGAGAAGAACTGGCTGGCATGCAGGCCCACTGGCAGTCGGAAAAGGAGGCCATCGGCACCATCCGAACGCTGAAGGAGGAGCACGACGCTCTGAGCACCGCACTGGAGAGGGAGCCTGACCTGGAGAGGGCTGCTGAGATCCGCTTTGGCAAGCTCCCCGAACTGGAGCGCCAGATCGCTGAGGCCGATCACCGGCTGGTGGAGCTCCAGGCCGACCGGCAGATGCTGAAGGAAGAGGTCGACCCCGACGACGTGGCCGCGGTGGTGTCCCGCTGGACTGGGGTGCCGGTCACCCGTCTGATGGAAGGCGAGACCGACAAACTGCTGCGCCTGGAATCGGTGTTGAGCCAGCGAGTCATCGGCCAGACCGAACCGGTGCATCTGGTGGCGTCGGCCATCCGCCGCAGCCGAGCGGGGCTGTCGGATCCGAATCGGCCCATCGGATCATTTCTGTTCATCGGCCCCACCGGGGTGGGCAAGACCGAGTTGGCCCGTACGCTGGCCGAATTCTTGTTCGACGATGAGCGGGCCATGGTCCGTATCGACATGTCGGAGTACATGGAGAAGCACAGCGTGTCCCGACTCATCGGAGCGCCCCCCGGCTACGTGGGGTTCGATGAGGGCGGCCAACTCACCGAAGCAGTGCGGCGACGCCCTTATGCGGTGGTGCTGTTGGACGAGATCGAGAAAGCCCACCCGGAAGTGTTCAATGTGCTCTTGCAGCTCATGGACGACGGCCGGCTGACCGACGGGCAGGGGCGCACGGTGGACTTCACCAACGCGGTGTTGATCATGACGTCCAACCTGGCCGTGGACCCCAAGGAGTACTTCCGCCCCGAGTTCGTGAACCGCATCGACGACATCGTGACATTCGGCGAGCTGAGGCCCGAGCACCTGGCCCAGATCGTCGACCTGCAGATCGATCAATTGGCCGAGCGACTGGCCGACCGGCGTATCCATCTGATGGTGGCCGATGAGGTGCGGGCCAAGCTGGCCGCCGACGGCTACGACCCGGCCTATGGGGCCCGTCCCCTCAAGCGGGTGATCCAGCGGGAGCTGGCCGACCGCCTGGCCGAGGCCGTGCTTAGCGGCGCCATTTGGGAGGGAGCCACCGCCACCGCCGATCTCAATCCGTCCGGAGAGATCGCGGTCGGTTGAACCCGGACTGCGTTCAGCACATCTCATGGGCGCTGATTCGTATATTTTCTTGCGGTGCCTGATTCCAGCCGCTGTGCTGCTGCACCGAACCGCGTTGGCAGGGTTGTAGCAGTCGTTGCAGCCGGTCTTCTGGCGCTGGCCCTCGGTATGGGAGGAGTGAGCGCGCAGAGCCCCTCCGATACCGCGTTCACGCTGGAAGACATCGCGGTGCGCGACAACCTGATTGCCGCCCAGGAAACCCTGCTCAACATCTATCGCTGCCAATTCGGCATCGACATCCTGGCGGTGCCCGGCGGCTGCACCGACGGTTCGCCCAGCCAGGGATTTTCCCGGCCAGGGACGTTCGAAGGCGCTCCCACCCTGGAAGAAATCGAGGTGCGGGACGAGCTGATCGCGGTCCAAGAATCAGTGCTGAACACGTACCGCTGCCGTTTCGACTTCGAGATCGACACCCACATCACCCCCGAGGGCTGCCCCGGCCCATCCGGTCCAACCGACACAGCAATCTTCTTGCCATTCACTTTCGATCCATTGGTGCTGCCGGAGGATTTCGATGGTGATCCGCCGCCAGGGTTGATCACCCCCACCGGCGTGTCGGTTGCTGTGCTTGGGGTCAACGAGGGGAGATTTGTTGTGACGACGCCGTGCGGCAAGATCTCGACGGTTGGCTCAGGTCTGCCCCTCAGCGGGGTGAGAGTGGTTGTGGATCCCGGTCACGGGGGCTCCTATGACGTCGGGGCGGTGGGACCCAACGGCTTGGCCGAGCGCGATCTCAATCTGACCCTCAGCCGCGCGGTCTTGGGAGAGCTCGCCAGCCGGGGCATCCCGGCCGCATCCACACGCACTGGGCACTACGGGTCGCTCCTGTCGGTGCGAGCTGCCTTTGCCGATGCTTTGGGGGCAGAAGCCCTGATCTCGATCCACCACAACGCACCGACCATGAGAACCGGCGATGAGCCCGGCGCCGAGGTGTTCGTGCAGTCGGTGTCGACCCGGCAGGCCCGGTTCGATTCGGCTCGCCTCGGCGGGTTGCTCTATCAGGATATAACTGCCGCGCTGGCTGGCTTCGACAACATCTCGTGGAGCCGTCTGTCGGATACCGGTGTGCTGCGCGTATTGTCGACCAGGGGCCGCGATGCCTATGGGATGATCAGTCGGCCGACTGTTCCCGCCGTGCTGGTGGAATATGGCTATCTCTCCAACCCCTCCGAGGCGGCGCTGTTTGCCACCGACGAGTACATACGGGTGGCTGCCAAAGCCACCGCCAACGCCATAGAGGCCTATCTGAATACCGACCGCTCGGGCACAGAAGTCGTCCCGCAGCCGCGGGTGTTCAATCCAGCATCAGCCCCCAGCCTCTGCAACGAGGTGCCGTTGGAGTAGAGCCGCAGCCCGGTCTGCGAACTGATCAATTCGGCTGGGGCTGGCTGATCAATCGTCGTCTTCGAACTCCAGGCCGAGTTCGGCGGCCACCGTCCGCAGAGCGGTGTAGGCCTGGGCGCTGGCCGGCCAGCCGGCGTAGTGGGCCAGATGTACCACCCACTCGGCCAGCTCGTCGGTCGTGAGATCGCCCGCTTCCAGCGCTGGCTTCATGTGGAAGGGCAAGATGGCGCCGTTGCCGGTGGCGGCGATGGCGGTCAGCGTGGTGAGGCGACGCTCCCTCCGTCCCAGGCGGGGACGGGCCCACACGTCGGAGAACACCCGCTTGGTGAACCGGAGATACAGGTCATCGTGGTCGGGGGGATCGTCCAACATGATGTTGTTCCAGGCGACACGATCTGCTTCTTTGTTGTTCATCTGCGCAGCGTAGGCTGTGACGGTGCAGATCGCTTTCATCCGCCACGGCCAGCCCGAAAGAGAGTGGAATGCCGACAAGGTTGCCGATCCCGGGCTGAGCGACCTGGGCAAATGGCAGGCGGAGCGGCTGGCCGACTGGCTGGAGCACGAGCCCTTCGACCACATCATCTCCAGCACCAAACGACGGGCCATCGAGACCATCGAGCCGCTGGCCGCGCGTTTGGGCTTGGAGATCGAGCTCGAAGAGGACTTCACCGAAATCGACCGCAACTCCAAGAGGTACCTCCCCACCGAGCTCTTGGCCACCGAGGGCGGGGAGTACTACGAAGCCATTCGAGCCGGGGACTATGCCGCCATCGGCTGGGATACCCCCGAAGAGTTCCACAAGCGGGTAATCGCTGCGTTCGAGCGGTTGTGCGAGGCCCAGCCCGGTCAGCACATCGCGGTGGCATGCCACGGAGGTGTGATCAACCGGGTTGTGTCTGAGTTGGTGATGGCGTCGGAGCGGGTCCACCTCCATGTGTCCTACACCGGCATCTGCCGATTGTGGGTGGACGAGGACCGGCGAATGCTGATGAGCATGAACGAGACCGGCCACTGCTGCGCAACCCGCACCGGTGTTACCGGCTCTATGCGCGACGGGATCGTGGTCGAACCTCAGTACTAGCGGTCTGGTAGCCGCGGCGATTCCCCAAAGAAACGCCTAGGATTTCTACGTGCACCGATTGCCAAGTACGGCAACGTCGTTGCCGCCTGTCCTCGCATTGCTGGCGTTGATCATGGTGGGAGTGTTGTTGACGGCATGCAGTGGTGGGGACGAATCTGTTCCGAGGGCAGAGGTGGCTACTGCTGCTCCTGCTTCTTCCCCAACTGAGGTATCTCCTACTGCGACGGTGTCCGCCACACCTGAGGCTGTAGTGGGGGACCGCGCCAAACCGGAGCCGAGCCAAGAACCCACGGTGGCCGCTGGTCCGGCTGAGCAGCCGGAGATCGAACTGACGCCGACTGCCGATGACCCCCAAGACGACAGCCAAGGGAACGAGGTCGAAGAGGGGTTAGAGGAGACGGGGAGACAAAACGAAGTGGTGCTACCGCCGGTCCCGACACCGGCGGCCAGCACGGTAAGCGAGTTGTTGGCGCTGGGGCGGCCGCTGGTCATCGGCCACGCCGGCGGCGATCGCTCATGGCCCCACTCCACCATGTATGCCTTCTCCCAGGCGGCTTACGCGGGTGTGGACGTGCTGGAGATGGACTTGCAGATGACGGCCGACAGGGTGCTGGTAGTGCATCACGACGACACGGTCGATCGCACGACCGAGGGAACTGGGCGGGTCAGGGACATGACCTACGAGGAGATTCAGGCGCTCGACAACGGCTACTGGTGGTCGGAGGAGTGGCCCAGTCACGACTTCGCCCCCGAGGCTTACCCCTATCGGGGCATCCGCACTGGTGACGTCGCTCCGCCTGACGGGTACAGCCCAGACGACTTCCGGATCGAGACATTCCGAGCGGTGGCAGAGGCGTTTCCCGAGCACGTGCTGGACGTGGAGATCAAGACCCCCGCGGGCGACGACGGTGAAGACGACATCGACTTCATCCTCGAGATGGCGGCAGTGCTGGCCGCCGATATCGAAGAGTTGGGCCGCACCGACTCGGTGGTGGTGGTCTCGTTCAGAGACGAGGCGCTGGTTGGATTCCGGGAACTGGCCCCCGAGGTCGTTACCAGCCCCGGCCAGGATGCCCTGCCGGCGTGGGCCTTTGCGTCGGTCCCCCTGCACCCCAACGACCTCATTTTGCAGGTGCCCCCCACATTCAGCGGCCTCGACGTGCTCACTCCCGACCTGTTGGGCAAAGCCGCCGACGAGGGACTGGCTGTGTGGGTGTGGCCCAACGAGGACTACCAAGAGCACCCCGACTACTACGCCGAGCTCATCGACTTGCCAGTGGACGGGGTCATCGCCGGCCGGCCCGCCGAAGCGGTCGAGCGCTTCCGGGCCGACGGCGACATCCCCTGATCCAACATTTGAACGTCGGCTTGCCAGCACCCCATTAGGTGTGACGGTTGGAAGCCCATCTCAGTGTTGATGGCCAACATGGCGGCGTTGCTCTCGGCGTTGCCGGTGCGCAGTGTGGCTACTTCGGGGGCCTCGGCGCGCAGCCGCCTCCACATTGCCGCCTTCATCCAGCGTCCGATGCTCCGGCCCCGGTAGGGGGGCAGCACGACCGTGTTCCACTGCCATGCGATGGCAGGTCGGAAGCGGTTGACGAATACTTCAGTGGCGCCCGCGGCCGACCCATCAGCACAGACGGCCAATATGCCCAGATAGTCGATGCCCGAGGCGTCGCGGGCGTCGAAGTCGGCTCGCAGAGTGGCCGCGTCGTAGACGGTATCTGCGATCTCAAGGCCGTCGGTGGGGGCGTCGTTCATGGCGTTGGCAGTAGCCACGAGCGCGTCGATGTGCTCGTCGGGGCAGCGGCCTTTCCAATGCACCAATTCGATGTCGTCCGGTGCGGCGTCGATCCACCGGCTCATCAGGTCGGCGTCCACCGAAGCCAAATCCAGATCGGACTCCTGCTCGGTGGAGCGCAACTCGGCTCCCAGCCCGGTCCAGAATGCATCAGCTTCGGGTGTGCAGTCGCCCCAGGCGATGACCGAGGTTCGGCCATCGGCTCGTGCCATTTTCAGCAGTTCGCTCAACACCGACATTGACGCATCGCTGTGGACTGGTGCTATCTCCACGATCGCCAATGTCGTGTTGGCGGGATCGCAGGTAAGTTCCAAATGGCCTATGGCCACGGCTTCTAAGTCGTCGAACGCCACAATCCGCTCGTGGTGGGCGTTCTCGCTGGCGTTGTCGTCAAGAGTCGCCCGCAACTCGCCGGGTGGAGTTGAGGGGATCCCGGGGTCGCGGGCGATGTCCAGCCGCTGCTGAAGTTGTAGGGCGGCTTCGAAGTGGGTCTGATCAAGCTCCCGAGCGTTGAGGAACTGCATCATCGGAGCATAAGGGCGGGAACGAGCAATGCCTTCGAGGTCAGCAGAGTGCGAGGTATTCCCAGCTCTGGGCGAGGTCGTCGAACCATCCTTGGGCTCGGTCCATGCGCCAGCAGAACAGTGACATGACCACGTTGATGGTGGTGGCGCCGGCGTCCACCCACTGGGGGGAGGCGTCCATGCTGGGTCGGATTGACGGGCGGCCGTTTTCGTCGGTCACTGCGTCGATGTCGCCCTGGATGCCGAAGCCGTCGAGAGTGCGCCCGGCGGCGGCGAGAGCGTCTTGGAGCGTGTGAACTCCGTCGGCCAGCTCGTGGAGGTCGGCGTAAGGGGGCGGGATCCAGCCGCTGGCGTGTTCGACGAGGCGGGTCAGGTTGTTGGGATGGAGGGCCCCGGCCACCCAGATGGGGATGCCATCGGGCTGGGCTGGCTTGGGCTCGCACCAAATGTTTTCGAAGTTGATGGTGGGTGAGTGGAACGAAGCGGGGGAGTCTCGCCAAAGCGCTTGGCAGGCGGCGATGGTGTCGGTAAGGCGCTGGCCCCGCTGGTTCCACGGAACGCCGGCGGCTTCGTACTCCTCGCGCTGCCAGCCAGTGCCCATGCCTACTTCGAGGCGGCCCTGCGACAGCACGTCCATGGTGGCCAGGGTCTTGGCCAGCACCGCAGCGGGGCGCAGGGGGGCGATGAGGATCTTGGTGCTGAACCGAACCTGTGAGGTGACGGCGGCCATGTGGGCTAGGGAGGCCAGGGGTTCGAGCCAAGCAGTGTCGGGGGGGAAGGGGAAGGGGCCGTAGGGGTAGCGGTCGGTGTGTTCGCCCATGACGACGTGGTCGGTGAGCATGATGCGGTCGACTCCGGCTTGTTCGGCCATCTTGGCGAGGTCGGCGATCTGGTGGAAGTTGTTGTCTCGAAAGATAGGGCCGAACGAGGGAAGGGTTACTGACAGCGTGGCCATGGCTCTAGTTTGGCGGGTCTGCCATCCTCGGGCGGTTTGGCGCGGCAGCTAGGTCACCGGTCGAGCCGGGCATCAGGCCATCTAAGGGCAAGGCGCTCGAGGGCCCCGATGATGTTGAAGAAGACCACTCCGGCCGCTGAGGAGAGGGCGATTCCGGCGAACATCAGCCGGGTGTCGAGGCGATAGCTGGCCTGGATGATGACGAAGCCGATCCCTCGGTCAGCTCCGGTGAACTCGGCGACGATTGCGCCGATCACCGACAGTGTCGAAGCCACCTTCAGACCTGCGAAAACATAGGGCAGAGAGCTCGGAATGCGCACCCGCCAAAAGAGCGACCACTTGCTTGCTGACAAGATGCTCATGAGTTCCACAGCCTGGCTGCTGATAGATCTCAAGCCCTTGGTTGCATTGACGAGTACGGGGAAGAAACAGATCAGTGCGGCGATCAACACCTTCGGAGTGAGCGTGAAGCCGAACCAGATTGTCAGCAGCGGCGCTACTGCGACGATTGGCACTGTCTGCAATACGATCGCCCACGGGAAGAACACGCGCTCAAGGAATTTGGCGTGGACGAATACGATCCCAGTGAACAGGGCGACAGCGCTGCCGAGGAGGAATCCCAGAACCGCCTCGGTCATGGTCCAGCGGAGGTCGTCAACCGCAAGCGAAAGCCCCTCGTCTCGCAGCTCTTTCCCGATGTCCGATGGGCTGGGGTAGAGGTACGCGGGGACATCTCGGATATTAACCCACAATTCCCAAGCGACAAGGCAGAGGGCGAAGATCACGACCGAGGGCAGGACCCTCAGCAATACGTCGACGACACGGCTGCGTTTGCGGATGCTGCTCATGGCTGGTTCATCGCCAGCTCAATATCATCATCGCCCACGAGGAGTCCGCGAAGCTCCCCTGCTAGTGCAGCAAACCCGGGTTCGTAGCGGATTTCGAGGGTTCGCGGTTTCGGGAATGGCACCTCGGCGACCCGGGTGATGCGTCCCGGTCTGGGGCTGAGCATCACGACCCGATCGGCGAGGAAGATCGCCTCTTGAATGCTGTGGGTGACAAAGAGGACGGTTGAGCCAGTCTTGTTGCAGACTTCTAGAAGTTGCAGGTTGAGGCGGTCGCGAGTGAACTCGTCGAGTGCTCCGAAGGGTTCGTCCATCAGCAGGGTGTTGGGGCCGTAGCTGAGAGCTCGGGCAAGTGCGACTCGCTGCTGCATGCCTCCGGAGATTTGGCCTGGGTAGTGGTCTTCGAACCCTTCCAGACCGACATCTCGTAGCAACTCCTGCGCGATGTCCTTGCTGTTGGGTCCGTTGTTAGGGTTCCGGCGACCGAGGACACGGTCCGGCAAGAGAACGTTGCCGAGGACTCGAAGCCACGGGAACAGCGTCGGCTGCTGGAACACGAAACCGAATTCAACGTCGCGTCTCGCCTGGCCCGACGTTTTCCCGCCGACGTACACGTGTCCCGAAGTTGGTTCCAATAATCCACCCACGATCCGGAGCAACGTGGACTTGCCGCATCCCGAGGGCCCGACAATCGCCACGAACTCTCCACCAGAGATGTTCAGATCGATCCCATCGAGCGCAGTTACTCCTTGACTGCCGCCGAACTGCTTGCTGACCCCCTCAATCGCGATCCCCCCGCTGCTGGTCATGGCATGTTTTCGTCCGCCTCATAGCGGGCAACTGCCTCAAGCGCCACGGCAATTGCATTGTCCCAACCCGCTACAAGGGCATGGTTCTCGCCCTCGAAGTCGACTTCGCCTGGGCGCGTGTAGTTGTAGGACACGGCACAGACCATTGCCCCGAACAGTCCCCTCAAATGGGCGACGGTGAATATGGCTGAACTCTCCATCTCCACATTGGAGATGCGGTGCTTCTGGAGTTGCTCGACGAACTCAGGGGTCTCGGCGTAGAACGCATCGCTTGATGCGTTGATGCCCACATGCACCTTGAATCCGCGTTCGGCGGCAAGGTCTTGAGCGGCATCGATCAGATGCCGAACGAGGAAGTGATCGGCCACCGCCGGGAATCTCGGGTCAACGTAGGCCGCGCTCGTGCCGTCAAGCCGCATTGTCGCCGTGTTGACGATCAGATCGCCCTGGGCAATCTCGGGACGGTAGGCGGCACTGCTGCCCACTCGGATGAAATGCGTTGCCCCTACGTTGGCCAACTCCTCAACCGCGATGGCTGCGGATGGACACCCGATTCCCGTCGACGTGCCGCTGACCTCGATTCCTCGGAAGTGCCCGGTGACGGTTCGGTATTCGCGATGGAAGGCGACCTCGCTTGGGTCGTCCAAGTGTTGAGCGATCATGGATACGCGAGCCGGGTCGCCTGGCAGCAGCACGTATTTTCCGATCTCGCCTGGACTCACATGGAGGTGGTACTGCCGGGCGTGGCGCGTTCTTGCATTCTTGTCCAGAATCGCCACGAAGGCTCCTCTCGCTTGAGCCTAGAAATTGCGTGGCCAGTGCCACCGGTTGCACCGGCCACGCAATTCCCGGAGGGGAATTCTCAGAAGCAGTAGTCGTCGTAGACGTTTGCCAGGTCGATGTCTGCTTCGAGTCCACCATACTGGCGGAGCACTTCATCGACGGTTTGCCACCGCTCGGCGGTCATCGTCCCGATTCCGTCAGCGAGAGCGGATTCGGAGAGGACGCTCGATCGAACTGCTTCGAGTGATGCCGCCTCCTTTTCGACCGTGAGATTGTCGGGGTCGACGGCCACGATAATTTCGACCGCTTCTTCTGGGTTGTCGAATGCGTATTGCCAGCCCCTTGCCATGGCCCGAACCATCCCGCACACCACCTCAGGGTTGTCTTGCCTGAAGCTGGTGGTGGTGAACAGAGCATTGGCTGATGTTTGCACCCCGTAGTCGTAGGGTATGAAGACATCGACTGGGAACCCTTGCAGTTCGGCCAATACCGGCTCGTTGGTGGAAAACACCGTCAGCAAATCGATGTCGCCCTCAAACAGCGGCGTGAGATCGAAGCCGACTGCGACCTGGTTGAGAGAATCTGGATCGACTCCGTTCTGAGTGAGCATGGCCTGGGTGAGCTGCCACGGGCCACCCTCTTGGAAGCCGATGGTGGCGCCCACTAGATCGGACAACGACTCAAAACCTGAAGATTCAAGCGACATGATCGCACCGGGGTGAGCGTGGAGATAGGTCGCTACCGTCACGAGGGGAATTTCTTCGACAGCCGCGAAGAGCAGCGAGTTCGTGTCGTGCAAGCCGAAGTCATCTGAGCCTGCGGCCACGAGAGTGATGCTGTTGACGTCGAACCCCCCGGGATTGATGGTGACGCTCAGCCCTTCTTCCTCAAAGAAGCCCTTGGCCGCTGCGACGTACGAGCCTGCGAACTGAGCGCTCGGGAACCAAGGCAATCGCAGGGAGACGTCTTGCATTTCTCGCGGCGTCGGCTCGGGCTCGGGTTCGGAGGTTGGCTCGGGCTCTGGGTCGGGTTCACTGGTCGCGACGGTGGGTTCGGGTTCGCTTGTTGCCGGGGCATCGTCATCGTTGCCGCAGGCAGACGCTGCCATAGCTAGAACAGCCAGGATCGCCAACCACATGATGAGCAGTTTCTTTGGGTTCATTGGGCTTCCTTTCGGCCCGGCAAAGCTGTGTACTTCACTCGGAGGGGTCATCGGCAGCCACAAGACCGCCGTGTTATCAGGGAGGTTTGAATCGGTCCGGTTTGCGTGCGCTCGCCGCCGTCAATGGCGTCGCGGAGAGTGGAAGCAGCAAGCTCACCCAGCTCGCGGGCGGGAAGGCGGGACGACGAAAGTGGCGGACCTGCCAACGACGAGAACGGCAATTCGCCGTATCCCATGATGCTCACGTCCTCTGGCACTCGCTGCTGCATGGCGTGCAGGTGCTGAAGGGCGCCCAAGGCGAGGATGTCCCCAGCGCAGAAGATCGCCTCCGGGGGATCGTCGAGCAGCATCAGGCTCGCCGCCGCCTTCGCGCCGGCATCTAGCGACATGTCCCCCGCGGCGACGACAAGATCGGAATCGGGCACGAGACCTCCTTCCTCAAGCGCTTGGGTATATCCCTGACGGAGTTGGCTGGCGGAAGTCCATCCGATCGGGGTTGAGATGAAGGCGACTCGCTGATGGCCGTGGTCTAGGAGGTGTTTCGTCGCCTCCAATGAGCCGGCAACGCGATCCACCATGATCTGATGGCCGAAGTCGAGTGGGGCACTATCGACAAGCACCAAGGGCAGGAGATCTGCGGCTTTCGCCAACACTGCCGTCGTCTCGTCGTCGTCAAGTGTCTCGTAGTGCAGTGCGATCAGTCCATCCACACCGCGGCTCACCATCTGGTCTACGTAACGCGCCACTGTTTGAGTCTCGTACTGTCTTGTTTGGCAAATGACTGGCAGCCAGCCCTCGATTTCTGCCGATTGCGCTACCGCCTGGAGGAACTCGGCGTAGTAGTCGGAGAATTGAGGCACCATGACGCCGATCATGAACGTGGGGGCGCTGGCTCGGCCTGAACGAGCGGTGTTGGCGTCGTATCCCAGCACCACGGCGCGGCTGCCCCGCTGCATGGTTATGACGTCGTCGGCCGCGAGCTGGGCGTAGGCCGCACGCACCGTGTGTACATTGACCTCAAGGTGCTCGGCTACCTCTTTCATCGCTGGAAGCCGGTCCCCCGCCACTAAGACACCGGAGGCCACCCTCGAGGTCAGCTGCTCGGCGATCTGGGTCGCAATCGGAGTCCGTCCTGCTCGATCGATACCGAGTCGTAGAGCGAGAAGTTCTCGCGCTTCAACTTCACTCATCACGCTGAAATATATATTTCACTAGTTATCTAGTCAACTAGAAAACTCCCGCGTTTGCTTGGAGGGTTGCACGGTCGGCTTGCCAGCACCCCATTAGGTGTGACGGTTGGAAGCCCGTCTCAGTGTTTACGGCCAGCATGGCGGCGTTGCTCTCGGCGTTGCCGGTGCGCAGTGTGGCTACTTCGGAGGCGTCGGCGCGCAACCGCCTCCACATTGCTGCCTTTATCCAGCGGCCGATGCTCCGGCCCCGGAAGGCGGGGAGCACGACCGTGTTCCACTGCCACGAGTAGGCGGGCCGGTAGCGGTTGACGAATACTTCAGTGGCGCCCGCGGCCGACCCATCAGCGCAGACGGCCAATATGCCCAGATAGTCGATGCCCGAGGCGTCGCGGTTGTCGAAGTCGGCTCGCAGAGTGGCCGCGTCGTAGACGATGTCTGCGATCTCGAGGTCGTCGGTGGGGGCGTCGTTCATGGCGTTGGCAGTAGCCACGAGTGCGTCGATGTGCTCGTCGGGGCAGCGGCCTTTCCAATGCACCAATTCGATGTCGTCCGGTGCGGCGTCGATCCACCGGCTCATCAGGTCGGCGTCCACCGAGGCCAAATCCAGGTCGGACTCCTGCTCGGTGGAGCGCAACTCGGCGCCTAGCTTGGTCCAGTAGGAATCGGTGTCTGGTGTGCAGTCGCCCCAGGCAATGACCGAGGTGCGGCTGTCGGCTTGGGTCAGCTCCAGCAGTCGGGCCAAGACAGCCGTTGATGCTTCGCCGCCGAGGGGGTTCACCTCCACGATGGCCAACGACGCGTTGGCGGGATCGCGGGTCAACTCCAGGTGACCGCTGGCTACGGCTTGTGTGTCGGCGAACGCCACGATCCGCTCATGACGGGCGTTCTCGTTGGCATCGTCGTCGAAGGTCGCCTGCAACTCGACGGCCGGGACCGGCGCGGGCGGGAGGGCGACACACACCCGCTTACGACTATTCACTGCATGAGTATCGCTTAGAATCGACCTGGAATAGCTATAAATGGTTGTATAATACGGATTTGGCGGTACAAGTGAGCGTGAATGGGGGAGATGGATGGGCAGGTATGTGACTCAGGTTTGGCCACCGGGAACCGAGGGGCATGAGTACGGGGCGTACATCCCGCACCCTTTGGGGGGGTGGAATCCAAAGTTCGGCAGACGCGTGTCGGACAGGATTGCCGCGGCCGGCGCCGATATCTCACACACGGTCAGCACAAGAGCCCGAAGCATCTCTTATCGGTGGGCGGCGGACAGCATCATGGCCCAGGGGGAGAGCCTTAGCTCCAGCGCCATCGAGGGAATCTACGCCAGCCTGGAGGGAATGTCTTTGGGAACCGATGGAGCCGACGCGGCAAACAGGGCCGCCCTAGGCAACTGGGAGATGGCAGAGCAGGCCATGTCCATCGCCGAGCACGGCGGCCCCATCGCGGTGGACGACATCCTCGATCTTCACTCGACGCTGATGGCTAGATCGGACACCCCCCACCTTGCAGGGAAACTCAGACTGGGGCCTGTTTGGGTCGGGGCGCCAGTCGCTGCCGGGATGGGGCCAATAGGGGCGCGGTTTGTCCCCCCGCCGGCAGGAGAGGTTCGGCAACTGCTCGACGACTTGGTCGACTACATCAACTACAGCGACCACGAGCCAGTCCTTCGGGCTGCCGTAGCCCATGCCCAATTCGAGTCAATCCACCCGTTCCCCGACGGTAACGGAAGGACAGGCAGAGCACTCATCCCAATCGCTCTATACAGCGGAGGAAGCGGGGATGCTCTGCACCTTCCGATAAGCAGGGCACTGCTGGCGAGTCGCAGTGCCTACTACGACTCCCTCTACAGCTTCCAGCGGTATGAGGGGTCACCCGGCGATCCTGCCCGGTCAGTGAGCCTCGAGCCCTGGGTTGAGATGTTCGCCGACAGCGCCCAGCGGGCGACCGAACAGGTGCGGATGGCCGCCAGCCTGACAGACGACCTGATGCGGGACTGGCGAAACCGTCTAGGAGGCATTCGGCCAGACTCCGCCGTTTGGAAGATCGCCTCCGAAATGGCCTTTCAGCCAGTCTTCACTGTCGAGTCCATTGAATCGGAGCTCGGCAGCGAAGCGTCGATATCGGCGATTAGAAGAGGGATTGCCCGCCTGCGGCAGGCGGGGATAGTCCAAGAGGTCGGCAGGTCGGGGAAGACCCAGATCTACAGGGCCGCGGAAATCGTCAGCTTGGCAGAGAAGGTGCTCGGATTGAGCGAGGCCGCTTCCGGTGGGGTGGTTACCAGAACAGAGGACTATGTGGCCCTACAGGGCCTCGCCGACGGTGCTGCCAGCATAAGAGCCAGGGGCATACGGGAGGGCCGTGCGAGCACACGGTCCTCCGCTTGGCAATGCGCTCATTGGGGGCGGCGAACCAATAGGCAGTGCACCAGGCCCTACGGCCATAAGGGCCAGCATCGCTACGACTGAGGGTTGCCCGGTCGGCTTACCAGCATCCCATTAGGTGTGACGGGCAGAACAATGACATGACCACGTTGATGGTGGTGGCTCCAGCAGCCACCCATCGGGGGGCGGCCTCGATGGGTGGCCCGGATGGACGGGTGGCCGTTTTCGTCGGTCACTGCGTCGATGTCGCCCTGGATGCCGAATCCGTCGAGGTCGCGGTGGGCGGTGGCTAGGGAGGCCAGGGGTTCGAGCCATGCAGTCTCTGGAGGAAATGGGAAGGGGCCGTAGGGGTAGCGGTCGGTGTGTTCGCCCATGACGACGTGGTCGGTGAGCATGATGCGGTCGACTCCGGCTTGTTCGGCCATCTTGGCGAGGTCGGCGATCTGGTGGAAGTTGTTGTCTCGAAAGATAGGGCCGAACGAGGGAAGGGTTACTGACAGCGTGGCCATGCCCTTATTCTGATCGAATGCTCGCTGGCGGGACGTTTTGGGGGATGGTGGAGAGGCGGGCGGAGCTTTCGCCTGATGCTCGGATGATTGTGGATGATCGGGATCGGGTGCTTTCGTTTGGGGAGTATCGGGAATCGGCTCGGCGGGTGGCGGCGGGGTTGGTTGAGTTGGGGGTGGGGCCGGGGGTTTCGGTTTCTTGGCAGTTGCCTACCTGGCCGTCCACTTTGGTATTGCAGGCGGCTCTGGCTCGATTGGGGGCGGTGCAGAATCCGATTATTCCGGTTTATCGGGAGCGAGAGGTGGGTTTCTGTGTGCGCCAGACGGGGGCCGAGTTGTTCTTGGTGCCGTCGGTGTGGCGGGGGTTCGACTATCAGGCCATGGCGGAAGGGATTGCCGCCGAGGTCGACGGGCTGGACGTGGTGGTGTGCGACGGTGATCTGCCGGCCGGCGATGTATCGGTGCTGGACGACATTCCTGCCCCGGAGGATCCTGAAGGGATTCGCTGGGTGTACTACACGTCGGGCACCACTTCGAACCCCAAAGGCGCTCGCCACTGCGACACCTCGGTGATGGCGTCGGGGATTGCCATGGTAGAACGCCAGCATGTGAGCGCCGACGACAAGTTCGGTCTGGCCTTCCCGTTTGCCCACATCGGCGGAGTGTCCAACCTGTCGGTGTCGCTGAGTTCAGGCTGCACCCTGGTGATCGCCGAGGCGTTCGACCCGACGGAGACCACTGCGCTGTTCGCTCGCCACGGCGTCACCCTGGTGGGCGGAGGTCCCGCCTTTTTCATGGCGTTTTTGGCCGAGCAACGCAAGCAGCCGGGCGAGCCGATCCTGCCCAAGCTTCGGCTCTGCTCCGGGGGAGGAGCTCCTATGCCTGGGTCTCAGCATTACGAGGTGATGGCTGAGATGGGCGGGCGGGGGTGCGGCCATGCATGGGGGATGACCGAGGCGCCAATCATTGCCCAGAACACTCCTGACGACCCCGACGAGAAGCTGGCTGAGACCGAGGGCCGGCCGCTGGCCGGGGCGGAGATCAAAGTGGTGGGTTTCGACGGCGAACCGGCCGAAGTTGGCGTGGAGGGGGAGCTGTGGATTCGAGGGCCCATGGTGTGCCGGGGCTACATGGACGAGGCGCTGACCGCCGCCTCGTTCGACAATGGCTGGTTCCACACCGGCGACGTGGGTTTTCTGGACGCCGACGGGTACGTGACGCTCACCGGGCGGGTTAAGGACATCATCATCCGCAAAGGGGAGAACATCTCGGCTACCGAGATCGAGGACTTGCTCTTCGCCCACCCCAAGATCCTCGACGCCGGCGTGATCGGGCTGTCCGACGAGGAGCGGGGGGAGCGAGTGTGCGCGGTGGTGGAGCTGGCTTCTGGCGTCGATGGGCTTACTTTGGCTGAGGTGGGGGACTATTTCCGGTCGTCGGGGATCATGCCCCAGAAGATCCCCGAGCAGCTGGAGATCGTGGACTCGCTGCCCCGCAATGCTACGGGGAAGGTGCTGAAGCACGAATTGCGGGCCCGGTTTAGCTAGTTCGACCATCCTCCGGTGGGCGGCGGACTGGTTTTGATGGGGTCGTGGTGGCGGGGCCTGTCCCGGCCCAGCCCGCCGTCCTCGCAGAGCTGCGGGCGGCGGGCGCCCTGAGCCGGGCCACCCACCACCACAACCCAGATTTGTGGCCCGCCGCCCACCTACATTTGCCCCCATCTCCAGAAAGAGGTTTTGAGTTAGAGGATTTGCTTGATTCCGTGGATGGCTAGGCCGGCTAGGGCGCCTATGAGGGTGCCGTTGATGCGGATGAACTGGAGGTCGCGGCCTACTCGGCGCTCGATGCGGGTACTGGTGTCGTCGGCGTCCCAGCGGGCCACGGTGGTGCCGATCACGTTGGCCACCTCGGCTTGGGCGTGGCGGGCCAGCAGACCTGCCGCGCTGACCAGCCAACGATCTACCCGGCTCTGAAGGTCGGGATCGGTTTGCAGCGACTGGCCAGCCCTGGCCAAGGCAGCCTCGACTCGGGCTCCTAGCGCGGCGTTGGTTTGGAGGCGCTGGGCGTAGCTTCTCAGGCCGGCGTCGATGCGCAGGCGCAGTTCGTGCTCGGGATCGTCGGCCATATCGGCCAGCACTCCGCGCACCCCCCGGTGGAGTCGGTTGAAGATGTGGTGGTCGAGCACTTTGGGGGTGTAGATGGGGGCTTCTTCGACGATGCGGTCCCGCAGCACGTCGTGGTTGTCCACCAGGAAGCGGTCGGCCCGCTCCACGGCGGCGTCCACCATCGAGCGGTGGTGCTCTCCGTCGACCAGTGATTCCAGCAACCGGCCCAAGGCGGGGGCCGACACCAGTCCAGTGTCTCCCTCGGCAGCTAGCCATCGCCCCAGGGCCTCGGCGGGAGCCCTATCGGCCACCCATTGGGCCAGGTCGTCGGGGTCGAAGAAGTTGTCCTGCACGAACTCGCCCAGGCTGGCACCGATGGCGTCTTTGCGGCGGGGGATGATGGCGGTGTGGGGGATGGGGATCCCCAGCGGGTGTTTGAAAAGGGCGGTCACCGCAAACCAGTCGGCCAGCCCGCCGATCATGGCGGCCTCGGCGGCGGCTTCCACGTAGCCGGACCAGCCGTGGCCGTCGGCGAGCAGGCGAATGACCACGAATAGGGCGGCGGCCGCTAGCAGCAGGCCGGTGGCTCGCCGTTTGGCGCGGCGAAGCGAGGCTGGGTCGCTCAGGCGACCGTTTGGGGCATCCATGACCCGCGGATCTGCTCAGCCCACGGGTAGCGCAGCGGCTCGATGAGTTGGAAAGGCCCGTCCATGCCGACGTGGGTGCTGGTGGGCCGGGAAGGGACGGAGGCCCGCAGCGCGGGGACCACCTCGTTGGGATTGCCCTCGATCATGTGCAGGTCGATGGCGGTGTCGGGGGCGAACCGGGAGGTGAACGACACCACTGCGTGTACGCCATCGACGGCCACCGCGGCGGGGGCATAGACGTCCCGGTGCCAGCTCTGGTCGCCCAGGCCTCGGCGCAGCACTACGTGGAGGTCGGTGTGGGACATGTGGGGGATGTCACCGGGGTCGGCCTTCAGCGCCGGGTCGGCCACCGCCCAGTCGAGGGCCAAGGCGTCGCCCAGCCGCACGATCTTCTTCTCGTCGGGGAACATCCGGTCGGCCTCCACCAGCACTTCTCGGTATTCGGTCATGGTGGCCATCACCCCGTCGACGTCGCCGCACAGCCAGTAGACGGTGAGGAACGCGCTGCGGCCCTCCGAGAAGGCCTCGTCACAGCCATCGGGACGCAGTGCCTGGTGGCCGGGCGGCGCCACGTAGCGGCGGCCGTGCATCACATCGGTCAGGGCGATGTTGGGAGGCAGATGCTCGAGGTCGTACCAGCGGTTCCAGTCCTCGATGGCGTCGGCATCGCAATCCAGGCCGGCGAAGATGATTCCGGTTGTCTGCATCGTTTCATGGTATGACCCTGGGACCGACCCGGGGGGTATTGATCCTCGTTATGGCCCACTGGGTGGCGCAGTCTGCTAGGACGTGATGGTGGAGTTTGTAGCGCTGGCCGGCGGGTCGTTTCTGATGGGCACCGACGAGGTGTGGTTCGAAGGCGATGGCGAGGGACCGGTGCGTGAGGTGGTGCTGAGGCCCTACCAGATCGCCGCCACGGCGGTGACCAACGCCGAGTTTGCCGCCTTCGTGGAAGCCACCGCGCACTTGACCATCGCCGAGCGGGAGGGATGGTCGTTCGTGTTCGGCGGGCTGCTGCCCGATGACTTTCAGCCCACCCGGGGAGTGGTGGGTGCTGAGTGGTGGCGACAGGTTGAAGGAGCGTGCTGGTCCCGGCCCGAAGGGCTCCAGTCGTCGGTGGAGGATCGGGGCGACCATCCAGTGGTCCACGTGTCGTGGTTCGACGCCGCGGCCTGCGCGGCGTGGTACGGGGCCCGGCTGCCCACCGAGGCCGAGTGGGAGAATGCCGCCCGGGGTGGGCTGGAACAGGCCCGGCTCCCGTGGGGCGACGAGCTGTGTCCCGACGGGGTGCCTCGGCTGAACATCTGGGAGGGCGAGTTTCCCAGCCACAACACCGCCGAAGACGGTTACGTGGGCACCGCGCCGGTGGACGAGTACCAGCCCAATGGATTCGGCCTCCATAACTGCTCGGGCAACGTGTGGGAGTGGTGCGCTGACTGGTTCGAAAACCGGTTCCCGCCTGAGAGGCCGCTGGTCGATCCGATGGGACCTCCCCAGGGCCGGGTCAGGGCCATCCGGGGCGGGTCGTACCTGTGCCACGACTCCTACTGCAACCGGTATCGGGTGGCTGCCCGGCACGCCAACGACCCCGATTCCACCACCGGGCACATGGGGTTCCGGCTGGCCGCCGACGCGGAGGCTGAGGTCGGCCCTGGAGTGGGCTCCAAGATGCGCTGATCCGAGGCTGGTCGGTAACGTCACCGCCATGAAGTTGGACTTGCTGTACGAGGTTGATGCGCCCAAGCCGTGGGGCAAGCCCCATCCCTGGGGTCAAAGGGAGCGGGAGCAGAAGGCCTACAAGGATGCCGTCGAGCAGATCAAGCTGGCCGACAACTTCGGGTTCAACACCATCTGGGCGGTGGAGCACCACTTCCGGGAGGGCCGCTCGCATTGTCCCGCCTCCGAGGTGTTCCTCGGTGCCCTGTCGATGGTGACCGAGAACATCAAGATGGGCTTCGGCGTGACCCTGACCCCGTTCGGGTTCATCCCGCCGCAGCGGATCGCCGAAAAGGTGGCCACCGTCGACATCTTGTCCAACGGCCGGGCGGTGTGGGGCACCGGCCGGTCCACCCCCATGGAGCAGATCGCCTTCGGCGTCGACCGGGAGCGGTCCCGCGACGACTGGCAGGAGGCCATCGAGATCGTGTGCGGCATGTGGCGTGAGGAGTACTTCGAGTACGACTCGCCCCGGTTCAAGTTCCCCAAGCGGATGGTCACGCCCAAGCCGATGCAGTATCCCCATCCGCCGGCGTGGATGGCGTGCGCCTCGGAGAACTCCGCTGCGGTAGCCGGCAAGGCGGGCATGGGCATGCTGTCGTTCTCCATCATGCAGCCGCTGGAGGCCATGGGCCGCCACATCCGCAACTACCGGGCCGCGGCCGAGAACCCCGAGCCCATCACCGACGTGACCACCAACGCCACCGCGGCCTACACCCTGGTGCACTGCGCCGACTCCCCCCAGCAGGTGCTGGACAACGAGGTGTGGAAGTCGGTGGAGTGGTGGTACACCAACCTGGCCCAGTTCACCTTGGACTGGGAGCTGCCCGAATTGTCACAAGAGGAGCGCGACGCCACCTTCCCGCTGCTCAAGCCGCTGATGGAAGAGGGAATCGACGACCTCATCCACCACTTCGACGAGGCCGACATGATCGTGGTGGGCGATGTGGACACCTGCTACGAGAAGATGAAGCACTACGCCGACCTCGGCGTGGACCAGCTCATCTGCTACGTGCAGTTCGGCTATCACTCCCACGAGTCGATCATGCGCACCATCGAACTGCTGGGCAAAGAGATCATTCCCGAACTAGAGAACTACACCCCCTCGCCCAGGACCTCCTGAGGTTGGGCTGGCCATTGCGAAGAAAAAGAAAATAGTGAAGAAAGTGAAAACAGAGAAGAAAAAGAAAATAGTGAAGCCTTGAGATAAACTGCGGGGGTGGAGGGAGAACGACCCCGCTACTTTCCCAATGAAGGAGATGTCCCGGATTCGCTGCCGTTCACACCTGGGTTTGGGAGCACGCCGCCGTGTTTGGTGGGAAGGGATGAGCTGATCCGCGACGTGTGCGCCCTGCTGGCCGGTGATCCTGCCAGTGAGGGAGGGGCAAATGTGCTGTTGGCGCCGCGGGGCTTGGGCAAGACGGTTGTGTTGAACGAGATTGAGGACGCTGCCCGAACAGAGCGTGGGTGGCTGGTCATTTCGGTCTCAGGTACGGACGGCGACCCGATTGCGGAGACCCACAAGGAGGTCATTCGAGCACACGAGTCATTGGTGCAAGCTCACGGCGAATCCGCCAAACGACAGGTGTCGGGAATGAGCTTGGGAGTTGGAGGTTTGTCAGCCGGTGTCTCGTTTGACGAGGTGTCCGATCCGAAGAGGACGAGATACGGCGATGACCTTCGACGCGATCTCAGTGAACTCGCAAGCGCGGCCGCCCAAATCGATGTCCGTGTGTTGCTCACAATGGACGAGATGCATGCGATCCCGCTGGCCAAAGCTCGGCAGCTCGGCTCGTACATTCAGCACATCGCAAAACGGGAGCGGCAGGCGCTGGTGTTCGTGGGGGCGGCACAGCCCTATATTACCGAGACGCTGCTGGCCGACCGGAAATCGACATTCCTGCAGCGCCTCGCCGTCCACAGGGTGGACCGCCTATCTGAACCCGAGACAAGGCGCGGACTTCGAGAGCCGATTGAGATGCACGGGGGCCTCATTGGTGAAGACGCTTTGGACATTGCCACCTCAGCTGTCGCTGGCCATCCGTACATGCTCCAACTTGTGGGTGACAGGATGTGGCGCTCGGCGGGGGGTACGGGCAACCCAATCGCCGTCAACCACGCAAAAGGGGCCGTCGCCGAGGCCAGAGAGTCGCTCGAAGGTCACTTGTTTGCCCCGACATGGGAAAGCCTGTCGGACACCGACAAGCGCTTCCTGGCTGCCTTGGCTGTTCTTGCCGAGGGAGACGATTCGCCTCGGGTCGCCGCGATATGCGAAGAGGCTGGAATAGGCAAGGCCAGCGCCAGCGCCTATCGCAGGCGGCTGTTGCTGTCGGGAATGGTCAGCCCCAGTGGGCGAGGCCGGCTGAAGCTAGCCCACCCATCAATTGGACCCTGGCTACGGCAAGCAATCGCAGCAGGCTCAGTGCGCGTACCGGAAGCCTCCCTGCCTGGCATTTGAATCTGGTTCGGTCAGTACGGGAGGCCGACGGCTGCTGTACGGCCACCCTATTGGAGGTAGATGGTCGGATCGATGTCTTCGATGGGGTCTATGTCGACTGACCCGATCAGGGTATTCACTGGATCAGTGGTCTGAGCGGTGGCTTGGTCGATGAGGACTCGGCGCAGCACTTTGCCGACCTCGCTGCGGGGGAGGGCTTCTAGCACCTTGAAGGCCACGGGCACCTTGTAGGGGGCCAAGTGTTGGCGGCACAGATGCTCCAGGTCATCGGGGCTGGGGGCGGCGCGGCTGTCGGCCGGCACCACGAAGGCGTGGGGAACCTCGCCTAACCGGTCGTCGGGTACCCCCACCACCGAAGCGTCGGACACCGCCTCTGACAGCAGCAGCACCTCCTCCACCTCCGCGGGGAATACTTTGAGCCCTCCCCGGTTGACCATGTCCGACTCCCGGCCCTCGATCCACAAGAAGCCGTCCTCGTCGAGGCGGGCGATGTCGCCGGTGCGAAAGAAGCCCTCGTCATCGAGGCGGTCGCCCATTCGCCCCTTCTTATCCAAAGAGGCGGTGTAGGCGGTGCGGACCCACAGCTCGTCGCTTTCGCCGAACCGCAGCTCCACCCCGTCGTGGGGACGGCCAACGGCGCCTATCTTCTCGGGATGGTCCCGGAAGTCCCGGGCGGTCCAGCCCACAATCTCGCCGCCCACCTCGGTCTGCCCGTACCCGTTCAGCACCATCACGCCAAACCGCCCGAAGAATCGGCGGGCCTGCAATGGGGACAGGGGTGCGGTGATGGAGCGAACGATCCTCAACGGATCGAGGCTCTCGATGCCGGGCTCGTCGTTGAGCATGGTTATGGCCGCCGGGGGCAGCACGGTCGAGGCGATCTGGTAGTGGCTCACGATTCGGGCGTATTCCAAAGCGTCGAAGGTGGGCATCAGCAGCGCTGGGCTTCCGGTGCGGACGGCGAAGATCACGTTGTAGATCCCCGCCCACAGCGAGGTGGACACCGGGATGACGTTGGGCATGGTCGGCCGCTCGGTGGGTGTTCGGCCTTTGCGCACGGTGGAGACGATCGTGTCCATCAGTCGCAACACCGCGTCGGATTGCAGCTCAATGGGCTTGGGCCTGCCGGTGGTGCCTGAGGTGAACGACACGGTGGCGATGCCCGGATCATGGAAGGCCGGACTGGTTGCCCGGCGCTCCACCACCGACCAGCCCATTTCGCCATCGGCTGCGATACGGGTGATGGGCGCCTTCACCCGGTGGAGCTGCTCGGGCGAGCCGATCACCGCGGCGGGGCCCACCTCGCTGAGGATGTGGTCGATCTCGGTGTCGGAAAGGCGGGGGTTCACCGGTACGTAGACTCCGTCGGCCGCCCAGGTACCGAAAAAAGCAGCCACCACATCGGCGCTGGGCGGCAGCAGGCAGGCCACCGGCGTGCGAGGAGCGACTTCGGCATCGGCCAGAGTGGCCGCCAGCCGCCTGGCTGCTTCCACCAGATCGAAGTAGAGGGTCACTTCGTCGCCCTCGGGCCGGGCAACGATCACGCCAGGGGTGTCGGGCCCGGCGGGCAGCTCGGGCGCCAGAAGGAGCGTTGCGAAGCTCATAGCGCCCCGACGATAACTTACCGGTGAGCGGCCTTTGCCAGCGCCGGGTGGCGGAGACCCGTCCGATCCCGTTGGCTCCGATCTAGGCGGAACAGAGGGGCAGTACCTCCTATTCGCCGGTGTAGGCGGCCCGCACCTCGGGATTGGAGCGGATCTCGGCCACCGAGCCGTGGGCGATGACCGACCCTTGGTCTAGGCAGTACACCTCGTCGCATATCGCGGTGATGAATGCAAGATCATGGTCAATCACCACCACACCGCAGCCGACCCGGGCCGCAATAGCGCGGATCTGCTGCACGATCAGCCGGGACTCTGCTTCGGAGAAGCCCGATGTCGGCTCGTCGAGCAGAAGGAACTGCGGGTGCGATACTGCGGCCCGGGCCAGCTCCAGCCGCTTCGACGCGCCGTAGTCCAGATGCCTCGCCCGTCGTGACGCCATATCACCGAGTTGATTCAGCTCGATCATCTCAACCGCTTGCCGTCGAGCCGAATCGGGTGTGGCACCGTGGGCCAAGGCCACCACCTCCACGTTTTCTAGAACCGTCAAGTCGGCGAAGAGGCGGAGATTTTGGAATGTGCGAGCGATGCCTGAACGAGCCCGTCTGTGGATGGCCATGCCGTTGATCGAGCGGCCGCACACCACCGCGTGGCCCGATGAGGCCGACACGATGCCGGTCAAAACGTTCAACATGGTGGTCTTGCCAGCCCCGTTGGGTCCGATGAGGCCGCAAATCCGGCCCTTTGCCACCGACAGGTGGGCTTGAGACAAGACAACCAGGCCGTCGAATTCCACAGTAACGGCGGCCACTTCGAGTAGGTGCCCGGCGTCGGCTGGTGGTGCGGGGCGTGGCCAGGGCGAATCTTCGATTGGTGCAGATTCGACGTCGAAGCTTGTCGAGGTCTTCGGGATCGGGCTCACAGGCGCAAAAGCCCTTTGGAGCCGGTTCAAGCGGCGCAGCCCGGGCAAGTCGGTGATCTCACGATCGTGGAGCAATCCGTTTGGACGCAGGATCATGAAGCCGAGCATGGCCAGGCCGAGGCAGATGTCGGTGAGGCCGGGTCGAATCACGAAGTCGAATGGCCCGGGGTTGAAGTCAGGCCCGGAGAGAAGTCTGGTGACTTCAGTGAGCCCGGTGACGATTACCGTGCCGGCCACTGCGCCGGTCACGCTGTTGCGACCGCCGACAACGAGCATTGTGAGCGTCAACAGCGTGTAATCGATGAAGAATCTCTCGGGGGATACGGTTCCCGACAGCCAAACCCGCAGGCAAGCGCCCACGGCAACCAGGCCGACCGACAGGAGCAGAGCCAGCATCTGGTGGCGGGCGGGATTCACCCCCAGTGAGCGGGCGGCCAGGTCGTCTTCCCGGCTAGCCCGCGCCAGGCGCCCCGAACGAGATGACCGATAGAGCAGGGCAATCACCAGTGCGAGGCCGAAGCCGGCGTAGGCGTGGGAGCGTCCCGGCATCGCGGTTCCGGGGCGGAAGCTGATCCCACCCCGGTTGCCTCCGGTGATGTCGGTCCAATTGATGGCCGTCTCGTAGACGGCGAACAGCACGGCCAGCGTGATGACCGTAGCCGCGATGTCGCCGGTGGCCGCTCCTGAGCGAACCATGCCGAGCCCGACGATCACTGCTACCACCAGGGTCAGCCCGGTGGCGGCCGCAATGGCCGCCTCGGCTGGAATCGACACGTCCGAAGCACCGAATGGGGCATCGCCGATGAGCCGGCGCTTCCACTCGACGTCTACTGCCAAGATCGCGAAGGCGTAGCCAGCCACTGCCCCGAAGCCGACGTGCCCGAATGACAAGATGCCGGTGTTCCCGATGAACACCTGCATACCCACGACGACCGTGGCGTTGATCAGCAAAGTTGTGAACAGGGTTTCCCGAGAAGCCCCTCCTCCGGCCGTGTAGCCGAGTCCGATGAGCACCACTGCGCCAAAAAGGAGCGCAGTGCCCAAAAAGACGCCGGCCAGGCGACTGGGCCCCCCTCCGGAGATCCAGCCCCGACGGGCAACACGGCCGCGGTGTTTCTGCTTTCGGCTGCGGCTGGCCATCTTCATGGTCGGTGTGATGATCCGGCAGCGAGGATGCCCGTGGGCCGGAAGATGAACAGGACAGCCACGAGGACGAAGACAATGCCGTTCACCATTCCGTCGACGCTGTCGGGCAGGCGGGAAACCAGCAGTATCTCGACCAGCCCGAGCAACAGGCCTCCGATCACCGCACCTTGGAGTCGACCCAGCCCGCCGATGAGCGCGGCCAGTACTCCCTTCAGCATCGGGATCAGGCCGGCAGACGGAGCGGCCCGCCCGGTTCTCATCAAGAAGAACACGGCTGCGATTCCCGCGAGCAGGCCGGCCAAGGCGAATGCCATCCGAATCACCTGGTCGGAGCGGACACCGAGCAGCCGGGCAGTGTCGAAATCCTCAGCTGCGGCCCGGATGGCCATGCCGTAGACGGTGTGTTGGAGCACCCAAACCGTGAAGGCGAGGCTCAGCGCGGTGGCGGCGATGATGCCCAAGTCGATCGCTTCGAAGCGGATGCCGCCGATGGTGACGGTGGAGGTGATCCAGTCTGGGCGCGCGAAGTGTCGAGATGACGCCGAGACGAACATCACGAATGCGGCTTGAACCACGAAGTGCACCCCGAACGAGGTCAGCAGCATGGCGAAGTCGGTGGCCGAGCGCACCCACCGAAACGCCACGAACTCCACCAGTACCGAGGTGAGGATCGCGGTGACGACGATGCCCGGGACCAAGATCCACCAGGTCGCCCCGGTTAGGGCGAGACCGTAGGAGGCGTATGCGCTGACGGTGATCAGTTCGCCGTGAGCGAAGTTCACCATGCGCATGACGCCGAATATCAGTCCGACGCCCAGGGCGATCAACGCGTATTCGCCACCCCGCCCCAACCCGTCGACCAACTGCTGGACGATCTCAGTCATGGCTGCTCTTTGTTGGCGCCTGCCCGGTTTGCCGACGACCATCCGGCGAGCCGATGTGGCGGTTCACGGGCGTGTCTCCGAGGAAAGACCCGAAGATGTCATCTCGGGCTGCGATCTGCTCGGCTGGGCCTTGCTCGACAATTTGCCCGGTGCGCAGGATGCAGGCAGAGTCGGCGGATTCCAAGGCGCGGCGGGCATTCTGCTCGACGACGATCAGGGTCATGCCGCTGCGGCGCAATTCGTCGATGAGCTCGAAAACCTGGGCTGCCACCAGCGGGGCCAGCCCGAGCGTCGGCTCGTCCATCAAGAGCAGATCGGGAGAGGCCATCAGCGCCCGGGCTATGGCAAGTTGCTGGGCCTCGCCGCCCGACAGCAGCCCGGCCCGCTGCGATCGCTTGCGTCCCAGAATATCGAATCGCTCCATCAGCTCGTCGGCTCGGGTTTGGCGGAGCCGACGAGGGAGGGTGATAGCGCCAACCAGCAGGTTCTCCTCAACTGTGAGGGTGCCGAGAATGCGGCGATGCTCTGGAACCAGGGCCATCCCGAGGCGGATGCGCTGTTGGGGCGGCAGCCCGGTTATGTCGCGTCCTTTCCAGCGGACGCGGCCTTGGCTCGGTCGGCGCATTCCGATGACCGTATTGAGAAGGCTGGTCTTCCCCGCACCGTTGGGTCCGATGAGAGCGATCGTCTCGCCGGACCCAACAGTGAGGGAGATGCCATACAGGGCGCGGATCGGACCGTAGGAAACCTCAACTGACTCGACGGCCAACAGCTCGTCGAAGGTCTCTGAACCCACTTGGTAGGCCTTGTCGGTCAGGGGGTTGTCGAACGTCACAGGGCCGACTCTGCGATCAGGGGCTGCCAGTCGTCGCCATGATGTCGTCGCCCATGCTGGGAACCGGGGCGGGTTTGCCCGGCGCTTATTCGAACACCTCGTACACGGCGGCCAGCGAAGGCCCTCCGTCAACCACCTGGTGGACGTAGACAGGTGTGTTCGGGGTGCCGCCGCCGTTGTAGGCGAGCACGCCTGTCAGACCGTCGACTCCGGTTCCCGCAATCATGGCTTCGCCCACCGTGGCTGGATCGAGCGAGCCAGTGTCGATGACGGCTTGGGCTATTACCAGGATCGCGTCCGCGGCCAAAGCGGCATAGGAGTCGCTCTCCAGTGCGGTGCCCTTGGCTTGTTCGTACGAGTTCAGGAACCGGACCATGCGGCCGTCGGGCGCCGGGAAGGTGTGCGATGTGTGGAAGAACCCCTCTACGCCATCGATGAAGTAGCCGCCGGTCGCGGTGAAAGCATCGGCCACCAGCATTTCGGCGTCGATTCCAGCTTCGTCCAGCTGGCCGCCCAAAATCGCTGCTTGGAATGCCAGCAGCGCCGAGTAGATCACGTCGGGCTGCGGATCCAGCGCGGCGATTTCGTTCACTTGCGCAGAGAAATCGGTCGTTTCGGCTGGCACGAAGGGGTAGTCGCCAAGCACCTCGCCCCCGAGGGCTTCGTATTCTTCGGTGAACACCTCGACGAGGTAGCCGAAATACGGGCCGGGCACGCTGAACGTCGCCGCAGTCCGCCACCCTTGATCGACGGCGAACTGAGCGGCCGCTTTGGCTTGGGCTGTATCGGTGAAAGACGCCAACAGGCTGAGCTGGGTGGGGTCGGCCAGCAGCGGTTCGGTGGAAGACACCGAGATCAGCGGCGTGTGGCCCGCCGTCACCTGCAAGATGGCCTGGTTCACATCAAAGAAGGCTGGACCCAAGATGGCGGTGACGCCGTCATCGAGCAATTCCTGGGCCACTCGGCCGGCGGTTTCGGGATCTCCCTCGATGTCGCGAACCACCAATTCGAGGGGTCGGCCGTCGATCCCCCCGACACAATTCACGAGTTCGGCGAAATACGCGGCCGCGCTCGAGCCGGGAATGTCCACAAAGCCGCCGAGTTCGGAGAAGTCGGCGGCATAGCCGATCTTCAGGGCTTCTCCGGTGGGTGCAGGCCCGCAGGCGCTCAAGTCCGCTGCCAGCACAGCATCGACGTCCAGCGGCGCGCTGGAGGCAGGCGCTGGTTCAGCCTCGCCTGGTTCAGCCTCGCCTGGTTCCGGTTCTCCGTCGTCGGGCTCTGCTTGCTGGGGAGCGTCCTCCGTTGAGCTGCTGGTGGATGCCGCGGTTGGAGCGGGAGCAGTTACTGCGGCTGTGCCGTCGTCGTCGTTGCCACAGGCTGCGGCGATCAGACAGAGGCTCAGGACGATTGCCAGTAGGCGTTTGTTCAACATGGTTGTTCCTTTCGGGTCTGGAAGGTTCAGTGGTCGGAGTTGGTCAGGAAGTCGAGAACGAGGTGGTTGAAGCGGTCGGGGTTCTCCACAAACATGAAGTGGTTGCCTCCCTCGTGTCCGCCGATTGACTCGAAGCGGGCGCCGGGGGTCTGCTCGGCTGCCCACTTGGTGGCAGTCATGGGAACGAAGGACGCCTCGCCGGCGATGTAGAGACTCCGCCGGTTGATTCGGGGAAGCACGTCGCGCCAGTCGGCCAAGATGTCGGAGAAGAGCTCCCTGGCTGATAACGGCCCGGGCATCCGCCTGTTCTCGGCCAGGATCCAGGCCTTGCTCTCAGGGCTGATCGACTCGGTGACCATGTGTTCGACCAATCCGGGGACGATGTGCGCTTCGGCGCCGTCCGAAAGCCCGTTGACCAAATCGAACAGGTCGGATGCCGGCATGGTCGAGCCGAAGTTGGCCACCTGCTCGTCGGTGAACGCGGGGTTGGCTACCGGATGGGTGGACATGTCGACAAAAACGGCCCGGTTGATCCCGTCGCCGGCGAAAAGATCGAAGTACGACCACAGCACGCAACAGCCCATCGAGTGGCCCAGCACATGGGCCTCCCCGTCGGCGACCTCGGAGATCAGCGTCTTGAGATCCATGGCATAGCGGGAAATGCGATATCCGTGGTCAGGTGCCTCTGAGGCGCCGTGGCCGCGCAAGTCGAGTGCCAGCACGCGGAATGCCTCGCTGAAGGCATCAATCTGGCGGTCGAACAAGGCGGCTGTCTGGTTCCAGCCCGGGACGAGCACGAGCGCAGGACCGGCGCCGGCTTCGATGTAGCCGAGGCGTACTCCGTCGTTGGTGGTTACCGTTCCCATGGGTTCTCCCTTTCGCTGGCTTCTTCCATTGCCCCTGTGCTTTCTTGGATCAATTCCCAAAGCGAGTCGACGTGATGCCGCATCGTCCAGGTAGAGCCGATTGAAATCCGGATATATGGATGCCCTTCGATTTCAGAGACGGTGGCGAAGAAGCGATTGCTGTCGTTGATGGCCGCGGCCAGGGCGCGAGTGGATGCATCGCCGTCGGTGTGGATGAACGAGACCAGCGCAAAGGGGGTTGGAGCGATGCGCCGCAACCGGGGATGGTTGTCGATGCGCTCGGAGAGGTCGCTCGCCCACTGAGTGTGGAGGCGGATCAGGCTGCGAAGACCCTCGGCGCCGAGTGTCCTCAGTACGAACCAGAGTTTGAGGGCTCGGAAGGGCCGTCCGAGGGAGATGTCCCAGTTGCGGTAGTCAATGACCTGGCCTGAATCTGATGCGTCATTGCGCAGATAGGGGGGCTCGATGCCCATGACGTCGTTGAGCGGCTTCCGGTCGGCGACCCACAACACCGAGCAGTCGATGCTTGTGGCCAGCCACTTGTGGGGGTTGAAGGTGTAGCTGTCGGCCAGTTCAACCCCGTCAAGGTGGTGGCGAAACTCCTCGCAGACCATGGCCGACCCGGCGTAGGCCGCATCGACGTGATGCCAGAGCTGGTGGTGTGCCGCCAATTCCCCGATGCCGCGCACCGGATCGACAGCGGTGGTTCCGGTTGTGCCCAGCGCCGAAATGACCGCGGCGGGGGCGAGTCCCTGTTCGAGATCCTGGGAAATCGCCATGTCCAGCGCTTCCGGCTTGACTGAGAAATCGCGGTCGACGTCGAGGTGCCGAACTCGGGGAATACCGGCTAGGCGAGCTCCTTTCTCGATCGACGAATGGGCGTGGCTTGAGGCATAGACCGCCATTTGCTCCACCGAGGCGCCGGTGAGGCCGCGACACCTCTCACGGGCGGTGATCAAGGCGGTCAGGGTTGATGTCGATGCCCCCGAGGTGAGCACTCCTCCACCGGCAGACGTGGTTTTCCAGGACTGCGGCAGACCCATCAGATCGACGAGCCAGTCGAGGACATGGCATTCCAGCTCGGTCACTGCCGGCGCTGAGGACCACAGCATCCCCTGCACTCCCAGCCCAGCGGCGGCGAGCTCTCCGAGCACCGACGCAGGCGATGCCATCGCGGGGAAATACGCGAACCAACCCGGATGCTGCCAGTGGGCAAGCCCGGGCACGATCACCCGGTCAAGGTCGTCCAATACCGAGGAAAACGGCTCAGGTCTCTCCGGCGCACTGACCGGGAGCTTGGCTCGGACATCACCCGGCTCGGTGGGCTCGCAAACCGGACGCTGTTCGAGGGTGGCGAGATAGTCGGCAATCCAGTCCACCAGCGAGTGTCCGTTCTTGCGAAAGGCGTCCAGGTCAAGAGAAGCGGCCAAGGGTTCGAGAACGAGTTGTTCGACAACTGCCATCAGATGCCTCGTGGTGATCGGCGCGTAGAGTGCATGGGGTTTGTGGTTGGGGGGTTCACGGGATTGTGACCATCTCAGCCAGGGGCAGCGGGACGCGCAATCCCCTCTCGTCCGGGCTTCGTCCATCATGCGGGGCGCACTATCCGTTTTGCGAAAAGAAGCCTTGGCGAAGTCGAACTGCGGTGTTATGTTCGCCCCATGCGCACTGGCGCCTGCTTGCAGCGGTTCTCCAGTATTGATGCACAGGCAGAGCAGCTCACTGACTTCGACCAGCAATATGAGCAGGTCGGTTCGGGCAATTTCTCGGGGGCGTTCATGGCGGTCGATGGAGATCGCGTGGGGGTTTTCGTTGAATGCACGAATCGGGTGCTCCACCAGCAGGGGGCAGGTCCTGAGGATCGGGTCAGCGCAGTGGTGCTCTTGGAGTCGCCAACCGAGACGATGTCCAATGGCACAGGATTCGGAATCGAAGACGTGCTCTTGGTGGGCCCGGGCGGCTCCTATGACGCCATGGTGGGTCCCGGTGTTGTGCCCGCGGTTATCAGTGTTTCATTAGAGCTCACCCCTGCGCTGCCTCTTCGCCGGTTGGCCGCACGGCAACGGGGGCAGGTACGGCTCGTTTCTGATGCCGCCCTCAGCAGGCAATTTCGGCATACCGCGGCCGGAGTTCTGAACTCCTGGGATGCGGCAAAGCAGTCGGTGGAGATTCCGGTGGAGATAGTTCAGGGGCTCATGCTGGATCTGCTGGCGACGCCGGCAGCCGCAGGGGGTTCCTCGTGTCGCTCGCTCAAGCTGTTCCGACACACAAAGGCGATTATGGCCGACAGTCTCCGCGAGCAGATTCCGATATCAGAAGTGGCGTCGCGGGCCCAGACATCCCGCCGCAGCATGGAGAAGGCGTTCCGGGAGAGCGTCGGGCTGAGTCCGAGCCGATTTCGGAAGCTGCTCCGCCTCAACAATGCCCGACGGCTGCTCGAGCAAGGCAGTCACAGCGTGACCGAGGCGGCAATGGACAGCGGTGTGTTTCATCTCGGGCGATTCTCAGCCGAGTACTTCGCCCTGTTCGAAGAGCAGCCCTCAGACACTGTCCGTCGCAGCCGCTGACCTTCGGTCTCCGATTCAGACCACAGTTTGAGGTTGACCTCGTTTGGGCAGCCGCCATGGAACCGTGCTTCGGCTATGACTGCGGGGGTCTCGGGTTTACGCTCTGGGGATGGCAGAAATGGGTCTGAGCCGGGCTGAGCTGATCGGTCGGTCGGGTTTGGCTGCGGAGCAGGTCGACTTGGCCATCGATGCCGGGTTGTTGATTCCCGACCGGTACGGGCGGTTTGGCGAGGACGCAGTCACCATGCTGCAAGCCGGGTCCGCCCTCGTCGCTGCTGGGGTGAGTGTTCCGGATTTGGCCCGCCTGGCTGTTCGCCACGCCCGCAATGTGGAGGCAGTGGTGGACGAGGCGGTGGACTTGTTCTTGACGGCGATGGGATCGGAGGGCTTGGAGAGCAATGACTTGGAGAATTTGGTCCCGCTAGTGGAGGCGCTGGTGCCTCAAGTGGTGGCCTTGGTGGGCGAGCACTTCCGCCGGACCCTCTTGAGCCGGGCCTCGGCCCGTCTGGCGGAGAGGGTGCAGTGACGCCGCTTGAAGAGTTTGCGAGCTGGACGGGCGGCAACCGAGTGTACTGGCGAGCCCCCGGCACCGACGCGCTGGCCGGTCTGGGGGCAGCTCGAGCGGTTGAGGTGGATGGCCCGCGGCGGTTCGATGCTGCCGCGGCGGCCGCCGCCGAGTTGCTGGATGAGGGCGAGATCGCCTTCGCCGGCTTCGGGTTCACCGATCAGCCGGGATCGGGGGCGTGGGTCGGGTATCCCAGCGGACGGCTGGTGGTGCCGGAGCGGGTTGTCCGGGGCTCGGCGCTGCTCGGTGCTGGCGGCTCTGGCGAAAGCGGGGTGCTGCGGGTGGAGGACGGAACCCGGGCTTTGTATCGGGACGCAGTGAAGCAGGCCGCCGAAGCCATTGAAGCCGGGGAGTTGGCCAAAGTGGTGGTGGCTCGAGAGGTGGAGGCGGTTGGCAGCATCAATCCCGCGGTGGTGCTGGACCGGCTGTCAAGCCGCTTCGAGTCGTGCGCGGTATTCGGCTTTGGGCGGGGGCCTTCCTGCTTTGTGGGCGCTAGCCCCGAAATTCTGGTCGAGCTGGATGGCGATGTGGTTACCACCCATGCAGTGGCCGGGACCGCCTCACGGGGCGCATCTCCGGCCGAAGATGCCGCCAACGCGGAGCAGCTGGCATCCGATCCCAAGGAGCAGGCCGAGCACCGCTACGTAGTGGAATACCTGCGGACCCGGCTGGCCCTGGCCGGCGTGGAGTTGGATCCCACCGGCGAAACCGAGGTCCGGACGCTGCCTGGCATCCACCACCTGACCACCACGGTCACCGGGCAGATCGCACCTGAGCCCGGCTTGGCTCTTCGGCTGGTGGGCACCCTGCACCCCACACCGGCGGTAGGGGGCACACCGAGCACCTTCGCGCAACAGTGGATCGCTGAGCACGAGGAGTTAGACCGGGGGTGGTACGCCGGCCCGGTGGGGTGGATCGACCATCGGGGCTGCGGCTCGTTCTACGTAGCCCTGCGATCGGCGCTGATCGATCCTGACGGGCTGCGGCTGATCGCCGGAGCGGGGATCGTGGCCGGGTCCGACCCCGAGCAGGAGCTAGCCGAGACCGACATCAAGCTGGCCGCGATATTGGATGTGGTCACATGACCGACCTCGCCTACCGGGCCACTGGCCGATTCTGGGCCGAGCTGGCGGCCTGCGGGGTGACCGAAGTGGTGGTCTCGCCCGGATCCCGTTCCACCCCGCTGGCGGTTGCCGCCCGCAACCAGGAGGGTCTGCGGGTCACCGTGCAGCTCGACGAGCGGGTGGGCGGGTTCTGCGCATTGGGGATGGCCAAGGCTTCGGGCCGTCCTGTGGCCCTGGTGTGCACGTCGGGCACCGCGGCGGCCAACTACTTGCCTGCGGTGGTGGAAGCCCACCACAGTGGAGTACCGCTGGTGGTGTGTACCGCCGATCGCCCGCCTGAGCATCGAGACGCCGGTGCCGGCCAGACCATCGACCAGGTGAAGCTGTACGGCGACCACGTCCGCTGGTACGCCGAAGCGCCCTGCGATCTGGACGAGCCCGACTACTTTGCCCGCTTGGCCGTGCGGGCGGCCACCACCGCTGGCGCGGGACCCAACCCCGGCCCGGTGCATCTGAACTGGCCGTTCCGCAAGCCGTTGGAGCCCCAGGGCCCGATTCCCCGCTTGTCGTCATCGGTGGGTCGACCGGTCGTTCCCGTCCGGCCCCTGGTTGACGCCGATGTGGAGGCAGTGAGCCGCCTGGCCGGTCGTCGGGGACTGATCGTTTCTGGGGCGCTGGACGTGGACGACGCTGGAGCGACGGCCATTGTCGTCTTTGCCGAAGCGGCCGGATGGCCGGTGGTGGCCGATGCCGGATCCCAGCTCCGAGGTCGAGGGCCGCTGGTCTTGGACGGGGCCGAGTGGGTGGTGGGCCTTGCTGATCTGGCCCCCGACGTGCTGGTACGCATCGGCGGACCGCCCAGCAACCGGGCGGTCATCGAATTCATGGAGTCCTGTCCGGCGCCTGATCGGCTGTTGGTGGACCCACGGCGCCGATGGGAGGATCCGTCGTTCGGATGGACTGACGCACTGGCCTCCGATCCGGTGGCGCTGCTGGGCGCGGCATCGGCCCGAATGGGCTCGGCCGATGACTCCTGGGCAGTGAGCTGGATCGAAGCGGCCGATGACGCCTGGGATCGGATGGAGGAGGCCTTGGGCTCCGCCAAACTGTTGGAGCCGCTGCTGGCCGCCACCTTGCTGCGGGAGCTGCCACCGGAGGTGGCGGTGTATGCGTCCAGCAGCATGCCGGTGCGGGATGTGACCTCCTTCTGGCCCCCCGACGCCCTGCCCCGCCGAGTGTTGGTCAACCGGGGGGCCAATGGCATCGACGGCGTGGTGTCGTCGGCCTTGGGGGCAGCCCTCGCCCTCGACCAGCGCGTTGCGGTATTGGTCGGCGATGTGGCGCTGCTGCACGACATCGGCGGGTTGTTGGCCGCATCCCTTTCGGGCGCCGATCTCATCGTGATAGTGCCCAACAACGACGGCGGCGGCATCTTCTCGCTGTTGCCGGTGGTCGACGGCGGGTCCGAGGTTCATTTCGAAGAACTGTTCCACACCCCCCACGGCGTTTCACTGGGTAATCTGGCCAATGGATTGGGCGTCAACCATTGCCGGGTCGAACAGGCCGATGAGCTGGCCGATGCCGTCGCCAAGGCTTCGGGGGTGACGGTGATCGAGGTGCCGATCGACCACGATGCCGCCATGAAGCAGCGCCACCAGCTTTCCGATCTGACCGAATGAGCACAACGGCCTCCGTGGTCCTGCACGGATTCACCGGATCGGCGGCGGCAATGGCCCCGCTTACCAGTCGTTTGCCCGACCCAGTCTTGGCCCTCGATCTCCCCGGCCACGGTCCGGAGCCGGCCTCCGACGATCCAGCCGACTACACCATGGCCACCGCAGCGGCCGGAGTGGTCTCGGCGACGGCCCATTTTGAGCAGTTCGCGCTAGTGGGCTACTCGATGGGGGGCCGGGTGGCGCTCCACGTCGCGCTGGCTTATCCCGACCGGGTAGCCGCGCTGGCCCTCATCGGTACCCGAGCAGGTATCGACGATCCCGCTGAGCGGGCTGAGCGCATCGCGGCCGACCAGGCATTGGCCGACCGTATCGAGTCAGAGGGCGTCGAGTGGTTCGCCGACTACTGGGCCGACCGCCCCCTGTTCGCCACCCAGCACCATCGGCTGTCAGTCGATCAGCGAACCGAGCTTCGGGCCCAGCGGTTGGCATGCGATCCCCGAGGCTTGGCCCTCAGCCTGCGGGGTATGGGGGCCGGAGCGGTCGAGCCCATCAGCTGCCGGTTGGGGGAGCTGTCGATGCCCTGCGCCCTCATTGTCGGCGAAGACGACACCAAGTTCACGGTCATCGCCCGTGACATGGCCGCCTCCATCCACCAGGCCGATGTCTGTGCGATTCCCGACGCCGGCCATGCCACCCACCTAGAAGCCCCCGATGCAACCGCGGCCGCGGTAATCCGATGCGTGTCGAGTTGAGAGAGATCACTCTGGAATTACGCCAACCGGTGATCACAAGCCGGGGAGCGATCACTCGAAGAGATGGCTTCCTGGTGAAGATCTCCGACGGGGCCGTCACCGGCTGGGGGGAGGCTTTGCCACTGCCGGGATGGCCGGGGGCCGATCTGCCGACCACCAAGCGGGCATTGGAAACGTGGGCGGCCAATCCCGATACCGATGCTCTTCCCTTTGAGCCATTTGCCCATGGCGCCGTCGAACTGGCTCTTCTTGATCTGGAGGCTCGGCGCACTGGTCTATCCCAGGCCGAGGTGCTGGCCGACGGCGGGGCGGTAGCCCGGTCGGTAGAACTCAATTCACTGGTCGGTGATACCGATGAAGCCGCGGCCGCAGTGGCTGACGGCTTCCGCACGGTGAAGCTGAAGGTGGGTGCATCTGATCTGGAGGCCGATGTGGCCGCAGTAGCCGCGGTGCGGAGGGCTATCGGGGACACAGTTCGACTGCGACTGGACGCCAACGGGGCGTGGACTGAAGAGGAAGCGGTAGAGGCGTTGACCTGGCTGGAACAGTTCGACATCGAGTACGTCGAGGAGCCGGTGTCGGGGTTGGAAGCCCTGGCTCGAATTGCCGAGCAATCCCCGGTCCCGGTGGCGGTGGACGACAGCCTGGGTTTCGCGGACACCCAGGTACCCGAAGCAATCTCCGTCGTTGTGGTCAAGCCCATGGCCCTGGGCGGCCCCCGCGCTGCTTACGCTGCCGCCCGTCGCTATATCGACCAGGGTCGCAAGGTCGTCGTCACCAACTACCTCGACTCCGCCATGGGCCAACACGCCGCCCTAAGCGTCGCCGCCGCTCTCCCCGCCCCCCCACAAGTCCACGGTGCCATTACCGCCGCGTTGTTCACCAACGACATTGCCGATCTGCCGCCAATCACGGATGGTTGCTGCCCTCTCCCCACCCACAGCCCCATCCCGGCCGATTTGGGTTAAGCCGACTAGGGCTCCCAGACCACGGTGTCGGTGTTGGCGTCAATGATGACGCGGTTGTCTAACGGCTGGACGAGGGTGATGGTGGCGGTTTGCTGGAGGCCGGAGCGCTGGCACTCTTCGGTGATGACCAGGGCATAGACCGCGATCTCCATCTGGGTGATGCCATAGTCGATCTCAGCGTCGCTGAACTCTTCGCACTCGGTGCCCCAGTAGCGGACGGTGAGGGTGCGATCGTCGTCGGCCACCTCCACATTGTTGATGATGCGAATCTCCCGGGGCGGCCCCTGGGGAAGCTCCTTGGTCTTGGTGGTGCAGCCCGCGGCCAACAGGACCAAGACCAATAGCAGGGCGACTCGGCGGAAGCTCACGACTGCTCGGCCCGTGCCGCCACCATTTCCACCGCTCGGCTGATGGACTCGTGGGCCAGCCGATTCCAGTCTGCGGCCACCACGGGGTCGGGATCCTCAGTCCACCCCTGCCAGGTGATCAGCGCTCCGTCGCCGTTGCCGCTGGGGGCCACTTCGGTGAGCGCCTCGTAGTGGGCCACCGGGGCGCCCGACACCATGCGGTAGCGCCGCCTGCGGGGGTTCTCGAGCTCCATGCACACTTCGTGCAGCTCGTAGTCCTGAAGCTTGAACACCACAAGCGCACCCGGTCCATGGGGGGGCGGATCACCCAACCGGGCGTAGGTGGGCGCATCGTCAGGACCGCCGATCAACCCCAGCAGCGCGGCGAACACCGACTCGGGCGATGCCTGGACTTCCCGGTCGATCCGATAGTGCTCCCGGTGGCGTTCCACACTCTGATCATGCCACTCGACGGAGCGGGGCAATACCGTCGAGTTGTGGGACTCCGACGGTCGCAGCTCGTGGTGGTGTGGTTGATCGGGGCCGCGGTGATCCTTCCCAACGCCTCAATCGCTCCGGCCATCCCCGACATCGCCGCCGCCTTCGGGATCTCCGACCAGACCTCGGTGTTCATCTTGATGACCGCCCACGCCCCCGGCCTGTTCATGGCCTCGGTGATCGGAGTGGCCGCCGACCGCTACGGCCGTCGCCGCATCATCGTGCCCTGCCTGCTGCTGTTCGGGCTGGCCGGACTGGTCATCATGGCATCGACAAATTTGGCCATGCTCTTGACGTTCCGGTTCATCCAGGGGCTGGGTTCGTCGGGATTCCTGAGCCTGGCTCTGGTGATCATCGGCGACAACTACCAGGGGGTGGAGCGCACCCGGATCATCGGTCAGAACGCCCTGGCAATGAACCTCAGCGTGGCCTTGTTGCCTGCCGCCGGAGGACTGCTCACCGAGCTATTCGGCTGGCGGGGCCCATTCGCTATGCACGCCGCCACCATCGTGCTGGCCTTGTTCGCGGCCACCCTGTTGCCCCCCGACGAGCGCCGGACCCCCGAGTCCCTGCGATATCAACTCCGCCGGGCCCGCCCTCACTTGATGCAACCCGAAGTTGGGGTGCTACTGCTGGTGGCCCCATTCACGTTTCTGGTGTTCTTCGCCGTGGGAATCACCACCATGCCCATTCACCTGGAGAACGAGTTCGGCGCATCAGCCGGCATCCGCGGCGTGATCCAGTCGCTGCCTGCGGTGTCGGCAGGATTGATTGCCCTCAGCATGGGACGGATCGCTGGCCGCCACTCCATCTCCACGATGGTGCGGGCCGGCTACATCGGGTTCGTGATCTGCCTCACCGGAATGGCGCTGTCGCCCTCGCTGGCGGTGATCATCGCCCCCGTACTGGTGCTGGGAGCCGCCGACCAGCTGGTGGTGGTCCCCCTGCAAAGCTGGGCGGCCTCGCTGGCCCCCGAAGAACACCGAGCCGTCATGGTGGCCGCCTGGGGCACCGCCATCCGCATCGGCCAGGTCAGCGGCCCCGCCGTAGTGGCCGGCCTGCTAGCCGTCGGCAACACTCGCCTAGTCCTCTGGGCCGGCGCCGCCCTGTCGGCGGTCATGCTCATCTTCGTCACCCTCGTCCGCCACTACATCGACCGCGAGCCCGCATCCAGGTCAAGATCTCGCTGAATGAGCAGTGACGTTGGTTGTCACTCTCGTCGATAAGCTCCAAATAGATGCGCCCCAAGTGCCACACTCTGGGCAGACGCTAAGGAGAGCCCCATGGCCAGTTTGACCGTCCCTCGAGAGGAAATCGTCGAGATGCTGAAGAGGAACGCCGAAGCGACCGGGCTGGGGTTGCGCGGCTTCTACGAGCTTGGCAGCGAAGACCGCCTCGACAACCCTCTGCTTCGCGACCTATGGCTGATCTGGGGTGACGTGCTGATCGAGGAAGACCTTCCCCCCGTAACGTGAGCGAACTCCTCGAAACAGCCTCCAGCACATTCGCCACTGACCTCACCAATCTCATTCAGGGGTGTATTGATGGTGCGCCCAGTTTTGTAGTGGTCAACGCGAGCAACGACGAGCAGCGTCGCATTGGGCCTGGGCCGTTCGAATCCTCCAGTGAGTCAGGTGCTGGTTTCAGCAATGTGCCTCTGATCCGCAGGTGCGACGAAGAGGGCTTGCCACGACTCATGCTCAAGGTCGAATTCCATGTGTCGCTGGATCGGCAGTCAGAGCATCTTGCCGTACAGCAGTCCACTTATGGGTTGTGGGTCCGCCCCAATCCCACGCGTAAACCTGTTCCGGTGTTTCGCATCGAGTACGAACGAGACGCCCGCAACAAGCCATCCGCCCATATTCATTTGCATGCTGAATCAGTGGAACTCGGATGGGTCTACGGTACTGCCGGATTGCAATTGCCCCGGTTGCACGAAATCCATTTTCCTGTTGGAGGTCGACGCTTTCGCCCCACTGTCGAAGAACTCCTCAGTTTCTTGGACCGGGAAAACCTCTTTACCGATTGGCTTCCGGGGTGGAGAAAGGTCCTAGCCGAGTCGTTGGGAGACTGGAACAAGCGACAGACCCAGGCCACAGTCCGCAACAACCCTGAAGCCGCGATTGAGCAGCTTGAGAAGATGGGTTACGAAATAGTTGCGGCCTGAGTCGACTGACGGCATCTAGCGGCTGATGGTGGGGCGGAAGGCGGCGACCACTTCGGCCAGATAGTCGTGGGCGACATCGGCGTCGGAGAGGATGCTGAGGTGGGCTCGGAAGTCGGTAAATCCCCGCTTCGACCGGGGGGCACGGCGTCCATGGTGGCGGTTAGGTCCACGCCATCGTCGGTGCGCACAATTGGCAGGGTGCCCACCACCCCAAGGCCCGACGGGGCGAGGTCGAAACCGGCTACCGCTTCCCGCATCTGGTCGGTGTGGCAGGCCATCCAGTCGGCGGGCGATCCCACTCCGGATATAACTTGGCCCTAACTATGAGCGCCAATCCCGAACAAGTTATCGCCGACATCATCAACCCGGAGACGCGGGGCAGCCTTTACCCCCATTACCACGCTCTGCGGGAGGCCGCCCCCATCCACAAGACCCACAACCCGATCTTTCACGAGGCGTGGGTGTTCACCCGCCATGCTGACGCTGATCAGCTCTTGCGCAACCCCAAGGCCATCAGCGATCGGCGCACCACCGAGATGTACAACGTGGGGGCGGGGGGCACCGAGTACTACGACATGATGAAGCGGATGCTGCTGTGGCTGGACCCGCCCGATCATCAGCGTATCCGCTCGATGGTGGCCCGGGTGTTCACCCCCCGGGCGGTGGAGAAGATCAAACCGGCCATCAACGACGTGGTTAGCGGGCTGCTGGACGCAGTGGCCGACGACGGCCACATGGACGTGGTGAGCCAGTTCGCCTACCCCCTGCCGGTGCATGTGATCTGCAAGATGCTGGGTATCCCCCGTAGCGACATTCCCGACATCGAGCAGTGGATGTGGGACTTCGCCCGCCGGGGCGACATCGCCG
Organism: uncultured Acidimicrobiales bacterium; assembly: GCA_951813555.1. GTDB lineage: Bacteria > Actinomycetota > Acidimicrobiia > Acidimicrobiales > Bin134 > Poriferisocius. Next base: position 1,398,323 of record OX638344.1, read on the forward strand.
CGCTGAGCGACGAGATGATCGCCAACGGCGAGAAGGCGGTGCGGGGGTTCACCGAGTACTTCACCCAGATGGCCGCCGAGCGCCGGGCCAACCCCGGTGACGACCTCATGACCAAGCTGGTCACAGTGGAAGACGAGCGGGGGCCGCTCACCGACCAGGAGATCGTCCCCACTTGCATAATCCTGCTCCAAGCCGGCCACGAGACCACCGCCGACATCATCGGCAACGCCACCAAGGCGCTGTTGGAGAACCGGGCTGAGTTGGAGCGGCTGCAGGCTGCCCCCGAGATGATCGACGACGGCTTTGAGGAATTGCTGCGCTACGACAGCTCAGTGCAGATCAACCACCGGGTGCTGGCCGCCGACGTGGAGGTGGCCGGCCAGACCTTCCCCGAGGGGGATTTGTGTGTGGTGATGCTGGGGGCGTGCAACCGCGATCCGGAGGCGTTCTCCGACCCCGACCGGCTGGATCTCACCCGCGACGCCAGCCAGCACAACGGCTTCGGCCTAGGGGCCTACTACTGCCTGGGCTCATCGCTGGCCCGAGCCGAGGCCATCGCCGCGCTCGACGCTCTGATCCAGCGGTTCCCCACCCTGGAGCTGGACCCCGACAAGCCCGCGCCTGTGTACCGCCCCACCCTGGTGCTCCACGGCCACGAACACCTCCACGTCCGCTGGAGCTAGCCAGGACGGAGCACCAGGCTGAGGCAGCGTCAAAAATTTGGATTAGCAAGCCTGACAATTGCTGATTATGTTGACTGAAAACTTGTGATTGTCATGGTATCCTTGTCGATATGCGTCACGTTGAGCGCCATTTGCATCCGAGGATTGAGGAGGCGCTCGACGCGTTCCGGGTAGTGGTGCTGCATGGTGCCCGGCAGAGCGGCAAGACGACCATGGCCCAGCGGATCGCCCAGGAAAGAGGTGGGGCCTATGTCTCTCTTGACGACGATGCCACACGGCTAGCTGCTCTTGATGATCCCCGCTCGTTCCTGATCAGCCAGCCTGTTCCGCTGATCGTCGACGAAGTGCAGCTTGGGGGAGATCGGATAGTCCGCGCCATCAAACAGATTGTTGACGACAACCCGAACCCGGGACAGTTCCTGCTCACCGGCTCAACTGACTTCTTGACCGTGCCCGTCATCAGCGAGTCACTAGCTGGCCGAGCCCGCGTCTTGCGGCTTTGGCCGCTGTCTGAGGCAGAGCTGGCCGGTGCCCCTCTTCCCGGGATGTCGCGTTGGTTCTCCGATGCGTCAGTCGATGTTCCCCAAGAATTCCTTCCCCGCCGCGGATACATGGACCGCCTGTGTCGAGGGGGATATCCCGAAGCGGTCGGTTTGAGCCCCGATCAGCGTGATGGCTGGTTCGAAAGCTATATCGAGACCGTTGTGCGGCGAGATGTCGTCGAGTTGGGGGACATTCGCCGCGCCTCCGTCTTGACCGACTTGCTTTCGTGGGGCGCCACGGTGACTGGCACGGAGCTGAATACGGAGGACGCCAGTCGCAAGTTGGGAATTGACCGTGCGACATTTCAGACATATCTGGCGTGGATGGAGACCGTCTTCTTGGTGCAGACGATCCCTTCCTGGTCGCGGAAACTGTCGTCTCGAATCGTTCGCCGACCCAAGGTGTACATGACTGACACTGGGCTCGCCGCCAGTCTGCTCGGCGTGAGCCCCGTTGCGTTGGATTCGCCCACATCTCCCACTTTGGGATCGTTGGTGGAGACCTTTGTGGTGAATGAAATCGCCCGTCAGCTTGCCTCCGAAGGCGCCCGCCTGCGGAGGCATCATTTCCGTAACTTCAATGGTCGTGAGATTGATCTAGTACTGGAACGGCCCGATGGCTCAATGGTTGGACTAGAGATCAAGGCGACGAGCAGCCCAAGCGAGCGGCACATTGGTTCGCTGCGATGGTTGCGCGATCAGATTGACAGCGTCGCACCGGGGGCGTTCCGAGCTGGATTGTTGTTGCACACCGGCGATCAGTTCCTCCCTGTTGGCGATCGCCTTCACATGGTTCCCATCAGCTCGCTATGGAACTAACCAGGCCGCAGCACCAGGCTGAGCCAGCGGTCGACGGTGGCGGCCCAGCCTCTGGGGACGATCACCGTGGAGGAGGACTCTTCGATGATGGCTGGGCCATCGATGGTGGGGCCGGGCAGGAGGATGTGGCGGCGGTAGACGGGGGTGTCGGCCATATCGCCGTCGAACCAGGCGGGGCGGTGGGTGAGGGGCGCAGGTGGTCGGGCGGCTATTTCGTCGGTTGACCAGTCGGGTTTTGGGACTGGGCCGATGACCCTCACCCGATAGTTGACGAACTCCACCGGGTCGGCCTGGCGGATGCCGTAAAGCTGTTGGTACAGGTCGCCGAAGGCAGTTGCGGCTCCGTCGAGGTCGCTCCCGTCCAGCGGAACGGTCAGCTCGTGGGCCTGATGGCGATAGCGGACATCGATCTCCCGCTCCAGCTCGATTTCTTCGGCGGCGAACCCCTCAGCCCCGATCTCGGCGACAGCCGCCGCCTCCAATTCGGCGTAGATGGCCTCGATGGCATCGGTATTAGCGCCAACCGAGTCGATCACCTGGGTGCGGACATGATCGGTCACCACGTCGGAAGCCAGCAGGCCCACCGCCGAGCCCACGCCGGGGTTGGCCGGAATGACCACCTCGGTGATCCCGAATTCCTCGGCCAGTCGGGCCACATGGACCCCAGCGGCACCCCCGGAGGCCAGCAGGGTGAAGTCGCGGGGGTCGATGCCCCGCTCCAGGGTCACCACCCGCACCGCGGCGGCCATGGTGGCATTGACCACCTCGTACACGCCGGCGGCGGCCTCTTCCGGGGCCAGCCCCATGGGCTCGGCCAGCTCGGCCAGAGCGCCGTGGGCCAGATCGGCTCGGATGGCCATGCGGCCCCCGAGGAAGAAGTCCGGGTTCAGGTAAGCCAGCACCAGATCGGCGTCGGTCACGGTGGGCTGGGTGCCGCCCCGGCCGTAGCAGGCTGGTCCTGGCTCGGCTCCGGCGGAATCCGGCCCCACCCGCAATGCGCCGCCGCTGTCCAGATAGGCGATCGATCCGCCACCGGCGCCCACCTCGGCCAAATCGATCACCGGGATCTTTATGGGATATCCGGTGTTGATCTGCTTCACGCCCGACGACGCCGTGCCCCCCACATAGAACTCGTGGGCAATGGCGGCGTGGCCGCCCCGCACCAGCCCGGCTTTGGCGGTGGTGCCCCCCATGTCGAAGGAGATCAGATTGTCGATGCCGCTGAGGCGGCCGATGTGGGCGGCGGCCATCACCCCGGCGGCCGGCCCCGACTCCACCAGCTGCACCGGTCGCCGGGCCACGGTGGCCGCCGAGATAATTCCGCCAGAAGAGCCCATGATCTGCAACCGGGCGCCGATGCCCTGGTGGGCCAGTTCCCTGTCCAGCCGGGCGATGTAGCGGGTAACGGTGGGACCGACGTAGGCCGACATGACCGTGGTGCACGCTCGGGGCAACTCCCGGTACTCGGGCCACACCTCGCTGGAAACTGCCACGTAGAGGTCGGGGTTCAGCTCGGCGATGATGTCGGCCACTTGGCGCTCGTGGTCACTATTGGCGTAGGAGTGGAGGAAGCACACCGCTACGGCCTCCACCGGCTCGCGGGCCAATAGTTCGGCCAGCGCCGTGCGGGCTTGCTCGATGTCGAGCGGCACCACCACCGATCCGTCGGCCGCGGTTCTCTCCACCACGTCCACGGTGCGCCGCCGGGGGACGATGGGCGCCTGTTTGGTGTAGAAGAGGTCGTACTTCTCGGCGTCGCCCTTGCGCTCGTTTCCGATGATCAAAATGTCGCCGAACCCGGCCGTGGTGACGTAGGCCACCGGACCGCCCTTGCGCTCCAATATCAGGTTGGTGGCCAAGGTGGTGGCGTGGACCGCTTGGGACACCTCGTCTGGGTCGTGCCCGACGTCGTCTAGCAGCTCGGCAATCCCGGCCAGCACCCCGGTCGCAGGGTCGTCGGGGGTGGTGAGCACTTTGGCGGTGCAGATTTCGCCGTCAGCGCGGTCGATCAGCACCACGTCGGTGAACGTCCCGCCGATGTCGATGCCCAGGGCGACGGTCATCAGCTTCTCAACGCCGCGGTGGCCGCCTGGTCCACCTCCCCGTTCTCAAGGACAACCACCCCGTAGTCCCGATGGGCGGCTTCGGGCGACACTCGGCCGTCTCGCACATCGACGGCCACCAGGTCGGGATCGCGCTCGAACGGATCGCCAAAGCCGCCTCCGGCTGACGTCAGCATGGTGATCATGTCCCCGGCTCGAAGCGGATGGGCGGTGATCTTGGCGGGCAGTGGCTGCTCATCGGGGGTCCCGTGGTTGAGCACCCAGCCCCCGCCCGCGCCGGGCGAACCGCCACATATGCCGGGAGGAGGGCGGCGGCAGCGATCAGTGGCCCGGCCGGTGAACTGGCCGTCGGTGAGGATGCGGATGTCGCGGCGCGCCCCGGCTCCTCCCCGCCACCGGCCCGGCCCGCCCGAGTCGGTCCACAGCTCGAAGCGCTCGAAGCGCACCGGGTGCTCCTGCTCGTAGGCCTCCACGGTGTGAAACGCCCCGCCGGCACCGAGCACCAATGGGCCGGTCACGTCCACGCCGTCGCGGTCGGACCGGGCGCCTGATCCGCCGAACTGGGGGTCCATGAAAGCCCAGGGTTGGCCGTCGGTCCCGGTGCCATTCATGATGTACACGTGGACGTTGCACGAGGCGGCCACTGCTCGGGCCGGGTCAAGTTGCGAAAACGCCCCCAACATGGCCTCCACCACGGCCATGACCGTGGCCATGCGGGCGTTGAGCGCGGCGGGCGGATTCGGGTTGACCAAGGTCCCCTGAGGCAAGCGCAGTTCCAAGGGCCGGAAGGCGCCGTCGTTGACGGGGATGTCGGGGGCCAACAGGCAGCGGACCGCGAAGAGCACTCCGGAGGTGGTCTGCGAGACCGCGGCGTTGATCGGCCCGGGCGCTTGGGGTGAGGTGCCCTCGAAATCGGCGGTGATGGTCGAGCCGCCAACGGTGAGGGTGACATGCACCTCGTGGTCGGCGTCGGGGTTCACGCCGTCGTCGTCGATGATGAACGAGCCGGTGTAGGTGCCGTCGGCCAGCGCCTCGATGCCCGCCCGGGTCCGGCGCTCGGTGTAGTCCAGCAACTCGTCGGTGATCTGGTGCAGCCGCTCCAGGCCGTATCGGTCGGCCAGGTCGGCCAGCCGGTCGGCCCCCAGGTTGGTGGCGGCGATCATGGCCCGGATGTCGCCCAGGACCTTTTCAGGGGTCCGGCTGTTGGCCGCGATCACATCCAGCATCGGCTGGTTGGGCTCCCCGGCTTTGGCCAATGGCACCGGGGGCAGAACCAGGCCTTCCTGGAACATATCGGTGGCATTGGCCGGCAGCCCGCCGGCGGCCATGCCCCCCAGATCGGCCACGTGCAGCAGGGCACAGGTGAAGAACGCCAGGGTGTTGTCGATGAACACCGGGCGGAACACCATCACGTCGTTGGAGTGGATGCCGCCCCGGTAGGGATCGTTGGAGGCGTACACGTCGCCGTCGGCCATCGAGTCGGGCGGGAAGTCGTCCAGCAGCGAGCGCAGCGACGGCCGCAGGCTGGACAAATGCATGAGTGGCGCGCCCATCGACTGGGCAATGAACTGGCCCCGGTGGTCGAAGACCGCGGCGGTGGAGTCCCCGCCCTCTTTGACCACCGACGAATAGGCCGATCGCACCGTGGTCAGCCCCATCTCCTCGGCGATGGCCGCCAAGGCGTTCTTGACCACCTCCAATGCAATGGGATCGGAGGGGCGAGTGTTGGAGCTCATCGGTTAGGCGTGGTCCATGGCAATCAGAGCCTTGTGCTCAAAGCTCGAATGGACCCTTGCCCATCTGGTCGCGGATGGTGGTCACCGCCGGGTTGGTCATGGAGCGACGCTGCCAGTTGGCACCGTCCACCACCATGGTGTGGCCGCTGATGAACCGCGCGAAGGGAGAGGCCAAAAAGGTGGCCGCCCAGCCCAGCTCCCGCAGCCGGCCCACCCGCATGGCTGGCTGGCAGGGATCTTTCTCGTGGGTCCGGTCGAGGCTGGAGCGGATATCGGCGGTCATGTCCTCGTGGGGGAACAACCCCGGCACCAAACCGTTCACCTGGATGCCGTAGGGACCCCATTCCACCGCCAGGCTCTCGGTCATCGACTTGACTCCGGCTTTGGCCGCGGCCGAGTGGGCAAATCCGGGGCCACCGGTCCAGGCGTAGGACGCCCCGATGTTGACGATCGACCCCGGCGTTCCCGCGGCCAGATGGCGGCGGGCGAATTCCCGGGCGCAGAAGAACGTGCCGTTGAGGGTGATGTCCACCACCGTGCGCCACGCATTGGGCGACATGTCCTCCGAGGGCACCGGGAAGTTGGCCGCCGCGTTGTTGATGAGCACATTGGGCAGGCCGAACCGGTCGGCAGCCGCGTCGAAAGCCTCGGCGATCTGTTCGGCCTGGCGGATGTCGCAGCCCACCACCAGCACCTCGGCGCCGACCGCCTCGATGGCCGCCTGGCCGGCTTCCAGGTGATCGGGCTTGCGGCTGGCAATAACCAGGTTGGCCCCCAGCCGGGCGAATTCGGTGGCGATGGCCTTGCCCAAGCCGGTGCCCCCGCCGGTTACGAACACCGTCTGGCCGTCGTAGGTCCCCGGCACCAGCGCGGTGGCACCCTCGGGAGCAGGTTCGGGCAATCCAATGATCTCAGCCATGGCTCAAGTCCCCCTGTTGGTCGCTTCTCAAGATCGCTTGTACTCGGGATCGCGCTGCTCGGTTCGGGCGGCTCGGAACTCGGCGAAGTCGTCCGATCGGTTGATCAGCGTCTGGTAGGCGTACTCGTCGTTCATGGAGCGGCGCAGGTTCTCGTCGGCCAGGTTGCGGATCACCCGGCGGGCGAGTTGCACGGTGTAGGGCGACGCAGCGGCGATCTTGGCCGCCATCTCCATCACGGTGTCGTCCAGCTCCTCAGGTGCCACGATGCGGGAAACGATGCCGTGGGTCAGGGCTTCGTCGGCGCTGAGAACTCGGCCGGTGAGCACCATGTCGCTGACCAGGCCCGATCCGCAGATCTCGAACAGACGGCCCACCCCGCCGGTGTCGGGGATCACCCCGTGGGTCACCTCGGGGAGCATGAACCGTGCCCCCTCGGCGGCCACCCGGATATCGCACAAAAGAGCCCGCTGGAATGACCCGCCGATGGCCCATCCCTGGATAGCCACGATTACCGGGGCATCGATGTCCCAGAGCTGCTGGATGCCCCTTTGGCCCCGCTCCATGAGGGCGTGGTGGGCCATCTCCACCTGCTGGCCGCCGATGGCGGCTACATCCCGCCCCGACGACCACGACTTGCCTTCACCCCGCCAAACCACGGCCCGTATGGACTTGTCGGCTTTGATCTCGTCCAGGATCTCGAACAGCGCGAAATCCATCTCGTCGTCGAAGGCGTTGTGCTTGGCGGGGTTGTTGTTGGTGATGACAGCGATGTGCCCATCTCTCGTGAGCTGTACTCGTTCGTCGGCCATGGCCTCACCGTATATGTCGCTGGGTCGGCGGGAAGAATGGGACTGATTTGGGACACAATGGCACCCATGGCGATGAACTTGGACATGGTCGGGCACCGTGGTGAACCGCATCAGCGGGGATGGCTGCCTCGGGACTGCACACTTTATGCGCTCAGTGTGGGGGCGGGTTTCGACGACTTGGCCTTCGTGGGGGAGAAGGCGTCAGGCCACCCCCAGCAGGTGTACCCCAGCTTCGTGTGCTCCGGGGGCCGGTCAGACAAGCCCAGCAGCGGTGGGAATCCCATGTTCCGGTTCGGCGACTACCAGGTCCACCAACTGGTCCACGGTGAGCAGGAGCTGACCGTTCACGGCGAGATCGGCCCAGCGGGGTCGGTGATTGGAACAAGCACGGTGGTGGGGATCTACGACAAAGGCTCAGGTGCGGTGGTCCATTCCCAGAGCGAGTCGGTGGACGCCGCCACCGGTGAGCCGCTGTTCACCACCGGTTCGAAGCTGTTTGTGATGGGCGAAGGCGGTTTTGGCGGCGATCCCGGGCCCAAGGCCCCGCCCTGGAATGTCGGTGAGTCTCCACCCGACGCCACCGTGGACTGGCAGACCCTCCCGGTGCAGTCGCTTCTCTACCGGCACGGGGGCAACGACCCCAACCTGATCCACTACGACCCTGCGGTGGCTGCGGCGGCAGGGTTCGACGGACCCATCCTCATGGGGCTGAACACCTACGGCTTCGCCTGCCGGGCTTTGGTCGAGACGGTTTGCGGGGGCGATCCGCTGGCGTTGGGTTCGATGGCCGGCCGCTTTGCCTCCCCCGGCTACAACGGCGACGTGCTCACGACCCAGATCTGGCACAACCCCGCTGAAGAGAATGGAGTGCTGTTCCGAGTGGTCTCCAATCGGGGCACGACGGTCTTCGACAAGGGCCGGGCCACGCTGCGGTAAGCAGCGGAAGGGGAAATGCCATGAGCAGATTGGTCATCGACGCCGACGGGCACATCAGCGAACCGCCCGAGCTGTGGGAGGAGTTCTGCGATCCCGAGTTTCTGGCTTTCGCCCCCCGGAGGGTGCTCGACAGCCAGGGGCGGCCCCGCACCTTCGTGGGTGGGGAGATGGCGCCCTACATCCCCTTTGACTCTGACGCTTACGACAAGGAACGCCCCAAAGGGGGCGTTGATCCCCACGCCCGGTTGGCCGATATGGACAGCGAGGGCATGGACATCTCGGTGATCTTTCCCACTACTGGGCTCATGTTCGGGGGCATTGCCGATGCCGCGGTGAACAACGCCTTGTGTCGGGCCTACAACGACTGGCTGCGCACCTACTGCGACACCGACACTTCCCGGCTGTTGGGCGTGGCGGTGGTGCCCCAGGTGGATCCGGCGCTGATGGTGGCCGAGGCCCGCCGAGCGATTGACGAGCTGGGATTCGTGGCGGTGATGCTGCGGCCCAACGTCATCGCCAGCCGAACCCTCGACCACCCAGCCTACGACGGGCTGTGGTCGCTGCTGGCCGACCGGGGCGTGCCCTCCGCCCTGCACGAGGGCACCACCCAGAACGTCCCCCAGTCAGGGCTGGACCGCTACGACAACTTCATGTTCCGCCACGTGTGCTCCCACCCCCACGAGCAGCAGATGGGCTGTTTGGAGCTGATCGCCGGAGGGGTGCTGGAGCGCCACCCCGAGTTACGGGTGGTGTTCTTGGAGTCGGGCTGCGGTTGGATCGCCCACTGGCTGGAGCGTATCGACGACCACCTCGACTCCTGGGGCCACGCCTCGGCCCCGCTGGAGCTGAGCGCCACCGAGTATTTCCAGCGGCAGTGCTTCATCTCCTGCGATCCCGAGGAGCGGACCGTCCCCGGGGTGATGGACTGCCTGGGCGACGACTGCGTGGTGTTCGCCACCGACTACCCCCATCCCGACGGCGTGTTCCCCGGCGTGGTGAAGGCCTTGGCCGAACGGGATGACCTGAGCGAGATTCGCAAAGACAAGATCTTGGGGCTCAACGCCCAGAGGTGCTTCGGCATTTGATTCGATTCTTCTTGAGGAGAAGCCATGAGAAAAGGGACACAGTCACCGTCTTGGTGGTCGATCTGTTGGATCGCAGTGCTGGTGGTTGTTGCCCTGGTAGCCGCGGCCTGCGGAAGCGGCGACGACGATGATGAGGGCGGCGAGGCTCCGGCGCCCCAGGCCACGGAGGCGGCTTCGGCGCCCGAGCCGGCCGAGACCGACGGTGAGGCAGAACCCGCACCGGCCGAGAGCGAGCCAGACGACCCGGCCCCTGCACCTACGCAAGAACCGGCGGAAACTGAGGCGCCAGCTCTCGAGGAGGAGCCCGAGGCCACGCCCGAGCCCATCGTGTTGACCGACTCGTTCCGGGGGGTGACCTCTGAGGCCATCCTCATCGGCCACTCGTCCATCGACTTCGAGAAGTTGAATGCCGATTTCGGGCTTGACCTGCCCTACCAGAATTTCGGGCCCCCGTTCTTGGCCATGGTGGACTGGTACAACGAGCAGGGTGGTGTCCTCGGGCGGCGCCTCGAGGTGGTTTCCGAGCTGTTCTTGCCGGTGGGAGCCACTACCGCAGAGGCAGCATGCCTCAAGCTGACTGAGGACGTACAGGTGTTCGCGGTGATCAACGGCTTCGCCGGCCCCGGCGCGGAGCAAGTGAACACCTGCGTAACTGAGCTGCACGACACGATTCTGGTGGGAGGTCTTCCCAACCCCGAGCAGGCTGCGGCCGCGGGCGGGTTGTGGGTCAGCCCCCAGATGAGTCTGGAGCGGCGCAACACCGCCATGGTGTCGATACTGGAGCAAACCGGGCGGATCGGCGATTTGAGTCCGATCATGATCATCGGCGCCCACCCAGAACAGCAATCACTGGTAGACGGGATCGCCGAGGAATTGAGGGCGGCCGGGGCCGAAGTGCCAGTGGTCGGAGTGGTGACCACCACCGGCGATCAATTCGCCACGCAGGCCGAGATGGACGTCTATGTCGAGCGGGCCCGCAGCGACGGCGTTGTGTCGATACTTCTTACCGGTGAGGACAATTACCGGAACACCCATTTGTGGAACACAGCTCCGGAGTTCGTCTACTTGATCGGAAACGGCGACCGGTTGACTGATTGGCAGCGGGAGCCGCCTGATGGCCTCCAATCCGTCACCTCGGTCCTCACTGCTCGAGGTGGCCCATCCCCCATGGAAGATTCCCGCATCCTGCATTGCATCGACGTGATCGAGAACGCCCTGGGAATTGAGGTCTTGCCCCTAGAAGAGCTGGGCGAAGATGACATCCAGCACTGGGCCGGGATGCTCAACGCGTGCCGCGACCTGGCCCTATTCGTCCAGATCGCCGAAGCGGCCGGACCCGATCTCACCAACGAGTCCTGGGTAGCGGCGTTAGACAACGTTCCCGACATTTCGGTTCCCGGAGTCGAATTCGCCTCGCTCAGTTCCGACAAGGTGGACGCCGCCGATGAGTTGTTCCTAGTGGAGTATGACTTCGACGCCCGGTCGTTCATCGAGCTTGCCGGCCCCATCGACGTAGGATAGGTGGGCTCAGACCGGATGCTCTACAGCCCCATGTCGTGGTAGTCGGGCATTTCGTAGCGGCCGATGGCTTCGGCTCGGCGGTGGAGGAGGGCGACGGTGTCTTCGATGTTGCGGCCGATGATGAATCGGCGTTCTTCCACGCAGTCGACCACGAAGTTGCCGTGCTCTAGCAGATCGGCCACCTCGGGCTCGTAGCCCCGGATCTCCGTCATGATGTCTTTGAGCTCTTGGAATGTCATGCTGCGCCGCCCAGTGGCGTCGCCCACCCGGGCCAAGTGAGCCGGGCGGTTGCGCTGGGCGGTGAACAGGCCGGTGTCCAACATGCCGCCCGACGGGTAGAGCACCGAGGCCCGCAGGTCGCTGCCCTCCCGGATCAGGTTGGTGTGCACGGTCTCGGTGAAGCAGCTCACCGCGGCCTTTGATGCGGCGTATACCGAGGCGGTGGGAACGGGGGCGAAGCCGCCGTCGCCCGAGGAGGTGTTGATGATCTGGCCGGGTAGGCCGCCGGCCAGCATGCGGGGCACGAACTCGGTGGTGCAGATGGCCACGCCGAACACGTTCACGCTGAAGCACCACCGCCAGTCATTGGGCTCCTGCTCCCAGGGCTTGCCGCCCCCGCCGGAGGTGACCCCGGCGTTGTTGAAGAGCAGGTTGCAACGGCCGTGGGTGTTGTAGACGTAGTCGGCCAGCGCGGCCACCGAGTGCTCATCGGCCACGTCGGTGGGACAGCCTGACACCGGCCCAAGCTCCGACAGCTCGGCCACGGTGGCCTCTGTCGTGTCGGCCTCGATGTCGGCGATCACCACGGTGGCGCCCCGCTGCAAGAGCGCGGTCACGATGCCCTTGCCGATGCCACCGGCCCCGCCGGTGACCACCGCCACCATGCCGTTGACGTCGAGTCGCTCAGATGGGGTATCGCTGCTCATGGTGCCTCCTGTGATGGCCGACGGCTGTGGTTTAGCAGTTTTTTCGCGGCCGGCCCAACGGTCAGTCGGCGTTGAGAGATTCCCGGGCGACTTGGGCGGGGTCGGGAGGTCCGGCGCTAGGGGTGGCGACATCGACGTGAGCGATGGTTCCGGTCCACGGGAACGAGGGCTGGTATTCGTCATTGACCGGGAAGCCGTTGTCGTGGCCGATGATCAAACCGGTACCGCCGTTCTGCCAGGAGTTGGGCAGCGTGCGGTCCAATTCCAGGCGGGCCGTCACCTCGCCGTCCACCAGCAATTCCACCACGCTTGAGGCTGGCGATGTCGGCTGATAGCGGCATCCCAGGCTGGTGGCATCAGCGGGAATCGGCGGAGTGGCCAGTCGGTACTGGTCGCCCGACAGGCACAGGCCCAGCACTAGAGCACCATCCAATCCGTAGAAGGCCAAGCCGCTGGTCCAGTCGCCCATGGCCCACACGATGCCCTCGGCACCGGCTGAGTCCACCGTCACCTCGGCATCGATGGTGAACCCCCGTACCAGCACGGGCATAACTTCGTCGGCCACTCGACCGCCACCGGGTCGATACCGGGCTTGGGCGGGGGGCGGATAGGCCGGGGGGTATATGACGGGCATGCGCCCGGCGTACCCGTCGTCCAAGGGCAGCACGTGATAGCGCTCGGCTGCTGACCACCAGGCGGCCTCCAACTCAGCCAGCTTCTCGGGGTGCTCAGCGGCCAGGTTATGGGCTTCAGAGAAGTCCTCGTCGAGGTTGAATAGCGACCAAGTGTCGTCGTCAAACGAGCGGCTTCCCTCCATCAGAGCCACTTCGTCGCCGTGGGCCTCGGCCACGTGGTCGGTGGTGGCCTTCCAACCGTCCAAGTACATGGCCCGCGACCCTTGGACCTCGAAGTACTGCTCGGATCGGGAGGCGGGAGCATCGGCGTCGTCGAAGGTGGCGGCCAGGCTGGCGCCGTGCATCGGCATCTGGGCCACCCCGTCCACTGCCTCAGGGGCGTCCACCCCGCAAAGCTCTAGCACGGTGGGGGCCAAGTCAATGGCGTGGCAAAACTGAGAGCGGACCTCGCCTCGGGCAGAGATGCCCGCGGGCCAGTGCACCACCAGCGGGGTGCGGGTGCCGCCCAGCCACGCATATCGCTTCCACAGACGAAACGGGGTATTGCCGGCCCACGCCCACCCCCAGGCATAGTGGTTGTAGGTGCGGGGACCGCCCAACTCGTCGAACCACTCCAAGTTGGCGGCCACCGACTCGGGCAGGCCTTTAGTGAACCGATGCTCGTTCACCGAGCCCACGTGGCCCCCCTCGGCGCTGGCCCCATTATCGGAGCACAGCATGACCACGGTGTTGTCCAACTCGCCGATGGCCTCGAGGTGGTCGATCACCCGGCCGATCTGGGCGTCGGTGTGGGTTACGAACCCGGCGTACACCTCGTGCATGCGGGCGAACAGCCGTCGGGCATCGCCATCGAGCTCGTCCCAGGGCTGCACCCAGGAGGGCCGTTCGGTGAGCGTGGTGCCCTTTGGAGCGATGCCCGAGGCCAGCTGGCGCTCGAAAGCCCGCTCCCGCCATCGGTCCCACCCGTCGTCGAACTTTCCCCGATAAGGCTCCACCCACTCAGGGGACACGTGATGGGGGGCATGGGTGGCCACCTCGGCGTAGTAGCAGAAGAACGGCTTGTCGGGGGCGGCATGCTTTTGGTCGGTGACGGTGGCGATCACCTGGTCGGCCAGATCGGCGCTGAGGTGGTAGCCGTCCTCGTAGTGGGCCGGGGGGTCGATGTAGTGCTGGTCGAGCACCAGATTCGGGGCCCAGCAGTTGGCCCCGCCGTGGAGCACCCCGTAGTAGCGCTCGAAACCCACCCCGGTGGGCCACAGGGTGAACGGCCCGGCCGCGCTGCGCTCGCCTCGGGGGGCGAGGTGCCATTTGCCTATGGCCATGGTTCCCCAGCCCGCATCTCGCAGGATTCGGGGCATCATGGCCGCCGACGGGGGGATACGGGCGGTGTAACCGGGGAACCCCATGGTCATATCGGACAGAAAGCCCATGCCCACCGCGTGGTGATTGCGCCCGGTCAACAGAGCCGCCCGGGTGGGCGAGCACAGGGCGGTCACGTGGAAGCGGTTGTAGGCCAGGCCGCCTGCAGCAAGCCGGTCGATGCTGGGGGTGGCGATGTCGGACCCGAAACAGCCCAGCTGGGCGAAACCGGTGTCGTCCAGGAGGATCACCAATACGTTGGGCGCCCCCTGAGGGGCTCGGGGCAATTCGGGAGGGGAGGGCGTGGACTGGGCCACGGTGAGCCCGATCTCGGAGGCTGTCGGCGGTTTCGAAGGGCGGGCCATGGAGGACTACTTGAGGCGCGATCGATAGTCGCTGCCGGGGACGGTGGCGAACGGGAAGGGCTCGGGCTCTCGGCCTTTGAACAGGGCGAAGCACTCGCCGGTGAGGCCCGAATCGAGGATCGCCATGGCGGCCTCAGCCACCTCTTCTGAGTCCATGATGACCATGCCCGCGGCCTCTAGGCGGTCTCGATTGTCGCCCAAGAAGCCGGTCCCGACGGTGGCTGGGCAGATGGCGTTGAGGCTGATTCCCCGCTCTGCGAGATTGGGGGCGGCGCTGCGGACCAGGGCGGCTATGGCGTGTTTGGACATGGAGTATCCCAAGTCCACCGGCAGCGGGCTGAACGAGGCCATTGAACCGGTGACCAGCGCGTGACCGCCGCCGGCGGCTTCCAGCAGAGGCACCGCAGCCCGCAGGCCGAACACCGCGCCGTGCTGGTTGATCCCGATGATGCGGTGATAGTCCTCGTCGGACATCTCGGCGATGTTGCCCAGCCCCAGCATGACCCCGGCGTTGAGGTGGGCAACGTGAAGATGGCCCGGGTCATCGGCCAACTCGGCCGCCAGTGCGGCCCAGGCCGAGGAGTCGGCCACATCGAGGTGGCGGTACCGGCCGCCGATCTCATCGGCAACCTGCTGACCGGCGCCGTCGGCCACGTCGGTGCAGATCACGTGGGCCCCGGCGGCGGCGTAGCGGCGGGCACAGGCCGCACCGATGCCCGACGCGGCTCCGGTAACCAGCGCGGTCTTTCCTTGGAGGTCCACGCTCATCTCCCGGACTCTTGGGCGCCGCGGGCGAAGGCGTCTTCGGTGTCGAGGTCGTAGAGGCCGTTTATGAACTGGAGCGGGGGCTTGGTGGTGTATTCCCGCTCGGCCCGGGTGGGCATGATCTTCTCCCGGTGGCGAAGGTCCCACATGCTCTCGCACCGCCCCGAGTACTGGTCGGGCTGCTCCAGCATCCAGATGATGCCGTCGGCGGGCACCGACGTGGGCTCCCAATCGGAGAGATCGATGTCGCCCATGTTGGCCAGCGTGCCCTCGGAGGCCACCGGGATGTCGATGCGGAAGCAGTTGACCGCGATGCGCTCGGGATATAGCTGCCGGGCCAGATCGGTGGTCATCCGCTCTAGGGCCAACTTCGACATGCCATAAGACATCAGGCCCGGCACCGGGCGCAGGGCGGCCTGTGACGACAGGCTGATGATGCGTCCTCTCCCTGCGCCCCGCAGGTGGGGCAGGGCGGCTCGCACGGTGAGCAGCGGGGCCCGCAGGTTGATGTCCATGATGAGGTCGTAGCGCTTCAGCGGAATGTCCACCTCGCCTACGAATGTCACCGCCGCGTTGTTGACCACCACGTCGAGGCGGCCCCAAGCCTCCACCGGGGCAGCCACCATGGCCTCGATGTCGTCAGCCGAAGTCAAGTCGGTTGGGACGGCAAGCGCCTCGCCTCCGGCGGTGACCACCGCCTCCACGGTCTCGTCGATGGTGCCGGGCAACGGCTTGGGAGATGCCTTGGTAGAGCGGGCTGCGCACGCCACCTTGGCCCCTTTGGCTGCCGCGGCCAAGGCAATCGCCGCGCCCACTCCCCGACTGGCCCCGGTAATCAGTACTACCTTCCCGAACAGGTCAAAGGGCTCAGAGTTCTGCACGCATCGCTACCCTAATGACTTGATGCCATTCACAGTGGAGCTTGCGTGGGCGAGTACCGGCACTTGACGGTGGCCCCGGTAGGGGGTTGTATCGGCGCGGAGATCGGTGGGGTGGATCTGAGCGAGGATCTGGCCGACGATGTGGTCGCCGAGATTCGCCAGGCTTGGCTGGCCCATCTAGTGGTGTTCTTTCGGGGCCAGCATTTGACTCTCGACCAGTTCTCGGCTTTCGCCCGCCGCATCGGCACTCCCGGTCGGTACCCGTTCGTGCCCGGGCTGCCCAACCACCCTGAGATCATCGAGGTGAAGAAGCTGCCCCACGAGACAATCAATTTTGGCGGCATCTGGCATACCGACACCGCCTATCTGGAGCGGCCGCCCATGGCGTCGATGCTGCTGGCCCGGGAGGTGCCCGCCGCGGGCGGTGACACCGAGTTCGCCAACATGTACGCCGCCTTCGACGCTCTGTCCGACGGTTTGAAGGATTTCCTGCGGAGTCTGCGGGCGGTGAACAGCTCGGCGCTGGCCGACGTGTCCAAGACCCGGGAAGACCGCATCGCCGATGCCGCCAACGCGGGACACGAGGCTGGCGAAGACTACGAGGCCGTTCATCCGGTGGTCCGCACCCACCCCGAGACCGGTCGACAGTCTCTTTACGTCAACGTGGCCCACACCGCGCGGTTCGAGGGAATGACTGAGGAGGAGAGCAGGCCCTTGCTGCGGTTTCTGTTCGCCCTCCAATCCCGCTCAGAGTTCACCTGCCGGTTCCGCTGGGAGGTGGGATCGCTGGCGCTTTGGGACAATCGCTGCGCCATGCACAACCCAATCAACGACTACCACGGCCAACTCCGGGTCATGCACCGCATCACCTTCGAGGGCGACGAGCCCCGGTAAGTGTGGGTCAGACGATTCGCGAATCGGAATCGGCCGACCAGTAGCGGTCTCGCAGATAGCGCTTCATTAACTTGCCGTTGGGGTCGCGGGGCAGAGAATCATCGAATTCCACCGCTCGAGGGCACTTGAAGGCAGCCAGCCGCTCGGCGCACCACCTCAGCAGGGCGGCCTTGGTTTCGTCGTCTGCCCGGTCCGGGTCGATCAGCTGAACCACGGCCCTCACTTCTTCGCCCAAGTCGTCGTTGGGCACGCCGATCACCGCGGCATCGGCCACCTCGGGGTGCATGATCAGCGCGTCCTCGATCTCCTGGGGGTAGATGTTGACCCCGCCGCTGATGATGGTGTGGGCCACCCGATCGGTGAGGTACAGGTAGCCGTCGTCGTCGAGCCGCCCCATATCACCCAGCGTGCGCCAGCCTCTTGGGTGGGCGGCGGCTGCGGTGCGCTCGGGATCGTTGTGGTACTGGAATTCCCGTCCCCCATCGAAGTACACCACCCCGATCTCGCCGGTGGGCACCTCGTTGCCGTCGGGGCCCACGATGTGCACCGGCTGCAACGGCCGACCCACCGAGCCGGGGTGGGCCAGCCACTCCTGCGATGAAATGGCGCTATGGCCGATGTCTTCGGTGCCGGCGTAGTACTCGAACAGGATCGGCCCCCACCACTCGATCATCTGCCGTTTGACCTCCACCGGGCAGGGAGCGGCGGCATGTATGGCCAACTGCAAACTGGACATATCGGCGGCCTCCCGGACACCGGCGGGCAGCTTCAGCATCCGGGAGAACATGGTGGGCACGAACTGGGCGTGGGTCACCCGGTACTCGCTGATGAAGCGAAGGCAGTCGGCCGGGTCGAACCGCTCCATGAGCACCACAGTTCCCCCCACCCGATGCACGCACATGCAGAACACCAGCGGGGCCGAGTGGTAGAGGGGAGCGGGCGACAGATACACGCTGGTGTGGTCCACGCCGTAGTTGGCCATGCCTAGCGCAGTCTGCACCGCGGGGTTGGCAGGGTCGCCGATGGCAGTTTGGGCCGTCGGCTTGCGGATGCCCTTGGGCCGCCCGGTGGTGCCCCCGGAGTACACCATCTCCCGCCCCTCGCCCTCGTCGGCGATCGGCGCGGTGGGCAGGCCGGCCGCGGCCTCAGCCATCGGCTCGAATCCGGCGATGCCTTCGGTGCCGGTGGTGAGGCTAACCGGCACCCGGGCCAGATCCAGCTCGGCCACCACCGGGGTGGTTCGACCCGAAGCGACCACGGCGGCGGCTCCGCAGTCGTCGAGCACTGCCTGTAGCTCGCCAACGGTGAGGTGATAGTTGATCGGGGTGTAGATCAACCCGGCCAGCTGGGCAGCCCAGAACACTGCCAACGATTGCGAGGTGGTCTCCGACACGATGGCCAGGTGGTCACCGGCTTTGAGGCCCCGGGACCGGAGCAGATGGGCCAGCCGGTTGGCTTCTTCGTCCAGGGTCCGATAGGTGATCACCTCACCGGTACGCCCCATGATCACCGCGGCATGGTCGGGCATCTGGGCCGCGAACCGGCGGGGGTGGAGCATCTCCGAGTCCATCGGCGGGACGATAGTTGCCCCTGAGCTTCGACAGGTTCACGGCAATAATCGGGCGGCAGTGCGCCCACTAGGGTGAGGCCAGTTTTCAGGCAATCAGGGAGAAAACAGCCATGTGGCACGAGGAGCAGCTATTGGTCGACGGGGAGCTGCGGGACGCTGACGGGGGCGGTGTATTCGAAACGGTGAACCCGGCCACCGAGGAAGTGCTGGGCGTGGCGGCCAACGCCACCGAAGCCGACGCTTTGGCCGCAGTGGCCGCGGCCCGTCGGGCGTTCGACACCACCGACTGGGCTCGCGACCATGAGTTTCGGGCCCGGTGCCTGCGTCAGTTCCACGCCGCCATGGAGCACCATCTTGAGGAAATGCGGGAGCTGACCGTGGCCGAGGTGGGCTCGCCGGTGATGCTCACCCACGGCGGCCCGCAGCTTGAAGCCCCGGTGGCCTCGGTCAAGTGGGTGGCCGATATGATGGACGACTACCAGTGGACCGAGGACCTTGGGGAGGTTGAGGCCTACGGCGGCCTCCACCGGCGGTGGATCGAGCGGGAGCCCGTGGGGGTGGTGGTCGCCATTACCGCCTACAACTTCCCAGTCCAGCTCAACCTGGCCAAGCTGGGACCGGCCCTGGCCGCTGGCAACACCGTCGTGCTGAAGGGGGCGCCCGACACCCCGTGGTCGGCGCTGGCATTGGGTCATCTGATCGCCAACGAGACCGACATCCCACCCGGTGTGGTCAACATCTTGACCTCGGCGGAGAACTCGGTGGGCGAGGTGCTCACCACGCACCCCGATGTGGACATGGTGACCTTCACCGGCTCCACCGCCACCGGGCGAAAGATCATGGCCGCAGCCAGCGCCACGGTGAAGAAGACCTTCTTGGAGCTGGGGGGCAAGAGCGCCTATGTGGTGTTGGATGACGCCGACGTGCAGGGCGCGGCGGCCATGAGTTCGTTCATGATCTGCACCCACGCCGGGCAAGGGTGCGCCATCACCACTCGCCTGGTGGTCCCCCAGTCGATGGCCGACACCGCCGCCGAGGTGATCTCGGCCACGCTGGCCACCATCCCCTACGGCGATCCCACCGATCCCGGCGTGATGATGGGACCGCTTATCAACGCCCGCCAGCGAGACAAGGTCCACAATCTGGTGACCGCGGCGGTGGACCAGGGGGCGACGCTGGCCGCCGGCGGCAAGCGGCCCGAACACCTGCCAGTGGGCTACTACTACGAGCCCACCGTGCTCACCGGGGTTGGTGAAAACGACCTCATTGCCCAAGAAGAGGTCTTCGGGCCAGTGCTGGCCATCATTCCCTATGAGGGAGGCGACGATGAGGCGGTGCGGATCGCCAACAACTCCATCTACGGACTGTCGGGCGCGGTGAGCAGCGCCGACCCCGAGCGGGCCCGGGCGGTGGCCCGGCAAATCCGCTCGGGCACCATCAGCGTGAACGGCGGTCTGTACTACGCCCCTGACGCTCCCTTCGGAGGCTTCAAGCAATCGGGCATCGGTCGGGAGATGGGCGTGGCCGGTTTCGAGGAATTCCTAGAGATCAAGACCCTGGCCGAACCGGCCGCCTGACCATCGGGCCGGGGCCGACATGACAGAAACAGGAGAGTGGGCCAGCATTCCGCTGATGGCCCAGTCAGCCGCCGAGCGGTTTGGTGGTGCCCCTGCCGTTGTCGAGGGCGACAAGGTCGTGACCTACGCCGAGCTGGGACAGCGAATCGATCAGGCGGCCGCAGCTATGCAGGCTGCCGGGGTGCAGCCCGGCGACCGGGTGGCGGTCTGGGCCTCCAACCGCTCGGAGTGGATCATCGCCGCGCTGGGACTCCAATCCGCTGGGGCTGCGCTGGTGCCGGTGAACACCCGATTCAAACCGGCCGAAACCGCCTACATCCTGGCGCGCAGCCGGGCCCGACTGCTGGTGGTCGAATCCGGGTTCGCCGGCATCGACCCGGCGGGCTTGTTCGACCAGGCCGATGCCGACCTTTCCGGTCTGGAGCAGATTGTCGTGCTGCCGCCAGGAGAGTCTGGAGAAGTGCCCAGCGGCGTGTCGTGGGCAGATTTCCTGGCTGCTGGCGACGCTGTGCCCCCAGCCGCGGTGGAATCCCGGCGCCGTGCGGTGGGCCCCAACCTGATCAGCGACGTCCTGTTTACGTCGGGCACCACCGGCGCCCCCAAGGGGGTGATGATGACCCACGTCCAGACCCTGCGGCAGTTCTCCGACTGGTGCGACTTTGCCGATCTGCGAGAGCAGGACCGGTATCTGATCGTCAACCCCTTCTTTCACATGTTCGGCTACAAGTCCGGCTGGCTGGCCTGTCTGATGCGGGGGGCGGTGGTGTATCCGATGCCGGTATTCGACGTCGACCGCGTGCTGGAGATGGTGGAAGCCGAGCAGATCACCGTATTTCCCGGCCCTCCCACCGTGTACCAAACCATCCTCGACCATCCCTCTCGCGCTGATCGCGACCTGTCCAGCCTGAGGGTGGCGGTCACCGGGGCGGCCGATATCCCGGTGGAGCTGATCCGCCGTTTGCACGAGGAACTGCCGTTCGAGCGCATCTGCACCGGCTACGGCCTCACCGAGGCGGGGACCTGCACGGGAACCCGGTCTGGCGACGACTACGAGACCATCGCCACCACTGTGGGTCGGGCCATGCCCGATCTCGAAGTGCGGGTAGCCGACGGCGACCATGAAGCAGCCCGAGGGGAAGTCGGCGAGGTGCTGGTGCGGGGCTTCAGCGTGATGACCGGCTATTTCGACGAACCCGAGGCCACCGCGGCGGCCATCGACGACGACGGGTGGCTCCATACCGGCGACTTGGGAACGATGGACGACCGGGGATCCCTCAAGATCGTCGGTCGGATAAAGGACATGTTCATAGTCGGCGGCTTCAACGCCTACCCCGCCGAGATTGAGAACATGCTGCTGGGCCATCCCGACGTGGCCCAGGCCGCAGTGGTGGGTGTGCCCGACGAGCGGTTGGGGGAGGTGGGCCGGGCCTTCATCGTGCCCCGGCCCGGCGCGGCTATCGATCACGACGAGCTGATCGCCTGGTGCCGGGAGCACATGGCCAACTACAAGGTGCCCCGGTCGGTGGTGCTGCGGGAGTCGTTCCCCCTGAACGCCACCGGCAAGGTGCTGAAAGACGAGCTTTTGGCCGGCAACTAAGTCGACGGCGGCGCAAACTGGAGCTTCAGCTCCCTCCTGAGTGTCTTGCCCGAGGGAAGACGGGGGATGGCCTCCACGATGTGCACCGTATGGAGGCGCTTGTAGGCGGCCAGCGAATCGGCCACCAGCGCCTTCAACTCCTCGACAGAGGCATCGGCTCCGGGGATGAGCTGCACGGCGGCGGTCACCGCCTCGCCGGCGTCGGGGTCGGGCACTCCGAATACGGCACAGTCGGCCACCGCGGGATGGCCCAGCAGCACGGCCTCTACCTCAGCGGGGGCTACTTGGAAGCCCTTGACCTTGATCATCTCCTTGACCCGGTCGGTGATGTGCAGCCACCCGTCGGGCTCCATCCAGCCCACGTCGCCGGTCCGGTACCAGCCGTTGGCAAAGGCGTCGGCGTTGGCCTCGGTGGGCAGGTAACCGGCCATCATCGCCGGGCTCAAAGCCTGGATCTCGCCAACTTCGCCCGGAGGCAGCACTTCCCCGGTTACCAGGTCGGCGATGCGAATCTCCACGTCGTGAACCGGCGGGCCGGGAGAATCAAGCCGCCACACGTCAGGCCGGTGTACCGGGTTGCTGGTGAGCACTGGGGCTTCGCTGGCACCGTAGGCCGGCATGAACGGAACGCCGGTGCGCTCGGTCACCCTCTCAGCCACGCTCTCGGTGACCGGGGTGGCCCCCCACATGATGTAGCGCAGCGACGACAGGTCGTACCGCTCTAGGTCGGGGTGGTTGGCCATGGCCAAAGCGATTGGGGCTACCGCCATTTCCAAGGTGATGCGGTCGGCTTCGATGGCGCCCAGCATGGCGTCAAGGTCGAACCGGGGGTGGAGGCGCACCGACGATCCGGCCCACACCGACGAGAGCAGGTTGAGCAGCCCGAGGATGTGGAACGGCGGGGTGGTGATCTGAAAGCGGTCTTCTGGGGTCAGGCCCAGCACCGACCCCCAGATGATGGTGGCTGCGTTGATGCTGGCATGGGTGTGGCGCACCGCTTTGGGCATCCCGGTGGTACCTGAGCTGAACATCAATATGGCCTCGGTTTGGTCCCAATCGAGGTCGATGGTGACGGGCTCGACCGGACTGTCGGCCACGGCTGCGACCGCGGGATCGTCGTCGAGGTGGATCACTCGGTCGGCCAGAGGGGCGGGCAGGCGAAGGTGGGTGTCACCGTCGGTCACAGCCAGCACCGGCTCGGTGAGATTCACGGCGTGGGCGGTTTCGGACTCTTTCCAAGCCGAGCTGATCATCACCGCCGAGGCCCCCAACTTGAGGATCCCGAATACGGCGGTGAAAAACTCGGGTCGGTTGGAGGCCATCACTGCCACTCGCTGGTGGGCCCCTGCCCCGCTATCGGCCAGCAGGCGAGCGAAGCCGTCGGCCTGTCGATTGAACTCCCGATAGCTCAGCGCTTGGTCTTCGAACCGGATGGCCACCCGGTCTCCGATCCGGTCGGCGGCCGACTCCAACAGGCTGTGAACGCTGATGCCCTGGGGATAGTCCAGCGGCGGGAAAATTGACGACATGGCCTAGCGCTCAGAGTCGGCGGGGAAGCCTTTGCCCTCGAGTTCAGGATCGAGGGGCAAGTCGAAGCAGTTGAAAGCCACCGCCAAGGTGTCGTAAGCGCCGACGGTGAACAGCAAGTCCATTATCTGGCGGGTGTCGTAGGCCTCGGCCAATTCATCCCAGATGGCATCCGACCATCGGTGGTTGTGGTGAACCTCGTCCACCGCCCGAAGCACCAGGGCATCGGCCGGGTCCCATCCTTCAATGGAGTCTGCGGCGGTACGGTCGACCTCATCGGCGGTCAGACCCACCTCGAGGGCGGCGGCCGAGTGCTGGACCCATTCGTATTCGCTGCGACGCAGCCACGCCACCCGCAACACCACCAGCTCAATAGCCCGTCTGGGCAGGGTGTTGAAGTAGAGCAGATGGCGGTTGAACGCCAAGAACGCGTTGGCCAGTTCGGGATAGTGGGCCAGCACCGACAGGGCGTTGTTGGGCCGCCTCACCTGCTGCTTGCGGTCGGCTTTGCGCTTGTCGTAGGCCGAGCCCTCTGGGGGGCGCATGGGCTCCATGGCGGCAAATGCCTCGGTCGTCCACTCCGGCAACTCCAGCGGGGCTATCCGCGGCCTCCTGCCAGGGTTGTTGGTGTTTTCGGCCGAGCTGCTCACCCAGTCCTCCTTGGATTTCTGCTCGGATGGTAACCGACCTTCCGGCAACGTCGATCCCCGCTGGTTGACCGGCGTCTGATATGAACAGGGCTGCGTCCAACCACGAGGAGTAGCTGTGCGCATTGGACTGATGGTGGGGCCCGAGCGGCGCCGGTATGCCACCAAGACGGCCCACATGATCGAAACGGCCCAGCAGGCCGAAGATGACGGGTTTGCCTCGATTTGGATTCCCCAGATCCCCGACGAGTTCGACGCCATGACGGCGGCGGCGCTGATCGGATCGGCCACCTCGACGGTGGAGGTGGGCACTGCGGTGGTGGTGGCCCAAACCCGCCACCCAATCGCCCTGTGCCAACAGGTGCTATCGGTGCAGTTGGCCTGCGAAGGCCGTTTCGCCCTGGGGTTGGGGCCGTCGCACCACTGGATCGTGGAGGACATGCTGGGGCTGTCCTACGACCGACCCGCGGCCCAGATCCGCTTTTACCTGGACGTGCTGGACCAGGCCTTGGCCGGTCCCGGTCCGGTCCAGGTTGACAATGAGCACTTCCAGATCGACAACCCGCTGGACATCACCGACCAACCCGCCACCCCGGTGCTATTGGCCGCGCTCGGGCCGGTGATGCTGCGGCTGGCCGGCACCCGCACCGACGGCACCACGCTGTGGCTGGCCGACGAGCGGGCCATCGGCGAGTTCATCGCCCCCCGGATCACCGCTGCGGCCACTGAGGCCGGTCGCCCCCCGCCTCGGATCGTGGCCGGGGTCCCGGTGTGCTTGTGCGCTCCCGGCGAGGTGGACAACGCCAAGGCCCGGTCCGAGCGGTTGTTGGCCGAGGCCGAGGTATCCCCCAACTACCAGCGGCTGCTGGATCGGGGCGACGCCCACGGGGTGTCCGACATCATGGCTGTGGGTGACGAGGCCGCGGTGCTGGCCCGGCTGCGGTCGTTCGCCGACGCCGGGGTAACCGACTTGTCGGTGCGGGTGCTGCCTGTGGGCGACGGCCGCGACGAGCTCATCGCCTCCAGCGAGCGCACCCGGGAGTTCCTGGCCTCGTTGACCCCGGAGATTTAGCGGCTAGGCCGCGGGCTGGACCTGGTTGAGGGGGTTCATCCCCGGGCAGCCCTTGGCCCGCTCGGGGATCTCTTCATAGTCAATGGGGGTGGCCACCTCGGCTTTGGTGGGGCAGAACTGCTCGGCCAGCGGGGCCAGCGCCTCCAAGTCAAACCCGTAGACCTCAGCAGCATTGGTGGTGAGGATCTTGGTGGTCTCTTCCTCGGTGAGGTTGGCGAAGGTGAGCCGCAGGTGCTGGCGAGTGTGGGGGTGTGACCCTTCGATGTGGGGATAGTCGGAGCCCCACATGACGCGGTCGATGCCCACCGTGCGGGTGGTCAGTGCCTCAGAGGGCCTCAGGAACGATGCTCCGATGTAGCACTGGCGGGCGAAGTACTCGCTGGGGGTGAGCGACATGTCGGCCACCGCCTGGCTGCCGAACACGGTCTCGGAGCCGTACTTGGAGTACTTCATCCGGTGGAAGAAGCTCTCCAGCTTCTCCAGAGTTTCAGGCACCCAGGCGGTGCCGGTCTCGGTGGTCACGTACTTCAGCGTGGGATAGCGCTCGAACACCCCGGAGAACATGAGGTGCCACAGCGCCCGCTGGGTCCACCAGGTGGCCTCCAGGATGAACATGGCCAAAGATGAGGGGAAGTGGTTGCCGTAGTTGGGCGAACCGCCTCCGGCGTGATGGTTCAACGGCAGACCGGCGGCCGCGGTGGCCGCCCAGATGGGCTCGTAGCTATTGGAGTACAGCGGCTCGAACGGCGAGTCGGGCGGGGCGCCGGGGATCAGCACGCCACCGGTCAGACCGTTCTCGGCCGCCCACTCGATCTCATTGACCGAGCCCTCCACGTCGCCCAAGAACACCTGGGCGATGCCGGCTCGGCGCCCGGGGGCCTGGCTCACGAAATCGGCCACCCACCGGTTGTGGGCTCGCAGTCCGGCCCAGCGGTGCTCAAAGTTGTCGCTATAGGGCGGCGCCTCGAAGGCGGTGGCCGCCGGCGGGGCGAACGGGGGTTGCGTGTTGGGGAACAGCACCTCGGCAATAAACCCGTCGGCCTCCTGCTCGGCTAGGCGGTCAGACGACGACCAGTTGCGGTGGCCCCACACGTCGGGGTCACCGTCCACCCCCACCTCCATGGGCGAGCGCTCCATGTCGGCGAACATCTCCTTGCGCCGCTCGTTGAAGCCGTCCATGAAGTCGGCCCACTCGTCGAACTCGGCGTGATAGCGCGACTCCAAATAGGGCCTGTAGTCCCGCAGATCAGCCCCACAATGGGTGTCTGCGCTGATGACGATGTGATGTTCCATCGGCTTCCCCTTGTTATCTCAAAAGTTAGCGGTTCACGTCGATGACTACCCGGCCGCGGATGGTGCCGGCGAGGATGTCGGCGGCGGCGGCGGGGACGTCGGCAAGGCCGATGGTGGTGGTCATGGCGTCGAGCTTGGCGGTGTCGAGGTCGCGGGCCAGGCGGTTCCATGCTTGGGCTCGGCGCTCGGCAGGCTCGTAGACGCAGTTGATGCCGGCCAGGGTGACGGCCCGCAGGATGAAGGGGGCCACCGAGCTGGGGAAGTCCATGCCCTGGGCTAGGCCGCAGGCGGCCACGCATCCGTGGGGCTGGGTTTGGGCGACGATGTTGGCCAGGGTGTGGCTGCCCACGGTGTCGACTCCTCCGGCGAAGCGGGCCTTGCCCAGGGGGCGGGCCGGTCCGGAGAGCTCGTCGCGGTGGATCAGCTCGGCCGCGCCCAGCTCTCGCAGGTAGTCGCCTTCAGACTCGATGCGGCCGCTGGAGGCCACCACCTCGTAGCCCAACTCGGCCAGCACGGCCACGGCCACGCTGCCCACCCCGCCGGCGGCACCGGTTACCACCACTGGGCCGGAACCGGGGGCGATGTCGTGTTCTTCCAGGGCCAGCACGCAGAGCATGGCGGTATAGCCCGCAGTGCCTACGGCCATGGCCTGATGGGTGGTGTAGGCGTCGGGCAGAGGAGTGAGCCAGCCACCGTCCAGGGCTGCTTTGGCGGCCATGCCCCCCCAGTACGACTCGCCCAGGTCCCAGCCGTTCACGATTACCCCGTCGCCCGGCGACCACGCCGGGTCGTCGCTGCTGGCCACTGTGCCGGCCAAATCGACGCCAGGGATCATCGGCCAGTTGCGCACGATGGGGACGCCGTTGACGATGGCCAAGCCGTCCTTGTAGTTGAGCGTGGAGTAGTCCACGTCCACGATAACCGGCCGGTCAGGCAATTCGGCATCGTCCAACTCGGTGATGGAGTGGGAGCGGTTGCCGTCGTCGTCTTGGCTAAGGAGTAGGGCCCTGAACATCCCGCCACTCTGTCAGACCTTTGGGTGTTTGCTCTATCCGGCGGGACGGCGGGCTTTGTCGCTACCACCACCCGGCGGGCATCGGGGGGCTCTGTTTGATGGGGTCGTGGTGGCGGGTCCTGTCCCGGCCCAGCCCGCCGCCCGCAGCCCTGCGAGGACGGCGGGCTGGGTCGGGACAGGCCCCGCCACCACGACCCCATCAAAATCAGTCCGCCGCCCCGCCGGGAGGTGGTAGCGACAGAACCCGCCACTAGACCAAGCATCAACAACCCCCCGGCGACTAGACATTTAGCTCGTGGCCAAACACCCGTTCCACGACGTCGCCGTTGTCGGCATCGCCAATTCCGAACAAGCTCGTGTCCTAGAAGGCCACGACTCCACGACAATTACCTTCCAAGCCGTCCACCGCGTCCTAGCCGACACCGGCCTGACCCCGTCGGACATCGACGGCATCGCCGCCGGCCCATTCAGCGGCCCCCTCACCTACTACATGCGAAACGGCCCGTCGTGGCGGCACTACATGGCCCCGTCCATCCCCACCATCTTGGACGCTGCCTCCGCCATCGCCACCGGCCAGTGCCACACCGTACTGGTGGCCCACGGTTCGGCTGGCGTCTACACCGAGCGGGCCTCCACCGCCCCATGGACCCGACCGGCCCACGAGTTCGTGGTGGCCTACGGCATGTTCACCGCGGCCGAGTTCGCCCTCATTGCCCAACGTCACATGCATATGCACGGCACCACCCCCGAGCAGTTGGCCACGGTGGCCGCCACCATCCGCAACAACGGTCACGCCCACCCCGATGCGGTGTACCACGGGCGGGGGCCGTTCACCCCCGACGACATCTTGGCGTCGCGCATGGTGGCCGATCCGTTCCACCTGCTCGACTGCGCCATGACATCAGAGGGGGCGTGTGCGCTGATCCTCACCACCCGGGAGCGGGCCCAGGATCTGCCCACCAAACCGGTGTACATCCTGGGCGGGGCGTGCGACAGCTTCGGCCCCTCCTACCAGCATCCCCCGGCGTGGGATTTGGCCGGCCCCAGCGGCCGGAACAACGGTTACACCGGCCGGTGGGCGGCCCAAAAGTCGTTCGCCATGGGCGAGCTCGGCCCCACCGAGGTGGACGTGTGCGAGTTCTACGACCCGTTCTCGTTCGAGATCATCCGCCAGTTCGAGGCCTACGGGTTCTGCGAGGAGGGCGAGGGTGGCGAGTTCATCATGGACGGTCGCATCGGCCCCGGTGGCCAGTATCCGGTGACCACCGACGGGGGCACCATGTCGTTCAGCCACGGCGGGGCCGCGGTGCAGCAGCTCCAGCGGGTCATACGGGGGGTGGAACAGCTTCGGGGTACTTGCGCCACGGCCCAAGTGCCCGACGCCCAGGTGGCCATGTGCTCCAACGGCGGGGCCGGTGCGCTGTTCACCGACGTGATGCTGCTGGGAACGGAGACCCCATGAGCGAGATCCTGCAACCCCAGTCGCCCGGCATCCCCCTGCCGGTGCCCACCCTGTTCTCCCAGCCCTACTGGGATGGCTGTCAGATCGGCGAGCTCCGCTACCAGCGGTGCCGGGACTGCGGCGTCATCACCATGGACCCGGCCCCGGCCTGCTCGGCCTGCTTCTCGCCCAACCTCGATTGGGAGGTCAGCACCGGACTGGGCGAGGTGTACTCCTGGACCACCGTGTGGCGCCCCCAGACCCCGGCATTCACCGTGCCCTACGTGGCCGTGATCGTGACACTGGACGAAGGATTCTGGCTGCTGGCCAACCTCATCAACTCCCCGGTCGACGCCGTTCGCGTCGGTATGCGAGTCAAGACCACGTTCGTGGAGGTGAGCGAAGAGATCACCCTGCCCTACTTCGAGCCGGCCGACTAGCTAGCTGGAGGGCTCCAAGTAGACGTGGGTGGCGGCGGGGACGATTTCGCGCAGGCGAGCCTCCACCGCGGCTATGGCCGCGGGCATCTGGTCGCCGGATAAGTGGTCGGCGAAGTCCACTTCGGCGGCCACCAGCAGTTCCTCGGGTCCGAGGTGCTGGGTGCGCAGGTCCACCAGCCGGTCGATCTCGGGTGAATTCTCCAGCGCCGCCCGCAGCCGCTCCCGGTCTTCGGCGGTGGCGCTCTCGCCGATCAGGAGGCTCTTCATCTCGATGGCCAACACGATGGCGATGATCCCCAGAAGCACACCGATAACCAGGGTGCCCACGCCGTCCCAGCGGGGCTCCCCGGTGACCTCGGCCAGCACCACGGCAATGAGGGCGAACACCAAGCCGAACATGGCCCCGAGATCCTCCAGCAGCACCACCGGCAACTCGGGGGTGCGGGAGCGGCGGATGAACGTGCCCCACGAGAGCTTGCCCCGCACCTTGTTGGATTCCACGATGGCGGTGCGGAACGACAGCGACTCCACCACGATGCCGAAGATCAGGATCCCGATAGCCACCCACAGCGATTCCAGCTCGTGGGGGTGGCGGATCTTCTCGATGCCCTCGTTGATGGCGAACAGCGCGCCCAGGGTGAACAGGATGATGGCCACCACGAACGACCAGAAGTACCGCTCCCGGCCGTAGCCGAACGGGTGGCGGGGGGTGGGTTCCCGCTTGGACAGCCGACCGCCCAAAAGGAGCAGGGCCTGGTTTCCGGTGTCGGCGCAGGAATGGACGCCCTCGGCCAGCATGGAGGCCGAGCGGGTCACAGCGAAGCCCACGAACTTGGCGATGGCGATGGCCAAGTTGGCGAAGAGAGCGGCCAATACTGCCTTGGTGCTGCCTCCTGCGGCCATGCCCCAATGGGTAGCACACCTCGGGCGGGTAATCTCGTGTTGTGTTCAGCATTGAGAGCGATGGACCGGTAGCCCGCATAACCCTCAACAACCCGAAGCGGCGCAACGCGCTGAGCTTGGAGTTGATGGAGGCCCTCGTCGAGGCGCTCCACAAGCTGGGGGAGCGGACCGATGTCGCAGTGATCGTGATGGCGGCCGAGGGTCCGGCGTTCTCCGCGGGCCACGACCTGTCGGAGATGGTCGACCGGGACGCCCAGTTCTACGACGACCTGTTCGAGGTGTGCACCGAGTTGATGGAGGCCGTCCACGCCGTGCCCCAGCCGGTGATCGCCGAGGTGGCCGGGGTGGCCACCGCCGCCGGATGCCAGCTGGTGGCGGCCTGCGACCTTGCTGTTGCGTCCTCCGAATCCACCTTCGCCACCCCTGGAGTGCGCATCGGCCTGTTCTGCTCCACCCCCATGGTTCCCATCTCCCGGGCGGTGGGCCGCAAACGGGCCATGGAGATGCTGCTCACCGGCGATCCCATCGACGCGTCCACCGCCGCTGATTGGGGCCTGGTGAACCGGGTGGTGCCTCCCGAGGAGCTGCGGGCCGCGGTCGACGAGCTGGCCGGCCGGATCACCCGATACAGCGACCACACCATCGCCGTCGGCAAGCAGGCGTTCTACCGCCAACTCGACTGCGGAGAGCCGGAGGCCTACGAACTGACCAAACAGGTGATGGCGGCCAACGCGGCCAGCACCGACGCCCAAGAGGGCATCGACGCCTTCTTGGCCAAGCGCTCCCCCTCGTGGTCGGGCCGCCAAGGGCAGTAGTTTTCCGCCCATGGGAACCGTTTTTGCCACTGTTGACGACCTGCCCGCCGCCGCCGGCCAGCATCTGGGCTACAGCGACTGGATGGAGATCACCCAGGAGCGGGTGAACCAGTTCGCCGACGCCACCGGCGACCACCAGTGGATCCACATCGACCCCGAGCGGGCCGCAGCCGAGAGCCCGTATGGCACCACCATCGCCCACGGCTACCTCACGCTGTCGCTCACCAACATGTTCCTGCCCAGTCTGATCACCGTGGAACAGATCTCCATGGGCATCAACTACGGCGTCAACAAGGTGCGCTTCCCCGCCCCCGTCCCGGTGGGGTCAAAGGTCAGGGTGGGCGCCGAGCTCACCTCAGCGGATGAGATCACCGGCGGAGTGCAGGCCGTCATAACTATCACCGTGGAAGTCGAGGGCAGCCCCAAGCCCGCATGTGTGGTGGAGAGCCTCACCCGCTACCTGCGCTGAGCCCTGATACGACGTATCCCAGTAGAGTTAGCGGGCGATGGCGAAGCGCAAGCGGTCGCGGGTTGCGACGTTGGAGCGGGTGCCGGTCTCAGAACCGCCGGTGCGTCCGGGGCTGGTCGGTCCTCGGCGCCGGGTTCCAGGCAGCATCGAGCGGCCACCGTATGCTCGGACGGGGGAGCCGGGGCCGGCGGTGGCGTCGTCGGTGCGGAGCGCGGCGGAGATCGAGGCCATGCGACGGGCCGGGCAAATGGCTGCCGAGGTGCTGTTGTTCGCCGGAAAGCTGGTGGCCCCCGGCGTCACCACCGACCGCATCGATGCAGAAGTCCACGAGGAGATCGTGCGCCGGGGGGCCTATCCCAGCCCTCTCAATTACCGGGGCTATCCCAAGTCGGTGTGCACTTCGATCAACGAGGTCATCTGCCATGGCATCCCCGACAGTCGGGCCCTGGTCGACGGCGACATCGTGAACATCGACGTGACCGTATTCCTAAACGGCGTTCATGGCGACACATCGACCACGTTCGAGGTGGGGGAGGTGGACGAGCACTCCCGCCTCTTGGTGCGGGAAACCCGGACCGCCATGTACCTGGGTATCGCCGCAGTCAAGGACGGCGCGCCGGTGAACGCCATCGGCCGGGCCATCGAATCCCACGCCCGCACTCATCGGCTAGGCGTGGTGCGGGAGTTCATCGGCCACGGCGTTGGCACCGAGTTCCACTCCGGGCTCCAGATCCCCCACTACTACGAGCGCAATCACAACACGCCCCTGGCCACCGGCATGACCTTCACCATTGAGCCCATGCTCACACTGGGTTCCCCCGACCTGTACATGTGGGACGACCAGTGGACGGCGGTGACCGCCGACCAGCGCCGCAGCGCCCAGTTCGAGCACACCCTGTTGTGCCTCAACGGCGGTGCGGAGATCCTCACCCGCACTCCCGCGGGAGAAGGTGCCGCCGAGGTCTTTTCCAGGGACTGACCGGCTCGGCAATGGCTGAGGACGGGCGAACTTGCCATGATGGAGCCATGGCACTTCCCGTTGAAGACATCCTGGCCATCCAGAAGCTGGCCGCCGACTACAACCACCTGATCGACAGCGGCTCCGCGGAGGCCTGGGCCCAGCTGTTCGTGGCCGACGGCACGCTTGAGTTCGGCATGCCCGAGGGCGTGAAGGGCCACGAGGATCTAGCTGCGTTCGCTGCCTCGATCAATCCGGCCACCCGCCATGTGATCAGCAACCTGTCCATCGACGGGGAGGGCGACGAAGCGGTGGCATCCGTGTACTTGGAGGTGTTCTACACCGCACCTCCCGGCCAACCCCGCGAGCTGGCCATCACCGGCATATATCGCGACCAACTGCGCAAAGAGGACGGGAAGTGGCGCTACGTGTCCCGCCAGATGATGCCCGACTTGGGCGACTGGGCTCCCGCGCCCGAAACCGTTCCCGGGCTCTGACGGTCTACTAGTCCCAGTACCAGGCCAAGCCTCGGACTCCGGTCCCGGAGTTGATCATCATGGCCTGCCCGAACTCGCAGATGAACGCGTCGGCCGGCACCACCTCGGAAGTGACTGCGTCCATGAGTTCGGCGGCCCGCTCGGGAACGCCGGCGTGGAGGCACACCAGATGGAGCTGGCCGTCGCCGCCAACCGGCTTGGTGCGTCGCCAGATGCCCAGGAGGCGCTGAAGGGCGGCGTCGTCGCTGAGTGCGGGCCGAAGTCGGCGGATAACCGTGTCTTGAATGTCGAACATGGGGCGCAGCCCGATCAGGTTGCCGGCTCGACCGGCCAGGCCCGGCACCCTTCCGCTGCGGATCAGCTGGTCGAGGTTGGCCAGCGCCCCCACGAGCTTGACCCGCCCGGCTATCTGCTCGGCTCGGGCGACCACTTCGTCGAGTGTTGCCCCGGTTTGCGCTGCTCGGGCGGCGGCCACTGCTACCAGCCCCTGCCCCCCGGCCGCGGTGCGGCTGTCCACCACTGACACCGGGCAAGCCGCGCCCTTGGAGGCCAGTATCGCCGACTGGTGGGTGATGCTCAGCGAGGACGTCACCGTCACAACCACCACGCCCTCGCCCTGGTCTTGTCCGGCGATCGCCTCGGCGAACGCCCCTGGCGATGGGCCGGAAGACGATTGGTTCTTGGCGGCCAAGATCTCGGCGGTGTCCAGCTCCCCGTCGTTCACCGTTCGGCCGTCTACGGTGATGGCCAGCGGGACCACGGCAATGTTCCAGCGGGAGCGCACCTCCCCGGGTAGGGCGGCGGTGCTGTCGGTGACGATGCCAACGGCCACTCAAGCCACCTTGTCAACGTCGACGATCGGACGAACGGTGGCGGCCGAGGCCAGCACAATCAGGCCCGAGGCCAACAGCACCGAACGGGTGCCCGGCAGCCCGGCCCCGTTCAGCCCGTCGCCGATGGCCCCTGCGCCCAGCGCGGCGGCTCCCAGACCGATGCGGATCACCACGTGGAACGCCGAGAAGGCCAGCACCCGCTCCTCCTCTTGGGGGATCCGGGCTTGGAGAGCGCTCATCCCCGATGTCAGAGCCACGGTGGCTCCGGCCCCGAAACCGGCCGCCCCGAGGAAGGTCAGCCAAACGGTGGGGCTCTGGCTCATCAGCGCCACCAGTGCCCCCATAACCAGTGCACCGCGCCGGGTGAGGACCAACAGATCGACATGTCGGGATTTGTGGGTGAGCGCCAGTCCAATGCCCGCTCCGGCGCCGAACAGCACGATGAGCACGCCGTATTCGATGTCGGAGGCGTTCAGCTCCTCTCGCACCAGCTTGATTCCCAGCGAGAAGAGCGCTCCTAGTCCGATGGCAGCGGCAGCGGTGGCCGGCAGAATCCGGCGCACCAGCGGCACCGACCAGGCGTCGCGCAAGCGGCCGGGGGAAACCGATAATTCACTGTCCAGCGCTATTGGACTCTCCCCGGCTGCCTCGGTGGAAGTGCCCCGGCCCTGAAGGCTGAGGGCTCGGGCGATGAAGAAGGCGGAAACGCCGAAGGTGAGGGCGTCAATCCAGAACACCAGGGCGTAGGGGTGCGAGCCCAGCCAGCCATCGTCGAACGGAAGGGCGGCGAACGCGGCGAACAGACCTGCACCAATCGGGATGTTGCCGTAGGACGATCCCATCATGGCGGCGTTGGCCA
This sequence comes from uncultured Acidimicrobiales bacterium, assembly GCA_951813555.1. Taxonomy (GTDB): domain Bacteria; phylum Actinomycetota; class Acidimicrobiia; order Acidimicrobiales; family Bin134; genus Poriferisocius. The sequence goes on from OX638344.1 coordinate 1,432,775, forward strand.
AAGGCAGGTCGGACTCGTCTACTAGATCGGGTATGGAGGAGTCCCGGGAGGCTAGGAACACCACGCTGGGGGCTTCCAGCGCCAATGCCCACAAGTACACCCACCACAGCTCCTGCACGAAGGGGACCACGGCGATCATCCCGCCCCGCAGCAAGTCCATGGTGATCATGGTTCGGCGGCGATCCCAGCGGTTCACCAGCTTGGCGGCCAGTGTTCCACCCAACGCCGCGGGTATGAGCCGGAAGGCCAAGATGCCGCCCACCGCGGCGGCCGAGTCGCTCAGGTGATCTACCAGCGCCATGAGGGCGAAGGTGCCCATCCAGTCGCCGAGCGCGGACGCCCCCTGTCCGACGAGGAGGCGACGGAAGTCGACCTGGGTGCGAAGGCTCAACGTTCTCTAGGTTGCCGACCTGGGGCCGGAGTAGGAAGTCTCACGGGGCTGTTGGTTCGGCCGGGGCTTCTCAGTCTCAAGGGTTGGACGGGGTTGCTGAGACCCAGCTGTCGTTGTCGAAAACCAGTCGGTGGGCGGCGGCCTTCAAACGGTTCGGGGTCGGCAGCGGCCCATTGCCCAAAACGCGCTTGATCAGTATCGGGACAATGATCACTGTGCTGGCGATGGCGGCTTGCCCGTCGGCCACCAGCAGCAGGAAGGGGGGCAGCGCGGGCATGGTGATGAACACCACCAGGCCGGTGTGGCGCAAGATGCGACCCAGAGCCAGACCGCCCAACAGGAAGAGGGCCGCAGGCCAGGCAATCACCGCGAATGCCCCCAGCGTGGGTGACAGGCCTCTACCTCCAGCGCCGTTAAGAAACATCGACCAGTTGTGGCCGATCACCGACACCGCGCCGGCGAAGGCCATAAGCAGCCAGCGGTCTCCGGCCAAGAACGGGCCGAGGGCGCCCTTCCCCACATCGCACAGGCCGCCCACCACCAAGGGGATGAACCCGGTTACCCGATAGAGGCTGGTGCCTGACACCGTACCCGTTCCCACCTGTCGCAGGTCGGTTCGGGCCAGCGACTGGGCAATCATGTAGGAGAACGGGACCGCACCGGCCGCAAAGGCCACGATGAGCACCAACGTCCCCCACATCATCCTTAGAGATTCTGCCCCATGCCGGGCCGGCTTTGCCACAGGTTGAGGTAGATGACTTGGCCGAGGCCCGGCCTAGGAGCCCGGCGTGGCAATATGGGGACGAGATGAGCTCCGGCGAACGAACCCGCTTGCTATTGATCCGCCACGGTGAATCGGAGGTAACGGTCAAGCAGATCATCGGCGGCGATCTGGCGTGTACGGGTTTGTCGCCCCTGGGTCGACGTCAGGCCGAAGCCCTCGGAGAGCGCTACATGCAGGGCTATGAGCCCAAAGTGGACGCACTGTGGTCGAGCACGCTGCCCCGAGCAATAGAGACGGCCGATCTGCTGTCTCCTTCGTTGGGCGGCTTGAAGGTGCATACCCATCCCGACCTGGTGGAGCGCCGCCCCGGAGAGGCCGACGGTGTGGGCTACCAGGAGTTCGGCTCCCTGTTCGAGTGGACCGGCGACTTCCACCCCCACTTGCCGCTGGCGCCCGGCGGAGAGAGCCTGGCGGCCTTCTCCTACCGAACCGGCCAGGCGCTCTATGAGTTGGTTGAGGGCTATCCGGGTACCACCATGATGGTGGTGTGCCATGGCGGGGTAATCGACATCGCCATGAGGCTCTTTATGGGCCTGGGGATGAGCACGCAGTTCGTCCTTTGGACGCTGAACACCTCTATCACCGAGTTCGTGACCTCCGACGAGCCCGGGGTGTGGCGGCTGGTTCGATACAACGATGCTGCCCACTTGGACGGGCTGCCTCCCCGCACCGAGCCCGCCGACTAGTCAGATCACCACGACACATCCGGGATCGGTGGCGGTGATCTCTCCCACAACGGCTGCGGTGTGACCATGATCGGCAAGTCGGGCGACTGCGTCGGCAGCAGCACCAGGCGAGCAACCGAACAACAGGCCGCCGGAGGTCTGAGCGTCGGCCAACATGGTCAAGACCCGCTGATCGTCGGTTCCCTTGACCCAAGGGCGCACATGGTCGAGGTTGCGGGCCGTCCCGCCGGGGGCGAACCCCTGATCCAACAGTTCCCAGGCGTTGGGGAGCACGGGCACCGCTTCGGCCCGGATCACCGCGCCGGTACCGCTGGCGACCGCCAGCTTCTGGAGGTGGCCGAGCAGGCCGAAACCGGTGATGTCGGTGGCCGCGGTGGCCTCGGCCTCAAGGGCGGCCATGGCGGCCTCGTCGTTGAGGCGGGTCATCTCGGCCACGCCTGCGGCGTAGCTCTCCGCCAGCCAGCCGCCGGGGTCTGTCGCATCGGGCTCAGAGCGCTTCACTGCGGTGGCCAAGAGCCCAGTGCCCAGTGGTTTGGTCAGCACCAGTGACTGGCCCGGCTGGGCTCCCGCGTTGGTCAAGAGGCTTTCCTCGTCAGCTTCTCCGGTGACGGCTTGGCCGTACATCGGCTCGGGACCGTCTACCGTGTGGCCGCCGACTACTGCCCAACCACCCTCCGAAGCCGCCGCCGCCCCACCCGCCAGAACGTCGCTGAGAACATCCAGCGGAAGTTCGCCATGGGGCCAGGCCACCAGATTCAGCCCGAACCGCGGAATGCCGCCCATGGCGTAGACATCGGAAGCAGCGTTGGTGGCCGCGATGCGACCCCACGTGTGGGGGTCGTCGACCACCGGAGCGAAGAAGTCGGCGGTCGAGATCAGGGCGCGGCCTTCCCCAAGACGCCACACCGCGGCGTCGTCTCCGGTCTCGGTGCCCACGATCAGGTTTTCGTGGGTTGGGGTTGGCAGGGAGCGCACGACCTGCGCCAGCTCGGCCGGCCCGAGCTTGCCGGCTCAACCGGCGCCGTGGGAGTAAGCCGTGAGCCTCCCGGTTTTCGGGTTCACGGTTCCGACGCTACCGGGCCGCAACTGGTTGACGTGGGTTAGCTTTGCATTCGTGACTCCTCACGAACAGGCCGTGCGGTCGATCAAGGCCCTGATGTACACCTATGCCGAATGTGTGGACTTGGCCCGCTTTGACGAGCTCGGCGAGCTCTTCTCCCACGGGGTGCTCAGCTCCACCAGCGCGGCCGATCCCGATGACGGCATGTCGGGCGATGATGTGGCAGCGTTCTACCAGGCAACCAACAAAGTCCACGGTGACGGAACGCTGCGCACTCGGCATTTGGCCAGCAACGTGGTTGTCGAAGTAGCCGACGACGGCCTTACGGCCACTGCCCGCTCGTATTTTGCCGTCCACCAGGGCACCGATGCTCTTCCGTTGCAGCCCATTGTCGCCGGTCGTTACAACGATGACTTCGCACTGGTTGACGGAGAGTGGCGATTCGCGTGCCGGATGGTAATCGTCGACCAGATCGGGGATATGCGCGAGCACCTGACTTTTGACCTGTCCCAGGGCGGGGTCCGCTATGTCGACCATGTGGAGCTGGCGTGAGCGACCGTCCGACGCGTCGGGCACCGCCGGGCTGGTATACAGAGCAGGGCCAGCGCGACTACCGATATTGGGACGGACAGTCGTGGGCTGAATCGAAGGGCGAGGCGGTGGGATTCTCACCTGCCTGGTCCAACAGCCGATCTTCTCTAAGGCGACAGAGAACGGGGCTTGCTTTCATGGGATCGGCGGTGGCCTTGCTGGCTGCCGGCTTGCTGCTTCCCTGGGCCCAGGCCGATTCGGGGGATCGGGGAGCGTTGGACGGTGAAATCCCCTGGCTGTTGGGGCTCGGGAGTGCCGCGGATTCCTGGCTGCTGATCCTGGTGGGTGCGGTGATGCTTTGGGCGCTGCTGATTGCGATATTGGCGGGGAGCAGTCAGCGGATGTGGCTGGCGGCTTTGGTTGCCGGATTGGCCGTAATGGGGTTCTGCGTCGCAGAGGGGCTGGCCATGGATGGTGATCTGGATGTGGCCGGGGCGCAGGTTGGCCCGGGCCTATTTGTGGTCTATGCCGGGGGAGCGGCAGCCTCAGTTGGCGGTGTGCTGCTCAGTCCAGGCCGTTGACGCTGAATCTCGAATTGATCTGTGATGATGATTGCAGCCACGATCACAACCACAAACATGGCCATGACCACGGTCACGATCATGGGCATAGCCACGACGATGATTGCGACCATGGACACGGGCACGATCACGACCACGGGCACTACCACATCACCGTGGGCTGGGACATCGTCGACCCGATTCTCAGCATGTTCATCGGCGTGCTCATCCTCTTCAGCTCCTGGAACCTCGTATCTGAGGTGTTCCACGTGCTGATCGACGGCACCCCAGAGAACGTGGACGTCTACAAGCTGTGCCACGAGATCGAGGAAGTGGACGGCGTGACCATCGTCCACGACGTCCACGTGAGAACGATCTCATCGGGCTACCTGTCGATGACCGCCCACGTGCTGGCCGACCCGGCTGTGGATGTGCTCGATACGGACAACCAGTTGCGGAGCATCCGCCAAGTGGTGAAGCGCCACGGAATCCAACACACCACCATCCAGCTTGAGCACTCAGTGGAGGGCTGCGACCAGGAAAACCACCACGTCGACCATCTGATGGCGACGGAGCGGGAGATCCGCAAGCGGTCCAAGCTCGCCAGCTTCCTCATGCACTCCCACTTGGGGAGAGCAGCCGGCTAGGAGTCTTCGTCCTCGTCGTCTAGATCGTTGTCGTCGTCCGTGATGACGTTGTTCGGCTGATGGCGTGTCAGCGGCAGTTCCACCACCATCTCGGTGTACTCACCCGGCTCGGATTCGACGGTGATGGTGCCGCCGTGCTCGCGGACGATGTCATTGGAAAGCGCTAGGCCCAGCCCGGTGCCCTCGTTAGTGGGCTTGGTGGTGAAGAAGGGGTCGAAGATCTTTGCGGCTACGTCGGGGGGTATGCCGCTTCCGTTGTCTCGCACGCTGAGGATGGCACTGTCCTCGGTGCGGCGGGTCTTCAAGATGACGGTGGGCACGTAGTCGCCGAGGGCGGCCGACTCCATGAGCTCCTTTTGCTTCTTGTTGGTGGCGTAGCCGGCATTGGCCACAAAGTTCAAGAACACCCGTCCCATGTCTTGGGGCACAACCTCGAGTTCGCCCATTTCCGGGTCGAACTCCTCTTCAAGGGCGACTTGGAACTCGTTATCTTGGGCTCGGGCGCTGTGGTAGGCCAGCAGTGAGTGCTCGTGGACGAGGTCGTTGATGTTGGTCAGTTGGGTCTCGCCCCCGCCCCGGCCCATCAACAGCATGTCCTGAACGATTCGATTGGCCCGCTTGCCGTGGTTCTGGATGCGTTCGAGATTGTCATTCAGATCTTGGTTGATGTCTTCAATCAGGTCTTTTTGCTCATCAGTGAGATCGTCGGAAAACTCCTCATAGATCTCGGCCATCTCTTCCAACAACTCAGCCGACACCGCGGAAAAGTTGTTGATGAAGTTGAGCGGATTGCGGATCTCGTGGGCAACGCCCGCGGTGACCTCGCCCAGCGCGGCCAGCTTTTCCCGGGCGACAATTTGATCCTGGGCCTGGCTCAGCTCTGCCAGCACCTCTTGCAGCTCGTCGTTACGCTCACTCAGCTCTTGGGCAAGCTGCTCAACCAGGTTTAGCCGCTGGACTTCCAGAGCGTGGCGGCGGAACACCTCCAGAGCCGACGCCATCTCGGCGATCTCGTCGCTGCCGCTAACCTCGATCTCTTCTTCCAAGTCGCCTTTGGCCAGCGTCCTCATGCGACCGGACAGCCGCCCGATCCTACGTAGCAGAACGCGGCCCACGAAGAGCCAGCTGATCAGCCCGGCACCGATGACGCCGACGACGCTGATGATCACCAAGAGGATCCGGGCGGTGCTTATGGTCTGCGCCGAGTTCTCGGTTGCCTCATCAGCTCCAGCTTGGGCAGTTTGGACAAGGGCGTTGACCTCCGCGAGAAGATCGACGGCAACTTCCTGATTTTGGGCCAGAAGGTTGTCTTGGCGATTGACGATCTCCAAGCGGTCGACAGCCACTTGGAAGGCGCTTTGGCTACCGCTTCCAAGGGCCAGAAGGCGGTCGACTGCTGATCCCAGCCCTGGCGCGATCTCCGATGCGGCAATGGCCGACAAACTGATCTGGATGCGGTCGGCGGCTGATTCGAAGCTCTCTATCAGCGGTTCGACAAAGTCAGCTTCAGAGGCGATGAGGGCGCTGCCCATGAGCTCAGTGACTTGGGCCACATCGGCCTGTAAGGCGTTGAGGTGCCGGTAGAGAAGAAGCTCATCTCCCGAAGTCCTGGCAATGACGTCGGTCGGCTCGGTATCGAAATCTCGATATCCCGTTACTTGGAAGAAGAGCTGGTCGTCGATGGCGGGAATAATGATGCCTTCGACCTCATCGTACAGGGCGGGAATCTGTACCTGAAGCACTTCAATTCGCCTGCTCAGACTGTAGAAGTGGGGCATGTCGGCCGTAATCGTGGCGATGTTTCGCTCCAATGCGTCGGCAGCCTCGGAGATCCCATGAACGTGAACATCGTCGGGGTTCTCGCCCACCAGGGGCGCGAAGCGTTCCTGGAATTCCCGCTGGGCGTCGGATACCTCGGCAGATATCTCCGAGAATTGGCCGGGTGGCGCAGTGGTAAGACGGGGGGCGGCGGCCACCAGAGCGTTGCTGAACTCCGCCAGAGTGAATGCCCGGGCCAGCTCAGGCACGCTCTCTTCGCTTACTCGATTCTGGCTGCTGTCCACGTTGTTGAACGAGATCCAGCTCACGACGCTGGCCACGATGGTCAGCGCCACTGCACCAAATATCCCCGCGTAGAGCTGGGTGGAGATTCGCCGATGGACCGCGGGCCGTTGTGCGCCAGCCGAATTATCCATAGCCTCAGAACCCTGTGGAGTAGTTGACTCGGTCACGGGTTGACTTCTCCCATAGAAGCCGCTGACTGGTAGGTGCCGTTGGCGTCGATCACGGTCAAAAAGACGGCGTCGGAACCTTGGTTGTCCACCGCTCGGTCGTCTTCCGCGCCGAAGTCCACGGCGAATCCGTCGATGTCGAACTGGCCAGCACCCAAGATGTTCTCTAAGAAGCAGTCCCTAGTGAGCTCGGCACCGCACGCCTCGAGCCCGGCGATGGCCAATCGGCCGGCAATGTAGCCCTCCAGAGAAACAAATCCCGGTTCGGCTTCGGGATCGTAGGCTGCCAAAGCGGCGGTGAAGGAGGCGACCACCGGGATCGACAGGTCGGTCGGGAAGGGGATCACCTGGGTCACGTAAACCCCCTCGCCACCCGAGCCCAGTTCATCGGCCAGCGCGTTGCTGCCCACAAAGGAGACGGTCATGAAAATGGGATCGAAGCCAATGTGGCGGGCCCAGGAGATAAGGGCGGCCACCGGCTGGTAGGCACCGATGATGATCACCGCCTCGGGGTTTCCCAACTGAAGGTCCAGCAGCCCCGACTTCACGGCGGTGGTGTTGCGGGTGTATACCCCGGTGGCTACGAGTTCCATCCCCCGGCGTTCCATGGCGGCCAACGCGCCGTTGTACCCGGCTCTGCCGAACGAGTCGTCTTGGAACATCACTGCGATGCGGGTGATGCCCAGGTCTGTGGTCAGGCGTTCGACCATCTCCTCGGTCTCCTGGGCATAGGAGGCTCGGAGGTTGACGATATTGTCCCAGTCGTCATTCCGAAGGAAGCCAGCCCCGGTGAACGGAGCTACATACGGTATGCCCGCGTCGGCTGCCACCGGGGTTGCCGAGCGGGACGTCGGTGTCCCCACCGCGCCTATGAGGGCGAAGACCTGCTCGTCGTTGATCAGGGCTTGGGTATTGGTGATGGCGGCTTCGGGCTCATAGACGTCGTCCCGAGTCTCGAGCGCCAAAATGCGACCGTGCACGCCGCCATTTCGGTTGGCCTCTTCGAACGCCGCCATAATGCCAAGATTCATGTTGATGCCAAGCTCTTGGGCAGGACCGCTAAAGGCTGCCGACTGCCCGAAAACGACTCGGTTGTCGAAGACCCCGGGTGTTCCATTGACCACAGAGGGGGGTTGGTTTGGTTCAGCAGTCGGTGCAGGGGTCGCTTCAGGGTGCGAGTGTTCGACGTCGGCGGATCCACACCCCGACAGCACTAGGGCAACAGCGGCGATTGCCTGGGCGGTTAGCCGCGCTCTGCTCAATTCTCTCTTTGCCGTTGGCCTCACGACTCGGGGTGGACGACGAGCTTGAGGTGGTTGCGGTTGTTCTCCCTGCGATACTCCAACTCCTCGCCCATAGTCCGGACCAAATAGACGCCCAAACCTCCGATGGGCCGCTCGGCCAGGGGAAGAGTGACGTCGGGCTCGGGCGCGTCCTCGAGCGGGTTGAAGGCTGCTCCGTCGTCAATGAGGCGGATGGTGAGCGCGTGGCCCTTGGACTCAAGTTGGAGGTCGATCTCGGTGAGGCCGCTGATGTCACCGTGGGTGAGGGTGTTGAGCACCAGCTCTTCGAGTATCAAGTTGGCCCGCATGGTAAGCGTCATCGGCCAATCGTCTGTCTCGGCCATTTCTTTGAGGATGTTCTCAATTTGGGGCAAGACGTCGGAGGGGTGGCCCTGCTCCGGTGGGTGAGATAGGTGCAGGGATCGTTGCATGTCACCAGCCCCTGATGTAGGGCAGGGGAGGCAGCGACCGGTCGAGGAGGGCGAGCATCAGGGCCGTCGTAGTGTCAGACAGGTGATGTCATCAGACTGGGGGGCATCACCGGCGAATTTCCGCACATGCTCGAATACTGCTTCGTTGGCGGCCAGAGCGCTGTCGGCCGGGTTGCCATCGAAAATTTCCGCTAACCGCGTTAATCCGAACTGCTCATTGTCGGCATTCATGGCCTCGGTCACTCCATCGGTGAACATGACGACGGTGTCGCCTGGGGCCAAGGTGACCGTTTCCTGGGTGTAGACGATGTCGGGAGCGATTCCGAGTGCCACGCCCTTGGTTCGCGGCAGCTCGGTAACGGTGCCATCTGCGCTTACCAGCATCGGGGGGTCGTGGCCCGCGATGGAATAGGTGAGCGTACCGGTGTTGGGGTTGAACAAGGCGTAGATGAGGGTGACGAACATGAATGTGGGATTGTCCTGGTGGAGCTGATTGTTGACTTCCTCCAGCACCATCTGGGGGTCTCGGACGCCAATGGCCGCTCCCTTCAGGGCGGTCCGGCTGGACATCATGAACATCGACGCGGGGATGCCCTTATCGGATACGTCGGCCACGACCAGGCCGACTTGTTCGTCGAGCTTGAAGAAGTCGTAGAAGTCGCCGCCTACGTTGCGGGCCGGCTCCATGTTGGCCGAGACCTCGTACGTTTCGGTGACCGGCGGGTTCTTGGGAAGGATGGACTGCTGGAGTTGGCTGGCGATGCTCAACTCGTTCTGGAGGGCCACGAGCTGGTCGCGAGATGACAGCGCCTCTCGCCATTCGGCCAGATGCTCCAGCGTTCGGCTGATGGTGATCTTCAGATCGTCGAAATCGATGGGCTTGGTGACGAAGTCGAACGCCCCTCGATTCATGGCGGTGCGAATGTTGTCCATGTCGCCGTACGCGGAGATGATCACCGCACGGAGGTTTGGATCGACCCCGGGAAGCTGCTGGAGGAGGGTGAGCCCGTCCATCTTCGGCATGTTGATGTCCGACAGCACCATCTCGATGGTTGGATCGGCGTTGAGTTTCTCCAGCGCCTCCACCCCATTTTGGGCGAAGACAAACTCGTATTCGTTAGACCGGATCTGGCGACGCATCCGCTGCAAGATCAGAGGCTCAAGATCCGGCTCGTCGTCTACGACCAGGATCCTGTTGGTTTGGGTCAAGGGATTACCCCTGTTTGGCGTCTTCTACCGATGGGAAAACGTTGATGATCTGATCGAAGCCGCTGATGCGGAACACGTCGCCCACCGCTTCGGTCAAAGAGCAGATGCTGAATGACTTGTTCTGCTTGTCGAGGTTCTGGGCCGCCATGAGCAGCACGCGCAGACCCGCACTGCTGATGTACTCAAGACCACCGAGATCCAGAATGATCTTCTGGTCGCCGGGTTCGAACATTCCTTGCAGGGACTCCAGGAAATCCGACGCGTTGGATCCGTCGACGCGGCCGGAAGCATTGACGACCAGTGTGTCGCCGGAGCGGTCGTGGCTGAATTCCATAGTTGGGCCTCTCTCGTTAGGTCCTGTTGTAGATCATTCTTTCAGCCGGGATCATACACAAGCCAATGGGCCGATGGCAGGGTCATGCCAATCTGAAAGGAGAGCGCTGACGTGGTCGGACAATCGCTCGAGAAGCGGGTCAGCGAGGCTGGGACAGTATGAGCGCGCTGGTGGGGACGGCAGTGCCGGCAGTGGCCAGCACGTTTTCCACATTGTCGATCTGGTTCACCGATGTGCCCCGGATTTGGCGCACGCCCTCGGCGATGCCGTTGAGGCCGTGGATGTAGGCTTCGCCGAGCTGGCCCCCGTTGGTGTTGATGGGGAGGCGGCCCTCTCGCTCCAGGTGGCCGTCGCGGATGAAGTCCTTGGCCTCGCCCCGTCCGCAGAAGCCGAACTCCTCGAGCTGGGGGAGCACCAGGGGGGTGAAGTGGTCGTAGATGATGGCGGTCTGGATGTCGTCGGCCGACAGTCCGCTCGTCTGGTAGAGCTGGCGGGCACACAGTCCCATCTCGGGGATGCCGGTGATGTTGTCCCGGTAGTAGCTCCTCATCATGTGCTGGTCCTCAGCCACCCCCTGGGCAGCCGAGGCGATGACCGCCGGTGTCTGCTTGAGGTCTTTGGCCCGCTCCGCGGTGGTTACCAGCAGAGCCTGGGCACCGTCGGTCTCCTGGCAGCAGTCCAGGAGGCGCAGCGGCTCCACGATCCAGCGGCTGTTCTGATGGTCTTCCAGGGTGATGGGCCGCTGGAAGAAGTGGGCATAGGGGTTGGTGGCCGCGAAGGCCCGGTCGACCACCGACACCCGGCCGAAGTCCTCGGTGGTGGCCCCGAACTCGTGCATGTAGCGGGTGGCGAACATCGCCACCCATGAGGCTGGCGTAACCAATCCGAACGGCGAGCTCCACGAGAAGCTGACCTCGACCGCCTCGGCACCAGCGGGTCGATCCTGCACCCCGGCTCCGAAACGGTGCCAAGAGCGCTCGTTGAAGGCCCGGTAGCACAGCACGTAGTCGGCGGCACCGGAGTAGATGGCCTGGCAGGCCACCGCGATCACCCCGCAGGCCGCCCCGCCGCCGTGATGGACCATCGAGAAATGGGTCAGCTCGCTGATGCCCAGATTTCGGGCCACTTCGATCTCGGGGTTCTGCTCGGCGGAGTAGGTCACCATGCCGTTGACTTTCTCGGGAGGAAGGCCGGCGTCCTCACAGGCGGCCAGACAGGCCTCTACCGCTTGGTCCATCGGAGTGCGCCCCGAGTCCTTGGTGAACGGCGTGGCGCCGATTCCGGCGATGGCGGTGTGATAGGCGTATTTCAAGGTCATGGTGTCCTCCTACGCCCTGGGCAGGGCCAGATCGACGGTTCCCGACACGTGGGGGCCCCGGCTGTTCTGACCCCGGAAGGAGATCTCCGCGATGGCCTCGCCGTCGGCTTCCCGCTTGGCCGTGACCGATCCCGACATGGTCATGCAGTCGTAGGGGTAGTTGGGAGCGCCGAGGCGGATCTTCAGGTTCTTGAAGACGGCGCCGGGGCCGGCCCAGTCGCCGATGTAGCGGGCCGAGAGGCCGCTGGACGTCAAGATGTTCATGAAGATGTCCTCAGACCCCTTCTTGATGGCCATGTCCCGGTCGTGGTGGACTTCTTGGTAGTCACGCGACGCGATGGCGGTGGACACGATCAGCGTAGGGGTGAGCGGGATCGGGCACAGCGGGATCTCGTCGCCCACGCTCACCTCGTCGAATGTGAGCGTGGTTGGGTTGCGGGGCATCCGGGCGGGTCGGAACACCGGCAGGCTCACATCCTCGTGGGTCTGCATGTGCCATGCCTCCAGGGGCATGCCCACTTTGAGCTGATCGGAGCCGCAGTCGGTGATGTTGGTTACCAGGCGGACGCCCTCTTCCAGTTCCACCAGACCGATGTTGAGGGGATAGTCGAAGGAGGGGACTCGGGGGTGGTGGGCCACCACGAAGGAGTACAGGGTGCCCTTGCCAGAGGCTGTGGTGTATCCCATCTCGGTTGCGCCGCAGGCGGGGCATCGGGTGCCGGGCGGGTGCTGGAGGCGCTCGCACTTGAGGCACTGCTGGATGCGGAGCTCGCCGGCCCGGCTGCCCTGCCAGAAGAAGTCTGTGTCCTGGTTGCGGCTGGGGCGAGGGCGGGGCGAGCGCTCCGCAGCACTGTCGCTGTCACTTGAGCTGGCGGTGCGCCCGGTGCCGGGTCGGAACTTGAGGATGCGGAAGAACATGGAGCCGACGTGGTCGCCGTGCTGGTCGTGGTACTCGGTCTCGGTGGTGACGAAGTGCCCGATGCCCAGAGCGGTCTGCTTCTCCTCGGAAACATCCACCAGCTTGACCACGCCGGTGAGATGGTCGCCGAGCTTGAGATAGCGGTGGTAGACGTGCTCAGAGTTGGTGGCCACCACGCCGACATAGCCGGCTTCGTCCAGCATGGCGTACACCCCGGAAGCGGGGTCTTCGGGGTCGTTGACCCGGGGGACCAAACCGATCATGGTCCAGGCGTTGAGCATGGCCGGAGGGGCGACGATTTCGCCATGGGGTCCGGCATCGGCGGAATGGGGATTGACGTAGAGGGGATTGGCGTCTTCCATGGCGTCGCACCAGTGGCGGATCATGGGCTGGTTGACTGGGTCGCGGGCAGTTGCCGCGGTGCCGGTGTTGCCGACCTGTCGGCGCAGCTTGGCTACGAACGCTTCCTTCTGCGCGTCGGTCATCTCGTCGCTCATGGGCTTCCTCCCCCAGCCGGGGATGACACTAACGCGGCTGGCATTGGGGGCAGAAGGTGAGGGTGCGGGCGTCGTAGACGCGGCGTTGGAGCGCTGTGGCGCAGCGCAGGCAGGGTTGTCCCGAGCGGCCATAGCAGGCCAGGGCGTGCTGATGGCTGCCCTCGTCTCCGTCGGCGTTGCGATAGTCCCGCAGGGTGGTGCCCCCATTGGCCAAGCTGGCCTCGAGTACCTCAACTAGGGCGGCGTGGAGTCTGGTGGCCGCTGCCCGACTGATCTGGCGTTTGGCCGGGTGTATGCCGGCAAGCCATAGCGCTTCGTTTCCGTAAATGTTGCCGACGCCGGCCACCGGCTTTTGGCTGAGGAGCTGGGTGGGGATGCGGCGTTTGCTCTTTCGAAGGGCTTGGTAGAAGGCCTCCGGAGTGAATTCAATGCTTAGGGCGTCGGGGCCTTGGTCGGCCAGGGTGGGGATGGAGTCGTACTGGCCAGCGGGGACGCAGCGGATGCGGCCAAACCGGCGGACGTCTCGATAGATGAGGACTTCATCGCGGTCGAGTAGCCACCAGGCCCGAATGTAGGGGTCGTCGGGGACTTGGGGGGCAAGGGCAAGGGAGCCGGTCATGCCCAGGTGGATGATGAGCTCCCGGCCGTCGTTTAGGGAGGCGATGAGGTACTTGCCTTTTCGGCTTAGTCCTTGGATCGTGGCGCCGACGCTGGCGACTGCGGGGGTGAACTTCTCTGAGGGGTGGCTGTCGGCCTCCAGGATGAGGCGACCTTGGAGCCGGGATGCCAGTTGACGGCGGATCGTCTCGACTTCGGGCAGTTCGGGCACGGACTAGCGGGAACGGAGGGCGGCGCGGGCGACTTCTAGATCATCGGGGTTGGTGACGCCGATCCAGGTCTCATCGGTGGTCACCAGTCGGACGGTGAGCGCGCCCTCGTCCATTTCGGCGGCGACGGCGTGGGGGAGGAGGTATTCGGCGGTGGGGCTGTCGCCGTGTTCATTGAGGAATCGTTCGTATCCGTCTTGCAGGCTGTCCATGAATCGGGGGGAGAACCCCCACAGGTTCATGGACACGATGGTGTTGGCCGGGAGCTCGTTGTCGGCTCGAGAGATGCCCTCTTGCTCGACTATTCCGGTGAGGCGGTCGCCGTCTACTCCGCATACGCCCCGGGTCACGGTTCCCTCGTTGGGCAGGGTGTGGTCGAGGTGGTAGCCGCACAGCCAGGCCTCGTTGTGGGCTATGTCCTCAATGGCTTGGGCCAGAGCGGTGTAAGCGGTGGGGCCGTAGTAGTCGTCGGCGTTGCACACCACGAACGGGCCGGTCACCTCTTCGGAGGCTGAGAGCACGGCGTGAGCGGTGCCCCACGGTTTGGGCCGGGGCAGGCCATGCTCGTTCTGGCGCACATAGGCCACTTCGAGGTCGGCGGGCAGGCCCCCACGAGACTCGAAGTGCCGTTTCACGTCAGCTTCGATGTCGCTTCGCACAATCAGCACCACCCGGTCGGCACCCGCGGATCGGGCGTCGGCGATTGCGAAGTCCAAGAACGCCTCGCCATTGGGTCCCACCTGGGCCAACTGTTTGGTACCGCCAAAACGCGACCCCAGCCCCGCGGCCATCACCACCAACGTGAACATGGGATTCCTTTCTCAGATCGCGGCCGACGCCAGACGTCGGCGGACTTCGTCCTGGGCTGAGGCTAGGTCGCCGTCGGCGATGACGACCTCTCTTGCTCGTTGGCCGGCCTGGGCGAACACCAGGACACAGCGGGAAACGGTCTCGCCCACCGTTTGCTCCACTGCCAACGAGTAGGCGGCCAGCTGAAGCTGGTAGCGGTCGACTTTGGCCTGGAGCGTTTTATCGTCATGAATGTCGTCGGTCTTGTAGTCCACCACCACCAGGCCCTCCTCTGAGCGGCAAAGCAGATCGATATAGCCCTCCACCACGGTGCCACCCACCGGGGCGGCCACAAACAGCTCCTTCCAATGGTCGTTGGCGGCTGCCTCCCTCACGGTGGTGGATTCCAGAGCTGAAAGGGCCAGAGCCCGGATCGTGCTTCGGGCGTGGGAAACGCCCTCGGCTTCGGCTTGGGCGGCGGCCACCGGGCCGAGGCTGTCGGGGTCGATGTCGAGAGGCACCGTTTGCAGCACACCGTGCACCGCGCTGCCGATCTGGGTGCCGCCTCGGCCTTTGCGCAGTGGCGACCGATCGTCGTCGCCGTCGGCGGGGCCGTCCTTGCTCAGGCCGGGGAGATTTTCTGCGTCTTCGGTCTCGGTCCAAGCGATGGCCGAGGCACTGGTGATTGACGGCTTGCTCGCGGCGTCTATGAACCTCTCCCGCTCGCTCTGCCACGTCGAAAAAGATGCTTCGACGGGGGTGTCTGCTTCCTTTGATGGCAAAGATTCGGGTACCCACTCTGCTTCGGGCAGCCAGGCGGCGTTGTCCACCATCATCTCAGCCATCGACGGCTTGGCGGTGCTGTTTTCGCCTAGCGCCATGCGATGAGCCGACACAACCAGGTGGTCCATCGCCCGGGTGAGAGCCACGTAGAGCAGACGTACGCGCTCAGCGTGCTCCATCTCCTCCTCATGGTCTTGATGCTCGGCGAACGACTTGGTCCGCAAGAGATTGCTGAAGCGCACGCCGAAGCCGCCTTCGGTTGGCCACACCATCTGAGCCGACATGGAGCGGCTCCGGGCGTAGGTCCCCGACAGGATGACTATGGGGAACTCCCGTCCCTTGGCGGCGTGGATGGTGGTGATGCGCACGGCGTCGTCGTCGGTCTCTGACAAGATGACGTCGGACTCCCTGGTCCGCTCACCAATCTTCTGTTCCACCCAGGCGACGAATTCCCGCAAGCCCCGTCCACCGGATTCCTCAAACTGGCGAGCCTGGTCGACAATCAGATTGAGGCTGCGCCACACATCCCGGTTGCGTTGCTGGCCGAAGCAACTCGACTCCATCAGCCGCCGCTCCCGCACGATGCGCTCGATCACCTGACTGGGTCTCAGCCAGCGGACCTCGGTGTGTAGGTCGGCCAGCCACGCCATGGCCTCGCCCACCGGGTGATCGCTGGGTAGGTGTTTGGGTGTTGCCGCCATGTAGTTCCACGAGCCGTGGTTGGCAACCTTGTAGGTGAACAGGTCGTCGTCGCCGCACCCGAAGGCGGGAGATCGCAGGGCGTTTACCAACGAGACTTCGTCAGTGGGGTCGGCCAGTGCCCTGACCGCCGCCATCACGTCTCGAATTGCCTGGCTGGTCCAGATAAGCGAACCAGCCTCGATCCGATAGGGGATGCCGTGCTCCTCCAACGCCTGTTCGAGTTGGGGCAGCGAGGTGCGGGTGGGCAGCAGAATGCAGATGTCCTCTAGCCGAGCGGGCCGCCAGAGTTGTCGCTTCTGTTCGTCCGAGCCGTCGCCCACAGACCAGCCTTGGCCGACCGCGGTCAAGATGGCGTCGGCCACCTCCCGGGCCTCCAAGGCGCGCAAGCCATGGGTGCTGGATCCTCTGGGGTGCTCGTGGTTGAGTACCGCCACCGCCGGCCCATGCGGGGGTTGCACGCGAACGGCGTCTAACGCCTGATAGTCGGGCTGCACATGCTGCTTCGAGAGGCTGGACGGGGCCATGAACCCCTCGAACAGGGCGTTAATCCAATCGAGGATGGGCTCGACCGACCGGAAGTTGCGGGTAAGGGACTTCCGGTTCACGGTGGGGGCTTGCCCCGCTCGGGTGTACAGGGCGATGTCGGCTCGACGGAATCGGTAGATGGACTGCTTGGGGTCGCCCACGAAAAAGAGCCGCCCCGACGTGTCTTGCAGTTCCCACCAATGTCGATCACCGTCCGGGGGCGCGGCGATGAGCTTGGCCAGCTCGATTTGGATGGGGTCGGTGTCTTGGAACTCGTCTAGCAGCAAGCGATGGTAACCACCGGCCAGCGCTCTTCTGATCTCCTCGCCATGTTGAGGGTGTCGCAGCAGGTTTCGGGCCAGCACCAGCAGGTCGTGGTACTCCAGAACCCCCTTTCGACGACGGTCTTCGGCGGCTTCCAGGGTGAACGCACCCAGTACCAAGGCCAGCCGTTCGATCAGCGCATCGGCCACCTCTTCCCGAAGGTCATTAATGGCGTCGCCCAGCGTTCGAAGCTGGTTGACCACCTCTTTCAATGACGGCTCGCCGCTGTCCTCATCGGGCCAGTTGCCCTTGCGGCCCCCCTTGGTAAAGCTCAACCCGGGGATAAACAGCAGGCGCAGGATCTGGTCGTCGTCTCCCACCGCTTCGTCCAGCAACCTGGCCCGCTCGGCAATGGCGTCGAGCTTGGGGAGCATTCGGTCGGTGGGGTCAGTGCAGTAGGCCGACAAGGCGGCCACCTCCCCGAAACTGCGGGGGAAGCCGCTGATGTCGGGAAGGCTGATCGGGCCGGTGGGGGGCGCCTTGCCGCCCATTTCCCGGTCGGCCAAGTCCCAATTGTTGTCGAGTTTTCGGGCTAGTTCTCGTAGATGTGCGGTACTGATGCCCAAGATTCGGGCCAGGGCCAAGGGCTGTTCTTGTTCAGGACTGCTCAGCAGACGGCTTCGAAAGTCCTCCCAGCGGTCCTCGAAGGCCTCTTCGGGACTCACCTCGATGCGAGGCGGCAATCCGGCTTCGATGGCGTGATGGGAGAGGATGCGCAGCGCAAACCCGTGGAGGGTGGTGATGGCCGCTCCGTCCAGCTGGTCGAGGGCCTCAGGGTGTCGACCTGAATCAGAGAGCCTCTGGCGCAGGCGGTTCTTCAACTCGGCGGCCGCTTTCTCGGTGAAGGTAATGGCCGCGATGTTCTCCATGGCCACGCCGGTATCGAGCAGGGCCACAACCCGCTCCACCAGCGCAGTGGTCTTGCCCGATCCGGCCCCGGCTTCCACGAACAGGGTCGAGGCGAGTTCGGAGACGATGGCGTCCCGATCGGCTTGGTCGTTGGTGGGGAGCGCCATGGTCAATCGGCCTCGAGGTTGAATCCGTGGGGCGACTCGGCTAGGTGCCGATAGTCGGCCAGCTCGGTTTGGTCCTGCATGTTCTCCCACCCCCGGCGGCGTTCCTGGGTGCCCAGTCGGTCGGCGTTGCAGAAGTCGCAATACTGGCTGTACGGCCCCTCGGTGCGGTCGGGTTGGGGCCGGTCGCAGAACACACCGGCTTCGATGCCCTTGGTGATCGTGTCCACCACTGTGCGGAAGCGATCCATCACCCGGTCGGTCAGCCAGTAGCCGGAGGTCTTGAACTGCTGGTCGCTGGTGACGAACCAGTACTGGGTTCTGACCGGGGCATCGGGGTCGTCGATGTGGTCTCGGGCGGCCAGCCCGTACACCGGAAGCTGGAGCTTGGTGCCGCGCAGGACGGGGTCCCAGTTCCGGCTGTCTTCGTCCAAGTCCTTGTAGCTGTCGGACTTGCCGGTTTTGTAGTCGGTGACCAGCAGGCGGTTGCTGCCGTGGTCAACCCGGTCGGCTCGGCCTCTGAACCGCACGTTTCGGCCATTGCTCAGGGTCACCGCCACCGCGCCCTGATCGGCATCGGGCATGCCGAACCCCAACTCGCAGGCCGCGGCGGTGACGCCATATCCCCGGCGCTGTGCATCGTCTTTCGACGAGAAACGCTCCAGGTCGGTCAGAATCCGTCGCCGGTCGTGGTGCCAGTACACCGGCGTTCCAGTCAGCCCTCGGGCCTCGGCCTGCTCGCACAACTCTGTTCCGATCTCGAGGAGCCGGCGGCGCTGCTGTTCGCTCCAAGGTTGGCCAGGGGGCGGCACTTGGTCGTTCTCGAGCTGCTCGCCCACAAACATGTCCAAGGCGTCGTGAACCAGCGAGCCCTTCTCCAACGCGGAGATCTGGAGCAGCTCCTCGGGCTGTTCGAAGGTCTGCACCCGCAAGACGTGCTGGAAGAGATAGCGCATCGGGCAGTCGGCCCAGGTTTCCAGGCTGGTGGGCGAAACCACGTCGCTGATCAGGTCGGCTACTTCGAGGTGGGACAGGTTGCCGTCGAAGCGGGTGAACTGGTTTGACGCCCGTCTGGCAACCAACTCGGCCCCTCGGGCCAAAACCGGGTCGCCGTCGAGCGGCAAGTCTTCAAATCGACTGGTCTGGGCCAGAGCCTGCAACCGGAACTCTTGGTCGGTGGCCGGATATTCGGCGTGGAGCACCCTGCCGGCAAACGAGGGGACATGCTCGAACCAGCCGGCGGTTTCGTCGTCGGCCAGATTTTCCAGATTGGTGCTGTCCACGACGCGGCCTGTCAGCGCGCTCGCGGTGTCCAGCAGCCAGCGAGACGGGTGCTGCTCGGAAGCACGCCGGGCATCGCCTCGGGCGTACACCAGGGTGCCGATCTCGGCGGAGGCCAGCGCGGCCAGAAGGTGACGGTGTTGATCGCCCATCCGATCGGAGAGCAGGGCAAGATCATCACCAGCGGCCATGCGCTCCCGGTCGGGCAGGAGCGGATCGTCGGACGGGCTGTGGGGGAACGTTCCCTCGGCCATGCCGATCAAGATCATCCGGTCCAACTCCATTCCCAACGAGCCGCCGATTTGCTCGGTGAGCACCCCGTGCCCGACCCGCTCGACCCGCCCGGTGGATACACCCAACTCCGAGATCAGGGTGTGTCGGAAGGTGGCTGGTCGGGGACGATGCTCTATCTCGTCCAGGTTGGCCAAGCGGTCGATTATCCCCTCGATCTTGTCGCCGGCCTCTTTCTCGGACGTAGGCCAGTGCTGTCGGGCGTTCTCATCGCCCAGGTAGGCGTGGATCAGACCCTTGATCCACCCGCACCAGTCCTTCCAGGAGGAAGGTTCCGGCTCAGGCGACAGGTCGCTGATGAGCTGGGCCATGAACCGGGCCAGCGACTCCGCATGGTCGGCCTCTCGGCGGCGCCGCTCGACTCGCCCCTCGATTCGGTCGGGATCGCCCAGTTCTTGCTGGGCGGCTTCCCGCTGTTCTGCGGCGTAGCTTTTGAGCCTTGTCTCCCACTGCTCAGAACCCCGAGCCACACCGGCTCGGCGCGACACCCGCTCCCAGGCCATAACCAAGTCGGTGGCCAACGAGGGCTGCTCGTTTCCGGCCTCGGATTTGGGCAAGGAGGCCGATGCCACCGATAGCAGGGCGAACACCTCGTCTCGGCGGAAGTCACGTCCCACCAGGTTCAGCAGGGCAATGAGCCCCCGGCCGGCCAGCGAGTCGGCCAGGATGCGCCCGCTGGGGCCGTTGTATGGGATGCACGCGGCGTCGAGGCTGTCGTGGAGGGCACGGATCACCGGCTCACCGCCAGCGCACAGTACGGCGATCCGGCTAAGGGCGATGCCGTCTCGGGCCGCGTTGACCACCTCTCGGACTGCCACCCGGACTTCCTCGTCGGCGCTGGCCGTGCTGATGATCCTTTGGCCGTGGGGCTGGCTGACCTTTGGAGGCGGAACGAAGTCTGCACCCATGCGGCGGATTGACTCCGCTACTGCGCTATCGGCCTTTGTGTCTCCGGTGAGACCGGCGATCACCGCCACCGGCGTTGCCTCCGACAACGTGAACACCATGAGGCCCTGTGAACTGGTGACCCGTTGGGGCAGGTGGATGATGACCGGGCCGAACTCTCGGACAATGTCGCTGACCGACCCCGACCCCACCGCGCTGGTGGCCAGCTCGTTCAGATCCTGCCCGTCGTACCACTTGGACTCCAGCCTGTCTCGGACCTGGCCGCAGATGCGGACCACATCAGCGGCTCGCTGGCTCTGCGACGCCAGGGCGTTGAGCTGGTCTTCGGTGAGCTCGCGCAAGTCCCGGTAAGACCGCGCCAGGGCCTGCTGGGTGGCGGGGTGGTGGGCTGAGGCCCGAAACAGGCCGGGGTCGGCATTCAACACACTGCGCACCGTGGCGCTGAGCACCGGGCCAGAAAGAGGCTTGCGCTTCAGCTCCGCAGCCATCTGCCGTCCAGCCAAGCGCTCGGCCATGTCGAACAGCTTGAGGAAATTCACCGCGGCGATGCCCTGCTCTCGTGCCCCCAAAGCCCGCCGGGTGGCCAAGCCCGCGATATTGGTGGGCACCACCACCGTGACCGGCGCCAGCGGGTCGCCCTTTTTGGGCACGGCGATCAGCTCGCCCAGCCGCTCAGTGGCGGCTGGCCCATAGGGGGTGCAGATCACCTGAATGCTCACGGCCAAGACTCTAGGGAACCCCAGCGACAGTTCTCCGGGTCTCGAGCACATGGCTACTGCTGAATCTGGCCGCTTCAGTCTCTTGCCGTGGCACTGGGCGATCGGGGATCGGCTTCGACCACCCGAAATGGCGGTTGTTGGGTCTGGTGGTGGCCGATAGGGTGGCGGGCACCACGTGTGGACGGTGTGTCGGTCCTCCTTTCGATTGTTGGATGGAAGAGGCTGGGTATGCTTGTGGACGAGAGCAGGCGTTTGGCACTGCTGAGCCGATTGAGCGAAGTGCTGGGTGAGGAGGAGGCGAGAACGTTGATCGAGTGCCTGCCTCCTGTGCGCTGGGAACAGCTCGCCACCAAAGACGACGTCAAAGCGAGCGAAAACCGGATCCGAACCGAGATGAACGGCAAGTTCGCCCAGGTCGATGCCGAGTTCGCCCGGGTTCACACCCGCATCGACGGCCTAGAGCACAAGTTGGACGCCGGATTCGAGAGCCTGCGAGGCGAACTGGCGGAGCACCGAGCGGAGCAAAGAGGAGAGTTGGCCGAGCACCGGGGCGAGATCGCGCTTCAGATGGCGAGAATGACCCGGACGATGGTGTTCGTCGTGTCGGGGTTCATGCTCACGATCTGGGGCACGATGCTAGGCATCGGACTCACGTAACGGCTCTTCGGGTCGACGCCCGGTCGAAGGCAGAAGGCGGCGGCCCCGTTGGTCGTCGAATGAGCAGTGGGCAGTGACCCTGCCCTGTCAGAGGGCGGCGGCGTAGACGGCGTAGAGGGGATCGCCGGGGCCTCCCGGAGGGATGCACTGCTTGGTCGCCGGCTCGCCCCATCCGTCGGCGGCTTCGAAATAACGGCGGACGATCTCCAGGTGTCCGGCGTCATCTGCGTAGAGCCAGCCCCGGATGGCCTTGGTGGGGAAACAGCGATTGGAGAACGTGACCACGAATAGGCCGCCGGGGCGCAGCACTCGGGCTACGTCGGTGAACACCTCGATGGGCCGGGTCAGATAGTCCACCGAGACGCAGCAGGTAACGGCGTCGAAGGAGTCGTCGTCAAAGGGGAGTCGGGGGGTGTCGTTGAGGTTGTGAATGAGCCACTCGTGGGCCTGCGGGTTGGCGGCCAGCTCGACCTGGTTCATTCCGAGGGCCACCAGCCGGGCTGGGGGTTCGGTGAAGTGCGAAACCCACGACGACATCAGATCGAGCACCTCACCGGTCAGGCCCAACTCCCGGTATAGAGCGCCGACGGCGGCGATGGCCTGGTCGTCAATGTGGGTGACCAGACGAGGCGGTGAGTAGAAGAAGCGGTCGGGGCTGGGATCAGCCCGGTCGAAAAAGCCCGGTGGAAACACGAGGAGCCGAGCGTAGACGCACAATGCGCGGGTGGCGACGGAGGGGCTTAGCCTGGGTGAGTGAGCGAATTGGATCGCGAGCTGTTGGCGTGGGTGGAAGAGTGCTGTGGGCAAGCGGTCGCGGACGCTTCCCGTATTCCGGGAGGCGCCTCCCGCCAGGCGTGGGTGGTGACCCTGGATGACGGAGGACAGCGATTCTTGCGGATGGATGCAGGAACGTCGGCGCTCTCCGCGGTGGGCTACGACCTGGCTCGAGAGGCCCAGGCGTATCAGTGGCTGACCGACAAGCCGGTAAGAGCGGCCGGATTCTGCGGTGTCAGCCCCGATGGTCGGGCGCTTCTGTTGGACTTTGTGGAGGGGGGGCCGGGTCCGCTGGACGATCCGTACCTGGCCAGGGACTTCATGGAGCAGGTCAACGCCCTCCACGCGCTGGAGCCGCCGGCTGAGCTGGCCCATGATGACCTGGCGGTGTGGACCCGGCTCTATCGGGAGCACTGCTCCGGGCCCGATCCCCTCATCGACCTGGGTTTGCGCCAATTGGCTGAGACTGCGCCCGGACCCCCGGAGAGGGTGGTGCTAGTTCACGGTGATCTGGGGCCGGGCAACGTGCTGCACGACGGCCACAGGGTGACCGGTCTGTGCGATTGGGAGCTGGCCCATGTGGGCGATCCCATGGAGGATCTAGCCTGGATCACGGTGCGGGCCATGCTCACCCCATTTGTGGACATCGACACCGCGTTCGGGTGGTACAACAGTCCGGTGGACGCCGAGCGGGTGCGCTACTGGCAGCTCGCCTGCCAGGTCCGCAATCTGATCGGGCTTGGGGTGGCCGGGGCGGCCGGGGGGGATTTGGGAATGGGCATGCTGTTCTCCACCCTTCATCGCCGAGTGACCGCGGAGCTGCTGTGCGAGGCCCTCGGGGTGGAAGCGGAGCCGGTTGAGGTGCCCGAGCCGGACGATACCGAGGCCAGCGAGGTCTACCAGGCGGTTTTGGATGATCTGCGCACGGTGATCACCCCCGCATTGGACGGGTATGTTTCCGCTCGAGCCAGATCCGTCGCCCGGTTGGTGCGGTACCTGGACATGGTGGACCGCATCGGGCTAAAGCTAGCCGAACAGGACCTAGCCGACCGGGAGCGCTTCAACATGGACGACGACTCCGAGGCCGCCCACTACTGGGCCCGAGCCACCCAGCGGAAAGAGGCACTAATGCGACCCTCAATGGGCCGCCTGGCTGGAACGCGGCTGCCCCGGATCTAGCCGTTAGCTTTTTCGGCTTGGGCGATCCGCTCCAAGGCCGGAGCGTCGGACCGCAGCTTGCCGATCTTGTCGCGGTGGAGCACCTCGGCGGTTCCCTCGGGGCATTGGGCTACGAAGGGGCACCAGCCGCACAGGGGGCCGGTGGAAGCTTCGAACTCCAGGGAGATGCAGCTCTCCATGATGGCCAGCCAGGTTGACCTCAACTCGTCGACCGCCTCGGCGAGGTTGTCGTCGGTGATCTCCACCTCCACCACCTTCTGGCCGAGATACAGCAACTGGGCCTTGGCCGGTTTGCGGCCCGCCAACTCGGTCAGCGCCGCGGCGTAGAGCAGCATTTGGGTGGCGTAGTTGGAAGAGAACCGCTCGGAGGGGGCTTTGCCCGACTTGTAGTCGGTGACCACCAAACCCTCCTCGGTCTCGTCGACCCGGTCGATGATGCCCCTGAACGGGACCCCGTTGATCTCGACCCTCACATCCTGCTCGGTGGACGCCACCGTCACCTGGCTAGGGTCTTCCAGGTTCCAAAGCCCCTCTATGGCCCGCCAGCCGTTCTTGCGGAAGTCCAGACCGCCCCGCTCGTCCAATTCAAGGCCCTGGTAGTCCCGGTGGTTCTCCATCCGGGGCCAGAGTTCTCGGGCCAGCTTCTTGGCCCGGTCCACCGTGCGGTTTTCCACCGGCTCCTGCATCAGCTTCTCCAGCACCATGTGGGCGAAGGTGCCGGTCACTGCGGCCTCTCCGGGCGGGTCGGGCAGTCGGTCGACGTAGCGGAACTTCCAGCGCCGAGCGCACTCCCTAAAAGACGACGCGCTGGAGGGAGACAGGTACTTGGGCACGTAGCGCTCGGGAATCTCCATGAGCTTGTCGCTGGTGGGCTCTTCGGCAGACTCGGCCTGTTCGGCGGGTTCGGTCATGGTCATGTCTGTTTACCCGATTTCTCTTGGCAACGTCAGTAGTCGAGGGCGTCGCGGTCGACAAGCTCGCTGTGGGCGATGAGGAATTCCTTGCGGCGGCTCACATCGGAGCCCATCAGGGTCTCAAACATCTCCTCGGCACCTTTGGCGTCGTCGAGGGTGAGCTGGCGAAGGGTGCGGGTTTCAGCGTCGAGGGCGCACTCGGCCAGCTCGTCGGTGTCCATCTCCCCCAAGCCCTTGAACCGGGACCAGCGGATGTTCTCGGCCTTGCGGTTGCCCTTGGACAGCTCGGCGGTGATCTGGTCTCGCTGGGCGTCAGACCACGCCCGGTGGGTCTGGTCGCCCACCTTGGCGGTGTACAGCGGGGGCTGGGCGGCGAACACCCGGCCCGCATCCAGCATCGGGCGCATGAAGCGGTGGATGAGGGTGAGCAAAAGGCAGCGGATATGGCTGCCGTCCACATCGGCGTCGCACAGGATCACAATGCGCCCATACCGGGCTTTAGCCATGTCGAAGTCATCGCCGGAGCCGGCTCCCATGGCGGTGAACAGCGCCTGGGCCTCGGCGTTGTCAAGCACCTGCTTCACCGAGGACTTGGCCGCGTTCACCACCTTGCCTCGCAGGGGCAGGATGGCCATGTTCTCGGCGTTGCGCCCCGCCTTAGCCGGACCGGCGGCCGAATCGCCCTCCACCAGGATCAGCTCGGACTCCGGGCCGTGAACTCGGCAGTCGGC
This sequence comes from uncultured Acidimicrobiales bacterium, assembly GCA_951813555.1. Lineage (GTDB taxonomy): Bacteria > Actinomycetota > Acidimicrobiia > Acidimicrobiales > Bin134 > Poriferisocius. Next base: position 1,458,071 of record OX638344.1, read on the forward strand.
CAGCTTGTCGGGCATCCCGGTCGATCCCAGCGACGCGGCCCGGCGCTTGTTCTCCAGGGTCTGGCGGGCTGACACCCGGCTCAGCACCGCGTCGGCGATCTTCGACTGCAAGGCGGTGACATGGCTCTTGGGCCCGGTTTGGAACCAGCTCTCCAAGCCGTCCTTGAGCACGTTGTAGACGATGGACTGCACCGGCGGCGTCCCCAACTCTTGTTTGGTCTGGCCCCGGAACTGCGGCTCGGGCAGGGTGACCTTGACCGCGGCCACGAGCCCCTCCTGCACATCCTCCCGCTGGGCCCGGTCGTTGCCCTGTTTGGCCAGACGGGCCAGCTTCTTGGAGTCGGCCAGCAGGCTGTCGTTGACCGCCCGGGTCAAGGCCCGCTCGAAACCGGCCAAGTGGGTGCCGCCATGAGGGGTGGGGATGGTGTTCACGAACGTGATCACCTTGGCGTCGTAGCCGTTCACCCAGCGCATGGCGATGTCCACCTGGCATTGACGGGAAACCAGGGTCATGGCTCCGTCCACTGGGACTTTCTCCTCGAATTCGCCCTCACCCGGGATTGCGATGATCTCGGTGACGGTCTCAAAGTCGGACAGGTGGCCAACGAGATCGGCCAGGCCCCCGTGGGAGATCAGGTCGACCGGTTCGTTGTCGTAGCCGCGGCGCTTGTCCTCGAGCTTGATCCGCAGGCCGGGCACCAAGAAGCAGGCTTGCTGGGCCCTCAGGCGAATCGCCTCGAAGTCGACCGCGGCATCGGGGTCGAACATGTCCAGATCGGGCCAAAAGCGGATCCGGGTGCCGGTCTTGCGAGTGGAGCGGATCCGGCGCAGCTTGTGTCCTTTGACGAACTTGTCGCCGTCGAACTGGCCCGCCTTCTGTTTGACGAACCAGAGCTGCATGGTCGCTCCATCGCGGTCCACCTCCGCACGGAGTCGGGTGGACAGAGCGTTGACCACTGAGGCGCCCACCCCGTGCAGACCGCCCGAGGCACCGTAGACCCCGCCGCCGAATTTCCCGCCGGAGTGCAGCTCGGTGAGCACCACTTCCAGTGCGGACACCTTCTTGGTGGGGTGGGGGTCGATCGGAATGCCTCGGCCGTTGTCGCCCACCTCCACTGAGCCGTCGGCATGGAGGGTCACGTCGATGCGGCTAGCGAACCCGGCGCCCGCCTCGTCCACCCCGTTGTCGATCAGCTCCCACACCAGGTGCATGAGGCCGTCGCTGCCGGTACCTCCGATATACATGCCAGGGCGCTTGCGCACGGCCTCCAGCCCTTGCAGGGTGATGATGTCGGAGGCGTCGTAGCTGCCGTTGCCGTTCCCGCCATTTGGAGGGGCGAACAGGTCGCCGCTCTTGCCCTGGCCACTGGTCGTCTTGGTCACCATCTGGGAATCCCCACACTCCGGACGGCGTGGTCGGCATCGCCATTGTCCAAGGGGAACGGGACCGGGGCTTTGGCTGGCTTGCCATTGTGGTCCACTTCGGCCAGGAGGTCGACCGGAGGGGCGATCACCACCATGGCCAGCTGGTTCTCACGGCCCAGCTGTGTGCCTACCCCGCCCCTTGCAGTGGCTGGGATGTCGGTCACCGCAGTGATGTCAGGCAATCCGCTGGTGTCCACCGAGATGATGGCCTCTTCACCGCTTACGCCTTGGGCCGCGATCACCCGGTCGCCGTTACGCGGCTTCATGCCAACGACTCCGGACGCCCCCCGTCCCTGAATCGGCACTCCATCGACCGGAGAGCGCAGCGCCCGTCCCTGTGTGCTGACCAGCACCACCTCGTGGGCATCCGGTGCGCAGAAGGCGGCCACTACTTTGTCGTTGGGCTTCAACTTGATGACCTGCTTGGTTGACCGGCCTCGGTCGGCTTCGGACAAATCGACCCGCTTCACGGTGCCGGCGGCGGTGACGAGCATCAGGGGGTCAGAACCGGGCAAGACCAGAGTCAGGACTGCCTCGCTGCGGATAGTGCCGAACACCTCCGACGCCCCGGCCCCTCGGCTTCGGCCTGAAACCTCGGGAATGGCCCCGACCGGCGAGGCGATGATCCGGCCTCCCGAGGTAACAGCCAAGACGGTGTCGTTCACATCGGCCTCCACCGATGCGGTCAGCACATCGTGGCGTCCGAACTGGGATCGACGGCGTCCCCCCGCCGATGCCCGGCCCACGATGCCGGTGGTGGACAGGGTGATCACGCACGGTCCCTCGGCGGTCGGGGTCAATTCATCTGCCAGGGTGGGCTCATGCACCGGAGCGTCTTGGTGGGACACGATCTCGGTGCGGCGGTTCTGTCCGAAGCGCTCTACCAAATCGTCGAGCTCCTTCAACACCAGCGTGCGCTGGCGCTGCTCCGATCCCAGCAGCTTCTCGAGCCTGTCGATTTCGGCAATCAGCTCGTCGCGCTCGTCGATGATCTTCTGCTTCTCCAACGCGGTGAGCCGCCGGAGCTGCATGTCCAAGATGTGGGCCGCCTGGACCTCGGTCAGGGCCAGGGCATCCTGCAAGCGCTGGCGGGCCTCGGCGGCATCGTCGGATCCCCGGATGATGGCCACCACCTCGTCGATGTTGTCGAGGGCGGTGATGAGCCCCTCCAGAATGTGGTGGCGGTCTCGGGCCCGGCCCAAGCGATGCCGGGTGCGCCGCACCACCACGTCGAGGCGGTGGTCGATGTAGTGGCGGCACAGGTCGTAGAGGCCCACGGTGGTGGGAACGCCGTCCACCAGCACCACGTTGTTGACTCCGAAGGTCTCTTCCAACGGAGTGAGCCGGAACAGGTCGTAGTACAGCTTCTCGGGTTCCACATGGGGCTCGCACTCGATGAGGATGCGCAGGCCGTGGTGGCGGTCGGACAGGTTGCGGGCGTCGTGGATGCCGGGCAGCCTGCCCTCGACAATCAGGTCGTTGATGCGCTTGACCACTTTCTCGGGACCGACCATGTAGGGCAGTTCGGTGACCTCGATCCCCTTGCGGCTTCGGGTTAGCTTTACTGGCCTCATCTTGGCCTGGACCCGGATCGAGCCCCTTCCGGTTCTGTAGATCTGTCGGAGCCCCCCATCCTCAGAGTCGATGACCATCCCCCCGGTGGGGAAGTCGGGACCGGGCAGCACATCCAACAATTCGTCGATGGCGGGTTTGGGCCGGCGCTTGGCCATGACCAGCCGGATGGCCTCGGCCACCTCCCGCAGATTGTGGGGGGCCATGTTGGTGGCCATGCCCACGGCAATGCCGGTGGTGCCGTTCACCAGCAGGTTGGGCAGCCGCCCCGGCAGGCACTCGGGCTCAGAGCTCTCGCTGTCATACGTCGACCGGTGGTCGACGGTGTCCTCGTCGATTTCTGCCAGCATCTCCATGGCCGCCTCGGTGAGGCGGCACTCGGTGTAGCGGGGGGCGGCCGGGGGATCGTCGAGGGTGCCGAAGTTGCCGTGGGGGTCGACCAGGGTGATGGGCCGGGAGAACTCCTGGGCCAGCCTAACGAGGGCGTCGTAGATGGCGGCATCGCCGTGGGGGTGGTACTTGCCCATGGTGTCGCCCACCACTCGGGCGCTCTTGCGGTGGGGTCCGTCGGGGCGGATACCCATGTTGAGCATGGAGTAGAGGATGCGCCGTTGCACCGGTTTCAGGCCGTCGCGTGAGTCGGGGATGGCCCGGGACGTGATGACCGACAGTGAGTACGCCAAGAACGACTCCGACATCTCGTCGGCTACCGGGACAGGCACGACCTCGCGGGCAAAGTCGACATCGGTCCCACCGCCGTCCGACATGCTGTCGAGGGACAACTGTGATTGTGGGGGCATGATTCCCTTAGCGGATTTTCGTAGGGGGAAGTACGGGTTTTACCCCTGTCTAGAAGGTACCCGTCCTGGGTGACAGTTCAGCGGAAATCGGCAGCTTATAGTCAGATTTTGGGGATGCGAGCGCGGCTGAGGCGCACCGTTTGGCCAAATGAGCGGAGGGCAGCCCGAAACGCCCGCCAGCCCAGGATGGAGACCATCCCGGTGGTTCGGTCGTGGTGGGGGATGGGCAATTCGGCTATTCGTGCGCCGGAGCGGGCCAGCATTCCCGAGAGCACCACGTTGGGGGCGAAGGTGTCGTCGGGGATGGGCACCAGTAGCGGCGCCAACGTCGACGAGCGCATCAGCCGATAAGGGCAGTTCACGTCGGCAAGGCGACATCCGAACGCGGCTCGGGCCGTTATACGGGCCAGCCGGCTTATCGCCCTCCGGCCTGGTGACTGAGTCCGGCTGGTGCGGATGCCGATCACCGCGCCCACGTCGTGGCGCAGGTCCCACAGCTTGCTGAACGCAGCCGCGGGCATCTCGTCGTCGGAGTCGGTTTGGAATACCCATTCGGCGGTCGTCACCCCCCGGCGATAGCCCCGCAGGATGGTGGGCCCGTGGCCGCTGTTGGGTTTGACGTCCACCACCAGCCGCGGATGGCGCTCGGCCACCGAACGCAGTACCTGCTCGCTGGCGTCGGTGGCCCCGTCCACGATGGCCACCAGCTCGTAGTCGATGCCCAGGCCGTCGAGCACCTCGAGCCAGTTCTCCGCCACCTTGCCGACGATCTCCTCCTCGTTGTACACCGGCATGACCGCGCACAGGTCAAGCCGGGCCTCGGGGGTCACTCTCGGGTGTTCTGGGCCAGAAGTTGGGCTTCCTTCTCGGCCAAAATGGCACCGCTCAGGTCGTAGCGGATGGCGGCGGTGTTGGGCTCCGGCCCGTCCCATCCGGGCAGAAGACCCCGCTCATGGCAGAAGAACTGGGCCTCCACGTTGGTGCCGTTCATGTCTCGGGCCTCGGGGTCGGAGGCCAGCCAGGCCACCACCGCGCCGATCACATCGGGGGGCTGGCCGGTGTCCTCGAAGCCGAACTGGGCCATGTCCTGGGCGATGCGCTCGGTGGAGATGTATCCCGGCTGCACGTTGAAGGCGTTGATGCCGTGGTCGCCGTGCTCCACGGCCAAGAATCCGGCCACCCGGTGAAAGGCGCCCTTGCTGATGCCGTAGCCCATGCCCCAGCCCCCGTCGCCCGCCGCTTCGGTGGGATCGGCGTAGCCTGAGGCAGAAGAGATGTTGACAATGGTGCCGCTGCCCCGCTCGACCATCTGGGGCAACAGCGCCTTGGTGAGCACCAGCGGAGCCAGGCAGTTTGCCTTCAGGTGGTTGTCGAGCAGCCCGATGGGGGTGTCCAGCAAGCGGTCCATGTGGCCCGGTCCGATATAGCGACCGTTGTTCACCAGCACGTCAACCCGCCCCCACCGCTCCAACACCGTGGCCGCGGCGGCCTCCAGGGAGTCGAAGTCGAGCAGGTCGGCGGCCACGATCAGTGCGTCGCCCCCCGCTTCGGCCACCAGAGCGGCGGTAGCCGACAGGCTGCCGGGCAAAGGCGAGGTGTCCGATCGCTGCACCGTGGACGAGTGCTCCCGCTGCTCGCCCTCCTGTACAGTGCGGGCCGATACCGCCACGTCAAAGCCCGCCCGGGCCAAATACACCGAACACGCCTTCCCAATCCCCCTGCTAGCCCCGGTCACAAACGCCACTGGTCGATCAGACATGGCCACAGTCTGCCCGCCCAAGCCCGCCGCACGCTCGTCGGACGGTAAAGGAGGCACAGGTACGAGGCCGCATAGGTATACTTCGCGGTATGCCTAATTCGACTACCATTAAGGTATCGGTCCGGACCCGGGATGCGCTGCGTCGGCTCGCGGATCGTGAGGGCCTCACATTCGACGCGCAGCTCGAGAAGATGATCCGGCGGGAACGCCGTCGCATCATCGGGGCCCAGCTGGCCAGCGCCCCACTCCATGCTGACGACGAGGCAGTGCTCAATGCCTCTGCGAGCGATGTCGCTGATGCGGGCGGGTGACGTCGTCCGCTGCGATTTCGGGACACCGGCGCAGGGCGAGCCGGGGTTCGTCCGACCGGCGATCGTTATCACCACCGATGACGTGCTCGAGTTCCGTCAACACGCGATCGCAGTCGTGCCCTGCACGACCAGGAGGCGGGGATGGTTGAGCGAAGTAGAGGTCGCCGGGTTAGGTGTCGCCCAAGCGCACCTCCCGACGACCATCAGCGTCGACCGCGTCGTCGAGACGACGAACACGAACGTCGGATCGGTCGCACTGCAACAGATCCGAGAGCTCATCGCCGACCTGCTCGGACTCTGACCCGCTGGTCGATCACCCTTGGCGCAGCTCTACCCTGTGCCAGGTGCTCTTGAGATCGGCATCGGTGGCGGGAGCTAGGGGCCGAGGGCGGTTATGGGGACGACGGCGATGTTGTCGGGGTATTCGAATCCGTAGCCGCCGGCGGTGATGACCATGAGCTTGGCGGGTTCGCTCATCTGATTGACGTCTACCCGGTCGCGCAGTCGGCGCAGCGAGCGGACGCCATCTTCGACGAGCTTGTCGCCCCCGAGCTTCACTTCGGCCGCAGCCCATCGGCGGTTGTCCATATTGGTGAGGATCAGGTCAACTTCCAGGCCGGAGCTGTCGTGGTAGTGGGACAGCTCCCAGTCGTTGGCTTGGGCGTAGATCCGCAGGTCGCGCAGCACCAGCGACTCGAACAAGAGCCTGTTGAAGCTCAGCTCCCCCATGAGCTGCTCCTGGTTGGTCCGCAGTGCGGCCACGGCCAGGGACGGGTCGATGAAGTAGCGCTTGGGGGTTCGGCGCAACTCGGCCCGGGACCGCAGGTGCGGCCTCCATCCCGGCAGTTCTTCGGTGATGAACAGCCGGGACAAAGCAGTCAGGTAGCTCTTCACTGTCTGGGGATGCAGGGCCTGGCCGTTGCCGCCCGCGTCCTCGCCCAAGGTCTTGAACGTCACGTCGGTAGAGGTGTTCCGTCCGAGCGAGGCGAGTAGGCGGTGCACTCCCTGGGGATCTCGGGCCACGCCGTCGACCCGGGAGATGTCGGTGCGGCTGGTCTCGTCCAAATAGCTGCGAAGCTGTCTTTGGGCCACCGCCGGAGAATCACCCAACAAGCCGGGCCAACCCCCGCGGCAGGTCAGGCCGATGATGTCGGCAAGCGTGGAGCTGGGAGCCGGCGCAGAGCACGGCTCAGAGGCCAGCAGCCCGCGGAGGGAGACATTCCCGGCCGACTCCCCCACAACGCAACGAGACACCCGCCAATCGCGATATTATTGATATGTCAATCGCGAAATTGTGAGCTGTTCAGCCGCGATTTTCTGGGGCATCGCGCAGATACATGCCGTGCCAGGTGTCCTTGGCCTCGATGTCTGATGCCAGTAGTCGATCACACGTGGCGGATGTCCACGTCGTGCCAGTCGCTGCGCAGTTCGTCGGGAGGATCGGGGAAGGCTCCGCGGGCCCACTGGGGTTTGGCGGTGCGGGCGGTGATGAGCCAGCCGTCGTCGAAGCGGGCCACGTCGTCGCAGTAGTGCAGGCCCAAGATGAGGTCGTCGACGCCTGAGTCCTCCGGGCGCATGTGGTAGGCCACCGCCCAGGTCTCCACATGGCCCTCATCGGCGCCTTCTTCCAAATCCACGTACTGATTGCCCATGAAGTGCAATGTGGCCTCGAACTTGTGCAGCTCTTTCTCGGTCCAGTCCAGGTAGGGGTCGAGGGGCCCGGAGATGACTGTCCCGTAGATCTGGCAGTCGGGGTGGAAACTCGACCGCACCATGTCGAAGTCGATGCGGTCGATTCCCCGGGCGTACCGCTGGGGAACCTCCTTGATCAGCTCTCGGTCCTTCAGCCAACGCACTGTGGATTCGACGTCCATCTCGCCTCCTTCGACCCGCTCCGCCACACTCGGTCTCGCGCTACGGTTGCCCTTATGAAAGAGCTGATCTATCACCGGCTGTTCTACCCGGCAGTGGAGCGGTACGCCAACAGAGAGGCGATCGTCGACGGCGCCTACCGGGCCAGCTTCGCAACCCACGGCGAGCGGGTCACCCGGCTGGCCAATGCCATGGGCGGCGAGCTTGGCGTGAAGAAGGGCGACCGGGTGGCCATCATGGCCCTCAACAGCGCTTCCTACCTGGAGCTGTACCACGCCTGCTTTCTGGGGGCAGGGGTGGTGAACCCGCTGAACTTGCGACTGGCCGGGCCGGAGCTGGACTACATCGTGCGGGACTCGGGCACCGAGGTGGCCTTTGTCGATACCTTCTTCGCCGAGCCGTTTGCCCAGGCCATGGAGGCCGCGGGCGACAGCCCCATCCGCAAAGTGGTGCTCATCGGATCGGGCGATGTGCCCCACGACGTGGCCTACGAGGATTTGGTGGCCGCGGGCGACAATACCGTTCCCCCCGAGCCCGAAGAAGACGACCCGGTTGTGCTCATGTACACCGGCGGCACCACCGGCCTGCCCAAGGGGGTGCTGCTCCAGCAGCGGGCCGAGATGCTCAACGTGTACCACGTGGCCATCGGGCTAGGGGGCACGAGAGACGACGACGTGTTCTTGAGCCAGACGCCGCTGTTCCACGCCGCCTCCATGGCCAGTTTGCTGGTGATTCCGGCCGCCGGTTCCAAGATGGTGACCATTCCCGCCTTCGCTCCCGCCGGGGTGATGAGCCTCATCGAGGCCGAAGGCATCACCCAGACGGTGATGGTGCCCACCATGATCGGCCTGTGCATCCAGCACCCCGAATACCGGCCCGAGCGGCTGGCGTCGCTTCGAGAGCTGGTTTACGGCGCGTCCCCGATGCCGGAGGCCATCTTGGGCCATCTGCTGGAGCACTTGCCGAGCGTGAACCTGCTCCAGGGCTACGGCATGACCGAGTGCTCGTCGGTGCTCACGCTTCTCTCGGCCGAAGACCATGTGGCCGGCAGCCCCCGGCTGCGGTCGGTGGGCCGCCCGGTGCTCGGCGTCAACCTCTGCATCCAAGACGAAGACGGCAACATACTGCCCACCGGTGAGATCGGTGAGGTGTGCGCCCGGGGTGGCAACTACATGCGCGAGTACTGGAACAAGCCTGAGGCCACCGCCGAGGCGTTCCGGGACGGCTGGTATCACACCGGCGACGCCGGATACCTCGACGAGGGGGGCTACCTGTTCTTGGTCGACCGGGTGAAGGACATGATCGTGTCCGGCGGCGAGAACGTGTACTCCTCGGAGGTGGAGAGCGCCATCTCCACCCATCCTGGCGTGGCCCAGGTGGCGGTGATCGGCATTCCCGATCCTACATGGGGAGAGTCAGTGCACGCCGTGGTGGTGCCCGTTCCCGGCCACGAGCTCACCGAGGAAGAGGTGTGCGAGCACGCCCGCCAGACAATCGCCGGCTACAAGGTGCCCAAGTCGGTGGAGTTCCAGGCTGAGCCCCTGCCATTGTCCGGGGCCATGAAGGTGCTCAAGCGGGAATTGCGGGCGCCGTACTGGGAGGGCCAGGACAAGAGCATCGGGTAGGCAGCAAATGAACTCTTGGTCAGCCCACCCCCAATTCGCTGGAGGAGGTGGGTATGCTCCCCCGCATGCAGGTAGATATTCGTCATGCCCCCAGCTTTGCGGTCGCCCGTTGCACCCTGGGCGGGGGCGAACAGGTCAAGGTAGAGGCCGGTGCCATGTCGGCCCATTCCTCCGGGATGTCGCTGGAGGCCAAGGTGGAGGGCGGCGTGCTCAAAGGGCTCAAACGGAGCGTCTTGGGCGGCGAGTCGCTGTTCGTGTCCACCTACACCGCCCCGGCGGAAGGCGGCTGGGTGGACATAGCCGCCAAGCTGCCCGGCGACCTTCGGGTGATCGAGCTGGACGGCTCGCAATCATGGATCATAGAGCGGGGCAACTGGCTGGCCTCTGATGCCTCGGTGGTGATGGACACCAAGTGGGGCGGATTCAAGTCGCTGGTCGGCGGCGAGGGCGGTTTCATGGCCCACGCCGAGGGCACCGGCAACGTGGTGGTGGCCTCCTACGGGGCCATCGACGTGATCTCGCTGGCCGCGGGCGAGACTGTGGTGGTGGATACGAGCCACATGCTGGCCTTCCCCGACAGCGTCAGCTACGAGCTGCGCCGGGCGGTGGAGGGCCGCTCGATCCAGTCGATGAAGTCGGGCGAGGGCTTCGTGTTCCACTTCACCGGCCCCGGCGACATTCTCACGCAGACCCGCAACCAGCAGCAGCTCATCGCCTGGATCAACACCGAGATCGGCTCTCGCGAATAACGCCAACTGGCGCTGCTTTCGATTTTGGACAAGGAGAGCCTGCCGAGATCGGCTCTCGCGAATAATTCGGACTAGCGCAGGCAGCAGTCTGCCGGGCAGGGCGTCGGCGGAGGGCCGAGCACCAGCTCGGCGATCATCTTGACGAACGCGGGGTGGGTGCCCACGGTGGACACTCGGGTGAACCGCAGTCCGAGTATGTTGGCCCGCTGGCGGGCCTCGGTGTCGAGGTCGTAGATCACCTCCATGTGGTCGGCCACGAAGCCGATCGGCACCACGATCACCGCGTCGGCTCCGCAATCGGCCAGCCGGTCCAACTCGTCGCCGATGTCAGGCCCGAGCCAGGGAACCTGGGGCGGGCCGCTGCGGCTCTGGTAGGCCAGCGACCACTGGCTCGCTCCGGTGCGGGCCGCCACCCGGCCGCAGGCCTCGTTGAGCTGGCCCACATAGGGGGCGGTGGCTGCCATGGTGTCGGGAATGCTGTGGGCGGTGAACACCACCGGGGCGTTCGGCTCTGTTTGGCGGGCCGCGGCCAGATGGTCGGCCATGGCCGCTAAGAAGCCCTCCTGGTCCCAGAACGGCGGCAGCTTGCGGATAGTCGGAGCATCGGGGCCGACCGCGTTCCGAGCCCGCTCGATGTCTTCGGAGTATTGGCGGCAGCCCGAGTAGGAGCCGAAGGCCGAGGTGACGAAACCGACCGCCCGGGAGATGCCGTCGTCGCGCATCTGGGCCACCGTGTCGGCCAGCATGGGCGACCAGTTCCGGTTGCCCCAGTACACCGGGAGTTCTACCCCCCGTTCAGCGAGCTTCTCGGCCAAGGCGGCAATCAAATCGCGGTTGCACTGGTTGATGGGGCTGACGCCGCCGAACAAGTGGTAGTGCTCGGCCACCGCGGCCAAACGTTCGTCGCCGATGCCCCGTCCCCGGGTCACGTTGCGCAGAAACGGCATCACGTCGTCGGGCCCCTCCGGCCCGCCGAACGACACGAGCAGGATCGCCTCGAACTCGGGGGCCGATCCGGGCTGGGCGGGATCGTTTGAAGGTGCAGTGGGCATGGTCGGTAGGCTTTTGGGGGCGAGTAGGGGGCTTTGCCGTCCAAAGCGATAGTGCGGTAAACCCATTTCGAGGGTAGCCGAACTTGGGAGAGAGTTTGCGGGCTCAAGAACACAGTCGCTTGACGGTTCTTCTTGTCGTGGTGGTCGCCGCCTTGGCGGCCATCGGCGGAGTTGCTGTGGGACAATCCGACAGCGGTGACGAAGCCGCGCAGCCGGTCGCGGTTGAATCGGCGATTCCGGCGTGGCGTGATCTCGACCGGGCCCAAAGGGACTTGGAATTGGCCTTGGGGGCCCGCGATGCCGTGCAGGTGGCCATGGACCGCACGGTGGACGAACTGCACCTCGAGCTAGCCCGGCTAGACCAACTCCACGACACCGATACCGGCAAACAGCTCCTCTTGGACGAGGCCGAGCAACTGGTGGTGCAGGAGTACGTATCGGGGGGAGACATCGAGGACTTGGTCTTCATTCTGGGGGTGACAGAGGCCACCGACGCCCTCTGGCGGAAAGCCCTGCTGTCGGAGGTTTCCGAGCTCGTTGACCAGGCCTTGGACGCGGTGGACGACGTGCCGGGGGAGCGGGAGCGAACCGAGGCCCGTATTGGGCGGCTCAACGACGCCATCCCCTATCTGTACAGCCGCCTGTTCGATGCGGAGCAGTCGGTGGAAGCGGCCGAGTGGGTGGTGTACATCGCGGAGATCAACGACATGGCCGACCGCGAGCTGGTCCAGAACGGGTTTATCGAGCCGACTGAGCAGCAGTGGTACAACCTGCGATTCTGCGAGTCCACCAACAACTACACCGCCGAAAGCGCCAACGGCCTCTTCTACGGGGCCTACCAGTTCGAACCCCGAACCTGGAGGACCGTGGGCGGCACCGGGAACCCCGCCCATGCTCCCCCCGAAGAGCAGGATGCCCGCGCCCGTCTGCTCTATTCCCGCAGGGGCGACCAGCCATGGCCCCGTGATTACTGCGGTCGGTGGCTCCCCCGAAACTAGGTTCGTGCATCAATGAAGCTGTGGGTGGTGCTGTTCCTTGCCGACTGCGTGCTGGTTGGCATGGGGCTCACCTACCTGACGGGTCTGAAGTTCCGCATCGAGGAGCGGGTGGCCTACGGGGCGGTGGTCGGGTTCATGGCAGTCACCCTGGTGGGCTACGCCGCCAGCTGGGCTGTCGGCAGGTTGAGCGGACCGGTGGTAGTAGCGGCAGCTCTGGTTGCCACCGCGATTTCAGCCACCGGTTGGCGTACGGGCATTGCGCAGATCGGCGCCGAGTGCCGCGATTTCCGGCGCCGGCTGATGCGGCCCATCTCCCGTCCGGAGAACCCGGCGCCCCTTCTCATACTGACCGCTCCGGCCTGGGCGATCACCACCTGGATCTTGAACCAGGCCTATCTGCCCAACGGCTCTGGCGGTGTGCTGGCCGGCCACCTCTCGTCGTGGACCGACTGGCAAGCCCATTTGACCTATGCCTCGTCGTTCGCCCACGCCGAGAACTTCCCACCCGAGCTGCCCACCGCCTTCGGCGTCGACCGGCTGCCCTATCACTTTGGCATCGACTTCTTCGCCGCCATGCTCGACCGGGCCGGTTTGAGCGCCTTCGGCGGCTTGGAGGTGTCGTCAGGCTATCTGGCGTTCGCCTTTGTGCCTGTGCTGTACCTGGTGGGAGCGAGGCTGTTCTCCAGCCGGGCGGTGGGGGTTATCGCGGTGCTGGTATTCACCCTGTTCGGCGGGCTGGGATGGCTCCGGTTCTTCGGCGACGTGGCCGACGGGGGTTGGAGCGTCGTCTGGGACCTGCCCACCGACTACACCCGCCACCACGCGGGCAACATCTTGATGGAGAACGCGGTCACCGGGAATCTGTTTCCCCAGCGGCCGACGCTGGCCGGGTTCTCCATGCTGCTGATTGTGGTTGTGCTCCTGCGGGAGGCCCACAAATCGGGATCGCGCCGGCTGTTCGCCGCCGCCGGGGTGGTCGTGGGGCTGATGCCGATATTCCACGTGTACTCCTTCGGGGTGGCGTTGGGTTTGGGCTTGATCTGGGCGGTGCTGGACCGCCGCTGGCAATGGATTCTGTTCGCGATACCGGCACTGGCGTTCTCGCTGCCCGCGGCCTTGTGGATCGAGCCGCTGAACACCGAGATCGTGGTGGAGACTTGGGTGAACGGTCTCTGGATGCAGCCGCCCAACTATTCCGTCGACCAGGACAACCCCCTCACTTTCTGGTGGCGCAACGCCGGCGTGTTCTTGGTGTTGATGCTGGCGGCGCAGATGTGGAAGGGCACGATGCCGCGAGTTCTGCTGTGGGGATCGATCCCGGTGTGGCTGTGGCTCATCGTTCCCAACTTCGTGCGGGTGGCCCCATCCCATCCTTGGAACAACACCCACTGGTTCGTCCCGGTGATTCTGCTGGGGTCGCTGTTGGTAGCTGCGGTGCTGGTGAGATTGGCCTCCATCGGGTGGCTGGGGATGGTGGGGGCGGTGCTGTTGTTCTTCTTCCTCACCTTCGCCGGTGCGCTCGACGTCTGGAAGGCAGTCGACCCCGAGGTGAACGTGTGGCCCCATCCGATTGCCTCGGGCGACGGTGTGGCCGCCGGTGAGTGGGCCCGAGATGCGACGCCGCCGGACAGCGTGTTTCTGATCGGCTTCGAGCACACCCATCCGGTTCCGGCCCTTAGCGGCCGGCAGACGGTGGTGGGATTCGCCGGCTGGATCAACGACCTCGGCGTTACCGACTGGCCGGTGCGCCATCAGCAGGCCCGTACCATGTTGGGCGGATTCGAGGGCACCGAGGAGCTATTGAGTGCTTATGGGGTGGACTACGTGGTGGTCGGACCGATCGAGCGGCGGGTCGGGGTGAGCGAGGTGTATTGGGCGTCTCGCGGGGCGCTGGCGTTTGCCCAGGGCGAGTACGCGATTTATGAAGTGCGCTGAGCAGTGCGAGCGATGAAACGCGGGAGAGAGATGGCATTGGACAACTGGAGCCCGCTGGAGTTCTGGCGCCGTCGCCCGGAGACGGCGCTGGCCATCGCGCTGGGGGCAATGGCGGTGGCCGGGCTGGTGCTGCGGCTCGTCGAGCTGGCCGACCGTCCGCTGCATCACGACGAGAGCATCGATGCCTGGTACTCGTGGAAGTTCTTGGAGGGCACCTACGAGGGCTACGACCCGGTGTACCACGGGCCACTGCGCTTCTATCTGACCGCGGCGTTCTTCTGGGTGTTCGGGGAGTCGCACACCACCGCCCGCATGGTGGCCGTGTTGGCCGGGGTGGGGATGATCGTGCTGCCGTGGTTCTTGCGCCGGTCTCTCGGCCCGGCGGTGACGCTGGCCGCCTCTGCGGTGCTGGCGTTCAGCCCGATAGCCCTCTACATGACTCGCTTGGGCCGGGAAGACTCGCTCACTGCGTTCATCACGCTGGCCATGATGGTGGTGATCTTCAGATATCTGGACCGCCCCCGGCTGCTGCTGGCTGTGCTTATCGGGTTCTTGCTGGCCGCGGGCTTCGCGGTCAAAGAGACCACGTTCATTGTTGTGTTCATCTTCGGCGGCTTCTTGTTGGCCCTTTTGGGCGAACAGGCAGTCTCAGCAAACAGCGAGGGGAGTGCCAAGAGCCCGCGCAACGGGCTCGCCGGGTGGTCTTGGATGTTGCCCGCCGGGCTGGTCCCCATGGGCATCGCCTTCGGGGTCAGCGCCTACTACGAGGCGGAGGTCTTCCTCACCCTGGGCGTCTACGGGGTGATCATGGTGATGTTCATCCTCATGAAGGCCAGCCCCCAGTCGATATGGGAGCTGCCGGTGGTGCGAGCCGCTCGGGGCGTGCCCGGATGGGGGTGGGCGCTGGCCGCCGCGGTGTTCCTGTTCTTCTTCGCCCTCTGGTTCACGGTCTTTTTCACCAACTCGGAAGGCTTCGCCGACGGCTTCACCGAGGGGATCACCTACTGGCGTGGCGAACAGGACACCAACCGGGGCAGCGAGCCGTGGCACTACTACCTGTACACCATCCCGCTTTATGAGTATCTGGTGTGCATCTTGGCGGTGATCGGGGCGGTTCACGTGTTCCGCAATCCCACTTTTGTAGGCAAGTTCATGGTTTGGACTGCGGTGGCCAGTTGGTTCTCATACTCCTGGGCCAGCGAGCGGTTCCCCTGGCTGGCACTTCACATCCTGGTGCCGATGGCCTTCTTGGCTGGCTACGGCGTCCAGGTGCTGTGGCGGAGGAGGAGAAAGGCGTGGATGCTTCCGGTTTGGCTGGTTCTGGCCGGGCTGTTGGCCAGCACGCTGTTCGTCACCTGGAGATCCAACTATGTGAACCAGCGCGACCCCCGAGAGCTCTTGACCCAGGTTCACACCACCGATGACTACCTCGACACCGTGCACCGCATCGAGGCGCTCAATACCTACAGCAAGTCCGTCGGCGAGGGGCCGGTGACGGTGGCGGTGGACACCGCCATCTCGGTGCCCAACTTGTGGTACTTCCGCAACTACGAGGCCCTCGTATGGACCGACAGCGTCTCGGCGCAGCACGCCTCCGCCGACTTCGTGCTCAGCCTTCCCGAGAGCGGCATCACCGGGGTTGCTCCCGATCTGGCCGACCACCAGGCAACCCGCATGCCGCTGCGGGACTGGTGGGCACCCCAATTCGAGTCGTATCACGACGGCTGGTTCTCTGGTTGGGGCAACTGGCTGGTTGACCGGGAGGTGTGGAACGAAGGCACGCTGGGCAGCACCGACTTCGACCTCTCAGTGAGCCCTCGGGCCCTTTATCTAGAGGCTCGAATGGGCGGGGGCTAGCTGCTCTCTGGCGGTCACTGACCGCCCAGGAGTCGGTTGAGCACGCGGCCCACCGGGCCGGGCTTGGAGGGCTCGTATCCCTCGGGCACCAGTTGGGGGGCGCAGTCGGCGAGCGCGGCAATCACCTGGGCCGGGGTGGGGTTCACCATCGAGGTGTCACCCACCATCACGGTGGGCACCGTCTCGTTGCCGTTGGCCACCGAGCGGACGAAGGCGGCCGCTGCTGGGTCCTCCCAGATGTTGTGCATTTCCATGGGCACGTCGAGCTTGTCCATTTCCCGGTGCAAGTGGGCGCAGAACCAGCATCCCGGCCGCCAATAAAACGTAACGGCCTCCACCGGGGCCTCGGCGTTCACGAAACGTAGGGCAGGGCCAAAATCACCCGTTCGCCCAGATCAATGTCGCCGGCGACGGTCACCAGTCCGCCTGCCAGTGCACCGGCGGGATCGGTGCGGCCGCAGCACAGCGCGTTGTAGGTGTCAATGTCGGCGGTCACGGTGGCGGTGGGGTTGTCGGCTGGCGCTGACGGCTTGGCCCGGCCGTCGGTGACGGCCACGCCCCGGGGCCCGTCGGCGTCGCCGTCGATGTCAAACACCACGGTGCTGCCTTCGGGAGCGCCGGCCTTCTTGCCCACCACAAAACCCATGTTGCGGGTGTGCCAGTCGAGACAATGCTGCACCACCGGGCCGCTCAGGTGGCCAGGAATGCCCAGCGCCCGGCGCATGTCCTGCTCGTGGGCCCAGCAGTCGAACACTCGGATGTGCATGAAGGTTCGGTAAGGGGCATCGCCGATGGGGGTGAAGCCCACCTCGTCCCATTTCTCCTCGGGCAAACCCCGCAGCATTTCCAGCCGCCGGGCGCATATGTCGTTCATCTCGGCCAGCACCTCTGCGCCAGGCCGGGACCGGCGGGGCGCGATCTGGCCCTCGTTGAAGGCGGCGATGCCCTCTAGGCCGCCCTCGGTGGCGGGGGGCTCGGGATTCTCCCCGGCCAGCATCAGCTCGAGGCCGGTGATGTGGCTCACCTGGTCCCGCACCGACCAACCAGGGCACTCAGTGGGAGTGTTCCACTGCTCTTCGCTCAAGTCGGCGCCCAATCGGGCGATCGACCCCCACACCGACTCCAGAAGTTCGATAACCGGGTCGCTCATGATTGCAATCCTCCTGTGCTCGACCAGTCGCCCATCAATCCAACCCGACGGTGAACGACCGAGTGTCGTGGTCGAGCATTTCCCGAACCGACTCGGCTACCGGTCCGCGGATCACGCGCCGGGTGCCAGCGAAGGCCTTCAATGCCAGTCCCTCGGCCAGCCCGGCCGCTTCGGATATGGCGGCCTCTTCGAGCTCATCGGCCGGAACGACCCAGTCCAAATAGCCGACTTCGGCTGCCTCAGACGGGGAATACAGCCGGGCCAGCAGCACCGAGGAATGGACATGGCGAGGCGATAGCCGATCGCGGGCCAGCGTGACCACCGACGCAGGCAGCACCATGCCGATGGCGGTCTCGTTGAGGCCGATCTTGGCGGGCTCGTCGGCGCCGATGCGCACATCGCAGCACATCAGCCAGATGGCGCCGGCAGCAAAAGCGTGGCCCGTGCAGGCGGCCACCACTGGGATGGGGAACTCGTAGAGCCGCACGAACAGGTCCATGCCCGCCCGGAACAGGTTGCTGGCCGCCTCGGGGCCCGACTGCATCACCTTCAAATCGAAGCCGGCGGTGAATTTGCCGGGCCGGCCTGCCATCACCACCGCCCTGGCCTGTTGCTCGGCCCGGTCCAGGCAGTCGTGCAGGGCGGCGATCACTTCGTGGGTCAAGACGTTGACTTTGCCGTCATCGAGGCGGACGGTGGCCACGTCGCCGGTCAGTCCATAGCTGACTGAGGGGCACGATGTCTCGGGCATGGGCGATGAGGATATCGCGGTGCTCATCGGTAGCATCATTAGTCGTGTCGGCTGCTATTTCCGCTCGCGGTTTGCGCCGCACCTATGGCGAAGTAGTGGCGGTTGACTCGCTCGATCTGGAGGTCGCCGCCGGAGAGGTCTACGGATTCCTGGGGCCAAACGGCGCGGGCAAGTCCACGGTGGTGCGGATGCTGTGCACCCTTGCTTCGTTGACCGCGGGGTCAGCCTCGGTGGCGGGCTACGACGTTGGCGTCCAGGGCGACCTAGTGCGCCTCAGCATCGGAGTGGCTCTTCAAGATGCCGCCCTCGACGGCAAGCTCACCGGGCGGGAGACGCTTATGCTGCAAGGCCGCTACTACGGCTTGGAGCGGCCAGATATCGAGACCCGCATTGAGGAGCTGGCCCCCCTGCTGGAGATGGATGCCATCGACCGGCGGGTGTCCACCTACTCGGGGGGAATGAAGCGCCGATTGGATTTGGCCGCGGCGCTGATGCACAACCCCGAGGTTTTGTTTCTAGACGAGCCCACCACCGGTCTCGACCCCATCAGCCGGGCAGTGGTGTGGGAGCAGGTCCGGCGCTTGAACCGAGACCTGGGCATGACCATCTTTCTAACCACCCAGTACCTGGAGGAGGCCGACGCGCTGACCCACCGGGTGGGCATCTTGGACCATGGCCGACTGGTGGCCGAGGGCACGCCCGATGAGCTGAAGCGAACGGTGGGCTCCGACGTGGTGGTGGCCCGAGTAGAGGGCGACCCCGATCTGGCCGCTCAGGCCATCGGCCGCGTGCCGGGCATCAGCCATATCGAGGTGTACGGCAACGAGGTCAGCGCGGCCACCGGCGACGGGGCCTCGGTGGTCAGCCCAGTCGCGGTGGCCCTGTCGGCCGCAGGGGTAGTGGTGAGCGATTTGTCCATCCATCCCACCACGCTTGACGACGTGTTCTTGGAGCTCACCGGGGCCCGAATCGAGGTGGAGGAATGAGCGAGGCCGCCCTAACCGGCCCGGCAGCCGTTGACGTGATAAGGGCACGCCCGTCGGGGTTCTTCGGCGACATGGCCTCGGTGTCCAGCCGGGCGCTTCGGCTGTTGCCCCGTGATCTGGAGGCGATCATCCCCGCCATGTTGATCCCGCTGTTCTTCTTGATGGTCACCATTGGGGCCATTCAGAACCTGGCCGGTGATGTGGTCTCCGATATCGACTACAAGGCCTTTCAGCTGCCGGTAGCCATCATGACGGCGGTTACCGGCATGTCCCGGGCCAATGCCCTGGTGATCGACATTGCCGACGGCTACTTCGACCGGCTGCTGATGACTCCAGTCAACCGCTATGCCCTATTGCTGGGGCTGATGGTGGCCGACTTCACGCTGTTCGTGGTGATGGCTGTGCCGGTGATCGCGGTGGGCTTCGCCATCGGGGTGAGCTTTGGTGCCACCGGGGTGCTGGGCCTGGTGGTGTTCGTGCTGTTCGGCGCGCTGTGGGGGCTGGCCTTCACCGGTTTCCCCTACGCAATCGCACTGCGCACTGGGAACCCGGGCGCGGTCAACTCCAGCTTCTTGCTGTTCTTCCCGTTTATGTTCTTGACCACCGCCTGGGTGAGCCGGGAGGTGATGACCGACTGGCTGGCTGCCATCACCTGGTTCAACCCCATGACCTATGCCTTGGAGGGAATGCGCTCGCTGTTCTCGGGCTGGGACGGCTGGGCGCTGGGGCGGGCGCTGCTGGCCATTGCCGTGGTGGGACTTCTGGCCCAAACACTGGCCTTCCGGTCACTGCGGGGCCGCATTCGCCGAGGGTGACTTCTTGCGTGGTTCAGCGGTTTGGGCCGTGGTGGCCGGGGTGAGGCTCGGATAGGCTGGTGGCTGTGAGCGAAACCGTGGAAGCCCAACTGTTCGAAGTCACCGAATCAGCCATTGACAAGGTGCTCGACATCAAGTCGAACGAGGACGACCCCGACGCCCTCGGCCTGCGCATCGAGATCACCGGGGTCAGCGGCGCCGACTATACCTACGACCTGGCGTTCGAGGAGGTGGCCGAATGTACCGAGGGCCACCGCCACATCATCACCGGGGGCCTCACGGTGATGATCCCCGATGAGTCGGTTGAGAATCTGACCGGGGCCACCCTGGACTTGCCCAACAACCCCATGCAGGGCGGGCTGGTGATCCGCAACCCCAACAAGCCCGATCTTTTGGCGGGTGCCGATTTGGAGCTATCGGGCACGATCCCCGAGAAGCTCCAGCAGCTATTGGACCAGCACATCAACCCCTCGCTGGCCTCCCACGGCGGGTTCGCCAACTTGCTGGGGGTGGAGGGGTCCACCGCCTACATCACCATGGGCGGCGGCTGCCAGGGCTGCGCCATGAGCGCGGCCACCCTGCGGGAAGGCATCACCGTGATGATCACCGAGGCCATCCCCGAGATCACCGAAGTGGTGGACGCCACCGACCATGAGGCCGGCGACAACCCCTATTTCGCTCGCGCCTGATTCTTTTTTCTTCATCTGAAGCACTCGTGGGGTAGGTCCTGTCATCGCGGCCTGAAAGAATGGCACCCATGTTTGATCTGCTTATTCGCGGGGGCACTGTTATCGACGGGACCGGGGCGGCGCCGACCGCGGCCGATGTGGCGGTGTCGGGCGGGCGGGTGGCCGCCATCGAGAGCCGTATCGATGCCGACGCCGCCGAGGTGATTGATGCCGCGGACCGCTTTGTGGCCCCTGGGTTTGTGGACGTCCACACCCACTACGACGGCCAGGCCACCTGGGATCCGATCATGGCTCCCTCAGCGTGGCACGGAGTGACCACCGTGGTGATGGGCAACTGCGGGGTGGGGTTCGCCCCGGCCGATCCCAGCCGCCACGACTGGCTGATCGAGCTGATGGAGGGCGTGGAGGATATCCCCGGCGCAGCCCTCCACGAGGGGATCACCTGGCGTTGGGAGACCTTTCCCGAGTACCTCGACGAGCTGGAGCGGATGGGCCGCACCATCGACGTGGCCGCCCAAGTGCCCCATGGGGCAGTGAGGGCCTACGTGATGGGGGATCGGGGGGCCACTACCGAGTCGGCCACCGCGGGCGAACTGGCTGAGATGGCCCGCATCGTGGGCGAGGGGACGCAGGCCGGCGCGGTGGCGTTCTCCACCAACCGGCTGCCGATGCACACCTCGCTGTCGGGGGTGCCGGTGCCGGGGACGTTCGCCGACCACGAAGAGCTGGCCGCCATCATGGGCGCGCTCGATGGCCAGTCGCTGGTGGAGGTGGTACCAGCCGGCTCGATGGGGGAGGATCCCGACGCCCCCATCCGAGAGGTGGAGCTGTACCGGCGGCTCAGCTTGGAGACTGGCCGGGCCATCACCTTCACCATGATCCAGGTCCACGTCAACCCCGGACAATGGCGCCAGCAGATGGACATTGTTGAGCGGGCCAACGCCGAGGGGGCCAAGCTGGTGCCCCAGGTGCAGGGCCGCCCCGGCGGGCTGTTGGCCGGATGGGACCAGTTCAACCCGTTCAAGAAGCGGCCCACTTATCAGCCGCTCGACCGCCTGCCGCTGGAGGAGCGACTAGTAGAGCTGCGCCGCCCCGACGTGCGGTCCGCCATCTTGGCCGAGGACATCCCCGGCGATCCGGCCATGGGCATCTTGCGCCACTCGCTGCACGCCACATTCCCATTCGACGGCGGCCCGGTATTCGAGCCCGACCCGTCGGAATCGGTTGCGGCCGTGGCTGATCGCACTGGGGCCGACGTGATCGAGATGGTGTACGACTTGATGTGCGAGCGGGGGATGCTCCAGGTGTTCTTCAGCGGCTATCGCCACGGCGATCTGGAAGACCTGCGGGAGATGATGGTGCATCCCATGACCGTGGTGGGGCTGGCCGACGGCGGGGCCCATTGCAGCGTGATCTCCGACGCCAGCCTGCCTACCTACATGCTCCAGCACTGGGTGCGCGACCGGCAGCGGGGGCCGAAGCTGTCCATCGCCGAGGCAGTGAAGATGCTCACCTCTGAGCCGGCCGAGCTGTACGGCTTTGACGATCGGGGAGTGCTGGCGGTGGGCAAGAGGGCCGATGTAAACGTGATCGACCTAGACGGCATGCGCCTGCATCTGCCCGAAGTAGTGGGCGATCTGCCCACCGGCGCCTGCCGCCTCCTCCAATCCGCCGAGGGTTATGACGCCACCGTCTGCGCCGGCCAGGTCACCTTCCGGAGCGGCCAACCTACCGGGGCCCGCCCCGGCACCCTCATCCGCAGTTAGCTGCTTCTCCTCGAGCGACGAGCACCGAGGTGGCTGTGAGAGGCCCTACATGCCTGGGCCGAAGCGTCTTAGTCGGTTTGGGCCAGGAGGCACCTGAAGAGTGGAGGGATTGCCGACGGCTGACGGTTCGCACTGGTGAATTCGACCCTCAGGTTGGGCGGGAGCTGAGGAGGGCCTGGGTAGAGCGCGATCCGCTGGTATTCGAGGTGGACGGCGAGCTGCCTCCATCAGAACCGGTGATGCATGCGCAGTGGTGGGACCTCAAACCGGGATTGACC
Source organism: uncultured Acidimicrobiales bacterium (assembly GCA_951813555.1). Lineage (GTDB taxonomy): Bacteria > Actinomycetota > Acidimicrobiia > Acidimicrobiales > Bin134 > Poriferisocius. The sequence goes on from OX638344.1 coordinate 1,480,461, forward strand.
ATGCCCGCTGAGGTTCTGCGCCATCTGCTGCTTGCGAATACCGTGGACTGTCGCGACCTCGAGCAGCCGCGGTTCGAGCCGAGCGAGCGGGCGCTGGACGTGGGGGCGCGATTGGCGGCTGCCGGCGAGCCGGGAGATGTGACAACCGATGCCGGGCCAATTTGGTGCGACGGCGGCCCGTTCAACGTGTTCGAGTTGGCGGATCTCGGAACAGGGGCCGTCGGGGCGGTTCCGGCGGCGAACTTGGCGGTGGGCAGCCTGGCGCCGCTGACTCCAACCCCACCCCGGGCCGATCTGGCCGAAGACCAACGATCCGCCGTCAGCCACTTAGGCGGGGCGGCCAACATCGTGGCCCCGGCCGGTTCGGGCAAGACCCGGGTGCTCACCGAACGGGCCCGGTACCTGGTGCGCGACCTCAGCGTGGATCCCCGAGCCGTATGCCTGGTGGCGTTCAACGTGAGAGCCCGAGCGGAGATGCAAGAGCGCACCGCTGATCTACCCGGCCTTGAGGTGCGAACCCTGAACAGTTTGGCGCTGGCCGTCTGCAACGGCACCGGCCCGTTTGCCCGCCCCGGAGACCACGGCCGGGTGGAGGTGGTGGACGAGCGGGGGGTGCGGGACCTGCTCGACGGGATGGTGCCCCGCAAGCGGCGGGCCATGACCGACCAGCTCGCTCCTTGGATTGAGGCGCTGGGCGCGTCCCGACTTGGTTTGCGCAACCCTGTCGAAGTTGAGCGCGACTATCACCCCGATGTGCCTGATTTCTCCGTGATCGCGTCCCAATATGTGGATCTGCTCGACGACCGGGGACTGGTGGACTTCGACCAGCAGATCATCCGGGCCATCGACATCCTGCTGAGCGACCCCGCCGCCCGAGCGGCCGCCCGTCGCACCTGTGGTGTCCTGCTGGTGGACGAGTTCCAAGACCTCACCCCGGCCCACCTGTTGCTGGTGAGATTGCTCGCCGGACCACGGTCCGACGTGTTCGGAGTGGGCGACGACGACCAGACCATCTACGGCTACTCCGGTGCCTCCCCGGAGTGGCTCATCGACTACCACAAGCATTTCCCCGGAGCCGTGCGCCACGGGCTGCACGTGAACTACCGCTGTCCACCCGAGGTGGTGGAAGCAGCATCCAACCTGCTCACCCACAACCGCCGCCGCATCGACAAGCAGATCACCGCCGCTCCAGGCCGCGCCCGCCTCGATGGAGGAGACTCGAACTCGGCGATCTCCATGGAGTCTGCGCCCGACGGTGCGCCGGTGCTGCGCAGGGTCGTTGGATCGCTGCTCGACCGAGGTGCCCGTCCCCAGGATGTGGCTGTGCTGACCAGAGTGAACAGCACCCTGCTGGTACCTCAGATCGTGCTGGGCGACATGGGAGTGCCGTCCAATCAGCCGGTGGGCCGCCTGTTCTTGGAGCGCACGGGCGTGGCCGCCGCGCTGGCCTGGCTCGACATCGCCACCGCTTCCGAGCGCGACCTGCCGGCCCGGGCGCTTTCGGACGCGGCCCGCCGCCCACCCCGGGGCATTTCCCCCCGAGTCATCGAGTGGATCGCCGAGCAGCAGAGCATCTCGCAGATCAAAGCCCTGGCGGGTCGGATCAAAGACGAGCGGTCTTCCAAGAAGGTGGATGAGTTTGCCGACGACATCGAGATGCTGCGGTCAAGATTCAAGAAGGCAAACGGAGATGTCACCACCCGATCGTTGTTGGAGACTGTGCGAGACGAGATGGGTCTCGGCGGCAGCCTGGACACCCGGTTGGACGCATCCCGCCGCTCCGTCGACCGCTCGGCTCACGGCGATGATCTGCGGGCACTCATCTCGGTAGCCCACCTGCATCCCGACCCGACCGATTTTCGGAGATGGCTGTTCGACCGGCTTTCGGACGGGTTTGAGGGGGAGGGCAGCGGCCGCGGTGTGCAATTGGCCACAGTCCACCGGGTGAAGGGCCGAGAGTGGCCCCACGTGATCGTTTACGAGGCGTCGAAAGGGTTGATGCCCCACCGCCTGGCCGGCGATCTAGAGGAAGAGCGACGGGTGTTTCACGTGGCCATTACCCGGTGCTCGCAATCGGTGACCCTCGTATGCGGCGACCCGCCCACCGACTTTCGAGGCGAGCTCTCCACTCGCTACCAGCCTCCTCCCGAGCCAGACCCGAGGGAAACGACAGACCTGCTAACACCTCCAGTAATGGTCGGTTCAGCCCAATCGTCGATACCGGCGACAGCAGCCGATCCGTCCAAGCGCCCCAGAGCCGAGCCTCCCACCGACCCGGTGGGCGCGGCCGCGTTCGAAGCCCTGAAGGCCTGGCGGCTGGAGCGCAGCCGCTCCGACAACGTGCCCGCCTACATCGTGTTCAGCAATGCCACCCTCATCGAGCTGGCCACCCGCCGCCCCACCACCGACGCCGAGCTGCGGGCCATATCAGGAATCGGCCCGGCCAAGCTGGCCGCTTACGGAGAAGCGGTCAAGGAAGTACTTACCCAGTACGTCAAGACTTAGTGGAAAGCGCTTCTCGGGCGGTGTTGGCGATGCCGGCGGGGTCGAGGCCGCAGTCGGCGAGGATCTGGTCGGGCACTCCCTGGGGGATGTACTCGTTGGGCACGCCCAGTACCCGGATGGTCGGGGCCGGGCCGTCGCGCTCAGTGAGCAGCAGGCGCTCGGCCACTGAGCTGCCCGCACCGCCCTCTCGCCAACCGTCTTCCATGGTCACCACCGCCCGATGTCCGGCAGCGTGGGTCAGCATGTCCTCGTCAAGGGGTTTGACGCAGCGGACGTCCCACACGGTGGTCGACACACCGTCGGCCTCCAGGAGCTCGGCGGCTTCTTGGGCATTGGCCAGCATCTTGCCCACTGCCAGCAGACACACGTCGGTGCCCTCTTTGATCTTGCGGCCCTTGAGTCCATGACCCACCTCGTCTTCGGCCACCGAAGGTGCGGCGGTCTTGGACCACCGCACGGCCACCGGACCGGTGGTGATCTCCAAGGCGTCGTGGAGCATCTGCTGGATCTCCTGATATGACGACGGTGCCAGCACGGTCATACCGGGAATCTTGGTGAGCAGCACCATGTCGAGCACGCCGTGGTGCGACGGACCGTCGTCGCCGGTGATGCCCGCTCGGTCGAGACAGAACACCACTGGCTGGCCGTGCAATCCCACATCGAGGTTCACCTGGTCGATGGCCCGAGTCAAAAAGGTGGAATAGATGGCAACCACCGGGCGAAGTCCGCCCATGGCCATACCGGCCGCCGCGGTCACCGCGTGCTGCTCGGCGATGCCGACGTCGAAGCACCGCTCGGGGAACCGCTCGGCGAACGGCAACAGCCCGGTGGAATCGGGCATGGCCGCGGTGATGGCCACCATCTCGGGTCGAGCCTCAGCCTCTTTGATCATGGCCTCGGTGAACGCCTCGGTGTAGCTCCCCGGCTTCGACTTCGACATGTCGTGCATGTTCTTGACCGGGTCGTTCTCGGCCGGCGCGTATCCCCGGCCCTTCTGGGTGAGCACATGCACCAAACAGGGGCCCTCCAGATGGGACACCCGGCTGAACACCCTCTCCAGCTTGCCCAGGTCGTGGCCGTCGAACGGGCCGAAGTAGTTGATGCCCAGCTCATCGAAGAACGTGCGGGGCTCAACCATCTCCCGCACCGCAGCCTTGGTGGCCCCGAGGGCTCGACCGGCCAGATCGCCCACCCAGGGGATGTCCTTCAGAACTTTGCGAATCTGATTGTCGGTGCGCACATATCGGGGGTCCATACGAACCCGCAGCAGGCTTTCCGACAGACGGGAGACGGTGGGGGCGTAGGAGCGCCCGTTGTCGTTGAGCACGATGGTCACGTCGCAGCCCGAGTGTCCGATGTTGTTGAGACCCTCGAAGGCCACCCCCCCGGTGAGGGATCCGTCGCCCACCACGGCGATTACCCGGCGCTGTTCGCCACCGGACGCCTGTTGGGCCGTGGCCAATCCGTGGGCATAGCTCAACACGGTGGAGGCGTGGCTGTTCTCAATCCAGTCGTGGGGGGACTCCTCGCGACTCGGATATCCCGACAGACCCCCCGGCTTGCGAAGTGTTGTGAACTGGTCGGTCCGCCCCGTCAGCATCTTGTGCACGTAGGCCTGGTGGCCGGTGTCCCACAAGATGATGTCCCGGGGCGAATCGAACACCAGATGAAGGGCCAGTGTCAGCTCCACCACGCCCAAGTTGGAACCCAGATGGCCTCCATGTGTGTTGACCGTTTCGACGATGAACTCGCGGATTTCTTCGGACAACTCAGTCAATTCCTCGTCGCCCAACCGGCGCAGATCGGCCGGACAGGTGATCTTCTCAAGATGGTTGGTGTCCACGTCCCTCCAAGAATGCTGGGGACTAAAGGTTACTCGCGGTCTCGCCACGTGTGGTAGCCCCAGGCCGCCACCCAGCCCACTCCCAGCGCCCCCAGCCCGCCCGCGGCGTCGATCCAGTAGTGGTTGGCGGTCACCACGATGGCGAACAGGGTGAGCCAGGGGTAGGCGGCGATGGCCAATTTGCCGGCCGGGTTCACCAAGTGCTTGCGCAGCGCCAGATAGCACCACATGGCCCAGGCGAAGTGCAGGCTGGGCATGGCGGCGTACTGGTTGGAGAGCGTTTCGGCCGCGCCCGAGGTGAACGACCAAAGTCCGCCCAGGTCGGTCACCGTGTCGACGTACCCGGTTTCGGGCAGGTCGCCGCCGTAGCGGCCGCCCACCGACAGCAGACGGGGGGGCATAAGCGGGAACAGCGCGAATCCCACCAGGGCCGACCCGGTGGTCAACAGCCCGGTGGTGCGCCAGAACGGGTAGTGCCGGGGGAGGCGCCAGTAGAGCCAGATGAGGGTGAAGGCGGTGACCGCGAAGTGGAATAGCCCGTAGAAGAGGTTCCAGAATTGGATGAACGCCACCCATCCGATGAAGAGGTCTTGGAGGTCGCGCTCGAAGTACAGCCCGATGCTGCGCTCCCAGTCGATCACCAGCTCAGCGTTGGCCTGCGCCTTGGCCGGTTCCACCGCGGCGGACCCGAACTGGTTTCGCACCCACGAGTAGATGCCGTAGAACGCGCCGATGACGGCCAACTCCAGATACCACCGGGGCCGGGTGCGGCTCTTGGGTTGTGAACCTGGTTTCAGAGCGGACAGCTTCATGTCGGATTGAAGTCGAGATGCCAGCCGTGGTCAGTGGCCATGTCGAGATCGTGAGGCCCGTTGCCAATGGCGCCCGCCGAACACCAGCGTTGGCAGCCCCACCAGGCTGCCGGCCACGGTGAGGAAGTAAAGCAGCAGCCCCATAGCGATGGCCCGCTCGTCGTCGAGCACCAAGTCGTGGAGAAACAGCACCAGCGCACCTTCTCGAAGACCGAGCCCGCCCAGAGCGATGGGCAGCACCTGGATGATGAGCACCGCCGGGATGAACGCCATCAGTTCGGTGGGGCCCAGCCCGTTGATCCCCACCACCTTGGCCGCACAGCCGGCTGCGGCCAGCATCACTGCCTGATAGGCAAAGGCAGTGACCAGAATCCGGCCGGTGTCGCGGGGTTTGGCCCGCAGCTCGTCGATGCCGGTGTGGAGCCCGTTCACGAACCGCACCCAGCCGTCGTGCTTCCTGACCCAGCGTCCGAATCGCTGGTTGCCCACCAACACCAGGATCAGGCCCAAAGACAGCAGGGTGAGTGCGGCGGTGATGGCCGCCACCCGGGAAGGCGCCCCCAATCCCCGCAGCTCTTCGTTCAGAGCCAGGCCGAGGAGCGAGAACACCGGCAGTGCTATCCAGCCGCTGAGCCGCTCTAGCAGCACCGAGGCGAAGCTGTGGGGGCCGTCTTCGGTGTCATTGGAGAGACGGCTGATGCGGAGCACGTCTCCACCCACAGTGGTGGGCACGAAGTTGGATATGAACATCCCCGCCATATAGTGCGAGAACATCCGACGGGGGTTGACCTGCATCCCCAAGGCGCGGGCCACCTCGTACCAGCGGGCGGTGGCCAGAACCATGCTGGCCACGGTGAGGAGGAACGCGCCGATGAGCCAGAACGGGGTTGCCGAGTTGAAGTCGGGCCACAGCTCGTTGGCGTCGAACGACGGCAGCCACCAGACCAACAGGGCGAGCAGGGCCACACTGATGCCCACCCGGAGCACAATGCTGAGCACCCGGCGGGTGATGTGCTTCTCAGTCAAGCGCTGGCTCGCTGACGTGTAGGGGTGACTCCGGGCACGCGCCAGCGGTTGAGGCGGCCATCGGGGTCATTCAGCTAAGGCTATTGTCCCGGCCAGGCTCGATAAATATTACGGTGAGGCGAATGTCAGGGAAACAGGTGACCGGCCACGGGGGCGATCAGGTGCTGGCTGCGCTGGCCCCCTTCGGTGTGCAGGAGCTTTTCACCTTGTCGGGAGGCCATATATTCCCTTTGTATGACGCCGCGGTGAAGCAGGGCGATGTGGTGCTCTACGACGTGCGCCACGAGCAGACCGCGGTCTTCGCGGCGGAGGCCTTGGCCAAGCTGACCCGCCGTCCGGGGGTGGCTGCGGTGACTGCCGGCCCCGGCGTGACCAACTCGGTGAGCGCGGTGACCACCGCCTGGCTCAACGGTGCGCCGCTGGTGGTGCTGGGCGGTCGGGCGCCGGAAGCCCGCTGGGGATCAGGATCGCTTCAGGAGCTGGACCACGTCCCGATCCTGGCCCCGGTCACCAAGCAGTCGCTCACCGCCGGGGGCGGTGACGACCTGGCCATGGCCACTTATCGGGCAGTGCAAGGGGCCATGACCCCCCATCGGGGGCCGGTTTTTGTGGACTACCCCATGGACGTGCTGTTCTCCGAGGGCACCGCAACCGTGCCCGACGAGCCCATACCGGTGGGCGCGACACCCGATGCCGACGGGGTGGCCGCAGTGGCCGACATGCTGGCTGCCTCCCGCCGCCCCGCATTGCTGGTGGGCACCGACGTGTATTGGGACGGTGCGTGGGATGCGCTGCGGGCCTGGGTGGAGGCCCAGCGGCTGCCGGCGTTCGCCAACGGGTTGGGACGGGGATGTCTGCCCGCCGATCACGAGCTGTTCTTCAGCCGCACCCGGCGGATGCTGCGTACCGACGCCGATCTGGTGATCGTGGCCGGCACTCCGCTCGACTTCCGGCTTTCGTTTGGCCGGTTCGGCGATGCCCAGGTGGTGCATCTGACCGACAGTGCCGAATCGGTGTCGACCCACGCCCAGCCGGCCGCGGCAGTGTCGGGCGACTTGGTTCAGATGCTGGCGGCGCTGGCCGACGGCCCCGCGCCGGCCCACTCCGCCGAGCGCCACCAGTGGGTGACGAAGCTGCGTGACGCCGAAGATGCCGCTCGGGCCGAGGAAGAGGATCTGCTGAACACGGCGGCTGATCCCATCTTGCCCACCCGGGTGTACGGCGAGCTCCGCCAGGTGCTGGATCGAGACGCGGTGGTGATCGGCGACGGCGGCGATTTCGTGTCGTACGCCGGGCGGTTCGTGAACTCATATCGGCCGGGCCACTGGCTCGATCCCGGCCCCTACGGCTGTTTGGGCACCGGCCTGGGCTATGCCATGGCCGCCCGCGTGGCCCATCCCGACCGCCAAGTGGTGCTGTTGTTGGGCGATGGGGCGGCCGGATTCTCGCTGATGGACGCCGACTCCCTGGTGCGCCACAACCTGCCAGTGGCCATTGTGGTGGGCAACAACGGCTGCTGGGGTTTGGAAAAGCACCCCATGCGCCAGATGTACGGCTACGACGTGGCCGCCGACCTCCAAGAAGGGTGCCGCTATGACCAGGTCGTGACCGCCTTGGGGGGTGCTGGCGAGACAGTGGAGCGCCCCGACGACATCGCCCCCGCTCTCAAGCGGGCCCTCGACGCTGGCGTCCCCTACGTGGTCAACGTGATCTGCGACCCCGAACACGCCTACCCCCGCCGCTCCAACTTGGGCTGAAGTCGGTTCGCCGGCGGCGGTTCCTATTCCCGGTTGGCGGTAGGCTACGGCGTCATGACAAGGGGAGAGAACGGCTGTGATTGACGAGTCTGTGGTCGCGGGCACACTGTCGGAGGCGCTGCGCACCGGCGGCGAGTTCGCCGAGGTCTTTGTGGAGGACCGGCGCTCGTCGTCGGCGCTGTTAGACGACGGCAAGGTGGAGGAACTGACCTCAGGCCGCACCCGGGGGGCGGGGATTAGGGTGGTGGCGGGGGAGACCACCGGCTTCGCCCACACCTCTGATCTGAGCGAGGCCGGTTTGGCCAAAGCGGCTCGGGCGGCGGCGGCAGCCGCCCGGGGCGGCGGCGGGGGTCACCAGATGGTGGCGCTCGACCGGGTTGATGCGCCGGCGCCCAACGAAGTCGAAGTGCTGCCGGAAACGGTGGCCAAGGCGACCAAGGTGGAGCTGCTGGGCCGGGCCGACGAAGCCGCCCGAGCAGCCGGTTTGGCGATTTCCCAGGTGTCGGCCCGCTACGCCGACGGCCGCCGCCGCATCCTGGTAGCCAACAGCGACGGACTGCTGGCAGGCGACGACCAAGTGCGCACCCGTTTCGCGGTGTCGTGCGTAGCGGTGGGCGACACCGGTATGCAGACTGGTTTCGAGAGCGTGGGCCGCCCCATCGGCTTCGAGCTGTTTGACGAGTACGAGGTAGACGCCCTGGCCCGCACCGCGGCCAACCGGGCGCTCACCAAGCTGGCCGCCCAGCCCGCACCCAGCGGCTCGATGCCGGTGGTGATCGGCCCCGGCGGCGGCGGCGTGCTGTTCCACGAGGCCTGCGGCCACGGCCTTGAGGCCGACCTGGTGGCCAAACAGGCCTCGGTGTTCCGCAACCGGGTGGGCGAGCAAGTGGCCCATCCCGAGGTCACCCTCATCGACGACGGGACCATGGCTCGGCAGTGGGGTGCCTACGCCATTGACGACGAGGGGCGCCCCGCCCAGCGCAACGTGCTCATCGAGAACGGCGTGCTCACCGACTACATGTGGGATCTGCTGCGGGCCCGCAAAGAGGGCCGGGAGAGCTCGGGCAACGGTCGCCGCCAGAGCTACCAGCACCTGCCCATGGTGCGGATGACCAACACCTACCTGGCCAACGGCACCGAGGATCCCGCCGACATCATCGCGGCCACCGACCGGGGGGTGTACGTGGCCCACTTGGGCGGCGGGCAGGTGAACACCGCCACCGGCGACTTCGTGTTCGGCATGAGCGAGGCCTATCTGATCGTCAACGGCGAGATCGGCCCTCCGATCCGGGAGGGCAACTTGATCGGCAACGGTCCTGAGGTGCTGACCGGAATCGAGGCCCTGGGCAACGACTTCGCCATGGGATCGCCGGGTACTTGCGGCAAAGACGGTCAGGGCGTGCCGGTGGGCGACGGCACCCCCACCCTGCGGGTGGCGTCGATGACCATCGGCGGAACCGCGGCGTGACCTCCCGGCTAATACGGCCGAACACCGACAGGGCCGCCGAATGAATCCCGAGGAGTTGCTGGAAATCGCCGAGCGCATCGTGGGCTGGAGTCGCGACGGAGAGCAGATCGAAGCGGTGGTGGGTCACAGCCAGGAAACCGAAGTGCGGGTGTACGAAGGGGAGATGGAGTCGCTGTCGGTGGCCGAATCTCAGGGAGTGGGTATCCGGGTAATCGCGGATGGCCGGCAGGGGTTTGCCCACGCGGGGACTCTTGATCCCGAAGTGCTGGAAGAGACCTTGGCCGAGGCCCGCGACAACACGGTGTTCGGCTCCCCCGACGAGTTCTTCGGACTGGCTGAGCCCGATGGCGTGGACCCTCCAGAGCTCGACCTATACAACGAAGCCCTGCTGGATTTCAGCACTGAGGCCAAGATCGACTTGGCCCTGGAATTGGAGAAGATGGTGCGAGGCGGCGACCCCCGAATCGTGGGAGTGGAGTCGGCCGACTACGGCGACGCGGTGGGCGCCGATGCAATCGCCACCACCAGCGGCATCCGCAGCACAGGGAGGGACACCTCCTGCTATCTCACCGCCTACTCGCTGGCTTCGGAGGGCGACGAGACCCAGACCGGCTTCGGCTTCTCCGTGGGCCGAGAGCCCAGCACTCTCGATGTAGCCGAGGCCGCATCCGACGCCGTGGAGCGGGCCACTCGGATGCTGGGGGCCACCCAACCCCCCACCGAGCGGGTGACCGTGGTGCTCGATCCATTTGTCACAGCCCAATTCTTGGGCATCATCGGCGGCACCCTGTCGGGCGAAGCAGTGCTCAAGGGCCGGTCGCTGTTCGCCGACCGCTTGGGCGACCAAGTGGCCGCGGCCACCGTCACTTTGGTGGACGACCCCACCAATCCGGAGGCATTCACCGCCTCCGATGCCGACGGCGAGGGATTGGCCACCCGGCGCAACCTGCTGATCGGCGGCGGCCAGCTCGAGCGTTTCCTGCACAACAGCTACACCGGGCGCCGGTCGGGCACCGCTTCCACCGGCTCGGCGGTGCGAGGCTACGCCAGTACCCCCGGCGTGGGCTGTCAGGCGCTCTCGCTGGTGCCCGGCGACCGCCCGCCGGGCGAGCTCATCGCCGGCATCGACAACGGGGTGCTGGTGCAAGGGGTGTCTGGCCTGCACTCGGGGGTGAACCCGGTGAGCGGCGATTTCTCCACCGGCGCTGAGGGGCTGCGGATCCGCAACGGTGAACTGGCCGAGCCGGTGAGGGAGATCACCATTGCCTCCACCCTTCAGCGGATGCTGCTGGACGTGGCCGCGGTGGGTTCCGACCTCACATGGCTGCCCATGAGCTCGGCCGGAGTGTCGCTGGTGGTGGCCGAAGTCACCATGTCCGGTGCCTAGCAGGTAGAAGGACCATGTCGGTCCTGCACGCCATATTGCTGGGCATCGCCCAGGGGCTGACCGAGTTCCTGCCGGTGTCCTCCAGCGGGCATTTGCAGATCATTCCCTGGTTGGCCGAGTGGGACGATTTCGAGGGCAACGAGGACCTCAAGAAGGCGTTTGACGTGGCTCTCCACCTGGGCACGCTGGTGGGGCTGGTGGCCTGTCTGTGGCGAGAGGTGTGGGCGCTGTTGCGAGATGGCATCAGCGCAGTGGTCAGACGTCAAGAATCGATGACCGCCGAAGGTCGGCTGGGGTGGCTGTTGGTGCTGGCCACTGTGCCCGCCGCCGCGGTGGGGGTGGGCCTGCGGTCGGTGATCGACGAGGCCGACGACGAGGTCTGGCTCACCGCAGTGATGCTGGCCGTGTTCGGCATCCTGTTGTGGTGGGCCGACCGTCGCCAGGGACAGCGGAGAACTGGCGATGCTGGGGTGCGCGACGCGCTGCTGCTGGGGCTGGCCCAGGCTTGCTCGCTCCAACCGGGAGTGTCCCGCTCGGGGGTGATCATGACTGCTGGGCGCCTGCTGCACTTCGACCGGGTGGCGGCCGCTCGGCTGGCCATGCTGATGAGCGTGCCGGTGATCGCCGGGGCCGGGGTGTATCTGTTCATCGACATCGGCGGGTGGGGCGGAATCCCCGCCGATGCCCGGGCCGGGTTTGCCTGGGGCATGGCCGCCTCAGCGGTCACCGGATTCGCCGCAGTCAAGGGGCTGCTTGCCCTCGTGCGCACCCGCAGCTTCGGCCCCTTCGCGGTTTACCGGGTGTTGGTAGCCCTGCTGGTGCTCAGCCTGATTGCCGCGTCGGTGCGCTGAGGGCCTGATTTGTCAGCCTGACTGCACCAGGGCCAGGGTGACCGAGCCCTGGATCACGGCAGAGGCCACCGGGAGGAGCTCCTTGTCGGTGACGGCAATGGTGACGGCGTGCTCGGCCTTGTCGGTGACCACCGCGGCGGTAGCCACGGTGAGGGTGGCCTGGGTTTGGGCACCGCTGTCGGTGGGGATCGGCAGGGTCACCAGCACGTCCACGCGGTCTCCGGGGGCCAGCGGGGGCAGGGCGGTATGGGCCGGGATCGCCACCTCGGTTCGATCCCCGATGGGCAGGCCGCCCAACCGAGCGGTGGTCACCACGTCGCCGGGGTGGAACGCAGCCGAGGCCACCTCGACGCCGCTCAGGGCGGGTACCGCGTCGGGCGGCAGGGTTTGGGCCGGATACCGGCGCACCTCGGCGTTGTTCTCGTCGAGCGGTTCTCCGGCTTCGATGGGCTGAGTGGCCACGACCACCGGGGTGAGGGGGCCCAGCGACGGGTCGCCCCCAGCCAGCCCCGCGACAGCTGCCACTACCAGCCCGGTGATCGCCGCCGCCGCCGCCACTACCAGCCAGTAGCTGCGCCGCCCACCCGGCAGCCGGGACAACAGAGACCCCCGCCAAGTGAGAGGTTGATCGACAGTTCCGGGAGTTGCGTCCACAGGCGCGCACCTCCACCAAGCTTGAAAAGGGGGAAGCGCTTGTCAGGCTAGCGGCAGTTGGGGGTTGTGGGAAGGGGTCTCAAGTAGCGGGCGGCGGGGGTGCGATGCTATTGGTGCGGGCGGAGCAGTCGGGCAAGTTGTGGGCCACGGCTCGGATGGCACCGAACAGCACGGCCCGCATCTTGTCGAGGTTCTCGGCGAAGAAGGCGAACACCTCGTCCTGGGTGACCGGTTTGATGTCGGGGTCGCCATCCAGGCCGACGTCATAGTCGGTGACCAGGGCGGCGGTGGCGTAGCAGATGCCCAGCTCGGCGGCCAGCGCGGCCTCAGGGTACTGGGTCATTCCCACCACGTCCCAGCCGCTCTTGCGGAACCAGCGGGACTCGGCCCGGGTGGAGAAGCGAGGCCCGGAGATCACCGTCATGATGCCCCCGTCATGAGCGGTCATACCCTCGGCCCGGGCGGCTTCCAGCAGCGCCTGGCGGAGTTCGTCGCAGTAGGGGTCGGCCAGCGAGACGTGGTTGGTGACAGTGTCGAAGTAGGTGTCGGCCCGGCCCGAGGTGCGGTCCACCAACTGGTCGCACACCACCACATCGCCGGGGGCCAGCTCGGGGCGCAGCGACCCGCAGGCGCTGGGTCCGAAGATGGCCCGCACTCCAGCCTGGCGCAAGGCCCACAGGTTGGCCCGGTAATTGACCTTGTGGGCCGGGTATCGGTGGTCGGGGCCGTGGCGGGCCAGAAAGGCCACCTCGATATCATCCACCGAGCCGATGGTGAGCGGTCCCGACGGTGGTCCGAATGCGTCGTTGCCGGGGACTTCGACCGCGTCGTCAAGCAGGGAGTAGAGACCAGAGCCGCCGATAACGCCGATCTCAGGCATTTCGGCTAGTCGTCTGAAGAGCCCGAGGCGGCTTTGGCCGGCTCGCGGTTAGAAGACTCCGAAGGGCTGCTGTCGGGCTTTGCTGGGCCGGACTTTTCTTGGCCGTTGGAGCTGTCGCCGTTGTCCGAGGAACCGGCCTTGGTGGATGACTTGGCCCCCGAGCGACTGTCGTTGCGGTAGAAGCCGTCGCCTTTGAAGGTGATACTGGGGACGCTGAAGACCTTGGAAACCTGGCCTTTGCCGGGTTGGGTGCAGGCGGCGGGGCGGGTGATCGAGTCGGTTTGGGGGCAGACGGTCAGAGAATCTTCGGAGAAGGACTGGATGACTTCGAAGCGGGTGCCGCAGGTTTGGCAGCTGTAGTCGTAGGCGGGCACGGAGTTAAAGGATAGAGGCGGGTTGCGTTTTTTGGCTATCTGAGCGTCGCGATCCTCCGGAGGGCGGCGGGTCCTGTCGTCGGGGCGGCTCGGCGCGCGGTGGCGCCGAGTCCTGGCCCCGACGCCACCCACCGCCCACCTAGGTTTTCCCGCCTACGACAAAGGGAGAGGGTAAGGGGGTTGGTGGATTTCAGTACTATTGGGAGGTGGACTGGGCTTGGTGGCTTGTGCTGGCCGGGTATGCGTGGGGGACGTTTCCTGGCGCGCTGTTGGTGGGGAGGTATACGGGGCACGATCCGACTCGGGAGGGGTCGAACAATCCGGGGGCCAGCAATGTGTACCGGGTGGCGGGGCGGTGGCCGGCGGCGTGGGTCCTGCTCAGCGATGTGGGAAAGGGGGCGATTGCTGCCGGGCTGGGGCTCGGCTTCGGGGACCAGTTGATTGGAGCGGTGTGCGGGGCGGCTGCGGTGGTTGGACACATCCTGCCCCTGGGTCGGTACCGCCAAGGCGGCAAGGGAGTGGCCACGTTCGGGGGGATGCTGCTGGCGCTGGCCCCGGTGGTGGGGGTGATCCTCATCGGCGTGTGGGCATTGGCTCTAGCCGCTACCAAACGGGCCGGGGCGGCCTCGCTGGTGGCCACGGCTGCTGCTCCAATGGCCGTGGCCATTCAGGGATGGCCAGCCCCGGAGGTCGGAGTGGTGATCGGGGTGGCGGTGGTGGTTATCGCCCGCCACCATGAGAACATTCGCCGTATGTGGCGCAGACAAGAACCGGCGCTTTGGTGATGTCTCAGACAAGATGGCCCGCTTGGGTGGGCAGATGATTCCGTTGGCCGAGGCCCAAGAGCGGGTGCTGGCGGGGTGCGGCATCCTGGACGAGGTCACCTTGGCCGTCGACGACGCTCGGGGGTTGGTGACAACAGAGACCGTAGTGGCGCCCGAGTTGGTGCCTCCGTTTGACAACACGGCGATGGACGGCTTTGCGGTGCGGTCGGCCGATGTGTCCGATGCGCCGGTGACCCTGGCCGTCGAGGGCACGATCGCCGCGGGGGTGCCGCCCGACATCACGGTAGGCGCTGGACAGGCTGTCCGCATCATGACCGGAGCAGTCATTCCCCCCGGCGCAGACGCAGTGGTCATGGTGGAGCTGACCGAGATCAGCCCTGAGGGCACAGAAGTGACCGTGGCCCAGTCGGTGCCCGCGGGCAACCACATCCGCCGGGCCGGTGAGGACTTGACCGTCGGCCAGACGGTGTTCGGGCCGGGAGAGGTTCTGACCCCTGGGCACTTGGGAGTGCTCACCAGTCTGGGCATGTACCGGGTAAAGGTGCGACCAAAGGCCCGGGTGGGGGTCATGTCCACCGGCGACGAGCTGGTCGAGGGGCCCCAGCCGCTGGAGATGGGCCAAATCCGCGATTCCAACCGGCACACGCTCTTGGCCCTGCTGGCCGAGGCCGGGTGTGAGCCGGTGGACCTGGGCAGCATGGCCGATGACGAGGCCGAGATCGCCGCGGGCATCCGGGCTGGGGTGGAGAAGTGCGACGCCCTCTTGACTTCGGGCGGCGTGAGCATGGGCGATTACGACTATGTGAAGAAGGTGCTCGACGAGATTGGCGACATGTCGTGGATGCAGGTGGCCATCAAACCGGCCAAGCCCTTGGCCTTCGGGTTGGTCGAGGGCATTCCGGTGTTCGGGCTGCCCGGCAACCCGGTGTCGTCCATGGTGTCGTTCGAGCTGTTCGCCCGGCCCGGCCTGCGCAAGATGATGGGACATCCCCCCGGATCCTGGCATCGCCAGCCGGTGATGGGCCGGATGGCAATGCCGCTGCGTCGCCGCCCGGACGGCAAGACCCACTTTGCCCGGGTGCGGGCGGAGTATGCCGACGGCCACTACCGGGTTCGCTCGGCGGGCGGCCAGGGCTCGCACCAGCTCTCAGCTATGGCCTCGGCCGATGCCCTGGCCGTGCTGCCCGACGGCGACGGCCTCGACGCCGGCGATCCGGTGTCGCTTCTGGTATTGCGCTAGTCGCAGCGCCCCATCGGCCCGAAGCGGTGCGGGCCCCACAGAAAGCGGTTTGGCTCTCCACAGTGTGTTCGGCGGATTATTCGGCCAGAATGTAGGGGTGAGCGTGCCGCTTATCGACACCTTCGGACGGGTCCACCGAGATCTGCGCATCTCGGTGACCGACCGGTGCAACTTCCGCTGTACGTACTGCATGCCCGCCGACGGTCTCGACTGGCTGCCCCGCGAAGACCTGCTCACCTTCGAAGAGATCGAGCGCTTAGCCGCATTGATGGTGGACCGGTTCGGGATCGACAGCATCCGGCTCACCGGCGGGGAGCCCACCGTGCGGGCCAACCTGCCGGTGTTGGTGAAAAAGCTCGCCGCGCTGGGCGTGGACCTGGCCCTGACTACCAACGGGGCCACGCTGGGGCTATTGGCCGACAAGCTGGTGGCTGCGGGGCTGCGACGGATCAACATCTCGCTTGACTCCCTTCAGCCCGATCGATTTGAGCGCCTCACCCGACGGGACGACCTGGACCGGGTGCTGGACGGAATCGACGCCGCGGTGGCGGTCGGCCTGGATCCGGTGAAGATCAATGCGGTGATGATGCGGGGCGTCAACGACGACGAGATCGTGGACTTCGCCCGGTTCGGCCGGCAGAAGGGCGTAGAGGTCCGGTTCATCGAGTTCATGCCATTGGATGCCGACCTGTCGTGGAGCAACGACAAGGTGGTCACCCTTGACGAGATCGTCTCCAAGGTGGCCGAGGCATTCCCACTGGCCCCGGTCGAGCGCTCGCACTCGCCGGCCGCGGTGTGGCACTACGCCGACGGCCAGGGCTCATTCGGGGTGATCGCCAGCGTGACCGACGCCTTTTGCGGAAGCTGCGATCGGGTGCGGCTCACCGCCGAGGGCATGTTCCGCAACTGCCTGTTCGCAGTGGACGAGCACGACCTCCGGGAGCTGCTGCGCTCGGGAGCGAGCGACGATGAGATCGCTGCTGTCATTTCAGGTGTGGTTAAGGAGAAGTGGGCCGGACACGCCATCAACCAGGTCCACTTCATCCGCCCCGGCCGTTCGATGTCGCAGATCGGGGGCTGACAATGACCGATGCCGGATTCACCCACATCGACCCCCTTGGCCGGGCCCGAATGGTGGACGTCACACCCAAAGAGGCGTCCCACCGCCGGGCCATAGCCCGGGCCAGGGTGTTCATGAGCACCGACACTGCCTCGGCGGTGGCCCGGGGGGCTGTTGCCAAAGGAGACGTACTGGCGGTGGCGCGGGTGGCGGGCATCCAGGCGGCCAAGCGCACGCCCGATTTGATCCCTCTGTGCCACCCGCTGTTGGTGGGGGCGGTGCTGGTCAATTTCCGGATCGAGGACACCTACATTGAGATCGAGGCCGAGGTGGAAACAGTGGACCGGACGGGGGTCGAGATGGAGGCCCTCACCGCCTGCTCAGTGGCCGCGCTGACCGTCTACGACATGTGCAAATCGCGTGACAAGGAGATGGTGATTGGCGAAGTGGCCCTTTGGGAGAAGTCGGGGGGCCGCTCCGGCCACTACCGGCGCCCGGGGGATGACGGCATCGGCTATGACAATTGAACCTGCGCTTGGGCTGAGAACAGAAGGCGGAGTGGCGAGGGTGGACTTTTTGTAGTAGAACCGTAACAAGTGTCAGGTTACTGTAACGTCCGACGGCAGATGGTAACAATGCGTTCGTTTGCTCTGGACAGGTGTGTGAAACACGACCATTCACCAGCAGGCACCTGGCCGTGGTTTACCATTTCGATTGTAAGGGATCTCAGAGATTGGTGACATCTGTGTTGCTTATGATCTTGGCTGCCGCTTGGGCTGCCTTTCTTATACCGCCTTTGATCCGCCGAGCGCGTAGTGGCCAGCTCGGCAACAGGCGTCGATCGCGTTGGGGGATGGGTGCTCCCATACGGTCGGTGCATCCCCGTTTGGCCGAGCGAGGTGCGGTAGCCGCACCGGTGTTCGCCCTTCGCCCCAACATCGGAAATTCTCCTCGGGTGTACGCTTCTCAGATGGCATCTACTCCTATGCGAGGCATGTCTCTCCCCTCGATCGACGCTCGCCGCCGTCGGCGACGCATCCTGGTCACGCTCATCGTCAGCGCTCTGGCCACGTTCGTGCTTGCCGTCTATTTTGGCGGATTCGCCCTTGTGGTCCATCTGCTGGTCGACGCCCTGCTGCTGGCCTACGCCCTGCTGCTGGTGCAGCACCAACGGACCCGCGATGAGCGCCTCAGCCCGGTTGACGTCAACGGCTCGACGAATGAGCCGTGGAGCGCGGCCTCAGGCGGATAACGCTGACCGCCGTCCGCGGCTGATTCCACTCGTTGATCAGGAGTGGGCCGCTAGTAGGCTGGTTGAACTTGGGGCTGTAGCTCAGTTGGCTAGAGCGCCTCGTTCGCAACGAGGAGGCCGGCGGTTCGAGTCCGCTCAGCTCCACTCAGCGGTCGGCAAGTACCTTTCTGGCGATGGCCATTGAATTCGACAATGCGCTGGAGGGGTTCATCCGGCGGCGCTTGGGGGACGTAGTCGGGATTCGGGTGGAAGGTGAGGCCCGAGCCATCGGCGGCCAATCGAGGGAGAACTGGCCGTTCGACTTGTTCTGGGAAGACGGCGGGCAGTCGCACCATCGACGCCTGTTTCTGCGGCGCGATCCGGTGGGCAGCGTGCTGGAAACCGACCGACGGGTGGAGTACGAGGTGCTGCGACGGCTGCACGACCAGCCGGTGCGGGCCCCGGAAGTGGTGTGGCTAGATGCCGACGGATCGGAGTTGGGCCGCCCGGCGCTGGTGATGACCCGCTACGACGGGTTCAACGATCACTTCATTCTGCAAGGCGGCACCAGCCGGCTCGATGAGGACACCCGAGTTGGCATCGCCTCGCAGATGGTGGATTTGATGATCGAGATCCACGCCCTGGACTGGCGGGATGCCGGGCTTGATGAAGTGCTGGCCGTGCCCGCCGATCCGGCAGCCGCGGCCATCGACGAATGGGCCGCGGTGATCGAGCGCCAGTCATTGGAGCCTCAGCCCCTGCTAGCCGTGATCGAGCAGTGGCTGCGCCGCAACCGGCCGGAACCCGGCGAAATCACTGTGGTCCACGGCGACATAAAGCCCGGCAATGTGCTGTTCGACGGCGATCAGGTGCAGGTATTGCTGGACTGGGAGACCGTCCACTTGGGAGATCCGACCGAGGATGTGGGATGGGTGACCAACCCGGTTCGCCGGATTGAGCACCAGATTCCCGGACGGTGGGAGGCGGAAGATCTGGTGTCGGCCTATGAGGCTCGCACCGGCCGGACCGTCGATCGGGATGCGCTGCGATTCTGGCAGGTGCTTGCCAACTACAAGCTGGTGGCCATTGTCATGACCGGGGTGCGCAACTTCTGTGACGGTCGCACCCTTCGAGTGTGGTCCGGAGCTGGACTTCTAGCAAAAGTGTTGTTGGCCCAGACCGCGGAGGAGTTGGGATGAGACCGACACTGAGCGAACAGATCTTGGGGGCCCGGCGGGTGCTGGTGGAGTTGGCCGCGCCCGAGGTGTCTGACTCCTATTTGCAGGAGCAGATCACCTTCGCGGCCGCGGCCCTTGAGCACGCTGCGGCACGATGGCCTGAAGTGCTGCCCGAATTGGTGACCGACATCCGGGCACTAGAAGAGGTCTTGGGAGTCGAACCCGCGGAGCTGGAAGAAGCGGTGCCCGGGGTGGTCCACCTGGCCGCCGCCGAGGAGTATCACCGGGGACTCCGGGCCCGGCTGACCGACGAGATCATGAGCGGATCTAAGCCGCCTCCCGCGGTGCGGGCCTACCTAGCCGACTCAACAGAAAGGCTGAGATGACCATGCTCGGACCCCTAGACGACACCCTGTGGCACCAGATCGCCGAGCCGTTCGAGCACGTCGGCACGTCCGACCCCCGGTTTTTCGATCGCTATTGGTTTGCCATCTACGACCCGGCCGGGCAGGCCGCGGTGCAGTTCACCATGGGGTCGTACAACAACATGAACGTGCTCGACGGCGGAGTGGTGATTGTGAGGGGCGGCACCCAGCACAACTTGCGGGCGTCTCGGGCGCTGCGTCCCCGCCTAGAGCCCGAAGTCGGGCCGATGCGGGTGGAGCCGACGGTCCCGCTGAAAGAGCTGCGAACAATCCTGGCTCCCGGCGACCATTCCATCGCTTGCGATCTGGTGTGGCGGGCCGAGCTGGCCCCGGAGATCGAGAAGCCCCACGTGGAGCGGGAGCGGGGCCGGGTGGCCCAGGACTATCAGCGATTCAACCAGGTTGGTGTGGTGGACGGTTGGATCGCGGTGGGCGACGACGGCCTGACGGTGGACGGCTGGTGGGGAGGTCGAGACCACTCGTGGGGAGTGCGGCCCTCAATGGGCATCCCCGAGCCGGTAACCGGCCCGCCCCGGCAGCCCAGCCAAGCCGGGACGCTGTTCTACTTCCTGTTCTTCTCCACCAACCGGCGGGCCGGCCATGTGCAGATCATGGAGCGGGGAACCGAGCGGGTGTACCTCACCGGGCTCATCCGAGACCGGGACGTTCCCGACGTCGACCGCCACGTCACCCAAGCTGATCTGTCTCTGGAGTTCTTCTCCGGCACCCGGCGGTTCTCGTCGGCCGATATGGCGGTGAGTTTGGACGACGGCGGTTCGCTGCGGCTGTGCTCGACGCCGCTGGGCTCGGCGGTGGCCATGGCCGGGCTGGGCTACAGCGGCGGCTGGAACGACGAGCTCGGCCTCGGGGTGTATCGGGGCGAGTCGTGCCTCGAACACGAGATCTGGGACGTGAGCCACCCCGCGGATGTGGTGTCCGCCTCAGGTGAGGTGTTCACGCCGATGCACCGCATCGCCCCGGTCACCGTCACTACCGATGACGGCGATGAGACCGGCACCGGCAGCCTCACCATGATCGCCAACGGCCGCCTTCCCCAGTACGGCCTGGACTAAGTGGTCAGGGGGCGTCGGGGAGGTTGGTGAAGCCCCGACCGTCGGCCCGGCGGTACCAGCCCTGGGCGGTCATGGTGCCGCCGTCCACCGGGATGGTCTGGCCGGTCATGAAGCGGGACTGGTCAGAGGCCAAGAACAGGGCCACCTCAGCGAAGTCGTCGGGGTTGCCGAATCGGCACAGGGGGATCAGCCGGGACACCTGTTCGAGGGGGCGGCCCCGCAGCATCTGGTCGAGGGGGGTTTGCAGGGTGTCGGCCATGTCGGGGGCGATGCAGTTGACCCGGATGTTCTGGTCGGCCATCTCCAGGGCGACCGATCGGGTGAAGGCGATAATGGCGGCGTTGGCCGCCGAATAAACCGCGATGCGGGGCATGGCCCGCATCGCCTCCACGGTGGACACATTCACGATGGTGCCCCCGCCACCCTCCACCAAGGTGGGCAGAAAGGCTCGGGTGCAGCGCAGAACATGGCGGAAAGTGATGTTGATCTGAGCGTCCCAGTCGGCCTCGGTAGTGCGGATGAATTTGCCCGCGCCCGGCCGATAGTCGCCCACGTTGTTTACCAGCACGTCTACCCGGCCGTCACCGAACTCCACCGCCGCCCGGTGGAACTCGGCTACCACTTCGGCGTCGGTGATATCGCCCACCACCGCGATGGCCCGTCCTCCGGCGTCGGTGATGTCGCCCACGGTGGCGTTGGCCAGGTCAGCGTCGATGTCATTGACCACCACCGCGGCACCGGCTTCGGCGAACAGCCGGGAGATTCCACCCCCGATTCCCCCGCCCCCACCGGTAACGGCTGCGATCTTGTCGGCTAATGGCGTAGCGCTTGGCATCCGAGGTTTCTAGCGCATCCCGTCTGCTCCCGCTCCTATCGAGGAGGCGATTGCGCTGGCCTGACATCGATGCCGGAGGGCGGGGTTTGCCAAGATGTCGCCATGAGCATGCGCTTGGAAGGAAGGGTGGCCATCGTCACCGGCGGGGCCAACGGTCTGGGAGAGGCCATCAGCCGCAAGTTCGCCGCCGAGGGGGCGGTGGTGGTGATCGCCGATGTGGACGAAGCGGCTATGGAGCACGTGGCCGACGAGCTAGGGGTAGAAGCTCAGAGTTGCGACGTGTCCGATCGGGAATCGGTGCAGGCCCTGGTGGACGGGGCAGTCGAGCGCCACAGGCGCCTGGACATCATGGTGGCCAACGCGGGCATCGCCAATTCCCCTTCGTACCTGGATATTGACGACGAGTTCTGGAGCCGGATGCTCGATGTGAACCTGACCGGGGTGTTTCTGTGCAACCAGATCGCGGCCCGCCACATGGTGGCGCGAGGCGGCGGCGGCGTGCTGCTGAACACCTCCTCCATCCTTGGGGCGGAGGGCCATCCCCAGACCCCGGCCTACGCCGCATCCAAAGCCGGGGTGATCTCGCTGACCCGCAGCGGGGCAATGGCCCTGGGGCAGTTCGGCATCCGGGTGAACGCAGTGGGGCCTGGCTACATGAAGACCCGCATGACCGAGGGGTTGCGAGCGGTGCCCGAACTCGAGAAGGGGATGGCCGAGATGATTCCGCTCAACCACTTTGGCGAGCCCGGCGACATCGCCGACGCCGCGGTTTTTCTAGCCAGCGACGAGGCCTCGTACATCACCGGCCACACCCTTTTTGTGGACGGTGGTTGGCTGACCCACCACCTGCCCGCCCGCACCGAGGAGCAGGAGGACATCCGAATCCGCGCCCAGGCCGAGGCTGAAGCCCGCTAACGCGACTCGGAGTGCCCCGTTCCGCGACACCGGCGGCACCAACTGGGCCGCCTGTGTCCTGTCCATCTGATCGGCTGGGCCGAGGAAGGTTACTGGCGCCTACGGCGAGCCCGGTCTAGATCTTGGTCGGCCAGCTCTTCGGCCAGCTCCAAGTAGCGTCGCAGGCGGCCCGCATCCACGTTGCCCGCCACCGCGCAGCCGGGCTGGCCTTGGTGCCAGCAGTCCTCCGCAAAGCGGCACTCGTGGTCGAGGGCGTCGATCTCGGAGTAGGCCGCGGCCAGCCCTTCCCACGCATCCCACGGCCCCACGGCCCGGATGCCGGGGGTGTCCACAATCGATCCGCCATCGGCCGAGGGGATGAGCCGCCGGGCGATGGTGGTGTGGCGCCCTCTGGCGTCGCCTACCCGCACCTCCTGTGTGGCCTGGACCTCTGTTCCGAACAGGGCGTTGATCAGCGTCGATTTGCCCACCCCCGACGGTCCCAACAGCGCCAGGGTGCGGTTCCCCTCTAACAGGGCGGAAAAACGGTCGAGGCCCTCGCCCCGCAACGCGGCGGTGACAACCACCGTTGCCCCCGGCGCCAGAGCGGCGGCCTTGGCAGCATCTCGATCGGGGTTACGGCGAAGGTCGGCTTTGGCCAAGATCACCGCCACTGCCGCACCTGACTGCCAACCCACCACGCAGAAGCGCTCAAGCTGGGCCGGGTTGATGCGCCGGTCGAGTCCGTGCACCACCCCCACCACATCGGCATTGGCCACCAGGGTCTGGGGTCGGGCCTCCTCAGCCGGGTCTCGCCTCACCACCAGCGTGCGCCGCTCCAGCACTTGTTCCACCACGAGGCTGTCGTCGGGACCGGGCACGACGGTGATCCAGTCGCCGGTCACCGGAGCCACATCGCCTTGGGCTCGCTGGGAGTCAGATGTGACCCGGATCTGGCCGTTGTCGGTCATCACCTCGCACTCCCCCCGGTCCACCTGCACCACTCGGCCCAGAAAACCCGCCTGGCTCTGAGCCAGCTCTCGCCAATGCTGGTTGACGCCTAAGGCCTCCAGCGGAGTCATGGGGTCACGAGGCCCATCGCTCCTGGAGGAGGGCGGCGTCGGCCATGGCGGCACCGGTGTCGTAAGGATCGTCCCATGCACCACCGTCGAGCTCCTTGTAGGCTCGATGCACGTTGAACGCCAGCCGCCAGGGCTCGTTCCACGACGCATACTCTCCTGGATCGATGGTCTGGCAGGCCTGAGAGGCGGTTTGCCCGGCAGTGTGGTGGAACGATGACTCCTCCCATACGTACTCCAAGTACTCCCGCATGGCCCGCACTCCGTCGGTATTGCACAGCGGACCATGGCCGGCTACCACCGTCTCGGGAGCCATCGCCTCGATGGCGGCCAGCGCGTCCACCCAAGCCCGGTGGGTTTCCTCCCAGCCGATCGGCGTGCAGCGGTGGAACACCACATCGCCGGCGAACACCACCCCCTGGTCAGGAACGCTGACGATCAGGTCGCCCGCGGTGTGGGCCGGGCCGACATATCTGATCTCTGCCTCCAGGCCGTCGAGATCGAGCGTCAGGTCGCCGTCGATCACCCGGTTGGGGGGCACCAGCTCCACGTCGTCGAAGCGGAACTCGCGGAATGCTGCCACCAATCCGGTCAGGCGGGCGGGCGGGTTCTCCATAGCGGCCATTGTTGCGGCTTGCGCGGGGGTGAACTCGTCAAACCGCTCGGCGCAGCCGGTGTGGGCGATGATCTCCGCGTTCTCGAAGATCTTGTTCCCCCAGCAGTGATCGCCGTTGTGGTGGGTGTTGACCACTCGGGCCGGGGCCTTGGGATGCACCTCGGCGTACAGATCGGCCATCTGGGCGGTGAGCCTCTGGTCGTAGAGGGTGTCGACCACCATGCCACCTCCAGCAGCAATGAGACCCGAGTTGCTCCAGCCCAAGCCCCTGTCGGGCTGCAAGCAGGCGTACAAACGGGTGCCGATCGGCACAAGATCCATGGTTTGGCTCCCAGTAGCGGGTTTGAGGCCCAGACAGCGGAGAATCACAATAGCCTTAGTCTCGTGCCATCGGACAGGACGCCCGGCCTGGTCCTCAATTGATCGGAAATCAGCAATGAGCGAATCGGAAGCGACCGCATCTGCCGAGCGGCGAGCGGTCATCTCACCCTTGCAAGCGGTCTCCGCTGGAATCGTGGCCGCGGGCAGTGCCCTGGGTCTGAGCGAGATCCTGTCAGGGTTGAGCCGCAAGATCCCATCGCTGGTGGTCTCGGTGGCCGACATAATTGTGGACAACACGCCCGGTTTCATCGCCCGCTGGTCCATCGACACCCTGGGCAGCAACCAGAAGCCGGCCCTGGTTTGGGGCATCGTGGTGGTTTCCGTCCTCCTGGGCGCGGTGCTGGGGTGGCCCTCCCGGAAGCGCTGGTGGGTGATGCCCGCTGGACTGGTGGTGTTCGCCGTGGTCGGCGGGTGGGCTGCGGCCCGCAATCCCCTGTCCAGCGATGGGCTGGGATGGATGTCGGGGCTGTTGTCGGGTGCTTTTGGCATCGCGGTGTTCATGAGTTTGTATGCGCTGGCCCTTTTCTCCCGGTTTGCCGGTGATGGAGAGCCTTCGGATGCCGAAGCCCGACCAGTGCCGATGGTGGGCCGGGGCCGGTTCAACGACCGGCGCCGCTTCGTCGGAGCGGTGGGCATCATGGCCGGAGCATCGCTGGCCGGCGGTCTGCTCGGGCGGTGGCTGCGGCGGCGGGACACCGTGGAAGGGGCCCGTGAGGGGGTTGCCGAATCCCTCCAAGGACGCACAATAGCTACGCCGACGGCCCGGGCCACGCCGACTGCCAGCGGCCAAGACCAGGCAGGGGATGCCATGGTCGATGCCGGAGCTACTCCGACCGGGACGCCTGACGCAACTTCGACACCCTCGGCCGACGGCACCCCGGAGGCGACGGTCGATTCCGCCGCGGAGCCTGCCCCCTCAGTTACCGCCGAACCGGTGCGGGAGCCCAACTTCGACTACATCGCCGGGATCGCGCCTCTCATCACTCCCAATGAGGACTTCTACTTGATAGACACCGCGCTGTCGTACCCCCAGGTGGATCCGGCAGACTGGTCGCTGCGGATCCATGGCATGGTGGACCGAGAGGTGGAGATCGGCTTCGGGGAATTGCTCGACTTGGGCTTGGTTCGAGAGCAAGTGACCCTGTCGTGTGTTTCCAACAGCGTGGGCGGCCGTTTGGTGGGCAACGCAGAATGGGTGGGCGTGCCGCTGGCCACCGTGCTGGACCAGGCCGGCGTGCAGCCCGGCGCCACTCAGATCGTGGGCCGTTCGGTGGACCGCTGGACCGCGGGCTTTCCCACCGAGGTGGCGCTCGACGGGCGAGTTGCCATGGTGGCCGTGCAGATGAACGGGGAGCCGCTGCCCATTTCCCACGGTTTCCCGGCCCGCTTGGTGGTGGCCGGGCTCTACGGCTACGTGTCGGCCACCAAGTGGCTGTCGGATATCGAGCTCACCACCTGGGAAGGCTTCAACGGCTACTGGATACCCCGTGGCTGGTCCAAGGAGGGGCCGATCAAGACTCAGTCCCGCATCGATGTGCCCCGCAGGGACTCAGTTGTCGATCCTGGCCTCATGGCGATTGCCGGGGTGGCCTGGGCCCCCAGCCGGGCCATCGAAAAAGTAGAGGTGCAGGTGGATGACGAACCGTGGGTGGAGGCCGAGCTCAGCCGCGAGGCCACGATCAACTCCTGGCGACAGTGGATGGTTACCTGGAACGCCACCCCCGGCCGGCACCAGGTCAGGGTGCGGGCCACCGACGGCACCGGCACCACCCAGACATCGGAGATCAGCAACCCGGCGCCCGACGGAGCCACCGGCTGGCACACCATCCGGGTGAGAGCGGACGAGGCCTGATCGCCGTTTGCGCCTTGGGCTGCTCGGCTTGCCCACCGGTAGATTTTCGGCAGATGGATTTTGACCTCACCCCTGCTGAGAGAGACTTCCGCGACGAGGTGCGGACGTGGCTTGAGGAGCACCTGGTGGGGGAATTCGCCGGGCTGCGGGGCCGGGGTGGCATGGGCCAAGAGGACATCCCCGTCGAGCAGCAGATCGCCTGGGAGCGGGAGATGGCCGGCGGCGGCTGGCTGGGCATCGACTTTCCCGCCCACTTGGGGGGTCGGGAGTGCAGCCTTTCGGAGCAGGTGCTGTTCCACCAGACCTATGTGGAGGCCCGGGGGCCTGGTCGGCTGCCCAACATGGGGGTCACGCTGTTGGGCCCGACCCTGGTGGCCTACGGAACCCCCGAACAGCAGGAGCGGTTTGTGCCCCCGATCTTGTCGGGCGATGAGTTTTGGTGCCAGGGCTACTCCGAGCCCAACGCCGGTTCGGACTTGGCCAACGTGGGCACCAAGGCGGTGCTCGACGGCGACCGCTGGGTGGTCAACGGCCAGAAGATCTGGACTTCGCTGGCCCAGTACTCCGACTGGTGCTTCGTGGTGTGCCGCACCGACCCCGACTCCGCCCGCCATGCCGGGCTCTCCTATCTGCTGGTGCCCATGGACCAGCCCGGCATCGAGATCCGCCCCATCGTGCAGGTCACCGGGGGAACCGAGTTCAACGAGGTCTTCTTCGACGACGCAGTGACCGAAGCCGATCTAGTGGTGGGCCAGCCCGGTCGGGGCTGGGAGGTGGCCATGGGAACGCTGGCCTTCGAGCGGGGCGCGTCCACGCTGGGCCAGCAGACCTACTTCCGCCAGGAGCTGGATGCGCTGCTGGCCGAGGCCCGGGCCAACGGCACTGCCGATGATCTGGTAGTCCGCCAGGAGCTGGCCCAGGCTTACGCCACATTGGAGATCATGCGGTACAACAACCTGCGGATGCTCACGGTGGTGGACGCCGGCGGAGTGCCGGGGCCGGAGATGTCCATCGGCAAGCTGGTGTGGTCCAACTGGCACCGCTCGCTGGGGGAGTTGATGGTGGGGGTGCGGGGGGCCGATGGCATGGCGGTAGCGGCCGAACACGACGAGGAGTACACGCTGGACTCCTGGCAGCGCACCTTTCTGTACAGCCGGTCCCACACCATCTATGCCGGATCGAACGAGATTCAGCGGAACATCATCGGCGAGCGGGTTCTCGGCCTGCCCCGCGAGCCGCGATGATTTCTAAGACCAGAAAGAGGAGCAGCCATGGCTGAGGCATACATCATCGACGCAGTCCGCACTCCGGTGGGGCGGCGGGGCGGCGGCCTGTCGCAGATCCACCCGGCCGATCTGGGGGCCCATCCCATTCTCGGCCTGCTCGACCGGACCGGCGTCGACCCCGCCGCGGTCGACGACGTGATGTACGGCTGCGTGGATGCCCTCGGCCCCCAGGCCGGCGACATCGCCCGCACCGCCTGGCTGGCCGCCGGGCTGCCCGAGCATGTGCCCGGCACCACCATCGACCGCCAGTGCGGGTCGGCCCAGCAGGCCGTCCACTTCGCGGCTCAGGCGGTGATGGCCGGAGTGAACGACATGGTGGTGGCCGGCGGCGTCCAGAACATGAGCATGATCCCCATTGGCGCGGCTATGACTGTGGCCGAGCACGTTGGGGTGATCGATCCCGACCCCTTCACCGGCTCCGACGGCTGGGTCGACCGCTACGGCACGCAGGAGGTGTCGCAGTTCCGGGGAGCGGAGATGATCGCCGAGCACTGGGACATCAGCCGGGAGCAGATGGAGGAGTTCGCCCTGGCCAGCCACGAGCGGGCCGCCACCGCCACCGATGAGGGTCGGTTCGACAATGAGATTCTGCCGCTGGGCGGCTTGGAGTTCGACGAGGGCATCCGCCGGGGCACCACGCTGGAGAAAATGGCCGGTCTGTCCGTGCTGGTGGAGGGCGGGCGGCTGACCGCCGCGGTGTCCAGCCAGATCTCCGACGCGGCCTGCGCCATGCTGATCTGCGGGGAGCAGGCGGTGGCCGACCACGGGCTCAAACCCCGGGCCCGCTTCCACCACATGTCGGTGCGGGGCGCCGACCCCATCTACATGCTCACCGGCCCCATTCCCGCCACCGAGTACGCGCTGGCCCGAACCGGCATGACCATTGACGACATCGACCTATTCGAGTGCAACGAGGCCTTCGCCTCGGTGGTGCTGGCCTGGATGGGCGAGCACGACGTGCCCCACGAGAAGGTAAACGTGAACGGCGGGGCCATCGCCCTGGGCCACCCGCTGGGCGCCACCGGAGCCCGGCTGATGACCACCCTGTTGAACGAGTTGGAGCGCACCGGCGGCCGCTACGGCCTGCAAACCATGTGCGAGGGCGGTGGCCAAGCCAACGTCACCATCATCGAGCGCTTGTAGGGGCTCCATGGGTGAGTTCGCCGACCGGGTGGTACTGGTTACCGGCGCGGCCCGGGGGATCGGCCGAGCCACCGGGGTTCAGTTCGCCGATGCCGGGGCGGTGGTGGTCGGCGCCGACCGGGACGTCGAGGCCCTGGAGGCCGTGGAGGAGCTGTCGCTGCGTCTGGGTGGCGACGTGGGTGACCCCGACGACGCCCATCGGATCATCGACGACACAGTGGCCGCCTTTGGCCGTCTCGACGTGCTGGTGAACAACGCCGGTGCCTGGCTCCTCAAGCCCACTGCCGAGATCTCCCCCGAGGAGTGGGACGACCAGCTCTCCACTAACCTGCGGTCGTTCTTCCTTCTCACCCGCCGGGCCTACCCCGCGCTGGCTGAGACCGGAGGCAACGTGGTGAACGTGGCCTCCATCGCCGCTTTGCGGTTCACCACCCCCCATGTGGCCTACGCCTCGGCCAAGGCCGGGGTGATCGCCATGACCAGGGACTTGGCCGCCGAGTACGCCCCCGACGTGAGGGTCAACGCGGTGGCCCCCGGCCCGATCGACACCATGCACCTCACCGCGTCGATGACCCCTGAGGAGAGGGCCGACTTCAGCCGCCGCTACCCGCTGGGCCGCATGGGCGAGCCCGACGATGTGGCCCACGCCATCGTCTTTTTGGCCTCTCCCAAAGCCGCCTACATCACCGGCGCCACCCTCCCCGTCACCGGCGGCACCGAACTCGGAGTGCCCAGCCTGTTCTAGCGGGGGATTATGCGGTCGATGAGGCCCCAGGACAAGGCACAGGCGGTGTCGATCTCGGTGTTGGTGAGGGCGAAATGGCAGAGGCGCTGGCGGCCGATGCGGCGGGCGATGCTGACGGTCCCCCCGGCGCCGGGAACCAGGCCCATGGCCACTTCGGGGAGGCGGAAGGTGGTGTCGGGGTGGGCAGCCACGTCGTGGGCGTAGGCCGGCAGCTCCACGCCCGCCCCCACGCAGGTGCCGTGGACCATGACCCGGGTCTTGGCCGCCAGTCGGTCGATCCAGAAGGCGGCGCTGCGCACCGAGCGGATGCGGTGGGCGGTGCCCGGGTCGGGGGTGGTGCCGAATTCGGCCAGATCGCCGCCGGAACAGAACGTGGGCCCGGCGCCGTCGAGCACGATGCCGTCAAGGCTGGGGTCGGCCCACGCGGCCCGGAGCTGCTCGACCAGGCCGTCGCGCATCTCAGCGCTGAAGGCGTTGTGGCGCTCGGGCCGGTTGAGAGTGAGCCGCAGGGTGGAGCCGGTGCGTTCGGCTTGCACCGCAGGCTCGGGGTTGTTGGGAACCAGCCGAGAGGGCTGAATTCCAAGCCAGGCCTGGAACTGGGGGCCAGACTGAAGGGTGGAATAGGCCAGCGATTCGGCCACGAGCCCGTCGGCGGTGGAGCGGCCCTCGCTCAGTCGAAGGAGTTGCACCAAGGCCACCGCTGCGGCTGGCGACGCGGAGGCAGCCGCAGCTATCTGGTCCAGCTCGCCGGGCGGCATGGCTAGAGGAGCCGGAACATCGTCTGAAGCCAGCACGATGTCAAAGGGCTCACAGAGCTCGGCCAGCTTTGAGGAATCGGCGGACTCACAGTCATCGGGTAGGGAGGCCACCATCACCGCGGGAGTGCTCTTGACCATTCCGGCCATCTCGGGCGACGGCCATTGCGACAGGTTGTCTGCGGTCAGCCCGACGAGGATCACTGGGCAGTCGGCCAGCCCCAAGTCCTCCCCGGCATAGGGATGGGACAGGAGCTCGAGGGCCTCAGCCAGGCCCGTGGTCTGGATTGGCGCAGCCATAACTGAGTGACCGCAGACTAGCCCAGGCGGGAATCAGCGGCTTCCGGCCAGTTCGTCGCGCAACACCCGGCGCAGGAGTTTGCCGGTCTCGTTGTAGGGCAGTTCGTCGCGCACCTCGATGCGGTCGGGGGTGCGGGACGACCGCATTTGGGCTTTCACGAACTTCTGGAGCTCGGCGACATCCAGCTTCTGGCCCTTGGCTGGCACCACCACCGCGGCCACCGCTTCCCCCCATTGCTCGTCGGGCACGCCGATAGCGGCTACATCGGCTATGGATTGATGGCTCAGCAGCACATCCTCGATCTCGCCGGGGGAGATGTTCTCCCCGCCCCGCACGATGATGTCGTCGATGCGGCCCTCAACAAACAGGTAGCCGTCGGCATCCAGCGATCCGTCATCGTTGGTGGGAAACCAGCCATCCGGGGTGACCCGGGAGTTTCGGCCCAGATACTCCCCGGAGACCTGCTCGCCCCGCACCCAGATCTCTCCGGAGCTGCCGGTGGGCACCGGCGTTCCCTCCTCGTCGCGGATGTCCACCTCGATGGCGGGCAGCGGGCGGCCGGCTGATCCCAGCCGGGCCCGCACGGCCAGATCGTCGGATCGGTGGGCCTCCCGGTGCTCCTCGGGTCCGAGCACGGCCACCGTGGAGCTGGTTTCGGTGAGGCCGTAGGCGTTCACGAAGTTGGTCTCGGGCAACTCGTCGAGGGCTCGGGCGATGACCGGCGCGGGCATCTTGCCGCCCCCGTACGACAGTGCCCGCAGCGAGGGGAGACCGCCCCCTACGTCCTCCAAATGGTCCACGATTCGGGCCAGCATGGTGGGCACCACCATGGCGTGGGTCACGCCCTCGGCCCGGACCAAGCTCACCCAGTCGGCGGCGTCGAAGTTGGGGAGCTGCACGATGCGGCGCCCGGCGTACACCGAACTCAAGATCGCGGCCATCCCGGCCACGTGGTAGGGGGGCACCGACACCAGGGTGGCTTCGTCCTCGGCCGCACCCATGAACTCCACCGAGCCGATGATGTATGACACCAAGTGCTTATGGCGCAGCACGGCGGCCTTGGGAGCGCCAGTGGTGCCGCTGGTGTAGAGCAGGATGGCGATTTCGTCAGGGTCGACGTTCCAGTCGCTGTCGGGGACGCTTCCCTTGGACCACTGGGTCAAGAAATCCGGCCTGACAACGGCCCGCACACCGTCGAGGTCTCCGATGGCGCCCAGAGCGTCGTCGTTGCACACTGTGACCGAGGGGGCCACCTCGGCTGCCAAGTGACGCAGTTCGGGCACCGTCAGCCGGTAGTTGAGCGGGACGAATGGCACTCCGGCCCAGGCCGAGCCAAACAGGGCGATGGGGAGGGCCTCGCTGCTGGTGTCCACCATGCTGACCCTGTCGATTCCCGCCTCGCGGAAGCGCACGGCGGCGGCCCCGGCCCGCAGGAACAGTTGCTCGTAGGTGAGTCCCTGCCCCTGGGATCCGACGGCGGTGCGGTCGCCAAAACCGCTGGATGCCATCTCCAGCAGCATCATCAGGTTCATAGGTTCATCCCGTGGGGTGCTTCTCCCGGCCGCCCAGTCAGTCGGAGGCTGGGAGGGGCTTGGCCTCTTTCAGGCTGAGGGGAGTGCCTCCGAGCGCCAGAGACCCGTCTCCCGGTTTGGTGCACAAAACCTCGAGGGACTCGTCCTCGTTCACGTAGCGCTTGCCCAGAGCGGTGCCATCGGCGGCATCGGCGGATACCTCGCCGTTGCGCTCGGCCTCAGGCGGATCGGCCATCGGCGCGCCACCGCAGGTGATGTCCACGTTGCCGCTTGGTGCTTTGACCACGATGAGCTCGGTATCGCATACCGAGCTCTTGAGGCGGCTACCCGGTTTCAGGTCCATTCCTACCTCCTGAAAGATGTCCTTCAATCTTTTCCCGTCCGACTCAACAGGTACAAACTGCAGTGATGGACTCCACCCACAGCGGCCGTCATCCGGCCCTGGTTTGGGCCGAGTCAGGGCTGATGGGCCTGAGTGGTCCCGAGCACGGACCCCCGGCGGTGGCCTCGGGCCGCTGGGTGGAGCGGCTCGACGGTGTGGTGGACGACATTGCTGGTCTGTGCGGAAGGGCGCTGAGAACTGATGCCGCTGGTTTTCTGGGGGAGCGGGCGGCGTTGGTGGGGCGAACTCGCCGTGGGCTGGTCTCGGTGGGAGGTGCGTGTCGCATGGTGGCCGCGGCCGATGGGGTGTTGGCGGTGTCGTTGGCCCGCACCAGCGACATCGAAGCGGTTCCCGCCTGGTTGGAGATAAGCGATCTGATCGGGGGCGATGTGTGGTCCCAGGTGGCTGCGGGAGCGCGGGATAGGCCAGTGGCCGAGTTGATCGAGCGGGCCGACTGGCTTGGACTGGCGGTGGGGAAGGCAGTCCGCCCGTCGCCGCCGACGGAGACCTGCTCGCTCACCGATGCCGGACCGGCAGGTCTTGGCCGGACCTTGGTGCTAGATGTGAGCTCGCTGTGGGCCGGCCCGCTGTGCGCCTCGCTGCTGGGTGACTTCGGATTCGAGGTGGTGAAGGTGGAGGCACCAGGTCGCCCCGACGGCGCCCGATATGGCTCTCCTGCGTTCTACCAGCGATTGAACCAGGGCAAGAAGGACACGGTAATCGACCTGGCATCCGAAGACGGTGGCCGGAGATTCCAGGAACTGTGCCGGCAGGCGGCCGTGGTAGTGGACGGGTTGCGACCCCGGGTATGGGCCAACTGGGGGATCGACCGGCTGGACGTGGCCGAGACCTGCGGGCTGATATGGGTGTCGATCACCGGCCACGGCGACGACCGGGCCGCCTTTGGCGACGACGCCGCGGTGAGCGGTGGCCTGTGGCTGCAAGACCCCGATGGCGGGCTTCCGTGGTTCGTTGGTGACGCTGCCGCCGATCCGGTGGCCGGGTTGGTGGCGTGTCGCGCTGCGGCCGAGGCCGTAGCCTCCGGTCGCGCCGGGTTGGTCGACGTATCCATGAGCCAGGCGGTGAGCTGGGTCAGAGCAGGTGATGACCTGAGCGCCCCCGGCGCCGAAGTACTCCGCCGAGGCGACAATTGGGTAGTACGGGCTGGCGAAGACGAACAGGTGGTGATGGCTCCTCTAGGCGGGGCCTGATCGTGTCGACTACTAGGGCTACGCAGCTTCGATGTCGGTAAGGGTGAAGTCGCGGCCCTTGAACAGAAGTGGCTCTCGGGTCTCTTTGGCCAGGGCGTAGGCGAAGCAGTCTCCGAAGTTCAGTGCCGCGGGGTGGTTGCCCTTGCCGAACTGCCGCCAGGCGCGGCGAGCGGCCTGGGCATGGTCGGACGTGATCGTAACGAGCTGTATTGGGGCCCTCTCTACCAACAGATCGAGTTCAAGGCCGCCAGCGATACCGGTACGACCTTCCAGCACTATGGCGGTCTCAAGGAAACTCGCAGCCGACATGAGGCAGCGCTCGGCCCCGGCAATCGCCTTCCGGTAGTGCTCGGCGTCAGGCTCCTCGAAGAGGATGGCCAGCACGGCTGAAGTGTCGATGATCACTTGGGCAGCCCATGCTCGTCATACAAGAAGTCGCCATGTTTCACTGCCGATGGACCCGGACGAAGAAGCTTGGAGCAGCGCTGCGCAATGGCCCGCATCGCTTCAAGTCGGGCTTCAACGCTGCGGCTGCGCAGTTCGCGTTCGAGCCGTTCTTGCAAGGCCACGGTGATTGCCCCGGTCATCGTCTCGCCGGTGAGATTGGCCAATTCGCTGGCCAGTCGGCACGTCTCGTCATTCTTGATATTGAGACTCATTGAAATTCTCTCATGGTAGAAACGAATTTATTTTTCTACCATACACCGCCTATGCGCCTGTTCAAACGGTAGGTTGAGACGGTGTTCGCACGAAAGAGCAGCGGCTCGGGGCATCTCGGCGAGGGGCACCACCGCAATGTGACCCGGGGCGGGTATCGGGCCGCGGTGTTCGGGGTGAGCGACGGCTTGGTGTCCAATGTGGCTCTCATCTTGGGGGTGGCCGGGGCCAGTTCGGGCCAAGAATTGGTACGGATCGCCGGTTTGGCCGGGCTCATCGCCGGGGCGGTGTCGATGGCCGCCGGCGAGTACATCTCCATGCAGGCCCAGCGAGAGCTGCTGGAGCGCGAGCTGGAGATGGAGCGTCGAGAGCACGTCCGCAACCCGGAGCACGAGGTGGAGGAGCTGGCTGAGATCTACGAGTCCAGAGGCGTCGACCCGGACATGGCTCGGGAGATGGCCACCAACCTCATGGACGACCCCGAGAAGGCCCTCGAAGTGCATGCTCGGGAAGAGATGGGCATCGATCCCAACGAGCTGGGAAATCCGGTATTTGCGGCAACAACTTCGTTCTTCTCCTTCGCCTTCGGCGCGGTGCTTCCGCTGCTGCCCTGGTTCTTCGGCGGAGGCAACGGTGCCATCGTGGCGTCGATTCTCCTCGGGGCGGTGGGCGCGGTGCTGGTGGGAAGTGCGCTGGCGCTGGCCACCAATCGGTCGATCGTGCGGGGGTCGCTCCGCCAGCTTGTGATTGCCGCCGCCGCAGCCGCTATCACGTTCGGGATCGGTTCCGCAGTGGGGGTAGGAGTATGACTGATTGGGAGTGGACTTTGGGCGGGCTCAAGAGCCCGGTGGATTCCATTTGGAGCGATGACAACGTCTTGGCTCCGTCCAGCGTGCTGCTCACCGACAAGGTGGCCATCGTCACCGGCGGCGCCCGGGGAATCGGGGCGGCCACCGCCGTGGCCCTGGGCCGCTTCGGCGCCGATCTGGCCATCTGCGATCGGGAAGCCGACGACATGGCCCGCACTGCCTCCGCGGTGGAGGCGCTGGGCCGACGGTGTTTGACCGGGCTGTTCGACGTCCGCCACCCCGAACCCCGCGATGCCTGGCTGGCCGAGGTGGGCGAGTCCTATGGGCGGGTGGACGTGCTGGTTAACAACGCCGGAGGCACGTTCAACTCCCCGTTTGCCGACATCAATCCCAAGGGCGAGGCCGCGCTGATCGCCGAGAACTTCACCCAGGTCACCGGATTCATCCGAGGCTGTCTTCCGCTGATGGGAGAAGGCGGTTCGATCATCAACGTCACCTCCATCGAGGCCCATCGGGCTGGTCCCGGCTTCTCCATCTATTCGGCCATGAAAGCAGCCCAGGCCAATCTCACCATGAGCCTGTCGCTAGAGCTGTCCTCGTCGAAAATACGGGTCAACTGCATCGCCCCTGATGTAATCCCCACCGAGGGCGAGAGGATGCTCGGCGACGAGAGCACCGACGATCGCACCGGCCTGGCACCCCAGCCGTGGTTGGAGGGCGGCTCGGTTCACGACTGCGCCGCCGCCGCGGTGTATCTGGCCGGTGACATGTCTCGCTTCGTGACCG
The DNA here is from genome assembly GCA_951813555.1 of uncultured Acidimicrobiales bacterium. Classification (GTDB taxonomy): domain Bacteria; phylum Actinomycetota; class Acidimicrobiia; order Acidimicrobiales; family Bin134; genus Poriferisocius. The sequence continues at coordinate 1,516,274 of OX638344.1, forward strand.
GCACCACCATCCACGTTGACGGCGGCAACATCGCAGCCGCCGGATGGAAGCGTCGCATTTCGGGCCGGTTCACCGCGTAGACACCCCGCTAGGGTTCGAGCCGGCACGCAACTGCGGAGGCACATCCATGGACATCGATGTTGATCGGGTAACCGAGTTGGCCGGGGAGGTGGCCACCCACATGGCCGGGGCCACCACCATGGCCATGGTCCACATCGGCGACGAGCTAGGCCTGTATCAGGCCATGGCCGGGACGGGACCGATGACTGCAGACGCTGTGGCCGAAGCCGTCGGCTGCAATCCCCGCCTGGTTACCGAGTGGCTCCGTCAGCAGGCCGCCGTGGGGTTAGTCGAGCTGGATGGCGACGGCGACGAAGATGTCACCTTCCAGCTGACCGATGAGGCCGCCGCAGTGCTGGCTTGGGAGGTGAGTCCCGCGTTCTTGGCTGGCGGCATCGGGATGTTTCGGGCCATGTTCGCCGACATGGACGACATCCTCGAAGCCTTCCGAGGCGACGGCGGGCTTCCCTGGGGCGATCACCACCCCTGCCTGTTCACCTCCACCGCACGATTCTTCCGGCCCCAGTACGAGATGTACCTGGCCAACGAGTGGATCCCAGCCGCCGATGGGATCGACGAGCTCCTCAAGGCCGGGGCCACCGCAGCCGATGTGGGCTGCGGCTGCGGCGACTCGGTGCAGATCCTGGCCTCGGCCTACCCCGAGTCGCACTTCACCGGGATCGACTTCCACGGCCCGTCCATCGATCAGGCCATCGAGGTAGCCACTGAGGCCGGGCTGAGCAACGCCTCATTCGAGGTGGCCGACTCCAAGGGCTACCAGGGCAACTACGACGTGATTTTCTTCCTCGACTGCCTGCACGACATGGGCGACCCCGTAGGCATTGCCGCCCACGCCCGCAGCCAGCTGGCCGAGGGCGGCTCGGTGCTGATGGTGGAGCCCTTCGCCTTGGACGGCCACGTCCACAACCTGGCCGAGAACCCCATGGCGGCCACCGCCTACGGCGCCTCCGCGGTGTTCTGCACCCCGTGTTCGCTGGCTCAACCCGTCGCCTTGGGCATGGGCGCCCAGTCCGGCGAAGCCGCCATGCGAGAGGTGTTCACTCAGGCCGGATTCTCCAGCTTCGAGCGCGTCACCGAGACCAACGCCAACATCATCTACCAAGCCCGCCCGTAGTTTTTCGGATCGCCCAATGCCAGTCCGAGCCGGTAAACTTCGGCGTTCCCGCCCCGTTCGTCTAGAGGCCTAGGACGCCAGATTCTCAATCTGGTAACACGGGTTCGAATCCCGTACGGGGTGCCATTGCAAGTCTTCGCTGATGACGCACCGCGAACAGTTGGCAGGCCATTCCGGCGGTGCCGTAGGCGAGGTAGCCGACACCTACGGGGGTGACGGTGCCGCTGACTGCTCGGTCGATGAGTGCGGCTAGACCGGCGCCGAACAGGGCCATGGCGAAGCCGAGGACGGCTGAGGCGGTGCCGGCCATCTTTCCCATGGGCTCTAGGGCCAAGCTCTGACCCAAAGGAAAGAACGCCACTAGACAGGCATTGGTCAGGCTGAAAATCGTGATCCACAGAACAAATGGCGGCGTTCCCCCGTTGGCCATGGCCAAACCCAGCATGGTGCTGGCTCCGGCCATTTGCATTACACCCGCGCCCAGCGCCAGGTTGCGGGCCCGGAACCAGTGCAGGGCGCGATGGTTGAGCAGCGCCACCAGGCCCATCCCGGCGGCCATGATCGAGAAGTAGGGGACGAACCACTGCTCTTGATCGAACACATCGTCGAAGATCAGCTCTGAGCTGCCCAGAAACGAGAAGAAGGCGCCGGCGGAGAACATGGTGGCCAGGGTGTAGCCCAGCGTCACCGGATGGGAGGTCACCGAGCGGAATCCGTCCAGCGTGGTCCGGAACGTCAGCGCCCGCCGATGCTCCGGTTTCAGCGTCTCCTCCAGTCGGAGCGACCACAAGACAATGGCCAGCGCGGTGAACACGCTGAAGGCCATCACGTAACGCCACGACCCCAGCGCCACCAGGCCCTTTCCCAGAGGCGGCCCGGCGACCGGGGCCCAGAAGAACACCGTCATGACCAGGGTCATCACCCGGGCCATGGAGTCTCCGGAGTAGTAGTCCCGCACAATGGCCTGGGAGGCGGTCCGGGGGCCAGCTGCGGCGAATCCCCAGATGAATCGGCTGACGTAGAGCATGCCCAACGTCACCGAAAAAGTAGCCATCAGCGAAGCCAGGGCGTAGAGCAACAGGCTTCCGACGAGCACTCTCTTGCGGCCGAGGGAGTCGGCCATCGGACCATAGACAAGATTGCCGATGCCCGATCCAACGAAGAACAGCGTGATGGTCAACGACAGGCCGGTGGAGTCCTCTGGGAGGTTGAACGCCTCCCGCATGGCGGAGAACGCCGGGAGCAGGGTGTCGATGGCCAAAGCCGATACGGCGCTGACCATGGCGATGAAGAGTATGAACTCCCGTTCACCCAGTCGGCGGCCAGTGTGTGTGGATGCGGGAGTGGTCACACCAGCCGACTTCTCATAACGGCGTAGCCTGTCCCTCTTATGGCGAAGATGTCAAAGGAGTTGGAGGGCAAGGTGGCGCTGGTCACCGGCGCGGCCCGGGGGCTGGGAGCGGAGATCGTCCGCCGCATGGTGGCGGCCGGGGTCCAGGTGACCGCCGCCGACAAGAGAGTGGACGACGGGGCCGAGGCCGCTGCTGAAGCCGGAGCCGAGTTCGTTGAGCTTGATGTAACTGAAGCTAAGCAGTGGTCAAACGCGGTTACAGCAGCCGCTGACGCCGGGGGCGGCCGGCTCGACATCTTGGTCAACAATGCGGCGATCACGCGGGTGATCCCGATCTTGGACTGTGATCCCGCAGAGTTCCGCAAGGTGATCGACACCAATGTGGTGGGCACTCTCTTGGGCATCCAAGCTGCCGCCCCGGTCATGGCCTCGAGCGGGGGTGGCTCCATCGTCAATTTGAGCTCCCCCAGCGCATTCGAGGGCACTGTGGGGATGTCGGCCTACTCCACCTCGAAGTGGGGGATCCGAGGGCTGACCCGCACCGCGGCTTTGGAACTGGCCGACTCCGGCATTCGGGTCAACTCGGTAGTGCCCGGTCCGCTGCGCACTGCAATGACCCGTCGACCGGGATGGGAAGACGAGGATTACGAGCGCCATTACGGCGCCACCGTGCCGCTGCGGCGCATGGCCGAGTTGGGAGAGGTGGCCGACTTGGTGGTGTGGCTGGCCTCTGATCAGGCCTCCTACTGCACCGGCAGCGACTACGCGGCCGACGGCGGCTTGGGTGCGGGCACGCCTGCCCCTGTCTCCGACTAGGTATCCGATGTCGACGGCGGCCTCATCGTGAAGTTCGGGTTCCCGTTCATCTCGCTGCACCCAGGTGCGTGGGTCGAGGTGACCCAGGCCGCCGACGAGGCTGGATTCGAGTCGTGCTGGATTGCCGACCATCTGGTGTTCCCGGTCGAGATGGAAGGCTCGCTGGGCGACGTCGACCACCCCAATGTCCCGCCCACGGTGCCGGTATACGACGCTCCGGCCTACCTGTCTTATCTGGCCGGGCTGACCACCCGCATCAATCTCGGGGTGTACGTGTACCTGGCCGGGCTGCGCCACCCGTTCACCACCGCTCGGGGATTCGCCACCCTGGATCACGTCAGCAACGGGAGAGCGCTGGTCGGCGTGGGCGCAGGCTGGCTGCGCAACGAGTGGACCGCAGCCGGGATGGACCCCCGAACCCGAGGACGCCGCCTCGACGAGGCTCTAGATGTGTGCGTTCGGCTTTGGACCGAGCCGGTGGTGGAGCATCACGGCGAGTTCTACGACTTCGAGCCGGTGGCCTTCGAGCCCAAACCGGTGCAGCAGCCCTATCCTCCAGTGCTGGTCGGCGGCCTGTCTGATGCCGCCCTGCGCCGAGCCGCCCGCTTCCAGGGGTGGATGGGCATGTCCGATACCTTCGAGTCGGTGCGCCGGGCCGTTGACCGGCTGGCCGAGCTGGGTGCCCCCGATATTGAGATCACCGCCCAGGGTCGCTGTGAGACGTTGGATGATCTGCGCCGATGGGAAGATGCCGGAGTCAACCGGCTGGTCGTCACCCCGTGGGAGAGCACCAGGGGTGCTGTGGATGCCGTTTGGCGATTCGCAGAGCAGTTCTTGGCCTGAGTTCCGAAATGTGCCAAAACGACGCAACGGGGGCGTACAATGGAATTTCTGCGCAAACAACGTCTGACTAGGGATTGCCATGGGTCGAGGATCAGAGAGTTTTCAAAAACGCCAGCGGGAAAAGAACAAGCGCGAGCGGGCGGCGGCCAAGCAGGCCCGCCGCCACGGCAAGCTTGACGGCCCGTTTGAGGAGGAAGTTGAGGTTCCTTCCTCAAACGGAAAATCAGAAGCCGAGCTTTATGAGGATTTCCGCCTCTTGAGCGAGAAGTACCAGTCCGGAGGCATGGACGAGGAGACCTACGAGAAGCGCCGGGTCGAGATCTTCGAGCAACTCGGCCTTGAGGTCCACTGACCTCGCTGCTCAGCCCTCAGTACCGCTGAGAATCGGGCGGCTGGTGGGCATACCCAACATGCACGACAGTCCCGCTGACTGAAGCCCGCCCGCGCCGCCGGCCACCAGGACCACGAAGTAGTCGGGGGACGGGACGATCGGCACCCGGTCGTTCTCCATGGCCACGCCCATTTTTTCGAGCACATCTCTGGTGGGCTGTCGACGGTACGGCGGGTAGAAGTCCAGCGGCACCCGGGCCTCGGCAAACAAGTGTTTCCGCAGCTCTTGTTTGGCGGGCAGAATGCTGGCCACCATTTCGGCGATGACCGGGCTCATCACCAGCACGGTCGGGAAGGGGTTGGGGGCATCGTGTCCCCCGCACGGCCCGCTGATGGCCAGGCCGTGGGTCACGTGGTGCAGCACTTGTTCGGGCTCGTGGTGCATGTCGGTGATGGGCCACATCCCGTTCACGGCCAGAACCGTCACCACATCTTCGTCGGCCTCGAACCCCAGATCGGTGTGATAGGGAGGCCACGGGGAGGCTTCCTCGTTCTCGGCCACGCACAGCGAGGTGGCTTTGCCGGGCCAGCCCAGGGGCGCCTTGTCCACCTCTCCGGTTATGGCCCCGCCGATGTTCACCAGGGCCAGCCGCAGGGCTCGCCCCACGGTGGCATTGGTGTGCGACCCCGGCCCGAAGCACCCCGCGCCGAAGTTGAATCCCAGCTGGTTGCGGATTGGGCCGTTTACCACCAGCATTGGGCCTACCGGATTGGTGGTGGTCTGAACTCCGTGGGCGTTCATCTGCGGGTCGCAGAAGGCGTCGATAGCGGCGATGAGCACCGGCATCACCTCAGGGACGCAGCCGGCCATCACCGCGTTGATCGCGATCTTCTCCACCGTGGCCGGCGCGTTCAGCGGGGGGACGTTGCTCACCACATAGTCGGCCGACAATCCGGTGGCCGCGACCGCGGCGGCTACTCGCTCAGGAGTGGGGGGAACAATGGGCAGCCCATCGGTCATCCCCCGTTCCCGCAGGTAAGCCTCTACTTCGTCGGGGCCGCCCTCAATGGCGACGCTCTGCGTCACGTCACCAAGGCGTCCACAATGTCGTCGAGACGGGATGCGATGTCGGCTCTGATGTCATCTTCCGACCACTCGTCGTAGCCCGAAGGCAAAACGACCAGGGGCTGGTTGTCCACCCGCAGGCCCCGGGCGGTAGCCTCAGCCAGGCCCCGGAACTGCTCGGTCACCAGGCCCACCGCCGGCGTTCCCATGCTCTCCAGTGTGCTGCTGGCGTGGATACACCACGCCGTGCACGAGCCTCAATTGCCCAAGCCGCTGATCACCGCGTCGACTTCTCGGTGAAAAGCCTCCATTTCCTGCTGGTACTGCTCGGGGTCGGCGCCGTGCATGGGACCGCTGGCCCGTACCACCACCCCGGCAACTCCGGCCTGCTTCACCAGTTGGTGAGACAGCTCATCGGCCATGATGGCCATGGAACGCCACATGTCGTTGTCGATGATTCCCACTGTCGCACCGGCTAGCGAGTCCTTGCGGATGGCCAGCGGCTGGGCGGGTTCGTTGACCTCACCGGTGGGCAGCAAGATGGTGGTGGTTTCGGCGCGTCCCATAAATTCACCCTACCCCGTGTCGTAGTGTGTCGCGATGCGCACAACGACGCTGCCTCGTCGGCCGGTCATCATGCAACAGTCGTTGGAGGATTCAGAGGTGCTGCTCGGCATTTTGGAGCGTCAGTCTCCTCATCCGCTGACGCTGGCCGGCGCGGAATTCGTCGAGAGCCGAGCGGCCCTGCGGGCCGGGGCCAAGACCGGTGACGTGCCCCCCTTCGTCGATGTGGTCGACGGGGAACCCCGGGTGCCGCCCGTTTTCCGCACAACTTGGGGCGCCGAGCACGATGCCGTGGAAGGGGCGGACTCCATTGTCAACAACCCCCGGTTCATCGAAGCCGCGCAACAGCTCTACGGCGCCGAGGTGGTGCGGCCCTACTTCACCTACGTGAACATCAACGCTCCCAGCGGCCAATACGCCCGCCACACCGACATTCCTGCCTTTCGAGGGGTGGGTCGCGACCAATATCCCACCTGGCTGCTCAATTGCATGATGCACTCAGGGTGTTTCGACCGCTGGCGGGTACAGATAGCCACCGCGGTGTGCTGGTACTACGAGGGCGCCGGAGGGGAGTTCACCTACTGGCCCGAGGGCTGGGACGGCGACATGGTCACGGTCGACCCGCCTTGGAACTACGGCGTGATGGGTGACAACGACTACATGCCCCATCGGGTGGAGAAAATCGGAGCCGAGGCCGACTACGCCAAGTACGGCTTCGATGCCACCATCACGCTGACCCCCGGTCGGCAGTGGGTGATCGAAGAGCCTAGCCACGAGCCGGTTCGACATGCCTTCAACAAGGTGCGGGTGTCGCTTTCTTGGAAGGCCTTCGTGTTTGCCGATGCCGACGAGGCCGAGGTGTACGACCATCGGCTGGACGACCTTGACGAGGCGACCTTGATCGCCACGCTGGCCGAAGACTGCGCTCAGCGGGGCGTGGCCGTGCCCGACGGGCCCGACGCGCTCGCCCGCCCCGAATTCGGCGAACGAGTAAGGGACACATACTTGTCACCTGAACTACGATTCTGACCGCATTTGTCGAGAGGTTTTTTGCGTGACTAGTTCCTCATGGCGCTGCATTGGCCTGCGTCGTTGGATGGCTGTTGTTTTCGCGGTAGCGCTGGCCGCCTCGGCGTGCGGCGGGGGAGGCGATAGCGACAGCGGTGATGGGAGAGACGGTGTGGTGGCCGAAGCCACTCCCGCGGCGACAGAGAGCGCTCCCGACAGCGAAGACGGCACCGCGGCCAGCGAGGACGAACCCGCCGGCGATGAGGAGCCGGCCGGTGCCGACGAGGGCTCTGCCGCTCCCACCGCGGCGCCGACGACGCCGGACGAAGAAGCGCCGCCCCCCGCGAGCGACGAGATCTATGGCGGCACCCTGGAGTTCGCCTTGGAGTCGGAGACCACGGGGGGATGGAACCCGATCACCACCTCCGCCGCGACGTCGGGTCATATCGTGCTGCGGCAGCTCTACGACCCACTGGTCATCGAGGGGGCCGACGGCGAGCCGATTCCGTTCCTGCTGGAGAGTTTCTCGTCGAATGAGGACTACGACGAGTGGACGTTCACGCTGCGCCCGGGCATCACGTTCCATGATGGCCTGCCGGCGAATTCGGCTGCCCTGGTCCGCCATTTTGAGGAATTGGGCAATGCCACTTTGTCGCGGCTGGCCATCGAAGAAGCCGAGATACAGAGCTTCGAGGCCATCGACGACTTGACCGTGAAGGTCACCCTGGGAAAGACGTTCGTCGATTTCCCTTTGGGCTTCACCAGCGCGGGCGGTTTTCTGGGTTCGCCGGCCATGTATGACCTCGGTACCGACAGCGCCCGCAACCCGATCGGCACAGGCCCGTTCATGCTGGACGAGTGGGTTGAGCATGAAGTGACCCGCCTGGTGCGCAATCCGAACTACTGGCGTACCGATGCCGAGGGCCGGCAGCTTCCCTACCTTGACGCCATCGAGTTCCGCCCCTTCGAAGACGATGAGGCCCGGTACAACACCCTTCGGGCCGGCGATGTGGATGCCAGCGTCGACAACGGCGGGAGAAGGGTGGAGGAGTACAACGAGGATTTCAAGGCCTTCTGGCAGGACGAACAATTCTCGGCCACCACTTCGGTGTTGATGAACACCTCGAAGCCCCCGTTCGACAACGTGGAGATTCGCCGGGCGCTGGCCCAGTGCACCGACCGCCAGACTCTCAATACCGTGCTTTGGGACGGGCAGCCTCCGGCAACAGGCCCGTTCTCGCCGGGCACGCCCGGCTATCTGGAGGACTCCGGATTTCCCGGCTACGACCCTGATGCCGGTCGGGCGGTATTCGAGCGGTTGGGCGCGCCCAGCTTCGACATAACCACCACGGTCACCACATTGGACCTTCTGCAAGCCGAACTGCTCGTCCAGATGTGGGGTGAGTGCGGGTTGGATGTGGGCATCAACCAGATGCTCCAGACCGAGGCGGTTACCACCGCCGTGTTCGGCAACTTCTCCGTGTTTGTGGCGGTCAACCACAGCGGGTACAGCCTGGCGATGGAGCGGTTCTGGTGGCATAGCGGTTACAGCCCGCCTCCGCCGGTTCCGGCCATCAACTTCGGGCGTGTCGCCGACTCTCGGATCGACGCCGCGCTGGATGAGGTCATCACCACCGACGACGAGGATCGACAGCGGGAGCTCGCCGAGGAGGTCAACCGGGCGTTTGCCGACCGCGTTTACAACATCTGGCTCTACCACTCGCGGTGGTTGATTGCCGCTCACGACTACGTGAACGGGATCGACAACCTCACCCTGCCCGACGGGGGAGAGCATCCCAGAATCTTCCTAGGCCGGGTCTTCTTGGCCGAGACGTGGATAGACGAGACGTAGAAAGCGCATCTCCGCCTGCTGGGGTAGTTTGTTGGCAACTATCGACATGGGGGAACGTGTCATGGCTGAACTTTGGCGGGTTTCGATGCGAGCGCGGTGGCGCTGGCTGGCTTTGGTCTGCGCGCTGGCGCTGGTGGCCTCGGCCTGTGGCGGCGGGAATGACGATGATGATGAGGGCGGCGGCTTAGCCGCCGAAGCCACCGCCGCCCCGGAGGCCTCTTCGGGGGACGATGAAGTACCCGCTCCCAGCGGCGACGACGGGGATGACGACGACGCCCAGCCCGCCGCGGGCGACGACGGAGACCAGGACGCAGGTACCCCAGAGGACACGTCAGCCCCGGAGTCCGAGGCCACCGAAGCGCCCGAGGCCGCCTTGGAGCCCCAATACGGGGGCACACTGGTAGTGGGATTGGAGGCCGAGACAACCAACGGCCTGAATCCCGTCAACGCCCAGGCCGCGGTGTCGGGCCACATCCTGTTCCGCGCGCTGTACGACACGCTGACGGTCGAGGGTGACGACGGCCAGATAATCCCCAACCTGCTGGAGAGCATCAGCTCCAACGACGAATTCACCGAGTGGACCCTGACTCTGCGCCCGGGACTCGTCTTCCACGACGGGACGCCGGCGGACTCAGCCGCGCTGAAGCGGCATTTCGAGGAGCAGGCCAAGGGAACCCTCACCGGTATTCTCGTCAGCGATTGGGAGATTCAAGTCATCGAGATCGTGGACGATGTGTCCATAAAGATGGTGTTTGGAAGACCGTATGCCACCTTCCCCAGTTTCCTGACCAGCCATCTCGGCTACTTCGCGGCGCCGTCAATGCACGACTTGGGCGCAGAGGAGGCGGCCCGGAATCCCATTGGCACCGGCCCGTTCATGCTGGACGAGTGGATTCCCAACGAGGTAACCCGGATGGTGCGCAACCCCAATTACTGGCGTACTGACGCCGAGGGCCGCGAGCTTCCCTACCTCGATGTCCTGGAGTTCCGGCCCATCCCCGACACCGATGCCCGGTATGCAGCTCTTCGGTCGGGCGACCTCGATGCCACCAGTGTGAACGAAGGGCTCAGAGTCGATGATTACAACGAGGAGTTCAAGACCTACTGGCAGGAAGACCGGTACGCCGAGACCACCTACCTGTTGTTGAACAACTCCCGGCCCCCGTTTGACAACGTGGAGTTCCGCCGGGCGTTGGCCCAGTGCATCGACCGCCAGACCTACAGCACCCTTCGCTGGGACGGGCAGGTGCCCGATGACGGTCCGTTCTCTCCCGGGACACCCGGGTACCTAGAAGACACCGGTTTCCCGGCCTACGACCCCGACGCCGGCAGCGCCACCATTGCCCGCCTGGGCGTGACCAACGTGGATTTGGGCACCACCCAGGATCCGGCCAACCTCCTCAGCACCGAGTTGATTGCCGCCATGTGGGGCGATTGCGGGCTCGACGTGAACATCACCCAGGTGGACCAGGCCGAGTTGATCACCAACGCGGTGTTCGGCAACTTCACTGCGTTCCTGTGGCGCCAACACGAGGGCTTTGGCGTAGCTCCCGAGCGGGTTTGGTGGCACAGCAAGTTCGGCCAGGGGATCGCGCTGAACTTCGGCCGCATCAACAATCCCGCGATTGACGCCGCTCTAGACGAAGCTCTGACCACCACAGACCCCGATCGACAAAGGGAGTTGGCCGAGGACATCAACCGGGCGTTCGGCGAGAGCGTCCACTACATTTGGTTCTACAACTCCAACTGGTTGTTCGCCACCTACGACCACGTGCACGGGGTTGACGACCTCACCCTTCCCGACGGGGCGCGGCACGCCAGAGTTTTCAGCGGCAGGGTCTTCTTGACCGAGACCTGGATCGAGCAGTAGCGGCCGGTCTCGGCGTAGAAGGGCAATAAAGGGCCAACGGGCAGGAGAGGTCAGTGCTCCGGTTCTTCGGAATGCGCTTGACCCAGCTTGCCCTGGTCGTACTGGCGGTAACGCTGCTGTTCTACTGGATGCTGAACCTGCTCCCCGGCAACCCCTGTGTGGCCGCATTCGGAGGGGCGGCCACCGAAGAGCAGATTGCCGAATGCGAGCGGGATCGCAACCTGGACGACCCGGTCATCGTGCAATGGGCCAAGTGGGGCGGCGACGTGCTCACCGGGGACTTCGGCAAGTCGTACCTAACCGGGCGGTCATTCGGGGAGGCCCTCAACACCGCTCTGCCCCGAACCCTGCTTCTGCTGGCCTACTCCCAGATCCTGGCGCTGGGCGCGGCCATTCCCCTCGGCCTGTGGTCGGGATACAAACAGAACAGCGTGGGCGACAAGATCGCCAGCGGAGGTGCATTCGCGCTCCTGTCTACCCCGGTGTTCGTACTCGGACTGGTGCTGATCCTGGTGTTCGCCGTACGGCTGGACTGGTTCGACCTGAGTGGCTATCAGCCGATTTCGGAGGGGCTGGTATCCCATTTCAAGGTGATGTTCCTTCCCTCGATAACGCTGGCTGCCGGGTTGTTGCCCATCTATCTGAGACTGTTGCGCACCGACGTTATCGGCACCTTGCAAGAGGACTTCGTGGGGACTGCCCGGGCCAAAGGCCTGCCGGTCCGCCACGTGCTCATTCGCCATGTGCTGCGCCCGTCGAGCTTCACGCTGCTGACCATCTTCGGCATCCAGGCGGCCCAAGCGGTGAACGGCGCCATCGTAGTGGAGTTCCTGTTCGATCTCGACGGGGTCGGGTCGCTGCTGGTGAGTTGGGTGGCGGCCCGGGAGTTCCTGCTGGTCCAGACCCTGGTGGCGCTGATCGCCGCGGTGTTCGTCACCGTCACCACGTTGGTTGATCTTATCTACTCGGTGCTCGACCCCCGGGTACGGCGAAAATGAGCGACACGTCCACCACGCTGGCGAGGGTTCTTCGGCCCGATGCCGCCCCTCGGCAGCGCCGTCACAATGTTGCCCTTTTGCTGTCGGTGGGTTGGCTGATTCTGGTGATTGCCAGCGCCGTGCTGGCCCCGTGGCTGGGATTTCTGGACGACCCCCACAGGCCGCTTGCCGGGCCGCCGGAAGAGGGTCCATCGTGGTCGAACTGGTTCGGCACCGATCAGCTTGGCAGAGACATGTTCGCCCGCTCCGTGTGGGGTGGTCGGCTGTCGCTGTCCATCGCCGGACCGGCGGTGGGCATCGGGATCGTGGTGGGCGGTTTGCTGGGGGTGGTGGCCGGCTACTTCGGCAAGTGGATCGACCTCGGGATCAGCAGCGTGGTCAACGTGGCGCTGGCCCTTCCCGCGCTGGTATTCGCCCTGTTCATCGTGACCATGCTGGGCCAGAGCTACCTGAACGTCACCATTGCCGTGACCATCCTGACGATCCCGGCCATTGCTCGCATTGCCCGGGCCCAAGCGCTGCGGTTCGCCGATCGGGAGTTCGTAACCGTGGCCGACATGATGGGGGCCCGATGGCCCCGCTTGCTGTTTCGGGAGGTGCTGCCCAACGTGGTGCCGGCCTTGGCCTCGATCGCCTTTTTGGCCATGGGGATCGTGATCATCGCCGAGGGGAGCCTGTCGTTCATCGGGGTGAGTGTGGGCTCGCCCAGCATCACCTGGGGCAACATCTTGTCTTCCGGAAAGGGAAGGCTGGAGGATGCCCCCCACATCGCCCTGATCACCGGCGGGGTGATGTTCGTCACGCTCATGGCGTTGAACTTCGTGGGCGACGAGATGCTCCGGCGCCTCGACGTGCGCGAGGCCCGCATTTAGCCGACTTCTTTTGCCGCTATTGCTGTTGCTGCTGCTGTTGCTCTCGGGTGCGGGGGGCTTTGACGGAGGCCAAGAGCGAGGGCTGCATCAGCGAGGTTGGCTGACGGGACGGGTCCATGCGGCGGATCTCCACTGAGGCGTCCAGCTCGGGGGCGCCCGGCCCCGAATACACGCCCCGCAGGGGAGGAACATCGTCGTAGTCTCGGCCGTGGCCGATCTTGACGTGCTGGTGGCCCACGGCCAGCCGATTGGTGGGATCGAGCGCCAGCCAGCCCAGTTCGGGGACGGCCGCTTCGAACCAGGCATGGGTCTGCACCCGCACCAGGCCGCCGCCGATGCTGCCGGTGCGCTCGTTGCTGGAGAACAGATAGCCCGACACATAGCGGGCCGGGATGCCGATGCTTCGGCACAGGGCGACGCCCAGATGGGCATAGTCCTGGCAGACGCCGGCCCCTTTGGCCAGAACCTCGGTGATGGGCTCTCCGATCTCGGTGGCCCCGGGCTCATAGGCCAGCCGGCCCCCGACAAACTCGTTCAGCTCTGTGACCGCGCCAACCACGTTTGACCCGTCGGCCGCGGCCAGCTCACGGGCTTGGCGGGCCATGGCCTCGTCCCAGTCGGTGTGGCGGGTTGGCTTCAGGAACTCGTCGTGGTCGTTGAGAAAGTCCGGGTCGCCCAGCGACTCCATCGCAGGAGCGGCAGAGTGGGCCGGCGGGTCTTGGGTCTCCACCGAGGCCTCGGCGACGACCTCCAGGTCGGCGTGCGATTCGGTGACGCCGAAATGGTCCACCCGGGTGCCCCAGTAGTCGGTGAACGACAGCAACCTGGCCGACGGCTCCACGGTCACCCGGTAGCTCAGAAGCTGCTGGCGCTCATCGGTGACCGGGCAGGCCCGCAGCTCGTTCTGGGACTCCCGCACCGGGGCGTCGAAGGCCAACTTCGTGCGATAGCAGATGTCCAGCCTCACGACGAGGCTCCGGGGCTGATGGCCTGGCTGTGAAGGTCGAAGGCCTCGGCGTTTCGGAAGAAGTAGTCGCTGACCAGCCCGGCCACTTCCCGCACCCCAGATTCCAGGGCGGTCAAGTGGCGGGGCAGGTCGGACACCATGGCGTTGAAGTCGGCGTATTCCAGTTCTGACCGGAGCTGCCCCAGTCGGCGAAGAGGAGGGGGCTTGCCCTGGGGAGCCAGGAATTCCACCTGGGTCTCGCTCAGCCGCAGGCAATAGAGCACCGATCGGGGGAACGACTCGTCGACCAGCAGGAACCGGGCCACGTCAGCACCCAAGGGCGACGACTGGCTGGCCCGCTGGTAGGCCTCCAATGCGGACACCGACCGAAGGGTGAGCGCCATCTCGTCATAGGACGATCCGTCGAGCTCGGGGTAGCGGACGCTGATGAGACGGCAGGTCATCAATGCCCGCTCCAGCATCTGGCCCAACACCAAGAACCGGTACTCCTCGCCCTGGGACATAGACGAGGTGATCACTCCGGTGAGCGACTGGCAGCTCACCCGGATGAAGTCGAGGGTTTGGAAGGGTTCTTGCTCCATGGCGGCGGGGAAGTCGTCTTGGCGGAGCCGCAGGTGGAATTGGTTGATCTGTTCCCACAGCTCCGACGGGATCTGGTCCCTCAGGGACCGGAAGTTCTCCCGGGTGCGGCCAATGCAGAACACCACCGACCCGGCCAGAGAGGGCGAGGCCACCAAACGGGTGGCCGCCGCCTGTACGTCGATGCCCAGCCCGGCCTCGCTCCGCAACATCGGCGGCGACGGGGTCAGGTTCCCGGCCATGGTTTGCACGTCCTCGGCGGGTGTCGGCACTTCCAGGCGGAGGGTGCGGATCAGATTCTGCATCCGGTCGATGGCCTGGGCCGGGCTCTCAGCCACGGTGCTGAGCAGCGTGGCCCGCACCATGCGGGCCGTGTCCTCGGCCCGCTCCAAGTAGCGGCCGGCCCAGTACATGTCCTCGGCGTGTCGGGCCAGCATCAGCGCTGCTCTCCCGATGCGGGCTGCTCGGAGTTGCCGAGGACCCACGTGTCCTTGGAGCCGCCGCCCTGGGAGCTGTTGACGATGAGCGATCCCTCCCGAAGGGCCACCCGGGTGAGCCCGCCGGGAATCACCTCCACCTGCTCGCCGCACAGCACGAAGGGGCGCAGGTCGATGTGGCGGGGGGCGAATTGGTCGCCGGCCCACGCGGGAAGCCGGGAGAGGTTGACCACCTCTTGGGCGATCCAGTTGCGGGGGTCGTCCAAGATCTTGCTGCGGGCCTCGGCCAGCTCGGCGTCGGTGGCCTTGGGACCGATCACGATGCCGTAGCCCCCCGACTCGGCCACCGGCTTGACCACCAATTGGTCGAGCCGCTCCAGCACCTCGGCCCGCTGATCCTCCTCCCACAGCAGGTAGGTGTCGGCGTTGGGGATGACCGGCTCCTCGTCCAGGTAGTAGCGGATCATCTCGGGCACATAGGCGTAGACCGCCTTGTCGTCGCCCACCCCGTTGCCCACCGAATTGGCGACAGACACCGTGCCGGCGCGGGCCGCGGCCAAAAGCCCGGGCACTCCCAGGGTGGACTGGGCGTTGAACACCACCGGATCCAAGAAATGGTCGTCGATGCGGCGGTAGATCACGTCCACCCGCTCTAGGCCCCGGGTGGTGCGCATGGCCACGACGTGGTCGTCCACCACTAGATCGCGCCCCTCTACCAGCTCCACTCCCATGCTGCGGGCCAAAAAGGCGTGCTCGAAGTAGGCCGAGTTGAAGATGCCCGGGGTGAGCACCGCCACGGTGGGGTCGTCGCCACAGGCCGGCGGGGCGATGGAGCGCAGAGCCCGCAGCAGCGAGCGCCCATAGTGGTCCACCGAGCGAACCGCCAGGTCGGAGAAGGCCGCGGGCAGCAGCTTGGTCATGGCGGCTCGGTTCTCGATCACATAGGAGATGCCGCTGGGGTTGCGCAGGTTGTCCTCCAGCACCCGGTAGCCGCCATCGGCATCACGCACCAAGTCGATTCCGGCCACTAGACAGCGTGCTCCTAGCGGGACTGCCACGTTCATGGCCTCCCGCTCGAAGCCGGTACACGAGGTGATCAGCCGTCGGGGCACGATGCCGTCGCGGAGGATGGCCTGCTCGCCGGTGTAGATGTCGTCGAGGAAGCGGTTTAGGGCGGTGACCCGCTGGATCAGGCCCCGCTCCAGCATGGCCCACTCCTCGGCGTCGATGATCCGGGGAAACAGGTCCATGGGCCAGGTCCGCTCGGTGCCCTCGTCGCCGCCGTACACCGTGAAGGTGATCCCCTGGCGGCGAAAAGACTCGTTGCGCTGTTCCTCGAGCGCCTTCACCTGATCCAACGAAAGCCGGTCGAACCACTCCTGCACCGGCCGATAGTGATCCCGGGTCCGCCCGCGCTCATCGACAGCCTCATCGAAGAAGCTGGGGGGGTCGGGCCCAATCGAATTGCCAGCGTTCATGCCGCCTTACTGTAGATGCATCCTCAATACCGCAGGTTCAGTAGCAGTTAATACCTAGTTGACAGTCATCTGTTGACTAGGTAGCGTAGTTTGTGCTGGGCACGGGCTCGGCGAAGCAATCGAACTTGGGAGGGGCCATGAGACGGGTCGAGGACAAGAGGGCTATGGGGTCGCGTTGGCTGTTGATGTTGGCGCTTTTGGCCGCGGCGGCGGTCTTTGCCGCCGGTTGTGGCGGGGATGATGATGACGGTGGCGCTTCTCAGGATGCGGTCCAGGAGCAGGCACCTGAAGATCCGGCAGCAGAGGAGCAGGCACCTGAGGAACCGGCGTCCGAGGAGCAGGCACCTGAGGAACCGATAGCAGAGGAACCGGTTGAGTTCACCAATGTCACCTACCAACTCGGCTGGCTCGCTGGCAACGGTGTTCTCGGCGAAGTTGTTGCCAAGAGGATGGGTTGGTACGAAGAGGAGGGGATCGTTCTGAAGATCGATCCTGGTGGTCCGAGCATCGACGGAGTTGCACAGGTAGCTTCCGGCAGGGCTCTCATAGGCCAGCTCTCGTCCAGCCCGTCGGCGATGCTGGCGGTCTCACAGGGCATTCCGCTTCAGGTGTTTGCCGTGGGAACTCCTGAGCATCCGTATGCGTTTTTCTCAAAGGCCGAAACGCCGCTGGATTCTCCCCAGGACATGCGCGGCTTGGTTGTCGGCACCCAGGCGACTGGAGTGATCCTCGTAGAGGCCCTTCTAGCGGCTAACGACATGACGCGCGACGACCTCGGCAGCTTGGAGACTGTTGGGGGTGACATCACGCCGTTGCTGACTGATCAGGTTGATGTATTCACAGGTTGGGTCACCAATGTGGGTCAGCTGAGCCAGGTGCCAGATCGCAACACCCTCCGGCTGTGGGATGCCGGAGTACCCCTCTATGCCCACATCTACTACGCCGGTACTGACACGATTGAGAACAATCCAGAGGTCTTGGCCGGCTGGCTTCGGGCGACCGCACGGGGATGGGAATTCGCTACGGAGAACACTGAAGAGGCTGTGCAGATGCTCATTGACGAATACCCGGACCTGGAGTTCGAGTCGCAGCTTGCTGGCGCCCAGATCTTGCTGGGCGTAAAGGAAAACGCAGGCGTCGAAGCGCTGGGCGGTTTCGGATGGTTTGATCTCGAGGTCTGGCAGGAGCAGATCGACCGGTGGGACAACCTCGGCCAGTTCGATGCCGATGCCCCTGCGATCGACAGGGTTGTAACTACTGCGATTCTCGAGGCTGCGGATAGGTAGGCCTTATTCCCTTCGAGGTTCCCCTTCGCGCGCTGGGTGGGTGGAAGCTGAAGTGCTTCCACCCACCCAGTCCGTCGTGCCGGTGTAGACCGTGCACTTCGTCGCTGCCGTATGGCACGATCTATGAGAGATCGGTAGACAGTCAACCGGCAACGCAGGGGAGCAACCAGCAGCACATGCAAGACACAGGTGTTAGGAAGTTGGCGTCGCGAACATCGCAACTCGCAGACCGTGTTCTCGAGGCGATCCGTTCCGGGCAGTACAGCCCAGGCGATCAACTGCCGACAGAGCATGCTCTGGCAGAGCGTTACGGCGTCAGCCGTGCCAGTGCTCGTGCCGCTCTCGGAATGCTCGCGGATCGGGGATTCGTCTACCGTCTCCACGGACACGGAACATTCGTAAGCCGTAGGTCAGCCAAGGTTCACACGCTTAACGAGGCCGTGAGCTTCGGCACGATGCTGAATGCCCAGGGACTCGAGTACGAAGTCCGTGTCCATGGTGCGCAGATTGACTCAGCCGGCCTGGAGGTCGCGGGGGCCCTCGACTTGGAGTCCGCGGATGAGCTAATGCTGAGATTTCGGAAATCTTTTTTGGTCGGCTCCGATGCCTATATGCACAACGTGAATTCCGTTCCACTGAGCGTCATAGGTCCCGACACTGCCAAGCGAGCGTGTGTGGACCATTCGATGCTCGATCCGCTTGACCTTTTGATCGACTCCCATGCGGTTGCACCCACGGCGTACGTGCTCTCAACCCTTGAGCCTGTATCAGCGCCCCTCCCCGGGTACGAGGATCTGAGCGTCGAGCAGGGCACCCCATTCATCAAAGTTACCGAGGTCGGGTGGACGGAGAAGGACCGCCCCATTTGGCACTCTGTCGAGTTCCACTCCGCGAGCCCCCTGATCATGCAGGTCATGCGGGTCAAATATTAGGTAGTAAGCCCCACTGGCAGCGCCAGGTTAGGTGCCGTGGCCTGTCGGATTCATGTGAAGTTGGAGTGAAGCAGTGTCCGATGAATTCTTGAAGGCCGCAGTTGCTGAAGCCATGGAGGGGAGTGCTCAGGGAGGAGTACCGATTGGCGCAGTATTGGTACACGGGAACGAGATCATCGGCCGGGGCAGGAACCGCCGCGTTCAGTTGGGAAGCGTGATCCGACACGGCGAGACGGATGCTCTCGAACAGGCAGGCCGCCAACCGGCTTCGGTGTATCGGGAGTGCGTGATGTACACCACTCTGTCGCCCTGCGTCATGTGTACGGGCGCAATATTGCTCTACGGGATCCCAAAGGTTGTAGTAGGAGAAAACACTACATTTTTAGGGGAAGAAGAGCTGCTGAGATCGCGGGGGGTCGAAGTGGTGGTCCTCGATGATGAAGTATGCAAAGGACTCATGAGGGATTTCATAGCGAGCCGTCCTCGGCTGTGGAGTGAGGACATCGGCGAGGCGTAATTTCAGGGTGACAGTGGGGTGGCTGAGATTGCCGGGTGGTCAGTAATTTCCCGAGCGGATCCACGTTCAGATTCATCGAGCTGGTCGGTAGCCTCCTCGTTTATGGCGATGAACCCTTGTTCTGCTGATGGCACCCACCGCGATTTGTAGATGGCCTCGACTGGGCAAAGGCTCTCGCAGGCCCCGCAGTCCACGCAGGTGACTGGATCGATGTAGAACATTCGCTCGGAAGGGTGAATGCAGTCGACAGGACACGCCGTCATGCACGCGCCATCGACACAATCAATGCAGGGCGAGGTGATGACGTAAGGCACTGCTCACGCCCCTGACCATCTTGGGGGGCGTCTTTCTCGAAATGCTGCTGGACCCTCAAGGGCATCGGCAGACGTCATCGACGCTCGGACCTCGGGAATGTCCACTAGGTTCGCTTCCCGCGCGGTCAGTTGCTGTGTCTGGTTGACGAGTGCTTTGATGGCAACGAGCGAAGTGGGTGCGCACGACAAGAGGACCTCGACCCACTTGTCAATGGCCGCGTCAAGCTGTTCCGACGGCACCACTTCGTTGATGAAACCCATCCGGAAGGCTTGTTGCGCGTCGAACGTGCCTCCCGTTAGCAAAAGCTCCATGGCGTGCTTTCGCGAGGCGTGCCGGATGGCGTTCACAATTCCCCCGTCCACCGGCAGGCGCCCGATTCGAGGCTCTACAAGGCCGATTCTTGCATGCTCAGCTGCGACGGCGATGTCGCAGCCAAGGATCATCTCGAACCCGCCTCCCAACGCGACTCCGTTTACCCGTGCTATGACCGGCTTTGTCATCGATGTCCGAAGTGCTAGCCCGCCGAACCCGTCAGGGTCTCTCGATGCCCAGTAGTCGTGGCCATCGGGCTGGCTCTCTTGAATGTCCGCGCCAGCGCAGAACGACTGTTCTCCCGCGCCGGTAAGGATGACCACCCAAATCTCTGGATCGGCTTCGACGGCCTGCCATGCATTGACCAATTGGGCGTGGTGTGTACTGTCGATCGCATTGCGACGGTCTGGGCGGTTGATGGTGACCGTCGCCACATGCCCTGCCGTGTGGAAATCGATTGTCATGAACCACCGCCTTGGCGCGCTGGGTCGAGCAGGCTCTGGAGCCACTCGTTATCGGCTCCCAGCAGGGGAGCTGCTTGACCGGCCCTGGCTGGTGTTTCCGATAGGTGGATCGGAGAGCCGATGTGCCGCTCGCACCGTGGCGCGGCTGGTCCGGCCACTTCGATGATCATTGGTGCCGAGTGGTCATCGGCGAGGGCCTCGCTGAGAGACCGGATCGGAGCACAAAGGATGTCCATCGATTCGAGTCGGGAAAGGTTCTCCTCGACTGTGAATTGGGCAGTGGCTGCCTCAAGTAGCGAATGTAGGGCATCCTTGTTGGTCTTCCTTGACTCGATGTCGCTGAACTCTTCATGAATCGATAGATCCTCGAGGTCCAGCGCATTGCATATGTCGCTGAGCGGGTTTTCTTTGAAGGCGCCAACGATCACAATCTGGCCGTTAGACGCGTCAAAGACACTGGTGAGGGGGAGGGATGCCCAATTGAGTTCTGGAGCACCGGCCAGTTCCATAGCTGCCTCTTGGTGTTGAAGAGCGATCATGGAGTCATAGAGCGAGACTTCGACTTTCTGGCCCAGCCCCGTCCTTTCTCGAGCCATGAGCGCCAGCAGAATCCCCTGTACAAGGTGCATTCCGGCCCCGTAGTCGGCAATCGAGGTCGGGTAGATCGCAGTTGGGTGAGCGTCATCGGCCTTGCGGAGCATGACACCGGAATAGGCTTGCGCCAGGATGTCCTGGCCGCCCTTGTAAACGTACTTACCCTTCGGGCCGAAACCTGTAGCTTCGGCGTAGATGATCTGCGGGTTGACCGACTTCACGCTGTTGTAGCTGAGTCCGAGGCGCTCCATCACGCCAGGGCGGAAGTTGTTGACGATGACATCGGAGATCTCGATGAGTCGTTGGAGTGTTGCTGCGTCATTTTCGGATCGAGGGTCCAGTTCGACGCTCTTCTTGTTGCGGTTAACGCTCGCGAACGGCGGATTGTTTGTTCCGGGTTCGTGGGGAAGCGAGTTTCGGAAGATGTCACCGCTTCCGGGCCGTTCGACCTTGATGACCTCTGCCCCGTAGTCGCCGAGGAATTGGGTTGCTGACGCGCCCATGATCACTTGGGTGAAGTCGAGGACTCTGATGCCGTCGAGGGGGAGTGGAAGTGCTGTCATTGCAATGCCATCTGGGTTGCGTGATCAATGATGGCCCTGGTGGAGGGGATGTCGCCGGGGTCGGCTCCTTGCGAGCGCAAGGTCTGCTGGAGCCGGGAGACTTCGATGTCTCGTAGGCCGCTTGAGGTATCGGCTGCCATCGCCGCAGCGATTCCAGCGGCTTCACCCATTGCCATGCACGGTGGGATCTCGCGGCTGAGCTTTTGTGCGTCAGGTTCCACCGAGTAGTGCCGGCCGGCGACCAGCAGGCTTTCTGTGTTTAGCGGGAGCAGAGCACGATATGGGGTGTAATAGCCGCGGCCACGCGCAATGCTGTCGCTGAAGTGATGTCGTTTAACTACGTCGTCTTTGGTAACTACGTAGTCTCCTCGGATGAGCCGGGTCTGGCGAACACCTAACTGCGGAGCGACATCAACGAGAACGGCTTGTTCGAATCCGGGTATCCGTGCCCGCGCAAACTCGAGCAACTCGGCGACTCGACGCCTTCCTTCGGCGTTGGCGGCGGTCTGGTCGCCAGGAGTGAGGCCGTCGTAACCGGACATGTGGGGGGCGTTGCACCAGACAATCCCCGGGAGAGGTGTTAGCAACCACCAGTGTTCCCAGGCTCCGCCAAGGATTCGCTTGGCTTCCCGGTCGAGTTCATAGGCAGTTCTCGGCTCCTGGCGGTCGAACGCCATCGCGGTGTCGGTGTCGACGTTGCCGAGGCGGAAGACGGTTGTGACGAGGTATGAACCCTGGACGAAAGGAGCCCCGGCGGTGAACGCGACATCGGCGTCGCCGCTGCAATCGATGACGACATCGGCGAGGAGGGCCTCGGGGCCGGTCTTGGTGTGGCAGATCACTCCAGTGACCCTGTTTCCATCCATGATGGGCGAATGGAATGGCGAGTGGAGACGAAGCTCGACTCCGCTTTCCTCGATCATGTCGTGTGAGGCGGTTTTCCAGCCCTCAGGGTCAAAGGCAACGCTGTAGATGATTGGCTTGATCTCTCCTTGCTGGTGGAAGTCGATTGCCCCCCACCTCCGCCACTTTTCCCAGGAGGCTTCGCTGAGCACTCTGTCTTCGGGTGGCGGATAGACCGCCAGGCCCATTACTTCGAGTCGATCGATCATCTCTTGCGCGATGCCGCGGACAGTGATCTCGTCCTCGTCGACGATGTCGTCAAGGACCAGCACCATGCCACCCGCCGCCATTCCGCCGAGGTGCGGGTATCGCTCGACGAGCGCGACAGAAGCACCATTCCGGGCAGCGGCTACCGCGGCTGACAGGCCTGCCGGTCCGCCTCCCACGACAACAACGTCTGACTTGGAAGTGACTGGCGCTGTGGTGGCCTCTATCGGGATCATAGTTGGGGGCATTTGAGCAATCTCCTTGCTTGGATGAGGGGATACCCGGGGTTATCTGGGGCTACCAGCCCAGGTAGGTTGTCTTGGTCCATGTGTAGAAGTCCGTGGCGGTGGTTCCTTGCTCGCGAAATGTCGCAGAGGACGAATCTTTGACGCCGCCGAATGGCACGTTCAGGTCGAGGCCCGTCGTTGGGCGATTGACCTTTACGACGCCTGTCTGCACCCGGTGCGAGAATTCCATGGCTTCATCAATGCGCTTGGTGAATATGGAAGCAACCAGGCCGTAGCGCACGTTGTCAGCGAGGTCGATTGCCTCGTCCAACCCGTCGGCTCGCAGGAGAGCAACTACCGGCCCGAATATCTCTTTCTGCGCCGCAGCCGACGACGCGTTTACTCCGTTTAGAACAGTTGGTGAGACGAAAGTGGTGCCGTCGTCCGTGCTCCCTCCGCAGACCACTTCTGCGCCATCTGCCACTGCAGCGTCGATCGCGCCACGGACCTTCTGGGCCTGTGTTGCGGATACGACGGGACCCATCGATGAGGAGGGGTCGAGGCCCGAGCCGGGTGAAATTGCCCGTGCGTGGCCGACTAGCAAATCCAACAGGTCATCCATCATGTCCGCCGGGCAGATGACACGGCTCGTGGCCGTGCATGCTTGGCCCGTGAGTCCGAATGAACTCTGGGCTATCGCCTGAGCCGCATAGTTGAGGTCGGCCGTGGGCCGGATCACGGTGGCGTTTTTGCCTCCCATTTCCAGCTGAACCCGGCCGCGACGTCCAGATACGTTCTCATGGATTTTCCAGCCCACCTCGGTCGAGCCCGTGAAGCTCACCGCTCCTACGCGGGCGTCCGTTGCCAGGGCATGGCCCGGTGAGGGCCCATCGCCGTGCACTACGTTGAAGACCCCAGGCGCTGCCCCGGCTGCGGCAAATGCTCTCGCTAGGTGGTTTGCGCTCATTGGTGTAAGAGCAGCAGGTTTCAGCACGACGGTGTTCCCGGCCACTAGGGCGGGCGCAGCCTTCCAAGCCGGAATTGCCATGGGGAAATTCCATGGAGTGATGAGTCCAGCGACGCCAACGGGGTGGCGGGTCACTCGTAGCTCAGTATCAGGACTGCTGCTGGCGAGCAGGTCGCCGCGGCTTCGTTGCCCTTCGCCCGCAAAGAAGCGGAGAACGTCTATGGTTCGCTGAACCTCACCTAGGGCTTCGGTGAGCAGCTTGCCCTCCTCGCGGGTCATATCCTCGGCGATCGAGTCACGATCTGCCGCGATGTGGTCTGCGGCCAACTGGATGACTTCGCCGCGCGTGGGTGCGGGAAGGGCTGCCCATTCGCCTTGCGCCGCCTCTGCCGCGGCGATTGCTGAATCGATGTCGGCCTCGTCTCCTGCGGGGCTCACTGCGACGACAGTTGTCCCATTCGCGGGGTCATGTCGGGGGACAGAAGGGTCGCCCGACCATTCACCACCGATATAGTGCAGGGCCTGTTTGGGGAGACTTGTCACCTGTCCTCCGGGGTTCACTCGGGTTGCCAGCGAACGACCAGGCGTTCGAGCAGAGCAACGGCAGCAAAGAGAACGAGGGCGAGGATCGAGGCGAAGACCATGGTTGCGTACAACAGGGAAGTTCGGAAGTTGAACGTCGAGAGGATGATGAGAGCTCCCAGTCCTTTGTCTGATCCGATCCATTCAGCGACGACCGCTCCGATTACTGAAGCCGTTGACGCGATCTTGAGGGACGCGAATAGGAATGGGAGCGACTTGTAGATGCGCAACTTCCAGAAGACTTCCCACCTGTTCGCGGAGAGCACCCGAAATAGCTCTAGAGACTGAGAATTGACGGACTCCAGCCCTTCCACCATGTTCACCAGGGTGGGGAAGAACGAGATCAAGGCCGCTATGACCAGTTTTGGGGCCAGCCCATTGCCGAGCATGAGCACTAGGACAGGCGCTATTGCAACGACAGGGATCGTGCGAATCACAATCACGACGGGGAGGAACATTCGGCGCAGAATGCGGCTGTGTACGAACACGATCGCCAAGACGATGGCGCCGCCAGACCCGATCAAGAAACCGCCGATACTCTCGATTGCGGTGGGTTTGGTGTTCCGCCAGAGCGTGTCAAAGTCATTGTTGAGCGACTCCCAAACATCGCCGGGCGGCGGTACGACATAGTTCGGAACGTCTCGGATCGTGATGATGGCTTGCCAGGCCACGATGGTGACAACGAAGCCGAGAATCACCCAGAAGGCTGTCCGCAGATAGTTGTGCCATGGCTTGCGCGGCGGTCGCCGCGGCGGTGCGCTCTCGCTTGGGGCCGTCACTGGCTTCATGCGGTTTCCAACGCCTTCCGTACTTGCGCTGCGATAGCCACGAAACCCGGCTCCTCGCGAAGGTCTGGTGTGCGCGGGTAGTCGATCGGCACATCGATTTCGGTATGTACACTGCCCGGGTTCGTGGACATGACAATCACCCGCTGCCCGAGGAACACTGCCTCGTCGATGCTGTGGGTTACGAAGATGATGGTTGTTCCGATCTCTGCCCAAATGTTGAGGAGCTCGACGTTGAGTCGATTGCGGGTGATGGCGTCGAGGGCGCCAAATGGTTCGTCCATGAGGAGAACCTGAGGCTGAGTCACCAGCGCCCGAGCTATGGAGACTCGTTGGCGCATCCCGCCGGACAATTCTTGGGGGTATGCCTGGTGGCGGCCGGCGAGCCCTACTAAGTCCAGCAATTCGGCGGGGTCCCTGTACGGCCTGGTGTGTCTGACTCTGCCGCCCACTTCCAGCGGGAGTTCGACATTTCTGATTGCCGTCCTCCATGGGAGTAGCGCAGCATCTTGGAAAACAAACCCGAGTTGTCGCGCTCGACGCGCCTGGCTAGGAGGAGCGCCAAAGACAGCCACGCTCCCAGAGACTGGTTCGAGGAGATCCGCGATCAAGCGGAGGAGCGTGGACTTCCCACAGCCCGATGGCCCGATAACGGTTGCAAACTGGCCAACCCCGACATCGACGGATACGTCTTGAAGGGCGATGATCTCACCTTGGTCTGTGGCAAAGCGGACAGTGGCGTTCGCGACTTCAATCGCCACATTTGAGTCTTGTCTGTCCTTCAACTCCCCGGACCCCACTCCGCTTCCTCAGCACAGGACGATTGCAGTGGACACTAGGCTAGTTGACTGTCAACCGTCAATTACCCTAGCGTTCTCACCAGCTTGCGCTTCCAGCAGACCCTTCGAAAGCACTGATGAACAAGATTCAGCTCCCGCGAGTTCTTGTGCCCGTGGTCACGCCATTTGCCCCAGACCTCGAAATAGACATGACTCGATTCCTGGCACATTGCGAAGAACTCGTTAGCGCTGGCGCAGGACTCACCCTGTTCGGGACGAACTCCGAAGCTAATTCTCTAGCACTCAGTGAGCGCGCAGACGTCTTGGCGGCTGTGCTCGCTCACGGGATTTCGACCGAACTCTTGATGGCGGGAACGGGCACCTGCTCAATCCCGGAGACAGTGACGTTGACTAAGGAGGCTGTGCGGGCCGGTTGCCCCGGAGTTCTCGTCCTTCCGACCTTCTTCTATAGGGGCCAGACGACTGCCGGGATCGTTGCGTATTTCAGCGAGGTGATCGAGCGTGTGGCAGATGAGCGCCTGCGCATCTACCTCTACAACATTCCAAGTCTTACGGGAGTGTCGATTTCAATCGAGGTCGTCAGCCAGCTCGCTGGCCGTTACCCGACGGCAATAGCAGGTTTGAAGGACAGCTCGGGGGACTGGGCGACAACCCAGGCCCTGATGCAAGAGGCGGTAGGGAGAGGCCTGGACGTCTATGTGGGATCCGAGCGCTTCTTGCTGCAAGCGCTGGCGGCAGGGGGTCGCGGCTGCATCAGCGCAACCGCGAATGTCAATGCCCGTGCGATCGTGGATCTGGCCAACAATCCAGAAAGCGCAGACGCCGACGACAAGCAGAGAGGTTTGGCAGCGATGAGAGCTGCATTCGAAAATTCTGGATCACTCATCCCAGTTGTTAAAGCGAATCTGGCGCTCCGCTATGCACACGATGGATGGCGCCGGGTACGGCCACCCTTGCAGGCCATCAGTTAGTGACTTACAACGCTCGCGATACACGCCTAGATCGGCCTGACTTCATGTGCGACTGAGTATCTTTCGGAGTTCATGCTGCTCTGCTACCTGGATGAATCGGGCAATACGGGCTCACGCCTTGATGACCCCCGCCAGCCGTATCACTATCTCGTCGCGGTTATGATCGGAGAGCACAAGGTTTCGCAACTTTCTGAACGGCTTGACGAGCTAGCAGCTGGAGCGGCGACAACAGCGAAGGTCGTGGAGTACCACGGCCAAGAGCTGTTCGCAGGCAGTGGGCCGTGGGATGGGGTGGAGCCTCATGTCCGGATTGGTGAGTATGAGAAGGCTCTCGCCGTGATTGCCGAGGTCGGCGCCCATATCGCTCATGCTTCGATCAACAAGCCGGGTTTGGCACAGCGCGGTGCCTGGGCAAGCCCTCACTTGTACGCGTTGCAATTTCTGACGGAGAAAATTGATGGATGGATAGCGTCAAACGCAGATCCACTATGTCGACGAGGGCTTCTTGTTGCTGATCAGAATCATCAAGAGGAGCAGTATGCCTTTGAACTCGTTCGCGAGATGCAGAAGTCTGGCGGTCCGATAGGTTCTCTCCTCGGAATTGCCAGAACGACAGAACACATTGTTGACAACGTGTATTTTGAACCTCCCCGGGTATTGCGCAGTCTCCGACCCTTGAGAGGATGGAGCCATGACAGAGCAGCGGCGCCGGGGGAAATACCCGGATGAGATGCGCGAGCGCGCGGTGCGGATGGTGTTGGAGGCCCGGCGGGACTGCGGTTCGCAGTGGGAGGCGATCTCGTCGGTGGCTGAGAAGCTGGGGCCGACGCCTGAGACGGTGCGCAAGTGGGTGCGCCGGATGGAGATCGATGCGGGGCGCCGGCCGGGGCTCACTACGGATGAGCGTGAGCGTCTCAAGCGCCTTGAGCGCGAGAACCGGGAGCTGCGCCGGGCCAATGAGATCTTGAAGTCCGCTTCGGCTTTCTTCGCGGCCGAGCTCGACGGCCGGAGACGCTGATGGCCTACATCGACACCCACCGGGACCGTTTCGGGGTCGAGCCGATCTGCAGGGCGCTGCAGTTCGCCCCGTCGACGTACTGGTCCGCCAAGCGCCGGCCGGCGTCGGCGCGCTCGGTGCGCGACGAGCAGCTCAAGGTCGAGATCGCTCGGGTGCACGCGGAGAACTTCGGGGTGTATGGGGCGCCGAAGGTGTGGGCCCAGCTCAACCGCGAGGGCCGCCGGGTGGCGCGCTGCACCGTGGAGCGGCTGATGCGCGACCTGGGCCTTCGCGGCGTGACGCGGGGCAAGCCGAGGCGCACCACCGTCGCCGACACAGCCGCTGAGCGGCCTCGGGACCTCGTGCAGCGCCGGTTCTCGGCGCCCTCCCCGAACCTGCTGTGGGTCGCGGACATCACTTACGTGCGCACCTGGTCGGGATTCGTGTATGTGGCCTTTGTCACCGACGCCTACAGCCGCCGCATCGTGGGCTGGCAGGCCTCGAGGTCGCTGCGAAGCGACTTGGCGCTGCACGCCCTCGAGCAGGCCATCTGGGAACGCGACCGCGCCGGCCGCAGCGTCGCCGGGGTGATCCATCACAGCGACCGCGGCGGGCAATATCTGTCGATTCGCTACAGCGAGCGCCTCGCCGCCAACGCCGCCGTCGCGTCGGTGGGGTCCCGCGGCGACAGCTACGACAACGCGCTGGCCGAGACGATCATCGGGCTCTACAAGACCGAACTCGTCCGCCACCGCGGCCCCTGGCGGGGCCTCGACGACCTCGAGCTCGCCACCCTGGAATGGGTCGACTGGTTCAACAACCGGCGCCTCCACCACCACAACCCCGGCCGGATCCCCCCAGCCGAAGCCGAAGAACTCCACTACCGTAAACAGCACTCAGCCCACCGGGCAGAGACTCACAACAAACAGCCTGTGTGAAACCCGGGGAGGTTCATTTCGCTCCGTCGGAGAGAAGTCGTGGTATCCAGTTGGCTGACCTAGTGGCATTCATCCTCAATAGGCGTGACCGGCATTTTGACAGTGGTGACAACCGAGCCTCAGCCAGAGCTGTTGGGCGGTTGTACAAGACTTGGGTCCTCCCTCGCGTCGTTACATGGCGAGCTAGGTGGCCGAGTTAGCAGGTTCGGAAACAGACGGGACCACGCGACTGGGACCCGCGAAACGCGGGTCCCAGTGGGTTGGACCAATGCACCTCGGTGACCCAAAGCGTCGTATGGCCTAACTCCATATTAGCGGTGAGGTGTGACAATTGGAATTACTCACCCGCTGGGGCAACGACCGCCTGTCGAGTCGGGCTGGCCGGATTTGAACCGGCGACCCCCTGCTCCCAAAGCAGGTGCGCTGACCAAACTGCGCCACAGCCCGTGTTGGGGGCAAGCGTACTTTGCCGTGGGGTGGTGGAGAGAAGCCTGTTTCGCGGTTGGGCGGGATTAGGAGAGGGCTTGCTCCACTTGATCGAGGGCTTCGTCTTCGGAGACGTTGAGGGAGAAGCTCAGCTCGGACACCAGCACGTTGCGGGCTTTGGTGAACAGGCTTTTCTCGCCGGCGGAGAGTCCCTTGTTCTGGTCCCGCAAGGCCAGGTTCCGCACCACCTCGGCCACCTGGTAGACGTCGCCCGACTTGAGCTTCTCCTGGTGGTTCTTGAACCGGCGGCTCCAGTTGGCCGGCTCCCGCACATCCCGCTTGCGGAGCACCTCGAACAGGTCTTCCACATCCTCGGTGGAGATGGGCCACCGCATCCCTACTTCTTCGGCCTTGGCGACGGGCACCGACAGCACCATCTCGCCGTGGGCCATGCGCAGTACGAGGTATTCGGTCTTTTCCCCGAAGGCCTCTTTCATCTCTTTCTTGACGACGGTTGCCGCCCCGTGGTGGGGGTAGACGACCTTGTCACCTTTTTTGAACGTCATTGTGCTCCGAGGGGCTCAGGGGAACCCCCTAAGGATGCCATCAACGGATGCGGTTTCGCATCTTGGGTGCGCTGTTCCTCTTCTGCCTCCCGCTTTCCGGTTGAACTCCATGCACAGCGGCAGCCCAGCGACCAAGATGGGCGAAGATGGCTTCGCTTCGCACCGAGATAACCGAGATCGTCACCGGGCTGGGGATGCTCGGTTTGGCGTCGGTGGACGAGGCGCTGACGAACCGTCCCGCGGAGATGGTGGGGGTGGAGAGCCAGCACTACGAAAAGCTGGTTGCCGCTAGGGACGACGGCAAGTACGGGGTGCAGTTCGAGGAGGCCTGGGCCAACGGTGTGGCCTTTGCCGGGGCCGAGGACGGGCTGCGGGGAAGGCGGCCGAAGCGGGTGGAGTGGAAGGGGCCGCACCTGGCGCCCTCCTATGAGCAGACGCCGGCTGACCTGCGGATCGACCATGTGTATCTGGTGAGCTGCAAGTACGGGTCGAGGCTGCTGCACAACGTGTCGCCGGGGCATCTGTTCGAGCGGCTGCTGGAGGTAAGGCGAGCAGGTTCGGGGGACTGGTACGCCGAGGTGGCCCTGGCTGAGTACCAGGATCTCTATCAAGCCGCCCGCCAGTACCTGGTCGCCCACGAGGAAGGATTCGACGACCTGCCGCCTTCGGTCACCGATTTGAACGCCGACCAGCACAAGCGGCTGAAACGGCCCTTTGCCCGCCGCTGGCCCGAACCGCTGGCTGAGCCGGCTCGCTGGTTCTCGGTGGCGGTGTCGCAGTCTTCCGCCGAGCGATGGCTGAAGGCGCTGGGACGTCGGGCGACCAATCGGGAGGAGGCGTTGTGGCGCCTGCTGCGGCTCCAGCCTGCGCCCTATTTCGTGCTGGGTACCGACCATCGCCGCCGACCGGTGCGCTATCGGGTGGACACTCCGTGGGATTTTCGCCAGCGGTTCGCGTTCAAGTCGTTCGACGTTTGGCCCGAGGCCCGGGTGCAGCCGGTGGTGCGCTGGCGGGGCGACCTCATCGTCAAGGCCACCGACACTCCCGTGCATGTGGATGGCCATGTGGAGGTGCGCTGGAGCCATGGACGGTTCCAGGGCTCGCCCGAGGCCAAGGTCTACCTCAAGACCCCTCACTTGGAGACTCCCGGCTACACCGAGTTGTCGTAGAGCTCAGGCCCAGATGGCCATCTGGTAGCCGGTGGCGTCTACCTCGTCTGGTCCCAAGATCATCGCGGTGCCGGCCGCCATGCGCCGGGCGGTCCAGGCCGCGGCGGCGGCGTCGAGCAGGTCGTCGATGGTCGCGCCTGGCACGGGGGCGGGAACCTCGGCCAGGTTGGAGAACTCCGGCGCCAGCACGGCCAATCGCTCGGCTCGCCCCTGTGGTTGGCGCTTGGATGATTCCATGGGCCTTCCGGCCAGAACGGCGAAACTGGTCTCGGGGTGGACTTCGGCCGCTCGGGGCTTGGGGTGGGGGGCTAGGTCTTCGGGAGTCAGCTCAGCACGCACCTCTCGCACCTTGGGCAGCAGATGGAACGCTTGGATGGACAGGCCCCGGCCGGTTTGGGCTCGTGCCATTTGGTTGGCCTCGGCGTGGTCGGCGGCGTCGAGCACGCACAGCGGTGGGGTCCAGAACAGCGAAGACCGGCGGGGGCCGAGCAACTCCCGGGCCTCGATGTCAGATCGGCGCAGGTCCTGGCCTGGGAGTCCGATGGGCATGTCAACGCCAACGGCCAACAGCCCCTGCGACTGGGCCTCAGTCCACACCTCGGCAAATGACGGCCACAATGAGAACGCCACCGGCGAGCCGGGGTCGGTGCCGGTGATGGCCATGACCCACCCGCCCTTGGCCGCATCCACTCCGGCGACCAGAGCGGCGTCATTCAAAGCGGACCTCGAACACGGTGGGCCAGCGCTTGCCGGTGATGAGGAACGTGCCGGTGTCGGGCCGGTAGGCGATGCCGTTGAGAACGTTGTTGCTGTCGGACAGCTCCGGGTGGGGGCTGATGATCCCGGCCATGTCGGCTTCGGCGATGACGGCGCCGGTGTCCGGGTTTATCACCACGATGCGGTCGGTGAGCCAGACGTTGGCCCACACATCGTCGCCGATGCACTCCAACTCGTTGAGCCGGTTGACCGGGCTGCCGTCGGCCCGGGTCACCGGCACCGATCCCAGCACCTCGAACGTCTCCGGGTGGCGGAAGGTGAGCGTGTTCGAACCGTCGCTCATCACCAGGCGGTCGCCGTCGTGGCACAGCCCCCAGCCTTCGCCGGAGTAGGCGAAGGTGCCGGTTTGCTCCAGCGTTTCCCGGTGGTGGACCGTGGCCGTGCCGGCCTGCCAGGTGAGCCAGATGAGCTGGTCGTCGACCAGGGCCAAGCCCTCCCCGAAGTGACGGGGTTCGCCGGGCGTTTCCTGGAGCACGCGGCCGGTGGGCAAGTCCACGATCCGCAGCACCGACTGCCCCCGCAGCCCGGTGCTCTCATACACCAGCCCGTCGAACCACAGCAGCCCTTGGGTGAACGCAGCGGTGTCGTGGGGGTACGTGGCCAGCACCTGGTAGCTGAGCCTTCCCGACCAAGACGGGGCCGGCGTGGCCCTGGCGGTCGGTTCTACCGTTGCCGGTGCGGTGGGCACTGGGGATGGGGCCGGAGGTTGGGCGGTTGGCCGGGCGGTTGGTTGGGGGACCGTACTGGTAGGCGCCGCGGTTGCCGGAGCGGTGGCCTCAGGAGCGGCTGTCATCTGGGCGGTCGGTGCCGCAGTTGCCGGAGCGGTGGCCTCCGGTGCGGCTGTCATCTGGGCGGTGGGTGCCGCAGTTGCCGGGACGGTTGGCTCGGGAGATGCCGACGGCGTCTGAGGTTCCGCGGTTTGTGCAGGAGCCGTCGCCCCAGGTGAAGCCGCTGGTGGGGGCGCGTCGCTGCCGCAGGCCGCCAATAGGGTGATGGCAGCCAGCAAACAGATTGCCGCGAAGAAGGCGCGAGTACGGGTCAGAGCAGCCATTTTGGCTCAAATGCACCTCCAGCACAGAGGGGTGTCACACTGAGCGCGTGGATTTCACCTTTTCAGAGCAGGAGCAGGCGGTTACCGATTTGAGCCGCCAGATATTGGGTGATCTATCGACCCCGGAACGGCACAAGCACCTGGAGACAGATGGCTTGACCCACGATGACTACGTGTGGGGGGAGTTGTGCGATGCCGGGCTGGTGGGCGTCTCCCTGCCCGAGGAGTGCGGCGGGGGAGGCTTGGGCTTTCTGGCCACCTGCCTGATGCTGGAGGAAATCGGACGCACCACCGCCCGGGTGCCGTTTCTGGCCCCGGTGGCGGCGATGGCGGTGGCCGAGTTCGACCCCGACGAAGATCTGCTGATGGAGATGGCCGCCGGATCGGCGCTGGTGTCGCCCGCGCTGGTGGAGCCGGGACGCGACCCCGGCGAACCCTCAGTGGTAGCGTCGCCGGCAGGGGATCGCTGGACGGTGTCCGGTACCAAGGAGATGGTCCCGTTCGCCGATCAGGCCGACTGCTTCCTGGTTCCCGCTTCGGCGAGTCACGGCGTCGGGCTGTTCTTGGTGCACAATGCCGCCCCATCGGTTGAGGTTGTGCCCCAGGAAGCCACTTCAGGCCTGATCGAGGGGAAAGTGGTGCTGGTTGATGCGCCGGCTGATCAGCTGGGCACCGGCGCAGAGGCAGTGGACTGGCTGGTGCAGCGGTGTACGGCGGCGCTGAGCGCAGTGGCGGTGGGCGTGGTGAGCGAGGCTTTGCGGTTGACCGCGGCCTACGCCAGCGAGCGGGAGCAATTCGGCCGTCCCATCGCCACGTTCCAAGCCGTGGGCCAGCGGGTGGGCGACGCCTACATCGACACCGAGGCCATCCGGCTCACCGCTCTGCAAGCCTGCTGGCGCCTCGACCAGGGCCTAGAGGCATCCACCGAGGTGGCGGTGGCCAAGTATTGGGCCGCCGACGGAGGCCAGCGGGTGGCCAACGCCGCCCAGCACCTCCACGGCGGCATGGGCGTGGACCGCGACTACCCGCTGTGGCGCTACTACGTCTGGGCCAAGCACCTGGAACTTTCGTTGGGAGGGTCCACCGCCCAGCTCCTGCGCATCGGCGACGCCCTCGCCGCCGGCACTGCCTGAGGGCAGCTGGCATGAGGGGAATATCCTACGCCACCATGAGCGATGCCAAGCGAGATGTCCGGGCCACCGACAGAGCCTCTCTTCCGATGGTGGTGCGGGCGCTGAACAGCTATGGCCGCACTGTTCGTCGGATTCGACCGGGACATGGGCGGTTCAACGCCGACGCGCTAGCGAGCAAGGCCCAGGAGTCGGCCAAGCTCGACGATTTCGGCCCCGACGGCTGGCGAGAGGGATTCGAGATCCTGGTGGACTCAGTCAATGCCGAGGGCAACCTGAACCAGCTGGGGCGGATGATCATAGGGGGTCTGCTTGATTCCACTCTTCAGATGCGGCTGCGAGTGGTGGATTGGGCCAACCAGCACCCCGAGGTGACCCGGGAGCAGATCACCGCTCCGATCGTGGTGAGCGGTTTGCCCCGCACCGGCACCACCTTGCTCAGCAACCTGCTGGACCTCGATCCGCAGAACCGGTCGCTGCTGGGCTGGGAGTCCGGGGAGGTGGCGCCCCCTCCCACGCTGTCGAGCCACCGCGAGGACCCCCGCATCGCAGAATCGGTGAAGGGCTCGGGTCAGTTGTCCAAGCTGGCCCCCAGCGTGCGGGCCATGCACCCCATGGCGGCCACGCTGCCCACCGAGTGCGTGACGCTGCTGGGCGGGGAGTTCAGGTCGATCCACTTTGAGACCCAGGGGACGTTCGACTCCTACGGCTCCTGGTTCGAGACCTGCGACATGGTTTCGGCCTATGAGTTCCACCGGTTGTGCTTGCAGGTGCTGCAATCCACCATCCCGACTCAGCGGTGGTCGTTGAAGACGCCGGGACACATGTGGCACATGGACGCGGTGTACGCCGTGTATCCCGATGCCCGAGTGGTGTGGACCCACCGTGATCCGCTGAAGGTGGTCGGCTCGGTGGCCAGCCTCAACTGCACCCTCCACGCCACCAACACCGACAAAGTGGACTTTGCCCGGGTAGGCCGAACCTGGCGGGACAAGTGCCTCCACGGCATCAAGGCAGGCACCGAGTTCCGCGACCGGCGGGGATCAGACGACACCGTGTTCGACCTCCAGTACGCCGAGCTCATGGACGACCCCGTGGGCTCAGTAGAGCGCATCTACCGCCACTTTGGCATGGAGTTGGATGACTTGGGCCGACGCAAGATGCAGGCGTGGATGGAGGAAAACCCCCAAGACCGCTTCGGCCGCCACCGCTACACCGTGGACCAGTTCGGCTTAGACGCCGATGAGCTCCGCGAGCAGTTCGCCGGCTACGTGGAGCGGTACCAGGTGCCGTCTGAGGGTTGATTCTGCGCTCACCTTGTCTTGTCATACATGATAACGTAGAAGTATGACAATGCTGAGCTTTCGGGTGGAACCTGAAGTGGCGGAGAAGGTGAGGGAGATGGCGGTTTCTCTGGGGATTCCGCAATCCGAAATGATCCGCGAGGCGTTGCGCCAGCACCTCAACGCGCTTGCGGCGCAACATGATGCGCTTGTGTACGAGAAGAGCCCACTCACACCCGAAGAACTGGCCTTTGCTTCGGTGGAGCGCTGGGCACCAGCTGAAGACTGGTCGGAATGGACCGATGAAACGGGGTGAGATCTGGTTTGCCGATGCCCCTGGTGGCGATCGTCCGGTGCTTGTGCTCACCCGCGATCCCGTTGCTGATCGCATTGGCTCAGTGGTTGTTGCCGCACTCACTCGCACCCACCGCGGGCTGTCTTCTGAGCTGCCCCTCACTGTGGCAGATGACGGTGTACCCACCGACAGCGTCATCAACTTTGACACCATCCACACTCTTCCTCGCCAAGCGTTCCGGCGCAGGGTGGCCCAACTCAGTCCCGCTCGCCTTGAAGAGGCCTGTCTGGTGCTTCGGGCCGCTACCGGTTGCTAGTGGTCTGTATACCCAGACGTACAGCATTGTCAGCGTTGGCTCGGCTGAAATGAGGGCTTGATGGCAGGGCTGTTTCCGGAGATCGAGCCCTTCGAAGCTGGCCTATTGGATGTCGGCGAAGGGAATCGCGTTTACTGGGAGACCTGCGGCAATCCCGGTGGGAAGCCTGCTGTAGTCGTGCATGGCGGGCCGGGCAGTGGCTGTACTCCGTTGCACCGTCGGTTCTTCGATCCGACTCGGTACCGGATCGTGCTGTTCGACCAGCGAGGCTCAGGCCGGAGTATCCCGCATGCCGGGGACCCAGAAACGAGCTTGGAGCACAACACTACCGACCATCTCGTGCGGGACATGGAGGCTCTTCGGTCCCATCTGGGGATCGACCGGTGGCTCGTGTTTGGCAACAGCTGGGGATCGACGCTCGCGCTCGTATACGGCCAGCGGCACCCCGAGCGCGTGTCAGAGATGGTGCTGGTCGCAGTCACTACAACCGACCGCGAGGAGATTGACTGGCTCTACCACGGCGCTGGTCAGTTCTTCCCGGAAGCCTGGGAGCGGTTTCGTGCTGGTGCAGGGGTCAGCAATCCATACGACGGCCTAGCGGCTGCTTACTCCCGCCTCCTCGATGGCCCCGATCCTGATGTCCGCGAGCGGGCCGCCGTTGAGTGGTGCCAATGGGAGGACGCAGTGGTCTCAGCTGCCGAACCGAATCCCCGATATGAAGATCCCCGTTTCCGCATGGGGTTCGCCCGCCTCGTCACCCACTACTTCCATCACGGTGCCTGGTTGGCTCCCCGTCAGATCATCCGCGACGTCCACCGCCTGCACGGCATCCCGGCGGTGTTGATCCACGGACGGCTCGACGTGAGTGCCCCACTCGTCACCGCGGAGGAGCTAGCTGGCGCCTGGCCCCGCAGTGAACTCACCGTTGTCGACGCCGGCCACCTCGCCAGCGAGCCGGCCATGATAGGAGCAGCGGTCATCGCCACGAACCGCTTCGTTGGACCTAGCTAGCCCCACAGGCCAGCAATGGGAATTGCTTCGATGCGGTCGCCCAGTGAGTAGCGTCGTGGGCCGGTGTGGAATATCACACCGCCAGCGAACTGCTCTGGCGGCAGCTTGTCGCGTAGCCAGGCGATATGACGGGTATCGCGTCCCACTGGTGCGCTGGATGTCTTGACTTCTAATGCTGCGATCCGCTGGCCGAACTCCACCACAATGTCGATCTCGCGCTCTCCGCCTTGCGTGCGTAGATGGTAGAGGCGAGCGCCACTGGTCGAAGCATCGACTTCTACGCGTATTTGGGCGGCCACATAGGTGTCGATAATCCGACCGCGGGCATGGGCGTCACGGGCCAGCGCTTCGCGTCCGGTGCCGAGAAGCCAGGCGGCGAGGCCGGCGTCGGAAATATAGCGCTTGGGCGTTGAGGTGAGCCGCTTGAGCCGATTCGTGTGCCAAGCTGGCACATCGTCGATCAGGCGCAACACGGTCAGCATCTCGTGATACCCCAGTCCCGTGCGGCGGTCGAGGCCCGCAGCTTGTGACAGTGCGGTGTCGGGGACCACGCCAGAGGTATGCGCCGCACAGGCGGCCAAGTACCGACGTAGGGACTCGGGACTCCTGCGTCTTCCGCTGCCCGGTGCCAGTTCTTCGAGGTCGCGGGTCGCCGCGAGGTCAACATAGGCGCGCATCCAGTCGTCGCGGGCACCGGCAGCTGATGCCGCAATTGCACCGGGGAAACCGCCGTCGAGGGCGATGTCGAGATAGCCCAGTACGTTGGGCGGTTCCTTTGGGATGGTGAACCTGACTTCATTGTTCCAACGATCGAAGAGGGAGGGAGCGGACGCGTCGCCGAACCGCTCACGCCCGGTCAGAGGCCACAGCGACATCGGCAGAACCCGGCCGGTCAAAGGCCACTGGCCAGTATGGAGATCGTTGCGGGCTGACCCTGTGATGATGTATCGACCAGGCTGGTCCAGCCCGGTATCGACAGCCCGCTTGACTGCGGCCAGCACGTCGGGGGCATGTTGCCACTCGTCGATCAACAGAGGATACGGGCCTTCGGAAATTGCCAAGTCCGGATCGTCCAGCACCACGCCCAACTCAGCTGGCCGGTCGAGTCGCAACGCGGCTCGCGCGTGGCGAAGCGCAGTGGTGGTCTTGCCCACTGCCCGAGGCCCCGTGATGAACTCTGCTGGCCAGACTCCCAAGTGCCGGGTCAGAACGTAATCGCCGATGCGCTCTGTGTAGCCGTTCATTCCCCTAGTGTACTCGGCGGATTCCTAGTTCCTGTACAAATTCACATATGAATTCATGTATATATTGACACCAATGTTCTTGCATATTTTCGCGCCATAATGGGCACTGGGCAAGAAATGGAGGCACGGAGGCAGTGCTTCTCAGTTCAGAGGTGGGGGAGTACCTCGGATTCGAAGAGGTGGAGGTTTTCCCAGGCCAGCTCAGGGTCTAGGCCGCCCATTAGGGGGTGGAACATGAGGGCGTCGAAGTCGCCCATGGCCTTGATCATCTCGATGGCTTCAGGCGGGGTGAGCAGTTGGTGCATACCCATGGCCCGGAGCGCATCGGCGTCGCTGACCGGCTCGAAGCCCGTGGCCGCGCCCGATTCTGCCGCCCACTGGCCGTAGGCGTTCATCTCGTGCAGGGCGTGGGGGGCGACTTTGGCCCAGGTGGCGTCGGGGTCGTCGGTGATGTGCAGATAGCCGACCCCCCCGGAGGTGGCCGGACCAGGATCGTCACCGCCGAGCTTGACCACCTCGTCGCGGTAGAAGTCCCAGAACTCGGGCATGGTGGGCAGGAATCCGTCGGCGATGCGGGCTGCCCGCCGGGCCGCGTTCTCGCCGCTTCCCCCCAGCCAGATGGCCGGCCGGGGATCCTGATAGGGGGTGGGGGTGACCCGCACGGTGCGGCCCCGGAACTCGAAGGGCTCGCCGGTCCAGGCCGCCTTGAGGGTCTCCACCATCTCCACGGTGAGGCGCACCCGGTCGCTCGATGTGTGGCCGAACATCTCGAACTCCGAGGGCACGTAGCCTCCGGCCACCGTCACGCTGATGCGGCCCTTGCTGATCCGGTCCAGCACGGCCAGATCTTCGGCGATCCGAAGCGGGTCGTGCATGGGGGCGATCAGGGCGGCCAGCATGATGTGGATGTTCTCGGTGCGGGCGGCGATGGCCGAGGCCAGCGCCACCAGCGAGGGCAGGTAGCCGTCGTCGGAGCCGTGGTGCTCGGACAGCGTCACCGACACGAAGCCCAGCTTCTCGGCCCACACCGCCTGCTCGATGGCGGCGTGGTACAGCTCCTCCACTGGCACCGGGCAGATGTCCGGGCACCGGAAGTCGTAGCGGATGTTGTGCAGGGCCATGGCCGTCTCCAGTCGTCGATTAGCTGTTCTTGAACTCGGTTGGCGACATCATCCGCCCACGTCAGCTCTTGAACTCGGGGATCACGTATTTGCCCATGAGCTCGATGGAGGTCATCACGTCCTCATGCGACATCTTGTACGGGTTGAGCAGGCAGAACAAAAGGTCGCAGCCCACTGCCTCGTATCGCTTGGCCACCTCGATGCACCGGTCGGGGTCGCCCACCACAGCGGCACCGGACTCCCAGATGTAGTCCATGGTGATCTGGCCCAAAAGGCCCTCGTCGCGGCTCTGCGCGACATCGCCGGTGTAGGAGTAGGAGCCCAACTCGGCCACCTCCAAGTCGGCCAGGTAGTCGGCCACCGAGGCGATGAGCCCGCCCCCGTAGCCCGGATACCACACGAACGACTCCTCGGAGGCGGCTCGAGCCTTCTCGTTGGTCTCGTTGCAGTGGACCATGGTGAAGGTGGCGGCCCGCTCGTTGCGGAACTTGCCTACCGGCTGGGCGCAGTCGGCCTGGCCCTTGCGGTAGGTCTCGATGCGCTCGGCCAAGTCCTCAGGCGGCGAGCCCACCGTGAACGAGCACAGCCCGATGCCCCGCTTGCCAATCTCGTAGTGGCCGGGCACCGAGCTGGTGGCTCCCCAGATGGGCGGGTGCGGGTCTTGGCGGGGCTTGGGCAGCACCCGGCGCTTGGGCATCGACCAGTATTCGCCCTCGAACTCGTACTCGTCGTTGGTCCAGCAGCCCACGATGTGGCGCAGGGCCTCGTCCCACTGGGCCCGGGTCTCGTTGGGGTGGATACCGAAGCCCTCCAGTTCGGCCCGGGTGGAGGAGCGGCCGGTGCCGAACTCCACCCGCCCGTTGCTGATGAGATCCAGCACGGCCACCGACTCCGCCGTGCGCACCGGGTGGTTGTAGGGCTTGGGCAGCAGCCGCACGCCGTAGCCCAGCCGCATGTTCTCGGTGAGGGCCGCAATGTGGCCGTACAGCACCTCGGGGTTGGAGCAGTGGGAGTATTCCTCCAAGAAGTGGTGCTCCACCGTCCAGAACGAGTGGAAGCCCATCTTGTCGCCCAAAACGGCCTGTTCGATGGTGTTCTGGTAGGCGTTGTACTCACTATCGCGATTCCAGGGCCGGGCCACCGGAATCTCGTAGAACATCGCAAACTCCATGCCATTCCCCTTGTGTGTGCGGCGGTGAGTTGTCGGGGCAGATGGTAAACGGCGCGACCCGAGGGCTGCGTATACGGACAACTAGGGTGCGGCCATGGCACTAGATCCGACCGCCAAAGCCGTCATGGACATGATGGAAGACAACGGGGTGAGCTTCAAGGGCATCTCCTCGATGACCGCCGTGGAGCTGCGCAACATGATGCAGACGGGCGAATTGCCGGTGGAGGACGTGGCCCGCACCGAAGACCGCGTGATCCCCGGCGCCGACGGCACCGAGCTGCCGATCCGCATCTACTGGCCCAGCACCTCCGACGAGCCGTTGCCGGTGGTGGTGTTCTTCCACGGCGGGGGCTGGGTGATCGGCGGCATCGACAGCCACGACGGCCAGGTGCGGGAGATGGTGAACCGCACCGCCATGGTGTACGTGTCGGTGGACTACCGGCTGGCCCCCGAGGCCCGGTTCCCGGCCGCGGCCGAGGACTGCTACGCCGCCACCCAGTGGGTGGCCGCCAACGCCGCCTCAATCGGCGCTGATGCCGACCGGCTGGGGGTGGCCGGCGACAGCGCGGGGGGCAACCTGGCCGCGGTGGTGGCTCTGATGGCCCGTGACCGAGGCGGCCCGGCCATCGCCCACCAACTGCTCATCTACCCCTGCTGCGACATGGACGCCAACGCCTGGCCGTCGCAGACCGAGAACGGCACCGGCTACTTCTTGACCAAGGAGTCGATGGACTGGTTCTACGACCAGTACGCCGACGTCGCCGACCGCGACAACCCCTATGCCTCGCCGATCAAAGCCGACGACCTCAGCGGACTGCCCCCGGCGTGTGTGATCACCGCCGAATACGACCCGCTGCGCGACGAGGGAGAGGCCTACGGCGCCCGCTTGCTGGAGGCCGGGGTGGACTGCGAGGTCCACCGCTACGACGGCATGTTCCACGGCTTCTTCGGCATGACCCTGGCCATCCCCGGCGCCGTTGCCGCCCAGGAGACCGCCGCGGCCGCAGTGCAGGCCGGGCTGTCGGCGTGAAAGCAGCATCAGTAGGCTGAAGGCCGTGACCGATAGCGCGCAGACGTGGCACAAGACGGCCTGCATGCTGTGCGAGTCGAACTGCGGGGTCGAGGTGCGCCTCGACGGCCGCCGCTTTGCCCGCATCCGGGGGAACAAAGACCACGTCAGCTCCAACGGCTACATCTGCGAGAAGGCGCTGCGGCTCGACCACTACCAGAACCACCGCACCCGGCTGACCGAGCCGATGCGCCGCCGCGACGATGGTGCCTATGAGCCGGTCTCGTGGGACACGGCCATCGCCGAGGTGGCCGACCGCTTGGCTGCGGTGCGCGATGCCCACGGCGGAGCGTCGATCTTCTGCTATGGCGGCGGCGGGCAGGGCAACCACCTCGGCGGCGTCTACGGCCAGGCCGTGGCCAACGCGCTCGGCGTGCGCTATCGCTCGAACGCCATCGCCCAGGAGAAAACCGGCGAGGCTTTCGTGGAGGGCCGCCTCTACCGGGCCCACACCCGGGGCGACTGGGAGCACACCGAGGTGGCCGTGTTCTTGGGCAAGAACCCCTGGAACAGCCACGGCTTCCCCGAGGCCCGCCGCGTGCTGCGCCAGATCGCCAACGACCCCGACCGCTCGTTGGTGGTGATCGATCCCCGGCGCACCAAAACCGCCGAGCTGGCCGACCACTTCTTGGCTGTGCGGCCCGGCACCGACGCCTTCTGCGTGGCCGCCCTCCTCGCCATCATGGTGCGAGACGATCTGGTCGACTGGGACTTCGTGCACGAGCGGGTGGCTGAGATCGAGCCGGTGATCGCCGCCCTGGCCCGGGTGCCCATCGCGGATTTCGCCCTGCGATGCGACATCGCCCTCGAACAGCTCGAAGCCGTGGCGCAGCGGATCGGTCGAGCCCAGTCGGTGGCCGTGTACGAGGATCTGGGCATCGAGCAGGGCCCCCACTCCACCTTGGTGTCGTACCTCCAGCGCCTCATCTGGATCCTGCGGGGCAGCTTCGCCAAACCGGGCGGCATCCACCCCCACACCGCCATCGGGTCGGTCACCGGGGGCGGTTCGGGCCGGGGCCGGGGCGGGCGGCCCAAGGTGACCCCGGTTACCGGCGCGCCGATCATCGCCGGGCTGATCCCGTGCAACTCGATCGCCGAGGAGGTGCTCACCGACCATCCCGACCGGTTCCGGGCCATGATCATCGAGAGCTCGAATCCGGCCCACTCCCTGGCCGACTCACCCCGCTTCCGCGAGGCCATGGCGGCCCTCGAATTCAGCGTGGTCATCGACGTGACCATGACCGAGACCGCCCGCCTGGCCGATTACGTCCTGCCCGCCGCCAGCCAATTCGAGAAGCCCGAGGCTGTCTTCTTCAACTTCGAGTTCCCCGACAACGTCTTCTATCTCCGCAAGCCGGTTCTCGACCCCGAGCCGGGCACGCTGGCCGAACCCGAGATCCACGCCAGGCTGGTGGAGGCCCTCGGCGCCTACACCAGCGACGACCTGGCCCCGCTGCACGAGGCCGCGGCCCAGGGACGGGCCGCGTTCGCGGCCGCCTACGGCGAGCTGATGGCCGATCGGCCCGAGCTGGCCGGGGTGGGCGC
Organism: uncultured Acidimicrobiales bacterium; assembly: GCA_951813555.1. Lineage (GTDB taxonomy): Bacteria > Actinomycetota > Acidimicrobiia > Acidimicrobiales > Bin134 > Poriferisocius. The sequence continues at coordinate 1,559,034 of OX638344.1, forward strand.
GGCGGTGCTGTACCGCACGCTCGGCCCCACCCTGCCCGACGGCCTGGCCGGGGCGGCCGCGCTGTGGTTCGCGTCGCAGATGTGCGCCGCGGCCTATCCCGAAGCGGTGGCCCGGGCCGGCATCGCGCCCGGCGAGGCCGGCCTCGGCGACGGGCTGTTCGATGCCATCTTGGCCAGCGACGACGGGGTGGTGTTCACCCGCCACCTCCACGAGGAGGCCTGGGACCTGCTCCGGGTGGACGACGGAAAGATCCATGCCGCCATTCCCCGCCTGCTCGAAAAGCTCGACGCGCTGGGCGACGCCCCGGTGGACCACACCAGCGACGCCTACCCCTATGTGCTCTCTGCCGGAGAGCGGCGCTCGTTCACCGCCAACACCATCTTCCGCGATCCGGGCTGGCGGAAGGCCGACGCCGAGGGCGCCTTGGCCATCAGCCCCGGCGACGCGGCGTCCTTGGGCCTGGAGGACGGCGACCGGGTCCGCCTCACCACCGCCACCGGCGCTGCCGAGGCCTGCGTGCTCATCGACGACGCCATGCGCTCGGGCCACATCAGCCTGCCCAACGGCATGGGCCTCGACTACCCCGACGAGACCGGCGAGCATTTCCGGGTGGGCGTCGCCCCCAACGAGCTCACCGCCCTGGAGTGGAAAGACGACATCGCCGGCACCCCCTGGCACAAGCACGTTCCTGCCCGCCTCGAGCCCCTCAGTTGATGTCGCCAATGGGTTTGGCGACGGGGTTGCGGCGATTCGACTGATTGTCTGAGCGCTCTGGTGGCTGCGGCCGACGACCGCTACCGGTTCCGCCTGATGGCGGCCATCGTCCCCGTGCAATTCGGGGTGAGCATGAGCCTGACGGTGATCGCGGTGGCCGTCGGCGACATCGCCCGCGACCTCGACACCGGAACCGGCGCCGCCAGCTGGGCGGTGACCGGGGCCATATTGGCTTCGGCGGTGTCCACGTCGCTGGGCGGCAAGCTGGGCGACATCTACGGCCACCGCCGGGCCTTTCTCGCTGCCGCGGTGATGCTGGTGGTGGTCACGCCCCTCAGCGGGCTGGCCTGGAACATCGAGAGCCTCATCGGCTTCCGGGTGGCGGCCGGGGTGGCCAACGGTGTGGCCACCGCCGCGGGCACCGCCATGGTGCTGTTGGCATTCCCCATCGCCACCCGCTCCCGGGCCATCGGCTGGTACCAGTCGGCCCTGTCGGGGGCGCCGGCCATCGGGCTGATCGTCGGGGGGCAGATCGTCGAGCAGTTCGGTTGGCGGTGGGTGTTCGCCTTCTTCGGGGTGATCGCCGTTGTCGGCCTGGTGACCAGCGCGGCGGTGGTGCGGCCCATGGGGGGCGGCCTGGACGTGTCCGTCGACTACTGGGGCGGCCTCACGCTCTCTGCCGGGGTGGCGCTGGTGCTGGTGGGGCTCACACTTCTGGGCAGCGACGGGGTGGGCACCTCGGTGAGCATCATCCTCATGGGCGGCGGGGTTGTGCTTTTGGCCGCGTTCGCCCGCATCGAACAGCGCGTGCCCGAGCCGATCATCAGCATGGACTATCTGCGAAAGCGCAACTTCTCTATTCCCATCTGGGTGGTCACCCTGGCCAACTTCTCGTTCATGGGCGGCCTGGTGATCACCCCGTTCTTGTTCACCGAGCGGCTGGGCTGGGGCCTGGGGGCGGCAACCCTTTTGCTGGCGGTGCGACCGATTACGTTCAGCTCGTGCGCCTTCGCCGGGGGCTACATCCACCCCCGCTTGGGGCCCCGGATGACCCCGGTGGTCGGATCATCGCTATTGGCGGTGGGCATGGTGTTCTTCGCCCTGTCGGCCTGGCAGGCATCGCTGGGCTGGACGGTGGCGGGGCTGTTCGTGGTGGCCATCGGCCACGGCATCCAGCTCCCCTCGCTCACCACCACCGCCTCTGACGCGGTGGAGCCCGAGGACTACGGCGTGGCCTCCGGCATGCGGGGCACCCTCACCCAAGTGGGCGTCACCACCGGCATGCAGACCATGGTCATCATGATCGGCACCAACATCACCGGCAACTCCCTAGCCAACTCCTACCTCCTAGGCGCCGCCGCCGCAGCAGTAGCCGCAGTCCTGTCCCTAGCCATCTCCCCCGGATCAAGGGCCGTAAAGACCCAATAGACAAAACGGCACGGCAGTGCTGCATGTACGATTGACGTACAGCGTCAATGTAGATTGGTGGACTATCACTAGAAGGAAGGGGGGTTGGGAATGTTGCGAAGGGTTGTTCATCCGGGGGAGGTGCTCAAGGGCGAGTTGGAGGAGTTCGGGATCACGCCGACCGAGTTAGCCCGCCAGATCGCCGTGCCGCCCAATCGCGTATCTCAGATCATTGCCGGAAAGCGGTCGATCACCGGGGATACGGCGCTTCGGCTAGGCCACTGGTTCGGCGTCGAGCCGCAGTTCTGGATGAACCTGCAAACCCAGCACGACTTGGCGGTTGCCGGCCAAGAAGTTGGCGAGGCGGTGGAAGCACTTCCCACCGCCCGCCAAATCGCCTGACTGCACTATCAAGGTATCCAACCCGGCAGTAGCGCCAGATTGCTGAATTCATCCGTCCAAGGTCAGCGCCTCAATTCAACAGCAGGAAACCGGCCTACTGTTGGGCAAACCGGGAGATGAATCGGAGCACTTGGTCTGGGGTGTTGCCCGGCCAAAAAGCGTGGAGCAGCCAGGTCGCCCCCGCCTCGACGAATGGCGCGGTGTCGATGCTGGGGTGAGCCGTGCAAGCGAAGTCAAACCCGTCGAGCGTGCCTCGCTGTTCGAACACGGCGTCGACGATGCACTTGAAGCCCTCGACGTCGGTGTCGTTTGGATAGATACCGTCGTATTGGTCTGCTCTTCGAGCCGGGGCCAGTGCCCCGTGTGTGCTGGCAAACCAGATGGGGATGCGGCGGCGCTGGCCATCGAGGAGGTGGACCTGCACGTCGTCGACCACCCAGGCGTCGGTGCGGTACTGCACTGGCTCTTCGGACCACAGGCGAACCAACAGCTCAGCCCCCTCGGTCAGCTTCGTCGCTCGCTCGGCCCGATCATCCGGTTCGCCGAAGGCCGAGAGCTCCCGGGCCCGGTCGCTCCCGAGGCCGAGCCCGAGGATCACCCTTCCCCCGCTGATCTGGTCGAGCGACAGCGTCGCCTGCGAGACGTTGATGAGCCTTCGACGCGCCAGCGGCGTGACCATCGGCCCGATCTTGATTCGCCGACTACGAGTTGCCGCAGCAGCCAGAGCAACCCAAGGATCGGCAATCGGCCACTGGCCTTCAACCGGGCTGAGCACATGGTCCCAAACGAACACCCCGTCAAGCCCCGCCTCATCAGCAGCCTCAGCGATGTCCCCAAACGCCACCAGGTCCGCCAACGCCCCAAACAACGGCAGCGTCAACCCATGTCGCACCACTCCCGACCCTAGTTTGAACATGGGCGAAGACGATTCCGTTGCCAATGACCATGCGCTCGGGTATGGTGATTCCGTTCTTCCCCGCCTGCCCTGCAATGCAGGGCATGGCGGGGTTATTTTTTTGCCCTGCATTCCTGAAAGCTCGTCAAATTCGTTGGAAACGGGGCTGGGCTTGGCTATGGTGAGTCCGTACTTCCCCGTCTGCCCTGTTTCTCAGGGTATGGCGGGGCTATTTATTGCCAACATGCCGGGATCATTTTCGCTCGCTGTCAGTGAGGATGAGTTCGGCTAAGGTGGCCTCAATCTTCCCCGCTTGGCCTGCGTTGCAGGGCAGGCGGGGGTTTATTTTTTTCGGAGCCATGTCTGGCAAAAGCGTCGTAGTCTTCATCGACTACCAGAACGTCTACCACCGAGCACGTGCCGCCTTTGGCCACGAAAGAGACCCCAACCGGAACGCGGGGCATGTATACCCGGAAAAGATCGGGGACCTGCTATGCGAGCGCGGCCAGTCGAAGGATCCCGGCAGAGCGCTGACCGAAGTGAGGGTCTACAAGGGCCTGCCTGATCACCGAAGTGGCATCGATGCCCAGAGCTACGCGGCTCGCCAGACGGCGGCCTGGGCCAAGACTCCTGGAGTCGCAGTGAGGTCGCGACCGTTGGACTACTACGAGGCCGAGAAAAGAGGGAGGACTGTGTGGAAGGGCCAGGAGAAGGGCGTTGACGTGATGCTGGCACTGGACCTTGTTGAAATGGCCCGAACCGGTGCTTTCGACACCGCTGTCGTGTTCTCCGCTGACCCGGACCCCCTTCCCGCTCTGGAACAGGTTGTGTAGATCGGCAAACGGGTTGAGACAGCGACTTGGGAAGGTCCCGGCGTGAACTGCGGCCCAATCCGAATCCCCGATCGCGACTTGTGGAACCACCGTCTCAACCAGACTGATTTCAACCGAGTCAGAGACGACACCGACTACCTCGCGGTCCCATAGCCCATGTGACTGAACCTCCCCGGGTTTCACACAGGCTGTTTGTTGTGAGTCTCTGCCCGGTGGGCTGAGTGCTGTTTACGGTAGTGGAGTTCTTCGGCTTCGGCTGGGGGGATCCGGCCGGGGTTGTGGTGGTGGAGGCGCCGGTTGTTGAACCAGTCGACCCATTCCAGGGTGGCGAGCTCGAGGTCGTCGAGGCCCCGCCAGGGGCCGCGGTGGCGGACGAGTTCGGTCTTGTAGAGCCCGATGATCGTCTCGGCCAGCGCGTTGTCGTAGCTGTCGCCGCGGGACCCCACCGACGCGACGGCGGCGTTGGCGGCGAGGCGCTCGCTGTAGCGAATCGACAGATATTGCCCGCCGCGGTCGCTGTGATGGATCACCCCGGCGACGCTGCGGCCGGCGCGGTCGCGTTCCCAGATGGCCTGCTCGAGGGCGTGCAGCGCCAAGTCGCTTCGCAGCGACCTCGAGGCCTGCCAGCCCACGATGCGGCGGCTGTAGGCGTCGGTGACAAAGGCCACATACACGAATCCCGACCAGGTGCGCACGTAAGTGATGTCCGCGACCCACAGCAGGTTCGGGGAGGGCGCCGAGAACCGGCGCTGCACGAGGTCCCGAGGCCGCTCAGCGGCTGTGTCGGCGACGGTGGTGCGCCTCGGCTTGCCCCGCGTCACGCCGCGAAGGCCCAGGTCGCGCATCAGCCGCTCCACGGTGCAGCGCGCCACCCGGCGGCCCTCGCGGTTGAGCTGGGCCCACACCTTCGGCGCCCCATACACCCCGAAGTTCTCCGCGTGCACCCGAGCGATCTCGACCTTGAGCTGCTCGTCGCGCACCGAGCGCGCCGACGCCGGCCGGCGCTTGGCGGACCAGTACGTCGACGGGGCGAACTGCAGCGCCCTGCAGATCGGCTCGACCCCGAAACGGTCCCGGTGGGTGTCGATGTAGGCCATCAGCGTCTCCGGCCGTCGAGCTCGGCCGCGAAGAAAGCCGAAGCGGACTTCAAGATCTCATTGGCCCGGCGCAGCTCCCGGTTCTCGCGCTCAAGGCGCTTGAGACGCTCACGCTCATCCGTAGTGAGCCCCGGCCGGCGCCCCGCATCGATCTCCATCCGGCGCACCCACTTGCGCACCGTCTCAGGCGTCGGCCCCAGCTTCTCAGCCACCGACGAGATCGCCTCCCACTGCGAACCGCAGTCCCGCCGGGCCTCCAACACCATCCGCACCGCGCGCTCGCGCATCTCATCCGGGTATTTCCCCCGGCGCCGCTGCTCTGTCATGGCTCCATCCTCTCAAGGGTCGGAGACTGCGCAATACCCGGGGAGGTTCAGACCGCGCACCTGGGGAGACAGTCAAGACAGGACCCTCACGCTGGAGGCCGGGAATGGGGAAAGGCCCAGTCCTCAAGGTCTAGCGTGTCCAAGTGCAGCACAGCGACTGCCCGGTTGGTGTTGTCGCAGTCGAGGCCTTTGATGGTGATGCCGTTGCGCTCGGTCTCATAGGCGTGGTGCCAGTGGCCGTGTACCACCAGCTTGGGGCGGATCGCCTCGACCACCTGGGCCAAGAGGCGCCTCACCTGGGCGGATGTCCGTTCGTCGGCCTCGGGTATCGGCAGTCCCTTCAGCCGGTAGCCCAGAGATGGGTGGTCGTGGCACAACAACACGTCCGCCGGCCCCTGGTTGATGGCCCGCTCGGCGTCTGAGGCAGACGGGACCTCGGTGGCTGGGAACCAGTCGTAGCCCGGCGTGCGCGCCATGTGGTCCACGCTGAACGCCCCGCCCAATGCCCGGAACCGCACCCCGTGCCATTGCCACGCACAGCCCCGCGGCAAGTACCAGAGGCTGGGAAGCATCTCCACCGGATCGACACGGCCGCGCTCACCGCTGCGCAGATCGGCATGGAACCCAAGGTGCTCGTGGTCTTCGTGGTTGCCGTCGATGAAGCAGACCGTGATCCCTGCGGCAACCGCAGCCTGGGACACCTTCTGGGCGAAGTCGCTTTGTGGCCACCACCCGAAATCGCCGAGCTGGACGACCATGTCCACACCGTCGGCCGCCAACTCCTCGACCACGCGGCACGTCCACACCGCATTCGCATGCGTATCGCCCACAAGCGCCACGCGCCTGCCCACCGGACTGGGAAGAACACCACAAGCCATCAACGAACCCTTCGACCTGACGACATTCCTACCAGCCAACGACCCGAATTCCTCCAAAGTTTGCGTGGAACGTCCCGGGGAGATTCACCTTGATCATCCTCCTACCCTGAGGCGATGCGAGCGACGAATTGAATTGCGCCCTCGACCCTGCCTTTGATGGCAGTGAGTGCAGCCAGATCGAAGCGGCCTGCGTGACCATGGGTACCAGAATTGAACTCGTCAAATAGGGTCACCACGTTGTCCAGATCGGCCTCAACAAAAGACTCCAGTTCGATGTTGTGGGCTCCCTGACGGATCAGGCAGTGCCGCACCCGAGCACGACGGGTCACTGATCCATTTTGGGTCCGTTGGCAGCTGGGATCAGCAGCGAGCACCTCTGCGTCCGGCGCGACGGTCTCCAAGAAGGTGCTAAGCAGCTCGCGGGCGCTAGTGCAGAAATGTCGAGATGCATCAGGGTTCTCAGGATGCAACGCGAACAAAGCACCACGCCATCGGGCATCAAGGTCGGGATCAAAGGCCAGCAGTTCGTCAGTAATGGAAGTCGCACGTAGGGCCGCTACTGCTCCAACCGTGGCACCATCAGCGGATGGCTCCGCAAGTAGAGAATTCAATGTGGCAACGCTGTTGGCGGTCTCTGACTCGCTGAGATCGAACAACTCCTCAGAGCCAGCCCACTCATCCGACTCAGCCTCCCGTTCGAGGCGGCCGAACGAATCGGTCAGCGTGCGTACCGATCTGCGGTAGGCCGTGTTGTGGACGTTCACCGCGGCCTTGAGCTTGGCTATCTCTCTCCGAAGACGTTCCTGATTCGCTCGTACTAGACGGTTGTGGTCGGCCACGACCCTCTTGTTGTGTGCTTCGACTCGATGATGTTGGGCATTCACACGTCTCACTTCGGCGTTGATGGCATCGGCAGCCCGCTTCGTACGAGCGTTTTCTTGGCGCACTTTGGCGTTGTAGTTGTCAATTGCCCGCTTCTGAGCAGCATTCACGCGCCTCACTTCGGCGTTGTACTGGGCGGGCGTCATTCTTCGAGCCATGGAACCTCCGTGATCACTCTGCCCAACCTACCAACGACCTGTGACACTTTGAACGACCGCGGCGTAGCCCTGTGCACCCGTTCGTTGGCTGTGGCCTCGATCGGCCGTCCCCTCCTCCAGAGGCACCTCTCCGCATCTCAGACAAGACTGAGAAGCTCTCGATGTCGCCACTCCACAAGGTCGGCTAATCGCCGACAAATGGCATCTACCCGGCAGCTACGCCTCTTAGGAGCGCGTAATCCTAAGTTCCACTGTGTTTCCGCCTGGCTGCCGCGGTCAGAATGGGGCGACTGTGAGAAGGGACGGGTGTGGCAACAGACCTCGGTGAACTGCAAGGCAAGCTTTGGGAGGCGGCGGACCAGTTGCGGGCGAACTCGGGGTTGAAGGCTTCGGAGTATGCGTCGCCGGTGTTGGGGCTGATCTTTTTGCGGTATGCGGATGAGCGGTTTGCCCAGGCTTCGGAGGTGGTGGGGTCGGGGTCTGAGCGGCGGCCGATTGGGCCGGAGGACTACCAGGCGGCTGGGGCGCTGTATCTGCCGGAGGGGTCGCGGTTTGAGGGGCTGCTGAATCTTCCTGAGGGTGCTGATGCTGGCAGGGCCGTCAATCGGGCGATGGCTGGCATTGAGAGTTGCAACCCGGACCTTCAGGGTGTGTTGCCGAGGGACTACTCCCGCATCCCGGACGACATCTTGGGTGAGCTGTTGCGGTTGCTGCGGCCTTTGCCGGAGGCGATCGAGGGTGACGGGTTCGGGTTGATCTACGAGTACTTCTTGGGCCAGTTCGCCTTCTCAGAAGGCTCGAAGGGTGGGGAGTTTTTCACACCTACCTCGATCGTGCGGCTCATCGTGGAAATCCTCGAACCGTTCCACGGCAAGATCTACGACCCTGCTTGCGGTTCGGGCGGGATGTTCGTCCAGTCGGCTCACTTCGTCGAACGCCATAGCCGTGAGCCGAGCCGGGAGCTATCGATCTATGGGCAGGAGAAGACCGGCGACACCGTCAAGCTGGCCAAGATGAACCTCGCCGTCCACGGACTCGCCGGCGACATCAAAGAGGGCAACACCTACTACGAGGACCTCCACGACGCGGTCGGCGAATTCGACTTCGTGATGGCCAATCCGCCGTTCAACGTCAACAAGATCGACAAGGCCAAGCTCGAAGACGATCCCCGGTTCCCGTTCGGGCTGCCCAAGCCCGACAACGGCAACTACCTGTGGATCCAGACCTTCTACTCCGCGCTCAACCGAAATGGCCGAGCCGGGTTCGTAATGGCCAACTCCGCATCAGACGCCCGAGGCAGCGAGCTCGAAATCCGCCGCAAGCTGATCGAGGACCGAAGCGTCGACGTGATCATCGCCGTCGGCACCAACATGTTCTACACCGTCACCTTGCCAGTGACGCTGTGGTTCCTCGACCGCGGCAAGAAGTACACCGACCAAGCCGACCAGGTGCTGTTCATCGACGCACGGGAGATCTACAACCAGATCGACCGGGCCCACCGAGACTGGACATCCCAGCAAATCGAGTTCCTCGCCAATATCGTCCGACTCTGGCGGGGCGAAGAGCCAGAATTCCATGAAGGAAGCGAGGACCTGTTTGACGAAAGGTTTCCCGATCATTCCTACACTGAAGTTGCCGGGCTCTGTGCCAGCGTAGGCATTGATCTGATCGCGGAACACGGGTGGAGTCTGAATCCAGGGCGATACGTAGGGATTGAGTATGCAGATAGTCATGACACCGAGTCGTACGCATCTCAGATGGCTTCTCTCCGATCGCAATTCGCGACGCTCAGTGCAGATGCTCAAGAGCTGACAAGAGTTGTGGGCAATGCCCTGGGTGTTCTGTGACCGCTTGGCCTCGAAAGCCGATCAACTCCGTCATCGATGCAGTCATCGACTACCGCGGAAAAACTCCCCCGAAAAGCGAATTTGGCATTCCGACAATTTCGGCCAGGCACGTAAAGCGTGGACGAGTTGAGCACTGTGGTGAGCGGTTTGTATCGCAAGAAACCTACGACCAATGGACCACCCGAGGGCTCATCAAACCAGGGGATGTACTCATTACAACCGAGGCACCAGTCGGTGAAGTCGCTCGCGTACCCAGCGATCGGACCTATCTGATAACTCGTCGCGTCATAGCGATGCAGATTGACCCTGCTCAAGCATGCGAACGATTCGTAATGTACTCACTCATTGCCGATCCACACCGGAAAGCCCTCGCGAATCTTGGACACGGTTCAACTGTCCCTCGTGTATTTAAGGAAGACATCCTGGACTTTGAAATCCCAATGCCAGGTGTCGAGACGCAGCGACGCGTTGGGAGTGTTCTTGGCAGTCTCGATGATCTGATTGAGAACAATCGGCGGCGGATTGAGGTTTTGGAGGAGATGGCCCGGTTGTTGTACCGGGAGTGGTTCGTGCACTTCCGGTTCCCGGGGCATGGGGATGTCGAGATGGTCGACTCCGACCTCGGCCCGATCCCCGAGGGGTGGGAGGTTTCTCTGTTGGGCGAGGCTTGTTCGCTCGTCATGGGCCAGTCACCAAGGTCTGAGTACTACAACGACATCGGTGAGGGACTTCCGTTCCATCAGGGTGTGACTGACTTCGGATCGCGATTCCCAACTCATACGAAGTGGACGACGGTGGATAAGAGGGTGGCTGAGCCCGGGGATGTCTTGTTCAGCGTTCGGGCACCTGTTGGTCGCATTAATGTGGCATCCGACCGTCTAGTAGTCGGGCGAGGTCTCAGTGCGATCCGAGCTATGGATGGAAATCAGAACTTCTTGCTGACCCAGCTAAAGGAGCAGTTCGCTGTTGAGGACTCAATCGGCGGTGGGACAATCTTCAATGCTGTAACCAAGAAGGATATGGAGTCGATCCAGTTGCTTAAGCCGATCAGCTCCGTTGTTGAGGCATTTGAAGCTGTGGCAGGTCCGATGGCCGACCTGATTGCAAATCTCTGCCGACTGAACCTCGTTCTTAGGGAGACCCGTGATCTGCTTTTGCCGCGGTTGGTGTCTGGGGAGCTCGATGTATCCGAGCTTGATGTGGGGTTGGAGGCTGTGGGGGCGTGAATCCTGGTCGGTTGAGTGAGGATGCACTAGTGGGGCGGCCGGCGATGCGGTTGTTGGCCGAGTTGGGGTGGGAGGTGGTGGACGGGTTCAACGAGGATTTGGGGCAGGCGGGGACGCTGGGCCGTGATTCTCAGGCTGAGCCAGTGCTCGGCCATCGGCTCATGGATGCGCTGCGCTCTTTGAATCTTGGGCTGCCGCAGTCGGCGTTGGATGAGGCCGCTGAGCAGTTGCTCCGGGATCGGTCGGCAATGGATCGGGTTCGGGCGAACCGGGAGGTTTATGGCCTTTTGCGGGATGGGGCGAGGGTCGAGGTCTCCGGCGACGACGGCGAGCGCCGGATTGTCGCCGTCCGGTTCGTGGATTGGAACCGCGCTGACGCCAATGACTGGCTGGCGGTGTCAGAGTTTTGGATTTCCGGTGACATGTACAAGCGCCGTGCCGATGTGGTGTTGTTCGTCAACGGCATCCCGCTGGTGCTGGTTGAGTTGAAGGTGTCGCACAAGAACGTCCGCGATGCGTTCGACGGCAATTTGCGGGATTACCGGGACACGGTTCCGCATTTGTTTTGGTTCAACTCTTTCGTGATGCTCTCCAACGGCGCCGACACGCTGGTCGGTTCCACGTTTGCTGATTGGGGGCATTTCGCGGAGTGGAAGAAGATCAACTCGGAGGGCGAGCAGGGAGTGGTGTCGTTGGAGACTGCCTTGCGGGGTACGTGCCAGCCGCAGCGTTTGTTGGATCTGGTGGAGAACTTCGTGGTGTTCATGGAGCGTCCGGGCGGGTTGGTGAAGGCGTTGGCTAAGAACCACCAGTTCTTGGGGGTGAACAGCTCGCTGGAGGCGTTGCGGGAGGTGGAACAGCGGGAGGGCCGGCTGGGGGTGTTCTGGCACACGCAGGGGTCGGGCAAGTCGTTGTCGATGCTGTGGTTCACCCAGAAGGTGTTGCGCCAAGAGCCCGGCAATTGGACGTTTGTGATGGTCACTGACCGCGCCGAGCTTGACGATCAGCTATACGGAGATTTCACCGACTGCGGGGTGATCACCTCCGGCCAGCAGGTCCATGCGGAGACCTCGGCGCATCTGCGGGAGTTGCTAAGTCAGGATCATCGGTATGTGTTCACGCTGATCCACAAGTTCATCCCGCCTGAGAAGGGCCAGCAAATGCCGGTGCTGTCTGAGCGCAGCAACATTGTGGTGATCACCGATGAGGCCCATCGCTCCCAGTACGACACGCTTGCGGCCAACATGCGTCAGGCGCTGCCCAATGCGTCGTTCATCGGGTTCACCGGAACCCCGCTCATCGTCAGTGAAGAAGAGACCCGTCGGGTGTTCGGCGATTACGTGTCGATCTACAACTTCCGCGACTCCATCGCGGATGGCGCCACTGTCCCGCTGTTCTACGAGAACCGCATCCCCGAGCTCCAGCTCGTAAACGACGACTTCGACGAAGAGCTCGAAGACCTCCTCGAAGCCGCCGCTCTCGACGAAGCCCAAGAAAGGGCCGTAGCGCGCCAGTTCTCCCGGCAGTACCAGCTGATCACCCGACACCAGCGCCTCGAGGAGATCGCAGCCGATTTGGTCCGCCATTTCGTGAATCGGGGATTCAGGGGCAAGGCCATGTACGTGGCCATCGACAAGGCCACCGCGGTGCGTATGTACGAGCTGGTCGAAGCCGAATGGGCCCGCTACCAGGCCGAGCTCGAAGCCGAGTTGGCCGACGCGCCTGAGCCGGGGCGCCCCCATCTGGAGTCGCTCATCGATTTCATGGCTACCACCGACATGGCCGTGGTGGTGTCGCAGGCCCAAAACGAGATTGCCGACATGAAGGAGCTCGGCCTCGATATCGCCAAGCACCGCAAGCGCATGGTGGAAGAAGACCTCGACTCCAAGTTCAAGGACCCCGAGGACCCGTTCCGTCTGGTGTTCGTGTGCGCCATGTGGCTCACCGGGTTCGACTCGCCGTCCACCTCAACGGTGTACCTCGACAAGCCGATGCGCAACCACGCCTTGATGCAGACCATCGCCCGGGCCAACCGGGTGTTCCCCGACAAAGACAACGGCCTCATCGTCGACTACGTCGGCGTGTTTCGAAACCTCGAAAGAGCCCTGGCCATCTACGGCGCTGGACCGGGAGTGGACTCCCCCATCCGACCAAAAGACGAGCTGGTTGCCGAACTAGACACCGCTCTCGCCGAAGTCGTCGATTTCGGCGCCGACCGCGACATCGACCTCGCCGCCATGGAAGCCACCTCGGGTTTCGAATTCATAGCACTCCAAAAGGCCGCCGTCGAAGCCCTGCTCATCGACGAGCAAACCCGCCGGGAATTCGTGAAGCTGGCACGTCAAGCCCGAAAGACCTTCAAGGCCCTGCTGCCCGACCCCGAAGCCATGGCAGTCGCCCACCGGGTTGCCGTCATCCGAACAATTGCATCCAAGGTCGAATCATCAACAGAGGCCCCCAACATCTCCGGGGTGATGGACTCGGTCTCGGAGTTGCTCGACCGCTCCGTCGCCGCCAACGAGTACATCATCGCCACCGCCGACACCGACCCGCTCATCGACCTGAACCAACTCGACTTCGAACAACTCATCCTCCGCTTCGAAGGCCGCAAACGCACCGCCGCCAAAGCCATCCAAGACAACATCGAAGAACGCCTCGACGACGCCGTGCGCAAGAACCCCACCCGCCTTGACCTGGCCGAGCGGTTCCGACGCCTGATCGACGAATACAACGCCGGAACCCACAACCTCGAAGAATTCCTCCGCAGGCTCAAAGCCATCAACGACGAACTCACCGCCGAAGAACAACGCGCCGTGCGAGAAGGCATCACCGAAGAAGAACTCGCCATATTCGACCTGCTCACCAAACCCGAACCCGACCTCACACGCGCCCAAGCCATCGAAGTCAAAGGCGCCGCCAAGAAACTGCTCGGCCGCATCGCAGACGAACTCGTCCTCGACTGGAAACGCAAACAACAAACCCGCTCAGCCGTGCGAGTTGTCGTGCTCGATATCCTCAACGACGAACTCCCGGATGTCTACGGACCCGAACTCTTCAACCGCAAAGTCGACGCCGTCTTTGAACACATCTACGCCAGCTACCATAACAACGGCACCAGCATTTACGACGTCCTAAGCCACTGATGCATCCATGGCCAGGAGTGACCAAGCTGCCCATTCCCACAAAAGGATCAGCATCTAACTCTAGACGCAGGCTCGCTCCGGCTGCCGACGCCGATTCCAAACCTGGATCCACCACTACAATTTTCCTCTCCCACCTGCCAGTGATCCGAGGGCATGCAGCTAGCTGGCAAACATCAGAATTCTAGTGAGCGGGTGTGACACTTTTGGGTGTCCGTTGTGTCGATCCAATCGCCCCACCATGGGCAGGAATGCGGTTCTTCGATTAGGCGGCTGAAGGCCGTGTGGCCTTCCGAGGAGTGAGGCCGTGGCTAGTTTGAACCTCACAGGGTTTCAAGAAGGCTGTGCGGCTCCCGGGGAGGTTCAGAATGCTCCGTAGCATGGTTGTTCAGATCTTGCTCGGGTGCAGCGTTTCGAGATTGGCTCTGAAGAAGTCGGGCTTCGACTGCATGAGCTGCCCATCTTTCGCGGCACGATGGGCTGATGTTGCTGTCGCAGGAACAGAAGGATTTTGTGGATCACGCTCGCAAGGGCCACGCCCGTCTCCTGGCGGGACCAGGAACTGGGAAGAGCTTCGCCAGCGTCGCTTTTCTGGAAAACCTTGCTTTCATGGGCGATCCCCCTAGATGTCACATGATCACTTTCACCCGAGCGGCAACTCAGGAGCTCCAGGAGAAGTTCTCGGATGCCGAAGTTGCGATCACTGAGCGTCCGCCTTCTACAGCCCATTCGTTCGCTTTGTGGTTGTTGATGCGAAAGCGCCATGAGAAGCTCCGCATGGCCGACGATTGGGAGAAGCGGTTCCTCATCGAGGAAGCGGTGGCAGCTCGAATGAGAGAAGCCGGTCATCCCGCGACCATCAAGGAGGTGCGGAAATTCACGGAAGAGATGGCGGCAGGCTGGCAGTCCCTAGACAAGGAGCAGATTCTGCTGTCTGATTGGGACCCTGTGCTCGCAGCGGGTTTCAGGGGTGCTTGGACGGAGGCCCAGCGGACACTGGGTTTCGTCCATGTCAGTGAGATCCCCTACAAGGCGGTTCAGCTTGTTGAAGATTTGGGCATAGACGATCTGGACCTTGACGTCCTCGTCGTCGACGAATTCCAAGACCTGAATGCCGCGGAAATACGCCTGCTCAAGCTCCTTTCAGATCAAGTCCAGATCATCGCCATCGGGGATGACGATCAGTCCATATATTCCTGGCGCAACGCTGCTCCCAGCGCCTTGTTGCGGTTTTGTGACGAATTCGGTGCAAGGCCATTCGAGCTCACGGAGTGCTATCGCTCGCCTGCGGCCGTCCTCGACCCGGCTCTTGAAGTCATCGGTGCGATGCCGAGGCGGCAGGCGAAGGCACGGCTCGTGCCAAGTGATCCAGACCGTCCCGGTGTCTTCGCACAGCTTCGATTCGCAAACTCGGACCGCGAGTTCGAAGGCGTTGTCGACATCGTCGAGAAGCGATTAGCTGCGGGCGTCGAACCAGATGACATTGCAATCCTAGTGCGCTCCAGCGCGGACAAATTCCGAAAGGAGTTGCTGGGCCGATTCGAGGCCGAAGGGATCCAGATCACGAACTCCGACTGGATAAAGAACGCTCTCAAGGAGACCGAAGTACGCAGACTGGTGGCATTCGGCCGACTCATTGCAGATCCATCGGACTCCCTCGCGTGGATGGGGTTGCTCCACGAGACGCCCGGAATCGGAATTGGCACTTTGATGGGGATCTACGGCTTTGCCTGCGAAGAAAGGATCTCTTTCGGCGAGGCAATCGAGAAGGGGCGCAATACAGGATTCGAATTCCTGATGAATGCACCCCGCGCCAAGGTCGCCGTCGCGGTGGGGGAGTTCGACGCTGCTCTGGGCAATCTCCGCGGCGAACTCGAAGGGGCTCTACTCGATGAACGAGGGTGGGGTGGATGGCTTGTTGAGCACGCCAGGAAGGACAGCCTCTCCGAGGATGCTGTGACGATCCTCGAAAGCGTGGGAAGACAAGTCGCCGAGTCAGCGACCAGTGGGCACGATGCGGGTCTCGGCAGGTTCATCAACCAGCTCCAGCCGTTAGCACTCGATCTCGCCAATACCCAGGACGGTGCCGTTCGGCTGATGTCCATGGCCCAGTCAAAGGGGCTGACGGTCAACACAGCCATCCTGATGGCAGTCGACGACGACACCGTTCCCCTTCCCTCGGGCGACGAGGACGAGGAACGCAGGATCCTGTACGTAGCGATGACGCGAGCCAGCGAATACTGCATCATCACCACCGCCACCTACCGGCGCGGAGCGACTGCCCGGATTGGATCAGCAAGTAAAGCCCAACGCCAAAGGACAAGGTTCCTCCGAGGACTCCCACCCAGCGTCCCAAGCCCGCAAGACGGACCGGACTTTGTCAACAATCTCTAAGCGGTGTTGACAAACGGGCTCTACGCGACGGAGCTGGGGCGTCGGGTTCTGGTTTTGTGACGGGTTGGGTTTCGCGTGGTTTTTGTCCGGCTGCCAGGAGTATGGGTAGCCGGTGGTTGTTGAGGTTGCGGAAGCCTCGGGCGGAGCGTTTGGCGTCTTTGGTCTTGGCGTTGGCGGCCTCGGTGCGCCCGTTGGAGTCTGTCAGTATTGGAGCTAGCCCATTGCAGGGATGCCTTCTTGGTGCTCAGTCGTAATTCAGATTACAGGGCTGGCATTTGTCGGGTATCCTGATCAAATGGAAGATTTTCGATCTCGCAGAAGCCGTCTAATTGCAGCGTTGTCAGGTCGTCTTCGACAGATCGACTGGAGAAGGCTCTACCAGAGGCTGTCCCATTTCGCCGACCGCCTAGGGCGATGGCTCGTGCGTTACGTGCTTCGTACATTTAGAGCGTTCCTCGCTGGTGCAGGGGCACTCATTTTGCTCATTCTTTGGACTATGAGGTCCGCTGGGGTCGAGTGGGCAACCATTTCCGTCTCCGAGATGCTGCTCTTGTCGCTTGCTGGCGGTGCGATCGGCGTAGTCATCCAGCGCTACTACAATAGGTTTGCCCTCATTGGCCGGTTCTCCGAGGCTCTAGCCGTCAAAGTCGAGGCAATGGAAGAGGCCACATAGCTATCGGTGCATTCGGGCAATGTGGAGCCAACTTCTGCATCCAACTGGTCCGCTAGGTCTAAAACTGACGGAGGTTGTTGAAAATCGGGGTCTTTCGTGGGGCAAGATCCTATGGACGCCAGCGGAGTTCCAAGCTGTCGCGGCCGATCACGTATACGTAAGGCCCTGGCTTGGCTGCCCGTTGCAGGATTCGGTTGAAGTTGGTCTCTAGGCGGTCCACCATCTCGGGTCCTGTGAGGTTGGCGTTGTTGTAGGCGAATACTCGCAACGTGGTTTCAGCCAGCACATCACGATGGTCGCGAACGACGGAGTGGTCCTTGGTCAAAGCGACCCAGCCTTCTTGGTCTGCCCTAAGCATCCAGTCGGGATCGGCGATCCGCTGGTCGGCGCCTCCGTGGTATACCTCTGCCATCGGCAGTGCTTCGTGGCCTCTTGCACGAATCGCTTCGGCGATCAGATGGCGACCGAGGCCTCGATCCAAGAAGAAGACAGGTGGCGGGTGGTCAGGCTGCTGCCTGCGTCGGCCAGATGGCACAGAGGGCTTCCTCTATTTGGTCTGCGGGAGTCCCAAAGTCGGCTGCGATGGACTCCAACGGCTCGCCGGCGTTGGCGCGGGATGAAACGGCCGAGAGAGTCGCGCCCCCCTCAACAAAAACTGCATCTCCTCCCGCCACCTCCGGGATGACGCGAAGCAGAGGCCGTTCGGTCACCGGGAGGATTAGCTCGGTGGCCCAGGTGTCGCCGAAAGTGATGCGTTCCAAATGGTCCCCAATCACTTCATGGAACACGCGCTGGCCGGTGTGTACCACGGTGAGCAGCCTGAGTTGTTTGTCCTGGCTGCGGGTTGCGTAGTCGTACAAGACGCTTGCCCCATCGCTGAACAACTGCCGCGAGGCCAACGCATGCCCGAGTTCACCCTCGTTGGCGAGAATTTCAAGCGCCTTGCGGATGCGCTGGAGGGGAAGGCCAGTATTGCGAAATGCCTGGATTACGACTGCTTCGACCAGCCCAATAAAGGGAATCGACCGTCGATCACCGAAGCGGTTGTCGAACGCGGTGATGACTGGCCCCTGCTTCACCTGCGTATTGCTCAGGAGTGTCCTCTCATAGCCTTGAGACCATGTGCGCAGAGTGGACGCGCTCATACCCACTAGGCGCGCCGCTCCAGCCACTGTGTAGAGCCGCCGGGTAAATCGTTCGTCCTCGATGGCACCTCTCCGTCTCAAGTGGCCAACCGTCTCGTCAACAACCATGGTAGCGGGGGCATCATCGGCTGACAGCGCCTATGGAGCGGCAATAAGACCGCACTTGGGTTCACCCCAGCGCAATATCCGCGGGGCGGATGGGGATTCTTGGGAGGGCTTGGCCGGTGGCGGCTCTAACGGCGGCGGAGGAGGAGATGGTGGGGGGGGTACGCCGATGCCTTTGGCGCCGTAGGAGCTGCACCGCTCCTGGCTCAATAGACAGATCGGCCGATGTGGCCTGATGTTCTAGAGACGTCCGTTGAAATCCGGCTGTCGCCGCGTTACCTTGCAGGCATTACTTCCCCGCCCGCTGGACGGATCGTCTTGATCCATCCCCGGGCGGGTGTTTCTTGTTATGCGCACGATTGTGCTGATCGACGGTCAGAATCTCTTTCACCTCGCGAAGAGCGCTTGGGCACCGGCTGCTTTGAGCACTACGTCTCCGTATGCATGGCCGAGTTATGACGTGGAGAGGCTCGCAAGTGCTCTCGTTTCCCGAGTTCCTGGGCGCACCCTTGGCGAAATTCGCTTCTACACCGGTGTGCCGCGCCGGTCTGCCCAGAGCTTTTGGCACGGCTTTTGGACGAACAAGCTCCGATATCTCAGGAACAAGGGCGTATATGTATATGCGGGCAGAGTGGGAACTGGGGGGAGGGAGAAGGGGGTTGACGTCAGTCTGGCCATTGATCTCGTGCAAGCCACCCATGAGCTGCGCTACGAGACCGCGATCCTCGTGAGCCAAGACTGGGACTTTGGTCCCGCTGTGCGACTTGCCAAAGCCATCGCACAGTCTCAAGGAAGGAACCTGGAGTTCGAATCCGCATTCCCGGTTGGTCCAGGAAGTTCGTCAAGAAGGGGCGTACCAGGAACAAACTGGGTCCCAATCGACAAGGTCATCTACGACGCCTGCCGCGATCCGAGGGACTACCGGCCTAAGGGCCGGCAACGAGACGTCTAGCGGCTCTTGTCACCCCAGCGCGATGTCGGCTGGGCGGATGGGGATGCGGGGAAGGGCTTGGCCGGTGGCGGCTCTTACGGCGGCGGCTATGGCGGCGGAGGAGGAGATGGTGGGGGGTTCGCCTATTCCCTTGGCGCCGTAGGGGGCGCCGGGCTCGGGTTCTTCTACGAAGGCGGCGATGGTCACGTCGGGCATGTCCAGGGTGGTGGGGATCACGTAGTCGGTGAAGGAGGCGTTGCGCACTATGCCGTCGTCCAGCACGATCTCCTCCATGAGGGCCAGCCCCAGGCCCTGGGCGATGCCGCCTTCGATCTGGCCCACGGCTTGGGTGGGGTTGAGGATGCGGCCCACGTCTTGGGCGGTGGTGATGTCTCGCACTCGCACCAGGCCCAGGTCGGGGTCCACGTCGACGGTGGCCCGGTGGGCGGCGCAGGCGAACGACACGTGGGCGTTGCCCTGGCCGTTCTCGTCCAGCGCCTCGGTGGGGGCGTGGTGGTACTCCACGTCGGCCTCATAGCCGGTCCCGGCGGTTACCTGGGCCAGCAATGCCTCCTGCTGGCCGTCCAGCGACACCACCAGGCCGTCGCGCAGCACCAGCCCGTCGGGAGATACCCCCCACTCGGCGGCGACGTCGGCCAGGATCTGTGCTCGAACCTCCCGGCAGGCGGCCTGCACGGCCCCGCCCGACATCCAGGTTTGGCGGCTGGCCGACGACGATCCGGCCGAGCCGATGGTGGCGGTTTGGGCCGGGGCCAAGATCACCTCGTCCACCCCGAGCTCGGTGCGGGCGATCTGCTGGGCCAGGGTCACGAACCCCTGGCCCACCTCGGCACAGGCGCATGTGATGGTGGCCACTCCGTCGGACACCCGGCAGGCCGCCGATGAGTAGTCGTCGTAGCCCTCGGAGAACATGAGGTTCTTGAACCCCACGGCGAAGCCCGTTCCCCGCACGGTGTCGGCGGCATCGGTGGTGCGGCCCGATCCCCCGGGGAGGTCTCGCCGGTCGTCGGAGAGGGGGATCTCAGGTTCGGGGGCATAGGCGCACTGGCGGATCACCTCGGCTGTGGGGAACGTGCCGGTGATGAGCTGCCCGGTCACCAGCCGATCGCCGGGGCCTATGGCGTTGAGCAGCCGCAGCTCCACCGGGTCCATGTTCAAGGCGGCGGCCAGCTTGTCCATCTGCGACTCGTGGCCGAAGCAGGTCTGCACCGCGCCGAAGCCCCGCATGGCCCCGCACGGCGGGTTGTTGGTGCGGGCCGCCAAGCCCGTGATGTGGGCGGCGGGCACCTTGTAGGGGCCGGCGGCGAAACAGGAGGCGTTGGCGATGACCGCCGACGAGGTGGAGGCATAGGCCCCGCCGTCGAGCACGATCCGGGCCTCCACCTTCACCAGATGCCCGTTGCGGTCGGCATGGTGGCGATACCACATCTTGGCCGGATGGCGGTGGACGTGGCCGAGGAACGACTCGTCGCGGCTGTAGACCATCTTCACCGGCTTGCCGGTGTGCAGGGCCAAAAGGCACAGGTGGACCTGCAACGACAGGTCCTCGCGGGCGCCGAACGCCCCGCCCACCCCGGCCAGGGTGAGGCGGACTTTTTCCTCGTCGATCCCCAGGCAGGCCGCGATCTGCTCGCGGTCCACGTGCAGCCATTGGGTGGACACGAACAGCTCCACGCTGCCGTCCTCGTCGGGCAGCGCCATGCCCGACTCCGGCCCCATGAAGGCCTGGTCTTGCATGCCCACCTCGTAGACGCCCTCCACCACCACTTCGCCGGCCACATCCAAGTCGCCGTGGCGGATGGCTATCTCCCGGAAGACGTTGCCGTCGGGGTGGATGGGGGCGGCGGTGGGCGCAGCCTCGGCGTCGGTCACAGGCTCGCTCACCTCGTAGTCCACCACGATGGCCTCGGCAGCCCGCCGGGCGATGTCGGGGTGGTCGGCGGCCACCAGCGCCACCGGCTCGCCCACATACCGAACCTGGCCGTCGGCCAACGCCGGCTGGTCGCCATGCTCCAGCCCATAAGTGAGACAGCCGGGCACGTCATCGGCCAGCAGCACGGCGTACACCCCGGCCATGGCCACAGCCGGGCCGATGTCGATGCCGCGGATCAGAGCCGAGGCGTGGGGCGAGCGCAGGGTGTGGCCCCACAAGAAGTCGTCGGCCCACAGGTCGGAGGAGAAGGCGAACCGGCCCTGCACCTTGGGCACCCCGTCGGGGCGGCCCACGTCGGCGCCCACCCCTCGGGTTCCGGCGTCGACGATGGTGTCGGTGCCGGTTCCGGTCGCGGTGCTGCCACCAGCCGCGGTATTGACCGCTTCAGAGGTCATGGCTGGCTCCGCTTGGCCTCGGCCGCAGTGTTGACCGCGGCCAGGATGCGCCCATAGCCGGTGCAGCGGCACAGGTTGCCCGACAGTGCTTCTCGCACATCGCCGTCGCTGGGGTCGGCATTGGCCTCGAGCAGGTCGTGGACGGCCACGATCAGCCCCGGCGTGCAGAACCCGCACTGCACCGCGCCCTCGTCTACGAACGCCTCCTGGACCACCGACAGGCCGTCGCGGCCGTCGCCCAGCCCCTCCACGGTGGTGATGTCTTGGCCGGCGGCGGTGGCGGACAGCACCAGGCACGAGCAGGTGAGCACCCCGTCGATCAGCACGGCGCACGAGCTGCACTCGCCCTCGGTACAGGCGTTCTTGGTGCCGGTGAGCCCGAGGCGCTCCCTGAGCACAAACAGCAGGCTCTCGGCAATGTCAGAGTCGGCCACCTCGCAGTCCACCCCGTTCACGCGCAGCGAATAGGGATCAGGCATCGCTGGACCCTCCTTGGGCAAAGGCCCGCTTCAGGGCTCGGGTGGCCAGCACCGCTATGGCGTGGCGACGGTATGCGGCGGTGGAGCGGTGGTCGTCGATGGGGGCAGAGGCCGCGGCCACCCGCTGGCCGAACTCGGCGGCCACGGCATCATCGACACCGGCGCCGTTGTCCCAGTCGATGCGCTCGGCCACCCAGGCCTCGGCGTCGCGGGCCCGGGGAATGCCGGCGGCTACCGCTCCCAGGGCGCAGCGGACGGCGCGGGCATCGTGGTCGGCCACCAGGGCCAGCCCGGCCATGGAGATCACCATGGCGTTGCGGGGGCCGATCTTCAAGAACTCCTGGCGGCCCGTCGGCCGGTCCATCTCGGCCCGCACGATCAGCTCGCCCGGTCGCAGCGAGGTGCGCTTCACCCCGACCACGAAATCGTCCAAGGCCATCCGGCGCTCCCCATCGGGGCCCACCACCACGATCTGGGCGTTGAGCGCGGCCAGCACCGGCAGGGTGTCTCCCGCCGGCGAGGCGGTGCCCAGGTTTCCCCCCAGGGTTCCGGCGTTGCGGATGGGCGGGGAGCCCACGGTGCGGGCGGCTTGGGCCAGGGCGGGAGCGGCGTCGGCCAGCGGGGTGGTCATCATCTCGGTGTAGGTGACCCCTCCGCCCACAGTCACCCGATCATCAGCGACGCTCCATAGGCGCAATTCGGGCACTTGGGCCACGCCCACGACGTGGCTGGGACGGCGCAGGCCCCGGTTGATCTCCACCATGAGATCGGTGCCCCCGGCCAGCACGGTGGCGTCGGGATGGTCGGCCAAAGCGCCCCGCGCCTCGTCCAGGCTCCGGGCTACCACCACGTCGCTCATCGTGGTGGCCTTGCCTTTGCCTCTACAGCAGCACAGAAACAGTGCAGGGTTCGCATTCCTTTGAAACTCACAGCAGGTAAAATTTAGGCGTTATGAGCCCAACTCGTTGGGAGAGTTGGCAATTCTGCAGAACTAATGGGTGAAAACTTTGGCAAACTATGTCCTCTGTGGCTACTGAGATCAACGTTGATGGTCAGGGCCTAAGCGACCGTTTGGCTGCTCTGGCAATGATCGGCGAAATTGAGGGCACCGACGGCGCCTGCCGTTTGGCGCTCACCGATGAAGATCGGGACGGCCGCGATCTCGTTGTGACGTGGATGCGGGATCTGGGCATGGAGATCAGCATCGACGGCATCGGCAACGTAGTGGGGACCATGGCCGGGGCCGAGCCGGGGCCTCCGGTCATGTGCGGCAGCCACATCGACACCGTGCGCACCGGCGGGCGCTACGACGGCAACCTCGGCGTGCTGGCCGGATTGCAGGTGGTGGAGGCGGTGCAGCGGGCGGGCATCACCACCCGGCGGCCCCTCGCCGTGGGCTTCTTCACCGACGAGGAGGGCTCCCGGTTCCCGCCCGACATGCTGGGCAGCCTGGTCTACACCGGCGAGCTTCCCATAGAGGAGGCCCTCGACATCGTGGGTACCGACGGCGCGGTGGTGGGCGAGGAGCTCGACCGGATCGGCTATCGGGGCCCGGCCCCGTGTCCTTCGCCCCCGCCTCATGCCTTTGTAGAGCTGCATATCGAGCAGGGCCCGATCCTCGACACCGAAGACGTGGTGATCGGCGTGGTCACCGGGGTACAGGGCATCAGCTGGACCGAGATCACCGTGGCCGGCCAGTCCAACCACGCTGGCACCACTCCGATGGACATGCGCCACGACGCCGGCTGGGTTGCCACCCGAATTGCGGTGTTCGTCCACGAGCTGGCCGAGGAATTCGGCCCCCCGCAGGTCTGCACCGTTGGACGGGTGGAGCTGCACCCCAACCTGGTGAACGTGGTGGCCTCCGATGCGGTGCTGACGGTGGACATGCGCAACACCGACGACGACTTGCTCACCGAGGCCGAGGGCCGGTTGGCCGCCTTCCTGGACGAGCTGGCCGCCGAGTCCGGCACTGGGATCACCTCTCGGCGTCTGGCCCGGTTCGCCCCGGTGGAGTTCGACCCGGAGATGATCGACCGGGTGGAGCGGGTGGCCGGCGAGTTGGGCTTCAGCCACCGCCGACTGTGCTCGGGCGCTGGCCACGATGCCCAGATGTTCGCCGCGGTGTGCCCCACCTCGATGGTGTTCGTGCCCTCTTGGGAGGGCATCAGCCACAATCCGTTCGAGCACACCGAGCCCGAACATCTGGAAGCGGGGGCCAATGTGCTGCTGCGGGTCATGTTGGAGCTGGCCGAAATCGCCGAGGCCTCGGAAGTGGAAGAGGCGGCCGGGGTGACGGCATGAGCGCGAGCCAGGACCAGACGCTGAAGACCCACCTGGAGAGCGAAGTCTCCGACGATCGGGTGTCGCGTCTGTCCAGCAACGTCAGAGAGATAACGGTGGGCGCCGCCCAGCTCGGCCCCATCGCCCGGGCCGACACCCGGGCCGACGTGGTGGAGCGGCTGCTGGCACTGCTCCATGAGGGCAGCAAGCAGGGGTGCGAATTGGTGGTGTACCCCGAGTTGGCCCTCACCACGTTCTTCCCCCGGTGGTGGATCGACGACGTCGATGAGCTGAACAGCTTCTATGAGACCGAGATGCCCTCGCCCGAGGTCAAGCCGCTGTTCGACGAGGCCGCCCGCCTGGGGATCGGCTTCTGCCTGGGCTATGCCGAGCTGACCCCCGACGGCCACCGCTACAACACCTATCTGCTGGTGGACGGCGACGGCAATGAGGTGGCCAAGTTCCGCAAGGTCCACATCCCCGGCCATGAGGAATACGAGCCCCAGCGCCCGTTCCAGCACCTGGAACGGGCCTACTTCGTGCCCAGCTCAGAGACGTTCCGCACCTGGACCGCATTCCGGGGCGAGATCGGCCTGGCCCTGTGCAACGACCGGCGCTGGCCCGAGACCTACCGGGTAATGGGACTAGCCGATGTGGAGATGATCCTGATCGGCTATAACACTCCTATCCACTATTATCCCGATCCGTCCCAGGATTTCCTGGCCGGATTCCACAGCCGCCTGGTCATGCAGGCCGGGGCCTATCAGAACGGCACGTTCGTGGTGGGTGTGGCCAAGGGGGGGGAAGAGGAGGGGGTGGAGAGCCTGGCCGAGAGTTGCATCATCGGCCCCTCCGGCGAGGTGCTGGCCCAGGCGGCCACCGATGGGGACGAATTGGTGGTGGCCACCTGCAACCTGAATTGGTGCGCGGCCTACAAGAATACTCTTTATGACTTCAGCCGCTACCGCCGCCCGGAGATGTACAAGTCGATTGCCGAGGAAATGCCGCTCATTCATGACAAGCCATATGTAGAGGGGACGCCGATAATCGGCGGGGCGTCCTCAACCCAAGGGGGAAAGCCATGACAACACTGACGATCAACGGTCAATCAGTGACCATTCAGGGGGATCACGAGCACTTGCTGGCCGCCCTGCGCGACGAGCTGGGGATCATGTCCCCCAAAGACGGGTGCTCGCCCAGCGGCCAGTGCGGCTGCTGCGCGGTGCTGGTGGACGGCCGCGCCCGGGTGGCCTGCCAGACCTCGCTGGAGCGCTCGGTTGGCACCGAGGTGGTGACCCTCGAAGGGGTATCCGCCGAGGAGCGGGCCCGCATGGCCGACGTGTTCGCCGCCTGCGGTGCCCTCCAGTGCGGTTTCTGCACCCCCGGCATCTTGATCCGCACCAAGTCGCTGGTGGATCGCAAGGGATCTGATCTGACCCGCGAGGAGGCCTCCCGGCATCTGGGCGGCCACCTCTGCCGCTGCACCGGCTACACCAAGATCTTGGACGCGGTGGAGGCGCTGGCCCAAGGCGAGACGCCCGAGGCCGAGGTGCCCGGCGGCGTGGGCAGCCGGGGCATCAAGTACGAGGCTCGAGAGCTGGCCCTGGGCGACCGGGACTACATCGACGACCTGCGCCCCGAGGGCCTGCTGCACGGCGCGCTGCACCTGTCCGAGCACGCCCGGGCCGACGTGGTGTCCATCGACACCACCGCCGCCGAGGCCATCGACGGCGTGGTGGCGGTGTTCACCGCAGCCGACGTGCCCGGCGAGCTGCGGGTGGGGATCATCTACACGGACTGGCCGGTGTTCATCCCCGAAGGGGGCCGGACTTCCTATGTGGGCGATGTGCTGGCCATCGTGGTGGCCGAAGACCGGGCCACCGCCCGGCGGGCGGCCGAGGCCGTGCAGGTGACCTACGAGGTCCACACCCCGATCACCGACGCGGTGGCCGCGGTGACCAATGGGTCCGAAGAGGCGGTATGGCAGCTCGACGGCAACGTCTTGTCCCGCTCGGTGTACGCCCGGGGCGACGTGGACGCCGCCCTGGCGGCCAGCGCCCACACCATCCATGAGGTGTTCCAAACTCAGCGCATCGAGCACGCCTTCTTGGAGCCGGAGTCCACCCTGGCGGTGCCCAACGGCGACGGCACCATGCAGGTGTACTCCGGCGGCCAGGGGGTGTGGGACGACCGCGACCAGATTGCCTCGGTGCTGGCCGTCGATCCTCAGCAGATCACCGTGGAGCTGGTGAGCAACGGCGGGGCTTTCGGCGGCAAGGAGGACATGGCCAACCAGGCCCAGACCGCGCTGGCCGCCTGGCTGCTGGGCCGTCCGGTGTTGTGCACGGTGTCGCGGGAAGAGTCGTTGCGGATGCATCCCAAGCGCCATCCCATCCGCATCGAGGTGTGGGCCGGCTGCGATGCCGACGGCAAGCTCACCGCCCTGCGAGCCCGGATGGTGGGCGACTCGGGCCCCTATGCCTCAGTGGGCATGAAGGTGCTCGAGCGGGCCGCGGGCCATGCCAGTGGCCCCTATTCGGTGCCCAACATCGATGTGGAGGCAATCGCTGCTCGCACCAACAACCCGGTGTGCGGCGCCTTCCGGGGATTCGGGGCCAATCAGGCTCAATTCGCTATGGAAGGGGTCATCGACCGGCTGGCCGAGGCGGTGGGCATCGACGGGTGGGAGATGCGGTCGCGCAACGCGGTCGCTCCGGGTGCCATCTGGGGACCGGGACAGATCATGGACGACGGATCGCTGGGGGCCCGCGCCTGCTTGGAGGCGGTGAAACCGGCCTGGGACGAGGCCCGGGCCGCCGGCAAATCGGTGGGCATGGGACTGGGCCTAAAGAACTCCGGGCTGGGCAACGGCTTCAAGGAGATCGCCAAAGCAGTGGTGCGATTCGACGACGACTACCACGAAGGCGGCGGCGTGGAGGTGCGCCACTGCTGGACGGAGATGGGCCAAGGGGTCCACACCGTGGCCCAGCAGGTGGCGGTGACCGAGCTGGGCGTGAGCGCGGATCGGGTGCGGGTGGTGGTGGACACCACCTACGAGCTGGGCGCCGGACAGACCACCGGCAGCCGGGGCACGCTGATGGGCGCCGGGTCGGTGGCCGACGCCTGCCAGGCTGCTGTGGCCGACGGATGCCAGCCCGGCGTGGACTACTTCGGCGAGTACCGGGTGGACTGGACCAACAAGCTTTCCGACGGGGTGGAGAACCCCATCATCCACTCCACCTTCGGCTACGCCGCCCAGATGGTGGTGCTCGACGACGAGGGCACTGTCGAGCGGGTGGTCGCCGCCCACGACGTGGGCAAGGCGGTCAACCCGCTGCTGTGCGAGGGCCAGATCGAAGGGGCGGTTCACATGGGCCTGGGCTACGCCCTCACCGAGGACTTCCCCGCCGATGAGAACGGCTGGCCCACCAACATGACCCTCAAGTCGCTGGGAATCCTGCGGCCCAAGGACATGCCCCCCGTGGACGTGATCTTGGTGGAGTCGCCCCAGCCCAACGCCCCCTACGGCATCAAAGGGGTGGGGGAGATCGGACTGGTGCCCACCGCTGGCGCGGTGGCGGCTGCGCTTCGAGCTCACAGCGGAACGTGGCACAACAGCCTTCCCATGGGGGACTAAGCCCATGGCGAGTATCAGTTCGGCTAGTCGTTCGGCACTTACGCGCTCGTGAGCGAGCCCACCAACACCACGCCCGGGCTGGTCTGCGCCCACCACCACCTGTATTCGGCGCTGGCCCGGGGGATGCCCGCCCCGCCCGGAATTCCCACCGGGTTCACCGACATTCTCAAGCTGGTCTGGTGGCGGCTCGACCGGGCGCTCGACCTCGACACCATTGAGTGGTCGGCCAAGCTGGGGGCGCTGGAGGCCTTGGAGGCTGGCTGCACCGCCATCGTCGACCATCACGAGTCGCCCAACGCCATCGAGGGCTCGCTGGAGGCAATTGCCGATGCTTGCGCCGAAGTGGGGGTGCGGGTGAGTTGCGCCTACGGGGTGACTGATCGCCACGGGGCCGACGGCGCCCGCCGGGGCCTGGCCGAGAACGAGCGATTCTTGCGGGCCGGAGGCCGGGGCATGGTCGGGGTGCACGCCGCCTTCACCTGCACCGACGACACGCTGGAAGCAGCCGCTGGCCTGGCCGCCGACTTAGGCACCGGAGTCCACATCCATGTGGCCGAAGGCCCGGTGGACGCCCCAGCCGCCGACCGCCTGGCCCAGTGGAGCGCCGACGATTGGCTGATAATCCACGGCGTACACCTGCCAGATGATCACCCACTCGCTGGAACCCTGGTCCACAACCCCCGTTCCAACATGAACAACGCCGTGGGCTACGCCCGCCCCACCCGCTTCGCCAACCCCGTGGCACTGGGCACCGACGGCATCGGGGCCGACATGCTCGAGGAGTTCCGGGTGGCCTATGCCCGCCACCGGGAGGACGACGTCACCGCCACTCCCGACTCCGCGTGGGAGTGGCTGGCCCAGGGCTGGGAACTGTTTCCCGAGGCCCGTTCCGATATCGTCCGCTGGTCGTATGACCCCATCGATCCGTGGCGGCTGGCGTTCACCCCCGGGGTTCGGGCGACAGACGTTGTGGTAGACGGCGAGACGCTGCTAGCCGACGGGGTGGCCACCCGGGTGGACCCCGACGAAATCCGGGCCAAGGCCGCCGAGGCCGCCGCCCGACTGTTCGCTCAATTAGAGGAGATCGACCCATGAGTGCATACCCCGTAGCCCTCTACCTGCAAGACGCCCACTCCATGGCCGATGCCATCGCCTACGTGCAATATGCCGAGCAGCGGGGATTCGACGCCGTGTGGCAGGCCGACTCCCGGCTGGTTCGGGAGGCCACCGTGCCCATGGCCGCGTTTGCGGCCACCACCGACACCATCAAGGTGGGCAGTGGCGTGCTCGACATGTGGACCCGTAATCCGGCCCGGCTGGCCGCCACGTTCTCCACCCTCGACGACCTGGCGCCGGGCCGCATCCTGTGCGGGCTGGGGGCGTGGTGGGACCCGCTGGCCAGCAAAGTCGGCATCGACCGCCGCCGCCCGCTGGGGGCCATGCGGGAGGTGGTCACTGTGGTGCGGGCGCTGTTGGCCGACCAGAACGTGACCTTTGACGGCGACTATGTGCAGCTCGACGACGTGGAACTCGACTACGTGAACCAGCCCCGACGTCCTAAGGACGTTCCCATCTACATCGGGGCCACCGGCATGAAGATGATGGAGTTGACCGGCGAGATCGCCGACGGCGTGGTGCTCAACTATCTGGTGTCACCCGACTACAACCGCCGGGCCATGGACGCCCTGGCCGAGGGTGCGGCTCGGGCGGGCCGAACGGTGGACGACCTGGACCGACCACAACTGGTGGTGTGCTCGTTGGCCGAGGACCGGGCCGAAGCGCTGGACGCCGCCCGATTTCTGGTCACCCAGTATCTGGGCCAGCAACCCCACATCATGGCCGCCTCGGGAGTGCCCGACTCGCTTCTGGACGCGGTCAACGCCGTGCTCACCTGGCCCGCCACCATGGAGCAAATCGAGGCGGCCTCCAAGCTGGTCCCCGACGAGGTGGTGCAGATGCTGTGCGCGGCCGGCACCGCCGATGAGTGCCGGGCCCAGGTGGACGAGTACGTGGCCAACGGGGCCACTTGCCCCATCCTCTACCCCCTCGGTCCCGACGTGGAGGCCATGATCGACGCCTTCTCGCCCTGACGAGCCTCCACGACAGGCGCGATCACAAAGTCGGCGGCCATAGCTGGAAGAGTTAGGACCATGAGCAATCGCGAGGAGTGGAAGCCGTGGCTGGAGGAGCTGGACCGGCGGCGCGCTGAGGGTGCCGCCATGGGCGGGCCGGAGCGGGTGGAAAAGTACATGCACTCCCGGGGCAGACTTGACGTGCGCCAGCGCATCGATCGGCTGTTCGACCCGGGCACCTTCCAGGAGATCGGCCCGCTGGTGGGGGCCTTGGAAGATATCCCCTCTGATGGATTCGTCTGCGGCTACGGCCGCATCGACGGCCGGACGGTTTTGGCCGGCGCCGAGGACTTCACCGTGCTGGGCGGGTCGATCGGGGCGGGCAACACCGCCAAGCGCTATCGGATCGCCGAGCTGGCCGCCCAGGAGGGCCTCCCCTTGGTGACCATGCTGGAGGGGGCCGGGCACCGGCTCACCGGCACCGGGGGCAGCCGCGCGCCCGGCGACCTCCAGGCATACGCCGACCTGAACGGGCAGGTGCCCATGGTGTGTTTGGTGATGGGAGCCTCCGCGGGGCACGGTGCGCTGGCCGCTCCCCTCAGCGATTTTGTGATCATGACCTCTTACGCCTCCATGTTCACCGGCGGTCCGCCCTTGGTGAAGGCGGCCACTGGCGAGGACGTGACCAAAGAGGAGCTGGGGGGCGCCGACGTGTGTACCCGCATCGCCGGCTCGGCCCATAACGAGGCCCCCGACGACGAAGCAGCCGTCGACATGGCCCGCCTCTACCTCTCGTACTTCCCCCAGAGGGCCGGCCAGCCCGCGCCCCGCCGCACCGGGCCCGATACCGAGCCCCGGGTGGTGGAGGAGCTGCTCGATGTGATCCCCCCCAACGACCGCCGCCCCTATGACATGCACCAGGTCATCGAGCACATCGTGGACCGCGAAAGCTTCTTCGAGATTCAGCCCGCCTACGGTCCGGCCATCATCATCGGACTGGCCCGCTTCGGCGGGCGGCCCAGCATGCTCGTGGCCAACAACCCCTCCTATCTGGCCGGCTCGGTGGACGCGGCCGCGGCCATAAAGGCCACCGACCTCTTGGAGGTGATCGGCAACTACGACCACCCGGTGGTGTTTCTGGCCGACAATCCCGGGGTGATGGCCGGCACCAAGGCCGAGCGGGAGGGCATCTTGAAGTGGGGCGGCAAGATGTACAAGGCCGAGCGCCGCCTCACCAACCCCAAGATCGAGATCACCATGCGCAAGGCGTTCGGCTTCGGCTCGGTGGTGATGGCCCAGAACCCGTTCGACAACCAGACCCAGTCATTCGCCCTGCCCAGCGTGAACATGGCCGCCATGCCCGCCGAGCCCGGCGGCCGCTCAGCCAAGCTCGACGCCGAGACCCAGGCCCAAGTGGAGCGCGACCAGCGCTCCGGCCCCTACCGCCTGGCCAACCGCCTGGGCAGCGACGACGTGATCGACCCCCGCGACATGCGCAACGCCATCCTCAACTCCCTGATGCTGGCCGAGAATCGCTAAACCCGTTCAGTCCCAGAGGCGGCGGGCTCGGTGGGCCAGGTCGGCGTGGGCGGTGGCGAGGTCGCAGCCGAGGAGGTAGCCGTCTTGGACCACGGGGTTGCCTCCGACGTAGAGGTGGCGGACCCGGCGGTCGGGGCCTAGCACCAGGCCGGCCAGGGGGTCGACCACGTCGGCGATGTCGTCGCCGGGCCACACGGCCAGGTCGGCGACCATGCCGGGCTCGATTCGGCCCAGTCGGTCGGCCACTCCCAGGCAGCTCGCACCTCCTGAGGTGCCCAGGCGAATGGCGTCGGCGGGCATGAAGGCGCTGGGGTCCATGGCCCGAAGTCGGGCGGCGTACAGCGACTGGCGCAGTTCGGGGAACAGGCCGCCCACCTCGTTGGACGCCACGCCGTCCACGCCAAGCCCCACCGGTACACCGGCGGCCTCCAGGTCGGTCGCCCGGCAGGTGCCGGCGG
Organism: uncultured Acidimicrobiales bacterium; assembly: GCA_951813555.1. GTDB lineage: Bacteria > Actinomycetota > Acidimicrobiia > Acidimicrobiales > Bin134 > Poriferisocius. The sequence goes on from OX638344.1 coordinate 1,590,905, forward strand.
CCAAACGGGCGTTGGAGGACGGGCAGTGGGCCACTCCCACCCCGGCGGCGCCCAGTTGGGCGATCTCTTCGTCGTTGATCCAGATGCCGTGGGCCAGCCACACGTCGTCGCCCAACCAGCCCCATTCGTCGAGCTGCTCCACCGGCCGTCGGCCGAACCGCTCTAGGCAGTGCTCTTGCTCGTCGATGGTCTCGCATAGATGCGTGTGGAGTCGAAGCCCCCTTTGGCGGGCCAAAGCGACCGATGCCTCCATGAGCTCGGAGCTGACCGAGAACGGGCTGCACGGCGCCACCACCACATGGATCATGTCGCCGTCGTGGTGTTGGGCGATGATCCGCTCGGTGGAGGCCATGATCGAGTCCAGGTCTTCCACCACGTGGTCGGGGGGCAGGCCGCCCTGCGACTCGCCCAAGTCCATGGCACCGCGGCTGAGGTGCAGGCGGATGCCCACCGCGGCGGCCGCTTCGGCGATGGCGTCGAACACGGCGTCGTCGCCGTGGGGCACTAGATAGTGGTGGTCGGCTGCGGACGTGCAACCGGTGGCGGCCAGCTCGCCCAGCCCGACCAGCGCAGCGGCAGCCACGTCTTCCACGGTCAGTCGCCCCCACACCGGGTAGAGCTCCACCAGCCAGCCGAACAGGTCGCAGCCCACCGCCCGACCTCGGGTCATCCATTGATAGAGGTGATGGTGGGTGTTGGCTAGCCCAGCGGTGACGATGTCGCCGTCCACGTTGATGACGGCATCGCCGGGCTGGGGCTCGACCGTGCCGGTGTCGTTGATGACGCCATCGGCGATGGCGATGTCTCCGGGCCAGCGGGCGCCCCTCAGCACGGTGCGGGAGGTCATCGCTGGGCCCCGGTGAACAGCACTGCCGGTTTGGTCTCGGTCGGCGGATCGTCGCACAGCAGCCCGGCCAAGCCTGCTGAGCCCGTGGGACTGACGTTGATGCCGGTGGCCGATCGGCCCGCCTCGCATGCCTCGGCTACGACCGGTTCGGGGACCACCACTGGGTGGCCGCCGGTGGCCACCATGGCCTCAGTCACCGCGGCCCAGTCGTAGGTCTCGTCGTCGAGGATCCCGGTGGCCGCAGAAAAGGGGGTCGGCGTCCACGGCCACATGACGGATGCCCGCTGCCGGCGGGCCTCGTCCAGCCCACCCAACTCGGCGGTTCTGTCCCACGCCCGGGCCAGCGGAGCGCAACCTTCGGTCTGCACTGCCACCAGAGCGGCAGGCGATCCACCGACCGCCAACCCTTGGGCCACCGACGCGGCCAGCGCGCCCCCGCCCACCTGGACGTACACCCGGTCGATGTCCGGGGCCTGCTCGGCCAACTCGTAGCCCAGTGTGCGGCCTCCGTCGATGGTGTATCCGTTGTCCGGCCCCTGGCAGCCGAATGGCACCGCCCCGGCGCGGACCGCCTCCCGGAAGCGGTGATAGGAGGGGTCGCCCTCCTCCCCGTCGATCCGAGGGCAGAACTCCACCGTCGCATCCAGCTCCCGCAACCGGGCCACCACGACGGCTTCAGCAACCTGGGGCACGTACACGGTGAGGGGCCAGCGCTCGGCGGCGGCCACTACCGCGGCAGCCACCGCGGCATTGCCGCACGAGGCGATAGCCAGCGGAGGCCGGCCAGAGCCAGCACCGGCCCGACCCTCCCGCACCAGCAAATGCAGCATCAGCCCAAACGTATGACGAGCCTTGTGCGACCCCGACACGTTGTCGGTCTCGTCCTTGATGGTGATGCTTCGCCCGCCGATCAGCGCCTCTGAGCAGGGAGTTATCTCAAACCCGTGGCCGTCTACTCCAGCCACCGCGGCATCAAGCTGGCCCACCCGGTCCACAAACCAGGCGTCATCGTCGGCCTCAACCCACGACCGCAGCATCTTTCGGTAGCGCACAAACGGTTGGTTGCTCGAGGTGTCCAGCGACCACTCCAACATCGGCAGCGCAAGCACATGATCTTGGTCATCAACCCCCCTATTCCCACACGCCCACGCGTCGCCTGCCGCGACCGCACCGCAAGAACAAACCAGCCCCAAACCGTTCACCGGAGCCCCCCCAGGGCTGTGGGTGGCGTCGGGGCCAGGACTCGGTGCCACCGCGCGCCGAGCCGCCCCGGCGACAGGACCCGCAGCCCGGACCCTGCAACGGCCCTTACAGAGAGGGGAGAGATAATCAAACCCCAGTGCGGGCGTTGAAGTCGGCGATCAGCTCATCCCACACCGGCACCAGATCCCGAAGGGCCACCCAGAACGACTGGTCGCGCCGGGCGTCAAAGTGAGAGAGGTCGACCCCCTGCTGTTCCACCCAGGTGAAGTAGCCCAGGTTGAAAACCCGGTCCTGGTCGCGATCGCTGAGCTTCAGCAAGTGGTCGGTGTCCACTCCGTTGAGCCACCGACCGGCCACTGCGACGGCCTCGTCGGCCCCGAAGTCGCCGCCAAACACAGTGGCGATGGTCTTGGCCCGCTCCGAGCCGTAAAGCGCGGCCCCATCGGTGGCCACGGTCACGATCACGTCGTCGGGACCGCAGTCCAATGCATGGGCCATCTTGGCCGAGGCCAGCAGGTTGCAAATTGACGACAGCCCCAGGTCGTCGAGATGGGCGATCACGTCGTCGCCCACTCCCCGCTTGGCCAGCAGCGCCCGCCCCTCTGGCGACGAGAACAGAACCCCCAGCTCGTCGGTGGCCTCATCGGACACCGCCACCACCACATCGGTATTGGTCACGTTGTGAATCAGCGGGACGTGCTTGTCGCCGATGCCCTGGATGTTGTGCTCGCCGTAGCCGTTGTACAGCAGCGTGGGGCACTCCAGCGCCTCCACCACCGCGGTGGCCGACCCGTGTCGCTCCTTGAGGGGATCGCCTGCCCCCAGCGTCCCGGCCGACCCCGAGGCGGCCACGAACCCGGCCAGCCTGGCCGCCGGGTGCCCCGCGTTGTAGTGCTCCAGCACCCGCTCCACCGCGGCGGCGGTGGCGGTTACGTGGCCCAGGTGGTTGCCGTATTCGCAGAACTGGTTGAGGATCACGTTGGCCTCGTCGGCGGCCAGCGCGGCGCAGGCGTCGTAGATCTCCTTCACGTTGCTCTCCGAACCGGGGGTGCGGATCACGTCGGAGGGATCGGACGTCCACCGGTCGAGCCACTCGAAGCGCTCAGCCGACATCCCCTCGGGAAGCACGGCCACCCCCCGGCAACCCATGATCTTGGAGATGGCGATGCCGCCGCGGGCGTAGTTGCCGGTGGACGGCCACACCGCCCGGTTCTCAGTGGGGTCGAACTGCCCGGTCACCAGCCGGGGGGCCAGACAGGAGTAGGCGGCCAGCACCTTGTGGGCTCCGATCATCGGGAACCGGTTGCCCAGCAGCATGACGATGGGTGACTCCACCCCCGACAGCGCCGGGGGAATCACCACGTGCTCGGGCACCGTGGCCCGCCCGGCCCGAGACGCGTCGTTGAACCAGTTGACCCGCCACAGGTTGGCGGCGTCGGCCGCATCGGGATCGACCCCGGCGAGCCCGCCATCAGCCGTTGGCGGGTCGGCCAGCTCGGCGAAAGTGGGCAGTCGAATGCCCACTTGGCGGCATCGTTCGACCGCCCGGTCGCGGGCAGTGGTGTTGACCACATCGGTTTCGAGGCCGAAGCCCTCGGGGATGCTGGAAAGAGCAGTCACGGCAGTACCTGTCGAATCGAAGTTGTAAGGAAGCGGCAACCGAGTCTGTGGCTTCCGCGTCAGCGTCACAGACTACTCTCTTGAGGCTGGCTGTTGAGCCGATCCGAGGAGGGAATGATGGCAAAGAAGTTTCTGCTGAAGTTGCTGGTGGTTTTGGCGGCGTTGACGTTGATCGCAGTGGGGTGCGGCAACGACGACGACGCGGCTCCAGCGCCAGCGCCCACTCAGGCGCCCACCGAGGCACCAGCTCTGGAACCCACTGAGGCACCGGAACCTGAGCCAACTGAGGCGCCCATGGACGATGGGGTAATCGCTGCCTTCGTCTTCGTGGGCCCAGTAGGCGACGCGGGCTGGACATGGGCCCACAATGAGGGTCGCCGATTCGCCGAGTCTCAAACCGGGGCTACCACGCATTTTGCCGAAGACATCCCTGAGGACGGGCCGGATTTCCGCAATATCGTCGTGGACTTCATTGAGAATGAGGATGCCGACGTGATCTTCGCCACCTCCTTCGGATACATGGATGCCATGGAGGAACTGGCTGGTGAGTACCCCGACGTGGTGTTCGAGCACGCCAGCGGCTACAAGATGAACGAAGACAACTTCGGCAACTTCTTCGGACGCATGTACCAGCCCCGCTACCTGTCGGGAATGGCTGCTGGTGCTCTGACCGAGGCCAACCAGATCGGCTATGTGGCCGCCTTCGCGATTCCCGAGGTGCTGCGAGGCATCAACGCCTTCACCTTGGGAGCGCAGCGGGTCAACCCCGACGTGGAAGTCCACGTGACTTGGACACTCACCTGGTTTGACCCGGCGGTTGAAGGTGATAGCGCGGCAGCCCTGTTGGAGGCCGGTGCCGACGTGATCGCCATGCACCAAGACTCCACTGCGCCTGGCCTCGCGGCTCAAGATGCGGGGGCCCGGTGGGTGTCGTACAACTCCGACATGAGCGCCTTCGCACCGGATGCATTCATTACTGCGCCAGTGTGGAACTGGGGTCCGTACTACGCCCGGATCATTGACGCAGTTGCTTCGGGCACCTACGCACCAGGGGCCTATTGGGGCGGAATGGACGACGGAATCGTTGCCCTCGCTCCGCTGGCCGCCGACGTACCCGCCGATGTCGCTGCGGAGATCGACGAAGTGGCCGCCCAACTCATCGACGGTTCTTGGGACGTCTTCACCGGCGAGATCCGGGACCAGGACGGCAACGTGGTTGTGGCCGCTGGCGAGACGATGGAGGACGGCCCGATGCTGGGCATGGAGTTCTTCGTCGAAGGCGTCGTCGGCAGCGCGACTGGTTGAGATTGACCGGGGGCTTCCCGGTATCCAGATGGCATCTGAAAATGCCGACCATGCGGTCTGGCTCCGGGGAATTGAGAAGCAATTCCCCGGAGTGATCGCTTGTGCCGGGGCCGACCTGCGGGTCCGCCCCGGCACTATCCACGCGCTCTTAGGAGAGAACGGAGCGGGCAAGACCACCATGGTCAACGTGTTGGCCGGGGTATACCGGCCCGACGCCGGCGAGGTGTGGGTGAACGGCCAACGATGCTCCTTCCATTCCCCCGCTGATGCCATCGCCGCCGGGGTGGGGATGGTGTACCAGGAGTTCCGTCTTGTCCCCACCCTGACGGTGGCCGAGAACATCGTGCTGGGCTCTGCTCCCCGGCTGCTGCGAAGCGTAGAAATCGAGGAGCGAGTGGCCGAGTTGTCGGCGGCCTACGGTATGGTCGCCGACCCCACTCGCCCGGTATGGCAGCTGTCGATGGGCGAGCGCCAGCGGGTTGAGATCCTCAAGTCCTTGTGGCGGAATGCCTCGGTGCTGGTCATGGACGAGCCCACCGCGGTGTTGACTCCCGGCGAGGCCGCCGAGTTGGGGGCGGCGCTGCGGGCCATGGCCGAAGGGGGTCGCTCGGTCATCTACATAAGTCACAAGCTGGACCAGGTGGTGGCCTTCTGTGATGAGGCCACTGTGTTGCGCCAAGGCAAGACCGTTGCCACCGTCGAAGACCTGCAAGAGGTGGACTTGACCTCATTGGCCGAGATGATGGTGGGGTCGTCCGAAGGCGGGTATGTGGATCGCCCGCCAGCTATGGAGGCAGGTCCCGAGGTGCTTTCCCTGCAAGGAGTCTGCGCCCTGAACGATCGCGGATTGCCGGCGCTGATCGACATCAACATGACCGTTCATGCCGGTGAGATCGTGGGCATCGTCGGGGTGTCGGGAAACGGTCAAAAGGAGTTGGCCGAGGTCATCAACGGACTGCGCAGGCCGACTGAGGGCAGGGTCACGGTCAAAGAGCTGGACATCACCGGAGCGTCACCGGGAGACCTTTACGGCATGGGCCTGGCCTATGTGCCCGAAGACCGACTCGGAGTGGGTTTGGCCCCCAAAATGTCGGTCGTGGACAACGCGGTGGTGCGCTCGTACCGATCTCAGCGGCAGGGCATATTCTTGTCGATAACCAAGTGCGTCAAGTTCTGCCAGAGTTTGGTTGAGAGGTTTGCGGTGCGGGTGGGCCGGCTCAACGATCCGATAGCCGGGCTGTCAGGAGGGAATCTCCAGCGGTTGCTGCTAGGTCGGGAACTGGCCGAACAGCCCTCGGTGTTGGTGGCCGCCCAGCCCTCTAGGGGTTTGGATGTGCAGGGGGTGGCCGCCATTCAAGGTCATCTCGTGGATCAGCGGGCCGCCGGGGTTGGGGTGTTACTGATCTCAGAGGATCTCGACGAGCTGCTGGCCCTATCCGACCGTCTCCTAGTGATGTTCGAGGGCCGGATAGTGGGGGAATACGGCCCAGACGTCACCCCGCGAACGGTTTTGGGTTCGGCGATGGCGGGGAAGGCACCCAAATGATCCGACCAGTCTTGGTGAGGCGCGACCGGGTATTGCCCGCCACTCAATCGTTGGGGTTCGTTGTCGGCATCTTGGTGGCTCTGGTGTTGGGGGCCATCTTGTTGTGGGTTTCTGACAACAGTCCGGCTGAGGTGTATGAGCGGATGTTCGATTCCGCATTCATGGGCACCGATTCGCTCTCTCGCACGCTGGAGCGGACGACGCCGCTGGCGTTGACCGGCCTATCGGTGGCGGTGGCTGGATCAATGGGACTTTGGAACATTGGTGCTGAAGGCCAGATGATGGCCGGTGCCATCGTCGCCACTGGTGTGGCCATGATGGCCGACGGGCTCTCCGGTCCGCTGCTGATCGCGGTGATGCTGGCCTCGGGCGTTGCGGGGGGGATGCTGCTGATGCTCGGTCCCGCGCTGGCCCGTTCCCACCTCGGCGTGAGCGAGATCATCACCACGCTGATGCTGGTCTATGTGGCCATACGAGTGGTGGAGTGGCTTCAGGTCGGCCCGTGGAAAGATCCTGGGTCGCTCGGGTTTCCCCGTATCGAGGAGGTGCCCGACCAGGCATCTCTGCCGGGATTATTCGGCCGGGTCAACATTGGCGCCCTTATCGCCCTTGGGCTGCTAATTGTGTTCTCGCTAGCCGTGTCCCGCACTGCCTGGGGCTACGAGTTGCGCTTGGCAGGATCGTCGCCCGACACCGCCCGCTATGCCGGCGTTTCCTTGCGGCGCAAGGTGCTGACGGCGCTGCTGCTTTCGGGCGGTATCGCTGGTTTGGCGGGAACGATTCAGCTCACTGGCACAGAGGTCAGGCTGACTCCGGGGCTTTCAAACGGGTTCGGCTTTTCCGGCATCATTGTGGCTGCCCTTGCCTTGATGCGGCCCTCCGGGGTGGCGGTGGTGGCCTTTGTGTTCGGGGCGGTGCAGGTGGGCGGCCAGAGCATCCAAACCTTGGGGGTGAGCTCAGCCATCTCTGACATCTTGCAGGCCATGATCCTGTTTGGCGCACTGGTGGCCGCGGTCTTCTTCAACTATCGGATTCGCTGGACCGGCCCTGTCGGCGAGTCGTCGGGCGAGGAGCTCGAAGAACCCGACATCGCGGTGGAAGGCGCCTGATGTCTGAAGAGGCGCTGGTTGGCCTGTTCGTGGCCACCGTGCAGTTTGGCACGCTGGTGTTCCTGGCTGCGCTGGGCGAGTTGATCGCGGAGCGGGCTGGGGTGCTCAACCTAGGGGTTGAGGGGATGATGACCATGGGCGCGGTGAGCGGGTTCATGGTTGGGCTGGAGACCGGAAGCGCGTGGGCTGCGTTCATTGCCGCCGCCGCGGTCGGCGCATTGGTGGGTGGGCTCCATGCCCTGGTGAGTGTGGTGTTGGGCGCTGATCAAGTGGTGTCAGGCCTGGCTCTGACTATCGGCGGATTGGGGTTGGCTGCCTATGTGGGCCGCAACGTGGTAGGGGAGCGGCCCGAGACCAAGTTCACCGATCTGGGAATTGTCGGGCTGGCTGACATCCCCTGGTTCGGCGATATCTTCTTCAACCAACCGCCGGTGGTGTATGTAGCTGTGCTGTTGGGGCTGGCGGTCTGGTTCGTGCTTACCCGCACTCGCTGGGGGTTGGCCCTGCGGGCGGTGGGCGAATCGGCGCCTACGACCGACGCCGTCGGCCATTCGGTTATGGCGCTGCGGTCGGGAGCGGTCATGGTCGGCGGAGCTTTTGCCGGCGCGGGCGGGGCATTCCTATCGCTCTATATGGCCCCAGGCTGGACCGAGGGCATGGTGGCCGGGCGGGGCTGGATCGCAGTGGCCCTGGTGATCTTCGGGGCCTGGCGACCGGGGCGGCTGGCTTTGGGCGCGTTGCTGTTCGGGTTCACGCTGGCTCTGCAACCTCGCTTGCAGTCCTTCGACATTGAGCTGTTGGGGGTGGATGTCAGCAGCATTTCCCCCGCACTGCTGGGCATCCTCCCCTTCGTGCTAACCGTGTTGGTTTTGGTGATCATCAGCTGGCGCTATCGCCACCGCCCATCGGTGGCCCCCGCCGCGCTGGGCCTGCCCTATCGCCGAGAAGAGCGCTGAGCCGATCGGCGCCAGCGGGGAGTAGGGTTCCCCGATGGCTGTGAACACCACGCGGGAAATGGCGCGCTCGTTCTGGCCTTACTTCGTGGTCACCGGCTCATTGTCCATGGGCTATGGCTCGCTGTTTACCCTGCTGGCCGAATTCAGGGACAAGCTGGGCTTCAGCGAGACCGAGTTGGGCTTCATCGTTGCAGTGGGATTTCTGGCGGGGTTTGTAGCCCAAGTTGGCTTGGCTCGATTTGCCGATCGGGGCTACGTCTCTTGGCTGGTCCATGGTGGGGTGTTCGTGGCCATCCTCTCGATGCTTAGCATGGCCATTACCGATGAGGTATGGCAGTTCACCGCCGCTCGGTTCTTCCTCGGTGCTGGTACGGGAGCCACTGGCCCCGCGATCCGCCGAATACTCATTACCCGAGATCCCGCCAACATGGGCCAAAACCTGGGCAAGATGGGGGCCTTCGATATCAGCGGTTTTGTGCTGGGGCCGGTGGTGGCTGGACTCTTGGCCGAATTCATCAACTTGCGAGCTCCGTTCCTGTTCATGGCCGGGCTCTACTTGCTGATCTACGTTTGGATCTTTCGGCTGGACCTGTCGGCGGGAGAGGTGTCCACCTCCAGAGTGCCGGTCAGACGGCTGTTTCGCATCCGACCTCTCAACTCCGGCATGCTGGCCGGGGCCGCGTTCTTCACCACAATCGGGGTGTTTGAAACCTCATGGGCGGTGCTGCTCGACGACCTCGGAGCCAGCACGCTGATCATCGCCCTTTCCATTTCCCTCTTCGCCCTGCCGATGATTCCACTCGCCCCGTATGGGGGCAAAAGGGCCCAACAGCGAGGTCCCATGCGGGTGATGCCGTTCTCGATTATGGGTGCGGTGGCCTGCATGTTCGTCTACGGCTACGTGGAATTCGTGTGGGTGCTCATCGCCGTGTCGGCCGCTCACGCGGTTTTTGATGCTTTCACCATGCCCGCCGGGCAACTGGCGATAGCTCTATCGGCTCCGACTGAACAAGCGGCCGCTGCCCAAGGCCTCTACGGGGCATTGGGATTGATCATCGCGGGGATTGCCGCCCTTGCCACCGGGGCGATCTACGAAAACTGGGGTGCCGAGGTCTTGTTCACGGGTTCATCGGTTGTCATGGTTGTGGCCCTGGCCGGAGCCATCGCACTGGGCGAGGAGCTCATGGGCCCGGACGGGCGCTCGGCCAAGGAGACAGCCCCCGCCAGTTCCTAGTCTGGCGCTTCCCCGAGCAGGGTGGCGCCCACCACCTCATACATCTCGTCGGTCACATGCACGTGCTGGGTGGCGGCGTGGGCGTCTCGGAAGCACTGGTTCAAGGGGTGGTCTTGGTAGAGGACTGACCCGCCGCCCCGGCGGTAGGCCATCGACGCCGCCTCGACGGCAATGTCGGCGGCGTGGGTGGCGGCTGCTCGCGCCCGCTGGACCAGGGAGTCTGTGACTAGCTGGCCGGCGACCGCAGTGGCCCAGAATTCGTCCAGCACCTCCAGCACCAGCGCCCGGGCGGCCCGCAGCTTGGTGTCGGCTTGCCCCAGGTCGCGCTGGAAGGCCGGCCGCTCATCGAGGGGGGCGGTGCTGTGCAGGCGGTCTTTGCCCGCGGCGGCGATGGCGATCTCGTCCAAAGCCCGGCGGGCGATGCCCATGCTCACCCCACAGTGGTCGGGGGTGATGAGCGCATACATGGGCAGCCCGTGGAGGATCCCGCCCCTGGGCGCAGGCGTCGACAGGTCGAACAACCGACTGTGGGGCACGAACACCTCTTCGACGCTGTAGTCGTGGCTCTGCGTCTCCTCCAGGCCGCTGACCTGCCAGGTGTCGTGCACGGTCACCTGTTGCACTGGGATCACCGCCCACCGCGGTCCTGATTCGGTGGTACAGCCGCCCACCACCCAGGCGGCGTCGGCGATGCCGGAAGCGAACCCCCATCGCCCGGTCAACACCACGCCATCGGGGGCAGTTGCGGTCCTACCCGACAGTGGAAAGGTGCCCGCGAACGGTGGCCAGGCTGCCCCTCCCGGGGCGCTGGCCGCTACCTCGTCCAGTCCATCTTGCGGCAGGCGGGCGGCCGCGATCGCCGCCGAAGTGGTGGTGAAGGTCTCGTTCCAGCCGGCTGATCCGTCTTTCCGGCTGGCCGCCTCAGTGGCCAGGAATTGGCTTCGCAGGTCGGCCTCGAGCCCGCCCAACTCCTTGGGCAGCTTCATGGTCAGCAGGCTTGGACTCTCAGCGCTCATGCTGGTCTCAAGCCGATTCTGCCGGGCTGAGCTGCACCGGGAGCCCCGACTGCCAGACCATGCCGGTAAGGGGATCGACATCGGCCTCGGCGGTGGTGAGCGTGCAGACGTTGGGGTCCGCCCAGCCGTGGGGAATGGACACCGCACCGGGAGCGATCTCGTCGCTGGTGCGGGCCGTGCCCAACAACTCGCCGTGGGCGCTGCGCACTTGCACCGGCTGGCCGTCGGCGATGCCGTGGTCGGGGTGGATCAGCACCTCGGGGGCTACGCCGCCCAAATCGCGGAGCTGGCCGTTCATGGTCCGCATCTGGCGGCGGGGCAACAGCACCAGCGGTGCGGGGCCGTCGAGGTCGGCCAACTGTTCTACAAGAGGCTCGGGGGCCAGCCGCCAGCGACGGTCGGGCAGCACCCGGTCCAGCACCCAGCCGTGAACCGGTTTGGCCTCGCCGACCAGGCCTCGGCGGGCGGCTAGAACAGTGGCGGCGTCGCTGCGGCCCCGCTCGGCGATCAGCGACAACAGGTCTTCGTCGGTGGCGGTTTCGGGGTCGATACCTCTCGGCAGAACGCCCACTCCCAGCCGACGGCCCAACTCGGCGAACGCCTGCCACATAAGCCGGCGGTCGGCGCCGGGCGGGACCACCGCGGGAGTGAACTGGGTGGCGATGGCCGGTTGGTAGGCGTCCAGCATCCACGGAACATCGGCCCGCTCCAGTTGACCGGCAACCGGCAGCAGGTGGGTGGCCAGCTCTGTGGTGTCGGTCTCGACCACATCGGCCACTGCCAGCACATCGAGCGCGGCCAGTGCGGCCTGGGTGCGATCCCGGTCAGGGAAGGCGATCAACGGGTTGCCCCCCACCACCACCAGCGCCCGCACATTGCCGGCCTCGATCTCGTCCACCAGCGCGGCGCACGGGTACTCCCCGAATCGGCGGGGCAGTTCGGGCCGGCTAGCCGGCCCGGGCTCGGGGTGGCCGTCGGAGGGCTGCCAGCTCCGGGTGTCGAGTTGCATCAGATAACCGGGGTTGAACCACATCCCGCCGGGTTGGTCGTAGGAGCCGGTGACCACCGCCAGCGCCCACAACAGCCACTCGGTCACGTTGGCGTGGCGGCCCATTGATACCCCAGTGCCCGAAAGCACCGAAAGGCGACCTGCGGTTCGCACCGCGTCGAGGAGGTCGAGCAGCTCTGCGAGCTCGAGACCAGTGCCAGCGGCTGTCCGGTCCAGGGTGAATGGGGCCAACGCGGCGGTCAGTTCATCGACCCCGATTGCGTGCTCCCGCAGATAGTCCCAATCGGCCCCGTCGATGAGCAGTTCCCGCACTAACCAGCCCAGAATCAGATAGTCGGTACTGGGTCGCGGAGCCAGGTGGCGGTCGGCCAGTCGAGCGGTCTCGGTGCGGCGGGGATCGATCACCCAAACCGGCCCCCGCTCCTGCTGGGTCCGCAGCCGTCGAATGGGATCGGCCAGCCCGTTGCCGTGGCCGTGGGACACCACTGGGTTTGTCCCAACCAAGAGGAGCATTCGGGCGACCTCTTGGTCCCACATGGGGGTGAGCCCTGACCAGCCCCCCATGAGCTCGGCCACCAGTGGCCGCATAGGGGTGTCGATGGTGGTGGCGGTGTACTTCTGGCGGGAGCCGATGGCCCCGAGGAATCGCTCGGCCGCCCGGCGCCCGTTGGCGTCATAGGCCGAGCCGCTGGCCAGATACATGGCCACCGCGTCGGGTCCGCTCTCGTCAATGATGGCGGCCAGTCGGCTGCCCAAGTCGTCGAGGCAGCGGTCCCAATCGACGGCCCCACCATATATATGGGGTTGGTCTAGGCGGTGGGGATGGTGGTGCCAGTCGGGCAGCGCCCGGCCCTTTGGGCAGGTGTAGCCCTGGGACAGGGGGTGGGCGTCGTCGCCTCTCACTTTGAGCACCTGGTTGCCTTCCACGGTGACGGTTATGCCGCACATGGCGGTGCAGATGCGGCAGAAGGAATGGATCTCCTGGGCCTCAGGCAAGGCCGCGGGCATGGTCGATACTCCATGGGTTGGCAGATGGGGAATTGGAGCTGGTCTTGTCGGCGATGTCGACCATGATGCCCTCCCGCTGGGCTATGGCCACCATGCTCTCCAGCCTTCCGGTGTAGGAGGCGGGTTGCTGGAGCATCCACACGATGCCCTCAGCGGCCACCGAGGTGTCGGCCCAAGTGGCGTGGTCGGCGTCAGGGGCGTTCATCACGTAGCCCTCGCTGGCCACCGCGGTGTCGATGCGGAAGCAGTTCACTGCGATTCCGTCTTCGGCCAGTATCGCCGCACTGCTAACAGTCAGATGTTCCAGTGCGGCCTTGGACATGCCGTAGGCCATCATCGGCGAGAAAAAGGCCAACCCCGCCGCCGACGAGACGTTAATGATGCGACCCTGGGTGGCCGCCAAGTGGGGATGGCACAGCCGGGTGGCCAGCAATGGGGCCGTGGTGTTGATGGCGAAGGTCAACTCATAGCGCTTGAGGTCGATATCCAGGTCGCCGGCAAAGGTCACCGCGGCGTTGTTGACCAAGGCGTCGATTTGGCCGTAGTGGCTCACCACCGTTTCCACCATGGCCTTGATCTGTTCGGGGCAAGACAGGTCGCAGGGCACGGCCAAGGCGCTGCCGCCAGCTTCTTCAACGGCTGCTGCGGTCTCATCCACAGTGCCGGGCAGTTTGAATCGGGCTTCGTCAGTGGCTCGGGCCACGCAGGCCACCGCGGCCCCCAACTCGCCCAGGCGAATGGCCGCGGCCCGGCCCACCCCCCGGCTGGCCCCGGTGACAATCATCACCTGGCCGGCGAAGGGTTGCTCTTGGCTCACCACGGCCTCACATCGTCGTCCAAGCCCAAGAAGGGCACCCGTCCCGAGCAGATCACGATCTGGTGGCCGGCCAGCGGCTGTCCATTCACGGTGCCAACTGCCGGTGCCTCCCGGTGGCCGGGGACTCGAACCTCGCCCGAGGGGAGCACCACGTTCTCGGGATGGGTTAGATCGTAGGTGTCGGTCTCGGAGTAGAACTGCCCCCGGTACACGCCGAGGCCGCCGCCGTCGTCCCAGCCCCAGTCGTATCCGGTGCCGATCATGGCCCAGTCACGGTGGATCTGGTTGGTCTCGATCTCGTAGACCTCCCCGGCTGAGTCGGTGAATTGCGACCGGACCTGGCGCCAGCGGCGGGTGCCCTCCCAGAAGTCCACGTCGAACTGGGCGGCGACCACCTCGGTCTCGGTGCCGTCGGGCCGGGCGATGACCCCATCGAGATAGTGCTGGCGGCCGTCGCCGGTGCAGTGGACCTGCACATGGCCGCCGTAATCGGCGCATGAGAACGGCAGCCAGTAGAACACCGAGCCGTGCTGGGCCCGCACGTCGATGCCGTCTTCCCCGGTGACTGGCTCAGGGCCGGCGGTTTGGGGCCGCACCCCCCAAGAGTGATCCCGGCCTCCCCACCAGCCAGCCACGGCGTATGAGGTGCCGTCCAGGGCAACCGCGCCGTCCATCCGGCCCACCTGGGTGTAGCGGCGGTAGTCTTGGGCCACCCGGCCCCGGACCCGGCTGAAGTGGTGATCTTCCTCCTTGGGGGGCAGGAAGCTGGTCCAAGTCAGGTCCATGTCGATGGGGTGATCGTCGCCGCTCGCGGTGAGGCGGACCTTCTCAAACGGCTCGATGATCTCGATGTCGAGCGGACCCACCCCCACCCGGTCGATGTCGGGGCGCAGCGCCCGGCTGAAGCGGAAGTTACGTTGGCTGGTGCCGCCACCGTCGCGGGGCACCTGGCAGGCCACGAAGCCGTCGAACACGTTCATGTTCATGTACAGCCCCACCCCGATGATCATGGTCAGCGACCCGGCCGGGTCGTAACACGAGAACCAGTAGCGGTCGAAGAATCGGGGGTCGCTGGTCCCCACGTGGTCGAAGGTGGTGGGGATCTGATGGCGCAGCGTCTCGTCGAGTCTGGTCAAAGGCACGGCGACATCCTATGGCTGGGCTAGCCGGGAAGCTCAGGCCACAGTGCCGCTAGCCCGCAACTCGGCGATCTTCTCAGAGCTGTGCCCCAGTTCGCTCAGGACGTCATCGGTGTGCTCGCCCAGGGCGGGGGCCAGGGCGCGGGGCGACCACGGGGTGCCGTGAAAATCCACCGGGGTGGCCAGCATGGTGGTGCCGGTGGCTCCGTCGGGTACTTCCACCAGCGCGCCCGACGGGGCGGTTTGGGGGTCGGCCAGCACGTCATCGAGGGTGTTCACC
Source organism: uncultured Acidimicrobiales bacterium (assembly GCA_951813555.1). Classification (GTDB taxonomy): domain Bacteria; phylum Actinomycetota; class Acidimicrobiia; order Acidimicrobiales; family Bin134; genus Poriferisocius. Next base: position 1,605,994 of record OX638344.1, read on the forward strand.
GGGGCCCAGAACATGTCGGGCTCGGTGGCGAATATCTCGGCCCACTCCTCCAGGGACCGGGCGGCGAAAGCCTCATCCAACGCGGCGATCAGCTCCACGGCGTTGATCGCTCGGTCACGGGCGGTGGCGAACCGCTCGTCGTCGATCCACTCGGGGTGGCCCACGGCACGGGCCAGCGGCGGCCAATGGCGGTCGCCCTCCAGGCCCACCACCCAGAAGCGGCGGCCGTCGCCCGCGGTGTAGTTGTTGATGGCCGGGTTGCCCATTGCCTCCCGAGTGCCTACCGCCATGTTCAGGCCCCACATCAGCAGAATGTTGAGGTCGAAGCCGATGGTGTACATGCCCTCCCGGAACAGCGACGTGGACACCATTTGCCCCTCACCGGTGCGCTCCCGGTTGAACAAGGCCGCGCTGATGGCCGCCGCGCCGGCCAGTCCCACGTTGTGGTCGCCCATCCCGCCCCGCTGGAAGGGCAGAGCGCCCCCCGGCGGAGTGAGCTGCGCGGCGATGCCCGAGCGGGCCCAGAAGGCGGCGATGTCATAGGCCGGGCGGTCGGCGTCGGGCCCTTCGAGCCCGTAGCCGGTGATGGCGCAGTACACCAGCCCCGGATTGCGGGCGGCTAGCGATTCGTAGTCCAGCCCCAGGCGATCCAGCGCGCTGAGCCGCAGGTTGGTGAGAAACACATCGGCGTCGTCGATGATCTCGGCGGCGATGGCCTGGCCCTGCGGGCGGGCCAGATCGACCACCACCGAGCGCTTGGAGCGGTTGTCGAGCTCGAACACGGGATTGGTAGGCATGTCCCCGCCCAGCATCCGCTGAAACGTCCGGGACGGGTCGCCGGAGGGGGGCTCAATCTTGACCACATCGGCCCCCCAGTCGCTCAAGATTCCACCGGCTGCGGGGCCGGCCACCCACACCCCCAGCTCGACAACCTTTACGCCATCCAACGGACCTGCCATGGGTTGAGCATAGAAAGCCCGCGGGGCGGCCCATACACTCCAACGACATCAAGGTTCTGTTTGTCTGTACCGGGAACATCTGCCGATCCCCGATGGCCGAGGTGCTGTTCGCTCATCTGGCCCCTGAGGCTGAGGTCAGCTCGGCCGGGACCATGGACTGGAGCGGCCACCCCGCCCACGACTACGCCATCGCGGCCATGGCTGAGCGAGGGCTCGACCTGTCGGCCCACCGCAGCCGCCGCCTCTCTGAGTACTTGGTGGACGAATCCGACTTGATCGTGGCCATGACCCGCAACCACGGCTGGGCGGTGGCCGCCCGCAGCGAGGTCAAAGCGGCGGCCACGTTCCTGCCCGCTGAGCTTTCACGGCTGGCGACCGATGTTGGAAATCGCAACGGTGCTGTTGTGGCCGACTGGGTTGCCCAATTGCATTCTGAGCGCGATTCGAAAGCCGGCACCCGGTTTATCGGCCGGGCCGCCGACGAGATTCCCGACCCGATTGGCGAGTCTTTGCCCTACTTTCGGGACATTGCCGACCGTTTGGAGCGGGAACTCGCCCCCGCTGCCGCCCGGCTGCGGGCCTAGACATGGCGACGCTTTGCGCGAACTCCAAATGACTCCCTAAGGTCTGACAACTTGCAGTCGGTTGAGACTCGGCTGCCCATAGCCAAACCCGAGGGGGTCATGCTCATGAAATCGCGTTGGTTGAGGCTTCTTGCCGTCTTGTTGGCGTTCACCGTGTTTGCCGTGTCTTGCGGCAACGATGACGATGGTGACGGGGTAACTGCGGGAACGCCGGCACCCGCCGCCGAGGAGCCGGAGGAAGAGGCGCCTGCTGAGGAAGCTCCTGCGGAGGAGGCTCCCGCGGAGGAGGCCCCTGCCGAGCAAGCTCCCGCAGATGAGCCTGAAGAAGAGCCAGTGGTGGTCATCGAGGGCTCCGAAGAAGTGGAAGAAGAAGAAACCGGAGGAGTGCCTACCGGCAACACCGGGTATATCTCTGGTGAAATCCTCACGACCGACTGCTCCGACGGGCGGCCGACAGGCGGAGACCTCACGATCGGCATGTTCGGTGAGATCGTCGGCTGGGATCCCACGTTGATTCAGGGCGGGGCCTCGCTGGGCGGCACGCAGATGATTGCCATCTACGGCGCGCTGTTCTACGAGGACTTCGGAACTGGCCAGCTGATTCCCGGCCTGGCCGAGAGCATCTCCACTGAAGACAATGAGCTGTTCACGCTGAAGCTGCGCGAGGGCGTCAACTTCACCGACGGCACCCCGTTGGATGTCGACGCGTTGATCTGGAACATCGAGCACCACCAGAATCCCGATATCGGGTCGCAGTCCCGGGCTCAGGCCGATCTGATCGATTCGTGGGAGAAGATCGACGATTACACCATCGAGCTCACTGCCACCAGCAAGAACGCGGTGTTCGCGCAGATCTTCGCCTCCCGTATGGCGTGGATGATGTCGCCCACCACCTATCAGGCTGGTCAGGATCCGGAAACCGGTTTGAACTCCGATGTCAACATCAACCCGGTCGGGGTGGGCGCAGGCCCGTTCATGCTCGATTCTTGGGTCCAAGACGATCAGGCCGTTGTGGTGCGCAATCCGGACTACTTCCGCGAGGGTTGCCCCTATCTGGACAGCGTGATCTTCAAGCCCATCATCGAACCGCCGCAGCGCTATAACGCCTTCAACGCCGGCGACCTCGACATCGGCTACGACCGCCATCCTCAGAATTTGCAGGACGCAATTGCCAAGGGCGTCAACACCACATCCCGGACCGACAACCACGGCGGCTATTGGATGCTCAACAACGTGAAAGAGCCGTTCAACATCCGGGAGTGCCGGGTGGCCGCGGCCCATGCCATCGACTACGAGACCATCAATGAGATCGTGTACGAGGGGCTCAATAACATGATCCGCAGCTTGATGAGGCCTGGTTCTCCGTGGACCGATCCCGAAGCAGTGCTGCCGGGCTTCGACCAAGATGCGTCTGCTGCCGCGCTCGAAGAGTGCGAGGCCCAACTGGGCGGTCCGCTGGAGTTCGAGACCTACTGCACCACCTCACCGGAGAATGTGCTCCTTACTGAGACCCTCATCGCCATGTGGAGCGAGGTGGGCATCTCCGCTACCGCCAATTGCGTGGAGGTCGGCGAGATGGTCGGTGCCGTATTCGGCGGCGAATCAGTGGCCAACCCGTGGGCCATCCCCGTGGGCGATCCCGACTACATGTACGACGTGTACTTCGGCGATTCCACCGAGGACGGCGTCTGCGGTCCCAACGTCTCATCCCGTAACTGGGCCAAGGCGTGCTATCCGGAATTCGACGCCTCGCTCAAGCAGGGTCGTGAAGGCGTCACCTTCGAGGAGCGCTACGAGGGTTACAGCCGCTTCCAGCAGGAGTTTGTCTACCAGGTCCCGGTCATCGTGACCAGCAAGGGCGAGGTCGGCTACTACTGGACCGATGAGGTGTCCGGTGTATTCCAGACCGATGCCGGCATCATCCTCTTGGAATTCACCGCCAAGGGCTAACCGAGCAATTCATTTGAGAACTAGGGGGTGGGCACGGTCCCGTGCCCACCCCCTGTTCTATCGGGCATCATCTATGAGGCCGTGCTGAAGTGCAGGGGGAGGTGACAGCAAGTTGAAGACCATCGGGCGCACCATCATCCGGATCATCCCGGTGCTGCTCCTTGTGAGCTTCTTTTCCTCCTTCTATGTGGAACTGCTGCCCGGTGATCCCACTATTCGCCTACTGGGACAAGAGCGGGCCCAGGAGCCCGCCGCCCGGGAGTTGGTCAATCGGGAGCTTCGGCTCGACGAAAACGTCATCGTGCGCTACGGAAAGTGGCTGGGCGATGCGGTTACCGGCGATCTGGGCGAGTCGGTAAGGACCCACGGTCTGAAGGTGTCAGACACCATTCGACAGCGGCTACCCATCACCCTGGAATTGACAGTGGTGGCCCAGGCTCTGGCACTGATTCTGGCTATCCCGCTGGGGGTGTATGCCGCCTATAGGGCGGGACGCAGAATCGACCGAGCGTTGAACTCGGCATCATTTGCCGCTATCTCCTTGCCCCAGTTTCTGGTCGGCATCCTTTTGATCTTCATTCTGTTCAACCAACTCGACGTGTTGCCGCCCCAGGGGTGGACCCGGCTTACTGAGTGGGACTGGTGGGACCATTCCCGTCGCCTGCTCATGCCGGTGATCGCGTTATCTCTGACCGAGATTGCCGTGTTCCAGCGGTTGTTGCGGGCCGACATGATGGCCACCCTTCAAAACGACTTCGTGCTGACGGCCCGAGCCAAGGGCATGTCTCCCGCCCACGTGTTGTTCCGCCACGCCCTGCGGCCGTCGTCATTCTCACTCATCACTTTGGCGGGGGTGAGCACCGGTCGGCTTATCGGCGGCACCGTCATCATCGAAGTGCTGTTCCAACTCCCGGGAATGGGGCTCAAGATGGTCGACTCCATTACCGGCAATGATCTGGTGGTTCTGCAAGGACTAGTGCTGGTGGTGGCGGTGGCCTACATCATGTTGAACATGCTGGTGGAGATCACGTACGCCCTGCTTGATCCAAGGATTAGACGTGGCTGACATCGGTGGTGTCATCACCGAGCCTGCGGCCCAGGAAGTCGTCGATCCCGAGCGAGGTCGCCGCGTTCGCCTCGCTAGGGAAGGAAGCGCCCGACTGGTCATCGGGCTGGCCCTGCTGCTGATACAGCTCTTGGTTACCTACGACAGCGTTGCCTGGCTTCAGGTGATCCTCGCCCTCGGAGGGATTTACGGGCTCCTTACCGGGGTGGGGCAGCTGATCCGAGCAACATTCGGTTCCCGGGTCGACCCAACCGTATGGATCTCGATGGCTTGGCTGTTCATCCTGGTGCTTTTTGTGTTCTTGCAAGTGGGCGGGCTGTTCGACAGCTTGGATGCCGACTTCCAAGACCGGGAGCGGCCACCGTCGTTCACCACCGACGAGCCCCTGGGCACCGATCGGCTGGGCAAGAGCGTTATGAACCAGAGCATTCGGGGGGCGCGAATCTCCCTGATCGTGGGATTGGGCGCAGTGGGAATCGGCTTGGCGGTGGGGTCGGTTATTGGGTTGGCTGCCGGATACTTCCGGGGGCCGATCGAAGGAACATTCAACGTCATTACCGATGCCGTCCTGGCCTTTCCTGCCCTCATATTGCTGTTCTCAATCGTGGCCATATTCGGGGGCAGCGTGCTCGTCATTACGCTCGCGCTATCGGTATTGAGCATTCCCACGATAGGCCGGCTGTCGCGCGCCAACACCTTGACCTTTGCCGCCCGGGAGTTCGTCACCGCGGCCAAGTCAATGGGTGCGTCCAACGGCCGCATCCTGTTTCGGGAGATCATGCCCAATGTGGCACTGCCGTTGGCCTCGTACGCCTTCATCATCGTGGCGGTGCTGATCGTGGCCGAGACTTCGTTGGCCTTCTTAGGGGTGGGCATCGATCCCATCAGCACTCCCACGTGGGGCAACATGATCCAAGAGGGCCGCGATCCGAATCTGTTGGAGAAGGCTCCCCACATTGTGTTTGTTCCCGGAGTGATGATGTTCCTTACCGTGTTGTCGCTGAACCGCGTCGGCGAATCCCTCCGTGCCCTCTGGGACCCCCGCGAAGCCAAGCTCTAGTTTGCTGGCAACGACCGCTCCCGAGCTTCCCGCTCATCGCAGATGATCTCGACGATCATGTCTCTGTCGAGGTGTATCTCGCCGTAGGCAATCGCCTCGGCCCGCTTGCGGGCAATCATCTCTTCGATGGTGACGAAGTCGGCTTGCCGACAGACAAGATTGAGCATGTACTGCTGCAATGACTTGCCTGAGTTGACCGCTTGGGACTTGAGCTGGCAGTGGACCTCCTCGGGCACATGTTTGATCTGTATGCTCGGCACAGGCCCCAGGTATCGTGACCTGCTGTGCCGTCAGGTCGCATTTATGAAGTCGAGGGGGCCGTTCCAGGCCAGAATCTCCCGGTCGGCGGTGACAAGCACTGCGCTGCGAATGAGCGCAGTGGCCATGATGAACCGGTCGGCGGCATCGTTGGGTGCGGCATGATCTCGAAGCTCTGCGGCCCGCAGGGCGACCTCTGTGTCGATGGGAAGTTCATGGATGCCGCTATCCCGAAGCTCTTGACGCCAAGACCGCAAACCGTCGGGCAGCTCTACCCTGCTCTTGCGCACCAACTCCCCAAGCTCCCAGTAGGTGGCCGCCGACACGGCCAAATCAGACGAAGCGAGGGCGTCTTGGATCGCCGCGCTGGCAGCAGGCGGCACTTTCTCTCTATCGCTCAGTTCCCAGAGTAGGACATGCGTATCAACTATGAGCATCAAGTTGTCTCGGCAGGAGTTGCCTTATGCAATGCATCCCAGTTGGCCAGCATTTCCTCTACCGGCTCGTCGCCGAAGGTCGGCTCGGTAAGGTCTCCGTGAATGATGATCCGGCCTCGGCCCATGCCCCGCAAGACGGGCACCTCCCGCTTGGGCTCGCATGGCACCAGCCGAGCCACCGGGTGACCGTACTTGGTGATGACAAACTCCACTCCCTCCTCCTTCACCCTGTCCATGAGGGCCAAGCACTTTGCCTTGAAATCGCCGGCAGCGATGGTCTGTTCGGCTGATGAGGTAGACATAGTTCCTCCAATTGCCATGAAGATGATATGACCATAGTGTAACCATAGTCATAGTCAAAAGTGCCAGGTATGAGCAGCGCCATTTCATACGAACCGAACGAGCACTGTCCTCCCGCTGTCGCTGCCATAGCCGGGTTGCAGGGCGTGGTGCTGGCGTTGGCGCCGATCGTGTCGATCGTGGTCATCACTGCTCGTGCCGGCAACCAAGAGGCGGGGTATTTCACTTGGGCGCTGTTTGCGGCGCTGGTCATCGCCGGGGCGCTGACCGCGTTACAGGCCAGCCGATTCCGACGGTTTGGCGCCGGGCACATCCTGATCATGGGGCCGACCCCGAACTTCATTGCCATATCGGTGCTGGCGCTGGCCGAGGGCGGTCCGGAGCTGCTGGCCAGCCTCACCGTGGCGGCCTCGCTGTTCTACCTGGTGCTGGCCTTCTGGCTGCCGTTCCTCCGCCGGGTTGTCACGCCTGTGGTCACTGGGACGGTGCTGATGCTTATTGCAGCCACCATCTTGCCGGTGGCGCTCAACCGACTGGAGGACGTGCCTGTCGACGCTCCAGAGGCTGCGGGGCCGACCATCGCCTTGGTCACGCTGGCGGTGTCTACCGTGCTCTTCTTGCGGGCATCGGGAGTGTGGCGGCTGTGGTCGCCGCTCATCGGGATCATCACCGGCGGCGTGGCGGCCGCACTGTTCGGCGCCTATGAGATCGGCTCAGTGGGCGACGCGGCCTGGGTCGGCATTCCCGATTCCGGCGGATTCCCCGGATTCGAGCTGACCCCGGGGGCGAGCTTCTGGTCGCTGCTGCCCGCGTTCGTGGTGGTGACGCTGGCCGGCGGCGTCAAGAACGTGAGCGACAGCGTCGCTATCCAGCAGGTCTCGTGGAATCGGCCTCGAGTTCCCGACTTCCGGCTGGTCCAGGGCTCGCTCAACACCAACGGGCTCGGCATTCTGGCGGCCGGCATACTCGGAACTCCTCCCAACTCCGTCTATTCGGGAACCAGCGTGTCACTTATCGGGTTCACCGGCGTGGCCGCACGCCGCATCGGCTACGTCATCGGCGGTGCCTTGCTGGCACTGGCCTTCTTGCCCAAGCTGACCGCCTTCCTGCTTACCCTGCCCAGCCCGGTCATGGCCGCCTACCTGCTGACGGCCATAGCGCTGCTCTTTGTGAGCGGCGTTCGCACGGTGGTGCAAGACGGCCTCGACTCTCAGAAGGCCTTGGTCGTGGGGCTGGCGTTCTCGCTGGGCGTGGGACTCGACAACCAAACGATCTTTGCCGATCTGCTGGGTAGGAAATGGGGATTGCTGCTCGACAACGGCATGCTGGTCGGGGCGCTGGCTGCGGTGCTGATGACCGTGTTCTTGGATCTGACCAGTCCGCAGCGGCGCAGGCGATTGGAGGTCGAGCTGCGCGTCTCGGCGCTGCCGGACATCGATCGTTTCCTCCAGGGCGTGGCCACCGAAGTCGGCTGGAACGAAGCCTCCACCCAGCGGCTGCGCTCTGCCGGTGAAGAGGCATTGCTGAGCTTGGTGCAGTCCGACGACGGCGGGGTGGAGATGTTGGAGAGCCTGCTGCATCCCGACCGGCCTCCCGATGCAGAGCCACGATTGATCATCCAGGCGCGCCCAGAAGCCGGGATGGTGGAGATGGAGTTCTTGGCCGTGTTCGATGAGGAGAACCTCGAGGATCGGCTGGCGTACTTGAGCGAGGAAACCGAGGGCATGGAGGAGGGCGAGATCTCACTTCGCCTATTGCGGCACTACGCGTCCTCTGTCCACCATCAGAAGTACCACGGCTTGGATATCGTTACGGTGCAGGTCAAAGGCGGGGCCTAGGCCTGTCTAAGGAGAATGAATGACTTCTCGCTATTCATTTGTTGCAAAGGAGCAAATCGATGTCTCCCAGAGAAGAGCGGATCAGGGCCATCGTCGACGAATCCGCTGGTTGATCAGCGACAGGGATTGTTGGTGGGACCCGTTCAAAAGCATAGGTGATATTGCCGTAGTCCACGTCGACCTGATTCCCGATCAGGGGCGCGAAACCGAAGCTCTGGCGTGGCTTGACGAGGAAGAGCACTCACGTTGGCAGCGCTTTCAGTCCCCAGTTGCCCAAAGGCGCTTTGTGCTGTGTCGCGCCGCGCTCCGTGCCATCCTCTGCCGCCAGATCGGTTGTGAAAACGAGTCATTGGCGTTTCAAACCGCCAAATACGGCAAGCCCTTTGCCCTCGTTGACGGCCTGTCCGCCTCCATCAGCTTCAATGTGAGCCACAGCGGCAACCACGGGTTGATTGCCGTGGCGTCCAGGGGCCGCCTAGGAGTGGATGTTGAGGAGCGGGCTCCTCGCCGGAATCTCGAGAACCTCATCGAAGGCGTGTTCAGCCCGCGAGAAAAGGCTGAGTTGGAATCGCTTGACGGGTGTCAGCAGCTGCATTTGTTCTTTCGATTCTGGACGATGAAAGAGGCGCTGGTGAAAGCCTATGGCAAGGGCCTTTCCATGAAAGTCTCAGAATTGGAGATCCCAGAAGACATGCGCCGCGGGGCGACCAGGAGCATTTGCCAGTTTTCGCAAATCCCTGATACAGCCTGGTGCTTGGAGGATGTCGGAACGAAGGTTTTTGCCGCCGCCGTCGCTCATGAAGTAAGCCCGCCATCGTGAGAGGGTTCATCGAGACAACTCTGGGCTAGACGGCGTCAATCCCCACTGGCGGTTGCCCCCATAGGCTTGGTTCCCTAGAGTGTCGGCACCACATTCCACGAGGGGGAGAATGCTTATGCGTTCCTGGCTTTTGAAGCTCTTGGCGTTACTAATGGTCTTTGGCCTGGTGGCCGCGGCCTGCGGCAACGACGACGACGATGGGGTGACCACTGGCCCAGACGAGCCAGCACCCGCCCAGCCGGACGACGATGGGGATGAGCCGGCCCCGGCCCCCGCGGACGGCGATGGGGATGATCCGGCCCCTGCCCCCGCTGACGACGATGGGGATGAGCCGGCCCCCGAGCCTGCTGACGACGGCGAAGAGCCTCCCGCGGAAGAGGAGATGATGGCTCCCTGCGAGGCCACTGTGCCGGGCACCAAAGTTGACTACGCGGTGTTCTCGCCCAACGCCAACATGGATCCGACGGCCAGCAGCGGCGCGCTGGTGGGCGGGACCCAGCTGGTGAACGTTTGGGACGTCTTGATGACGTTCGATCCCGAATCGGGTGTGTATAGCGGTCAAGCAGCGGAGTCACTCACCCCCAATGGCGACTTCACTGAGTGGACATTGAAGATCCGTTCCGGCATCACCTACGGCAACGGCGACGCTTTCGTTGCCCAGGACGTGGTCGACTCGATGCTTCGATACTTCGATAGCCGGGGCGATGGCATGACCAATCGCGCGGCCGGCTCGGTTGGCCTTATCGACTTCGACAACACTGAAGTCCCCGATGACGGCACGGTCATCTTCCGGCTCTCACGTGCGTGGAGCACCTTCCCATCGTTGTTGGGAGACGAGCCCGGCATGGTCGTGAACCCACGGATCATCGCCCAGCTGCTGGACGAAGAGGCGGCCAACGCCACTGAGGAAACCAGCGCGGCAAGACTGGTCCGCAACCGAATGGCGGTCAGCCCCGATCTGGTCAACGCGGCCAGCTTCGGTCCCTATGTGGTGGCCGAGGTGGAGCCCAACGTGCGGACTGTGCTGCAAGCCCGAGACAGCTACTGGGGCGGCCCGGTGTGCATCGAAGAGATCGAGTTCACCTTCCCGGGTAGCTCGGTGGCCAACTGGGAGGCTTTCCAAGCTGGCGACTTCAACGCCGCGTTCCTGCGTGATCCGAGGGTGTACGCCGAGGCCCGAGATGCCGGCACAGTGCTGAGCTCTGAGTTCCAGAACCTGGGCGGCCTGTTCCTCTTCAATCACGGCGTTCGTGGTGCCGACAGCATGGGTGCCGACCTGCGGGTCCGGCAGGCTGCCCACCACGCCATCAGCCGGGACATCATCAACGAGCGGGCCTTCGAGGGCAAGCTCAACACCACCAATGGTGTGGCTGCCGAGGGAACATTGCTGTGGTCGCCTGAATTGCAGGAGTGCGCCGATCAGGAACCTGCCTACGATCCCGATGCCGCGGCGGCACTGATCGAAGAGGTGAAAGCCGAAACCGGATGGGATGGATCATTGTTCTTGGTGCATGCCGATACCGACCCCGGCCCCGAAATCGCCCAGGCGGTCGAGGGAATGCTGGAGGCAGTGGGCTTCGACGTGGAGGTCGCCCTCGGCCCAGTCACCACGGTGCTTATTCCCAGAGTCATAATTCAGGCCGACTATGAGATGGCCGGATGGGGATTCAACGCTGACGGAGCAACTTGGGTTGCCTCTCTCAACGACAACCTCCTCTCAACGAGCGGGTCCAACCGGATGGCCTTCGCCTCCGCCGAAATGGATGAAGCCCTCGGAGCTATGTACGGAGCAGAGACAGTGGAAGACCAGCGGGCCGCGTTGGCTGCCGTGCAGTGCGTCTGGAAGGACGAGCTGCCGGCCATGATCTACTCGGTCACCGAGGAAGGCCTTGCCCTCGCCGACAACCTCAAGGGCGTCCAGCGAGCTGGCGCCACCATCTTCCTGTTCGCCAACGCCTACATCGAGAACTGAGCTCAATGGAGACAATCTCCAAAACAATCCAATAAGGAATTAGGGGAGGAAGAGCACCGTGCTGCGGGTGATCGGCTTGAAGCTGGTCCGTCTCGTGCCGGTGCTCTTCCTCGTTTCTTTGGCCACGTTCTTTCTGATCGACTTGATTCCCGGCGACCCGGCCGCGAACTTGCTGGGCGCTGATGCCACGTTTGAGGAATATGCGGCGGTCAACAAGGCGTTGGGTCTGGACAAGCCGATCGTCGATCGATACACGGACTGGCTGGGCGGTGCGCTAAGCGGCGACTTGGGCGAGTCATTGCGCTCCCCCAATGAGCCGGTTACAGACTTGATCCAGCGCAGCATTGGACCCACTCTGCGCTTGTCGGCCATGGCGCTGGGCATGTCGTTCACCATCGCCATCTTCTTGGGGGTGTGGTCGGCTCAGGCGGCCGGAACTCGGGTAGACCGGTTGGTGAGCGGCACCATGTTCGGCTTCATATCGGTGCCGACGTTCTTGGCCGGCCTCCTTTTCATCTTCTTCTTCGTGTTCCGGGAGTCCATTCCCCGCTATCTGTGGGTGGTGGGCGTAGGGCTGATCGTCTTGCGATTGGCCCAACTGGCGATTAGCCGATTGATTGAAGACCGCTCCGATTTGTCAGGTTGGGCCGGCTATGGCCTGGCCACCTTGGTGGTGGCAGGACTAATGATGTGGATCTTCGTCCAGTGGCCCGACTTCCCCCGCACTGCGTCCCACCGCTACGACGACAATTGGCGGGAGCAGCTCCGGTCCCTTTTCCTGCCGGCGCTGGCCTTGGCCTTGAGTGAGATCGCGGTGTTCACCCGGTTGTTGCGGGCCGACATGTTGTCGACCCTTCAAGAGCAATTTGTGCTGTCCGCCCGGGCCAAGGGCATGCCCACATGGCGGATTTTGTTCCGTGATGCGCTTCGGCCGTCGTCGTTCTCCCTCATCACCGTGGCGGGAATCACGCTGGGCCGGCTCATCGGCGGCACGGTCATCATCGAGACGATCTTCGGCTTGGAGGGGTTGGGCAAGCTGATCGTTGGTACCGGCGTGATCCCCAAGAACTTCACCATTGTGCAGGGCGGGGTGTTGGTGCTGGCGGTGGGCTATGTGCTGTTGAACGCCATCATCGACATCTCCTATCAGTACCTCGATCCCAGAATCAGGCGGGGCCGTGTCTGAGGCGGCATTCGGCACCATTGCCCAAGGTGAGCCGGAGGTCCGGGCCCGCAGCGCCGAGCCCCGGCCGTTTTGGCTGTGGCCGCTGCTGCCCATAGGCATCGCTTCGATCTTTGTGGGCACCATGGTGCTCAACGACGTGACCGCCGAGATCAGGGTGTTCTTGGTTTTGGCTGGCATCGTGGGTGGGTACTTCGGCTTGGATGCTCTGTGCCAGAGACGCTGGGGGTCAAGCTTTGACACTTCGGCCTGGCTGTCGGGGTTCTGGCTGGTTTTGATCGGGCTGTCGGCCATAACTGTGGCGTGGCTGCCGCTGCCGGAGTCCAAGTTGGTGAAGAACTCGTTCGGCGAAGGCTTACGGCTTCGACCTGACCTGTTCTCCAGGCACCCTTTGGGAACCAACTCCCAGGAGCTTGACATCTTGGGCGGGGTCATGTGGGGGGCTCGGACGTCGCTGATCATCAGCTTGGGAGCAGTGGCCATCGGCTTGTTGATCGGGGGGATAATCGGCATCACCGCCGGCTACTTCCGAGGGACGCTGGACAGCGGGGTGGGCATTTTGGCCGACTCCTTGCTGGCCTTTCCCCCGCTGATCCTGCTGGTGGCCATGGCCACGGTGTTCACCCAGAACCAGTGGACCATGGCCCTGGAGCTCTCCCTTTTGGGTATTCCCACCTACATCCGATTAGCCCGGGCCAACACCCTGACCTTCGCCCAGCGAGAATTCGTATTGGCGGCCAAGGCCATGGGATCGGGGGATAGGCGCGTCATTTTCCGGGAGCTGATGCCCAACGTGGCGCTGCCCATGGTGTCGTACGCCTTCTTGGTGACGGCGGTGCTAATTGTGGCCGAGGCCTCCCTCAGTTTCTTGGGGGTGGGCATCCAGCCTCCCGAGCCCACATGGGGCAACATGATCGAGGCGGGCCAGGAGAACTACAAAGACCATCCCCACCTGGTGTTCGTCCCCGGCATCGTGATGTTCATGACCGTGTTCGCCCTCAACCGGGTGGGCGACAAGGCCCGCGAGCGCTGGGATCCCCGCGACGCCCAGATCTGAGGAAGTGAGTTTCTATTCTTCTTCAAGAGCCCACAGCACGGGAAGGCCTTCAATGGCAGCGGCGGTTGAGAGTTTCCGATCGAAGCACCCGAAGGAGCAGCCGCCCATTAGGCGAGACGCTGACAGCGCAGACGCCAGTTGCACAGCATCGTAGGCCCGCAGCGGGTGGCGGGCGACGAGGTCAATTGCTCCGTGGAGGATGTCTTCGCTCGCCTTCATGAGGACGGTGTTCCGATCCAGGCTTGAAGAGGAGACGTCGTCTAGAAATTGCCGACACAAGGTATGGGCATCGGAAGCCGAGACCTCACCGGCGCGGTGTTTGCGCCAGATCGCGGCTGGAACTTCGACAGTGGCCAAATCGCTGGCGATCACCGGTTCCGATACGGCCTGCACTAAGTGGCTTTCCGGCTCGTTGGCGTAGCGCTTGACAAGGGCCGATGAATCGAGAAACGCCGTCACCGATTAGCGCGAACAAGTTCAGACAGCGGGGTTCCCTGCCCCGCCCGCTTGCGGGCGGCGGCGACTTCCTCTTTGTCGGGCGGCTCAACGTCGGGGGCCCGAAAATCCGAGAGCAGGCCGGCGAGTTTGAGTCTCGTTCTGATCTCTTCAACGGCACTCGATGAGGTTGAAGGGTCGGTTGCTGCTTGCGCGATCCGGGTGAGGAACTCGTTCATCGAGACCTGCTGCTCCTGAGCCCTCATCTTGACTCGGGCGACGAGCTCTTTGTCTGCCCTCCAGGTGACTTGCTGCATGACTGCATGATAGCAGGCATGCAGTCAAATGCCTTTGGGAAAAATCCTGGATCAGGGGGCCTTGGCGAGGTCGGTCAGGCGGGAGCGGAACTTGGCGATGTTGGCCAGCTTGATGTTCTCGTAGCCTCGGACTAGGTCGGCGGACTCGGCTATGGCCTGGGCGGTTTGCAGGTCTTCGGGGGTGGTGGCGCCGTTGACTGCTTGGCGGAGAGCCGCTAGGTACTCGTCGGGCAGGCGGCGCTCCTCTTGGCGGACATGGGCTCGGCCGAAGGGGTCGAACGGCGAGCCCCGGAGGCGCTTGCCCTTGGCCAGCATCATCATCATCGGCCGCCAGCGTCCCACCGACAGGGCGATCTTGTCTTTGCGGCCCAATGCCCGCAGGGTGGGCGGATGCAGCCGCCAGGCCAGCCGGTCGCCGGGCTCAGCGACGGCGATTGCCGGGGCGTGGCCGTCGGGGTCGAGCATCAGGCGGGCCACCTCGTACTCGTCTTTGTAGGCCATGAGCTTGAACAGACCGGCAGCTACCGCCGCGGTCAGCGCGGCCGAGCTCGGGTTCACCCGGCGCTCTACGGCGGCGAATTCGGCTACCCCGTCCAGATAGCGGCCGGCCAAGGGCCGGTTCTGGAACCGCACTATCTCGGAGGCGAACAACTCCAGGGCGGCGGCCAACATTGTGTCCTGATGGACTAACTCGGCGATGCGGTCGCTCAGTTTCTGTCCTAGCACGGCCTGGTTGTCGCGGTCGGCAGACAGGTCTGATGGCGGGGTATCGTCGGGGGCAGTCACTGGGTGGCAAGCCACCGTTTCCTCCACCATGGGCTGGTCGGCCACCCACCAGCGGCCCCAGCGGAACGCGGCTGTGTTCAACTCCACAGCCACGCCATTGAGCCCGATGGCGGTTTCCAGGGCCTCGGGCGACACCGGCAGCAGTCCAGACTGCACCGCCATGCCCACAACGAATACGTTGGCGCCCACAGCGTCGCCCACCAGCACTTGGGCCAAATCGGAAGCGCTGGCCCAGAACTGGGCGTCGGATCGAGTCTCGGCCTGCACCCGCTCAAGCAGTTCAGCGGCGGTGGGCATCTCCATTTCAGGATGAGCGGTCTTAGATCCCGGAGGCACAAGATCCAGCGATCCCACCACCGAGGTGCGGGAGGAGTCGGCCGCATCCAGGCCGGTGGGCGATGCCGCCACCAGCAGGTCGAAGGCCAGCAGCAAATCGGCCTGGCGATTGCCGAGCCGGTTGCTGCCCGAACGGCCATTCTGGGTTATGCGAAGATCGCTGACCACCGGGCCGGCCTTCTGTGAAAGGCCAATTTGGTCGAGACCGTGAGTCCCGGACCCGTCCAACATGGCCGCGGTGCCGATGAGCTGTCCGGTGGTCACCACCCCGGTGCCGCCGATTCCGGTGATATGGATGTTCACGTCGTCGAGTGAGGGCTCCGGCGGGGTGGGGATGGGTGTCGGCGGCTCCGGCGGGCTGGTCGCCTCTATTGCGGAGGACTTGCGACGGCGGGGTCGCTTGGGTCGGGTAATGGTTATGAAGGCAGGGCAGTCTCCCTCCAAGCACGACAAATCCACGTTGCAGCTGTCCTGGTCGATGGTGGTCTTGCGGCCGAACGGGGTGTCGAAGGGCTGGACCGACAGGCAGTTGGATACCTCGGCGCAGTGACCGCACCCCTCGCACACGCGGTGGTTGATGGCCACTCGGGTCCGAGGCTGGCTGATTCGGCCCCGCTTGCGGTCTCGGCGCAACTCGGCGGCGCACCGCTGGTCGTGGATGAGCACGGTCACCCCGGAAACGGCGGCCAACTCCTGTTGGGCCTCGGCCAGCTCAGTGCGGTCTTTGACCAATACATCGGAGGGCAGTCCAAGGCCGCGGGTGCGGCCCGGGTCGTCGGAGGTGATGATGATGCGGGCCACTCCCTGGGCCAACAGCGAACTGCACACCTGGTTCAGAGGGATGCCGCCGGTGGGATCTTGTCCACCGGTCATGGCCACCGCTCCGTTCCACAACAGCTTGTAGGTGATGTTCACCCCGGCGGCGATGGCCGCGGTCATGGCCAGCTGGCCGGAGTGGAAGAACGTCCCGTCGCCCATGTTCTGTATCAAATGGGGCGTCTCCACGAAGGGTGCCATGCCGATCCATTGGGTGCCCTCGCTTCCCATGCAGGTGAGACCGGCGATGTCTCCGTACCGGGATTCGCCCCCCAGCAGAATCATGGTGTGGCAGCCGATGCCCGCGCCCACCACGGTGCCGGGGTCGGTCACCGTGCTGCGGTTGTGAGGGCACCCCGAACAGAAGTAGGGGGTGCGGTTCACCGACAGGGGAATGCGCTCCCGCTTCGGGGGTTCCGGCGCCAGTTGGTCAGCCAGGCGGTTCAGGCGGTTGCGCAGTGGCCCGACCAGGTCGTCGGCGTGGAGGGCGCCGAAGCTCTTCACCAGGCGGCGGTCGTGCTCATCGAACTCGCCCACGATCCGAGGGTGATGGGATGTGTTGTAGAGGGCGTCTTTGACCCTCGACTCCACGTTGGGGGTCTTCTCCTCAATGACGAAGATCTCCTCCAGTCCTTTGGCAAACTGCCGGATGGTGGAGGCGTTGAAAGGGATGGGCAAACCCATGCGGAGCAGGCGGATCCCCGAATCGGCGATCTTGGCGTCTTCATCCAGTCCGATTGCCGCCAGCGCCTCGCGCACCTCCCAGTAGGTGATCCCCGAGGAGATGATCCCGATCCAAGCGTCAGGGGAGTCCACCACCACCCGGTTGAGGTGGTTCAACTCGGCGTATTCGAGGGCCAGGTTGGTGCGGACCTCCACGATCTCCCGCTCGATGTCCAGCGTGTAGGGGGTGAGCAGCCGGGGGTCGGGACGATGCTGGTAGGGCGCACCCTCGTGCTGGGGAATGATCGGGCTGACCAGGTTGGGGTCGAGGTCCACGTTGGCCGACCCGTCGGCCACGTTGGCCACGATCTTCATGCCCACCCACAGGCCGGTGGCCCGGCTCATGGCGATGGCGTGGCGGCCCAGTTCCAGCACATCGCCGGGATCACCGGGGTAGAGGACGGGGATGTGCAGGTCGGCCAGCACCCCAGCCGATGTGGACGGCAGTGTGGAGGACTTGGCGTTGGGGTCGTCCCCGGCCAGCAGGATCACGCCGCCGGTGGGATGGGCACCGGCGAACACCGCGTGGCGGATGGCGTCGGAGGCCCGGTCGACACCAGGGGCCTTTCCGTACCAGATGCCGACTACCCCGTCGTAGCGGGCATCGGGCCTCGATCCAGCGAGCTGGCTGCCCATCACCGCGGTAGCGGCATACTCCTCGTTGACCGACGGCCGCAGCACGACGTCGTTCTCCCCTGATTCTCGGACGGCCCGGGCCAGCGCGGAGTCGAGTCCACCCAGTGGCGAGCCGGGGTAGCCGGCGGCGAACGCTGCGGTGTTGAGGCCCGCGGCCCGGTCGGCTCGCAGCTGCTCGAGCGGGAGACGGGCCATGGCCTGGATGCCGGTTAGGAAGACGGTTCCGGAATCGTTGGTGAAGCGATCGGAGAGCCGGTAGCTGCGGTTCGACTCGGTGGCCGTCATGTGGAGGTCAGTCTAGGAGCAAGAGCGGGCAACGGTGTTGGGCAATTCGACCATCAAGTCGATAATCAGACAGCAGGACTGGCAGGCGCGAACGCCGGGCGGGTGCCGATGATCTGGGCGGCCTCGAGGCGGGCCAGATCATCGTCGTCCACCCCGAGCAGGCCGCCCAGCACCTCGGCGTTGTGCTCGCCCAGGGTGGGGGCAGGGCGGGTGAACCAGCGATCGGGCTGACGGCCGAATCGCACCGGGAAGGCCGGGAAGCGGTGAGTGCCGGCCAGGGGATGCTCTACTGCTTCGTAGAAGCCGCGGGCGTTCACCTGGGGATTGCGATCGCCCCCCCGGCTCATCTCCAACTCCGCGGCGGGCACGCCGAATGAGTTGAGCCGCTCGACCACGTCGGAGGCTGCGAGGTCGGCACACCAACGGCTGAGCCGCTGGTCGAAGGCATGGCGGGCAGCGAAGCGGTCGGCCAGAGCCGCTGAGGCCGGCACCTGGTCAAGCTCCAGTTCGGGCACAGCCGCCAGCAGTTGCTCCCAGTGCTGGTCTGTCTCCACCGACAGCGCGATCTGCTGCCCGTCCGAGCAGGCGTACACCCCTTGGGGGCAGGCATGCCGGTGGTGGTTGGCTTCCCGCGACATGAGATGGCCGGTAGCCGAATGCTCCACAACCTGCTCGGCGGCCGCGTTTAGCGCGGTCTCAACCATGGTGGCCTCCACGAAGCTGCCCTGACCGGTGCGCTCCCGGGCGTGCAGGCCGCAGATCACCGCGTAGGCCGCGTGCAACCCGGCCAATGGATCGGAGGGGCCTCGGGCCAGTTGGGGCGCGGTGTCGGGGTAGCCGCTCAGCCAGCACATACCGCTGACCTGCTCCATGGTTTGGGCGAATCCAACCCTGTCTCGCCACGGCCCGTCCAACCCGAATGCCGGCATCCGCACCATCACCAGCCGGGGGTTCAGGGTGCTGACCGTGTCCCAGTCCAGCCCGAACTGGTCGATGACCCGGGGAGAGAAGTTCTCCACCAGGGCATCGGAGACCTCGATGAGCCGGTGTAGCAATTCCATGCCCTCTGGTCGGGTCAGGTCCAAGGTCACCGACCGCTTGCCCACGTTGGCATGGTGGAAGGTGGGGCCGAACTCCCACCAGGAGTCGTCGGCCGGGGTGCGGGCCGAGCCGAACCTCATTCCGTCGGGTCGCTGCACCGACTCGATATGGATGACGTCGGCCCCCAGTGTGGCCAGCACCAGCGTCCCGTAGGGGCCAGCCCAGAATGCGGTCATGTCCACCACTCGGACCCCCTCCAGGGGAAGGGCATCGGCCGAAGCCGCCGGATCGGTACCCAATCCCCGCGCTGAGATGCTTGATTCGGTATCGGCCTCTCGTTGACCCAGAACCTCGTCGGTGTGCTGCCCCAGGCGAGGAGCGGTTCGAAAGGCGACCGAGGGATGGTTGTTGTTGCGGTAGGGAACTCGGGGTTGGACGAATCCACCGCCTGGGTTGGTCACATACACCCCCCGCTGGGCGAATTGGTCGAAATCCGGCAGATTGGCGCCGTTTCCGATGGGGGCCACCGGGATGCGCAGCAAAGTGGCCTCGTGTACCACCTCTTCGGTGGTGCGAGCCGAGGTCCACTCCCGGATGGTCTCGGCGATTGAATCTCCGGCGGCGATGCGCCCGCCCATGGTGGCCAGCTGGGGATCGTTGGCCCACTCCGGTTGGCCGACCAGCACGGTGAAGTCCTGCCACTGCTGGCCGGTGAACACGCAGAATCCGACGTAGCCGTCCCGGGTGGGTTCGACTGAAGGCACCTCCAGCAGGGCTTTGGTGTCGTAGTCGTTGGTGAACGAACCCCACAGGGTCTGCACGTTGGTGCAGGTTGGGGTAATGGTCTCCAGCAGCGAGAGATCCACGTGGTCGCCCTTCCCGGTGCGCCGGGCCCGGCGCAGAGCGGCGACAGCCGCCACCGCGGCAGTCAACCCGCCCATCCATTCCCCGATGCGCCCACCGGCGTTGAACGGGACCCGCCCCGGCTGGCCCCGAGTGGTGGTCGATCCGGCGATGGCCATAAGCGTGAATTCGTTGGCCGGACGTTGGCTCCAAGGGCCTCCCCGCCCGAAGTTGGACACCGACACCATGGTGGCGTCGGGCCTTCGGTCTGCCAGTGCCTCCCAGCCCACCCCCAAGGCCTCGAGCTCGCCGGGCTCGGACCGCTCCATCACCAGTTCGGCGGTGGCGTACAACTCCAGTAGCCGGTCGCGCCCCTTCGCCGTCCGGTAGTCCAGCACCACTCCCCGCTTGGTGGTGTTCAAGAACCCGAATAGCGGACCGTGGTCGTCGATGGGGGCGAAGGAGGCCGAATAGCCCCGCAGCGGGTCGCCCTCGGGCAGCTCCACCTTCACCACATCAGCCCCGGCATCGGCCAGCAGTTTGGTGGCGTACCCCCCAGCGATGCCCCAACCCAGGTCAACTACCCGAACCCCGTCCAATGTTGACCGCCCACCCATGAGTTTGTGAGGCTACCTGAGTTGCGAACTACCGTCGTGGCCGATGGGCGACGACAAGAAGGCCAAGGTGGACCAGCCTCGGATCGAGGCCGCAGTGCGGGAAATCCTGGCTGCCATCGGCGAAGACCCCAATCGAGACGGACTGTTGGACACCCCGGGACGGGTGGCTCGCATGTACGCCAAGATCTGCGAGGGGCTCCACGAAGACCCCGCCTCTCACTTGACGCGCCAGTTCGAGGCCGACCACGACGAGATGATCCTGGTGCGCGACATCCCCCTGTACTCACTGTGCGAGCACCACCTCATTCCGTTTCTGGGCAAGGCCCACGTGGGCTACATCCCCAACAAGGACGGATGCATCACCGGGTTGTCCAAGCTGGCCCGGGTGGTGGAGGGCTACGCCCGGATGCCCCAAGTGCAGGAGAGGCTCACCACCCAGATCGCTGACGCCATCGAAGGCGCTCTCGACCCCCGGGGGGTTCTCGTTGTGGTGGAGGCCGAGCACCTGTGCATGTCGATGCGGGGCATCCGCAAACCGGGGGCCAACACGGTCACCTCGGCGGTGCGGGGCCTTTTCCGCACCGATATCGCCACTCGAGCCGAGGCGATGAGGTTCATCGACCGCTAGAGACCGTTCAGAAATCCCCTTTGTCTTTCAGTGGGGATAGCCGCCAGAGAGTTCATCGACCGCTGAAATCCGATTCCGAAGGGGTGTTCTGTCTAGGGGAGCCTGGAGACACAGGGGTACTCTGAGGCTGTGAAGTCAGCAATAGCAGGGCCAATGGTCATGGGCATCGTCAACGTGACTCCTGACTCGTTTTTCGACGGGGCCCGGTTCTTCACACCCGAGGCGGCAGTGGCTAGAGGCCGCCAGCTATTCGACGAGGGAGCCGCCGTGGTGGATGTGGGCGGTGAGTCCACCCGCCCCGGGGCTGAACCAGTACCGGTGGAAGAAGAGCTGGCTCGTGTGGTGGACGTAGTGGCCGGACTGGCTCCCCATGGCCGGGTGTCCATCGACACCACGAAGCCACAAGTAGCCCGCGCCGCGGTAGCTGCGGGAGCCGAGATCCTCAACGACGTCTCAGCGTCCATGCATGAGGTGGCCGCTGAATTGAACGTGACCTGGATAGCCGTCCACCGACAGGGCACCCCAGCCACCATGCAGATCGCACCCCAATACGGCGATGTGGTTGCCGAGGTGGCCAACCATCTGGCCGCGGCGGTCGAGCGGGGACTGGCTGCTGGGGTTCCGGAGGTCTGTATAGATCCGGGAATCGGTTTCGGCAAGACCACCGATCACAATCTGGAGTTGCTGGCCAACTTGAGGCAGCTCACTGCTGGGGGAGCACCCGTGGTGGTTGGAGCCAGCCGCAAGCGTTTCATCGGGGAGCTTCACTCCAGAAGCGACGGTTGCAGCCTGGAAGACGTCCCGACCGACGACCGGCTTGAGGGGTCGGTGGCCGCCGCGGTCTGGGCATTCGCCCAGGGGGCGGCGGCCGTCCGGACTCACGACGTCGCATCCACTATGGGGGCCATGAAGGTGGCGGCGGCATGAAAGGCAAGTGGGCGGCAGGCATTCGTCCCCGGAACTTCTACTGGATCATGAAGGACCGGCTCGCGATCTGCGAGCGCCCGGGAGGCCGGGGGGAGAGCCACCGGCGAGTCCGGCGTACCGAGGAGATCAACTGGATTCGCCAACAGGGATTCACCCGGGTGGTGTCGTTGATCCCGTCCACCCACAACCTCCACAACTACAGCGAGCAGAACATCGCTTGGAGCCACTGGCCCATAGCCGACAACGAGGACTACCGGTTGTGGCTCGAACCGCTCTTCGCAGAGTTGCACTCTCTGCTGGCCAGCGGGGAGAAGCTGCTGGTTCACCGCCGTGCACTGGGAGACGTGGTGTGCGGGTTCGTGGCCGGATACCTGCTGTGGACCGGGATGGTTCCCAGCGAATCGCAGGCGGTGGTGGTGGTGGAGAAGATGACCGAACGCCCCATTGGATCGGTGGGCCGCCGCATCGTCAACGCTGCCGCCGCCCTCCCTGAGCCGGAGGCGCATCTTTCGGCCGTCCTTGAGGACGAACAGGAGTCCAGCGGAGATGACTGAGGATTGCCTGCGCTTGAAGGGCCTCCGAGATTGTTCCGCGGGATTGGGCGGGCCGGGATGACCGAGGATCGCCTGCAACTTCGCAGCCTTCGAGTAATGGCTCTGTGCGGAGCGCTTGCCGAGGAGAGGGTCCGGGCTCAGCCATTCGAGCTGGATGTCGACATCGGTGCGGATCTGGCGCCGTCAGGTCGAACCGACGACTTGGGCGACACCATCGACTACGGAGAGGTGTGCGCGGCGGTGTGCGCGGCGGCCGAAAGCGGGCAGTTCACCCTCATGGAGGCCATGGCCCAGAGGGTGGCCGAGGTTTGCCTGGAGACTGACCGACGGGCGCAGTGGGTCACCGTCGAGGTCCGAAAGCTGCGGCCCCCGGTGCCCCAGCACTTGTCCACCAGCGGGGTCCGCATCACCCGCGCTCGCCAATGACCAGGGCTTTTCTGGGCCTTGGATCCAACTTGGGGGATCGATTGGGCTATCTCAAAGCCGCAGTGGCCTCCATTGGCGACTGCGTCGCCGTCTCCGGGGTATACGAGACCGATCCGGTGGGCGGTCCCGACCAGGGCCACTATCTGAATGCGGTGGCCGAACTGGACACCAGCCGTTCGGCTCGGGATCTCTTGGAGCTGTGCTGGGCATTGGAGGCATCGGCCGAGCGAGTGCGGGAAGTGCGCTGGGGTCCCCGGACGCTGGATGTCGATGTTCTGTGGGTGGACGGGGAGACAGTGGACGAGCCCGATCTGGTGGTGCCCCATCCCCGCATGTTGGAGCGTGCGTTTGTGATGATGCCTCTCGGCGAGCTGGCCCCCGACCTGGCTGAGGGCTGGACCGATCCCAAAACCGGCGGTTGCCACCGCCGAGGCGATTGGGACGAGCTCACTGCCGGGGTGTCCCGATGAGCACTGTCAGCGATGTCCCGCTTGTCGATCGGGTAGCTGACTTGCGAACCGCCGTGGACGCAGTACGGCGACAAGGCGGCTCAGTCGGCTTGGTGCCCACCATGGGCTATCTCCACAAGGGGCACCAGTCGCTGGTGATCCGATCGGCGACCGACAATGATCTGACCGTCGTGAGCATATTTGTGAACCCGCTTCAGTTCGCCGAGGGTGAGGACTACGGGACCTATCCCCGGGACTTGGACCGGGACATGGAGATGTGCGCGGCCGCGGGCGCAGGGCTGGTGTTTGCTCCGGTGACCGAGGAGATGTACTCCCAGACCCCGATTACCTCAGTGACGGTCAAGGGGCTCAACGCGGTGTTGGAAGGACGCGTTCGCCCCACTCACTTCGACGGGGTTGCCACCGTGGTGGCCAAGCTGTTCTCGATGCTGGGGCCGGGCCGGGCCTATTTCGGGGAGAAGGACTACCAGCAGCTTGTGGTCATACGGCGGATGGCCGCCGACCTGTCCTTGCCGGTGGAGGTGGTGGGCTGTCCCACCTTCCGAGAATCCGACGGCCTGGCCCTGTCTAGCCGGAACGTGTATTTGTCGCCTGAAGAGCGACCCGCAGCCAGCGTGCTTTGGCGGTCATTGCAGGCCGGGCGGGATGCGGTTGCCGAGGGCAGCCGGAATCCCGACGAGGTGGAAGCGGTCATGGCCGCGGTGTTGGCCGCTGAGCCCAAGGCATCGCCCGAGTATGCCGCGGCGGTCGACGCGGCCACGCTGGCTCGCCCCGATGTGCTGGGCGGAGAGTTGCGCCTGCTGGTGGCCGCTCGAGTGGGCCAAGCCCGCCTGATCGACAACCTGGGGGTGGACTGTGACCGGCTTTGACCCTCCCCCCGAGGAGGTTCGGGCCGCGGTGGAACTGGCCTTGGGGGAGGACTTGGGCCCGCTGGGCGACCTCACGTCGTCGCTTCTTCCCCCGTCCGATGTCACCGCGGAGATTGTCGCTCGAGCTGCTGGCCGTCTGGCCGGGCGGGCCTGCGCCGTCGAGGTGTTCCGCCAAGTCGATCCCTCAGTGAGCGTGGAGTGGCGCACCACCGACGGCGATCCATTGAGCCCTGGCCAAACGCTGGCGGTGGTGGCCGGACCTCGGGCTTCAGTGTTGACTGCGGAGCGCACTGCGCTGAACTTCTTGAGCCACCTGTCGGGCATCGCCACCGAGGTTTCCCGGTACGCGGCCGCGGCATCGTCGGCGGGCCCGGGCAGTGCCCGCATCCGGGACACCCGCAAGACCACGCCCGGCCTGCGAGTGCTGGAGAAGGCGGCCGTGCGGGCCGGCGGTGGCGACAACCACCGGACGGGGTTGTCCGATTGGGTTATGTTCAAGGACAACCACCTGGATGGCATCGGCATTGCCGACGGAGTGGCGGCCGCCCGCCAGAACTTGCCGGGCCGCATCGTCTACGTAGAGTGCGATCACATCCAACAAGTGGACGAGGCCTTGGCCGCGGGCGCCGATGCCCTGCTGCTGGACAACATGACCCCCGAGGAGGTGCGGGCCTGCGTGGCCCGGGCCGCCGGACACGGCCCCCTGCTGGAGGCAAGTGGCGGCATCACACTGGAGACGGTGGCTGAGTACGCAGCTACCGGGGTGGACTTCATCTCGGTAGGCCGTCTCACCAACTCGGCCCCGGCGTTGGACATTGCCCTTGACTTCGTGGACGATCCCACCGAGATCAAGGATTGGTAAACAGGAGTTCTATTCTGCTCGCCATTGATGTAAAAGAGGCTCCGAGCGAGAGTCAAGAAGGATAATCAGGAAGGAAGATCGGGAGTTTCCATGCTGCTGGCCCTTGATATCGGCAATACCCAGACCGTGGTCGGCCTGTACGAGGCCGAGCGCGCCGAAGACAGCCGGGCCGACGATGGGCTGATTGAGCACTGGCGGCTGTCCACCGTTCACGAGCGCACCCCCGACGAGGTGGCTGTTCTGCTGCGGAGCCTGCTGGACAGCATTGATGTGGACATGGGGGGAGAGCTGACCGGAGTTGCGGTGTGCTCGGGAGTGCCCCGTATCCGGGAGAGCGTGCGGATGATGGTGCAGCGCTATTTCGATTTCGAACCTGTGGTGATTGAGCCCGGCACCCGCAGCGGCATCCCCATCCTGTACGACAACCCCCGCGAGGTTGGGGCTGATCGCATTGCCAACGCGGTGGCTGCCCACCAGCTCTACGGCGGACCTGCGGTGATCGTCGACTTCGGCACTACCAACAACTTCGACGTGGTCTCCGAGGCCGGCGAGTTCTTGGGCGGGGCCATCGGGCCCGGTATCGAGGTCAGCCTGGACGCCATGGTGGGTCGGGCGGCCGCTTTGGGGCCGGTGGCGCTCACCGAGCCCCGCAGCGTCATTGGCAAGACCACGATGGAGTCCATCCAGTCGGGGGTCATCTACGGGTTCGTAGCCCAGATCGACGGCATGGTGGCCCGATTCTCCGCCGCGCTGGACAACGAGATGGTGGTGATCGCCACCGGTGGTCTGGCCCACCTGATCGCCCCGATGTCGGAGAGTATCCAGTACGTCGAGCCCTACTTGACCCTTCACGGCCTGTGGCTGGTCCACAGGCGCAACCAGTAGGACATCAGGTGAAGCCCCCTTACCGGTTCGAGACCACCGCCACTGCCGCTGAATGCCACGATCGCCACGGCGATATCGAGCCGGGCAGCGAGACCGGGCAGCCGGTATCGGTGGCGGGCAGGGTCATGCTCCGGCGGGTGCAGGGGCGGCTGGCCTTCGCCACGCTTCAAGACGCCACCGGCCGCATCCAGCTTTTTGCCCCGGCCAAGGTCACCCCCGACTACGACGAGTTCTGCTCGCTGTCGCTGGGCGACTGGGTGGGGGTGAGCGGCGAGGTGATGAAGACCCGGACCGGCGAGCTGTCAGTAAAGGTGGAGCGGTGGGAGCTGCTGGCCGAGGCGCGGCGGAGCTTTCCCGACAAATGGCACGGGCTGTCTGATCCCGACATCCGGTTCCGCCAGCGCTATGTCGATCTATGGGTTACCGAGGAGGCCCGCCACACCTTCCGACTGCGTTCGGAGATGATGTCGCTCACCCGCCGGTGGCTGGAAGATCGGGCGTTCATCGAGGTGGAGACGCCGGTGTTCCATCCCTTACCCGGCGGCGCGCTGGCCCGGCCGTTCAGCACCCACCACAACGCGCTGGACATGGACCTGTTCTTGAGGATCGCGCCGGAGTTGTACTTGAAGCGGCTGGTGGTAGGAGGTCTGGAACGGGTGTATGAAATCGCTCGAGTCTTCCGAAACGAGGGCATCTCCACCCGTCACAATCCCGAATTCACGATGCTAGAGCTGTACTGGGCTTACGCCGACTACGGCGACATCATGGAGCTCGTTGAGGAACTGGTTGCCCACCTGGCGCGGGAACTGAGGGGCACCACTCGTATCAGCTACGGCGGGCGTGATCTGGACTTGACCCCGCCGTGGCCCCGGGCCCGGTTTGTCGACCTGCTGGCCGCCCACAGCGGTTTGGAAGTCGACCTCGAGACCCCACTGGCCGAGTTGCGATCGCACTGTGCCGACCGGGAGATCCCGGTGGAAGACCGCTGGGGGCCGGGGAAGCTCCTCTTGGAGCTCTATGAGAAGACCACCGAGGCCGAGCTGTGGGGCCCGGTGTTCGTGTGCGACTACCCCAAGGAAGTATCGCCGCTGGCCCGGGAGCACCGCGAGCATCCCGGCTGGGTGGAGCGCTTCGAGGCCATCGTGGCCGGCCGGGAGCTGGCCAACGCCTTCAGCGAGCTCACTGATCCCGACGAGCAGCGGGCCCGCTTCGAAGACCAGGCGGCCGACCGGGATGCGGGCGACGCCGAGGCCATGGCCGTGGACCGGGATTATCTGCGGGCTCTGGAATTCGGGCTGCCCCCCACCGGCGGTCTGGGAGTGGGCATGGACCGTCTGGCCATGCTGTTGGCCGACGTTCCCAGCATCCGCGACGTGATCTTGTTCCCCACGCTGCGCCCCGAGCCCTCCGAGCGCTAGCTGTCCCCTTGGGTCGACGGCTCAGAATCGGAAGTCCATTTGGTTGACGGCTGCCAGTGGCCTAGCTGTCCCCCAGAGGGATGCGGGCCCGTTCGATCAGGTGGGCGGTGGCCACACCGAGGGCCGCAGTTGCCGTAGTGGCGGGCAACGCCTCCAGGCTGGCCGAGGCCTGCCGGGCATAGTGACGGGCCACGTCGAGGGCCTCCTGCACCCCGCCGCTGGCCTGCACCAGTTGCAGAGCCGAGCGGACGGTTGCATCTGACACCGTCCCCCCCAGCAGATCCCTGAGCTGGGGGCCGTAGACCGTGCCCAGCGCCCGGATCACCGGCAGCGTGTAGATCCCCTCGTGCAGATCGTTGCCCGACGGCTTCCCCAGGTGCTCGTCGGTGGCCACGATGTCCAAGATGTCGTCCACCACCTGGAAGGCCAGCCCGTAGCAGCGGCCGAACTCGGTGAGGGTGTCCACCGTCGGCCGGTCCAGCCCGGCCACCAGCCCGCCGATGCGACATGAGGTGGCCAGCAAGGAGGCAGTCTTGCCCTCGATGGAGTCGGTGTAGGAGGATTCGGTTCGGTCGGGGTTGCCGGTGTCCTGCAATTCTCGCACTTGGCCTTCGCACAGCCGCCCAATGGTGGCGGCCAGCAGCCCAGCCACCTCGGTGCCCAGCGAGGCAGCCAGCTCCGAGGCCCGGGCCAGCAGGAAATCCCCGGCCAGGATGGCTCGCAGGTTGCCCCACTTGGCGTTCACGCTGGCCACGTTGCGCCGCACTTGGGCCTCGTCCATCACATCGTCGTGGTACAGCGAGCCCAGGTGAACGAGCTCCACAGCCACACCGCCGGTGAGCACATCGTCGTCGGCGGGTGCCGGCCGAGTCTGGGCGATGGACGCCGATGCGATCACGAAACCCGGGCGAACCCGCTTTCCCCCGGCCCGGATGAGATGACCGGCTACTTCGGTGAGGAACGGGTGCTCGGTGTGGATCGACTCTTCCAGCCGCGACTCCAACCGCTCCAGGTCGCGCCCCATGGTGGGAATCGGATCGAGGGGGCTGCGAACCACGCATTTAGCGTAGTGGTCCTATCTTGATTTTCACCCATTCATCCCGATTCGCGGCGTCCTCGGAGGTGTTGGGTTGCGGAGTGGTTGGGGCTTCGGGAACGAAATGGGGGGGTGGTGGGGTTACACTTCGGGACAAGCCCCCAATTGGGAGACTGCCTTGTTCGAGAGATTCACAGATCGAGCCCGCCGGGTCGTTGTCTTGGCCCAGGAGGAGGCGCGCCTGCTCCACCACAACTACATCGGCACCGAGCACATCCTGCTCGGCCTGATACACGAGGGCGAGGGAGTGGCCGCCAAGTCATTGGAGTCGCTGGGCATTTCCCTAGAAGCAGTGCGCAACCAGGTTGAGGAGATCATCGGCCAGGGCGGGTCGTCCCCGTCAGGCCACATCCCGTTCACCCCCCGGGCCAAGAAGGTGCTTGAGCTGTCTTTGCGGGAGGCGCTCCAGCTGGGCCACAACTACATCGGCACCGAGCACATCCTGCTCGGCCTGATCCGAGAGGGCGAGGGGGTGGCTGCCCAGGTGCTGGTGAAGCTGGGGGCCGATTTGTCGAGGGTCCGACAGCAAGTCATCCAGCTTCTGTCGGGCTATGGCGGCCCTCAGGGGTCGGGCGCATCGGAGAAGGCCACCACCTCTCCCGGCGGCAGCGGTGACGGCGGGGCCTCGGGCTCCCTGGTGCTTGACCAGTTCGGCCGCAACCTCACCAAGCTGGCCCGAGACAGCGGGCTCGACCCGGTGATCGGCCGACAGCGGGAGACCGAGCGGGTCATGCAGGTGCTCTCCCGTCGCACCAAGAACAACCCGGTTCTGGTGGGCGAGCCCGGAGTGGGCAAGACCGCCATCGTGGAGGGCCTGGCCCAGAAGATCGCGGCCGACGACGTTCCCGAGACCATTCGCAACAAGCAGCTGTACACCCTGGATTTGGGGGCGCTGGTGGCCGGGTCCCGCTACCGGGGGGACTTCGAGGAGCGCCTCAAGAAGGTGCTCAAAGAGATCAAGACTCGGGGCGACATCATCTTGTTCATCGACGAGCTGCACACCCTGGTGGGCGCGGGCGCGGCCGAGGGCGCCATCGACGCCGCCTCCATCCTCAAGCCCATGCTGGCCCGGGGCGAGCTCCAGACCATCGGGGCCACAACCCTTGACGAGTACCGCAAGCACTTGGAGAAGGACTCTGCTTTGGAGCGCCGGTTCCAGCCGGTCAAGGTGGATGAGCCCACTATCGCCCACACCATCGAGATCCTCAAAGGGCTGAGAGACCGCTACGAGGCCCACCACCGGGTCACCATTACCGACCAGGCTCTGGTGGCGTCGGCGAACTTGGCCGACCGCTACATCTCCGACCGCCACTTGCCCGACAAGGCCATCGACCTCATCGACGAGGCCGGCTCCCGCCTGCGCATCAAGCGGATGGATACCCCGACCGACTACAAGGACTTCGAGGGCCAGCTCTCCCAGGTCGTGGCCCAGAAGAAGAGCGCGGTGGAGCAGCAGGACTTCGAAGAGGCCGGACGGCTCCGGGACCAGGAGAAGGAGCTGCTGGCCGGCAAGGAGCAGATGGAAGAGGAGATCCGGGCCAAGGGCGTGGACCTGTTCGATGAGGTGGACGAGGAGGCGGTGGCCGAGGTGCTGTCCATCTGGACCGGCATTCCCGTTTACAAGCTCACCGAGGAGGAGACGGCCAAGCTCCTGCGGATGGAAGACGAGTTGCACAAGCGGGTCGTCGGCCAGGAGGACTCCATCAAGGCGGTGTCGCAGGCCATTCGCCGCACCCGGGCTGGCCTCAAGGATCCCAAGCGGCCCAGCGGATCGTTCATCTTCCTGGGCCCGTCGGGCGTGGGCAAGACCGAGCTGGCTAAGACGTTGGCCGAGTTCCTGTTCGGCGACGAGCAGGCCCTCATCGCTCTGGACATGTCGGAGTACATGGAGAAGCACACGGTCAGCCGGTTGGTGGGCTCGCCGCCCGGCTACGTCGGCTACGAGGAGGGCGGGCAGCTCACCGAGGCGGTGCGACGCAAGCCGTTCTCGGTGGTTCTGTTCGACGAGATCGAGAAGGCCCATCCCGATGTATTCAATACCCTCCTGCAAATTCTAGAAGAGGGCCGCCTGACCGACAGCCAGGGCCGGTCGGTGGACTTCCGCAATACTGTGCTGATCATGACCTCCAACCTGGGCACCCAGAATCTGCGCAAGGCCAACCTGGGGTTCGCGAAGACCGACGAGGCCATCACCTATGAGCGCATGAAAGAAAAGGTCACCGAGGCACTCAAAGACCACTTCCGGCCCGAGTTCTTGAACCGCATCGACGAGGTCATCGTGTTCCACGAGCTGACCCGGGCTGAGGTGACTCGGATCGTGGATTTGATGATCAAGCGGCTTCAGAACCAGCTGGAGGCCCAGGGCATCGGATTGGAGCTCACCCAGGAGGCCAAAGTGATGCTGGCCCAGCGGGGCTACGACCCCACGCTGGGGGCCCGCCCGCTGCGCCGGGCCATCCAGCGTCTAGTGGAGGATCCGCTGTCGGAGCGGCTTCTGTGGAAGGAGTTCCGGGCGGGCGAGACCATTTTGGTGGATGCCGAGGAGGATCCCGACGAGCCCGGCTCGGAGCGGATCGGCTTCCGGGCGGTCGAGGGCTTCGAACCGCCCCCGGTGGAAGAGCTGGCTGGCGCTTAGTCGAATGCCCGCAGTGGTTCGAAGGGGGGCCGCGAGGCGACGGGCTGGCGTGTCCACAGCAGCCCGAAGGGGAGCGCTCCTTCTTGCGCTGGTATTGGCATTGGCGGCCTGTCAGGTCGACATCGAGGTTGGCATCGGCTTCAACGAGGACGGATCTGGATTGGTCACGGTGGACGTGGCGCTCGACCAGGAGGCAGTTGCGCTGGCCCCCGACATCACCTCCCTGCTGTTGATCGAGGATATCGAGGACCCCGCCTCGGGCTGGTCGTACAACGACCCCCGGATCGACGACCAGGGACGCACCAGCTTCTCGGCATCCAAACCGTTCGGGTCGCCTGAGCAGCTCGAGTCGGTGTTGGCTGAGATCTTCGGCTCAGCCGATGTGTTCAGGGATTTCACGTTCGAGCGCGCCACCTCCTTTGCGCAAACCGACTATCGGGTGACCGGGGTGGTCGATTTGTCGGACGGCATGGATCTGTTCATCGATCCCCGGCTCACCGAGCGCCTCGGCGGCGAGCCCCTTGGCCAGCCGATCTCCAACCTGTCGGACGCGCAAGCGGGAGTAGCGGTGCGGCTGGTTTTGGATCTGCCGGTGGGTGCCGAGCAGGAGGAGACCCTGGAACTTGGGCAGGGGGCGGTGAGCATTGAGATGACCGCCCAAGAGGAGAGCGGCACCGCGGTGACCCTTCGCTGGGTGGCCTGGGCCTCGTTCGCGCTGTTGGGCCTGTCGGTGCTGATTGCCGTAGCCGGCTATCTGCTGGAGCGCCGGAACCGGAGCCGCAGCACCGATCCGACGGTGTCTCAGGAGCCGCTGGTTCGATCGGCCGCCTCCGCCGCGGCCCAGCCCCCGGCTCGCCGGTTGCGGCTGGTGGTTTTGAACCCGCTCGGGGTGCTTTTCGAGCCGTCCGACGAGCCGTCCCAGCTCCTGGCCGCTTTCGCCGCCGAGCGCGGCTCGGAGGTGGACGCCGAGAGCGTGGAGCAGCTGCACCTCCAGGCAGTGCTCGGTCGCATCACCCCTGCTGAGCTGTGGACCGGGCTCGGATTGGACGACGACCCCGCCGAGCTCACCGAGCAGTACTTGGACCAGTACGCCATGAGGTCTGGGGCCCGGGACTTCATGGCCGAGATGGCCCGCCGGGAGCTGCCGTTAGCCTGTCTCACCAACGACATCGCCTCATGGTCGTCCGCATTGCGGGATCGGCTCCAGATCACCGGTGTGGACACCTGGATTGTGAGCAGCGAGGTGGGGGTGTGCATGCCCGCTCCCGGCATCTACGAAGCTCTGCGCCGAACGACGGCGGTTTCCTACGAGAATGCGCTGCTGGTGGATGTGAGGTCGGGGCACCTCGACGCCGCCCATGCGCTGGGGATGTCCACCGCGTTGCTGGCCGATTCCCGGCCTCAGGACGGGGAGGCCCCTGGTCACGCGGTGGTGACCAGCTTCTCCGACTTCTTCCGGCGCCGTCCCCGCTCCTGATTCTGGGCCGCTTCGCTAGCTGAGAATCCGGGCCACCTGCGCGGCGAAATAGGTCAGGATCCCGATTCTGGGCCGCTTCGCTAGCTGAGAATCCGGGCCGCCTGCACGGCGAAATAGGTCAGGATGATGTCGGCGCCTGCACGGCGGATGCCGGTGAGCGTCTCGGCGACGATGGCCCGCTCGTCTAGCCAGCCCGATGCCGCAGCCGCCTTGATCATCAGGTACTCGCCGCTCACCTGGTAGGCGGCCACCGGCACCACCGAGGCCTCCGCGAACCGCCTCACCACGTCCAGGTACGGTCCGGCCGGCTTGACCATGACCATGTCGGCGCCTTCGGCAACGTCCAGCTCCAACTCCCTCAAGGCCTCGCGGCTGTTGGCCGGGTCCATCTGGTAGGTCTTCTTGTCGCCGGAGCGGGGGGCTGAGTCCAGCGCTCCCCGGAACGGCCCGAAGAACGCCGACGCGTACTTGGCGGTATAGGCGCAGATGCCCACCTCGGTGTGCCCTTGGTGGTCGAGCGTTTCCCGGATGGCCCCCACCCTGCCGTCCATCATGTCGCTGGGGGCCACGATGTCGGCCCCGGCGTCGGCGTGGGTCAGGGCTTGGCGGCACAGCACATCCACCGTTTCGTCGTTGACGATGGTGCCGTCGGGGGCCACTATGCCGTCGTGGCCGTCGCTGTTGTAGGGGTCGAGGGCCACATCGGTCATCACCACCGTGTCGGGATGGGCCGCCTTGATAGCCCTGATGGTCTGGGGGATGAGCCCGTCGGGGTTCCAAGCCTCGTCGCCGGTCGGGGTCTTGAGCTCTTCGGGGGCGGCTTCGAAAAAAACCACCGCCCGAACCCCCAAATCAGCGGCCCGCCCTACCTCGCCTACCAGGCCGTCAAGGCTCCAGCGATTTACCCCGGGCATCGAGTCGATGGGCTCGTCGGGGCCCCGGTGCACGAACAGAGGCAAGACGAGATGGGCCGGGCTCAGCTCGGTCTCGCGCACCATGTCCCGGATCGCCGGGGTGCGCCGATTGCGCCTCGGCCGGGCAGTGAGCTCCAAATGCGGATGGGCCATGCCTTAATGCTCCCATCTCTGCTCCCGTCGCGCACTGCCGGTGGGCTAAACAAGGGCCATGCGCATCGAGTTGTCGACCGGAACCTCGGCTGAGCTGGTCCGAGTCGCTGACGCCGGCCGGGGGCTGGTGCTGATCCCCGACCTCATGGGACTGCGGCCTCTGTTCGACGATCATGTAGCCCGCCTCGCCGCCGAGCAGGGCTGGACGGTGTGCGCTCCCCAGGTTTTTGCCGGTCGCGAGGACTTGGCCGCTGAAGAGCGGATGGCCGCGGTTTGCGAGTTGGTCGACGAACAGGTGCTGGCCGACGTCTTGGCCGCGGCCGACGCCACCGAGTGCGAGACGGTTGTGATCGCCGGCTTCTGCATGGGCGGCATGTACACCATCAAGGCGGCGGCCACCGGGCGATTCCATCGGGCGGCTGCCTTCTACGGGATGATCCAACTGCCCGAGCATTGGAGGGGACCCGGCCAGGGTGAGCCGCTGGATCTGTTGGCCCTAGGCAACCCGTGCCCTTTGTTGGCCATCATCGGCACCGAAGACCCGTTCACGCCGGCTGATGATGTGGCCGCCCTGGAGGCGTCCGGGGCGGTGATCGTCTCCTATGAGGGAGCCGATCACGGTTTTGTCCATGATCCCGTCCGCCCAGCCCATCGCCCCGACGATGCGGCCGACGCCTGGGCTCGGGTCATTGAGTTCTTGAGCGGTTGACAACGATGGCGACCCGACCCTCGGTGTGGACGGTGATCGTGGCCGCCGGATCGGGCACCCGTTTCGGGGGCGCCAAGCAGTATCTCGAACTGGGCGGCACCCGCGTGGTGGACCGCAGCGTGGCAGTAGCCGCCCAGGTGAGCGATGGAGTGGTGGCTGTGGTTCCTGCCTCCGATGTGGGCACCGAGTCAGCCCGGTTGGCCGCCACCGCAGTGGTGGCCGGGGGACCGAGTCGGGCTGCCTCGGTCCGCAACGGGCTGGCCGCGGTGCCCCTCGACGCGGCCATCGTCTGCGTCCATGACGCGGCCCGCCCGCTGGCCGGTGCCGACGTTTATGAGAGAGTCATCGACGAGGTGCGATCAGGTGCTGCCGGGGCCGTGCCGGTGGTGCCGGTGACCGATACCATCCGCAGGGTGGACGGGGGAGCAGTGGACCGCAGCACGCTGCAAGCGGTGCAGACTCCGCAGGCATTTCGGGCCGACCTGCTGCGAAAGGCCCACACCGATGCCGCCGACGCCACCGACGACGCCAGCCTGGTAGAGGCGGCTGGCTATTCCGTGGTTGCCGTGGAGGGCCACTCCCGCAACATCAAGATCACCCACCCTGATGACTTGGCCACCGCCGAGGCATGGTTGGCGACATGAGCGGAGAGTTCCGAGTTGGCCACGGATTCGACACCCACCGGTTCAGTGGCGATCCCGAACGCCCCTTGATCCTGGGCGGGGTCCGGTTTGACGGCGTGCCTGGCCTTGTCGGCCACAGCGACGGGGATGCGGTGGCCCATGCGGTGACCGACGCCTTGTTGGGGGCGGCGGGCTTGGGCGACATCGGCGTGATGTTCCCTGACACCGACGACGCCTGGGCCGGTGCCGACAGCCTTGAGCTGCTGGGGGACGCGGTGGTCCGATTGGCAGAGGCGGGCTGGCGGGTGGTGAACGCCGATTGCACGGTGGTGGCCGAGGCCCCCCGCATCGCTTCGCGCCGCGATGAAATGGAATCCCGGCTGAGCGGGGTGGTCGGCGCTCCGATCACAGTGAAAGGCAAGCGGGCCGAAGCTCTGGGCGCATTGGGCCGGGGCGAGGGCCTGGCCTGCTGGGCGGTTGCACTGATCGAGCGCCCATGAGCTCTCGGGGTCCGAAACCAGGACGAGGGCGAGGTGAGGATCGGGGCCAAGGCGGGAACCAGAGGCGAGGCGGGGCCGGGAACCGGGGCCAAGGCGGGAACCGAGGGAAAGGCCGTCCGACCGGAGACCACCGAGAACGTCGCCGCCAACCAGCCGGGCTGGGAGGTGATCGGGTTGAGGGCCGTCAAGCGGTGCGGGAGCTGCTGCTGGCCGGCGCCCGCCCCACCCATGAGGTGGTGGTCGCCGCCGGTCAGAACCAAACCGGCATGTTGGCCCAGATCGTGGAGCTGGCCGCCGAACTGCGGGTGCCGCTGAAGGAGGTGGCCAAGGGCAAGTTCGAATCGATGGCCGTCACCGAAGCCCCCCAGGGGGTGATGGCTCGGGCCGCTCCCCTGCATGAGCACGATTTGGAAGAGCTGGCCCGCCCCTCCGATGGTCGTCCCCCGTTCTTGCTGGTACTCGACGGGATCACCGATCCGGGCAACGTCGGCGCCGCGCTGCGAACCGCCGAGTGCGCCGGGGTCACCGGCGCCGTGCTGGGAAAGCACCGCGCCGCCCACATCACCCCCGCCGCGGCCAAAGCCGCCGCCGGGGCGGTGGAACACGTGCCTATGGCGTTGGTGCCGGGCATTCCCAACGCCCTGGCCCGACTGGCCGAGTTGGGGGTGTGGTCGGTAGGGCTCGACGTAACCGCGCCGACCTCGGTGTACGACATGAGCGTGGCCGCCGACGCGGTGGCGCTGGTGGTGGGCAGCGAGGGCCGGGGCCTGTCCCGCCTGGCCCGCCAGCGCTGCGACGTGGTGGCCACAATCCCCCTGTCAGGCAGCCTCAGCTCGCTCAACGCGGCGGCGGCCACTGCCATCGGCTGCTTCGAAGTCGCCCGCCACCGCCAGACCGGCGACTAGGTCTGCGGCGGGGCGAGGGTGTCGGCGATCAGGGCTTGGACTACGTCGTGGAGGGCTTCGGCGTCGGTAGCGCCCGCCTCCAGCGCTGCTCGGTACACGGCCAGTTGGCGGTCGGCGGAGGTTCCCCGTTGGCAGATGGTGCGGGCGTGCTCGACTTCGGTCACGCAGTCGAGGGCTTCGGCGTCGGGCCGGACCAATTCGATCATCTCTTCCACCAAGTCGGGCACCGGCACCAACTCGCCCTTGCCGAAGTCGATGAGGCGGTCGCCGATTCCGTAGCGCTGGGCCCGCCACAGGTTCTCCGACACCAAGAAGTTGGCGTAGTTGCGCCAGCGGCGGTTCTCCAACTTGAGCCTCCACAGCATCCGCAGCAAGCACACGTACAGGGCCGCCACGGTGATGGTGTCCTCCATCCTGGTGGGCAGGTCGGTTACCCGCATCTCCAAGGTGGGGTAGCGCTCCGACGGGCGGATATCCCACCACACCTTGGTGGAGTCCTCGATGACCCCGGCCTGTACCAGCACGTCCACATGGCGTCGGAACTCCGACCACGAGTCGAACTTCTCCGGCAATCCGGTGCGGGGCAGCGCCCGGAACATCGCCATGCGGTAGCTCTTGAGGCCGGTGTCGCGTCCTTCCCAGAACGGCGACGAGGTGGAAAGAGCCAGCAGATGGGGCAGGAAGTAGGAGACCTGGTTCATCAGGTCCACCCGCAAGTCGGGGTCTTCGATGCCGACGTGGACGTGCAGGCCGGAGATGACCAGCCCGCGGGACACGCCGGCAAGGGTCTCGGCCAGAGCCTGGTAGCGCTCCCCTTCGGTCACCCTCTGCTGGTGCAGGCGAGCGAAAGGGTGGGACGAGGCCGCTATCGGCGCCAGCCCGTAGTCGTCAGCGGCCTCGGTGACCGCGAGGCGCAGCAGTCCGATGTCGGCCCTCAGATGCTTGAAGTCGGTGCATATGCCGGTGCCGATCTCGAGCTGCGAGCTGAACAGCTCTCTGGCGACGAGACCATGGTGCAGGTCGGCCACCTTTTCCAGAATCCCGGACGGCTGCTCGGTGATGAGGGCTCCGCTCTCGCGCTCCACCAGGAGGTACTCCTCCTCAATCCCCATAGACCAGGCTGGTTCGTCGGCCACGGCGACTCCTTTCCGAGTGATGGCTGCATAAACGCGAAATCAGAGCCCGAGACAGGAATCGAACCTGCGACCTGCTGTTTACAAGACAGCTGCTCTGCCGACTGAGCTACTCGGGCGTCGAATTTGTTGATTGTGAGGCTGCTGGAGCCTCCGTTCAAGAGCATAAGGCTTGCCGATTGGGGAGGGTGCTTGAATAGCGCCTAGTGGTGGGCAACGCTTGTTGGAATGGCCCTCGCGAAACGAGATCGGGCGATCTTGGACTTTGAGCGCACCTGGTGGCAGGAGACCGGGTCGAAGGAGGTCGCCATCCGGGCGCGCTTCGAGCTTTCCACTACCCGGTATTATCAGCTGCTGAACGAACTATTGGAAGAGGCGGATGCTATGGAGTACGACCCGATGGTTGTACGGCGCCTGCGGCGGATTCGCGATCGCCGCAGACGAACCAAATTCGGTCAGACTTCGGTCGGCCGGCAGCCGTCTCGATAACAGTCCGGAGCCAGAGGCACTATGGAGTCGAACCGAGCACCCAACAACCAGATGGCCATCAGGGGGGTGGTGCTGGTTCTGGCCCTGATCGCAGCCGGAGCCTTCGTGTTGGCCCGCGGCCTCGACGACGGTGATTCCGCGCCGGTTGCCACCCAGCCCACCGCTGAGGCGACGATGGAGGCCGAGCCGACTCCCGATCCGGTTGATACCCCGCCAAACGGCGATGACGCGGCCGCAACCCCTGCCCCCGCACCCGACGAGACTCAGCCGGCCACCCCTGCCCCTGAGGTGATCCAGCCTCCCGCCCCCGACCCCGAGGAACAGCTTGAGTGCCGTGATCCGTCCACCATCGGCGTGCTGGTGGCCAACGGCACCGATGTCTCCGGGGCGGCCGGTCGGCTCTCGGGCGAGTTGAACGCCGCGAACTACGTAACGCTGCCCCCGGTGAACGCCAGCGCTCAGACGAGCTCGGCGTTCTACTATCGGGCTGGCTATGAAGTTGACGCCCAGTGCATCGCCAATCTGCTGGGCGTGGGTGCCGGGCCGTTCTTCCCGATGTCCGATCCTCCTCCTGGCGGTATCACC
This sequence comes from uncultured Acidimicrobiales bacterium, assembly GCA_951813555.1. Classification (GTDB taxonomy): domain Bacteria; phylum Actinomycetota; class Acidimicrobiia; order Acidimicrobiales; family Bin134; genus Poriferisocius. Next base: position 1,644,571 of record OX638344.1, read on the forward strand.
CTGGAGACGCTGGGCAACGCCTACATACTGATTCTGATCGGACCCGACAGCCTGGCCCAGCGCCCAGGCTGACAGCCTGATAACTGTGGCCAGGTTGCGAACTGCGATTTCGGCAGCCGGCCGCTAAATGGCGGAGGCCGCATGCATATCGTCGCCGCCCCCGACAAGTTCCGGGGCACGGCCACAGCCGTTCAAATCGCCGACGCCATAGTCCTCGCCGCCGAGCAGGCTGGGGCCACCGCTGATGCCGTTCCCATGGCCGACGGGGGGGAGGGCACGCTGGAGGTGGTGGGAGGGGCCAATCGGATCACCACCGTGACCGGCCCCCTGGGCGACCCGGTGGATGCCCCGTGGCGGCTCCATCGCCACACCGCGGTGGTCGAGATGGCCCGAGCATCGGGCCTAGCCCTGCTGGGCGGACCTGAGGCCAACGACCCCCTGGGGGCCACCACCTACGGAACCGGGGAGCTGATCGAGGCCGCTGTAGAGCGGGGCGCCCGGCGGGTGGTGGTGGGGGTGGGGGGCTCGGCCACCACCGACGGTGGGCTGGGCGCGCTGCGGGCGCTGTACCCCACTCAGCGTCTCAAAGGGGTGGAGCTGGCCGTGGCCTGCGACGTGAGGACCCGGTTCACCGACGCCGCCGCGGTGTTCGGGCCCCAGAAGGGAGCCAGTCCCACGCAGGTGAAGTTGCTGTGTCGGCGCCTGGAACGGCTCAGCCAGGTGTATGCCGAAACCTATGGCGTGGCGGTGGACGACATCGAGGGCACGGGGGCGGCCGGCGGCTTGGCCGGCGGCCTGGCGTGCGTGGGGGCCGAGCTGTGCAACGGATTCGAGCTGTTGGCCGAGGAAGTGGACCTGTGCGGACGTATCGAGGGGGCCGATCTGGTGGTGACCGGGGAGGGCGCCCTCGATGCCACATCGCTCCAGGGGAAAGTAGTGGGCGGTGTGGGCGAGATGGCGGCGGCCGCCGGGGTGCCGGTGCTGACCGTAGTGGGACGGGTGGACGGCGCCGCTACCCCTGCCTTCGGGGAGCTGATCAGTCTGAGCGACCGCTTCGGCGCCGAGCCGGCCATGGCCGACACCGTCCGGCTGGTTGGCCGAGCGGTTCTGGACTATCTGATCTCGTAGCCGGGCCGCACGGTCAGAGAGCCTGGCGGAAGTACCCGGTCACCTCGATCAGGGGCGGGCGCTCTTGCATGGTGATCTCGGTATGGCCGAAACCAGGGCGGTGCAGCGTGATGGCCGTGTTCACCAGAGTTCGGTCGGCCCGGTGCAGGGCCACCTGCATGACCTCGGTCGCTTGGGAGGACAGCTCGTGCAGCGGGCGATTGCGGTGTACTCGCACGCCCAGGTCCACTTGGGCGATGGTGTTGTAGCCCGCCAGCCGGCACACGTCGATGAGCAGTCCCATCTCCACCCCGTATCCCTGGACGAACGGCACCCGCTCCAGCACCTCCCTCCGTCCGGCGTACTCCCCGGCCAGGGGCTGGATGATCTCGCCCAGTTCGGGGAACAACAGGGCGATGAGCGGCCGGGCCACCAGCTCGGTAGTGCGCCCCCCGCCCCGCTGGTCGGCCCCCACCGGGCGGTGGTAGTAGCCCTTGCAGTAGCCGATGGAGTCGTCGGCCAGCAGCGGGCCCAGCAAGCCGAAGATGAAGTGGGGGCCGAAGTTGGCAATATCGCTGTCGCACCACACAATGAGATCGCCGGTGGAGGCGAACAACGACTTCCACAGGGTTTCTCCCTTGCCGGGCTGATTGCCCAGATGGGCCAGCACATCGGAGCAAGCCACCACCGTGGCCCCGGCGGCCTCGGCCACCTCGGCGGTGCGATCGGTGGAGTGGTCGTCCATCACAATCAGCTCGTCCACCAGGCCCAGCTTGTCCATCAGCTCGGTGCGGACCACTTCTGCGATGGTCCCGACGGTGGCCTCCTCGTTGCGAGCAGGCAGACAAACTGAAACCGTTTTCGACCCCTTGCGCTCGACGAGTTCGGCGGCCGCGAACTCACCGGCGGCGAACCTCCGCCGCCCAGTCACCGCCGCCCCCGGCTCACGAGTCGTCTTTGACGCGTCATCCGAATAGCATCATGGCCCATGAGCGTGACCGTTCGGATACCGACCACCCTCCGTCCTCTGGCCGGAGGAGCCAGCGAGGTCGCCGTTGAAGGCGAGAATGTCCGCGACGTGATCGCCTCGCTGGATGCCGCCCACCCCGGTTTCATGGATCGCCTTATCGACGAGTCGGGCGGCCTGCACCGGTACGTCAACGTGTTCGTGGACGACGACGACGTGCGGTTCGCCGACGGGTTGGCCACCTCGGTTCCCGATGGCCAGACGGTGGCCATCGTGCCCGCAGTAGCCGGCGGTTGATTTCTCACTTCTGTGCCACTTGAGTTTGGAGTTTCTCGGACTCCCCGGTAACCTTTAGCAGTCTCATACTGAGAGTGCTAAAAATCGAGTCCTAATCGTCGGCAGTAAGCCGAAAGTGCAAAAGGGAGAGTTCGAGGATGCCCAAGATCATCTCATTCGATGAGCAGGCCCGGCGCGCGCTGGAGTCGGGAATGAACCAGTTGGCCGACGCCGTGCGGGTCACGCTTGGCCCCAAGGGTCGCAATGTCGTTCTGGAGAAGAAGTGGGGCGCCCCCACGATCACCAACGACGGCGTGTCCATCGCCAAGGAGATCGAGCTGGAGGACCCCTACGAGAAGATCGGTGCTGAGCTGGTCAAAGAAGTGGCCAAGAAGACCGACGACGTGGCCGGCGACGGCACCACGACCGCCACCGTGCTGGCCTGGTCGATGGTGCGCGAAGGGCTGCGAAACGTGGCCGCCGGGGCCAACCCCATGTCCATCAAGAAAGGCGTGGAGGCCGGGGTGGACGCCGCCGTGGAGGCTATCCAATCCCAGTCGGTGGACGTGTCCTCCGACAAGGCCCAGATCGCCAATGTGGCCGCCATCTCGGCGGCCGACGCCGAGATCGGCGAGCTGATCTCCGAGGCTATCGACAAGGTGGGCAAGGACGGCGTGGTCACGGTAGAGGAGTCGCAGACCTTCGGCCTGGAGCTCGACTTCACCGAGGGTATGCGCTTCGACAAGGGGTACATCTCCCCCTACTTCGTGACCGACGCCGAGCGCATGGAAGCAGTGCTGGACGAGCCCTATATCCTGTTCGTGGGCTCCAAGATCACCGCGGTGCGCGACATTGTCCCGGTGCTGGAGAAGGTGATGCAGGCGGGCAAGCCGCTGCTGATCATTGCCGAGGATGTAGAGGGCGAAGCGCTGGCCACCCTGGTGGTGAACAAGATTCGGGGCACCTTCAACTCCACCTCGGTGAAGGCTCCCGGTTTCGGCGACCGCCGCAAGGCCATGCTCCAAGACATGGCGATCTTGACCGCCGGCCAGGTCATCAGCGAAGAGGTTGGTCTCAAGCTGGAGAACACCACACTCGACCTGCTGGGCCGGGCCCGCAAGGTGGTCATCACCAAAGACGAAACCACGATTGTGGAAGGCGCCGGCGACCGCAGCGATGTGGAAGGGCGCATCTCCCAGATCAAGGGCGAGATCGACAACACCGACTCCGACTACGACCGGGAGAAGCTCCAGGAGCGCTTGGCCAAGCTGTCGGGCGGCGTTGCAGTGCTCAAGGTGGGTGCCGCCACTGAGGTGGAGCTCAAAGAGAAGAAGCACCGCATCGAGGACGCTGTCAGCACAACCAAGGCGGCCATCGAAGAGGGCGTGGTCGCCGGCGGGGGCGTTACCTTGCTGCGGGCCCAAGCGGCGGTGAATGACGCCGCGTCAGGCCTGGCCGTGGACGACGAGGCCACCGGCGCTCGCATCGTGTCCAAGGCGCTGGAGGGTCCGCTGACCCAGATCGCAGTCAACGCCGGCCTCGAGGGCGGCGTGATCGTGGAGCGGGTCCGCAACCTGGAGGGCAACTCTGGTCTGAATGCGGCCACCGGCGAGTACGAGGATCTTCTGACCGCGGGCATCATCGATGCGGCCAAGGTCACCCGTTCGGCGCTCCAGAATGCCGGCTCCATCGCCGGGCTGTTTTTGACCACCGAAGCGGTGGTAGCCGACAAGCCGGAGGAGAACGGCGGTATGCCCGGTGGCATGCCCGACATGGACTTCTAGTCGGTCTTGCCGCCCGCGGCGGTAACGTCGCGGTATGGCCGAGCTTCATCCGGTGTGTGCGCCCCTGGCGTTCCTGTTAGGAACGTGGCGGGGTGCCGGCACGGGGGTGTACCCCACCATTGAGGACTTCTCGTATGTCGAGGAGGCATCCTTCGCCCATGTGGGCAAGCCGTTCGTGGCTTATTCGCAGAAGACCAGGGACGCCGTTACTGGCTTGCCCCTGCACGCTGAGGCCGGGTATCTGCGCCCCCAGGGCGATGGTCGGGTCGAGCTGGTGCTGGTGCAGCCATCGGGAATCGTCGAGCTGTTGGAAGGGAAGGTGGAAGGCTGCGCCGTGCAGCTGGCGTCGACTGCGGTGCTGGGCACTGCTTCGGCCAAGCCGGTGACCGCCACCGAGCGGCGCTTCTGGTTGGACGGCGAGATATTGCGTTCCTCTGTGGCCATGGCTGCTGTGGGACGGGAACTCCAACACCATGTGGTCTCTGAGATGCATCGGCTGTCATGACCCGAGGGCGCTCCGAGCGGGTGCTGGTGCGCCACTGGGACGGGAGCGAGGAGCACCGGCGCCCCGACGACCTGGTGGTGGAGGAGCCGCTCACTATCGAGTTCGACGCGGTGACCGTGACCACCACCATGCGCACTCCCGGCCACGACTTCGAGCTGGCCGCGGGCTTCTGCTTCACCGAGGGGCTTCTGGGCGACGCCTCGGTGACCTCCATTCGCTACTGCGCCAACGAGCCGGCTGCTGACACCGAGTACAACCTGGTGACTGTGGAGACCGACGGCGCGCCGGTGGCCACCCCCCGCTTGGGGCTCACCACCTCGGCCTGCGGGCTATGCGGTGCTGAGAGCATCGAGGCGCTGTGGGAGCGGCTGAGCCCACTGCCGCCCAGCGACATGCTCATTTCTGCCGACGTCTTGGCTGGAGTCCCCGAACGGGTACGGGCCTTTCAAGATCTGTTCGGCACCACAGGCGGGGTCCACGCCGCGGCCGCCTTCGGTCCCGGTGGCGAGCCCACCGTGGTGCGAGAGGACATCGGCCGCCACAACGCGGTGGACAAGGTGGTGGGCCGGATGCTGCTCGACGGCGACCTGCCTGCCCGCGGCCAAGGCCTGTTCGTGAGCGGCCGGGCGTCGTTCGAGATGGTGCAGAAGGCATGGGCGGCAGGGTTCGAGGTGCTGGTGGCAGTAAGCGCCCCCTCCGCGTTGGCGGTGGAAACGGCCGCCGCCGCCGGCTTGTGCCTGGCCGGGTTCGTCCGCGACGGCCAACTCAACTTCTACTCCCCGTCTGCATAAGAATCCTGGCCATGCGCCCGCTGCCCAAGCTCACTCCCGAAAACGAGTTCTTCTGGACGGCCGGGGCCGACGGGGCGCTCCGATTCCAGTACTGCGGGGCCTGCGACCGCTATCTCCATCCCCCTGGTGTGGTGTGCTCCGGTTGCGGGGGGTCGCCCGAGGTGAGGGACGTGTCGGGGCGGGCCGCGGTGGTGGGGGTCACCGTCAACCACCAGCCCTGGCTGCCCGACATGGAGGTTCCCTACGTGATCGGGCTGGTGGCCATCGAGGAGGACCCCTTGGTGCGGCTCACCACCCTCATCGTCGACGCCGAGCCCGACGACGTGGTCATCGGTCTGCCCGTGTCGGTGCGCTTCGAGCAGCACAAGGATGTGTGGCTGCCGGTATTCGCCCCCACCGGTGAGCCGGTCTCTGAGGCGGCCGAATACCCTGAGCCCACCCCGGCGCCGGTACGGCCCATGCCCACGCTGGAGAAGTTCGAGTCGAAAGTGGCCATAACCGGGATCGGCTTGTCGGAGGTGGGTCGCCGGTTGGGCCGCAACCCCATGAGCCTGGCGGTGGACGCCTGCCGGGCCGCGGTGGCCGATGCCGGGCTGGCCATGGACGACATCGACGGCCTGTCCACCTATCCGGGCGGCGGTGCCAAGGGCGGCGGCCATTCCGAGGGTGGCATCTACCCGGTGGCCGATGCGTTGGGCATCGCTCCTACGTGGTTTTGTGGGACTGGGGAGACTCCGGGCCAAAGCGGTGCGGTGGTCAACGCCATGATGGCCGTGGCGGCGGGGCTATGTCGTCATGTGCTGTGCTTCCGCACCCTCTGGGAGACCACGTCGATCGCTTGGGGCAATCGCCAGAACACCGGCGTGGGCGGCGGAGCCCGGGTCTCAGGCGAGATGGAATGGCGGCTGCCCTTTGGGGCTATGTCGGCGGGCAACTGGATCGCGCTCATGGCCAGCCACTATTTCCACCGCTATGGCGCGAGCCGAGAGCAGTTGGGGTGGATCCCGGTGACCGAGCGGGCCGGCGCGGCCCACAACCCGGTGGCCATCTACCAAGAGCCCATGACCATCGACGACTACTTGGACGCCCGGATGATCACCACCCCGTTCGGCCTGTTCGACTGCGACGTGCCCTGCGATGGTTCCACGGCTCTGGTGGTATCGGCTCTGGATTGCGCCTACGACGGGCCCCATCAACCGGTGCGGGTGGAGGCGGTGGGCACGCAGATGGCCGAGCGGATGTCGTGGGACCAGGGGACGCTGCTGCACGAGCCCATGGTGGACGGCCCCTCGGCCCATCTGTGGAGCCGCACAAACCTCAAGCCAGCCGATGTGGATGTGGCTCTGCTGTACGACGGGTTCAGTTTCAACGCCCTGTCATGGCTGGAAGGACTGGGGTTCTGTGGCAAAGGAGATGGTGCCGCGTTCGTGGAAGGCGGCACCCGCATCGCCCGCGACGGCGAGATCCCGCTCAATCCCCACGGAGGCCAGCTCTCGGCCGGCCGGCTGCACGGCTACGGGTTCCTGCACGAGGCGGTGACCCAGCTCCGGGGCCACGGCGGCGGAAGGCAAGTGGACGACGCCGAGGTGGCGGTGGTCAGCACCGGCGGCGGCCATCCCGGCGGGACCTTCCTCTTCGTCGGGGGATGAGCCGGTCTGCTAGAAGTGGGCTATGGCTGCTTACATCATCGTCAACTATCAGGTCGACAACCCCGAGCTGTACGGGGAGTACATGCAGGGTGCCGCTGGCGCCCTGGGCATCGGCGACGGCGCCGAACTGGTCGCATTCGACACTGAGTCAGAGGTCGTCGAAGGCGACACCGCCGGACACCAGACTGTAGTGATCAAGTTCGACTCCAAGGAGAAGGCCCGCGAGGTGTGGGAATCCGACGCTTACACCGCAGTGGTCGGCAAGCGCCACGACGCCACCAGCCGTCATTTCGCCGTGCTGGTGAACGGTTTCGGCGACTGACCATGCACGGGTAAGGGGATGCAACGCCGGGGCAACGGGCCTGTCGCCCTCGTTCTTGTCCTCGGGCTGTTGGCGGCTGCCTGCGGCAGCAGCCCTGGCAGCTCGAGAGAAGAGATTGCCACGGTTGAACCAACAGGGGTGTCGCAGCCCGACGATGCGGCGGACTTCTGGACCGAAGCTCCTGAGCTGGTGATCGGCACGGTGCTGCCGGAAACCGGAGCGCTCAGCTATCTGCATCTGCCTGAGATTTCCGGTGTGAAGCTGGCGGTGGAGGACATCCAGGCCGCGGGCGGCAAGGTGAGGATCCTGGAGGGCGATTCGGGCACCGACCCCGATATCGCCGTGGAGACGGTAAATCGTCTGCTGGGGGAAGGCGCCCAGGTAATCGTGGGAGCAGCCGCCTCCGGAGTCTCGCAGTCGATCATCCAGACCCTGTATGAGACCCAGATAGTCCAGTGTGCGGCATCGAACACGTCGCCGTCTTTCAGCACCCAGGAGAACGCCGAGTACTACTTCCGAACCGTGGTCACTGCGGAGGCCGACGCACCGGTCATGGCCAACAACATGGCCCGGGGCGGAGGGACCAATGTGGCCATCTTGGCCCGGTCCGACGACTGGGGGAGGTCGTTGTCGGTTCTGCTGGAAGCAAGCCTGCAAGAACTGGGTATCGCGTCCGAGATCGTGCCGTTCTCCCAGGACGCCCCCAGCTTTGACGACATTGCCCAGTCGGTGCATCAGATGGGCGCCGACACAGTGGCGGTCCTTGCTTTTGCCGAAGGGGCCCAGATCCTTCGCAGCTTGTTGGAGATCAATGTGCCGCCTAGCGCCATCCACGCCGGAGCGGGCATGTTCGACCTCGAGCTGCCCTCACTGGTGAGTCCCGGCAATCCGGCGGACTTGGACGGGCTCACCGTCTACGGCGCATCGGGCGGGGACGAGTTCAACGAGAGGCTGTCGGAGACCGTTGGCGGGAACATCATCTTCGGCGGGCAGGCCTACGACTGCGTGATGGTGCTGGCGTTGGCCACCCTGGCCGCGGGCACCCATAACGGGCCTGAGCTGATCGCAGTGGTTCCCGACGTCACCCGCGGGGGCCAAAAGTGCACGACATACAGAGAGTGCGCCGCTCTGCTGGCCGACGGGGTGGACATCGACTACGACGGCGCCTCCGGTCCTGTGGAGCTCGATGATGTGGGCGACACAACGGTTGGGCGCTACGCCGTGGCCAATGTGCGCGGCGGCACCCTCGAGGTGGTCAAGATCGAGGATGTCGTCCTTGGGCCGTAGTATCAGCGGTGATGAGCGACTTGGATAGCGACGCGGCAGGACCGGTCGAGCCGTCGATCGGCATCGGCGTTCTGCACCTCTTTGGCAACCTCGGGCCGACGGCGGATCCTGATGCCATTAGCACTGCGGTCAAAGAGGCCGAATCCCAGGGCGTGCAAGTCGTGGTGGTGGCCGTGCTCGGCCACAAGGCCGACATAGGGTTTATGGCGCTGCACCGCGATCTATGGCGTCTGCGGGACTTTCAGACCACAGTGCAGCAGAGCGGGATCGACATTGTGGACTCCTACGTGTCGCTCACCGAGCTGTCGGAGTACGCCGCCGGGCTGCCGGAGGAGACCAAGCAGGCCCGTCTGTATCCCCAGCTCCCTCCCGAGGGCAAGACGGCGTGGTGCTTCTACCCCATGTCGAAGCGCCGCAACCCCGACCAGAACTGGTACGAGCTGCCCTTCGAGCAGCGCCGGGAGCTCATGTACGAGCACGGGGCCACGGGCCGCAAGTTCGCCGGGCGAGTGTTGCAGCTGATAACCGGCTCCACCGGTATCGACGACTACGAATGGGGGGTGACTCTGTTCTGCGTCCACCCCGACGATCTCAAAGAAGTGGTGTACACCATGCGCTACGACGTGGCATCAGCTCGCTATGCCGAGTTCGGTCCCTTCTACACCGGCATGGTGGCTTCGATCGACACGGTTCTTGGTCGGCTGCTGTAGCTCAACGTGATTGGCTTCTTGCTATGAGGAAGAGGCGATTGTTCTGGGCCGCAGCGCTGATCACGCTGATGGCCGCGGGGTGCGGCAACGACGACGGCGGCGATGTCGGCCAACCGGTGGAGCCGGTGGAGGCAGCGGAACCGGAGGAATCGAGGTTAGGAGATTTTGAGCTGGTCATTGGCTCGGTCATGCCCGAAACTGGGTCGCTGGCATTCCTCGGCACGCCGATGATCGTGAGTGTCGATCTAGCCGTCCAGGACATCCAGGCCGCGGGGGCAATGTACGGCTGCTGACTGGGGATACTGCCACCGACCCCGACGTGGCCCCCGAGACGGTCAACCGTCTGCTGGGCGAAGGGGCTCATGTGATCGTGGGCGCAGCCGCATCGGGGGTGTCGCAATCGTTCATCCAAACGCTCTACGACGCCCAGATCCCCCAATGTTCTCCATCCAATACGTCACCCTCATTCTCGACGCAGGAGAACGCGGCCTACTACTTCCGGACGGTGGCCCCCGATCAAGCGGTGGCGCTGATTCTGGCCGACATGGTCGCCAGCGATGGTGCCACCAACGTGGCAATGCCGACCCGAGCCGATGACTGGGGCAACGCTCTGGCCGGGCTGATGGCGGAGAACTTCGACGAGTTGGGAGTGGGGTACCGGATCCTCTCCTATGACGAGGACGCCACCGGCTTCGATCCCACCATTTCCGCGGTTGAGGACATGGGAGCAGATGCAGTTGTGCTCATCACCTTTGCCGAGGGCACGCAGATCATCCGGGGCTTGCTCGAAGCCGGGGTGCCACCGAGCGCCATGTACGGCAGCGACGGCATCTATGACCGGGGTCTGAACGAATTGGTGGATCCAACGAACCCCAATGTGCTCGACGGATTCAAGGCCATTGCCGCTGGCGGAAGCGATGAGTACAGTCTCCGCCTTGGTGCCCTCACCGGTGGCGATGTGGCTTACGGGGGCCAGGCCTACGACTGCGTGATGGTGATGGCGCTGGCTGCATTGGCTGCGGGGACCACCAGCGGTCCGGCAATCGTCGGGCAAGTCCACGCGGTGACCAGCGGCGGGCAGAAGTGCTTCGACAATGCCGAGTGCGCCGGTCTGATCGCTGACGGCGTCGACATCGACTACGAAGGCGCTTCCGGGCCGCTTGAACTCGACGTCGGCGGCGATCCGGGCTTCGGCCGCTATCTCATCGCCGAGTACATCGACGGCGATCTGACCGTGATTTCCAGCCGGGATGCCGACCTGGCCGAGCTGGGCTGAGTTCGGGCCCACCCGGCCCGAACTCAGCCCCCGGGCTGCGGCCTGTCCCTAGTTGTTGTAGGCCGTCTCGGCGTGGAGCGATTGGTCGAGGCCAACGCTCTCGTCTTCTGCTGAGGCCCGGATCCCCATGGTGCGATGGAGCACCCAGGTAATGATGTAGGTGGCCACGAAGCTGTAGGCCATCACCGCCAGGATGGAGATGATCTGGTTGCGCAGCAGCTCGCCGCCACCGAAGAAGACGCCGTCGATGAAGTCGGCCCCTTCGATGGCCCCGGAGTCAGCGAAGAACCCGATCAGCACTCCACCGATAATCCCGCCGAACATGTGGATGCCCACCACGTCGAGGCTGTCGTCGTACTGATAGCGCAGCTTGAGTCCGATAGCCAAAAAGCACAGCACGCCGGCGGCGGCGCCGATCACGATGGACGACATCGCCCCCACGAAGCCGGCCGCCGGGGTGATGGCCACCAGGGCGGCAACAATGCCCGAGGCCATGCCCAGTGCGGTGGGCTTGCCGTCTTTGATGGTCTCGGCCAGCATCCACGAGCACAGCCCGGCGGCCGCGGCCAAGAACGTGGTCAAAAAGGCGTGGGAGGCCGTGATGTCGGAGGCCAGCGCCGAGCCGGCGTTGAATCCGAACCAGCCGAACCACAGGATCCCTGCCCCCAGCAGCACGAGGGGCAGATTGTGGGGGAAGTCCACATCGCGGGGCCAGCCCTTGCGGGGTCCGAGTATCAGCACAACGGCCAGGGCCGCGGCGCCGGCGTTGATGTGGATGGCGGTGCCGCCGGCGAAGTCGAGGGCCGGCAGCTGGAAGATCCAGCCTTCGCCGCCGTAGATCCAATAGACCACCGGCGAATACACCAAAAACGACCAGACGGGAACGAAGATGGCCCAGGCGGAGAACTTCATGCGCCCGGCCACCGCGCCGGAGATGAGCGCAGGGGTGATGGCCGCAAAGGTCATGCCGAACACGAATTCTCGCTTGCCCACCATGTCGTCCACGCCGTTGAGCCAGAAAGCGTCGAAATCTCCGAACAGCGGGAAGCTCCAGTCTCCGGAGGCGAATCCGTAGCCGGCCACTGCCCACAGTATGGGGACGATGCCCAGGCAGTAGAGGTTCATGTTCATCATGTTGAGCACGTTCTTCGTGCCGACCATGCCCCCGTAGAACAGGGCCAGGCCTGGCACCATGAACAGCACGAGTGCGGCACATATGAGTACCCATGCGGTATCAGCGTCCATCACTACTCCCCTTGAATTGACGACTATTCCGCCTGTTGGCACCGTCAGTATGTCAGGTTTGGCCTGTCGGGCTTCGAACCGCCCTGATCCCCGTCATCCGTGGCGTCGACGGTGTACAAAAGCCTTGGCCGCCCCCCAAGTCAGACCAGGAGTTTGCAGGTCGGGGTGGATGTCGCCGAATGACGCTGGGGTCAGGTCGTAGATGTCGTCAGGGAATCGGTCGATGGCGAAGTCGTCCCGCTCCGCCGGTCCTGCGCCGACAGCCCGCAGCACCTCGGTGGGAAAGCGTACCGCCTGTCGCAAGAGGGCCAGGGGGTTCTCTCGCTGGTCGTCTATGTCGGCGGCAAGCAGCCGGGCCACCTCGCCCCCGATCTCAGCCGCCGCGGCCGATCCGGCGGCCTCGGCCGCTTCTCGGATCTCTGGGCTCATCTCCAAAACCCGGCGCTCCACTGCCGACATCACCCATTCGGGCAGGGCTTGTCGGACGCCCTCCGACAGCACACGGCCGGATTCGGCAAGCCGCTGCTCTGCGGCCCGCAGCTCGGCGTTGGTCAAGGGAGTGGAGCCGTCGGGCCGAGACCCAGGGCGGAGTTCAGATTGCCGGAGCGGAGGCCTTCCAAATCCAGCGTGGCGTACCGGTAACCGGCCTGACGCACCGCCTCGACCACCGCGGTCCTCTGGGCCACCACGTCGGCCAGGTGCTCATCGGGCACTTCGATGCGGGCAACTTCCCCGTAATGACGCACCCGCAGCTCGGCGAAGCCCAGTTGCCGCAGGGCGGCCTCGGCGTCGCCCACTGAGGCCAGCGCCCCCACCGTCACCGGTGTGCCGTAGGGGATCCTGGAGGCCAAGCAGGGGGCTGCGGGCTTATTCCAAGTGCGCAGTCCCAGCCGCTGCGACCACTGCCGCACATCGGCTTTGGAGAATTCGGCGTCCAGCAAGGGGAAAACCGCGCCCCGCTCTGCTGCCGCCCGCTGGCCGGGGCGGTGGTCGACCAGATCATCAGTGTTCACTCCCAGTGCCACCGTCGATGACGTGGCCTCAGCCAGTGGGGCCATCGCCTCCATCAATGCGTCCTTGCACCAATAGCACCGGTCGCCGTTGTTGGCCACATAGGCGGCCCGCTCCATCTCGACGGTATGCACTTCGGTCCACCGCAGACCCCACTCGGCGGCCAGCGAAGCGCAGTCCTCGCGCTCAGCTTCAGCCAATGACGGCGATACTGCGGTGACCGCGTGGGCCCTGTCGCCCAGCACATCGTGGGCCACCCAGGCCAAGAAGGAGGAATCGACGCCGCCGCTGAAGGCCACCATCACGTTGCCGAACTCAGCCAGGTTGCTCCGAAGCCGTTCCCAGTCGCCCACGCCCCCATTGTGGTCGTTAATCGGCGGCTCATGAAACGGGGGCAGAATATTCGTCCGTAGCTGGTTGCTCCCCAGGGCAACTTATTCCAGGCAGTAGCGCGAAAGTGGATGCGGAGATGTCTCGCACTCGCTGGTCTTTTGCTCTGTGCGATGCTGGCCTGGGTCATCCCCGCCACGGCCCAGTCTGAGGGCGGGGCCGACAGCTCCCAGCCGACAGTACTGGAGGGAACCCTTCGGCTGGGCTTCGACCAGTACTTCGCCGGGGTCAGGCTTGCGGCGGTCGATCAATCCGGCACGAGCATCGGCCAGGCGGTCACAAACGCCGAAGGCCAATGGTCAGTGGCGGTGCCGGGCGCAGGCACCTACGCGGTCACCCTAGACGAGAGCACGCTTCCTGAGGGGATAGGGCTGCGAGAGGGCTATGACTCCACCATTCAGGTGACAGTGGCCCAAGGGGCGTCCCGAGCGGTGGTGTTCGCGGTGGGCGAGGCTCCGAAGGGCACCCCGTTCGGGGAGCGGGCGGCGCAAACGGTGTTCAACGGCCTGAAATTCGGCCTGATCATCGCCATGAGCGCCATTGGCCTGTCGCTCATCTATGGGACCACCGGCCTGGTCAACTTCGCCCATGGGGAGCTGGTGACCTTCGGCGCGGTCATCGCCTGGTATTTCAACAGCTCCTGGGGCGAGCTGAACCTGATCGTGGCCGCCATCGTCACTGTGATCGTGTGCGGAATGCTGGGAGCGGGTTTGGAATCAGGATTGTTCCGCCCGCTGCGGCACCGACGGCTGGGCATCTTCCAGCTTGTGGTGGTCACCATCGGCCTGTCGCTGCTGGGGCGCCAGTTGATCCAGCTGTTCTTCGGTGCTGAGCCGCTTCCCTATACCGACTTCCAAGTGCAGCAGCGGTGGGAGTTCGGACCCTGGGCGGTGACCCCTCGAGAGCTGGTGACCGTGGCGGTGATCGTCGCCATCCTCTTGGCCGTCGGGCTGATGCTCCAGTGGACCCGCTTCGGCAAGGCCACCCGGGCGGTGTCGGACAACGCCAGCCTGGCCGAGGCATCGGGCATCAACGTGAACCGGGTCGTGCTGGTGGTGTGGGCTATCGGGGCCGCCCTGGCCGGACTCGGTGGCGTGTTCCAGGGCCTCGACACCGACATCGACCCGTTTCTGGGCTTCCAGCTCTTGTAGTTGATCTTCGCCGGAGTGGAGCTCGGCGGGCTGGGCACGGCGTTCGGCGCGCTGGCCGGGTCGCTGATCATCGGCATGTCCACCGAGGTGAGCACGCTGTGGATCTCACCCGAGTTGAAATTTGTGGTGCCGTTGGCCGCGCTCATCCTCGTGCTGCTGCTTAGGCCCCAAGGCCTGTTCGGCATCAAGGCTCGGGTGGGCTAGCTGATGTGGGGCGACCAGATGAGACAGGCGCAATAGGTGGCCTTCGACATCATCTTCGGCAACGCGGCCCGAGCCGCCTTCGGGCCCGAGGCGGTGATCCTGGCATTGGCCGCCGTCGGCCTGAACGTCCATTTCGGCTTCACCGGGCTGTTGAACTTCGGCCAAGTCGGGTTCTTGCTGCTGGGGGCCTACGGCACCAGCGTCTCGGTGGCCACCTTCGGTTGGTCGCTGTGGGTGGGCATCCTGGTGGGCCTTGTCCTGTCGGTGGCGTTGGCGGTGGCCTTCGGCCTTCCCACTCTGCGCTTGCATGTGGTGATGTTCGCAATCGTCACCATCGCCGCCGCCGAGATCATTCGGATCCTCATCGGCTCCACCGATGCCATCGGCCTCACCGGAGGGCCGCTCAGCGTGAGTTTTGACGCCGAGGCGTTCTACGACCTGAATCCCTACCCCGACGGGCCCCATGACCGCTACGGCGTCGGCACCTTCGAGTTCACCGGCCAGCAGATGTGGGTCATCACCGTGGGCTGGGTGCTGGTGGCGCTGGTCAGCTTGGTGGTGTTCCTGATCGTGCGCAGTCCGTGGGGACGGGTGCTGAAGTCGATCCGGGAAGACGAGGACGCGACCCGCAGCCTGGGAAAGAACGTGTTCTCCTACAAGATGCAGGCCCTGATCATCGGTGGGGTGATCGGCGGCATGGGCGGGGTAGTCGACGCCATAAAGACCTCGGGCGCCGATCCCAACGGATTCCGTCCTCAAGTCACGTTCTTCGCCTACACCGCGCTGTTGCTGGGCGGCGCTGCCACCTACGTGGGGCCGATTCTCGGGGCTATTTTGTTCTGGTTCCTGCGGGAATGGATTGAATCGTTCCTGCGCCAGCTCTCCGCCGAGGCTTGGTTGCCGAGCACGGTGGCCGATTTCCTGGACGGCGCCGAAGGGGTTATCAGCGTGGCCATGGTGGGCCTGTCCCTGGTTCTGCTCATGTTGTTCCGTCCCCAGGGAATAACCGGCAGTCGCACAGAAATGCAGTTGGATGCCCGATGAGCTGACGCCGAAGCCGGGTGAGGCGCGCCCTGGGACCGATTCGGGGCTTGCGGGGGCCGAGATCGAGCCGATCCTGACCGTGCCTCCAGTGGTAGGCGCCCCCAAACCCCACCCGATCCTGGTGGTGGACGATCTGACCAGGAGCTTCGGCGGGTTGCGAGCGGTAGACGTGGACCACCTGGAAGTGGAACGAGGGGTGGTCACCGCCCTAATCGGCCCCAACGGGGCGGGCAAGACCACCTTGTTCAACCAGCTGACCGGCTTCGACCGGGCCGACACCGGGCGCTGGTCGTTCGACGGACAGCCAGTGTCCTCCCCGTCGCCCGACCAGCTGGCTCGCAAGGGCATGATCCGCACGTTCCAGCTCACCAAGTCGCTGGCCAAACTATCCGTGCTCGACAACGTGTTGCTGGGCGCTCCCGGCCAAGTAGGAGAGCGATTGTCGGCGGCCCCGTTCCGGTCGCGTTGGCAAGGCCAGGAGGAGGCCAATGTCGAGCAGGCCGAGGAGTTGCTGCATCGGTTCAATCTGGCCCACATGCGCGACGAGTTGGCCGGCACCCTGTCGGGGGGTCAGCGCAAGCTCTTGGAGGTGGCCCGGGCGCTCATGGCCGACCCGGTGATGATCATGCTCGACGAGCCCATGGCCGGAGTGAACCCCGCCCTGGCCCAGTCGCTGATGCGCCACATCACCGAGCTGGCCTTTGAGGGTCTGACGGTGGTGTTCATCGAGCACGCCATGGATGTGGTGACGGGCATCAGTGACTGGGTGGTGGTGCTGGCCCAGGGCAGGATCATCGCCGAGGGCCCTCCTTGGAAAGTGATCCACGATGACGAGGTGATTGATGCCTATCTGGGCCGACGCCGTGCAGGGGCAGGATCGTGAGCGAGCCACGCCCCCTGGTCCAGGTCGATGACGTGGTGGCCGGTTACCTGCCGGGAGTCGACATCTTGAACGGCTGTTCATTGGAGTTGCATCCCAGTGAAGTCATCGGGATTATCGGTCCCAACGGGGCTGGCAAGTCCACCTTGCTGAAATCCATATTCGGACTGGTGGACATCCGTTCGGGGACTGTCTGTATGGCCAACGAGGACATCACCGGCCTGCGCCCCCATGAGCTGGTGTCCCGAGGCGTCGGCTTTGTGCCCCAGACCGACAACGTGTTCCCCCGACTGACCATCCAGGAGAACCTGGAGATGGGGGCGTTTCAAAAGCCCAGCACGTTCCACCAGCGATTCGAGGTGGTGGCCGAGCTGTTCCCCCTTTTGGCCGAACGCCGGGATCAGCGGGCCGACGCGCTGTCGGGGGGGCAGCGTCAGATGGTGGCCATCGGGAGAGCGCTGATGATGGACCCCCAAGTGGTGCTGTTGGACGAGCCCTCGGCCGGGCTTTCCCCCGCGTACCAAGACCAGGTGTTCGAACAGGTCACCCGCATCGCTCAACACGGGGTGTCGCTGATCATGGTGGAGCAGAACGCCGGGCGCTGTCTGGAGATCTGCGATCGGGGCTATGTGCTGGATCAGGGGACCAACGCCTACACCGGCACCGGCCGAGAGCTTCTCGACGACCCCAAGGTGGTCAGCCTGTACCTGGGCACCCTGATGGGGTCGTAGCCCCACGTCGCCATTTCGACGGCCGACTATGTGGGCTACATCGCCAATTGAGCGATGGACCACTAGCCTCGGCGGGTAGTGGCCATAGGCGAGGCGAGAACGAGCGCACTGCGCCGCGATGAGCTATTGGCTGATCGCGCCATGGTGGGCACGGTTCTGTGCCGCGCGCTAGCCCGTCGGACGGATGAATGGCTCCAGGGCATCTTCTCTGCCGAGGTGACCGACGCCGAGGGGATCGCGCTGGTGGCGGTGGGCGGGTACGGCCGCGCCGAGCTGTGTCCTTATAGCGATATCGACCTGCTGCTGCTGCACCGCGACCGCCCCGACATCGGCGACATCGCCACCAGATTGTGGTATCCGATTTGGGACGAGGGGCTGAAGCTCGGCCATTCGGTGCGGACGCCTCGGGAAACCCGGGATTTGGCCAAGAGTGACCTGGATACGGCCACGTCGCTGCTGGACGCTCGCCACATTGCCGGAGATGCCGAGCTGACCGCAGACCTGACTGCCGACAACGCCGGCCAATGGCGCCGCAGCGCCCGGCGTTGGCTGCCTCTGCTGGCCCAGCGGGTGGCCGAGCGCCATCGGCGCAGTGGCGAGGTGGCGTTCAAGCTGGAGCCCGACCTCAAACAAGGGCGGGGAGGGCTGCGAGATGTCCACGCGCTGCGGTGGGCGGAAGCAGCCGTGTTCGAGATGGACGAGGCCGACAGTCGCAAGCTGTGGGTCGACTACGAGGTGATCCTGGCCGCTCGGGTGGAGTTGCACCGCACCACTGATCGTCCTGGGGATCAGCTTCTGCTCCAAGAGCAAGACGGTGTGGCTGCCGCCCTGGACTACGCCGACGCCGATGAAATGATGGGTGCCATCGCCAGTTCGGCCCGGTCGATCGCCTGGCGCAGCGACGATATCTGGGCCTGGCTGCGGGACTCTGAACTTCCCCCCGAATGGCGTCGCCGGATACGCCGTCGCACCAACCGCAACAACACTGCGCTGGATGTCGGTGTGGTGGCCAACGAGGGCCGGGTGGTATTGGCCGACAACGCCGATGTCGCCGATCCCTGCTCGGCGCTGCGCCTAGCCCGGACAGCCGCGTCCAACGGATTGCGAATGGACCGCGACAGCTTGGAGCGGCTTCGGGAGCAGATGGCCCCCATGCCCGAACAGTGGCCCGACGAGGCCCGCAAATTGTTCGTGGACCTGCTGATGACCGGCACTGAGGCCCCGTCGGTGATCGAGGCACTGGATCAGATGGACCTGTTCGTCCGCATCCTGCCCGAGTGGGATCCCAACCGCAGCCGCCCTCAGCGCAACGCCTACCACCAATTCACCGTTGACCGGCACCTTTGCGAGGCGGCTGCCTTGGCCGCCGACCTGGTCGACCGGGTGGACCGCCCCGACCTGCTGGTGCTGGGGGCCCTGCTCCACGACATCGGCAAGGGCTATCCCGGCGACCACACCGAGGTGGGCATGGTGCTGGTGGCCGACATCGCTCACCGGATGGGATACCCGCCCACCGACGTGGATGTGCTGGTGGCGATGGTGGAGCACCACCTGCTGCTGCCCGACGTGGCCACTCGGCGCGATCTGGAAGACCCCGACACCATTGCCGAGGTGGCTCGCAAAGCCCGCACAGTGGAGACGCTGCGCCTGCTGGGAGCGCTCACCGAGGCCGACTCGGTGGCCACCGGCCCCTCGGCGTGGAGCAAGTGGAAGGCCAGCCTGGTGCGCGAGCTGGTGGCCCGCTGCGCTCACGTTATGGAGGGCGGCGACATCGACGAGATCACGTCGAGGTTCCCCACCCCAGAGCAGCGGGGGATGATGGAGGCCGGCGAGCGCCTCGTGCTGGGCGAAGGCGACACCCTGTTGGTGATCGCCCCCGATCAGCACGGCATGTTCTCCCGGGTAGCCGGGGCTCTCGCGTTGAGCGGGCTCCGGGTGCTTTTGGCCGCGGCCCACTCCGAGTATGGGATGGCGCTGGAGCGGTTCCAGGTGGAGAGCGCCTTGGGCTTGGAGATCGACTGGCCCCAGGTCACGGCCTATGTGGAGCAGGCCCTAGCCGGACGCCTGGCCATCGAAGCCCGTCTTGCCGAGCGAATCAGCACCTACGAGGTCGAGCCCGACTTCACCCCCCGGCCGGTGATCGCCCCCAAGGTGAGCGTGGACAACGATTCCTCCTCCACCGCCACCATCATCGAGCTGGCCGCCCAGGCCCGGATCGGCCTGCTGAGCCGGGTCACCAGCGCTCTGTCGCAGCTTGGACTCAACATTCTCAGCGCAAAGGTGCAAGACCTCGGCGGGGATGTGGTCCACGCCTATTACGTGCGCGACGGCGAGGCCAACAAGGTGACCGATCAAGACCACATCAGTGAGATCAATCTGGCGCTTCAGCATGCCATCGATACCTGCTCTACTCGGGCATGACGGCGAATCGGACCACTTGGCGGTTATGACCGACGAAGGCCGGGCCGTAGTAGGGGAGGGCGACCTGCGGCGGTGGTCGGAGGCTCTGGCTGGGATCGCCCGCACCGGGCTGGCCTTCACCGACAACCAGTACGAGCAGGAGCGGTTCGAGGAGGTGCTGCACGTGGCCGCCGACATGGCGGCCACGCTGAGCTCAGGCTGGACACCGGACAACTTCGTGAGCGAGTGGATGAAGTCGGTGGGCGACGGCGTGCCCGGATACGTAACCCCCAAGGTGGCGGTGGGCGCGGTGGTGGGCAACGACGACGGCGAGATCCTCCTGGTGCAGCGGGCCGACTCCGGGGTGTGGCTGTACCCCACCGGCTGGGCCGATGTGGGCTATTCCCCTTCAGAGGTGGTGGTCAAAGAAGTGCTGGAGGAGACCGGCATCGTCTGCAAAGTGGAGCGCCCCATCGCCATCCACGACGGCCTGCGCCGGGGATTCACCACCGTGCCGATGTACTCGATGGTGTTCCTGTGCCGAGCCGTGGGCGGCCGGCTGGCCCCCCATCCCCTGGAGTGCCGAGACGTCGGCTTCTTCGGCCCCGACAACCTTCCCGACGGAATGCGGGGCAGCGACTGGTGGCTGTCGCACTCCTTCGCCGCCATCCGCGGCGAGCCCATCGAATTCCTCTTCGACCACCCCCGCACCCCACCCTGGCGCGACGCCCACCCTGGCTAAGCCCTAGAGGTCTCGGTTTCCGGGATTGGTGGGTGAGGCGACTCAGCTGCGCTGGTCGCGGAGGAACTGCTCGATTTGGTCGACGAATTCGCCGGGGTCGGTAGAGCGCATCTCCTCTATCTCGCCGTTCTCGGCTTCTTCCTGGTCGTAGGCGGTCTCCAACTGCGCGATGTACTCGGAGGTCTCGTCGGCCTGTTCGGCCAGCTCGGACACGTGGCGCTCGTAGCCTTCGGCCATCTCCTCGAGCTCTGAGGTGTCGGGGGAGATGTCCAGCAGGGTTCCCAGCCTTTTCACCAGGGCGAGGGAGGCCTTGGGTGAGGGGATCTCCGAGGCGTAGCCCGGCACCGCGGCCCACAGGGAGGCCGTTTGCAGTCCGGCTCTGGCGCAGGCGTTGTGGAGCACGCCAACGATGCCGGTGGGGCCTTCGTAGCTGGAGGGGGTCAGACCCAGCTGGGAGGCCATCTCCGCATCGTCGCTGCTGCCGTAGATCGGGGTCGGCCGGGTGTGGGGGACGTCGGCCAGCAGCGCCCCCAGGGTGACCACCAGCGGGCTGTCGAGCCGTTGGGCCATGTCCACGATCTGCTGGGCGAAGGTCCGCCACTTGAGCTGGGGCTCGGTGCCCACCAACAAGGCCAACTCGGTCTCGGCGCCATCGGGAGTCTCGGCACCGGTGATGGTGGCTGCGATCAGATCGTTGCTGGGCCAAATCAGCGACCGGGAGCCGTCGTCCGCAAGGTGAAGCCGGGGACGAGTGTCGGCGAAGTCGTAGAACGGCTCGGGGTCCAGCGTGGCCACCTCGGTGGTCTCCCAGCGGCTGGCCAGCCAGGCCAGCGCCCCAGAGGCGGCATCGCCGGCGTCGTTCCACCCGGTGAAGGCCGCCACCAAGGCCGGCTGCTTGCGGGGGGACTCATCCACCCACGTGATCATCGTCACCTGTCCAACCTATCGCCCCGCTCGGAGGAACCTCATCTCGCGCCGGTAGTCTCGCTCCATGGCGGTTGAGATCACCGAGGCCACCGAGGCCAGCACAGAACTGGTGGAGGCCTTTGAGCGCCTCACCCCCCAGCTCTCGTCGTCCAACCCGCCGCCGTCGGCCGATGCCCTCGAAGCCGTTGCCGCCTCTGATGCCACCCGGCTGCTGATCGCTCGGGCCGAGGGCGCCATCGTCGGGAGCCTCACCCTGGTGCTGGTGCGCATCCCCACCGGACTGCGGGCCATCATCGAAGACGTGGTGGTGGACGAGCAGTGCCGAGGCCGGGGCGTGGGCCGGGCGCTCAACGAAGCGGCACTGGAGTTGGCCCGTAATGCCGGGGCGGTGACCGTGGACCTCACCTCCCGCCCGTCGAGGGAAGCGGCCAACCGCCTCTATCTAAGCCTCGGCTTCGTGATCCGCGACACCAACGTCTATCGCTACCAACTCTGAGATCAGCGGAGGGTGAGTGGCTAGGCGCCGTCGCCGTTGACGCTGACGGGGACCTCGTTGGGGAAGTGGCAGGCCACGTAGTGGTCGGCAGCGATCTCGCGGAGCACAGGTTCCTCTTCCGAGCACAGATCCTGCACCTTCTCGCACCGGGTGCGGAAACGGCAGCCCGACGGGGGATTGATGGGCGACGGCAGCTCTCCCTCGATCTGGCGGTCGGATACCGGGTGATCGGGATCAGGCTCGGGGATGGAGGCCAGAAGCACGTCGGTATAGGGGTGAGCGGGGTGGGCATAGAGGGTGTCAGGTCCGGCCACCTCGCAAACCTTGCCCAGATACATCACCACAACCCGGTCGGAAACGTTCTTGACCACGGCCAGGTCGTGGGCGATGAATACCAGGGTCAGCCCGTAGCGTTCCTTCATCTCCTCCAGCAGGTTCAGGATCTGGGCCTGCACCGACACGTCCAGCGCCGATACCGGCTCGTCGCAGATGATCACCTTGGGGTCGAGCACCAGGGCCCGAGCGATGCAGATGCGCTGGCACTGTCCACCGGAGAACTGATGGGGCCGACGGTCGGACACCACTTCGGGGTCGAGCCCCACCGCGTCGAGCACCTCGTTCACCTTCTGGGCGGACTGTTCCCCGGTGTCGTTGTGCCAGATGGACAGGCCTTCGGCGACGATGTCTTTCACCTTGCGCCGAGGGTTCAGAGACGAGATCGGGTCTTGGAAGATCATCTGCATCCGGGTGCGGGTGCGGCGCAAGTCCTCTTTGGGGAGCTCGGTCATCTCCACCCCGTCGAAGCGCACCGATCCCGCCGTGGGCGAGGGCAGTTGCATCATGGCTCGGCCGGTGGTGGACTTGCCGCAGCCCGATTCGCCCACCAAGCCCAGGGTCTCCCCTTCGAGGATGTCGAAGCTGATGCCCGACACGGCGTGGACTACTGCTCGGCGCCCGGCCGGGAACTCCATCACCAGATCTTCCACGGTGACCAGGGCTTCCTCGCCCCTCATGTGGGCTTTGCCTGTACCTGCCATGCGTGAGTCCTCCTTGGGATTGGAATCGCCGGACTAGGAGACCGCGGCAGCGGTCAGGTCGAGACCGGCGGCGGTGATCCCGGTTGCCTGGTTGGCGGCTAGGGCCTCGGCATTCTCCGCCGATCCCACCGGGTAGAAGCAAGCTTGGCGGTGTCCGGTCTGGCCGGTGTCGAACAGGTCAGGCTCGTCGGTGAGGCACTGCTGCTGGGCGTAACGGCACCGGGGGGCGAACCGGCATCCCACCAGATCCAACACCATGTCGGGCGGACGGCCGCTGATGGCGTCCAGCCGGGTGTGGCTCTGGTGCTCCACCCGGGGGATCGACTTGAACAGCGCCTCGGTATAGGGGTGGTTCATGTGGTGGAACAGCGTGGTGGTGTCGGCGGTCTCCACCATCTTTCCGGCGTACATCACCCCGATGCGCCGGGCCCGGCCGGCCACCACCCCCAGGTCGTGGGTAATGAGGATCATGGCCATGCCCAACTCCTCTTGGAGCGATGCCAGCAGATCGAGGATCTGCTTTTGCACGGTCACGTCCAGCGCGGTGGTGGGCTCATCCGCGATCAGCAGCTTGGGATTGCAGGCCAATGCGATGGCGATGGTGACCCGCTGGCGCATCCCGCCCGACAGCTGGTGGGGGTACTCCTTGAGCCGCTTGCGGGGCTCCGGTATGCCCACCTGCACCATGAGTTCGAGGGCCCGGCCCATGGCCTCCTGCTTGGACGCACCGAGGTGGTAGCGGATGGACTCGGTGATCTGGACGCCCACCTTCTTGACCGGGTTCAGCGACGTCATCGGGTCTTGGAAGATCATCGCCATCTGGGTGCCCCAGAAGTGCTTGGCCTCGCTCCGGCTCAGGTTGCGGGTGTCCTTGCCGTCGAAGTACACCTCGGAGCCATCGGGAATGATGGCGTTGCTGGTCAAGATGTTCATGATCGAGCGCACCAGCACCGACTTGCCCGAGCCCGACTCGCCCACGATGCCGATGGTCTCGCCCTTGTCCAACGTGAAGCTCACCCCGTCGACTGCCTTCAAGATCCCGCGCGGCGTGTCGAAATAGGTGCGGAGGTTCTCCACCTCCAAGAGCGGTTGCTCAGCTGCCACGGCGTTCCCCCCGTTGTCTTTGGGCCGATCTAGATGTGGCCGACATGGTACGCGATTCTCAAAGCCTCTGGGAATCCCGCGGTGATCTGTCGTCATCCCGATTCCGGTCGCCAAACCGCCTTCCCAGCCCAGACAGGCCGCCGAAGAGTCCGTACTTGCGCCGGATCTGCTCCCGAACCGTCATCGGCTGGCCGAACTCATCCAGCACTTCCTCGAGTTCTCCGTCGGGGTCTTCTTTGTCGCGGTTGTAGGCGATGACCGTGGTCCCAGCTAGCCAGTCCGACACCGTGCGCCGACGGCGGTCGAAGGGGACGGTGAGGTAGGTGGCGGCGTTCACGATGAGCCCGCCGAGCGCCACGGGGGGCACAATCCACGACACCCCGCCTACTAGCCATCGGGCGCCGCACCGGCCCAAACCGAGGTGACTGCCGTCTTCGGTGCGCACGGCCCGCAGCTTCAATAGGTCCATCGCCGGAGTCTGGCCCTGGTTCCAGCGCAGGAACACCATCGTGTACACGAAGTGGAAGAACACGTAGGCCAGCATGGCTGAGGTGGCCCGACCCCAAGGCTCGGGCTGCCACCGGGTGGATACGTCGTCCATGAACCACAGCAACTGGATGACGGTGAGCATCCACTGAATGAAGAACACGGTGATCGCATCGATCAATCGGGCCAGCGCCCGCCGCCACACCGCGGCCACCGGAAACGGCTTGCCGTCGGGTCCGGTCACGATTGTCTGATGTTCGGGGAACTCCTCGGTGGCCATTGGGGTTTTCCGCGGTTTTGAGCGTCTCGACCAGGAATGCTGTCGCGCTCTGGCCTCAGCCTGAGACATGCCGCTCTCAACCCTCATAGCAGCTCTTCGACTTGTTCGGAGGGGCGAGCGATCACTGCCTGATCGCCGCGGACCACCACCGGGCGCTGCATAAGCTTGGGGTGCTCCAACAGCAGCTCGATCACCGCGTCGGCGCTCTGGTAGTCGTCGATATCAAGCCCGAGCTGCTTGAAGTGGTTGTCCTCTCGGATCAGCTCAGCTGGCTCGCCGGGCAGCATTTCCAAGAACCGCTCCAGGTCGGACCGTTCCAACGGGTTCTTGAGGTACTGGACGACATCGAACTCGACGCCCCGCGACTCGAGGATCTCGAGCGCGCCCCGGGACTTGCCTCAACCAGGGTTGTGATAAACGACGATCTCAGCCACCCCCCGACGTTACCCCAGGGAGGCATTGGCATGAACGTTGTAGTCGCACTGTGGTGTTGAAAATGAGTGCCACCCCAGGCATACTGGCGAAAGCAAACAAGTGCAGGGAGCGATTGGCTATGGAACTTGCCATACGCGAGGCGAAAGCGCGCCTCTCGGAGTTGGTTGCCGCCGCCCGCAATGGCGAGCGTGTCGTTATCACTAGGCACGGCCAACCGGCTGCTGAGCTGATTCGTTGCGACCGGCGCGGCGGAATCGACTTCGACAAGCTGGAAGCGGCCCGGCGGCGCCTCGGAATCGATGGCGACGGAGAAGGGTGGCCAGAAGAATTCAACGATCCCGCCTTCAGCCGCCGCGTGCTCGGCCTCGACGACGTGTAGCCCTCCCGGCAATGCGCATTCTGCTGGATACTTCCTACCTGTACGACTTCATGGACAGACCGGGAAAGCTGCTGGAGTCTGAGCACCGGGTGTTAGCGGCGCGCGAAACACAGTTGTATGTGAGCGCGGTGTCGATCTGGGAGATGCGGCTCAAGTACAACGCCCGCTATCCATCGGGTACGCGCAAGAGCCGCTTTTCCCCCGAAGATGTGATCGTCGCGCTTGAGGAACAAGAGGTGACGTTTCTGCCCATGACAATGCTCCATGCCGCGCGGGTGCTGGAGGTGCCGCTCGACCACAAGGATCCATTCGATGAGCTACTCCTTGTCCAAGCCCAAGAGGAGGGCCTCAAGATGCTTTCCGCGGACAAGCAACTCGTCGGCCATCCCCTCGCAGTAGCTGCCCACGAACTCGAATAGAACTAGGGTGGATACGGAGCGCCAAATGTCCAAGTCCTGATCTGGAGTTCGATGTCGCATGGCAGCAAGGTGATGCGGCTTTTGTGGCTGAGGTGAAGAGCCTTACCGAAGACAATGAGGTGCGACAGCTTCGCCTGGGGCTGGGTCAGGTTCTCAACTATGCATATTTGCTGGACTGGCCTGAAGCCAAGACCGTTCAGCTGGTTCTAGCGGTAGAGCGTCCTCCTGCGGCCGAATACTGGACTGCGCTTTGCAAAGACAATGGAGTGATTCTCACCTGGCCCAAAAAGTTTGGGGGCTCTTCGACCAAATTTCGATGCTCCATCCATTCGAGTGGGCCATGGCTATCGGGTCGGCTCGGCGGTGGGAGTACCCCACCCTCTACCATGGCGTTATGCACGATCTGGTGATCAAGGGCGGTTTGATTGTGGACGGCACGGGTGGTGAGCCGTTCACGGGGGATCTGGCTGTCGATGGGGGCCGGATCGCCGGGGTGTATCCGGGTGGCAACCCCGACTTGGAGGGCGAAGAGGTGATCGACGCCGCTGGGCTGGTGGTGACTCCCGGTTTTGTGGATTGCCACACCCACTACGACGGGCAGGTCACTTGGGATCCGATCCTGGAACCGTCGGCCCACCACGGGGTGACCACGGTGATGATGGGCAACTGCGGGGTGGGATTCGCCCCGGTGCGCCCGGGCAAAGAGGAATGGCTCATCCAGCTCATGGAGGGAGTAGAGGACATTCCCGGCGCCGCCCTGTCGGAGGGGATCACCTGGGAGTGGGAGACCTTTCCCGAGTACCTCGACGCCCTGGAGCGCAAGCCCCTGTCGCTCGATATCGGCTGCCAGGTGCCCCACGGTGCGGTGCGGGCCTACGTGATGGGGGAGCGAGGGGCCAAGAACGAGCCGGCCACCCCCGAAGACATCACCCAGATGCGCGACATCGTGGCCGATGCCCTGCGGGCTGGTGCCTTCGGTTTCTCCACTTCGCGCACCATTGCCCACATGGCCATCGACGGAGAGCCCGTGCCCGGCACTTTCGCCGCGGAGGACGAGCTGTTCGGCATCGGCGAGGCCCTGGTTGAGGTGGGCCACGGACTCTACGAGCTGGCACCCACCGGCGTGATCGGCGAGGACTTGGCCGCTCCGGCCAAGGAGGTCGACTGGATGCGCCGCCTATCGGCCACCATCGGCCGACCGGTCACCTTCGCCCTGGTGCAGATCGACGCCGCTCCCGAGATGTGGCGCGAGATCATGGATCTGTCGGCTGATGCTGTGGCCGAGGGGGCCCAGCTCCATCCCCAGGTGGCCCCCCGGTGCAACGGTATCCTGATCGGGCTTCAGACCAACCACGTATTCAGCAGCCGGTCCAGCTTCGCCGAGATCGCCGAGTTCCCCCTCGAGGAATTGGTAGCCGAGCTGCGCCGCCCCGAGCGCAAGGCGGCGATTCTGTCGGAGGAGAGCTCGTTCACCAACCAGTTCGCCGAGTACATGGGCACCCAGCTCCACCGGATCTACGTGCTGGGCGACCCGCCCGACTACGAGCCCGGCCCCGAGCGTTCGGTGGCCGCCATCGCCGGGGCACAAGGCCGGGATACCGAGGACTTGCTTTACGACCTGCTGTTGGAAGACGACGGCCGGGCACTGCTGCTGTTCCCGTTCCTCAACTACAGCGACGGAAACGCCGACGCGGTGAGGGAGATGTTCCTTCACCCCTCAGGGGTGTCGGGGCTGTCGGACGGCGGGGCCCACTGCGGCGCCATCTGTGACGCCTCCATGCCCACCTGGCTGCTCACGTTCTGGGCCCGAGACCGCCAGCGGGGCGAGAAGCTCCCCCTGGAGTATGTGGTGCGAAAGCAGGCCCGCGACACCGCCCGTTTGTACGGTCTCACCGACCGGGGCACTCTGGAGCCGGGCATGAAGGCCGACATCAACGTGATCGACCATGAGAGGCTCACGCTGCACCCGCCGAAGTTGGTAGCCGATCTCCCCGCCGGAGGCCGGCGATTCGACCAAAGGGCCACCGGGTATGTGGCCACGCTGGTCAGCGGAGTGGTGACCCGCCGAAACGGTGAAGACACCGGGGCCCGCCCCGGAAGGCTGCTTCGAGCTGGAGCAGCCAGCTAGCAACAGAACACTGAGCAAAGCAGGAGGCAGAGCTGTGCTTGACCTGGTTATTTCCAATGGCACCATCGTGGACGGCACCGGTAGCGACCGGTTCACGGGCCACATCGGCGTCAAGGACGGCAAGGTGGCGGTGGTGGACCGCAGCGGCGGGCCCGCCCCCGAGGCAGCCAAGACCATCGACGCCACTGGGCTGCTGGTGACTCCGGGGTTTGTGGACTGCCACACCCACTACGACGGGCAGGTCACCTGGGACGACAAGCTCCAACCGTCGTCCAACCACGGGGTGACCACCGTGGTGATGGGGAACTGCGGGGTGGGGTTCGCCCCAGTGCGGCCCGGCCAAGAGGACTGGCTCATCCAGCTCATGGAAGGTGTGGAGGACATCCCCGGGGCAGCCCTGTCCGAGGGCATCTCATGGGGGTGGGAGAGCTTCCCCGAGTACCTCGATGTGGTGGGGCAGCGTGAGCTGTCGATCGACGTGGCCGCCCAGGTGGCCCACGGCGCGGTGCGGGGCTATGTCATGGGCGACCGGGGGGCCCGCAACGAGCCGGCCACTTCCGAAGATATAGAGGCGATGTACGCCATAGTGCGAGAGGCCATCGAGGCTGGTGCCCTGGGGGTGTCCACCTCTCGCACGCTGGGCCACCGGGCCATCGACGGCGAGCCGGTGCCGGGCACCTTTGCCGCCGAGGACGAGCTGTTCGGATTGGGTCGGGCGCTGGCCGATGCCGGCTCCGGTGTGTTCGAGCTGGCCCCCGCGGGAGCGGCTGGGCTCGACCTGGTGGCACCGCCCAAGGAGATGGACTGGATGCGGCGGCTGTCGGCCCACTTCGACGTGCCGGTGTCGTTTGCCCTGTTGCAGCTAGAGGCCGCTCCCGATCTGTGGCGGGAGATGATGGACGAGTCGCTTCGGGCGGTTGACGAGGGCGCCCGGGTGTATCCCCAGATCGCCGGGCGTCCGTTCGGGATGCTCATCGGATTGCAGACCAACCACGCCTTCGCCAAGCGCCCCACCTTCGCGTCGCTGGCCGATCTGCCCTTCGACCAGCTAGTGGCTGAGCTCAAAAAGCCGGCGATTCGGTCAGCCATTTTGGGCGAGGATGACCTGCCCCCCGATCCGACCGTGCTGTTCGACCAGATGCCAAGCATGGTGGCGTCGATGATCCACAAGCTGTATGTCATCGGCGACCCGCCCGACTACGAGCCCACCCACGACCGCACGGTGACGGCGATGGCCGAGGCCCGGGGAGTGGACCCGTTTGAGATGCTGTACGACCTCAGCCTTGAAGAGGACGGCCACTCGCTGATGATGCTGCCCATGTTCAACTACGTCGAGGAGAACCACGACGTCATCCGGGAGCAGTTGCTGCATCCCGCCGGGGTATCGGGGTTGTCGGACGGCGGAGCCCACTGCGGCATGATCTGCGACGCCTCCATCCCCACCTTCATGATCACCCACTGGACCAGGGACCGCAGCCGAGGCGAGCAGCTCCCCCTGGAGTGGGTGGTGAAAAAACAGACCAACGACACTGCTTCTCTGTACGGGCTGGGCGACCGGGGAACCCTCGAGGTAGGCAAGCGGGCCGACATGAACGTGATCGACCACCAAGCGCTCACCCTGCGCTCTCCCCGAGTGGTCCACGATCTGCCCGCCGGAGGCCGCCGCCTCGACCAGCAGGCTGACGGCTATGTGGCCACTGTCGTGTCGGGCGAAGTGACCCGAAGCCAGGGTACCGACACCGGGGCCCGCCCCGGCCGGCTGGTGCGCGGCACCCGGTAACCGCAACAGGCCATGGCCCTCGACCTCGACCACTATCGGCTTCGCCCGGGGAACGGTGACGGAACCCCAGCCCGATTACCCAAGGGCCGCTACCTCGACGAGCAATACGCCGATTGGGAGCGACAGCGTCTGTGGCCGTCCACCTGGCAGCTGGCCTGCTTGACCAGCGATGTGGTCGAACCGGGCGACTGGTTCGAATATCGCATGGGCGACCAGAGTTATCTGGTGGTGAGGGGCCACGACGGCAAGCTGCGGGCATTCCACAATGCCTGTCGCCATCGGGGGTTCCAGTTGTGCGAGGGCAAGGGCAATGCCGAAGAGCTACGTTGCGGTTTCCACGACTGGTGCTACGGCCTAGACGGCTCGCTGAAGGAGATCGTGTATCGAAAGCACTTCGGCGTGGTGGCCAATGAGAACCTGTCGCTGGCCCCGGTGCGCCTGGGCACTTGGCATCAGATGGTGTTCATCAACCCATCTTTTGATGGTCCCGACCTCGAAGAATTTCTGGAGCCGGTGACCGACACGCTGGCCCCGTTCAACTTGGGGGAGCGGACATTGACGGCCTGTTGGACTATACCGCTGGCCGGCAATTGGAAGACCACGGTGGACGCCTTCAACGAGGCCTACCACTTGGAGGGTCTGCATCCCGGCCTGCGGGGATTCATGGATGCCCTCAACACCACCTATGAGCTGTGGGACCGGGGCCACTCCATGATGAAGATCCCCTTGGGGATCGGCTCTCCCCGGTTCCCGGAGGCTGACCAATACGAGGTGGCCCGAGCATTTGTGGAGAACTACAGCACCATGCTGGGACTCCAGCCTGGCGACTCGGTGGAATTGGCCGGACGGAGCGCCCGGGACTGGGCGGTGGGACTGGTGAGAGACAGGGCGGCGGCCGAAGGCGTGGAGTTCAGCCACTACACCGACGAGCAGATCCTCGACGACTACCACTATCTGGTGTTCCCCAACGTGGTGCTGAATGTGCACAGCGACATGTTCACCATCTTCCGGGCCCGCCCCGGCGACCATGCCGGGCACTCGCACTTCGACTTCTGGCTGTTCCACCGGCTGGGCAACCGGGCGGGTTCTGCGGAGATGATCCACTTTCCCGAGGGAACGGTTATCGCCGAGGTGGTGAACCAAGATCTCGACGGAATCGGCCGGGTGCAGGCCGGGATGGCCTCCAACGGCATCGACGAGCTGGTGTTGGGCGACTTCGATTGCCGCCTCGTCAACATGCACTCGGAGCTTGACCGGGTCTTGACCGTGCCAAGCGAGGCTTCTTCCCAATAGAAACCCCACTTCAACCCGCCTATCAAGCAAGAGGCTCTGGCGGAAGGGGGTCCGCGTAGGCAATAATCGGAGGTTTATTCCTTAAGTCAGCGCCATCGGGCATTCGACCCTCGACGGCGTCACAAAAAAGCTTGGGAGGCGCCCCATGTCAGATGTTGTCAGGGCCGCAATCGTGCAAGCCGCGTGGACCGGTGACCAGGAGTCCATGGTCGAGCAGCACGAGAAGTATGTGGCCGAGGCCGCGGCGGCCGGAACCCAGGTCATGTGCTTCCAGGAGCTCTTCAACGGCCCTTATTTCTGCCAGGTGCAAGAGCCCGAGTACTACAGCTACGCCGAGGCCATCCCCGATGGCCCCACCACCAAGCGATTCCAGGAGATCGCCGCCAAGCATGGCATGGTGTTGGTGCTGCCGATGTATGAGGAGGAGCAACCGGGGTTCCTCTACAACACCGCAGCGGTTATCGACGCCGATGGAACCTATCTGGGCAAGTACCGCAAGACCCACATTCCCCAGGTGCAGGGCTTTTGGGAGAAATTCTACTTCCGTCCCGGCAACCTGGGGTATCCGGTGTTCGACACCGCCGTGGGCCGGGTCGGGGTCTACATCTGCTATGACCGGCACTTCCCCGAGGGTTGGCGGGCCCTTGGACTCAATGGTGCCCAGATGGTGTTCAACCCCTCGGCCACCAGTCGGGGCCTGTCGGCATATCTGTGGAAGCTCGAGCAGACGGCGTCGGCGGCCGCGAATATGTACTTCGTCGGGGCCATCAATCGGGTGGGCATCGAGCCGCTCGGTGAGAACGACTTCTACGGCACTTCCTATTTCGCCAACCCCCGGGGCCAGTTCGTGGAGGAGCCGGCGTCAGACCATGAAGAAGAGCTGGTGATCCGCGACCTCGATTTGGCCATGGTCGACGAGACTCGCTCCCTTTGGGCCTTCTACCGCGATCGCCGCCCCGATATGTACGGGCCACTCACCGAGGCGTGAGCCGATTCCTGTGACCACCAACGCCGAGCTCCACCAGCGCTACCAGGCAATCCTCCCCTCGTACGTCAAGCCGCTCTACGCCGATCCCATCAGCATCGATCGCGGCCAGGGGAGCTACGTGTGGGACGTCGAGGGCAACCGGTACCTCGACTTCTTCGGCGGCGTGCTCACCACCATGGTGGGACACAACAATCCTGCGGTCACCGCGGCCATCCAGGAGCAGGCCACCAAGGTACTTCACACATCCACGCTTTATCTCTGCGAGCCCATGATCGAACTGGCCGAGGAGATCGCGGCGATAAGCGGCATTCCCGACGCCCGGGTGTTCTTCACCACCTCCGGGAGCGAGGCCAACGACACCGCGATTCTGCTGGCCACCAGCTATCGCAAGTCCAACGAAGTGCTGGCCATGCGCAACAGCTATCACGGCCGATCGTTCACCGCCCAGGCCATCACGTCGCACTCGTCGTGGTCGTCAACCGCGCTCTCGGGCCTGTCGGTGAACTTCGTCCACGGGGCGTACCGGCTACGCAGCCCGTTCCGACATCTCGATGACGACGAATTCACCGAGGCCTGCACCGATGACCTTCGGCAGGTGCTCGACATGATGACGGCCGGGGATGTGGCCTGCCTCATAGCCGAGCCCATTCAGGGAGTTGGCGGCTTCGCCACCCCTCCCGACGGATTCTTCGGGTCGTTGCACAAGGTGCTGGCCAACCAGGGGATCCTGTTCGTGACCGATGAGGTGCAAACTGGCTGGGGGCGCACCGGTGAGCACTTCTGGGGCTACCAGGCCCACGACATCGTGCCCGACATGCTCACGTTCGCCAAGGGCGTGGGAAACGGGATCACCTTGGCGGGCATCGTGGCCCGAGCCGAGATCATGGACACCATCACCGCCCTGAGCTTCAGTACATTCGGCGGGAACCCGCTGTCCACGGCCGCCGGTCTGGCCACGCTGAAGTACGTGCAGGAGAACGATCTCCAGGGCAATGCCCAGCGCATGGGCAAGCGGCTCTCCGACGCCTTGCTGCCAGCGGCCGACCGGACGCCGTGGATTGTCGAGTTGCGGGGGAGGGGCCTCATGCAGGCGGTTGAGATTGTGGAGCCGGGATCCGTCCAGCCCGATGCCAGCCGGGCTGGCGATCTGCTCGAAGGCTGCAAGCGGCGGGGGCTGCTGGTGGGCAAGGGGGGCCTCTACGGAAACGCCATCCGGATCACTCCAATGCTCGACGTGACTGAAGCAGAGATCGACGAAGGCGTTGCCGCCATTCTCGAGACCATTTCAGAGATCGACAGGGAGGTTTAGGGCTGTGACGACGCTGACCGCGAACGGCTGGGAAGGACTCATGCCATGACGACACTCATCAAGAACGGAACGGTGGTGAGCTCGACTGGGGCTGATCCGGCTGAGGTGCTGATCGACGGCGAAGTCATCGTCGCGGTGCTGCAACCGGGATCGGAGCTCGCCTTGTCGGCGGAAAACGGCACCGAACGCGTGATCGACGCCCAGGACAAGCTCGTCGTACCCGGCGGAGTTGACGTGCACACCCACATGGAGCTGCCGTTCGGCGGCACCATTGCGTCCGACGATTTCGAGACCGGCACGCGGGCCGCCGCTTGGGGCGGGACCACCACCATCGTGGACTTCGCCACTCAGAGCTATGGGCTGGACGTCCGCGAGTGCTTCGATGCCCGCATGGAGCAGGCCGACGGCCGGTGCGCCATCGACTACGGCTTCCACATGATCATCGGCGACGTCACCGACGCCGCTCTCAAGGAGATGGATTTGCTGGTCAACGAGGGGGTCACCAGCTTCAAGCTCTTCATGGCGTACCCCGGCGTGTTCTACAGCGACGACGGCAAGATCTTGCGGGCCATGCAGCAGTGCGCCGGCAACGGCGGGCTCATGATGATGCACGCCGAGAACGGGATCGCCATCGATGTGCTGGCCGAGCAGGCGTTCGAACGGGGCGAGACCGACCCGGTGAACCACGGGTATGTGCGGCGGGCCGAGTTCGAGTCGGAGGCCACCCATCGGGCCATCCAGTTGGCCAAGGTGGGTGCCGCCCCGCTCTACATCGTGCATCTCTCGGCCAAACAGGCGTTGGAGCAGGTGGCCATGGCCCGCAACAACGGCGCCAACGTGTTCGCCGAGACCTGTCCCCAGTATCTGTACTTCAGCCTTGAAGAGCACCTGGACCAGGGTTGGGACGGCGCCGCTTATGTGTGCTCGACGCCGATCCGCGCCCGGCACGATCACCATCAAGACGAGCTGTGGAAGGGGCTGCGCACCAACGATCTGGCGGTGGTGTCCACCGACCACTGCCCGTTCTGCATGAAGGAGCAGAAGGAGCTGGGCATCGGCGACTTCCGGGCCATCCCCAATGGCCTCGGAACGGTCGAGCACCGGATGGACCTGATCTATCAGGGGGTCGTGACCGGGGAGATCACCCTGCCCCGGTGGGTGGAGCTGTGCTCTACGACACCGGCCCGGATGATGGGCCTCTACCCCCGCAAGGGCACCGTCCAGCCTGGCGCCGACGCCGACGTGGTGATCTATGACCCCCGGGCAACCTGGACCATAAGCGTCGAGAACCACCACATGAACATTGACCACTCGGCCTATGAGGGAATCGAGGTTGGGGGCCGCGTCGACACCGTGCTGTCGAGGGGCCGGGTCATCATCGACGACGACCAGTACCTGGGCTCGATGGGCGACGGGAAGTACCTGCGCCGCGGCCTCAGCAGCTATCTGATCTAGATCAGGGATCGCAATTGGGAGGGGTAAGAATGCGTGAAATCGATCATTTGATCGACGGCCAGTACGTGGCCGGCACTTCAGGCCGGACGTCTCCGGTGTTCAACCCGGCCACCGGTGAGCAGACCGGACAGCTCTCGCTGGCGTCGGCTGAAGAGGTCGATGCCGCGGTGGCGTCGGCCAAGGCGGCGTTCGAGGAGTGGGGCAATGTGTCGATTGCCCGGCGGACCGCTTTGATGTTCGCCTTCCGGAACTTGGTGGTGGACAACGCCGAGGAGGTGGCCAAGCGCCTTACTGCCGAGCACGGCAAGGTCCACAGCGACGCCATGGGGGAGGTGGCCCGGGCCATCGACAACATCGAGTTCGCCTGTGGCTTGGCCGAGCATCTCAAGGGAAGCCACAACGAAATTGCGTCCACCGGGATCGACGTCTACACGGTTCGCCGCCCGCTCGGCGTGGTGGCCGGGATCACGCCGTTCAACTTCCCGGCCATGGTTCCCATGTGGATGGCGCCCAACGCCATCGCCTGCGGGAATACGTTCGTGCTCAAACCCTCCGAGCGCGACCCTTCATCCCCGATGTTCATCGCCGAGCTGTTCCAGGAGGCGGGCTTTCCTTCCGGAGTGCTCAACCTGGTGAACGGAGACAAAGTGGCCGTCGACCGGCTGCTGGAGCATCCCGACGTTAAGGCGGCCAGCTTTGTGGGCTCCACCCCAATCGCCCGATACGTCTACGCCACGGGGACTTCACACGGCAAGCGGGTTCAGGCCCTGGGCGGGGCCAAGAATCACATGGTGGTCCTGCCTGATGCCGACATCGAGCTGGCCGCCGACTCGGCAGTATCGGCGGCCTACGGCTCGGCTGGGGAGCGCTGCATGGCGATCTCGGTGGCGGTCGCCGTGGGCGAGGCCGCAGACTCGCTGGTAGAGGCCATCAAACTTCGCATGGAGAAGCTGGTCATCGGCGACGGTTCCGATCCGGCATCGGACATGGGGCCGCTCATCACCCGCGAGCACCGCGATCGGGTTGCCGGCTATATCGACTCGGCCGCCGAACAGGGGGCAACCGTGGTGGTTGACGGCCGCAACAACCGATTCGACAGCGACGGTTTCTTCCTCGGGGTGTCGCTGCTCGACAACGTGACCACCGACATGGACGCCTACAAGGACGAGATCTTCGGTCCGGTGCTGAGCGTTGTGCGGTGCGGCACTTACGCCGAAGCGGTTCAGCTCATCGCCGACAACCCGTGGGGCAACGGCGCCGCCATCTTCACCCGAGACGGCGGTGCGGCCCGACAGTTCCAAGCCGATGCCGATGCGGGCATGGTGGGCATCAACGTCCCCATCCCGGTACCGGTCGGCTACCACTCGTTCGGGGGGTGGAAGGACTCCCTCTTCGGGGACACAACCATGTACGGCCCCGAAGGCATCCGCTTCTACACCAAGCCCAAGGTCATGACCGCCCGCTGGCCCGATCCTGCGACCAGCTCTGTCGACCTGGGCTTTCCGATCAATGAATGACAACCGGCTGAGGTCGCAGTCGCTCAGCAGGAACAGGGGGCAGCGATGGAATTCGGCGTAGTGCTTCAGACCGATCCTCCGGCATGGAGGGTGGTCGAGCTGGCCAAACGGGCCGAGACTCTCGGCTTCAACTACGGCTGGACCTTCGACAGCCACGTCTTATGGCAAGAGCCCTATGTGATCTACAGCCAGATGCTCTCTGCCACCAACCGGATGGTCGTCGGGCCCATGGTCACCAACCCCGGCACCCGGGACTGGACGGTCACCGCCTCGCTCTTCGCCACCCTTAACGACATGTTCGGCAACCGCACCGTGTGCGGCATCGGCCGGGGCGATTCCGCCATGCGGGTAATCGGCCAGAAGCCCCGAAGCCTCGCCACTCTGAGGGAGGCCATGCGGGTAATCAAGGACCTCGCGGAAGGGCGCAAGACCCTCTACAACGACACCCAGCAGCACTTTCCGTGGGCTGAGGAGTCTGAGCTGAAGGTGCTGATGGCGGCCTACGGTCCCAAGGCGCTGCACTTGTGTGGAAGCCAGTCGGACGGGTTCATCCTCCAGCTGGCTGATCCGGCAATTGCCGAATGGACCATTGCCGCCGTCCGCCGGGCCGCCGAGGAGGCCGACCGCGATCCCGACAGCTTGTACATCTGCGTGGCCGCTCCCGCCTATGTGGGTGACAACATCGAGCACCAGCGAGAGCAGTGCCGATGGTTCGGCGGGATGGTGGGCAATCACGTGGCCGATCTGGTGGCCCGCTACGGCGACCAGGGCGTCGGCGTGCCCCAAGCGCTTACCGATTACATCGCCGGCCGCGAGGGCTACGACTACAGCGGCCACGGCAAAGCGGGCCATGACCACACCGATTTCGTCCCTGATGAGATCATCGACCGCTTCTGCCTCCTCGGAGACGAGGATTCCCACCTGGCCCGACTTCACGAACTCGAGTCCCTGGGTGTCGATCAGTTCGCCATCTATCTCATGCACGACCAGAAGGACGAGACCCTAACCGCATACGGACAGCGGATCATCCCGGCAATGAGCGCTTAGGGGCGAGTCAAGATGCCGGAAGCCGACACCATGTCTGAGATCGACGATCCCCTCGTTCGGGAGCACCGCCTCAGGCAGCAAGCGGCCCACGAGGCGCGTCGCGACACCACTGTGCGCATCATCCGCCAAACCGTGACTTTCGTGGTGTTCATGGGCCTGCTGGCCGCGTTGTACACCGGCTACAAGGCATTCGGCCAGGCCATCGACGACCGCCAGCACGACTGGGCCGTCGTCGGATCGGTTCTGCCCCGCACCGACGACCTGAACATGCCCCCGATCGGCGAGATCATCGGCCAGTTCGGCGAAACTCCTGGCGGTCAGGACAAGATCTACGTGCTCATCTTGATCGATGAGGCGGTTTTCACCCTGCGAGAAGCCTTCGCCGGCTTCATGGTGGGCCTGGTGATAGGCATGGCCATCGCGCTGGCTCTCGCCCAGTGGCGGCGGCTCGAACAGGGCCTGCTCCCGTTCGTGATCGCCAGCCAGACCATTCCGCTCATCGCCATCGCGCCGATCATCGTGATCTGGGGCCGCAAGAACTTCGACATCTTCCCCTGGGAGTGGCAGGACTGGATGTCGGTCTCCATCATCGCCACCTACCTCACGTTCTTCCCGGTCGCGGTCAACGGTCTTAGGGGGCTGCAATCGCCTCGGCCCGAGAACCAAGAGCTGATGGAGTCGTATGCCGCCAACTGGTCGCAGACGCTATGGCGACTGCGCCTGCCGGCATCGCTCCCCTATTTGTTCGCCGCGCTCAAGATCGCGGCGACGGCCAGCATTGTGGGCGCCATCGTGGGCGAGATCTCCGCCGGTGTCAATGGCGGGCTCGGTCGGCGGATCTTGCGCGAGGCGTTCAACTACACCACCGGTCCTGACCGGCTGTTCGCCAGTGTGCTGGGAGCCGCCGCTCTGGGAATTTTCGTGTTCCTGGTGGTGAACGGGGTGGAGCGGCTCGTTGTCGGTCGCCAAGACAGAGGAGCGACCGCATGAACGAGGTTCCATCCCAGGGCGAGGAAATGTCTACCGGCGAAGCGGCGCCCACCAGCGAGACCGAGGCCAAGCGCGTGATCGATATCCGAGGGGCAACCAAGGTGTTCAACCCGGGCAAGAGCAATCAGGTGGAGGCTTTGGCCGAGGTCGACCTGGCCGTTGAACCCGGAGAATTCGTGACGCTCATCGGCCCGTCAGGCTGC
Source organism: uncultured Acidimicrobiales bacterium (assembly GCA_951813555.1). Lineage (GTDB taxonomy): Bacteria > Actinomycetota > Acidimicrobiia > Acidimicrobiales > Bin134 > Poriferisocius. The sequence continues at coordinate 1,683,316 of OX638344.1, forward strand.
GGAAAGAGCACCCTGCTGCGGTTGATTGCCGCTCTCATCCCGCCCAGCACCGGCTCGGTGGAGGTGAACGCCAAGCCGGCTGAGCAGGCCCGCCTCGACCGGGACTACGGGATGGCATTCCAGACCGCTGGCCTCTTCGACTGGCGCACGGTGACCAAGAACATCGAACTCCCGCTCGAGCTGATGGGTTGGTCCAGGGGCGACCGACGGGGGCGAGCCAAAGAGATGCTGGAGCTGGTGAAGCTCGCCGAGTTCGCCAACCACCATCCGTCCGAATTGTCAGGCGGCATGCAGCAGCGGGTGGCGATCGCCCGGGCCCTGTCGTTCAGCCCGGCGCTGCTCCTCATGGACGAACCGTTCGGGGCGCTTGACGAGATGACCCGCGAGCACATGCAGGATGAGCTGCTGCGGATTTGGAAGGAGACCGCGACCACAGTGGTCTTCGTCACCCACTCGATTCCCGAAGCGGTTTATCTGTCCACCCGCGTGCTGGTGATGTCGCCCCGTCCGGGGAATATCGCATCAATCATCGATGTGGACCTCGGTGAACGCCGCGGCGCCACCCGAGACGACCCCGCCTTTTTCAAGAAAGTCACCGAGGTGCGGGTTGCTCTGCGGAAGGTGGAGGAGTGAACGCGCTGAAGGGGTTTTCCGCTCCCATCGTGGCCGGTGTGGTGCTCTGCGGCTTATGGCAGGGCGTCCTCTCCTTGTTCAACCCCGAAGGATTCGTGCTGCCGGCCCCTTCTGAGATCGTCGGCGCGCTGATCGACAACTGGGATGACGTGTACCAAGGTACCCGCATCACCGGCTTCGTCGTGGTCTCCGGGCTGATTGCCGGCATCATCCTCGGCGTTCTCGCTGCTTTGCTAGTGACCCGGTTCCGGACTGCGAACGAGACGATCACGCCGCTCGCTGTGGCCATCAACGCCATTCCGATAGTCGCCTTGGCCCCGATCTTCAACAACTGGTTCGGGCTCACCTCGCCCCGCTCAAACCAGGCCATCGTGGTGGCGCTGGTGTTCTTCCCCATTTTCATCAACACCACCAGGGGCCTCACCCAGGTGGACCGAAGCCAGGTCGAGCTCATGGAGTCCTATGCGGCCAGCCGGTCTCGTATCACCCGCGAAGTCCGGATTCCCAACGCCATGCCCTTTTTCTTCACCGCGTTGAAGCTGGCGACATCGCTGGCCCTCATCGCGGCGATCGTCGCCGAATACTTCGGCGGGCGGCAAGACGCCCTCGGTCCGATGATCACGCAGTCGGCTGGACTCACCCGATACGACGACGCGTGGGCCGCGGTGCTGGCCGGCACCGCCATTGGAGCCGTGTTGTACATCGTCGTCACCGTGCTTGAGCGGGTGGCCATGCCCTGGCACTCGTTGATTCGTTCCCATCGGGAAGAAACATGAAAGGAAAAGACATGAACACACGAAGAATTTGGCGCCTGTTTGCGGTCTTGCTTGTCTTCGGCCTCTTTGCCGCGAGCTGCGGCAATGACGACGATGATGTGAGCGAGCCGGCGCCCGCGCCGGCAACCGAGGCGCCCGCGCCAGAGCCCGAGCCAACTGAGGCTCCGGCGCCCGCGGAGCTCCAGGAGGTGTCGCTTCAACTCCAATGGGTCCCGCAGTCGCAGTTCGCCGGCTATTTTGCCGCTCGCGACCTCGGGTTCTATGAGGACGTCGGCCTGGATGTGACCATCATCGACGGTGGGGTCGACATCGTGCCGGCCACCGTTCTCGACTCCGGGGGAGCCGACTTCGCCATCTCATGGGTCCCGCGTGGGCTGGTGCCCCGTGAGGAGGGTCTGAACATCACCAACATCGCCCAGGTATTCCAGCGCAGCGGCACCTTGCAGGTGTCGTTCGTTGAAGCCGGAATCACTGGTCCAGCCGACCTTGAGGGCAAGCTGGTGGGGAACTGGGGCTTTGGCAACGAGTTCGAGCTCTTTGCCGGCCTCAACAGCGTGGGTCTCGACCCGCAGAGCGATGTGACCCTGGTTCAGCAGGACTTCAACATGACTGCGCTCATCAACGGCGACATCGACGCCGCGCAGGCGATGACCTACAACGAGTACGCCCTGGTGCTCGAGACCATCAACCCCGACACCGGTGAGCTGTTCCAGCCCGAGGACCTCTCCGTGATCGACTGGAACGACGTGGGCACGGCCATGCTCCAGGACGCCATCTGGGCCGACGCCGACAAGCTCGAGGACGACGCCGAGTACCGCGATATCGCGGTGCGCTTCGTGGAGGCGTCCCTGCGTGGTTGGATCCACTGCCGCGACAACTTCGACGAGTGCGTCGACATCGTGTTGGGTGCCTCCCCGCCCTTCGGCGGGCCGGCGCACCAGGCGTGGATGATGAATGAGATCAACGCCCTCGTCTGGCCATCACCGGGTGGAGTCGGGGTTATGGACCAGACGCTGTATGACCAGACCATCGAAGTGGCCACCTCCCAGGGCATCCTCGCCGCTGCTCCCGACGCCGGTGCATTCCGCACCGACATCGCGGAGGAAGCGATTGCCAACCTCGAAGCCGCGGGACTCGATGTCTTCGGCAACGACTTCGCCCGCCGCACTATCGAAGTCAAAGAAGGCGGCAATTGATCAACTGACCGGGCCATCGAGAAGACTGAGGGAGTGAAGTTCAGTTTCGGCTTTCCCCTAATGGCCCATCCGCAGAACCCCGAATTCCTCGCCGCCTCGGCCGTTTCCGAGTTCGCTCGGGCGGCCGAGGCGGCCGGTTTCGACTCCTGCTCGCTGACCGAGCACCCGCTGCCCAGCGACCCCTGGCTGGCCAGCGGCGGTCATGATGCCCTAGATCCCTTTGTGGCACTGGCGGTGGCCGCCGGCGCCACCACCCGGCTGCGGCTGCTCACCAACCTGACTCCGCTGCCGTATCGCAACCCGGCCATCTTGGCCAAGACAGTGGCCACCCTGGACCGGCTCAGCGGCGGCCGGGTGATCCTCGGCGCCGGAGTGGGCTATCTCCTGTCGGAGTTCGAGGCGGTGGGCGTGGATTTCGAGCAGCGCAATGCCCTGTTCGACGAGTGCCTTGAGGTCATGCGGTTGATCTGGACCGGAGAGACGGTCAACTACCAGGGGCTGAACTTCACCATCGCCGACAGCACCGGCCTTCCCGCGCCGGTGCAATCGCCGGTGCCGGTGTGGATCGGAGGCAACTCCAAGCTGTCCCGCCGCCGCGTGGCCGAGAAAGCCCAGGGGTGGATGCCCATGCCCAACCCGGCGGCACTGGCCTCCCGCCGTCGCTCGGCCCACCTGGAGACCCTGGACGAGCTGGCCGAGATGATCGGCTACTTGCACGACCACGCGGCCTCAGTGGGCCGCACCGAGCCCATCGAGGTCAAGTACATGGACCTCGAAGTGGGGGCCGTGGGTTCGTCTAGCTGGAACGCGGACCGCCATCGGGAGAATATCGCCGCCCAGGCCGACATAGGTGTGACCGGAATGGCGGCCCCCATCGCCGGCGACAACCGTACGCAGGTTGTCGAAGCTCTACAACAATACGGCGAGGAAATCATCGCCTATCGTTAGGCCCATGTTGAGATTTATCGAGAGAACTGTGGGCGGTCGCCGCGCAGAGGCCGAAAGGGGATTCCCATGTTGAGATTTGTCGAAGAGATCATTCTCCTCTTGTTGCGCGACGACGACGGGAAATTCATCAACGTGCCCCAGTCGTCAATGGACCGAGCAGTTGCCGGGGCGGTGTTGATGGAGCTGGCGATGGAGAACCGGATCGACACCGACTTGGAGCACCTCATCCTGGTCGATACCACCCCGGTGGGCGACAGCCTGCTGGATCCGACGCTGGCCATGATCGCCGAAGGGCAGGGGGCCGAAGGGCAGGAAAGGGATGCCCGGCACTGGGTAGAGCAGACAGCTCAGAAGGCGCCTGAGATCCGAGAGGCGACGCTGGCCCGGCTTGTGGAGCGGGGCATCCTTGAGAAAGAGGACGACCGCTTCTTGTGGGTGTTCCGGTCCCGCCGCTATCCGATGGTCGACGGCGAGGCCGAGCGGGAGGTCAAGCTGCGGATCATGGGGGTGCTGTTCAGCGACGAGATCCCCAGCCCCCGCGACGTGGTGATCATTTGTCTGGCCCACGCCTGTGGGATCTTCAACGAACTGCTCTCCAAGCGGGAGCTGGAACAGGCCAGCGCCCGAATTGAGCAGGTCCGCAAGCTGGATCTAATCGGCCAGGCCATGTCCCAGTCGATCCAGGACTTCGAGATCTGGCTGGCCAACGCCGCTGTCCAAGGTCGCGGCTTCTTCTAGGAGACAGCTATGGCTGAATGGACGGTGGAGCCGATTGGGGGAGTGCTCGGGGCCCGGGTTACCGACATCGATCTGCGAGAGCCGCTGGCCAATGGTGAGCGCGACGAGCTGTACAAGCATCTGTTAGAGCATCTGGTGCTGGTCTTCCCCGGTCAATCCATCGAAGACACCCACCAGATGGAGTTCCTGGCCCCTTGGGGCCAGCCCTACATCCACCCAATCGGTCGGGTGGCGGGGGCGGTTGAGGCCAAAGTGGAGCGCATCGTTGACGATGAGGAGCGCCCGCCGTTCCAGGACAAATGGCACACCGACGTCACCTGGGACCCCGACCCCCCGATTCTGGGAACACTGCGAGCCATCGAGATGCCCGCTCGGGGCGGCGACACCTTGTTTGCCAGTATGTATGCCGCCTACGACGGTCTGTCGGAGACCTTGCGGGATCGGCTAGAGGGAGTTAGAGCCTGGCACGACATGGGGCCGGGCCAGGCGTTCAAGTCCAAGGCCGGCGTCGAGCTGTATGACCGCACCAAGGAGCAGTTTCCGGGAACCGAGCGACCGGTGATTGCCGTCCATCCCGACACCGGCCGCCGCTATCTCAACGTGAACAAGAACTTCACCAGCCATCTGGTGGGCTTCGACCGGGCCGAGAGCGACGCCGTGCTCGACTGCCTCTATGAGCACGCCACTCAGCCCAACTTCACCATCCGCTACGAGTGGACTGAGGGTGATGTGATCTTGTGGGACGAACGCTGCACTCAGCATTTCGCCGTGGCCGACCACTACCCCCAGCGCCGCGAGATGGCCCGACTCACCGTCTCGGCCATTGCCTGAGCCGCTGCCCAGTCGTTTCGCGGTGGCTGGCTAGGCTGCGCCAGTGAAGTTCGACGACGAGAAATTCGACGTCGCTGCGGTGGCGGCAGGGGCATGGGCACCCAGCAGGTATGGGCCCGATGACGTGCTGGGCACCTACAACGAAGTCACCGACCAGAAGCGGGCCGATGCCCTGGGAATGCTGGACCTGACCAAGCCCATCCGCACGTATTCGCTGGGCGACGGTATCTGGCCGGGATATCCGGCCTTTGGTGATCGGCAGTTCGCCCAGACACTGGTGGTGGCCGGCTATGACCCCGGCGAGGGTTTCGAGGGGAAGATCGTGAGCGGCACCAAGGGTTTGGGCCAGTCCAAGCTGGGCTATTCCGAGGAGCGGGTGTCGTATACCTTCAACATGAGTTCCAAGATCAACGGCTTCACCCACGCGGCGGTGGACGGCACTTTCTACAACGGACACAAGGGCGCCGATTTGGCCCGCACCGATGGGGTAACCGCCATGGACGTGCCTTCGTGGGGGCCACCGCTGCTTACCCGGGGCTTGATGATCGACGTGGCCGCCTACGTGGCCGGCACGTCCGGTGAAGTGGAGACGAATCGGTTGGGATTGCCACGGCTCACCGACCTCCATCGCATCACCGTGGCGCAGATCGAGGGAGCAATCGAGCGCCAGGGCTTGCCCCAACCCGAGCCAGGCGACGCCCTATGCCTGCGCACTGGATGGATCAGCCTCACCCGGGAAGACCCGGAGCGATTCAAGGCCTCCTCGCCCGGACCGTGGATTGCGGAGAACAAGTGGCTGGCCTCCCACCGTCCGGCGCTGGTGTCCACCGACAGCTGGATGTGGGGGGTGTTCGACTTCGAGGCCACCGGCGGTTGGGTGTCGGCCGGCCACCAGATCATGCTGGTGAAGGAGGGCATCCGCATGGCTGAGTCGATGAGCTGCGAGGAGGTCGCGGCCGCCGGAGTCGACCGGTTCGTGTTCTGCCACTCGCCGTTTCGGGCTGAGGGCTCTACATCGTGCTCGTCGCCCCCCATGGCGATTGCCAACCCGCCGAGCACCGACCAAGAGGAGGAACCAGAATGAGCATTTTCGACGGATCGCCCTTGGCTGGCAAGGTGGCCTTGGTCACAGGGGCCAGTCGGGGCATCGGCAAGGGATGCGCCTTGGAGCTGGCCGCCGCCGGGGCGACTGTCTATGTTACCGGGCGCACCACCGGTGCCGGCCAGCACCCGCTGCCCGGCACGGTGGGGGCTACCGCAGAGGAGATCGAGGCTGCGGGTGGTTCCGCGGTCGCGGTGGCCTGCGACCACCGCGACGATGACGCGGTGCGGGCGGTATTCGACCGGATCGACGAAGATCAGGGTCGCCTCGATGTATTGGTGAACAATGCCTTTGCCATTCCCGACGAGCTGACCGCCATGCTGCCCTTTTGGGATGTGCCCATCTCCAACTGGGACGACATGATGGACGTGGGCACCCGCTCGGCCTATGTGGCCTCGGTGCTGGCCGCCCCGGTGATGATCGGCCAAGGCGACGGGCTGATCGCCAACATCAGCTCCTCAGGGGCGGTCGAATACGCCTGGCATGTGGCCTATGGGGTGGGTAAGTGCGCCCTAGACCGCATGACCGCCGATTGTGCCCGCGAGCTCCGGGACTCAGGAGTGTCGATGGTTTCGGTTTGGCCCGGGTTCGTGCGCACCGAGCGCATCGACGTGGCCGTCGATTCTGGGGTTGAACTGCCGCCGAGCTTGGACCTGTCGGCCGCCGAATCGCCCCGGTTCACCGGTCGGGCGGTAGCTGCTCTCGCCGTCGACGCCGACCGGTCCCGCTTCACCGGTCAAGCGGTCTCGGCGCGAGAAATGGCCGATTCCTACGAGTTCACCGACGTCGACGGCCGCTTGCCCGCCGGCCCCCTCCACGATCGCACCGGCTAGCCGGAGGGAGCGACCGATGACCGCTGTTGAACCGTTCGCCATCGAGGTGCCCGATGAGGTGCTCGATGAGCTGCATCGTCGCTTGGACGCCACCCGGTGGTTCGATCCATTACCCGGGGTCGGGTGGGACGAGGGCACCGATCTGGACTACCTCAAGGAGCTGTGCCGCTATTGGCGCCACGACTACGACTGGCGGGCCGTTGAAGCCCAGCTCAACCAATTTCCCCAGTACACCACCACCATCGACAACCAAAGGCTGCACTTCATCCACGCCCGAAGCCGCAACTCCGATGCCATGGCCCTGGTCATCCACCACGGCTGGCCGGGGTCGATCACCGAATTCGCCAAGGTGATCGAGCCGCTTCGGGAGCACTTCCACGTGGTGTGCCCGTCGCTGCCCGGCTACGGCTTCTCGGGCCCCACGTCGGAATCGGGCTGGACGCCCCGGCGCATGGCCGCGGGCTCGCTGGAGCTGATGAGCCGGCTCGGCTATGAGCAGTTCGGCGCCCAGGGCGGGGACTGGGGGGCGATGGTCACTGCCCAGATGGCCCTGCAAGCTCCCGAGCGAGTGATCGGCATCCACTTGAACTTGGCTATCGCTCCTGAGCCCCCGCCGGAAGCGGTGCGCGAGCTCACCGACGAGGAGAAGGCCGACCGGGCCAAAGGCCATGCCAGCAACCGGGTGGAGCGGGGCTACCGGGAGCAGCAGGCCACCCGCCCGCAGTCGCTGTCGGTGGGCCTCAACGACTCCCCGGCCGGGCTGGCTGCCTGGATCGTGGAGAAATTCCTGGTGTGGAGCGACATCGGCCCCGATAACGACATCGAGGCCAGCTTCACCAAAGACGAACTGCTCACCAACGTGATGGTCTACTGGGTGACCGGCACCATCGCCTCGGCCAACCGGCTGTACTACGAGACCCGCGTCGGGGGTCGGGGTTCCTCGGCCCCGGACCGGCGGGTGGAGGTGCCCACCGCCTATGCCCGGTTCCCCGGCGACGGCATCCGCCCAGCCCGGCCCTGGGTGGAGTACTGGTACAACATCGTCCGCTGGACCGAGATGCCCCGCGGCGGCCACTTCGCCTCCCTCGAGGCCCCCGACCTGTACATCGATGACGTGGTGGACTATTTCGGCTCTTTGGCCTGATCCCCTCTGGCCTGAGCCTGTTTGCTTTGGGAGCGGCTACTGGGGTGTGGTGAACTTGCCGCCGTGCCCCAGTTGCATGACGTTGACTACACCCTCGAGTATCCCTACACCCGCACCACCGGGCCGGTCATCGGTCCGTTTCTGACCGGTTTGCGCGACGGGCGCATCCTCGGACAGCGGTGCGGCGACCGGGTGCTGTGCCCGCCCATGGAGTTCGATCCGGACACCTCCGCCACCCTGGAGCCCGACCTCGTGGAGGTCGGCCCCGGCGGGGAGGTGGTCAATTGGACGTGGGTGGCCGAGCCCTCGGCCAAGCACCCCTTCGACCGGCCCTTCGGCTTCACCTTCATCAAGCTGGACGGAGCCGACACCGCCCTCGTGCATGCGGTGGACACCGGGGGCGACCCCGAGGCCATGAGCACCGGCATGAGGGTGCGGGCCCAATTCGCCACCGAGCGACACGGCTCCATCGCCGATGTGTACTTCGTGCCCGAGGCCGATGCCGGCGACCAGGTGATCGAGCCGGGCGATGAGCCGGTGGCCATCACCGAGCACCTCATCGGCCTGCGCATCAACGAGCCGCTCTACCCCCATCGGGCCCGGTTCGCCCAAGGGCTGCTGGACGGCAAGATCATCGGCCAGCGCAGCCCGGTCACCGGCAAGGTGTACGTGCCCGGCCGGGGCTACGACAACATGTCTCGGGTGCTGATGAGCGAAGCCGACGAGGTTGTGGTGTCCGACGTCGGCACCGTGGTGGCGTTCACCGAGCTGAACCCGGTGCAGTACTACGGCCAAACTGAGACCGAGCCCTACGTGCGGTGCTCCATCCTGTTCGACGGGACCGACCAGCCGGTGATCGGCATCGACATCCGTGACATGACGGTGGACGAGATGCGGGTGGGCATGAGGATGCGCTGCATCTGGCGTGATCCCGAAGAGCGGTCGGTGGAGGACATCGACAACCGCTACGGCAACATTCCCGAGGCGGTGTACGCCCGGTTCGAGCCCACCGGCGAACCCGACTTGCCCGCCGACGACCTCAAGGAGCACTCATGGTAAGTCTCGCCGAAGACGTAGCCATCGTGGCGTTTGAGCAAACCCCTTCTCACGCCCACTTCAACGACAGCGAGCCGGCCATGATCATGCCGTGCGTGAACTCGGTGATCGAGCAGGTGGGCATAGACCGCCACGACATCGACTTCACCATTGCCGGGAGCTGCGACTACCTGTCGGGGATGCCCTTCGCCTTCGTCATGAACATCGACGCGGTGGGGGCGTGGCCGCCGGTGTATGAGAGCCATGTGGAGATGGACGGCGCCTGGGCCCTGTTCGAGGGGTTCGTGCGGCTCCAGTCGGGCGACATCGACACCGTGCTGGTATCGGGCTCGGGCAAGTGCTCGCCGGGCAGCTACCGGGAGGCGTTCTCGCTCCAGACCGACCCCTACGTGCACGCCCCCATTGGATTGGACCCCCGGACCCAGGCCGGGTTCCAGGCCCAAGCTCTCATCGCCGCGGGCAAGGCCACCGAGCGGGATTTCGCCGAGGTGGTGTCCCGCAGCCACGGCAACGCCAAGAACAACCCCTATGCCCAGCTCAGCGGCGACCTGTCGGTGGACGAGCTGCTGGCCGAGCCCTACGTGCAGCAGCCGCTGCGCCGCCTCGACTGCCCGCCGACCAGCGACGGGGCCGCGGCCATGATTATCGCCCGGGCCGACAAGGCTCGGGAGCTGTGTGACAGCCCGGTGTGGATCCGGGCCATCGACCACCGCATCGACTCGCACCACCCCACGTTGCGGGATCTCACCGACTCGTCGTCGGTGCGCATTGCCGCCGAGCGGGTGGGCCTCCACGACGGGCCGGTGGACATCGCCGAGCTGACCGTCACCTACAGCCCCGAGGAGATCATCCTGCAAGACGCCCTCGGGCTCAACGGCGGCACCACGGTGAATCCGTCGGGCGGGCCGCTTACCGGCAGCCCGTTCATGGCGGTGGGCCTCACTCGGGTGATCGAGTTGGCCCGGGCCATTCGCAACGGCGACGGACGCCGGGGGGTGGCCCACGCATCCAGCGGCCCGGCTTTGCAGCAGAACTTGCTGTGTGTTCTGGAAGGAGAAAGCTGATGGCCCCTCGACCATGTGCGGTACTGGGAATCGGCCAGACCAAGTACAAGCGGCGCCGCGACGACCTGACCTTGGACGGTCTGGTGCGGGAGGCCGTGCTGCGAGCGTTGGAAGACGCCGGGGCTGCCTTCGACGACATCGATGCCATCGTGATCGGCAAGGCGCCCGACGCCCTCGAAGGGGTGATGATGCCGCTTCTGAGCCTGGCCGACGCTTTGGGCGCAGTGGGCAAGCCCATCCACCGAGTTCACACCGCCGGGTCGGTGGGGGCGTCCACCGCCATCTCCGCGGTGAACCTGGTGGAGTCGGGCATGTACGACACCGTTTTGACCGTCGCCTATGAGAAGCAGTCGGAGGGCAACGCCACCTGGGCGCTGTCGGGCGGCAAGAGCGGGGGCCAGGGTGCGGGCGGCACGTTTGCTCCGTGGATCCGCAACTACATCGCCCGGTCGAAGGCCCCCGAGCACATCGGCTGGATGGTGGCGGTGAAGGACCGGCTCAACGCCCTCAAGAACGAGTACGCCCACCTGCACCTGCCCGACATCTCCATCGAGAAGGTGCGGGAGTCGCCCATGCTGTGGGATCCGCTCCACTTCTTGGAGTCGTGCCCCTCATCGGACGGAGCTGCGGCGATGGTGCTGGGCAACGACGACGTGGCCAAAAAGTCGGGCCGACCCCCGGCGTGGGTCATCTCCCACGCCAAGCGGACCGAGTTTGGCCAGTTCCCCGGGCGGGACACAGTGCGGCCCCAAGCTGGGGTGGAGTGCTCGGAGGCCCTGTACCGCAAGGCGGGCATCACCAACCCCCGGGAGCAGATCGACTGCGCCGAGCTGTACGTGCCGTTCTCGTGGTACGAGCCCATGTGGCTGGAGGGGCACCTCATCGCCGAGGAGGGCGAGGGGTGGAAGATGACCGACTCGGGCGACACTGAGCTGGGCGGGTCGTTCCCGGTGAACATGTCGGGCGGCGTTTTGTCGTCCAACCCCATCGGAGCATCGGGCATGATCCGCTGCTTGGAGGCGGCCAGCCAGGTGCGGGGCACCGCCGGTGAATACCAGGTGCCGGGGGCCAAGATCTCCATTGGCCATGCCTACGGGGGCGCCGCCCAGTACTACGCCATGTGGATGGTGTCGTCTGAGCTGAATCCAGAACTCTGATATGGCCGGAATCGCTGACGGCAGGGTGGTGGTGATCACCGGTGCGGCCCGGGGACTGGGCCGGGCCCACGCCCTGGAGTTCGCCGCCGAGGGGGCTCGGGTGCTGGTCAACGACCTGGGGGTGGAACGCGACGGCTCGGGCGGCGCGTCGGAACCCGCCCAGGAAGTGGTGGCCGAGATCCGGGCCATGGGGGGCACCGCTGAGGCCAACGCCGCCGACGTGGCCGACTGGGACCAAGCGGAGGCCATGATCGCCCAGGCCGTGGACACTTGGGGCCGCCTCGACACGCTGGTGTGCAACGCCGGCTTCTTGCGCGACCGGATGCTGGCCAACATGAGCGAGCCGGAGTGGGACGCCATAATGCGGGTCCACCTCAAGGGCCACTTCGCCCCGGCCCGCCACGCGGTGGCCCATTGGCGGGACCGGTCCAAAGCCGGCGAAAACGTGCAAGGACGGCTCATCAACACCAGCTCCGGGGCCGGGCTGTTGGGCTCGATCGGCCAGGGCAACTACACCGCGGCCAAGGCCGGGGTGGCCGCGCTGACCATCCAGCAGGCCGCCGAGTGGGGCCGCTACGGGGTGATGGTGAACGCCATCGCCCCCGACGCCCGCACCCGCATGACCGCAGGGATCATGTACACCGAAGAGGCTCCTGATGGTTGGGACGAGAAAGACCCGGCCAACGCCTCGCCGTTAGTGGTGTGGCTGGGGTCGGACGCCTGCGACGTGTCTGGGCGGGTGTTCGAGATCGCCGGCGGGGCGCTCAACGTGTGCGACGGCTGGCAGCACGGGCACGTGGTCGACGTGGGGCGCAAGTATGCCGCTGCCGAGGTTGGCGACGCGGTGCACGCTTCTATTGCCGGTTCGCCCGAGCCGGCGCCGGTGTACGGCGCTAGCTGAGTTCTAGCTCGGTATCTCGCGGAAGGGGACCCCTTTGTCCACCCGGATGTCGGGGGGAAGGCCCAGCACCTTCTCGCCGATGGTGTTGCGCTGGATGTCGTCGGTGCCACCGCCGATGCGCGACGCCCACTGGCTCAGGAACTCGTATTGCCAGCGTCCCTCGTCTCGGGCACTGTCCCCGTGGAGCATCCCAGCCGCCCCGCTCATGGCCATAACCAAATCGCCCATCTCCGCAAAGTGCAATGAGATGGCCAGCTTCATGGTGGAGCTCTCCGGTCCGGGCAGCTCCCCCCGGCTGGCCGCGGTCCGAACCCGGTATCCCTGATACTTCATGATTTCCATGCGGGTGTAGGCCTTGGCCAGCTCTTGGCGCAGGACCGGATCGCGGTCGGTGCCGGTTCGCTGGGCCAGTTTCACCAATTCCTGGAATCGGGTCCGGGCGTTGGAGCTGCCGATCAGGGCCCGCTCGTTGGCCAGCGTGGTCATGATCGGCCCCCATCCGGTGTTGACCCCGCCGAGGATGTTCTCGTGGGGCACCCGTACATCCGACAAGAACACCTCGTTGAAGTTGGCGGCGCCGGTGATCTGGACCAGCGGGCGCACTTCGATGCCGGGAGTGTTCATGTCCAACAGGAAATAGGTGATGCCCCGGTGCTTGGGCTGGTCGGGGTCGGTGCGAGTCAACAGGATGGCCCAGTCGCTGTATTGGGCACCCGAGGTCCACACCTTCTGGCCGTTTACCACCCACTCATCGCCGTCGCGCACCGCGGCGGTCCGCAGCCCGCCGAGATCCGAGCCGGCCGCTGGCTCGGAGAACAGTTGGCACCACACCTCGTCGCCCTTGAGCATGGCGGGCAGGAATCGCTGCTTTTGGGCGTCGGTGCCGTGGGCGATGATGGTCGGGCCCGTCATGCCGATGCCCACTGAGAATACTCCGGTGGCCGACACCCGCCGGGCTTCTTCTTCTTTGAAGATCCCCTCGTGGATGCCGCTCAGGCCCTTGCCGCCGTACTCGGTCGGCCAGGTGATAGAACCCCAGCCGCCGTCGTATTTGGTGCGCTGCCAGGCTTTGCACCGGTGTACGTAGGACAACTCGATCTCGGGGTCGGTGATAGTCACAGTGGTCTGGGTTCGGGCGCCGCCGCCGGCGGGGACGTTGGCGTCCAGCCATTCAATGCACTCGGCTCGAAAGGCAGCTTCCTGGGGTGTCTCGTCGAAATCCATGCCGCGTTGATGGTAGCCAGAGCGCTCCCGGCAGGCCCCACCGGACAATGGGTCCGCTAGGACTGTTGTCCCCTCCATTCGGGCTCAGCAGGCGGAGGATGGTTCAATGATGGCCGTGAAATTCTCCATGATCTTCGAAGCCCAGATGGCCGACCCGTCTCGTGAGACTGAGCAGCAGGTCATCCGCGACTGCGTGGAGCAAGCGGTGTTGGCCGAGGAAGTGGGGTTCGACCGGATCTGGGCGGTGGAGCACCACTGCCTGAAGTGGTACGCCCACATGAGCGCCCCCGAGATATTCCTGACCTGGGTGGCGGCCCGGACGTCCCGCATCCGCATCGGCCACGGGGTGGTGTGCATGCCGTTCGGCTACAACCACCCGCTGCGGGCCGCGGAGCGCATCGCCATGCTGGACGTGCTGTCGGGCGGGCGGTTGGACGTGGGCGCGGGCCGGGGGGCCACCCTCCAGGAGATGTCGGCGTTCGGGGTCAAGCCCGAGGACACCTACGCCCAGGTGGAGGAGTCGCTGCGGATCATCTCCAACTGCTGGCGGGATGAGGAGTTCGAGTGGGAGGGCCTGCTCGACATCTCGCCGCATCCTATTCTCCCCCGCCCGGTGCAAGATCCCCATCCGCCGCTGTATCTGGCCTGCACCAAGGTGGACACCGTGCGGCTGGCCGCCGAGCTGGGCATCGGCGCCCTGGTGCTGGGGTTCGCCGGCGCCGACGAGATCCGGCTGATGAAGGAGACCTACGACGAGGCCATCGCCACCCGCACCGGGGAGCGGTTCGTGAGCGATCATCCCAATAACTGGTTCTCGGCGCTGTGCCCCACCACGATCCTCGACGACCGGGACGAGGCCTTCCGCATCGGGGTTCGGGGCCAGCGGTTCTTCGCCGAGGCCATCATGCACTGGAACCTGGGCACACCTCCGCCTCGGGCCGGATCAGCCGACGAGGATACCGCCGCGGCCATCGACGAGGCGGTGGGCAACGTCCACGCCAAGATCAGCGAGATGAACATCCCGCTGAGCCCCAACGCCACCAGCACGTTCAACGTCGAGCACGCCTACGGCGACTACGAAGACGCCATCCGCTACGTGAGCGAGCTCGAGGCCGTCGGCTGCGACGAGATCATGTGCATGATCCAAATGGGCACCATCCCCCAAGAGGTCATGCTCGAGACCATCCGCCAATTCGGCCACCACGTGATCCCCCACTTCCGGGCCAAGCAGGAAGCGGCGGTACCGGCGTAGCCACTCTCCACGGTATCCTCGTCCCATGGCGACTCTGGTTGCCGACAAAGCACCGACGCTCGATGATGCCGCCCGCGGCGCTGAGGCGATAGCCGCGGCCGATCCGCACATTGTCCGAATCGTGGTCTTCGGGTCGGTGGCAAAGAGCACCCAGCAGCCCGGCTCCGACATCGACATCATCGTCGTCACCAGTACATCTCGGCCGTCAGCCGAAGATCGCCGGGCGACCAAGTACGCCCTGCGCCAGGCGGCTGAAACCGCATGCGGGATCAAATGCGAGGTGATCCTCGCCACTATCGGCGAATGGGAGTGGAGCTTGGAGCATGCCCGTTCCTCCGTTTTCGGGGAAGCGCATGCCCACGGCGTCATCCTCATGCAGCGCCCCTGCCCACCTCCGGCCCTATGGGCCGAGGAGATCGCTGTGCTGCGAGACGACTGGGGCCTCGCCCTCAAAGACCTTGAAGAGGCCCACCGCAAGAACTTGGAACTAATCCGAATCCTCGAGTCCATCCCCGGCAAAGCAGCCGCGGGCGAATGGTTGTCTGCCGACCGCGGGTATGCCTATGAGTCTGCGCTGGAATCCGCCCACATGAGCATCGAGAAGAGCCTGACCGCGCTGGGCCGGCTCCACCTTCGCCGATATCTCGACAACACCCACGCCATCGATGTCATGGCTGGCAAGCTCCGCTCAACCCCGTCTGGTCGTTTCGTCGATAGCGTGCTGGACACGCTCGACACCGCCGAGAACGACGGTTCTCATACCAACTGGAGGCTCGCTCCCTATCTGGGCCAGTCGGACTCATTCCAACAGATGATCGCCCCCAACAACACCGCCGCCCACATACGCGCCGCCGCCGACCTCCTTGAGCACGCTCTTGCCGCCACCGCCAAGTCCGCCCTGCGCCCCATCCCCATCCCTACCGACGATGCCACCACCCTCTACCGCTTTGCGGAGCCCATCGACTACCTCCGCCACCACGCCACCCCCGACTACCTGCAAACCGGAATTCCTCCATGTCCTTGATAGTGCTGAGCTTCCCCCTTTTCGTGGAGACATGGTGGTGATTATCAGAGCGAGCCTCGGGGGGCGACCCATTCCACCGGCTGGCCGGTGTACGCGGCGATCCGGTCAAAGTCGGAGTCGTAGTGGATGACGGTCAAGTGGTTGACCTCGGCAATCGCGGCGATCAGCAAGTCCGGGAGGGGAACCCGGTGCTGGCCCCGCCGGGCAAGTCCGTGCTGGACTTCGATTGCTCGGTCGGTGACCGTTTCGGTGATCGGATATGAGGGCAGGGCGCGCCTTTCGTCAAGTATCTGCTCGTAGTCGGCAAAGGAGCGGGCGCTGTAGAGCACTTCGAGGTCGATGATCGGGCAAGTCGCCACGTATCCGTCGATCAGCAGCGGGCCGAGCCGCTGGGCGATTTCGGGGGTGTTCATGCGCGTGAGCGCGCTCTTGTCTGCGAGGTAGTGCGGGGTCAACGCCACGCGGTGGCCATGATGTCATCGTCGGCGAGGTCGGTGCCGTCAAGATTGGCGAGCCTCTGGGCGTGCCGCAGCCTCAGATCGGCTTTGACGGTATGCAGCAAGGCCGAGTTCACCGTTTCCTTCATGGTTGTGGCTCCGATGACCTCGCGGGCCCGCTCAAGCAGCGCATCGTCGATGTCGATCAGGCGTTTCGTCATAGACATGAGTATATCCACTCTGTGCATCCGGTATATACCCGGCTGCCACTACGCACCAGCCCGCTGGTGTCTGCTTAGCGTGTTTTGGAACCGATCTGGATTGGGATGACAGTTTCTTCCTCGTCGCCTTCAAAAACGGCGGAAATCCGCAGTGTGGCGCCAAGTCCCTGTACATAGTTGTCGAGGGTGGAGATCAAGATGTCGTCCCCGCGCTCAAACTGGGAAACGGCAGATTGCGTGATTCCCATGGCCTCGGCCAGATCAGTCTGCGACAGCTTGAGGACTCCTCGGATTTCTTGGAGTTCAATCTCGGCCAAGGTCTCCTTGCGGAGTTCCGCGAGTCGTTCGACGGCACCGGGCCGGGTAATGACCTTTTGATGAAGACGGTGATAACTCTTGCTTGATGGCATTGTGGTGGTCCTTCATTCGTCGGTGTACTCGACCTCCCACACCAGGCCACTATAAGTAATGACTAATAGAAGTTCAACCTAATACTCCAACACTTCGAACCCGAGGCAGCGGAGTACACAAACCGCAGAATCGGAACTGCTCACGCCCCCATTCAGCTTCCCTTCCCATCTGGTCACTCCAGCGGCGATTCCGACGATCGCCTTCGATGGGTAGCCCTTCTGCTCCCACACCAACCAGTATCGCCGCGCTGCCCTATATCCCCACTGCCTCGCAACCCCATCAGCACCCAGCCTGTCGTATTCGGCTATCGCCTTGAGGATATCGGAGCAGGTGATGCTGTCAGTCCACTTCACTTGCTGAGTCTTGCACCTCACCCGACAGCCCCATAAGTAGGCGATTCCACTGCCCCGTGCCTGCTGAAGAAATTGAAGTCGGCGTGTCTCCAGGAGGGCGACAAAGGCGTTTCAACCAGGTGCTATGTGTCCATTGAGCAATGATCAAGACCATATTGTCATCACCTCTTGCTAACGTCACCGACACCTTTGCCAATGGAAGAAGAGGAGAGGGCTTTATGACCCAACTAATGCAGGAAGAAGGACACGTCTCTCTGCTGACGTACGAGAAACTGCGAGATGCGGTAGCGGGAGGAGCTGTTGCGCTGAGGTCCCGGACGGAGTTGCAGCCGGCGGACGGGCCAGGGGGAAAGGTATTTCCGCCGACCTATGCGGTGAACGCCGGGCACAAGTACGCCGTTGAGACTCGCCAGATTGGTGACCGTGAGGTGCAGACGGTCCTTTTGGACTCGGTGGCATCTCAAGCGAACCGTGCCGAGTTGGCTCTGTTGGAGGGCTGGGAGGCTGGTGAATTGAAGTTTCCTGTCCCATACGTCGACTTCTCAACGGAGAATGGTGAGTTCAACGATGTTGGCCGACTGACTGTGTTGGAGGCACCCCATCGGCTTGCTGACGCTATCTTCCGCGACAGCCTCCTTGACGGCACGCTGTTTCGTCTGTCTGAGGTAGGTCGAGCGATTACTGACGCGCAGCCCCGCAACGCAACCGCACTGTTCCGGTATGCCCCCACGGCGCTGCTGTTCGGCCAGTGGGACTCCACTGGGCCAAAGGGCGGTCTGGGGTCCAAGTTCCAGCGGGCATACGTGTCTGAGATTGTCGGCCACGATGTGCGGATTGGGCGCAAAGTCGGAAGTCGGTTGGATCCGCTTCAGATAGAGCGGGAGGCGGCAGTGGTTTATGAGCATCAGGACTCTGAACAGCACTGGACACTGGATAAAGCCGAAGCCGCCGTAGAGAAGAGCAAGCCAAGAGTCGCTGGGGCTGACGGGAAACCTTCTCAGATCAACCACGGGAACATCGCTCCCAGCATTGATGCTGTTTCGGGGGGCGTAACGATTTCGGCCGCGGTTCAGACGACCGTGATCTCGCTCGCCGCTCTTCGCCGTCTGCGGTTTGCCGGCTACAGCCGAGAGGCAGAAGCCGCAGCACGGACAGCGGTTGCCGCGCTAGGAGTGGCTGCTCTGGTCTTGCAGCACGAAATGGATCACGACCTACGGTCCCGTTGCCTATTGATCCCGCAGCATTTGCCACGCATCGAACTGGTTGGTCGCGATGGCGCAGCTCCAAAGAGCGTCGAAGTCGACCGCGATGCCGCAGCTCAGATTCTGGCCCAGTCTGCACAGGCATCAGCTGATCTGGATTTGGGGTGGGAGACTGCCGAGATCAAGCTCCAGCCAGCTCCCAAGCTGCTTGAGCTACTCCGGCGCAGTCGTGAGGTTTCTGCACGCGAGACTCCGGGGGAGTGATCTGTGCTTGCCGTTGAGGTTAACTTCCTCACTGGCCGGTTCGTGGCTACCTCGCACAACGACCGAGAGGCCAGTGAGTGGCCGCCGCACCCAGCCAGGTTGTTCTCAGCCCTCGTTGCCGGCTGGGCCGAAGCCGGTGAAGATGATGCCGAGCGTGAGGTTCTGGAATGGCTGGAAGCTCAACCAGCCCCATCTCTTGCGACCTCAGAGGCTGATCCCCGCAGAACCGTGAGCTATTTCGTGCCGGTCAATGACGCCAGCATCATCAGTGGGGCTTGGTACAGGCGCCGCAGCGAGAATCTCGACAAGCTGGAAGATCAATTCGATTCCGAACTCCAGCAATCCGGTGGTGAGCTGACCAAGAAGGCCGAGCGGACCCGCGACAAGATTCAGAAGGAGCTAGACGTTGACAGCCAAGTGTCCAATGTAGGGACGACTTCGCCTAGGTCGGCATTGGAACTGCTGCCTGAAAGTAGAGGCAAGCAAGAACGGCACTTTCCGTCGGTCACCCCGATCGAACCGCGGGTGACCTTCATTTGGCCAGATGCCCACTGCCGAGAGGCGACGAGGAACTCGTTGGACAACTTGCTCAAAAGGGTTACCCGCATCGGGCACTCGTCATCTCTGGTGTCATGTCGTCTTGTCGGTGAACCGCCTGCCCCAAACTGGATCCCAGGAACAGGCAACCAGGTTCTTAGATGCGCTGGCCCTGGTCAGCTAACGGCACTGAAAGAGAGGTACCGACAGCACCAGGCCATCAGGCCGAGGTCGCTCCCGTTTTCTGCGATCCACTACGGCGAAGTGGCAGGCGAGCATGGGTCGTTGCCTCCGCTACTTCCAGACACGGCAGGAGAGTGGATCGTTTTCGAGTTTCTTGCGCGGTCGCGGCGGTTTCCTTCCTCGCGAACCTTGGAAATCGCCTCCGCTATGCGGGCGGCCATCATGTCCTATGCCGAGGATCCAATTCCCGAAGGCCTAAGCGGTCATCAACCTGCCGGAAGCCCGACCCTGGAACCGCATGTGGCTTTTTTGCCGCTGCCCTATGTGAGGTTCGAGCACGCCGACGGCAGAGTCATGGGACTAGCAGTGTCTCTGCCGGGATCTTTGACCGAGGAGTCCCGGCGAGCGACCCTGCGGGCGATCGGTCGCTGGGAGCAACGGAGCGACTCGGGGCAATTAGTCCTCACCCTAGGTAGCAAGGGGCTAATTCAGATCCAGCGCAAGAGCGGTCCGATTGATCTCGTGACAATCAGGCCAGAGCTTTGGAGCAAGCCTTCCAAGCAGTGGGTGTCAACCACCCCGATTGCCTTGCCCACCCATCCGGGGCCACTGAGCAAGGGGAGCGCTGCTGCTCGTTCCAAGGCCTGGGACCGAGCGGAACTGGCAGTGGTCGCTTCTTGTCGTCATGTTGGGCTTCCAGAGCCAGCCCAAGTCGAGGTGTCGTTCGATCCTTTCGTTCGAGGCGCTAAGCCAGCCTCAGATTTCCCGACATTTCGCCAGCGAGGCCGTGATGGCAAGCCAGTTGCTCGTCGGCTCCTGCATGCCGCGTTGAGATTCGATCAGCCAGTCCAAGGGCCTCTGATGCTGGGAACCGGGCGCTTCCTGGGTCTTGGTCTGATGCGACCAGTGAGTGAATCGGAAATTGCTCGAGACGAGGCAGTAGGCGATGAGTGAGCTGACGGCAGAGGACTTTTCTGCCTACTTCCAGCAGGTCCATGGCCAAAGTCCGTTTCCATGGCAGCAGCGCCTCACTACCCAAGTGCTCAGCGACGGCCAATGGCCAGATGTCATTGATCTGCCCACTGGAACCGGCAAGACCGCGGTGCTCGACACGGCGATATTCGCTTTGGCTGCTCGTCCCGAACTGTTTCCACGTCGAGTGGTTTTCGTCATCGACCGGAGGATCGTTGTCGACCAGGTTGTTCAACGTGCCCAGACAATTCAAGGGAAGATTCAAGAGGCCTCGACCCCGATACTGGCGAGCATCAAAGAGCGCCTGGGAGACATAAGTGGAGAGTCACCACTGGGGGTAGTGGCCTTGCGAGGCGGAATCTCTATCGACGGAGAGTGGGCCCGTCGTCCCGACGAGCCCTGGGTGATGGTGTCCACTGTGGACCAATACGGCTCCCGGCTGTTGTTCCGCGGCTATGGAGTTAGCCCGAAGATGCGTCCGGTACACGCTGGATTGGCTGGCAACGACTGTTTGGTGGTTCTCGATGAGGTCCATTTGAGCCGGGCATTTGCCGCGACATTGCAGGAAGTGGGAAGTCTCAGCAGCAATGGTGATCTTCCCCGGAGATTTCATGTAGTCGAGATGTCGGCAACGCCGACGAATTCCAACGGAAAACGGTTTGAGTTGACCGAAGCAGACTTGGAAGGCTCCGCTGAACTTCGTCGTCGTGCCAAGGCCGCTAAATCGGCCAAGCTGCATGATGCCGGACCGAAGGCTCCGCATGTGGCGATTCCAGCTTCCGTAAAGAAAATTCTGAAATCTGAGCTTGATCCGACGATTCACAGGGTGGGTGTGATCGTCAACCGGGTACGAACGGCCCGTGAAATCCATCGGGAGCTATTGGAGGCTGGGTGCTCAGCGCATCTGATTACTGGGAGAATGCGGCCGCTCGACAAGGCAAGGTCGCTTGAAACGATTGCTTCGATAGTCGATCCAGACAAGCGGCCAGGTGGCGAGGGTCTGACTGTGGTAGTCGCTACTCAGGCCATCGAAGTCGGTGCAGATTTCAGCTTCGATGCGTTGATCACCGAGGTTGCTCCCATCGATAGCTTGCGGCAGCGATTCGGCCGGCTCGACCGTCGGGGTGACCTTGCCGCGCGGACCGGGGAACCGGCAAAGGCCTGGATTGTCGGGGCTAAGGCGACGCTCAGCCCTACGCGACCAGATCCCATTTACGGCGACTCGGCCCGAACCACGTGGGAGGAGCTACAGGAGCTGGAAGGGTTCGATTCCATCGACTTCAGCCCACGTCCTGAGTCGCCACATCATTTCCCCGAAGAGTGCTACGCCCCCGCAGCTCAAGCACCGCTACTTCTTAGTACGTACATGGATGCCTGGGTTCAGACGTTTCCCGAGCCAATTGTCCAGCCTGCCGTGGACTGGTTCTTGCACGGGATCGAACGTGAGCCACAAGTTGCAGATGTGAACATCGCCTGGCGCTACGACCAAACTCTGGATGCACTCAACGCGGTTCCGCTCCGTCCGGCTGAATTCCTTCAAGTCCCAATCGGGGCCGCGAAAGCCTGGCTTGGAGGAGCAGCTGAGGAAGTGCCAGTTGCTGATGTCAGTGCGAAATCAGAGTCTGATGTGGCTTTTGGAAGCGCTCTGGGAACCGGTTGGCTTCGCTGGCGGGGATTTGACGAAGACCCCGAACCGATTTCGGTAGGCGCAATTCGTCCGGGGGACACTCTCATTGTCGATCCGTTGCGAGGCGGACTCTCCGGCGGTACCTGGGATCCCAATTCAACAAATCCAGTAGAAGACTTGGGAGACGAGGCTCAGGCCGCGTACGGCCAGCGCTACACCATGCGGCTGGACAAACAGCTAATGCCCGAGGACTGGTGGCCAACTCCACCACGCCCGGATGATGAGCAGGGAGCCTTGGAGCCTCTGTCTGAGCGGATCGACCGGTGGCTGGCCGAAGTTGCTGTTCTTCCCGATTTGCTCGAATGGCAGCAGGAAGCCGTCGAGAAGATCAGGAACGGGGTCTTGATCAAGTCGTTGGATGACTACTACGTGCTTACCACCGGGAATGTCGATTTTTCGACGTTGGATGGTTCAGACCAATCATCGTCTTTCACCGGTACGGGTGTCACACTCCGCGGTCATCTGAGAGGAGTCGGGGAGCGGGCTGCCGATTATGGCCGCAGACTTGGCCTGAGTTCAGAGATTCAGGCCGACCTCAAACTCGCCGCCCAGCTCCACGACTTGGGCAAGGTCGACTCTCGTTTTCAAAAACAGATGGTCGGCGATGACGAAGTGCATCTGGCTATGCTCAGTGAGCCTCTAGCCAAGTCACTTCCAGGTGCCCGTCCTGAACGTGACAAATGGCCACCCGTTCGACACGAGATCATGAGCGTGGCCTTGGCCCAGTCCAACTCCGAGGTAATGGCTGCTGCCTGCGATCCCGATCTGGTCCTCCACCTCGTTGGCACCCATCACGGGTTTGCCCGTCCTCTTCCGCCGATTAGAGAAGACCTTTGTCCTGAGGTGCTCAAGTTCGATCACGAAGGTATCCCCATGGAAGCGAGCACCGAACTTGTGGAGAGCACACTGGCCTTGGAGATGGCCGACCGTTTCTGGAAATTGGTAGGGCGCTACGGCCATCACGGACTGGCATGGTTGGAAGCCATTCTCCGGCTTGCCGACCACCAACAGAGCGCCGAGGAGGCCAACCAATGAACGGCACTCACCTCACGGGCCTCGAAGGCACGAATCCCCTTGGATTTTTCGCGGCCTTGGGTGTGCAGGTCGCGTTCGAAGGGGAAGGAGAAGTACCTCGTTTGTGGTGGAGTGATGATGTTGTTCCTCACGCCGTGGTGGATGGTTCTTTCAGTATCGAGAACATCGCTTCCCGGGCGATGGAGGTGTTTCCTGCGTGGTTGGAGAGTCCTGCAATAAAAACTAGCCTTGAACCTGCTGGCGATGTGAAGTTCAACGAATGGGACATCACGACCTATCTCGACAATGCGCGACTCGCTGGCCCTAATGCTGGTCTAGCAGCGTGTCTCGTGGCTGAAGGGAGCTTCGACAACAGCAATGCAGCAAAGCCAACCGATCTCTATTTCACAGCCGGCCAGCAAAAGTTCTTGAGGATGATCGTGGATATCCTCGAAGGAGTCACAGCAGAAGACCTGGAAATTGGAATAACTGGGCCATGGCCTTATCAGAGCAAGTTGAGTTCCCTCATGTGGGATGTCGCGGACGACAGCAACTACGCCTTGTCGGCCAGCGACCCCTCGAAAGGAAAGAAACTGACCAACCCCGGTGTAGAAGCCCTCGCGATTCTCGGTATCAGCAACTACCCGGTGTTCGGCAGTCCGGGCCGAACACGGACCCAAGGAACCTCTGGAGGGTGGAAACGCGGGGCTTTCGCATGGCCGATCTGGGCAAGACCGGCATCGCACAGAACTGTCTCTTCTCTGCTTGCTCACACCACAGGTGCCCAACCGGAATTGAGTACGCGGGCAGACCTGTACCCGTCTTGGGGTATCTCGCAGATCATGCAGTCAGCTATCAGACGCAGCGACCAGGGCGGATACGGCACGTTCGGTCCCCCTGAGGTTGTCTGGTCTCGTGGCTGACGCACCTGATCTCGTTCCGGCCAGAATGGTCAACGAGTTCGAGTACTGCCCGCGGCTCTTCTACTTGGAGTGGGTCCAATCACGCTTCGAAGACAACCCTGACACCGTCGAAGGCCGTTATGTGCATCGGAATGTGGATGCTGGTGGGGGGCGCATCGACGACCCTGATGAAGACAGCCCGGTACGGAAAGCCCGTTCAGTTACCATCAGTTCTGAAGACCTGGGGATAATCGCCAAAGCGGACATTATTGAAGGCAAGGGGAACAAGGTCACCCCGGTTGAGGTAAAGCGGGGGCGGTCGCCGAAGCATGGCCCGGCGTGGTCGCCTGATCTTGTGCAGATCTGCGCCATCGGCCTCATACTCCAGGACAATGGGTATGACTGCTCAGAGGGTCAGATCTTCTTTGCCGAGTCGCGTGAGCGCGTCAAAGTGCCCTTCGACGAGAAGCTGGTGTGGCAGACCCTGAACGTGCTGCGAGACTTGAGAGAGGTTGCTGTATCGCCCGATCCGCCGCCTCCCCTCGTAGACAGCCCCAAATGCCCTCGATGCTCGCTGGTGGGAATCTGTTTGCCTGACGAAACAAATCTTCTGGCCAACCGATCGGATGTTCCACCCCGTCGCTTGACTCCCAGGGACTCCGCGGCCCGGCCTCTCTACGTGACAGAGCAGGGGACCAGGATTGGGGTCAGGAAGGGAAGGGTCACGGTTTCTCAGCAGAAGGAGGTTCTCCAGGAGGTCAGGCTGATTGATGTCTCTCAAGTTTCAATTTACGGAAATGTGCAGATCAGCTCCCAGGCAATGAGGGCGATGTTCGATCAGCAGGTTCCAGTCTGCTGGTTTTCCTACGGTGGCTGGTTCCAAGGCATTGCCCATGGGCTGCCCTCCAAGCACGTCGATCTTCGGAGGCGCCAAGTTGCTATTGCCGCGCAGGCAGGTCTGCCGATAGCCCAAAAGATGATTGAAGGGAAGATCAGGAATTCAAGGACACTGTTGCGACGGAACTCACGAAGTGAAGTCAAGCCTATTTTGGAACAGTTGAAGGCGACTGCTGATCAGACTGATGATGTAGACACTATTGAATCGCTGTTGGGTGTGGAAGGTGCAGCAGCCCGGCTCTATTTTTCAGGCTTCTCAGCAATGTTGAAGGATGACTCGTTGGGAACCTTCGACTTTCAAGGGCGAAATAGAAGACCTCCTAGAGATCCAATCAATTGCCTACTCTCCTATGGGTATTCCTTGTTGACGAAAGACCTGACTGCCGTCACGCTTGCTGTGGGGTTTGATCCCTACTTGGGAGTCTTTCATAAACCGAGATTTGGACGTCCCGCGTTGGCTCTTGATCTTGCTGAAGAGTTTCGTCCCCTCATTGCTGACTCAGTTGTGATCAACGTAATCAACAACGGTGAGATTCAGGAGAACGGATTTGTGGTCAGAGCTCAAGGCGTTGCCTTGACCCAGCAAGGCCGTCGATCATTTATCGCTGCCTACGAGCGCCGCCTCGATCAAGAAGTGACTCATCCAGTCTATGGGTACAAGATCACCTACCGCCGTGTCCTAGAGGTTCAAGCGCGGGTGCTGGGCGCGTATTTGCTCGGTGAGATCCCTAATTATGTGCCGTTCATGACCAGGTGACCCATGACGCAAGGACGTAAGAGAATCTTGGTGGCGTATGACATCCGTGACTCCAAGCGCCTCCGAAAAGTCCACAAAACGATGGTGGGCTACGGCTGGTCGATGCAGTACAGCGTGTTCATCTGCGACCTCGATGCAATGGAGATGATTGCCATGAAGACTGAACTAGGAGAGATCATCCACCATGCTGAAGACTCCATTGCTATGATCGACATCGGTGACCCGAGTCAGAGGGGCAGAGACTGCTTCCAGTTTATGGGAGTATCCGTCCCCTTGCCGACCAGTGGCCCAGTCATTCTGTGATGCGAGCGCTGAGGTGGGCCATGAGATACCCGGCAGTGCTCGAAACCGCATGAATGCAAGGGTCTTGATGCTCCTTGACATCCGAATAGACCCACAAAAGTGCTTCCACTACACAACCGCTCGTAGCTGCTCGCGAACCCGCAGGTCAGGGTGAGCGTTTAGGGCGAGCTGTTCGGGGGGTTCTATAACCCCCCCTTCATTGAAGCTTAACACCCTCAGATAATGATGCGAATTTCTCCAGAGTTCGGGGGGTTCTATAACCCCCCCTTCATTGAAGCCCCGATCCAGGCGGCGCCACCACTCCTACCCAAAGGGGTTCGGGGGGTTCTATAACCCCCCCTTCATTGAAGCGCACACCATCCCATCATGGCGGGCCAGCAGAACTGCCGTTCGGGGGGTTCTATAACCCCCCCTTCATTGAAGCCTGTGGACACGGGGGGCAGTGGCTATACCGCCGTCGTGTTCGGGGGGTTCTATAACCCCCCCTTCATTGAAGCGCATGCGGGTTCACCAGCCTTATCGACCCGTCGGCGTTCGGGGGGTTCTATAACCCCCCCTTCATTGAAGCCCCGTCGCCTCGGCCGCATCGCCCATCTTGGCGATGGTTCGGGGGGTTCTATAACCCCCCCTTCATTGAAGCCGGATCGAGGTGGACGCCCCCGACGGCACCAGGGAGGGTTCGGGGGGTTCTATAACCCCCCCTTCATTGAAGCACTTCGACGCTGGGCGCTATCGAATCCCTTCTGAGTTCGGGGGGTTCTATAACCCCCCCTTCATTGAAGCTACGTCGTCTCGGTGGACGGCCCCCATTCGTTCGTGCAGGTTCGGGGGGTTCTATAACCCCCCCTTCATTGAAGCACGGTTTGGGAGGCGCTGGCCCGCGGCATCGTCGGCGGTTCGGGGGGTTCTATAACCCCCCCTTCATTGAAGCGGCCATCCGGTCGATGGCGTCGTACATGACCTGCAGGGTTCGGGGGGTTCTATAACCCCCCCTTCATTGAAGCAGCGTCGTCTTCCACCCGTTCCGCCCCAGAAAAAGCGTTCGGGGGGTTCTATAACCCCCCCTTCATTGAAGCGGCCGCTTCGCCTTCGCCCCGCTGCCGAGCACCCGCGTTCGGGGGGTTCTATAACCCCCCCTTCATTGAAGCCGCTGGAGCGCGGCGACTGGCTGATCCTGGCCGGATGTTCGGGGGGTTCTATAACCCCCCCTTCATTGAAGCGTCGCGGCCCTCGGACAGGACGGTGCCGCGCACCGCCCGTTCGGGGGGTTCTATAACCCCCCCTTCATTGAAGCCAGTATGTGCGGCGGCGGATCGACGACGGGTGGCTGAGTTCGGGGGGTTCTATAACCCCCCCTTCATTGAAGCGGGGATACGCCGCATCCCCAACGTGATCCCCGCCCGGTTCGGGGGGTTCTATAACCCCCCCTTCATTGAAGCCGGGGATACGCCGCATCCCCAACGTGATCCCCGCCCGGTTCGGGGGGTTCTATAACCCCCCCTTCATTGAAGCCTGCTGCGCCATGCGGGAGTCGGGGGAGCTGCATGGTTCGGGGGGTTCTATAACCCCCCCTTCATTGAAGCGCTTCGCGCAGGTCCGCGCCGCGCAGCTTCGCGCCGGTTCGGGGGGTTCTATAACCCCCCCTTCATTGAAGCGGGGCATTGGACCGTGGAGGCCGACGCGACGCTGCGTTCGGGGGGTTCTATAACCCCCCCTTCATTGAAGCGGGTACAGCAGATCGGGGGAGTCGGCGCATTCCTCGAGTTCGGGGGGTTCTATAACCCCCCCTTCATTGAAGCACGTGGAACTCCCACAGCTCGGGATCAAGCGGATCGCGTTCGGGGGGTTCTATAACCCCCCCTTCATTGAAGCGGCGGCGTCGAGTCTCTGGTGGGCGTCGACTTTTTGGTTCGGGGGGTTCTATAACCCCCCCTTCATTGAAGCGAGTGGGACGTGAATGACAGCTTTCCCGACGGGGTGGTTCGGGGGGTTCTATAACCCCCCCTTCATTGAAGCACGCCCGACAAGAACGGCAAGGTCCCCACGGTGGACATGTTCGGGGGGTTCTATAACCCCCCCTTCATTGAAGCGAGAAGTTCGTGTGGCCCATCATATGGACTGTGCTCGTTCGGGGGGTTCTATAACCCCCCCTTCATTGAAGCACCCAGCGCGGCGACGCCATCGACAAGACATCGACGTTCGGGGGGTTCTATAACCCCCCCTTCATTGAAGCCCGATCCACCATCTGCGGTGCCGCCTCCCCGAGCCGTGTTCGGGGGGTTCTATAACCCCCCCTTCATTGAAGCCCGCACGAGGCCGTCTAACAGCACGTCCTCATCCAGGGGTTCGGGGGGTTCTATAACCCCCCCTTCATTGAAGCCCCGAACTCGAAGCCGAGGACGCCAAGGTCGAGGCGGTTCGGGGGGTTCTATAACCCCCCCTTCATTGAAGCATGCTCAGCGTGGTCGCTGAGGGGCGGCCGTCGGGGGTTCGGGGGGTTCTATAACCCCCCCTTCATTGAAGCTCAACGCTGGTCGGCTGGCATCACTAAGCCCTGCGGGTTCGGGGGGTTCTATAACCCCCCCTTCATTGAAGCATTGACGCTCAGGCCAGCGAGATTTCCCGGCGTGCCGTTCGGGGGGTTCTATAACCCCCCCTTCATTGAAGCACCGAGTACGCAGGGTCGCCGGCGGCGGCCTCTCGGGTTCGGGGGGTTCTATAACCCCCCCTTCATTGAAGCGACTTCAACGCCGGGACCGAGGTGCTGGACTGGCTGGTTCGGGGGGTTCTATAACCCCCCCTTCATTGAAGCTCGCAGTGGTACTCCAACTCCTCGACATCGGTGATGTTCGGGGGGTTCTATAACCCCCCCTTCATTGAAGCACCGTCCGCATGCTGAACGTCATGGCGGCCACCCACGGGTTCGGGGGGTTCTATAACCCCCCCTTCATTGAAGCCTGGACCTCCAGACGGGGACGTGCGGGACCTCGCCTCGTTCGGGGGGTTCTATAACCCCCCCTTCATTGAAGCTAAGATAAATCCTGCCGTTTGCCCCATCAGAGATGGGTTCGGGGGGTTCTATAACCCCCCCTTCATTGAAGCCACGACGACATCTACTGCGCCGACATCACCGACGATGGTTCGGGGGGTTCTATAACCCCCCCTTCATTGAAGCCGGACCCACCGACCAGGCTGAGCCATCACCACTGCGGGTTCGGGGGGTTCTATAACCCCCCCTTCATTGAAGCGCCTTCGAGCTGCTGTTGGCCCCGGACTGGGCGTGGTTCGGGGGGTTCTATAACCCCCCCTTCATTGAAGCTGGACCCGGACCGCTATCGGGGTGGTGGCCAGTGATGTTCGGGGGGTTCTATAACCCCCCCTTCATTGAAGCTGCTCCTTGCTGACGGACATCTCGGCGCTGATCTGCACGTTCGGGGGGTTCTATAACCCCCCCTTCATTGAAGCATCCACTGGGGAGCCTCGTCGAGCACGACGATCGTCGTTCGGGGGGTTCTATAACCCCCCCTTCATTGAAGCGCGACAATCGTGGTGACGTGGATCACCAGCTCCAGGTTTGGGGGGATATTGAACCCCTTCTTCATTGAAGCTACGGGTCGACCATTCCTTCTCCGTTGGCATCAACAATTCGAGGATTCAAGACAGTTCTCCTTCATTTGTGAGTAAGGGAATCCAATTGTCGACGTCCAGTGTATGTAGTTCTCTTGAACTCCTGAGATACTGTCACAGGTGGGTTGTATTCTTGTGGGCATGGAGTTCACTGGTGTAGCGGGTTCTGAACCCGCAACCACAAGGGATAAATCTGGTGTGGAGCCAGAGGTTGCGTTGTGTGTATTCCGTGAGAATGTTGGTGAGTTGTCTACCGAAGTGTTGGATGATCGGATCGAGGAATTGGGCCGGGCTCGGTCGCAGATTGAGGGATTGTTGGCCGAAGCGTTGGCTGAACGTGCCGCTCAGAGCACTCGTCGGGCCGCTACGGGGGTGTTGCGGGAGCGGGTGTTGGAGTCGGCGGGGCGGGCGAGCTCGGATGTGAAGTTGGCGGTGTCGTTGTCGGAGGATTTTCCGGCGACGCTGGAGGCGCTGATTGCGGGTGAGATCACCTCGGGTCACGCCCGGGTGATCGACCGGGTGGCGGGGAAGCCCGACTACCGCAGCGAAGAGGTCGTCTTGGGCGACGCGAAGGCGGTGCCGGCAGATTTGCTGTCGCGATATGCATTGCGTCGGGAGAGGGTCGAGGTGCGGGACTACACCAAGTACCAGCAACAGCGCCTGGACCGCAGAGGGTTCATGGCCCAAGAGCCCGACGGGTCGTGGATGATGTTTGCCCACTTCGACTACATGGCCGGGCGGCGGGTCAGCATGGCCTGGGCCAAGATGGCTGAGGCGTTCCGCCGCGAGGAAAAGCCCGACAGCAAGGTCACCTACTTGCAGCGGAATGCTGACGCGCTGGTGCAACTGATCACCCGGGACGGCCCACAGAGGGCAGCGCCGGCATCGCTGTTGATCATCTCCGAGTACGACAGCGCGTCCGGCGAGTTCGGCCAGCCCCGGCTTGACGACGGGCAGCCCGTGCCTCCGGAGGAATTGGCCCGGCTCGTTGCCGATGCTGATGTTTACGCCGCATTCGCCGACGCTGACGGCCAGCCGCTGTGGCTGGGTCGGTCCCAGCGGTCGGCATCTTTGACCCAGCGGATCATGCTCGCGGCCCGAGATGGCGGTTGTGTCGGTTGCAAGGCTCCGTCAGAGCGGTGCGAGGCCCACCATATCCAGCATTGGTCTGATAACGGCCCCACCGATATCGACAACCTTGCCATGCTTTGTCCGGGCTGCCATCACCTTGTCCACGATTGCAATTGGCAAATCTGCCGCGAACCCTTGGGTCGATATCGAATCAAGGCTCCCCCCGATCCTTTCCCCGACTACGGGACTACTACCTACAAACTCGTCCAGCACAGCCCGGTGCTCCGCAACTGAAACTTGCAACCTACTTCGAACTGATTCCCGACTGTTCTGCTATCGGCCTATATGCCAAGCCCCACCGGATCAGCGACCTCCGGGCCGGTGTTGGATGCCGAGTTGACCAGTCGAGAGACCTCATAGGCCTCCAGGGTGTCGTCCGTGCAGGGGGCAAGGAATTGCGTCAACGTGAGACTTTCATCGAGGGCGGTGTCCAACCAGGGATCCTCCAATTCGTCGGGGAGGATGACCGGCATCCGGTGGTGGATTGGTTGGAGCACGTCGTTTGCCTGGGTGGTGATGATGGTGCACGATTCGATGAGGCTGCCAGCCGGGTCTTTCCACTCTGACCAGAGCCCGGCAAAGGCGAAGGGCTCACCGGTTCGCATGACGATTCGCATGGGGCGCTTGGCGTCGCTCGTCCTTTGCCACTCGTAGAAGCCGTCGGCCAGCACCAGGCAGCGGCGTCGCTTGAGCGAGTCGCGGAATGAGGGCTTCTCAGCCACCGTCTCCGCCCTTGCGTTGATGAGAGGCCTGCCGGTGGGTGCCTCTTTGGCCCACCGGGGGATCAGGCCCCAGCGCATGAAGCGTGCTTGGCGGGATTCGCCGCCCACGACGGTCAACACTTGCTGGGTGGGAGCGATGTTGTACCTCGGCCTGACGGCTTCCCGGTCGCTTTCGAACTCGAATTCGAACCGCTTGGCAAGCTCCGACGGGCTAGCTGTCAGGCTGTATCTTCCGCACATCTTGTCCTCTTCATGAATCTTATGGAGACACAGTCGCAGCAGTTATCCAGAGCGGTCGGGGCCGGCGCGTTGGATGTCGAAGCGGACCAGGCAGCGCTGGTCGTCGACCATGGCCTGGCGGTACTCGTCCCAGTCGGGGTGCTCGCCCCGCAGGGTGCGGTAGTACTCGACCAGCGGCGCCAGCGCGTCTGGGCCGGAGATGATCTCGGCTTGGCACTCGACCTGCACCCAGTCGCCGAAGAAATTGCGGGGGAACACGCACAGCCAGCTTCGGGGGTCGCGGCGCAGGTTCTTGGTCTTGTAGGCCGTCTCGCGGGTGCTCATCACCACCGTGTCGTCCACCACCGCCAGGGTGACCGGCGACATCTGGGGGGCGCCGTCCTTGCGCCTGGTGGCCAGCACTGCGTTGGTGTTCTCCCGGATGTAGTCCAAAGCTTTCGCAGGATCCATGGCGGCATCTTATGGGGCCGCCCCATCCGGCCTACCAGCGGTTCCAGCGGGTGACCAGCTCCAGGGGCTCTCGGCGGGCGGGGCGGAAGTCGGTGCCCATGGTGTGGGCGAAGGGGATGAGGGCGAGCTGCATCACCTCGTCATAGGGGATGCCCAGCAGCTCGGCCGCCTCCTGTTCGTAGCAGAGGTGGATGGTGGTCCACACCGTGCCGATGCCCCGCTCTCGGGCGGCCAGCATGAACGACCACGCCGCTTGGATGACCGACCCCACGTGGGAGGCCACCGTCACCGGGGGATGGTCCCACACCCGGCCGGCCAGACACGGGACCAGCATTCCCGGCACCTCGTGCAGGTGCTCAGACAGGTGGCCGGCCGAGGCGTACATCTTCTCGTTGGCGGCCTCGAGCCGCTCGGGGTCGGGCACATCGAGGCGGGGGAGCACCCCCAGATAGTCGCCGGCCACCTCGCCGGCCCGGCGGTACAGGTCGGCCAGCCCGGCGATCAGTTCGGGTTCGGTGACCACCATGAACCGCCAGTTCTGCCGATTCGACCCGGTGGGGGCCTGCACGGCGATCTCCAAGCACTCGGTGATCAGCTCCGGCGCCACCGGCCGGGACGTGTCCAGCCGCCGCCGCACCGCTCGGGTAGTGGTGAGCACCTCATCAGCGCTCAAGTTCAAATGGGCCATCCCCCTGTTCTAGTAGTTCTTCGGGTTGGTCGCCGCCTTGCTCGGTATCATCGGGCTATGGCGCTGGCGCTTGACCGGTATCCGGGAGTCACCTATGACGCTGCTCCTCCTGAAGTCAGCGACCTCGAGGAACTGCGCCTGCTCCGCAAGTGGGAGGCGGCTATTGGGTACCGCATCTTTGCCGCCATGCGGTGGGGACAGATCGGCGATGGCCACATCACCGCCCGCGACCCGATCCTCACCGACCACTTCTGGGTGCTGGGCTACGGGATCCGCTTCGGCGATGCCACTGTCGACAACCTCACCCTGGTGGGCCCCGAGGGCCAGGGGGTGGCCGGCCCGTTGGAGAACGGGGTGAACTTCGCGGCCTACCACATCCACTGGCCGATCCTCAGCGCCCGTCCCGATCTTGCGTCGGCCGCTCACACCCACACTCCCTACGGCACGCCGTGGTCGGCCAACGTCGAGATGTTTCGGGCCATCAGCCAGGAGTCGTGCGCCTTCGTATTCGACCAATCGCTCTATGACGGCGACAACCTCGAGGTGAACGACGTGGCCGGCGGCGAGGCCATCGCCCAGGCCATGGGCAACAGCCGGGTGTGCATCCTCCGCAATCACGGCCTGCTCACCGGCGGGCGCTCGCCCGGAGAAGCCGTGGGGTGGTTCGTGGCCGCCGAGCGGGTGGCCGAAGTGCACGTGAAGGCCCCCGACGCCAAGCCCATCAGCGAGGAGGCCGCCAAAGAAGTCGAGTCCTCGCTGTTCTCGTTGGACAATGGCTGGCGGATGTTCCAATGGCTGGCCCGCGACTTGGTACCCGATCCTTCTGTGGTCATGGGCTGAGCGTCAGTCAGCTTCCAGTTCGAGGTCGGAGCGGGCGGCGAAGGCGGTCTCCAGAGCCAGCATGGCGGTTTGCTGCCCGGCGCCGAGTCGGTCGGCTTCGGCCGCGAACACCTCGGCGGCATCGGCCAACTGGCGTTCCACTACCGAGAACGCCACCGGAGGCTCGCGGACCACGAATGTGCCCGCCCGGCCCCGGCCTTCCACGATGCCCTCCCATTCCAGTTCCCGGTAGGCCCGGGCCACCGTGCCCGGCGCAAGACCCAGCTCTGCGGCCAGCGATCGGATGGGTAACAGCCGCTCTCGGGGCTTGAGCTGGCCCGACGAGACCATCAGTCGTAGCTGGGCTCGCAGCTGCTCATAGGGCGGGATGCGGGCGTTCTCGTCAATCCAAATCCGCACAGCAAGATTGTACCAATGTACTGACTCATAAAGCACAAAATCACCTCAAAAACCCAAACTTGGGCGGTTGTTGCCAGTTTTGTATTGACCTGATAGCGTCCCCTTGGCGACCAGAAAGGACGGCTCCAATGAAGCTCATCACTGCGGTGGTAAAGCCCCATCAGGTTGAAGACATCAAAGAGGCGTTGGCCGAGGTTGGAGTCCAAGGCATGACCGTGAGCGAGGCTCAGGGATTCGGTCGCCAAGGAGGCCACACCGAGACCTACCGGGGCACCGAGTACAAGGTGTCGTTCACGCCCAAGTCTCGCATCGAGGTCGTGGTGGACGATTCGTCGCTGGCCGCGGCCACCGAGGCCATTGCCGGCGCCGCCCGCACCGGCAAGATCGGTGATGGCAAGATCTGGACATCCTCGGTGGAGGGACTGACCCGAATTCGCACCGGGGAGCAGGGCGCTGACGCCCTCTAATTCCCATTCCTTCTGAAGAATGGCCGGCGTCGTATTGATAGCGTCGCGGCCCGGTGTACATCGACTACACAGACGAGCAGCGGGCGCTCAGCGCAGAGCTGAGGGCCTACTTCGCCGGCCTGATGACCGACGAGGTCCGCGAGGCACTCCAAGGAGCCCATGAGACCAGCCCGGTCCGGCGGGAGATCTTCCGCCGCCTAGGGCGCGACGGCATGCTGGGCATCGGCTGGCCCAAGGCCTATGGCGGCCAAGGACGATCAGCCATCGACCAGTTCATCTTCTTCGACGAGGCCCAGCGGTCGGGCTGCCCCATGCCGTTCGTCACCCTCAACACCGTGGGGCCCACGCTGATGGCCCACGGCTCCGAGGAGCACAAGGCGGCCTACCTGCCCGGCATTCTGACCGGCGACGTCCTGTTTGCCATCGGCTACAGCGAGGCGGGCGCGGGCACCGACCTGGCGTCTCTCACCACGAAGGCGGTAAGCGACGGCGATGAATGGGTGATCAACGGCCAAAAGATGTGGACCTCCGGTGCCAATGAGGCCGATTACATCTGGCTGGCCTGCCGGACCAATCCCGACGCCCCCAACCACAAGGGCATCTCCATCATCATCGTGCCCACTGACAGCCCCGGCTTCTCCCATACCCCCATCGTGACCGTGGGCAACGCCACCACCACCGCCACCTACTACGACGAGGTGCGAGTTCCGGCCGCCAATCTGGTGGGGGCGGAAAACGAGGGGTGGAAGCTCATCACCAGCCAGCTCAACCACGAGCGGGTGGGACTGGCCGCAGTGGGGGCGCTGTCGTTCCAGCTTTACGAGGAAGTGGTGGCCTGGGCAGCCGAGACCCCGGCCGCCGACGGGCACGAGTCGACGGTGCTGGACCAGGGATGGGTGCAGATGGACTTGGCCCGGTGCCACGCCAAACTGGAGGCCATGAAGCTGCTGAACTGGCAGATGGCCGCCGCGGTGGCCGCCGACTCCCTGGCGCCGGCGCGGGCGTCGGCGGTGAAGGTGTACGGCACCGAGGCGGTGAGCGATGTCTACCACTTGCTATTGGGAGTGCTGGGAGCGGGAGCCCACTTCCGGGAAGCGAGCCCGGGTGCTGTATTGGCGGGCCGGGTGGAGGCCGCCGCCCGCACCGCCCAGATAAACACGTTCGGTGGCGGGGTCAACGAGGTCCAACGCGAGATTGTGGCCTGGACTGGGCTCCAAATGACCCGGGGCGGTCGGCGGTGAACTTCGATTTCAGCGAGTCGCAGGAGGCGGTGGCCGCACTGGCCGAGCAGGTCTTCTCCGGCTCGGCGGGGGCCGACCGGGTGGCTGTAGTGGAGCGCACCGCCGATCGGTTCGACCGGGAGCTGTGGGCCGCGCTGGCTACATCCGATTTGTTGGGGGTGGCCATTGGCCAAGAGCACGGCGGGCTCGGCCTCGGCATGGTCGAGACCGCTTTGGTGTTGCGGGAGCAGGGCCGTCGGGTGGCACCGGTACCGCTGTGGCCCACGCTGGTGCTGGGGGCCATGCCCATCGCCGAGTTCGGCGACCAGACACTGCGAGACCGCTGGCTGGGGGCGGTGGCCTCCGGGCAAGCAGTGCTCACCGGGGCACTGTCGGAGTGGGGGGCCGACGACGCATATTCGCCGTCGGTCACCGCGGCTCGCCTTCCCGGTGGGAGCTGGGAGCTGAACGGATCGAAGCCCGCAGTTCCTGCCGCGGGGTTAGCCGACGCCGTTTTGGTGTCCACCCGCATCGCTGGCGAAGACGACAGCCTGGCCGTGTTTGTCGTCGACCTCGACGCCGACGGGGTGGAGGTGGAGCTGAGCGAGACCACCAGCCGGGAAATCCATGGCGAACTGGACTTGCGGTCGGCGGTGGTCGGCGAAGACGCGAGGCTGGACGGCGCCGACGGTCGGTCGATCATTGAGTGGATGCTGGTTCGGGCCCAGGTGGCGGTGGCCGCAGTGGCGGTGGGGTGCTGTGAGGAGGCCACCGCCATGGCCGCGGCCTACACGTCGCAGCGAGAGCAATTCGGCCGTCCCCTGTCCACGAACCAAGGGGTGGCCATGCGGGCGGCAGACTGCTACATCGACACCGACTGCATGAGGGCAACCCTGCTCCAGGCCGCCTGGCTCATCGACGAGGGGCGCTCTGCGGCCGAGATCGCCGATGCCGCCGCGGTGGCCAAGTGGTGGTCGGCCGACGCCGGCCAGCGGGTGGTGCATGCTACCCAGCATCTGCACGGTGGGATGGGGGCCGACGTCGACTACCCCGTCCACCGCTACTTCTTGTGGGTCAAGCAATTGGAGAACACCTTCGGCGGCGGCAGCCGCCAGCTGGCCGCCATCGGCCGAACTCTGGCCAAGGACTGGTAGCTACCAGCCCTTCCAGTTGGGGTCGCGCCGCTCTTTGAAAGCGTCTACTCCCTCCATGGCGTCCTCGCCGGCCATCAGCAGGTCTTGGGCCCAGGCCTCCATCTCAAACATGGTCTGGCGGCTGGTCTCGAAGCTGCGGTTCACCAGCAGTTTGCTCATTGTGAGGCTCTTGGTGGGCTGGGCCGCCAGGCGCTCGGCCCAGGCTTGGGCGGTGGGCATCAGCTGGTCGGGAGGCACTACCCGATTCACCAGGCCCATGGCGTGCGCATCGACTGCGCTCACGTCGTCGCCGAAGAACATCAGTTCCTTGGCCTTCTGGGGGCCGATCAGACGGGGCAGCAAGTACACGCCGCCGGCGTCGGGCACCAGGCCACGGCGCACGAACACCTCGATGAACCGCACTCCCTCCGCGGCGACTACCAGATCGCAGGCCACCGCCATGTGTACTCCCATCCCCGCCGCGGTGCCGTTGACGGCGGCGATCACCGGCTTCTCGCAGTCCAAGATGGCTGCGACCAGCTTCTGAGCCCCGGTCTTGATGCCCCGAGCGCCATCCAGGATGGCTCGGGCGGGGGCCCCTTCAGGCCGCACCGGGTCGGGCCGGGACATGCGCAAATCGGCGCCGGTGCAGAATCCCTTGCCTACCGCAGTGAAGATCACCGCTCGAACGGCGAGGTCTTCGCTGGCCCGGGCGAACTCGTCGGCCAAGAAATTCCGCTGGTCGGGGGTAATGGCGTTGTGGGCGTCAGGCCGGTTCAAGGTGAGGGTGAGCACGCCGCCGTCTTGGGCCACCAGGATGTCGCCGCCGAGGACCTCGGTTACGGTGCCTTCTGTACTCTCGCTGCTCATGTTGCTGGTACCTCGTCTAGCGTGGCCGTTCGTGCCCAGGAAATCATCGCCGAACTCCCTGTGGGCAAACGCTAGGTGACCGCGGCGGCCGCCCCCCAACCAGTCACCGGGCATCCGGCCATCGGGTTGACAGTACTGGTCATCGCGGCCTCCCTGACCGGCATCGGCCTGTCGATCATGACAGTGGGCTACCCGGCACTCGGGGAGGCATTCCCCGGCGTCTCCGACCCGACCCTGTCGTGGGTCACCAACATCTTCACCATCGTCGGAGCGGCCACCTTGGTACCCGCCGGTGTGCTGGCCGACAAGCTTGGGCGGCGGCGGATGCTGCTCGTCGGCACGCTGCTTTTCTTGGCCGGCTCGGTGGTTGGGGGACTGGCCCCCTCGGTGGGAGTGCTTATCGGTGCCCGGGCGGTGCTGGCACTGGGCGCCTCCGCCGTGAACACGGCCGCAGTGGCCCTGCTGCTGGCCACCATGCCCGCCAACCGGCTGCCGCTGGCCATCGGAATCTGGGCGGTGGCCGGTGGGACATCGTCAGCCATCGGCCCGCCGGTGGGCGGATTGGCTATCGAGTGGCTGGGGTGGGAGTGGATGTTCTGGCTGAACGTCCCGTTCTGCCTCATCGTCCTAGTCGTGGTTCCGTTGGTGTATAGGGAGTCCCGCAGCGCCGACATTCGGGCGCTGCCCGATCCCCTTGGTGGGCTGATGGTGGCCGCGGCCACCGCGCTGGTCACCTTGGGCATCGTGCAGAGTGATCCGTGGGGCTGGGCTGACTGGAAGGTAGGGGGCAGCATTGTGGGGGGTTTGGCCGTTTTCGGGCTGTTCGTGCAGCGGACATGGAATCACCCGAACCCGTTGGTGGAGCTGCGGCTTTTCCGCTTTCCCAATGTTCGCCGGAGCAACCTGTCCATGCTGATTTTCGCGTCGTCGTGGTTCGCCATGTTCTTCGGATTCACCGTGATCATCATCCGGTCTTGGGGGTGGACTCCCATTGAGGGCGGGTTCGCAGTGGCGCCGCTGGCGCTGTTTGCCGGTGTGGTCGGCGTGCTCATCGGCCGGATCGCCCACCGTACCGGCCATCGCATGTTCATCCTCCCCGGCACCGCCATCTATGTCAGCGGCACCATCATGCTGTGGGTGGTGTTGGGCGATGAACCCAACGCCGCGGTGTTCGTGACCGGCATGACCATTATCGGGGTGGCCACCGGCATGGTCTTCCCGTCCTTGATGGCCGCATCGGTCACCGATGTGCCTGCCGACAAGCATTCTTTGGCCACTGGCATCAACTTCACTGCTCAGCGGGTGGCGACCACCATCGGTGTGGCCCTCGGGCTCACCTTCGCCACCACCGCCGCCTCGGCATCGGAGGCCATCGACCTGCTTATGGGCATGGTGGTCGTCACCGCCGCCCTGTCTCTGCCCTTCTCCCTCCGGATCGACACCCGCCCTCGACAAGCGCAAGGCTGAGGGCATGTTCATCGCCATTGCCGACATGATCACTCTCGAAGATGCAGGCAACTTCCGGGAGTTCCATGTGGCAATCGACGGCGACGTGGCCGCCGCGGTGGCGGCCTTCGGAGGACGGGCCGCCGCCTCGGAACGGGACAATCACCTGTGGGTCGACATCGCCTTCGTGCGAGAGCTAGCCGGCGATGCAGTCGACGCCGAGTGGCAGGCCCAATTCGAAGGAATGCTGGCCTACGCCAACTCCAAAGGCTGGATCGACGAGCCCGCCAATCGAGTAGAAGCCCACATTCAGCCCCCGGGTTAGTCACCCAGAGTCAGGTATTGACCCTCATTCCTTCAGGTTGGCGAACAGCTCGGCAACCAAGGGTTGGGGGGCGCCGTGGAGGGAGAGGTGGATGCGGTCGGCCAAGCCGCCGAAGCGGTTGTGAATCTCAGCAGCAGCCTCTGAGGGGGTGCCCTGGATGCTGAGGGTATGGACCATCTCGTCATCCCAGACGTCGCCGATGTCGCCCCAGCGGCCCTGTTTGGTGAGGCGGTTGAGCTCGTCTTGCAGCTCGCCCCAGCCGTGGGCGTCGAGCACCACCCGATACGCCGGAGTGGAACCGTAGAAGCCCAGGTTGGAACGGCAGAGCTGCTCCACCCGCCAAGCCTCCGACTCGTCGGCATCGTCGCCGTACAGCCCGACGATTACCCCCACCCCGAAGGTGAAATCGTCCCGGCTGCGACCGGCGGTGGACAGACCCGCTTCTACCGCCGGGAGCGTTTTGGTCCGCAGGAAGCGCTCGGAGCAGAACGGGTGGATCAGGATGCCGTCGGCGGTCTCGGCCACCATCTTGGTCATCTTCGGCCCGAGCGCCCCGGCCCAGATGGGTGGCGTCCCCCACTCCAGCGGTTCGGGCTCGAAGATCGGGGTGGAGAGCGTGAAGGTGTAGTAGTCGCCCCGGAAGTCGAGGGGATCGCCATCCTGCCACCGGGCGAAGATGGCCTTGGTGGCGGCCATCAGCTCCCGCATCTGGGCCACCGGGCGGTCCCACACCGCGCTGTAGCGCTTGGTGATGTGGGGTTTGATCTGAGATCCCAGGCCCAGGGCAAACTTCCCGCCCGACAGCCGGTGCAGATCGAACGACTGGTAGGCCAGGTGCATCGGGCTGCGGGGCAGGGCGATGGCCACGTTGGTGTAGAGGTCGAGTCCGGTGTCCTCGGCCGCGGCCAGCAGGGGGAAGAACACATCGCGCTGGCCTTCGAAGGTGAACACCCCGTCGACCCCCATGTCCTGGTAGGCCTGGGCCTGGTCCCGAACCCCGGACAGATCGGCCGATAGCGGCATGTCGAACTTCATGGGTTTACCCTCGCTGGGCTGCTCACAATGTCGATTTTCACGGTCAGGAGCCTTTCAAGCGGGGGAACATGGGGAAGGGGACCTGCTCGGCGTCCTCCTGTTCAGGCAGTCCGCCGGCAAATGCGGGCCACACAACCTCGGCGGTGTGGGGGTGGGGCAGCGACCAGTCGAACTCATCGTCGATGCCCACCATGTTGGTGAACGGCCACATCAGGCCCCTGAAGTACACATAGGTGCCGTTGCGGACCTTCTCCTCGAAGGTCCATGTGTTCATCAACCGGTAGGCGTCGGACTGGGCTTTCTTGACGGCCGCCAAGATGTCGGGCATCTCCTCCCGGTCCACCGGCACCAGCTTGCCGCCGGGCTGGGGGTCGAACACCGACATGGCCTCCAGCCAGGCCAGGTTGTCGGCCGGCACCGAGAACGTGGTTGACAGATCGTTCACCCGGTTGTGGACGCCGGGCCGGAACACCAAGCCCACCACCAGGTTCTGGTAGGGGACGTCGGCGGCCACATGGCTCCAGGGGATCCAGCTCTGGGCCAGCGAGGAGAACTCTCGGACGATCATGTGGCGCCCGTTGGGCAGCGGATAGGGCCCGGTGTCACCGGTGCCCAGCCGGGTATCCAAGTACAGCAAGAACAGGTATTGCTGGAGTCCGGCCA
Source organism: uncultured Acidimicrobiales bacterium (assembly GCA_951813555.1). GTDB lineage: Bacteria > Actinomycetota > Acidimicrobiia > Acidimicrobiales > Bin134 > Poriferisocius. Next base: position 1,724,591 of record OX638344.1, read on the forward strand.
CGAATCGCCGGGCGGTGCGGTTATCGCCGTCGCCATCCACCGACCAGGCCGCCTCATACAGGGTGTCGATGATCTCGGGGTCGCAGGTCCGCAGCGTGTCGGCCGCATCCCAGCACGACCGGAAGCCGTCGCCCCGCCACGGCTCCACCCAGCGAATCCAGTAGTCCATGAGGAAGCGCACCCGATCCTCCACGTCGTCCACCTGGGTGGTGAGCCCCATGGCCGACAGCTCCTCGAGTGCCCTCCAGCCGCCGAACGGGATGCAGACGAGGGCGAAGGGGTGGGCGTTGGTGGTCTGCGTGCCCGGCCCCCGCATCTTGGCCCCCAACTCGGACGCCTCCATTACCTCGTCGCAGCGGGCCAAGATGTCGGGCCAGCGCAGCCAGGCCTCCATGCCCGAGTAGCCGGTGTATTCCCGCACCGGGATCAACCCCGAGGTGAGACCGGTGCGCTTCTTGGAGTTCTCCGACACCAAGATGTCCCAGAACTCCACCAGTCGGTTCAGCTCCTCCATGTCCAGCGGAATGGTCTGCGGCATGGCAGATGAGACTAGCCATCGGTTTGGCGGCTAGGTGTGTCGTAGAAGGCAGGCGCGGCCTACGATCCTGGGATGCTTGCGGCGATTATGCGAGAAGTGGGCGATGTCAACCTTGACGTTTGCGACGACGTCGAGATGTTGGACTTGGGCCCTGATGATGTAGCCATCAAGATCACCCACACGGGGGTGTGCCACTCCGATGTGTCGGCCATGAACGGAACCATTCCCCAGGCTCCGCCGGCGGTGCTCGGCCACGAGGGCGCGGGGATCATCCAGGAAGTCGGCTCCAATGTGGACGACCTGGCTTCCGGCGACCATGTGATCGTGGTGTGGTCTCCGCCCTGTGGAACTTGCGTCTACTGCACGGGACGCAACCAGCCCAACCTGTGCTCCAACATCACTTTCGGCTCCATGGCCCGAATGAAGTTCACCCAGGGTGGCCAGGAGATCGGCGGCATGGCCGGAGCGGGCACGTTCGCGGAAAAGATGCTCATGCCCCGCCAGGGCGTGGTGAAGATCGATCCCGACATCCCATTGGATGTGGCCTCCCTTATCGGCTGTGGCGTGATGACCGGGGCTGGGGCGGCCATGAACACTGCCAAGATCAGCCCAGGCTCGTCGGCGTTGGTGATCGGCGCCGGAGGCGTGGGCGTGGCCGCCATCCAGGGGGCCAGGATCGCCGGGGCGGCCGAGATCGTGGCCGTGGACAAGAACCCGGCCAAGCTGGATGAAGCCATCTCTTTTGGGGCTACCCACGCGGTGCTGCCCGAAGACCTGGAGGGGGCCAAGAACGAGGTCACCGGCGGCGACGGTTTCGACTACGCCCTGGAATGCGTCGGCATTCCCGCACTCATGCGCACCGCCTACGACATGACCCGCCGGGGCGGCACCTGCTGCATCGTGGGTGTGGGTCGGATGGAGGAGACAGTGTCGTTCAGCGCCTTCGAGTTGTTCTACAACGAGAAGACCCTGGTGGGCTCATACTACGGCGGCACCGACGCGCGCACCGACTTCCACCGGCTGCTGCGGCTGTGGAAGAGCGGCAAGCTCGACTTGGAGAGCATGATCACCCGGCGCATTACCATCGACGAGGTCAACCCCGCCCTTGAGGCGGTGCGAAACGGCGAGGTTGTGCGCCAGGTCATCGAGTTTTGACGGGCGATGCTTGCTGAGCAGAAGGTCATCAAATCTTGATGGGCGAGGTCGTTGGCCGGGGCAGCCCGGTGTTCTCGGGCATCTCCGGCCAAGGCCGGCTGATGCGTTTCGACACCCCTGATGACGTCATCGCTGTTCTCGATGCCGGTGACGACGTCGCCTCAGAGACGGTGGCGCTGGTGAAGGACGCTGGGGCCACGTTCTTGGCTCCCATAGAGGCCGACCTGGCTGGAATCCTGTGCCGGTCGGGCGACATTGAGAGCCACCTGGCCATCATCAGCCGGGACTTCCAGATCCCCTGTCTGATGGGGGTGCAGTTCGACGGCGACGAGCCGGCCGACGGAACCGCGGTGGTCATCGACACCGATGCCGGCACTATCTCTTTGGACGGCCAGGGATAGCCACATGCCGGAGCGATTGAGGGCCGACTTGGTGCTGGAGTACCCGTTTACCCGCACAACTGGGCCGGTGATCGGCGGCTTCCTCACTGGCTTGCGTGAGGGAATGATCCTCGGCATCCGCCGTTCTGACGGCACGGTGCTGTGTCCCCCCACCGAATACGACCCTGAGTCCTCTGAACCGCTGACCGATTTGGTGGAGGTTGGTCCCGGTGGCGAGGTGGTGAGCTGGACCTGGGTGGATCCGCCCCGATCTCAGTCCCCGTGGGATCAGCCCCACGGCTTGGGCTTGATCCAATTAGACGGGGCTGACACCCCTATTGTCCACGGACTGCTGGTGGAAGGCCCTAGTGAGTTGTCGGTGGGGATGCGGGTGACGGCCCGATGGCGGCCTGAGCGAGAGGGCCACATCGCCGATCTTGAGGGTTTTGTGCCCGAGGGAGCAGTCCGATGAGCACCGATCCGAGTGTTCCCCCTGCGGCGCTGGCGGGCGAGGTGCGCCTGCCCGAGAAGCTGGCCGATGTGGAGCCGGTGCGGTCGGTGCGCACCCCCATCCGACTGGAGTACGACTTCATCCCCGGCGATGCCTCATCCGGGTATCTGAATGCCTTTGCCGACCGCAAGATCCTCGGCCAGCGCTCTCCGGTGGACGGTGCGGTGTTCGTGCCCCCTCGAGGGGTAGATCCCCGCCACGGCGCGGCCACCCCCGACTATGTGGAGCTGCCCGACACCGGCCATGTGGGGGGCTTCTGTGTGACCCGTCTGCCCATTCCGGGCCGGGACGACTTGGAGATCCCCTACGTAAGCGCCTGGATCCACCTCGACGGCGCCGATATCGGCTTTCTGGGCCTAGTCGGCGGGATCGACACCTCCGAGGTGCGGATGGGCATGCGGGTGCGGGCGGTGTGGAAGCCCGATGACCAACTGGGCCGCACTGCGGAGAACATTCTGTACTGGGAACCCTCCGGCGAGCCCGACGTGCCCGTGACCGCAGCCGGCACCAATGCCTGGCACGCCAAGCAGGTGGCCAAGGAGCAGGGTTGATGCGCGACATCGCCGTGGTGTCGGCGGCCCAGCACCAGCAGAAGGCCCTCACCCACACCACCGAAGTGGAGCTGATGGTGCCGCTGATCAACGAAGCCCGCGGCGCGGTGGGCTTGACCCAGGACGACATCGGATTTACCTGCTCGGGCAGCAGCGACTTTCTGGCCGGACAGGCGTTCTCATTCGTCCACACCCTGGACGCGGTGGGTGCGGTGCCGCCCATCAGCGAGAGCCATGTGGAGATGGACGGGGCCTGGGCCCTGTACGAAGCATGGGTGAAGCTCCAGATCGGCGGGGTGGACACTGCGCTGGTGTATAGCTACGGCAAGTCGTCGCCCGGATCGCTGCGCGACGTGCTTTCCACCCAGCTCGACCCCTACTACCTGGGACCGCTGTGGCCCGATGCCTTTGCCCTGGCTGCTCTCCAGGCCCGGATCATGCTGGAGTCGGGCGCGGTCAGCGAGCAGCGCCTGGCCGAGATCGCCGTCCGCAGCCTCAACGGCGCGGCCGACAACCCGCGGGCGGTGCGATCTTCTGCCGAGGCCACCATCGACAGCATTTTGGCCGAGGCACCCATCGCCGACCCGCTGCGGCCCAGCGACTGCGCCGCTTCAGCCGACGGAGGCGTGGCCGTGGTGCTGGCCGCCGGCGACCGGGCCCGAGAGCTGTGCGAACGCCCAGCGTGGATCAAGGGCATCGACCACCGAATCGATCCACACCAGCCGGGGGTGCGCGACCTGACCCGGGCGCCCAGTGCGCAAGTGGCCGCGGCCCAGGCCGGGGCGGGCGACGACCGCTTGGACGCCGCGGAGCTGGCCGCTCCGTTCACCACCCAAGAGCACATCTTGGAGCTTGAGCTGGGGCTGGGAGCCGACACTGCCGTAAACGCCAACGGCGGGGCACTGGCCGGCCACACCATGATGGCCGCCGGGCTCATGCGCATCGCCGATGCCGCGGCCCATATCCACGACGAGCGGGCCGACCGGGTGCTGGGCCACGCCGCGTCGGGCTTGTACCTCCAGCAGAATCTGGTGTGCGTCATGGAGGGGGAGTGATGGCCGAGCGCACCGCAGTGCTGGGGGTTGGCCAGACCAAGTACCAAACCACCCGGGGCGACGTGTCGCTGCCCGGCCTGGTGCGGGAGGCCGCCTATCGGGCGCTGGAGGACGCCGAACTGGGCTGGGACGACATCGACGCCGTGGTGGTGGGCAAGGCCCCCGACTTTTTCGAAGGAGTCATGCAGCCCGAGCTGTACTTGGCTGAGGCGCTGGGAGCGGTGGGCAAGCCTCTGTTGCGGGTCCACACCGCGGGATCGGTGGGCGGGTCTACCGCAGTGGTGGCCGCCTCACTGGTGCAAGCCGGCATTCACCGCCGGGTGCTGACCCTGGGATTCGAGAAGCAGTCGGAGTCCAATGCCACCTGGGCGCTGTCTTTGCCCCAACCGTTCTCGGTATCGATCAACGCCGGGGCCGGCGGCTACTTCTCGCCCATCATCCGCCAGTACATGGCCCGCACTGATGCCCCCGAGCTGATCGGCTGCATGGTGGCGTTCAAAGACCGCCAGCACGCGCTGCGCAACCCGTATGCCCACCTGCAACAGAAGGAACTGACCTTCGACCAGGTGGTGGAGTCGCCCATGCTGTGGGAGCCGATCCGGTTTTCTGAGACCTGTCCGTCATCAGATGGTGCCTGCGCGCTGGTGTTGGGCGACGAGGCCGCCGGGGATGTCTCGACCAAGCCGGTGGCCTGGATCCACGGCACGGCCTTGCGCAGTGAGGCCAACAACTTCCCCGGGCGCGACGAGGTGAACCCCCAGGCCAGCCGGGACTGCGCCGACGATGTATTCGCCCAAGCGGGCATAGTCGACCGCCGGGCTGAGATCGACGCGGTGGAGATCTACGTGCCGTTCTCGTGGTACGAGCCCATGTGGCTGGAGAGCCTGGGGTTCTGTGAGATCGGCGACGGTTGGAAGCTGGTGGAGGAAGGCGCCACCCACCTCGACGGCGGGGACCTGCCAGTGAACTGCTCGGGCGGAGTGCTCTCGTCCAACCCGATTGGGGCCTCGGGCATGATCCGCTTCGCCGAGGCCGCCCTCCAGGTTCGGGGCATGGCCGGCGATCACCAGGTGGACGGTGCCCGCAAAGCCCTCGGCCACGCCTACGGCGGCGGTGCCCAGTACTACGCCATGTGGATAGTGGGCGCCGACAAGCCCACCTCCTGACAATGGCGGCGCGCGCGTCCGGGCGGCGGGTCCTGTCGCCGGGGCGGCTCGGCGCGCGGTGGCGCCGAGTCCTAGCCCCGACGCCACCCACCGCCCTCGGGGGTTACTGTCAGTGGAGTATGCGGGGCTTGTCGCTTTTGCTGGTGTTGGCTCTTCTGTTACCGGCGTGCAGCAGCGAGGACAAGGGCGACTTCGTGGCCTTTTGCGAGCTGGCGACCGAGGGCGTGGGTATGCGACCGGCCAATAACGAAGATGATCTCGCTCAGTTGGATGCCCTAGAAGAAGCCGCCCCACCCGAGATCCGCGATGCGGCCACCACCGTGGCCAACGCCTCCCGAGAGATCGAAGAGATCGAAAGCCTCCGCGAGCTCTTCCGCAAAGCCTTCGCCCTAGAAGAAGCCGTAGCCACCGCCCGCCAAGAAATCCGCACCTACACCCAGCACCACTGCCTCTGACAGACGTTCGGCCCGATGGTGACGGGGTGGGGGTTGGTTGAGTAGGGTCGGGGTGTCTTTTTGGGAGATGGGAGGATCCGATGGGATACCGGGTGGTCGTGGACTACGACCTGTGCGAGAGCAACGCCATTTGCATGCAGGTCGCTCCTGATGTTTTCGAAGTGCGCGACGACGACTTCTTGTACCTGCTGAACGAGACCCCGGGGGATGAGGCCCGCGAGCGAGTGAACGAATCGGTCCAGCGCTGCCCCAAACAAGCCATCTCCGTCGCCGAGGAGTAATCGCCCGCTGCGCTCTTTAGCAATTGTAGGAGCGTCGCTAGCCGGAACCCGGGCCGCGGAGACGCTGCGACGAGACGGATTTGACGGGGCCATCACCATCATCGGCGATGAGCCCCACCAGCCCTACGACCGGCCTCCCCTTTCCAAACAGGTCCTCGCCGGAGAGTGGGAGCTAGACCGCATCGCGCTGTCCGACGATGAATCGCTTCAGGGCCTAGAGGCCGACTGGAGACTGGGCCGACGGGCCGCGAGCCTCGATGTCGCTAGCCGAACTGTCACCCTCGACGACGGCTCTATGGTCGCTGCCGACGGCATCCTCATCGCCACCGGAGCCCGTTGCCGGGAGCTGCCCACCGACGGCCTCGACGGCATCTACACCTTGCGGGGCCTCGACGACTGCCTGGCCATCCGAGCCGAGCTGGAGGCCACTCCCCAGCGAGTGGTGGTGGTAGGGGCCGGTTTCATTGGTGCCGAGGTGGCTGCCACCGCCCGGGAGCGGGGCCTGGAGGTCACCGTGATTGAGGCCCTGCCCGTGCCGCTGGGCCGGATCTTGGGCACCGAGGTGGGCACAGTTTGCGCCGAGGTCCACCGGGACCACGGGGTGGACCTGCGCTTAGGGGTGGGGGTCGACGGCTTCGACGGCCACGACCGGGTGGAGCGGGTGAACTTGAGCGACGGCACTTCGGTGGACGCCGACGTGGTGGTGGTGGGCATCGGGGTCATCCCCAACACGGAATGGTTGGAAGGCTCAGGCCTGGAGTTGGACAACGGGGTGGTGTGCGACGAGACCTGCCTGGCCGCAGCCGGCATTGCCGCCGCCGGCGACGTGGCCCGCTGGCCCAACCGCCTGTTCGGCGAGACCATGAGGGTCGAGCACTGGGACAACGCCATCGAGCAAGGCCAGCACGCAGCCCGCCGCCTGCTGGCTTCCGACGGCGAGGCCCAGCCCTACACCCCGGTGCCGTGGTTCTGGAGCGACCAGTACGACCGCAAGATCCAGCTGGCCGGCCGGGCCCGGCCCGACGACGAGGTGCGCATCATCACCGGATCAACCGAAGAGCGGCGCTTTGCCGCCCTCTACGGCCGGGCGGGCCGCCTGGTCGGCGTGCTCGGATTCAACCGACCCCGCCATGTGATGAAGTACCGCAACCTCATCGAGCAGGGCACCAGCTTCGACGAGGCGATCAAAATCGCCGAGCAGGAATAGCCATGCGCGGCTGCGAGTTTCGAAGACGCGCTGGCGGTGGCAGAGCAAAGCGAATAAGAGTGGGGGCATGGGTACTCCCGGGGAGTTCCCCATCAGCGAGCTTGTAGCCCGCACTGGAGTCCCGGCTGCCTCCATCCACCACTACCGGCGGCTGGGCCTTCTGCCCGCGCCCCGCCGGGCCGCCGCCAACCGCTTCCTCTACAGCCAGCGCCATGCCGAAGCAGTAGAGCAGATCAGGGAACTGCGAGAGCGCCACCGCTTGCCGTTGCGCCATATCGCCCAGATCATGAACGCCGAGAACCCCGATCACGCTGAAGTGGCCAATTTGGCTGACAGCGGCGAGCAGCTTCGGGACGTGGCCATTCAGGAGTTCGCCCTCAGGGGCTACACCGAGGTGAGCGTGTCCGACATCTGCACTCAAGCTGGTGTGGCCAAGGGGACCTTCTACCGCCACTACCGCTCCAAGCAGGATTTGTTCTTCCGAGCGGTGGAGGCGGTGGTGGACAACACCGCGGAAGAATTCGCCGCCTCGATCGACGGCCAGGCCGGGTTGAGCCGGCAAGAGCTCACCCGCCGCCTGGCTGAATCGCTCCTGCCTGGCCTGCCCATCATGCTGGAAGTGGCCAAGCGCTCGGTGCAGGGCCAGGTGGAGCATGCCGCCGCCGCCCAGCGGGTGTTCTGGCGGCTGGCCGAGCGACTTGGGGAGGCTCTGTCCGACGATCCCCGGGGACATCGGCTCGCCGGGGCCCTCATCATGGACGCCATCGCCCACATTTTCGCCGAGAGCCTCATGGGTCGATTCGCCGATCGTCCCACCCTTGACGACTCCGAAACTGTCAATGCCTTGACAGCCCCGGATTGAGCGCGTACAAAAAGGTGACCTGATGGTCACCCTTTTGTTTGCAATTGGGTAACGATTGTCAGGATATTGTCAAGAATTGCCCGGCTAGCTCGTTGACCAGCGGGTTAGCCCAGAAAGCAGCGGGGGCGTTGTGCAGACAGAAGTCGGGTTCGACTTGAACTCGATCATGACCCAGAGGGGAGGCGAGAACTTCCCGGTTGTGCTGCGAGCTGTCCCGGCGCGCCCCCGGGCCCATCTGCTGGCTGTCTACGGCTTCGCCCGACTGGTGGACGACATCGGTGACGAATACGAAGGCGATCGCTTGGCCGCATTGGATTGGATCCAAGAGGAGCTCCTACGAGCGCGCGCCGACGACGCCACCCATCCGGTCATGGTGCGGCTCCAACCGCTCCTCGGCGACCTGGATGTCGACGACGAGCCGTTCTTGGCGCTGATCGAGGCCAATCGGCTGGATCAGCGCAAGCACCGCTATCAGACTCAGGCCGAATTGGCCGAGTACTGCATGTTGTCGGCCAACCCCGTGGGGCGGCTGGTGCTGGCGATTTTCGAATCGGCCACCGCAGAGCGCATCGCCCTGAGCGATGCGGTGTGCACCGGCCTGCAATTGATAGAGCATCTTCAGGACATCCGGGAGGACTACGTCGAAAAGGGCCGCATCTATTTCCCGGCCGATGAGATGGCCCGTTTCAGCGTGGAGGAGGACGATCTTGCCGCGGCCCGGGCAGCGGAGCAGCTCCGCCGCCTGGTGGCCCACCAGTGCGACACTGCCCGCGGGCTGCTGAGCCGAGGCGACTCGCTGGTGGCCTCTCTCAGCGGGTGGGCCAAGGTGACGGTGGCCGGCTATGCCGCGGGCGGATTTGCCGCCTTGGATGCCATCGCCGGGGCCGACTACGACGTGCTGGCAAAGCTGCGGACCCCTACAAAGGTTCGCACCGCGGCTCATGCGATTCGGCTGGTTGCCCCCCGCGAGGTGACTGATGCCAAACCGGTTCGCGCCGCGCGGGACGCCGCGGCCCGCTGGAGGCGACAGTGAGGACAGCCGACGCCTATCAGCGATGCGAGGAGATCACCCGGACCGAGGCCCGCAACTTCTCCTACGGCATCCGGCTGTTGCCCAAGCCCAAGCGACTGGCCATGTCCGCGCTGTACGCCATGGCCCGGCGCATCGACGACGTGGGCGACGGCCCGCTTCCCCAGGACGAAAAACTTGCCCAACTGGCCGAGCTGCGGGCCGACATCGACACCCTGGCCGACGGCGGTCTCAGTGACCCGGAAGATCCGGTGCTGGTGGGACTCCGCCACGCCATCGACCGGTTCCCCATCCCGGTGGCCGCCCTGAATGAGATCGTCGACGGGTGCGAGCAGGACGCCGTGGGGACGGTGTACACCACCATCGAAGAGACGGAGCATTATTGCCGGCTGGTGGCCGGATCGGTGGGCCGCCTGTCGCTGGGGGTGTTCGGCAGCACTGGTGATGCCGACGAGGCCGCGGAGCTGGCCGACGTGCTGGGCGTAGGCCTCCAGCTCACCAACATCCTGCGCGACATCGTGGAGGACCGGGGCATGGGCCGGGTCTACCTGCCATCGGCTGATATCGAGGAGTTCGGCTGCGCCCCGGACCTGACCGGGCCGACCGACGCGGTGGGCGCACTGGTGTCGTTCGAGGCCGAGCGGGCTGAGAGGCGGTTCGCCGAGGGACTGAAGCTGCTCAAGATGCTGGACCATCGTAGCCGGGCCTGTACCGGGGCGATGGCTGGGATCTATCACCGGCTGCTGTCCCGCATTGCCGATGCTCCCACCGCCGTGCTGGAGGGGCGGATGTCGGTGCCCACCAGGGAAAAAGCTTGGGTGGCCGTCCGCAGCTTGGCAGGAGTCGCCCCATGAGCCGTGCCGCCATCAAACCGACGACCGATCCGGACGCTCCGCCGCAGATCGCGGTAGTCGGAGGAGGATTGGCCGGCTTGGCCGCGGCAATAGCCGCGGCCGACGGCGGGGCCCAAGTGACGCTGTATGAGCGGGCTCCTCGGTTGGGCGGGGCCACCTGGTCGTTCCAGCGCAACGGCCGATGGTTTGACAACGGCCAGCACGTGTTCATGCGGTGCTGCACCGAGTACCGGGCATTTCTGGATCGCCTGGGGGTAACCGACCACGTGGCCGAGCAAGCCCGGCTGTCGGTTCCCGTGACCCGCCCCGGTCGCCGTTTGGCGCGCATCTCCCGTACCGGCGCTCCGGCCCCCCTGCATCTGGCCCGATCGCTCCTGCGCTATGGCCCGCTCTCGGTCGCCGACCGGCTGCGGGCGGTTCGCACCGCGCTGGCCCTGCGCCGTCTTGATCCCGACGACCCGGAAACCGACGAGACGAGTTTCGGGGGATGGCTGCGAATTCGAGGGGAGTCCGACCGGGCCATTGCCGGTCTGTGGGACCTGATCTGCTTGCCCACCGTGAACCTGAGGGCCGACGATGCCTCTCTGAGCCTGGCGGTCAAGGTCTTTCGCACCGGGCTCTTGGACGACACCGATTCCGCCGACCTGGGTTGGACTCGGGTGCCGTTGTCGGCCCTCCACGGCGATGCCGCCGCCCGGGTGATCACCGCCCAAGGGGGGAGCATCCAGCTCCAAGCTCAGGTGGAAGCCGTGGACCACGGCCCTTCGGTAACGGCAGACGGGCAACGGATTGACGCTGAAGCGGTGATCCTTGCTGTCCCCCACGACACGGTGGACAGCTTGCTGCCTCCCGAAACCGTCGCCGGGCAAGCCGAACTGGCCGACCTCGGGATCTCTCCCATCGTCAACGTGCATTTCGTGTTTGACCGCCAGATCATGGACGTGCCCTTCACCGCGGCCCTTGACTCTCCGGTGCAGTTCGTGTTCGACCGCACCGAGGCCGCCAACTGGGCCGGGGATGAGCCGGGGGAGACCACTGGTGTCCGTAGCCGCGGCGAGCAGGTCGTGGCCGTGTCGCAGTCGGCGGCCTTCGATGAAATCGGTGACCGGCCCGCCGAGCTGATCGAGCGATATCAGTCGGCGCTCGCCGATCTCTTCCCGCTCTCGGCCGAGGCCGACGTGTTGGATGCAGTGGTGACCCGAGAGCATCGGGCCACCTTCGCCGGTCGTCCCGGTACCCGGCGGCTTCGTCCCGGCCCGACCACTGCCATCGATGGTCTGTATCTGGCCGGAGCGTGGACCGATACCGGCTGGCCGGCCACCATGGAGGGCGCGGTCCGCTCCGGCAACCAAGCGGCCCGCATGGCGCTGAACTATTGCCGTGGGGCCAACGCGTCGACGCCCGCCTGGCAAGACCAACGAGAGAGGACGATTGCATGAGCGGTGGATCATCGGCTACGGCCATTCTTGAGCGGGCCAGAAATTTGGTCGACCCCGCCATCGCCGCGGCCTTGGACGGGCTGTGCGACGAGCTGAGGGTGCCCGCCGAGTACCACTTTCAAGGGCGGGGCAAGGGGATGCGCCCCGCCCTGGCCATTTTGTCGGCCGAGGCTGTCGGCGCTCCCCCAGAGACTGGGCTTCCTGGGGCAGTGGCCATCGAGCTGATCCACGATTTCTCGCTCATCCACGATGACATCATCGACGACGATGCCGAGCGCCGGCACCGGGCCACGGTGTGGGCCAAGTTCGGCATCGGCGTCGGTGTGGTGGTGGGAGATGCCCTCCACGCTTTGGCCTTCGAGGTCTTGATGTCCGACCCCACGCCGCCCCGGGTCAAAGCAGCCAAGCGTTTGGCTGGCGCAGTCTCGGGCATGATCGCGGGCCAGAGCATGGACATGGCCTTTGAGGAGAGGTCCAACATCACCCCGGAGCAGTGCCTGGCCATGGAGCAGGGCAAGACGGGGGCTCTTTTGTCATACGCCTCATCAGTGGGGGCCATCTTGGCTGGGGCCGACGATGAAGTAGTCGGCAGGTTGGCCGACTACGGCACCCATATGGGGATTGCCTTTCAGGCGGTGGACGACCTGCTGGGGATATGGGGGGACCCCGAGCGCACCGGGAAGCCCGCGGGGGCTGATCTGCGGGAGCGCAAGAAGTCGCTGCCGGTGGTTATCGCCCTCAACAGCGGCACGTCGGTAGCCGGTGAGTTGGCCGACCTCTATGCCCGAACTCATTTGGAAGCCAAAGACATAGAGGCGGCCCGGGCTTTGGTGGATGTGGGGGGCGGCCGGGAAGGCGCCCAGGCGCTGGCCCGGACCCACCTCGGCTTGGCCATGTCGGCCCTCGACTCCGTCTCCCAGAACGAGTCGGTTGTTGCCGAGGTGGTGGAGGAAATGCGCTCTCTGGCCCAGTTCATCGTAGGAAGGGATTTCTGATGGGTGCCGAGCAGTCCCTGACCAGGGCCCGCGACCGACTCCTGAGCTTCCAAGACGCCGAGGGGTGGTGGAAGGACGAACTAGAGACCAACGCGTCCATCGAGGCCGAGGATTTGTTCCTCCGCGAGTTCTTGGGCATCTCCGACCCGGAGATCACCCGGAAGACCGCGAACTGGATCCGCCACTGCCAGCGGGCCGACGGCACCTGGTCCACCTACTTCCAGGGTCCGGCTGATTTGTCGGTCACCGTGGAGGCCTACTGGGCGCTGCGCTACGCCGGCGACCCGGTCGACGCCGACCACATGACGAAAGCGGCCGCGTATATCCGCGGCGAGGGCGGCCTGGAGCGCAGCCGGGTGTTCACCCGTATCTGGATGGCGCTGTTCGGCCTGTGGCGGTGGGAGGATCTCCCGGCGCTGCCGCCTGAGGTGATCCTCTTGCCCAAGAAGGTGCCTTTGAACATCTACGACTTCGCCTGCTGGGCCCGCCAGACTGTGGTGGCGCTGACCGTGGTGGGGGCTCACCGCCCGGTGCGGTCGATGGGGGTCAGCTTGGACGAGATCCGCACCGGGGCCACTCCCCCGGAAAGAGAGCTCGCCCCGATCGGGTCAGTGGCCCGGCGATTCCAGCGCCTCGATCGGGTGCTGCATCGTTACGAGAACCGCCCGCATCGGCGGCTGCGGGAGTGGGCTCTCAGTCGGGCTGAGCAGTGGATCATCGCTCGACAGGAGTCCGACGGCTGTTGGGGCGGCATCCAGCCTCCGTGGGTGTACTCGCTCTTGGCCCTGTACCTGCGCGGCTATTCCCTGAAACATCCGATATTGGCCCAGGGACTCGACGGATTCGACGCCTGGACCATTGTCGAAGACGACATGCGCCGGCTGGAGTGCTGCCAGTCGCCGGTATGGGACACCTGCCTGGCGTTGGTCGCGCTGGCCGACGCCGGGGTGGAACCAGACGACCCCCAGATGGAAGCCGGGGCCCGCTGGCTGCTGGACCAGGAGGTCCATGTCGTGGGCGACTGGGCCGAGCAGCGCCCCCATTTGGCCCCCGGCGGGTGGGCGTTCGAATTCGAGAACAGCTTCTACCCCGACCTGGACGACACCGCCGAGGTGGCCCTGGCCTTGCGCCGCATCCACCACCCCGATGCCAAGCCGGTGCAAAAGGCGCTGGAGCGAGCGGTGGTGTGGACTCAGGGGATGCAGTGCTCTGACGGCGGCTGGGCCGCCTTCGACGCCGACAACTGCTCCCCTCTTGTGGCCGAGCTGCCCTTCTGCGACTTCGGTGAGGTCATCGACCCGCCGTCGTCCGATGTGACCGCTCACGTGGTGGAGATGCTGTGCGAGCTGGACGCCGACGGTCTGGGCCTGTCGGTGGACCGTCGGGCAGTGGACCGTGGCGTCGAGTGGCTGAGCGCCGAGCAGGAGGCCGACGGATCCTGGTACGGGCGATGGGGGGCCAACCACATCTACGGCACTGGCGCGGCAGTCCCGGCTCTCATCAGCGCTGGAGTGCCGACCGACGACGACCGGGTGGTGCGGGCCTGCCGATGGCTGGAGTCGGTGCAGAACCACGATGGCGGCTGGGGCGAGGACATGCGCTCGTATGTCGACCACAACTGGCGGGGTCGCGGGGAGTCCACCCCGTCGCAAACCGCGTGGGCGCTGCTGGCGTTGATCGCGGCCGGTCGAGCTGGCGGGGAGGCGGCTCGGGCAGGGGTGGCCTGGTTGGTGGACAACCAGCGGGCTGACGGCGACTGGGACGAGCCCTGGTACACCGGGACCGGCTTCTCCGGGGACTTCTACATCCGGTACCATTTGTACCGCCTGGTCTTCCCGGTGATGGCCTTGGGCCGCTGGGTGCGGGCGACGAGCGGTGGAGAGTGACCCTGATGTTGTTTTGTCCGCTGGCCATGGAGGCTCGAGCCGCACGGAAGGGCATCCGCCGCGATGGCGGTGGGGCGACCGTGGCGTGCACGGGAATGGGCCCCAAACCGAGCCGCCGCGTGGAGCCGCACTGTGGCCCGGTGGCGGTGGTCGGCATGGGCGGAGCGGTGGTCGGCGGTATCGAGCCGGGCGATGTGGTGGTTGCCACCGAGGTGTCGGCCGATAACATGGCGCCGATCGGCTTGCCCCTGGCCGAAGCAGTGGCCAAGAGCCTGGAGGAAGCCGGATTCACCGTGCACACCGGCCCGGTGGCCAGCGTGCCTGAGCTGGCCGTCGGCCTGCGCCGACAGGAGCTGGCCGACCGGGGTGCGGTGGCAGTCGACATGGAGTCGGCCTGGCTGTTGGAACGTCATAGCGGCGGTCCGGCGGCAGTGGTGCGGGTGGTGACCGACACCCCCAGCCGCGAACTGCGGTCTCTGACCGCCCCAGCGAGGATTTATCGAGCATTGCGCACCATTCGCCGGTTGACGCCAGTGCTGGCCAAGGAGGTTTGCTGATATGCCCATCCCAGTTCGCCAAGCGATGAGGGTTGGCAGCTACGTGTTCAAGAACAAGCTGCGCCGCCGCGAGAAGTTCCCGCTCATCGTGGAGCTGGAGCCGCTGTTCGCCTGCAACCTGGAATGCCCCGGCTGCGGCAAGATCCAGTACCCCACCGAGGTGCTGCGCAAGCGGGTCAGCGTGGACGAAGCCATTGGAGCCATGGAGGAGTGCGGTGCCCCGATGGTGTCCATCGCCGGGGGCGAGCCGCTGCTGCACCCCCAGATCGACGAGATGGTGGACGAGCTCATCAAGCGCAAGAAATTCGTGTACCTGTGCACCAATGCTGTATTGCTGAGGCGCAAGATCGACAAGTTCAAGCCGTCGCCCTACTTCTCCTTCGTGGTCCACGTGGACGGGCTCCAGGAGCGCCACGATCTGGCCGTGGCCCGCGAGGGGGTGTTCGACGAGGTCGTGGAGGCCGTCAACGAGGCCAAGGAAAAGGGCTTCCGGGTCACCACCAATAGCACCTTCTTCAGCACCGACAGCCCCGACGACGTGCGCAGCGTGCTCGACTTCTTGAACGACGACCTCGAAGTCGACTCCATGATGATCTCGCCGGGATACGCCTACGAGAAGGCTCCCGACCAGGAACACTTTCTGCCGGTGGAGCAGACCAAGAGCCTGTTCCGGGACGCCTTCTCGGAGGGTAAGCGCAAGAAGTGGCGGCTGAACCACACGCCGCTGTTCCTGGACTTCCTCGAGGGCAAGGTGGAGTACGAGTGCACCGCCTGGGGCATCCCCAGCTACTCGGTATTCGGCTGGCAGCGGCCCTGCTACCTCATGGCCGACGGTTACACCGAGACCTACCAGGAGCTGATCGACACCACCGACTGGGACAGCTACGGCCGGGGGAAGGATCCCCGCTGCGAGAACTGCATGGCCCACTGCGGCTACGAGCCCACCGCGGTGTTCGCCACGATGAAGTCGCTGCGCGAGTCAATTCGCGCCGCGGTCGGGACTGGTTAGCGCGCGTCCGGCGAGGCTGCGGGTCCTGTCGTCGGGGCGGCTCGGCGCGCGGTGGCGCCGAGTCCTGGCCCCGACGCCACCCACAGCCCCGCCTCAGTTGTCCTACTTTGACAACGCTTCCTGGACTCTTCTTCGCAGTTGGACGTTGATCTCTTGGCGTTCTAGGTGTTGGGCGACGATTAGGGGGCCTTGGGGAACGGGGTGGGCTTCTAGGAAGGTCTGGACATCGGTGGCCAGTTCGGGGGTGGACAGGGCGCTGATGCCGCCGAGCATTCGGGGGACGATGGCGGAGGGGAGGCGTTGGTTGATGTCGTCCCAGTGCTGGGCGATATGCGCCCAGGCTTGGGGGCCGAGGTCGCGGTTTTCCAGGCATCCCCGCAGCACGAAACCGGCGTCTTGGCTGCGCACGGTGCCGTCGAGGGTGGCGGCCAGAGTGCGGTCCATGAGCTGGGGATCGTCGAAGGTGGTGAGCGCCATCAGATAGCGCAGTTCGAGCTGCGGCGTGGGGGCGTTGCCGAAGCGCTGGCGGATGTCTTCGTAGTCCGCCTCGTCACCGGTGGCGGCCACAACGGCGATGGCGGCCGCGGCCAGGGCAGGGTCGACGCCCTCGGCGGCCATAAGCGCCCGGCACCGGGCGATGGCCTCGGCGTCGTTGCCCCCCACGGCCCGGGTACGTGCGAGCACGCCCCGCAATTCGCCGACACGGTCGTCCTCGCCGGCGACCGGCTCCCAGCCCACCTGGCCCCAGGCCGGGCCGACCATGTCCCTGACTCGGGCCTGGAGTCCAGCCCGACCGTCGTCGGGAACCATGTGGTCGAGAGTGCCCAGTGTGCCGGCCAGCCGGCGCCACACAGCCAAGTCGTCTTCGGTGGCGGCCATGCGCTCGACGAACGCCAGGTAGTCGGCCAAACTTTGCCGGTTGGCCACCGTCAGGGCCCATTGGTCGTCCACCAACACGTATCGCTGGAGCGGGTCCAGATCGGGGCCGATGTCCAGCAGCCTGTCCAGCAATCCACCTTGGTAGGCCACTCGGTAGAAGCCGTCGGCGGTCGGGTTGACCATGACCCAAGCAGGGTCGTCAGCATCGAGGGCGACCGGGTCTTCCAGCACCAGCCGCTCGGCGTGTTCTCCGGTGCCGGTGCCCACGGCGGCCACCACCGGAACCTGCCAGCGGGCGTCGTCGGGCTGCCCGTCGTAGCGGAATCGCTCCTGGCTGAGTGTGATCGTGCCGGTGTCGTCGCCCGCAGCAGTCACCACGGGGTGGCCGCCCTGGAAGATCCATGAGTCCATGACGTCGCGGGCGGGCTCGCCGGTGGACTCGGCCAGGGCATCCCACAGGTCGTGGGTCTCGGTGTTGGCGTAGGAGTGGCGCTGGAGATAATGGCGGACCCCGTCGCGGAAGGCCTCGGCGCCCAGGAATTGCTCCAGCATCCGCACCGCGGCCGCGCCCTTCTCATAGGTGAGCAGGTCGTACATGCCCTCGGCGTCGGCAGGGGAAACCACCGGATACTCGATGGCCCGCGTGGCGGCCAGGGCGTCCACGTCGAAGGCCGCCGCCCGGGACAGCCCGAACGCCAGCCAGCGCTTCCAGTCGGGGCGGTAGGCGTCCACCGCCAGCATCTCGCAGAACGTGGCGAAGGCCTCCTTGAGCCAGATGCCGTTCCACCACTTCATGGTCACCAGGTTCCCGAACCACATGTGGGCCAGCTCGTGGGCGATCACATCCACCGCGGTCTGACGCTCTTGCTGGGTGGAGCTGTCGGGGTCGAGCAGCAGCAGGATCTCCCGGAAGGTGACGCACCCCATGTTCTCCATGGCCCCGAAGGCGAAGTCGGGTATGGCCACCAGATCGAGCTTGTCGCCGGGGTAGTCGATGGCGAAGTAGTCCTCGAAGAAGCTGAGGCAAAACGCGCCGGCGTCGAGGGCGAACTCGGTGAGGTGGCCCTTGCCGACAGGATGGACGACGCGCAGCGGCGTGCCGTTCACATCCACCGATTCGGTAACCTCCAGCGGTCCGACGATGAAGGCCAGCAGGTAAGTGGACATCTTCATGGTGGGGGCGAACGACACCGCCCGGCGCCCGTCGCCGGTGGGCTGGGAATCCATCTCGGCCCCCGAGGACACGGCCATCAGATCGTCGGGCACCACCAGGGTCACCTCGAAAGTCGCCTTGAGGTCGGGCTCGTCCCAGCATGGAAACGCCCGACGGGCGTTGGTGGACTCGAACTGCGTGGTGGCGATTACCCGCTCATCGCCGTCTTTATCGGTGAACGTAGACCGGTAGAACCCCCGAAGCTGATCGTTGAGAGTGCCGGAAAAGGTCAAGTTCAGCCGGGCTGGCCCTGGCGAGACAGGCTCGCCCAGCCTCAGCGCCGCCCGCTCGTGCTCGTCGTCGTAGTCGATCCCGGCTAGCGCCACCCCGCCGAGGTCCCCACCGGCAATCTCCAGCTCTGCCGCGTTGAGCACGATCTCGTCCACCGGCTCCAGCACTTCAAGATCCACGCCCAGCGTCCCCGCAAAGATGAACCCGTCCAGATCAGGCTCCAACCGCAGCTCATACCGCCGCGGCACCACCGTCCTAGGCAGCCGGTACGGGTTCACTGGGGACTCGGCCATCGGCTGAGACTAGATGACGTTGTTCCGCGATTCTGCGCGGAAGAGCAGCCAGATAGACGCTGACTGCTGCTACCGCTGTCGAGCTTGGGCTTCATGGAGCTGGGCTTCCAGTTCCATTTCGTCGACCTCTCTCAGCGCCTCTTCGAGGGCCCCGCTCTTGATGATCGTCCTGATAACTTCGCGGCCTTCCGCACCTATGCGCGAGGTGCTCCTCTTGCTGGTGGGCGATCGGGCGACGTCGGTCATTGCTTGCAGCCTACACACGCCTCTCACCCATTCATTGGGGTGTACGCGCAAGAGCCCGGCCACTCACCGTCCGGAGAGGTACCGGGCTCCACTTCATCGGGCTACTGCCCTCAGCAGAACAGACGGCAGTGAGTCGTGGGTTTGCTAGAACCAGGTGATGGCGAATTTTGTGTTGGTTCATGGGGCGGCTCATGGGGCGTGGTGTTGGGAGCGGCTAGTACCGATTCTTGAGGCGAGCTCCCACGCGGAGAAGGTGATTGCCATCGACTTGGTAGGGCACGGGGAACGGCTGAAGGAGAAGCCGCTGGATCAGATCTGCCTTGATGACTATGCCGACGACGTGGTCCGGGAGATCGAGGGCCGCGATCTGCACGATGTGGTGTTGGTGGGGCACTCATTGGCCGGGATCACGCTGCCACCGGCCGCCCACCGCCTGGTGGGCCGGTTGCGGCGGCTGGTGTATCTGTCGACAACGAATCCGCCGGTGGGGCAGTCGGTGGAGGATCGGATGAACGACCCGTTGTCGCCGATCTCTCGGGAAGTGGACTTCGAGACAATGTTCTGCAACGACCTCGATGCCGAGACCTCAAACTGGCTGCTGTCCTGCCTCGGTCCTGAGCCACCCGGCCCGATGGCCGAGAAGGTAACGGTGGCCTCTGGGCCTCCCGGCATCCCCTCCACCTACATCCTGTTGGAGAAAGACGAGGCCCTCCCGCCCGCCTACCAGCGCGAGGAGGCCCGTACCGCCCAAGTCGACGATATCGTCACCCTCGACGCCGGCCACAGCGCCTTCGCCTCCCGTCCCCAAGAACTGTCCGACCTCCTGCTGCGGGTGGCCCATCGCGGGAACTAGACGTTCTCGGGCTACGTCAAATGGACGTGGCAACGAATGAGAGGCACATGACCATGAAGCATCTACGCGGGTCTGGCCTCCCAACTGCGGTTCGAATTCCACTCGTTGGTGTGATGACCATGGCCATTCTGTTGAGCGCCTGCGGTGGCAATTCCACCCCGGCCGACATAGACAACGGGCCAGCGCCGACAGCGGCTGCACCCGAGGCAACCCCCGTCAATAGCAGGCTGACCGGCGACATTACCATCGAGGGCGCCTTCGAACTGTCGCACATTCCCTCGTCGCGGGTAGTGGTGCGGCTTGAGGACATCTCTATGCTCGACGTTCCGTCGGTGGTCCTTGCGGAGCAGGTGCTTACAGGGGTTACCACGCTCCCACTGCAATATGTGCTGTCGTGGACGGGCGAGTTGGATCCCGAGTTCATGTACGCCGTGAGCGCGACCATCTATGGAAACGATGGTGAACTCCTTTTCTGGACCGACACGAGCTATCCGGTCGAACCCGGTGACATCAAGGTGGACTTCTTCGTCGTAACCGCCTCTTGAAATCGAGTCAGTGCCCAGGTTCCGACACTTAGGGTGAATGTTGTATGCAAAATGATGGCAATGCTGGTATAATGCTTTCATGGGAGTACAGATCACCATTCGGGAGGTTCCTGAGGAAGTTCGGAATGTGCTAGCGGCCCGGGCCGCTCTGAAGCGGCAGTCGATGCAGGAGTACTTGCGGGGAGAGCTGGTGCGCATAGCGGCAAGGCCCACTTTGGATACCTGGATCGAAGAGGTCCGTCGTCGAAAGGACGCCGCGGGTACCAGCATCGCGACCTCAGCGATCCTTGATGCTCGGGACGCCGACCGCCGGTGAGCGTGGTCATAGATGCGTCGGTGCTGGTGGCGGCACTGGTCGATTCCGACCAAGACGGCCCGTGGGCTGAAGCGGCAATCGCACAAGGACAACTGGCCGCGCCGGAAATGGTCTTGGCCGAGGCGACCAACATCTTGCGCCGAATGGATCTGTCCGGTCAGGTATCGAGGTTGGAGGCCACGGCTTCCTTTCGCGATCTGCTGCGCCTAGATGTCGAGCTCTACCCGTTTACTCCGCTGGCCGAGCGAGTCTGGGAGCTGAGGGGCAACGTGACTAGCTATGACGCTTGGTATGTGGCGCTGGCGGAGGCGCTCAACAATCCACTCTTTACACTCGACCGCAGGCTGAGCAAGGCCAGCGGGGTCCAATGCGAGGTGGTTGTCCCGCCTCATTAGGAGAGGACTCCAGGTGGGCGGCCGACTCTCTACGGATTGGCCTCTGGGGCCGTCTCAGTTGGGGACTTGGCCGCTGCGGTCTATGGCGCGGGTGTCTAGGCCAAGGTAGCTGGTGATGACGGCGGCGTTGGTTCGGACTTCGGCGGGTGTTCCCTGGGCGATGATCGACCCGGCTTCGAGGCAGTAGACGCGGTCGCTGATCGACATGATGAGCGGCATGTCGTGTTCGACGATGAGCATGGCGGCGTGGAGATGGCGACGGATTTCAACGATGAGGGGGCTGAAGGCCTCGGCCTCTCGCTGCGCTACTCCGGCGGTGGGCTCATCGAGGCACAGCATTTGGGCGTTGAGGGCGAGGAGCCCGGCGAGTTCGACGATTCGGCGTGTGCCGGTGGAGAGGTCGGCGATGTGGCTGTCGGCGTAGCGGCCCAACCCGAGAAAGTCGATCAGTTCGTCGACCTGGGCCTGAGCGGAGCGCCTGCCTCGCCCGGTCTGGTTGGCGGTCACGAGTTGTCGGGAACCATTGGACGGTGCCGATGTGGCTGCCACCAGGACGGTTTCTCGCACGGTGAGCTCGGGAAACAGGGTTGCGGCTTGGAATGTCCGGCCCAGACCATTTCGGGAGCGTTCGGCGGGCTTGAGGCGGTGGATCGGCGAGCCGTAGAGCTCAACGCGGCCTTTGGAGGGGACGAAGCCGCCGATGGCGTTTATCAGGGTTGACTTGCCGGCACCGTTGGAGCCGATGAGCCCCACGATCTCACCGGGGGCCACTTCGATATGGGCGTTGTCAACCGCCAGTCGGCCGCCGAAGCGCACGGTAATCCCGATTGCCCGCAGCGCCGGTTCGGAGGTGTCGGGCACCGCGGCCGGAACTGCGAGTGCCGTGGGCACGGAGTGGGTTTGTTTGGCCGCGGGTGGTGGTCGGCGGGCCTCCAGCCAGGCCACGATCCGGTCGCGGGCGGAGTAGGCGATCTGAGCGAGGCCGCTGGGGAAGTACAAAAGGAGGATCAGCAGGCCGACGCCCGAGGTGAACAGGGGGATCAGGCGGTTAGTAGGAGCGAAGGCGGGCAGGCCGATCACCCAAAGCGCGCCGAACACCGGCCCGATGGTGGCGCCGATGCCGCCGATGATGGCCATGGAGATGAGCCGCAACGACTCCCCGGTCCCGAAGAAGCGACCGGTCAGGGGGACCTCGTGTATCACTCCGGCCAAGAGGCCTCCCCCAAGCCCGGCCACCGCGCCGGCCAACACGAAGGCTCCCAGCTTGGTACGAGCCGGGCGAACCCCGTAGGCCGCGGCGGCGTCGGCATTGTCCCGCAGAGCCCGGATGGCCCGGCCAAAGCGGCTTCGGTGAATGCGGGCAACGGCGATCAGCACCACCACCAAGACCCCGAGCAGCAGCCAGTAGTAGGTGCGCTGACTGTCGAGGTCGAGCCCGAACACCTGGCCCCGGCGCAAGGAGACTGAAGTGGTGTTTCCGTCGCTGAAGATGGGCCGGCGGAAGAGGTATTCCTCGGTGGCCAGCGCGAGAACGAACGTGGCCACGGCGAGCAGCAGGCCGCGCACTCGCAGCGCTCCCATGCCCACCATCCCGGCGAACGCGGCGGCAACCACGGCTCCGAGGGCAACCGCGGCCGCGAAGGGGATGCCGCCGGCTTCGAAGCTGATCAGCCGGTTGTCGCCCCAGCCGATGTCCAT
The DNA here is from genome assembly GCA_951813555.1 of uncultured Acidimicrobiales bacterium. Classification (GTDB taxonomy): domain Bacteria; phylum Actinomycetota; class Acidimicrobiia; order Acidimicrobiales; family Bin134; genus Poriferisocius. Next base: position 1,747,191 of record OX638344.1, read on the forward strand.
TTGGATGCCCCGCTGGAATGAAGCTGCTGCCACGGCACCAATTCCGGCAAAGGCCATCTGGCCCAGCGATAGCTGTCCCGCCCATCCGGTGATGATGGCCACCGACACCGCGCAGATCCCAAAGGCCAAGATGGTGGCGTAGGTGATCTGCCGTGACGGGGTGGAAACGACAATGGGCAACAGCACCGCGGTCAACCCAGCCAATCCCAGGGCCAGCTTGCCCAGGTGGCGGATCCACCAGATGGACAGGAGGTGCTTGGGAATTGGGCGGATCTTGGGAGCAAACGAGTACCGCCCTGCAGCGTCGTCGTCGCGGCGGCGCTGCACCGCTACCGCTACGAGCACGCCGATCAGCAGGACGAACTCAAAGAGCCCGCCTTCAACAGGATAGTTGAACTTGACCAGCGAGAACGTGACGCCGACCACCACCCCCCCGGCCAGAGCGAGCGGGAACGATCGCATCCGGGCGATGACCGCGGCGGCCAGGGAGTTGGCCATGGTGGTGAGGCCCACTGTCTCCAGTCCGCTCACGCTGCGGTCGGCAGAGAGCAGTATCACCGCGATGGTGGACACCACTCCGGCGATCACCCAGATGGTGAGCGATACCCGTTTCGGCTTGATGCCCGAGACTCGCGACAAATCGGGGTTGGCCGCGGTGGCCTGCACCGTTCGGCCGTAGGGCGTGCGGTCCAGCAGCACGCCAAGCGCAATCGCCACCAGGGGGGCGACGATGAGCGCGCTGAGCTGCGGGCCGGTGACGAAGAGCCCGGCCACATCGGTCAAGATCGTGTCGATGATGACGGGATAGCGGGTGCCGATGCCGCCGCCGACGTCGGGGTAGGCCAACAGGATGCCCTGAGCAAGCTGGGCGACCCCGATGGTGGCCACCAAGAGGATCACCCTCGGCGCGGTGAACAGCCGGCGTACCACGCCGATCTCCACCACGGCGGCGAAGAGAGCGCCCACCGCGATGGCGGTGAGTGCCGCTATCCAGAAGGGGACGTCCCAGCGCAGGGCCAACAGGGCCAACAGACCGGCACCGGGCAGCCCCATGTTTCCAGCGGCGAAATTGATGACCCGGGAGGAGCGGAATATCAGAACGATGGCCATGGCCAGCATCCCGTACACCAGACCGTTCACCGCCCCGTCGAAGATGAGCTGGCGGTTGGCTTCGAGGAAACCCAGCGCCATCAGCCCCCCTCGTCGCCCAGGAAAACGGCTCTGACCAGGTCGTCGCGGTCAGCCAGTTCAGAGGCTGGTCCTTGGAACCGCACCTGACCCTTTTCGATGAACACGGCCCGGTCGGCCAATTCCAGGGCGATGTTGAGCGACTGCTCGACGATGACAATGGTCTGCCCGGTCGATTGGAGCCGCTCGATGTGGCCCATGAGCTCGGCCACCGCGGTCGGAGCGAGGCCGAGGGACAGTTCGTCGATCAGGAGCACTTCGGGCTGGCACAGCAGCGTTCGGGCCAGGGCGAGCATCTGTTGTTGGCCGCCCGACAAGGCGTCGGCTCGGTCGTCGAGGCGGGAGCGGAGTTCGGGGAACAACTCAAGGGCGTGCTCGATTCGGCGATGCCGTTCGGACTTGTCGTCTCGGAGCTGATAGGTCCCCATCTCCAGGTTGTGGCGCACGCTGAGCGGCGCCCATACGCCGCTTCCCCCCAGCAGGGTCTGTATTCCCATCTCCGTTCGCTGCTCGGGGGTGGAGAAGGTGATGGTGCGGCCGTTCAGACGTACCACTCCCCGCTCCGGAGTGCCGAGGCCGGCGATCACCCGCAGAATGGTCGACTTTCCGGCGCCGTTGGTGCCCAGCAGGGCCAGGGTCTCGCCCCTTCGGACTTCGAAACCGACGTCGAAGAGGACCTGGACGTTGCCATAGCTGAAGTCGATGTCGGCCAGTTGCAGGGCGGGGATGTGTTCGGGATCTTCTTGTTGGCGGTTGTGTTCGGCCTGCTCCTCGAGTATCTCGGCCACGTTGCGAGACAAGTCGCGCCGTATGTGGCGGGCACCGTTCAACATGAAGGCCCCGCCGACGATGGTGGAGGGCAGTCCCAGCACCAGGATCGTGGTCTTCGGGCCGCTGGCATCGACCACCATGGCCGACAGCAGGCCGCCGCCGGCCGCGCCGATGAAGAAGATGTACAACGTGGACAGCGCCGAGCCGATGCCCCGAAGCCGATAGGGGACGACGGCCTGCATGAGGGGCCCGACCATGGCGAAGGCCGCGAACATCATCAGCGAGCCGGGAACGTCCAACACGGCAAAGAGCCACGGGTTGGGCATGTTGAACTGGACGGGCAACAACAGTGCGGAGGGCAAGATGAGCGCGCCGATCAGCCCCATCGCCCGGGTTGGGTTCTGGCGGTAGAGGCGATCGAACTGTCGCCCGACAAACGGCATGATGGCGATGACCCCGACCCCGGACGCGGTGGTGAGGGTGCCGCGGCCCAACGGGCCCAATCCGTACTCGTCCTCAAGGAACAAAGAGGTGAGCACTGGCCGGCTGAACAGTCCGAAGCCCAGCGCGGCGAACCCGAGGAGCACCGTGCGCAGGGTCGCCACCTTGTTGAGCCGGGCGAACGCCGCTTCTAGGGAGACAGGGGCAGAATCGCCCGCGTCGCCGGCCTGGCCTAAGACATCGGCCTTCTCCCATTGGCCTCGCACCGGCTCGGGGAGCCGGAACGCGGCCACGGCCACAACGGCCACCGGGATCCACAGGGTGTAGTAGGTCCAGCGCCAGCTGACGAAGGCGGCGATGGCCCCGACCAGCACGGGGCTGATGATGCCCACCGACCGTCCGACCATGATGGTGAGCGACGCGATACGGCCCCGAACCCCGATGGGGTACTGGTCGGCGATCAGGGAGCTGTGGACAGGCAGGGTGTTGGACTTGGAGATCCCGGTTCCCAGCCGAGCGAGGAAGAACACCGCAACATGGCGGGCCAGGCCGGACAGCAGCGAGAACAGGCCGAAGGCGAGACTGGCCGCCCCGATGACCGGCCCCCGGCGAAATCGGTCGGCCAGCCAGCCCATGGGCAGTGCGCCGAGGAACACAAACGACACCGAGGCGGCACCCAAGAAAACGATGACCCCATCGCCCACGCCGAAGCTGTCTCGGATCTCGGGGGCGAGAACCGACAGTGCAGCCGATTCGAGCTCGTCGAGGCTGTTGAGGATCAACAGGACGAGGAATGTCGCTATTCCGCCTTTGGCCAGCCCTTCCCGCAGCGACATTTGCTCGCCGCCCACACCGGGAAGGACGTGGTCGGGAAATATCACCTCATCGTCGGCGCCGGTCTGATCTGTCTGACTGTCAAGCACCCGGCGAGACAGGGCGCCGGCGTCGTTGCTGGCGGCGTCGGTCATCTACCCCCCTTCCCGGTGGTTTGCTTATCGGTGCTCGAACAGATCTTGGGACTCCTGTCGGTGCATGAAGCGCGGGTCGGACAACGCGGCGGCATAGCGTTCGGCCAAGCCATCCCAAGAGCCGATTCTGGTATCGCCGTAGAACGGGAACATGCCGTCCCGCCAATCGGTGGCGATCACTGTCAGGGCTTTGATCTCGGGCCGACGCCGGACCAGTTCGAACATGGCCTCGTACCAGGCCCATTGGTCTTCGAAGTCGCCGATCTCGAGCAGCCCGTCGCGAAACGACTCGGGACGGTCGGGATCGACCAGATTCCAATCGAAGAAGAAGGGACACGACTCGGGAATCATCACCGGCTTCCTCTCTTCCCGGCACCGGTCGAGATAGGCGGATGTCTCGGAGCGCTCGAAGCCAATCGGGGCGAACACGTCCACCGCGGCCCAATCGACGTAGTCGTTGCCGGGCCACCAGTCGAACGGATCTCGGAACTGGAACGAGCCGGCCGCAGAGCACCACGTGGAGGCGACGTTGTGAGCCTCCTCTTGTTTGAACAGCTCGACGATGTGGGGAAAGAGGTCCTTGTAGGCCTCGGTGTCGTGGGGGTCGAAGCTGAGGTTGAACTCATAGCCGATCCGCAGCCACACGGGCATGCCCAGATCCCGCAGACACCGAGCCATTCGGCGTAGCGATTCATCGCATGCCCCTGTGGCTACCACCCGCTCAACCGGCCGGACGTGAAGCCCAACGATCAGCGGGGTGTGGGGGCGCTTGGCCGACAGGTTGCCGACACCCTGGCAAAAGGACTCGAGGATTCCGTCGCTGGTGTCGTGGACGTGGGCATAGGTGCTCACCACCCCCGGCTTGGGGTCGATGGTGGCTTCGTACTCGCAAAGCTCCTCATCGGACACCAGGTGGGGTCGATCCTCGACGCCGAGCTGGCCCCAGCAGTGCAGTACCCGACCGGCAGGAGGCTCGAACGGAGCGCCGAAGTCAACTGGCTCACTAGAGCGATCCGGGGTCTGGACGGTGATCTGCATCCTGCCCGAGTCTTGTCGCATGGCCACAACCTAATGTGGCAACGTGAAGGGCCAGACCTTTGCGGAGGGATGCAGCCATGCGCTTACGACTCATAGGAATCATCACCGTTCTGTTCGTTTTGGCATCGGCGTGCGGGGGCGGAGACTCTGAACCGGAAATCGACGGCGGCGCTGCGGAGCCTCAGACTCAGCCAGTCGAAGATGGGCCTGAGGAATCGCAGTCGGCGACAAGGGTCCCGGAGCCCGCAGACGAGCCGGAAGAGGCTGACGCGGAGGCCACGGCGCCGGAACCGGAGACACCTGAGCCCGCAGACGAGCAGGCTGAGGCGCCGGAGACCGAGGAAGAGCCAGCCGAGCCTGAGCCGATTGTGCTGACCGACTCGTTCCGGGGCGTGACCTCTGAGGCGATCAAGATCGGCATCGTGATCATCGATCTCTCCGTCATCGGCCGCAGCAACGGCGACGTGGAAGCCAAGTGGGAGGCCGTCATCGACGAGGTCAACGCCAGCGGTGGGGTTCTCGGTCGCCGACTTGAGCCGGTCATGGTGGGGTATTCGCCCCTAGGGGATGTCGAGTCAGAGGCGGCCTGCGTGCAGTTGACGCAAGATGAGGAAGTGTTTGCGGCCATGGGTCCGCTGCTCACCAATCTGACCTGTTTCACCGACGTGAACGAAACGATCTTTATCAACACCTTCGGGGTCAGCCAAGAGGATTTCGACCGGTCCAAGGCTGTGGCCATCGGCCCAGGCGCGCTCCCTGCCCGCGGCGCGGCAATCAGCGTCCAGTTGCTGATCGATGCCGGGATCCTGGATGGTCCGGTGGCGGTGCATGCCGCGGCGGACACGGGAAGTGAGCGGGATCACTACATCAACGCCCTGGTGGCCGCCGGAGTCGATGTGGTGTCAGAGACCGAATCCACCGACAGTGGGGGTGACATTGCCGCCTCAGATGCCGAGATGCAGGCCTTTGCCCAGCGGTGGCAGGCCGACGGGGCCGAGGTAATCCTCGCGGTGGGAATCGGTTCGGCTCTCAACGTGGTCGCTGGCATTGATCGGAGTCCATATCGCCCCAGGTTGGTGGCAACCAGAGGAAGCGGCGTCGACCCCGAACTTTATCGCGACCTCGGCTACACGACCGATGCCCTAGAAGGTGCCTATGCGCTCGGTTCAGTGGGATTCGAAGATCTCGCCAAGGCGGGGGATCCAAGCGTTGTTTCCTGCATCGACCGCTTCGAAGCGGCGTCGGACGAAGTTGTCAATGTCGACCCCGAGGGTGATGAACCGGTGAATCTGAACACCACCATTTGGGCGTGCCAAGCTGTGGAGATATTCACGCAGATTGCTACGGCTGCCGGGCCAGATCTCACCAACGATTCGTTTAGGGCGGCCGCCGAAGGTGGTCTCAGCCTCGACGTGACGGCCAATTCGTCGGCATCAATAGAGGCTGGCAAGTTCGACATCGGCGACAGCGCTCCAATTCTCCTTGCCTTTGACGCCGCCGCCGACGACTTCTTACCCGTCAACTAAGCGGTGCTCGGCTTGCGAATGCGCGCCTCCGAGGAGGTGCGATGACCGAGGCAGCCCCTCCGTATCTGCACTCCAGCCTGCCCATCTCCGAGCGGGTGGCTGAACTGCTGTCGCGCATGACGCTGGAGGAAAAGGCCGCCCAAGTAGTGGGCGTTTTCCCGGCAATGTTCATGGGCCAATCCGGTCCCGATCCCGACAAGATGAGCCAAGTGATTCCCCATGGAGTGGGCCACCTCTGCATGGGCGGGGGTCTCGCCCGAAATCCCAGGGATTTGGCCTCGGCCATCAACGCAATCCAAGAGTGGTTGCGGGACCACACCCGGTTGGGGATTCCGGCCATGGTTCACAACGAGGCCTTGTGCGGCCTGGCCCACGACTCCGCCACCGCCTTCCCCACCGCTATCGGCTTGGCGGCCACCTTCCAACCGCATCTCATCGAGCAGATGGCCGGGGTGGCCAGCCGCGAAGCTCGGGCGGTTGGCATCAATCACGTGCTCTCGCCGGTGTTGGATGTGAACCGGGACGCCCGTTGGGGCCGAGTCCACGAGACCTACGGGGAAGACCCGTTCTTGTGCGCCGCCATGGGCATCGCCTTCGTCCGCGGCATGCAGACCGACGATCTTGGCTCCGGAACGATCGCCACCGGCAAGCACTTCCTCGGCTACTCCTATACCGAGGGGGCCCTCAACCAGACAGCCAGCCCCATCGGGCCCCGTGCGGTGCACGAGGTCTATGCCCTGCCTTTCGAGGGAGCCATCCGCGATGCCGGGCTGGCGTCGGTGATGAACTCGTACTCCGAGATCGACGGGGTGCCGGTGGCCGCATCTCCTGAGATCCTCACCGGTCTGCTTCGCCACCAACTCGGATTCCAGGGCTGCGTGGTGGCTGACTACTCGGCGGTGGCCCGACTCCGCCAGCCCCACGCCGTGGCCGCCACCGATGCCGAAGCCGGAGTGTCGGCCTTGTCAGCAGGACTCGACATCGAGTTGCCCACGGGAATCTGCTACTCCTCGCTTCCCGATGCGATTCGGAACGGCGAGCTTGATGAATCGGTCCTTGATCTTGCCGTGGAGCGGGCGCTCACCCAGCGCTTCCAGGTCGGCCTCATGGACTCTCCCGTTGTGGACGCCAACCGGGCTGCTGAGGCCTTCAACCAGCCGGCGGCGCTGGAGTTGTCCCGAACGATTACCGATGCTTCGCTGGTCCTGCTGGAGAATGACGGCACCCTTCCGCTCAGCCCCGATGTCGGTTCGGTGGCAGTGATCGGGCCGATGGCTGACACGCTTCGGGGCCTGTTCGCGGCGTACACCCCGGCTGCGGGCCTTGAGCTCGGCATGGCGCTGTCTCAAGGTCTCGAGGGATCGATGGCTGGAATATTCGGCGGTGGCGATGATACCGACGGTTCGGCCGATGAGTCCTCCCCCGATCCCACCCTCGACGCGGTCGCCAAGGTCTTCCATAGCACCGGCGCCATCATCGATCCGGTCGAGCTGGATCGGGCGATTGGAGGTCTGTACCCAGACATAAGCACCATTGCCGACGCCATTGCCCAATACGCGCCGGTTACGAGCGTGAAGGGCTGTGACTGGACCCGGCTTGATGAAGACGGCATCGACGAAGCGGTGGAGGCAGCCCGAGCTACCGACGTTGTGGTGTTGGCAGTAGGCGAGAAGACCGGTTGGGTGGGCGACGCCACGGGAGGAGAGGGCCGTGACCGCAAGACGCTTGAGCTTCCCGGCGCACAGCCCCAGCTCGTGCGGCGGGTGATCGCGGCCGGGGTGCCCACCGTTGCGGTAGCGGTCAGCGGCCGGCCACTCGATATCGCTGGAGACCTTGCCGGTGCCAGAGCCATCCTCCAGGTTTGGCACCCAGGGCCTGAGGGTCCCAGAGCGATCGCTTCGGCATTGTTTGGCGGGCTGAACCCCGGGGGCAAGCTTCCCGTTTCGTTTCCCGCTGGTGCGGGCGCGTCGCCGACGTATCACGGGCACAAGCACGGCAGCGGATCATCTTCCGACCGGGCCTACGTGGACGGACCAAGCGCTCCGGTCTGGGCCTTCGGCCACGGCCGCTCCTACACCACCTTTGAGATCGGAGATCTCACCCTGTCTGACACGAGCGCCCGCGCCGGCGAGGTGGTTGTGATCGGCTGCTCGGTGTTGAACACGGGCGATCGTGTCGGAGACGAGGTGGTGCAGCTTTACGTGAGAGACGTGGTGGGCTCGGTAACCCGCCCTGTCCGCCAACTGGCGGGCTTTCACCGGGTGTCGCTGGAGCCCGGAGAGAGCGGTCGGGTGGAGTTCGACTTCGACACCAGCCAACTCGCCTTTCTAAACCGTAACTTCGAGTTGGTGGTCGAAGAGGGCGACGTCGAGGTGATGGTGGGGCGGTCGTCCACGGATCTCCCCCTCAGGGCCAGTCTCCAGCTGACCAGCAGCCTTCGGCTCGACCACCGAACCTCCTTCACCACCCCGTCACGAGCGGTCTAGCGAATACAGCCAGCTTGGGGCAGATTGGCCCTGATCAGCGGGTTTGGCCTTCGACGCCTACTTGATTGAGGACGTCGCCGCTGTCGTTGTGGCTGTGGGTGAAGCCGAGTTGGCGCTCGATGGCCACGGTGTCCTCGGAGCGAAAGGCGATGACGTAGGCCCGGCGGAAACCGGCGGTGGAGTTGCCGCCTGAGCCGTGCATAACCCGCTCGTTGTGCACCGTCACATCCCCTCGGCTGATGGGCACGGGGACCGGCTTGTCGCTCTCCATCAAGTCGGTGCCTAGGGCGTGGGAGTCGCCCCGGTCGCCGAACTGGGCGGTGTGGGGGCGTAGCTCCGGCTCCTGGTTGGTGGCCGGCACGAAGCGCATACAGCCATTGGCGATGGTGGAATCGTCGATGGCCAGCCAGAACGTGGCTGTGCGGGTGTCGGGGGTGTCGGGCCAATAGGCCATGTCCTGGTGCCAGGCGAACACCGCGTCTTCTTTGAAGGGTTGCTTGGCCAAGAGCTGGTCGTAGTCGATGGCCATCCCGTCGCCGCACAGTTGACGCGCCGCTGAAGCCGCCCGCCGCTCGAAGAGGTTGCCCTGCCACTGGGGGTAGTAGCGCCGGGGGAGCATGACGTTGATGATCGAGAAGTCCTCCGGCTCTCGGCCGTAGTCGCCGGCCATGTCGCAGTAGTCCTTGCCCGGCACTTCGATCTCTCGATGCAGGAACCGGTCGTAGGTGCCTTCGAGCTCGCTGATCTCCTCGGCAGTCAGCAGCCCTCGCAGGTGCACGTAACCGCACTCCGCGAAGTAGGCCTTCTCCTCCTCGGATACCCGGTACTCGACACCGTCGATTCGATTGCTCATAGGACTGTTTCCTGATGCGGATTCGACATGGGCACAGTAGCGGAGGGCGGTCTGGCTCCGTAATGCCTACAACAGGAAGGGCCAAGTAGCCTCGGGCCGCGCCAAGTCGCAGGAGGCAAGATTGCGCGACACAGACGACATTCGGTTCGGCATGGTCGGACACGGCGGCATCTCTGGGCAGTTTCTTGGCGCCATGGACGTTGTGGAGGATGCCCACGTAGCTGCGGTGGCCGGAAGAAACGCGGACCGGGCTCACGCCTTTGCTGAGTCGAGGGGCATTGCGTCGTCCTACGGGTCGGTGGGCGAGATGCTGTCTGCCGAACGGCTCGACGCGGTGTATATCTGCACACCGCACCCGTATCACGAGGAGGCGGCCATAGCCTGCGTTGATGCAGGAGTGGCGGTGTTGGTGGAAAAGCCCATCGCTCCCAATCTGGCCGGGGCGACCCGAATTGTGGAAGCGGCGAGGGATGCCGGGGTCTTTGCCATGGAGGCGATGTGGACCCGGTTTTTGCCCATCTATGAGGTAGTGCGCCGGTGGATCGACGAGGGCCTCATCGGCGATGTGCGGCTAGTCACGGCCGCGTTCGGATTCTCCGTCCCGGTGATGCCGGAGCACCGGCTGTTCAATCCGGAATTGGCTGGGGGAAGCCTGCTTGACGTGGGGGTTTACCCATTGACTATCGCCCATTGGCTCTACGGGTCCCATCCTGTCGAATACGGGGCTCTTGCCCGAGTGGGGGAGACCAACGTGGACGAGATCGTGTCCATTGCTGCGTCATATCCGGGCGGCGGGCTGGCCCAGTTGGGCTGTGCGACGGTGGCCAATCTCGAGAGCAGCGCAATGATCGCCGGCACTGCCGGGTCTATCGAGATCCCCGTGTTTTGGGCCGCAGATCGGGCCATATTGCGAGCCGGGGGCGAAGAGGAGATCGAGACGATGCCGCATCGGGCCAACGGGTTCGAATACGAGATCGAAGAGGTAGTGGACTGCGTCCGCCGCGGGCGCACCGAGAGCGATCGCATGCCGCTGAGCCTGTCGCTGGAGATGGCCGGACTGTGCGATGAGATCCGGAGCCGCCTCGGAGTGGTATACCCCTTTGAAGAGGGCAGCGACTGATGCAGTACATCGAAATTCCTGGGGTGCAAACTCCCATGAGCCGGGTAGTCCAGGGGGCTATCAGCCTGTTCGCCCTTGACGACCCGTCCCGCTTCGCCTTGCTCGATGCCGCGGTTGACGCAGGGATCAATGCGTTCGACACCGCGGTCAACTACGCCACCCCTGACGACGGTGTGGACGCCATTTTGGGCCGATGGATCCGCCATCGGGGGAGCCGAGAGGGCATCGTCATCTCGGCCAAGGGCTGCCATCCTGAACTCCCCGATTGGATCCCTCGGGTGAATCCCGACGCCATAAATGAGGACATCAACAGGTCGCGACAGCAGATCGGCGTCGACCACCTCGACCTGTGGCTGTTCCACCGCGATGACCCCTCTGTTGAGATCGGCAGTCTTGTTGAGGCGGTCAATGTCGCCATCGACCGGGGCCATATCGGGGCGTGGGGGGTGTCGAATTGGACGACATCCAGGATCGAGTCGGCCGCTGACTATGCCGACGCCCATGGCCTGAGGGGACCGGTGGCCAACAGCGCCCACTTCAGCCTCGTCGACCAACTCGACGAGCCTTGGGACGACGTGGTCACCCTCACCGGCCCCGACCGGGCCGCCGACCGTGAGTGGCATCGAGAGCGAGAGGTGGCGGTGGTGGCGTGGTCGCCGCTGGCCGGGGGCTTTCTGAGCGAGCGAATCGCCCGACAGGAGCTTGAAGACGCCAACGAGGGCCACCTGGCCGACACCGCCCGCTGCTATCTCAGCGACGACAACTGGGCTCGTCGGGAGCGGGCCGCCGAGGTGGGCCGCCGGCTCGGCCTGACCCTCAGCCAGGTAGCGCTGGCCTGGGCACTGCACGCTGACTTCAAACCCTTGGTCATCGTGGCCAACGCCACAAACGACGAAGTGGCCGAGAACGTTGCCGCGGAAGGCACCGTCTTGACCGAGGCGGATTGCCAATACATATTCTCCGGCTAGCCGGACTTGAGGAAGGCTGAGTGGGCCAAATGGATGTAGTGGGGATCGGCAACGCCATCGTCGATGTGATCAGCACCGAGGATCACGAGTTCATCGACGCCCACGGCCTGGTCAAGGGGGCCATGACCCTGATCGACGCCGACCGGGCCGAGGAGCTGTATGGGGCCATGGCGCCAGCCATCGAGACATCGGGGGGTTCGGCGGCCAACACGGTGGCCGGGGTGGCCTCGTTCGGCGGGCAGGTGGGGTACATCGGAAAGGTGCGCGACGACCAGCTCGGTGAGGTGTTCGCCCACGACATCGGTGCTCTGGGGGTGCGCTTCGAGGTGGCTCCAGCCACCGCCGGGCCGCCCACCGCGCGGTGTCTCATCATCGTGACCCCCGACGCGGCCCGCACCATGAACACCTACCTGGGGGCCAGCACCGAGCTTCACCCCGACGACATCGACCCCGACTTGGTGGGGGCGTCCCGGGTGCTCTACTGCGAGGGCTACATCTGGGATGTGGACATCACCAAAGAGGCCATCCGCAAGGCCATCTCGATCTGCTCGGTTGCTGGGGGAACGATCTCGTTCACATTGTCGGACAGCTTCTGCGTGGAGCGCCACCACCAGGAGTGGCTCGACTTGGTGGACGGTCCCATCGACCTGCTGTTCGGCAATGAGCACGAGATCTGCACTCTGTATGAGACCGGCGACGACTTCGAGGCTGCGGTGGCCGCCGTGCAGGGACGGTGCCGGGTGGCCGCTCTGACCCGGGGGGAGGCCGGATCGGTGCTGGTCACCCCCACCGAGATCATCGAGGTGCCCGCTGCGCCCACGCCGAAGGTAGTGGACACTACCGGTGCGGGGGACCTGTACGCCTCGGGGTTCCTCTATGGCTGGACCCGGGGAATGGACTTGGCCCAGTGCGGATGGCTGGGGTCTTTGGCCGCCACCGAGGCCATCAGCCAGTTCGGCGCCCGCCCCTCGGGGTCGCTGGCCCATTTGATCCCCTAATCCCTCTTGATGGCGGTGCGGGAAGTGTCACCGGCGCCTTCTACCATCGGGGCATGAATCCATTCGAGCGGGCTGAACAGGCCGGAGTCGAGCTGGTAGAGCGCTTGGGCGGTCGCTTCGACGCCGCGGTGGTGCTGGGCTCGGGCTGGGCCGAGGTAGCCCAAGGCTTGGGCTCAGTAGTGACCGAAGTAGCCGCAGAGACCATCGCCGGATTTCATCCGCCGTCTGTCCCCGGCCATGGCGGGACGCTCCGGGCTGTGGCTGTGGAGGGCCGGCGGGTGCTGGTGATGGCTGGCCGGGTCCACCTCTATGAGGGCCATCCACCGGCTGATGTGGTCCACGGCGTGCGGGCCGCGGTAGCCGCGGGATGCTCCACGGTGGTGCTCACCAATGCAGCCGGTGGCATGAACCCCTCCTTCGGAGTGGGCCAGCCGGTGCTGATCAGCGACCACATCAACCTCACCGGGCAGTCCCCGCTGTTCGGCCCTGCCCCGCCCGAGGGCTACGCCATCCGGTTCACCGATCTGACCGATCTGTACTCGTCACGCATCCGTGAGGCGGTGCGTCACGTCGACCCATCGGTGGGCGAAGGGGTGTACGCCGGGCTGGTGGGTCCGCATTTCGAGACCCCGGCGGAGATCACCATGCTGGCCCGCATGGGGGCCGACCTGGTGGGCATGTCCACCGTGCTGGAGGCCATTGCCGTCCGCCATCTGGGGGCCGAGGTGGCCGGCGTGTCGCTGGTCACCAATGCAGCCGCGGGCATGGGGGCCGTGCTTGATCATCAAGAAGTGCTGGACGCCGGCCAAGCCGCCCAGGGCCGGGTCACCGACGTGCTGCGCGCCGTCATCCAGGCATTATGAGTCCCACCCCCGAGGAATGGCTGGCCGCTGATCCCGACCCGGTGACTCGGGCCGAACTCGAGGCGCTGTTGGAAGCCGGCGATCAGGGGGGGATTGAAGATCGATTCGGCGACCCGCTCCGGTTCGGCACCGCCGGCATCCGGGGACCTATGGGCGCGGGCCCCAACCGCATGAACCGGGTTGTAGTCCGCCAGTTCGCCGCCGCGTTGGCCGAATGGCTCGATTTTCGCGGCGGGGTGGTGATCGCCCACGATGCCCGGGAGAACTCCGACATTTTCGCTGCCGACGTTGCCGAGGTGCTGGCTGGCGCTGGTTGCTGGCCGGTGACGCTGCCCCCCAACTCGCCCACCCCCGTTTTGGCCTTCGCCGTGACCCAGCTCAAGTGCGCGGCGGGTGTAATGGTCACCGCTAGTCATAATCCCGTCGGAGACAACGGTCTCAAGCTGTATCTGGCTGACGGTGCTCAGGTCATCCCGCCCCACGATCAGGCCATCGAAGCGGCCATGGCATCCCAGCCGCTGCCCCCTCGGGACTTGCCCGATCGAGGACCCGACCCGGAATGGCCACAAAAGGTCTCAGTGGAAGTGGAATACATAGCAGCCATCTTGGCCAATGTGCCCCGGCTCTACTCCTTTCATCCGCTGGCGTACACCCCGCTACAAGGGGTGGGGCTGCACTACGTGAACTTCGCGCTGACCGAGCTAGAAAACGGCGAGCCTTTCGTGGTGGAAGATGAAGCCGAGCCCGATCCCCTCTTCCGCAACGTTGTCTCGCCCAACCCGGAGAATCACGACACCCTGGCCAAGGTCATCCGACGGGCCGAGCAGATCGACACCCCTTTGGCCATTGCCAACGACCCCGACGCCGACCGGATGGCCGCCGCGGTGTGGGCCTACGAGAACGAGTGGCGCGTACTGACTGGCGACGAGATCGGAGCGCTGCTTTGCGACTGGATTCTGGGATTGAGGGTCGAGTCAGGCGGCGACGAGCGGGTGGTGGCCAGCAGCATCGTCTCGGGTCGGCTGGTCGGCCGGATCGCCGAGGCCCGAGGTGCGACCCATGTGGAGACACTGACCGGCTTCAAATGGATCTCCCGGGCAGCCGACAGCCTCAAGCCCCGGCCCGGTCACCTGCCCTGGAGGTTCGTATTCGGCTACGAGGAGGCATTGGGCTTCGCCTGCAACAACAGGGTGAGGGACAAGGACGGCATCAGCGCAACGGTCCATTTCACGATGATGTGCCGGCAGCTGGCCTACGAGTACGGACGCACTCCAATCGAGCGGCTAGCCGAGCTGATGGATGAGTTCGGCCTGCATCGCACTGATCAAGTGAGCATGAAACTGGACGGTCGCACCGGCCCAGAGGTGATGAGCGCGATCCGGGAGAGGCTGCCCCACCGGTTCGGCCGCGTCGAAGTTATGGAGAAAACCGACTATCGAGATGGAGTGGGCGGGCTTCATCCCGCCGACGTGCTTCGGTTCGATCTGGTCGACGGCAGCCGGGTGTCGCTTCGACCTAGCGGCACCGAGCCCCTGATCAAGGGCTACATCGAGGTAATCGGCGACATCCGCATTCCCGACCCGCTCTTCGAGTTGAGCGAGGCGGTTCGAGGGATGGTTCTCGAGCTATGAGGCCAACGCGGCAACCTCGGACCGCTGGCCGGAGTTCATAGACCAAGAGGCCGCAGTCACGTTGGACGCCACTTGGGAGGGCTTGGTGGCACCACAGATAACAGAGGCCACCGACGGGTTGGAAACGAGCCACCCGATGGCCAGCTCCAAGATGCTGCGGCCCTGGTCGGCGGCGTAGCTGGTGAGGCGGTCTACGGCGGCCAGGTTGTCCTCGCTCAAGAACATGTCCCGCATCTCGCCCTTCCACATGGAAAGGCGCGTCCCCTCGGGAGGGGTCAGCCCGGAGTACTTGCCGGTGAGCAGCCCGGACTCCAGGGGGAAGTAGGGAACAACCGTCATTTCGGTGCGCGCGCAGGCATCGATCACGCCCTCGTCCTCCACGCTCCGGGTCAGCACCGAATAGTGGTTTTGCACGCTGGAGTAGTTGCCCGCGCCAGTTTCTGCGGCGGCGCTAGCCGCTTCGTCGATCTGCTCCGCGCTGAAGTTGGAGCAGCCGATCTCCAGCACCTTGCCCTCATCCACCAACTCTTGTAACGCGCCCAGGGTCTCAGCCTGAGGAGTGTCGGGGTCGGGCATGTGCAGTTGGTAATGGTCGATGCGGTCGGTGTTCAGCCGGGAAAGGCTGGCATCGACGGCTTGGCGGATCCAGGCTGGGTCGCCTCCCCGCTGCCCTTCGGGCAAGGCGCCGGGGTGGCCGAACTTGGTGCCGATGACCACTTGGTCTCGCCTGTCGCCCAGCGCCGCGCCGAGAAACTCCTCTGACTTGCCCCGGCCGTACAGGTCGGCGGTGTCGAAGTAGTTGACCCCGGCGTCGATTGCCGCGTCCACCACCGTCTGGGTGGCGTCGGCGTCGATGGTCATGCCGAAGTTGTTGCACCCCAGCCCCACCACCGAAACCGACAAGCTGCCGATGTTGCGCATCTCCATGCGCTTGGACACTACAAGGGATGGCGATGGGCGGCCTGCTCGTAGACGTCGGGAGCGAGCTCGCCCTGGGGGTGCCCGGAGCGGACCGCGGCTATCTGGTCCACGGCCACGGTGGCGCTCCTCAGGCAGCAGGCGATGCCGACGGTGGGATAGTCGCCGGTGGCGATCACCACATGGCCACAACGGTCGACGATCCCGAAAGAATCGGCGAAGCCCGGTTCGAACAGCGCCGGGGGCCGGGGACGATCGATCCACAGCAGCCCGATCTCCACGGCGTCGAGGCGATAGGCCGACGGAGAGCCGACCGAGGCCAAATGGGCCCGGATGGCGTCGGTCTCGCTTCTCGGCCCCTCGATTCCCACCAGGCGCCCGCCCTCGACGGTCATGGTTACCGGCGAGCGGGCATACCAGCCCATCGGCAGCCAGATGTCGCCGGGAGACATCACCACCGTACCCTCGGCGATTCCCGCGGCCGGGGCCGTTCCGATCACTCCCCGGGGCCACTCGGCCACCGTGCCAGGAGCAGCGGCCAGCCCGTCGTGCTTCCACCGGCGAGCCCCTTCAAGACCGATCCGCAGGTCCGTACCGTCGCGGTCGCCGACATGCAGCTCTTGGCCTGCTTTCAGCAGATCCATTCCCCTTGCCACTCGGCGGCTCAAACCGGCATGGGGCACAACGCCCCGTAGGTCGCCGGTGCTGCTGGCGACAACCGAGAGCACTCGGGCGTATGCCGGGATCATCGTCTCCAACGCGTCCATGTAGCCGTTGAGAAGGTTGACGATGATGTCGGGTCGGCCGGAAGCCGTCAGGTCGGCTCCCGGCCCGGTCAGCGGTTGGTCGTCGATCGAGACTGTATGTGGGTGGGCGCCGACTTGGATAAGCGCGTGGGCGGCGCTGGCCGCCAACACGGGGTCGGTGGCGCCGTCGGTGAGCACCACTCCGACCCGGCCCGGCGCAGTCCGGCACAGCTCAAGCTGGCGAGCCAGTACCTCGACGGCCTGTCGGTCGACCACTCCGTTTTCCATGCCCTGCTATCTACAACGTCGAGGCTGGGAGCGCAACCGCGAGTATCCGTCATTTTTGCTGTTGGCAGGAGTAATTTCTCAGTATGTCGGGAGAGTATTGCGCGCGGGTTCTATGCAGGGAGCGTGCTTCGGCGATCCTGTTGATAAATGCACGGGATTTGTCGGCGCAGGTTGTGGACATTCAAGAGGAGACCGGCATCGCCGGTGTGCGGCTGTGCCGGATCCATGCCGATGCGGTTGTCGTGCCCGTGGGGTGGACTCAAGAGGATCTGCGTACCCGGACAGCTGAGCCCGAGTTGGTGCTGGTCGACGATGCCGCGTCCGACTTGCCGGGATCTTCCAGCGCCCGCCGACTTCCCACTATGGAGGAATTGGATGAGGAGGACATGGACGAGGCTGCGGTAGGAGAGGTTCCTCCGTTGCTCAGCCGGGCGTTCCGGGCGGCCGGCCTGGACTGAGCCGAAACCACCAGCACGAAATCTGGGTTTGGGGGGCTGGCTTCTAGCGCCGGTCGCTTGAAGGCCCATAGGCTTCGGCTATGACCATCGTCGACATTCATGAGAAGCCCAGTGATCTGCTGCTTCCCGATCCCGAGCCCCAGCGGATCCGCTACACGCTCATCTCGGTGGACGACCACCTGGTTGAGCCCCCTTGGCTGTTCGAGGGCCGGGTGCCGGCCCGCTTCGCCGATCGTGCCCCGAAGGTGGTCGAGAGCGATGACGGTGGCCAGCACTGGGAGTTCGATGGCGAGATCTACGCCCAGCTCGGCCTGAATGCCCTGGTGGGGCGGGCCGACCGCAACGACTTCACCATGGAGCCGGCCCGCTTCTCCGATATGCGCCGGGGTTCCTGGGACATCAAGGCCCGTATCCACGACATGGACCTGGGGGGCATCTGGGCGTCGATCTGCTTCCCCAGCCAGATCACCGGGTTCTGCGGAAGGGTGTACTCCGACTGCTCCGATCCAGAGTTGGGCCTGGCCGTTACCCGGGCGTTCAACGACTGGATTTACGAGGAATGGTGGGGCTCCTACCCCGATCGCATCATTCCCATGGGCATCACTTGGCTGAAGGACGCCGATCTGGCCGCGGCCGAAATCCGCCGCAACGCAGAGCGGGGTTTTGTGGCCGTCACCTTGCCGGAGATCCCCCACAATATCGGTCTGCCGTCCATCCACAGCGAGTGGTGGGATCCGCTGTGGAAGGCGTGCGAGGAGACCGACACCGTGATCTGTCTGCACGTTGCCTCGTCGGGCCACGTCATGCCCACCGACCCCGGCGGACCGCCCATAGGTGTGGGGGCCACCATGTTCCAGATGCACGCCTATGCTGCTGCGGCCGATTGGGTGTGGTCGGGCATCCCCGTGCGCTATCCCGGCATCAAGATCGCCATGTCGGAGGGGGGCTGCGGCTGGGTTCCCATCATGTACGATCGGCTCAAGCACCAGATCGAGATCTCTGGTCACGGGCGATCCCTGTGGCCGGGCGGGACCGACATCGGTCCTCACGAAGTGTTGATGCGGAACTTCTACTACTGCACCATCAACGACCCGTCGTCCATCGACGCGGTGATCGCGCTCAACCTCGACAACACCATGGTGGAGACCGACTATCCCCACGCCGACTCCACCTGGCCCGAGTGCCAGGACACCCTGGAGTCGAAGCTGGGCCACCTGAGCGACGACGTGATCCGCAAGCTCACGCACGAGAATGCCGCTCGGCTGTTTCACCACCCGCTGCCCGACGTCTGCTTGCCCTAGCCAAGCCTCCCGCAGCCGTCGGGTGACAAACTGAATTGCCATGAGCCGATTCGGCCACCCGGTCATCGACGCCGACGGCCACGTGCTGGAGATCACCGCCGCCCAACAGCCCCACCTGAAGCGGGTGCTGGGCGCCGACCTGTATGGGCGGTATCTGTCAGAGGGCCTTCCCATGGGCAACGCCCAGAAGGCCCGCAGCCTCGACGAGCGCCGCCGGACCCGCTCGCCGCAGGGGGCCTGGTGGGGGACCCACACCGCCAACGTGTTGGATCGGGCCACTGCCATGCTGCCCGCGCTCCTCTACGAGCGGATGCCCGAAATCGGCATCGACTACACGGTGCTGTACCCCACCAATACCCTCACCACCGGCGCGGTGGAAGACACCAAATACCGAACCGGCCTGTGCCGGGCGTTCAACGAATTCTACGCCGACGTCTACAACCCCTACGCCGACCGCATGGCCATGGCTGGCATCATCCCCGCCCACACCCCCGATGAGGCCATCGCCGAGCTGGAGCACTGCGCGGCGCTGGGCCTGAAGGTGGTGGTGTTCGCCGAGGGGGTCATGCGCCCGATCGAAGATCCCGACCACCAGACCCGCTCAGGCTGGCTTTGGCCCGGCCAGCGCCACTGGTTCGACTGCTACGGGCTGGACTCGGCCTACGACTACGACCCGGTGTGGCACCGCTGCACGGAGCTCGGCTACGCCGCCACCTTCCACGGCGGGCTGGCCTTTCGCCCTGGCATCCACAATTACGTGTCCAGCTACACCGCCAACCACATCGGCCAGTTCCAGGCCCTCATGTACGAGCTGTGCAAGGCCCTGTTCTTGGGCGGGGTCACCCGCCGCATCCCCGAGCTGCCGTTCGTGTTCTTGGAGTGCGGCGTGTCGTGGGGCACTCAGCTGCTGTGCGACATCATCGAGCACTGGGAGAAGCGCAGCTGGGACGCCATCCAGCGCAACTTCGATCCCGCATTGCTGGATCTCGACGAGCTGGGCGAGTACTTCGATCGCTATGGCGGGGACTTCCGGGCCACCCTCGGCGACGATTTGTCCTCCTACGCCCATGGGATGCCCATCCACGGAGGCACCCCCGAAGAGCCCGACGAGTGGACACGGCTCGGGGTGGGATCAGACGAGGAGATCGCCGAGTCGTTCGCATCGTCGCTCTATTTCGGCTGCGAGGCCGACGACCGGGGCGTGCATGTGGCCTTCGGTCCGGCCAACCCCTGCGGCGTGAAGCTCAATGCCGTATTTTCCTCCGACATCGGCCACTGGGATGTGACCGAAATCGGATCGATCATGGACGAGGCCCATGGCTTGGTGGAAGAAGGTCTTGTCACCGAGGATGACTTCCGGGCCTTTGTGTTCGACAACCCGTTTCGGATGTATACGGCTATCAATCCCGAATTCTTTGCCGGTACCGTAATAGCCCGTTATGGCGTTTGAGCTTCCCCCCCTGCCCTACAGTCAGAGCGCGCTCGAACCCTACGTGAGCGCCGAGACCATGAGCTACCACTATGGGCGCCACCACGCCGGATATGTGGCCAACCTGAACCGCATGACCTCTGGCACCCAATGGGAGGGTGCCGAGCTGGAAAAGGTGATCCTGGGCGCCGAGGGCCCGATCTTCAACAACGCGGCTCAGATCTGGAACCACACCTTCTACTGGCAGTCGATGAGCCCCGATGGAGGCGGCACCCCATCCGGCCCTGTGCGGGCGGCCATAGAAGAGGCATTCGGCTCGATCGACGAGTTCCGCCGCCAGTTCGCCGACGCGGCCGTGGGGCTGTTCGGCTCGGGCTGGACTTGGTTGGTGGCCGATGACCGCGGACTGGACATCGTGCAGACGGCCAACGCCGATCTGCCCTTGCGTCATGAACGCCAGGCCCTGCTGGTGGTGGACGTGTGGGAGCACGCCTACTACCTCGACTATCAGAATGCTCGGGCCGCTTACGTTGAGGCATTCTTGGATCACTTGATCAACTGGGAGTTCGCCGCCGAGAACCTCGCTGCCGACTGACCGGAGCGCGCCCGCTACCATCGCCGCTTATGGCGACTGCCGAGGTAACCCAACCCGTAGACCTATTGGACGGGTACATGTACGCCCACGACCCGTATCCGGCCTATGCCTGGTTGCGGGAGAACGACCCGGTTTACTGGGACGCCAAGAACGAAATCTGGGGGATATCCCGCCACGCCGACCTGTTGGCGGTGGAGAAGAACACCGGCCTGTACAGCTCGGCTTCCGGCAGCCGCCCCAAGATCGAGATGTCGGATTCCATGATCAACATGGACGACCCCGACCACCAGCGCCAGCGGATGCTGGTGGCCCGGGAGTTCACCCCCCGGGCGGTGCGCAAGCAAGAGGACCAGATCCGGGCGGTGGTCACCGAGCTCATCGATCGGGTGGCCCCCCGCGGGTGGTGCGATGTTGTATATGACTTGGCCGCGCCGTTGCCGGCGTACATGATCGGCGAGCGGCTGGGCTACCCCACTGAGCTGTGGCCCCGGGTCATGCACTGGTCGGAAGCCACCATGCAGGGCGGCGGCGGACCGGCCTACCACACCGTGCAGGGAGAGCGGGCCATCGAGGAGTGGGGGATGATCACCTACGAGCTGATCCAGAAGCGCAAGGCCGACCCCCAAGACGACCTGATCTCCATGTGGGCCCACAAGGAGCTCGACGGCAAGCCGCTGAGCGACGAAGACATCATGCACGAGGTGCTCTTGGTGCTCGACGGCGGGGCCGAGACCACCCGCACGGTGATCGGCACCACCTGCCTGGCGCTTATGGAGGATCCCGACCAGCGCCAGATCCTCATCGACGAGCCCGAAGTGATCGGCGACACCGCGGTAGAGGAGTTCATCCGCTACGTGTCTCCCGTCTTGAACATGCGCCGCACGGTGACCACCGCCCACGAGCTGAGGGGCAAGGCCCTCAACGAGGGCGATCAGGTTTTGCTGATGTACGGCTCGGCCAATCGCGACCCCGACGCCTTTGAGAACCCCGACGCTCTGGATGTGCGCCGCGACGCCCGCCATCACCTCTCCTTCGGGTTCGGCACCCACTTCTGCCTGGGAGCGTCGCTGGCCCGCCTGGAGCTGAAGGTCATGTTCGAGGAGATCACCCGGCGGCTGCCCGACATGAGGCTGGAGCCGTTCTATGAGCCCCGGTACCGGCCGGGAGCCTTCACCCGGGGCCTGGAGGGCCTAAATGTGGAGTTCACCCGCAGCGAGCCCGAAGGCGACGGGGCTCTGGGTATGTTCCCCGTCACGGTGCAGTAATGACAACGGCTGAGTCGGCCATCGAGATTCCCCCCATCATTTCGGTAGACGACCACGTCATTGAGCCGCCCCATGTGTGGCAGTCCCGGCTTCCCTCCCGCTACTCCGACATCGGCCCCCGAGTGGTGACCGCCCCGTGCGAGATCTCCTATGTGGGCGGCGTGTTCGGGTGGACTGAGGGCGAGGGCCGGCCCACCTCGTTTTGGTACTACGAGGATCTGCACTACCCGATGGTCCGCACCCACTCAGCGGTGGCCTTTTCCCGCGACGAGCTCCAGATGGTGGGCATCACCTTCGAGGAGATGCAGCCCGGCGCCTGGCAGGTGGAGCCCCGAATAGCCGACATGGATATCGGCCACGTGGATGCCTCGCTGTGCTTCCCGTCGTTCCCCCGGTTCTGCGGGCAGGCCTTCGCCGAGGCCTCCGACATGGACCTGGCCCTTCTGTGCGTGCAGGCCTACAACGACTGGATGGTGGAGGAGTGGTGCGGCACCTCGGGCGGGCGGCTGATCCCGCTGTGCCTCATCCCGCTGTGGGACGTGCAGCTGGCCGCGGCCGAAGTCCGGCGCAACGCCGAGCGGGGGGTGCGGGCGGTGTGCTTCTCGGAGATCCCACCCAATCTGGGCCTGCCGTCGATCCATTCCGGCTATTGGGACCCGTTCTTCGCCGCCTGCGAGGAGACGGCCACCGTGGTGTGCATGCACATCGGGTCGTCTTCCAAGATGGTGTCCACCTCGGCCGACGCCCCGGGCGCGGTGGGCTCCGCACTGGTGCACTCCAACGCCACCTACTCTTTGGTGGACTTTCTGATGTCGGGGGTGTTCGTGCGCTATCCCGGCCTCCAGGTGGCCTACTCGGAGGGGCAGATGGGCTGGCTGCCCTACATCTTGGACCGGGTGGACGTGGTGTGGAAGGAGAACGCCGCCTGGGGCGGGGTGGCCGACAAGGTGCCCGAGCCGCCGTCCACCTATTACCGGGACCACGTGTTCGTCTGCTTTTTCGACGACAAGGTGGGGCTGGCCAACATCGACGCCATCGGCTTGGAAACCATCACCACCGAAACCGACTACCCCCACTCCGACTCCACCTGGCCGCACTCCAAGGAGCTGTTGGCCTCGCAGATGGCCCATCTGACCCAGCCCGAGGTGGACGCCATCTGCCGGGACAACGCCATTCGGATGCTGGGTCTCGACTTGCCCACCGCTGCCGAGCTGCGGGGCTGAGCGAACAAGGCGGCGGATTGTCGGCCGCGGTGAGCCCTGAGTTCGAGGAATTGGCCGCTAATCTCGGCCAGCGCATCGTCGAGGCGGGGCTGCGGGGGTTGGTACTGCGATTCGGGGACGAGACCCGGATTGTCGGGGTGGCCGACCGGATGCCCCCGGCGGCCACGCTCGAGGCGCCGCTCGACGAGCTTCACGCCGTTTTGCGGAGGAGTCGCACCGCTAAGGATCTGCGGGCCCTGCGATGGATCGGCAACCCCGAGCCCTACATCGCTCTGCTCAGCTCAGCCTGAGTCGGACAGCTCTCCCAGCAGGGCCTCGGTGCGAGTCCGGGATTGGTCGTCGGTGTCGTAGATGAAGGCCACCAAGTCGGTGACGCCGGCGTCGCGGATGCGCTCCAGCTGGGCGGTGACCGCAGCCTCCTCGCCGGTGATGGCCAGATCTTCGACTCCACGCTTGCCTTCCCGGTCGAGCATGCCCCGATAGGAGGGGATGTCTTTGTAGTGGGCAAAGGTGCGGGCCGCGGCCTCAAAGCCTGCTTGGGCGTCGTCGGTCACCGAGATCGGGAAACCGGCGGCCACCCTTGGCGCCGGGCGCCCGGCTTCCCTTGCGGCGGCGCCGATGGTAGGCACCACGTAATCGGCCAGCGTGTTGGGGCCGGTGGCCCAAACGAAAGTGCCCGAGGCCAATCGTCCGGCGTGGCCCAGCATGATTGGCCCCATGGCGGCCACGATGATCTCGGTGGGAGGCGCATGCGACAAGCCTCGCCACCGGGTGGTGTAGATGTCGCCCTGGTAGTTCATACCCTCGCCTTGCAGCATCGGCCCGGCGATCTCCAGGTATTCCTTCATCTGGCGGGCCGGGCGCGCGTAGGACAGGCCCATCAGGTTCTCCACCATTCCCTGGTGGCACAGGCCGATGCCCAGGGTGAACCGCCCGCCGCAGGCAGCTTGGGCGGTGGCGGCCTGCTGGGCTAGGGCGAAAGGGTGGCGCATGGGGGTGGGGGTGACCCCAGTGGCGATTTCGATGCGGCTGGTGGCGGTGCCAACCACCGCCGATGCGGTTACCGCGTCGATCTCAATATTTGCTATCCACGCCGTGTCCAGCCCCAGCGCCTCGAAGCGCTGAACATTGTCGACGATCTCGTCTAGCCCCGGTGGCCCGCTCATCCCCGGCACCGGCGGGTCGCCGGTGCCCTCGGCCGCCATCGCCCCGATTCTCATGCCTCGCATTCGCGGTCTCCGTTCACTGTTCGAGCAGGATGATGGTATCGAGTGCTGGCGGTGCGAGAGCAGGTCAGTAGCGGGCCTGCTAAGACGACCGGAACGGCGCGCCGCAGTGGGGCCAAGGCTGCCAACCCCGCTCCCCGTAGAGGGCGTAGGCCATGCGGTGTTGGTCGGCGGGGGCAGCGTCGCGGGGGTCTACCCCCGCCAAATGGGGGTAGTGGCGGCTGGCCACACCGTTCCAGGTGGGTTGGTTGAATTGGAAGGCGCCCAGGTACGGCCCTGCGGGGTTGTGGGCCCGGTAGTTGCCTCCCGACTCGCATTGGATCAATTGATCCCACTGCGCTTGGGTGGTGCCCGCCGGGACAGGCGGGAATTCCCTTGGGTCCGACGGAGTGGTGTCTTCGGGCGAGAGTAATGGCGCGGCGCACACCGGCCACGGTTGCCACCCACGCTCTCGATGAAGGGCGTAGGCCATGCGGTCTTGGTCGGCTGGGGCTGCGTCGTTGGGGACGACGCCCACCAGTTGGGGGTAGTGGCGGCGGGCGAGGTCATCCCAGCTGGTCTGTCTGAACTGGTAGGCACCGAAGTTGATGCCGTTGGGGTTGGCGTATTGGTAATCGCCGTTGGCATTGCATTGCCGGAGCTGCTCCCACTGCTCCTCGGTGGTGCCCGCGGGCAGATCGGGAGGAGAGGCCGTTTCCTCCGGGGTTGGTACCGGGGTCGGCCGAGCCGGCACGGCACAGCCCCCCGGGACCAGTTGGGTATCGATGTCGAACAGACATCGATACTCGTTCAGCAGCGACTCTTGGGCCGCGATCAGGGTGTCTCTTTCGGCGATGAGGGCTTGCAGACGGGCGATCTCCGCATCCCGCTCATCGGGGGCTTGTCCGCCAGCCGAAGAGCCACCCATCGCAAGAGCGAGAGCGATAGTCACAGTCAACATCCCATAACGGAGCCAGCGTTGACGTCTGATCATGGTCCTCCTAGGCCACTTGGCGGGGGTCGGTGTGGCCGAGAATGTTGACGTGGCGGAGCTCGCGGACCTGGTGTGGAGGGAAGGCCTCGCGCTGGTGCATGGTCTGGGTGTTGAGCCAGAAGACTGACTCGCCGACGCTCCAGTGATGCTCGTAGACGTAGCGATCTTGGGTGCAGTGGGCGAACAGCTCGGCCAAGAGCTCAGCGCCCTCGTCGGGGTCGAAGCCCTCCACGTCGGCGGCGAAGTCGGGGCCGGTGTTGGGCCATACGCCGCGGCGGCCATTGCGAGGGTTGGTCTGGACCAGCGATATGCAGGTCCGGTCGGCCAGCAGCGCGTCACCGTCGGAGGCTTTGAAGTAACCGCTGAAGTCGAGGCCGTCGCGCAGCCGGTAGACCACGCCCACGTCATCGATGCGGGTCTTGGTGTCGTCGTCCAGATCCTGGTAGGCGGCCACCAGGTTGAGCCATTTGGTAGCTCCGCCGGACGACGGCAGCGTTACCGCGTCTAGGTACAGGAACTCGATGAGCGGTGGGTTGAAGCTGAGGTCGGAGTGGTAGGTGACCACATCGGTGCCGCCGGTGCCGACCACCCCGTCGACGTCCACGTTGGAAACCCGGTTGATGCCGGGGAAGCCGGGCAGGCGGGACTTGTCGGCCAGCGTGGGCCGCAGGGGGCCGAACGACTCGCAGAAGTCGGTCACCTGGCCGGGCGTAGGCGGCTTGAGGTTGCGGAACAGCAGGAGCAGATGCTCATCCACCGCATCTCGCAATCGGGCGGTGGTCTCCGAGTCCGGCGGAGCGGCAAATTCGTATCCGGTTACCTCCGCGCCCAACGGGGCGTCCAGTGGGGTGATGGTCAGGCTCATCGGGGGCTGCCGATCATCCTGGCCCGCTCCACTTGGGGGTAGCCCTCCACCCAGGTGGACGGATCGTCCCATCGGCCCAGCGGGGGCGGGTGCTCGTCGGGATCGAGCTTGTCGTAGGGGCCGAGGCTGAAGAACAGGTATTCGCAGCCGTCAGGCCCCGACCGCTCTGGGCCGTATGCGAAGCCGCCCCGAACCCAGCGCAGGTCGCCCTCCCGGTACGGCTCCTCGCCCTCAACGATGAACTCGCCTTTGGTCACCAGATACACCGTGTCGGACAGGTGCCAATGAGCCGCGGCGTTGCGCCCAGCCCACGACTTCACATGCATGACCCGGTTTCCCGATGCCGGATCAACCAGCCAGCGCACGAACGGCCCCGGCTCCCGATCCGGTTCGTCGGGATCGGCGTAGTCCTCCCATTCGACGTCGGCAATGCGGATCGGCCGCCGCTCCCCGATGGGATTGTGGCTCACAACTCCCACGTTAGTTGTCGCCTGCGGCGGTCTCAGAAGTGGGAGCGATCAGCTCGAGGATGCGGTCGGGGGGGAGGTACTGCTCGGTGATTTTGGCGTCCCAGGGGGAAAGGGCGTCCTCGATGGCGTTGCAAACCGCGGCGGGGGAGCCGATGGCGCCGCCCTCGCCTACCCCCCTCCAGGGCACGTCGCCTTGCGAGGGCCCCTCGAGGTGCTCGATGTCGATGCGGGGTATCTCGGAGGCGGTGGGCAGCAGGTAGTCCATGAACGTGGACGTGGTGCACTGCCCGCTGTCGTCGTAGACGATGCGCTCGAGGAGCACGCTGGCGATGCCCTGGGCCACCCCGCCCCGGATCTGGCCCTCCACCACCGCGGGGTTGATCATCTCACCGCAGTCCTCCACCACCAGATAGCGGGGCACGGTCACCAACCCCGTTCCGGGGTCCAGGTCCACCCAGCACACGTGGGTCGACTGGGTCCACCCCCCGGCCGGGGTCTCGAAGTCGAACGATGCGTCGAACCCGTCGCCCAGAGCCTCGCCCAGGGTGAATGGGGCCATGTAAGACAGCCGGGCCACCTCGGCCACCGTCTTGTGCCGGTCGGGCGAACCCCGCACGGCCACCACCCCGTCGGCGATCTCCAGGTCGTCGGGATTGGCCTCCAGAGCGGCCGCCACTACCGCCTGCAGCTTGTGGCGCACGATGCGGGCCGCACCCTGGGCCGCGCCGGCCCCAAGGGTTGCCGCCCTGCTCCCGCCGGTGCCCACCATGTTGAACGGCACCTGGTCGGTGTCGCCGCACACCACCCGCACGTCGTCGATGTCCACCCCCAGCTCGTCGGCCACCACTTGGGACAGGGTGGTCTCGTGGCTCTGGCCGTGGGGCTGTTGGCTGGTGAACACCGTCACCGAGCCGTCGGGCTCCAACTTCACCCGAGCCCGTTGCATCGAGCGCTGCTCGTAGGTGAAGCCCAGCGCCTGGCCGTAGTCGGTGGGGCCGGGGCCGGGCTCCAAGTAGGTGCAAAGGCCGATGCCCAGATGCCGCCCCTCGGCTCGGGCTTCGGCCTGGGCGGCGCGAAAGCCCTGGTAGTCGGCCAGTTCCACCGCCCGGTCGAGGGTCTGGTTGATGGTCATGAAATCCAGGGTGGGGCCGGTGAGCATGGCGCCGGGGAACTGGTCGTCGCCCATGTAGTTGCGGCGGCGCACCTCCAGGGGGTCGAGGCCGAGCCGGTGGGCGATGAGGTCCATGAGCCGCTCCCGCACCCAGCACTCGATCTCCCACGGCCCCCGATAGGCCACGAACGAGGCCTTGTTGGTGGCCACTACCGAACCGCGGAACTGGTAGTGGCGCACCCGCAGCGTGCCGGGCAGCAGCACCTTGATGATGTTGGCGAACAGCGACAGTGGGAGATTCAAGAACGGGTAGGCCCCGTGGTCCATCACCAGATCGGCCCGCAGCCCGATCAACACACCGTTCTCGTCGAGCGCGGCCTCCACCCTCACTTGTTCCTCGCGGGCATGGCCCCCAGCCACTAGGTTCTCGGCCCGGTCCTCCACCCAGCGCACCGGCTGGCCCAGCATCCGGGCCGCGGCGCACACCGCCACGTCCTCCCGGGTGGGATTGGACTTCAGCCCGAACGATCCGCCGATGCTGTCGCAGGTCACCCGAATTCGGGCGGCGGGCATTCCCAGAATGGCGGCCAAATGCACCCGCAGCGCGTGGGGGTTCTGGTGGGAGACCTCGTAGTGAAGGCTGCCGCTGGTGGGGTCGTATTCGGCCACTCCGCCCCGGGTCTCCAGGGGAACGCAGGTGTGACGGTGCTGGGTGAGCGTCTCGGAGATGACATGGGCGGCGGAGGCGAACGCTGCGTCGGGGTCGCCCCACACCTCCTCACCGGACCACAGCACATTGTCAGGGGCTTCATCCCACACGGCGGCGTCATCGCCCATCGCGGCGGCACTTATCACCGGGGGCAGCGGGTCGATGTCGACTTCCACCGCATCGGCGCCGTCCTCGGCGGCGGCCCGGTTGGTGGCAATGACCACGGCTATCGGATCGCCGGCGAAACGAACCCGGTCGTCGGCCAGGGGGAGATGGGCGGGCACGATCAGCGGACCAGCCGCTCCCCAGCCCATGGGGGAGCAGCATTGGGCGAGATCCTCCGCGGTCAGCACGGCCACTACGCCATCGGTGGCCCTGGCATTGCCGGCCTCGACCGCTATCAGCCGCCCGTGGGCCACCGGACTGCGCACAAACGCAGCCTCCAGTAGGCCGGGCCTATCGATGTCGTCCACAAATCGCCCCGCACCGGCTAACAGGCGCGGGTCCTCCCGCCGAGGGACGCTGGCGCCGGTGAACCGCATGGCCGCTGAGCGTACATATTCTCGGCCTCGGAAGGGCAATGTTCACCCGGTTGCCACCCGGGCGAAATGTCGGGTAACTCGTGTGTTTCACAAAGCCACCTAACTTCTTGGGCGGTGGTGAAAGCCCCAACAACACGACGCAGGTGCTAAATCCCTCCGGCACGGCGTCAACCTGAACCTTGGCGGGGTGTAGGTGAAACCCCTCCATCTGCACCCTGCCGAGGTTCCCAGTTTCTCTATGACAGTTCCGCCGAGCATCCTGTAGTCATGAGGTTCCAGGCATGCTGACGCGAAAATTGGTGGCTGAAGCCGTCGGCACGGCGCTGCTGCTGATCGGCGTGGTGGGGTCGGGCATCATGGCCGAGCGGCTGTCGCCCACCGATGTGGGATTGCAGCTGTTCCAGAATGCGGCGGCCACCGCCGCGGTGCTGTTCGCCATCATCTTGATGTTCGGCCCGGTGTCAGGGGCCCATTTCAATCCGGCGGTGACGCTGGCCGACTGGGCGCTGGGGGGCTTTCCCCGCCGCCATATCGCGCCCTACATCGCCGCCCAGGTTGCCGGCGCGGTGGCCGGTACGGTGCTGTCCAACCTGATGTTCGACCTGGACGTAGTGGACTGGTCGACTAAGGACCGCTCGGCCGGCCACCTGTGGCTGGGCGAGGTGATCGCTACCGCTGGACTGGTGGCGCTGATCTTCGCACTGGTGCGCACCGACCGCATCCGGTTTGTGGCTGGCGCGGTGGCCGCCTACATCGGCGGGGCCTACTACTTCACCTCGTCCACCAGCTTCGCCAACCCGGCGGTGACCGTCGGGCGCATGTTCTCCGACACCTTCGCAGGCATCGAGCCGTCGTCGGCGCCCATGTTCATCGTGATGCAGATCGTCGGTCTGGTGGCTGCGGTGGCATTGATCCGCTTCCTGTACCCCCCGAGCAAACCAGCAGGGCAGCCCGTCTCCTAATCTCAGCCCGTGGAGATAGTGCTAGGCGGCCCGGTGCTGGCCGTGGACATCGGCGGTACCAAGGTGGCCGTCGGCGTGGTCGACCCTGAAGGGCGAGTGCTCGGTCAGCGGCGAGGACCATCTCAAGCTGCTGACGAGGAGGCGCTGTTCTCCCTGATTGTGGAGTTGGCCCGAGAGGTTCTCGAAGAACACGGCCGGCCGGTGAGCGTTTGCGGCGTGGGCAGCGGAGGGCCGTCGCGAGACAATCATCGGCTGCTTTCTCCCCTCAACATCGCCGTATGGCGGGATTTTCCCTTGCGAGACCGGTTGGCAGAGGCACTCGGGATGCCGGTGGTAGTAGACAACGACGCCAAAGCCCTGGCCTTGGCTGAGGGTTGGGTAGGAGGGGCTGTCGGGGTGGACAACTACCTGGCCATGGTGGTGTCCACCGGTATTGGGGGAGGCATCGTGCTGAATGGCCGACTGCTGGACGGTGCCGACGGAAACGCCGGACACATCGGACACATCTTCGTGGCCGAAGGCGGACGGGCCGATGCCGCCGGGGCAGTGGGCCTGTTGGAAGGCCAGGCCTCGGGCACGGCCATCGCCGATCTGTTGGACGGCGTGGCTCCGGCTGATGCGCCGTCGGAGATGCGTCGCCGGGTGGGCACCCTGGTGGGACGGGGGGTGGGCTCGGTGGCCAACCTGCTGGATCTGCGCTTGGCCGTGGTCGGCGGTTCGGTGGCCCTGGGCTACGGCGACGACTTTTTCGATGCCGCCCAGGCCGAGATCGACCGAATTTGCCTCCTGGTCCACTCCCAGGGCACCCGCATCGATCCCAGTCCCTTGGGTGCCGACGGCGGCCTTATCGGCGCGGCCGCGGTTGCGGCTCGCGCCCAGAGCTAGCCGTCAGTCCCGGAAGGTCTGTATGCGCAGGTGGCGGGCCATGGCTGAGCCCGCAGGGCCGAGGAGCATCTGAGCCCGCAGATTCCGCTTGTGGAATATCTTCACCAAGGCCTCGTCATAGCGCGGGGTGTCGTCGTTGGCCAGCACGAACCGCTCGAGTTCGGCCTCGCCCTCCAGCCATGACGCCGGACGATGGCCCAACAGCTCGTGGAGGTCGTCCAAGTCGGCCTGGGATACTGCGTCGCCGATCTCGTCGATGCGGGAGGCGTGGCGGGCCATGCGGAACATGGTGCGCAGTTTGTAGCGCACGTACTCGTCGTCGATCTGCAAGGTGCGCAGGTTGCGCACCAGGTGGTTGAGCACCACCTCGGCTCGGGATTCCCGGGGTTCGGGCATCTCCACGGTGGGCAGTTCCACGTCGAGGATATCGGCCAGGGCCTCGGTGGCGAACAGGTTGGTCTCGTAGCACCACTGGAGGTTGGTCATCAGATCGGAGTCGGGGGCCGGTTCCCTCAGCGCCGCACTGAAGGGGAGCTGGTTGGAGAGCGTGAACATGAAGTGATGGCGCTGGATGGCGTCCAAGTCCACCGGCTCGCCCGCCAATTCGCCATAGCGGTCGTACAGCTTGGCGAAGTTGCCGAATCCAAGCACCGTGTCCCGCTGCCGCCACGCGGCCAAGTCCATCATCGGGTCGCCGATGTGGCCGATCTCCACGTCCAAGACGGCCAACACCCGCCCGTCTTGATGGTGGAACTGCCCGGTGTCCCACACGATGGCCGACTCCCGGCCTCTTGAGAACGGGGGATTGCGCCGCAACCAGCCCAGACAGAACTCCAGGAACGGGTCGGGGAGCATCTTCACGCTGCGGTACAAGGCCTCGTAGCGCCTCAACCCCAACAGCCCGGATTCTTCGGGACGTTCTGCTCGCATGATGCCGGCATCGACGAACGGTCCGATGTCCAGGGCGTGCATGCGGGCCAGGATGTGCAGATAGTCGTCCACCACTGCGTCCCGCTCGGCATCAGTGCAGTTCTCGAAATGGTTTTCGCCCGGCACTCGGTCCATGACATACGCCGTGGGGTCATCTATCCAGCCGTGCACCTGAGCCACGGGAATGCCGTGATCGCCAAGCACCTTTTGCAGTCGCATCTCGTGGTCGAGCGGGAAAACCAAGGGCATGTCGGTGCGGTCCCCTCGCACGCACAGCTCGAGCCGCTCGCCGTTGCGCTCCACATCGGCGAACCACACTGGCCGCCAGCGGGCTTGACGGGCGATCTCAGTGACCGTGCCTCCCAAATTGTCCTCGAGCCAGGCCACCACTTTCTCGGTGGCGGCGTCAGCGTCGATGGGGTCTTTGGTTACGGTCATATTGGGCTACTCCCTGGCTAGCTTGAGGCGGTTGGAGATGTTATTTCGCTGGATGGCGGAGGAGCCGCCGATGATGGGCATGACCAGCACGTCGCGCACATACCGCTCCATGTCGAAGTCCTCGACGTAGCCGTAGGCTCCCATCACCTGCTGCATCGACAACACAATGTCCTTGGCGGTGTCGCACACGAACAGCTTGGCCATCGAGGTCTCCACCGACGCTGGCTCCTCGTTATCCAGCAATTGGGCGGCGTGGTAGGTCATCAGCCGGGAGGCCAGCAGGCGAGTGCGGGCCTCGGAGAGCATGTGGCGGATGGACTGGTGGCTGCTGATGGGCTTGCCGAACTGAACCCGCTCTTGGGCGTAGCTCCAGGCGTCCTCGACCGCCCCGGTGGCGATGCCCAAGGCCATGGCCGCCACCTCGATCTTCTCCACATCCAGTCCCGGTCCGGCCAGCTTGGCCCATCCCTGGTTCCAGCCCTCGTCGCCGCCCACGATGTTGTCGGTGGGCACCTTCACATCGCTGAAGGTGACATCGGTGGTCATCGACCCTTTGAGGCCCATGGCGTGCTGGGGCTCGATGGTCACCCCCGGCGATGAGGGCGGAATCAGCACGAACGACAGGTTGTGGTAGCGCTCCCCGCCGGGATTGCTGTTGACCAGTGCGTAGATGTAGTCGGTATAGGTGGTGCCCGAGCAGAACCGCTTGGCCCCGTTTATGCGCACCACGTCGCCGTCGCGGATTGCTGTGGTGGCCACGCTGGCCAGATCGGAGCCCACGTCGGGCTCGGTCAGCCCGTAGGAGAACAGCATCTCGCCCCGGGCCACCTGGGGCAGCCACTCTTGGCGTTGGGCCTCGCTGGCCGTCTCCAGCAGATTCATCCCCGCGTAGCAGGCGCCGTAGATATAGCCGCTGCCCACGGCGGTGCTGCGGCGGCACAATTCCTCGATCACGATCATGGTGGCGGTGATGTCCCGACCCGACCCGCCGTATTGCTCGGGGATGGTGATGCCGAACAGCCCCAGATCGGCCAGCTTGTAAAGCACACCCCGGTCAAACTCGTTCTCGCGGTCCCACTGGCGGACCAGCTCTCGGGGCATCTCCGCCTCGACGAAGCGCCGAACGGTCTCCCGCAGCAGGGCGTGGTGCTCGGCTTCGGAGGGGTAGTCCATGGCGGTTTCTAGCGGCCGATGAATTCGGGGGGCTCTTTGGCCATGAAGGCGTCGAGGGCGATCACGAAGTCCTCGGTCATCATGGTGAGGCCCTCGGTGGACGCAGCCCGGTCCACCACTGCATTGGCCACTTGGCGCAGCCCGGCGTTGATGGACGCTTTGGTGAACTTGATGGCCAAGCGGGCGCCGTCGCGCATCCGCTCGGCCATGGCCTGCACGGTGTCGTCGATGTCGTCGCTGGGAACGCACTCGGTGATGAGGCCGATCTCAGCCGCCTCGGGGGCCTTGATCAGATCGCCGGTCAGCAAGTAGCGCCGGGCCCGGGCGTAGCCCACCAACTGTGGCCACAGCAGAGCGCCACCGTCGCCGGCCACCAGTCCCACTGAAACATGCGGGTCGCCGAAAACGGACCGCTCCGAGGCGTACACGAAGTCGCAATACAGCGCCAGCGAGCAGCCCAGCCCCACCGCCGGGCCGTTCACCTTGGCCAAGATGGGCTTCTCCAGGGTGAGCGCCGTTTCGGTGATGCGCCTGTCGGCTCGTATGACTCGCTCAACCTCGGCCACATTCCCCGCCATGCTGCGCAGCCAGGGAATGTCGCCGCCGGCGCAGAACGACCCGCCTGCGCCGGTGAGGATGGCCACGTCGGTGTCGGGGTCTTGATCCAGGTCGGTGAATACCCTGGTGAGGTCGTCGTGCAGCGTCGGATTGATGGCGTTTCGGGCCTCGGGCCGATTGAGCACCACCGTGGTTATGCGATCGACGGTGGACACTTCCAAAGCGCCGTAGTCGTCGGGGTTCATGGTTTACCTCCAGTGGCTATTGGTGATCCCGAATTTTTCCGCTCCAAGATGCATCAGCGCAGCAATAGTGCCAGACTTCGCTAGAAGTCGACGTTTTCAAGGAGGAGAGGCGAATGGCGACCTGCCAGCCGGCAATTTTCAACGACATGGGCAAGTACCAGTGGTACGTCCACCTCAGCCGTGGCGACGGCGCTGACTTGGGTGCAATCAAGTCGGCGATCTCCGATTGCCGCAGCAACTGCGACGCTCTGGGAATCAACCTGGTAATCGGGCTCGGCCCCACCCTGTTGGCCGACTTGACCGATGACATTCCCGACGACTTCCAGCCGTACCACACGGTGGAGTCCATCGACGGCAGCGGCCGCGAGGCCAAGGGCACCCAAGAGGAGCTGCTGCTGTGGATGACCCACGACGAGAAGGATCTGGTGTGGAAGGCCCAGTGGGATGCCCGCATGGCCCTGATCGCCGGGGGTATGAGCGTGGCCCGGGAAACCCCCACCTTTATCTACGGCGAGAGCCTGGATATGACTGGTTTCATCGACGGCACCGGCAACCCCGAAGATGAGGATCAGCCTGCCGTGGCCATCAGGCCTGACGGCGAAGCCGGAGCGGGCGGCAGCTTCATCATCGCCCAGCGCTGGGTCCACGACCTGGTGGCCTGGGAGAAGCAGGACGTGCCCACCCAAGAGGAGAACTTCGGTAGGACCAAGGCCGATTCCACCCGCCTGGACGAGCAGGCTCCCCACTCGCACCTCTCCCACGTGGAGCTGCGCGAGGGCGAGACCGCCGATGCATCCAAGCCCAAGCGGGACGAGATCGCCCGTCGGTCCACTCCTTACGCCTTCCACGATGGCACCGTGGGCCTGTACTTCATGGCCTTCTGCAGGACCCAGGCCCCGTTCCGGGAGCGCATGGATGCGATGTACGGCCGCAACGGCCAGGTGCGCGACATGCTCACCGACTTCTCCAACCCGGCCTCGGGCAGCTACTACTTCGCTCCCTCCGTGGAGTGCCTCGACGCCAGCCTGGCGTAGAGGGGGTCAACCACAGTGATTGTGGTTGACGCTATGAATGTGATTGGGAGTCGGCCCGACGGGTGGTGGTCTGACCGGGATGGTGCGCTGATTCGGCTGGTCGAAGACATCGGCGATGCTGGGGTGCCGGCTCTGGTTGTCGCTGACGGTCGTCCGGTACCCAGCCTGCCCGCCGGGCACCACGGCCCGGTCGAACTGGCCTATGCCTCCCGCCGGGGCCCCAACGCCGCCGACGACCGCATCGCCCAAGAAGTGGCGGACATGGCCGATCCATCGTCGGCCACCGTGGTCACCTCCGACCGCGAGCTGGCCCGCCGAGTCCGCCGCCACGGCGCAGTGGTAGTAGGTGCCCGAGCCTTTCGCGACCGGTTGGATCGCCGTCTTCGGTGATAGGAATCCCCTGGTGGAGGCTAGTCGCGAGTTCCAGCATTTCTTCGGCTAAACCGCGGTCATCGACGTGGATTCGTCGAGTCGCTGTTCTAGGGCACCACGGACGAACTCAGAGAGGGATATTCCCAGTTCATCGGCTGCGACGATAACCCGGTCAAGTTCACTGCTGGGTAGTTGGAACGAGACCACGTTCCCGACTGGCTTGGTCACCACCACCTCAATGGGCTCATCTTCCCACTCGTCGGGATCGTCACGGTGCTTGTGGAGTTCTGCGATCTCTTCGTCTGTCATCTGAAACTCCTTCCTGTCTTGCTGTGCCATGCGATCTCTGCTGGGGAAGAAAACCATCCCGTGACCGCTCTCCACGTTCCGCCGCCGGTCTCAACGATACTCACTGTCCACCACTTCCCCCCGTCGTCTCGTCTGACCATCTGCATGGTCGCAACACGATTCCCTCCGTCGCGGCGCCTACGTCCAAAGCTCGCAACTCAGCCATCTCCACCGTCCGGCCACTTGGAACCTCACCGGGTATTGCGCAAGGCTGATGCTGGCTAGGAGGGTGCGCCCCCTTCGACTTCGAGTGCTCTGAGGGCGATCCACAATTGAACTCGATCGCTGAACTGGGACAGGTCGTGGCCGGTGAGTCGTTCGATTTGGGCCAGGCGGTAGCGCAGGGAGTTTCGGTGCAGGTGGAGTTTGCGAGAAGCGTCTGAGGCAGAGGCCGAGACATCGAGATAGACGGATAACGTCCTGAGCAGGTCAGACCCCTTTTCGCTGTCATGGTCGATGATCGGCTCGAGGAGGTTCTCTGCCATCTCGCTGATCGGCAGCTCGCGGTTGACTAGGAGGAGTGTTGAGAGGTTGAGCGGTTCGCACTCGCTGACTCCTGGGCCGTGCGTGAGCGCCTCTTTTGCCTCGAAGTAGCTGAGGCGGAATCCGTTGGCGCCTGTGTGCGACCCTCCGATGCCTATGCGGACGTCTGGGTCGATTGCGGCCAGTCGTTCTCGGGTGGCTTGTGCGAATTGATGGACTGGTTTGTCGGATGGAAGGACCGAAATGAGCTCGTCTCCTACCAGGGCGCTGACCGTGGGACCCTGGTCGCTGCTGATGAGGTCCTGGGGCCCCCAGGGCAGTGTTCGGATGCGCTGATCGGGTCTCAAGAGGGCCGCGGCCACGATGGTCGTCGGTCTGTCGAGGTTAACTCCAAATGCTTCAAGGCGCCTCACCGCGTCGCGATCCGGTATTCGCTGGCCGAGGAGGTCGGATACGACCTGGCCGACGAGTTCTCTGCGTCCTGTCAACTCTGCCTGGCGGCGGGAGAATTCCAGGGCGATGAGGGTCGTCGCATATGGAATGGCGTGGAGATCGAATGTCGGGTCGGCAGCCCGGACGCAGAGGAATGCCACGAGGTCGCCTGCCACCTCAATCGGAGCGACGGTGAGTTCGCTTGACTTTTCATCTTTGCCCTGTCGGCGGAGGTGCAGGATCTCCTCGATCGGCCAGAAGGCGGACTGGGGCTCGCTGGCCAATACTCGTCCATGGGAATCGATGACCGCCGCCGGCCCGCTTACTAGTCGGTGGAGGTGTCGAATCATCATGGGCAGCCCGTCGCCTCGGAGAAGCACTGAAGACAGGTCTTCGTGTATCGCAAGGCCCTGGCGGAGCAGCTCGTACCGCTCGGCGATGACCGCCTCTGCGACCACGCGTGAGATCTCGGTGAACGGCGTCTCATAGGGGACTTCGATGAGCGGCATCGCTCGGCGGCTTGCTGCCACCAGCATCTGGGGAGGAACGAATGGGTGGCTCATCCCTGTGCCGAACCCGATGGCTGCAGCATTGGCGTCGGCGAGGCGCTCGACGAACGACTCGTATCGGTCGTGGGGCCCCTCGAGCAAGCCCACACCGGTGGTCAGGATCAGCTCTTTGCCGACGACGAACCGTGTGGGGTCAGGCAGTTCGGTGGGTGCGACCCAGTTGATTTCCCTGTCCAGCGCTGTCGCGTGTGGGTGGGTGTGAAGTACTAGCCCTTCTCCGAATGCATCGAGCAGCTCCCTCAACCGAAGAGTCATGCCTGATTGTGCAAGAGCATAGGACTTCTAGTCAATTCTGTGCGCTTTGGCCATATCGCTAAGGCGCAGTTCTCTTTATTGTCCTGGTGGCGGCGAATTGACCATGGGGGGTGAAATGGACCAGACAGTGCTCTCGCTCGGCGACCGGATCGTGGAGGCCGATGAGAGCGAAGACGTCTTGAACCCCTACGACGGCTCTGTGGTCGCGTCGGTGCCGTCATGCAACGCCGGACATGTCGACGAGGCCTGCAGAGTCGCCCGAGCGGCCCTCGACCGGGGCCTGCCGCAGGCGACACGCGCCGAGGTCCTCGAGCGCGCGGCGGCTCTGCTGCGCGTCCGGGTCGACGAATTCGCTTCGACAATTGCGCTCGAGTCAGGCAAGCCGATTCGCACGGCCATGGCAGAGGCCACTCGGTGCGCTGACACCTTGGCGTTTTCAGCGGCGGCATGCCGGCTATTGGCGGGGGAAGCCGTCCCCATGGAGGCCTCGCATTCGGGCGCCGGCAGGATCGGCTTCACGATCGTCGAGCCGATCGGCGTGGTCGCCGCCATCACTCCGTTCAATTTCCCGCTCAACCTGGTTGCCCACAAGGTGGCGCCCGCGATCGCGGCCGGGTGCCCGGTGGTGCTAAAGCCGGCTGAGCTGACGCCGCTGTCGGCTATTCGCCTCGTCAGCCTTTTGTTGGAGGCTGGCCTCCCGCGTGACTGGATCACGGTAGTCACCGGATTGGGCCAAACAGTCGGGCGGGCTCTCGTCGAACACCCGACGCCGGCAATGGTCACATTCACCGGGAGTGCTCGCGTGGGTTGGGGCATCGCTGCTGCCGCTCCGAGGAAGAAAGTGGCTCTTGAGCTCGGATCGACGGCCCCTCTCATCATCGAGCCGGGAAGCGGTGTCGAGACGATTGCTTCGAAGGTCGGTGTCGCCGGGTTCTCGCATGCGGGACAGAGTTGCGTCTCCACCCAGAGAATCCTTGTCCACTCATCTTTGAAGAGCGCCTTCGTCGAGGCGCTCGAGGCCGAAGTGAACAGGCTCGTGACCGGGGATCCGCTCGTTCCTGCCACTGACGTCGGCCCATTGATCACCGGGCATGAAGCCAAGAGAGTGGAGAACTGGATTGCCGAGGCCAGGGCTGGAGGGGCCACCGTTGTCGTTGGGGGCTTGCGAGACGGAGCGATCGTAGAGCCGAGTCTCGTCACCGACGTCCCGCTCGAGTGCAGGCTTTGGAGGGAGGAGCTCTTCGGCCCGGCGGTTGCCGTAGTGGACTACGAGGATTTCTCCACGGCGCTTGAGCTCGCGAACGACACCGATCTAGCCCTCCAGGCAGGAGTCTGGACGCCGGACGTGGCTGCTGCGCTAGAGGCAGTGCGCGCCCTCGACTTCGGTGGCGTGTTGATCAATGAGGTCCCGACGTACAGGGCCGACCAGCAGCCCTACGGCGGGACCAAAGGCGCTGGGAACACACGCGAGGGTCCTGCCTACACAGTCCGCGAGATGTCGCGGGAAAAGTTCGTCATGTTCAACGACTTTGATCGCGGCCGCGCCTGCGGGAAGTGACAGACGAGAAGACCGAAATGGGTACAAGAACCGAGACAAGGAGAGGGAAAATGCCCAAACGACAAAGAGCAATTATGAGGCTGATAGCGGGTCTGCTGGCCTTGGGCCTCGTCGCCGCTGCGTGTGGGGACGACGACACGTCGTCGGACACGGCAGGTGATGCAGTCCCCACGGCAGGTAGCGAAAGCGCCGCTAGCGACGGTGCTGTCGAGGAGCCTGAGCCCGAAGACGAGCCTGCACCCGCAGAGGAGCCTGAGCCCGAAGACGAGGCTGCACCAGCGGAGGAGCCTGAGCCCGAAGACGAGCCGGAGGCGGTTCGCGCTGATTGGGCCGGCACTTTGATCGAGGTGTGGTCTGTGCCATTCGATATGGGCAGCTCGCGCTCAACGGTCGCATATGAGCCGACCACTGCAACACAGGAGTGGAACCTGTGCGTATCGTTCCCGCATATGAAGGATGCCTACTGGCTTGGTGTCAATTACGGGGCGGCCGAGGAGTCAAAGCGCCAGGGGGTCAAGATGACCCTTGTCGAAGCCGGAGGCTATACGGAGCTTCCGACGCAGATCTCGCAGATCGAGGACTGTGTCCAGGGAGGAGCGGACGCTGTCATCATCGGCGCGATCTCCTTCGACGGTCTCAACAACCTCGTCGACGAGATTGTCGCCAGCGGCATCCCGGTGATCGATGTGATCAACGGCATGTCTTCTCCGAACCTCACTGCCAAATCGCTCGTTTCGTTCGGCGAGATGGGCGCCCACGCCTGCAATTGGGTCGCAGAGCACGTTGGCGACGAGCCGACCACGATCGCTTGGTTCCCCGGGCCTGCGGGTGCCGGCTGGGTCGAAGCGGGTGACGCCGGTTGCAAGGGCGCCCTCGAGGGGACATCGGTCGAGATCGTCGACACCAAGTTCGGGGACACCGGCAAAGAGGCTCAGAGCGTCCTCATCGAAGACGCTCTCGCCGCGAACCCGGACATCGATTTCATCGTCGGCACCGCTGTGACAGCCGAAGCCGCCACATCGATCCTGCGCGACCGGGGACTCGACTCTGATATCGGCGTGGTCTCCTATTACTTCACACCTGGAGTTCACGAGGGGCTCGTGAGCGGACGGATACTGGCTGCGCCAACCGACTCGCCTGTCATCCAGGCACGGGTCGCGATAGACCAGGCCGTCCGAGCCCTAGAGGGACTCCCATTCGAGAAGCACGTAGGGCCGGAGCTCTTCGTCGTGGACGTCGACAGCATCGCGGGCTTCGATTCCACTTCGACACTCGCCCCAGACGGGTTCGACCCAATCTTCAGCGTCGGCTGAGAAATGGGGAGAGAGACACCGGGATGACCGCAAGCGGCACCTCGCAGCGATTCCCCTCCAATTCGGCTGCCGATGGCGGTCTGCTGCTGAAGCTGACCGAAGTGACCAAGCGGTATCCCGGTGTCTCCGCCCTCTCCAACGTGTCGTTCGATCTCCGCTCGGGCGAGGTCCACGTTCTCTTCGGGGAGAACGGAGCTGGGAAATCGACGCTGATCTCGATCTTGTCAGGCGCTCAAAAGCCCACTAGCGGGACGATGGCCTTCCGAGGTGCGGAGGTCGAGTTCTCGTCCGTGGCCGATGCTCGCGAGTTCGGGATCAGCGCCGTATTCCAGGAATTCTCCCTCGTGCCCACCATGACAGTCGCTGACAATCTGCTCCTAGGGTCTGAGCCGTTGCGCGGAAGGCTCCTCAACCGAAAGGGCCTGAGAAGCGCGGCAGAGTCTCTACTCGCGGACCTCGAGTTCCCGATCAAGGCCAACCAGGTCGTCGGCCGGCTGTCGCGGGCGCAACAGCAGATGGTCGAGATAGCAAAGGCCTTCCGCTCCGACCTTCAGGTCCTAATCCTCGACGAGCCGACAGCGTCTTTGACCGAGACCGAGTCGGGGCGGCTGTTCGAGCTTGTGGAGGAGGCGCGCACCCGTGGAATCGGGGTCGTCTACATCACCCACCGGCTGGCCGAAGTAAAGCGCCTCGCCGACCGGGTCACTGTGCTGCGCGACGGCAACTACGTCGGCACGCTCGCCAGGGAGGAGGCTACGGAAGACCGCCTGATCAACCTGATGACAGGGAGGGTGATCGACCAGGTCTTCCCCGACATCGCCCACAAACCCGGCGAGATCGCCCTGCGGGCCACTGGCCTCACCACGCGGACGCGGTCGGCAGCAGACGTCTCATTCGAGGTCCGCGCCGGCGAGATCGTCGGGTTTGCAGGGCTCGTCGGCTCAGGCAAGGGCGAGTCCGCCCGGGCCTGTTTCGGAGCCGAGCCGCTGCTTC
The DNA here is from genome assembly GCA_951813555.1 of uncultured Acidimicrobiales bacterium. Taxonomy (GTDB): domain Bacteria; phylum Actinomycetota; class Acidimicrobiia; order Acidimicrobiales; family Bin134; genus Poriferisocius. Next base: position 1,788,709 of record OX638344.1, read on the forward strand.
ACGGCTCCGTGCACCTCTACGGAAACGAGGTGACTGGGAGCAGTCCTCGCCGGATGCTGAAGAGCGGCATGTTCTATGTCCCGCCAGACCGCAAGAGCGATGGGCTGTTGTTGATGAGGGGCGTCCGGGAGAACATCGCGCTTCCGTCGATCCGGCTCGCCCAGTTCTCCAACCTGACGCTGATGCGTAGGGCAGCCGAAAGGCGGATAACCGACGAGGTCGCACGGCGAGTTGAACTGCAGCCCCACTCCCTCGAGCGGCCAGTCGAGCAGTTCTCGGGAGGGAACCAGCAGAAGGTGCTCCTAGCCCGGGCCCTTGTTCGGGACGTCGACGTCTTCGTTTTCGACGAGCCGACCGTTGGCGTCGACGTCGGGACCCGCGTCGCCGTCTACCAGCTCATGGCCGACCTCTGCGAAAGCGGAGCCGCAATACTGCTGGTCTCCTCAGACCTGCCTGAGATCGTCCATCTCGCGCATCGGGCCTACGTGTTCCACCGCGGACGGGTCGTGGAAGAACTTGTAGCCCCCGACATCACAGAGGAGAACGTCCTGCGCAATTTCTTGGATAGAGAGGTCGCATGACAAGCCGCTCTGCTTCAGGGTCAACGGCGTCGAGCCTCAGCCTCCTCGAGCGGCTCGAGCTCGTATTCGTCAAGACCGGAGTTCTCCCGCCCCTGCTGCTGTTGGCGGTCATCGTGTTCTCGCAGATGTCGGACAACTTCCTCGACGTCGAGAACTTCGAGAACGTCCTGCGCCAAAACACGTTCCTCATCATCGTGTCCCTCGGGCAGATGCTCGTACTTCTCACAGGGGGTTTCGACCTGTCCGTCGGTACCGGAACAGCGCTGGTCTCGGTGGTAACCGCAACCGTCATGGCTGACAGCTTCAACGCCGGAGCCGGGTCCGTCGGCTTCGCGATCGCTTTGGGAATGGTCGTCGGGGTTCTCGCTGGCGCAGGTGTCGGTCTGTTCAACGGGATCGGCGTGTCCGTATTCCGGGTGTCCCCGTTTATCATGACCCTTGGCACCTCGTCGATAGCGCTCGGCCTCGCCCTCTATATGACCAGCGGCGTGCCCGTCAGGGGCATGCCCCCGAAGTTCGCGGACATATTCGGGTTCGGAGAGTGGGCGGGGCTCGCGACCCCCATCTGGGTCACCGCGGCAGTCGTGGTCATCATGACCGTCGTCTTGAATTGGACGCGTCTCGGGCGCTACTTCTATGCGATAGGCGGCAACGCCAACGCGGCAACTCTGTCGGGCGTCACGGTCCGGACGAACCTCACCTCGGCCTACGTCATCGCCGGCGCCCTCATGGGGCTGAGTTCAGTCCTGCTGACCGCACGCCTAGAGACCGGCGAAGCCAACATCGGTGTCAGCCTCCCGCTTCAATCCATCGCGGCGTGCGTGATCGGCGGGGTGTCCCTTCGCGGCGGGATCGGACGGGTGTCGAGCGCCGTGTTGGGCGCGTTGTTCATCGGGCTCGTCCAGAACGGCATGAACCTGGCGCGCATCCAGTCGTACCTCCAGATGATCGTCTTGGGAGGCCTTCTCATCATCGCGGTGATCGCCGACCTGATCAGGCAGCGATCGCTGTCACGCCTGGCAGCAGCCGGAATCCTCGGATAGCAGTACATCAACCGGATCGACAGGAGAACGAACGGTGACAACTGGCATTAACTGCGACATGGGAGAGTCGTATGGCATCTATACACTCGGCAACGACGAGGACATCATGTCTCACATCACGGCAGCCAATGTGGCCTGCGGCTTCCACGCCGGCGATCCGTCAGTCATGTCCGCAACCATTGAGGCCGCGCAACGCCACGGCGTCGCGGTCGGCGCCCACCCTTCGCTTCCCGACCGGCAGGGGTTCGGCCGCCGCGAGATGAAACTGGCCCCCGACGAACTTGGCAGCCTCCTGACTTATCAGGTCGGCGCGCTTTGGGGATTCCTTGAAACATCCGGCATGGAGCTCAACCACATGAAGGTCCATGGCGCTCTGTATGGGATGACTGCCCGAGACGCCGACCTCTCTGATGTCGTCTGCCAAGTGGCCAAGAAGTTCGGCGTCCCCGTGTACGGCATGGCCGGTACCATGCACGAGCGGTGCGCCCAGGAGGCCGGAGTGCCGTTTGTGTCGGAGTTCTACGCAGACCTCGACTACGCCGCAGACGGCTCTCTCATCATCAGCCGCTCCCATGGAGCGGTGGACACTCTCGTCGCAGCCGGCCGAGTCCGAAGAGCCATCCGAGAAGGCCTGGCCGAATCTGTCGACGGTCCCGATGTGAGCGTCCGCGCCGACACGGTCTGTATCCACTCGGACACCCCGAATGCCGCAGACCTGGCCAGCGCGGTCGCACAGGCCGTCGCAGACGAGAGCAAGAACTGGTAATCCACCGCAAGACGAAAGCAACCAAATGGCATACGAGATCAAATCACCTATCCCCGGGATCTTCTATCGGAAGCCTTCGCCCGACTCCGACCCCTACGTGGAGGTCGGCAGCAAGGTGGAGACTTCGACTGTCATTTGCCTGATTGAAGTCATGAAGACATTTCACGAGGTCAAAGCGGGCGCCCCGGGCACCATTGCCAGCATCGAAGCCGACGACGAGGAAATGGTCGATGCAGGACAAGTCATAGCCACACTCGAAACCGATGACAACGGGAACTGAGCGTGAAAAAGCTGCTCGTCGCTAACAGAGGCGAGATCGCCCTTCGGATCATCCGGGCCGCGGAGGAACTGGGAATCCCGACCGTGGCCGTCTATTCCGACGCGGACGAGCAAGCCCGCCATGTAAGCGTCGCCACCGAAGCGGTCCACATCGGGCCTGCGCCTGCTGCTCAGAGCTATCTGAACACCGATGCGATTCTTTTGGCCGCTAAGCGATCCAAGGCAGACTCGCTGCACCCGGGATACGGATTCTTGTCGGAGAACGCCGACTTCGCTCGAAGATGCGAAGCCGAGGGCATTTGTTTTGTCGGCCCTTCTCCGAGCGCAATCAGCCTGATGGGCGACAAAGCAGCAGCACGCGACACCGCTGCGGCCGCAGGGATCCCGATAGTGCCGGGAACGCTCAACGGCATCGAGTCGCCATCGGACGCAGAAGAAGCGGCAAACCAAATCGGGTTCCCGTTGCTGATCAAGGCCGCCGCAGGAGGCGGCGGGCGGGGAATCAGGATCGTCAACACGATGGGAGAGCTTGCCGGCCAGGTCGTCGCCGCGCAGACCGAGGCTCGGGCCTCATTCGGCGATGACACTGTCTACCTTGAGAGGTTCATCGCCGGAGCCCGGCACGTCGAGGTCCAAGTCTTCGGCGACGGGCATCAGACTGTCCACCTCTTTGAGCGGGAATGCTCCCTGCAGCGCAGGCGCCAAAAGCTCATCGAAGAAGCACTCGCCCCGAACCTCCTGCCAGACGTTCGATCCGGGCTCACTGCCGCGGCTGTGACGCTCTCCGACGCCGTCGACTACGAGGGGGCGGGAACTGTCGAATTCTTGTTCGACCCCGCGACAAACGAGTTTTTCTTCATCGAGATGAACACGAGGATCCAGGTTGAGCACCCGGTCACCGAGTTCATTTGCGGGCTGGATCTCGTCCGCGAGCAGTTGCGCCAGGCGCAGGGCCTTCCCCTGTCATTCTCCCAATCCGACGTTCAGCCACGCGGCGCGTCGATTGAAATGAGGATCAACGCAGAAGACCCGGCCAACAACTTCATGCCCTCGCCCGGGACTATCACCGACTTCGAACTTCCGCTTGGGCCGGGCGTGAGGATCTCAACGCCAGTCAAAGCCGGCAGCCAGGTCTCTCCATTTTACGACTCTCTGATCGCCAAAATTATTGTCTGGGATGTTGATCGCATGGCAGCGCTTTCCCGAGCTCGCCGCGCCATGCGCGAGCTGCACATCAAGGGAGTCAAGACCACTGCTGGTTTGATTTCGGCGCTCCTATCGACCGACGAAGTCAAAACCGGACGCTACGACACCGGCTTTGTCGAGCGATGGCTCGGCGCCCAAGAGAAGGGATCAGACCAATGAGCGAGGGCTCGAAGGCCAGATACAGCTTAGGGGGCGATGATCACATCTTCGTCGAGCTTGACAATGAAATGAGCCTGACCGCCAACTTCAAGGCGATGGCGATAACCACCGTCCTCGAACAAACACAGATCCCCGGACTCATCGACATCTGCCCGGCGAATGCCTCCTACCAAGTGCGGTTCGATCCCCTGCAGGTCCCGCCCCGGGACCTACTGGCAGAATTGCAGCGGATCGAGGGCGAAGTCGGCGACGCCACCGCCTTCGACCTCGACACCACCATTGTCGAAGTGCCTGTCCTGTACAACGATCCGTGGACGAACGAAACGCTCCTGCGCTTTCGCTCACACCACCAGGACCCCGATGCCACTGATCTGGAGTATGCCGCCCGAATAAACGGATTCGACTCCGTGGACTCGTTCATCGAAGCCCATTCAGGGGCCCCGTGGTTCACCTCTATGGTCGGTTTCGTAGCTGGGCTTCCGTTTCTGTTCCAGATGGTCCCAAGAGAGAAACAGCTGCAGGTCCCCAAGTACCTGAGGCCGCGAACTGACACACCCAAGCAGACCATCGGATACGGCGGCTGTTTCACAGCGATCTACAGCGTGAGGGGAGCCGGCGGGTACCAACTGTTCGGCATCACACCAGGGCCGATCTACGACCCGACACAGCAGCATCCCGACTTCGAGGACTTCATGGTCTTCTTCAAGCCGGGAACCATCGCCAAATTCGAGCCAATCGACCGCGCCATGTACGACAAGTACAGCGCCCAAGTCGAGGCCAAAGAGTTCAGGTTCAAGCAGCGGCCCGTGAAGTTCTCCCTCGGCGAATTCCAAGCCGATCCGGACGCATACAACGCGGCGCTTTTGGAGGTCCTCCATGGGAGTTAGAGTCGTCAAACCTGGGATGGCCACGACCATCCAAGACATTGGGCGCCCCGGCTACTACCGCGTCGGAATCCCACCATCAGGCTCGCTGGACCAGTACTCGTCGCTGGCAGCGAACCTGCTTGTGGGCAACGACGACGCGGCCGCCGTCCTCGAGTGCACCTACCTCGGCCCCCAGCTCCACTTCGAAGCCCCAACCGTCGTAGCCGTCACCGGGGCCAACCTCCCGCCGCTGCTCAACGGCGAAGGCCGCCCAACCTGGGAGAGTTTCGCCGTCGCCGAAGGAGACGTCTTGTCATTCGACTACCTCGAAGGAGGCGCCAGGGCCTACATCGCCGTAAGCGGCGGATTCGACGTGCCCCAAGTCTTGGGCAGCAGGTCCACCTACACCCTCGGCTCGATGGGAGGCGTGGAAGGGCGCGTCCTCGCCGAGGGCGACTGGATCGACACCGGCGACACTGAAGGAGCGACCCCGGGCAGAGTCGTTCCCGGGTCCTTGCGCACAGAACACCCAAAGCACCGCGAGATCAGAGTCATGATGGGCCTGTTCGACCACAGACTCACCCCGTCTGGACGCCAGACCTTCCTCGGGACTGAGTGGCGACTGACGCCAGTCGCTGACCGGACCGGCTTCAGGTACCAAGGCGCCGAACTGGAATTCGAAGAGCGCGACCCCCCATTCGGGGCGGGCAGCGATCCGTCCAACATCGTGGACGCCCCATATCCAATCGGATCGATCCAAGTCCCCGGCGGAATCGAGCCGATCGTGTTGCACCGCGACGCCGTCTCCGGAGGCGGCTACGTCATGGTGGCAACCGTCATCGGAGCCGACATGGATCTCGTGGGCCAATCGGCGCCGAACAACACCACCCGATTCATCGAAGTCGACCTCGACACCGCACTGGAGGCGCGCCACGATCGCTTCAAGCGAATCGAGGAGCTCCGGATGGCGGTGGCATCGTGACCACTTCGACAAAGACAGCCCTCACAGCTCGTGAGCTGCTGCGAGCCGCCGAGAACGCATTGCTGGACGAACGCCGCGACCTCGACGCCGCCGAGCTCACCGCCCTCTCAACCCTGCCAGACGATCAGATCCCGGCACTCGGCGCCCTTGCCCACCAGGTGCGCCTGGACCGCTGCGGACCCGCCGTCGAAGTCGAAGGCATCCTCTCAGCAAAGACCGGGGGCTGTCCCGAGGACTGCCATTTCTGCTCCCAGTCCTCCCAATTCGACGAATCGATGCCCGCCACACCGTTTCTCGACACAGCCGAGGTAGTCGCAGCTGCGAGGGAGACCGCAGAAACCGGAGCGACCGAGTTCTGCATCGTCCTGGCTATTCGCGGCCCTGATGGGCGCACCGTGGATCGAATCCTCGAGCTCGTTCCCCTTATCAGATCTGAGACAGGGCTCAACGTCGCGGTCAGCGCAGGGATCCTCTCCGAGGACCAATCGGAACGCTTCGCCGCCGGAGGTGTCCACCGATACAACCACAACCTCGAGACCGCCGAGTCTTTCTTTCCCAACATTGCGACCACTCACACTTGGGCCGAGCGCTACAACACATGCAAGATGGTCAAACAAAGCGGCATGGAGCTTTGCTGCGGTGCCCTGCTCGGCATGGGAGAAACTGTTCACCAGCGGATCGAGCTGCTCACCCAACTCCAATCGCTGGCCCCGACCGAGGTTCCGCTCAACTTCTTGAATCCCCGCCCCGGCACGCCCCTTCAGATCCGCAAGCCGATCAAGCCGCTTGAAGCGCTGAGATGGATAGCCCTGTTCAGACTGGCACTGCCCGAGGTGATCCTCCGCTACGCCGGGGGCCGGGAAATCACACTCGGCGAGCTGCAGGCGATGGGCATGACAGCAGGGGTGAACGCGCTGATCATCGGCAACTACCTCACCACCCTTGGCCGCAGCCCCGAAGAAGACCTCCAGATGCTCGAAGACCTGAAGATGCCGGTCGGGGCGCTAACCGGTGTCCTCTAGCCCCGAGGACGTCCGCGTGAGCCAACAAGGCGCCACCGACCACGCCGAGGCCTTTTGCACCGGATGCGGAACCGCGGAGTGCGGCGGCTGCCGCTCCGACTACGACGCCCCCCGGCACTGCCCACGCTGCGGCCACCTCCTCCGCACAAAGGTGCATCCGGCCGGCTGGGCCGCGGAATGCCGCCGCTGCGACCTGGAGATCCGATCACCATGAGCATCACGTCCTGGGTAAAACGAGACCAGCGAGTGGTGTGGCACGGGTTCACCCAGATGTCCTGCTACGACACCTCGACACCGGTCATCGTCGATACGGGAGAAGGCAACTACCTCATCGATGTAGAAGGCAACCGCTACCTCGACGCCATCTCATCGCTGTGGGTCATGACAATTGGACACAACGACCCCGACCTGAACCAAGCAGCCAAAGACCAGCTGCAAAAGATCAGCCACTCAACGCTGCTCGGGAACGGAAACGTTGCTCCGATAGAGCTCGCAGAAGCGCTCGCACCACAAGTTCCTGTGCCTGATCCGCACTTCCTATTCGCATCCGACGGAGCAGCGGCCGTCGAGCAGGCAATCAAGATCGCATTCCAGTACTGGCACAACCTAGGTGTCACCACACGGGACACGTACCTCACCCTCGACGAGGCATATCACGGCGACACCGTCGGATCGCTGTCGGTCGGCGCCGGCGGTTTCGGAACTTCGTTGTTCGACCCGCTCCGCTTCCCGGTAATACGCACCCCCGGCTACAACATCGAAAACTGGGCCGAGCAGGCAGTCAAAGCAGTCGAGGAGAACCACAAGCGCCTCGCCGCCGTCGTCCTGGAACCCCTCGTCCAGGGAGCGGCAGGGATGTTCGTCTGTGACCCCCCTGACGTCTCCCAAGTCGTCGCCGCCGCCCAAGAATTCGACATTCCCGTCGTCTGCGACGAGGTGGCGACCGGATTCGGCCGTACAGGCACCCTGTTCGCATCAGAGCAATGCGGAATCGCCCCCGACATCATGAGCCTCGGCAAGGGCATAACAGGAGGCTATGCCCCACTGTCAGCGACAGCAGCCGCCCCCCACATCTATGAGACCTTCCTCGGGCCAGACCTCGGCGAGCGCACCTTCTACCACGGCCACTCCTACAGCGGGAACGCACTTGCGTGCGCGATCGCCCGCCGCCACCTCCAACTCCTCGAGGAGCGGGACATCCTCTCCAACGTCCACTCGGCAGCCGCCGCGTTGGCAAGCGCCCTGGAGCCGATTGAGTCGCATTTCGCCGTCAAAGACGTTCGCCGCCGCGGACTGATGGCCGGCGTCGAGTTGAACCCGCCACCGGGAGCAGAACGATGGGGCAGAAGAGTCTGCGCCAACGCCACAAAGCGCGGGGTGCTGCTCCGACCGATCGGCGACGTCGTCATCATCGTGGCCCCGTTGTCCGTCACCGCCGGCGAAGTCGAGGTGATCGGCCAAACCCTCCTCGCCGCCATCGACGCAGTCGCAGGCCAATGAGCTGGGACGAGACCGTCGCGCAGATCATGACGGCCACCAGCGAAGCAGGCCAATACCGGGCTCCCCGCGACTTGGTGTGCGGCACACCCCACACCAAGCTCGCGGCCACCAGCAAGGACATGATCAATTTCGCCTCCAACGACTACCTCGGGCTTAGCCAACATCCAGCGCTTCGCCGGGCTGCGATCGCGGCGATTGAACGCAACGGCACCGGCTCGGGCTCGGCACGGCTTATTGTGGGTTCGCGGCCGACCCACACTCAGCTTGAGCGGCGGCTAGCTCGATGGCGCTGCGCCGAATCGGCTGTGCTTTTCAGCACCGGCTATACCGCCAACCTTGGAGCGATCTCCACTATTGGCCGTCACGCGTCAGCGGTACTCTCCGACGAGCTCAATCACGCCTCAATCATCGACGGATGCCGGCTCTCAAAGGGGCGAACCATTGTCTACCGGCACTGCGATCTCGCCGACCTGGACTCCAAACTCGCCGCTGTTGGCCCTCAAGCCCTTGTGGTCACCGACACCGTCTTCTCCATGGACGGCGACATCGCACCAGTGCACGACTTGGCGGCAATCTGCGCTCGCCACCATGCCCTTCTCATTCTCGACGACGCCCACATGGTGTTCGAAAAAGGACTCACAGGAGAACTCGACTGCCCGACCCTTCGAGTAGGGACTCTCTCAAAGACCGTCGGGTGCATCGGCGGCTACGTCTGTGGACCCGCTACCTACATAGACGTGCTGGTCAACAAGGCGAGGCCCTACATCTTCACCACCGCGGGAACGCCGGCGGCGACCGCGGCAGCCATCGCAGCAATAGACATCCTCGAGGAGAGCGAAGGCGAGCAGCTCAAAGAAACGTTGAGGTCGAACATCGACCAAGTGCGGCCCGGTCACCCGAGTCCGATCATCCCAATCATCCTCGGCGACGAGGACCGCGCGGTTGCGGTGTCATCAGGACTTCAGAGAATGGGAATTCTCGTCCCCGCAATCCGCCCCCCCACAGTCGCGCCCGGCACGTCCCGCCTGCGTCTAACGGTGTCCGCAGCCCATACCCCTGGAGACATGACACGGCTCCTTTCGGCACTCGAAGCAGTAGACGTCGATGCGACCTAAACATCTCACTGTGATCACCGGCACCTCCACCGAGATCGGAAAGACATGGGTCGGCGCGAAGCTTGCCGTCGAATTGCGACGGCGCGGCACCACAGTGGCGGCTCGAAAGCCGGTCCAGTCCTATGATCCTGGCGAACTCGGAAGCACCGACGCCGAAGTCTTGGCCCGAGCCACAGGAGAAATCCCAGAAGCGGTCTGTCCACCGAGCCACAGCCTTCCGCTCCCCTTTGCCCCTCCGATCGCAGCAGCCGAATTACGACTGCCCTGTCCGACATTCGAAGCGATTCTTGCCTCCTGCGCCTTTGACCGACAGCTCGATATAGGACTCGTCGAGGGCGTCGGGGGACTTTTCTCGCCCATCGCCGAACACAGTGACACCCTCGGTCTCATCGAGGCTCTCAACCCCAGCTGTGTCATTGTCGTGACCGACGCCAGGCTCGGAGTCATTCATAACGTGAGGGCCACCAGCATTGCGCTGGGATCTCGATCCCTCATCGTTTTCCTCAACCGCTTCGACAGCTCCAGTCAATTGCACCGACTCAACAATGCCTGGCTACGAGATCAAGGCTTTGAAGTCACGACCACAATCCCCGAGCTCGCCGACGCCCTCACCACGGTGGCAGACGATGATTCGAAATACAGGATGTCGCTTCTCGCCGACACTTCCACAGTCCGAATCACCCAGCACGAAATCGCTCCCGGCGGACAAACAGGGTGGCACCGCCACGAATTCCCCTACACGGTGACCCCGCTCCGCACCGCAGTTGTCGACATCACCAACCCAGACGGCCAATCCTCCACATTCGAGATGGCAGCTGGCCAAAGCTACGACCGACCGGCAGGGATTGAGCACAACCTCACCAACTCAGGGACAAGCAGTGTCTTGTTCATAGAGGTGGAGCGACGGTGACACAACTACCGCCAGCCCAACAACAGGCGATTGGACGCCAGCGCCCCAATCACCCGATTAGGTCAGAGACCTGACCGCGGAAGGAGCCGCTCATGGGACGTTCAACACCGAACCTCTCAAACGTATGGTTCAAGGTCACCGATCTCGATGTCGCGACCGGCCTGGGCTCTTGGATCACGACCATCAGCGGAGAACGCTACCTGGACTTCACAGGGGGCATCGCTGTCACTGCGACGGGCCACTGCCACCCTAGAGTTGTCGCAGCGATCGCCCGTCAAGCTGAACGGTTCATCCACGCGCAGGCCAATGTCTACACCCACGACCTTCTCCAGCCCCTCGCGCAACGACTTGCCGAACTGTCGCCTCCTGGCATCGACACGTTCTTCTTCGCAAATTCTGGCGCCGAAATCATCGAGGCGGCGGTCAAACTTGCCAAACAAGCGACCGGCCGGCCCAACATCATCGTGTTCCAGGGAGGGTTTCATGGCCGTACCCACCAAGCGATGGCCATGACCATCTCGAAGACTGTGTACCGCGCCGGTCACGCACCGTTGCCATCTGGAATCTTCATCGCCCCTTTCCCGGACGGGCGTGCCGCTGACCTGGAATCAGAGATCGACCAGGCCTTGGCAGGTTTCGACCAATTGCTCGCCACCGCCACAGCGCCCGGCGAAACCGCTGCCCTCGTCATCGAACCGGTTATCGGCGAAGGCGGTTACATACCAGCCCCTACGCGGTTCCTCCAGGAACTCAGCCTTCGCTCCAAACAGCACGACCTGCTTTTCATCTGCGACGAGATCCAAACAGGATTCGGTCGAACAGGGAAGATGTTCGCGATCGACCACTACGCCGTTGAACCGGACGTCATCTGCATGGCCAAAGGCATCGCGTCAGGGTTTCCCATCTCCGCTCTGGGAACCAAAGGGGAACTTGACGACCAGTGGCCTACTGGATCACATGGCGGGACCTACGGTGGAAATGCCATTGGATGCGCGGCAGCTCTCGCCACCATCGACATCCTCAGCGAAAACGGCTTTCTCGAGACAGTCCAAGCTCGCGGCGACCAGCTCCTAGCCGGGCTCAATGATCTGATGGCCAAGTATCCATTCGTCGCCCACACCCGCGGACTCGGCCTAATGGTTGCCATTGACTTCGACACGGGGCAAAGGACAGACGACGTCGTTGAGCACTGCCTCGAACATAGCAACCTCATCACGATGACCGCTGGTGCAACAACCCTCCGATTTATGCCGCCCCTTACCGTCACCCCAGAAGAAATCGATCTCGCTCTGACCGCACTAGCGAATGCACTTGCTGCGGTGGCCTAGACCGGCCGACTGCTATGCATTGCCTTCGTAGCCTTCAGTGACTAAGCGGCCGAGGTCCGCCACCGGTTGGATAGCCGCTTGGGGTGAGCCTGAGACGAACTCGTTCACTTCCTCAGCGGGGGGTTTTGGCTGAGGGGTAGGGTTGCGGGAACATCTGAAGTCCAGGGGAGGAGGGCTGGTGTTCCCTTCACGATTCGACTTAGTAGTGGCCCAGACCGTTGGGGAAGCGGTGGAGGCCAGGGCGGACGCGGGGGAGGGGGGTCGGTTCCTCGCCGGGGGCCAGAGCCTCATCCCCATGATGAAGATGCGCGTGGCGTTTCCCGACACGCTGATTGACATCAACCGCATCGCCGGTTTGGACGCCATCGAGCGGGACAACGGGCACCTCCACGTTGGGGCGCTGGTCCGCCACGCCGATGTGGTGGCCTCTGGCGTCACGTTCGGGGCCATTGCCTCCGCTGCCCCATGGGTGGCCGATCCCCTGGTGCGCAATCGGGGGACCATGTGCGGTTCGGTGGCCCACTGTGATCCGGAGGGCGATTGGAACTCGGTTCTGTTGGCCACCGGGGCCGATGTGGTGGCCCACGGGCCCAACGGCGAGCGGGCCATCCCCATTGCTGACTTCATCGACGGGGCGTTCACCTCCACGCTGGGCGAAGACGAGCTGGTGGTGGGGCTCCGCATCCCCGTTCCCTCAGGACGCTCAGGCGGGGCCTACCTCAAGTTGGAGCGCAAAGTCGGCGACTACGCCACCGTGGCGGTGGCCTTCCACTTGGAGTTGGACGATTCCGGCGCCATCTCCGGTGCCGGCTTAGCCCTCACCTCGGTCAACCCGATCAACAACAAGGTGGGCGACGCCGAAGCTCTGCTGGTGGGCCAACAGCCATCAGCTGAGCTGTTCGCCGAGGCCGCCGAATTGGCGGCCGCCGCCGCTGAACCCCGAGACGACGTTCGGGGCACCGCCGCCTGGAAGCGCCAGGTGGTCCGTACGTATACAAAGCGGGGGCTGGCTGCCGCCGCCCAACAGGCCGAAGGGAGCTGACCATGGAGATCACCGTCACCATCAACGGGTCCGACCACGCCAGCGACGTGGAGCCCCGCACCCTGCTGGTGGACCACATCCGCCGCACGGTCGGGCTGACCGGCACCCACGTGGGCTGCGACACCACCAGCTGCGGTGCCTGCACCGTGCTTATGGACGGCAAGCCGGTCAAGGCCTGCACCGTGCTGGCCGCCCAGGCCGACGGGGCCGAGGTCACCACCGTGGAGGGTCTCAAGACCGCCGACGGGCTGCACCCCATCCAGTCGGCGTTCACCGACGACCACGGCCTCCAGTGCGGGTTCTGCACGCCGGGAATGATGCTGGTGGGCGCCTCGCTCATCTCCGAGAATCCCGACCCGTCCGAAGACGACGTGCGCTGGGCCATCTCGGGAAACCTTTGCCGGTGCACCGGTTACATGAACATCGTCAAAGCCATTCAGACGGCGGCCGCCCGGGTGGCCGAATCGTCCAACGGAAGCTGAGGAGCAATCATGGCTGCACCAACAACTCCGGCTGAGATCGGCGGCATCGGCCACAGCGTCCAACGCAAGGAGGATGCCCGGCTGATCGAGGGCCAGGGCAACTTCCTCGATGACATCGATCTGCCCAACACCCTGCACATGGCCATCCTCCGCTCGCCGCTGGCCCACGCCCGCATCAACGGCATCGACTCCTCGGCGGCCACCGCCCTCGATGGGGTAGTGGCCGTGGTCACCGGTGATCTGATGGACCAGCACGGCTTGGCTTGGATGCCTACCCTGTCGGGCGACACTCAGGCGGTGTTGGCCACCGACAAGGTGCGCTACCAGGGCCAAGAGGTGGCCGCGGTCATCGCCACCGATCCCTACATTGCCACCGACGCCCTCGAGCTCATCGAGGTCGATTACGAGGATCTGCCTCCTATCACCACGCCTCAGCAGTCCCTGGAGGAGGGGGCGGCGCTGATCCGGGATGAGAAGGAGGGCCAGACCGACAACCTGGCTTACACCTGGGAGACGGGTGACAAAGTCGCCACCGAAGAGGCCTTTGCCCAAGCCGACCAGGTGGTCACCCTGGAGACCCACTACCCCCGCTCTCACCCCGCCCCGCTGGAGACGTGCGGCATTTTGGCCGACGTCAACTCGGTGACCGGCCAGGCCACCATCTACATGACCTCGCAGGCCCCCCACGCCCACCGGACGCTTTTCGCCATGGTGGCCGGGCTGCCCGAGCAGAATATCCGCATCGTCAGCCCCGACATCGGCGGCGGTTTCGGCAACAAGGTGCCCATCTACCCGGGCTATGTGGTGGCCACCGCGGCCTCGCTGCTCATCGGCCAGCCGGTGAAGTGGGTGGAGAGCCGCACCGAGAACCTCATCTCCACTGGATTCGCCCGCGACTACTACATGAAGGGCGAGCTGGCCGTCACCGACGAGGGCCGCATCCTGGGCCTGCGGGTGAACATGCTGTCGGACCAGGGGGCGTTCTACTCCGATGCCCAACCCACCCAGTTCCGGGCCGGGCTGTTCCACGTGGTCACCGGCAGCTACGACTTCCCCGCCGCCCACATCGACTGCCGAGGCGCATTCACCAACAAGGCACCCGGAGGGGTGGCCTATCGGTGCTCGTTCCGCATCACCGAGGCCTCCTATCTCATCGAGCGGCTGGTGCAGAACGCGGCCTACGAGGTGGGCATCGACCCGGCCGAGATGCGGCTGCGCAACTTCATCCAGCCCGAGCAGTTTCCCTATGAGACTGCCACTGGGTTCGTCTACGACTCGGGCGACTATCCCACGGCCCTGCGCACCGCTCTGGACGAGGTGGGCTATGAGGATCTGCGCCGGGAGCAGGCCGAGGCCCGGGCCGAGGGGCGGCTGATCGGCATCGGCATCGCCCACTTCACCGAGGCGGTGGGGGCGGGGCCGTCGCACACCTACGACATCGCTGGTCTGAAGATGATCGACTCGGCCGAGTTGCGGGTCCACCCCACTGGCAAGGCCATATTGAAGCTGGGGGTGAAGACCCAGGGCCAAGGCCACGAGACCACCTTCGCCCAGATCGTGGCCGAGGTGCTGGGCATTCCGGCCAACGACATCAAGGTGGAGCACGGCGACACTGACCACACTCCCTACGGGCTGGGCACCTACGCGTCCCGCTCCACCCCGGTGGGCGGCGCAGCCACCGCGGTGGTGGCCCGCAAGCTGGCCGACAAGGCGAAGAAGATCGCCGCCCACCTGCTGGAAGCGGCCGAAGAGGACATCGAACTGGCCTCGGGAGTGCTCTCGGTGGCGGGCAGCCCCGACCGGTCGGTCACCATCCAAGACATTGCCCTGGCCGCCTACACCAACCTTCCCGAGGGTATGGAGTACGGCCTGGAAGACGTCACCTACTACGACCCGCCCAACCTCACCTACCCCTACGGCAGCTACATCGTGGTGGTGGAGGTGGATCCCGACACCGGGGTGTGGCAGGTGCAGCGCATGGTGGCGCTGGACGACTGCGGGGTGCGGATCAACCCGATGATCGTGGAAGGCCAGATTTGCGGTGGCCTCACCGAGGGATTCGCCATGTCGGCCATGCAGTGGATCACCTTCGACGACGATGGCAACTGCATCGGGGCCAACTTCATGGACTATCTGGTGCCCACCGCCTGGGAGACTCCCCGGTTCGAGCTGCTGGCCACCGAGGTGCCCTCGCCCCATCACCCAATCGGGGCCAAGGGCGTGGGCGAGTCGGCCACCGTGGGGTCGCCGGCGGCCTTCGTGAACGCGGTGATCGACGCGTTGGCCCATCTTGGCGTCCGCAACATCGATATGCCGGTGCTTCCCGACCGGGTGTGGGCGGCCATCGACGAAGCGAGCTGATTTGGTGCCCTTGCCATGAACGTCGACGTCATGGCCCGGGCGGTGGAGTTGCGGGCCCAGCGACTGCCGTTCGTGCTGGCCTCGGTGATCTGGCGTCGGGCTCCGTCGTCGGGCCAGCAGGGGTCGCAGGCGGTGATTTTGCCTGACGGCGCGGTGAAGGGTTGGCTGGGCGGGGCGTGCGCCGAGCCAACGGTCATCGTGGAGGCCTTGGCCTGCTTGGGCCACGGGGAGCCCCGGCTACTGTGCTTGGGGCCTTCGGAGAGCCGGGACCACCACCGGGATCCTGGTCAGGGCCGAGTCGGTGATCAAAGCGACGGGCTGCGATCGATTGCCATGGCGTGCGATTCGGAGGGAGCAATGGAGATCTACCTGGAGCCGAGCCTGCCCGCCCCTCAAGTGGTGGTGATCGGCCGCACACCGGCGGTGGACGCCATCGCCGCGGTGGCCGCGGCCATCGGCTGGGACGCGGCGATTGTTGACGACGGCGGCCAGCCCGACGACCACGAGCACCCCGAGCTGGTGCGAACCACCCTTGATCTTGGCGATCTGACCATCGACCAGGCCACTGCGGTGGTGGTGGCCACCCAGGGGCACTACGACGATGTGGCGCTGGCGGCTGCCCTGGGCACCGACGCCGGCTATATCGGCCTGGTGGCCTCAGACAAGCGGGCCGAGGCGATGCGCGACTACCTACGCAGCCAGGGATTTGGTGACGACGACTTGGCCCGCATCCATGCCCCAGCCGGTATGGACTTGGGCCGCATCCCCAACCGGGAGATCGCCGCCGCGGTCATGGCCGACCTAGTGGCCCGCCGGGCTGAGGGACAGCTCGCCGCGGAGACCGCTTCTGGCCGCGGAGACCGTCTTGAAGATGCCATCGATCCCGTATGCGGCATGACCGTGCTGGTGGCCGATGCCCGTTACCACACCGTCCACGACGGCATCGACTACTACTTCTGCGCCGCTGGCTGCCAGCAGCGCTTTGTATCGGAGCCGGAGGTATTCGCCTCCTAGTCCGCCCAGGCTTGCCGGTCAGGCGACGGGGTGGAGGACTACGTCGAGGCTGGTGGGGGAGCGGAGCACGATGCCGGTGTCGGGGGGCACGTCGCCGGCGAACTCGAAGTGGTCGAACCGGTCGAGCAGGTACTCCAGGGTGCGTTCCATCTCCAATTTGGCCAATAGCGAGCCTGTGCAGGTGTGGGGGCCGCCGCCGAAGGCCCGAACCGGGCCGATCGGGGTGTAGTTGGGGCGCTCCTCGCCCTGGAAGCGGCCCACGTCGAACACATCGGGGTCGTCGAACCGGGCAGTGTCGTGGTTGGCGCTGGACACGAAGGACATCACCTTGCTGCCCTCGGGGATGGTGGTGCCCTCCACCGCCAGGTCGTGTTTGGCCATACGGATGGTGACGTGGACCGGGGGTCGATACCTGAGGATCTCGGTGACCGCCGAGCTGACCAGCTCGGGGTCGTCCTTGAGGCGCTGCCACTGCTCGGGCTGCAAGATGAGGTGCTTGACCAGATTGGCGAGCGCCCGGTCGGTGGTCTCGATCCCGGCCGACAGCAAGAACGCGGTGAAGCTGCGGACCTCGTCGTCGGAAAGCCGCTCGCCCTCGTACTCCATCGAGCACAAGTCCGACAGCAGCTCGTCTCCAGGGCAGGTGCGGCGCTCTTCGATGCTCGGGGTGACAAAGTCGTAGAGTTCGTCGCGGGCGGCCTCTCCCTGAGCGTGGACCACCGGGTCGCGGGTCACGTTTGAGGTCCCGGCGGCGACGATGTCGTTGTACCAGTTCCGGAAGTTGCTGGCCTCGCCCATGTCCATCAGCTCGGCAATGGCCCCCAGCGGCACCGGTTCGGTCAGCCCGGTGCGCAAGTCGGCGGTCTCAGGGGCCACCGGCAACTGCTCGCCGTACTCGTGGACCAGCCCGGAGACGATCTCCTCGATGGTCGAACCCAGATAGCGGGGGCCCCGCAGACGTTTGGCGATGATGGCGTCCTTGCGGCGGTGCTCGTCGCCCGACATCTGCAAGATGGCCCGGCCGAAGATGCTGGACGTGCCCGGCTGGTTCATCAGCGGGCCGAACTTGTCACCGTCCTCCAGCATCGAGGTGATGTCATCCCACCGGGTTAGCACCCACGCTTGGAGCGGCTCGACCCACAAAGCGGGGGCCTCTTCCCGCATCCGGTGAAAGATCGGAAAGGGGTCGGCCCCCACGTTGTCGGCCAGATAGGCCGTGAATTCTTCAGCGACCGAACTGGAGTCCGACAACGTGGGGGCCCTTTCGATTAGGCGATTCGGCTAGCCGATCTCGATCCCGTACTCGCCGTCGAAGTTGTCGGCGTAGAACGCGAACGGGTTGGCCGCAACCATGCCGCCGCTGGCAGCGTCGAGCGAGAAGGCGGCACCGCACTGGCTGTGGTGCGGGAAGGCCGACCAGTCGATCGGGCAGGTGATGCCCATGGTGTCGAAGCTGCCCTTGAGGGCCTCGGTCAGGCTCTCGCGGCTCAGCTCACCGGTTTCGGCGGCCCGCTCCACTGCCTGGTGGAACACGTAGCCGTTGAGGAAGCCGTGAGCGAAGTTCAAGTTGAGGTGCTCGCCGCCGTAGCCGGCCAGCGATGCGCACTCTTCCATCAGAGCCGAAGCTTCGATGTTGTTGTTGGCGGTCAAGAACGAGTGGATCCCGAAGGTCTCGTCGCTCACCTCGGGCGGACCTTCGGTCCAGATCGAGTTGGCCGCGATGCCGTGGATGCCGATGATGGGAACATCGGTGATGCCCACGTCGGCCATGCCCTGCATGACCACCAGGCCAGCGCCCGGCGAGCCGTGGAGGGTCACGTAGTTCACGCCCTGCTCGTCGATGCCAGATTGCAGTTCCACCATTTGGGCAGTTACCTCGGTGGCACCCGGCGCCACATACAGGGTGTTGACGTAGGTGCCGCCACCCTTCTCGACCGATTGTTCGACATAAGCGGCGAACTCGGTGCCGGAGGGGACCTCAAGGCTGATGCCCATGACCACGGCGTTCTCAATGCCGCCGACGGTGGCACCGATGTGTCCGGCGGCCAGGTCGGCCTGGTCGCCGTAGTGGGCCAGGTTGTTGAAGTACTGGTCGCCTTCGAGCTGGATGTCGATGGTCTGGGGTGGGCCGATCACCGGCAGGTTCAGGGTCTCGATGTCAGGCTGAAGCTGGGTGCTGATATGCGACCCGCCCAAGCCGACCAGGGCAAGAACTTTGTCGTCCTCGGTGAGCTTGGTGAAGTTGATCGCTGCGTTATCAGCGTTGAACTGGTCGTCCTCGGGGAGATACTCGAACATTCGCCCCAATGCGCCGCCGTCCCGGTTGGCGCACTCGAAGTACGCCTCGCTGCCGTGGCTGTTGAACTGCTGCGACGAGGCCGTCGGACCAGTCAGGTCGCCCATCCATCCGACCTTGATGGAGTCGGAGGTAACCCCGTTGTCCGGGTTGTCGGGCACCGTCATCTCCGCAGGCGCCTCTTCCTCAGCAGGAGCTGGGGCCTCGGTGGCCTCTGGTTCCGGTGCCGGTGCCTCTGTCGGAGCAGCAGTCGGTTCCAGAGCTGCCGGAGCATCGTCGTCATCATTGCCGCACGCCGCTGCGATTAGCGCGAACACAAAGACCACGACTGCCAGTTTGAGCCAGCGATTCAACATGTGGGGTCCCCCTCCATCATTTGCTGTTTGACAGTTCGCGCTCTGGGAAAGACGCGAACCAGCCGACACCCTACCTACTGCGCCGCCTATACGTGCAATTCCGAATGTTGGGGGCTAGACAAAAAATTCTCGGAGTCAAGAAACCGAGGTGCGGCTCACACCTCGACTTCGGTGCCCAGATAGGCGGCGATCACTCGCTCGTCTCTTTGCATCTCTGCGGGGGTTCCCTCGGCGATCTTCTGGCCGAAGTCGAGCACCATCACGTGATCGGCGATCGACATCACTACACCCATGTCGTGCTCGATGAGGAACACCGTCATGTCCAGCTCATCCTGGGCGGAATAGATGTAGCGGATCATGTCCTGCTTCTCGTCCACGCTCATGCCGGCCATGGGCTCATCCAGCATCAGCAGCTCTGGCTCCATGGCCAGCACCCGGCCGAACTCCACCCGCTTTTGCACGCCGTAGGGCAGGTCGCCCACCGGCTCTCGGCGGAATGCGCCCAGGTCCAGCAAGTCGACCACCCGTTCGATGGCCGCTCGGGCAGCCAGTTCACGCTTGACTGCCCGCCGGGTGAACAAGCCGCCCTCGATGAGGCGGGTGTGCTCGTGGATGTAACGGCCCAGCAGCAGGTTGGTGAGCACGTTCTCTCCCATGAACAGCCCCAAGTTCTGGAACGTCCGGGCCACGCCGAGGCGGGCTATTTGATAGGGACGGTAGGAAAGCAGATCCTTGCTGGGTTTGCCTCCGGGGTGGAACTGCACCTGGGCGCCGGGCAGCGGTTTGTAGACGCCGGACACCGCGTTGACCAGGGTGGTCTTGCCGGCGCCGTTGGGACCGATGAGTGCGAACAGGGACCCCCGCTCCACACTGCCGCTGATCGAGTCGCACGCCCGAACCCCGCCGAACTGCACGGTCAAGTCGTCGAAGCTGAGGATCGGATCGCTCATGATTCCGCCACCGGTGGCCTTTGGCCGTGTTCCAGGGGCCTGCTGCGACTGGGCCGCTCAATGGCTGCATAAGACGTGTGGGCCTCTCCACCGCCCCCCAAATAGAGCTCCTGCACCATCGGATTGCCTCGAAGCTCGGCGGCTGTGCCCTCCATCAGCACCCTGCCCAGCTCAAGTACGTAGGCGTCGTTGGCGTGCTGCAACGCCAGGCTGGCGTTCTGCTCGATGACCAGTATCGAAGTGCCCCGGGTCTCGTTGATCTCTGTGAGCAATTCGAACAATCGGTGAACGATCTTGGGGGCCAATCCCAACGACAGCTCATCGCAGATGAGAAGGGATGGCTGTGACATAAGAGCTCGGCCCACCGCCACCATCTGCTGTTCGCCTCCCGACAGCAAACCGGCGGTCTGGTTGAGAAGCGGGCGAAGCTGGGAGAACAGCTCCAAGTTCTGTTCCAGCGACTCGTCGATGCCGGAGACGTCGCTTCGGCTGGCTGCACCGCACAACAAGTTCTCCTTCACCGTCAGGTTGGGAAAGAGCTTGCGGCCCTCGGGTACCTGGGCCACGCCGGCGGCAACGATGTCGGGGCTTTTTTTGCCCAGAATCGACTTGCCGCCCAGCTCGATGCTGCCCCGACGCACTCGGCCTTTGTGAAGGTGAAGCAGGCTGGTGATCGACCGGACGAGAGTGGTCTTGCCCGCGCCGTTGGCGCCCAAAACCGAGACAAAGCCACCTGAGGGCACGGAGATGTTCACGTTGTCCAGCGCGGTGACGCCCCCGTAGACCACGGTGAGGCCTTGAATCCTCAGGTTGAGTCCGCCGCCGCTCATGGTTTTCTCCTCGCCAGCGACCGGCCCAGCCAGTTCTTGAAGTCCCTCCATAGGCCGGCCAGACCATCGGGCTTGAACATCAGGATGATCACCACCAAGAAGCCCTTTATGGCCAAGTCGATCTCACTGGGGTAGTCGCTGAGGAAGTCGATATCTCGCACGAACCACAGCTCTTCGCGGGCCCACTTGAACCACTCGGGCAGGAACCAGAAGAAGGCTGAGCCGAAGATGGCTCCCTGGATGCTGGAGAACCCGCCGACCACGATGATGATGGCGTAGTTCAACACCGTTTGAACGTTGAAGCTGTCCTCACCCCGAGAGCCGATATAGAACGAGGCCAAAACACCCGACATGGCCACCACCGCGGAAGACAACGCGAAAGCCATGAGCTTGGACCGGGCCACGTTTATCCCCAGCAGAGATGCGGAGACATCCCGGTCTCGCACGGCGGCAAAGGCTCGTCCCTCACGGGTCCGGATCACGTTCACCATGAACAGGATCGACAACACCGTGATGGGCATGAGCACCCAGTACCACCGGAATTGGCCGGTGATGATGAACTCGCCGTTCTCGTCGGGATCGATGCCGGGCAGCCAGTGCAGCCAGGAGGCGATCCGCGGGGAGTTCACACCCTTGAAGCGGATTCCGACGAAACCGAAGTACTCCTGGAGGTACTCGCGCCAGACCAGCATCATTACAAAGTGGAAGCCGAAGGTGGCCAGCAACAGATAGAGGTGCTTGAGCCGCAGGGCGGGCAGGCCGGAGATCGCGCCTACCACCGCCCCAGCGAGGGCCGCGGCCGGCAGGGCCAGCCACATGTTTCCGCCGCTCCACTGCACGCCGACGATGCCGCCGACGATGCTTCCCAAGGCCAAGAACGCCACGTGGGCCAGGCTGATCTGGCCGGAATAGCCCACCAGCAGGTTGAAGGCCGCCGCCCCCATGGCGAAGATGAGCACCAGGTTGACCACTGCAAACCAGGTGGCCCAGGGGAAGTCCATCGGGGGCGTGAAGTCTGAGGCCAGGATGAACGGCAGCACCAACAGCCCGAACATGGTCAACGCGGCCCAAGATCGGTCGCTGGGAGTGCGCCAAAGCCGCATGTCCTCCCGGTGCGTGAGCTCGCCCCGCGGCGTCCATCGCCAGGCCAGCCGGGCGACCAGCGCCAAGATGGCTACCGTGATCGCCGCCTTCCACCAGAAGTTCAAGTCATTGGTGGTCGCCCCCAGGATGAACGGGACGACTGCGGCGATGACGAAGGGCAGGAACCGCTGAAGGGTCGAAGGGCGGTAGGTGTTCGATGCTTGCTGAGTAGCGGGGTTTTCCGTGGCGGTCATCGGTTGTCACGCCAGTGTGAGTGTTCTGCTAACCGGCTCATACCCGCTCCAGGTCCTTGCGGCCCCACAGGCCGGTCGGGCGCACCAGCAGCACAACGAACATCACCGAGAAGGCCACCGGCTCTCGCCACTTGGTTCCCAGGTGGCCATTGGCAAACTGCTCGATTACGCCTACTACCAGGCCGCCGACAATGGAGCCGCCCAGCGAAGTGAGCCCGCCGACCACCGCCGCGGGGAAGGCCCGCAGCCCGATAGCCTCGATGCTGCGGTCGATGGCGCCGGTTACGTGGCCGAACAGCAGCCCCCCGACGCCGGCCATGACCATGGCCGCGGCCCAGGTCATGGCGTAAACCTTGTCGGGGTCGATGCCCATTGCCGCGGCGGCCTCGATGTCATCGGCCACCGCCCGCATGTGCAGCCCCAGCCGGGTGTACTTGAAGAACAAGAAGAACAGCAGCACGCACGCCGCCACCACGGCGAAGATGATGAGGTCTACGTGCCTCACCGTGGCACCGCCGACTTCGAAGCTGCCTTGGGGTAGCAAGTCGAGGCGGGCTCGCTCGGTGGGGCCATAGAAAATCAGCAAAAGGGCGCGGATGATCGTGGCAATGCCCAGAGTGATCAGCACAATGGCAAAGAACCCCTGCCCCACCATTCGCCGCATGATGCCGTAGTGGACCAATAGGCCAAACACCAGCATCACCAGCAGCAACACGAATACGCCCAAGAAGAAGTTGAGGTTTTCGGAAATCAAGAACGTCAGCGCGAAGTAGGCCCCGAGCATCAGGAATTCCCCGTGGGCCAGGTTCAAGACGTCGGTGCTTTTGTAGACCAGAACGAAGCCGAGGGCGACAACGGCATAGATGGCACCAAGGGCTAACCCGCCGATTAGCAGTTGCAGGTTGACGCTCGGATCAGCCGTGAAGTTGCCGAAAGCTAGAAGCATGGCCCCCCTAGGTTTGACCGGGCGTTGCCGGTCAACAGAGGGCGACGGTAGTTTTCGCTGGCTGAAGCCGACAAATCCCTGAGATGCCAAATATCGGGTATCCAAGGTTTTATGAATGAGAGGCAAATGGAATGTCTGGTGCAAATGATGGCCTGTCCGATCGCATCGCCCGATTGGAGGCGCTAGAGGAAATCCGTGCTCTGGTGGCCCGCTACGGGATGGTGGTGGACGACCGGGACATCGAAGGTTTGGCCGATATGTTCACCTCCGATGCCAAGTTCGGCCTGGCCGATGGCATGGTGGCCAACCAGGGTCGGCAGGCGGTCATCGACTTCTACACCGAGCGCATGGCCGCGTTCGGTGCCACCTACCACTATCCCCACAGCCACGTCATCGAGCTGGATCCTGGCCGCCCTGGCCACGCCACCGGCACGGTAAACGCTCACGCCGAACTGGGCCTCGACGGCCGGACGCTGGTGACTGCGCTGCGTTACTTCGACCAGTACCGGGTGGAGGATGGGCGGTGGCGCTTCGTGGAGCGGAAGGTGGCCATGATCTATTACATGGACATGGCCGATTTGGCCGACGGCGGCCTCTGCGACGATGACCGCAAGCGCTATTTCGGCACGGTTGGCCCGTCGGAGCTTCCCGAAAGCCTCGAAACCTGGAAGAAGTTCTTCGCCGAAGTCGGCTGAGCGGTTGGCTGTCTAGGCAACCGACATGCCGCCGTCGATGACGATGGCGGTGCCGGTGGTCCACGACGACTCATCGGAGGCCAGGTGTAGGGCCAACTGCGCGACGTCGGTGGTGCTGCCCAAGCGACCGATGGGATGGCGAACCACGGCGGCTTCGATCATCTCATCGACGGTGGCATCCGCGGCGACGTTGGCCGTGGCCGAGAACCCGCCCCGCTTCTCATAGGTGGCTCGCACCAGGGGGGTGGGCACTGTGCCGGGGCAAATGGCGTTCACCCGGATGTTGTCGGGGCCGTAGTCCACCGCCATCTGCCGCGCCAGGCCGATCACCCCGGCCTTGGCCGCGGAGTAAGCGGCGATGCCCGGCACCCCGATCACCCCGCCGACGCTGGCTTGGAGCACCAGCGACCCGCCGCCGGCTTCGATGAGGTGGGGTAGGGCGAACTTGACCGACAGCCATTTGCCGGTGAGGTTCACCCCGATGACCCGGTTCCATTCCTCGAGGCTGAGGTCGCCGGCCCGGCCCGGACCGTCAACACCGGCGTTGGCGTAGACCGCGTCGAGGCCCCCGAAGGCGGACACGGCCTGCTCGGTCATGGCCTGGCAGTCGCCGGGCCGGGTCACGTCCACCCGCAGGCTTATGGCCGAATCGCCGATCTCGGCCGCGGTGGCCGCGGCGGCGTCGGCGTTGATGTCGGCGCACATCACCTGGGCGCCCTCGGCGGCGTACAGCTGGGCCGCGGCCTTGCCGATACCAGAGCCCGCCCCGGTCACAATGGTTCTTTTGCCTGCCAGTCTTCCGGTCATGGCGGCGGACCCTACTAGTTTCGCCGTATGGCGACCGCCAGGTTTGGGGGGTTTGGCCGGATTGGCGATTGCCCGATTTGAGGAGGTTGACAGGATGGCTCAGGAGTTGGTGCTCGGTGAGGCAGAGGTCCAGGAGGAGTTCTTCGAGCGGGGGTGGACCGATGGCCTCCCGGTGGTGCCGCCCACCCCGGAGCGGGTTCAGGCCATGCTCGATTACGCCGGCGTGAGGGCGGGCGACATGGTGGGCAACGTGCCGGAGCGGTCCCGGGAGGTAACCGCCGAGAAGGCGGCGGTCAACGCGGTGATGGCCGGCTGCCGCCCCGAGTACTTCCCGGTGGTGCTGGCCGGATTGTCGGCCATGTTCGATCCCCGGTTTGGCTGCCACACCGTGGTGACCTCCACCGGCGGCGCTGCGCTGTGTGCGGTGGTGAGCGGGCCGCTGGTGGCCGATCTGGGCTTCAACTCCTTCCGCAACGCGCTGGGGCCGGGCTACCGGGCCAACGCCACTGTGGGCCGGGCGCTGCGATTGGTGGCCATGAATGTGCTGGGGGCCCGGTCGGACAGCCTCGACGGCTCGTCGCTGGGCCATCCCGGCAAGTTCACCATGCTGGTAGCTGAGGAGCCCCCGCCGGAGGGGTGGCCGCCGCTGCGGGTGGAGTTGGGCTACGGCGAGGGCGACACCACGGTGACGATGTTCCCATCGGAGGGCCCGCACCAGGTGGCCAACCATCTCAACGGCGACCCAGAGGGGATCCTGCTGACGCTCGCCGCGGCCATGACCAATCCGTCCACCTACGCAGTGGCCAAAAAGCACCAGGTGCTGCTGGTGATCGGTCACGAGCACCGCCAGATCCTGGCCGAAGCCGGATGGACCAAGCAGATGGTGCGAGAGTTCTTGGCCGAGCACAGCAGGGTCACTCCCGAGCACCTGATGGCCAGCGGTGTGCTGTTGGAGTACACCGCCCAAAACGACATGACCCCCGACGCCGACGGCAAGCTCAACACGGTGCGGGGGCCCCACGACATCTTTCTGGTAACCGCGGGCAGCCCGGGGGCCGGTTGGTCGGCCTACATCCCGAACTGGGCCCCGACAGTGCACTCTGAGGCCACCACCCGAAAGGTGGCCGCTCCGGGTGATGGACTACCCTTAGCGTAAGGGAGGAGATCGCATGTCGTCTGTAACCGTTCTGTCACCGGTGTACGAGGAAGCCCAGATAGATGAGGTGGCGATGGCCCCCCGGCGCACTCCCACCGAGCCGGTAGTGATCGGTGTAATCGAAAACGCCAAGAACAACGCCAAGGAGCTGCTCACCTATGTGGCCGAGGGCCTGCGGGATCGCCTCCCGGTGGCCGACATCGTGGTCCACTCCAAATCGGCCGCCGGCAAGCCCATCGACGCCGACGCTGCCGAGATGCTGGCCGCCCGCTCCCACCTCATCATCTCCGGGCTGGGCGATTGAGGGGCCTGCACCGCGTGCAGTCTGCACGACGCCGTTCACATGGAGTCCCGGGGCATCCCCTCAATGCTTCTGATCACCGAGCCGTTTGAGCCGGTGGTCGAGTCCTTCGCCCCCACCGTGGGCATGGCCTCCTACCCCGCAGTCACTGTCCCCCACCCCGTCTCCACCCTCGACGACGAGTCCCTCCAAAAGCTGGCCACCACCATCATCGACGAAGCCGTAGCCCGCCTGACGGCGAACTAGAGGGCGTTCTCGGCCCCTATTTCCAGGGGTCGCGGAGGAAGGCTTCGAATTGGGTGGCGAGGTCGTCGCCGGTGGGGAGGAGGTCGTCGGCCTCGTCGATCTGCCGCTCCAGTTGGGCCACGTAGTTCTTGAGGTCGTCATCGCCGGCTACGGCAGTGTCAACCCGCTCTCGCCAGGCCGCGGCGGCCTCATCGAGCTCAGCGTGGTCGGTGATGATGCCGGTGATCAGCTCGAACCGTTTGAGCAGTGACCGGGTGGCCTCGGGGTTGGGCGGTCCGGGCACATAGTGAGGGACGGACACCCGCAGGGAGATGACCGGGATGCCGGCTCGGTCCAGAGCGTCGTGGAGCGCGCCCACCAGGCCGGTGGGGCCCTCATAGGTGGGGCGGCCCAGGCCGAACATGCGGGCTAACTCGGCGTTGGTGGAGCTTCCCACCACTCCAAGGGGACGAGTGTGGGGGGCGAGGCCAACCATGGCCCCCAGCGTTACCACCAGTCCGGCCCGGCACTCGGTAGCCACCTCCACCAGATAATCGGCGAAGGTGCGCCACCTCAGGTGGGGCTCTACGCCGTCTACCACCACCAGGGGATGCTTGGCGCCGTAACGCTCCACCCCGGCGACCTCGGTAATCGGCCAGTCGATGACTCGGTTGTCGTTGTCGTCCAAACGGACTTCGGGGCGGCGATCCTGGAAATTGAAGAACCTCTCGGGGTCGATGCGAGCCAGGGTCTCGACGCCGTTGGCGCTTTCCTTCATCAGCCGCACCGCGGTGGTGGCCGCGTCAGCCGCGTCGAACAGTCCCTCCAACGCCACCACCATGACCGGGTTGGATTGGGAGGGTTGGTCCACCAGCCATTCCAACTCCTCCGCCATGGCCCAAGACTCACATTTGCGCGGCGGGATGGCAAGCCGATTGATGGAGCCGACTGTGAAGGCCAACTCGCACCCGCTCGGCGGTGGGGCAAGCCAGATAACGGTGAGACAAACTGGATTGATGGAGGGGCTCGGAGTTTTCGACCTCAGCGGAAGGGTGGCGTGCATCACCGGTGGGGCCAGCGGCATCGGCGAAGCTGCGGCGGAGACGCTGGCGGCGGCCGGGGCCGCGGTGGTGTTGGGCGACATCGACGGCGGCGGTGCGGAACGCGTCAGCGACCGAATCATTTCCGATGGCGGGCGGGCTATGGGCCTAGCGGTGGACACCACCCAGGCGGACCAATTGAATGCCCTGGTTGGGGCCGCAGTGGACGAGTTCGGGCGACTGGACGTGATGGCCAACGTGGCCGGGGTGGGCAGCTACGGCGACGTGGTGGACGTGGCCGAGGCCGAGCTCGACCGGGTGCTGGCCATCAACTTCAAAGGGGTGTTCTTCGGCTGCCAGGCAGCCATGCGGGTCATGGCCCCTCAGGGATCGGGCTCCATCGTGAACGTGTCAGCCACCGCCATCAATACGCCGGTGGGCGGACTGTCGGTGTATGCGGCCACCAAGGCTGCGGTGGCCATGCTCACCCAGTCGCTGGCGGTGGAGGCCGGGCCCGACGGAGTGCGGGTCAACACCATCGCTCCCGGCTTCACCTTGACCAACTTCGTGGGAGGGCATCTTCGAGACGCCCAGGGCCAGGTGGATCCCGCCGAGATGGACAGCTACCTCAAGCTGATGCGGGACCGCTCGCCGCTGGGCGAGGTGTGCGAGGCGTCTGATCAGGCCAACCTGATCTGGTTCTTGGCCTCTGATGCCTCCCGCTATGTGACGGGCCAGATACTGCGGGCCAACGCCGGCCAGAGCATCACCTGGTAGCTGTCGCATGAGTGCGAAGCGCAGGGTCCAGTTGCGGGCCAACGGCATCGAGTACTCCGCCGAGGCCGAGACCCGCACGACTTTGGCCGACTTCTTGCGCCGCCAGTGCGGGCTCACCGGCACCCACCTGGGGTGTGAGCACGGGGTGTGCGGGACCTGCACGGTGTTGGTGGACGGTGCCGCGGTGCGGTCGTGCCTCATCCTGGCCGTACAGGCCGACGGCACCGACGTGTCCACCATCGAGGGCCTGGTGGACACGACCGACCCAGGCAATCCCGTGCTGGGACCAGTGCAGCAGGCGTTTGCCGACGCCATGAGCTTCCAGTGCGGCTTCTGCACACCGGGGATCGTCATGTCTACCGTGGGCTGGCTGGCCGACCGCCCCGCCAACGCCGATGAGCCATCCGACCATGAGATTCGGGAATTCCTATCCGGCACCCTGTGCCGCTGCACCGGCTACACCAGCATCGTCGAAGGCGTCCGCCTAGCGGCTCAGCGCACCTAATCGGGCGGGCCGTAGCCGCCGCCGCCGGGGGTGGAGACCTCGAATCGGTCGCCGGGCTGCACCTCGGTGCGGAAGACGCCGGGATGGGTCTCGACGGTGCCGTCGGTTCGCAGGACGCGGTTGACGCCCACGGTGCCGGGTGAGCCTCCCTCTATGCCGTAGGGGGCCACTTTTCGGCGGGACGACAGCACGTTGAGGCTCATGGGCTCCTCAAACCGGATACGGCGCACCACCCCGTCACCGCCCTGGTGGAGGCCCGCGCCGCCGCTCCCCCGTCGGATGGCGAAGTCCTCCACCACCACTGGGTGGCGCTGCTCCAGCACCTCGGGGTCGGTGAGCCGGGCGTTGGTCATCCCGGTATGCACCGCGTCGCAGCCGTGCCGCTGGGCAGTGGCCCCCGCGCCGCCGCACACCGTCTCGTAGTACTGGTGGCGCTCGTTGCCCCACACCACGTTGTTCATCGTCCCCTGGGAGGCGGCCACCGTGCCCACCGCACCGAACAGGGTGTCCACGATGTGCTGGGAGGTCTCCACATTTCCGGCAAACACCGCGGCCGGTTCGACGGGGCTGATCATGCTGGGCGACGGCATGATCAACTCCACCGGATCCAAACAACCGCTGTTGAGCGGAATGTTGTCATCCACCAGGCAGCGCAGCACGTACAAGACCGCGGCTCGACACACCGGTTGGGGGGCGTTGAAATTCCCGGGATGCTGGTCGCTGGTCCCGGTGAAGTCGACGGTGAGGGTCCGTCGCCCGCGATCTATGCGCAAGGCCACCGACACTTGAGAGCCGTCGTCGAAAGCAACGGTGAACGAGGCGTCTTCCAGACGATCGATCAGGCGTCGGACCGACTCGGCCGCGTTGGCCCGGACATGGTCCATGTACGCATGCACTGTCTCCAAGCTGTAGTAGTCGATCACTTCCTCCAGGGAGACAGCCCCCATCTGACAGGCGGCCAGCTGGGCCTTGATATCAGCGATGTTGACGTCGGGGTTGCGGGCCGGCCACTCGGCGCCGGTGAGCAACGCCCGGGTCTCTGCCTCCTGGAACCGCCCGCCCCGGGCCAGAACCTCGCCATCGAACAGCACCCCCTCCTCGGAGATGTGCGACGCGTCCGCAGGAGCCGATCCGGGGACGGTGCTGCCGATGTCGGCGTGGTGACCACGGGACGCGGTGAAAAACAAGATCTCACCGCCGTCGGCATTGAATACCGGCCTGACCACGGTCACATCGGGCAAATGCGTGCCGCCGTTGTAGGGGGCATTGGTGATGAAAGCGTCGCCCGGCGCCATGTCGCGATGGCGGGCAATGATTGCTTTGACCGCCATGTCCATCGAGCCCAGGTGCACCGGCATATGGGGGGCATTGGCGATCAGCTCACCGTCGGGGTCGAACACCGCACAAGAAAAGTCCAGCCGCTCCTTGATGTTCACCGAAGCGGCGGTGTTCTCCAGAGCCACTCCCATTTGCTCGGCCACGTTCATAAAGAGGTTGTTGAAGATCTCCAGCATCACCGGATCGGCCTCGGTGCCCACCGCCGCATCCGGGCGGGCCACCACCCGGTTCAACACCAGTTCACCGCTTGGGGTTGCTGCTGCGGCCCAGCCCGGTTCAACCACTGTGGTGGAGTGGGGGTCCACGATGACCGCGGGGCCGTACACGGCTGCCCCCGGGCCCAGATTGGCCCGGTCGTAAAAGGAGATGTGGTGAGCTTGCCCCTCGAAGCTGGCCTGGTGGTGGGCCAGAGGGTCGGGTTCGGGCAATGCGTCGCCGATGGGTTGTTCGGCCAGCGTCTCTGACAGGCCACTGCGGCCGATGGCCTCAACCTGGATCGACTCCAGCACGATGGGTGTCTCGGGAGGGGCGAACCCGAAGCGGGTCCGGTGGAGGTCTTCAAAGGCCGCTGTAACCGGCAGGTAGTCGTCGGCAGCCACCTCGAGTGCGGTGTCGGATCCCTCATAGCGCAAGAAGAAGCTGGCTTCGATGTGGATGTGGGAGTGGGCCAGTTCAGCGGCTACTTCGGTGTAGGCCGCCGCGGCCAACTCCCCGATATCGGTGGCGATGGCGCCCAGCAGTTCCTCGGTGAGGGTTTGGCCCACAGCCCGCTCGGTTACCGAGCGCACGTCGGCCAGGCCGATGCCCAGCGCCGATAGCACCCCGGCGTGGGGATGGATCAACACCGTGGACATGCCCAGCTCGTCGGCCACCCGGCAGGCGTGCTGGCCCCCGGCCCCGCCGAAGCAGGCCAGGGTGTAGGCGCTCACGTCATGGCCCTGCTGCACCGAGATGGTCTTGATGGCGTTGGCCATGTTCTGGACCGCCACGTCCAAGAACCCCTCAGCGGCCCTTTCTGGGGTCCACGGTTGTCCGGTGGCCTCGGTGATGGCCGCAGCCAGATCGGCGAAGACGATCCGGGCCGCGGCGGCATCGAGAGGCTGGTCGCCGCCGGGGCCGAACACCGCCGGAAAGTGGTCGGAATGCAGTCGGCCCAGCACGACATTGGCATCGGTCACGGTGAGCGGCCCGCCGTTTCCGTAGCAGGCCGGGCCGGGTTCGGCGCCGGCGGAGTCGGGGCCCACCCGGAAGCGGCTGCCGTCGAACGACAGGATCGAGCCGCCCCCGGCGGCCACAGTGTGGATCAAGATCATCGGCGCTCGCACCCGCACCCCGGCGACGACTGCATCGGTGGTGCGCTCAAAGCGTCCGTCGTAGTGGGACACATCGGTGGATGTGCCGCCCATGTCGAACCCGATCAAGCGGTGGTGGCCGGCCGCCTCACCAGTGCGGGCCATGCCCACCACCCCGCCGGCCGGGCCGGACAGCAGCGCGTCCTTGCCCCGGAAGTGGTCGGGGTGGGCGAGGCCGCCGTTGGACTGCATGAAGAAGAGAGACGTATCGATCTGGTCCTCGACAGTCTGGATGTGATGGCGCAGCACCGGGGTGAGATAGGCATCGGCCACAGTGGTGTCTCCCCGGGGCACCAGGCGTATGAGCGGGTTCACCTGGTGGCTGGCCGAGACATGCTCGAACCCCACTTCGGCGGCGATCTCGGACAGGCGGGCTTCGTGATCGGGGTAGCGATAGCCGTGTACCAGCACGATGGCCGCCGACCGCAATCCAGCTCGGCGGGCCGCGGACAGCTGCCGTCGGGCGTCGTCCTCATCTAATAATCGCTCCACGGTGCCGTCGGCCCGCACTCGCTCATCAACGGTGATCACCTGGCTGTACACCATGTCGGGCAGTTCGATGTCGAGGGCGAACAGGTCGGGCCGGGTCTGGTAGCCGATGCGGAGGGCATCCGCGAACCCCGTGGTGGTAACCAGCACGGTGGGCTCGCCCTGGCGCTCCAGCAGGGCGTTGGTGGCCACGGTGGTGCCCATCTTCACCTCGGACACTTGGTCCGACGGGATCGGCTCATCAGCGCCCAGCCCCAGCAGGGTCCGGATGGCCTCGATGGCGGCGTCGCGGTATCGGGGGCTCTCCGACAGCAGCTTGACGGTAACGATGCTCCCATCGGGTCGACGGGCCACCACGTCGGTGAACGTGCCGCCCCGGTCAATCCAGAAACTCCAACCTTGAGACATCACCCCGGCCATGACCGTCTACCCCGAGAGCTCGGCGGCCACTCGGTCGGCCACCGCCATGGCGTCGGCGATCGCCTCGTCCTGGTTGATGTAGCGATAGGTGGCCAGCCGCCCGGCGAAATACACCGGGATGTCGAATTGCTCGGCAATCTCATTGGCCAGTTCGGAATTGCGACGCTCGTTGGCCCCGTCGGCGGTCAGCACCGGATAGTGGCGGCGGGGCGCGCCCGGCATCTCCTCGCTGACCACCGTGCCTGCGATCTGCTGCTCGGTGGCGTGCTTGGTCTCCACCGTGCGGGTGTAGGGCACTCGGGTCGACGGGCGGTTGGTGACATAAGCCGGGGTCAAAACGCCGCCGGGGTCGTCGGTGGGGGAATGGCTGGAGCGCATCTCGATGCCCCGCCACTCCAGCTCGCCGGGGCAGCGGGCGAAGTCGTCCAGCGCGGCGGTGATGATCACCGCGTCATAGTCCTGGCCGAGGCGGTCGGCGTCGTCCACGGTGATCTCGGTGTCCAGCGTGACGGCCACGGTGGACAGCACCGACTCGATCACCTCGTTGATGCCGTTGGGCGGGAAGTACTGCCACCGGTCCCGGAACAGCCCCCGATGCCCGTCACGGCGCAGCTCCACTCGCTTGGGGGCGAAGCGGGCCGAGAGCTCGGTGGCCGGGCGGCCCCACTGCTTGGCGGTGTAATCCCTAATGAAGAGGTCATAGAGGGTGCGGCCCATCATCGACACCACGTAGTCCTCGAAATTTTCGCCGGCGGGCTTAGGCGGCAAGGAGGCCAGCTCCCGCTCCACCGTCGGCCACACCGGGAGCTCCATCAGCTCATCCACCTGGGGAGGCCACGACAGCAGGTGGCCCTCGTCGTCATCATCGTCGGGCGACAGGAACACCTCGGTGAGCACCTTGTGGTCGTAGGGCCGGGTGAGTCCGTGGGCATTCACAAACTGGTTCACCGCGGCGTTGGAGGTGTGGAAGATGTGGGCCCCGTTGGGCTCGTACACCACCCCGTTCATGGCCTCGGCCCGGGAATGCCCGCCCACCACCCCGGTTTTCTCCAACACCTCAACTGCGAAACCGGATTCAGTGAGCAGCCGACCAGCCACTGCGCCGGTCCAGCCAGCACCCACAATGCCGATCCGACATCTCGTCATTAGAGATGCCGATCCTAAACGATCCTGGAGCACTCCACTAGTTTGGCCAGCAGGCCGAAAGGACGGTTCAGCGGGGGGTGGATGGCCGTGTTATCGCTGCACCGGCGGCTTTTTCGGCGGTTGTCGTCGGTATGCCGATGCCGAGGAACCCTTCGATGCGGGCCAATCGCTGGCCATTCGCAGCTAGTTCTGTTTGGAGCTTGTCGGTGGCTTGGCTGAAGTCGCCGCGAAGCTTGTCGGTGGACCGCTGCTGATGCCAGATAATGGCAAGCACGGCCAATGCCATTGTCGCCAACTGAGCGATCACCTCAATGCTCATATGCCAACCCTAGCTTCTGCTATGTCAGACTGCAACCCAATAAACGGAAAATACATGAAATTGACGATGGATTGCGGTTGGGAGTGTCGTACACAGGCAGGACCAGAACCACCAGTCGACTGTCTCGGGTACGGTGGGGGGTTGGGCTCAAACGGCCGAAAACGACGATAGCGCAGGGGTAAGGCGATGTTGGACTGTGTAATCCGAGGCGGGTTGGTGGTCGACGGCACCGGAGCGCCGGGTCGGGTGGCCGATGTGGGCGTGCGCGACGGGCGAATCGTGTCCATCGGCAGGTCGCACGAGCCCGCCAGCCAGGAAATCGACGCCGACGGGCTGGCGGTAGCCCCGGGGTTCATCGACGTCCACACCCATTACGACGCCCAGGTGCTGTGGGATCCCCACCTCACCCCCACGTCTTTGCACGGAATCACCACCGCTATCGGCGGGAACTGCGGATTCACCATCGCCCCGATGGTGCCCGACGAGGCCGATTACGTGATGCGGATGCTGGCCCGGGTGGAAGGGATGCCCACCGTGTCGTTGGAGGCCGGGCTGGACTTCGGGTGGTCTACGTTCGGATCGTGGCTGGATCGCCTGGAGGGAAATGGACTGGGCATCAACGCCGGCTTCTTGGTGGGCCACAGCACGATTCGCCGGCTGGCCATGGGGTCGGCCTCGGTGGGTGAGGCAGCGTCTGAGCAACAGCTTGAGACCATGAAGACGCTGCTGGCCCAGAGCCTGGCCGAAGGCGGCCTGGGATTCTCCTCCACCAAGGCCACCGCCCACAACGACCACCACGGCGACCCCGTACCGTCACGGAGCGCCACCGATGCCGAGATGGTGGCGCTGGCTGGCGTTTGCCGGGATCACCCCGGCACGACCCTGGAGCTCATTCCCAGCATCGACCCCATATGGGCCCCGGAGATCTACGAGATGATGACGGCCATGGTGCTGGCCGCCGATCGGCCCTTGAACTGGAACCTGTTCAACGTGCGGCCCGGCGAGGACGCCTATCTGGAGAATCGCCTGGGTTCGGCCGACCACGCCCGGCAGCAGGGGGCCACCGTGGTGGGGCTCATGCTCCCCGACATCATGCAAATGCGGCTCAACTTCGCTACCGGGGTGCTGTTCGACACCTTGCCCGACTGGGCCGAGATCATGCACTTGGATCCGGCAGCCAAGGCTGCGGCTCTGGCCCGCCCCGACGTGCGCCAGCGGCTGCTCAGCGGTGCGGCCCAGGCTTCCCATCGCACCTGGGTGCGGTGGGCCGACACCACGGTGGTGGACGTGTCTTCGCCAGCGCCCCATTTGCAGGCGCTGGTGGGCCGCAACGTCGGCGATCTGGCGGCAGAGCGGGGCCAGCATCCGTTTGACGTGATGTGTGACATCGCCTTGGAAGACGACCTGATGACCGGATTCGGGCCGCCGGTGGTGGGCGACGACGACGAGTCGTGGAAGAAGCGGGCCGAATTGCTGGGAGACCCCCGGGTACTGGCCGGCGGATCCGACGCCGGGGCCCATCTGGACATGATGATGACCTGGGGCTGCACCTCGGCGCTGGTGGGCGACACGGTGCGGGATCGGGGGCTGTTGAGCCTGGAGCAGGCGGTGAACTTGGTAACCGACCGCCCGGCCCGCCACTACGGCCTGCGGGGCCGGGGGCGGTTGGCCGAGGGCTGGTGCGCCGACATGGTGGTGTTCGACCCGGCCCGCCTCACCAAGGCCCCGGTGACCACTGCATGGGACATGCCCGGCGGGGGATGGCGGCTGACCGGCGGCGCCGAGGGCATCGAGCACGTGCTGGTAAACGGGGTGGAGACCCAGCGATCCGGCCAGCTCACCGATGCCCGCCCCGGCCAGGTCATTCGATCCGGCCGCGACACCGACACGGTGACCGCAGCTGGCCCCTGATAGCTCCAGATTGCGGGGACCAGGGTAGAAAGAGCGGGTGATCGAGGGTCCTGATCGGCGGGTGCCGCGCTCGGTGCATGCCCTGGGCTATCGGGACTACCGGCTCTATTGGACCACCAGCGTGGTGTCCAACATCGGGTCGATGATGTATCTAGCCG
Source organism: uncultured Acidimicrobiales bacterium (assembly GCA_951813555.1). Lineage (GTDB taxonomy): Bacteria > Actinomycetota > Acidimicrobiia > Acidimicrobiales > Bin134 > Poriferisocius. The sequence continues at coordinate 1,824,719 of OX638344.1, forward strand.
CCATCGGCTGGCTGGTGGAGGACATCACCGACGATCCCTGGAAGGTGACGGTGGCGGCCACCGCCGGGTTGATTCCGCTGTTGGTGATGAGCCCGTTCGGGGGATCGCTGGCCGACCGCTACAGCCGAACTCGCCTGTTCTTGGCCACGGTGGTGGGCCAGATGGTGGTGGCGGTGGCATTGGCCTGGGTGGTTCAGATCGACGCCGAGACGTTCTGGGTACTGGTGGCCTTCTCCATCGGCGGGGGTGCCACCGCGTCGGTGGGCGCCCCGGTGCAACAGGCCATCGTGGTGGAGCTGGTGCCGGGCGGGGCCATGCGCAACGCCATCTTCTTGAACTCGACCCAGTGGAACATCTCTCGGGCGGTGGGCCCCATGCTGGGCGGATGGCTCATCCAGTTCTGGGGTCCGGCCGCGGCCTTCTGGTTCAACGCGGCCAGCTTCACCGTGCTCGTCGTCGGGCTGAGCCTGTTGCCGCCTCGGCCACCGCCGGGGGCATCGTCGAGCCAGGGTTTTCTGGCCGACTTCCTCTCGGGATTCAACTACGCCCGGGGCATCGAGGGCATCCGAGTGGTGATGCTGGCCAGTTTCATGCTGGCCGCGGCCATCTCCCCAACCCAATGGCTCGCCCCGGTGATCGCCGACGACGCGTTCAGTGTCGACGCTGCCGGCTTCGGTGTGCTGCTGGGCGCATTCGGGGTGGGGTCGCTGGTCGGCGCGGTGCTACTGCTCCAGTTCGACAGGGGGACCGCATACAGCCGTCTTGTCACCATTGGCTTCGCCACCGTGGCGCTGTTCACGCTGGTTCTGGCGGTGGTCCCCACTTTCGCATTGGGAGTGATGGCCATGGGCGCCGTGGGCCTGGCTTTCATGGTGACCATGCCCACCCTCACCAGCGCGCTGCAAACCCTGTGCGACGACGCCTACCGGGGTCGGGTGATGAGCCTTTGGATGATGCTGTTCGGCTTAGCCGCGCCGGCGAGCATCCTGGTGCAGGGCTGGATTGCCAGCTCCATCGGCATCCGCTGGGTGCTGGCCATCACCGCCATCATGGTGGCCGCCTACCTCGTTAGCCAGCTCGCCCTCGGCCGCCTCCGCCACCTGGACGACGCGGGCTGAGCGACCGCTACCGGATGATGCCGTTGGGGCGGGGGACGCCCTGCTCTTCGCAGTAGCGGTAGTACATCTCCAAGTTGGACTGGGCGTTGGAGATGTACTTCACGTTGCCAGCGGGGTCGAGGTACTCCACGTCGCCGTATATGGCCGACACCAGCTCGGTGGGCTCGGTGTTGTCCTCGGGCACGAACAGGGTGTGGATCGAGCCCGCCGGCTCGTAGAGGTAGCTTCGGCCCCGGTTCATGAAGTCGTTCTCCCGGTAGCCCCAGGCCCCGCTCAGAGTGAAGGCCAGCACCGGTCCCTGGTGGTGGTGGGTCTGCACCGTCAAGCCGGCGGGCATGAAGCCGTGCAGCACGTACAGGCCGTCGTCGGCGTTGACCTGGAGAAGCCGCATCCGCGCCCCCACCGCAGTGTTGTCCACGAACGGCACGTCGTCGATCCCCACATGGCGGGCCGACGGGATCACCTGGTCTAACAGACTCATGGTCTCAGGCTAGCTGTCCGCGCTCTCCAAGATTTGGGCCAGCCAGGTGTCGGTGCGGTCGTTGGCGGCTTGGGTCATCTTGGTGGGGAATACGGTGAATCCGTGGGGTGAGGCTGGGTAGATGGCTAGTTCGGCGGGGTTGTCGGCCGCTCGCCACCGGGCGGCCATGAACAGCGAGTCGTCGTAGAGGTAGTCGTAGGTGCCCACGGTGAACAGCGCAGGGCACAAGTGGTTGAGATCGGCATAGAGCGGGGAGATGTCGGGGTGCTTGCGGGCCTCGGTGTCGTGGTCGCCTACGTACAGATCCCGGAAACCGGTGTTGCCCAGCTTGATCTGCGACGGGGTGCCGCTCAGGTCGTATACCCCGAACACCAGGTTGGCTCCGATGAACTCCCCGGCGGCGTCGTGGCGATCGCGCAGCCGCACCAGCGTGGTGGCGGCCAGGTTGGCCCCGGCTGAACCGCCGCCGATGAGCAGGGGTACCGATCCGAACTCGTCGCGCCCCGATTCCAGCACCCACAGCGCGGCGGCCTCGCAGTCGTCGGGACTGGCGGGCCAGGGATGCTCGGGGGCCAGCCGGTACTGGGCGCTCACCACCGCGATCTGGTGGGTGTCGGCCATGGCCCGGTTGCTCCGGTCGCCCATCTTGGGGTGGCCCATGAAGAACCCGCCGCCGTGGATGTCGAGGTACACCGCCCGGGCCGGGCCGTCGGGGGCGAACACCCGCAGTTCCAGCTCGTCGCCCGCCGCGCCGGCATACGTGCGGATGTCCACGTCATCCAGTACCGCGGAGGCGAGTATGCCGCCGCCCAGCGAGTCGAGGTCGCGGGCCTGGGCCAATCCCTCGGGGGTTGATAAGTCGGTTACCGCCGAGTCGAACGAGAACTTCGACAGAAAGTCCAAGGCTTCCGGCACATATTCGTCGAGGGCCGGGTCGTAAAGCTGGCTCAAATCCACGGGCTAGTTCTAACATCTGGCCGTCTCCCATCGACAAAAAGGGGAAAGCCGTGTCGAGTTCTGGTTCGATTCTGGGAAATTCTGTCGTCCGCCTCGAAGATCCGGGGCTGTTGACCGGCGCGGAGCGCTACTACGACGACTTCACTCCCGAGGGCACTGCCTACGTCACGTTCGTGCGCTCGCCGGTGGCCCATGCCGCCATCACAGAGGTCGATGTGCTTGAGGCCCAGGCCATGGACGGCGTGCTGGCGGTGTACACCGGCGACAACATCGGCCTGCCGGCGACGGCCGGATTCCCGATGCTCCCGGTGTTCGAGCGCCCGCAGATCGCCGCCGACCGGGTGCTGTTTGTGGGCGACATCGTGGCCGCCGTGATCACCGAGACCCGCGAGCAGGGCATGGACGCCGCCGAAGCGGTGTTTGTGGACTACGACCCCCTGCCGGCCAACGCCGACCCCGAGAAGGCACTGGCCGAGGGCGCCGAGGTGCTGTGGCCCCAGAACGAGGGCGGCAACCTGGCCTTCCACACCGAGTTGGGCGAGGACGACGGGTTGGCCGAGGCCGCCCACGTGGCCGAGGTGAAGATGGAGAGCCAGCGGCTGGCCGCGGTGCCCATGGAGCCCAACGGCATCCTGGTGGAGCCCGGCACCCCCGACGGCGGCATGACGGTGACCTTTCCCAGCCAGGCCCCCATCGGCCTCAAGGACGGCTTCGCCGGACTGTTCGGCCTCGACGGCGACAGTGTGCGGCTGATCGCCCCAGCAGTGGGCGGCGGTTTCGGGGCCAAGACCGGCCTGTATCCCGAGTACCTGGTGGCGGCCAAAGCGGCCTTGGAGCTGGGCCGTCCGGTGAAGTGGACCGAATCGCGCTCCGAGGACATGGTGTCGCTGGTGCATGGCCGGGGCCACATCCTCACTGCCAAGATGGGTTTCGACAGCGACGGCCGCATCACCGGCTTGAGCGTGCACTGTCTGGCCGACTCCGGGGCTTATCCGGCCATCGGCAGCTTCTTGCCCATCCTCACCCAGACCATGGCCCAGGGGGTGTACCAGATCCCCAAGGTCAGGTTCGTCGGCGACGCGGTGGTGACCAACACCACCCAAGTTGCCGCGTACCGCGGGGCGGGCCGTCCCGAGGCCACCCAGATCCTCGAGCGGGTGCTCGATGTGGGCGCCGACGAGCTGGGCATCGACCCGGCGGAAATCCGGCGGCGCAACTTCATCGGCGCCGACCAGTTCCCCTATGCCACCGTCACCGGGGCAAATTACGACTCCGGCGAGTACGAGAAGGCGCTGGACGCCGCTCTCGAAGCTTCCGGCTATTCCGATCTGCGGGCAGAGCAGGCCGCCCGGCGGGAGTCGGGCGACTCCAAGCTGCTGGGCGTCGGCGTGTCGGCTTATGTGGAGATCACCGCTCCGCTTGGCCTGCATACCGAGTACGGCCGGGTGGACGTGCTGAGCGACGGCACCGCGGAGATCCGGGTGGGCACCAGCGCCCACGGCCAGGGCCACGAGACCTCGTTCTCGATGATCGTCAGCGATCAGTTGGGCGTGCCAATGGAGAGCATCAAGCTCATCCAATCCGACACCGCCGAGATTCCCCGAGGCGCGGGCACCCTGGGATCGCGCTCGCTTCAGACTGCGGGCAGTGCGGTGTACAAGGCCAGCGAAGAAGTGCTGGCCCAGGCCAAGGAGCTGGCCGCCCAGCAACTGGAGGCCAGCGCCGATGACATCGTGGTGGGCGAGGGCGGCCTGCACGTGGCCGGCGTGCCTGCTCAGGCGGCGTCGTGGGCCGATCTGGCCTCCGCGGCCGAGGGCGGGGTGATCACCCACGAGCTCGACTTCGACCAGGGCGGGGCCAGCTTCCCGTTCGGGGCCCACGTGGCCGTGGTCGAGGTGGACACCGAGACCGGCGGCGTTGAGCTTTTGCGCCATGTGGCGGTGGACGACTGCGGCACCATCTTGAACCCGCTGCTGGTGGCCGGCCAGCAGCACGGCGGCGTGGCCCAGGGAGCGGCCCAGGCGCTGTTCGAGTGGGTGCAATACGACGAAGACGCCAACCCCCGCACCTCCAACCTCACCGACTACCTCATGCCCTCAGCGGCCGAGCTGCCTTCCTTCGAGGTGAGCAACACTGAGACGGCCAGCCCGCTGAACCCGCTGGGAGCCAAGGGCATCGGTGAGTCGGGCACCATCGGCTCCACCCCGGCCATCCACAACGCGGTGGTCGACGCGGTGTCGCACCTGGGCGTGGCCCACATCGACATGCCCACCACCCCCGAGCGCATCTGGCAGGCTCTGGCCGCGGTTTAGCCCCTGAAGTTTGCGAACTAGAACAGGGGTGGCGATGGCCACCGGCTTGCGCCCTTTGGCCTCTTGCACCAGTAGGTTCCCAACAAGCACAGGGGTGGCGATAAAGGCAGGCTTCCTATAGGGCTTGTGGCGTCGGTCAATTCCATTCCAGGGAGGGATCGTCGCACGGGGTGGAGGACGATTGGGGGTCGAAGGAGCGTGGTTCGTGGATGATTCCGGTGCCAAGGCGGTCGGTGTGCAGGTAGGCGTCGATGGCGTCAACGGTTGCTTGGGCGGCAACGCGGATGTACTCGGTTGTAGCGAATAGCTCTGCTTCGGAATGGTTGGAGAGGTACCCATACTCAATGAGAGCGGACGGAGTCGACGGGCGGCGCAAGATGCCGTAGGTATCGGTACCGTCAGGCTGTAAGACTCGGAGTACTCCGGCGTCAGGCAGGCGGCTCCATGCAACATCGTCGAATGCCGCGAGGGCTGTGGTGATCTCTTCGTAGAGCAGCCCGCCCAGGCGAGCGGAGTCGGCCCGGGCTTGCAGGGGTGTCGCAGATTGCACGAAGACCTCACTTCCGGGACCATCGCCACGGACCCAAGTAGGTGCGTTGTGGTGAATGGATATCAGCACGTCGGCTTCGTGGGCGTCAGCGAAGGCGGCGCGGACGGACAGGCTCACCCCGTAGTCGAAGGTGCGAGTGGTGGCCGCGGGGATGCCTCGGTCGGCTAACTCCTCTAGCACGGCACGGCTGAGCTTCAGATTCAAATCCCTCTCGACAAGGCCATTGGGCCCAACTGCGCCGGTGTCCCACTCTCCCCCGTGGCCTGGATCGACGACCACTTGCGCCCTGTCGATGGGAGCGCCATTGGTGATTTCGGCAGTGTTGCCACATGGTGTCAGCACCAAATACCCAGCATCGGTGGGTTGGAGAACCACGACGGGGATACCCGATTGGGTGAGTGCCGCGACTGGAACGCTGCCATCGGGGTCCGTCTGCGTTGTGTCCTTTTCTTGCATTGGCAATACGGCAGCTGGAGGCGTGGGGGGAGGCAAGCCAGGTTCGGCTGTCGGCCACGCATCGGAGTCGGGTGGTGTTGCCGGAGCAGACGCCGAATCGCTCGCATGATTCCCGCAAGCCGCAAGCAGCGCGAGCATGCCGAATACCGCAACGCCCGATAGCCGCTTTGTTCGGCGTTGCCCCGGCATCACACTGCCCAGAGTCGACGCTCAAACCCGCACCAGCAGCAAAATGGAACTTCTCCCCTACCCATGGAGAGGCGGTTATTGAGGACCGGGAACATAGGCTTGTTCGGACTCTACCGGTGGAACTTTGCCGATTGGGGTCGCCCCCAGAGGAGCGCAGTCGGGGCTGTATTCAGACGCTGCCCGCTAGTTGTTCCATGTCCAAGCCCAGCAATTTGATGGCGTTGCCGCGGGCGATCTTGTAGACCACATCGGGGTCGAGGTGGCCGAATAGGCGGGTGGCCACCTCCTGGGTGTTGGGCCAGGTGCCGTCGGCGTGGGGGTAGTCGGTCTCGAAGGTGATGTTGTCGACGCCGACCCGGTCGAGCAGGTCGATGCCCACGCTGTCTTTGAAGAAGCAGCCGTACACCTGGCGGTAGTAGTAGAACGACGGCGGCTCGGGAATATTGCGCCGGGCCTGGCTCCATCCCTGGTGGGTCACCCATACGTCGTCGGCCCGCTCCAGGGCGTAGGGGATCCACCCGATCTGGGCCTCGGCGTACATGAGCTTGAGGTCGGGGTAGCGGTGCAGCACCCCGGAGAACAAGAAGTCGACCATCGAGGCCGCGCTGTTGCAGAAGATGAGCGAGGCGGTCACCGCGTCGGGGGCGTCGTCGGCGGTCGAAACCGTGCGGGTGCCCGACCCGATGTGCATGCACACAACCGTGGCGGTCTCGGCGCAGGCGGCGAAGAACGGGTCCCAGTAGCCCGAGTGGATGCTGGGCAGCCCCAGCCAGGTGGGCAGCTCGCTGAACGCCACCGCCCGCACCCCCCGCTCGGCGTTGCGACGGATCTCGGCGGCGGCCAGCTCGGCGTCCCACAGCGGCACCAGGCACAGCGGGATGAGCCGCCCCCCGGAGTCGCCGCACCACTCCTCGACCATCCAGTCGTTGTAGGCCTGCACGCACAAGAGCGACAGCTCTTTGTCCTTGCGCTCGTTGAAGAGTTGCCCGCAGAAGCGGGGGTAATTGGGGAAGCACAGCGAGGCGTCGGTGTGGTTCGCCTCCATGTCGGCGATGCGGGCCTCAGGCTGCCAGCAGCCGGGGCGCATCTCGTCGTAGGTGATGCCGTCGGTGGAGAGCTCGTCGTAGGCATAGCCGGCGGCGGCGATGAGCCGCTTCACCGAGTAGGTGTGGTCCTCGTACAGCCACCAGGCCACGTTGCGGCCCTCGGTGCCGGGGCGCTCCCGGTAGGTGCCGCCGTCGAGCACCACCTCGCCCTGGGGCAGGTACTCGATGCGGGGTCCGATGTCTCGGTATTTGGCCGGCAACCGGCTCGACCACAAGTGCGGGGGCTCCACCACATGGTCGTCCACGCTGATGATGCGGGGCACCTCGGTGGCTGCTGGAGCATCGGCGGCCATGGTCATGCCGTTGCTCCTGCCGGCTCCGGGGCTCCCACCGCGGCCAGCACACTGTCGACAAACTCAGGGACCAGCACGTCGAGCTGTGTCTTGTTGAATGCCCGGCGATGGATGACGTTGGCGCCCTTGTAGGCCAGCAGGTCGGCGATCTGGTCGATGCAGTTGCCCGGATACCACTTGAAGGTGGCGAAGGCGGCCACCTGCTTGTGGTGCAACGATGGAAGCGTCATCAGCTTGGCCGTGCCCCCCGGCCGGTGGCCGAACAGCACCAGCCCGTCTACCCAGGTGCCCACCGCCAGCAGATCGGCCTCAGAGATCTCCTTGAGCTTCAGCCCATGCACCGGCCGCACCGACACCTCGTAGCCGGCGCTGCGCAGCTCCCCGCCGATCATCTCTGCCGCCCGCTGGGTGTTGCCCGTGCGGCTCTCAAAGATCACCACTGCTTTCATCGTTCGAACCTCACGGCTTGACTTCTAGCATTTGCGCTGCCCAAGTGCCACGATCCCCGCAGTTGGAGAACGGAAATCAGACCTTACCAGCCCTGTGTATCTCATATTGTGATACATTTTTCTCATGGCCCATGCTGTCTCGGTCCGGCTCGATGAAGAGGCGGTCGGTGCCCTGAATCGGCTCACCTCCACCGGGATAAGCCAGTCAGAGGCGATCCGAAGTGCCCTAGTTGAAGCGGCGAATCGCTTGTACGACATGGACTCCCTTGCCGCTGAGGCCAAGGCGCTTGAGGCCGACGAATTCGACCGGGCCGAGATGCTGGCTGTCGCAGAAATGATGGAGAGTCTGCGTGCAGAGAGGTGATGTTTACCGGCTTCGACTCCCTAAGGGAATCGGCCATGAACAGCAAGGGGAGAGGTTCGGCGTAATTGTGCAGTCGGATGCCATATTGCCCCGGTCAGTCGTCCTGGTAGCGCCGACGTCTACCAGCGCCCACCCAGCTTCTTTTCGCCCTGAAGTCCACGTAGCCGGATCAGCTACCAAGGTATTGGTCGAGCAAGTTGGCGCCGTGGACGCCGGCCGACTCGGTGATCTCGTCGGTCGGCTTACGCCTGAAGAGCAGTGGGGTGTAGACACAGCTCTGACGGTCGTTTTGGGTCTCCACTAGACGGCAACGCGCTCGCTGGCCCTTGTTCCCGCCAAGTGCCACGATGGTGGGATGGGCAAGTACGGGTATTACGTGATCGACTCCGATGGCCACGGGGGAGAGCCGCCCCAGTGGCGCCACGGGATCAGTGCCGAGTGGCGGCCGAAGATGGTGGAGTACGTGGCCAAGATGAAGGAGATCTACGGCGACCTGCCAGGGGCCGGATCGCCGGTGCACACCGAGGACCAGCAGAACTACGGCGAGTACGCCGCCGGCGAGCTGGACTTCGAGACGCCGCTACAGCGGGAGGGCATGGCCGTGCCCGGTCCGCGGATGACCGACATGGACCTTGAGGGCATCGACGTGACCGTCATGTTCCCGCCGGGATCAGGGGAAGAGTGGGCGCTGGGCGACCCTGGCTTTTCCGCCGAGCTGTGCTGGCTGCTGAACGATGCCCGGGCTACCTACGCGGCCTACGACCCCACCCGCCTCAAGCTGGTGGCCAAGCTGCCCCTGATCGATCCCGAGCGGGCCGCCGCCGAGCTGGATCGGTGCTTCACCCAATACCCCGACCTGTTCGTGGGCATGGTGACCGCCCAGCACGTGTTGGACCGCAACCTGAATCACCCGGCCCTGGACGCGGTGTGGGAGGTGGCCGACCACCATGGGGCTGCTGTGTGCGTGCACGGCGGGGGCCAGGCGCCCGACCAAGTGCCCATCGTGTTGGACCGCTACAACACCCGGCTGGAAAAGCACGCTGTCACCCACCCGTTCGGGGCCATGCTGGCCACGATGAACTTCACCGTGGGGGGCCTCCTGCACAGGTTCCCCAACTTGCGGTTGGGCATCATGGAGGCTGGCTGCGGCTGGCTTCCGTTCTGGCTGGAGCGCCTGGACGAGGAGTACGAGCTGATGCCCGACCAGGCCCCCATCTTGGACCGCAAGCCCTCAGAGTATTTCCTTTCAGGGCGGTGTTTCGTGGGCGTGGAGTCCACCGAGTCGGCCCTTCCCTACGTGATGGACCAGGTGGGCGAAGACATCCTGTGCTACTCCTCGGACTACTGCCACTGGGACTGCGACTTCCCCCACTCGGTGAAGCTGCTGGTAGAGCGCGACGATCTCAGCGACGACCGCAAGCGCAAGATCCTGACCGACAACCCGGCCAAGCTGTTCGGAATCCCGGTTCCGGCTTAGTCGGTCCTGGGGCCGAACCAGTCGGGGAGGTCAAGTGGGGGGTGGGGGAGTTCGGTGATGCCGCGCTCTTCGAGGATGGAGGCGTACTCGGTTTTGTCGGCGGGGGCGGGGCGGGAGTCGCCGAAGTAGATCTCCAGGATCTCGGCGCCCTGGTCGCCCACCTTGATGGGACCGAAGGTGGCCAGGTGGGGGAGCTTGATGAGGGATCCAGCCCGGCACAGCTCCTCGTCGAAGGTGACCTCCCCGTCTATGACGAAGATGAAGTGGTCGCTGTTGTGGCCGTGGCGCTCGAGCACCAGGCCGGGGTCGTAGCGGGTGTGGTAGACGGCCCGCTCCTGGGTCAGCTCCATCAGCTTCAGCCACACCGACACCCGGCGGCCGTCGGCGTGCTGCTGGCTCTTCACCTCGGCGAAGTCCATATCCTCAGCGTGGATGTAGGACACCTGGGGCTGTGGTTCGGTCATAGCAGTGCTCCTTTGAGGGCTGTCACCGGAACATCTTCAGCGCCCGGCTGTCCGAGGTGTCCTCGGGACGCTCGTCGGCCGCCTCCTCAATGGGGTTCAGCTCATCGGGCGGGGTGAGGGCCAGGCTCACCGGCGTGTCCAGCTCGATGGGGTCGTGCAGGCCCAATTCGTCGCCCATGTCCCGCAGCGCGGGCAGCACCTCGGTGCCCATCAGCTCGATGCAGCGCAGGGAGTCGTCGTGGTTGACGCCGCCGTCGTTGCCCCACAGCATGAGGATCGACGGGCGGCATGTCTCCAACACCACTCGCAGCTCGGCGATCACCTCGTCGGGAGTTCCGGCCACGATCTCCCGGGCGGCCAGCTGCTGCTCGAACGGGGCGGCCCTAGAGCCTCGCACCTCGGCGTTGGCCATCTTGGCGTAGTCCAGCCGGCGGGCCGACGAGCCGTAGCCCGACGGGCTCACCCAATAGGGATGGCCGATGCCGGTGAACTCGCCCTGCATCCACATGAACTCCCGGGCGTTCTCCCGAGCCTTGTCGCCGTCTTCTTGCACGTGGACTCGCAGCAGATAGCCCCGATTCTCCGGTCCGGGCTCGTAGCCCACGGCCCGGGCGGCCTGGTCGTAGATCTGCCAAAGGTCGCCGGTGAGGTGCAGGGGCGTGTTGAGCGAGATGTAGGGGTAGCGGTGCTGGGCCGCCCAGCGGATGGTCTCGGCGCTGAACACGCCGGGCACCCAGATGCGGGGGTGGGGCTTTTGCAGCACCCGGGCCCAGGGGTTGACCACCCGGTACTGGAAGTGCTCGCCCTCCCAGGAGAACGGCCCGTCGTCGGTCATGGTCTTGACCAGCAGGTCGTGGGCCTCGTTGAACCGCTCCCGGTTGTAGGCCGGGTTGGCGTTGAGGCACACCGACTCCTGGCCCGCGCCCCGCACGATGCCCGAGATGAGCCGGCCCTTGGAGATCATGTCGATCATGGCGATCTCCTCGGCGAACATCAGCGGGCTGTCGTAGGTGGGCAGCGGGTTGCCGAGCTGCACGATCTTGGCCCGGTCGGTGATGGCGGCCAGGATGCTCGACATCACGGTGATGCGGGCCTGCATGCAGAACGGGGCGTTGTGGTGCTCGTTCACCATGATCCCGTCGAAGCCCACCTGCTCGGCCAGCTTGTACTCCTCGATGCGCTCGTTGAACAGGCGGCTGCCCTCCACCGGGTCGTAGTACTTGTTGGAGAACATCACCGAGGTGAAGCCCTCCTTCAAGCCCTCCTCGGCCGGATAGGCGCTCATGGGCTGCTCGGTGAAATACGACAAGAACATCAGGCTTCTCCTCCGGTGACTTGTGCGGTGCCTCCCGATGTGGCGGTTCCGCTTGTGATGATGGCGGCGAGCGCTTCAGGGGCTTCCAGGTCTACGGCGTGGCCGCAGTCGGGGACGATCACCAGACGGGCGTCGGGCAGGGCCTCGACGTAGGTGTGGGCGCACTCGATGGGTACCACGGCGTCGCTGTCGCCCCACACCACCAGAGCGGGTACGGTCACACCGCCCAGCAGGGGCCGCAGGCGACGGTTGTACATGTAGGGCTTCCACGCCACCCGGGTGGTCATCTCCCGGTTCATGTCCCACACCACCAAGGTGTCGTCGCCGAGCGGGTGCTCGTCGGGGTCGTCGCCGTTGCGGGGGTAGATGTCCTCGAAGGCCTCGGCTCGGGAGAACGCAGCTTCCACGTAGGCCGAGTGCGAGACCAAGAACTGATCGTAGATGCGGCCCTGCTCAGGGAGCAGCCCGGCCGCCCCAACCAATACGAGCCGCCTGAGCAGTTCCGGGGCCATGGTGGCCATCTCGGCCGCCACCCACCCGCCGAACCCGCAGCCCACCAGTTCCACCGGCCCAAAGTCCTTGGCCCGCAGCCACTGGCCCACGATGAGCGCCAAATCTCGAGGATGGCGAGCCCAGTTGGGCTGATCCGACCCCTCCGGCCCGCCATAACCGGGCAGGTCGAGCGCATGCACCGTGTAGTGGTCGGCCAGGGCGTCGTGAATGGGCATCCATCCCGGATTCCCAAACGAGTGGTGCAGCATCACCAACGGATCGCCCGACCCCCCGGCAAGTTCCCGCATCTCTAACCCAGCCACAGTGGTCATCACGGTTTGCATCGCCAAGACGCTATACCGCTCGTGCCCTCAGCCGCCGGGTTGAGAGATGTCCTGGCAAATTGTCTACAGCCCGCGATCCGTGAATTCTAGAATGGTTGCATATGCATGTATATCTATTCGCATCTAAATGTTAGAATCGACACATGAGAACCACAGTAGAGTTCGAGGAGGAAACTGCCAAGGCGTTGGCCGAGGTGCGCCGGGAGACTGGTATGGGGGTTTCTGAGGCGGTCAACCATCTGGTTCGCCGTGGGCTGATGGCCGAGGTGGAGAGTGCGCCGTTCGTGCAGCAGACCCACTCGTTGGGGTTGCGGATCGATGTGAGCAACGTGGCTGATGCCATCGACCTGCTCGAAGGCCCCCAGGCGCGGTGAGCTCAGGTGCTGGTTGACGCCAATATCCTCCTGTACGCAGTCGATGACCACGGCCCGTTCCATGCGGCATCGAAGGAGTGGCTGGAAGGGGCGTTGAGCGGGCCGAGGCGGGTGGCGCTGCCGTGGCAGTCGTTGACCGGTTTCTTGCGAATCGCCACCAACCCTCGGGCTATGGCCAATCCCATGGGTCCGGGCGACGCATGGGCCGTCGTCGAGTCGTGGCTGGACGCCCGGAACTCCTGGGTGCCCCAGCCCGGCCGCGGACATCGGGAGATCCTGGGTCGGCTGGTGCGCGACCTCCACCTCAGCGCCAACCTCATTCCCGATGCCGTGCTCGCCGCCCTCTGCGTTGAGCACGGACTCTCCATCGTCTCCGCCGATTCCGACTTCGCCCGCTTCACCGAACTGGAATGGACAAACCCCGTGGCCAACCCTCAGGTGAAGTAACGAGCGCTCCGTCAGCCGCCGGGGTTGGCGGGGAGGTGGTCGAAGGTTTTGGCGGGGCGGGTGCGGGCGTATTCCTCCACGATGGGGTGGAGTTGGGCGGGGCTGGCGCCGTGGAGGATGACGCCGTCGCAGCCTAAGTCGAACTGGCCGCGGATTTTCTCGACGCATTGGGCGGGGGTTCCGGTGGCGGCGGGGGCGAGCCATTCTTCGGGGATGAGGGTGGCGATGTGCTCGAGCTGCTCTGTGGTGGCCACTTGGTCGATGGCGCCTTGGAAGTTGGCCACCAACTCGTCGGCTAGGAATCGCTCCAGCGCGGCTTGGTCCCAGTTGTTGGTGCGGGCCATGAGCTCGGGGTAGCCCTGAAGGTAGGTGGCCATGCGGCCCACCGTCTTCTTGAGCCTCACGTCTTCGGGGAGGTGGTCGCCGATGGTGGCGAAGCACGACCATACCTTCACCGAGGCCGGGTCCCGACCGGCTTCTTCGGCGGCCCGCTTGACGTCACCGACTACCCGGGCAGTGGTCTCGTCGGTGAAGAAGGTGTGCAGCACTACGGCGTCGAAGCAGCGTCCGCCCAAGGCCAGAGAGTTGGGGCCGAAGGCGGTGAGGGCCATGGGGATGTGCTCGCTGCTTGCTCCCATGAGGGTGAGCACCGGGTAGTTGCCGATGGGGCCTTCGTGGTTGAAGATGGGCTCGCCTTGCCACAGCCGGCGCATTACGCCCACGAAGTCCTCCATTTGGGCTGTGGTGATGGGGGGCAGGCCGAACGCCTGCGACAGGCGGTCGACCCCTCGGCCGAGGCCCAGGCAGAATCGTCCGCCGGTGAGCTTGTGCATGGTCATGGCGTAGGCCGCGGTCACCACGGGATGGCGGGTGTGGTGGTTGGTGGCCGCGGTGGCGATGCCCATGCGTTCGGCGGCCACGCCGACGGCCCCAGACAGGGTGGCCGCCTCTTTGATGTTGAACCGCTCGCTGATGAACACGTTGCCGATGCCCAGCTCCTCGGCCTGGCGCACCTCGTCGATCAGCTCCCGAGGCGATTCCGGCGCCCCCGCCAGGGTGTAGAAGCCGAGCTCGTTCATCTGGGCCATGGGGTCTCCTCGTCGTTCTTTGGGCCAGTTGGAGGTTAGGCCAAGCTGTGGTCTGAAGGCGCTGCCGGAAACTGTCACCGGGGGTTCATAGGATGGCGGGCCTATGGAGATTGTTCTTCTTGTTGTTGTTGTGGTCTTGGTGGTCGCCCTGGCTGTTGCCGTCACGCGGGTAGCTCAGCTAAAGGTCCAACTGGAAGAGCGTGACCGGCAGTTCAATGAGTCTCGAAGTGAGCGCGACGCGGCTCGGGCTGAGCAAAAGGAATTACGAGAAGAGCGGGATGTCGCTCTCCGCGAATTAGAAGGGGTGAAGGCCGACCACCTTGCCCGCACTGAAGAGCTGGCCAAAGCCCGCGAGGAGTTGGAGACCCAGTTCAAGGGCATTGCCGATGATGTGACCAAGGCCAACAGCGAGGCGTTCCTCAAGCACGCCAAGGAGCAGTTCGAGAATCAGAAGAAGCTCAACGAGGCCGACTTGAAGCAGCGCCAGCAGGCCATCGACGAGTTGGTCAAGCCGGTGAAAGAGAACTTGGCGAAGTTCGAACAGCAGGTTGTCGACATGGAGAAAGACCGCAAAGGCGCCTATGACGTCTTGCGGAACCAGGTCGGCCAGTTAAGGGATACAGCCCAGGGTCTCAGCGAAGCTCTGCGGTCCCCGCAGATGCGGGGCCAGTGGGGGGAGCAACAGCTCCGCAACATCCTGGAGCTTTCGGGGTTGAGCGAGCGGATCGACTTCGTCGAGCAGGACACCGTCGACTTGGGGGAGAGCCGGGGACGGCCCGACGCTGTGGTTCACATCCCCGGCGGCTTGGAAGTAGTGATCGACGCCAAGACGCCGCTGAGTTCCTACCTAGATGCGCACCATGCTGATGATGAACAGCGCCAAAGCGAATTGCTGAACAGCCACGCCAACACGCTATTGGGCCACGCTAAGACTTTGGGCGACCGGGACTACGCCGCCGCAGTCGATGGATCGCCCGACTTCGTGGTGATGTTCGTGCCTGCCGACCCCATCTTGGATTCGGCTATGGACGCGAGGCCCACGCTGTGGGAGGACGCCTGGCAGAAGCATCGAGTGCTCATTGCCACCCCTGGATTGCTATTGGCCTTCTTGCGGACGGTCGCGGTGGCTTGGCAGCAGCAGGATCTCCAGGAGAACGCCCAGGAGATCGCCGATGGAGCTGCCGATTTGTACGACAGCCTCCGGGTTTATGCCGGCCATGTCGACGGTGTTGGTAAGGGGTTGAAGCGGGCGGTGGACGCCTACAACAAGAGCATCGGCTCACTGGAAGGCCGGGTGCTGCCTCGGGCTCGCAAGTTCGAAGCTTGGGGGGTGGTCGCAGGGGGCAAGCAGATCGAGCCGGCTGCCTCAGTAGAGGCGTATCCCCGAGCCGTGGCCGCGGCTGAGTTGGTGGAGGCCGAGGCGGTGTTGGAGCTAACGGAGGGAAACGAGCCCGACGACGATTGACGAGCGGTTAGCCCGTTAGCGGTCGGTCAGTAGTCGCGGGGGGATGAGCCACTCGAGTTGGCCGGAGTTGTCGGAGCTGAGGTTTACCCGAGCCAAGGCTCCGGTGGGCATGCGCAACTCGGCGCCGGTCAAATAGTCCAGAGTGCTGGACATCGTTGGCTCGTGCCCGATGATCATAAGCACCGGAACCTGCCGCTTGCAGGCCAACGCGACCATGTCTTCGACCGTGCCGTAGTACAGCTCGTCGACTGTATCGGTCGGACAAGTCCAATCCCCGGCAGCAATGGCGATTTCTACGGTTTGGCGAGCCCGAACGGCTGGCGAGCACAACACCAGATTCGGAACATGGCCGGCCTCCGCGAGGAAGCTGCCGACAGCAGCGGCGGCTGCTCGGCCCCGGTCGGTCAGCGGGCGGCTGAGATCGTCGGTCGCTCCTGCATGCCAGTCGGATTTGGCGTGTCTCAGGAATATGACTGCTGACATGTTGCAATACGCTAGGCCGGTGGAACAGTCGGTGTACGACGCAGTGGGCGGACAGGCGTTCTTCGACCAGCTGGTCGACCGCTTCTACGACGGCGTGGCCGACGATCCGGTGCTGCGCCCCCTGTATCCCGAGGATCTAGGCCCGTCTCGGAGCCGACTGGCCGGGTTCTTGGCCCAGTATTGGGGCGGGCCGCCGCACTACAGCGCCGAGCGGGGCCACCCTCGGCTGCGGATGCGCCACGCACCGTTCGTAATCGGGGCCACCGAGCGTGATGCCTGGATGGGCCACATGCGGGCGGCGGTAGGCGAAGCTGAGATGCCCGACGACGTCCGCGCCGCCATGCTGGACTACTTCGAGTCGGCGGCCACTCACCTGATCAACAAGCAACCGCCCGCAGCCCCGCCTGATTCCCGGCAAGTGCCGATCAGCTGACTGCCGTCGCCACTTGGTCGGCAATGACCGGCGACGGCTGGCTCACCGTGTCCAGATCGATGCTGTAGAGCTCGGCCACGTTGGTGAGGGTGAGCTTGCGGCGATCATCCTCACTCACACCGGCCTCGTCGAACTCCTTAGCAGCGAACTGCTGGGATCTGGGCCAGGTGGCTGCGCCATGGGGGTAGTCGCTGGACCACATGAAGTGGTCGCTGCCGGTGAAGCGCAGGTTGTTCAGCCCGATCGGGTCTTCAATGTAGGTGAGGTACACGTTGCGCCGGAAGTACTCCGAGGGCTTCATGGCCAGCCTGTCGTCGATCCGCCCCCAAGCTCCGCTGTAGGTGACATCGAGCCTCTGCTCCAGCCGGGCGGCGTAGTCGATGCCCCCCTCGGCGGCCACGATCCGCAGGTCGGGATGGCGCTCGAACACCCCGGCGGCGATCAGCTCGGCTGTGGTGTGGGCCAACTCGTCGCGCGACGTGATCCCGAAGTAGTAGGTGCCCTCCACGGTCATCCCGTATTGGCTGATGCCCCTGGTTTGGTGACCGCCAAAGATGTGGATGGAGACTGGCATGGACCGCTCGGCGGCGGTGGCCCATAGCGGCTCATATCGGTCGGAGAAGAAGCTGTACTCCCGGGTGGCGGGCGGGGAACTCCAGATAATGGCGCCCCGCAGCCCCAGGTCGCCGCAGCGGTTTATTTCGGCCACACCTACCTCGATGTCCCATGTGGGGACCAGGGCGATGCCGATGATCCTGTCGGGATCGACCGCGCAGAACTCGGCCAGCCAGTCGTTGTATACCTTGATGCACGCCAGCTGGAGCTCTACGTCGTCGTATTGCAGAAGCGACAGGCCGGCGGTGGGGTACACCACATCGGCCACCGTGTTGTCCGCCCACATGTCGGCCAGCCGGGACGCCGGGTCGTGCCCCCCGGTCGCCCCCACCCAGGCATCGGGATCGGCGGACAGGGCGGCGTCCACCTCCTGGGTGGAGATACCGGCGTTGCGGGAAAGGGTCAGGTTCACCCCCCGGCCCATCTCCGGGGCCTCGAAGTACCAGTAGTGGTTGTCGGGGTCCTGCACGGCTCTAGGTGCCCGGTCCCGCAGGTGGCTGGGCAAGCGCTCCAACCACAAGTCGCCGGGTTCGACCACATGGGAGTCCGATGAGATCAACACGCCGAAAACAGTACCGGCTGTGCGGTCTCGGTTGCCTCAGGATGCGGGCAGGTGGGACGTGGCACCCCGACCCAGCACCCGCAGGAACACGCCGGAGCGGGGCTTGGGGGCGAAGAAACTCGACTTGGGCGGCATGAGCCCGTTCTCATCGGCCACCGCCATCAGCTCGCCCACCGACAAGGGATGCAGTGCGAACCCCACCCGGTTTTCCGCATCGCAACGGCGGGCCAGCTCATCGAAGCCCGCGGAAGCAGGCAGATAGTCCACCGCCCCCTGCTGGCTGAGCTCGTCGGCTCCCAGAACGGGACCGAGGATGGTTCGGCGGAGCCGCTCCACGTCCAGCCTGCTCACTGCGCCGTTGCCGATAGCTGGCGGCAGCTCCAACCGGTGCCAAGATCCCCCCAGGTAGAGGCCAGCGATTCCCGGGCCGCTGGGGCGGGCAGCAAACGAAGAGAAAACTGGGGTCACCGCGGCCTCTTCCGACAGCGCTTCCAGACAGTCCTCGGCCCGACGGTCGTGCTGGTCGGTCGCCAGCCGGTGGAAAGACTGCACATGGAGCTGTTCGTCCGGGAAGATCACGGCCAATGTCCGAGCCAGTGTCGGATCGTCCGGCTCCGCCTCCAGCGCACGCACTGCCGCGGCCGACCGGTGGTGTCCGTCGGTGACGTAGAGCACCTGGTCGTCGAAGGCCGCGGCCAGCGAGTCGGTGCAGTCCTCCGGCACGGTCCAAACCTGATGGCGGACTGCTGTGGACCCGAACTCTAGGTCTGCGGGGACGGTCGAGGTGATGTCCAGCAGCTGGCGGTACAACTCGGCCGTGGACCGTACCGCCATGGCCACCGGGCTGGAAGTAGCGCCCACTCCCCGGAGGTGGGCAGTGAGCAAGGAAGCCCGATCGTCGTGGACGTTCTCGTGGATGCGGATGCGGCCGTCGCCAAAGCCTCGCACCGGTACCGTGCACACCACTCCGGTCTGCACGCCCTGCTTGTGGGACAGCCGGTACAGATACAGAGCCGGTCGACCGGTTGGGGCAAAAGCGTTGGCGTTGAGGAGTCGGGTGAGGGCGGCGGCGCCTTCACCCACCAAACCATCAGGAGACAAGTCGGCGTTGTCGAAGAGATCCTCTCGGCTCCGGGTCACGTTCATATAGCTGTACGGGTTGGTGACTACCAGTGCTCGGCGCTGTTGGGGCGAGAGGTTGTCGTAGGCCCGGCTGATAACCCGCTCAGCCCAGTTGGGGTGCACGAGCCAACCGTCAAAGGTCGCGACCAGAGGTTCGCCCACTGAGCTTTGCTCCATTGCTGGGCGCGTATCGGTCATTCGGCCGCCTTTGGGTCTGTGTCCAGCACTGAAGCGCAGATCACATGCTCGATGGCGCCGAGAGTGTCTAGTAGCTCGCCGTCGATGGTGCCGGCTATCTCGATAATGGCCACCGCCGCCTCCGAGCCGGAGAAGATCCGATTCTGCATGTTGGCCACGTTCAGGTGGAGCCGGCTCAGCTCTTGCAGGACACAGGCCAGCACACCCACCCGGTCGTGGTGGCGGATGCTCAGCGTGGCGGTGCGGTTGGGGACCCGCTCCAGGTTGACGCAGTCCAGCACCGCGCCGTGGCGATAGGCCTCGATCACTTCGGCGGTGCCCTCCGCCACCGCCAACTGGGCCTGTTCGGTAGAGGCTCCGATGTGATGGGTGGCCGTGACCTTGGGGTGGCGGGCCAGTTGGGAGTTGATCTGCCCGACTCCCCCTGACGGCTCGTTGGCGAACACGTCGAGACCGGCCCGCAGGTCGGTTGAATCCAGCGCGGCCAGCAGCGCGACCTCGTCCACCACCTCGCCCCGACTGGTATTGATGAGCACCGCATTGGGCTTCATGGCTCCAAGGAATTCGGCGTCCACCATCCCCACAGTGTCTTCGCCACCGGGGACGTGCAGCGATACGATGTCGCTGGCCGCCAGCAGCGCGGCCCGATCGGGCACTTCCACCACCCCGATGTTGGCCAGGCGGCGGTGTACGTCGCGGGTTCGGTCGTCGCGGACCTCGGTGATGACTTTCAGGCCGCAGGCACTGGCCCGCTGGGCAACCTCGATGCCGATCGCGCCCATGCCGATGATGCCCAGGGTGGAGCCGAACAGCCCTCGGGCCTTGCTGTATGTCTGCTTATTCCAATCGCCGGCCCGAAGATCGGCGGTGGCGGGGGCAATGTGGCGGTCAATGGCGAACATAAGCCCGATGGCCAGCTCGGCCACCGCGATGGCGTTGCGCCCCGGCACGTTGCACACGAAGATGCCCAGTTCAGCGGCCCGTTCGGCATCGATGGTGTTGATTCCCGCGCCGGCCCTCACTACCAGACCGAGCCGGTCGGCCGCCTCCAGACTGGCAGCGGTGACCTTGGTGCTGCGCACCACCAGCGCGTCGAATCCGGCGATGTGCTCCGGCAGGCTCTCTGCGGTAAGCGATGCGTCCACGACGCAGATGTCGCCCCCGTCCCGCAGCCGCTCTATAGCGCTCTCGGCCAGGCTGTCAGCAAAGAGGATTCGCATGGCTGGGACTCCGTGGTGATCCGGCAATTCTTCCTAAGGCGGCGCCACCCCTTGAAGCTGTTGTACCGCATTGTGGAACTGTTCCACTCTACGATATCGCTTCGATATTCTTTGTGCTGCCGTGTAAGGCATTTCAGAGCAAATTGAAGCTGCCGTCATTCTCGCAGATGTCATGAGTGGTATTCCCCCAGCCGTTGCGGTGGCTCGGGGCAGGGCTCGCTTCGCCGAGGTCGGAGTCGTTCCTGATGGCCACTGGGGCATTGCAACGCTGCCGAAAAGCCACGAGGAACTAGTCGGTCGCAATGCTGATATCGGAACCCATTGCCTCTATTCTTCAAACTTCGACAATCTCGTTCGCTGCCTGGATGCCGCCGGACCGGACATCGGAACCCATTGCCTCTGTCCTCCAAACTTCGACGGTTCGAGGAACATTGGCAACATGCCCAGACGACAACGCAACTGGCAATCAGCCCAAATCCACTTCACTGCCCTCAGCAGCAACCAGCGATAGAGCCTGCCTGCCCTGACCGCGTCGCGGGCATGACTATCGAGTCGTCGTCTTCGGGCGTTTGCACCGACAGAAATGAAGTTCGAACTTGATGACAAGTCACGAGGTCAGCCAATCCCACTTGAAGGCATGCTCACGCTCATCAAATTCTGCCAGTGCAGCAAGTATATAGGCAACGAACTCTTTGTCTGACTTGATTTGTTCTACAGCGTTCTCGTATTTCAGTGAGTGTTCTTTGATCTCGTCAGCATAAACTGAGGTAAGGAGGCTGTCTTCAATATCGACACGAGCTTGGTACATTCCCTCTCGCCAGATTTCTTCACAGTTCTCCACTGCCTGACTTGCTCCTTCGATTCCTTGAATATATGAGAGTTCGAGCTCGGCCATGGTTTGAGCATCTACACTGTATTGCGCGGCGCAATCTGAGAGTTCTTTGCGAGTATTGCTTAGCTTTGGATTATCTGAGAGAGCTCTAATCTGAGCGTTGATCTCAGGTGAGAGTTTTCGTTTGAGTGCCCACACATAGGGGATTTCATCTTCGGCTTGTCCGACACAGCCGCCAAACATAAAATCATCCGGTGCGCCTCGAGGAATGAGCCCTCCATTACGCTCGGACGTATCGAATTCTTCCGCAGTTACTCCTCGTAGAGCTATGTAGTAGTCGTTGCGCTTCTCAGCAGGGTAATTATCAGCCCGACCACGGTTGGTAGCCGCAGGCGAACTAGTGAATACCGATCCTACCGAGGGAGCAATACCCAATCGATGAAGCTTATGAAATTCTGCTGTGTCAGCTATAGTATTTGGCGCAAATGAAAGTTCTATCTTATAGTCAAATCCTGCATTCTTCATGCAATTGGCAACAAACTCCTTGCGCTTATAAGACTGCCAAGTAACAATGAGATAGTCGCGTGAGGAGTGTTCGGGCGTTCTCCCAAATCCAGGGACCGCTGATAATTCAGAGTACCCCCTTGAGGGGGGGCACTGCTATTGGCAGTGAAAGTCACCACAAGTAGCGTCAGAACGGCAACGACAACGACGGCGACGGTTCCTATAGTCAGAAAAGTGCGTTTTGACAGATGTAGTTTAGAAAACATTAAACCTACCTAAGGATATCCTAAGAACAGATCAATAGCCCAGCCATACCGCCATGAGCCATTCTTCACTCCGTTGCCTATGCTTCCGCCAGCTTCCATCCAGTTGTCAACGCAAGTCTCGCTACCAACCGGCGCACGCGCACGAGCAGCGATCAGATGGCCAGGCCATATGGCTATCTGATTCGAAGCGGCTGTCATTCACTGTCAAAAGTATGAAGTGCAACAGCCGGGCCGGGTATTTTCGGCGGGGTGGCAGACGGGCGTGGTCGGGGAGCGGTTCCCCGGCGAGGGCGGTTGGGGCGCACGGCCAAAATGGCCGGTCTGGGGGCTCGCAGCGGCGCTCGTGCTGCCATGGCCAGGGCCCGCAAGGTGTTCGCCGACGCCCAGCGGGCCGAGGCTGTTGACGCCGAGCGGGAGTTGCGCACCGCGGCCGACGTGGTGGAGGTGCTGGGCAACATGAAGGGCGCCCTCATGAAGGTCGGCCAGATGGCCAGCTACCTGGATGTTGGCCTGCCCGAGGCCACGAGGGCATCGCTGGCCCAACTTCAGGCCAACGCCCCGCCGATGAGCCCGGCTCTCGCCGAGTCGGTGGTCGCCGCCGAGCTGGGCGCCCCGCCCGGTGAGCTGTTCGAGCAATGGGACCCGGTGCCGATCGCGGCAGCGTCTATCGGCCAGGTCCACCGGGCCGTCACCGCCGACGGCCGGGCCTGCGCCGTCAAGGTCCAGTACCCCGGTGTGGCCGAGGCCATCGCCACCGACCTCGGATCGGCCCGGATGGTGTTCCGGGCGCTCTCGGTGCTGTTTCCCGGACTCGATCCCGCCCCCATTGTGGAGGAGCTGCGCCAGCGGCTCACTGAGGAGCTGGACTACGAGCACGAGGCGTCCAACCAGCGCTTGTTCGCCGACCACTATCGGGGCCACCCCTATATCGCCGTTCCCGAGGTGTACGACGATTTGAGCTCGGCCCGGGTGCTGACCACCGAGCTGGCGGTGGGAGCGACCTTCGAGGAAGTGCTGGGCTGGCCCCCAGAACAGCGCAACCGGGTGGCTGAGACCATCTACCGGTTCTCGTTCGGGTCGATTTACCGCTTGTGGGCGTTCAACGGCGATCCCCACCCCGGGAACTACCTCTTCGGTCCCGACGGCTCGGTCGTTTTCTTGGATTTCGGCCTCGTCAAGCGATTCACCGCCGACGAGACCGCCCAGTTCGAGCGGATGCTCACCGCCATGGTGATCGACCGCGACATTCCCCGGTTCAGGTCCGAGCAGGTGGCCGCTGGCCTGTTGCCAGCCGACGCGCCATTCAGCGACAACGAGGTGGAGGATTTCTTCACCCAATTCTACGAGTTCGTGCTCACCGACGAGACCCGGACCTTTACCCCCGAGTACGCCGCCGCGGGGGTAAAGGCCATCTTCAGCGCCTCCGGCGATCACGCCGAGCTGAAAAAAGTGCTGAACGTACCGCCCTCGCTGGTGGTGCTCCAGCGGATCAACCTCGGGTTGATCTCGCTGTTCGCCCAACTCGGCGCCACAGCCAACTGGCGCAGCATCGCAGAGGAGCTGTGGCCGTTCACCGATCGGCCCCCCTCCACCCCCATGGGCCAAGACGCCCAAGCCTGGCGAATGTCTCTCCAATGAGAGCCTGATTGGTTGGTCGCCTACCCTGCGGCCATGAGCATATTGGGCAACGAAGTGAGGCGGGTGGAAGACCCCCGGATGCTGACCGACGGGGGAACGTACGTAGCCGACATCCCGGTGGAGGGGGCGGCTCATGTGGTGTTCGTGCGGTCGCCTATAGCCCACGCCCGGCTGCTGTCGGTGGAAACCAGCGATGCCCGCCCGATGCCCGGTGTCATCGACGTGGTCACCGGCGAGGATCTGAACCTGGCCGCCCAGCCGCCAATGATGGGCGATGCCGCAATGTCCCGCACCCTGCTGGCCACTGGCAGGGTTCGATTCGTCGGTGAGCCCATCGCCGCGGTGGTGGCCGAGACAGTCGCCCAGGCCACCGACGCCGCCGAGGCGATTTGGGCCGACTACGACCCACTGCCCGCGGTGGTCGATGCTGAAACTGCCGCCGACGGCCCCAATCTGTTCGACGACGCCGAGTCCAACGTGGCCATCGCCTTCCCTCCGGCGGCCGAGCTGGACTTCAGCGGCTGTGAGGCGGTGGTCACCCATCGCATCGTCAACTCCAAGATCTACGCCAGCCCCATTGAGGGCCGAGTAGCAGCCGCCGCTTGGGGCGAGGACGGGCGCCTGACCTGCTGGTCGAGCACCCAGGGGCCCCACACCGCTCAAAGGGCCATTGCCGGCTCGTTGGGGTTGGACCCGTCTCAGGTCCGGGTGATCATCCCCGATGTGGGCGGCGGCTTTGGCACCAAGGCCAGCCCTGGCCCCGAGGAGTGCCTGCTGGGATGGCTGGCCCGGCGGGTGGGGCGTCCGGCGCGCTGGGCCGAGACCCGCACCGAGAGCCTCCAGTCGCTGGGCCACAGCCGGGCCCAGTTCCAAACCGTCACCCTCGGGGGCACGGCCGACGGCCGCATCACCCACTACCGCCTGGACATGCTGGCCGACGCCGGCGCCTACCCCGGCGTGGGGGCGCTGCTGCCCACCTTCACCGGGCTCATGGCTTGCGGCAACTACGACATTGCCAACGTGGCCTGGTCGGCCACCGCAGTAGTAACCAACACCTCGCCGGTGCAGGCATTCCGAGGGGCCGGTCGACCCGAGGCCACTGCGGCTATAGAAAGGGCGGTGGATCTTTTCGCGGCCGAGATCGGCATGGATCCGGCTGAGGTGCGCCGCCGCAACTACCTAGCCCCCGACGCCTTTCCTCTCACCACCCCCACTGGCGCGGCCTATGACTCCGGGAACTACGGGGCCTCGCTTGAGTCGGCACTTGAAGCGGCCGACTACGAAGGGCTGCGGGCCGAACAAGCAGCTCGCCGGGAGCGGGGCGACCACCAGCTCATGGGCATTGGACTCTCCACCTATGTGGAGGTCACCTCGCCCATGGGCCCGGTCTGCACGGAAACGGGAAGCCTGGAGCTGCGGCCCGACGGCACGGTGCTGGCCCGTACCGGGGCCACCCCCTTCGGCCAGGGCCATGTGACCACGCTGTCGATGGTGGTGGCCGACACCTTGGGCATCGACATGGACCGCATCGAGATGATCCACGGCGACACCGACGAGATCCCCTCCAGCGACATCACCGGAGGGTCCCGCACTGCCCAGATCGCGGGCTCGGCTCTTTTCGACGCATCCGAGAAGCTCATCGAGGCGGCACGCCCGCTGGCCGCTGACCTGCTGGAGGCCGCACCCGCCGACGTGGTGTTGGATTCCGAAACCGGCCAGTTCCACGTGGTCGGCACCCCGGCCCGGACCGCCGACTGGGCCCAGGTGGCGTCGATGGCCGAACAGCCGCTGTTCGTGGAGAACGACTTCGAACAGCACGGCCCGACCTTCCCGTTTGGCACCCACGTGGCCGTGGTGGAATTGGACACCGACACCGGCGAGGTGAGGCTAGAACGCCTGGTGGCGGTGGACGACGCCGGGACACTGCTCAATCCGCTGCTCGCCCACGGCCAGATCCACGGCGGTCTGGCGGCCGGGGCGGCCCAAGCCCTCATCGAAGAGGTCCGCTACGACTCCGACGGCAACCTGCTGACCTCCAACTTCGCCGACTACGGCGTGATATCCAGTACCGAGCTGCCCAGCTTCGAGGTGTACGAGTCGGTCACCCCCACCCCGCTCAACCCGCTCGGAGCCAAGGGAATTGGCGAGTCGGGCACGGTGGGATCCACCCCCGCGGTGCAGAACGCAGTGGTCGACGCCCTGTCGCATCTCGGCATCCGCCACCTCGACATGCCCGCCTCCCCCGAACGGGTCTGGACGGCCATGGAGTCAGTCAGCTAGCGGTTGTCCTACTCTTGCGGGCCATGAAGTTCGGCATCGGTTTCGCAAACATTCTCCACTGGACCACCGCGCAGGGCGCAGTGGAGTTCGGGCAGGCGGCGGAGGCCGCCGGGTTCGACTCGGTTTGGACGGTGGAGCACGTCGTGTACCCCGACGAGTACGCCTCGCAATATCCCTACGACCCGACGGGCAAGATGGCGATGACCCCCGACTCCCCATTGCCCGACCCGCTCATCTGGCTGACGTGGGTGGCTTCGGCCACCACCACCCTGCGGCTGGGCACCGGCATCTTGATCCTGCCCCAGCGCAACCCGGTGGTGCTGGCCAAGTCGCTGGGCACGCTGGACTCCATGTCGGGGGGCCGAGTCACCCTCGGGGTGGGCGTGGGCTGGCTGAAAGAAGAGTTTGAGGCGCTGGGCATCCCGTGGGAGCGGCGGGGCCAACGCACCGACGACTACATCGGAGCCATGCGGGCGCTGTGGGACGCAGACAGCACCTCGTTCGACAGCGACCACGCCTCGTTCTCCGGCGTCAGCGTGAACCCCAAGCCGGCCAACGGCCGGGTGCCCATCGTGATCGGCGGTCACTCGATGGCCGCCGCCCGCCGGGCCGGTCGGCTGGGCGACGGCTTTTGGCCCGGACCGCGGGAGGGAACGTCCATGGCCGAGCTCATCGACGTGATGCACCAGGAGGCCGCGGCCGCAGGCCGGGACCCCGAAGCGATAGAGATCACCGTCGGTCTGCCCAACACGCCGATGGACGATCCTGCGGGGCTGGTCCAGGAGGTGGCCGACCTGGGGGCCCACCGCCTGATCGTGCCGTCCTTCTTGTTCTTCGCCGATACGGCCGAGACGATGGCTGCGTTCGGGGCGCAACTCCAGGCCGTGGCCCAGTGAACGGACTCGAAGCACGTCAGAAGGAGGCCCAGTGAGCAACATCGAGCAATGGCACGCCTCCGCCGTTGAGCGGACCGGGCTCGACGAATTCGGCCGCGACGACTACCTCGAGGGCTTGGCCGTGCTGGAGGAGTCGCTGGAGGCCGAGGCGGCCATGACCGACATCGGCCGTTTCGCCATCGGCGAGATCATCACCGGAGCCCTTATGGGCCGCCTCAAGGCTGAAGCCGGCCTGAAGGCCCGGCCTGAGGCCGCCAACGTCAATGTCGAGCGGCCTCTGGTAATCATCGGCCTGCCCCGCACCGGCACCACCGCTTTGCACCAGCTGATGGCGGCCAGCCCCCACTTCCAGGGATTGGAGCTGTGGCTGGCCGAGATGCCCCAGCCCCGCCCGCCCCGCAACCAATGGGAGCAGAACGACGACTATGTCAATTGCAAGGCCAAGATGGATGCCATGGCCGAGATGAATCCCGATCAGTCCGTCATCCACTTCCAATCGGCCGAGTTTGTGGACGAGTGCTGGAACTTGTTCCGCCACTCGTTCGCCAGCGTCACCTTCGAGTGCCTGTTCCGCATCCCCACCTATTCGGCCTGGTGGGCGGGCTGCGATATGGGACCGGCCTACGCGCAGCACCGCCGCAGCATCGGCCTTATCGGCGTTGACGAGCCCGACACCTGCTGGCTGCTGAAGGACCCCAGCCACCTGTTCGCCCCCGAGGCGCTGTTTGCCACCTACCCAGACGCCAACGTGGTGATGACCCATCGTGATCCGCTGAAAGCGGTGGCCTCGGTGTGCAGCCTCACTGGGGTGAGCCGCCAGGGGTTCGAGCATCATCCCGACGACATCGCCCTCGGTGCCGAACAGACTGAGTTGTGGGCCCGGGGCATCGAGCGGTTGCTGGCCGCCCGAGCCGGTCGGGAGGACCGGTTCTACGACCTGCACTTCGCCGACTTCCAGACCGACCCGCTGGGCAGGGTGGACGCCATCTGCGACCGGTTCGGCTACCGCTTCGACGACCCCGCCGAGCAGGCGGTGGCCCAATGGGCTGCCGATCACCCCAAGGGAGAACACGGCGTCCACGACTACAGCCCCGACCAGTACGGGCTGAGAGCCGAGGTCGTCCACGATCGCTATGGCGACTACATCGAGGCTTGCGGGGTGGCTGTGGAATGAGCGAAATCGATCTGGGCAATTCCTGGGAGGAGTTCTGCGACGCCCTGCGGGATGCGGGCCGCCAGGTGCTCGACGCCGCCCCCGACGACGACTTCGACCGGGCCGAGGGGTTGCGCTACGTGACCCGGCTGGCCGCCAATTTTCTGAAGGCCAATCTGGAGGAGTCGGACCCGGCCCGGGCCATCCTCAACCAGGCGGGGGTCAAGATCGGGCTGGACAACCCCGACTATGCCTATGGGGGTGCCCGGTTGTCGCCCCGATTCGACTACCGGTTGTCGGGCCGCCTCAACGACGCCCACTCCATCCGCATGGGGGCGTTCAGCGGCGGTTTGGGCACACCAGAGGGGCTGATCCGCGACAGCTACCTGACCACCGAGGATCTCGAGCTGGATGCCGACGGTGGCTTCGAGGTGGCCATCAGCACCGAGCCCCAGTCTGGTCCATGGCTGGCCATGAAAGAAGCCACCAACTCGCTGACCATCCGTCAGACCCTGCTCGACCGGCCCAACCAGATCCCCGCCGAGATGACCCTGGAGCGGACCGACGCCGGCAGCCCGCCTGAGCCGGTGGACCCCGAGCGGTTGGCCGGAGCACTGGGCCGGGCCGGGTTCACCGTGGGCGCGGTGGTGGGCCAGTTTCTGGGCTGGACGGCCAGCTTCGCCGCCCATACCCATGAGGTGCGGCCCATCGACCCCAAGCTCTTGGCCTTTGCCCAGGGTGACCCCGACACGTCCTACAACTACGGGTACTTCGACCTAGGCCCCGACGAGGCTTGGATCATCGAGTTCGAGCCTCCCGACTGCGAGTACTGGAACATCCAGCTCGGCAACCACTGGCTGGAGTCGCTGGACTTCGAGTACTACCAAACCAACCTCAACCACCACACCGCGGCAGTGGAAGCCGATGGCACAGTGCGGGTGGTGGTGGCCCGACAAGACCCCGGCTACCCCAACTGGCTGGACACCGCGGGCCACGCCCGAGGCGGCCTAGCGCTGCGCTGGGTAGGGGCAGACCACGAGCCCGAGGTCCGCTGCCGGGTTGAAGAGCTCTAGATCTCGTTGCTGGGCCTGCCTGGCCCGGCGGCGGGGTTGCCGCTCATGTCGGCGTTCAGTTGGGCCTTGGCCATCAGATCGGCCACCACTGGCTGCAAAGTTGTGGGGTCTTGGGAATCGAGGGGGATGTTGGGGCCGAGGGCCCAGCCCTCGGCGATGCCCAGCCGGCCGTTGCCTACCACCCACACTCGGCCGGTCACATTGGCCGCCTCGGGGCTGCACAGCCACGTGACGATGGGGGCAATCCACCGAGGGGACATCGTCTCCTGAAATTCTTCTGAAATGTCGTCTCCGCCCATCAGCGGGGCGGTCAGCCGGGTCAGGGCGCTGGGGGCGATGCAGTTCACCGTGATCCCGTAGCGGACCAGCTCCATGGCCGAGATCACCGTGAAGGCGGCGATGCCCGCCTTGGCTGCGCCGTAGTTGGTCTGGCCCACGTTGCCGAAGATGCCAGAGGGAGATGCGGTGTTGATTATCCGGGCTTGGAAGCTACCCCCGGCCTTGGTCTGCTCCCGCCACCAGGCCGCCGCGTGGTGAACCGGGGCGAAGGTGCCCTTGAGGTGCACCTGCACGACCGCATCCCAGTCCGACTCGCTCATGGAGAACACCATGCGATCCCGCAGGATGCCAGCGTTGTTGATGAGGATGTCCAGCGTGCCGAATGTGTCGATGGCTTGGTGGATCATGTCGCGAGCAGCGTCGAAATCGCTCACATCGGCGCCGTTTACCACCGCTTCGCCGCCCATAGCCCGGATCTCCTCGACCACTTCGCCAGCCGGCCCGGCGTCGCCGCCTCGGCCGTCGGGGTCGGCGCCCAGGTCGTTGACCACCACCTTGGCGCCGTGCTCGGCCAGCATCAGGGCGTATTCCCGCCCGATGCCCCGCCCTGCGCCGGTGATTACCGCGACCCGTCCTTCACAAAGCCTGCTCATGATGTCGATCCCTCGTGCTTTCGAGCCCCTCGTCCGTTCAAAAGAGCTTCGCCGACGAACTATAGAAGGGCGTCAGCCAGGGTTCGCCATTGGGCCAGGGGCAGTTCGCCGCGGGGTGTGAGCACCTGCACGGCCACGTGGTCGGCACCGGCATCGTGGTGGGCCTGGATGCGGGCCCGGATGGTGTCCAAGTCACCCCAGGCCACAATGGCGTCCACCAGCTTGTCCGACTGTTCGGCCACTTCCTCCTCGGTGAAGCCCAGCCGGTAGAGGTTGTTCACGTAGTTGGGGAGCCCCAGGTACAAGGCCATGTTCTCCCGGGCCAGCGCCCGAGCCGCCTCGGGATCGGTTTCCAGGCACACCTTCTGCTCGGGAGCCAAGAGGGCGTCGGGCCCCATGATCTCCCGGGCGAGGGCGGTGTGCTCGGGGGGCACGAAGTAGGGGTGGGCGCCGGCGGTGCGCTCCGCGGCCAGCGCTAGCATCTTGGGACCCAGAGCGGCCAGCACCAGCGGCGGGTCTTCTTCGGGGCCGTGTGCCATGTACATGGCCCCCTCCATCTCGTTGAGGTAGTCCACCATGAAGGAGTAGGGCTTGGAGTAGTCCAGCTTGCGGATTCCCTCGATGAACGGGCCGTGGCTCACGCCGATGCCCAGCAGGAACCGGCCGTCGAACGCCTCGGCCACCGTCTTCTGGGCAGTCGCGGTGGTCATGGGATGGCGGGCGTGGATTTGCGCGATACCGGTGGCGATCTTCAGCGTGCTGGTGGCCCCCAGCATGACCGATGCCGACACAAACGGATCCCGGCCCACGGCTTCGGGGATCCACACTGTGGGCCAGCCCATCTCCTCCAGCTCGGCGACGATTTCCCGTACCTGGCCCGAAGGACGCTGGTCCAATACGCCCTGCCACAATCCGATTCTTCCGATGTCCATGGCGGGATGGTAACGCCGCCTTGGAATTGGGTCGCATCGGCGATACTACGCTTCGGGCTGTGCCCAGCTATGAGAACTTGCTGTACGAGGAGTCCGACGGGGTGGCGGTGGTCACGTTGAACCGACCCGAGCGCCTCAACGCCATGGACAACACCTCTTGTGATGAGCTCCGGGCGGTTTGGGCTCACCTTCGCTACAACGACGATGTGCGATGCGTGATCCTCACCGCCGCGGGGGAGCGGGCCTTCAGCACTGGGGTGGACATCACCGGGTCGTGGAAGCAACCGGCCTCGCCGTTCATGGTGGACGATCCCATCTCCACCGTTGGCCCCAAGTCCAACGACTACTGGCGCCCGGTGATCGCCGCGGTAAATGGGATGGCCGCCGGGGGAGCGTTCTACCTGCTGGGCGAGGTGGAGTTCATTATCGCCTCCGATAACGCCACTTTTTTCGATCCCCACGTGAGCCACGGCATGCCCGCGGTCAACGAGCCCATGTTCATGCTCCAGCGGATGCCGCTGGGCGAGGTCATGCGCATGTCGCTACTGGGCCGTCACGAGCGCATGTCGGCCCAGCGGGCCTTCCAGATCGGATTGGTGCAGGAGTTGGTGCCGTTCGACGAGCTGATGGACACAGCCCGCTGGTGTGCCGAAGCCATCGTGTCGGCCCCCGAGCGCCTTGCGGTCGAAGCCACCATGAAGGGGCTGTGGACGGCCCAGTACACGACGCTGGCTAATGCGGTGAACAGCGGGGTGGCTTTTTTGAGCCTGGCCGGGGCCGAGGAGGAGATCACCGAGAAGGCCCGGGGCATCAAGGAGCAGACCCGCATCGAGCCTCGCATCCGATGAGCACGGGAATGGCCACCGGTCCCGGCGCACTGGACGGATTG
Source organism: uncultured Acidimicrobiales bacterium (assembly GCA_951813555.1). Taxonomy (GTDB): domain Bacteria; phylum Actinomycetota; class Acidimicrobiia; order Acidimicrobiales; family Bin134; genus Poriferisocius. Next base: position 1,856,488 of record OX638344.1, read on the forward strand.
CGGGTGGTGGACCACACCGACATGCGGGGAGCGCTGTGTGGCCGGGTGCTCGGCGATCTGGGGGCTGAGGTGATCCGCATACCGCCGGTTCCCGATCCAGTCGGGTTTGCCCACGCCCACCGCAACGCCAACAAGGCGGCTGGCGGTCCCGCCGAGCTGGAATCGCTGATTGCCGGCGCCGACCTGCTCATCGACAACACCGGCCTAGACCTGGACGAGCTGACCGACCGCCATCCCACTCTCGTGGTGGTGGCGCTGACCGACATGGGCCTCACCGGTCCCCGCTCAGGATGGAGGCTGGAGCCGCTGGCGGCGTTCGCCTCTTCCGGCGGGCACTTCCCGTCGGGCTTCAGGGACAAGTCCCCGTGCTGGCACCCCGGCTATCTGGCCCACGACTGCGCATCGGTGTTCGGCGCCCTCGGCGGGCTGGCCGCGGTGATGGACCGCCGTCGTCACGGTCGGGGCCAGGTGGTGGAGATCAGTGTGCAGGAGGCCGCCCTGTCCGGGCTCAATCCCTGGTCGGTGCTGATCCCCGACTATGTGCGCCACTTCCCCGAGCTGCCCGCAGAGGGCCGTCGCAGCGCCGATGGGAACTACTGGATCTTTCCGGCCCGCGACGGCTGGGTGCGCACGGTGATCGGCACCCCCTACCAGTGGACCGGCTTCGTGGAATTGCTGGGCAACCCCGACGCCCTGACCGGCCCGGAGTGGACCGACGGCGTCTTCAGGGGGAGAAACCGGGATGTCATCCACATGGTGGCTGATGCGATCATGTCGCAGCGAGACCGGTCCGATCTGTTCGAGCACGGCCTGGCCGCGGGCACCACCATCGGGATGATCCAATCGCCGCGCGAGTTCGCCACCCATCCGCAAGTTGTCGGACGGGGCTTCTTCCGCTACGACGTGGACGGTTCTGAGGGGCTGCCGGTGCCCGATGCCCCCTGGCGGTTGTCGAGCACACCCGCCGGAGTGAGAAAGCGCGCTCCGGCGGCAGGGGATGAGCCCGCCCGGTTCCGCGACCGCCTCGCCGACAGTCCGTGGGCACCATGCCCCTCCAACGGCTCAGACGATCGCAGCCAATTGCTGGCCGGAGTGCGGGTGGTGGAGTTCGGGATGGCCGCGGTGGTTCCCGAGGGCACCTGGATGCTGTCGGAATTGGGGGCCGATGTCATCAAGATCGAGTCGGTCGCCCACCCCGACTCGCTGCGCTTCGCGGGCCGGGGCGACCTCAACAAGGCCTTCCCGTTCAACGCCGAGAGCCGAGGGCGGCGTTCGGTGGCCCTGGATATGACCACCGAGCGGGGCCGTGAGCTGGCCCTGGAACTGTTCATGGCCGCCGACGTGGTGGCGGAGAACCTGCGGGGCGGATCGCTGGACAAGCTCGGGCTGGGGTGGGACGACATGTCGGCCAGGCGGCCCGACCTGGTGTACGTGTGCTCGCAGGGCTACGGCCGGGGCGGGCCGATGGGGAAGATGCCGGCCTACGGTCCGCTCAACGCCAGCTTCGCCGGAGCCCACTGGCTGTGGAACCACGCCGATGTGCCGTATCCGTGCGGCACCACGCTGAACCATCCCGACCACATCGCCGGCAAGCTGCTGGCCGTGGCGGTGCTGGCCGCCCTCGACCACAAACAGCGCACTGGACAGGGCCAGCTCATCGACATGGCCCAAACCGAGGCCGCTGCCTACCTCATCGGCGATGTGTACATGGCCGCGGCCGAAGCAGGGACCGACCCGGTGCCCCGCGGCAACCGCTCGGAGGAGGTCGCCCCCCACGACGTGTACCGGGCGGGTGGCGACGACGACTGGGTGGCGCTGGCCTGCCACGACGACGAGTCGTGGCAGCGGTGCTGCCAAGTCATAGGTGTGGAGAATCGCTGGCCCGCCAACGCCGACCGGCTCGCCGATGTGGAAGCGGTTGACGCTGCGGTATCAGCCTGGATGGCCCAAGGCCTGGCCGCCGAGCGGGCCGAGCGGTTGCAGGCCGCCGGAGTGTCGGCCATGGCGGTGATGGGCCCCTTCGACCACCTGGGCGACGAGCATCTGGCCGCCCGCGGCGCCCTCGACGTGTTGGAGCACCCGGTGGTGGGCAAGGAAACCCATGTGGCCAACCCCATCCGCTTCAGCCGCCTGACCAAGCGTACCGCCGGCCCATCCCCCCTGCTCGGCGCCGACACCGTCGAGGTGCTGGGCGAAGTACTGGGCATCCCCCCTGAAGAAGTAGTAGCCCTCGCCGAGGCCGGCGTGTGCCGCTGAGCTGGAATCAAGCAATAGGAGAGCACGTATGAAGGTCTTGGTGATGGGCGGTAGCCAGTTCAACGGCTACTCGCTTGTCATGGAACTGGTGAAGCATGGCCACGAGGTGACCGTGTTGAACCGGGGGCGCACTGCGGTGGACTTTCCCCAGTCTGTGCGCCGGCTAGTGGCCGACCGCACCGATCACGGCCAGGTGCGGTCGGTGCTCGGCGGGGAGAGCTTCGACGCCGTCCAGGACATGAGCGCCTACCACCCCGCCGATGTGGAGCTGATGATTGACGTATTCGAGGGGCGCATCGGGCACTACATATTCGCCTCGTCCACCGTCATCTACGCTTCCACCGACATCCTGCCCATCACCGAGGACCATCCGGTTGACCGCGGTCCCAGCCAGAACGAGTACGGGCTGCACAAGCTGCTGTGCGAGGACATCCTGATCGACGCGTGGCGCAGCCGGGGCTTCCCAGCCACCATCGTGCCGTTCTCCATGGTGTTCGGCCCCCGCAACATCCTGGCCGATCGGGAACAGCGCATGATCCTGCGGCTGCTGCGGGGACGACCAGTGCTGATCCCCGGCGACGGCACCACCGTGGGCCAGGTGGGCCATGTGGACGATCAGTCCCGCGCCCTGCGGATGATGATGCTTCAGCCCCAGACCTTCGGGAAGCGATACAACCTCACCGGCGGGACTTATCAGTCAGACGAGGGCTACGTGGACACTTTCGCCCAGGTGCTGGGCACCGACGCCGACAAGGTGTTCATCTCCGCTCCGGTGATGGACGACCTGTGGGACGGTGCCCTGGTGTTCGAGGAGGGTAAGGCCTCGCCGGTGAAGATCGACATCCGCAGCTCAGATGAGGCCCTGTCTAACGCCGACCAGACCCGGCGGAGGTTCAAGCTGGCTCAACTCGTGCAGCGGCTAGCCCCCAACCTCCACCGCTGGAACCGCAGCGTGGTCTTCTCCGTCGACCGCCTCCGGACCGACATCGGCTGGGAACCCGAGTACACCCTGGCCGGCATGGTCGACCACGTGTACCGCTGGATGGCCGCCGAAGGCCTCGACCAGAGCCTCGATCTGGATTTCACTTTCGAGGACCAGATCTTCGCTCACGTGCAAGACGGGGCCTGAACCGGCTGACGTATCGGCGGCGAACCCCTAGGGCGAGGCGCGCAGATTCTGGCGGATGCGCCAGATGAGGGTGCCAGCGGCAAGGACAGCTAGGCCGGTGAGCACGGAAGTGCCGGGGAGGGTGACGGCCAGGGTGACGCAGCCGATGAAGCCGAGGGCGCTGAGGGTTCGGGGCCAGCGTCGCTGGGAGGCCGACAGAGTCCAGGCCGAGGCGTTGGTTACGGCGTAGTAGAACAGCACGCAGAATGAGCTGAAGCCAAGCACGCTGCGGAAGTCGGTGAGCGACACCAGCACGATCACCACCGCGGCGGCGGCCAGTTCGGCGGAGTGGGGCACCTTGTAGGTGGGGTGGACTTTGGCCAGGAACCGGGGCAAGTCGCCTTCGGACGACATGGCGAACGTGGTGCGGCCCACCCCGGCGATGAGGGCGAGCAGCGCTCCCGCCGAGGCGATGGCCGCGCCCACGCGGACCACGGGAGTGAGCCCGCTCAACGACCCGTTGTCGGTGGCCGCGGCCAGGGGAGCGGTGGCGTCGGCCAGGAGCTCGGGGCCGACGGCTAGCAGGGCGGTGACGGCGACCGTGGCGTACACCATCAGGGTGATGCCCAGTGCGGCGGGGATGGCCCGGGGAATGGTGCGGGCTGGATCCTTGATCTCCTCGCCCAGGGTGGCGATGCGGGCGTAGCCGGCGAAGGCGAAGAACAACAGCCCAGCGGCTTCCAGGATCCCGTCGGCCCCGCCGCTGCCCCAGTCGGCCAGGTGGTCGGCATCGGTGGTGCCCCCGCCCACCGCCGCGGCCACCACCAGCCCGAGGGCGATCAGCACCAGCGTGACGGTGACTCGGGTGGCCGCCGCGGTGCGGGTGATGCCCCGGAGGTTGATGGCCGTCACCACCACTACGGCGGCGATGCCCGCCAGCCGGGGCTGTGACGGCCAGGTGTAGGCCCCGAACGTGAGCGCAGTCACCGACAAGGTGGCCGACTTGCCGATCACGAACCCCCAACCAGCACAGAATCCGGCCAGATGCCCCAGCCGCTGGCGCCCGTAGACATAGGTGCCCCCCGAGGCCGGATACAGGGCGGCAAGCTGCGCCGAGGAGGTGGCGTTGCAGAACGCCACCACGCCGGCCACCACCAGCCCGATCATCAGCCCCGACCCGGCGGCGGCCGCTGCCGGCCCGATGGCCGCGAAGACGCTGGCCCCGATCATCGACCCCAGTCCCATCACGATGGCGTCCCCGGTGCCCAGTCTCCGGACCAAACGGGTCGGCGGGCTGTTCACAGCCCAGCAGATTAGAGGGGTGGGGGAGGGGCTTGGCTCACTGTGCGACGAGACCATCGGTCGTCAGGCAGGATTGGGGGCATGGCTGATGACCAGGTGACCTATGCGGCGGACGATGCGGTGGCGAAGATCACCTTGAACCGGCCGGATGTGTTCAACGCGCTGACCGATGAGATGTTCGATGAGATTGTGGCTTTCGTGCGCCAGGCCGAGGCCGACGACGACGTCAAGTGCATCGTTTTGGCCGGAGCAGGACGGGGGTTCACCGCCGGGTTCGATCTGTCCAGCCCTGATGACTTCTACGGCGGGGCCGAGACCAAAGGCGGTCGGTTCGCCATTGCTGGTCTGCGCCGCCGGGCGTGGGTGATGCGCGACCTCCTGTACTCGGCCAAGCCCATCGTGGCCCGAGTTCACGGGCCGTGCATCGGCGCGGGGCTCTATTTGGTATTGGTGTGCGACTTTGCCGTGGTGTCTGATGACGCGACCTTCGGCCTGCCGGAGGAGCGGTTCGGCTCCGCGGGCACCTCGTGGCTCTACCCCATGCTGGCCTCTCAGATCGGGTTGAAGCGGACCAACGAGCTAGTGGTGACCGGGCGCAAGTTCGACGCTGCTGAGGCCGAGCGGTTGGGACTGGTCAACCGGGTGGTGCCCCGAGATGAGCTAGACGAGGCGGTGGGCCAGCTAACCGGGGCGCTGGCCAGCCTGCCCCGCGACGGCATCGCCACCGGCCGTACGGTGGCCCACTTGGCCTACGACATGCTGGGCATCGGCCAGGCCTTCACCCCCCATTACGGCGTCCACCCTCTGTTCGTGATGGGCACCCGCCGCAGCCCCGACGAGTTCGACTTCCACGAGACATCGCGGGAGAAGGGCATGAAGGGCGCGCTGGCCGAGCGCGACGAGCGCTTCGGCGGGGACTACTGGGGCTGGTAGGCGGCCTTGGGCTGGTAGGGCACCGAGGGGTCGAAATAGGGGCGGTCGCCGTCCACGGTGCAGCGGCGCACCTCCCGGACCTGGGGATAGTGATCCGACACTCCCCGGTGGTTAGTGGATCGCTCGTCCCAGATGGCCAGGTCGCCCTCGGTCCACGACCACCGGCAGTGGAAACGGGGCTGGTTGATGTGGCGCAATAGGAAGTCGAGCAGGGCCGTGCTCTCGTCCTCCGTCAGGCCCACCACGTACTGCTGGAAATTGGTGGCCACATACAGCGCCCGTCGCCCGGTCTCGGGATGGGTGCGCACTAGAGGGTGCTCCACGCCGGGATAGGCCTCCCGCAACAGGGGCACCAGATCCCAGCTCCCCGACTTCTCGGCCATGCTGGTGCAGAACTGGGGATAGTTGGAGTGGTGCACCTCCAGCCCGTCGATCATGGCCCGCATCGGCTCCGACAGGGCGTCGTAGGCCGAGGTGATGCTGCACCACATGGTGTCACCGCCGTAGGGAGGAACGACGGTGGCTTGGAGCAGGGCGACCTTAGGGGGCACCTCGATCCAGGTCACGTCGGTGTGCCAATTGTCGGTGGTGGGCAGGCTGTCGGCGTCGTCGCGGATGACTGATGTAGACGGCTCGGTGGCCCCCAACACCGCCGACAGCGGGAAGATGCTGGGCTGGCCCCAGCGGGAGGCGAACTCCAGTTGGTCCTCGGCGCTCATGGGCACGTCGCGGAAGAAAATCACCTCGTGGCGGAGCAGCGCCTCGTGAACCTCGGCGAACTGCTGGTCGGTCAGGCCGTCTCGGGGGTCCACACCGGAGACCACCGCGCCCAGCGAGCCGCCGATCCGATCCACTTGGATGGTTTCGAATGACTCTTCAGCGTCGATGCCGGGGGTGAGGGTCATGGTCATGGGGCTATTGTGCCATCTCGTCAGCGCCAAGCCGATGAGGAGGCACCTGATGCGAACGATCTTGGACGGGCTCAACTTCTCCGAGGGACCCCGGTGGCATGACGGCGCCCTGTGGTTCTCCGACATGCACGCCCACCGGGTGGTGCGCACCGACCTCGACGGCAACGCCGAGACCGTTGCCGTGGTGGACTGGGACGACCCGTCGGGATTGGGCTGGCTGCCCGACGGCCGGCTGCTGGTGGTGGCCATGTCCACCCAGAAGCTGCTGCGCCAAGAGCCCGACGGCTCGATGGTCGAGCACGCCGACCTGTCACCGCTGGCCATCGGCGACATCAACGACATGATCGTGCGCTCCGACGGCACCGCCTATATCGGCGACATGGGGCAGAAGATCCACGCGGGGGGCGAGCGGCGCACCGCCCAGACCCTGAGAGTGGCCCCCGACGGCACGGTCAGCGTGGGCGCCGACGGGATGGAAGCTCCTAACGGCCACATCCTGACCCCCGACGAGCAAACGCTGATCGTGGCCGAGAGCGCGGCCTTCCGACTCACCGCGTTTGACGTTGCCCCTGACGGCACCCTGTCCAATCGGCGGGTCTACGCCGAGTTGGTGCCCGAATCCGACAGGGCGCCGGTGGCCCCGCCCGACGGCATCTGCCTCGACGCCGAAGGCGCGGTGTGGGTGGCCGATCCCCTGGGCCTTCGGGTATTCCGGGTGCTGCCCGACGGCGAAGTGACCGACTCCTACGACATGGCCCCCAAAGTCCCCGTTGCCTGCGTGCTGGGCGGCGACGACCGCCGCACGCTCTTGATCTGCGCCGCCGATGACTGGAAAAAGGAAGTAGTGACCGCGGCAAAAACGGGTTCCATCTACGCCACCGCAGCCGTCGTCCCCGGCGTGGGAAAACCCTGAGCGTAGAGCGGCGGCTGTCCAATGACCGCCGATCTTCGGCCGGTGATCGACAACGAGACCGACGAATCCGCGCCCCTTCCCCATCGCAGGGTCCGGGGCCACTTTGCGGGCACTGACTATCGGTTCACTGTTTCGCTGCCCACCAGATGTCGGTACGAGCACCGGTTCTTCCAGAGTGTGTATCCGGTCGATGACGAAAACCCCGGCGATCGGGCCGTTGCTTTCGGTGCGGACTCAGGGGCCTACACCGTTCAAACCAACGCCGATGGCGGCTATCTGGTGGACGCAGCCGCCGCCACATTCGCCAAGGATGTTGCCGCCCGACACTACGGCAGTTCCAAGCCCATTTTCGGCTACATCTATGGAGCGAGCGGAGGCTCTTACCAGACCATCGCCGCCATGGAGAACACCAGCGGGGTGTGGGCAGGAGGCGTCCCGCTGGTGATCGGCGCGATGACGTCCATACCCAACAACTTCTTCATCCGAGCGTTCGCCCGACTCATCTTGTCGGAAAAGGCGCCGCTGATAGCCGATGCCGTTGCTCCTGGCGGCAGCGGTGATCCCCACGCGGGCCTCGATCCGGTGGAGGCCGCGGTATTGCGGGAAGTGTCGGCCTTGGGAGTTCCCCTAGTGAGTTGGAACGACTATCGCTATGTGCTCGGTCTCGACGATGAGTCAGGGCTGATGCGGTTCGCCAGCACAGTAGAGGCGATCGACCCCTCGTACGCCGATGATTTTTGGAGTGAGCCCGGCTATCTAGGGACCGAAGACTCTCCGTTGGGCGACCGCTTTCGGGCGGCTCTGATCCAGGAGGAAGCCAAGGACGACGGCGAGCCTGAGCCCCCGATTGATGCCCGGTGGCGGCTGGCCCTTTGCGCCTTTCACCGCCACCAACTCCCGCCTCCGGGCGAGTTTTCCGGTTGGGATCAGTTCCGCGACCCCGATGGCCATCCCCGACATCCCCAGAGGGCAACCGAAATCGGGCCGCTGATCGGTGGTCAGGTCAGCGGGGGAGGAACCCACCACGGCCGGATCGCTGGGAAAGTCATCGTGGTGAACAGCCTCGTCGATGCCGATGCCTATCCCTGGCACGGCCACTGGTACGCCGCCCGCGTCCGGTCGGCTCTGGGATACGAAACCGATAACTGTTTTCGCCTGTGGTTTACCGACAACGCCGATCATCACACCGGCCAGATAACAGAGGGCAAGGAACACTGGCTGGTTTCCTACGACGGGATAGTCCAACAGGCGCTTCGGGACGTGGCGGCCTGGGCGGAAAAGGGGGTGGCCCCTGCGGCATCAACGGCATATCGGCTGGAAGACGGGCAGATCCTTTTGGCCGACACCGCAGAAGAGCGCGGCGGAATCCAACCTGTGGTAAGGCTGGAGGTCGCGGCTGATCCGAGTCGATCTCAGGCTCCTCATCGAGCAGATGCCGTGTCGGCCATAGTCGAACCAGGAGAGGAGGTGACGTTTCGGGCTGTTGTCGAAGTTCCTCCCGGCGGGGGAGAGGTGGTCGCACTTGAGTGGGATCCGTTGGGCCGGGGAGAGTTCTGCGACGCCTCTCTGGTCGAGGATGGGTGGTCCACCACCCACCGATTCACCGAGGCTGGCGTGTTTTTCCCCGTGTTGCGGGCCACAACTCATCGTCAAGGCAATCCTGCCGCGTCAATTGCCCGGGTGCAGAATCTCAGCCGGGTTCGAGTCTCGGTCCAATGATGAACTGCCAACTGCTTCTAGCGGCCCAAGCATCGGTGCCGTACATTCGCACGTATTCGCACAGCGTCTGCCATCTTCCACTACAGGGAACAAGTCATGAGAAGAATCCTCGCTCTCGTCTTTGTGATTGTGCTCGCACTCAGCGCCTGCACTACTTCCAAGGAAGAAGAGGCTGCACCAGAGAGTGCCCCGGCAACCGAAACCGCCGACGATAGAGGAGCCAGTACACCGGCCCCTGAGGATGCCGACGATGGCGCACCGGCCCCTGAGGATGCCGATAGCGGTGGACAGGCCTCCGACAACGGCCAGCAAGACCAGGAAGAGGCCGAGGGCGGGGAGCAGGCCCCAGACGGCGACGGAGCTGAGCCCGAAGTTGAGGAGCCAGCGCCCACCGGTCCGGGAACCCTGGGTCTATTCCCCGCGGTTGTCGACGAGCGGGCCCCTGGGGTTACCGACGATGCGGTGAAGATCGGAGTCATGTATCCCGACCTGACCAGCGTGAAGTCGATCATCGGCATCGACCACGGCGACTACGAAGCGGCTTACCAGGTGGCATTCGATCAGGTGAACAACGCCGGCGGTATCCATGGTCGGCGCATCGTTCCCGTGTTTGCCCCAGTTGACCCGCTTCCCGCCGATGCTGGTACGGCAGCCTGCACGCTGTTGACCGAGGACGAGGACGTGTTTCTTGCGGTGGGCAACTTCATCGGAGACGATGTGCTCTGCTTCGTCGAGACTCACGAGACGCCTCTACTGGGTAGCAACATAACTACTGAAGCGTTTGCCCTGGCCAGAACTCTTTGGTTCTCTACCGAGGCAGGCGATGGATTCGCCCTCAACGGATATCGAGCATTGGTGCAAGGCGGAAGACTCTCCGGAAGGGTCGGACTCGTCGGTTCCGTTGGCGGAGAAGAACTCTACGAGACCCAGATCAAACCCATTCTTGAGTCTGGCGGAGTCCAGGTTGTAGACGTTGCCTATCTCGACACTTCTCTTGCTGAGACCGATACCAATGCCCTGTATGCCTCGGCCGAGACCGTCGCCTTGAAGTTCGAGTCCCAGAACATAGACCAGCTCTTGTTTGCAGGAGGGTCGGAACCCGCCTTCCTCTTTGGATTGGCCCGCACTGGCTATCGACCCCAGCCGGTAATCACCAACTTCTCCAATGCCCAGGTATACATCAGTGGAGAGGGCAATGATCTTTCGGTTCTTGAGGGCGCGATCGCCTTCGGATCATTTGATGCAGAACCGGTTTGGCGGCAAATGGGAGATCCGACGAAGTCATGCATGGAAGAACAGGAGAGGGTCCTTGGAATCACCTTTCTCCCGGAGGAAGAGCGGGAAGAAGACGATCCCGAATACTACGCGAGCTCCACGACTGCGTGCCGGTATACCGCCTTTGCGGCCTCGATACTGGAAGCCGCCGGCCCGGAGCTGAACCGCGGCACGTTTATCACCGCAGCCCACAATCTGGGCGAGATCATGCTTCCCGGTTTCCCTGATCCTTGGTACTTCGACAAAGACCACCCTGATGGGATTCGGCCACTGCTCTACTTCCGGTGGGACGCAGAGAGCGAGTCGCTTGTAGCCGAATAGTCGGGGATTCGGCGACAGGGCGAGGGCTGACCAGGGGAGTTGGTTGAAATATGAGCGACGAAGCCGAGGATCGACCGAGCGAACTCGCGGAAACGATCCTCGACCTCGAATCCCAACGCCAAGAAGTTGTCGAAGAGCGTGAGGCTTTGTCGCCCGACGAAGCTCCGGGTGCCGGAGAGGGGGATTTGACTCTAAAGCAAGCCGTGGTCACCGGCAGCGCTTCGACGTTTTTCATCTTGGCCGCAATCGGCTTGTTCACCAACGTCGAGCGGGCGTCACTGAGCACTCTGTCCCCCGACATCCGCGATTCGCTCGGCATCAGCGACGGCACGATGGTCTTCATCAGCTCCGCAGCAGGAGCGTTCCTGATTCTCGGTGCCCTTCCGATGGGGTGGTTGGCCGACCGTTTCCGCCGAGGTCGCATCATTGCCATCGCCAATCTCTTTTTCGGGGTAATGGTGGCGGTCACCGGAATGGCTGTGAACGCCGTCATGCTGTTTTTCACCCGATTGGGCGTCGGAGTTACCGAATCGAACTCCTTCACCGTGCAGACATCGCTGGTGGCCGATCAATATCCGATAAGTGCCAGGGGGCGTATTGGCAGCACACTTTCGCTGATCGGGTCGATGACCGGGGCACTCAGCCCGCTAATCGCGGGAGGGCTGGCCGTGGCGATCGGCGGACCCTCGGCGTGGCGCTGGGTATTTCTTATTCTGGCTATACCCATCGTGTTGGTGTCCATGGCGACGTTTCGAATCCCCGAGCCGCCGCGAGGGCAGTTTGAGAAGAAAGACGTACTCGGGGAGATCATCGAAGACGAGGACCCCCTCCCCATCTCGGTTGAGGTGGCCTTCGCTCGTCTGCTTCAGATTCGAACCCTTCGTTGCGTGGTCACTGCCTTTGCGGCCCTCGGATTCGGACTGTTCACGGTTCCAGTTTTGGGCAACATCTTCATGGAAGACGAGTATGGGCTCGACGCCTTCGGACGAGGTGCGGTAGGCACGGTCAGCGGTGTTGCCGCGATGATCTCAATGCCATTTGTGGGCAGGTACTACGACCGGCTGTATCGCCGGAATCCCGAATTCGCGTTCAGTCTTGTCGGGTGGCTCATTCTCCCGTCCGCGTTGCTCATTCCGGTTCAGTTCTTCATGCCCGGCCCAGTTGGGTTTGCCATCCTGGGGATACTGCCATCAGTGATGACCATTGCCGGGTTCTCCATGGTGGGACCCCTGTTGATGGCGGTAGTCCCCTATCGATTACGGGGTATGGGCCAGGCGCTGGGGGCTCTGTATATCTTCTTTATCGGCGCCACAGGGGGGGCGTTGCTCTCGGGGTTCTTGTCCGACGCCTACGGCACCCGCACGGCGATCATCGTCATCTATGTCCCGTCGACCATTGTCGGCGGCCTATTGATGTTGCGGGGAAGAGCGTCTATCCGCGAGGACTTGGCCCTCGTCGCGGCCGACCTGCGCGAAGAGCAGGACGACCACGCCCGCCGTTCGGCCAACCCCGACCAGATTCCCGCACTCCAACTCAGCCAGGTCGACTTCTCTTATGGGCAGGTTCAGGTCTTGTTCGGTGTGAGCTTCGAGGTTGAAAAGGGCGAGGTCTTGGCGCTGTTGGGCACCAACGGCGCGGGCAAGTCGACCGCGTTGCGGGTGGTTGCCGGGCTGGGAACGCCATCTCGCGGGGTGGTGCGCCACCACGGTCGCACCATCACTTATGTCACCCCCGAGTTGCGCACCCGCTTGGGCATTCACATGCTCCCCGGCGGCAGCGGCGTGTTCAACGATCTATCTGTTCGCGAGAACCTAGAGATTGCCGCATTCAACCTGCGCAAAGACAAGGCCGCCATGGAGGCTGCCATCGAACGCGCCCTCTCTCTGTTCCCGGACCTAGCCGAACGGCCCAACGATGCGGCGTCGTCGCTGTCGGGTGGTCAGCGCCAGTTGCTGGCCTTGGCCCAGGTGCTCACCACTGAGCCCGATGTGCTGATCATCGACGAACTCTCCCTCGGGCTGGCACCGGTCATGGTGGAGAAGCTTGTGGGGATCATCGAGGAACTCAAGTCGCAAGGCCTCACGATCATCATCGTCGAGCAGTCCCTTAATGTCGCCATGGCCATTGCCGACCGGGCGGTCTTCTTGGAGAAAGGCCACGTGCGCTTCGACGGCGACATGGCCGAGTTGGTGGAACGCGATGATCTGGCCCGAGCAGTATTCCTGGGTACGGAGGGCGGATGACTCTAGCCGTCTGGATCACCACTCAGATCGCATTCAACGGTCTAGTGCAGGGAATGGTCTATGGCCTCTTGGCCATGACCATCGTTCTGATCTACCGGTCGAGCAAGGTGATCAACTTCGCAGTGGGGGCCATGGGGCTAATCGGCTCGGGCCTGCTGGTGCTCCTCAATGTGCGGTTCGGCGTGCCCTATTGGGTCTCACTGGCCATCGCGCTGGCCGCCGGCCTTTTCTATGGCGTCGTCATCGAATTGGCCGTAGTGCGGCGACTGTTCCAGGCGCCTCGGGTGATCTTGCTGGTGGCGACCATCGGGATCAGCCAGCTCAGTCAGGCCATTTTGATCGCCTATCCCGAAATCAAGGGCCGGGCCCCATACCCGCTGCCGGTGGACGGTCTGTGGGAGATCGGTGATCTTCGGATCAAGAGCTCGCAACTGACGGTGGTCATCGTGACTCCTTTGATCGCCATTGCATTGGGCTGGTTCCTAAACCGGACGCTGATTGGAAGGGTGATCCGGGCGTCTGCCACCAATCCTGATCTGGCTCGCCTGCGTGGGGTGAACCCCAAGAAGGTCTCTACCGTGGTGTGGGGGATAGCCGGCGGCGTGGGCACGGTTTCGATGATGTTGGTCGGCGGGGTGGATGGATCGGCGGCAAATCTGAGCCACCTCGGTCCCACAACTTTGCTTCGTGCTCTAGTGGCGGCCCTCATCGCCCGATTCACGTCTTTCCGGATGGCGCTGCTCATCGGTGTGGTAATCGGCTTGGCCGAGGGCATTGTGCGCTTCAACTTCTTGGACACGCCGGGGCTGATCGACGCCCTGTTGCTGCTCGCCGTCATCGCTGCGGTGGCTACGGTGGTGCGAGAGCGCGAATCCGGCATCTTTGTGTTCAACCCCAAAGTCGACGCCATGCCCGAGCGGCTTCAGGCCATCTGGTGGGTGCGCCACCTCAACCGCATCGCCATGTTGATCCCGTTGGGGTTGGCCATCGCCTTGCCGTTTGTGTTCACCAGAGCTTCTCAGCATGTGCTGTACGCGTCCATCGCAGGGTTCACCATCTGTGCGCTGTCGTTGACCGTTCTCACCGGGTGGGCTGGTCAGCTTTCTCTAGGCCAGATGTCATTTGCGGGGGTCGGCGCTCTGCTGGCGGCGGCCTTTTCCCGGGGTATGACCATCGACTGGTCGATCGGCACCAGCCAGTTCATCTACATCCGCTTCGAACCGTTCCCCTATGCGTGGTCGATTGTGGTGGCCATGCTCATCACCGCGGTCTTGGCCGCAGCCATAGGCTCCGGCGCGCTACGCATCAGCGGACTGCTGCTGGCCGTCAGCACGTTCGCCTTCGCCGTGGCCGCGGCCAGCTACCTCTATCGCCTGCAAATGTTGTCCGACGGCAATGGCACATTTGTCTTGTTCCGGCGGGGATCGATCTTCGGCCTCGATCTCGACAACAACCGCACCTTCTATTTCGTGGTCCTTGCGGCTTTGGCCCTTGTCTTGGCGGTGCTAGGCCGGCTGCGCCGCAGTTCAGTGGGCCGGGTGACGCTGGCGGTGCGCGACAACGATGTCTCCGCAGCCGCCTACACCATTCGCCCAACAGTGGTGAAGCTGCGCTCGTTCGCCTTATCGGGCGCCATTGCCGCATTGGGCGGAGCTCTCTTGGCCGGGGTCGCCCAGCGCATGTCATTCGGTGATGGCCGGTTCTTGGTGGAGGGTTCGTTGATGCTGGTGGCGATGATCGTCATTGGCGGGATGGGATCGTTGGGAGGAGCGGTCATCGGCGCCATCTGGGTGGTCGGCCTGCCGGCAATCGCCCCCGGCAACGAACTTGTTCCCCTGCTGACTTCCAGCATCGGTCTTCTGGTTCTGCTGCTGTACTTCCCCGGCGGTCTGGTCCACGTTCTGCACCGGGTGCGCGGCGCTATCTACCGCCGGCTTGAGAGAAGGCTGCCTCCGGTTCAAAAGGCCGCGGTCGATGCGCCAGCTTCGGCCAAGATCGAACGGGAAAGCACTGAAGAGCACCCGGTGCCGCTGCGGACCCACGACGTCGAGGTGTCCTTCGGGGGGCTCAAAGCCAACGATGGCATCTCCATCGAAGTGCGGGCCAACGAGGTGGTCGGGCTAATCGGGACCAACGGCGCGGGCAAGACCACATTGATGAACGCCATCGGGGGGTTTGTGGCGTCCTCGGGTCAAGTGGAGCTGTTGGGAGAGGAAGTATCCCGGAAGGCTCCGGCTCAACGGGCCCGCTTGGGACTGGGCCGATCGTTCCAAGCCGCCGCCCTGTTTCCTGAACTCACCGTCCGCGAGTCGGTGCTGGTCGCTCTGGAAGCTCGTGGGCGCACCGGAATGATCGAGACAATGGTGTTCTCGCCTCGCACCGCAGCCCGGGCCCGGGTCCGGCGCAGCGAGTCTGCTGAGCTAGTGGATTTTCTCGGACTGGGCCGCTACGCCGACAAGCCGATCTCTGACCTGTCCACCGGCACCCGGCGCATTGTCGAGTTGGCCGGGCTCTTGGCATTGGGGGCCCGGGTGTTGTGCCTCGACGAACCCACTGCCGGGATCGCCCAGCGGGAAGCCGAAGCCATGGCACCGCTGTTGTTGGAGATCCGCAAGGAGCTTCAGGCATCCATGCTCATCATCGAACACGACATGCCCCTCATCATGGGCATGAGCGACCGTGTCTATTGTCTTGAGCTTGGCAAAGTGATCGCCGAGGGCGACCCTGGCTCGGTTCGCAATGATCCCAAGGTGATCGCCAGCTATCTGGGCATGGATGAGCGGGCCATCCAGCGCAGCGGCAAAGCCAGCCACCAATGAGGTGCTCCCGGTGCAGCGTCCCGGTGAGGTGCGAGGATCAGCCTTTGGTGTACAAGTCGTCAAGAGTCAGGGCGTTTACCATTGATTCACCCCGGCGATAGCGACCGGCGTTCTCGATAATGATGTCGATTGACCGCTGAGTGCGCTCGGGCAACTTCGGGGTCATGTGCGGGGTGATGACGACATTGGGGAGGTTCCAAAGAGGAGACTCGGCCGGGAGTGGCTCCGGATCGGTGACGTCCAGGCCAGCCCCGGCAATCTGTCCTTCGTCGAGCGCTCGTGCCAGCGCCTCATGATCGACGACCGCACCGCGGGCCAAATTGACCAGGTAGGCGGAGCCCTTCATGCGCTCGAATTGCTCTTCTCCGAACAGGTGGTGGGTGGCGTCGTTGAGGGTGACGGCGAACATGATCACGTCGGACTTCTCTAGCAATGGGTTGAGCGATTCGCCCTCTTCTAAAGACAGCATCCAATCCACTGTCGGCGGGAGCGGGCCGGAGCGGCGCCGGTAGGCAATCACCCGCATCCCGAACGCTTTCCCCAATGCCGCCATCTCGTGGCCAGTGTGTCCGAACCCGACGATTCCGAGCGTTTTGCCATGGAGGGCGAGCCGCTGTTCGTAGCCCGGAATGCCACCCCATTGGCGAGCTGCCTGCCGCTCGAAGAGGTGGCGTGCGTCAAAGGTCAAAGCGAGTGCGAGGTAGAACCCATGCTGGGCCAGCGCGGGGGCCGACCGGCCAGCTGAACCGGTGACGATCAGACCTCGCTCGAAGATCGCGTGGCGGGCGGAGCGGTCAAGGCCGGCTTTGTCGCAGTGAACCCACCTCAGATTGGGGGCACTCAAGTGGCGGTCGTCGATGTCGGACGTGAGCAGCGCAACGTCGGCTCGGTTGAGCGCCGCGGCGATTGCGTCGTCGTCGAACGGGAACGCTTCGATGAATTCGGCAGGCGCGAAGGCCCGTCGAAGCTGACCAATCTCGTTGGGCAAGTACGGCAGAGCGGATAGGACCACGTAGATTTCGCGAGGTCCGGGGTTTGTGACGTTCATCGCATCTCCCGGTACATGTTCGCCGTCAATGAGCTCGGACGCCATCGATGAAGAGATCGACGGCGGCTTCTTGGTAGTGGTGCTGGGCTTGTTCACTGCGGCCCATTCCGAATGCGGCTAGCCGGGCGGGATGCGAGGCGACTACGGCCAGAAACTGCTCTGCCGCCGTGTTCAGGTCGGCCACTTCCACCGCACCGAGTTCCTGGTTTCGACTCAGCAGCTTGATGACCTGCTCCATGAAGGGGTAGCGGTCGAATTGGTCTGCCTTCGGGGCCAGGTCTGGAAATCTGGAGACCTCGGACATCAGGAGCACGCCGAGGCGGCTGGTCTCAGGGTCGGTAGCGCGTTCGTACGCGGCCTGGGCGATCAAGAGCAGGGCCTCGCGCAAGTCCGTGTCGGGGTCGATCTCGAGCCCGACGTTTGGTTGTTCCGTCAGTGCCCAACGCACCACCGTCCGAAACAGAGTCTCCTTGTCGGAGTAGCGGGCGTAGACCGTTGCGCGCGTCACTCCGGCCGCTTGAGCGACGGCGGCCATCGTTGTTCCGTTGAACCCATGGTCGAGGAACGAACTGATTGCTGCCCTTCGGACATGCTCGTCCACCACAGCTGATTCCTCGCGTGTGGGGCGTCTGCGGGGGCGGGTGCTTAGCGCCACAGCCGTCCTCCCCAAAGTTGTCGCTTTCTTGCTCGTCTTCCGCCCATTACTATACACCTATGTATAGTAATGGGCGCGGCCGTACGAGGAGACCGCAATGACCGACGATGCAAGACGTGACGCCAACCGACGGAGCCGGTGGTGGCACCGTCCATTTTCGGTCTTTCAGACCAACCTTCAGGAGATCGACGCGACACTCGATGTCGACGCGGCACTCGACTTCATCGAGGACTATGGGGCCGATACCTGGTTGCTAAATACCGGTGGCATCGTTTCATTCCACCCCTCTCGGCTGTCTTTCCAGACGCCGAGCCCATACCTGGCCAATCGCCTGTCGGGCGACCTCGTCGGCGATGCAGTGACAGCCGCTCACGACCGGGGCTTGAAGCTGATCGCGAGGCTTGACTTCTCAAAGGTCTCAACCCGAGTCGCTCAAGAGCATCCAGAATGGCTGTACGTGTCACCGGATGGTCAGCCGCAGCTCTACAACACGCTCTACAGCGTCTGCCCTTCCGGCGCCTACTACCAGGAGCGCACATTCGACATCCTCGACGAGATCATGGATCGATACGCCATCGACGGGTTCTTCTTCAACTGGTTCAATTTCAATGAACGCGACTACAGCCGCAGATACCTGGGAGTTTGCCAGTGCACTAGCTGCCAGGAGCGGTACGCGGCGTGTAGCGACGAATCTCTACCGGTCGGACCCGAATCTGACAACTACCGTGACTGGCTGAAGTTCTCTTTCGAGACAACCGGCAGTCTGACCAAGCGGATCGCCGCCCACGTTTCAAGCCGTTGCCCAGATGTTGCTCTCGTGCTCCGGCGTGGAGCCACTATCGCCTACCAGGAGGCCAACAACGCGTTCGGCACCGACGTCTGGCACCACGAGACCGGCGAGGCTGTCAGCGCCCACGTCAACACCTCACCGGACGTGCCGGTTATGGTCAATTCGGTTGCGTTCGTCGATATGCCGTATCGAATGGCAGGCGAACAGCCCGAGCGCTTTGCTCAGTATCTGATCCAAGCAATCGCCCGAGGGGGCAACCCATCGACGTACATAATGGGCCCGCCGGGGCGGATTCCCTACGCAAGCCTGCCGTCTGGCCGGGAAGTGACCCAATTTCACCGCCAACACATCGACGTGTACACCTCACTGGAGTCAGCAGCAACCATCGCCGTCGTGCGGCCCGACCGCTTAGGCATGCCCCCCCACCGCTACGCCACAACCCGCGAGGAATACCGAGGCATCTACGCCTCACTGCAACAGACCCATCACCCCTTCGACGTCTTGGCCGTCGAGTCGCTCACTGATGCGGGCAGCCTGGGGCGCCTGAGCCGCTACTCGCTCATCGTCGTTCCAGACCTCGGCCCCCTCGGCCTAGGCACTGCCAAGGTCCTTGATGACTATGCATATGGCGGCGGCCACCTCCTCTGCACCGGCTCGAGCGCTGTGGGAGAAGATGGCACCGTTGAGCTTGCCTCCAGCCCCGCCGACGCTGCGAAGGGAAAACCTGAGGCCGATGCGGCGACTTGGTCTCGCTACGCAACCCTTGTGGAGCAGCCCGACGCCGACGACTACTGCTATTCGCCGCCCCTTGTGCCTGTCTGGGGGGCGAACTTGTCGTTCGCCTGGAAACCTGGAACCACCATGCTCGGTTCGGTACTTCCCCCTGCGCCGTACGGTCCTCCTGAGAAGTGCTATGGGCATGTTGTCGGCGCAGAACCGGCGATGGTCACGAAAATGCACGGCTCCGGCGGGGTGACAGTGATTCCCTGGACGGTTGGTCGCACTTATCGAGAGTTCGGGACCACCGAAGTCCGCAATTTCCTGCTCAGTGCTGTGACCCCTCATTTTGAGAACGCGGTGACGACCACATTCCCCGAACACGTTGAGCTAATCCTCGGCACCGACGACCGAGGCCTCGTACTCCATCTTCTCAACCTGACCGGGGCCCGACACCGTACCTTCGGTCCGCACGTGAGGATTCCCGGCGGCCAAGTGCGTCTACACGGTGTCAAAGCACCTCGCGCCGAGGCGCTGGTGGCGGCGAGCCCTATCGCGGTCCGCTACGACGGCTCCGACACGGTCCTCGATCTCCCGCCACTCGAGCGCTTCGAGGTCCTCCGGGTTGCG
Source organism: uncultured Acidimicrobiales bacterium (assembly GCA_951813555.1). Classification (GTDB taxonomy): domain Bacteria; phylum Actinomycetota; class Acidimicrobiia; order Acidimicrobiales; family Bin134; genus Poriferisocius. The sequence continues at coordinate 1,876,128 of OX638344.1, forward strand.
ACTCTAAATGAAACTAATGTCATGTCTTCACGGTCACACCTTGCTTCGGCTGTCGCCGAGTCGATCGGCTCTCCAACCACCGAAAGGACCCAGTCGTGACCTCAGTTGATTTCCGGGCGCGTCCGAATCGGGCGGTGATACCGGTCGATCCGGCCTCGTTCGTTGCCGACTATGTGCCCGGGCGGGTGGAGCGAAACGGTGCCGTCGCTCGCCGCAGCGCTGATCGCCTGGGGTTGCCGTCCCTAACCCTGGAGGTCGATGGGGAGTCGGTCACCATAGAGCGTTCCTCATCGGGGTTGACGGTGCGCTCGGCCCCGGGGGGAGACCTCGTCGTCGTCCTTGGGGTGGAGACCTTCGCTGATCTGGTACACGATGCCGTGTCGACCTTTGGGGCCGAGATGGCGGGGCGGGCCGAGGTGCGGTCTGGTGAGATCGACGACTTCATTGGTTGGGAGCCGGTGTGGCGCACGCTGCTCGATGGCCGCCCGGCCTATGAGCCGGAGTCGGTTGACTTTCGCGATCGCGCCGGTGCGCCGACGGACCTTCATCAGAGTTTCGGCCTCGACGACGATCCGACTGAGATTGGCCACTTTCTGGGAGAAGCTGGGTTCCTCCATCTTCGGGGTGTGTTCACGGCCGAGGAGATGGCCGCGGTATCCGCCGACCTCGACATCGCCATGGCCGAGGCCGAACGCGACGATGGTGCCTCATGGTGGGCTCGGGACGAGGCGGGGGATTGGGCGCCGTCACGCATCCTCGGGTTCAATCATCGGTCCGCCGCGCTGCGCGAGCTGCTCTCAACCGACCGGTTCGGCCGCATCGCGACATTCACGGAAGACGAATTCGTGCAGCGAGATCCGTTCGCGGGCGACGCGGCTGAAGGCCTGCACAAGCGGGTCGGCATCGTTGAGGGCATCTCGGACGTGAGCTGGCACAAGGACTGTTCGATGGGAGGACATTCCCGCACCTGCTGCGGGCTCGTCACGGGAATCTCGGTGACTGGGGCCGGTCCCGAGAACGGCGAACTCGGCGTGGTGGCGGGGTCGCACCGGGCCAACATCGCGGCGCTCGGGGTCGAGCAGATCGACCTGCCCCGAGTACCCCTGCCGACTGAGATCGGAGACGTCACGGTTCACTGCTCGTGCACGCTCCACATGAGCCGTCCGCCAGTGGCTGCGGAGCGTCGCGTGGTCTACACCGGATTTGGTCTCGCGCCCCGACCGGAAGACGATCCGGTGGTACTCGACGCGGCGACCCGGCGAAAGCAGCGGGCCTCGCTGAACGACCATGTTCGGCGCCACCAGCAAGAAGAGAGTGCAACCAGCACCCGGCGCGCCAACTTCGACCTCTGAGAGTCATGCGCAATTGCCAAAGGACCGACCCGTCGCTGGTGAGAGGACTAGAGATAACCGGCACCGTGCGGGAGCGGATGGAGTCCATCTGGTGCCGCCAAATGTGTTGGGGCGTGTCTACGGGCATCTAGGAGGCTTGCGGCGCTCCATTGCAGACCAACTCGAAGTGAATCCCGGTGACAGTTACCTCTAGCCAGCAAGGGTTCGGAGGCGGGCGACTCGGTGGTCTTCGCCGCCGAGATAGCGGACGAGCACGCCGAGCACGGCCTCGTGGTTGAGGGTGCCGGCTGCGTTCATGTCCTCCAGATCAGCCCAATCTCTTGTCCGGTCGAAGAAGGCCTTGAACACGGCCAGGTCTCGGCAGGCGAGGAAGGGGACCGCCGTGCCACCGAATTGCTCGAGTCGGGCTCGGCTGGCGGCGGCCTCGTGGAATGGGGTGGTGTTGAAGAAGACGTCGACTGGAGTGGCACCCCACCACAACCGGCATTGACCGTCAGCCTCGAGCTCGCGCCGATTGGCGTCGGTTACCGACACGCCTGCTGGCAGGGCGACTAGCGCCCGGTCGATGTGGTCGACGCCGACGAACAGGTTTACGTCGATGTCAATGGTGCCCCGGGCCTGCTGGGTGCACCAGGCCAGAGCCAGTGCACCTCCGAAGGCGTGGGGGATGTCGGCGTCGTCCAGCGCCCGATGAAGGCCGACGACCTGCTCGACCAGGTTCATCGTCCGAAAACGGGGAACTCGAGCACGGGGGAGTGGCGGGCAGGGAACTCAGCGGCCAGTTCCAGGACGGCAGCCAGCTCGGTACCTCTATCTAGCCGGTCGTTCCCCCGCACCCGGGGGCTTAGCTCCCGGTGGAGGGCGAACCCCGCGGCTCGGACGATCCGATCGAGGGTGGAGGCCGACGGCGTCTTGGCTCCCGATTCATAGGCCGCAATCGCCGAGTGGGAGGTACCGGCCCGGGCGGCCAGCGCTCGCAGCGTGAGGTCGGCTTGTGATCGGGCGGTGCGGATCACCTCGGCCGCATTCATAGAGCTAATGGTATCCGATCAGATACCAAATTTCACATGGCGATATTCTCGCCTTGAAAGCGGTCGAGTTCGCGAAGGGTTAGGGAGACGCCGGAGTCGGGGTCGAGGGTGACGAGCACTGCGGCGGGCTCCCCTTCGAGGGACTCGGCGGTGGCGCCGGAGTAGGCGATCACCGAGGGGGATTCGCGGATTATCTGGTGGCGATGGATGTGGCCGAGGGCCACATAGTCCCAGTCGATGGCGTCAAGGTGGCTGGGGTAGATGGGCGACGAGCGATACGACGGCGTCTCATCGGGCATCACCAGGCCGTGGCCCATGGCGATGCACCAGCCGTATTCTGGGCGAGGCGGGAGCCCGTCGAGGGGGTGGAATCCGGGGTGGTGGTCGTCCATCGACTTGCCCCAGACGGTGAGGTCCAACTCCGCCAGGTGAGTCGTCGAGCCTTCGAGGTCGTCGAGAATAGTGATCGGGAGCTCCTGGATGTGGGGGCCGAATCGGTGGAGCACCGACGACTCGGGATGGGCGTCGTGGTTGCCGGCGATCATCACCACCGGGCACGAGAGCCGAGCCAACTGGTCGGCGGCCCAACTCAGCACGTCATCGCCAACCCGGTTGTGGTCGAACAGGTCGCCAGAGATCATGACCAAGTCCACCGCCTCGGCGATGGCCAGGTCGACGGCGGCGGCAAAGGCTGCCTCCTGTCGTCGGGCCGGACCAGTTCCCAGGTGGCAGTCCGATGTATGCAGCAGCGAGAGGGCTCGACGTCGAATGGGTTTGTTGTCGGACACTAAGCCCTCGGATCTATGGGTTGACGTAGGCTCGCAAAGGATTCCACTCGGGAAGGCAAGGCTATGGCAGAACGGGCCACCGACGGCAAGGTTGCGCTGGTTACCGGCGCGAGCAAGGGGGGCACTGGTACGGCTATCGCACTGCGTTTGGCTGCCGAGGGCGCCCGGGTAGCCATCACCGCCCGCGATGAGCAGGGTTTGGCCGCCACCAAGAACCGCATCGAGTCGTTCGGCGGCGAGTGCCTAGTGTTTCCGTCGGACCTCAGCGATCCGACGGGCGCTCGCACCGAGTTGGTGCCCAAGACAGAGGAGGCGTTCGGCCCCATCGACATCCTGGTCAACAACGCCGCTTTCGGCGGCTACCACCCGTTCGAGGACGTCACGCCCAAGCAACTCGAGCTGAGCCTGCAAGTCAACCTGTGGGCTCCTTGGGAGCTGATGAAGGCGGTTGTCGGCGGCATGCGCCAGCGGGGGAGAGGGGCGATCTTGAACCTCACCACTTTCTCCGCCGAACTGCCTCCTGGACCTCCGTTCCCCGCGAGCAAACCCTCGAAAGCCGGCTTCGTCTACGGGGCGCCCAAGGCGGCGCTGAACAAGTTGACCGTCTCGGCGGCCAGCGAGTGCGAAGGGCAGGGGGTGGCGGTGAACGCCCTCACTCCCCAAGCGGCCATCGCCACCCCGGCGTTGGTAGAGGCTGGCTGGATCGACGAGGACATGTTCGAACCGCTGGAGACCATGGCCGAAGCCGCCCTCGCACTGCTTACTGGCGACCCCGACGTGCTCACTGGGCGCATTGCCTTCAGCCTGCAACTCTTGGCGGAGTTAAATCGACCGGTGCGCGATCTCATGGGCCAAGCTCTGGTCGAGGGTTGGCAGCCGACTGATATCCCCGCGGCCATCGCCCGCCAAGAGGCCAACCTCGCCGAGCGGGGTTGGCCCGACGCCTACACCTTTGGCCGCGTCAACAGTCCCCGCCCGTGAGCGACGAGCTGTTCCTGCGGATCGTCACCGATCCCGAGGTGTACGCCGATCCCTACGCGCTTTTGGCGGAGCTGCGGGAGACGTCGCCGGTACACAAGCTGGGCTTTGCCGACTATTGGGCCCTCACCCGCTATGAGGATTGCCGGTCAGTGTTGCGGGATCCCCGGATGGGCAACCCCGAGCCGGGCGACCAGGTGCCGACGATTGCCGGCAACGCGGTGCGCACGCCGAAAGAGGAGCGCACGCTGCTGTTCTTGAATCCGCCCGACCACACCCGCCTGCGGTCGCTGGTCAGCCGGGCCTTCACGCCCCGGCGGGTGGAGGGGCTTCGGGGCTCGGTGGAGGCCATGACTGCTGAGCTGCTCGATCCGCTAGTTCCCGCCTGCGAGGTAGACCTGATCGACCAGCTGGCCTTCCCGCTGCCGGCCAATGTCATCAGCGAGCTGGTGGGTGTTCCCCGGGCCGACCGCGACTGGCTTCGGCCGCTGGTGTCCGACTTGGCCGGCACTTTGGAGCCGAATCGCAGCCCGGAGGACATGGAGCGGGCTGAGGTCTCCGGGGCGAAGGTGGCGGCGTACTTCGACGAGCTGATCGACCGGCGGCGGACCGAGCCCGGCGACGACCTGCTGTCGGCGCTGATCGCGGCCAGCGACGGTGAGGATCGGCTCACCCAAAGCGAGATCGGGCTCACCTTGTCTCTCATTTATGCCGCCGGGTTCGAGACCACCACCAACCTCCTTGGCAACATGGTCCACACGCTGATGCGCCATCCCGACCAATTGGCCCGGCTGCGAGCCGACCGGTCGCTGGTGCCCGGTGCGGTCGACGAGGTGCTGCGCTATCAGCCCCCGGTGCAAGTGGACGCCCGCTACACGTTTGAAGATGTGGAGATCGGGGGCCACTCCGTCGCCCAGGGCAGCATGGTGCTGACGCTGCTGGCCGCGGCCAACCGCGACCCCGCGGTGATCGACGATCCCGACCGGTTCGACATCACCCGCCAAGACACGCCGCTGCTGTCGTTCGGCTCGGGCATCCACTACTGCCTGGGCGCATCGCTGGCCCGCCTCGAAGGCCAAGTGGTTCTGGCCGGCCTGCTTGACCGTTTCCCAACGTGGACCCCGCTAGAAGAAAACCCTCCCTGGAAGCCTCGGCTCACCCTGCGAGGGCTGGCCCGATTGCCAGTGGCCTTGGCTTAGAAAACGATCGGCACCGAGGCGTAGCCCTGCTGGAATGAGCCGGGCAGGCGGACCACCTCGTCAGCGGGAACTTCGAAGTCGGGGATGCGGGCCAGGGCCTCCTCGATGATGACCCGGCCCTCTAGGCGGGCCAGATGGGCGCCGATGCAGTAGTGCAGTCCGTGGCCGAAGCCGAGTTGGCGGGGAGGGCGCCGGTGAATGTCGAAGCTCTCGGAGTCGGCGCCGAACTCCCGCTCGTCGCGGTTGGCCGACTGGTACAGCAGAAACACCCGGTCGCCGGGGGTCATCTCCTGGCCGCCGATCACCGTGGGTCGGCTCACCGTGCGGCCCAAATGCTGGATGGGCACTTCTAGGCGCAGCATCTCCTCGAAGGCGCCCCCGCTGAGCGAAGCATCCTGAGCCAGGGCGGCCCGCTGATCGCCGTTGGCGGCCAGGTGGATGAAACCGCCGCCCATCACCTTGGGAGTGGTCTCCACTCCTCCGGTGAACAGGGTGGAGAGTTGGATGGCGGCGTCTTGATCGTCGAAGGGATGACCCAGCACATCCACTCCCAGCAGTGATTCGATGTACTCGGGGCAGTCTCCCGCCCGTTGTTCGGCCACGAAGCCGCAAAGATATTCGTGGATCTTGGCTCGGGCCGCGGGGGCGCGGTCGTCGTAGCGCATGGTCTGGTTGGCGTAGTCCACCAGCTTCTCCCCGTCGGCAAAGGGGAACCCCAGCACCAGCGAGGTGCCGGCCACCGACACCGGCGAGGCCAGCTCGGTGACAATGTCGAGCCGCCCCCGTTCCAGACCGGCCTCCACGCAATCGGCCGCCACCCGGCGCAGCTCGGCCTCCAGCTCAGCCACCGGGCGGGGGCGCAGCGGGGGATAGAGGATCTTGCGGATCTGGGTGTGAGCGGGCGGGTCCATCTGGGAGAAGCTGAGCAATGGCCCCTCCGGCAACGGCCCCAGCTCGACCGACGCCGGCTGATGTACCTGGTCTCGCAGGAAAACCGGCCCTTCCACAATGGTGAACGATTCCCGGTCACAACTCACCTCCCACAGCTCGGCGAACCGGGGCAGCGCCCACCCGTGATACTGCTCCAGTCGATGCACCCCGCCCGCCTCCCGCAACTCCCGATAGATCGGGAGCGGATCAGTGGCCACCTCAAGAGAGAACGGGTCGTATTCCGTCATTGTGATAGAGACTGCCTTATGGGACTGAGTGACCGCACGCCGCCAACCGCTGAAGAGTACGCCGCCTACCGGGAGCGGTTCTGCAACTGGGGCCGATGGGGGGACGACGACGAGTTGGGTACCCTCAACCACATCACCCCCGAGGCCCGTCGGGCCGCGGCCGCCCTGGTGCAAACCGGGGAGGCGGTGTCGATGAGCCGGCCCATCGACACCCACGCCGGCCCGGCCAACCCCTATCCGGCCCATCACTTCGTGGGCGCCGGGGACTCCGGGGCGATGGCCGACTACTTCGGGATGTTCATCCACGGCTTCGTGCAGACCCACATCGACGCCCTTTGCCACCTGCCGGTGGACGGTGGGGGCAAGTTCTGGAACGGCAAGGAGTTCGCCAAGCCCCCCATGCCCGCCGAGCACACCGGCACCATCGACTATTGGCGCGATGGCATCGTCACCCGGGGAGTGCTCTACGACGTCCCCCGGTTCCGGGGCACCGACTATGTGGCACCCGGTGAGCCGGTCCACGGCTGGGAGCTGGCCGATGTGGCCGCGGCGCAGGGAATCGAGCCCCGGCCCGGCGATGCGGTGTGCATCCGCAGCGGCATGGACGTGTACTTCGAGAAGACCGGCACCTCCCAGGGAATGGGGTCAAACGCCGGGGTGCACGCTTCGGCCATCGAGTTCCTCTACGAGACCGACGCCTCCTGTTTGACCTGGGACTTCCAGGACGCACCCCAAGACGACCAGGGCATACCCAATCCGCTGCCCATCCGCATCGCGCTGCACGTCCACCACATTTTGTTGCCGTACATGGGCATGCCCATTATCGACAACGCCGATTTCGAGGCGGCGGCTGCCCGCTGCGCCGAGTTGGGCCGGTGGGAATTCCAGTACGTATGCGCTCCGCTGGTGTTACGCTACGGCACCGGTTCGCCGGTGAATCCCCTGGCAATTTTGTAGCGCAAGACCTTCTTCATCACCCACTGCGAGGTCAGGGCTTCGGTATATCCGCAGACAACCTTGTAGCACTGGAGCGCTTATGAGGTGTGATGGCTGATCTCGGCGATCGGGCCCAGGTGGTGATCGTCGGTGGTGGGATCGTCGGCTGTTCTATCGCGTACCACCTCACCCGCCGCGGGGTGACCGACGTGCTGCTCATCGAGCAGGGGCAACTCACCAGCGGCACCACCTGGCACGCCGCCGGACTGGTCAGCCAGCTCAAGTCCAGCCACAGCCTCACCCGTCTGGCCACCTACTCGGCCCAGCTGTTCGAAGAGCTCGAAGCCGAAACCGGCCAGGCCACCGGCTACCGGGCGCCTGGGTCTATCTCGGTGGCCGCCGACAACGAGCGGTGGGAGGAGCTGCTGCGAGGCATGTCGATGGCCCGCACTGTGGGGGTGGACATCCGCGAGATCGAGCTCGACGAGGCTCTCGAGCTGTGCCCGCTGCTCAACATCGACGACCTGGTGGGCGCGCTGTTCATTCCCCGAGACGGGATCACCTCGCCGGTGGACACCACTATGGCTTTGGCCAAGGGGGCGCGGGCCCGGGGTGCCCGGATCGTGCAGGGCACCGCGGTCACCGGCGTGGTCGTGGAGGATGGCCGGGCGGTGGGGGTGGACACCGAGGCCGGTCGGGTGGAGGCCGAGACCGTGGTGCTGGCCGCGGGCATCTGGACCCGCCAGCTTGCTGCCACCGCGGGGGTGAGCGTGCCGGTGCAGGCCTGCGAGCACTTCTACATCGTCACCGAGCCCATCGAGGGCGTGCAGCCCAACATGCCCACGGTGCGCGACCCGTCCAACTACACCTACTTCAAGGAAGAGACCGGCAAGGTCATGGCCGGCTTCTTCGAGCCTCGGGGCAAGGTCTGGAACCTCGACGGCATTCCCCGAGACCTCCAGTTCAAGACCCTGCCCGAAGACTGGGACCATGTCGGGCCGATCTTCGAGCGGGCCATACACCGCATGCCGGTGCTGGGGGAGGCGGGCTTACAGTTGTTCTTCAACGGCCCCGAGGCCTTCACTCCCGACGGGGTGTACTACCTGGGCGAGTCGCCCGAGGTGGACGGCTGCTTTGTGGCCGCCGGATTCAACTCGGTGGGCATCCAGTCGGCGGGCGGGGTGGGCTGGGCGTTGGCCGACTGGATCGTCGACGACCACCCGCCCATGGACCTCTCGGCGGTGGACATCCGTCGCTCGTTCGGATTCCAGTGCGAGCCCGCCTACCTCGACGCCCGCATTCCAGAGAGCCTGGGACTGCTGTACGCCATGCACTGGCCGTTCCGCCAGTACGACACCGCCCGGGGCATCCGGATGTCGCCCCTGCACGACCGCATCGACGCCGCCGGTGCGGTGTTCGGCGAGGTCGGGGGGTGGGAGCGGCCCAACTGGTTCGCCGAGTCTGGTCAAGAACGGGAGTACCACTACAGCTGGGGACCGCAGAACTGGTTCAAGGCCAGCGGGGTCGAGTGCGAGGCGGTCCGCAACGCGGTGGGCCTGTTCGACCAGACCTCGTTCGCCAAGTTCACCGTGGAGGGCCCCGACGCCATGGCCCTGCTCAACTGGATCAGCGGCAACGAGGTGGACGTAGCCGTCGGCCAGTCGGTGTATTCCCAGTGGCTCAACGACCACGGCGGCATCGAGGCCGACCTCACCATGACCCGCCGGGGCGAGAACTCCTATTGGGTGGTCACCTCCGCGGGCACTGCTACCCGCGACTGGGCCTTGCTCAGGCGAGCCGCCCGGGGTCGCGACGTGGCCATCAGCGACGTCACTGACGATTACGCGGTGCTCGGGCTCATGGGGCCGAACTCCCGGGCGGTGCTTAGCCAGATCTGCGACGCCGACCTCAGCAACGACGGCTTTCCGTTCGGCACCGCCCAAGACCTGTGCGCAGCCGGCGCCGATGTGCTGGCGCTGCGCATGACCTACGTGGGCGAGCTGGGCTGGGAGCTGTATGTGCCCCGCGACCAGGCCGTCGCCCTGTACGACGCCTTGGTTGACGCGGGCACTCCCCTGGGGCTGCTCCCCGCCGGGTACCACGCTATGAACTCGCTGCGCATGGAGGCGGGCTACTGCCATTGGGGCCACGACATCACCGACGAGGACACCCCCCTGGAGGCCGGGCTGGGGTTTGCGGTGGCGTGGGACAAAGCCGGTGGTTTCCGGGGCCTAGAGGCGCTGGCCGCCCAGCGGGAGCCGCCCCGCACCAAGCGCCTCATCAAGCTCCGCCTCGAAGACCCCGAGTGGCTGCTGTATCACGATGAGCCCATCTATCGGGACGGCGAGATCGTGGGCCGCACCAGCAGCGGCATGTGGAGCTACACCGAGGGCCGAGCGCTGGCCATGGGCTATGTGGAATGCCCCGACGGCGTGACCAAAGACTGGCTGGAGGCCGGTCAATTCGAAATCGAGCCAGCCGGCCGCCGGATTGCGGCTACGGCGTCTCTTCGTTCGTTCTACGATCCCCGCAAAGAGCGGGTTCGACTCTGAGACTCAAGGAGCGGCCAGCCAATGCGCAATGAAGCCCAGGTTGTGATCATCGGCGGCGGGGCTATGGGCGCGGGCCTGTTCTACCACTTGGCGCATGAGGGCTGGACCGACACGGTGCTGGTGGAGAAGGGCGAACTGTCGTCGGGGTCCACCTGGCACGCCGCCGGCCTCATTCCCCACTTCATCGGCAGCCTGAACATGGCCAAGTGCCATGCGGTGGCCCCCGACCTCTACGCCCGCATCGAAGAAGAGACCGGGTTGGCCAGCGGCTGGCACGGCACCGGCGCCATCCGCCTGGCGCTCGACCGTCACCAAGTGGACTGGTTCCGCTACGTCAGCGGGATGCTCGACCTAGTCGGGATCGAAAACCACCTCATCGAGCCCTCCGAGATCCTCGACCACTGGCCGTTCATGGACGTGTCCGACGTGCTGATGGGCATATGGACCCCTCATGACGGCTGGACCGACCCGTCCAGCGTCACCGCGGCCATGGTCAAAGGCGCCCGGCAGTTAGGCGGCGAGGTCTACCGCCACACGCTGGTCACCGATATGAACAAGCTTCCCGACCACCGCTGGGAGGTGGTCTGCGAAGTCAAGGGCGAGACCCACCGCATTGTGGCCGAGCACGTGGTGAACGCGGCGGGGTGCTACGCCCCCCAGCTCGGCGCCATGGTGGGCCTGGACGTGCCCATCGTGTCGGTGATCCACCAGTACCTCATCACCGAGGCCATGGCCGAGATGAAGGAGCTGGGCGACTTCGACCCGCCGGTGATCCGCGACCCCCGAGCATCGGCCTACTACCGCCGGGAGATCGACTCGCTGCTGGTCGGCCCCTATGAGCGGGAAAACGCCCAGACTTATGGGCTCGAGGGCATCGACTGGGACAAGCACTTCTATTTGACCCCGCCCGACCTCGACCAGCTCATGCCGTGGCTGATCGAGGCTGGCAAGCGGATACCGGCCTTCTCCGACGCCGGTATCAAGACCGTGGTCAGCGGTCCGATCACCCATACTCCCGACTCCGGATACCTCATGGGACCGGCGCCGGGCCTGCGCAACTACTGGCTGTGCGCGGGGGCGTCCATCGGTATCACCCAGGGACCGGGCGCGGGCAAGTATCTGGCCCAGTGGATGGCGCACGGCCAGACAGAGATCAACGTGGCGGAGATGGACCCCCGCCGCTTCGGCGACCACTGCGGCCCCACGGGCCGCTTCGCCATCGAGAAGGCCATCGACGAGTTCCACGAGATGTACGCCACCCGCCTCCCCGGCGAGCAGCGCTTCGCCGGACGACCCCAGAAGACCGACCCCATCTACGACCGGCTCGACGCTAGGCAGGCGCAGTGGATGGAGATCTTCGGCTGGGAGCGCCCGCAGTACTACGGCGAGCCCGAGGCCCACACCTTCCGGCACTCCAACGCCTTCGACATCGTGGGCGCCGAGTGCCGGGCCACCCGGGAGCGGGCCGGTATCGCCGACCTCACTGCCTTCTCCAAGTTCGAGGTGACCGGCGCCGACGCCGGGGCGCTGCTCGACCGCCTTACCGCCAACCGCATGCCGGCCAAAGACGGCGGGATGCGCCTAACCCACTTCTTGACCGAGCTGGGCGGCATCGAGACCGAGATGACCATCACCCGGCTGGCCCCCGATCGGTTCTACCTGAACTCGGCCATCGTCGGACAGTTCCACGACCGGGACTGGTTGACCCACCATGTGCAACCCGGCGAAGACGTCACCGTCACTGACAGAACTGACGACTTGGGCATCCTGGCCGTATCTGGCCCCCTTTCCCGCCAGATCATGGGGCCCCTCACCGATGCCGAGTTGGAGGCGCCCGGGTTCCGCTGGCTCACCGGTCAGGAGATCGAGGTGGCCGGGGTGCCGTGTTTGGCCCTACGGGTGTCCTATGTGGGCGAGCTGGGCTGGGAACTGCACCACTCCCAGGAGCACACCGCCGAGCTCTACGACGCCTTGGTGGAATCCGGTGAGCCGTTGGGCATGGTCCACTACGGCGCCTACGCCATGAACACCATGCGCATCGAGAAGGCCTACAAGGCGATGGGCTTCGAGCTCACCACCGAGATCACCCCGGTGGAGGCCGACCTGGGCCGGTTTGTGGACTGGTCGGGCGAGTTCCAGGGCAAAAAGGCCTCCGAGGAACGGCTGGCCATGGGCGACGATATCGAGATGATCCTGGTGTACTGCGAGGTGGACACCACCGACAACGACTGCCGGGGCAATGAGCCGGTGTACGACGGCGAAGAGCTCATCGGTCTGACCACCTCGGGCACATGGGGCCACACCACTGGGCGCGGTTTGGCCTTCGCCTACGTGAAACCCCAGTACAAAGCGCCGGGCACCCGATTCGAAGTGCAGCTGATGAGCGACCGCCGACCGGCGAAGGTGCTCGACGGCCCGGCCTACGATCCGAACAACGAGAAACCGAGGGCTTGATATGGCGCGACGTGCAGGTGGCAGGGCTGCCCGGGTGGCCATGCGGGAGGCTCCGCCCGAAGCCGACGCCCGGGCCGTGTGGCCAGGGATGCCCGGCGGTGCCTACAAGCCGCTGTCCGAAGGGCAATGCGACGACGTTTTCGAGGCATCCCTTGGGCTGCTGGCCGATCTGGGCATGGGGCAGGCCACCCCGGAGATCATCGAGGCGGTCACCGCCAACGGGGGTCGAATGGACGACGACGGCCGCCTGCGGTTCCCCTCCGATCTCGTGAAGCGGATCGTGGACGGCGCCTGCAAGGAGTTCACCCTGCATGGCTTTGACCCCGACCGGGGCGTGGAGATCGGCGGCAACCGGGTGCACTTCTGCACCAGCGGGGCCGCGGTGATGATGCTCGACCACGACACCAAGCGCTTCCGTCCCAGCAACCTGGCCGACCTCTACGACGTGGCCCGGATCGTCGACACCCTCGACAACATCCACGTGTTTGTCCGGACACTGGTGGCCCGCGACATGGAGACCGCCCGGGAGTTGGACATCAACACCGCCTACGCCATCCTGGCCGGCACCACCAAGCCCCTGGGCACGGCCATGTTCCAACCCGAACACGTTCACGAGTGCGTAGACCTCTTCGACATGGCGCTGGGCAGCGAGGGGGAGTTCGCCCGCCGCCCCTTCTGTATCGCCAACAACACCTTCGTGGTGCCGCCCCTGCGCTACGCGGAAGATTCGGCCCTGTGTCTGCTCGAACAGGCCCGCCGGGGCATGCCCATCAACCTGCTGTCGGCCGGGCAGGCCGGAGCCACCTCACCGGCTGCGCTGGCCGGCTCGCTGGTGCAGGCCCTGGCTGAGTGCCTGGCCGGGTTGACCGCGGTGAACCTGGTCGTGCCCGGCCATCCCTGCGTGATGGGCATGTGGCCGTTCGTGTCCGACCTGCGCACCGGGGCGATGAGCGGGGGCAGCGGCGAGGAGGCCATCATCAACGCGGCTGCCGCCCAAGTGGTGAACTACCTGGGCCTGCCGTCGGGGGTGGCCGCCGGCATGGCCGACTCCAAACTGCCCGACAACCAGGCCGGTGCCGAGAAGGCCAACGCCATCACCCTGGCGGCCAATGCCGGGGCCAACATGATCAATGAGACGGCCGGGATGCTGGCCAGCATCATGGCCTGCTCGCTGGAGGCGCTGGTTATCGACAACGACATGCTGGGCTCCATCAACCGCACCGTGCGGGGCATCGAGATTACCCCCGAGACGCTGTCGGCCCAGGTGATCGCCGACGTGGTACACGGCGAGGGCCACTTCCTCGGCCAACCCCAGACGCTGTCACTCATGCAAACCGAATACGTCTACCCCCTGATCGGCGACCGCCTCAGCCCCGACGACTGGGTGGACGCCGGCGCCCGGCTGATGGACGACGTGGCCCACGACTACGTCACCGAAGTGCTCAATCGCCCCAAACCCGACCACATCACCCCCCAAGCCGACGCCCGCATCCGCGAAGCCTTCCCCATCCACCTCCCCCCCATCCGCTGACAAAGCGCGCCGTTAGGCGCGGCTCATCTAGGGTCGGAGGATGGCCTGGGATTTTTCTACTGACCCTGAATTTCAAGATCATCTGGACTGGCTCACCGAGCTGATGCGCACGGATATCGAGCCGCTAGATCACTACTTCCGGGGTCGGTCGCCGTTCGACAAGACCGACGAGGAGGTGCAGTCGCAACTGCGCCGCATCCAAGAGAAGGTGAAAGACCGGGGTCTGTGGGCCTGCCACCTCAAGCCCGAGATGGGCGGCATGGGATTCGGCCAGGTGCAGTTGGCGCTGATGAACGAGATCCTGGGCCGCTCCTCGTTCGGACCCTCCGCGTTCGGCAGCCAGGCCCCCGACTCGGGCAATGCCGAGATATTGGCCCACTACGGCAACGATGAGCAGAAGGAGAAGTACCTCAAGCCGCTGCTGGCCGGGGAGATCTCCACCTGCTACTCCATGACCGAGCCCCAGGGCGGGTCCGACCCCAACCACTTCACCTGCACCGCCCATCGCGACGGCGACGAGTGGGTAATCAACGGGGAGAAGTGGTTCGCCTCCAACTACCCGCGGGCCGAGTTCTTGATTGTGATGCTCATCACCAACCCCGACGTCTCGGTGTATCGGGGATCGTCGATGATGCTGGTGCCCCACGATGCCCCCGGCTTGGAGCTGGTCCGCAACGTCGGGGTGGGCGGCGAGCGCCGCGGCCACGGCTCCCACAGCTACCTGCGGTTCAACGAGTGCCGCGTCCCGGCCGAGAACCTAATGGGCGAGGAGGGGGCCGGGTTCAAGATCGCCCAGACCCGCCTGGGCGGGGGCCGGGTACACCACGCCATGCGCTCGGTGGGCACGGCCAAAAAGGCGTTCGACATGATGTGCGAGCGGGCCCTCAGCCGGGAGACCAAGGGGTCGCTGCTGGCCGAGAAGCAGGCGGTGCAGCACATGATCGCCGACTCCTGGGTCCAGGTCGAGCAGTTCCGCTTGCAGGTGCTGCACGCCGCTTGGCAGATCGACCAGTCCGACACCTCCAAGGCCCGGCTGTACATCGCCGGGGTGAAGGTGGCCACCCCCCGGGTGCTTATGGACGTGGTCTTCCGATCCATGCAGATCCACGGGTCGCTGGGCATGTCCAACGAGACCCCTCTGGCCAACATGTGGATGATGGCGCCCACCTTCGGGGTGGCCGACGGCCCCACCGAGGTCCACAAAGACACCATCGCCAAGCAGGTGCTGAAGGACTACCGCCCGTCTGAGGGCCTGTTCCCCACCGAGCACCTGCCCGCCAAAATCGAATGGGCGCAACAAGTGATGGCCGAGCGCATCGAAGAGGAACTGCTGAACGCCTGAGCTGGTCTCCTAGCCCAGCTCAGCGGGACAGCAGGTCGGCCACTCGCCAGGAGTTGGCCATGATGGACAGGACGGGGTTGACGCCGCCGTTGGTGACGTGCAGCGAGGAGTCGGCCACGTAGGTCCGCTCGCAGCCCCACACCCTTCCCTGGGGGTCGACGGCGCCGCCTGCGGGGGTGTCGGACATGCGGGCGGTGCCGGCTTGGTGCTGGCCGCCGGACAATATCTGGAACCCCATGGAGCCCCCGGTCACGTCGTGGGCTCCGGTGGCAGTAATCCACTCCTTGGCCCGGTCGCCCAGGAACTCCGCGGTGCGGAGGTCCTCCTCGTGTTGAACGCCGAAGAACCGGGCCACGGGGAGGCCCCACTTGTCCCGCACCTCAGCCGAAAGGTCCAGTCCGGCTGAGCGGGTGGGGATCTCCTGGATCGGGCCCATGATCATGATCGTGCGGCGGTAGGTGTCCCGCAGGGCTTGGCGGGCCGAGGCCCCCGTCGGACGGCCGTACTCGTCAGTCTCGCCGGCGGCCTCGGCCGCTCGTTGGTGTTCGGGCCTAAACCATGACCCCATCACCCAGTGCTGGGCCGGTGATACCGCGTACTCGTCGGCGATCATGCCGCCGCCGATGATCCCGTCGTTGTGGTGGCAGTGCTCCCGGGTGGCCATGGCGAGGCCGGGGCCGACACCGTCGCTGAGCGGGGTGTCGGTGTCGACGTGGCCGTGGGCCAACACGTAGGTGTGGCCCTGAAGGCACCGGCCCACCCAGTCGTTGCCCAGCCCGCTCAACATCAGCAGTCGGGCGGTTTCCACCGCCCCCGCGGCCAGCACGATCCGGTCGGCCCGTACGGTGCGCTGGCCTTGCTCGGAGCGCAGTTCCACCTCGCCTCGGCCGTCGTCCACCCGTACAGCCTGGGAATCGCACAGTATGTGGGCACCGGCCGCGGTGGCCCGGGGGAGCAGGGTGTTGTGGACCCCGTTTTTGGCGTCTACCGGACAGGGGTGGCCCACGCACTGGCTGCAACCCGCGCACTGGGGCCTGCCGCCGTAGGGCCGCGAGTTCACCAGCAGGGGAACGGGCGCGGTGGCCCAGCCCAGGCCAGCGGCGGCGTCGGCCAGCATCTCCCCTCCGCGGTCGGGCGGGAACGGGGGGAGCGGGTAGCCCCGGGACCGGGGTCCGTCGCCGGTGTGGCCAGCAGCGCCGGCCACGCCTACCTCCCACTCCACCAGGTCGTAGTAGGGCTCGAGGTCGTCGTAGGTGATGGGCCAGTCGGCCAGGGCCGACCCCTCGGGGATGCCGTACTCGCTGGCCATACGGAATGTCTCCGGCGCGAACCGCCACCCTTGGCAGCCGTACAGCCGGGGGCCGCCGCCCAGCACCACGGCGTTGTTGTGGTAGCGGAAGTCATGGGGCTCGACCGCCTGCTCGCTATCCCCATCCCTGACCGCTCGGGGGTTCCCGACCGGCGTTACGCCTTCGCCGAACCCGAACACGGCCGTGCGGTGGTTGCGCACCGGGTCCCAGCCGATCTCCGTTGACCTATAGGGGCGGCCCCGCTCCACTACCAGCACCGAGCATCCGGCCGCGGCCAGCACGTGGGCGGCCACTCCACCGCCGGCTCCGCTGCCGATCACCACTGCGTCGTAGTGGTCCCGCACCTCGTCCCAACCGATCACTGGCGGCACGGTGTCGACCAGTTCCGGCTCGCCGAGGGGGAACCGCTGGTAGCCCAGCTCCTCCCAGCACCCCGATTCGGGATCGGTCAGCCAGCGCAGGGTCTCCTGGTCCATTCGATCAGCCTTCGGTCACGGTGAGGCGGCAGGTGGCGGGGGCGAGGCCGTCGGCGGTGAAGGCGAGGTCGACGGTTCCCGGGCCGGTGGGGCGTATCACGGCCAGAGCTTGGCCGTCGTAGGTGGTGCAGGTGGGCGATCCGAAGGGTTCGGTGGACATGTGGTCGGCGCTGGCGAAGCCCTGAACCATTCCTGGGCCCTCCACAGTGACCTCAACGGGCCGATTGGCACCCGGGTTCACGATGCCGTCGGCGTCAACTAGGCGTACGGCAACGTAGGCCAGGTCGGTGTCACCCGCGGAGATCTCGGTGCGGTCGGGCTCGGCGACCAGACTCAGCGGGCCAGTGGCGGTTCGCAAGGTAGTTCGGGCCGTTTCCTGGCCGTCGGCGTAGGCGATGGCCACCAGCTCGCCAGGCTCATAGGCCGCCGTGAACCTGGTGCGGAATTCATCGGTGGGCTGGCGGCCTAGGGACTGGCCGTTGAGCACCAACTCCACCTCGTCGTCGGCCGAGTACACCTCGACGTCCACGGTGGTGCCCTCGTGTCCGTCCCACGACCAGCTGTCGAGGCCGTCGCTCCACGACCACGGGCCGGAGTAGGCGATCTGCTTGTGGGCGTAGGCTGGCCGCTGCACCGCGATGAAGGGCTCTTGGCGCAGGCCGAAGACGATCTCCCGGTAATAGGAGGCCGGACGCCGATCACCGGTGATGTGGATGTCGCCGGTGTGGGCCACCAGCCAGGGGAACGGTGCGACCACGCCGGGAACGCCCGCGTCGACTGGATCTTCGTCGTCGTAGCCGATGCGGCCGATGCCCACCTCGCCGAGGTAGTCCCAGCCGGTCCAGGTGAAATCGCCGATCAGATGGGGGTGGGCGCAGATGACCGGCCAGTCCCGGCCCAGGTCGGTCACGTTGGTCTCGGAACCGACGATCACCCGGTTGGAGAACAGCTCGTGGTCGATGAGGTAGCGGTTGGAGACGTAGTTGTAGCCCACCACATCGAGCGAGGCGCTCACCTCCTCGAGGCCCTCGGCGATGACCGGTGACTGCATCACCTGGTCTTTCACCATGGCCCACATGGCCATTTGGGTGTTCACCCCTTGCGACTCCCCCTCATCCGCGGGGGGCGGCGCGGCCTCGTCGGAGGAGTCAGGGGCTTCCATCAGCCCGAGGATCTCGGGAATCTTGGCGATTAGCCCCCGGATGGCCAGCATCGGCTGGACGCCGGTGGTCACGTAGCGGTGGGGGTCGAGCGAGCGAACGTGCTCGGCGATGTCGCGGGCTCGGGCGGCGCCGAGGGGCGAGCCGACCTCGGGGATCTCGTTGCCGGTGGAGTAGAGCACCACGCTGGGATGGTTGCGGTCTTTGCGCACCAGGGTGGCCACGTCGCTGCGCCATCGCTCCTCGAACCGCAGGGCGAAGTCGTGGTTCACCTTGTTCTCGGTCCACATGTCCCAGGTCTCGTCCGTCACGATCACCCCTAGGCGGTCGCAGGCATCCAACATGGCCCGGCTCATCGGGTTGTGGGCACTGCGCAGGGAGTTGAACCCGGCAGCTTTGAGCAGCTCCACCCGCCGCTCCTCGGCCCGGCTGATGGTGGCCGCGCCGATGGGCCCGTTGTCGTGGTGGACGCAGGCGCCCCTCAGCTTCACCGTCTCGCCGTTGATGCGCAGACCGTGGGCGGGGTCGAGCTGGAGCGACCGGATGCCGAAGGAGGTGACGTCGGAGTCCAACTCTGAGCCAGCTTCGGCCACCGTGGTGGTGCAGGAGTAGAGGTGGGGCTGGTCGGAGCTCCAACGGGCCGGATTGGCCAACGCCAGCCGCTGGCGGGCTGTGGCTGTGGTGTGGGGGCGCAGGGTCACGGGGATATCGCCTGAGGCCACCGTCTTGCCATCCGGGTCGCGCACTTCGCAGGCCACGCGCACCGTCACCGTGTGGGCGGTGTCGTTCTGCACTTCGGCGGCAACCTCCACCACTGCGCCGTGGTCGTCGATCTCTGGGGTGGTGACCCACACCCCGTCGATGGCCAGGTGTACCGGGTTTTTCACCCACAGGTGTACCGGGCGGTAAATGCCCGCGCCGGAATACCACCGGGAATCCTCACCGGTCCGGCAATCCACCTTGATGGTGTTCTCCTCGCCGTAGCGTAGGAACGGGTCGAGGTCGACGATGAACTCGGCATAGCCATTGGGTTCGGAAGCGGCGAAGTCGTCGTTCACGTAGACCATGGCGTCTCGGTAAACACCCTCGAACTGAAGGGCGACCCGGCGGTCGCGCCACTCGGCGGGGACCTCGAACGCCTTGGTGTACTCCCACACCCCGCCGGGGAAATAGGCGATGTCGTGGGAGGCGGAGGGATTCCGCTCAGTGCCGATCATGGCGTCGTGGGGCAGCGTCACCGGCTCGGGCGTGCTCTTTGCCCCCGTCAACTCCGAGAACGGGTTTTGCTTGGGTCGCACTGCCCAGCCCGGGTTGAACGACGATCTCATCGGCACCTCCAGTCGGCACAGAGTAGGGGAATGGCCTGCAACTGCCCTTGTCGCGGTAGCGTCCGGCCATGACCGTTCGATGGGGAATTGCCGGACCAGGGGGCATTGCCGTTGGGTTTGCCAACGGGCTCCAATTGCTGGACGACGCCGAGATCTACGCCGTTGGGTCGCGCTCGGCCGATCGGGCGCAGGACTTCGCCGCCAAATACGGGGCTCCGGCGGCCTACGGAAGCTATGAGGACCTGGCCGCCGATCCAAACGTGGACGCGGTGTATGTGGCCACCCCCCAGTCCCGCCACGAGCAGGACACGCTGATGTTCTTGGAAGCGGGCAAGCCGGTGTTGTGCGAGAAGCCCTTTGCCCTCAACCAAGCCCAGAGCCAGCGGATGGTCGATGCCGCCCGGGAGCGGGGGCTGCTCTTGATGGAGGCCATGTGGAGCCGCTTTCTTCCCGCCTATCGGGTGTTGGCCGACTTGCTGGACGAGCAGGCCATAGGCCAGCCCCAACTGGTGGAGGCCGATTTCGGATTCCATCAGTCGTTCGATCCCGACCATCGGCTGTACGACCCCGAACGGGGCGGCGGCGGGCTCCTCGACCTGGGGGTTTATCCCGTTCAATTCGCCTCGCTGGTTCTGGGCCCGCCGACCAGCGTGGCGGCCCAGGGCCGTATCGGTCAGTCCGGAGTGGACGAGCAAGTGGCCGCCGTTCTCGGCCACGCCGGCGGCGAGTTGGCGGTGGTCAAGGCGGCCATCGCCACCAACTTGGGCTGCACCGCCCGCATCGCCGGCACCGAGGGCACCATCGAGATTCCCGCGTTCATGCACTGCCCAGGGTCGCTCACGGTCGTGCGAGGCTTTGAGCGGGAAGAGATCGACGGCTCCTGGGAGGGCGACGGCCTCCGCTTCCAGGTAGAGGAGTTCCACCGCTGCCTGGCTGCCGGCGAGACTGAGAGCCCCGTGATCTCCCACGCCGAGACTCTGTCGATCATGGGCACCCTCGACCAGGTCCGCAATCAGATCGGACTGCGGTTTCCCGGGGAGTGAGACTCTGAGTTTCCCTGCTGGCGGGAGGCTAGAGGGCACCTTCGCGGAGAAGGGACCGGAGGTCGACCTTTCGGATCTTGCCTGAAGCGGTGCGGGGGTAGTCATCCACCAGGCGCAGTTCCTCGGGCCATTTCTGGCGGGCCAGTCCGACTTGCTCCAGATGGGGGATGAGAGCGGGCAGGTCGATGGGGTCTGCGTCGGGCAGCAGGCGGACCACCGCGCAGGCGTGCTCGCCGAGGCGTTCGTCGGGGGCGGCCACCACCGCCACCTCGGCTACGCCGGGAACCTTGGCGATGACCTCCTCGATCTCGGCCGCCGATAGGTTCTCGCCGCCGCGGATGATGATGTCCTTCACCCGGTCGGTGATGGTCAAACAGCCGTGCTCGTCGAGCACCCCGATGTCGCCGGTGTGATACCAGCCGTCGTCGTCGAAGGCGACGTTGAGGTCGGGATTGGTGTAGCCCAGGCACAGCTCGGGCCCCCGAGACACGATCTCTCCGGGCGTGCCCGCGGGCAGGTCGGTGCCGTCTTCGTCCACGATCCGCATCTCAACTCCAGGCCGGGGACGCCCGTCGGTGTTGTGGCGGGTCTCGGCGGGATCCTCATATCTTGAGCCGGTGATCGAGGGGTGCTCGGTGGATCCGTAGGCCCGGATGATCTTGATGCCCAGCGCCTCGGCCCGCTGGCCCACCGCCGCGGGCACCGGTGCTCCGCCCAGCCCCACCCGGGCCATCTTGACGGTGTGCTCCTGGGTGAAGTCGGGGTGGTCGAGCAGGCTGGTGAGAAAGATCGAGGCCCCCACCCCTCCACCGATGTCGCAGGCCAGCATCACTTCAAGGGCGTGGCCGGGGTCCCATCGGTCGGTCAAGTGGATGTCGCTGGCGATGTACAGGGGCCCGAGCACCCCGCCCAGCATCCCGGTGGCATGGGCCACCGGCGATCCCATCAGGTTGGGCCGCCCCGGCGTCATCCACGCCGCCATGTGCTCCAGCTCGCTGAGCAGAGTTCGATGATCGTGGATAGCGCCCTTCGGATCGCTAGTGGTGCCCGACGTGTAGGCCAGCACCGCCACATCGTCGGAGGCCAATTCGGGCAGTTCGGCGGCTGGCTGGCAAGCCTCCAGTTCTGTCCAGGCCATACGGAGCACGCCTCCGGGGGCAGGCCGGCGCGCCTCGCCGCCGACCACGAGGTGAAGGCGGAGGCTGGCCGGGGCGTGGCCGTCGATGATCTCAGCAAAGTCCACGCGTCCGTAGGCCACCGGGGAGATATAGGCCTCGGCGGCACACTCGTCGAGGATGAACGACACCTCCTTGCGCCCGTAGATATGGGTGATCGGCACGAGGATGTAGCCGCCCATGGCCAGCCCGGCAAAGGCCACCACCGCCTCCCGCCAGTTGGGGAGCTGGAAGGCCACCACCGCGCCGGGTCCGATGCCCTCGTTGCGCAACAACGACACCAGCCGACGAGCTTCGGAGTCGACATCGGCGAAGGTGCCGTGCCAGTCGTGAGTGCGGGAGTGGATGTGGACCGCGGAGCCGGGGGCGGCGGCCAGCCATTCGGCCACTCGTCCGCTGAGTGTGGCGTCGGTCCACCACCCCTGGTTCACATAGCGCTCCTGTAAGTGACCGGGCACCCCCCGCAACCCCCACCGAGATTCGCTCACGCCTGCACCTCAGAGCTGTTTCCGATGTCCATCTCCTGAGGCCTATTTGAGGGCGATGGGATTTATGGGCGAGCCCACCGCGCCGGGGATGTTGAGCGGCGGGGCGACCAGCATGAACTCGTAGCGGCCGTCGTCGGCGCAGTCGGCGGCCAGTTCGTCGAGCACCCAGAACTCGCCCAAGGGCAGCCCTCGGTCGACCAGTGCACCGCAGTGGACGGGGTGTTTTCGGGCCTCGGGGTTTTCGGGCACCAGCACCTCAACGGCGATGGTGTCGGAGGCCACCGCGGAGATGTCGTTGCGGTCGCACCAGTTGAGCGCGTCCACTCCGAAACCGGGCGAGCCGCCGAAGTACTCCCCCTGCTGGTCGGGGGTGAAGGCCGGATCCCACAAGGCCATGTAGCCGGTGCGGATCAAGGCGATGTCGCCGGGCTCCACGGCGGTCCCTTGGGACTCGGCACAGCTATCCAGCATGGCCGAGTCGATGACAGTGGCCGGCGCCAGCGGATCACAGCCCTCGGCGCGGGCCAGGTCCAACAACACAGATCGGCCCACGAAGCTCTCCCGGTGATTCTCGATGCCGAGCACTGATGCGCCCCCGTAGGCGGTGACGTTGCCCGCCCAGTAGCCGTTGTACATCGTGTCCCGGTAGATCACGTGGGCGAAGCCGTCCCACTGGGTGGAGCCCTGGAGGGGCATCTGGAACATGTCGTCGTTCCACTGGAAGTCGGGGTCGGCGGCGCTATAAGGGGAGCCAACCACCTGGTCGGAGCCGGACATCAAGAACCAGTGCAGCGGCGCTGGACGGGTATGAAACCGCGGGCCCTCGGCATCGATGGGCAGGGCCAAGGAGAACACCTTGCCCGACTGGACCAGCGAGGCGGCCCGGATGCGCTGGTCGGGGCCAATGAGGTTCTGGGTGCCGCGCTGGTCGTCGTCGCCCCACCGCCCCCAGTTGTTGGGTCCTTCGGGCACATAGCCGCCTACCACTTTGCCGTTGTCGTCCACGGTGTAGTCAGGAGCTGACCAGTGCTTGGCGTAGCTGGCGTAGTCGTCTCGACCCATGGGTCCTCCTAGTGGTCAGAGCTGGATGAGGCGGGGGGCGCTGTCCTGCGACAGCAGTCTGTTTCCAATTTCGATGGGGAGCGAGCTGGCCGAGCCGAACAGGGTGTCGATCACCAGAGTCCGCTTCATCCAGCGGTGGAACTGGTGTTCGGCGGTGAATCCGATTCCGGCCAGCACCTGCTGGGCGTGGGTCGCAGTGGTGAGGGCGGCTTGGCCGGCCAGCGACTTGGCCAGCGCGGCCAAAAGCGGATCGGGATCGTGAAGGCAACCTTGGGCTACCGACTCCGCTCCCTCGATCAGCACCAGCGATTCGGCCAGCTTGTGGCGAATGGCTTGGAACGACGCCACCGCGCGTCCGAACTGCACCCGGTCGATGGCGTGCTGGCGGGCCTCGGCCAGCATCCAGCGGGCCCCGCCGAGAAGCTGATGGGCCAGCGCCGAATGGGCGGCGGCCACGGCTGCTTCCCAGGTGCCACTCGTTGCCAGCGGCGTCAAGGCGTCGGCCGCTATCTCCACGGACAACCGGCGGTAGGCGTGGCCAGGGTCGACCCCTTTGGCCGCGGTTACGTGGAGCAATGCGGCGTCGACGGCGGTCGCTACAGCCCCGTCTCCATTCTCCACAGCCAGCGCCGCGGTATTCGCTCGTTCTAGGCGGGCCGACACCAGCCCATCGATCACTACGGTGTCGCCCCTGCGCTGTGCTGGCGCGGTTGCCTGGTGGGGGGAGGGGAACACAACGCAGGTATCCGGAGAAACGGCGGTGCCCAGCGCTTGGGCCACCACGTCGTCGAGCAAGCAAGCGGCCGAATTGGTTTTTCCGAGCGCGCTGAACGCGGTGGCTGACCCCTGGGAAGAGGCTGCGTCGAGCAACTCGGCCCACCCGAGGTCGAAGAGAGCCTGGTCGGCCTCGCCCGGGGCGGGCGCTTCGGCCATGGCCGCCTCGAATCCGGTAGCCAGCAGCGCTAGGTCGTCGGCTTCGATGAGCTCGCTCATGACTCCGGCCCCAAATCAAGCAATCGCCGGGCGACAATGTTGCGCTGGATTTCGGCGGTGCCCCCGTAGATGGGCGCTGCCTTGGAGTAGAGGTAGTCGGTTCGCCACATGGCCGCGTCGAGATCGTCGTCGAACTCCACCACCCCTCCGAGCAGGTCGCGGGCCGCCTCGAACAGCTCCAGTTCGGCCGATGTGATGAGGATCTTGTCGATCGACGTCTCCACGCCGAGCTGCTGGCCGCCGGCCAAGCGGTGCTGTGTGTCTCGGGATCGGCAGCGGAAGGCGACCAGCGACTGGAATGCCTGACCTAGGGCTTTGGCCGCGGTATCGCTGCGATCGCCCGATGCCGCCATCTGGGCCACCAGGTCGGAGAAGCGCCGGTGCAGCAGGGCTCCCCGGTGCCAGAACGTGGTGGACCGCTCGTAGGGGAGGATGTCCATGGCAACCTGCCAGCCCCCATCCTCCTCGCCGATGAGCCGTTCGTCAGGTACGAACACCTCGTCGTAGTGGACCTCGGCGAAGTCATGCCGTCCGTGCATGGTCTCGATCGGGCTATAGGAGACGCCCGGGGAGTCGACATCCACCAGCAAGGCAGTGATGCCCCGGTGAGCGCTGCCCGGCTCTCCCGTGCGGACCAACAGCACGCAGCGCTGGGCGTACTGGATGAAGCTGGTCCAGATCTTCTGGCCGCTCACCACCCAGCCACCGTCGGTCTTGTCCGCCCGGCACGATATGGAGGCCAGGTCGCTGCCCGCATCGGGTTCGGAGAATCCCTGGCACCACATCTCGTCGCCGCGAATGAACGGCGGCACCAGGCTGGCAGCAATCTCGGGCCGGGCGAAGTCGATGACGGTGGGGGCCAGCACTTCGATCATCGTCCAGGGGCTGGGGTCGGCCAGCCCCCGCAGGTTGATCTCCTCGCCGACGATGGCCCGCAGAAGCGGTGAGCCTCCCAACCCGTTGACCGATTCCGGCCATCCGTACCGGCCGAAATCGGCATCGTAGAGGGCTCGTTTCACATGGGAGTAGTGGGCCAATTGCTCGTCCATCGTGCCCGCGCCCTCATAGGGCGGGGTCAGCTCTTGGGTGTTGGCGTCGAGCCATGCCTCCAGTTCGCGCCGAAATGTCGCGGTATCCATTGCTGCCAAGACGATTGACGTTACAGCGGTGGCTCGCGGACCATCTCCAGATCGGCCGATCCGCTGTCGGGGACGCGGGGCTGGCGCCACGCCTCTACCGGGAACGACGCCTCGCACAGGGAGAACGACATCAGCAACAGGTTGCGGGCATCGTCGGGCAGGTCGTAGAGGTCGAGGCTGTCGCAGTGCTCGAGGATCTCGGTCAGCCGGGGCATCATGGCGTCGTAGAAGGCCTGCATCTCGTCCATCGACGAGGCCAGGCGCTTCTCGTAGCGCTCCCGCCAAGTGTCGAGAGCCCAATCGGCGAAGGGGGCGAGGTCGGCGAAGCCGGCGGGAAGCGTTGCGGTGTCGCTCATAATCACTCACCGTTGGCCGATGCCGGGGCCGGCATCCATGGGTAGCTGGTCGGGCGGCCGCCGGCTTTCACCTGCTCTCGAACCGCGGCGTGGTGGTGGCGGCAGAGGATCTCCTGGTCGTTGAGCATAAAGGTGTCCACCACCTCGCTCTCGATCATGGTCTGGGTGGCCTCCAGGGTGTTGGCGTCTTGGAAGGCATACTCCTTGAATGTGGAGAAGGCGAACTCCTGGGCGGCGCGTTGGCTGGCATTCTCAGGCGGAGCGAAGTTGAGGGTGGACTCGAACAAGTGCTTGCTCGGGCCGAGCGGCCAGTAGGAGTAGGTGAGATACCAGCCCGTCTCCCAGAACAGGATCATGAAGTTGGGCCACACCAGAAACGAGTCGATGCCCCAGGCCCGGTGCTTGGACGGATTGAGCAGCGGGGGGAGGTCTTGGTTGTCGTTGACCGCGGCGGGCTTGTCCCACGGGCCAAACAACCCGCTGCGCAGCAGGTTCTCGATGGGCTTGACCATTCTGGGGTCTTTGGGGGGAGACATGCCGCCCCATGACGACACCATCGAATGGGGGCTGAACAGCTGGTAGTGGAGGCCCTCGAAGCCAATGCTGGCCAGCTTCTGGGACTCCTCGGCGGTGGCTTGGCGCTGGTGCAGCACCGGTGCGTGGTAGAACTCGACGAAGGCGTCGATGAACAGCTTCCAGTTGCTGTCGACCTCCGAGCGCACCTCGTAGGTCTGGGTCATCTCGCCGAACGGGTAGCCGGCCAGGCCCTCGGAAAGCGGGGCAAGGGCCTCGGCCAGCGTTTGCTGGGGCTCGGGGTCGAGGTTTACGAAGATGAATCCTTCCCACACGTCGCAGGCCACCGGCACCAGTCCCAGGGCATCCTTGTCAACGTCGAAGAACTCCTCTTCCTGCTGGATGAATGTGAGCGAGCCGTCTAGGTCGTAGCGCCAGCCGTGGTACTTGCAGGAGAACTGGCGGCACACCCCGGAGGTCTCCTCGTTGGGGTAGTCGTCCCACACCAGCTTGTTGCCCCGGTGGCGGCACACGTTGTAGAACGCCCGCACGGTGCCGTCGCGGTCTTTCACCACCACGATGCTCCGCTTGGCCCAGGGGAACTCCCTTGTGAAGTAGCTGCCACCTCGCCCCAGTCGCTCCACGCGCCCGACGCACAGCCACTCCTTCTTGAAGATTGTGTCGATCTCCTGCTGCCAGTAGTCGGGGTCGTAGGAGTCTTTGTAGGACACCGGCGCGGTTCCCAGCCCGGGATAATGCTCGGTCCAACTGCCCTCGGCTGGTTTGGGGAAATGGGCCATGGGGCCTCCTTAGCGCTTGTAGGCCTTGCCGTTTTTCATCACGAACTGCACTCGTTGGATTTCGGTCAGCGGGTCGCCGGGCATCCCGATGATGTCGGCCAGCATCCCGGGGGCGATGCGGCCGAGGTCGGGAGCGTCGATGAGGTCGGCGCTGACTGTGGTTGCGGCCCGAATGGCCCCCAGCGGGGTCATGCCCCGCTTGACCAGGGTCACCAGTTCCTCGGCGTTGCGGCCGTGCCAGATGGCGGGGGCGTCGCTGCCGGTGGCGATCTTCACCCCAGCCTCTATGGCCTTGGAGATGGTCTGGCGGGCCTTGGGAAACACCTTGGCCGCCTTTTCCTGGAGTTCAGGGGCCTGGTCGCTCACGTCCCAGTTCTCGGTCAGCGCGGTGGTGCTCACCAGAAACGTGCCGGTGTCCACCATGAGTTGGATGGTGTCGTCTTCCATCAAAAAGCCGTGCTCGATGCAGTCGATTCCGGCCTCGATGGCCGAGCGAACGGCCTCGTCGCCGTGGCAGTGGGTGGCCACCTTGAGCCCTCGGCGATGGGCCTCGTCGGCAATGGCGGCCAGCTCCTGGGTGGAATACTGCTGGGCCCCGGCTGGCCCGGTGTGCGACATCACTCCGCCGGAGCCGCAGCACTTGATCACCTGGGCGCCGTATTTGATCTGGTAGCGCACGGCCCGTCGAATCTGGTCGATGCCGTCGGCCACCCCTTCCTCCACCGTTATCGGCAATACGTCGGGGGCGAGGGCCTGGAACATGGTGGGGTCGAGGTGGCCGCCGGTAGGCGTGATGGCGTGACCGGCGGGCACGATGCGGGGACCGTCCACCCAGCCGGCTTCGATGGCCTCGCCAAGGGCCACATCGAGAAGGTATCCCCCGGTCTTCACGAACAAGCCCAAGTTTCGCACCGTGGTGAACCCGGCTCGCAGCGTGCGCCGGGCGTTGGCGGTGGCCCGCAGCGTCATCTTGGCCGGATTGGTCTGCACCGGGTCGAACAACCCCGCGCCCGGGCCGCCCATGAACAGGTTGACCTCCATGTCCATGAGGCCCGGTAGCAAGGTGAGCTCGGGAAGCTCGATTACCTCGTCGCAGTCGCTGGCGATGCTGCTGTCGGCGCCAACCTCGGCAATGCGGTTGCCCTCTACCCGCACATAGCCCGGCTCGATTACCTCGCCGGCGTCGATGTCGAGCACCCCTCGCCCATGCAAGGCGGTGGCCGTAGGGTTGCGCATCGCGGTTCCTTTCCCGATACTCGGAATGTTGTTGCGATAATAGGGGAATCTCATTCCCAGCCTATCCTTGACCCAAGTTACCCCTAGGAGGCGGCAATGGCATTTGCCCCCAAGGAACTCACACTCATCAGCGTCGACGACCACATCATCGAGCCTCCTGACCTCTTCGACGCCCATCTTCCCGAGCGGTTTAAGGCCGACGCCCCTCGCATAGTTCGCCGCGACGACGGTGCCGACGTGTGGCGGTTCGGCGAGGTGGAGGTGCCCAACGTGGCCCTTAACGCCGTGGCCGGGCGGCCCAAGGAGGAGTACGGGGTGGAACCCCAGTCGCTGGAGGAGATCCGACCGGGGTGCTTCATCGTGGATGAGCGGGTCAAGGACATGAACGCGTGCGGGGTGCTGTCGTCGATGAACTTCCCCTCGTTTCCCGGCTTCGCCGCCCGCCTGTTCGCGGTCGAAGACGAGGAGTTCGGCCTGGCCTTGGTGCGGGCCTACAACGACTGGCACATCGACGAGTGGTGCGGCGCCCATCCGGGACGTTTCATCCCCATGGCGCTGCCGGTGATCTGGGACGCCGAGAAGTGCGCACAGGAGGTGCGACGGGTGGCCGCCAAGGGCTGCCACTCGCTCTCGTTCACCGAGAACCCGGCTGCGCTGGGGTATCCGAGCTTCCACGATCCCTATTGGGATCCGCTGTGGACCGCGGTGTGCGACACCGACACGGTGCTGTCGATCCATCTGGGATCGTCGGGCCAGCTCAGCTTTCCGGCACCTGACTCACCCCCTGATGTGATGATCACGCTTCAGCCGATGAACATCCAGTCGGCTGCCGCCGACCTGTTGTGGTCGCGGGTGCTCAAGGAGTTCCCCGCCATCCGCATCGCCTTGTCGGAGGGGAGCACCGGGTGGGTGCCTTACTTCTTGGAGCGGGTCGACCGCACCTACGACATGCATCACCGCTGGACCGGCCAGGACTTCGGCGACCGGATGCCCAGCGACGTATTCCGCGAGCACTTTCTCACCTGCTTCATCTCCGACCACACCGGGGTGTACCTGCGCAACCAGATCGGCATCGACAACATCAGCTGGGAGTGCGACTACCCCCACAGCGACTCGGCTTGGCCCGATGCCCCCGAGGAGCTGGCCCAGCTCATGACCGAGGCCGGGGTGACCGAGGTCGAGGCGGCCAAGATCACCCATGAGAACGCCATGAGGTGGTACTCGTTCGACCCCTTCGCCCATGTGCCCCGCGAACAGGCCACCGTAGGGGCGCTGCGAGAGGCGGCTGCCGGGCACGACGTGAGTATCCGGGCGATGAGCAATCGCGAGAAGCTGACTGCCGAGCAAGTCCAGGCCCGCTGGCAGAACATGGGCCAGGGCGGTGCCGGGACCGGCGCTGAGCGGGCTAGCTAGGGCGATGAAGGTAGACGAGCGGGCCGGCGACACGGTATGGCGGGATCGGGCCATCGAGCGCTCGACTCGGAACGCCCGGGAGCGGGCGGCCAAGCGGGTACAGCAGTTCCTTGATGCAGCTCGCGATGTGATCGCGGCGAAGGCTTCGACGGAGTTCACCGTTCAAGAGGTGGTTGATCAGTCCAAGCAGTCGGTGCGGAGCTTTTACCAGTACTTCGACAGCAAGCACGAACTTCTGCTGGTGCTGTTCGAAGAGGAGATGGGCATCGCGGTGGCCCGCATCCGTGAGGCGACCGCCGACGGCGACCCGCTCGACCGGCTGGAGCAGGTAGTGCTGATGCTGTACGACCTGTGTGCGCCGGGGCGGGTGTCTGAGCAGCCGCTTTTTGCCGAGTTTGCCCAGCGGCTCTTGGTGGACCACCCCGAGGAGGTGGTGGCTGCTTATGCCCCGGCGACCGAGTACGTGGCCGAAATCGTGGAGTTGATTGGCAAGCAAGGCCTGCTGCGCGAGGGCCGTCCTCGCCGGTTGGCGGCCATCGTCTTGCAGACCGCCACCGTCACCGCCGGCCGGAGCACTGGGGTGCGCCAGCCGATCACCGGCGAAGAGGTCTGGCAGTTCTGCCTCCACGCCATCGTCCCCGATCACAAACTGTCGTAGTCGACCACCGCGTCGCAGTCGGGGACTGACTGGCAGGTGAGGATGAAACCCTCTTCCACCTCGTCGGGTTCCAGCGCTTCGTTGGCCCGCATAGTGACACTTCCCTCGGCGAGAAACGCCATGCAAGTGGCACAGTTGCCGGCCTCGCAAGAGAACGGCGGGCTGAGCCCGGCCCGGCGGGCCGACTCCAGCACCGTGTCGCCTTCGATGTAGTCCATTGTGCGGCGCTTGCCCCGGAAGATGATGGTCAAGCTGATGGGGTTGTTCATCTCGTCCGATGGCTGCATCTTGGAAGCTTCATTTCTGGCAAACGGCGGCGATCACTCCGCCATCGACCAAGATGTCGGTGCCGGTGATGAACGAGGCCGCGGGCGAGCACAGAAAGGCGACCACCGCGGCAATCTCCTCGGGGCGTCCAGGGCGGGCTAGCGGTCCAATCTCCATGAGCTCTTTGGCCCCTGAACCTGAATCCATCTCGGCGTTGCCCATTGGAGTTGCGATCAGTGATGTCGCAGGCCACATCGCCTCCGGAGATGTCGGCCACCAGAGCGGTTCCCGGCAAAAGCGGCACGGTGGCAGCCCCGATGCCTGAGGCTCCGCCGATGACGACGTTCATAGCCATAGCGATTCGACGGTACCATCAACCTATCGAAGCATCGGCGGCGGACAAGCGGTTGCGAAGGGCGTCCAGTCGACAGAAAAGCAATGGGCGGGGGTGCTCGTGTCAGATCAGAACCTGTCACCGGTGAGGGGCCGTCGGGTTGTGCAGTGGGCGACCGGCAATATCGGGCTGAGAGCACTGCGCCATGTGATCGAGCACCCTGGCTTCGAGTTGGTCGGCGTGCGGGTCTATGACCCCGAGAAGGTGGGCACCGACGCCGGCGAACTGTGCGGCTTGGCATCGGTCGGCGTCGAGGCGGTCGGCGATGACGATGCTGTAGTGGCCCTTCGGCCCGACTGCGTGCTCTACATGCCGCGGGAGGCCGATGCCAGCGCCCTTTGCCGCCTACTGGAAGCGGGGATCAACGTGGTCTCGACCTGCGGGACGATTCACCACCCGCCGAGCATGGATCCCGGGTTGCGGTCGCGCCTCGAAGAGGCCTGCGAGCGGGGCGGGGCCACCATTCACGCCACCGGCAGCAGCCCCGGTTTCATCACCGAGGCGGTCCCGCTGGTGCTGGCATCCATCCAGCGCCGGCTCGACCATCTCACCATTGATGAGTTCGCCAACCTGTCCCAGCGTCCATCGCCCGACCTCCTATTCGGTCAGATGGGTTTCGGCCGCCCGCTGGCTGAAATGGATCCGAGGCGCTTTACTCATGGTCGGGAGAGCTTTGGGCCGTCGTTGCGGCTGGTGGCCGACGCCCTGTCGATCCCGCTTGACGATCTGGTTGCCGGCGGCGAGATGGCGGTGGCCGCTCGGTCGGTGGACATCGTGGCCGGCACCATCGAGGCCGGCACGGTGGCGGCCCAGCGGATCACCGTCGGCGGGATGCGGAACGGCCGCGAGGTGCTGACGTTTCGGGCCACGTGGTACTGCACTGAGGACATCGAACCCGCCTGGCCTCTGATGTCGACCGGTTGGCGGGTCTCGGTGGAGGGCGACGCTCCGCTGGAAGTCGATCTCCGGTTTCCGGTCACCCTCAGCCAGATGGCCACGGTGACCCCGGGTTATACCGCCAACCGAGCGGTTAACGCCGTGCCCATGGTGTGCGACGCCCCTCCGGGAATCCGCACCACGCTCGATTTGCCGCCGATTGTGCCGGTGCTGAGCTGAGATCGGGGATCTGATCGCTAACTTGCCTCTGGGGCCGGTCGGCCGGGGTCGTGGGGCCGGCCGGAGTCGCGGGATCCGCTGCGGCGCAGGAAGGTCATAGAGCGGGTGGCCAGCCGCCAACCCTTGTCGGTGCGGCGGTAGGTGTCGTTGTAGTAGCCGATCCGCATGTCGTGGTTGGATTGGTCGACGAAGCACAGCGGCTGGGTTCCGGTGGCTTCGTCGCCGTCGAGGTCGATCTCGGGGGGGCCGACCAGGAACAGGCCCTTGGGGGCGGCGGCCACCAGCCGGGGGAAGTCAGCCAGGGCGTACTCGTCGCCGAATGCGCTGTAGGTGCCGTCGTAGGTGAACACCTCCATAACGGTTTCGATGTCGTCTTTGGTCATACCGACGGCATAGCGGGCGAGCAACTGCTCGATCTCGATTATGTCGGCCATTTGCGCTTGGTCCATGGTTCAGGGGATCACATTCTGGAGTTTGAGCTCGATGATCTGGTCGTAGTCGAGGCCCAGAATCCGCTGGAGGATCTCGTCGCCGTGCTCGTTGAATTCGGGGGCCCGGAGGGGCGTGGCCGGCTGGCCGCCAAATTGGACGGGAGGTGAGACCAGGGTGAAGGGGAGGCCCTCGGCTGACTCGTAGCGCTGCACGTAGCCGTTGGCCACTGCCTGGGGGTCGACGGCCACTTCGAGGGTGTCCTGCACCACCGCCCATTGCCCGGAGAAGTCCTCCAGGGCCTCGCGCCACTCGGCCAGGGTGCGCTCGGCGAAGGCCTCGGCCAACAGCTCCACACCCGCCGCCGCGTTCTCGGCAATCAAGCTGGCGTCGGCGAACTGCTCGTCTTCGGCCAGTTCGGGGCGGCCCACCACCGCGCAGGTCTCGGCCCAGTACTTGCCCGCTTGCAGGCAGGTGAGGAAGATGAACCGGCCGTCCTTGGTCCGATAGATGTTGCTCAGCGGGTTGCGAATCGTCATGTCTTTGGGGCGGCCCCGCCAGGGGGTCTGGTGCTGGAGCGACATGGCGATGGTCGCCCCCATCGACCACATGCCCACGCCGAGCAGGGACACATCCACGGTGGTGGCCTCTCCGGTGCGCTCCCGGTGGAACAGGGCGCCCATGATGCCCCCGGCGATGGTCATGGCCCCGATGGAGTCGCCGAACGCCGGTCCGGGCGGGCCGACCACCTCATCGTCGTCGGGGGGAGTGAGCGCCGCGGCCACGCTGGAGCGAGACCAGTAGGCCAGCGAGTCGTACGAGCCCTTGTCGCGGTCGGGCCCCTTCTCGCCCTGGCCGCCCCCGCACACGTAGATGATGTCGGGGTTGTGGGCTCGGATCTCGTCGAGGTCGATGTGCAGCTTCTGGCGGACGCTGGGCAGCTTGTTGGTGAGGAACACGTCGCTGGCCTCAGCCAGGCGGTACAAGATGTCGAGTCCTGCCTCTGAAGTCAGGTCGAGGCCGAGGCTCTGCTTGCCCCGGTTGGAGTGCTCCAGCAGCACGTGGGCGCCGCCGCCGAGCGAAACCGTGCCGCTAGAGGCCAGGCCCCGCATGGCGTCGCCCCGCTCCACATGTTCGATCTTGACTATCTCCGCGCCCCACTCGGCCAGAATCGCCGAAGCCGCGGGCACAAAGGTGTGCTCGGCCACCTCGAGGATGCGGACACCTTGCATGACATCGGTCATCGGGCCCTCCGGTTCAGATGAGTGCGAGGCCGCGAGTCAGCTCTGCTGTTGGGCGAGCTGGCGGGCGTGGGCGTAGACGCCCTGGTCGTAGGAGAACTCCACCATGTTCCCATCGGGGTCGGCCAGCATGCAGATGTACCCGATGGGAGGCGGCATGTCGGTGGGGGGCATGGCCAGACACCCGCCGGCGCCTCCCTTGGCGGCCGCTTCCTCGACTGCCTCCCGGCTGGTGAGCTCCATGCCCAGGTGGGCGAAGGGGGCCAGTTTGGCGATGGGCGAGCCCTTGAACGGGTCGGTATCGGGGAAGAACTGGGCCAGCACCAAGATGAACGGCGAGTCGGGGGAATCGCCGTGGCCCAGCCAGGCCCCGTAGCCCATGTCGTCCTCGCGCCGGTCCAACAGGCGCATGGGGGTGTAGGTGGTGTACCAGTCGATGGTGGCGTCCATGTTGGCCACCCGCAGGGCGATGTGAGTCCAGCGGGCGGCCGGGGGGTGTACGTCGTAGACGGGATCGTGGTCTGCCACGGCAGCCTTACTCGTCGGTCCAGCCGTCGGGGATCTGGGGGTCGTCGCCGCCCTTGGTCCACAAGATCAGCGTGTTGCCCCACGGGTCCTTGAAAGCGGCGTTGAACCCGTTGAACTCGGCCCAGTAGTGGTCGCGCCACAGCTCGGTGGCCCCTCGGGCCACGGCCCGTTCCATGATGGCGTCGGAGTCGTCGTCGCTGACCAGTATCCAGATCCGCACGCTGCGGCCGTCATGCGACAGGCCGCGGGGCTCCACGCCGGCGGGGTCGGGGTGGGGGCGGGCGTTGGCCGCGTTGTGGATCCCCATGTGCAGGTTGCCGATCTCGCTCTGGGAGCCGTCGTCCAGCTGGAAGTTCTGGCCGGGGACTATACGGTGGAACACGCCAGCGGGGCGAGGCTCCACCTCCCAGCCGAATACCTCGTGGTAGAAGGCGGCTGACGCCTCAGGGTCATCGGAGGCGAAGTCAACGAAGATAAGAGTGTTTGGATAGGTCATCGTTCCTATTTCTAGTTCATCCTCGGGGTCATCGCAGGGGCCAGAGCGAGCGCGGTTGGATGCCGGATCGCTCGATGAGGGATCGGGCGGCTAGACGGGCCTCGGCTTGCCGCGAGTCGACGTCCACCGTGGTGCAGCGGCCGTCGGCAACTACTAGGTGGCCGTCGACTAGAACGTCGGTGACTGAACGGCCTCCGCTCGCCCACACCAGTTGCAGGATCGGGTCGGGGCTGGGCGGCTGCCATTGGATTCCGGAGCGGTCGATCACGACGATGTCGGCGGCCTTGCCCGCCTCCAGGGAGCCGATCCGGTCGGCCATGCCCACCGCTTCGGCCCCGGCGATGGTCAACAGCTCGAAGGCGTGGTGGGCGCCGAACGCGGTGGGGTCGGCGGAGGTGTCCTTGGCCAGACCGGCGAACAGGGCCGCGGCCCGCAGACCGTCGATGGCGTCGCCGGCGTTCTCGGTGTCGCACCCCAGCGCCAGCCGGCCGTCCCGCCGCCAAAGGTCCAGATGGGCGAAGCGTTCGGTGAGACCTTGTCCCAGCCGCAGATAGGCCCACGGGCAGGAGGCCACCGCAGTGCCGGTGGCCACCAGGGCTTCCAGTTCGGCGTCGTCAATGTGTACGGCGTGGCCCACCAGCACATTCGGGCCGAGCACCCCCAAGCGGTCGAGGTGTACCAGTGGGCGGTGGCCAGTTCTCTCCAAGTAGCTAGCTGCGTCGTTGGGGGTGGGGGATAGGTGGAAGCTCAGCCGCCTTCCGGTGGGGCGGGCCAGATCGGCGGCAGCCACCACCAAGTCGTCGGACATCAGGTCGTGGCCCACCAATGTGACCGACGCATCCACCAGGCCGCCGGGCGGGTACCGCTCCAAGAGGTCCCGTTGGGCGTCGATCACCTCGTCGACCGGGCCGGACTGGGGCAGACCGTCGGCGTCCGACCCCCAGCGGCCGATGGCCCCTCGGACGCCCACCGCGGCCATGGCCTGGGCCACCCGGTCGGGGTGGGCCACCGTGCCCGCGTCGATGGTGGTGGTGATGCCGTTGGTCACCGCCTCAATCAGCCCCAAGGTGGCGGCCAGCTCGTCATCGTCGCCGGTGACGTGCTCGTGAACGGGGACGATCCACTCGAAGATGGCCGCGCCGGGGGGCAGATCGTCGGGGATGGCCGAGGCCACCAGCCGGTCGGCGGTCAGGTGCTGATGGGCGTTGACGAAGCCGGGAGTGACCAGCGATCCCGGAGAGCCCCGCTCCGGAGAGTCGGGGAATTGCTGCCGAATATCGTCGGCCTTGCCCACCGCGGCGATTGTGTTGCCAGTCACCGCCACCGCGCCGCCCGCAACGATGGTGCGCTCGGCGTCCATGGTCACGATGTCGCCGGTGATAACCCAGTCAGCCGTGGCCACGGCTATCGACCCTACTGGCGCATTGATGTGGGAACACGAAATGGGCGACGGGGGTAACATCGGCCCATGAAGGGGAACGGCGATTCTGGCCAACTTGTTGGGCAGCCGGCACTGGATCACCAGTGGTATCCGATAGCCCTTGTCGAGGACATCTCGCCGGGGCCGGTGGGAATCCAGGTGCTGGGCCGTCGCTACGTGTTGTGGCGCTCAGAGGACGGGTCGCTCACCGCGGCGCCCGACCGCTGCCCTCACCGGGAGTCTCCGCTGTCTGAGGGCCGCATGGTAGACGGCTGCGTGGAGTGCCCCTATCACGGGTGGCGGTTCGGAGCCGGGGGCCGGTGCGAGATGGTGCCTTCGTCGCCGCCTGGCACCCCGGTGCCCCCCAAGGCCCACCTCAACACCGTTTCTGTGGAGGAGCGCTACGGGTTGGCGTGGCTGTGTCCGGGCAAACCGCTGGGGAGGATTCCCGAGATTCCCCAGGAGGCCAATCCCTCGTTCCGGCGGCTCAATACCCCCTTCCAGCAGTGGGCGGTGTCGGCCACCCGGATTACCGACAACTTCATGGACTTCTCCCACTTCCCCTTCGTCCACACCGCCACTTTCGGCTTGGCCCAGGAAACGGTGGTGCCGCCGCTGGAGATGGGCGACCTGCCCGACGGCTATCGGGGCTATGTGTATGAGGTAAACGCCAACAACACCAGCGACGCGGGCCAGACCGTCACCGGCCAGGAAGACGACGTGCTGCACCGCCGGATGACCACCGGATACGTGCTGCCGTTCTCGGTGCGCAGCACCATCGCCTATGAATCCGGTTTGGAGCACATCTTGTTGTTGCTGACCACACCGATGGACGATGTGAATTCGCTGTTCAACTTCGTGGTGTGGCGCAACGACGACTTCTCAGTGCCCGCTGATGAGATCATGCAGTTCGACCTGGCCATCGGCGCCGAAGACAAAGCCATGCTGGAGAAGCTCGAAGGCGTCCTCCCCATGGACCTAACCGCCACCGTCAGCGTCCAATCCGACCGCCCCTCAGTCGAATGGCGCCGCAGCCTCGCCGCCCTACTAGCCGAAGGCGGCGCGGGCTAGCGGGCGGTCGCAGCCTCCAGAGAAGGTCTATCTTCCGATTTATGGGAAATCTATCTTCTATTTTGGGGACTTTTTGTCTTCAGTTTTGTAACTAGGGGATGGCAGGCGCATAGGACTCGGTATATTGGGCATCAGATATTGCCTGAGAGGGATACCGCAATGTCAGCAAAGTCTTTGCTCCAGTGGCCGGTGACTGCACTGGCGAGCCGTCGTGAGCGTCGCGCTGCCGCAGAAGACTCCCAGGCCAGCATTCCGGATCCCCATGGCGATATCGCAGCGGGAAGGTACACCCGCTATCTCAACTCTGATGAGTTCTTGGCGTCATTCGAAGAGGACGCGTGATCTTGGGCAGTGCCCACGTATGACAAGACCGAGACATTTCGACGCGGTTACAAACATCTGAGTAGACGGGATCAGGAGCAATTTCTGGCTGCCCTGAGGTCGTTCATCGAGGACTTGGAAGCTAGGGACGCTGGACAGGCCTTGGGTACCCCATTCCGCCCCGCTCTACGCGTTAAGCGAGTGCAAGGGGAACGAGGGGTGTGGGAGATGACATGGGCCCCGGACGGACGGGCAACCTTCACCTATGGGAAGCCGATCCTGGACGACACGACGCACATCGTCTGGCTTGACATAGGAGGTCACGAGATCCTCCCTTGAGAGCCGATGGCGTTGCGGCTTTGGTAGCCGGCATTAGCGGGAATCGATCACGAGTCCCGGCGCGGCGCCTTCTAGGTCGAGGCCGTTGCGGCGGGTGGGGGTGCCGTTTATCCAGATGTGCTCTATGCCCTGGCTGCGAGCAATCAGACGATCGCCGTCAGCGGGGAAATCCCAGGCCCGCTCGGGGTGGGTTTCGCCGACGGTGTCGGCATCGAAAGCCACCAGGTCGGCGGCTTTGCCCACCTCAACCGTGCCTCGGTCGGCTAGCCCCCACAGATGTGCCGGTTGGCCGCTCATTCGCCACACCGCTTGTTCCAGGGTCATGGCCTGCTCCTCTCGCACCCAATAGCGCAGGGTGTAGCTCGGGTAGCAGGAGTCGCACAGCATGTCGACGTGGGCACCGGCGTCGTGGGCGCCGAGAACGGTGCGGGGATCGGTGACGAGCTCGGTCAGCTCGGCCTTGTCGGTACGGGGCAGGTTGCGGAACCGTGTGGTCAAGTTGTCTTCCAGAGCCAGGTCCAGCATCACTTCCAGCGGATGGCCGCCTCGAGCGGCAGCCACATCGGCCAGGGGAACACCCCGCAGGTCGAAGTGGCAGCCAGTCTCCTCTACCGAGGTGCGGCGGAAGTAGCCGTCGATGTCACCGTCGAGGAAGTCAGTTTGGTCTGCGATGGACTCCATCTGGCGCTGGGCCCGCTCCCGCCAAGCGGGGTCGGAATAGGCCGTGGCCATGGCTTCGACGCCTCGGCCCAGAACTTCGGCGAACGCCGGAATCCGGCTCCATTGGTAGGGGTTCTCCAGGCTCATCTGGGTGGTGATGAACCGGGTGCTTGTCTGGGGCCACAGCTGGCCGCCGACGGAGGTGCCCCGCTCCAGCATGTCCATGGCCGAACCGGCCGGGCCGAACAGGCCGGGCAGCACCGCGCCCCAGGTAATCGGCACGCCGTGTTTCTTGGACAACTGGGCCACTTCCTCGATCTCCATCAGCGGCCCATAGGTGATCTCGATGATGCCCCGGCCAACCTCGGCCAGGGTTTCCACCAGGGCGGCCACCTCTCGAACGTCGGCGAACCGGCTGGGCACCGGCCGGCCCTGTGGCCCCTGGTGCGACGGCGCCTGGGAGGTGGAGATGCCCACCGCCCCCGCGTCCATGGCCTCCCGGATGATCCGGCGGATCTCGTCCAGCTCGGCATCGGTGGCAATGCGGGAGAACGCGGCGTCGGGACCCATTACGTAGAGCCGCACCATGCTGTGGGGCACGAATGCGCCCAGGTTGATCCGCTTGGGCAGGGCTCGCACGGCATCCAAGTATTGGGGGAACGTCTCGAAACACCAGTCGATGCCCTCCCGCAGGGTATCGACCCGCATCCCCTCCACCAGCTCCAGCGTCTCCATGACAAGGTCGCGGTCTTGCGGCCTGGTGGGGGCCACCCCGAATCCGCAGTTCCCCTGCACCACGGTGGTGACGCCGTGCCATGAAGACGGGGTGAGGTCGGGATCCCAGAACACCTGGGCGTCAAAGTGGGTGTGGATGTCCACGAACCCCGGCGAAACGACCAAACCCGACACGTCTACTTCGGTACTGCCGCCGCAGCGGGGGATGTCGCCCACCGCGGCGATCCGCCCGCCGGCCACCTCCACATCAGCCCGCCGCGCCGGATCGCCGGTGCCGTCGACGACGATTCCCCCTCGCAGTGTGAAGTGCTCCATGCCAGACTCCCCGAACTCAATGCTCCTGGAACCCTACTCCCGCCCCGTTTCCAGCCGGGCGCTCGGGCTGGGTCAGCTGTGGAGGAGGGCTTGTTGCCAGGCGGCGGTGGGCTCTACTTGGTTGAAGGTGAAGATGTGGAGGCTGATTATGCCGAGCGGAGTTAACTGGCTGCTTAGGGCATCCAGCAGGTCGGAGGGGTCGTGGGCCGATGAGCCCAGCAGCTTGGCCACCGATCGGCGGTTCTTGCGGAGATAGCGCAGTGACTGGCCGACTCCGAGGCGGGCGCCGATGGTGAGCAGCCTGGTCCGCTCAACTGCGCCGGGGATGCCCAGGTGTACCGGCAGCGTCAGCCCGTCGCTCCTCTCGGCCTTCAACCAGGCGATGATCCTGGCCGGGTCGAAGCACATCTGAGTGCTGCAAAAGCCCCGCAGCCCGGCCTCGGCCAGAAGATCCTGCTTGGCGAACAGGGCATCTCGGCGCACGTCCTCGCTGATGAGGGGATGGCCGTCGGGATATGCCGCCACGCCAACCGTGCACAAGCCGTGATCGTGCTCGAACAGGTTCTGCATGAAGCTGAGGGCGTCGGGATAGGCCCCCGGGTCGGTGGCGTCGCCGCCGATCACGAAGGCGGTGGTCACCTCGTTGTCCTTGGCCCAGGCGGCCAGGTCTTTGACTTGGCCGCGGTCTCTCATCAGCCGGGCCGAGAAATGGGGAATGGCGTAGTGGCCGCGATCAATAAGCAGTTCGGCCAATTCCAGCGTGGCATCTTGTCCCTTGGTGGCCGATGCGGTCACCGAAACCCTTGATTTCTCGGGCAGCGCGTCAATGGCTTCAACTGCGTTGTTCAGGGGAATTATCTCGAAAACCGCGCTCCGGACGATTTCTTGGACATCCAGATTAGGACCGGTCGGATGCGGTTCTTCCCACTGCATTAGACTGCCCAAGTCGTTCCGCATAACGGAACTGTACCATAATACGGACCAGGAGTGCAACGCTTGGGGGAGCGCAGCACTACCATTTGGGAGCTAGCTGGGCATCATGATGGAGGCAGGACATGGCTGAGGTCCCCGAGAAGGCCAAGTGCGTCGTTATCGGCGCGGGAATCGTGGGCAACTGCCTGGTCGGGCACCTGAGCAAGCTGGGGTGGACCGATCTGGTGTTGCTGGACAAGGGCCCGCTGCCCAACCCCGGAGGATCCACTGGCCACGCCTCCAACTTCATCTTCCCGGTGGACCACAACAAGGAGATGTGCCTGCTGGGGGTGCAAAGCGCAAACCAGTATCGCGACCTGGGGCTTTCCGTTGACTCCGGCGGCATCGAGGTGGCCCGGACCCAAGAGCGCGTCGACGAGCTCAAGCGGCGCATGACCTCGGCCACCGCCTGGGGGGTGGAGGCCCACCTTTTGACCCCCGAAGAGGTGAAAGAGCTGGTGCCGTTCGTCAACACCGACATCGTTTTGGAGGGCTTCTACTGCCCCACGGTGTCGGTGGTGGACTCGCTGGAGACCGGCACCCAGATGCGCAATGTGGCCGTGAACGGGGGCTGCCATGTGGCGGCCAACACCGAGGTGCTCGACATAATCACCGAAGACGGTCCCAACCCCGGCGACCGCACCGTCAAAGCAGTGGTCACCGACAAGGGCACCATCGAGACCGAATACGTGGTGATCGCCTGCGGCGTGTGGTCGAACCGGGTGGCCAACATGGCCGACGCCTACATCCCCCTGGTGCCCGCCGTGCACCAGATGGTGGACGTCGGCCCGCTTGACATCCTGGCCGAGACCAACAACGAGATCGGCTACCCCATCGTTAGGGACATGGACACCTTCTGCTACGAGCGCCAGTCGGCCGGGTCGATGGAGGTGGGGTCGTATGCCCACCGGCCCATCTTCCACCACCCCGACGAGATCCCCTCCAACGAGGAGGCCGCCCTTTCGCCCACCGAGATGCCGTTCACTGCCGATGACTTCGACCTCCAGATGGAGCAGGCCATCGACCTGATCGACATGCTGGGCGACGCCGAGATCAAATACGCCATCAACGGCCTGCTGTCGCTCACCCCCGACGCCATGCCGTGTTTGGGAGAGCTGCCCGAAGTCCGCAACCTGTGGTCGGCCGCGGCCATCTGGGTCAAGGAGGGGCCGGGCATGGCCCAGGTGGTGGCCGAGTGGATGACCTTCGGCTACCCCCGGGTGATCGACGTCCACGGCGCCGACGTGTCCCGCTTCTACGCCGAGGAGCGGGGCGACGATCACATCTGGGCCCGCTCCGCGGAGCACTTCAACAAGACCTACGGCATCGTGCATCCCCAAGAGCAGTGGGAGAGCCGTCGCAACCTCCGGGTCAGCCCCTACTTCTCCCGCCAGCAGGAACTGGCGGCCGAGTTCTTCCAGGCCCGCACCTGGGAGCGGCCCCAGTGGTTCGAGTCCAACGCCGATCTGGTGGACCGCTACGAGGTTGAGGGCCGGGAGGTGGAATGGGACGCCAGGTGGTGGAGCCCCATCACCGTGGCCGAGCACCTAAACCTGCGGGAGAACTGCGGGATGGTGGACCTGAGCGCCTTTCAGATCTTCGAGCTGAGCGGGCCGGGCGCGGTGGCCTACGCCGACTATCTGGCGGTCAACAAGGTGGACGTGGCAGTGGGCCGTTCCATTTACACCCCGTGGTTGACTCCCGACGGCGGGTTCCACTCCGACCTGACCATGATGCGGATGGGCACCGAGCGGGTGCGCATTGTCACCGGTGTGTTCGACGGCGGCCGCGACGAGTTCTGGGCCCGCCGCCACCTGCCCACCGATGGGTCGGTGAGCTTTGCCAACATCACCGATCAGATCACCACCCTCGGGGTGTGGGGCCCCAATGCCCCCCAGGTGATCGGCGCGCTCACCAGCCAAGACCTCAGCCAGGCTGGGTCGCCCTATGGCTCGCTGGTGGAGGTGGAGCTGAACTGCGGGGGTCGCACCATTGAGGCCACGCTGTTTCGCATCTCCTATGTGGGCGACACCGGCTGGGAGATCTACGCCGCCTGGGACGACGGCCCCGCGCTGTGGGACGCGCTCATAGCGGTGGGCGCCGACTACGGACTGCGCGCCACCGGCGGCGGGGTGTACGGCACTTCGGGGCGCCTGGAGAAGGGCTACCGGCTCATGGGGGCCGAGCTGGAGAGCGAATACAACCCGCTGGAGGCCGGCCTAGCCCGGCCCAAGGTGAAGGCCGCGCCGTTCATCGGCAAGGAGGCCTACCTGGCGGCTCGAGAAGCCGGCGATCCCGAGGTGTCGATGTGCGTGCTCACTGTGGAGGACCTGGCTGACAGCCAGGGCCGCAAGCGCTATATGCAGGGGGGCAACGAGCCCATCTTGACCCAAGACGGCCAGCGGATCACCGACTCCCACGGACGGGTGTCGCGGGTGACCACCGCGGGGCCGGGGCCGTCGGTGGGCAAGCACCTGCTGATGGCCTATCTCCCTGCCGAGCTGGCTCAGCCGGGCACCGATCTCCAGGTGATGTACATGAACGAGCTGTTCCCGGTGAGGGTGGCCGGCACCGGCGCGGTGTTCGATCCCGAAGACACCCGGATGAGGGGATAGCGGAGCAGTCGCCATGAGGATCTTGTGCTGCGTCAAGCGGGTTGCGGCGCCCGGGGCCAAGATAAACGTGACCGACGACGGCCTGGCGGTGGACGCCACTCATCTGGGCTTCGCCACCAGCCCCCATGAGGAGTGCGGGGTGGAGGAGGCGGTGCAGCTCACCGAGCGCCACGGCGGCGAGGTGACCGTGCTGACGCTGGGACCGCCGGAGGCGGCCGACCAGCTGCGCTATGCCGCCTCGGTGGGCGCCCACCACGGGGTGCTGGTGGCCACCGACGGCTCAGCCTGGGATCCCCAGCGCACCGCCGCCGCGCTCACCGAGGCCATCCAAGACTTGGAGGCGGCCGACGGCCCCTTCGACCTGCTGGTGTTCGGCAACGAGTCGGCCGACTCCGGGGGCTTCCAGGTAGGGGTGCGGGTGGCCTACGCCCTGGGCCGTCCCATCGTCAACGGCATCAAGGGCATCGAGGCGGATTTCGAGTCCGGCGATGGGGAGGTGCGGGCTCGAAGGGAGATCGACGGCGGTTTCGAGGTGTACGAGCTGCCCATGCCGGCGGCGGTCGGAGTCAAAGAGGGCATCAACCTGCCCCGGTACCCCACCATGAGGGGTCGGCTGGCGTCCAAGAAACTGGAGATCGCAGAGGTGGCCTCCGAGGCCGAGTCCGGCGGGCAGTCGCTGGTGCGGCTGCACCGGCCCCGCGAGGCGGTCACCGAGACAGTGGTATTGGGGAACGGCCCCGAAGCCGCGCCTGCCGTGGTGGACATGCTCGAAGAACTGGGCGTGCTGTGATGCTGCTCGTGGTGCTGGAGAACGACCGAGGCTCCATGGACGAGGCTGCTCGGGAGGCGTTGACCTTCGGGCGGGGGCTGGCAGCCCAGATGGGGATGCCGCTTCATGGCGCGCTCATCGGTGCCGACGATGCCGAGATGGTGTCCGAGGCCGGGGCCTACGGCGCCGAGGCGGTCTACACCGTTGCCCACGAGGTTTTGGCCGACTTCGGCCCTGAAGCATGGGGTGAGGCGGCAGCCGAGCTGGTGCGGCGTCTGGGTCCGGGCGCGGTGCTGGCCGGGGGCAGCGAGCGGGGCAACGAGGTCATGGCCCAGGCGGCTGCCCGCCTAGATCTGCCCCTGGTGGCCAACTGCATCGGGGTGCAACCCGACGAAGGGGCAGGGGAGTGGACCATGACCCGTCAGCAATGGGGTGGGTCGCTGCTGGAAGACGCCAAGCTTGTATCTGAGCTGC
Organism: uncultured Acidimicrobiales bacterium; assembly: GCA_951813555.1. Lineage (GTDB taxonomy): Bacteria > Actinomycetota > Acidimicrobiia > Acidimicrobiales > Bin134 > Poriferisocius. The sequence goes on from OX638344.1 coordinate 1,920,781, forward strand.
CGATGATGACCACCGGCCTGCACGCGGTGGCTGCCAAGCCGTCCGAGTCGGCAGTGGAGCCCGTGGCCGAGGCAGTGGAGGTCGACTTGGACCAGTCGCTGGCCCGCACCATGGTCAAAGACCGGGTGGTGCTGGAGGCCGGGGTCACCCTGTCGACCGCGCCGGTGGTGATCGGCGGCGGTCGGGGGGTGGGATCGGCCGAGGCGTTCGCTCCGCTTGAGGAACTGGCCGCCATGCTGGGAGGCCGGGTGGGTTGCAGCCGGGCGGTGACCAACAACGGCTGGCGGCCCCACTCCGACCAGGTGGGCCAGACCGGCACCCGCATCACCCCCGAGATCTACATCGCCTCGGGCATCTCCGGTGCTATCCAGCACTGGGTGGGGGCCAAAGCCAGCAAGCACATCTTGGCCATAAACATCGACCCCGAAGCCAACATGGTGGTCAAAGCCGACTGGGCCGTCATCGCCGACCTCCACGAGGTAATCCCCGCCATCACCGAAGAAATCAAACGCCGCCGCGCCTGACGTTTGCCGGGCTCAGCAGCCCTTGTAGTTGAGGACGGCGGTGAGGCGGTGGTCTACGTCAACGAGGTCTCGCTGGGCTTCCATCACCGCGGCGATGGAGCGGTAGGCGCCGGGGGCCTCGTCGGTCAGCTTGTCGGCCTGGTCGGCCTGCCAGGTTCGCCCGGCCATCAGCTCGGTGAGTTCCTCGGGGGTGATCTCCCGCTTGGCCCGGGTGCGGCTCATCAGCCGCCCCGCGCCGTGCGACGCTGAGTGGTAAGACTGGGAGCATCCCCTTCCCGACACGATGTAGGTGTCGTCTCCCATGCTGCCGGGAATGACTCCCCGGTCACCCTCGCGTGCCCGGATGGCTCCCTTGCGCGTCACCCACATCACCGCACCGCCGTGAGTTTCCTTTTCGGCGTAGTTGTGGTGGCAGTCGATGGTGTCGGCCGAGGTGAAGTCCAGGCCGGTGGCGGCTCGCAGCGCGCCCAACACCGCCTCGGTCATTAGCGACCGGTTGGCCCGGGCGTAGTCCTGGGCCCACAGCATGTCGGCTATGTAGGCGTCGAACCCGTCGTCGCCCTCGATCAGGTAGGCCAGGTCGAGGTCTTCCAGTTCCCGGCCCGCCTTCCGGCAGGTCTTCTGCGCAGCCTTGATGTGCATTTTGGCCAGGGCGTTGCCCACGCCCCGCGATCCGGAGTGCAGCATCACCCATACGCCGTCTTCGGCGTCCAGGCTCATCTCAATGAAGTGGTTGCCACCACCCAGGGTGCCGAGCTGGGCACCCATCTTGGCCTTGACCTTGTTGTGGACTGCCGCCTTGTTGGGGAGGCGATGGTTTCGCAGCCAGTCGCGAGCCGCCATGGTGGCCTCCGAGTGGGCGTTGAATCCCGAGGGCACCGCGGCGGCAACTGCGTCAAGGGCTCCGTTTAGGTTGTCCGGCAGCTGCGACGCGGTATGCGAAGTGCGGACCGCGGTCATCCCGCAGCCCAAGTCCACGCCCACCGCGGCGGGAATGATGGCCGCTTCGGTGGGGATCACCGATCCGATGGTGGCCCCCATACCTATGTGGGCGTCAGCCATCAGCGCCACCGGCCCCGATACCGCCGGGCTGCGGGCCGTCCGCTGAGCCTGCACCAAGGTTTCCGCTTCCGCGTCGAACGCCCAGCTCACCACCGAGCGTCCTGCCCCCGCTTCCACTGTCACCGGCCCGTTCCCGCTCATCGCCCCATTCTTTAGGATTTCAGGCACCGCGCCCCAGTGATTTACCCGTCTGTAACTCTTAGCCCTTCGAGTTCCGCTGCTTCTGACAGGCGGCGGTCCAAGCACATGAACGACAGAGGCCGTCCGTCTAGCTGCTCATTGACCAACAAGGCCGCACCAAGCTGTCCCGCGTCTGCGGCCCTCAAGGGGTGCCGGGCCAGGAGCAAACTGGCACGCGACCTCACTGCCAAGACCTCGGTGACCTCATCCCAGGTGTCTGCGAAGGTGTCCAACCGCTCAAGCACCTGTCGCCGATCTCGACGCGAAACCGCACCCTCTCGGGCCCGCCGCTCGATTGCACTGGCAATTTCCACACGTGTCCACGCCCACGTAACGATTTCGCTGTCCTCGGCGAGCCAGGTTCGGGCCAGTTCGGTGCTCGGTTCCGAGACGACCAGAGGGACAAGCGCTGACGCGTCCCAGTACCTCACAAGCGGTCGGCGCGGTCTTGATCCAGAGCTTCGGAGATGCTGGTTTGCAGCATTGGAGGCGACTCTTCCAGGATCGCGGCCGAATCTCCTTGGCCGGGGCGCAGAACCCCCGTGCTGATCAGCCGCTCCCTGTGGCTATCGCCGGAGAGGGCCGGGGGAACCAGCCGGGCGACCGGCTTTCCCCGGTCAAGAATTTGAATCTCGCCACCACGCCGAACCTCACGAAGGTGGCGTGACAAGTTCGCCTTCAACTCAGAAACCGATACTGAACTCATCTTGACTAGTCTAGTCTTTTGAACTTGACTATCACGGGCTGATAACAAGTCTCAGGCGGTGAGCTGGGCGGCGAGGCGGTTGGCGGCGGCTACTAGGGCGAGGCCGTGGTCGTGGGCTATGTCGGGGTCGGGGTAGCGGTAGGCGGGGCCGTGGACGTGGAGAGCGGCCAGTGGGAGACCGTCTTCGCCCAGTACGGGGGCGGCCACCGCGTTGATGCCCTCGGCGAATTCCTCGTAACCCCAGGCGTAGCCCAGGCTGCGGGCTTGGATCAGACGCTCCCGAAGCATGTCGGGATCGAGGTTGGTCCACGGGGTGCACTGCTCCAGCGGATGAGCCAGATAGGCCTCCTGCTCGTCGGCGGGCAGGTGGGCCAGCATGACCACCCCGGACGACACTGAGTGAAGGGGGGCGTACTCGCCGGTCCAGTCCCGCATCTGCACATCCGACGACGACTCGGTGTGGTCGAGGTAGTAGATCTGGCCGTTTTCGATGATCGACAGGCCGGCCACCTCTCCCAGCGACTCCGCCAGCTCCAGCAGATGGGGCCGGGCGGCGGCGATGAGGCTGCGGCCTGCGGGCACTGCGCCGGCGATATCGATCACGCCATCTCCGATCCGGTAGGGCCCTCCAGCCTCGACCTGTTCCACTGCGCCCTCAGACTCCAGCGCAGCCAACAGCCGGGCCACCGTGCTCTTGGGCAACTCAACCCGATCGGCTAGATCGGTTACTCCCAACGGCCCTTGGGCCAGCGTGCGCAGCAGCAAGAACGCCCGCTCAACCGATTGCACCGCCATTCCCGCAGGATACCGAGGCTTTGAGACCGTTCCGCAATGCGGAACAGGATTTGTCGGCCTATTTTGGCTGTTCGCGGGCGTGAATCTCGATATCTGTGTCGAGCCTGTGGTAATCGGAGGCGTCGTCGGCGTAGATGGCCAACTCAGTTGACAGCCCGGTGGGCGGGTCGAGGGTGCCGGCCCAGATTTCTATGGCGCTCAGCTTGTCTTGCCGTTCTCCCGGCGGTACAGCTACGACCTTCCAAAATAGGGAGCTTCCGCACTCCCGGCAGAAGCCGTAGGCCACATCGGGTTGCTCCACAGGGTGGTACCAGGCCAGCGTGTCTTCGGATATGAGGCGGAGATCGTCGCGGCGGCAGCCCGTGGCCGCGGTGAAGTGCCCCGTCCACCGCCGACACCGGTCGCAATGGCAATTCCACACATCCCGAGCCGGCCCTTCGATCACATACCTCACGGCCCCGCACATACACCGCCCGCTCAATGTGTCACCCATGCATGGCAAACTCTATTGGTCTAAGAGGCAAGAGGGGGATGCTCTCTATGGGTGGTATGACAAACCGTGAGCTGTGCCGGGCGCTAGTGAAGGCCGAGTCAGAGAACGAAGCTATCCAGATACTGAAAAATGCCGGTTTGTGGAGCGATTTGGATTGTTGGACACCGCTTGGGGGTATCGACAACAACTACGGCACGATCATCAACCAGCAGGCTTCTGCTGAAGCGGCGCTGGCCGAGAAGATCACCAATAGCATCGACGCGAGGCTTATGGCCGAATGCCGCCGGGTCGGGCATGATCCGCAGGCGTCGCTCATGAGAGACGGTACTGAGATGCCGACCAGCCCACATGACGCTGTCGACACCTTTGGTTGCCACTGGAAGCACGTCGGTGAGAGGGCTGACGGGCTGACACCCCATGCCCAGAAAATTGCGGTGGTTGTGACGGGTAGGAAAAGGCCACACCCTGCATGTGTCTCGGTAGTAGACCAAGGAGAGGGTCAGACCCCGGATGCTTTCCCCGACACCTTTTGTTCCATCTATCGAAGCAATAAGAACAAGGTCAAATTCGTGCAGGGTCGCTACAACATGGGCGGCACCGGGACACTTCGATTCTGCGGCGACCACGGGGTCCAACTAATCGTCTCCCGACGCGACCCGGCTATTGGCGATGACCCTGCATGGGGATTCACGGTGTTCCGCAAACTTCCCCCGGCCCATGACGAGCGCAATCCCTACTGGGCCTACTTGGTTGCTCCGGTGGATGGCAGGGATGGAACGCCGCCAGGTCAGATACTCAGGTTTGCAGCTGACAGAGTGAAGCTACTGCCAAAAGGAGCCGCTGATGGTGGCCAGCAACAGCCCTGGACCGTGCCGGTAAGCCACGGCACGTTGGTGAAGCTCTACGACTTCATCAAGATCGGGAGCGCTTCCGATACGCGCCCTTCTGGACAGGCGATGTCGATGACAGCCCGACTGGAAGTTGAATTGGCAGATCCGGCTCTGCCCTTTCGGGTGCATGAATGCCGTTATGCGGACTCAAGAGGGAATACAGCAGTCAATTGCGTAGGACTGGTCAACAGGTATGCAGCAAGGCGAAGCCAAAAGACGTTGGAAGACAGCTTCCCATTCACTGCCAAGCTGACCAGCCCTTCAAGCGTCAAGCCTTCAGGCCAGCAATTCAGTGTCGCCGTATATGCCTTCAAACAGGGTGAAGACGGACGTGCCCGAGGCGGTGAACGTCGCCGGGCCGAGCACGCCGTGGCTTTCACCGTCAATGGGCAGCTTCACGCAGGCTGGCACTCTCGGTTCTTCAGGAGAAAGGGTGTAGATCTTTCACTCTTGGCCGATGACCTCCTAGTGGTGGTCGACTGTTCGAAACTGTCCGATGAGGGGATCAGACAACTCTTTACCGGCGGGCGGGACAGGATGATTGACGATTCGCCACTCAGGTCATGGGTTGAAAGTGAGTTGGAAGACGTGCTCAGTACCGACCAGCGACTCCGTAGCCTTCATCACGTTCGACTCGACGCTAGGCGAAAGAGCGAGCGCGGCAAGCGCGCCAAAGCCGCCGCTGAGATCGTTCAGAAGTTGCTGGCTGCTAACAAGAAGCTGGCCGAGTATCTGGCCGGAGGCGTGCTTCCCTCGGGAGAAGGGCCGGTTGGGCCCGGGCCGGTGAGCGAGCCTAGAGAGTTCATCGGGAATGACCCGCCGACATTTTTTAAATTGAGAGGCAAAGACAGACTGAACGCCCAAGTCAGCAAGTCCTGTTCTGTTGCGTTCACAACCGACGCGGTGAACGGGTACTTCGACCAGGGCCAGCACCTTCTCACGTTGGACAAGCAGTCAACACCTCTGATCCGCGAATACCTACACGATGGTCGTGCCAGCATCCGGTTTGAAATGCCCGAGAGTGCAGTTGCCGGAGACCACATTTCCGCTCGACTGGAGTCCTCGGGCCCTGGACTGCTCGCTCCTTTCGTCAACGAGTTCACCGTAGTTGTAATTGACCAGAGGGAAACGAATCCCGGACCCGAGGTCAACCCAGACCCTCCAGCTGGTTTCGATTTGCCTGACGCTCAAGAAGTCCGTAAACGCGATTGGAAGCGAGAAGAATTCACAGAATGGACAGGTGCCCGCCTTATCCCCGATGCAGACCCTTCTCAGAACCTGTGGCAGTGGAATTACGACCACCCGTTCCTCGTAGAAGTCCGGAATCGGCCGGAAGCTAGGGAGAAGCCGCAGGTCCAAGAGGTGCTGAATGAGAGATTCAAGAACTCAATGCTCGTCGTTGGCCTCTCCGCCCTGAGCGCGCACGCAGCTGCGCAAGACGCGGCGAAAAAGTCTATAGACGGAGAATCAGCAGCGCTGCTCGATCCTGCCGACTGGGTTGCAGTCGCAACCGATGCTCTTGCCCCAGTGGTATTTCCGGTCATCGAGTTCGGCGAGGCGATCACCGAGGTTCACCTGGAAGATGGCGACTAGCCAGACTTTTCAGTCTGCGCGGGTAGCACGCCCATCCAGCAGACGACGCCGATGTCTTCTTCGGTGATCTCGGGGGGTGGGGCGGAGGGGTCGATGTAGCGCAGGCCGTAGAACTCCACTAGATCGATGATCTGCTGGGCTGCTTCGGTTGGGGTTATGGCCTCGCGATCGAGTTCGCGTCTGATTTTGCCGAGGGGTTGTCGAATTTGGCTGCCTCGTTCTATTTCTAGGGCTTCATAGGCGGTGTGGGCGGTGGGTAGGGAGGATACGTCGGGGTGGTCCAGCACTTCGCGGGCCCACTGCTGGGTTGGTCCCAGGGAGCGTCCCGTGAGGTGGCGGGCGGCGTCGTTGTGCTCTTGGATGATCGAATCAGCCGCGGCCGACCACGCTGCTTCCAAGTCAATGGGCGGGCTGCTGACTCCAGGTGCCCGCCCGGGGTTGATGCGGCGCAAGATAACCGGCGGTGCTGACGACATGTCACCTTCGACGGAGATGTAGCGCCAGTGCCTTTCGCCGTCGCGAGTACGGCAGGCGAAGAATACGCCCGGCGGTCCGACTGATGGGACATCGGGTCCTTGGGAGAATGCTGCACCCACGCCCCAGGGCAACTCCTGCACCCTGTTCAGTTCGCCTTCGGAGCCGGCTCGTCGCAGTTCAGCTCTCAGCAATTCCGCGCTAAGGGCCTGCGGCACGTCTGCTGCGTCGGGTTCGTCAATCAGCGAGACGTCGCCTTCAGCCAAGCGGCGGGCATACGACTGGATCTCCTCGTCGACATCTCCCTCCATCACCTCGATCTCCATCCCGTAGGGGCGGGCGGCCACGATCTTGCGGCGGATGGCGGCTTCGAGCCGAAGAAGCCGTTCCAAGTCGCCTTGTTCAGGCAGCATGGTGACAAGCGACACTTCCCGATGAGGGCTCTTCAGCCGAACTACGCGGCCGTACCGCTGCACCACCCGTTGCGGGTTCCAGGGCATGTCGTAACTGATGACGGCCGCGGCTTGCTGAAGGTTCTGGCCCTCGGAGAGCACGTCATTGCCCAGCATCAGATCGACTTCGCCGTTGGTTGGCTCATAGCCGGGACGAACTACTGTCTCAGGGCAGAAGTGAGCCAGCAGGTCGGTACGTTCGTCGGGGCTGGTATCGGCACCGATCACCGTCACCCGGTGGCGTCCGTCTACTGGATCGGGCAGTTGATCGTCGAGATAGCGCACTGTGTCCGCGAACGCGGAAAAGACCACCACCTTCTGTGATGGGACTTGCTCCAGCAGTCGTCGAAGCAAAGCGAGCTTGGGATCGCCAGCGGCTTTGAGAGAGCGCAACGCCACCGCAGCTGCTTCTAGGCGGACGCGGTCGGCGGCCACATCATTGCGGTACTCGGGCCTGAATCTGCTTATCGGATCGGCATCAGTCTCGTCCAAGGTCTCAGACACCCACTCACTCAACCCAGTCTCGTCAAGTTCAAGCACAGCCGCCTCCCGCAGTGCGTTCCCGCTGAGCACCCGCCCTTGATCCCAGGCGTCGAGGAACACATTGTGGGCGGCGATCATGCGTTCGAGAGTGAGCAGACAAGCTTGCCAACATGACTCAAACCGTTTGAGAACCGCGGATTGCAGTAGCGCGCTAAGGACTGTCTCCTGTCCAGCTTCCTGGTCGCCGAGCCGATAGGAACTGGGCCTGTAGCGGGCCATGTTCAAGTGCTCGATATGGTAGGTGATGGTTTGGACCAGGCCTGGGTAGGCCGCATCCAGGTCATAACGCTCGGTGGACAGAACCGGGGTGGGGAACGACACGGGGGTTCCGTCGGGGAAGGTCTCGTCGCTGTAGTGCCGTTCGATGAATCGGCGGTCTCGTCGGACGCTCACCCTGTCCGCCAGGGAGAACAGCACGTCGGGATTGAGGTTCTCGGGGTCGCGCTCATTGGCCCCGGCCCGCAGGAACAGCCGGCGCAGTGACGGGATGCCATGGGAGGCAAACGCCCGATCGTGGTGGGCAAAGGCCATGACTAGGTGGTAGAGGTCCCACAATCCGTTGTTGATGGGGGTGGCGGTGAGCAGAGCTAAGTCCTTTTGCTGGCCGCCTAGGAGCCGCGTCGCGGCCCGGTACCAGGTGGTGTCAGGGGTGCGAAGTGCGTGCCCCTCGTCCATCACCACTAGCCGGTAGACGTCCTTGTCGCTGTGCAGGTGGCGGCGGGCGTTGGCGGTGCCTGCCCTCACCAACTGTTCATCGGCGGCAAGCTGGTGGTAGCTGACCACTTGGGCGGGAAGCCGAGTTTGTCCCAATCGCTCCTGCCAATAGCTCACGAGTTGGGCAGGTGCCACCACTAGGGCGTGGGTGCCCCGGTGCAGCGCGTATTCCTCGATGAGGGCGAGGCCGATCTCGGTCTTGCCCGTGCCCACGCCGTCGGCGTAGATCACCCCGTGATGTTCCTTGATGATCTGTAGCGCCCGATGAAACCCGTCGCGCTGGAAGGCGGTCAGCTCCACGGCAGTGGGCGTCGGCCCTTCGGGCTGGTCGTCGTCGAGACCCAGCAGCTCCAACAACGCCCGCAAGTAGATGTCGCGAGGGTCGAGCAGTCCGACTTCGGGGAAGAGCAAGCCCCGCAAATCGGCTTTGAATTCTTGGGCTTCGTTCCACAGCCGTTCGAACCAGGCCACGGCTTGCTTGGCCACCGGGGGGTCGTACTGCACCAGCCCCAACTCCAGGTTGGCGAACAGGCCGCCGCCGGTGAGGTTGGCTGAAGTGACCAGCGCGGCCCGGGCATCGTCTTTGTTGCCAAACAGATAGGCCTTGCCGTGGAGGAATTTGTCGGTGTAACGCCGCACCTCTACCTCGGGCCGCTCAAGCCAGACGTCGAGGTCAACCAGCTTGGCCGCAGCTCGGCTGGGCGGAAACCGGGCTAGGTCGCGGTCGGCCCGCAGCCCTTCGAGGGCCAACTCGAAACGGGAAACCGGCACTTGAACGCCCAGGCCTGGGGCAGGTGCCACCCCCAGCAACAGCCGAATGGTGCGCCCGTCAGCCACCGCAGTAGCCAAGTGGTGCAGGCCCCCCAGATTCACATAGCCGGTGGCAATGGAGAGTCCGTGGTGGGCGGCAAAGTCGTCGAGCAGGTAAGAGAGCGCGTCAGCGTGGCGGTTGCCGTCGGCCAAGTTGTCGAGCAGGTAGGGACGCTCGGGCATCAGCTCAGCTCGTGGAGTCGGCGGACCAGGGCTTCTCGATAGACAGGGGGAACCGCGTCAGTGGTGAAGTCTTCGAACATTGTTTCCATGTCTGCCTCCGTGAGTTGCCAGGCCCGCGCCACCCGGGCATCGATGTCTATCCGCAGGCGTTGTCGCTTATCAGGCAGCAGGGGACCGCAATCAACTCCGGCGGCTGCAGCGAATTCGACATAGCGCTTGTCGATCGCCGATAGGCGGGCAGCCGCATTGGCAATTTCAACGAAATCCGAATTACTCAGATCAGGGACTGCCATTGCCTCGAGGAGAAAGAAATTGAAATTGGCCTCAACAAAGCGTCGAGCCTGCCAGTCGAACGGCAGGCTGTTCATGATTCCCAGGCAGGCTGCTTGGGCAAGTTCTGAACCAGAAATGAATGCCAAGTACGGAGCGCTATTTGCGAAAAAGACTTCTGATGGTGCTAGGCAGGCGCGCACTGTTCTGCTGTCGTCAGATCGCGAGATGCCTCGGAATGCCAGCCGAGCACGGTCCAGTTCAGCCGAAACTGCTTGGCGGCGGTCCTTCACCGGGGTGGACTCTGCGAGCACCGACTTCAACCCAGGCCGGGTCTTGCGGACCTTCTTCCAAACCATGTCATTGGTCGGGCATAGCCGGGCTTCAGCCCCGTGAGGGTCGTACTGGTCGAAGCTCTCGCCCTTCCACAGAGGCAGCCCTGTAGTTGCATTTCGCCACAGATGCTTGTCGTTCGTCTCATCAAGCTCTCGAACCGGAAAGCACTGCCATTTTCCACCCGCCCCCTTCGGAAATGGCGATCCTGTTCGGAGCTTGGCCAACAACTCGGCCTCTTCCTGTGACCGGAGCCTGGGAGTCATCCAACCGGAGGCGAATGCAGAGGGCGAGACAAGGATCCCCGGCGAAGAAGCCTGGTGCCGCCAAGCTTCAACCGAATCGGCGATACCGGCGATCTCAACCCTGTGACTGGTGTCGGGAGTACATTTCGCCGCCACTGCGAGCACAATTCCATATTGAGGGTGGGTGTCGAATATCCAGAGCCGCCGGTTTACCAAGAAGTCGATTCGTCGGGCCGACATTTGGGTGTAGAGCCAATCTCGAAACCCTTCCGACCCCTTGTTGACAAATGCTCCGCCGGGAAGCACCACGCCGATTGCTCCGTCAGCGCGGACCAGGGTGCGGTAGCGCTGACAGAAGTACTTGTAGAGGTCAGGGTCGCCAGCGGTGGATTCGAACTCCCCGGAAGCTAAGGCCTCCCGTTGAGCCTTGGCCCGTCCTTGATCTGCGTCTAGCAATTCAGCAAGTTCGGGACGTTCGGCCAACAGGTCGGCCATTGCAGCGTCGCGTTCACTCTCGGGTAGCCCGTGTAACCCAGGGAGGTGCAATCCGCACAGTGACAGTTTCTCAACGGTTACTTCCTCCCACGGGGGATTGCCCACCACTACGTCGAAGCCAGGGCGGTCGCGAGAGAATGCCCGGGGAAATTGGAGCGGCCAGTGCAGGAAGGCGTGCGTGCTGCCGAGTTTGACGGCGTGCTGCACAATCGCCTGGCCGTTGTGGCCGTTTGTGCCAGCGATCACATCCCGGCCGTGTAGTTCGGCATGGCCCCGAGCGCCGATTAGGCCGAACCCCTCTGCTGTCCAAAGGTCGAAGAGCCGTTGCAGTCCCTCAGTGGCCTGGCGGGCTTCTTTATCGGCAGCCTTGCTGGCCTTCACCTCAGCGGGGGTGAGGTCGTCGATGTCGGCCAGCCGAGCGGAGGCCTCAGCGGCATCGGCTAGGGCGGTTTGCAAGGTGTCAGCTTGAAGTGTGCCCTCCCGGATCACGGTCTTGGCGTTGACCACCCCGATTAGGGAGTTGCCCACCACCACGTTCCGGTCCAAATAGGCCAGCGACAGCCCCGGCACGAACGACGCAAGCCACAGCGACAGGGTGGCGATCTCCGCGCCCATGGGGCTGCGATCCACTCCGAACACACAGTGCTTGAGCACAAGTCGGCGCAGCAAGGCTACATCGGTGACTGCTGAACCCATCAAGGTGCTGTCGCGGAGCCGGTTCAGCGCCTCTCGCACCCCAGGGAGCGGATGAGCGGCCAGAAAGGCCACAGTCTGATCGGCTAATTCCTCGGTTACCTGCACCAGAAAATGGGCACTGCCGCAGGCCGGATCCAGTACCGCGAAATCGAATAAGTCGCGGGCGGCCTGCTCCGGGTCGGTGTTGATCTGCTGGCGCACCCGTTCTAAGTGCTTTTGAAAGGCGGGCCGCACTGTGTGGCGCACCAAGTGTTCAACCAACGAGACCGGGGTGTAGTACACACCCCCCGCCTTGCGGCCTCCTTCGTTAGTCAGCCAAAGCAGCGACCCGGCGGCAACCCCGGATTGATTCCCGTTCGTAGCCTGGTTCTCTGCTTGGCCTTGGTCGGGCAAGTAGCGGTCTATCTTCACGTCGTAGCGCAGCGCCCGGTCGGCCACCGACAGCCGCAGGCTGAGCAGGGCTTCGTAGATGTGGCCCAAGTGGCCGACCTCCAACGACGAGTAGTCGATGCCGTGTCCGGTGGCGGTGTCGCGCCCCACAGCCAAGAGCACTCGAGCGAAGTGGGGGTCGGCCAATTCCAAGTGCTCCAACAGCTCGGCCCCCTCGAAATCGGTCGCCGCGAACAGTGCCCCGTTGTAGGCGGGCACCCCCCAGGCCGGGTTGCCGTCGCGCAAGGCGCCCACCAAGATCGTGAAGCTCTTCCACAGAGCCGTTGATTGCGGGGTCAATCTGCTCTTGGTCTTGTGAGCTTCGCCCACCAGCTCGGTGAGTGAGTGGCGCCGGTAGGTCTCGTTGTCCACCGGCAGAAAGTGGGAGCTCTCGGCGTAGAGCACGAATAGCAACCGGAACAGCAGGGTCAACGCCGCCCTTTCCAACTCCAGCCGCTGCCGGTCGTCGCTGGCATCGAGGCCGCTCTGTCGGGTCCAATGATCGAGGCCCTCGGCCAGGGCGGGCAAGGCTTCTTGGCGGATGGTGTGGTCGAGCCGCTTGCGCAGCTCGATGCCGAAGGCTTGGGCTTCGGCTTGGAGTTCGGCCAGTCCGCCCTGAGCCAGATAGCGGGGGGAGAGCAGGGCCAGGTAGGGCCGGTTCTCTTGGCCGAGAAGGTCGGCGTCGAGGTCGAGCCACTCACCGGTGGTAGCGGACGGGTCGCAGTCGAACAGCCGGTATTGGTTGCGACACGCCATGATGCCGTAGCGGACGCCGTGCTGGTGGCAATCCGAGGCCAAAAGGCCCTCAGCGGGACGGCCCATTTCGTCGACACGGACGAAATGCTCAGGCTCGGCCCATGGGTGGACCATGGCCACCGGCCGGCCGTCAAATCGGGCCAGGTAGCCCCGTTGGGGGAGCATCTCAATTTCGTAACCCATCCCATGGAGCAGCGTCTTCCAGTCGCCGATGACTGACAGCCTCAGGGTGATCTCGCTCGCGTCTACCCATCGGTCGGGATGATCGCGGAACCGAGCCTCCAGCGTGTGATGAGTGAGCAGACCGTGGACCACCTTGCCCCGACCGGCCAGCCGGACGACCTCACCGGCCAAGTGGCGGACTGCGTCGAGGCTGTGCATTGAGGCGGTGCCCTCGATGGCCGCGGACAGCTTTGCGCAGTCCACTGAGCGGATGGGCTCGTTGAAAGTACGGGGGCCGAGGGTGCGGACGCTGTCGGGCCGCTCGGGATCGTCGATCACCAGCAAATAGCGGAAGTCCATCTTGTCGGCGTGCTCTCGCCAGCGGGCCCGCAGGCTGCGCTCTTCCGGCTTCTCGGCGATGGCCACCTCAATCTTGTTGACCCGCACCGACCGTCTGATGCCGGACCGGTTGGGCATCTCGCGAGCGATCCCCAGCCCCATCAGCCGGTTAAGCAGGTCGTCGGCATTCACCGACCTCAACTGTACGCGGCACCGATCAACGACAGCGGTGTTTGCCGCCATGGCTCCCCACTTTGGAAGATAGATGTGTGGGGGAAGTTAGATGTACTGTAATTACTGGAAAATCATCAGTCAAGAGACCTGAGTTAGGTCACATGATGGCTCAAGCATCAGCGTTGAGCGTTGCGCCGACTTCGTTCTCTTGCAACTTGGCGCTCAACGCCTGTGGTGTTCCACCGGTATTGCGCCATTTTCCTAGTCACCCCAAATTTTCTTGCGATCTGCTCGATTGCTGCGTCTTCTCGAGCATGTTGGAGAAGGAGCTTTCGAGGTAGGAGCAAGGTCCCACCAAGGGCCGTGGCTTCCTCTTCTTGCCCTGGCTGGCAGGTGCGGAACGGGACTCCGTCCAGATACTGAATTTCTGCAAGTTCATGGTCGAGGATGATGTGTGCCAATTCGTGTGCGATGTCGCTGGCTTGCCGTCCAGCGCTCATGAGGGGATTAAACACAATGACGTGTCGTTCGTTGATCTCAAATGTGCAGGCCGAGAACGCATAAGTTTGAATGCGCTCGATCTCTTGAAGCCGCTCCAGCGGTACAAGATCGGCTGCTGAGATGACCTGTACATCTAGTTGCTCAGCCACCGCCGTGAGGTTTAGGGGTTTGGAGTTGGTAGCTCCGACCCTTGCTCGGAGCTCCTCAGCGATGCGCTCTGCTTGAGTCTTGAATCCGCGCGGAAGTGTCACTCACAGGACTCCATCGGCATCGAGTGCGTTGAGCTCGGAGCGCATTTCCTGGAGAAGGGCGCCGAGGCGGTCAGCAACCCCTGGCCGAAGAACAGAAGCAGCGCGCAAGTGGCATGCGACTGTTGGAGGATGCGAAGGCTCACGCGCCAGGGCTTCGTACATGTCCCGTACGACCGACGCAATCCTTGAAGCGGCATCTTGCTCAAGCCTGGGGTCGGTCAGAAGATGCTGCAAGACGAGGTCTGGGGTCTCCGACTTGCGGGGGGCTGCCGAGATAAAGAACGTCTCAGGCGGAAGGTGAAGCCAAGCGCACAGCCTCAGGAAGGTTCTGAGGTCCGGCTGGGATCCCGCTTCGACGCGTGACCACGTCATGAAGCTGACCTCCGCGGTTTCAGCAGCTCTCCGCATCGATAGCCCAGCTGATGTTCGTCGTTCTCGTAGCATCTCTCCTAGAGCTGCTACGTCAAGGTGGGCAACGTCTTGGGCTCCGGAAGCGGTGTCGCTCGGATCTGACCCCGGAGAGGGCTTTGACGGCGGCACATGTTCACCGTAACAGCAAGCAGCTGGTGATACTTGGATGGGCTGGTGAACTAAACTCATCACCTAACGGGCATTGCCCCTTTGCTGTGTCATCTCTCTGATATGGTGATGGCACGTCTGGCCTCGTGGCGCGGCGCACGAATGCAGGCATCGCGACCACTCGGACGCGATTTCGAGAGAGGCAAATGTTAGTGATTGTCAAGAGGAAGAGGTTCCTTGGAAACACCAACACGTTGGAGGTGCATGACACCCACAACGAGAAGAACGGGTGCCAGCTTGACAAGATCAAGTTGGAGCACCGCAGGTGGTACGACTCCCTCGCGGAGGCGAAGCGCGACAAGCGCTATGACAACTGCCATTGGTGCCTCGGTGGTAGCACTCGATGAACGATTCGACACCTCTTACGAATTGGGAAAGGGGGTGAGACTATGGCAAAGCAAAAAGCGCATCGCTCGGCAGTGACGGGCCGCTACGTGAAGGCTTCGACTGCAAAGCGAAACCCGCGTACGACTGTGTCTGAGACCGTCAAGCGTCGTAAGTGAGCATTTGTTGGCGCGGCCGGAGATTTTCTGGCCGCGCCAACAAAGTTCCATCAATGGATTTATTTAGAAGAACTAATGTAGAGCGAAAGAGAGGAATTGTGGTCATCAAAAGGGTGATGCATCCAACTATCCTGACCATCGTTGCAGTCCACTATTCCATATTGTTTGCCGCGAGTGCTAACGATTTAGAGTTGAATGATAGAATGAGGTACCTATATCTTATCTCTGCGGGTCTATTTTCTGTTGTATGGGGCGGGGCAATTTCTTGGCTCTACATCCATAGAGATTCAGATTCCAAAGGGGATTTTGACCAGTCTAGAGATAGCATGCAACAACTCGCGCTATTCAGTCCAGCACTAATCATCTCGCTAGTTCTTGCGGGATTATCTTCTATCTTTCGTTCGTCTGAAGGATGGGTCGATGCTATTTCGATTGCGTATCTCGTTTCCTTGCTCGTAATAATCCCAGCGGTTCTTGTTATGATTATTACGCACTTTTATCAAGTGAGGGAGCGAAGTAAATCCAGCCAGCGAAGCTGATGGAAGTTGTCTAGTGGAGCACAGCCTCTAGTTTCCAGCGACTGCCAGAGCCACTAATGCCGACTTTCTTGGATATGCCTAGTATAAGTTGCTTGTAGTCGGCAGAGTCATAGTCAAGCTTGCTGTTCAGCTAATTCGGCCTTGCGGCGGGCGATGAAATCTTGCAGTTCGGCGTCGATGGCGCCGTCTATAGGGGGCGGCTGGTAGTCGGCCAGCAGTTCTTTCCAGCGGGTGTTGGCCCGCTGCGCCGCGGTGAGGGCGCCCTCCTCCGACCATTGCTCGAAGCTGTTGCTGTCGGCCACCTCTGAGCGCCAGAAGGCGGTCTCGAAGTTGGCCAAGGTGTGGGCATTGCCCAAGAAGTGGTCGCCGTGGGTATTAGTGCGGAACGCCTCCATGGCCTGGCCGTTGTCGGTCAAGTCGACGCCGCGGGCGTGAACCTCCATGGCGCCGAGCTGGTCGGCGTCCATGATGAGCTTCTCGTAGCCCAGGGTCAGGCCCCCCTCCAGCCACCCGGCGGCGTGGAGCACGAAGTTGACCCCGGCCTGCACGGTGGGCAAAAGCGTGTGGGCCGACTCGTAGGCCGCCTGGGCGTCGGGGGCCTTGGACGCGGTGAGCTGACCGCCGGAGCGGAACGGCACCCCGCACCGCCGGGCCAGCGCCGCCATGACGTAGATGGCCTGGCCAGCCTCGGGGGTGCCGAACGTGGGGGCGCCGGTGGCCATCGACATCGACGAGGCGAAGGTGCCGAACACCACCGGCGAGCCGGGCCGCACCAGTTGCAGGTAGGCCATGCCCGACAGCGCCTCGGCCAGGGCTTGGGCGGCCAAGCCGGCCACCGTCACCGGCGACATGGCGCCGGCCAGGATGAAGGGGCTGATCACGCTGGCCTGGTTGGCCCGGGCGTAGGTGGTGGCTGCGCCCAGCATGGTGGCGTCCCAGCGCATGGGGGAGGAGGCGTTGATCAGCGAGGTCATCACCGTGCGGTCGGCCAGGTCGCCCCCGAAGGCGATGCGGGCCAGCTCCACCGAGTCGGCGGCCCGCTCGGCGCTGGTCACCGAGCCCATGAAGGGCTTGTCGCTGTAGCGCAGGTGGGCGTACACCATGTCGAGGTGGCGAAAGTCCACCGGCACGTCCACCGGCTCGCACACCGTGCCCCCGCTGTGGTGCAGGTGGGGGAGCCGGTAGGCCAGCTTCACCACGTTCTCGAAGTCGGCCAGGGTGGCGTAGCGCCGGCCCTGGTCCAAGTCGGTGACGAACGGCGAGCCGTAGTTGGGGACGAACACGGTGGTGTTTCCGCCGATGCTCACGCTGCGCTCGGGGTTGCGGGCGTGCTGGATGTAGGCAGCGGGGGCGTTCTCGGCCACGATCTGGCGGCACATCCCCCGGGGGAACCGCACCAGCTCGCCGTCGACGTCGGCGCCCGCGTTGCGCCACAGGTCCAGAGCGTCGGGATAGTCCTGGAAAGCGATGCCCACCTCGGCCAGGATGGTCTCGGCGTTCTCCTCGATCTGGGCCAGTCCGGCCTCGTCGATGATCTCCACCGGCGGTAAACGCCGTTCCAGCACGGGGGCGGCCAACACCTGGCTGGCCGCTCGGGCTGCCTGTCGCCCGGCCCGTCCACCGCCGCGTCTGCCTTGTCGCTCGCTCATCGTTGCTCCTGGGTTGCACGTTGCCGGCGGGCTGGTCTGCGCCGCTTGGGTCCGGCAGTCTCGATATCGGCTGCAGATCGCGAGGGCAAATCCACCGCCTCGGCCAAGTGGGGAGTGGGAGCGGTCTCATGGGGCAGCGACATGGCGGCCACGAACAGCTCCTGGAAGCGGGCCTCGGTGGCGGTCTCGATCTTGACCACTTCCCGGGCGGCTCGCTCGGTCTCGGCTCGCTGTGACCCCGAAACCAGCATCCGGGCCGCGCCCGCTCCCGAGGCGTTTCCCACCCCTTTGACTCCTTCTACCGGCCCGTCGGGCACCAAGCCCAGCACCATGGCGTGAACCGGGCTGATGTGGGCGCCGAACGCTCCGGCCAACCTCACATCGGCCACCTCGGCGATCCCGGCGTGCTCGAATAGCAGGTCGATGCCGGCCCGCAGCGCGGCCTTGGCCAACTGAACCGCTCGCACGTCGTTTTGGGTCACCAACAGCGGTACCGGCTGGACTTGAAGCACATAGGAAAACGTCCGACCGTCGGCGATGATGCGGGGACTGCGATCGGCCAGCTCGCCGCCGATGACCCCTCGGTGGTCGATGATCCCGACCAAGAACATCTCGGCAATCACCTCGATGATTCCCGAACCGCACAGCCCGGACACCTCCAAAGAGCCCAACGCGTCGTCAAAGCCGGGGTCGTCGGACCACAGATCGCAGCCGATGACCTTGAAGCGGGGCTCCAGCGTGGCGGGGTCGATCCGCACCCCTTCGATTGCTCCGGCGGCGGCCCGCTGTCCGCAGCTGATCTGGGCGCCTTCGAATGCGGGTCCGGTGGGGCTCGACGCGGCCCATACCTTCTGGCCGTCGCCCAAAACGATCTCAGCGTTGGTGCCCACGTCGACGAGGAGTTGCGGGCGGGGCGACCGGTGCGGACCCTCGGCCAGCATGGCAGCCGCCGCGTCGGCCCCCACGTGTCCAGCGATGCACGGCCCCATATAGAGGGAGGCGCCGGGAAGGTCCACGTCGATGTCGGCTGCGTTGGCCCATACCCCGTCGCGCACGGCCAAAGTGAACGGGGCTGCGCCCAGCGGAGTCGGGTCGATGCCCAGCACCAGGTGGTGCATGATCGGATTTCCCACCACTACGAGATCGCAGACGTCAGATCGGTCGATGCACGCGGCCTCACAGAGTTCGCCGATCACGCTGTCGATGGCCGATCGCACCGCTGCGGTCAGCTCGGCAGTGCCGCCGGGGTTCAACATGGCGTAGGACACTCGGCTCATCAGGTCCTCGCCGAAGCGGATCTGCGGGTTCATTCGCCCTGCGGTAGCGGCCACCTCCCCGGTGGCCAGATCCAGCAGGTAGCCGGCCACGGTGGTTGAGCCCACATCCACCGCCACGCCGAATTCCGCATCGGAATAGCCTGGTCGCACTGTCAGCACCCGTCGCTCAACCACCTCGCCGTCTTCGCCTCGCTTGGTGTACAGCCGCCGGGTGTGGACTACAGCGGTGACCGCCCCGTTTCCCTCCGCGATCGCCGAGCACAATGCGGGCAGCGCGCCTGCGGGAACTTTGACGTCGGACAAGTCCCAGTCTTCGGCCAAAGCGCCGACCAGCCGCTCGGCATCGGAGATCTCGTCGCCCAGCTCGGCGGTGGTCAGCTCCAGGTAGTGGAGGGTCACCACCGGGTCGACGGTGATCTCACCCAGGTCGACGGCCTTTCTCACCACCGGGCTGTGTACTTGGCTCTGGGGCGGGACGTCGATCACCACGTCACCCAGCAAAACGGCCTGACAGCTCAACCGATGGCCTGGTTCCAACCGGCGCCGACCCCGGTAGTCGAGCTCGGTGGGGCCGGGCATCGACAGGGCGTCGTCAGAGCTGGTCAGCCCCCATTTGGCGAACTGTCCGTTGCCGGGGGCCACCTGGCAACGGCCGCACAGCCCCCGGCCACCGCACACCGAGTCGATGTCCACCCCGGCGGTTCGGGCCGCGTCGAGCACCGTCGATCCTTCGGGGGCGGCCGCTTCGATGCCGCTGGGGGTGAACACCACTCGGTGTTCTGGACTCATACTGCGGCCCGACGACGGCCCCCTCGACGGCGGGCAGCTCCCTCCCCAGCAGCGGTCGGATCCCGGTTCTCGGCAATCCACGCCATGCAGTCCTGATCGTGGCCGGCCAGCACGTCGGCGGCCATTACCGCCTGCTTCACCTCGGCGTGCAGCGGGTTCATGATGGCCGAGGACATCCCCGCGCCGATGGCCATGGCCAGAAACGTGCCGGTGATCGAGTGACGGTTGGGCAGCCCGAAGCTCACGTTGCTGGCCCCGCAGGTGGTGTTCACCTTGAGCTCTTCGCGTATGCGGCGAACCAGGCGGAACACCTGTTGGCCGGCGGTTCCCATGGCCCCGATGGGCATGACCAGAGGATCGACCACCACGTCGGAGTTTGGGATGCCGTGGTCGGCGGCCCGCTCCACGATCTTGCGGGCCACCTCGAAGCGGACGTCGGGATTCTCGCTGATGCCGGTCTCGTCGTTGGATATGGCCACCACTGCGGCGCTGTGGCGGGCCACCAGCGGCAGCACCCGCTCCAGCACCTCGTCCTCGCCGGTGACCGAGTTGATCAGCGGCTTGCCGTTGTACACCGCAATGCCCGCCTCCAGCGCCTCGATGATCGAGGAGTCGATGGACAGCGGCACGTCGGTCACCGACTGCACCAGCTTGATCGCCCGGGCCAGCAGCGCAGGCTCGTCGGCCAGGGGGATGCCGGCGTTCACATCCAGCATGTGGGCTCCGGCGGCCACCTGGGCCAGGGCATCGGCTTCCACCCGGCTGAAGTCGCCGGCCTTCATCTCCTCGGTCAGCAGCTTGCGCCCGGTGGGGTTGATCCGCTCGCCGATCATCACGAACGGACGGCCGAAACCGATCACCACCTCCTTGGTTGCCGAGCTGATCACGGTGTCGGTCACGTTGCCGCCTCCTGGGGACTCACGGTTGCGTTGTCGGGATCCCAGCCGCCAGTGGCCACAAACTCCTTGAGCCGCTCCCGGGGGAATGCGGCCTCGAGTTCCTCGGCAGCTCGCAGGGCGGCGCCTTCGGGATCGTCGGGATCGCCTGGTATCAGTTTCCGGCGCCACTCGCCGACGTATTGTGATGCCTGGGTCTTGCCGGCCACCATGGCGGCTTCGTCGATGGCCCGTTGGAAGCGGCGGGGGAGGATGCGCTGGATCTTTGAGGATCCCGAGCCTGCGTTAACCTGAGCGGGGATGTCCCGCCAGCAGATCACCACTAGGTTGCCGTTACTCCCCCGCCGCCGACTCACGCGGCTCGCTCCCGGATCTCTACCAGCGCATCGACCAATCCTCCATAGCCGGTTGCCACCCTCTCGAAGCGCAGCCCCAGGCGATCAGCCGCTTGTCGTGCCTGCCGATCCAGTTCGGGGTCTGGCTCCTGAGACAGGTGCACCAGCCGGGAGTAGTTCTTGAAATAGATCTCTTGCAGCTCGGGGTGGTCAGAGATGCCCAGCCCCTCCAGAATCAGGCGCTCGAAGTGCCGTACCAGGTAGTCGGTCAAATAGAGCGTTCCCAGCTCCTGCTCCTGCAGCTGGGTGAAGGCCTCGGTCCCGGCGTAGAGCTCGTAGCAGTGTGGGCCGGGGAGGCGCTCCACCCCCTCCTCTTCGCAGACCTTGTCGAGCAGGCCCCCAGTGCCGCAGTCGGCGTAGCCCACCAAGACGGTGCGGTATTGGTCGCGGGCGGCCCGGACCCGCTGGCGCACCGACTCGGGAATCAGCTCTGGCCGGTTGTGCAGCTTGGCCGGGAGGCATTCCAGGTCGATGCCGCGGCTGCCGCCCTCCAGATCGAATGCCGCGATCAGATGGCGCAGTTCCTTGGCCAGTGCCCCGCAAGCAACCACGAGCACCCGGTCGCGGCTCGACATGGTCACACCGCGGCTCGGCGGGCAGCTATCAGCTCTTTGGCCGTCTCGGCGGCCACCGCCGCGTCACGACAGTAGGCATCGGCACCGATGGCCTCGCCGAACTCCTCGTTGAGGGGGGCGCCGCCCACCAGAACAATGAATTCCTCCCGCAGGCTC
The DNA here is from genome assembly GCA_951813555.1 of uncultured Acidimicrobiales bacterium. Taxonomy (GTDB): domain Bacteria; phylum Actinomycetota; class Acidimicrobiia; order Acidimicrobiales; family Bin134; genus Poriferisocius. Next base: position 1,942,209 of record OX638344.1, read on the forward strand.
TTGTCGACCAGCGTGTCGATGACCACCTTCATGTAGGGCATGGTGGTGGTGAGCAATGCCGACATGCCCAAAATGTCGGGCTGGTGCTCGTCGAGTGCGGCGATGAACTCCTCCACGTCGGTGTTGATCCCCAGGTCGGTCACCTCGAATCCGGCGCCCTCCAGCATCATGGCCACCAGGTTCTTGCCGATGTCGTGGATGTCGCCCTTCACCGTGCCGATCACCACGCTGCCAATGGGCTCGGCCCCGGTTTCGGCCAGAAGCGGTCGCAGGATGGCCATGCCCGCCTTCATGGCGTTGGCGGCCAAAAGAACCTCGGGCACAAACAAGATGCCGTCGCGGAAGTCGATGCCCACGATGCGCATCCCCTCCACCAGAGCCTCGTCCAGCACCTTGTCGGCCGGCCAACCCCGGTCCAGCAAGATTCTGGTGCCTTCGTCAATTTCTTCAGCGAGGCCGTCGTAAAGATCGTCGTGCATCTGCGCACACAGGTCTTCGTCGTTCAGACTCGACAGATCGATGTCGTCGATCTCGGGCGTGTCAGTCATTCGACACACTCCTTCTGTGGTGCTGGACCCAGGGCGGGTTCCATACTGTGGACCAGTACCGCAATGCGGAACAGTGTCACTGTAGCACGAAGAATCAGCGTCTGCCTGCGTCGAGTCCAAACCAGGATCGGCCGTCTGGTTTGAGCAACCCGCCGGGGTAGAGTGGGGAATCGAGTCGACCCTGGAGGACGGGCAATGGCTGTCTTGGATCCAAAGCGCTGGCTTCCCTCGGCCCGCAAGCAGCGCAAAGATTCCCAGCCCGAGAAACTGTCTCTCGCAGACATCGACGCCGACACCGGCAAGGGGCCCGCAGCCGATCTTGACGAGGGCGAGTTTCACGCCACCACCGAGGACTTCATTGCCGCCATGAGAGCGCGGCGAAACGGGTCCTCTCAATAGCTGCCTCCGCAACACCGGGCGAGTGCCGACTCACTTTGAGAACCCTTCGTTCCTGCGCGACCTCGAACGGCTGACCCCGGCACAGGTCTCTCTCTTCGAAGTCCGACTGCGGCAATTCGTCGCCGACCTGGCCGACATTGAAGACGGACGTCTCAGCTGGTTCCGATCAGGCTTGCGCGTCAAGAAAGTGAAAGGAGTTACCGGTGTCTATGAGATGACATGGGCCCCGGACGGCCGGGCGACCTTTGCATGGGGCCCTCAGCAGACTCCCGGCAAGCGCCATGTCGTCTGGCTGCGGATCGGCAGTCACGACATCCTCCCGTGAGAAGACATGTCATCGAGTACCCCCCCTGGGACTTGAACCCAGAACCTGCGGATTAAGAGTCCGTCGCTCTGCCAAATTGAGCTAGAGGGGCTTGTTGGGCGGACCGAGGGGATTTGAACCCCCGACCTCCGGGACCACAACCCGGCGCTCTAACCTAACTGAGCTACGGCCCGCACGGCCCGGTCAGTCTAGGGCCGGTCTTGCCATGTGGGGAAACTGTTTGGGGTCCGGAGCGCAGCGCGCTCAGCCCAGCCAGGCGACGATGGCCTCGGCCAGCGCGGGGCCCTGGTCCTCTTGGATGAAGTGGCTGGCCGGGCGGAATTGGGCGTGAGGCTGGTTGGCCGCCCCGGGAATCCGCTCGCTGATGGCCGCCTGCCCGCCGCCCAGCACCGGGTCGTCGGGGGCCCACAGGGTGAGCACCGGCTTGGTCCACCGTTCCAATGCCTTCCAGGCCGCCCGGTTGGCGGGAACGGCGGGATCGGCCGGCGAGATCGGCACCAGCATTGGGAAATGGCGGGCCCCGGCCATGTAGAGCTCATCGGGGAACGGCGCCCGGTAGGCCTCCTGAGCAGCCTCGCTCAGGTCAGTGGCCGTGGCGTTGTCCACCAGCCGGCCGCAGTCGAGGAATTCGACGTCTTGGCTGAACTGGAGCCAGAACTCGAAGCCCGCCCCCGGTGACTGCCCCTCGGGCAGCCCGGTGTTGGCCAGAATCAGCCGGTCGAATAGATCGGGGTTCTCGGCGGCCACCCGCAAGCCAATCAGCCCGCCCCAGTCCTGGCCGAACAGATGCAGCGGCCCGCCGCCCCGCTCTGCGGCGGTGGCAGCCAAGAACTCCCGCATCCACTCCACATGGCCTTCATAGGAATAGGCCGAGCGCTCTAACGGCTTGTCGGATCGCCCGAAGCCGATCAGGTCGGGCACCACCGCCCGGTACCCGGCTGCCACCAGCGGCGGGATCATCTTGCGGTACAAGTACCCCCAGGTGGGCTCGCCGTGCAGCAGCAAGAACGTGTCGGTGTCTTCGTCCGGTTGATCGGGTTCGGCCACCACATACCCCATCCGCAAACCATCCACCTCGACATAGCGCGGCTCATACGGATAGTCGCCCAGCCCGCCAAACCGCTCCTCCGGAGTACGAACAAACGCCACCCCGCCTGAAGTGGTGAGTACATCCATGCCAGCGACCCTACAGGGACCGGCCTCTTCGCCTGGCACCCGTGTCTTTGTCTCTTGACAGGCGGTACTTGGCTGGCTACAGGTCCGCTCCGGGCGACACAACGGTCACACCGTTGTGAACCGCGGCCTCGGCCAGTCGCGTGTCATAGGTGACGATGCCTTCCAGGTCATGGCCTAGGTCAAGGGCCGTGGCGAGGTGGATGGCGTCCAAGGAACGCAACGCGGGTGGGTTCAGCAGGCCTGCCTGTTCGAAGACGCGCTCCCCCAACCTCATCAGCTGCACGGAGTCAAGCACTTCTCTCGCCACTTGAACGTGGGCTGGCGTCAGCTTTCGGGCGGCACGGAGAAGCTCCGTTTGCGCAAGATCTCCCGCCACCAGATCTCGATACCTCTGGGATCTCCAATATTGGAGCGCCTGCGTCTCCGGTTCCGCAGAAACCAGCTTCACGAGGGCAGATGTGTCGACATAGAACGCCACCTCAGTAGCGCTCTTCCTCGCGCATCTCAGCGAGCACTTCAGACAGGCTCGGGCCCTCGATGGGGTCGGGCAGATCAGCGATGTCTCTGGTGGCCGCTGCCACCAGACCGGCATCGGTTAGCTCCTGCAGGCGCGACTTCGGTATCGGCGTCATCAGAGCCACCGGGCGTCCCCGGCTGGTGATTGTCACGATCTCACCCGCGGCTGCCTTGGCCACCACCGCTGACGCATTCTGCTTGAGCGCCCGAATGCCCACTTCACTCATGTGCTTCATTGTAGCACATAGGTCTCTCGGCGAAGCTAGGGAAGAGTCGTCCCACCCCTGAGAAAGCTCCTCGTAGCAGGCCAAACCAGACTCCTGGCCGTAGAGAGTCAGCTCTGGGGTCGGCGTACCAGCAGGTGTCGGCTCAGTAGAAGTGGCGATGGTCGGAGCGGGAGTGAGGGGTGAAGGCTCGGCGGCAGCCTGGACAGCCGTTGCAGTGGCTTGTGCGGCGGTCGGATCAAGTGAAGATGTGTGCGGGGCGGGAGGTTCCAACAGCACCCCTCCGAACGCCCCGAAGCGGCCAAAACCCCGCGCCAACCCCCGCTACTGGCTTGATACTTTTGTTTCGCGCCGTTAAACGCGCCAGCACGCCCCTGTAGGCCGCAGTTGAGTGCGTCACCTGGAAGGTTGGGAAGGCACGGGCTGTAGGCGGGATGTCGGTCAGAGCCGGTTGTGTTAGTTGGGATGGCTGCTGTCTTGGTGGCGGGTCAGGGTTTGAGTGTGATTCCGAGAGCAGATCGGACCGCGGCGTCGTCGCAGTTTCCGCGATTGCGTGTCGTGTCTACGGTGAGGGCGGTTTTACCGTCGATGTCTTGTGCTACCAGTGTCGGGGGTTTTGGGCAAGCGGCGTCCCAGTAGTTCGCGATCACGTCGAATCCCATCGCGTCGGGCAACAGCAGAGTGGGACAGTCGGTGCCATCGGTGTAGACGAGGTGGGCGATGTCGGAGTGGACTATCTGCGAGCAGTCAAGGTCGAAGATTGCAGAAGATTTCGGGGAAGCCGGATGGCCCAGATGGTGAACTAGCGCCGGGAACTTCGTGGCTTCGAAATCGGGAATCTGCGTGACCGACTCGACCCTGTTCTTGGTATCGCCTTCGATTCGAAGCCCGGATTCGCAACTCCGCACCAGCACAATCACCAAGACGATTGCCGCGACCACCAGGATCATTCCGTAGTAGGCAAACCTCTGGTTGAAGACCTGCGCCACACGACCAGGCTACGAGGCTGGGCGCGGCTTGCTGTCATGAAGGAGAGCGTCGTGGGCCGTCTTTGGCTGTGGCGTGGCTGGTTATCCCCGTGTCCCGCCGCTTCTAGAGGTGCTTTCATCGAAGTAGACGCAGCCTGTTCCTGCGTCGATGATCCAACTGCCGTCTGGTAGTTGCGCGGCGTACACCACGACCTGTGCGTTTCCACTGGCGTCGCGAAACGCCACCGAGTTGTCCTCGCTGGGGTATTGGGTGAGGTCTTCTGCGCTGATTGAGTATGTCCCATCGCGGCTGTGCCATGCCCGTGCCTCAGACTCGTTCTGCCACCAATGGGCTGCGGCTTCATCCACAGAGGGAAAACCGACCACGAGGTCGGGGACGAAGTCGTAGTTCCACCCCTCAGAAAGCTCCCCGTAGCAGGCCAAGCCCGACTTGTGCACGAAGAGAGTCTGCGCAGGGGTCGGCGTGCCAGCAGGCGTCGGATCGGTCGAAGTGGCGATGGTCGGAACGGGAGTGAGGGGTGAAGGCTCGGCGGTTGCCTGGACAGCCGTAGCGGTGATCTGTGCGGCGGTCGGATCGGGGGTGGCTGTGTCGCCGTTGGTGCCACAAGCGGCAGCGAGCAGCGCAGCAGCGGACACACCGGCGATGGTTCGCAGTGCTCTCCCCATGAGCAGAAAGCTACAACCGTCCATGCTGCTTCTTCCGTCAGGGGTTCCCCGGTAGATGCGCAACCGTCATGGAAGGGGTACACAACCAGCCTGCGTGAAGCAGTGAAGGTGTGTGCGGGGCGGGAGGTTCAAACAGCACCCCTCCGAACACCCCGAAGCGGCAAAACTCCGCACCAACCTCCGCCACCGGCTTGATACTTTTGTTTCGCGCCGTTAAAGGCGCTAGCACGCCCCTGTAGCTCAGTCCGGACAGAGCAGATGACTTCTAATCATCAGGTCGCAGGTTCGAATCCTGCCGGGGGCGCTTTTTTCGATGTCCTGAACCACCACACTTCCTGGGGTGCTCTTTCCGGAGGTACTCCGCCAAGCTGAGGTACTTGGTCAACGGGCTAGGCGCTCGAGGAGCTCTTTGTCTCGCTCCAACAGCCGCTTGGCTCTTGCGATGAATTCCTCGTCGGCCTTTACCCGTTGAATCTCAGCGCGAAGCGAATCAACAACCAGTTGATTCATGCTTGATTCCCGGACCCGGGCCAACGCCTCTGCCTCCTCGGCCAATTCATCCGGTAGCCGCACCGTCGTTTGCTTCGTCATGATGGTATGATATCGCGATATCACGATCCTGCCACGCAATTTCCAGGAAGTGCAGTGCTTCGCCCAGCAGGGCAACCCATCAGAGTTTCCGATGTCCTGAACCACCACACTTCCTGGGGCGCATTTTGTGAATTGGGGGGTTGCAGCGCTGCCGCCGGCGTGAGCCCTCGTTAATTCTTGGCCGACATTGGCCGCGATTAGCTTGGCCTCGGTGCTGTTTCCCACCTTTACCTTTGCCGCGTTCTTCGCAGTGGTGCTGCCGGTGGGGTGGGCGCTGCGGCGGTGGCCGGTGCCGTGGAAGCTGTTCTTGCTGGGGGCCTCCTACTGGTTCTACGCCGCCTGGGATACCCGATTCGTTCTGCTGCTAGTGGGCATGACCTTGGGAAATGCGGTGGCGGTGGCGATCAACGTGAGAGCGGCCACCGATCGGGTTCGCAAGGCGGCGGTGGCCGGCGGGGTAACGCTGAGTCTCAGCGTGCTGGCCTTTTTCAAGTACTACGACTTTTTCACCGACAGCCTCGACCGCAATCTGGGAATCTCCAGTCCGGCACTCGACATCGTGTTGCCGGTGGGGGTGTCGTTCTTCACGTTCCAGGCCATCAGCTATGTGGTGGACGTGCATCGGGGGCGCGCCGAAGAGGCCAACCTGCTCGACTTCGCGGTGTATTTGTCGTTCTTTCCCCAGTTGGTGGCCGGCCCCATTGTGAGGGCCACCGAGTTCTTGCCCCAGTTGCGCTCAGAGGCCCGCCCGGACCGGGCGGAGGTGGCCCATGCCGTCAAACTCATCGGCCGGGGCATGTTCAAGAAGGTGGTGATCGCCGACTTCCTGGCCCGAGCGGTAGTGAAGGATGCCTTCGAGGCTCCCGGCGAGCACGGGGCGCTGGACATTCTCGCCGGGATCTACGGCTACGCGGTGCAGATATACGCCGACTTCTCCGGCTACACCGACATGGCCATCGGCGTGGCCCTGCTGATGGGGTTCCGCTTCCCCCAGAACTTCGACGTGCCCTATGCGGCCGACTCCATCCAGGACTTCTGGCGGCGGTGGCACATGACGCTGTCTCGCTGGCTGCGGGACTATCTCTACATCCCCCTGGGAGGCAACCGCAAGGGACGCCTGGCCACCTACCGGAACCTGCTCTTGACCATGGCCTTGGGAGGCCTGTGGCACGGCGCGGCCGGGGCGTTCATCCTGTGGGGCGTCTACCACGGCGCCGGTTTGGCGGTGGAACGGTGGCGGGGCGAGGCCAAAGGGAGCGGCGCGCCGCGAGAGTTGAGCTTGAAGGGTTGGCGCTGGGGGCGGGACTGGCGCTGGACCCTCCCGCATACCGCTCGCCTGTGGATGCGGCGGCTCTGGGTCTTCCACTTCGTGTGCCTGGGCTGGGTGCTGTTCAACAGCGAGACGCTGGATCGCGCCGGTGATGTGCTGGCTCGGCTGTTCACCGGCTGGGGCACCGGTCCTGAGCTGTTGAACCCGTTGGTGGCCTTGGCCATCGTGGCCGCCCTTGCCGCCCAGTTCTTCCCCCGAGCGTGGGCCGAGAAGGGGTCGGAGGTGCTGGCGAAGGCTCCGATGGGCCTGACGGCGGTGGGCTTCTCGGTGTGGATCATGGTCGTTGTCGCCCTCGGCCCTGAGGGGGTCGCGGATTACATCTATTTCCAGTTCTGACGCCGCTGAATGGCGGCAAATCGACGAGAGCGGGTGACGAGAATCGAACTCGCGTCATCAGCTTGGAAGGCTGGGGTTCTACCACTGAACTACACCCGCGGGGCTGGCTTGGAATGATAACTGCCCACCGCGGCCATCGGCTACGACACGAGGATTCGGGGGGTTGCCGGTAAAATGCCCAACCTGTGAAGAGCACGGTCGAGGCCTTGGAAAGCAACCGGGTCAAGGTGTCGGTGGACATCGATGCGGAGGAATTCGAGGAAAAGCTTGACGAGGCTTTCCGCAAGCTCGCCCGCCAGGTCCGCCTGCCCGGCTTCCGCCCCGGCAAAGCCCCTCGCCGAGTCCTGGAAGCCCGGCTGGGCCCCCAGGCGGCTCGGGGGGAGGCCCTCAGCGACGCGTTGCCCGAGTACTACGCCCAGGCTGTGGTCGACCACGACGTCGACGTGATCGCCCCGCCGGAGATTGACATCACCAGCGGAGCCGAGGACGGCTCGATCAGCTTCGACGCGGTGGTGGAGGTCCGCCCCCTGGTCACCATCACCGGATACGACCAGCTCAAGGCCGAGTTGCCCAGTCCCGAGCCCACCACCGAGGAGATCAGCCAGCAGGTGGACCAGCTCCGAAAGCAGTTCGGCGAGCTGGCCCCCGTCTCCCGGCCGGCGATCGACGGCGACAACGTGACCATGGACATCTACGGGTCGTACAACGGCGAGGAAGTCGAGGGCCTCACCGTGGACGACTACGCCTATGAGGTGGGCCAGGGGGCCGTGGTGCCGGAGATCGACGAGCAGCTCCAGGGATCCAAGGCCGGAGACATCTTGGAATTCAACGCCGAGCACCCTGATCCCGGCGAAGACGGGCTATTGCGGTTCCGCATCCTGGTCAAGCAGGTGCAGGAGACGGTTCTGCCCGATTTCGACGATGAGTTCGCCCAAGAGGCCTCTGAGTTCGACACCGTTGACGAGCTGCGGGCTGACATCTCCGGAAACATCGCCCGAGCCAAGCGAGCCGACGCCCTGGCCTCGCTGGCAAACCAAGTGGGCGAGCAGCTCGCCGAGTTGGTGATCGACGACATTCCCGAGGCCTTGGTGGACGCCGAGGTGCAACACCGCCTCCGGACCCTCCAGATGCGACTGGCCAGCCAGGGCATTGAGATCGACACCTATTTGGAGGCCATCGGCCAGACCGCCGAGGAGCTGGCCGAGGCGCTTCGGGAACCGGCCCTCCAGGAGGCGAAAACCGACCTGGCTCTGCGGGCGGTGGCTGCGGCAGAGTCCATCGAGGCCACCGATGAAGACGTGGATTTGGAGCTGGCCATGCTGGCTGCTCAGGTGGGCCAGACCGTCGACGAGCTCAAGTCATCGGTATTCGCTGACGATGAAAGCCGTCTCAAGGGGGTACGATTAGACGCAAAGATGCGCAGGACCCGGGAATGGGTATTGGAGCGGGTTGAGATAAAGGATCCCGACGGAAACCCCATTGAGCGGTCTAGCCTGAACCCCGACAGCGAGTCTGACCTTCCCCCCACCACCACCGAGAGCCAAACCATATGAGACCTCAGAACTACATGGTGCCCGTTGTGGTCGAGCAGACCAACCGGGGCGAACGGTCGTTCGACCTGTATTCCCGACTGCTCAAGGAGAACATCATCTTCTTGGGCACTCCCATTGACGACACGGTGGCCAATCTCATCTGCGCACAGCTTCTGCACTTGGAGTCGGAGAATCCCGACAAGGACATCAACCTCTACATCAACAGCCCGGGCGGCGACATCAATGCCATGTTCGCCATCTACGACACCATGCAGTACCTCAAGCCCGACATCACCACCATCTGCTTCGGGCAGGCGGCCTCGGCCGCCGCAGTGCTTTTGGCCGCGGGCGCCCCCGGCAAGCGCTTGGCGCTGCCCCACTCCCGGATGCTGATCCACCAGCCCTATGCCGGGGCATCCGGACAGGTGTCCGACATCGAGATCGCCTCGCGGGAGATCCAGCGGCTCAAAGACCAGCTCGAGCAGCTTGTGGCCCGCCATACCGGCCAAGACCTCGACAAGGTCAAGCAGGACACCGACCGCGATTACGTGATGACCGCTGAGGACGCCAAAGAGTACGGGCTCATCGACGAGGTCATCTCGTCGCGTGACGCCACCGAAAACGCCGGACCGATCACGGCCATCCGGTAAGGGAGCAGGGACCGTGGCTAAGTTCGGAGAGGGCGGCGAACTGCTGAAGTGCAGCTTCTGCGGAAAAACCCAGAAGCAGGTCAAGAAGATGATCGCCGGACCCGGCGTCTACATCTGCGACGAGTGCATCGACCTGTGCAACGAGATCATCGAGGAGGAGTTGGCCGAAGGCACCGACGTCGGATTCAAGGAGCTCCCCAAGCCCCAGGAGATTTACTCCTTTCTGAACGACTACATCATCGGCCAAGAGCACGCCAAGCGGATTCTGTCGGTCGCGGTCTACAACCACTACAAGCGGGTCCAGATGGGCTCGTCCGATCCCGAGGTGGAGCTGTCCAAGTCGAACATCCTGCTGCTGGGGCCCACCGGCTGCGGCAAGACGCTGATGGCCCAGACCCTGGCCCGCATGCTCAACGTGCCCTTTGCCATCGCCGATGCCACCGCGCTGACCGAGGCCGGCTATGTGGGCGAGGATGTGGAGAACATCCTCCTCAAGCTCATCCAGGCCGCCGACTACGACGTCAAGAAGGCCGAGACCGGCATCATCTACATCGACGAGATCGACAAGATCTCCCGCAAGAGCGAGAACCCGTCGATCACCCGGGACGTGTCCGGCGAGGGTGTGCAGCAGGCCCTGCTGAAGATTCTGGAGGGCACCACCGCGTCGGTGCCGCCCCAGGGCGGGCGCAAGCACCCCCACCAGGAGTTCATCCAGATCGACACCACCAACGTGCTGTTCATCGTGGGTGGCGCCTTCGCCGGATTGGAGCAGATCATCGAGAACCGGGTGGGCAACGTGGGGGTCGGCTTCGGCGCCGACATCCGCTCCGATTCGGAGCGGGACCACGGTGAGCTGTTCACCCAGGTCCAGCCCGAGGACCTGATCAAGTTCGGCCTCATCCCCGAGTTCATCGGCCGCCTGCCCGTGGTCGGTGTGGTATCCCACCTCGAGCGGGACATGCTGGTGCGGATTCTGGTAGAGCCCAAGAACGCCCTGGTGAAGCAGTACTGCAAGTTCTTCGAGTTCGAGAACGTGGAATTGGTCATCACTGATGAAGCCCTGTCCGAGGTGGCCGAGCTGGCTCTCAGCCGCAATACCGGGGCCCGGGGCCTGCGGGCCATCTTGGAGGAGGTTCTGCTCGACGTCATGTACGAGCTGCCCAGCCGCGACGACGTGGTCCAGTGCGTGGTCAGTGCTGAAACCGTCCGTGGGGCCGAAGCCCCCCAGCTGCTCAGCGCGGCCAAGGTCCGGTCAACCGACCGGTCCCGGCGCCAAGCCAGCTGACTGCTTGGCTCATTCCAGGGACCGGCTGAGCGTCGGCATGGACAATCCAGGGTTTTTCCCGTCTATGGCCAAGGCCCGGGCGTGGCTGGACGGACACGTCAATCTGGAGGCCACGGCTGGAGACACCGGCGGCCTGTCGCTGGCCCCCATGCGCGGGCTGCTGGCCGCGCTGGGCGATCCCCAAGCCGACTACCCGGCCGTCCACATCTCGGGCACCAACGGTAAGGGGTCCGTGGCCGCGCTGACCGCCGCCCTGGCCCAGGCGTGGGGGATGAACGTCGGGGTGTACGCCAGCCCCCATGTCGAGCGCATCAACGAGCGCATGACCGTGGGCGGCGACCCTGTCCGCGATGCCGAGCTGACCGAGCTGTTGGGCCATCTGCGGCTGGTGGAGGTCCATCTGGCCGCTGGCCACGCCGGCGCCCGGCCCTCATGGTTCGAGCTGGTGACCGCGGCCGCCCTGCGTTGGTTCGCCGATGTGGCCGTGGACTTGGCCGTGGTGGAGGTGGGCAAGCTGGGCCGCTACGACGCCACCAACGTGGTGAACAGCCGGGTGGCGGTCATCACCAACATCGGCCGCGACCACACCGACGGCCGTCTCGGCTGGGAGGCGGCGGTGATGGGGGAGAAGGCGGGCATCCTCCATTCCGGTGCCACCGCCGTGCTGGGGCCGATGGACGCCGAGCTGGCGGCGATTGCCGCTGAGGAGTCGCCCGGGGAGCTGCTGATTTCCGGCCAGCATTTCGAACTGGAGGAGAACCACCCGGCGGTCGGCGGCCGGCTGATCACGGTTCGCACCCCCCGGGCCCGCTACGACGACGTCTACGTCAGCCTGTTCGGCGCCCACCAGGGGCTTAACGCCGCATTGGCCATCGCCGCGTTCGAGGCGCTGGTGGAACAAGAGCTGGATGAGCCACTCCTGGATGCTTTGGGCGCCGTGGCGGTCCCGGCTCGATTCGAAGTGGTGGCCCGCCAGCCCCTGGTGGTGATCGACGGGGCCCACAACCCTGACGGCCTCGCCGCGGCGGCGGCCACGTTGGCCGACCAGTTCACCGTATTGGGCACGGTCACCTGGGTGGTCGGCATGATGGGCGACAAGGATCCCGACGCCATGCTGGCCGCCATTGGTGCCTCCGGCGCCCGCTGCGACCTGGTGGTGTGCTGCGCTCCCGATTGGCCGCGGGCCCTGCCGGCCGCCGATCTGGCCGACGCGGCCCGGAGTCGGGGGATCGACGCCGAGATCGCCCACGATGTGACCGATGCGGTCGAACGAGCCCTGGCGCTGTCCGGTGAGGAGGACGCGGTGGTGGTCACCGGTTCCCTGTACACCGCTGGTGCGGCGCGCCTTCACCTCGTGCCACGAGATCAGTAGGATTTCGCCGGTGTTGAATGACGGGTCGAGATCAGTAGGGTTCTGGCGGTGAATCGGACACTCGTGCTGTGCAAGCCCGATGCAGTGGAGAGGGGCCTGGTGGGGGCCATCTTGTCCCGCTTCGAATCCCGGGGTCTGCGGATCGCGGCTATGCGCCTGCTGACCATCGACGCCGAATTGGCCGCCCGCCACTACGCCGAGCATGTGGACCGCCCGTTCTACCCCGATTTGGTGGCGTTCATCGGCCGCTCCCCGTCGGTCGCTTTGGTGCTCGAGGGGCCTGACGACGTCTACGCCGTCGTCCGCTCCATGATGGGGGTCACCAACCCCCTGGATTCCCCCCCGGGGACCATCCGGGGCGACTTCGGCTTGGAGGTCACCGAAAACCTCGTCCACGGCTCCGACAGCAACGCCTCGGCGGAGCGGGAGATCGCCATCTTCTTTCCGACCTTGTGAGGAGCGGCCCGGCAGAAGTGGGTGCAGTCGGCATCGGGCTGGTTCCTTACTCAGCCTGTGAAACGCGGCCTCTTGGCCGGTGTGCGGTGCCGGGTCGGCTGCTCTAACCTTGCAGCATGGTGAAGCGGCGGTTCTCTTCCAGCAGCGGACTGGTGGGCCGCGATGTCGCGATAGACCTGGGCACTGCCAACACGCTGGTGTATGTCCGCGGCGAGGGCATCCTCATAAACGAGCCCTCCGTGGTGGCGGTGGCCAGCAATGGCATGCCCTTGGCAGTGGGTACTGAGGCCAAGCGGATGCTGGGTCGCACACCGGCCCATATCCAGGCCATCCGTCCGCTCAAGGACGGGGTGATCGCCAACTTCGACATCTGCGAGAAGATGCTGCGGTACTTCATCCAGCGAGTATCTCCGGGGCGATTGACCCGGCCCCGCATGGTGATCTGCGTTCCCTCCGGCATCACCCCAGTGGAGCAGCGGGCCGTGCAGGAGGCAGCGGTGTCCGCCGGGGCGAAGAAGCCGGTCTACATCATCGAGGAGCCCATGGCCGCGGCCATCGGCGCCGGCCTCCCGGTGCAAGAGGCCTCGGGCAACATGATCGTGGACATCGGCGGTGGCACAACCGAGGTGGCCATGATCTCGCTTGGCGGGGTGGTCACCGGCCAGTCGATTCGGATGGGCGGTGATCGGATGGACGAGGACGTCATCGGCTTCATGAAGAAGCAGCACAGCATCACCATCGGCAACCGCACGGCCGAAGAGGTCAAGATGGTGCTGGGGTCGGCGTGGGCGGGCAGCGAGGACCGCTACGCGGAGGTTCGGGGGCAGGATATGGTCACCGGCTTGCCCAAGACCGTGGTCACCTCCACCTCCGAGATCCGCGAGGCTATCGCCGAGGTGGTTCGGTCGATTGTGGACGCGGTCAAGGTGACATTGGACGAGACTCCCCCTGAGCTGGCCGCCGACATCATGGAGGCGGGCATCGTGCTGGCTGGCGGCGGAGCCCTGTTGAACGGCCTCACCCCTCGACTTGAGGAAGAGACGGGGATGCCGATCCGTTTGGCGCCCAATCCCCTCCACGCCGTGGCCATTGGCTCGGGCCAGTCGCTGGAGGAGTTTGACGCGCTCGAAGGGCTCCTCTTCTCGTCGTCGTACGACTGATCGCTCGGATCGGCCCCGTGGCAACGGGCACTCGCACAAGACGGTCGCGAGTCACTCTCATCTTCCTGCTGCTCAGTTCTGCGACCCTGCTCACCCTGGACGCCCGTGATTTTGAGCCCCTCCAGCGCACCGAGGAGACCCTCACCGATCTGTTCTCACCGCTGCGCACCGGGGCCGATCGGCTGTTCGACCCGGTGGGCGACGCCTGGAACGCCATCACTGGCTATGACGAACTGGAAGCGGAGAATCTGATACTGCGCGAGGAGCTGCAACAGCTTGAGGGCCAGCAGATTCTGGACACCGACGCGGCCATCCGCTTGGAGGCGCTGCTCGATGTGCTTGGCCTGCCCTATGTGCAGGACATCCCCAACGTCGTAGCCGAGGTGGTGACCGCCAACGTGGGCAACTTCGACCGCTACTCAGTGCAGATCAACCGGGGTTCTGAAGACGGGGTCCGCAACGGGATGCCGGTGGTTACCAGGGGCGGGCTCATCGGCCGGATCGACGGCGATCCCGGTCGTCGGCACTCCCGGGTGGCACTGATCACCGACCCCGGTTTCGAGGTGGGCGTGCTGGTGGTGGGCTCCGAAGACGTGGCGCTGGCCTCGGGCAGCGGCCGCGGAGGGCCGCTGATCGTGGGCAAGGGGTTGGAGATCGACACCGAAGTGGCCGTCGGGGATGAGGTTGTGACCAGCGGCGTGGACCGCAGCCGCTACCCCGCCGGCATTCCCATCGGCACCGTCACCGAGATCGACTACGACGAGGCCCGCCTGCTCCAGATACTCACGGTGAATCCCTCGGCCAACGCCGACAACCTGAGCTTCGTGACCGTCCTGCTTTACGACCCCTTGGCAGAAGACTCATGAGGCGGGCAATCGTGATGACCCGCGAAGGAGTATTTCTCTACGACTCCTTGGGGCAAGAACCATGAGCACCGCCGGCGCGTACGCTCGAAGCGCCCTGTTCTTGGTCACCGCACTGGTGCTCCATCTGGCGTTGTTCTCCGATCTGCGGGTGCTCGGGGTCGCCCCGGAGGTTCCCATGGCCATCGCCGTGACTGCCGGCCTCGTCGGAGGACCGGAGCGGGGGGCGGTCGCCGGGTTTGCCATCGGCTTGGGCATCGATCTGTACCTGCCCACGCTGTTCGGCCTCTCCGCTCTCATCTACACCGTGTGGGGGTATGCCGTAGGACTGCTGGAAGAGCGGATCTTCCGCAGCGCCTGGTGGATCAACGTGCTGGTCGCCGCAGTCGCCACCGCAGGCGGGCTGCTGGTGTACGCGGTGCTCGGCGAGCTGCTGGGTGAAGCCAACCTCTACACCGACCGTCTGTACGTGGTCATGGGAGTGGCTGCGGCCTACAACCTGGTGTTGAGCCTGCCCCTCCTGGGCCTGTGGCGCTGGTCGTGGCCCAGGCTTCTCGGAGAAGAGCGATGAGTCCCGAATCGCTCCGTTTGCGGTTGAGCTTCCTGGCTCTGTTGGCTCTATTGGCCTTCGGGGTGCTGGCCGCCCGGCTTTGGTACCTCCAAGTCTTGAGCTCGGAGGAGTTCGTAGATCAGGCTGCGGCAAACACCGTCCGAGTGCTCTACGAGCCCGCCCCCCGGGGGCGCATCTTCGACCGCAACGGCAATGTGCTGGTGGACAACCGGGAGTCCCTGGTAGTGACCGTGGACCGGTTCACGTTCGACACCGAGTTCGACGAGGACGGGCAAGAGGCGCTGGTTCTGCGCCTGGCCACCGAGATCAGCCGGGCCGGCCGACTCACCAAGGTGTTCGAGATCAACGAGGCGTTGGACGATCCCCGCTTCGGCCCACTCGATTCGGTGCCGGTGGCCGACGACGTCACCGAGAACTTCGAGATCATCTTGGCTGAGCGGGCCGATGAGTTCCCCGGTGTGAGCACCGATCTCCGCAGCGTTCGCACCTATCCCTACGGCGACTTGGCGGCCCACATTCTGGGTTATGTCTCCCTGCTCAGCCAAGAGCAGTTCGAGCTGGTGGCCGATGATCCCAAGACCTACCGGAGAAATGACGAGATCGGGCAGACCGGCATAGAGGCGTCTTTTGAGTCGGTGCTGAGAGGCATTCCCGGCTTCACCCGGCTGGAAGTGGACAACGTCGGCGATCCGGTGCAGGTGATCGAGCAGGTCGATCCGGTGGCCGGTGCCGACGTCCACCTCACCTTGGACATCGACATCCAGGCACTGGCCGAACAAGAGCTGCTCGCGGGTCTGGCCGAGGCCCGCCAGCAAGACCAAGATGACCCCGAAGACCTCCCGTTCAAAGCCCCCGGCGGCGCCATGGTGGTGCTGGACCCCAACGGAGCGGAAGTGCTGGCGATGGCGTCGTTCCCCACGTATTCGCCGAGCGAGTTCGTCAGCGGCTTCTCCGACGAGCGGTGGGAGGAGCTTCAGGATCCCAACAACCACCAGCCGCTGCACAACCGGGCCCTGGCCGGCATCTATCCGCCGGGGTCCACGTTCAAACTGTTCACCGCCTACGCCGCGCTGAACAGCGGCGTGATCGGGCCTCGGGGAGTGTTGGACACACGCACTCTCTACGAGGACGCCGGGGTCTACGTGGTGCCGTCCTGCGAGGAGGAGTCGATCGCCTCGTGTACCTTCAAGAACGCGGCAGAGGCCATCTATGGGCCGGTCGATCTGGTCCGGGCCATCACCGTGTCGTCCGACGTGTACTTCTACTACCTGGGCGACACCATGGACCGGGCCGACCGCTTCGACCGAGAGGGCATCCAGCGGGCTGCGTTGCTGTTCGGCTTCGGTGCCCAGACCGGTATCGCGCTGCCCGGCGAGGGGGTGGGCCGGGTGCCCTCTCCAACGGCGGCAGAGGCCGCAGGGGAGCCATGGCGAACCGGTGACTCCATCGTTTTGGCCATCGGCCAGGGCGTGCTGGGCGCCACCCCCTTGCAGCTGGCCAACGGGTACGCCACGTTCGCCAACGGGGGTACGCTGTACGCCCCCAAGATTGTGGACCGGGTTGAGAACCCGGTCACTGGAGAGGTGAATCAGGCCTTTGCCGACCGGGTGCTCAACCAGGTCTACTTGCCCGAATCCATCCGAATTCCGATCCTCGAAGGCCTGCTCGGTGTTACCAGCGAGGTGGACGGCACCGCCTATTTCGCATTCGGCGGATTTCCCCATGAGCAGTGGTCGGTGGCGGGCAAGACCGGCACCGCCGAAGTGGTGGGCAAGGCCGACAATTCGCTGTTCGCCGCCTTCGGCCCCAATCCCGACCCCGAGTATGTCGTCGTGGCGATTATGGAGGAGTCGGGCTTCGGGGCGTCGGTGGCCGCTCCCGCAGTGCGCCGCGTGCTGGAACCCATTGCCACCGACTCGGTGCCCGCGGTGCGCACCATCGACGATCTCGCCGATCTGAGCGAGCCGGTTGATGGCGCGGAGACCGAGGAGGATGGAGTCGAGGCTTCATCAGAGGGGCCAGGCTGATGGCCGTAATCTCCCTGGAGGAGCGCCGTTCCCGAGAGCTGGACTCCCGGAGCAGCCTGTACGCGCCGTGGATGCATATCGACGTGCTCCTGGTGCTGGCCGCGGCTGGATTGGCCGCCATCGGCGTGGGGGCCATATACAGCACCACTCGGGGACGAGACCCGGAGAGTTTCGACACCTTCTTCTTGGAGCGGCAATCGCTGTTCGCGGTGGCTGGGGCGCTGTTGATGGTGTTCGCGGCGTGGGTTCCCTATCAGGAGCTGGCGAAGTTCGCAGTGGCCATCTACGGCGTTGGCATTCTGGCGCTGATCGTGGTGCTGGGTCCGCTGGGCGAAGAGGTCAACGGCGCCCGATCGTGGTTCCGATTCGGCGACTTCCAGCTTCAGCCCTCGGAGTTTCACAAGCTCGCGGTGATCGTTGCCGTGGCCGCTTTCCTGTCCCGCTTCGAAGACCACATGAGCGCCCCCCGGGTGTTCTTTGCCGTGGGCATTGTGGCGTGGCCCGGCCTTCTGGTTCTGCTCCAGCCCGATGTGGGAACGGCGCTGATCTACGTGTTCATCGGGTTTGTGCTGCTGCTGATCGGCGGGATCCGCTTCCGCCAGGTCATCGGCATCGCCCTGATCGCCACCACGGTGGTGGTACTGATGGTCAACTCCAACATGTTGAAGGAGTACCAGACCAACCGGCTTCGCACCTTTGTGGACCCGACCAGCGATATCACCGAGGCCGCGTACCAGCAGCGCCAGGCCCAGATCGCCATTGGCAACGGCGGAGTAAACGGAACCGGCTACGGCGAGGGCTCCCAGACGCTGAGCGGGTTGGTTCCCCAGCAGCACACCGACTTCATCTTCACCGTGATCGGCGAAGAGTTCGGCTTCGTCGGCTCGGCCACCACCCTGGGCCTTTACGCCCTCTTGCTGTTGCGGATACTCCAAGCCGCCCGCCTGGCCCGAGACCGGTTCGGCGCGCTGATCTGCTCGGGGGTTTTCGCCATGATTCTGTTCCAGATGTTCGAGGCGGTGGGCATGACCCTGGGCATCACACCCATCACCGGCATTCCCCTGCCCCTGGTCTCTTACGGCGGCTCTTCGGCCATCGCCACCCTTATCGGCCTCGGCCTGGTGCTCAACGTCCGCATGCGCCGGTTCGTTTGAAACTGGAAACTGGGCAGTCCAATGCGCCGGTTCGTTTGAACTGGTTCTGCCCTTCCATCAGCCGAAGGTAGATTGGTACTGATGTCCCTTTGGCCGGAATTGGAGCTGGTGCTGCCCGACGTGTCCAAACCGGCGCGCTACATCGGCGGAGAGGGCGGGATGGTGGAACCGGAGCACCATCCGTCGAAGGTGGCGTGGCTGCTGGCCTACCCCGACACCTACGAGATCGGCCTGCCCAACCAGGGTCTCCAAATCCTCTATGAGATCCTCAACGAGCGGGACGACGCGGTGGCTGAGCGGGCCTATGCGCCCTGGGTGGACATGGAGGCCGAGATGCGGGCCGCGGGCCTGCCGCTGTTCTCGGTGGACACCCACCGGCGGGCGGCAGATTTCGACGTGCTGGCCTTCAATCTGTCGGCCGAGCTGGTCTACACCAACGTGCTCAACTGCATCGACCTGGCCGGAGCGCCGGTGCGAGCCGAGCAACGCGCTGATGGCGACCTGCTGATCGGCGCCGGCGGGCACTGCACCTACAACCCCGAGCCGCTGGCCGACTTCGTCGACTTCTTTGTATTGGGCGACGGCGAGGAAGCGGTCTCCGAGATCAACGCGGTGGTCCGCGACTGGAAGAGGGCCGGCAAGAAGTCGCGCCAGGCCGTGCTGCGGGAGCTGGCCACCGTCGAGGGTGTTTACGTGCCGTCGCTGTACGACGTGGCCTACGACGGCCCGGCACTGGTGTCGATTACTCCGCGGTTCGCCGATGTGCCCGCGGTGGTGGAGAAGCGCACGGTGGCCGACCTGGCCGCCTGGCCCTATCCCAAGCACCAGCTGGTGCCGCTCACCGAGGTGGTCCACGACCGGCTGAACGTGGAGGTGTTCCGGGGCTGCACCCGGGGATGCCGCTTCTGCCAGGCGGGGATGATCACTCGACCGGTGCGGGAGCGGCCCGCCGAGCAGGTCCGCACCATGGTGGCCGACGGGCTGGCCCGCTCCGGCTATGACGAGGTGGCGCTGACCTCGCTGTCCACTGCCGATTTCAGCGGGATCGAGGAGGTGGTGTCAGCCACTATGGACTGCGGCGCCGGCGAGGTGTCGGTGTCGCTGCCCAGCCTGCGGGTGGACGCCTTCACCGTGGGGCTGGCCGCCCAGATCCAGCGAGCCCGGCGCACCGGGCTGACCTTCGCCCCCGAGGCCGGGTCGTGGCGGATGCGCCAGGTGATCAACAAGCTCATCGACGAGCGAGACCTCTACGGGGCAGTGGAGTCGGCCTTCTCCCAGGGGTGGCGGCGCATGAAGCTGTACTTCCTCACCGGCCTTCCCACCGAGACCGATGAGGACACTCTGGCCATCGGAGAGCTGGCCCGCAACTGCGTGGATCTGGGCAGAGCTCACACCAAGAACCCTTCGGTGACGGTGTCGCTGGGCGGGTTCGTGCCCAAGCCGTTCACCCCCTTCCAGTGGTTCGGCCAGAACACGGTGTCTGAACTCCAGCGCAAGATCTTCTTGCTGCGCGACGACATCAAGCGAAACCGGGGCGTCCAGATGAAGTGGCACGATCCCAAAGCCAGCATGGTGGAGGGCATCGCCAGCCGGGGCGACCGCCGCATCGGACGGGTCATCGAGGAAGTGTGGCGCCAGGGCGGCACGTTCCAAGAGTGGTCCGAGCACTTCGACTACGACCGCTGGACGCAGGCCATGGCCCGCCATGGGCTGTCGGTGGACTGGTATGTGCACCGTCACCGCACCGACGACGAAGTTCTGCCCTGGGATCACGTTTCGGCCGGTCTGCACAAGGACTTCTTGTGGCAGGACTGGAGGGACGCCCTCAACGAGGTGGGTTTGGAGGACTGCCGCTGGACCCCGTGCTATGACTGCGGCGCCTGCACCGGCTACAGCATCGAGCACATTGTGGCCTCTGCTGTTCCCCCCGCCGGGGGCAGCCAGGGCACCGGTCAAGTCCCAGCCGGGTACCAGCCTCCCGCGGCAGTGGCCGTTCAGCTCTCCGGCTCAGGCACAAAGGCTTCGTCGTGAATCCGACTGGCCAGCAAGTTGGGCTGGGAGCTTCGTCGTGAATCCGAACGAGGCGCCGCGTACCCGGGTCAGGCTGCGGTATGGCAAGAACGGTCGAATCCGGTTCACCAGTCATCGGGACATGGCCCGCATCTGGGAGCGCTCGCTGCGGCGGACCGGGCTGCCGGTGGCCCAGACCGAGGGGTTCTCGCCCCGGGCCAAACTGCATTTCGGGCTGGCGCTGGCCACTGGGTACGAGTCGGACGCCGAGTATCTGGACGTCGACTTCAAGTGCGCCGAGATGGCGGTAAACGAAGTGCTGGATGCCCTGGTCAGGGTGTTGCCTGATGGGATTGCCGCTTCCGGGGGGTCGGTGCTGGCTCCCGGGACGATGTCGTTGCAGCAGGCGGTCACCAGCTGCGACTGGGACATCGAGCTGCTGGACGCGTCGGCCGACGATCTCGCCCGATGGGTGGATCAGGTGCGCGGGGCGGCTACGCTTATGATTACGCGAGAACGCAAAGGCAAGCAGATCACCGACGACCTGGCCCCTCAGGTGTGTGCACTGGAGGTCGGTGAGCCGACGAGCCGGGGGGTTCGCCTCTTGGCCACTTTGGGCACCCAGCCACGGTCAGCTCGACCGTCGGAGCTCTTTGCCGCTTCCGAACTGCCGTACCTTCCGGTACTGGTTCGGCGCACTCGTCAATGGATTGAGCAGGATGGCGCCCGCTTGGAGCCACTTGAGGTCGGCGCAGCCCCTGCTCAGCACACCCTGGTTGGTGTGCATTGAGAAAGGACTACAGAGATGACCGAAAGTCGCCCAAAGATCGGCGATACCCGCCCCGCGCCTGCTTCTGCTGACGACAAACCCAAAATAGGCGACTCGCGCCCCGCGCCTGCTTCTACTGATAGCCGCCCCAAGATCGGCGACTCTCGGCCCGCGCCGAGCGGGAACGGCTCGGGCTCATCCGAGGGCTCAGGTTCAGGCGGGAGCGGATCCGGGTCGGGACGCAAGCGCCGCCGCCGCCGGGGCGGCCGAGGCCGAGGTCGCGGGGGTGGGAACCGCCCGGTGCAGCCGGTGGAGCACCAAGTGTCCGACGGCCCGGTGGAGCTGGATGAGAAGACCCTGGAGCGCCGGCGGGGCCGCCGCCGCAAAGGCCGTCCGGTAGGCCGCTACATGATGCTTGTCCAAGTCCGCCCCGAAGCCACCCAGATCGCGGTGGTGGAGGGCCGGGCGCTGATCGAGCACTACGTCTCCCGACCCGCGGACGATGTGGGTGAGATCCACGGCAATATCTACCTGGGCCGGGTCCAGAATGTGCTGCCCGGCATGGAAGCCGCCTTTGTGGACATCGGCACTCCCAAGAACGCAGTGCTGTATCGAGGCGATGTGGTGTTCGATCCCGATGACGTGGAGACCTCCCAGGGCGCTCCCCGTATCGAGAACCTGTTGGAGGCCCGCCAGACCATCATGTGCCAGGTCACCAAGAACCCCATCGCCCACAAGGGCGCTCGGCTGACCCAGGAGGTGTCGCTGCCCGGCCGGTTCGTAGTGCTGGTGCCCAGCTCCAAGATCTACGGCATCTCCAAGCGGCTGCCCGACAAGGAGCGCAAGCGCCTTCGCAAAGTGCTGGACCGGTGCAAGCCCGAAGAGCACGGGATCATCGTCCGCACCGCGGCTGAGAACATCACCGCCAAGGAACTCGAGCGCGACGTGAAGCGGCTGGTCTCCCAGTGGGAGCAGATCGACGCCTTGAGCAAGCGGAGCAAGGTTCCGGGACTTCTCTACCGGGAGCCGGAGATGGCAGTAAGGGTGATTCGGGAGGAGTTCAACCAGGATTTCCGCTCGGTTCATGTCGACGATCGCCGGCTCTTTGAGGAAGTCCGCGACTACGTGTCCAGTGTGGCCCCCGAGCTGGTTGAGAGGCTTCAGTATTACGACGCAGAGAGCGAGCATCTGAGCCTGCTTGAGCGCCACCACGTGCACGAGCAGTTCGTCAAGGCCTTGGACAAGAAGGTGTGGCTGCCTGGCGGCGGCTCGCTCATCATCGAGAACACCGAGGCGCTCACGGTCATCGATGTGAACACCGGCAAGAACGTGGGCGACTCCAACCTGGAGGAGACTGTGTTCCGCAACAACCTGGAGGCGGCGCAGGAGATCCCCCGCCAGCTCCGGCTCCGCGACATCGGCGGGATCATCGTGATCGATTTCGTGGATATGGAGAAGCGGGCCAACCGCGAAGAGGTCATGAAGGTATTCCGGGAGTCGCTGGCCTGGGACAAGACCCGCACCCAGGTACTCGACATCTCCGACTTGGGCTTGGTGGAGATGACCCGCAAGCGCATCGGCGAGGGGTTGTTGGAGTCGTGCTCGACGGTCTGCCCGACCTGCGAGGGGCGGGGTCTCGAGCTGGATCGCCAGCTCACCGCCAAGAAGTGAGCGCGGTCAGTCCCTGTTGTCGGTGTGAACCGTTAACGGTTGGGGTCGGCGCCCGGTTGTTCGTCTAGAATTGCCCGTCGGACCTGCCGGCAAGTAGTGAGCGAGGCGCAAGCAGGTGTATGCCGTCATCCGCACAGGCGGAAAACAATACAAAGTCGAAGAGGGCCAGACGCTTGATGTGGAGCTGCTGGGCGAGCCCGGCGCGGAAGTAGAGCTGACCCCGGTGCTTTTGGTGGACGGCGACTCGGTGACCGCTGCCCCCGAACAGCTCGGCAAGGCCACGGTCGCCGCCACAGTGGTGGACTCGGTAAGAGACCGCAAGATCAACGGCTTCACGTATAAGAACAAGAGCAACCAGCGTCGGCGGTGGGGCCACCGCCAGCACAAGTCCCGCATTCGGATCACGGCGATCAAGGCCTAGTCCGAACGCTGAGGGGAGCGAAAGAATGAAAGCTGACCGCAGGGTGCTTTCGAGTTTCGGACCCGGGTGTAGATAGGAGCGAAAGATGTCCAAGACCAAAGGCGGCGGCTCGACCAGGAACGGCCGCGACTCCAATCCCC
The DNA here is from genome assembly GCA_951813555.1 of uncultured Acidimicrobiales bacterium. GTDB lineage: Bacteria > Actinomycetota > Acidimicrobiia > Acidimicrobiales > Bin134 > Poriferisocius. The sequence goes on from OX638344.1 coordinate 1,965,390, forward strand.
AGTACCTTGGGGTCAAGGTGTTCGACGGCACCCAGGTGACGGCGGGGTCGATTATTGTCCGCCAGCGGGGAACCCGCATCCATCCTGGAGAGAACGTTCGGCGCGGTCGTGACGACACCTTGTTCGCCACCGTCGATGGGCGGGTCAAATTCGGTCATCGGCGGCGCCGCAAGCTCGTCGACGTCATCACCGGCTGACCGCCCACCGGCGGCTGTTCGCCGCTCGGCTCAGTCGGGTGCGGATTGGCAGACGATGACCCAGTTTGTGGACGAGTGCGGCCTCAATGTGCGGGCCGGCGACGGCGGTGCCGGATGCGTCTCGTTTCGCCGCGAGGCCCATGTGGCCAAGGGCGGTCCCGACGGGGGCGACGGCGGCGACGGCGGCAGCGTCTGGCTGGTGGCCGACCACAACGTGGCCTCGCTGATCGCGTTCAAAGACCACCCCCATCGCCGGGCGGGCAACGGCAGCCACGGTCAGGGCAAGCGCCGCCACGGTGCATCCGGCGATGACGCTGTGGTGCGGGTCCCGGTGGGGACCTCGGTAAAAGACCAGGGCGGGGAGCTGCTCACCGATCTCGCCGCCGACGGGGTCCGCTGGCTGGCCGCCACAGGGGGCCAGGGGGGCCAGGGCAATGCCCGTTTCTCCACCAATCGGAACCGGGCGCCGGCGTTTGCCGAGCAGGGCGAGGCAGGGGAGCAGCGCTGGCTGAGGCTGGAGCTGAAGCTGTTGGCCGATGTGGCGTTGATCGGCTTTCCCAACGCGGGCAAGAGCACGCTGATCTCCCGCATCTCCGCAGCCCGTCCCAAGATCGCCGACTATCCATTCACAACCCTCGAGCCCAACCTGGGAGTGGTCCGCGCCGACGGCGACTTCGAGATGGTGGTGGCCGACATCCCCGGTCTCATCTCCGGGGCCAGCGATGGCCGCGGTCTTGGCCATCGCTTCTTGCGCCACACCGAGCGGGCCCGGGTCATGGTGGTGCTGGTCGATCTGGCCTCGGTGGAGGAGACCTCGCCCGCCGACCAGCAGCGGGTGCTGCTGGAGGAGCTGGGTGCCTACCGCCCTGAGCTTCTGGAGCGGCCTCGGATTGTGGTGGGATCGAAAGCCGACGTGGGCCATCTGGATGCCCCGCCCGGAGCCTTGTGCATTTCCGCCGTGGCCGGGACGGGCCTGCCAGAGCTGATCAGAGTCATGGCCGATGCCGTGCGGGAGGCCCGAGCCCAGGGCAGTCTGACCCAAGGCGCGGGGCGCTCAGATGAGGTGGTCATCCACCGGCCCGTACCCGAGGGGATCAGGGTGGAGCGAGCCGATGACGGCGCGTACGTTGTGATGGGCCGAGCTGCCGAGCGCACGGTGGCATTGTCCGACCTCAACGCCCCAGGGGCGTGGGATTTCGCTCGCCGGCGCCTTGAGAGGCTGGGAGTGAATCGGGCACTGGCCCGAGCCGGGATCAAATCAGGTGACACCGCCCGGATCGGCGATTTCGAGTTCGAGTATCACGATGAAGACGAGTATCTCAACGAAGAGGTGTCGTCGTGATCGTGGTGGTGAAAATCGGCACGTCTTCGATCACCGAGACCGACGGAACCATCAAGGCCGAGGCGGTGGCCAAGCTCAGCAGCGAAGTGGCCGCCGCGATAGCTGATGGGCATCAGGCAGTGGTGGTCAGCTCTGGAGCGATCGGAGCAGGGCTGCCGGCGCTGGGCTTCCAACAGGGCCGCCCCCGGGACTCGGTCACCCTGCAAGCGCTTTCCGCGGTGGGCCAGAGCAGGTTGATGGCCATGTACCAGGAGTGCCTGGACGGCTATGGCCTGATTTGTGGCCAGGTGCTGCTGGCCCCCCGGGACTTCCTGGAGCGCACCCAGTATCTGCACGCCCAGCGCACGCTCAACCGGCTGCTGAAGCTAGGAGTGGTGCCCATCGTGAACGAGAACGATGCGGTGGCCGACGACGCCATTCGCTGGGGGGACAACGATCGCATTGCGGCATTGGTGGCCCACATGGTGGGGGCGGAGCTGCTGGTGCTCTTGACCGACACCGAGGGTGTCCATACTGCCGATCCCCGCTCGAATGATGAGGCCCGGGTCGTGGAGGAGATCACCGATCTAAGCCTGCTGGACGAGTTGGCCGCTGCCGCGGGCGGGGCTGGCACCGATCGTGGAAGCGGAGGCATGGCCTCGAAGCTGGCCGCGGCCCGGATTGCCAGCTGGTCGGGGGTTCGCACCGTGATCGGGGCCGCTGATCGGGTCCAGGTGGTGGCCGACGCGCTGGCAAACCGGCCGGGTGTCGGCTCGACGGTGGCCGCCCAGCCCCAGACACTGAGCGCTCGCAAGCTGTGGATCGGATTCGCCATGGTGCCCTCGGGAACGGTGTGGGTGGACGCCGGCGCCCGCCGGGCGGTGGTGGAGCGAGGGGCCTCGCTTCTGGCCATTGGCATAACCGGACACGAGGGTGTTTTCCAGCTCGGCGATGCGGTGGATGTGCGGGGACCCGACGATCAGATCTTCGCCCGGGGATTGGTGGAAGTGTCCTCAGACGACATGGGCTCGGTGGTCGGCTTGCGCTCCGACGCCATGCCCCCCGGCTCGCCCGACGAGGTCATCCACCGCGACTCTTTGACCGTGCTGCCTTAGAAAAACGGCCCAAGGTCCGCTCCAGCAAGCCGGCAGCCTCCTCGGCGGCGGCCACGCCCGAGCCCCGACCCAAGACCACGTACACCACCCCGGTCACCAGCAGCGCGAGCGGCGCGGCCACCAGCAATGGCAGGGGCTCGAGCCCCCAGGCCAGCACTGCTCCCAGCACTGCGGCGGACAGGCCGGCAATGGCCAGGCGTCCTGTCGGGCCTCGCACCGGCTGTCGGCGCCGAAGAAGGTATCGGACCCGGTGGCGCAAGATGCCGTATTCGATCCAGGCGGCCACCGTGCTGCCCAGGGCCAGGCCCACCGCCCCCAGCCGAACAGCCCCGTCGGCCCGGTCCGCGTCTGACAGCGGAGACAGCACCTTGAAGTCGCCGAGGCGCTCCACGCTGCCGTCGACCACCGCGTATGAGTCGAAGCTGAACATCAGCACCACCCCCACCGCGGCGGCCAGCACTACCCGCACCACCGCAACCCGGGCCGGGCCTTTGGCGTCGCCCGCCGCGAAGCAGGCATTTTGCAGCAGGCGGGCCGACGCCGAAGCCACCAGCCCCAGGCTGTAGGCGGCCAGGATCCACCAAACCTGCACTGTGTGGTCGCCGTTGAACTGCCCCCGCTCCAGCAGCGCTCCTACGATCAGCCCGCCCAGAGTTATGAAGGCAACCGCGGAGAACAGCACGTAGAACCCGATGCGGTCCAGCCCGGTTTGCAGCCGTCGCACTAGTGCCTCGGGGTTATCCTGCTCGCGGGCCATCTCCGGCAGGTCGCTGGCTGCCACGCTCATGGCGAACAAGCTGATGGGCAGGAAGTAGATCACCTGGGCGAACCCCAGTGCGGCGATGGCCCCCCCGGCCAGCAGCCCGGCCAAGATCAAGTCGACATAGGCCGACACCTGCACCACGCCCCGACCGATGAACGCGGGCCCGAACCGGGTGAGCACGATCCCGACATCGGGGCGCCGCCAGTTCAGGCTGAGTCGCAGCGTCGGGACCAGCCGGAGCACCAGCGGCACCTGCACCAAGAACTGGAGGCCTCCCCCCAGCACCACCCCCCAGGCAGCCATCCTGGCCACGTCGGACGCCCGAGTAGAGGCGTCCACGTCTTGCCACACCAGCCAGGCCCCCACCATGAACCCCACCTGGGCGGCGTTCCAGATGACCGGGGCGGCATAGGACAGAAAGAACCGGCGGTGGGCGTTCAACACCCCCAGCGCCCACGCGGCCAGCACGATGAAGCCGATCCCGGCGAACATGACCCGCACCAACTCCACGGTCAGGTCGGCGGTATCCTCCGACAGCCGCCACAACAGCAGCGACACCAGCGGCTTGGCCAGCACCCAACCGGCCAGCACCATCAGCCCGGTGACCACGGCCAGCAGCCCGAACACCGCTCCGGCCAGCCGACCGGCGTCCTTGCGCCGTCCCTGCTCCACCAGTTGCGAGTAGATCGGGATGAACGAGGCCGACAGCACCCCCTCGCCCAGCAGGTTCTGGAGCAGACGGGGAATGGTCAGGGCGGCCCGGTAGGCATCGCCGATGCGGCCCGCGCCGATGAACGCGGCCACGGCCACCTCCCGGCCGATACCGGAGATGCGAGATAGGAAGATCCCCGCCCCCACCAGGATGGCCTCTTTGCCGCTGGGGCGAGGGGTGCCGTCGGGGCCGTCGAGTTGCTGTTCAACCGGTGGAATGCCAAAACACGCTACCGGAGCAAGTGGCGTTACTTGGGTTAGCTCGCGCTCGGCCATGCTCTTGCAAAAGCGCTCCAAAGGGACAAGCCATGGTCGGGTACTCTCGCGCGGTGAGCGCTGACACACCCATGGCCGAACTGGCCGATCGAGCCAAGGCCGCGGCCCGGGTTCTGGCCACCGCCGACACGGGGACCAAGAACCATGCGCTGTTGCTGGCGGCCGACCAACTGGAGCAGGCCCGAGACGACTTGTTGGAGGCCAACCGGGCCGATGTGGAGTCGGCTGCCGCATCGGGCATGAGCCCCTCGCTGGTCGACCGCCTCCGGCTGACCGACTCCCGGCTGGAGGGGATGGCCGGAGGTATGCGCAAGGTGGCCGCCTTGGCCGACCCGGTGGGGGAGGTCGTCGGCGGCTGGGTTGTGCCCTCCGGCCTGCGGATCAGCCAGGTGCGGGTGCCGCTGGGCGTTGTGGCCATCGTGTACGAGAGCCGCCCCAACGTGACCAGCGACTCAGCGGGACTGTGCCTCAAGTCGGGCAACGCCGCCTTCTTGCGGGGGTCGTCGAGCGCGCTGGGCTCCAATCTGGCCATCGCCGGGGTTTTGCGGGACGCCTACCAGAAGGCAGGGTTGCCCAGCGATGCGCTGGTGCTGGTATCGGACACCAGCCATGCCGCCGCTGCTGAGTTCATGCAGCTTCGAGACAGCATCGACTGCCTCATCCCCCGAGGCGGCCCCGGGTTGATCGCCTCCATTTTGGAGAACGCCACCGTGCCCTATGTGATCGACGGCGACGGCAACTGCCACGTGTACGTTGACGCCTCAGCCGATTTGGACATGGCCCGGCGCATTGTGGTGAACGCCAAGACCCAGCGCCCGTCGGTGTGCAACGCGGCAGAGTCCTTGGTGGTGCACCGGTCGGTGGCTGCCGAGCTGCTGCCCCCACTGGCCGACGACTTGGCCGGAGTCGAGCTGGTGGGTGATGAGTCAGCCCGGTCCATCCTGGGGCCCGACCGAATTGGCGAGGCGACCGAGGACGACTATTTCACCGAGTTCTTGGACCTGAAGCTGTCGGTCAAGGTCGTGGACGACCTGGACGAGGCCATCGCCCATGTCAACGACACCGGCAGCGGACACAGCGAGGCCATCATCACCGCCGACCTGGACGCCGCCGACCGGTTCTGCACCGAAGTGGACGCCGCCGCGGTGCTGGTCAACGCCTCCACCCGGTTCGTCGACGGCGAGGAGTTCGGTTTCGGTGCCGAGATCGGCATCAGCACCCAGAAACTGCACGCCCGGGGGCCGATGGGTCTGCGCCAGCTCACCACCACCAAATACGTGGTCCGCGGCGAAGGCCAGGTGCGGGGTTAGTGCGCCACCTGGCAAGCCCACTGATTTCGGGGCTTGATCGGGCTGGGCATACCCTTCAACCATGAGTTTTTCCTTTGCCGACGTCGACTCGGTGCGCAAGGGCCTGAGCGATGTGCAGTACCTGGCCGACGAGGGCATCGCCGGGGTGGTCTATCTGGCCGAGCGCCTGCAGAAGCCGGTGCTGGTGGAAGGCCCGGCGGGCACAGGCAAGACTCAGTTGGCCAAGAGCGTGGCCGAGGCCACCGGGGCCCGGCTCATTCGCCTCCAGTGCTATGAGGGTTTGGACGAGTCCAAGGCCCTGTACGAGTGGAACTACAAGAAGCAGCTCCTGAGAATCCAGGCCGAGCGCCAGGGTGAGAATCCCGAGGGCGACGGCATGTGGCAGCAGATCGAGGACGACCTGTTCTCCGAGGAGTTCTTGCTCACCCGCCCGCTGCTGGAGGCCATCCGAGCTGCCGAGCCGGTAGTGCTGCTCATCGACGAGGTCGACCGGGTGGAGATCGAGACCGAGGCACTGCTGCTGGAGATCCTGTCCGACTACCAGGTATCCATCCCCGAGCTGGGGACGGTGGCCGCCAGCCAGATCCCACTGGTGTTCCTCACCTCCAACAACACCCGGGAGCTCTCGGAGGCCCTCAAGCGTCGGTGCCTGTTCTTGCACATCGACTATCCCGACCTAGACCGGGAAAAGGAGATCGTGCTGGCCAAGGTGCCCGGCGTGGGCGAGAGCCTGGCCGACCAGGTGGCCCGCATCGTGCGCTCGGTGCGCCAGATCGAGCTGAAGAAGGCGCCGTCAGTCTCGGAGACATTGGATTGGGCCCGAACCCTGGTGCTTTTGGGTGTGGAGCACATCGACGCCGACACCGCAGCCGAGACGGTGAACATCTTGCTCAAGTACCGCAGCGACATCGAGAAGGCGCTAAAGGAGTTCGCTTCCTCCGACGAGGATTTCGCCGCGCCAATCCCAGCTTCGTGATCTTCCTCGTTCGAGGCAAGGTCGCAGGCTCCACTGGCAAACCCTTGATGGACCTACGCTGAGCCTGCCATGAAAGTCGAGCCCGCCACCTCGCCGCTGCTGGCGCTTCTGGCCGGGTTCATCTCAGAGTTGCGGGCCGCCGGGCTGCCGGTGAGCCTCACCGAAAACCTCGATGCCATGGAGGCCATCCAGCACATCCCCATCGAGGATCGGGATGCGTTCAAGTACGCCCTGGCCGCCACCCTGGTGAAAAACCACGCCCACTGGCGGGCGTTCGAGACCGTCTTCGAGGTGTACTTCTCGCTGCGGGGGCCGGAGTACGACCTAGTAGATGGCGAATGGCCCGAGGGCATGGACCTGTCCGACTTCATCGACGGGTTGGACGGCCAGCAGCGCCGCCAGGGCGGTGGCGGTGGCGAGGCCATGTCGGCCGAGCAACTGGCCGAGATGCTGTTCCAAGCGCTGATGCGGGGCGACGACGCCCTCATGCGGGCTATCGCCCGCCAAGCGGTGCAGCGCTACGCCGGAATGGAGCCCGGCCGCCCGGTGGGGGGTACCTACTACCTGTACCGCACGCTGCGAAACCTCGACCTCGACGGCGTTCTGGAGCGCCTGATGGACCAGGCTCGCCAGGACGCTCCCGAGCAGCTGACCCCGCTGGAGGAGCGGCTGGAGCGCGATGAGTTCGAAGCCAGGGTCGACCAGCTCCGCAAGGAGGTGGAGGCCGAGATCCGCCGCCGGCTGGTGGCCGACCGGGGCGTGGAGGCCATGGCCAAGACGCTGCGCAAGCCCCTGCCCGAGGACGTCGACTTCATGCACGCCAGCCGGGAGGAGATGATGGCCCTGCGCCGGGCCATCTACCCGCTCACCCGCAAGCTCGCTGTGAGGCTGGCCCGCAAGCGCCGCCACGGCCGCAAAGGCCCGCTGGACTTCCGCAGCACCATGCGTCACTCGCTGTCGTACGGCGGGGTGCCGGCCGAGCCCAAGTTCCGCTATCCCCGGCCGGCCAAGCCCGAGATCATGGTGGTGGCCGACGTGAGCGGGTCGGTGGCCGCCTTCGCCCGGTTCACCCTGCACCTGGTGTACGCCATCAGCAACCAATTCTCCAAGGTGCGCTCGTTCGTGTTCATCGACGGCCTCGACGAGGTGACAAGCTTCTTCGAGGGGGTGGACGACATCGGTGAGGCCGTCCACCGAGTGAACGCCGAGGCCGATGTGGTGTGGGTGGACGGCCACTCCGACTACGGCCACGCCTTCGAGGTGTTCTGGGAGCGCTACGGGAAAGACGTCGGCCCCAAGACCACGGTGATGATCTTGGGCGACGCCCGCAACAACTACCACGCCTCCCAGGCCTGGATCCTCAAAGAGGTCGAGCACCGAGCCCGCAAAGTGTTCTGGCTCAACCCAGAGCCCGGCGCCTACTGGGACACCGGCGACTCCATCGTCTCCGAATACGGCGTCCACTGCGACGGCGTCTTCGAAGTCCGCAACCTCCGCCAACTCGAGGGTTTCGTCGAAAACCTTGTGTAGGCCCGGGCAGTCGGTGGCTGTCTAGCCAGCCTGCACTTGTTTTTCAGTTGTCAAGGTGCGAGTCCCGGTTTGTTAGCCATCGGTCGCTCATCGACCATTCAAAGGCGACGTAGCCGTGGGCATTGCCGGGCTGCCCTGGACCTGGCACTCAGCGCAGAAGCACTGGATTGCGCTGCGGTGGCCGGTAGGTATCCACCCCAGTTTCCGGGAATGGATCTGGCGGTGGCCGCAGGTCGTAGCGTCCGGTGCTAGGACACTTGGCCACTTCCCAGCCGTCATCGTGGATGTTGTGGTGGCATCGGGCGCAGACCAGCACCAAGTTGTCGAGGTTGGTCAGTCCTCCCCAGGACCAGGGCTGGATGTGGTGGGCCTGGCACCAGGCGGGATTGGCGTCGCAGCCGATGCACCCCTTGTCTCGCAACGCCAAGGCCGCTCGCTGGGCTTCAGTGGCGATTCGCCGCTTGCGACCCAGCCATAGCTCTTGGGTTTTGGCCCGAAACACGCCGGGCAAGATGTCGGCGTCGCAGGCCAGGCGACGCAACTCGCCCATCGGGATAGGAGTGCCGTCGCAAAGCCGGGCGTTGGCCAGCTCCCGATGGACAGCGTCGTAGTCGGCAATCACCAACAGCGCGGTGCGCGGCGACCGACCTGACTTGGGCTCCAAGATCAGCTCGGCCAGCGCGTCGGCCATCCGCTGCTGCGGAGTGCGTCTCTTCTTCGGGTCTTCCTTGCGCCATAGCTCTCGTTCTTTGTCGGAGATGGCTAGGGCAATTCGGTTGCCGGTGATCGGGTCGTACTCGCCGGACAGCACGAACATGCCGTCTTCCCGGCTTTCAAAAACTCCTGCCTTGCGCCTCTCGCATTGGCCATCCAGAATCGACTGGCCGTCGTCATCGGAGAGCTCTCGCTGCTGCTGGCGGACGGTGCGGGCAAACTGGTCGTAAGGCTGATGCTTGGCCGCTTCAGCCAGTACGGACTCGTCGATCGGCCCCTCCGATGAGGCTTTGGCGATCAGCCAGGCGTGCCTCTGGGGGATCTCCCCGGACTCCAGCGCTCTCCAAGTCGCAGCCAGCCCAGACAAATTGGCTGCGGTGTCAACCTCTTGCTTGGCATCCCGCTTGGAAACCTGGAGCGCGTCTCGCAGTACCAATTCCGTAGCACCCTCGCCGCACTGATCGCGTTCAGCGTTGATCAGCCGTGTCTTCCACCCGGCCAGCCGGGCCTCTGCACGCCGCACCGATGCAAGCGCGGCCCGCCGATGGTCCCTCGACATATCCGTCGGGTCAGACACGGGTATCTGCAAAGTGACCTCAAAAGCCCTGGTCACAGCCTCTTTTGCCATGTTGAGCACATTACCAACCACCAGTGACAGTTTGTCCTCCCAGCGTCATGCACAGACATCACTGGAGGTTCCAGGCAAATTCATTCACAACTGTCGATCGTACGAACTTACGATTTCTGTGCTTGTCTGAGAACGGAGTCAGAAAGTGAATTCAGTGCCGCCTTCCGTCGTAGCAGCCGAAAGGAGGGCCGCCGAGCATGGCTTCGAGCACTCGTGTGAACGAGGCGTGGGGGATGTGATTGCGGTATTGGCAGCGGCTACGCCGCCCAATGGCCGAATTCTCGAACTTGGGACCGGGCTCGGTGTAGGACTGGCGTGGATCCTGTCTGGGCTTGGCGCACGAACCGACGTCGAGGTCGTGTCCATAGAGTGGGATGCCGAGAGGGTCTTGTCTATTGCCGAGATCGACCTCCCGGCCCACGCTTCAATTGTTGCGGGAGACATTGAGGCTTTGCTTCCAACACTCGGGCAGTTCGATCTGATCTTCGCCGATGCCGAGGCAGGAAAGTGGACCGGCCTCGATCTCACAATTGCTGCACTCGCACCTCGGGCTCTGCTTCTTGTCGACGACATGGAAATCTCGCGCTATGACTCTTCACACGATCGCTCATTGGTTGAGGTCGTCCGAGAGGCGCTGATGACCGACCCCCGACTGGTAGCAGTCGAGTTGAACGTAGGGTCCGGCATGATTCTTGCGTCGCGACGCGCAATAGTGCACTAGCTGCTTGCAGAGTCGAATTCGGCTAACAGCTCAATCGGCCGTGTTGGGTTCAACAACCAATGAAGCATTGTCGGCAGCAGCGGACTTCCAGGCTTCAATCACTGGGCCTATGTGATCGGGAAAGGCCAGTGTGTCTGGCAGCTCCCAACTCTGGAAGTAGCGCGCCTCACTCACCTCAGATGGGTCGATCTCAAGATGGTGAGGGTGGGTTGCCCGGGCTATGTAGCAAATGTTCAGCGTTGACTCGACTGGCCGCTCCCCGGCAGCACCCGGGCGATCGGAATACACATCCATCCAGATTCCCAGGAATCCAGTGATTGTGATGTCGAGGCCCACCTCTTCGCGCACCTCACGGATCGCTGTTGCTTCTGGATGCTCAGCGGGATCGCAGAATCCACCGGGAATATCCCACGCTCCTCTCCAGGGTTCACTGGCCCGTTCCACCAGGAGAACAGCATTGTCATGGATCACCAGCGCAGAGGCGCTTGGCTTGGGATTGAGCCAGTGTGGTTCATTGCACGCTAGGCAGCGCGTAGGTGGAAGATCGACCAGCGCATGGCCACAATGCGTGCAGTACATCGGACCGCACCTTAGTGGTCTCCGGCAAGATTCAGACCAGGGGCGATGGCCTTGCCTCTACATAGTGGTCGTGAGTGGATCCCGGGTCGGCAACTGGGGGAGCATCGAGAAGTCGCGGTCGCGGGTGAGCAGGGTCTCGACGCCGTTGGCCATGCAGATGGCGACGATCCGAGCGTCGTGGACGATACCACCGGTGATGTTGGGGCGGTTGACGAATCCTTCGAGGACGTCCATGAACCCGTCGGTCTCGCCGATCATGTGACACGACGGCGACGCCTCCCAGACTCGCAACTGATGCCAGGCATCTTCAGGAGTGGAGGCAGCCTCCTTCCAGATCTTCCGGTTTGTCACCACGCTGAGGAATTCGTGGCAACATGGCCAAGGGATGGCCCAGGGCCGGTCTCCTTGGGCCAATTCTTCAAGTGTTCGGCGCGCCAGGGCATAGGGCTCAGATTCACGGCGATGCGCGTATACCAAGATGTTGGAGTCGACGGCCAGCATCAGCCTCCTCTGCCTTCGTAGATCAGCGCCCGCAGTTCGGGCCATGTGTAGTGCTTCAGCGGGTCTTCCCCGTCGGGATCGCCCACGCTGCAATCCTCGAGCTTGTAGGGAACGGCCGGTGCCGGTTCATCCAGCACCCGGCGAATCCCGTCTTCCACCACTGCCCGTAGCGTGCAACCTCTGGCCTTGGCATGGCGCTTGGCCCGTTCCAGCAGCACATCGTGGATGTCGATCGTCGTCTTCATGCACCCATACTACCCATATTCTAAAATATGGGTGAGCAATATCTTAGGTGCTGATCGGCAGATGGTGTCAGCCTCGCCTCAAGCGACACCTAGCTCTTTTCGAACAGGGGCAGTCAAGGGGCTGAATTCGCGGACTCGCTGTCTGATCCGGGTGGCAGCCTTGGCGATTTCTGCCGTCACTTCGGTAGGCGGCCCGCTGAGATCGATGGCCAGAGTGTGGAGGAGCTTGCCGGCGTGCCTGACAGTGACAGTCCGCTCGGGCTGCCCACCGTCGGCGAGGCAGTAGATCAGCACGCCCTCGGGGAGATCTAGCGCAGTGGTGTGAGCCAGTAGTTGGTAGTAGTCACTTGTCCGAGCCCGGGCGTCGTCGGTGAGTTTGTACTTGATGTCGGCAACATAGACCTCGTGGCCTTGGCTGCGGAACATCAAGTCGGGGCGGATCGGCATCTGCCGGCGAGTGTCTAAGTGGCTGTCAACAACCTCCGTCAGTTTTAGAGCCAGAGAGGTCAAGACGGAAGACCTGGCTGCCGTCTGAGGGGTCTGGTTTCGCTTCTACCTGATCATCCACGCCGTGCACTCTACTTGCGAGGTGTGACGGCTCGTCCCTACCTGTGCCGCCTATTCGGTGGCTTTGGGGTGGCCGGTGTGGACTGCGGTCAGCCAGACGGTTTTCTTGTCGTCGTCGATGCAATACCAGATGCGGCCACCGCCGGTGACCTCGTATTGCCACTGGGGCAATTCCATGCCGTTGGCGGTGGCTCTGGCAAAACGACCTCGTAAGGGATGTTGGCGCTTGTTCCGGTGACGTGGGTCTGCCGTGATGAACTCCCATGCCGCCCGGACACTGTTGGGGATGGAGGCACTGAGCTGCTCCCAGGAGTTGGCGGCGGTGTTGTTGGCGAACCGGCAGTCCCATCCACCCTTGCGCGGTGGAGGGGCGGCTCGGTCGCGGCGGCGGGGCATCAGTCAGCAGCAGGAGGGCAGGGGACGCGTCCGCCATGTGTGATTGTGAAAGGGCCGGAGAGCAGGGCGGTGAGCTCGGGGTCGCTGAGAATCTCAGCGGTGTTCTGCCACTCCAGCAGAGTCTGTTCGACGAGGGAGAAGCTCTGCACGCTGGCTGAGGCCAGAATGGTACGAGTCAGCTCATCCGCGAAGTCGCGACGCTCGTCGGTGGAGAGGAATTCGACCCAGGGGAAGGCGGACTCAATGGCGTTGTCCATGGCCTCGGGGGAGTCCGCGGCGATCTTGCCGAGAAGGCGGGCCAGACACTCGATGGTCTTGGTCCGGCTGGTGTCGCTAGCAGCGAGGCTGAGGTATAGATCAGGAGCGTTGCGGCGGCGCAGTACCACGTCGTGCTGGGCGAGATTTGCCACTACCTCTTTGGGTTGCCGGAGGAACTCGGAGAATGTGCGCTCGATTACCTGCATGGAACCAGGATATCTGAGCTAATTCAGATATCAAGCAGATATCAGCAAGTTAGCTAGCACTAAGGCCTACATGCGGGGCCGTACCTAGCTGCGGGTTGCGAGCACCACGTTCTCGAGGACCTCGCTGTCGCCGGTGCGGACGTACCACTCCCAGGCGGTGCCGTCGGGGTCGGTGACCCAGGTTTCGGTCTTCTCGGCGAAGCAGCACTGGGTGTCGTCCACTCCGGTGGTTTCCAGCCCCGAAACGCTTAGGCGGCGCTCGGCGTCGAGCACCTCGTCGGTGGTTTCAACCTCCACTCCAAGGTGGTTGATGGTGCCCCCGGCGCCGTCGAAGCATCCTTCATCGTCGTTGCAATCGTGGCCGGCCTCGAACAGCACCAGCTTCAGCGGCGGCTGGTCGATGGCGAAGTTGGCGTAGCCTGGCCGTCGCCGGGCCGGCTCCACCCCGAAGAGGCGGGAGTAGAACTCCACCGCCTTCTCCAGATCGGACACGTTCAGCGCAAGCTGCAATCTCATCACGCCTCCCTTCCCATGAACTCTAAGCGGTTTCCAAACGGATCACTGATATAAACCCGTTCGGTCCCATCGGCCTGTTCCTGCACAACCTCATGACCTTGGGATCGGGCGCTCTCAGCCAATCCGGCAATATCCGCAGCCAAGAAGGCCACATGCGCCTTTCGGGCGGGGCGAAAGTCCGGGTCGATTCCCAAGTGCAACTGCCCACAAGTCCCCTCGGGCAACTCGAACCAGCACCCGCCCCGCTTGGCCAGATCCGCCGGCTTGGGAGTCTCCTTCAGCCCCAGCAGCCCGCCATAGAACGCTCTCGCCTCATCCTCGCCACCCCCCGGAATGGCGATCTGCACATGGACGATCGAGCTGACCAGCAGTTTCATGCCCTCGCACCCAACTCAGTCTTCGAGCGGGATGTTGTAGTGAGAGATGTAGTCGGCGAACCCGGCGCGGATGGTGGATTCGTCCAGGCCGAGAGCGGCGGGTTCGTAGACGTGCTTGCCGAACTTGTCCTTGGGCTTATCGGCCAGATAGGCGGGGATGGCGGTGGCCAGCTCATCGGAGAACTCCAAGCCCAGGCGGTCGTACACGGCCCGCACTGCGGTCACCGGCTCGCTCACCAGATCCCGGAACAAGAGATCGGCGATCTGGTTGTCGGGAACCTCGCCGGAGGCTCGTTGGCCCATAACCATGTCCATCATCATCTGGTAAATGAACAGCATCACCGGGCCGTTTTCGCTGGGGACTACCGAATCGCTTCGCATCCAGTGGAGGGTGGTAGTGAGGTTGGCTACCGAGCCGACGAACTTGACCGGATCGCGGTGGGTGAGGATGACTCGGGCATCGGGGTAGGCGGCAAAAAGGTCTGGCAACGTCCCCATGTGGGCTGGCGACTTCAAAAGGAACTGAGCCGGTGTGCCGTCGATGTGCTGCAAGGTCCGTAGAAACGACTGGTGCCACCGGTACGCGGCGTCGAAGTCAAGAGGCACGCCTCGAACGGATAGATCGCCGATGGCGTGCATCATCGGCCAGTGCCAGCTGCGGAACTCCGGCTGGCAGAAGTGGACGCACTCCACCGGCAGGTCGCTGCGCAGCTCATGCATGGTCATGAACTCGGGCTGGATGTCGGCCCAAAACTCCTGTTCGGGCTCGCTGCACGCCAGCGGATCGGCCCCGGCACCCGGCAGCGTGCCCAGTGGGAAGTGGGCCTCGTGTCCCCGCACCGGCCGCAAGTTGGGGTCCAGCGCCAACAGCTCCAACAAGATGGTGGTCCCGGTTCGAGGTGGACCGGAGACGAACACCGGCGCGGTGACCTCGGCCGCAAGGGCTTCGGGATTGGCCCGCCAATAGTCCACCATTCGCAGCCGATTTTGCAGGTTGCGAATGATCTCCCCTCGGGCGCTGAGCCGCCCCACCACATTCAGATGGGCATCCTCATTCAGTGCATCGCACACCGCCCGGTAGCCGGCCTCCCAGCCAGCCTCGTCCCCGAAATGAGCCAGCCCCGCCGATTCAACCGCCGCCGCCAGCATGTCGTCGGCGTCCAGGCTGACCAAACGGGCCGGATCGCCCACCGCCGTTCCGAACAGGTTCAGACGCCGCACCCAGTCGGGTCGCGGTAGATGTCCGGTGTGCTCCATTGTCTTGCTTCCTTGCTTGCCTGCCCCGTCAAGCGTGCCGCTTGTCGGCGGCTTGGCCCAAACCGAGTTCTTGGATCGACATTTCCCGCATGAGGTATTTCTGGATCTTGCCGGTGATGGTCATAGGGAACTCGCCGATGAACTTCACGTAGCGGGGGATCTTGTAGTGGGCGATCTGGCCCCGGCAGAACTCCTTGATGTCTTCGGCGTCCAGCGCGGCGCCGTCTCGAAGCTGGACCCAGGCCATAATCTCCTCGCCGTATCTGGTATCGGGAACACCGATAACCTGCACTTCCACCACATCGGGATGGCCGTAGAGGTATTCCTCGATCTCCCGGGGATAGACGTTCTCCCCGCCCCGGATGATCATGTCCTTGATCCGCCCGACAATGTTGATGTACCCATCATCGTCCATGGTGGCGAGATCACCGGTATGCATCCAGCCCTGGTCGTCGATGGCCTCGGCGGTACGGGCCTCGTCGTCCCAGTACCCCAGCATCACCGAGTAGCCCCGGGTCATGAACTCACCGGCCTGGCCTCGGGGCACAGTGCCGCCGGTCTCAGGATCCACAATGCGGACCTCCACGTGGGGATGAACCCGGCCCACCGTGGTCACCCGCTTGTGGAGCGAATCGTCGGCCGAGGTCTGGGTGGAAACCGGCGAGGTCTCGGTCATGCCGTAGGCGATGGTCACCTCGTTCATGTTCATCCGGTCCACCACCTGCTTCATCACCTCCACAGGGCACGGCGAGCCCGCCATGATCCCGGTCCGCAGCGACGAGAGGTCGTAATCGTCGAGATCGTGCTGGCCCAACTCGGCGATGAACATGGTCGGCACGCCATAGAGGCTGGTACAGCGTTCCTGTTCGCAGGCCCGCAGGGTGGCTGTGGCGTCGAATCCAGCGGCGGGGACCACCATGGCCGCGCCATGAGTGGTGCAGGCCAGGTTGCCCAGCACCATGCCGAAGCAGTGGTAGAAGGGCACAGGGATGCACACCCGGTCGGCCGGGGAATAGCCACAGGCCTCGCCCACGAAGAAGCCATTGTTCAAGATGTTGCGGTGGCTCAGCGTGGCGCCCTTGGGGAACCCCGTGGTCCCGCTGGTGTACTGGATATTGATCGGATCATCAGGACGCAGCCCCGCCGAGCGTTCCTCCAGCTGATCGGCGGATACTGCGGCGCCCTCGGCAAGAAGATCGTCCCAATCTGAAGTCTGGAGATACACGACTCGACGGGCCCGAACCCGGTCCCACACCTCCTCGACCATGCTCCGGTAGTCGCTGTGAGAAAACGACTCCGCGGCCACCAGCACGCTGATTCCCGACTGATTGACCACGTATTCCAACTCGGTCGACCGATATGCCGGGTTGATGGTCACCAAGATGGCGCCAATACGAGCGGTGGCGTACTGCACCAGCACCCACTCCGCGCAATTCGGACTCCAGATCCCCACCCGGTCGCCCACTTGCACATCCAGCGCCATCAATCCTGTAGCCACCCCATCGACCGCCGCCGCGAGCTCCCGGTAGGTGAAGCGCAGCCCTTGTTCGACAGAGACCAGTGCGTCCCGGTCGCCGTGAGCAGCCACCGTTCGGCCCAAGTTGGCCGAGATGGTCTCCTTCAACAGAGGGATATCAGTCGGCCCGGAAGCCGATGACTGCATTGCTTTTTCCATATCGGAACGCAGCCTCAGTCGTGGCTGGTGACGCCTCCGTCGACGATGAGGGTCGTGCCGGTGACGAAGCCGGCCTCATCCGACATGAGGAAGCGGACCGCTTTGGCGATGTCTTCGGGCACGCCCACCCGGCCCAGCGGGGCCTTTTCCACACAGGCGGCCTTGCTCGGGGGGTCGGCCATCATCGCGGCCGTCATCGGCGTCTCGATGTAGCCGGGGCACACTGCGTTCACCCGGATTCCGTCGGGGCCCAAGTGGTTGGCCAGCGACTTGGTTATGCCCACCACGCCGTGCTTGGAGGCGGTGTACGACGGGATCAGCGCGTTGCCCACCACCGACATGATGGAGCCGATCCCCACGATGGCCGATCCTTCATGGCTGCGCAGGTCGCCCAGCAGGGCTTGGGCCACGAACACCTCGGCTCGCAGGTTCACGCCCAGCACCGAGTCCCAGATCTCCTCGGTGAGGTGGTCGATATCCATCGCGGTGACGATCCCCGCGGCATGGACCAGTCCGCCAATGGTGCCCAGCGCCTCTCGGGCAGCGACCACCGCGTTATCCACCGCGGCGCGGTCGGTCACGTCCAAGCCCAACGAGTGAGTCTTCACTCCACAGTCGGCTCCTATGGAAGTTGCCGCCTCCGCCGCCCCTTCGGAATTGAGGTCCCACAGCGACACCGGTCGCCCCACCTCGGCCAGCGCCCGGGCACAGGCCCGACCGATTCCCGAACCCCCTCCGGTGACCACCACTCCAGTACCCGGCGACATCTCCAAGACAGACATGGGGGCCACCCTACGCGGTGACGGGCTAGAAGATGACCTCGCCCGACAGCCTGGCCGGGACTAGTCGTGCAGGCCGCACTCAGTCTTGTCGGAGTCAGCCCAACGACCGGAGCGGGGGTCGTTGCCGGGTGCCACCGGCTTGGTGCAGGGCATGCAGCCGATGGAGGGGTAGCCCCGCTCCAGCAGCGGGTTGAACGGGATCCGATGCTCGGCCATGTAGTCGGCCACCTGCTCGTCGGTCCAAGTTGCAATGGGGTTCAGCTTCACCAGGCCCCGCAAGTCGCGCACCACGATGGGGGCCGATACCCGGGTTACGGCCTCCACTCGGCGCAGACCGCTCATCCATGCCGCTTTGCCGGCCAATGCCCGGTCGAGCTGGCCGGCTTTGACCGCCGAGCAGCAGTTCTCAGGATCCAAGTTCCACAGCTCGGGATCGTGGCGGGCCACGGTCATCAGCTTCAGGTTCAGGCCGTAGTGGCGGCGCACCCGCTCCACCGTCTCCAGCGTCTCGGGGAAGTGGAAACCGGTGTCGATGAACACCACCTCGATGGCCGGGTCCACTTTCACCGCCAGGTCGATCAGCACCGCATCGGTCATCGATGCAGCCAGCGACAGGTGGGGAGAGAAGTTGTCTACCCCCCACTGGATGACCTTCTCCGCAGGAAGGTGCTCAAACTCCTCGTTGAGAGCGGCCAACTCAGTATCGGAGCAGGCCGGGATGGTTAGGTTGCGCATTGGAAGTTGCCGATCGAGGTGGAGGTTGCCGAGAGCCTCAGGTTGCGCATTCAGAGTCGCCGATCACCGCTTCGTAAGGACCGGTCTCGTCATAGTCGACGTAGAACTCAGGGCCGTTTTCGAAGGTGGGGAACTCGTCCAGGTCGGACAGGCCTTTGCCCACTTCTCGGGATCCGCCTCGGCGTTCCAGCCAATGGCGGAACTCCTCGCCGGCCTCCCGCTCGGCGGTGAACTGGCGCACCACCCGCACCACTGCCTCGGGAGCGTTTCGGGCGGGCAGGCGCAGAGCCTTGGTGCCGAACTGAATTTGGGAGTCGCCCACATGGCCGCCGAGCAGCATCTGGTAACCCGGTGCCGACCGGCCGTGAGCCCGGCGCTCGGCACCGAAGAAGCCGATGTCGGAGGCGTGGTGCTGACCGCACGAGTTGGTGCAGCCCGAAATGTTGATCCGCAGACCGCCCACCTCGGCCAGCCCCTCTTCGTCCAAGCGGGTGCCGATGGCGTCGGCCAGCCCCCGAGACTGGGTCACGGCCAGGTTGCAGGTGTCGGCGCCGGGGCAGGCCACCACGTCGCGCAGGAGCTCCGCACCGGGCTCGGCCATGCCGATGGCCGACAGTGCTTCGAACAGCCGGGAGAGCTGCCCTTCGCTCAAGTCGCGAAAAACGATGTTCTGGCGATTGGTCACCCGGCACTCCGCGCCCAGCTCCCGTTGGATGGCAGCCAGGGCGTCGAATTGGTCGGCGGTGATGTCGCCCAGCCGGGCCCAGGCATAGGCCGAGACGGTGCCTTTGGCCGCGCCCCGCACCACGTTGGCCTGCTCCCAGCGCTGGTACGGCGCCCGCCCTCCGATGGACACCGAAACGCCCTGGCCCACCGGAGTGGCCTCGATCTCGGCGTGGCGGCCAGCGGGGGCATCGCCGTGGACCTTCACCAAATCGGGAATCCCGCCGGGCCAACTCGAGGAGGCCAGTAGGAACTTGCGCTCTCGGAATATGCGGCGCTGGAGCTCCTCGAACCCCAACTTTTCCACCAGCCACTTCATGCGGGCCCGGAGCTTGTTGTCCCGGTAGCCGTCGTGGTCGAACACCCGCAGGCAGGCTTCGATGGTGGGCAGCAGGTCCTCTCGTGAGGTGAACTCCTCCAGGGCCAGCGCCGGGTGGGGGTTCGCCCCCAATCCGCCGGCCACGAACACCCGAAATCCGGCCTCGACGCCGCCGTCCACCTCACGGGTGGCAGCAATGATGCCCACGTCGTTGAACATTGCCTGGCCGCAATCGGTGGCGCAGCCTGAGAAGTTGATCTTGAACTTGCGGGGCAGGCGCTGGGCATAGGGGTGGCGAAGAAAGTGCAAAGCAGTGGCCCGGGCCCATGCGGTGATGTCGAGCACCTCGTGGGGACAGGCGCCGGCCAGGTGGCAGCCCTGCACGTTGCGGACAGTGTCGCCGCAGGCTTCCCGAGTGGTGAGCCCCACCGAGGCCAGCACTCGCATCACGTCGGGGACGTCGTCGATCTGCACGTAGTGGAATTGGATGTTCTGGCGGGTGGTGATGTGGCCCCAGCCCCGGGAGTAGGTGCGGGCGATGTGGGCCAGTGCCTCGAAGTGGTCGGGGTGGGCGATGCCGGCGGGGATCTTGACCCGCACCATCTGGTTGGTGCCGCCTTGGCGCTGGCCGTAGATGCCGTTGTTGAGGCGGAAAACCCGCATCACGTCTTCGGGGATCTCCCCGGCCTTGTAGCGGACCAGCATCCGCTCGAACTTGTCGATGTCGGCTTGCTGGGCGGGATCGATTACCGCGGTGTTGTCGATTTGGACCGTGACCATCGGCCTCTCTTTTTCGTGTGTGGCTTTGGAATAGGGGCAGGTGGCGGGGTTCAGGCAACCACTAATTCGGACTACTTTGATCCGATTAGTTGTTTATCAGGATAGCGGCCTGAAATCAAATTCCGAGTGTTTTGGTCCGAATAATCCGAAATGGGTGTGATTCCCGAGGCCAGGCGCAGTACCGCCCGGCCAGTCAGCAGGCGAGATCAGTCGCTGAGTCGCTCAGCCAGCCGGAAGGCGAGCTCTAGGCTCTGGGCACCGTTGAGGCGGGGGTCGCACATGGTCTCGTAGCGCCGTTCCAAATCGTCATCGCTAATGGCCTCGGCACCGCCCACACACTCGGTCACGTCGTCGCCGGTGATCTCCAGGTGAATGCCACCTGGCCAAGTCCCCGCCTCGCCGTGGGCGCGGAAGTAGCCGTCGATCTCAGATACCACATCCTCTAAGTGGCGAGTCTTGCGCCCACCAGCGGTGGTGTAGGTGTTGCCGTGCATGGGATCGCACTCCCACAGCACCGGATGTCTGGCGTCGCGTGCCGCAGCCAACAGCGGAGGAAGGGTTTCGGACACCTTGTCGGCGCCCATGCGGCTAATCAAGGTAAGCCGGCCGGGAACGCGGTCGGGATTCAGGGTCTCGCACAGCCCGAGGACATCATCTGGCGATGCGGAGGGTCCTAACTTACAGCCCAGTGGGTTCTTGATCCCCCGCATGAACTCCACATGGGCGCCATCCAGCTGGCGGGTGCGCTCGCCGATCCACAGCATGTGCGCCGAGCAGTCATACCATTGGCCGGTGATGGAGTCCTGTCGAGTGAGGGCTTCTTCATAGTCCAGCACCAGCGCCTCGTGACTGGTGTAGAAGTCCACTTGGTGGAGCTCAGGGGCATCGATGGAGATTCCGCAGGCGGCCATGAACCGCAATGCGGAGTCGATGCCCTCGGCCACCTTCTCGTAGCGCTGCCCTTCGGGGCTGGCGGCAATGAACTCCTGATTCCAAACGTGGACTTGGCGGAGATCGGCGTACCCCCCCTTGGTGAACGCCCGGAGCAGGTTCAAGGTGGACGCCGACTGGTGGTAGGCCCGCACCAGGCGCTCGGCATCGGCAGTGCGAGAGTGCTCGGAAAAGCTGATGTCGTTGACCATATGCCCCCGAAAGGAGGGCAATTCCACGTCGTCTACCACCTCGGTGGATGAGGATCGGGGTTTGGCGAACTGCCCGGCGATCCGGCCGATCTTCACGGTGGGCACCCCGGCCGAGAAGGCCAGTACCACGGCCATCTGCAGGATGACCTTGAGCTTGTCCCGGATGCTGTCGGCGGTCACCCCGTCGAAAGACTCGGCGCAGTCGCCGGCTTGGAGGACGAAGGCTCGGCCGGCGCAGGCCTCGCCGAGTTGGTCCTGGAGCTGACGGGCTTCCCCGGCGAACACCAGCGGGGGGAGGTCGGCCAGGATCTTGCGCACGTGCTCAAGCGATGCCTGGTCGGGCCACAGCGGTTGCTGGGATGCCGGCCGATCCCGCCACGTCGAAGGGTTCCAGGCGGTCCGGGCTGTGCTGTCCGCTTCGACTGAGGCCGTACTCATTTCAAAATGGTCGTCTGTCACCGAGTATTGGGCAAACCGATTATTGGCGGACCGCTACGCGGCGTCGATGTCCAGCAGCTCGGCCCGAGCCCGAACCGAGTCCAGAGACCGCCCGATGATCCGGCGAATAGCCTCAGAGGTGAGGCCCAGGGCCTCGCCGATCTCCCGGTAGCTGTGCTTCTGGCCGTCCATCAGCCCGTAGCGCATTTCCACCGCGAAGCGGGCCCGATCGTCTAGCTCCTCCAGCAGCCCCGCCAGCTTGGCCGTCTGATCGGCGGCCAGTGCCAGGTCTTCGGGGCCGGCGCCGGTGTCGGGCTGAAGGTCCATCAGCTCGCTGCCGTTGTCGTCGCCCACGGTGGCGTTCAAGGAGGTGAGCGAAGTAAGCCGATGGAGCAGGGCGTGCTCAGAGTCCAGCTCTTCACCGCCCCCGGTGGCTTGGCGCACCGCGGCCCGCAGGCTGGCCGCCCGCTCACCCGGCAGCCGGATCAGGTTGGCCTTCTGGTCGAGCGCCCGGCCGATGGACTGGCGGATCCAGAAGGTGGCGTAGGTGGAGAACTTGAACCCTTTGCGCCAGTCGAACTTCTCCACCGCTCGATCCAGTCCCAGGTTGCCCTCTTGAACCAGATCCAGCAGTTCCATGCCGGTGGGCAGGGGGTACTTCTTGGCCACGCTCACCACCAACCGTAGGTTGGCCCGGATGAAGCGATCCTTGGCCGCGGCCGCTTCCCGGACTTGGGCTCGCAGCCGGGGATTGCTCTCTCCAGCGTCCAAGCGCGCCTGGGCCTCGCGGCCCCGCTCGATTGTTTGGGCAAGTTTTCGTTCGTCGTCTTTGGTGAGGAGCGGCACCAAGCCGATGGCATTGAGATACTGGCCTGTTGAATCGTCCATGTGTTCCTGTCTTGTTGTCTCTATTGGCTGCAACCACTCCGCCCCCTCATTTGTTCCCAGGTGCAGCCTGTTGGTATGCCGCGAAAATACCGGCGAATTGCGCCAAAGTCGCATGAATTTCCGTGAGCGGCCCGACCAGGTAGACGTGCCTACCTTTCGCACGCCGTTTCCGGGCACAATCCACCGCAGTAGTGGGCTGGCACAGATTCGGAAGTTTCGTTTCGTACACTGCGGACAGTGAGTTGCATCGGGATTTTCGGGGGCACGTTCGACCCCGTCCACGTCGGCCATCTCGTGGTTGCTACTTGGGTGCGGGCTGCGCTGGGGCTCGACAGGGTTGAGCTGGTGGTGGCCAACCAGCCGTGGCAGAAGCTGGACCGGCCTCAGCTGAGCCCGGCTCGGGATCGACTGGCCATGGTGGAGGCGGCAGTAGAAGGAATCGAGGGGATAGCGGCCTCATCAGTGGAGATCGACCGGGGAGGCCTTACCTACACCGTTGACACTCTGGAGGCATTTCGGGTCGACAACCCCAATGGCTCGCTCTTCCTCATCTTGGGCAGCGATGCTGCTGGCAGCCTGAACACCTGGCACCGGCACGAGGAGATCGCCGAGATGGCCGAACTGGTGGTGGTGGACCGGCCCGGTGCGATCGGCCAGCGCCCGTCGGTGGCCCACCGGGTGGTGGACTGTCCGCTGCTCGACCTATCCAGCACCCTGGTTCGGGAGTGGGCTGATGCCGGCCGGCCGCTCGACGGACTGGTGCCTCCGACCGCGCTGGCCTACTGCCGCGACAAGGGGCTCTATGGATAAGCGAGGCCGTCTTGGCCGGTGGCGCTGGGGCTGGCCGGTGATGCTGCTAGGAATGGCCGCAGCAGTGCCACTATTGGTCTGGCTGGGGTGGTCAGCCATTTCCGGCAGCAGCGACGGCACCGACGTGAGCGCGACGGTTGATCCCTCGGCTCCCGGTTACCAGGCATATGTGGAGCCGACACCCACGCTGCTGCTCATCCACGGAGATGGTGAAAGCCTCGATGGAGTGACTCTGTTGGCGCTGACTGATGCCGGAGTTGAGGGTGCAGTCCTGTTTCTCGCCCCTGAGTCCCTAACCCCCATTGGGCCGCTCAGCGTGCGCTGGGCTGAGTCGGGCAGCACTGGGGTGGTCGATGCGGTGACTGAGCTGCTGGGCGTTCCCGTCGGCGAGTCTCAAGTGACAGATGACCGAGGCTGGGCCGCATTGGTGTCCGCTGTGGCCCCCATCGCGCTCGACAACCCTGACGCGCTGGTCTCACCCGCCGGAGAGCCTCGCTTTGAGTCTGGAGCTCTTACCCTGGCTGCGGCTGATGTCGGCCCTTATCTGGGGTGGCGCAACCCAGGCGAGTCGCCGGTTGCGGCCTTGTTCCGCCATGAGTTGTTCTGGGAGGCCTGGCTGGGCCAAGTGGCTCTTTCGTCAGCTCCCGACGTGATTCCTGGCGAGACCGACCGAGGTGTGGGCCGCTTCGGACTGGCCTTGGCCAATGGACGGGTCCGTCTGGAGGCGGTGTCCGGCCTCGTCGATGTGAGCGGTGCGGTCGTCTTGGATGCGACCGCGGTTGGCGAGATGGTAAGCGAGGTTATCCCGTTCCCGATATCGGTCTTGAACGGCAGCTCGCCCAGGGTCCGTTTGCTAAACGGCACCGGCGCCCCCGACCTCATCAGAATCGCGGCTCGCTCGCTCAGCCGGGCCGGGGCCCAGATCGCGATCATTGGGAATGCCACGGAGTTTGGTTGGGAGACCACCAAGATCGCCTATCACGACATGGGATTCGCCTCCCACGCTGAGGCCTTTCGCAACGCCTTGGGTGCCGGTTCGGTGGTCGCTGAGGAGCAGGCTGGATCTTCCATCGACATCACGGTGACGTTCGGCGCAGATTTCTCCCATTTGATGGCGGGAGATGGATAAAGTGGGAGAGTGATCGCTGCATGAGCACAAAATCCGCCCCACGAGCAATGCGGGCAAAGACATGATGGCCGCATGAGCGTCAGCGCCACTGACACAACGGTCGTGGTGGATTGGGTAAAGGCCGCAGCGGTCGCGGCGGAAGAAGGGCCAGGCTCAGACACGGTCATCATTGATGTTGGCGATGTGCTGGTCATTACCGACCACTTCGTGATCACCAGCGGCGCCAACATTCGGGCGGTTCGGGCGCTGGCCGAGCGGATCGAAGAAGCGGTAGATCTCAGTGGGGGTCCCAAGCCCATCTGCATCGAGGGCCTCTCCGACTACGAGTGGGTGCTGATGGACTACGGCGACTTCGTGGTCCACATCTTCACCGCCTCAGCCCGCGCCTACTACGCCCTCGATCTCCTCTGGAAAGACTGCCCGGTCCTGGCCGCTAATCCGTTGCCCTCTTAGGTACAGCCCGATACAGTGGCCACGGGTCCCCGATCCGGCGGTGGTCACAGCATTTGGGCCCGTACGCCGGACGGGGACCCGCAGCGCGTCTGAACCCTACCGAGCAAACTGATGTTTCATATACTCTCAGCGAGTTTTAGTCAATTACTGATCGCGCAGTAGGCGGCCGGGGGAGGTGCCGGTTTCTTTGTCTTCTTGGATGGTGACTTCGCCGTTGACCAGCACGTAGTGGTAGCCGGAGGCCCGTTGCACTCGGCGCCACTCGCCTGCGGGCATGTCGTGGACCTTTTCGCTCGGTCCGATGGCCAAGCTGTCGAGGTCATACACGATCACATCGGCGGCCTTGCCCGGCGCGAGCGTTCCCCGGTCGGTGAAGCCGGCGCATTGGGCGGGAAGCCCGGCCATGCGCCAGTGGGCGTCCTCCAGCGAGATGATGTCGCGGTCGCGGACCCCGTTGATGAGCAGCTCGGTGGGCCACCGTCCTGCGGTCAAAAAGCGGGTATGGGCCCCGCCGTCGGACACGCCGGGAAGTGCCCACTGATAATTGAGCAGGTCCACCAGATGGTCGGGGTTGTTGAACGAGCCCGCAGCGTAGAAGGTGGCGGCCAGGTTGTCGGCCACCGCGATGTCGAGCATGGCGTCCACCGGATGCACCCCCAGGTCGGCGGCGATGTCGCCCACTCGGGTTTCGGCGTAGCGCTGATACTGCGGGCTGGTCGTCTCCAGTAGCACGATGTCGGCGATCGGGCAGGTTACCGCCAGCGATTCCGAGTCCCGCAGGGCCGGGCGACGGGCCGGGTCGGCCAGCTTGGCCATGCGCTCCTCAACGGTGCCCAGCGTGGCTTCCCGCCAGGCATCCATGTCGTCCCATAGGTTCCACTCCTCGAAGGTGAAGGCCAGCCCCACGTCGGTGGTCACAGCTTGGCCGTAGATCGGCAGGCCCCGCAGGCGGCAGTCCTCCACCCATTCGATCTGCTTGAGGTGCTGCTCGGGCCGCTGGGCGTTGGGGGTGATCACGTTGAACAACACCGGCCGGCCGCTGATGTCGGCCAGGCGCTCGTAGGTGCGCCGGTGTTCGGTTCGGGTCTCATCAGCAGGGTCGGGGGCGAAGGTGGCCTGGATGAACCCGTGGTTGCGCTCGGCCAGAACCTCGGCCAACTGGAACAGGGTCTCGTTGGGCATCACGTCGGTGTTCATGGGGTTGCCGTCGTGGTCGCGCTGCACGTTGGAGTCCCGCAGTCGCTGCACCGACCAGCCGCCAGCGCCGGCGTCCATGGCCTCGTGCAACAGCGCCCGAAGCTGGGCGTGCTCCTCATCGGTGGGCATCTCGCCGGCTTTGGCCCGCTCGTAGCCCAGCACCCAGTTGAGGGCCGGGTTAAGCGGGAAGAACGACCGCATGTTGACCGCCTTAGGCGTGCGGTCCACGGCATCCAAGAACTCCGGGTAGGTGACCCAGTCCCAGGGCATGCCCGCGTTCATGGCGTCGAACGGAATGGCCTCCGTGCGGGTCATGGTCAACATGGCCCGCACCCGGTCATCGGGGGCCACCGGGGCGAACCCAAAGCCGCAGTTGCCGATGACAACTGAGGTCACCCCGTGCCAGCCCGACAGCGTGCAGTACGGATCCCAGAAGAGCTGGGCGTCGTAATGAGTGTGGAGGTCGATGTGGCCGGGGGCCACGATCATCCCGTCGGCGTCCAATACCTCGTCGGCATCAGAAGCCTTGAGCCGACCGATCTTGGCGATCTTCCCGTCCTTGATGCCCACATCGGCCCGAATCCGCTGGGCCCGGGTCCCGTCGATCACCATTCCACCGGCAATGATCGTGTCGTACGTCGCCATCTCGTCTCCCTGGTTTTGCGGTGAACCCAGCATAGTGAAGCGGGAACGTCCCGCTTAATGGACGGACCACTAGCGTGGCTTCGATGGAGGTCGCCAATGGTTGAGCCGGTAGAGCGCCGCTCCTGGCTGGCTTTGGGGGCGGCCACCGCGGCGGCATTCATGGTGGTGGTGGACGTCTCCATCGTCAACGTGGCCTTCCCGTCGATCCAGAAGTCCCTGGGGGCGTCCAACGCCGCGCTGTCGTGGATTGTGAGTGGCTACTCCATCACGGTGGGGTCGTTTTTGCTGCTGTCCGGGCGTCTGGCCGACAGGCAGGGACGGCGCAAGATGTTCAATCTCGGGTTGGCGATCTTTGCGGTCGGGTCGCTGTTCAGCGGGGTGGCGCCCGAAGTGGAGGTGCTTATCGCGGCCCGGGTGGTGCAGGCCATGGGCGGGTCGCTCATCATGCCGTCGTCGTTGGCCATGGTGCTGCCGGAGTTCCCGGTGTCCCGCCGCTCGGCGGCCATCGGCATGTGGGGGGCGATGGGGGCGCTGGGGGCGGCATTCGGCCCGTCCATCGGTGCGCTGTTGATCGAGGGCTTGGGCTGGCGGTGGATCTTCTACGTCAACTTGCCCATTGCTGCCCTGGTATTCATGGCCTCCACCCGCTTGGTGCGGGAGTCGCGCGACGAAGGTTCCGAGGGCCGTCTCGACGTGGTGGGTGTGCCGATGGGCACCCTGGCGCTGGCGCTGGTCATGGTGGCCATCGTCCAAGGCGAGGGGTGGGGCTATGGCGATTATCGCATCGTTGTCTTCGCGGTGGTGGGCGTGGTGCTGCTGCCTTTTGTGGTCTGGCGGTCGCGGTCCCATCCCAACCCGCTGCTCGACCTGAGCCTGTTCAGCTATCGGTCGTTCTCGTCGGCGACCGCCTCGTTCGGGCTTTACGCGCTGGGATTCGTCCCCGGGTTCTTGATGAGCTCGTTGTTGCTGCAAGACCTATGGGGGCTCACGGTGCTCGAGGCCGGGCTCGGGCTCACGCCGGGGCCGATCATGGCGTCGGCGCTCTCCGTTCCCATCGGGCGGATGGCCGATCGGTGGGGGCATCGATGGCTGCTGACTTCGGGGGTGGCGCTGTGCGGGCTGTCGTATCTGTGGCTGCTGTTGTTGGCAGGGGAGTCGTCGGCCTATTTCGCAGTGTTCTTGCCCTCCAGCATTGCGTTGGGCACCGGCGTGGGGCTGTCCATCGCCACGTTCGTCAGCGCGGCCATGTGCGACATCCCGCCGTCTCGCTTCGCCATCGCCAACGCCACCACCCGCACCGTCCAGCAAGTGTGCTTCGCCCTGGGCATTGCCGTGGTGGTGGCGCTGTTCAGCTCTGCGCCCGCTGGTGAGCTGCTGATCGGATTCCAGCGGGCTTGGATCTGGGTCATCGTCACGTTTGCGGCCTCGGCAGTGGTGATCATGGCCACCTTCCCCTCCGGCACCGCCGTCCGTCGCGCCCAGTAGGACTGATGGCCGGGCAATCCGGTGTGAGACGCTAAGGCCATGTCGGAATCAATTGTGTCGCGGTTGGCTGCACTGAGCACCGAGGAAAAGGCAGATCTGGTGGCCGGTGAGGCTATCTGGACCACCAAGAGCTTTCCGGAGGCGGGCATTCCTGCCATCGGCGTCACCGACGGACCCAACGGCGCCCGGGGCGGCGGGCTGCTGGGCACCGGCACGGCCACAGCCTGCATTCCCGCCGGTGCGGTGCTGGGGGCGACGTGGGATCCTGAGCTGGTCGAGCGGCTGGGCGGGGTTCTGGGCGACGAGGCCCGGGCCAAGGGCTGCCGGGTGCTGCTGGCCCCCACGATCAACCTGCACCGCAACCCGCTGGGCGGGCGCAATTTCGAGTGCTACAGCGAGGATCCGATCCTGTCGGGTCTTGTGGCCGCCGCGTTCGTGCGGGGCGTGCAGTCCCGGGGCGTGGCCACCACCCCCAAGCACTTCGTGGCCAACGACTCCGAGTTCGAGCGCAACACCATCGACTCTCAAGTGGACGAGCGCACACTGCGGGAGGTGTATCTGGTGCCTTTCGAGTACGCGGTGCTCGAAGGCGGCACCTGGGGGATCATGAGCGCCTATAACCGGCTAAACGGCACCTTCTGCTCCGAGAATGAATGGCTGCTCACTCAGGTGTTGCGCCACGAGTGGGGATTCGATGGTTTTGTGGTCTCCGACTGGTTTGCGGCCCGGTCCACTGCGGCGTCGGCCCGAGCCGGCTTGAGCTTGGAGATGCCCGGGCCGGGTCAGTGGTACAACCGCGGACCAATTGGCGAGGCTCTGGCCGCGGGGGAGATGGACGAGGGCCATCTCGATCGAATCGCCGGCGACGTGGTGCGCCTGCTGGAGCGCACCGGGGCGTTGGACGGATCCGACGGCTGTGTGCCCGGCCAAGAGCACGAGCTCGACCGTCCCGAGGATCGAGCGCTGCTGCGGGAGACGGCCGCGGCGGGGACGGTGCTGGTGGCCAACAACGGAGTCCTGCCGCTGGACCCGGCCATGTCGGGAACGTTGGCGGTGATCGGCCCGAACGCCCGCAAGGCTCAGATCATGGGCGGGGGATCGGCCACCGTGCAGGGGTATCGCAACGTGAGCCTCCTGGATGCGCTGAGCGACGAGCACAGCCACCTCGACGTGAGCTACGCCCAGGGTTGCGACATCGAGCGCTCGCTGGTGGCGCTCGCTGCTCCGATGCTTCGGGGCAAGCTCCAGTTGGAGTACTTCAACGGCCACGACTGGGCGGGCCCAGTGGCGCACACCGGAGAGTCGGCGTCGGCCGAGATGGTGTTCTTTGGCGTGCCGGGGCCGGGGGTGAGCCCCGAGGCTTTTTCGGTGCGGGCATCGGGCGTGCTGGTGGCCGAAAGTACCGGCGAGCACACCCTTGGGCTGGTGCAGCTCGGACGCTGTCGGGTGCTGCTGGATGGAGAGGTGGTGCTGGACGCCACCGAGGGGGACTATGACCGGGGCGACGACTTCTTCGGGATGGGCTCGGAGTTGATCTCCGCGCCTGTGCAGCTAACTGAGGGCCGCGAGACGCCCATCGTCATCGAGTACTCCAGCCGGGACAGCTTCATGTTGTGCGGAGTTCGGGTGGGGCTGAAATCGCAGGTGGAGCGGGATCTGCTCGCCGAGGCAGCCGAAGTTGCGGCCGCTGCCGAGGCAGCGGTGGTTGTGGTGGGCACCAACGCCGACTGGGAGACCGAGGGGCGCGACCGCGACTCCTTTGACCTGCCCGGCGGCCAGCCCGAGCTGATCCGCCGAGTGGCCGCAGCCAACCCCAACACCGTGGTGGTGGTGAACACCGGCGGGGCGTGCAGCCTCGACTGGGCCGACCAGGTGGCCGGGGTGCTGGTGGCCGGATTCGGCGGCCAGGAGATGGGTTACGCGGTGGCCGACGTGTTGTTCGGCCAGGCCGACCCCGGCGGGCGGATGACCATGACGGTGCCGGCCCGCTACGAGCACAGTCCGGCCTACCTGAACTATCCGGGCGAGAACGGCGTGGTCCGCTACGGCGAGGGCCTCTACATCGGCCACCGCTGGTTCGACGCCCGGGCCATCGAGCCGGCGGTGCCCTTGGGCCACGGATTGTCGTACGCGACATTCGAGTGGTCGGAGCCCCGAGTTTCAGGCGGAGGTGACATCGATATGGCCGATCCGGTGGTCGTAGAGGTCGACGTGGCCAATACCAGTGATCGGCCGGGCAGCGATGTGGTGCAGGTGTACGTGGCACCGCCCCCATCGATGCTGCACCGCCCGGTGCGGGAGCTCAAGGGATTCGCCAAGGTCCACCTGGCCCCCGGCGAGTCAACCACCGCCCGCATCGTGCTCAACCGCCGGGCCTTCGCCTACTACGACCCCGGCGACCAGTCCCCACAAGGACTAGACATCGGCAGCCCGGTTCCCGCCGGTGAATCCGACAAGCGATCCGACGCCGGCTGGTACGTCGACCCCGGCCCCTACACCATCTGGACTGCCCGCTCCAGCGCCGACCTCGTCCACTCAGTCGAGGTCCAGCTCGGTGATGTTACAAGCTAACTCATACAATTTCATTGATTGACAGCCTAGAATGGGGTGGGTTAGCATTTCGGTATGGGAATCATCACTGTGCCAATCCAGATCTCGGTTGTGGACGGCGGGGAGTCCATGGAGGTCGAGACGATAGTGGACACCGGTTCCTTCTACACCATGCTGCCCGGCCGTCTGTTGCGCGACCTGGGCGTGGTTCCAATCGGCACGCGGCGACTCAGTCTGGCCGACGGACGGCGGATACTCATGAACTACGGCCGGGCGTGGGTGACGGTGGAGGGTGAGAGCGAGGTGACCTTGGTGGTGTTCGGCGAGGACGATGGTCCGGCGCTGTTGGGGGCCTACACCCTGCAAGGGTTGGCCCTGGCCGTGGACCCGACGGAAGAGCGGCTGGTTCCCTCCGACGTCATAATGTACCGAGCAGCAAGCTGACCCCTGGTACCTGGGAGGGCGGTGGAGCTGATGGGACTCGAACCCACGACCTCTTGCATGCCATGCAAGCGCTCTAGCCAACTGAGCTACAGCCCCGCGAGCAGAAGACTCTAACAGCCGTCGAAGTGCCGGCCCACATGGGATAACGGTTATTGGCCCTGCCACGAGGCTCGGTAGATTGAGCGGCCATGGACGGCTACGACCCAGCGGCAATCGAGCCCAAATGGCAGCAGCGCTGGATCGACGACGCCACCTACGACATCGACAACGACGATTCCCGGCCGCCCTACTACGTGCTGTCGATGTACCCGTACCCCAGCGGTTCGGCCCATATCGGCCATGTCCGCAACTACACCTTCGGCGATCTGCTGGTGCGTTACCGCACCATGCAGGGCGACGGCGTGCTGTCGCCCATCGGCTTCGACAGCTTCGGGTTGCCGGCAGAGAACGCCGCCATCAAGACCGGCACGCACCCCCGGGACCACACCGACGCCAACATCGAGCGGCTGTCGTCGTCGCTGCGCCGCATCGGCGCGGTGTACGACTGGCGCCGCACGCTGAGCAGCCACGACCCCGACTACATCCGCTTCACCCAGTGGATCTTCTTGAAGTTCTACGAGGCCGGCCTGGTGTACCGGGCCACCGCTCCGGTGAATTGGTGCCCCGGCTGCCAGACGGTGCTGGCCAACGAGCAGGTGCTGGCCGACGGCACCTGCGAGCGCTCCGGCGACATGGCCCAACAGCGCGAGCTGGAGCAGTGGTTCTACCGCATCACTGCCTACGCCGAGGAACTGCTCGACGGGCTAGACGGCTTGGACTGGCCCAACCGGGTGAAGGTCATGCAGCGCAACTGGATCGGCCGCTCCGAGGGGGCCGAGTTCACCCTCCCCATCGCCGATGAGGCCGGCAATCCCCGCGACGACGTCGAGGGCATCTCGGTGTTTACCACCCGGCCCGACACCAGCTTCGGTATGACCTTTGCCGTCATGTCTCCCGAGCATCCCCGGGTGGCGGAACTGGTGACCGAGTATCGCCAAGCCGAGGTGGAGGCGTTCATCGCCGAGGTGTCCGAGCGCAGTGAGTTCGAGCGGCTGTCGGTGGGCGGCCCGGCCGACAAGCGGGGGGTGGACACCGGCACCCGGGTGGTCAACCCGTTCTCCGGCCAGCCGATTCCGCTCTTTTTGGCCGATTACGTGCTCACCACCTACGGCACGGGGGCGATCATGGCGGTGCCCGGCGAGGACCAGCGCGACTGGGACTTCGCCTTGGCGTATGGCCTGCCCATCATCCGCACCGTTGAGCCCCCCCAGGACTTCGGCGGAGAGGCCTACACCGGCGACGGGCCGTCCATCAACAGCGAATGGCTGAACGGCCTGTGGATGGACGAGGCCAAGGCCGCTTCCATCGACTGGCTGGAACGCGAGGGCATCGGCGAGCGCAGGGTTAACTATCGCCTGCGCGACTGGCTCCTGTCTCGCCAGCGCTATTGGGGATGTCCTATCCCCGTGGTGTACTGCGAGTCGTGCGGGACGGTGCCGGTGCCCTACGACGACCTGCCGGTGGGCCTGCCCGACGATGTGGCGTTCATGCCCACCGGGCGGTCCCCGCTGGTGGACCATCCCGGCTTCTTGCACACCGAGTGTCCTGCCTGCGGCGGTTCGGCCCGGCGGGAGACCGACACCATGGACACCTTCGTCGATTCCTCGTGGTACTTCCTGCGCTTCGCCGACCCCCACAACTCCGAGCTGCCGTTCAACACCGAGGCGCTGGAGCGGTGGCTGCCGGTTGACCAGTACATCGGCGGGGTGGAGCACGCCATCTTGCACCTGATGTACGCCCGGTTCTTCACCCGGGCGCTGTCTGATCTGGGGGTGGCCCCCGCGGGGCTGCGCGAGCCCTTCCAGCGGCTGTTCACCCAGGGCATGGTGCGCATGGGCGGGGGCAAGATGTCCAAATCGAGGGGTAACCTGGTTGCGCCCGAGGACATCATCGATGCCCACGGGGCCGACGCTCTGCGCCTGGCCATCTTGCAGGTCAAGCCCCCCGCTGAAGATGTGGACTGGGAGGACTTCGGCCTTGAAGGCTGCGCCCGATTCTTGGGCCGGGTGTGGCGGCTGGCCGCCGGCACCGCCGAGCGGGCCAATCCGGCCCGCACCGGTGCGGCCACACCAGCCGACGCCGCCATCGACGCCGCCACCCACCGGCTCATCGATCGCATCACCTCGGAGTTCGACCGCTGGTCGTACAACACCGCGGTGGCCGGCTGCATGGAGTTCACCAACGAGCTCTACCGCTACGTGCAGTCCGACGACGGTCCCCACCACGACACGCTGGCATTCGCCATCGACTCATTGCTGCTGGTGATGGCGCCCATGGTGCCCCACATCTGCGCCGAGCTTTGGGAGATGCGCCGGGGGGGGAATATCCACACCGTGCAGTGGCCGACAGCCGATGAAGCCAAGCTGGTGCTGGAGACGGTCACCATGGTTGTGCAAGTGAACGGCAAGGTGCGCGACCGCATTGAGGTGGCGGCCGACATCGCCGACGCCGACGCCGAGGCGCTGGCCCTTGCGTCAGAGAGGGTGCAGGCCTACCTCGACGGCGGCGAGCCCCGACGGGTCATCGCCCGCCCGCCCAAGCTGGTCAACGTAGTGGTCTAGCTCTCCGCTAGACGTCCCACACCACGTGAAGCTGTTCTGGGCCGCGGAAGGCCACCCCGCGGATGAGGGGAGGGTCGGCGTCGGGGTCGAGGCGCAGGCCCGCGAGCCGCTCGAGGATGGTTCGCAGGGCAACCCGTAGTTCGAGGCGGGCCAGATGCATGCCCAAGCACAGGTGCCGGCCCCAGCCGAACGCCATGTGGGGCACGGGCTGCTCCCGGTCGGGATTCCAGCGGTTGCCATCGGAGTACACCTGTTCGTCCCGGTTGGCCGACGTCATGGTCATCATGAGTCGGGTGCCGGCCGGGATGGGGCAGCCGCCTACCTCGGTGTCTGCCGTCGCTTCCCGGGTGGCCAATGGGGCTGAACTCTCCCACCGCAGGGTCTCCTCGATCACCTGGTCGAGCAGCGACCAATCGGCTTTGAGCCTGTCGATCCAACCCTCGTGGGTCAGCAATGCCGTCAAAGCGATGCCCAGCTCCCGGGAGGTGGTCTCGGCTCCAGCGGGCATCAGCAGCAGCAAGAAGCCGTAGATGTGCTCGTCGTCGAGGCGCTGGCCGTCGACCTCGGCGTGGATGATGTCGCTGATCAGGTCGTTTTGGGGATTGGCCTTGCGGTTTTCCACGACGGGGCGGAGGTAGTCGCGCATGGCTTGAGAAGCGGCGTGCCCGGCCTCCGGATAGAGAGGTCCGGCGCTCACCTGTTCGGACCACAGCCGGAACTGATCGGCGTCATTCAACGGCACGCCCATGATCCCGGCGATCACCCGAGTGGGGAACCGCTGAGTCAACTCGGCCACCAGATCGGCCCGCCCCCGAGGAGCGACGCCGTCAACCAGCTCGTTCACGATGGGCCCCACCAGTTCGGTCTCCCAGCGGGCCTGCGCCGATGACCGGAACGCCCTTGACACCAGCCCCCGATAGGC
Organism: uncultured Acidimicrobiales bacterium; assembly: GCA_951813555.1. Lineage (GTDB taxonomy): Bacteria > Actinomycetota > Acidimicrobiia > Acidimicrobiales > Bin134 > Poriferisocius. The sequence goes on from OX638344.1 coordinate 2,000,331, forward strand.
GGTGTGCTCGTCGCCGTCCATGCCCAGCAGGAGAGGCCCCATGAACGGGGTCATCGACTCGGCTACCACCCGGGTGGAGAACGCCGCGCTGTTGCGCAGCACCGCCTCGGTGTGGTCGCGGCGGTACAGGTTCAAGATGCGCCCTCCGAAGCCGTCGTCGCGCACTTCCGGAGGCTCAGCGCGGCCCCGGTCCCACTCCCTGTGGGGGTTGATGGCGGCCTCTTCGGTCTGGGCCAGCCCCTCGTGATAGTCCGACGGCTCGCTTGAGTCCACCGCGGCAACCCTATTCGGGCGACCGTCCCGGAATGGCTCGAAGCGTCTCGCGGACTTCGGCCCAGGGTCCGTCGGGACGCAGACCCTGGCCGAATGACATGCGGTCGATCAGCCCGCCGTAGCTGGCGGCCACGCCGCGGGCCAGGTTCTGGGGCTCGGCCACAACGCCGAACGTTCCCAGCATGGTGTCGTCGATCACGTCGGCCATCTCAACCCACTGGCCCTGCTTGGACATGCGGTTCAGCTCGTCTTGGGCATCTCCCCAGCCGTGGTGCTCGAGTACCGGGCGATAAGCGGGCGTCGAGCCATAGAAGGCCAGTTGCTGGCGGGCCGCTTGGGCGGCCGACGCCATCTCCTCTTCGGATTCGCCGGTGACAATGAAAACCGGCATCGACACTTCTATATCTATGGGATCGCGGCCTGCTCTGGCGGCCCCCCTCTCGAGGGCGGGCAGCGACACCTCCCGCACATAGCTGGGCGTGGTGAACCCGTGGCTGATCCAGCCGTCGGCCGACTCGCCAGCCGCTTCGGTCATGAGATCGCCCACTGCGGCCAAATGGATGGGGGGTGGGCCGAAGGGGTTGGAGCCGGGGCTGAACATCGGGGTCATGAGGGTGTGCTGGTAGAACTCGCCTCGGAACGACAGTCGCTCTCCGGTCTCCCAGCTTTCCCATATGGCCTTGATGGCATCGATCATCTCTTTCATGCGGGCGGCGGGGTGAGACCAGGGCATGGAAAATCGCTTGGTGATGTGGGGCTTGATCTGCGAGCCCAGGCCGAGAATGAAGCGCCCGCCGGAATACGCCTGGAGGTCCCACCCCAAGTTGGCCAAGACCATGGGGTTGCGGGCGAATGCCACCGCAATCGAGGTTCCGAGCTGTATGCGGCTGGTGTGCTCGGCGGCCAGCACCAGCGGCAGAAACGGGTCGTGGTCGAGCTCGGCCGACCAGACACCGTCGTAGCCGGCGGACTCCAAGCTGCGGGCGTTGTCGGCGGCATCTCCAAGTGGCCCCACCGATCCCTTTCTGGCCGCTCTGGTAACGAGGCCGCCGTCTAGCTTCATGCTCTGTCCTCTCGGGTGGTGGTTTGGGTCATTTGGACTCGTCCTGGTCGCGCAAGAAGCGCTCCAGCTCTTCGGCCAACTCGTCCCCGGTGGGGATTTCGTTGCCGGGTTCTCCCATGGCGGTGTCGTAGGCGCCTTCCAGTTGCCCTAGCAGGCGCTTATGGCTGGCGTTCTGGGCGATCATGGTGTCGAGCCGACGGGACACCTCCAGCCCCTCGGCGATCAGCGGTGCCGAATCGAACCGCAACTCGGTGACGGCGTGCAGACCCTGGATGAGTGCCGCAGTGCCGGCCGGGAATGGCGAACCGGCTGCATAGTGGGGTACCTGGGCCCACACCGACACCGTTTCCAGTCCAGCGGCCTCGAATCGCTTGGCCAAAGCTGCGCTGATGCCGGCGGGAACCTCAAGGGTTCCCTGGGGAGAGCCGAACCGCCCGATCAGATCTTGGGTGGTGCCGGTGGCCGACAGGCGCACCGGTCGGGTATGGGGCACCGCGGCGGGGTACGCCCCCAAAGACACCACACGGGCCACCCCCAACTGCTGCACCAGTTCGTCGACCGCGGTGCAGAACGCCTGCCAGCGGAAGTCGGGCTCGGAGCCGTGGAGCATCAAGAACTTGCGCTCGTCGAGGTCGCTCAGCACCTCAAGCCTTATCTCCGGCCACGAGATGTCGTCGACCCGGCCGTCCCGCACGGTCATGGTGGGACGGCGGGCCCGGTGGTCTATCAACAGGTCGGCATCGAAGCTGGCCACCAGCACCGCGTCGTCTGTGTTGATCATGATCTCGGCGGCGTTGCGCATGCCGTAGCCGGCGTCCACCCATCCGTCGAGAGCGATCACCAGCACCGGGTCTACCAGGTCGGGCAGTTGCTGGACGGTGACCAACTCGCTGCTCATGCCACCTGCTCCGCGGCTGACGTGGCCATGTCGACCAGGGCGTCCACCCGGGCCACAAAGCTGTTGGCCCCCTGCGGCGGCGCCTTGTCGCCCATTGCCCCTCCCACATAACGGCTGTACACGCCCTCCAGGATGCAGGCCAGTTTCCAGTAGCCAAAGGCCATATAGAAATCGAAGCTGTCGATATCGCGCCCCGATGCCTCCAGGTATAGGTCGAACATCTCGGCCCGGCTGGCGAATCCGGATTCACCGGTAGGGGGATCGTCCAGTGCAACCTCCAAGTCATCGGGCTCGGCCCAATACACCAGAAGCTGGGCCACGTCGGCGTTGCGGTCGCCCAGGGTGCACAGCTCCCAGTCGAGCACCGCTACCACCTGGCCTTGCTCGCCCAGGATGCAGTTGTCCAGGCGGTAGTCCCCGTGGACGATGCCGGCTTCTCCCTGGTCGGGGATGCGGGCAACTAGGTGGTCGTGAACCTCATGGATCTGGGGTCGGTCCTGGGTCTTGGACTCCTCAAACTGGCGGAGCCAGCGCCGGAGCTGGCGGGCGATGTAGTCCTCCCTTCGGCCCAGATCGCCCAGCCCCACCTCATCCACGGCCACCGCGTGGATGTGGGCCAGCGTCTCGGCAATCGACTGGGAGGCGGCCTGGCGCCGCTCTGGGGCCAGCGCAACAGCATGCTTGCGGTTGCGCACCACCTTCCCATCCACGAAGTCCATGACGTAGAACGGGCGCTCGTTGACTGATTCGTCCTCGCACAGCCCGAACGTGCGGGGTACCGGCACGTCGGTGTCGGCCAGCGCGGCGATGATCTTGTGCTCTCGGCCCATGTCGTGGGCCGTGGCCAGCACCTGATACAGCGGGGGCCGGCGCAGCACGTAGCACTGGCCATTGGCCCCGGTGACCTTGAAGGTGAGATTGGAGTGTCCTCCGGCGATCAATTCAAATTTCAGTGGCAAGGCGACGCCGGGAACATTGGCCTCGAACCACGCACTGACCGCGTCGTACTGGATGCCTCGGATGTGGTCCATGCAATTGGTGAGGGTAGCGTTCAATTCGGGTCAATGAGAGGTAGCCAATGGCCGATGTAAGCGACGCAACGTTTGCGGCTGAAGTAGTGGAGCGATCCCACACCGTGGCGGTGGTAGTGGATTTGTGGGCGCCCTGGTGCGGGCCGTGCAAGACACTGGGGCCGATCCTCGAGCAGTCGGTGGCGGCAACCAACGGGGCAGTGGAGCTGGCCAAAGTCAACGTGGACGACAACCCCCAGACGGCTCAGGCCTTCCAGGTGCAGAGTATTCCCGCTGTATACGCCATGCGAGACGGAAAAGTGGTGGACGGCTTCATTGGTGCCCAGGGCGAGGCCGCGGTGGCTGAGTTCGTGCAGCGGCTGCTCCCCACCCAATTGGAGACCGAGCTGGAGGCGTTGGTGGCCGCAGGCGACGAGGCTTCTTTGCGGCGGGCATTGGAGCTTGACGCCGACCATGAGGGTGCCGTGGTGGGCCTGGCTGACTTGCTAGTGGCCGATGGCCGAGGCGAAGAGGCGCTGGAGCTGCTGGAGCGGATTCCCGAGACCGCCGAAGTCCGCCGGGTTGCCGCTCTGGCTCGCACCGGCGGCGGGGCCGGCAACGGCGACATCGAGGCCCGGCTGGACGATCTGCTGGGCCAGGTGAAAACCGACCCGGCTGCCCGTCAGGAATTCGTCGACCTGTTGGAGATCATGGGTTCGGACGACCCTCGCACCTCGGTATACCGAAGACGTCTGACCACCCAGCTCTACTAGGCCGCCCTCTGTCGGTTTCGGCAGGCATTGGCCTCTGTTGATTCTGATTCTGGGCTGATACCCTGACGCTGCTTCCCCCGCCTCCGCCACGGCGCATCGCGCCCGGAAACGGCCATGGAAGATTCGTCGTTGCCCCCGCCCCGGCTCACCCCTGCGGAGCGGGTCCGGGAGATGTGGGATGACTACCGCCACCTGATCACCGGCCCTCGGCTGCTGATGGCAGGGGCCGGACTCGTGATCGTTGTCGCAGTGGCGGCCTACTTGATGCTCGGTGCCAATGGCACCCCCCGGCCAGAGGCGATCATCCCCATGGCCACGCCTCTGCCTGCTAGGCCAACCCTTACGGCCGAGCCGACGCCGATCCTGGTCCACGCAGCCGGTGCGGTCCAGGCCCCAGGGGTGTACCTGTTTCGGGGCGAAGCCCGCGTGCTCGACTTGGTCGAAGCGGCCGGCGGGCTTACCCCTGATGCCGACTACGACCGGGTGAACCTGGCCGAAACGCTGTTCGACGGCCAGTGGGTGTATTTCCCCCGCATCGGCCAAACCGAGATTCCCACCCCTCTCAATGGAATTGGGCCGGAAGGCAAAGGGGCAGCCGCCCGTTCCGGACCCCTGAATCTCAACTCTGCCACCGCCGAGCAGCTTGAATCTTTGCCCGGCGTGGGTCCGGCCATCGCCGCGGCCATTATCGAGCTCCGTCAGCGCGTCGGCGGATTTGCCTCGGTTGACGGGCTGCTGGCGGTATCGGGCATCGGTCCCAGCAAGCTGGAGCAGATCCGCGATCTTGTCGCCGTGTGAGAGCTGTGCTGCGGTTCCACGGTGAGCATTTGAGCCCCGCCCGGCGATGAGCGACCGCCAGGTAGTGGCCCTTGCAGTGGCCGCCATGGTCGGCGCCTGGTGGTCGGCGGCGGTTCCGCTGTTTCTCGCGGTCGCATTGGCGGTTGCGGCCCTTGCCGTCCGCAAGCCGTGGCTGCTGGTGGCCACCATCATGCTGCTCAGCTCTTCGCTGGGAGCCCGGGCCTGGGCGGGACTCGACCCGGTTGAGGCTGGAGCGTTTGAAGGCGAAGCAACCCTGGTGGCCGATCCGGTTCCGGTCGGCGAAGGGATGCGAGTGAGCGTGCGGGCGCAAGGACGGCGCTACGAGGCGTGGGCCTACGGCCGAGCTGCCCGCGACCTGGGCGAGCGCCTGGCTGGGGATCGCATCCTCATCACCGGCAGCGTGCGCCCGATTCAACCGCTGCCTCACTACCAAGCAGCCCGCCATATCGCCAACCGGCTGAGCATCGACCGCATCATTGGCCATCGTGAAGGGTCGCCGCCCTATCGGCTGGCCAACTGGCTGCGCCGCACCATTGCCTCCGGTGCCGAGTCGCTCGACGGCGATCGCCATGCCCTCTTCACTGGGCTGTCGTACGGCGACGACCGCTATCAGTCGCCGGTGGTGTCCGACGACTTCCGAGCCGCGGGCCTCACCCACCTGCTGGCCGTGTCGGGCCAGAACGTGGCCTTCGTCCTCATCTTGGCCCGGCCCCTGATCGAGCGCTTCGACTACCGGGGGCGCTGGGTGCTCACACTCGGGGTGATCGCCTTCTTCGCCCTGGTCACCCGGTTCGAGCCCTCGGTACTGCGGGCCACCGTTATGGCGGCCATCGCCGCCACAGCCACCCTGCTAGGGCGAGACGCGTCCAGCCGCCGGGTACTGGCCCTGGCCGTGGCCCTGCTGGTGCTGGTCGATCCGCTGCTCGTGCACTCGGTGGCTTTTCGGCTGTCGGTGGCCGCCTCGGCGGGCATCATTCTGTGGGCACCCCGTCTGGCCGAGCGCCTGCCCGGTCCTCGGTTGCTGGCCGAGGCGCTGGCCGTGACCGTCTCGGCCCAGCTGGCCGTGTCGCCGCTGTTGATCGCCACCTTCGGCGGGGTGCCGGTTGCGTCGCTACCGGCCAACCTGCTGGCCGCTCCAGTGGCCGGGCCGATCATGATGTGGAGCCTGTCGGCCGGTGTTGTCGCCGGGCTTGTGGGCGGGCCGCTGGCCCAGGCCATCCATTGGCCCACCAATCTGGGCATCGGCTGGATTGAGGCGGTGGCCGGCTGGGCGGCGTCGGCCCGACTGGGCGAGCTGCGGGCACTCCATCTGGTTGCCGTGATCACCTGTGCAGTGGCCTGGTGGCTGGCTCGACGACGCCCGCTGCGGGCCGCGGTCGCGGCCTCGCTGGCGGTGGCACTGCTGGTGCCGGCGGTGGCCCTGCGGGTCTCCGATCCGCCTTTTCACACCGTGCTCGACTCCGGGGTCGAGGTATGGCGGGAAGACCGAATCGTGGTGATCGCGCTGGGCTCCAACCGCTCAACCGAGAGGCTGCTCGAGGATCTGCGCCGGGCCGGAGTCGGGGCCATCGACCTGGCCGTGGCCGACCGAGGCACCCGCGCCCAACGCGACCAAGTCCGGTCGCTACAAGAGCGGATGTGGGTAGGAACAGTCATCGCCCCGCCCGGCCACCGCGTGGGCGGTGCCAAGACCGTGCAAACCGGCCAAAGAGTGCTGGTTGGGGATCTTGTCGTGGATGTGACCTCCCACGACCCCCGCCTGGCAGTCACGGTCACCCCGGCAGGCGGTGTAGCGTCGCCGTCGTGATTGTGGAGCTCGGGCCGCATCGCTATGACCTGACCACGCGGGCTCTGGTGATGGGGATTTTGAACCGCACGCCCGATTCGTTCTATGACGCCGGGCAGTATTGGGATTTCGACGACTTTTTGGCCAAGGCTGAGAAGCTGGTGGGCGAGGGGGCCGATTTGTTGGATGTGGGCGGGGTAAAGGCCGGTCCTGGACCGGAGGTGACTGAGGCCGAGGAGATGGACCGGGTGGTGCCGGCCATAGAGGCGCTGAAGATACGTTTCGACCTGCCCCTTTCGGTTGACACCTGGCGGGCGTCGGTGGCCCGGGAGAGCTATGCAGCCGGGGCGGTGGTGGGCAATGACATCAGCGGATTCGCCGACCCCGACTTTCTCCACGAGGCCGCAGAAGCGGGGGCATCGGTGGTGGCCTGCCATGTGCGACTGGCGCCCAGGGTGGCCGATCCCGAGCCGGTGTACGACGACTTGATGGGCGAGGTGAGCCGGTTCTTGGCCGAGCGGGCCCAGTGGGCTGTTGATGCGGGCATTCCCCCGCAGAGGGTCATGCTCGACGCCGGACACGACCTGGGCAAGACCCCCGCGATGTCAGCGGAACTGCTTCGCCGAGCCGACGAGCTGGTCAGGTTGGGCTATCCGGTGTTTCTGTCGGTGTCCAACAAGGGTTTCCTGGGGGCGCTGACCGGTACCGAGGTAGGGGACCGGCGTGAAGCCAGTCTGGCCGCCCACGCCCTCGGCGTCGGGCTGGGCTGTCGAATTCTGCGGGCCCATGACGTGGCCGGGACCCGCCGGGTGGCCGACTTCATGACCGCGGTCCTCCAACATCAGAGGGACCCGCAATGAGCGCCCTGTTCAGGCACCCAGAGAATTGGCAATGAGCGCCCTGTTCAAGCAACCAGAGGATTGGCAATGAGCGCCACGGTGGTTCTGCTTCACGGCGACGACGACGTGCTGTTGTCCAATGCGGTGCGCGACCGGGTGGCCCAGTTGGTGGGCGACGGCGATCGGTCGCTGATGGTGGCCGAGCTGATCGAGGACGCCTACCTGGAAGACGACGACTACCGCATCGCCCCGCTGGTGGACGCCGCCCAAACCCCGCCGTTCCTCACCGGCCGGCGAGTGGTTGTGGGCCGCGAGATGGGCCGGTTCTCTACCGTGGATTCCCTTGGTCCCTTGCTCAGCTATCTCGAGAACCCGCTGGAGACCACTGATCTAGTGTTGGTGTGGGAGAAGGGGCCAGCGCTGCAAAGGCTGGGCGCGGTGCCCAAGCGCCTCTCGGAAGCGGTGGCTGCAGCTGGCGGCGAGGTCGTCGGTGCGGGGGTTCCTCGAGGCCGCGACGGGGCGGCCAAGTGGATGGACACGCAGATCGCCGCCGCGGGGCTCCGGCTGCGGGCCGGGGCCAAGCGGCTTCTGGCCGACCATCTGGGGGAAGACATGAGCCGGCTGCCCGCGGTGCTCACCACGCTGGCGTCGGCCTACGGCCCGGATCAGGCGCTGGACGCCGATGATGTGGCGCCGTTCATTTGGGAGGCCGGATCGGTGCCCCCCTGGGAGCTGATCGATGCCATGGAGTCGGGCAACATCACCGACGCCCTGGAAAAGCTGCGCCGCATGCTCCATGCCGGAGGCCGCAACGAGATGCAGGTGCTGTCCACCCTCTACAGCCACCACAATCGGCTGCTGCGTCTCGACGGCGCCGACGCAGCCGATGAGAAACAAGCGGCCGAATTGCTGGGCCTCAAGGGCTCTACCTTCCCGGCCCGCAAGGCGCTGCGCCAGTCCCGGAAGCTGGGGTCGAAGCGGATTGCCCGATCGATCGAGCTGCTGGCCCAAGCCGACCTAGATCTCAGGGGTGCCACAGCGGTGCCCCCAGAGGCGGTGCTGGAGGTACTGGTGGCCCGCCTGGCCCAGCTCAATCGCTAGTCGAGGACTACTCGGCTTGGAGGCGGGTCAGGCGTTGCATCAGCCGCGACTTCTTCCTGGCGGCGGTGTTGGGGTGCAGCACGCCCTTGCTGGCGGCCTTGTCGATGCGCTTGATGGCCAAGCGGGTGGCATCGGCAGTCTCCTCACCATCCCCGTACTGCGCGGCGGCTTCCGCGTTGCGGGTGCGGGTGATGATCTCCGAGCGCACGGCGCGGTTGCGCTGGCGGCGCTTCTCGTTCTGGCGGTTGCGCTTTATCTGGCTCTTGATGTTTGCCACAGAACGGCCACTCTACTGGCCCCCAACTCCGGTAACCACATGGGAAGACGGGGAAAAAGAGCGGTAGCGTTACTCGGTTCCCATGGATCTCTCCCATATCCGCAACACGTCGATCATCGCTCATATCGACCACGGCAAGTCCACACTGGCCGACCGCATGCTGGAGCAGTGCGGGGCGGTGGACCCGCGAGAGATGCGCGCCCAGTATCTGGACTCCATGGACCTGGAGCGGGAGCGGGGCATCACCATCAAGCTCCAAAGCGTCCGCCTCGACTACGACGGCTATGTCATCAACCTCATCGACACTCCCGGCCATGTGGATTTCGGCTACGAGGTGAGCCGCTCCCTGGCTGCCTGCGAGTCGGTCATCCTGCTGGTGGACGCGGCCCAGGGAATTGAGGCCCAGACGCTGGCCAACTGCTATCTGGCCATTGAGAACGAGTTGGAGGTGGTGGCCGCCCTAAACAAGATCGACCTGCCCGCCGCCGAACCCGAGCGCCGGGCCACCGAGATCGAGCAGGTGCTGGGCATTGCCGCCGAAGATGTGCTGCACATCAGCGCCAAGACGGGCGAGGGTGTCGCGGATCTGCTTGACGCGGTGGTGGCCCGCACTCCTTCCCCGGTGGGCGATCCCGACGGCTCGCTCCAGGCCCTGATCTTCGATTCCCACTTCGACCAGTACCGGGGGGTGGTCAGCTCGGTGCGGGTGATGAACGGCCGGCTTCGCTCCGGGGCCAAGATCCGCTTCATGCAGGCCCGCACCGATCGGGAGGCCGACGAGATCGGGGTGTGGCGACCCCAGCCCACACCGATAGACGAGCTGGGTCCCGGCGAGGTGGGCTACCTCATCGCCGGCATGAAGAATGTGGCCGAGGCCCGCTCGGGCGAGACGGTCACCACCGCCCGAGACGGCTCAGCCAAGCCCCTGGCCGGCTACCAGGAGCCCAAGTCGATGGTGTTCTGCGGCCTGTATCCCATCGACGGCGATGAATTTGCCGCTCTTCGCGACTCCCTTGAGCGGTTGCGGGTGAGCGACTCCAGCTTCAACTACCAGCCGGAGTCGTCGGGAGCCCTGGGCTTCGGCTTCCGCTGCGGCTTCCTGGGCCTCTTGCACATGGAGATCGTGCGGGAGCGCCTCGAGCGGGAGTTCGGCCTCAGCCTCATCGCCACCGCCCCCTCAGTGGCCTATCGGGTGGAGCTGGACAACGGTGAGGAGCTGGAGGTGGAGAACCCCTCGGCCATGCCCCCGACTGCCGAGATCCGGGCCATTCAAGAGCCCATGCTGGCCGCCACCATCATCGCTCCTGCCGACCACACCGGCACCCTCATGGAGCTGTGCCAGGCCCGCCGGGGAGAGATGAAAAAGCTGGAGTACTTGTCGCCCGAGCGGGTGGAGCTGGCCTACCGGCTGCCGCTGGCCGAAGTGGTGGTGGACTTCTTCGACCAGCTCAAGAGCCGCACCCAGGGTTATGCCAGCCTCGACTACGAGCCCGACGGCTACGCCGCCGCCGACCTCACCAAGGTGGACATTTTACTCCAGCACGAGCCGGTGGACGCCTTCAGCTCCATCGTTCACCGGGATGCGGCCAATTCCTACGGCCGGCGCATGACCGAGAAGCTAAAGGAGCTGATCCCCCGTCAGCAGTTCGACGTTCCCATCCAGGCGGCTATCGGCGGCAAGATCATCGCCAGGGAGACGGTCAAGGCCTTCCGCAAGGATGTCACCGCCAAGCTGTATGGCGGCGATGTGACCCGCAAGCGCAAGCTGCTGGAGAACCAGAAGGCCGGCAAGAAGAAGATGAAGGCCATCGGCCGGGTTGACGTGCCCCAGGATGCGTTCATCTCCGCCCTCCGCCTCGACGACTGAGCCCTCGCCGCCAACTTCCACTGAGTGGTGGGTCACACCAGCCCAGTAGTATTCAACTTTTATGGGACGCCAAGGCGAGACGCTCTCGGCCCGCAAGGCCGCGGTGCTGCGTGCCGTGGTGGAGGGCTACATCTCTACCACCCAGCCCGTGGGCTCTTCCCATGTCTCTGAGATGTCCGACTTGGGCGTTTCCCCGGCCACGGTCCGCAATGAGATGCTGGCCCTTGAACAGGCCGGGTACTTGAGCCAGCCCCACACCAGCGCGGGTCGCATCCCCACCGACAAGGGCTACCGACATTTCGTGGACTCCCTCACCGATGTGTCCGGCACCCTGGGCCGCAGCGAGCGCCAGCAAGTGCGAGCTTTCTTCGACACCACGCACAGCGAGCTCGAGCAGATGCTGACCGACACCAGCGCGCTGTTGGCCGACCTCACCGCCTATGCCGCATTGGTGGTGGCCCCGCAGCACGCCACCGCCACCATCCGTTCGGTGAACCTGGTGGACCTGTCAGAGCGGCTGGCGATGGCCCTGGTGGTATACGAGAACGGGTCGGTGGACAAGCGCACCATAGAGTTGGACCAGCCCGCCGACCCAGTGGAGTTGGCGCGGGCGGCCGCCCAGCTCACCGATCTACTGGTTGGGAACCCGGCCAGCGCCCTGCGAGACCGCCAGACGGCCTATGCACTGCGTCCGCTGGCGGCCAGGGTTCTGGACTCGCTGGCCGACCTGAGCGATGCCGAGGAGCAGCTCTACGTGGGCGGGGCGGCCAGCGTGGCCGGCCTTTTCGACGCCACCGAGACGGTTCGGTCGGTTCTGGGAATACTGGAGAAGCAATTGGTTGTTGTGTCGTTGGTGAGAGACATCATGGATCGCGGCCTCACGGTGGCCATCGGCTCGGAAACCGGGGTGGCCCCCCTGGCCGAGTGCTCGCTAATCGTGGCTCCCTACGAGGTAGCCGGCCAGCCGGTGGGATCCATCGGGGTACTGGGCCCCACCCGCATGAACTATCCCCAGGCCCTGGCCGCAGTAGCGGTAGTGAGCCAGAAGCTCGGCGACCGACTGTCGACTCCCTAGTCCATGGCTGCTGATTTCTACGAGCTGCTCGGCGTGGGCCGAGACGCCACCGAGGACGACCTCAAAAGGGCGTTCCGCAAGCTGGCCCGCCAGTACCACCCCGATGCCAACCCCGACGACGCTGAGGCCGAGACTCGGTTCAAGGAGATTGCGCTGGCCTATGAGACGCTGAGCGACCCCCAGAAGCGAGCCCACTACGACCGCTTCGGCACCGCACCGGGGGCGGCAGGAGGGGGTGACCCGTTCTCGGGTATGAACCTGAGCGACATCTTCGACGCCTTCTTCGGAGGCGCCAGCCCGTTTGGCGCCAGCCCGTTCGGCACTACCGGCGGGCGGACTCGGACCGGTCCCCAGCGGGGCTCCGACCTCGAAGCGGTGCTGACCCTCGACTTCACCGACGCGGTGCTGGGCACCGATGCCGAGGTGACCGTGCGCACCGCCACGGTGTGCGAGCCCTGCGAGGGCCGGGGTGCCGCCGAGGGAACCCAGCCAGTCACCTGCGGAACTTGCGACGGCATGGGCCAGGTGCAGCGGGTGCGGCAGTCGATCCTCGGCCAGATGGTCACCCGCACGGTGTGCGACACCTGCTCGGGCACCGGCGAGGTGATCTCCGACCCATGCCGTCATTGCCAGGGCGACGGCCGGGTAGTGGGCGACCGCGACTACACGGTGACTGTGCCCGCCGGTGTGGGCCACGGGTCCACGCTGCGGGTGGGTCGCCGGGGCGCGGCCGGGCCTCGGGGCGGCCCTCCCGGCGACCTGTACGTACACATCGAGGTGCGTCCCCACCCCCGTTTCGAGCGGGACGGCGACCATTTGGTTGACCAGCTCCAACTGACCATGGTCCAAGCCGCCCTCGGGGTAAACGTCAAGTACGAGACGCTGGACAGCGTGGAGGATCTGGACATCCCCGCTGGCACCCAGACCGGCCAGGTATTCCGCATCAGAGGCCGGGGCGTGCCCCGCCTAGAGGGTCGGGGCCGGGGTGATCTGTTGGTGCAGGCGGTGGTGGAAACGCCCACCGGGTTGAGCGACGACGAGATTGACCTGCTCCACCAGCTGGCCGAGTTGCGGGGCGAAGAGGTGGCGCCCACCACGAGGAAGCGACGCCGTGAAGCCCGGCGGAAGTGACGGCCCCCACGTCTTCGTCGATGATCTGGATCGCGTCGAGCTACGCGAAGAAGATCGCCACCACCTGACCCGCTCGCTGAGGCTGAGGCCCGGCGACACCTTCACCGCCTCCGACGGCACGGGTTCGTGGCGGGTTTGCCGACTGGGTTCGGGTCTGAGCTTCGAGGCCGAGCCCGACGGCGAGGTGATATTCGTCGAAGAGCCACATCCAAAGCTCACCATCGGCTTCGCCCTCATCAAAGGCGGCCGGCCCGAGCTAGTGGTTCAGAAGCTGACTGAGTTGGGTGTGGACGCCATCGTCCCCTTCACCGCCGAGCACAGCGTGGTGCGCTGGGACCCTGACCGAGCCACCCGCCACATCGAGCGCCTCCGCCGAGTAGCCCGCGAGGCCGCCATGCAGAGCCGCCAAGTGCGCCTTCCAGAAGTCGGCGAGGTGGCTGAGTTTGCCGATATGGCCGCCCACCCCGGCGCCATCCGAGCCGACATTACCGGCGACCCCCCGTCGCTCGACCACCCAACTGTATTGATCGGCCCCGAAGGCGGCTGGTCCGACACCGAGCGCCACAAGCTCGGCGCCATCCGCATCAGCTCCTCAGTCCTCCGCTCCGAAACCGCCGCCATCGCCGCAGCAACTCTCCTCACCGCCTTCCGGAATGGCCTAACTGGAGTGAGCTGAGCAAGCTCTATCGGGTGGCTCTTACTTCAAGCTGAATTCCCTCGTGGTGTTGAATGCAGCCGAGGATCTCAAAGAGATTGCGCGCATGGGGGTTGCCGTGGGGCCCCAACATCCGCATGAGGCTCTTGGGCTGTTTCTTCGTGAGTTCGCCGAGCTCAGAGAAGCCAATGGTTGCGTTGATGTAGTCGCGCAAAATGGTCTTGCCCGTGTCGATATCTCCGGCGAGCATGCACTCCACGCCTTCTTTCAACAGGCCCGACCGGAAATCCGGGTCGCGCTTCGCACGAGCCTGCACTGTCTCCTTGAATTCTCGAGTGAGCGGCATGCTATGCCTCCTTGGCTTTGCGCCGTTTGTATTCCTGCCAGCGTTCCTGCGCTCGTGCGATGTCATCTTGCTGGCGTCTCTTCGTCCCACCGCCAAGCAGGATGATCAAGGTCTCACCGTCCTGGCCGAAGTAGATCCTGTAACCGGGGCCAGTGTGTATGCGGCACTCTGAGACACCGCGTCCGACACTCTCGACATTGGAGAGATTCCCAGCCTCCATGCGTGCGATGGCGCTGGTCACTTTGACCGCCGCTCCCGCATCGAGCCTGTCGAACCAGCGGCGAAAGGGACTGCGACCCCGGTCATCGATGTACTCCCTCGCTTGAGCAATGCCATAATGGTAACGAAATAGTTACTAAATGACAAGCACGCCAATAGCTATCCCGAATGTCGCCGCAAGGGCATCATGCACAAATGGCTATTGGGCTATCCACCATATGGATAGCCCATTTCATCGATGGTCGAATTTCGGCAGCGGCATACCGTCACGGGCAATGTCGAAAGGCGTACCAGTCACCATTCCACAGATGGAATCGACATCACCGTGGAGGGCCGGAGCGTCCGATTTCCCTTGGATGGGCACCGGGCAGACTCCGCATTCCTGTCATCCATTGTTTAGGGATCAGCGCTCGGAGATTGGGGTGTAGGTGCGCTCTTGGGAGCCGGTGTAGACCTGGCGGGGGCGGGCGATGCGGCTGTCTTGCTCTAGGAGCTCTACCCAGTGGGCCAGCCAGCCGGCGGTGCGGGCGATGGCGAACAGCACGGTGAACATCTCGGTGGGGAACCCCATTGACTGGTAGATGAGGCCGGAGTAGAAGTCCACGTTGGGATACAGGCGGCGGCTCACGAAGTAGTCGTCGGCCAGGGCAACTTCTTCCAGCTTCAGGGCGATGTCGAGCAGCGGGTTGGAGCCGGTCACCTCGAACACGTCGTAGGCCGCCTCCTTGATGATCCGGGCCCGGGGATCGTAGTTCTTGTATACCCGGTGGCCGAATCCCATCAGGCGGGTCTCGCCGGCCTTGACCGCCTGGATGAACGGGTCGATGTTCTCGTAGCTGCCAATCTCGTCGAGCATCTCCATCACGGCCTGGTTGGCCCCCCCATGGCGAGGGCCGTAAAGGGAGCAGGCCGCGGCGGAGATCACCGAGTAGGGATCAGTGTGGGCGCTGCCCACCACGCGGGCGGTGCTGGTGGAGCAATTCTGCCCGTGGTCGGCGTGGGTGATGAGCAAAAGGTCCAGCGCCCGGCTGAACGCCGGCTCGCATTGGTATCTGGGTTCGGCGATCTTGAACATCATCGACAGGAAATTGGTGGCGAAGTCCAATTCGTTGTCGGGGTAGACGAACGGCATGCCGGTGTTGAACCGAGCCCCGGCAGCAGCCACCGTAGGCACCTTGGCGATGAGCCGCACGATCTGGTGCATCCGATTCTCGGGGTCCTCGATGTCTTTGGCCTCGGGGTAGAAGGTGGACAGGGCGGCGATGGTGGAAACGAACATTCCCATCGGGTGGGCATCATGCAGGAATGACTCCATGAACCGCTTGCGGAAGCGCTCATGGATGAAGGTGTGGTGGGTTATCTCGTCTACCCAATGGTCGTACTCCGCCGGCGTGGGCAGCTCGCCGTGGAGCAGCAGGTAGGCCACCTCCAGATAGGTGGAGTGCTCGGCAAGCTGCTCTATGGGGTAGCCCCGGTAGCGCAGGATTCCGTTTTCGCCGTCCACCTCGCTGACGGAGCTGGTGGTGGCCGCGGTGGTGCTGAACGACGGGTCTAGGAACCACACGTTGGGGAGAAGTTTTCGCCAGGCTGTGGCATCCACACCACCGTCGACAATCGGAACCTCTATTGACTCACCGGTCCGATTGTCGGTGATCGTTATGGACTCAGGCACGCACGGCTCCTTTCGCTGCTCCCTCCGGCGCTGCCGCAGCTTACCCCAGGAGGCCGCGATGGCCCCAGAGAGAGCGCTTCCCGCAGGTCAGAGAGGGGTGTTGTCGTGGCGGCGGAGGGGGAGGGACTCCCGCTTGGACTCCAGCAACTCCAAGGCGGCGGCGACCTTGGCCCGAGTGTCGGCCGGGTCGATCACCGCGTCTATCGAGCCCCGCTCGGCGGCGATATAGGGGTTCAGATAGCGCTCTTCGTAAGCGGCCTCCAGCTCGGCCCGCTCCTCAGGGCTGGATCGGCGGTGGACGATCTCCACCGCGCCCCGGGCCCCCATCACCGCGACCTCTGCCGAGGGCCAGGCCAGGGCGATGTCGTTGCCCATGTGACGGGAGTCCATCACGATGTAAGCCCCGCCGTAGGACTTCCGCAGGGTCACGTTCACCCGGCCCACCGTGGCCCGGGCGTAGGCGAAGGCCAACTGGGCGCCGTGGCGGATGATGCCCCGCCACTCCAGGTCTTTGCCCGGCTGGAAGCCCGAAGTGTCCACAAAGGTGACCAGCGGCAGGTTGAATGCGTCGCAGAACGACACGAACCGGGCCCCCTTCTGGCTGCACGCGATGTCGAGGGTTCCGGCCAGGCTTTGGGGCTGGTTGGCCAGCATCCCCACCGGGCGTCCGGCCACGGTGGCGAAGGCGCAAACCAGATTGGTCGCCCAGTCGGCCTTGTACTCCAGCAGGTCGCCGTCGTCGGCCACCGCCCGGGCCACATCCCGCACGTCGTAGCTGCCCAGGGGCGATTCGGGCAATAGGTCGCGCAGCTCGGGGGTGGGGCGGTCGGGCGGATCGTCGGCCGGCCACCGGGGAGGCAGCTCGTCGGCGTGGGCGGGCAGGATGCTCAACAGCGCGCTCACTAAGTCGGAGGCGGCGTCTTTGTCCTCCACCAGGAAGGCGGCCACTCCGCTGCGCCGGGAGAGCTGGCTGGCTCCGCCCAAGGTCTGGTTGCTGATCACCTCTCCGGTGAACTGGGTAACCATGCGGGGACCGGAGACAAATGCGTAGCTGTCCTCGGTGGCGATGGCGATGTCAGCTAGGCCCAGCAGCAGGGCCGGCCCCGACACCGCCGGGCCGGTTGCGCAGAAGATGGTGGGCACTTGGCCCGAGCAGTTCACCACCGTTTTGGCCACCCGGCCCCAGCCCATGGTGGCCGCGATGCCCGAGTCGATGTCGGCTCCCGACGAGGCGATGAACCCCACCAGTGGAATTCGTCGCAAGAGGGCTTCCTGGGCGGCCCGCTCCAGCGTCTCGCTGTCGGAGGGACTAAGAGCCCCCCGATCGGCTTCGTTGTCCTCCACTTCGAAGGTCACGCAATCTCGGCCGTCGTAGGAGTCCAGCCAGGCCCGGGCCGATCCCGGCGACCCGGCCCGCAGCGGCACCCGGTGCGGTCGGTTTCCGCTGACAATCATGGCGTCGGGCATAAATGGATTCCGTCAGTCTCGCGCTGGGCTCAGCTCGGGTACACCCCGGCCTGGTCGTAGCCGTGGGTGCCCACTACTTCGAAGATCACGTCTCGCACCGCCCGGGTGATGGCCGACGGAGCCACCAGGCGACTGAATATCATGCCCACCGAGCGGGGAACCAGCCCGGTGATGGGGATGCGCTGCCACGGACCGTCGTCGGGGGCAGCAGTAGCAGGCAGGATGGCCGCACCGAATCCCACGTAAACCAGGGTGGCGATCATGCGCATGCCGTCGATCTCGGCCCTAGTGGTGAGTTCCACGCCCTGTTTCTTGAGCTCCGAGTCGATCTCGTCCCGAAAAGCGGTGCCCACCGGGGTGAGCAGCAGCTCATGGCGGCTCAACTCGGCGGGGGAGACCGAAGATTGTCGGGCTAACGGGTGGTCAGGGGGGGCGAAGAGCAGGCGGTCTTCTTCAAACAGCTCCTCGACTCGGATCTCCGACTCGCGGAGGGGGAGGTTCACCACCGCGCTGTGCAGGTTCCCGGCCACCACTTGGGGGAGCAGGCTGGTGGTGGTGGCGGTCAGCACCTGGAGCCGGATATTGGGATAGGTGGCTTCCAGCGCCGGCAGCACCATGGGAATCAGCCATCGGGCGGTGGAGTCGATGATGCCCAGGCGGGTGACGCCGGAGATATCGTCGCGCATGGCGGCCATGTCGTCGGCGATGGCGTCGGTCTCAGCCCGGATGCGGCGAGCCCTGGCCACCACCGCCTCCCCCTCCTCGGTGAGGGTCCCGGCGTCGCGGTCGATCAAGCGAGCGCCTAGCTCCTCCTCCAGCCGGGCGATGTGTTTGGACACATTGGACTGCACGGTGTGCAGCGACCGGGCCGCGCTGGAGAACGTCTTGTGCTCGGCTATCGCCAACAGGGCATCGAGCTGGCGGATGTCCATCACTGCAAATCTACGGCCGGCAGTGGGAGCGGATGTCCATCACTGCAAATCTACGGCCGGCAGTGGGAGCGGATGTCCATCACAGCAAATCTACGGCCGGCAGTGGGAGCGGATGTCCATGGCGGCTCGCTGCGGCCGGTCAGCCGGTGGTCCGCTGACGGATCAGGTTCAGCGCGCTGCCTGCCCGGAACCACTCGATCTGGTCGTGCGACAAGGTGTGCTCAGCGGTGATCTCGACGGTGGTCCCGTCGGGCTTGGCCAACTGGACACGCACGGGCGTGCCGGGGGCCAGCTCGGCCAGGCCCAGAATCGAGATGCGGTCATCCTCGCCGATGCGGTCGTAATCGTCGGGGTCGGAGAAGATCAAGGCCAAAACGCCCTGTTTTTTCAGGTTGGTCTCGTGGATGCGGGCGAACGACCGGGCGATCACCGCCGCGCATCCCCGGAAGCGGGGTTCCATGGCGGCGTGCTCGCGGGATGAGCCCTCGCCGATGTTGCGGTCGCCAACCACCACCCAGCGCTGGCCCGCGGCGTGGTAAGCGGCGGCCACGTCGGGGAACGACCCGGTGGAGCCGTCGAGCTGGTTCTTGCCCTCGCCGACCGCACCGGTGAAGGCGTTCACCGCCCCCAGATAGAGATTGCCGGAGATGTTCTCCAAATGGCCTCGGTAGCGCAGCCACGGTCCGGCCATGGAGATGTGGTCGGTGGTGCACTTGCCTTGGGCCTTGAGCAGCACCGGAAGACCGTGGAAGTCCCCGCCGTCCCAGGCGGCGAATGGTTCGAGCACCTGTAGCCGTTCGGAATCGGGCGACACCCGGACGTCCACCCCGCGGCCGTCGGAGGGTGGGGCCACGAAACCGCTGGCGCCGGGGTCGAACCCCTGGTCGGGCAGCTCGGTGCCCGGACCCACCATGAGTGCCACCTCGGTGCCGTCGGGGGCGCCGATGGTGTCGCTGGCCGGGTCGAAGTCCAGGGTTCCGGCCAGGGCTAGGGCCACCACTGTCTCGGGAGAGGTCACAAAGGCATTGGTGGAGGCGTAGCCATCGTTGCGCTTGGGGAAGTTCCGGTTGTAGCTGGTGACGATGCTGTTGGGAGTGCCGTCGGCCACATCGTCGCGGTTCCACTGGCCGATGCACGGGCCGCAGGCGTTGGCCAAAACGGTGGCCCCGATGGCCTCCAGATCGGCCAGCAGACCGTCGCGCTCGATGGTGGCCCGCACCTGCTCTGAGCCGGGGGTTACCATCAGCGGCGACTTGGCGGTGAGCCCGTGGGCCGCGGCGTGGCGGGCGATGCTGGCCGCCCGGGTGATGTCCTCGTAGCTGGAGTTGGTACACGACCCCACCAGCGCAGCACTCACCTCTAGGGGCCAGCCGTTGAGCTTGGCCTCAGCCCCCAACTCGGCCACCGGGCGGGCCCGGTCAGGGGTGTGGGGGCCGTTGATGTGCGGTCCCAGCTTGGACAAGTCGATCTCTACCACCCGGTCGAAGTACTCGCCGGGGCTGGCCAACACGGCGTCGTCGGCCCGCAGATTGTGGGCCGCCGCGTTGGCTGCGTCGGCCACCGCTTCGCGGCCGGTGGCCTTGAGATAGCGGGCAATGGCCTCGTCATAGGCGAACAGCGAGGTGGTGGCGCCGATCTCGGCCCCCATATTGCAGATGGTGGCCTTGCCGGTGGCCGACAGCGAGTGGGCCCCCGGTCCGAAGTACTCCACGATGGCTCCGGTGCCGCCGGCCACGGTGAGGATCTCAGCCACCTTCAAGATCACGTCTTTGGGGGCGGCCCAGCCGTCGAGCTCTCCGGTGAGGTGTATCCCGATGAGCTTGGGCCAGCGCACGTTCCAGGCGAATCCGGTCATCACGTCCACCGCGTCAGCGCCGCCTACGCCCACCGCCACCATGGCCAGGCCGCCAGCGTTGGGGGTGTGGCTGTCGGTGCCGATCATCATGCCGCCAGGGAAGGCGTACTGCTCCAGCACTACCTGGTGAATGATGCCCGAGCCCGGCTTCCAGAATCCGGCGCCGTAGCGGGCGCACACCGACTCCAGAAAGTCGTACACCTCCTCGTTGTTGTCGAGGGCGGCGGCCAGATCGCGCTGGGCGTCGACGCGGGCCGAGATGAGGTGGTCGCAGTGGGTGGTGGTGGGCACCTGCACCTCGTCGAGCCCGGCGGTCATGAACTGGAGCCAGGCCATCTGGGCGGTGGCGTCCTGCATGGCCACCCGATCAGGCCGCAGGTCTACATAGGACACACCCCGCTCAGGTGTGACGGTCGGGTCGTCAAGGTGGTTGACCAGGACCTTCTCGGCCAATGTGAGATCTCGGCCAAAGCGCTCCCGGGCGGCGTCAACCCGCTCGTCCAGGGTGGCATACACGTTTTCAATCAGCTCAATGGGGGTGGAGGCGGCTACCGGCATACCTCCGATCCTACGGGCTTGTCGGCAATTTGGCCTTGTCGCGGAACGGGCCGCTTCCACCTAGTCGCCCAGCCAGCTCTCTTGCGGAAAGCGTCTATTGGAACTAGCGGAAATAGTATATCAGAGATTGCGGAAATGGTAGATTACAGATGGCGGAATTGGTATATTAGAAGGGTGGACAACGGCCTTCTCGCTCCTTCGGGTTACATCTCTAGAGTCTCAGAGACATCAATTCGCCAGGCGCTTGCCGCGGCGCCCATGGCGCTCTTGGAGGGAGCGAAAGGCTGTGGAAAGACTTGGACCGGGTTGAGCATGGCCCGGTCCAAGCTGCTGCTAGATGCCGATGCCGATGATCTGGCAATCGCCCGAGCATCGCCTAGGAATACTCTGCGCGATGGTCCTTTCCCCAAATTGGTGGACGAGTACCAGCGGATTCCCGAACTGTGGAACGTGATCAAAGGAGTCTGCGACGAAGGCCGCGAGCCCGGACGGTTCGTCCTAACCGGTTCGGCAGAAAAGGTTGATGACGTCACCCGACACTCAGGCGCCGGGCGGTTGATCCGTGTTCGGATGCGGCCGATGTCGCTGTTCGAGACCGGCCACTCCACCGGTGAGGTATCGCTGAGCCTATTGATGGCTGGTGCTCCTCCCGTGGCAGCCAGCGCGGGAAAACCATCGCTTCGGGCTTGGGCGGAGATCATTTGTGTTGGCGGGTGGCCCCGGCACCTGGGGGTGCCCGCCGAGGCCGCCCAGAGACTGCTGACCGGGTACCTGAACGAGACCATAAGGGCTGATCTGCCACTGGAGACTGGGGTGCGCCGCGATCCTGGGAAGGTAATGCGCCTGCTGCGCTCGCACGCCCGCCACACCGCGACCATCGCCACCCAGGCGTCGCTGGCTAGAGACACGGCGGGCGACGGGCCATCGTTGAGCCGCCACACTGCCAGCAGTTATCTCGATGCCATGCACCGGCTGTTCGTGCTGGACGATCTGGATGGCTGGATGCCGGCAATGCGCTCCAAATCAGTCTTGCGTCGATCTCCCAAGCGTCACATGGTCGATCCCTCGCTGGCCACGGCTGCATTGCGGGCAGGACCCGAACAACTGGCCGCCGACTTGAGAACACTGGGGCTGCTGTTCGAGTCGCTGGCGGTGCGGGACCTGCGGGTGTATGCGGAAGCCCATGACATGTCTGTCTGGCACTACCACGACGACAAGCATCGAGAGCTGGATGCCGTGGTCGAGCATCCTGACGGTCGGTGGATGGCGGTAGAGGTCAAGCTCGGAGGAGTGCCCTCAGCGTTGGATGAGGCGGCCGAATCGCTATTGGCTGTGGCCCGCCAGGCCGTCAGGAACTCCCGTCGCGGCCCGCCGGTGGCTCATGTGCTCCTCACTGCTCTCGGCCGCCAGGCATACCGTCGCCCCGACGGTGTAGATGTAGTGCCGCTGTCATTGCTTGGTCCGTGAACAGGCTGGCTTGCCCGCTATTTCCTGGCATTCATTGCGTTGAGCTGGCCGGTTTGGTTGGCCCAGTCGAAGATTCTCTTGTCGGTGGTGGCCAAAGGAACACTTTGGAAGCCAGAGGGATTAGGCCCGTGCGGCCGGCTACCTGTTCTCGATTCTTGGCAGCCACGAGACACCGTCGGGGAGATTGGTCGTCCAATTCCAGCATTGCGCGGTGCCATCGACACGAATGCCACAGGAGTGGAACCTGCCAGCAGCGATAGCGGTGAATTGGCCTGGCGGTGCATCGCTCTCGCCGTAATAGTTGCTGCCCCAGCATTCGAGTGTGGCGTCAACACGTATTCCACATGAGCTAGTGCTGGCAGTTGATATGGCGGTGAACCGGCCCGTGGGAGTATCTGTCTGCCCTGCATAGTCTCCTCCCCAGCACTCAATTCTCTCGTCTGCGCGGAGGCCGCAAACGTGGTCGAACCCAGAATCGATTGTCAAGAACTCTCCTTTCGGAACATCGCCTACGCCGAAATTGTTGTTGCTCTTGCAAAGAGGTGTTCTATCGATTCTCAGTCCGCACAAATAGTTACCGCCAATTGCTACTTCAAAGTACTGACCTTCCGGCAACTTGAATTGGTCAAGGTGTTCCCAGCCCCAGCAGACAGCGGCTCCATTGGGTCTTACCCCGCATGAGTATTCATACCCAGCAATAAGGTAATCGAAGGCACCTGTAGGTGCATCCGATTCACCAGAGTAATTTGCTCCCCAGCATACAGCAGCCTTGTTCACGCGAATTCCGCATATGTGGCCACTGGTTGATGAGATTGATTCAAAGCTATGCTTAGGGACGTCATTCTCATTATTGTAATTGGAGCCCCAACATTCTACAGTGCCGTCAATACGCAATGCGCATGAATAACTGCTTCCTACGGCGATTGATTCAAATTCTCCCATAGGCGGAGTTACTTTTTCAGAACGGTTTTCGCCCCAACACTCGACTGTGCCGCCAGAACGCAATCCGCATGTAAAATTCTGACTGGATGAAATTGATATGAATTCTCCATCAGGAACATCAGTCTGCCCATATCCATCGAAACCCCAACACTGTGCATTGCCGTCCAGTAGCAGACCACATACGTGGTCGTGACCAGCAGAAAGGACCTCGAATTGGCTGTCTGGTGTATCTGTGGCTCCGAATCCGCTCCTACCCCAACAAAGTGCCAGTTTGTTTGACTGGATTCCACATGAATTGCTTCGCCCCGCGGTGATAGATATGAAATTTCCGTCTTGAGGGTCGGCTTCTCCGTAATCGTTATTTCCCCAGCATGCAACTGCCCCAGTAGGACGCAACCCGCATGTATGGTCGTCTCCTGCAGTGACTGATGTGAACATTCCGTCTGGTGGACTGGCCTCTCCGTAGTCGTTGCTTCCCCAGCACTCAGCTTTTCCATCAGGACGCAACCCGCAAACGTGCGATGTGCCTGCACTTATGGTTGTGAATTGGCTAGGAGGTGCAATATCCCTATCTTGGCCATGGTAGCCCCAGCACTGCGGGGTGCCGTCTACGCGAAGAGCGCAAGAGAATAGGCGAGTGCTGGCTGTGATGGCAGCAAATTGTCCATCTGGAGCATCAGTCTCCCCGAATTCGCTATTGCCCCAGCATTGGATGGTGTTGTCAGTGCTTAGACCACATGAATGGTAGGTGCCGGCCATTATGGCGGTGAATCGTCCGTCTGGTGCATCCGCCTGCCCCAGGCCGTTGTCACCCCAGCATTCGACAGTGCCATCAACCCGTATTGCACATGCGTGGATGCCCCCGGCGGCTATGGCGGTGAATGGTGTGTCAGGAGAGTCTGTGAGTCCGTGTGATTCGTCGCCCCAGCAGTGTGCTGTCCCGTTGGTGCGTAGAGCACAAGTTTGCAGGGTTCCGGCAGCGATTGCTATGAAATTTCCGTCTGGTGCGTCTGCCTGCCTGTATTCATTGTTGCCCCAGCATTCAACAGTGTTGTCAGTCCGAAGTGCGCACGAGTGATATGCGCCGGCTGTGATGGCGGTGAACTGACCGTCCGGCACGTCTAGTTGCCCGCTTCCATCGTCTCCCCAACATTCGACGGTGGCGCTGGAGTGGAGGGCACAGGTGTGCAGGTCGCCGGCCGCGATAGCGGTGAATTGCAGAATGCCCGTGTCTTGATTGGGAGTAGCTGCCTCAAGTGGTTGGGGAAGGATGGTTGGAGTTGGGGAGGAGGCGGGCGTCTGTGGTGGGCTGATTGGAGTCGAGGTGGGAGCGGAAGTACTGGTTGGAGCGGGTTCCGATGTCTCTAGGCCACCTTCGCCGCAAGCGCTGCCCACCAGAGCAATAGAGAAGAGAAGCACCGCAGCTACAGACTTTGTACTTGCCAGCATTCTCTCCGAAGACTAAATGAGCAACCCTCATTTCCGAAGTTGGTCGCGATGATTTGCGAATCCATACTTCTCTGGTAGTCGGATGCTCCTCGGTTTAGGGCCAGCGGCGGTGTTGGCGGCGGGAGCGGGGGGAGCGGTCGCCGAGGGCCCAGGCCCGGCGCCAGGGGGAGACGTTGGGGCCGGTGAGGCCAGGGGTGGTGCCGGCGTGGGCCCGGCGGCGGGCCTGATACCAGTCGGTGGCGCACTCGTCGGCCAGGGTGGCCACGGCTACCTCGATGCGGGCCGCGAACCGCCGGGCGTTGTCCTCTTCGGTGGGAGCCAGGGGATCGCCGAAGGTGACGGTGGTGGCCGACACCTTGGGCACGTTGCGGCCCTTGGGCAGGATGCGGTCGGTGCCCTCTACATGCACCGGCACGACCGGCACGCCGCAACGCACGGCCAGATAGCCGGCCCCGCCCAAGAAAGGCTGCCCCCAGCCGTCGGGGCTGCGGCCGCCCTCGGGGAAGATGAGTAGGCTCCAGCCGTCTTCGATGAGCGACGCGGCCAGCCGGGCCGAGCGCCGTCCCACTTTGGAGCGCTCGATGGGGATGGCTCCGATCACCAGGGCCGAGGCCGCCGACTTGACCGCCCCGGTGAAGAAGTAGTCCGATGCCGCCCCCACTACCAGCCGATTGCGCCACCGGGGCGGGATGGAGGTGAACAGCAGGGGGGTGTCGATGTGGCTGTGGTGGTTGGCGGCGAAGATCACCGGCCCTTCCAGTCGTTCCAGCCGGTCCAAGCCTTTGCGCTGAGGCCGGGCCAGGGCGGCCATCGCCGGCTGCATCACGACTTCGGTGAGAACCCGCCGGGCCGCTCGAGCCGCCGGCTTGCGGGCCCATTCGGTGTCGTAGTCGGCTCCCCGGTTCTTGGTCTGGGGCGCAGGCGGCACCCCCACCGGTGGTCGGCCCGCCCGATAGGGAAACTCCAGCTTCGAGATCGCCCGCCTAGCTGACATCGGCCATCAGGATGGGGGGGTTGTGGAGGTGGGTGACGGTGGGCTGGCGACCCACGGTGTCGCTGGCGATCTCTAAGGCGTCTTGGAGGGTGGAGGCGGGGCGGAAACCCATGCGCTGAACCGCCCGGGTGTCGCCGCCCACGATGATGACCTCGCCCAGGTGCTGAAGGGCGTGCGCCCCCCAGTACCACATGTAGAAGGGGTGGACGCCGTGGTAGGCGTACGACGTGCGGTACAGGTGGATGTACCACTCGTCGGTGGCGAACTGGCGCTCGTAGCGGGCCTCGATCTCCACCGGGTCGGTGGTGTCGGCCAGCACCTGCTCGAAGAAGTCGATGTAGCTGGGGTGGTGTACCGGGTGGAACTCCCAGCGGGTGGGGTGGCCCATGATGACCACGCCGCCCTCCCGCACCAGCGGGCGGCCCCTATAGAGGTTGAAGAAGTAGCCCAGACCCAGGCACATGACCAGGATCGGGTTCATCACCGAGTTCACGTTGTAGGGGCAGATGTAGGGCAGGCCCATGGTCAAGATGTCGGTCTGGCCTTCCACCGGCACCAAGTGCTGTTCGTACACGTTCTCGGTGGTCACCTTATGGACGGCCTCCACCTCGCCGGCCTGCACCGAGGTGAGCTCATAGGGTGCCCGCCACGACTGGAAGATCTGCCGGGCCATCTGGGGCGGGGCGTACTTCAGGCCTGTGGTCATGCCCACGAAGGCGGCCCGGTCCTTGGCGGTCCACTCCCACTCCCGCTTCTGGAGCATGGCCAGGGGGCCGTCCACCCCGAAGGTGTTGTTGTTGACCGTGGTCTCGATCTGGAAGATCTTCACCCCGGCGTCGCGCAGCACCTTGCCCATGCGCCAGTTGGAGGCGTGCAGCTCGGACCGGTGCTGGTCCATGAACGAGCGGGACTCCTGCATGGTCTTGACGTTGTGGTGGTGGCGCAGCCCCTGGTAGCCGGCCAGGCCGGTGGCGGTGCTCTTGTGGCCGCCGTCCATGGCCACCAGGTTGATGTTCACGTACACCACCAGGTCGCTGTCGGCGGCCCGCTTGGAGAACTGCACGTCCTCGCCATGAGGGGTGGTGCCCAGCATGACCATGCCGTCGGGGTCCTCGGCGTCGTGGTTGTAGAGGCACCCCGAGGGGGCGAAGGCGTCATAGGTGCGGTCGCCCACCGCGTGGCGCAGTTCGGCCTCGGTCATGCGCCGGTGCAGGGCCAAAGCGGCGATGACATGAACGTCGTCCACCCCGGCCGCCGCGGCCATCTCCAGCACCTGCTCGATGACCATCTGGCGGATGTCGGGTCGGCGCATGGGGGGAAGCGGCAGGGAGATGTCGTCGAAGGCGATGGTGAGCTTCATGCCCGGCCGCAGCTGGGCGGGCAGCGGATCCTGGTCGATGGGGTTGAGCAGCGCCCGGCGGATGGCGCCCTCGGGATCGGCCAGGCCCAAGAGCGGCTCGCCCGGGTAGATCACCCGGCTGCGCCCGGCGGGGAGCTTCTCGGTGCGGAATCCCTCGCCATGGTGGAACAGGATCGGCGGGGTGGAGCGGTCTACTTCGAGCACCATGCCCGGGCGGGGGGTGGGCCGGATTCGGTCTTTCATGACGCCTTTCGGGCCCCGATGGGCAGCAGCTTGCGGGGGCCGCCGGGGGCTTTGTCGAAGTACTCGATGAGCCAGCCCCGCTTGCGGGCCAGCATGGCCAGTTTGGGCTCGGGGTTCACCGCCACCGGATAGCCCACCGCCTCCAGCAGGGCCAGGTCGCTGGCCGAGTCGGCGTAGGCCACTGACTCCGACATCAAAAGGCCCTCGGCATTGGCGAAGTCGCGCAGCACCTCGGCCCGGGACTCGCTGGTGGGCGGGACTTCGGCCAGCTGGCCGGTGTAGACGCCGTGGGAGTGGGCTAGCTCGGCGCACACGATGTGGTCGAACAAGGGGCGCAGCGGTTCTACGATGAAGTCGAGCGCCCCGGTGATGAGCACCGTGGTGTGCCCCGCGGCCCGGTGCTGGCGCACCCTGCGGATGGCGGCGGGGTAGGCCTGGGTCAAGATCAGATCGCTGAACATCTCCCCGGAGTCCTCGGCCATCTGCTCCACCGGCGCTCCCTCGTATCGGCGGTAGAAGTGACGGAGGAAGTCGCTGCGGTCCCGGTGGTCCAGAGCCAACAGCGACGGGGCCTCAAGCAGGATCTTGGCCACCAGTCGCGCCCGGTCGTCGAGGGGGAGGCGCCGGGTGGCCAGCCAGCCGTAGGCCATGACCACGTTGGCGGCGATGACGGTGTTCTCCAAGTCGAAGGCCGCCATGTGCCGGTCGGGGGAGAGCACCTGGATTCGCTGGCGGTCTTTGCGGGACGGCCCCGAACGCCCAGACGGGGCGGTCTTGACCCGGCCCTGGGCCACCACGGTGGGCAGGTGGATGTCGGTCACGTAGTGAGGCCAGTCGATGATCCGGGGGTCGAAGCAGAAAGCCTGTTGGTCATCGGCGTCCAGGCTGTCCCACAGCTCCAGGAGCCGGTCCAGCCCGAACAGGGCCTCGCACTCGGTGTAGGCCCCGTATAGCTCCACGTAGCCCAGGGCTCGCTCCACCTGATCACGGCGCTCGTCCAGATCGGCGGTGATCTCGGCCTGGCGTCCTCGGATGGGCAGCCGCCCGAGCACCCGCTCGCCCGCATTCAGCCCGGTGCGCAGCCGTTTGAGCTGGCGGACCACCCGGCCTCGGCCCGGATAGGTCCAGTTGGGCGGGGGAATGGGCTGGTCCCGGTCGTCGTAGATGGGGTTCTCGCTGAACCAGCCGTGGGCCAAATCGGCCAGCTGATTGAGCCGGAACGGGTTGACCGCTCCCGATGCCACCTGGATCACCGGCCGCTCGGGATCGTGGCCCCGGGCGGCCACCGCGCAGATGGCGGCCGCTACTAGGTCCACCGGGATCACGTCCAGCACGCCCTGGGGGATGCCGGGAAAGTCGGTGAGCAGCCCTCGTCCGTAGCCGATGATGATGGGCTCGGCCATGCGGAACCCCCGGATCCACCCCGGGAACGGCTCGGAGTAGGCCGACTCGATGATCGACGGCCTCACGGTGGTGACCTTGAGGCCGCCCTTGATCTCGGCCACCGCGGTCTCGGCCAGCGCCTTGGTGAAGGCGTAGGCGTCGGGGAATCCCAGCGAGGACGCCCGTGATCGCCCCGCTTCCACCATGTGGTCGTGGACCCATCGGCTGCGGAGCTGCTCGGTCTTGGCGGCAAGTGCCGGAGTTCCGGCCGCGCCCAACTCGTGGCGGGCCCGGCTGCGGAACTCGTCCAAGCGGCTGGGATCGCGGCTCTCGGTCTCGGTGGTGATGCGGCGGCGGCGACTGGCCTCGGCCTCCTCCTGCCACGACACCGGTACGTACATGGGGCCGTCGGTCAGTGGTTCCTCGGGGGCATTGCCCCGGCGGCTACCGGCCACATAGCAGGTGGACACCGCGATGAAGTGGGGAGACGCCCCCATCTCGTTCAGCATCTCCACCAGCCGCACCGGCCCCACGAGGTTGACTTCAACCGCGGTGTCCAGCGGATTGTCGAACGCCACTGCGGCAGCCGAGTGGATGACGATGTCGCTGCTGGCGATCAGCTCCCGTCCGGCGTCGTCGAGGCCTAGGCCGTCGGTTCCCACGTCACCAGCTACTCCGCTGATCCGCTCCTGGCAGAGCCGCTCGAACTCGTCGGTGCCCAACTCTTCGCGCAGCCGATCGAATACGTCGTTGCGGATGATCTCCCGGCGGATGCGCTGCTCCACGCCTCGACGGCCAGGGCGCACCAAAAGCACCAACTCCACCTCGGGCACGCAGCGCAGCAGCCGCTCTACCAGAGCGGTGCCCAGAAAGCCGGTCGTACCGGTGATCGCCAGCCGCTTGCCCGCCAGAGCGTCAGATATCACTTCAGTGTTTTACCAAACCCAGGGGGTATTCCCCGAATGCGCATGGGTTGCACCGGCTCCAGGTCGGCCGGTGTTCAGCGGTCAGTGCGGCGGTGTTGGCGGCGGCGCTCGGAGCGCTCGATGGCCAGGTCGACCAGCGTCTCGATGAGCTGCGGGTAGGGGAGGCCTGATGCTTCCCACAGTTTGGGGTACATGCTGATGGGGGTGAATCCGGGGATGGTATTGACCTCGCTGAGCAGCATTCCCCTCCCGTTGGGTTCGTAGAGAAAGTCCACTCGGGCCATGCCCTCGCACCGCAGTGCCTGGTAGGCGACTACGGCCAGGCGTTGGGCTTCTTGGGTCGCGGACTCGGAGATCTGGGCGGGAACCACCAGCTTGGCGCCGTCGGTGAGGTACTTGTCGGCATAGTCATAGAATTCAGCGCCCGGCACGATCTCGCCGGGGACCGACGCCTTGGGGTCGCGGTTGCCCAGAACGGAGACTTCGATCTCCTGGCCGGTGACGGCCTCCTCGATGATCAGCGTTTGGTCGTACTGGGCGGCGGCCTCTAGTGCCTTGACCGTCTCGAATTCGGTGGTGGCCCGACTAACCCCCACCGACGATCCCATGTTGGCCGGCTTCACGAAGAGCGGCAGCCCCAACTCGGTAATCGCTTGTTCGGTCACCGTCTCGAGGTGGTCTTCGGCTGATGCCGTTCGGTAACGGCATTGGGCCAGCCCATGCTGGGCGCACACCAGCTTGGCCATGGCCTTGTCCATGCACAACGCCGAGGCCAGCACACCCGATCCCACATAGGGGACGTCGGCCACCTCCAGCAGCCCCTGAAGGGTGCCGTCCTCGCCCATGGGTCCGTGCACCAGGGGGAACACCACCGTGTCGGGCTCGGCGAATATCTCGGCGGGCGCCACGCCGAGGCCGTCGGCATCCAGATGGTCGGGAAGGGGTTCGGGAAGCTCGGCCAACCGCCACTGGCCCTCTCGGGTGATGCCCAGCGCCACGACCTCGAAGCGGTCTTTGTCGGCTGCGGCGGCCACATGGCGAGCCGAGACGCAGGACACGTCGTGCTCGGCCGACCGGCCGCCGAAAAGCAGCACCAAGCGAGTGCGGTTTCCCACAGGCCGACGGTACCCCACCGCTCGGGCTGACGGTGGGAGGCTAGGGGGGTGAGGCTCATGGCGTCGGAAGTGGCCTTGGCGGTTGGCGGTCGACTGGTCGGCCCCGATGTCGTGGTGTCCGGCGTGTCCATCGACTCCCGGACCGTGGCGCAGGGCGAGTTGTTCGTGCCGGTGGTGGCCGAGCGAGACGGCCACGACTTCATCAGCGACGCGCTGGCCGCGGGGGCAGCGGCCTATCTGATGGCACAATCACCCCGAGGAGAAACGGCACCCCAAGGATCCACGGCGGTGGAGGTAGACGACACCGCCGCCGCGCTGGCCGAGTTGGGACGCTTTGCCCGTAGCCGGTTCGACGGCCCGGTGGTGGGCATCACGGGTTCGGTGGGCAAGACATCGGTGAAGGACATGGCCGCCGCCGCCATCGGGGCCGTCCGATTGACCCACGCCAGCCCGATGTCGTTCAACAACGAGCTGGGGGTGCCGCTCACCTTGGCGAACCGCCCGGAGAGCGCCGAGGCGGTGGTGGTGGAGATGGGCGCCCGGGGCAAAGGCCACATCGCCTGGCTGTGCTCGCTGGGCCGGCCCACCGTGGGCGTGGTGACCGCAGTGGGGGCGGCCCACACCGAGCTGTTCGGCACCGTGGAGGCCGTGGCCGAGGCCAAAGGCGAACTGGTGGAGTCGCTGGACCCATCGGGAGTAGCAGTGCTCAACGCCGACCAGCCCCTGGTGGCGGCCATGGCTGAGCGGACCGAGGCCCGAGTGTTGACCTTTGGCCGGTCGGCGGGCGATGTGCGGGCCTCTGGGGTGGGCTTGGACGACGGGCTGTGTCCCCGGTTCCGGCTGGAGACGCCTGATGGGCAAGCCGAGGTGGCCCTGGCGGTGTGCGGCGAGCACATGGTGGACAACGCGCTGGCCGCGACGGCGGCCGCATTGGCCGTCGGGGTGGGAGTAGACGAGATCGCCGCCGGATTGGGTTCGGCCAAGCTGTCGCCGTGGCGCATGGAGGTGACCGAGCTGGCCTCGGGGGCATTGCTCATCAACGATGCCTACAACGCCAATCCCATGTCGATGGCCGCCGGACTGCGCTCGCTAGCCGCCGTGGACCGACGCCGCCGGGTGGCGGTGCTGGGCATCATGGCCGAGCTGGGGGACCGGGCCGCGGCCGAGCATGCCGCCATCGCCGCATTGGCTCAAGAACTGGGCATCGAGGTCGTCCCGGTGGCAACCGCCGGCTACGGCCTGCCCCCAGTAGCCAATGCAGCCGCCGCAGTAGCAGCCCTCGGGGTGGTCGACGACGACACCGCGGTATTGGTCAAAGCCAGCCGAGCCGCCGGCCTAGAAGCAGTGGCCGCGGCCTTGTCCGAAAGCTGAAGGCGGCTCCGGCTCGCAGTTGTCGTAGTGGGATGTACTGTCGGGGTTCCGGCGACTGAGGAGACGCAGATGGACTTTCGGGAGCGGTCGGTGCAGGAGTGGGCCGCGGCGGTCCAGAGCCGTGAGGTGTCGGCCCGGGAGATGGTCGAAGCGTCGCTGGCGGCCATAGAGGCCCAAGAGGAGCTGAACGCCTTTGTGGCCACCGATCCCGAGCGATCGCTAGCGGAGGCCAACGAGGTCGACGCTCGGCTGGCCTCTGGCGACGAGGTCGGTCCGCTGGCCGGCATTCCTTTTGGGGTCAAGGATCTGGAGGACGCCGCCGGTTATGTGACCTCCCAGGGTTCGTTTCTGCATGCCGACGACCCGCCGGCGGAGGCCGACAGCATTCTGGTGGAGCGGCTGCGAGCCGCGGGCGGCGTGGTGATGGGCAAGACCAACACCCCGGAGTTCGGATGGACCGGCGACACCTACAATCCCGTGTTCGGGGCCACCGGCAACCCGTGGAACCCGAAGCGCTCTCCGGGCGGGTCGTCGGGAGGCACCGCGGCCGCGCTG
Source organism: uncultured Acidimicrobiales bacterium (assembly GCA_951813555.1). Taxonomy (GTDB): domain Bacteria; phylum Actinomycetota; class Acidimicrobiia; order Acidimicrobiales; family Bin134; genus Poriferisocius. The sequence goes on from OX638344.1 coordinate 2,032,752, forward strand.
ACCGCGGGGCTGGTGCCGCTGTGTACCGGCTCCGACGGGGGCGGGTCGATCCGCATCCCCGCGGCGGCCTGCGGGTTCAGCGGCTTCAAGGCCAGCTTGGGCCGGGTGCCGGTGGAGGGGCCGTACCGGCTGTGGCCCCTTTCGGTCCACGGACCGATGGCGCTGCGGGTGGCCGACGTCGCCTTCGTGCAAGACCTGGTGATGGGACCGTCGCCCCGCGACCTCGACTCATTGCCCCGTCCTGCGCATTCGTGGCGCCAGGCGCTGGACGAGGGCTGGCAGCCGAAGCGGGCGGTGTGGTGCCCATCGCCCGACGGCAACCCGTCGGATGCTGAAGTGGTGGCGGTGTGCGAGGCCGCAGTGGCCCAGATGGAGGGCGCCGGCGTGGCGGTGGAGGTCCGGGAAGAGGCCCTGTTCAACGATCCGATCTGGGAGTACGTGCTGTTGTCGGCCAACGCGGTATCGGGTGAGCTGGGCGAGCTGACCAATGAGCAGATGGAGCAGATCACCCCTGGACTGCGCTACTACTTCGGGCTGTCCACCAGTCCCCAAGTGGCCGATTTCAACCGGGCGCTCGACATCTTCTACGCCATGTCCGAGACGCTCAACGGCGTGATGGCCGATGCCGACTTGCTCATCACCCCCACCGTGGCGGGCCATTTTCCCGAGTGCGGAGGCCAGGGGCTGGTCAACGGCGAGCTCGTCGACAACTGGATCCGCCACACCTACCCCTACAACTTGACCCGGCTGCCCGCGGGCAGCGTGAGGGCCGGGTTCGCCTCCGACGGCATGCCGGTAGGCCTGCAACTGGTGGGCCCCCAACTCGGCGACGTGCGGGTGCTCAAGGCTATGGCCTACTGCGAACAACTGTTCGCGCCTCCGATGTGGCCTGCGCTATCCTGAACGACCCCCGGACCGTTAGCTCAGTTGGCCAGAGCGCTCGCCTCACACGCGAGAGGTCACTGGTTCAAGTCCAGTACGGTCCACCATAATCGGCATGTGGGCGGCGCTCGCTGTGGCCTGAGAGCACTGCTTGGGCCAGACTTTGGCCATGCCCACGATCACCACCAACGACCTCAAGAACGGCATGACGCTGAATCTGGATGACGGTCTGTTCAACGTGGTCGAGTTCCAGCACGTCAAGCCGGGAAAAGGCGGGGCATTTGTGCGCACCACCTTGAAGAACGCCCGCACCGGCTCCGTGGTCGACCGCACATTCCGGGCGGGGGAGAAGGTGGAGCGGGCCAACATCGACCGCCGGGAAATGCAGTACCTGTACTCCGACGGCGAGAGCTACGTGTTTATGGACAGCGAGACCTACGACCAGCTCCACGTGGGCGCCGACGTGCTGGGCGACGCGGTCAACTACCTGGTGGAGAACAATTCGGTGATCCTCGGCATGTTCGGCGCCGAGATCGTGGGCACCGACCTGCCCGCCGCCGTCGAGCTGGACATCGCCCAGACCGAGCCCGGCGTCCAGGGCGACCGGGTGTCGGGGGCCACCAAGCCGGCCACCTGCCAGACCGGCTTGGTGGTGCATGTGCCGTTGTTCTTGAACCCGGGCGAGCGCATCAAGGTGGACACCCGCACCGGCGCCTATATCAGCCGGGCATGAGCAGGCCGCACCCTGCCATCGGAGTCCGCGGACTCTGGCCGGTGAAAACGCGACCATGAGCACACCCGACCCGCTGATTGCCGGGTCTCAGCGCCATCAGGTGCGGGAGCGGGCCTTGGGGCTGCTCTATGAGGCCGAGGTCAAGGGCGTGGATATGGCCGAGCTGCTGGCCGCTCAAGATCTTCCCTTGGAGCCCTACGCCCAAACCCTGGTCACCGGCACGGCCCACCACCAAGGCGACATCGACACCCGCTTAGAGGAGATCTCCGACCGCTGGCCGGTTTCTCGTATGCCCGCCTTGGACCGGGCCATCCTGCGCATGGCCAGTTTCGAGCTGTCCCACAGCACCGACATCCCCGTGGCCGTGGTCATCAACGAGGCCGTGGAGCTGGCCCACGAGTACTCCACCCCGGCCTCGGCCGGCTTCATCAACGGGCTGCTCTCGCAGGTGGCATCGGTGGTCCGCCCCTCAGAGGATGGATAGAAATACCATCTCCGAACTGAACACCGGCGGGTGTATAGTTCCCCAAACAGCCGTGAAGTGGGTCCGGTGAGGCTCACACGGATGAGAGGAATCTGAGCTTGGCAGAACGCGAGCGTCGGCGAACGCCCCCGTATGGGGGCGTTTTCGTTGCCCGCACCCGGGTGATGGATGCCGACGACATCGGTCGGGCTATATGGCGCATGGCCCACGAGATTGTCGAGCGCAACCACGGCCCCGACGGGGTGGTGCTTATCGGGCTTCAGACCGGCGGGGTTTGGCTGGCGGAGCATCTAGCTGGCACCTTGCAGGAGATCGAGGGGGAGCTTCCCCCGCTGGGCACCTTGGATGTGGCCTTCCACCGCGACGACATCGGTCTGCGGCCCCTGCTTCCCGAGGCCCCCACCCACATTCCGGTCAACCTCGACGGCCAGGCGGTGGTGTTGGTGGATGACGTGCTGTTCACCGGGCGCACCATCCGGGCCGCGCTCGACGCCCTCACCACCTACGGCCGCCCCCGGGCGGTGCAGCTCGCGGTGATGATCGACCGGGGCCATCGGGAGCTGCCCATCCGCCCCGACTTCGTGGGCAAGAACCTGCCCACTCGCCGCGACGAGATGGTGGATGCCCACCGCGAGGGCGTGGACATCGGACGGATCGTCAAATGATCGGCGGCACTGCCGGAGGAGAGCGTCGCATGGCAGGGACGTGCAACGGAGGGATCGTCAAATGAAGCACCTCCTGTCGATCAACGATCTCGGTGCAGAAGGAATCGACGAGGTATGCCGCTTGGCCGACCACTTCACCGAGGTGTCGCAGCGGCCCATCCCCAAGGTTCCCGCCCTGCGAGGCAAGACGGTGGCCATGCTGTTCTACGAGGACTCCACCCGCACCCGGCTCTCGTTCGAGGTGGCCGCCCGGCGCCTGTCGGCCGACGTCATGGGCTTCAGTGTGCCTAGTTCATCGGTGAACAAGGGGGAGTCGGTGCGCGACACGGTGAACACCATCTCGGCCATGGGCCCTAATGCCATCGTGGTGCGCCATCGGTCGGCCGGGGTGCCCCAGCAGACCGCGGCCTGGACCCATGCCAGCGTAATAAATGCCGGGGACGGCTGGCACGAGCATCCCACCCAGGCACTGCTCGATTGCTACACAATCCGCGACCGGTTGGGATCGGTGGCCGGTCGCCGCATCGTCATCCTGGGCGATATCAAGCACTCCCGGGTGGCTCGCTCCTGTGTGATGGCGTTCACCGAGCTGGGAGCCAAGGTCACCCTGGTTGCGCCTCCTACGCTGCTGCCCCCGGCGGTGGGCTCGTGGCCGGTCGACGTCAGCTTCAGCCTCGACGCTGTGCTTAGCGACTGCGACGTGGTGTACGGGCTGCGGGTGCAGAAAGAGCGTCAGTCTGAGGCCCTGTTGCCGTCGCTACGGGAGTACACCGCCCAGTGGGGGCTCACGGTGGCCCGGGCGGCCCGCCTGCACCCCGACGCGCTGGTCATGCATCCCGGACCGGTGAACCGGGGAGTGGAGATCGCCCCCGAGCTGCTCGACCGGCCCAACGCCACCCTGAACGAACAGGTCCGCCACGGGGTAGCGGTGCGGATGGCCGTGCTCTACCTCCTGTTGGGCGCCGACCCCGAGCCGCGTTCGGAGGTCGACACCGCATGAGCACCGTCATCAGAGGCGGCCTGGTCGTCGACCAGACCGGAGAGCGCACCGCTGACGTGGTAGTCGACGATGGCCGGGTTGTTGCCGTCGGTCCCGACCTATCGGGCGATCTGGTGTTGGATGCCGGCGGCTGCGTAGTGGCCCCCGGATTGGTCGACCTGCACACCCACCTGCGCCAGCCCGGGGCTGAGGAGGCTGAGACCATCGAGTCTGGGGGATGGGCCGCAGTGCGGGGCGGGTTCAGCGCGGTGGTGGCGATGCCCAACACCAACCCGCCCATCGACTGCGCCGCGGTAGTGCAGGAGGTGCTGGCCCTGGGCAGCAAAGCACCGTGCGACGTATACACCTCGGGGGCCATCACCGTGGGCCGCAGGGGGGAGCAACTGGCCCCGATGGCTGAGATGGCCGCGCTGGGCGTGCGGCTGTTCACCGACGACGGCAACGGGGTCCAATATGCCGGGCTCATGCGCCGGGCGATGGAATACGCCGCGGGGTTGGGGGCGGTGCTGGCCCAGCACTGCGAAGTCGACTCTCTGGCCGCGGGGGGCCACATGCACGAGGGGGAGTGGTCCAGCCGCCTGGGCATTCCCGGCGTGCCCGCCGAGGCCGAAGAGCTGATGGTCATGCGAGATATTGCCCTCAGCCGGTTCACTGGCGCACCGGTCCACTTCCAGCACCTGTCCACTGGGGGCTCTGTCGCCATGGTCCGGGCCGCCCGCCAGGCCGGGGTGGAGGTCACCGCCGAAGTGGCTACCCACCACTTCACCCTCACCGACGAGGCCTGCGCGTCCTACGACCCGGTATTCAAAGTCAACCCGCCTTTGCGCCCGGCCGATGATCGGGACGCGGTGAGGCAGGGCTTGGCTGACGGGGCGGTCGACGCCATCGCCACCGATCACGCGCCCCATCCCCCCGACGCCAAAGAGATGCCCTTTGACCAGGCACCTCCGGGGATGCTCGGACTGGAAACGGCGTTGGCACTGGTGCTGACCGAGCTCGACCTGCCGATCGCCGAGGTGGTGGGGCTGCTCAGCTGGCGCCCGGCGGCAATCGCGGGCTTGAAGGGTGTGCACGGCGGGCCGATCGCCCCCGGCTCGCCGGCCAACCTGTGCGTGTTCGACCCCAATGAGGAGTGGATCGTCGACCCCGACGACCTGGCCAGCCGGTCTCGCAACACCCCCTACGCCGGTCGCCGGGTCCGCGGCCGGGTTCGACACACCATCGTGGGTGGGCACTCGGTCTTGGTCGACCAGGAGATGAGGCCATGATCCGCTCGGCAGCACTGGTGCTCAGCGACGGCGAGGTGTTCGAGGGGGAGGCCATCGGCGCCGAGCCGCCCGGCGGAGTCACCTCCGGCGAGGTGGTGTTCAATACTGTGCTCACCGGCTATCAGGAGGTGATCACCGATCCGTCCTACGCGGGCCAGATCATCACTTTCACCTATCCCCACATCGGCAACTACGGCGTCACCCCGGACGACCACGAGAGCCGTCGCCCGTTCTGCCGCGGCGTGATCGTGCGGGACATGGCCCGCCGCCGCTCCAGCTGGCGGGCCACTGGCGACTTGGAGGCCTTCCTGGTCGAACAGGGAATCGCCGGCCTAGCTGGAGTGGACACCCGGCGGCTCACCAGCCACATCCGCGACGCCGGGGCCATGCCGGGCGCCTTCGGGACCGCGGCCGAGTCCGACCTGCGGGCCGCCGCGAAGGCCGAGCCCGGTACCGAGGGAGTGGACCTGGTGGCCACGGTGACCCGCTCCGAATCCGAGCGCTTCTCCAGCACACGGGACGACGGCCGTCCCCCCCGCCGGGTGGTGGCCCTCGACTACGGGTTGAAGGCCACCATCGTCCGCCACTTGCAGGCCATCGCCCAAGTGGAGGTGGTGCCGGCCGACACCGCGGCCGCCGACATCCTGGCCCGGCAGCCCGACGGGGTGTTCCTGTCCAACGGGCCCGGCGACCCTACCGCCGTGGTCGGCGCGGCGGACACCATCGCCGCGCTGTTGGGCGAGGTTCCGATCTTTGGCATCTGCTTGGGCCACCAGCTCCTAGCCGCCGCGCTGGGCGGGGAGATCGAGAAGCTCCCCTTCGGCCACCACGGCGGCAACCATCCGGTCCGCAACCTGGCCACCGGCACGGTGGAGATCACCAGCCAGAACCACAACTTCTGTGTGGCCGACGGCTCCATTCCCGGCGCCGACATCACCCACATCAACCTCAACGACCACACCGTGGAGGGCCTGCGCTGCCGCGACCTGCCCGCGTTCAGCGTGCAATACCATCCCGAAGCTGGCCCCGGCCCTCACGACTCCCGCTACCTCTTCACACTCTTTGACGAACTCATGGAGGGGGGTGACCATGCCTAGGCGGACCGATATCGAATCGATCCTGCTCATCGGATCGGGCCCCATCGTGATTGGCCAGGCCTGCGAATTCGACTACTCCGGCACCCAGGCCTGTCGGGTGTTGCGCGAGGAGGGCTACCGGGTGGTGCTGGCCAACTCCAACCCGGCCACCATCATGACCGACCCCGAGTTCGCCGACGCCACCTATGTGGAACCGCTCAGTGCCGAAGTGCTGACCAGCATTATCCAGCGAGAGCAGCCCGACGTATTGCTGCCCACTCTGGGCGGCCAGACCGCGCTGAACCTGGCCATGGAGCTGATCGAGTCGGGAGTGGTGGACAAGTACGGGGTGGAGGTGATTGGGGCCAACCAAAGCGCCATCTCGACCGCCGAGGACCGGGCCAAGTTCCGCCAAGCCATGATCGACATCGGACTGCCCGTTCCCCCCTCGGCCACCGCCCACACCCTCGATGAGGCGATGGGGATCATGGAGCGCATCGGGCTGCCGGTGATCATCCGTCCGGCCTACATCCTGGGCGGCACAGGCACCGGCATCGCCCACACTCTTGAGCAGGGCCGGGAGATGGCCGCCCACGGCTTGGCGGCCAGTCCCATCAGCGAGATCCTCATCGAGCAGTCGATCGCCGGCTGGAAGGAATACGAGCTCGAGGTGATGCGCGACCGGGCCGACAACTGCGTGGTGGTGTGCACCATCGAGAACCTCGACCCCATGGGCGTCCACACTGGCGACTCCATTACCGTTGCCCCGGCCCAGACCCTGTCCGATGTGGAGTACCAGGTGCTGCGGGATGCGGCTTTCGCCTGCATCCGCCGGGTGGGAGTGGAAACCGGCGGGTCCAACATTCAGTTCGCGGTCAACCCCGACAACGGGGAGTTTGTGATCATCGAGATGAACCCCCGGGTGTCGCGGTCCTCCGCGCTGGCCTCCAAGGCCACTGGATTTCCGATCGCCAAGATCGCGGCCCGCCTGGCGGTGGGCTACACCCTCGATGAGATTCCCAACGACATCACCGAGAAGACCCCGGCGTGCTTCGAGCCGGTCATCGACTACGTGGTCACCAAAGTGCCCCGGTGGGCTTTCGAGAAGTTCCCCGGGGTGTCGGGGGTGCTCAACACTCAGATGCAGTCGGTAGGGGAGGTTATGGCTATCGCCCGCACCTTCACCGAGTCGCTGCAAAAGGGACTGCGCTCGCTGGAGCTGGGCCGTCACGGCCTCAACGCCGATCCGGCCGAGGCCGCCTACGACCCTCTCAGCGACGATGAGCTCTTGGCCGCGGCCGCGGTGCCCACTCCCGAGCGGGTCTTTCAGCTCGAGGCGCTGCTGCGGCGGGGGCTCACGGTGGCAGACCTCTTCGAGGCCACCAAGGTAGACCCGTGGTTCTGCGACCAGATCCTCCAGATCACCGAGGAACGGGCCGCGCTGACCGAGGTTGGCTTCGAGGCCATGACCCCCCGAGCGTGGAAGCGGGCCAAGCAGTTCGGTTTCTCCGACGAGCAGCTCGGCTTTCTCTGGAATATGCCGGCTGCCGAGGTCCGGGCCGCCCGCATCGCCGCCGGTGTGGAGGCAACGTTCAAAACAGTGGACACCTGTTCGGCCGAATTCGAGGCCGAGACCCCGTACCACTACTCCACCTATGAGGACGTCGGCGAGGTCGAGCCCTCCGATCGGGCCAAGGTCATCATCTTGGGGTCGGGTCCGAATCGGATCGGCCAGGGGATCGAGTTCGACTACTGCTGCGTCCACGCCTGCTTCGCGCTGTCGGAGGCCGGATACGAGACCATCATGGTCAATTGCAATCCGGAGACGGTGTCCACCGACTACGACACCAGCGACCGCTTGTATTTCGAGCCCCTGACCGAAGAGGACGTCCGCAACGTGATCGACGCCGAGCTCCGGTCGTCGCAGATCGCCGGCGGCCCCGGCATCGCCGGGATCGTCGTATCGCTCGGCGGTCAGACGCCACTCAAGCTGGCCGGCGTGCTCCCGGCCGGGCTGGTGGTGGGCACCAGTCCCGAGAGCATTGATCTGGCCGAGGACCGGGAGCGGTGGAATGCGCTGTGCGCCCGCCTCGACATCCCCCAGCCGGCCGGGGGCATTGCCACCACGGTGGACGATGCCCTGGCGGTGGCCGACCGCATCAGCTACCCCGTGCTGGTGCGGCCTTCCTATGTGCTGGGCGGTCGGGCCATGGTGATCGTCTACACCGACGACGACCTGCGCGACGCCATGGCCGAGATGGCCGTTTCCGGCTCATTGGGCCGAGAGGGAGGGCTGTCGGCGGAGCGGCCGGTGCTGATCGACCGCTTCTTGGAAGACGCCACCGAGGTGGACGTGGACGCCATCCGGGACATGTCGGGAGAGGTGCTCATCGGCGGGGTCATGGAGCACGTGGAAGAGGCCGGGGTCCACTCCGGCGACAGTGCCTGCATGCTCCCCCCCGTGCACCTGTCTGAGGCCACCGTGGCCCTGCTGGAGCGTCACGTGAAGGACATCGCCCACGAGCTGGATGTAGTCGGGCTCATCAACGTGCAGTTTGCGGTCAAGCAATACGGCACGGGCGCAGCCGACCAGGTGTTCGTGCTGGAGGCCAACCCTCGGGCGTCGCGGACGGTGCCGTTTGTGGCCAAGGCCACCGGCGTGCCCCTGGTGAAGGTGGCCACCCGGGTCATGATGGGGGCCAGCCTGGCCGATCTGCGCCAGGAGGGGCTGCTGGGCCGCCGGGCCAACGGCGACCACATCTCGGTGAAGGAGGCGGTGCTGCCGTTTAACAAGTTCCCCGAGGCTGATGCCATCCTGGGCCCGGAGATGAAGTCCACCGGCGAGGTAATGGGTATAGACCTGCGTCCCGGGTTGGCCTTCGCCAAGAGCCAGATCGCTGCCGGGGCGCCGCTGCCCGACCACGGCACGGTGCTGATGTCGCTGGCTGATCGGGACAAGGCCGCTGGGGTGGAGATGGCCCAGGTGTTCACGGCATTGGGCCTGTCCATCGCGGCCACCTCTGGCACCGCGGCCGCGTTGTCCGACGCCGGCGTTCCGGTGGACCAAGTGGTGGCCAAGGTGGGCGAGGGAGGAACCGACGTGGTTGAGTTGATCGACGGCGGCCTAGTGCAGATGGTGGTGAACACCCCGAGGGGCCGGGGCTCTCGGGCTGATGGCGACCACATCCGGCGGGCGGCCAGCCGCAACCGGGTGTCCTTGCTGACCACCGCCTCCGCTGGTTTGGCCGCAGCCGACGGCATGGCCGACTGGTCTCGCCACTCGCTGCGGGTGCGGTCGCTTCAGGAGTACCACCGAGGGGTGACCAGCGATCAGCTGGCCTTGGAGCTATGAGCCGGCGCGGATTCCAGAGGCCGAACCCGATGGCTCGCGGGGCCCAGAAGCTCGAAAGCCCATGACCCGGGGCAGCCAAGAGCCAGAGCTGGAAACTGCCATTGGCTCGGTTCGGTTGCCCAACCCGGTGATGACTGCCTCGGGCACGGTGGGCCACGGAGCCGAGCTGGCCCGCTATCTGGACTACTCGGAGCTGGGCGCGGTGGTGGTCAAGTCGCTGGCCTCCTATGAGTGGCCCGGAAACCCCCCGCCCCGGGTCCATCCGGTATCCGCGGGGATGATCAACAGCGTGGGCCTGCAAGGTCCAGGCTTGCTCCGATGGCTCGACGATGAGCTGCCGGAGCTGGCCGAATCCGGCGCCCGGGTGGTGGTGTCGATCTGGGGGCGTTCTCTGGACGACTACGCCGCCGCCGCAGACCAGTTGGCCACCGCCATGAGTCCGGCGATGGAGGCCGTGATCGCCGCGGAAATCAACGTATCCTGTCCCAATCTGGAGGATCGGGGGCGCATGTTCTCCCACTCCGCGGCCATGACCGAGGCCGCGCTGGCCGCCACCGCAACCTGCGGTCTTCCCCGATGGGCCAAACTCAGCGCAACCGGCGACCTGGTGGAGATTGCCGCCGCGGCGATTGAGGGGGGCGCCGAGGCCCTCACCCTCATCAACACCCTGCTGGGCATGGTCATCGACACCGAGGCCCGCAAACCCCTGCTGGGCGGCGGCGGGGGAGGAGTGTCGGGCCGGGCCATGGGCCCGGTGGCGGTGCGGGCGGTTTACGACGTGCATGCCGCCCTGCCCGACGTGCCCATCATCGGAGTGGGGGGGATTGCCACAGGTGCCGATGCGGTGGAGATGTTGATGGCCGGGGCTCGCGCCGTGCAGGTGGGCACCGCCACGTTCGCCGACCCCCGGGCACCGGCCAAGGTCTTGCGGGAACTGGCCCGCTGGTGTGCCGCCCGCCGCGTAAGTCGACTGGACGAGCTGATTGGAGCAGCCCATGAGCAAGACGACGCGTGATCCCCGATTGGCCATCGTGTTGGACGTGGACGATCTGAATTTTGCCTGTTTGATGGCCGATGCCGTTCACCCCTGGATGGGTGTGGCCAAAGTTGGGCTTGAGCTGTTCGCGACAGCCGGACCAGACGCGGTTCGGGCCATGAGCGATCGGGGCTATGAGGTGTTCGCCGACCTGAAGTTCCACGACATTCCCACCCAAGTGGGCCGGGCCGCGGCGAAGGTGGGCCGAACCGGAGCCCGCTGGCTCACCGTTCACACCGTCGGCGGGGCCGAAATGCTGCGGGCCGGGGTGGAGGGCCTGGCCGAGGGCAGCGACGGTGCTGCCCAAGTATTGGGGGTCACCATTCTCACCAGCGACGCCGACCGGTCCCGAGATGTGATCGAAGGGCGGGTGGGGCTGGCCCGAGATGCCGGCTGCGGCGGCGTTATCTGTTCAGCAGCCGATATCGAAGTGGTCAAAGAAGTCGCGCCCGAGTTGAAGCGCGTGGTGCCCGGAATCCGGCTTCCCGGCTCAAGTCACAACGACCAGGCCTCAGTGGCCACACCCGAGGCGGCCATTGCGGCAGGGGCTTCGATCCTGGTTGTCGGCCGGACGGTGACCGCCGACGTTCAAGGATTGACCATTAGCTCAGATCATCTGGCCAAGGCGCTGGCCGAAATGGCCGACAAGGCCCGACTGGTGGCGACCGGCATCAGCCACTTGTAGGTGGCACAAGCAGCATTCGTCGCGTTTTGCACAAAATCCCCAACATGACTTGAAGTGTAAACTACAATGGTGTAATGGCAGGACCCCCACAACTGACAGCAGAGCAGCGCCAAGCGGCGCTGGCCAAGGCTGGCGAGGTGCGCCGCAAGCGTGCCGAAGTCAAGGCCAAGCTCAAGATGAGGTCGATTTCACTTTCCGACCTGCTGGAACAAGCGGAAACCGACGACGTGGTCGCCGGAACCAAAGTGCTCGCCGTCCTGGAATCGCTTCCAGGCATGGGCAAGGTTCGGGCTCGCAAGATGATGGACGAAATCGGCATTGCCGATAGCCGTCGCATCCGCGGGCTGGGCGATCAGCAACGGGCCTCGTTGCTCGCACGCTGCGGCGACTAGATCAGCCTCTGATAATCGTGTTGTCCGGCCCCGGTGGGGTCGGTAAAGGGACGATCGCGGCTGCCCTTGTGGCCGCAGACCCAAAATTGTGGCTCAGCCGCTCGTGGACTACCCGTTCACGCCGTCTTGGCGAGTCGGAGACCGCCTATGTATTCGCCGACGAGGCCGAGTTTCGCGCCAAGGCCGCTGAAGGCGGATTCGTGGAATGGGCGGAGATCGCCGGCAACCTCTACGGCACGCCGCAGCCCGATCCGCCTGATGGCTGCGATGTCTTGTTGGAGATCGATGTCCAGGGCGCGGCCCAGGTGCGTGAGAGTCATCCCGAGGCCCTTTGCATATTTGTCGAAGCGCCTTCACCCGCGGAGCAGGAGTCCCGTTTGCGGGGCCGGGGCGATCCGGAGGCCCATATCGCCAGACGACTGGCTCTGGCCGACTCGGAGCGAATCCAGGCCTACGAGCTCAACGCCGTCCACGTCGTCAATGACAGCCTTTCCGAAGCAGTGGCGGCGGTGGCTCTTCTTGTCGAAGAAGCCCGTCAGGAGCGGTCTGCCAATGACGATTAATGCATCCGGTCCTGGTATCATTTATCCGCTTTCCCTAGTGCCCGTTGGAAGAAGGCTGCACTGATGACCGAACAGCACGACACCATGATGTATCCGACCATCGAGGAACTCCTGGGCCGCACCGACTCCAAGTTCCGTTTGGTAACCCTCGGGGCGCTGCGGGCCTGCCAGATCAACTCATATTTCGGCCAACTCGGCGAGGGCTTGGGGGCGATGGTCCCTCCCCAGGTGCTCACCATGTCCCGCAAGCCTCTGTCCATAGCCTTCGAGGAGATCTCAGTCGACAAGATCATCGCGGTGGATCCCCCCGAGGAGCCTGAAGAAGAAGTTCTGCCCGACACCTTGATCCCCACCGGTGATGCCGACCTCGGCGGAGATGACTTCGAAAGCGCCGATCAGGGCGAGGCCGATCTCGACTCTGCGTCCTGACCGAGCCATGGTGGCGGTTGCCGGCAAGCGCATCGTCTTCGGTGGCCAATGACCGCGTTCGCCGGCAAGCGCATCGTCTTCGGTGTGAGCGGCGGAATCGCAGCTTACAAAGCGGTGGAGATCTGCCGCCGCCTGATGGACGGCGGCGCCCACGTCATTCCGGTGCTCACTAACGGCGCTACCCGGTTCGTGGGCCGCACCACTTTCGATGCGCTGGCCTCTGAGCCAGTTCGCATGAGCCTGTTCGATGAAGACGACCCCATCCCCCACACCACCCTGGGCCAGACCGCCGACTGCGTGCTCGTCGCCCCGGCAACTGCCCGGGTGATCGGGGCCTATGCCGCCGGCATCAGCTCCGACCTGCTAACCGCCACCCTCCTCGCCACCCGGGCCCCGGTGGTGATCTGCCCGGCTATGCACACCGAGATGTGGGAGCACCCGGCGGTGATCGACAACATCGCCACGCTGGCCGAGCGGGGCGTCCACATCGTCGGCCCGGATTCAGGTCGATTGGCGGGGGGAGACGAAGGCGCCGGGCGCCTCTGCTCTCCAGCCGACATTGTGGCTGCGGTAGACCGGGCCCTCGATTCCGGCGGCCAGCCAGCCGATATGGCCGGGCTGTCGGTAGTGATCACTGCGGGAGGCACCCGGGAGCCCATCGACCCGGTGCGCTACATCGGCAACCGGTCCTCGGGCAAACAGGGCTATGCCTTCGCCGAGGAAGCCGCTGATCGGGGGGCCAACGTGACCATTGTCACCACCGTGGACCGACCCGGTCCGCCGAATGCCACCGTGGTGAATGTCGACACCGCGGAGGAGATGGCCGCGGCCACCACAAATGCCGCCAAGGAGGCCGATGTGGTGATCATGGCCGCGGCGGTGGCTGATTTCCGTCCGGTCGACCCCGTCGGTGTGAAGCTCAAGAAACGCGACGGAGTACCCGCTATCGAGTTGGAGCCCACTCCGGATATCTTGGCCACGCTGGGGGCGGCCAAACCGCACGGCCAGACCCTGGTGGGGTTTGCCGCCGAGACCTGCGATGTGGCGGGCAACGCCGCGGCGAAGCTGAGAGGCAAGGGCGCCGACTACATCGTGGCCAATGATGTGACGGCAGAAAACACCGGTTTTGCCTACGACACCAACGAAGTCCTGGTGCTAGCTTCCGATGGCCGGGTCCACCCGGTCGGGCTGCGATCCAAGCGCCAGGTAGCCCAAGCCGTTCTCGACTTGGTGGTAGCCGACCGAACCAGCCGAGCCGATAACCAGGAGAATCAATGAGCCTAGGGACCAATGGCCGATACCGATTCACGTCTGAGTCGGTCACCGGCGGTCATCCTGACAAGATCGCCGATCAGATTTCCGACGGGGTGCTGGACGCCCTGCTCGAGGTGGACATCGGCAGCCGGGTGGCGTGCGAGACCCTGGTCACGACCGGGCTGGTAGTGGTGGCCGGGGAGATCTCCACTGACGGCTATATCGACATCCCCCGTGTGGTGCGCGACACCATCACCGGGATCGGCTACGACCGGGAGGACTACGGCTTCGACGGCAACACCTGCGGCGTGATGGTGTCCATCGACGACCAGTCTCCCGACATCACCCAAGGGGTCGACAAGCTTGACCCTTTGGAGCAGGGCGCCGGCGACCAGGGGATGATGTTCGGGTTCGCCTGTGACGAGACCCCGGAGCTGATGCCTCTGCCCATCCATATCGCCCACCGAATGGTTGAGCGGCTGACCGAGGTTCGCCGGGCCGGCTCAGTTCCCTATCTGAGACCCGACGGCAAGAGCCAGGTGACGTTCGAGTATGAGGGGACCAGGGCGGTCGGCCTGAGCACCGTGCTGATGTCGGCCCACCACCGCGACGGAACCGACCTCAATGAGATGAAGGACGACCTCAAAGAACAGGTCATCGATCCCGTGGTTCCCGAGCAGTTCCGCGACGACAACTACAGCGTGCTGGTCAACCCCACCGGCCGGTTCGTGAGGGGTGGCCCAGTGGCCGACGCCGGGTTGACCGGGCGCAAGATCATTGTGGACACCTACGGGGGCATGGCCCGTCACGGCGGGGGTGCATTCTCAGGCAAGGATCCCAGCAAGGTGGACCGCTCGGCGGCGTATGCGGCCCGCTGGGTGGCCAAGAATGTGGTGGCCTCCGGTGCAGCTTCCCGCTGCGAGGTGCAGGTGTCGTATGCCATCGGCATCGCCCGCCCGGTGTCAGTGATGGTGGAGACCTTCGGCACCGAGACGGTGGACCCGGCCAAGATCAGCCACCAGGTACAGGAGATCTTCGACCTGCGGCCCGCGGCCATCATCCGGGATTTGGAGCTGCTGCGGCCCATCTACCGGAACACGGCCGCCTACGGCCACTTCGGGCGCAGCCCCGAGAGCACCTTCACCTGGGAGCGCACCGACCGGGTGGATGGTCTCCGCTCTGCGCTCGGGCTCTGAATTCCGGCCATTTGAACGTTCGGGTTCTGACCGACGTTATCGGCATCGACAAGGAGTTCACCTACGCAGTCCCCGAAGGCTGGGCCGACGACCCTCGCTTCGGAGTGGGAGCCATGGTCCGGGTGGCATTGCATGGCCGTCGGGTGGGCGGCTGGATCACTGCGGTAGACGCGGCACCTCCCGAAGGTGTGGACCTCGCGCCGCTGGCCAAACTAAGCGGGCTGGGACCCGACCCGGGGATCATCGACCTTAGCGAGTGGGCTGCCTGGCGATGGGCCGGACGCCGGGTTCATTTCCTGCGGACTGCTTCGCCGTCTCGCATGGTGGCCGCCCTTCCCCGGTCCCGGCAATCGCGGCTGGTGCCTTCGGGAAACTATGCCGAATTGTTCGTGGGCAATGGTCGGACTCTGCGCTTGGGGCCTGCCGACGACCCCCTGCCCATCGCCATCGCCGCCGCGACCCGCGGCCAGGCGTTGGTGCTGGTACCGGACCACGACCGGGCCGACGAGCTGGTGCGGGGTCTAGGACGAGCCGGGGCTTGGGCGGTGCGCCATCCCGAGGGGTGGGCGTCGGCTGCGGCGGGGGCCACCGTGGTGGGCACCCAATCGGCCGCGTGGGTGCCCGCTCCCAATCTGGCCGCCGTGGTGGTGGTTGACGAGCATGACGAGTCTTACCGCTCGGAGGCCGCCCCGACCTGGAGCGGCCGGGACGTCGCCATTGAGCGGGCTCGCCGAGCGGGTGTCCCCTGTGTTCTGCTGTCGCCGGTGCCGAGCCTGGAAGCACTGCGGTCCCAGTCCTTGCTGCGCCCGCCTCGGGGGGCAGAGCGCGACGGCTGGCCGCATGTAGAGGTGGTGGATCGCCGGAGCGAGGATCCAGGACGGGCCGGGCTTTATTCCCCTGCGCTGGTGAATGCGCTGCGCGACGGGGGCCGGATGGCCTGCGTGCTGAACCGGCCGGGCCGCTCGTTATTGTTGGCCTGCCGAGTGTGCGGCGAGCTAGCTGTCTGCACCGAGTGCGGTTCGTCCATGCGCCAGGGCGATGAAGGGCGATTGCAGTGCCGGGCCGGAGACCATACCCGCCCGCTGGTGTGCGCCGACTGCGGCAGCACGGGGATGAAGAACCTTAGGGCCGGGGTGAAACGGGTCCGCGAGGAGGTAGAGGCGCTGGCCCGGACCCCGGTGGCCGAGGTCACCGGCAGCGGCTATGCCGGACCGGCCACTGCCCGGATTG
This sequence comes from uncultured Acidimicrobiales bacterium, assembly GCA_951813555.1. Classification (GTDB taxonomy): domain Bacteria; phylum Actinomycetota; class Acidimicrobiia; order Acidimicrobiales; family Bin134; genus Poriferisocius. The sequence goes on from OX638344.1 coordinate 2,048,997, forward strand.
TGGTTGGCACCGAAGCAGTGCTGCACCTGGGGCGTCCTTTCGACGTGGTTGCCTTCTTGGAATTCGACCAAGAGCTGCTTGCCCCCCGATTCCGAGCTCGTGAGCAGGCGCTGGCCCTCATTGCCCGAGCTGCCCGAATCACCGGCCCCCGCACTTCCGGGGGGCGCATCCTGCTCCAGACGCGCCTGCCCGACGACCCCGCGGTGGTGGCCGCGTTCCGGGCCGACCCGGCGCTGTTGGCCCGCTCCGAGCGAGATCGCCGCCAAGAGCTGAGCCTGCCCCCCTACGGTGCCATCGCCGTTGTGTCCGGCCCGGCCGCGCCGGAGTTCATGGAGCGACTCGGCAATCCTCTGGGCATCCGCATCGCCCCCGACCCCGATGGGCAGTTCTTCCTGCGTTCCTCCGACTACGACACCCTCTGCGCCGCCCTGGCCGCCGTAGAGCGCCCCCCTGGCCGCCTCCGCATCGACGTAGACCCCATCAGAGCGATTTAGCCCGAATCTCCAGGATTCGGTAGGCCCGGCGGGAGCTGAGCCGGGTGGTGGGCCAGCCTTGCTGGTTGAGCCAGCGGGCCAGCGAATCGGAGCCCAGGTTCTTGTTGACCACCAGATAGGCCTGTCCACCGTCGGCCAAGCGCCCCAGCCATTGGGCGAGCACCTCATGGAGAGCAGCCTTGCCGATGCGGATGGGCGGATTGGAGTAGATGGCGGCGAAGTGCACATCGGGGGGCACCTCGTCGGGATGGCACACGGTGGCATCGGGTCGGCCATGGCGATCCAGGTTGGCCCGGCACAGCTCCAGGGCTCGGGCGTTCACGTCCACCGCCCACAGGGGGGCTTGAGGCGCCCACTGGCCCAGCGCCACCGCAATAGGGCCATAGCCGCAGCCCAGGTCCAGCAGCGGCCCGTCTTGGGGCGGTCGGGGGGCTTCAGCCAGCAGGTAGCGGGTGCCGAAGTCCACCTCGTCGGCCGCGAACACCCCCCTGTCGGTGGCCAGCTCTGCATTCAGATCCCCGGCCCGCAAACCGACCGTTCCCGGTCTTCGCTTCCCGCCGGGTGAGGCGCTGAAGTAATGCGAGTCGCCCACGGATTGACGGTAACCTGAAACGGTGGCCCCACTGCGGATAAGGGTGTATGGCGACCCGGTGTTGCGGCGCGTGGCTGATGATGTGACCGACATCGACGGGGCCATGGCTGATCTGTGCCAGGAGATGTTCACGGCCATGTACGAGGCCCCCGGTATCGGGCTGGCCGCTCCGCAGGTGGGGGTGTCCCAGCGGTTCTTCGTGTACGACTTCGGCGATGGCCCCGGCGTGCTGGTCAACCCCGAGATCAGCGAGAGCGACGGCGAGTGGACCTACAACGAGGGGTGCCTGTCGGTGCCCGAGCTGTCGTGGGAGATCGTCCGCCCCCGTAGAATCCATTTGAAGGCGCACGACCTGGATGGCAAGGAGGTGAGCCTCGAGGCCGAGGATCTCGAAGCCCGTCTGTTCCAGCACGAGCTGGACCATCTAGAGGGCAAGATCCTGCTCGACTACCTGGATGAGGACCAGCGCCGCGAGGCCAAGCGCATTCTGCGCCAGCGGGCGATGGGCGGGCCGAGCCTTCCCCCCAGCACTGGCGACGGGCTGTCGCTGCCGTGATCGATTCCTTGCTGTTGGCGGGCTGGAATTGCCGTGATCGACCCGCCGGCTGAAGTTCGCCGGCTCGTATACCTCGGCACTCCTACGGAGTCTGCGCCGTTCTTGGACGCACTGGACGCGGCTGGCTTCGACGTGGTTCTGGCGGTGACCCGGCCCGACAAGCGCCGAGGGAGGCGGGCCGATCCCACACCTAGCCCGGTGAAGGCCACGGCGCAGAGCCTGGGCATCCCGGTTTCCTCCGAGGTGGACAACGTGCTGGACGCCGATGCCGATCTCGGCGTGGTGGTGGCCTTTGGGCACATCATCAAGCCCCACGTGCTCGACCGGCTGGCCATGGTGAATGTCCACTTCTCGCTGTTGCCCCGGTGGAGAGGGGCGGCCCCGGTGGAGAGGGCCATCTTGGCCGGGGACCAGACCACCGGGGCGTGCCTCATGGAAGTGGCCGAGGGGCTCGACACCGGCCGGGTTTACCGCCGAGTCGAAGTGCCCATCGCTCCCGACGCCACCGCGGCCTCGCTGCGAGTCCAACTGGTCGATGCCGCGGTGCCCATGTTGGTCGGCGCGCTGCGTGAGGGCTTGGGCAGGCCCGAACCCCAGCAGGGCGAGCCGGTCTATGCCGCAAAGATCACCCGAGACGAACTGCGCCTTGGCTGGGAACATCCCGCGGAGCTTTTGCACCGACAAGTGAGGGTCGGAGGGGCATGGACGACGTGGAAGGGCAAGACCCTGAAGATTTGGTCCGCTTATCCCGCAGAGGGATCCCAGCCGCCGGGGGAGCTCGACGGTTCCCTTGTCGGTACTGGCGACGGCCAGTTTCGCTTGGTTGAAGTGCAAGCCGAGGGCAGGTCGCGGCAAGCCGCCGAGGACTGGCTCCGGGGGGCCCGTCCCGCTCCTGGCGACCGGCTTGGATCGTGAGCCGCATCCAATCAGGATCGGCGTCGAACAACGCTCGAGCCGTCGCCGCCAAGCTGCTCGACCGCATAGAATCCGACTCCGCCTACGCCAATCTGGTTCTGGCCTCGGCCAAGCTGCCCGAGCTCGACGCATCCCTCATCACCGAACTGGTCTACGGGGTTACCCGCATGCGCCGGGCACTCGACCACCTAATCGACGGCTTTGTGTCCGACCCGCCCAACCTCACCACCCGCAACCTGCTGCGGATCGGGGCCTACCAGCTCCACATGATGGCCACCCCGGCCTATGCCGCGGTGAGCGAGACAGTCCAAGCCGCGCCCCGCCGCCAACGAGGATTCGTCAACGCCGTGCTGCGCCGGGTGGCTGATCTGGAGGCTGTCTGGCCTACCGAGGCGGCCAGGCTGAGCTATCCCGATTGGCTGGTAGAGCGCCTCGAACAAGACCTCGGCGCTGACGATGCCCGCGCTGCACTGGAGCAGATGAACCGTGCGGCCCCGGTCACTACCCGATCCGACGGCTATATCCAGGATCAAGCGTCGCAATGGGTGGCCGCGTTGATTGGGGCTCAGCCGGGGGAGCGGGTGCTGGACATGTGCGCCGGCCCGGGCGGCAAGGCCACCGCGTTGCCCGCCAATTCGACAACCGTTTTCGCTGCTGACCTCCGCCGCCATCGGGCATCGCTGGTCGCGGCAAACGCGGCCAAGACTTCTGCTTCGCTGGCGGGAGTGGTGGTGGCCGATGGCCGCTATCCGCCGTTTCGCCCCAAGACATTCCACCGGGTGCTGTTAGACGCTCCTTGTTCGGGGCTGGGTGTGTTGGGACGGCGGGCCGACGCCCGTTGGCGGATAGAACCCGACGACGTGGATGAACTGGCCTGCCTCCAGGCCGAGCTGGTCCGGTCCGCGTTCGACCTGGTACGACCGGGGGGAGTGGTGATCTACAGCGTTTGCACCATGACCGCGGCCGAAACTACGGCCATCGATGACATGGTGGCCCGAGAGCACTCCGATGCCGTTGCTGTACCCATCGGGGACCCCCGCTGGCGCTCCCATGCCCGCGGTGGCCTCGTCCTCCCCCAAGACCACAACACAGATGGAATGTTCGTCGTCATCTACAAAACCCCGGACAGATAGCCTGACCAGCAATGGCTGACCATGAGACCGCGGGATTGGCGGCAAAAGTGCTTACTGTGTCCGACGGCGTGATCGCCGGCACCCGCCAAGACGGCTCGGGCGACGCCCTAGTAGGGCTATTGGCCAGCGAGGGCTACCAGGTGGCCGACCGCCGGGCCGTTGAGGACGGCGTCGAGTCGGTGCGCGACGCCCTGTTAGGGATGTCCGACGGCTTCGCCGGCCTCATCGTTACCACCGGGGGAACCGGCTTCGGCCCCCGGGACCTCACTCCGGAGGGCACCGCCGCGGTGCTGGAGCGCCGGGCCGACGGCTTGGCCGAGGCTGCTCGGCTAGTGAGCCCGTTCGGGCGCTTGTCCCGAGCCATCGCCGGCACCAGGGGTATGGCGCTGGTCGTGAACCTGCCCGGCTCGCCCAAAGGGTCGGTGGAGTGCCTGGGCGCGGTGCTCGACGTTATCCCCCATGCCCTGCGCCTGCTGGCCGACGAGCCGACCGAGCATTGAACTCCAGTCCGCGTCGACAAGATCAGATGATGGATCTGGCCTTGGAGGCAGCTCGCTCGTGCCGGTTGGTGACGTCGCCCAACCCGTGGGTGGGGTGCGTGATCGATGCGACAGACGGCCAGTTCCTCGGGGCCACGTCGCCGCCGGGCGGCAACCATGCCGAGATCAACGCCTTGGAAGCTGCTGGCCAGCGAGCCGAGGGCGCCGACCTCTACACCACGCTGGAACCCTGCAACCACCAGGGCCGTACCGGGCCGTGCACCGATGCCGTCATAGCTGCGGGGGTCGCTCGGGTAGTCGTTGCCATCGAAGATCCTGATCGCGCGGTTTGCGGACAGGGCATTTCCGCGCTCCGAGAAGCCGGCATAGAGGTAGAAGTGGGAGTGAGAGCCGATGAAGTTGCCGATCTGCTGGCCCCATATCTGAAGCACCGTCGTACAGGATTTCCCTGGGTCGTGCTCAAGCTGGCCGCTTCGCTGGACGGCCGAATTGCGGCCCCTGATGCCACCAGCCGGTGGATCACCGGCCCAGAGGCCCGAATCGACGCTCACCGGCTTCGAGCCGAGAGCGACGCGGTGCTGGTGGGGGCGGGCACAATTCGCGCCGACAATCCCTCTCTCACGGTGCGCGATTGGCAGCCGCCCTCTGGCGTCACTCCCCGCACCGGCCAACCGCAGCGGATCGTGCTGGGCACAGTCCCGGCCGACGCTCGCGTTCACCCCGCACTGGAGATGGATGGCCCGCTGGAGCAGGTGCTCGGCGAACTGGGGGAGCGGGGGGTGATCCAGCTCCTCGTCGAGGGGGGTGCGACCACCGCGGCCGCCTTCCACCGGGCCGGCTTGGTGGACCACTACGCCGTTTATCTGGCCCCGGCTCTGTTCGGCGGCGAAGACGGCCGTCCGATGTTCGCCGGACCAGGGGCGGCCACGGTCTCAGACGTGTGGCGAGGCGAGATCCACGCGGTGACCCAGCTTGGATCTGATCTGCGTATCGACCTACGGCCCTGAATTGTCGGAGATTCAGTATTTGAGCCAAGAACCCGCAATGCAGCCCGGTAGCGTTGAGACATGCTCTCTTTGGTTTTGCCCAAGGGGTCGCTGGAAAAGGCGACCTTGGAGCTCTTCGACGCCGCCGACATCCCTGTCCATCGCAGCTCGGAAGTGGCCTACAAGGGGACGATCAACGACCCTCGCATCAGCCAAGTCCGCATCCTCCGCCCCCAGGAGATTCCCCGGTATGTAGCCGATGGGCTGTTCGATTTGGGCATAACCGGGCGCGACTGGGTGGCGGAGACGGGCAGCGATGTGGTGTCGCTGGGCAAGCTCCAATACTCCAAGAACACCGCACGGCCGATTCGAATGGTGTTGGCGGTGCCCGGCGACTCGCCGTGGGGCTCAGCCGAGGATCTTCCCCAAGGGGTGAAGATCTCCAGCGAGTACCCCGCGTTGACCAAGCAGTTCTTCGACGAGTTGGGAATCGAGGCTGACATCGCCTTGTCATATGGGGCCACCGAGGCCAAGGCCCCCGACATCGTGGACGCAGTGGTGGAGATCACCGAGACCGGCCGGGCGCTGCGGGCCGCCGGTCTCAAGATCATCCACACCATTCTCACGTCCCACACCGAGTTGGTGGCCAATCCGGCCAGCTATGCCGACCCCGAGCGCCGCCACGCCATGGAGCAGATCCACACCCTATTGGGCGGGGTGCTGGAGGCCAGGGGCAAGGTGCTGGTCAAGATGAACGTGCCGGCCGCCAGCTTGGACAAAGTCATCGACCTGCTGCCGTCCATGAAAGCGCCCACGGTCAACGAGCTGTTCGGGGGCCATGGCTACGCGGTGGAGACGGTGGTGCCTAAGATCGACATCAATGTCTTGATTCCCGACCTGCGCGACGCCGGGGCCAGCGACATCATCGAACTGCCTCTGGCCAAGATCGTCCATTGAGGCTGACTGCGCTGGGAACTCCACTTGCCGGCCGCGTGGCGAGCTTCGACGACGCCACCGGCTGGGGAGTGATTGCCGCCGACGGCGGCACCGAATACCCCTTCCATTGCACCGCGATCGCCGACGGCACCCGCAGCATCGAGGCGGAGACCCAGGTGACTTTCTGGTTGGCGCCCGGCCACCGGGGCGTGTGGGAGGCGGCCGGGGTTGCCTCCCTCTAGACCTCGGAGCCTTCGCTGTCGCCCTCCTCGCCGTCTACGGCCCCCTGTTCAGCCTGTTCGACGGCCCGTGACACCTGCACGAACGCCATGCGGATCTGATGTAGGGCCTCATTGAGGGTGGCCTCGTGCTCGCCGAGTCGGCCCTCCATCCCCTCCACCAGCGCGCCGAGGGCGTCGATGGCCAGCCGGGACTCTCCCAAGTTGGGCGGCTGCTGGCTGAGATGGATGGCTCCCAGCTCATAGAGGCCCATGGCATGGTTGCCCACCACCACCGACGCCGGGGTGTTGGCGATCTGCTCTCGGGCGTCGGTCAACTGCTGGGCTAACTCCTCGGCCTGGGCCCGCTCCTCGTCGCTCAGCCCGGCCAGCGGGTCTTCTTGTTGTCCGGGAGAATCCTCTGGCGGAGGGGTTCCAGAACCCTTGCGGCCGTCGTCTACCGGTATCTCGCCTCCAGGCGTCCACAGTGTGCTCATTGTCTTTCCTTGGCTCCTTTTTGCCTCGTCTGGCGTGATTGTCCCCTAACGCTGATACTGTTACCCCGCAACTTCGGTGCGCAAACGGGGTGCAATAAATCCCAGCGTGCCAACCCCAATAGTCGAGAGAGAGGAACATGCGCATTGCAGAGCGGTGATCGGCCATAGCTTCGGCAGATGCTGAGCCCCGGATCAACGACCGGATCAAAGCGAGAGAGGTGCGGCTCGTTGGTCAGGATGGACAGCAAATAGGCATTCGCCTGCTGCCTGAGGCGTTGGACATGGCCCGTGATGCCGGCCTGGACTTGGTGGAGGTCGCTGAGAAGGCGAATCCGCCGGTCTGCCGGATCATGGACTACGGCAAGTACAAGTACGAAGCCGCCCAGCGGGCCAAGGAGTCCCGGCGAAACAGCACCAACATCATTGTCAAGGAGATGAAGTACCGGCCCAAGATCGGGCCTGGTGACTTTGAGACCAAGACACGCAAGGTGCGGGGTTTCTTGGAAGATGGCTCCAAAGTCAAGGTCACGATTATGTTCCGCGGCCGCGAGGTGCAGCATCCCGAATTGGGGCGGCGCATTCTCGATGACATTGCTGCCGAGGTCGAAGAAGTGGCCAAGGTCGAGGTCTATCCGAGGCTGGATGGCCGCAATATGGTCATGGTGCTTGGTCCGGTGAAGAAGAAGTCCCGCAAGCAGGCCGCCCGGTCTGCTCGCCCGCCGGTCGAGGAGACCGCGGCAACCGACACTGCTCCCTGAAGCGCAGGAAACTGATATGCCCAAGATGAAGACCCACCGAGGCGCGGCCAAGCGGTTCAAGACCACTGGCACCGGCAAGATCCGCCGGCGCAGCGCCTACAAGAACCACATCCTCGAGAAGAAGGCCCCCAAGCGCAAGCGCCAACTGCGCGGCCCGGCCCAGGTGTCGGCAGCTGACGCGCCCGCGGTCAAGCGCCAGTTGGGCTTGTAGGGCCTGATACGACGAGCACGAGTTCAAGGAGAAGCACACTATGGCCAGAGTCAAGCGCGCCGTTACCGCCCGCAAGCGCCGCAGGGCGGTGCTGAAGCGGGCCAAGGGGTATTACGGCAATAAGAGCCGCACATTCCGGGGGGCCAATGAGCAGCTGATGCACAGCGGCCAATACGCCTATCGGGATCGCCGGGCCCGCAAGGGGGAGTTCCGCCGTCTGTGGATCCAGCGCATCAACGCCGCCTGCCGCCAGAACGGCACCACCTACAGCCGGTTCATCAACGGCTTGAAACTGGCCGAGGTGGAGGTCGACCGCAAGATCTTGGCTGAGTTGGCCGTCAATGATCATGCGGCTTTCGCCGCCCTGGTCGAGGTGGCCAAGGCGGCGTCTGAGGCACAGCAAGAAGCCGCTTCGGTGGGGTAGCGCTGAACCTCAGCTCCAAGAACCCCCGAGTAGCGGAACTTCGCCGACTGGTCCGCAACCGCCGAGAGCGCACTGAGACCGGCAAGTTCGTCATCGACGGCCCGCAGCTACTGGTCGAGGCGGTGGTCGCCGGTTTGGAGATCGTCGATGTGTTCGTGGAGCCCGTGATCGACTTGTGGGCGGACTTGGGAGTCTCCATCGACGCCCCCACCTGGACGGTGGGCGACGGCGTGTTGGCCAATGTCGGTTCGGTGGTCACCCCTCAGGGAGTCATGGCAACCGCCCGGATTCCCCAGTTGGCGCCTTTGGCCGACGGCGATTTCGCGGTCGAGCTGGCCGGAGTGGCCGACCCGGGCAACGCCGGCACCATCGTCCGCAGCGCAGTGGCCGCCGGCGCCCAAGCAGTAGCTTTCAGCCCCGGATCAGTCGATCCTTGGAACCCCAAGACCGTGCGGGCTTCGGCCGGTGCGCTGTTCCGAGTTCCCCTGGCTGAGGCTGGACCGGAGGGAGAGCGTGTGGGTGCCGATCCCTACCGAGGCGTCCCCTACGACCAAGCCGACCTCACCGGCCCCCTCACCCTGGTGGTGGGCAACGAAGCCCACGGCCTCGAACAGACCGCGGCCGTGGATCGCTGGGTGTCCATCCCCATGGCCCCCGACATCGAATCTCTCAACGTCGCCTCAGCCGCCGCCGTGATCTGCTTCGAAATCGCCCGCCAACGCCGCGCGGGGCCATCTCCGGATACTGGAGGTTGACCAGACTCTTGTGGCTCAGCCGACGACGGGGCCGATGGCGGGCGGCTGGGCGCGTAGGGCTTCGATCTCGGCTACCGCTTCGTCGGAGAGCTCGCTTATGCCGATGAACTCTTCGAGGTTGTAGTGGAGGTTGATGATTCGCATCTCCTCGCGGCTCAACAAGATGTGGTCAAGGCCGGGTTGGTGCAGGCCCCGCTGGGCCCGCTGGAGGTTGGAGAGGTCTTGGTCGAACACCAGGTTCATGGAGGCCTCTTCGGCGGGGATTGTGGCCTGCATGGGCTGGGCCCGCTCGGTGTCCGGGGGACGGCGGTCGAGGTGCAGCAAGTCCATGTAGGCGTCGTCGGGAGTGTCGCCGGGGCGGGACCGCAGCACGGTGATGGAGTCGCACATCACGATCACCGTGATGTTGGGGAATAGGTTGAACTGGAACAGGTCCAGCATCTGCGACTGGTCGAAACTGTTCAGATCGAGGCCCTTTTGTCTGGTTTGGGCCCGCACCAGCTCCTCCAGCACGTCGCGCACGCTGCCCCCTTCTGGCATCGGCGGGCATTGCCCCGGATTCTCGGAATCCTGGCCGTAGCGGGCACCCTGGGTGACGATGATGGACTCCCAGATCTCCTGGTCGGTGGCCCCGTTGCGCAGCCGGGGGCTGGGCACCCCGTAGGGCTGGTGCAGTGAGCCGTGGCGGCCGTAGAGCCGGTTTACCGAGTTGACGTCGTCGCAGCTGGGCAGCATCTCCCGGTGGATGCCCTGCACGTGGTAGGTCTCGCTGAACGCCTCGATGAGGGTCTTCCAGTTGCAGGGCAGCGGCACGGTGAGGTCATAGGCGCAGGCGTACTCGTCCATGCGGGCCCAGTCCAGCAAGCCGGGAATGGCCTCCAGATACTCGTCGAGGGGCTCGGCGTCGAGGTCCAGGTTCACGAACACCAGCGGCCCCCATGTGTCCACCTGCACTGGGAACAGCGGGTAGTCGTCGTTGCGCAGCGCCCCGAAGCCCCGGCGCGACGGCACCTCCCGCAGCTTGCCGTCCAGGGTCCAGGTCCACCGGTGGTAGATGCAGCGCAGCTCGGTCAGCCCCGACCCCGATCCGGTGCACAGCACGTTGCCCCGGTGGCGGCACACGTTCTGGAACCCCCGCAGCACCCCGTCGTCGCCCCGCACGATGAGCACCGACAGATTGCCCACCGAGTACTCGAACCAGTCGCCCGGCTGCGGCACATGGTCCACCGTGCAGGCCAGTTGCCAGGCCTTGGGCCACACATGGGCCGTCTCCAACTCGGCCCACTCTGGAGAGATATACCGATGGGTGGGGACCTCCACCGGAGAGCGCCGGGGTGGGACTGCTCCGATAGCCGTTCCCACCGGGGCATCGTTGGTGAGCTCAGGGCCGATCTGGATTTTCGACATGGCTAAAGCGTAGGCGGGTTGACCGAGGTGACTTCAGCAGTCCCGTAGTCTTTATCCTGTATGAGTCCAGCGGAAGGGATCGTGTTTGCGGTCGGGGCCGTGATCGCCCTGGGCACCCTGTTGGTCGCCATTCAGACGGTGGTGGTTCCCCGGGCCGAGCGAAGCTTGTTGATTCGTTTTGTGTATGTCGGCATGGGGGTGTTGTTCTCGGTGATCGCCCGGCGCCGCAAGACCTACGAGGCCCGTGATGCGCTGCTGGCCCGCTACGCCCCGACCACGCTCATGTTGCTGCCCATGGTGTGGGCCACCGGGGTCATCTACGGATTCTCGCTGATGTTCTGGGCGCTGGACGTGCACCCCTACCGGGAGGCTCTGGTGCTGAGCGGCTGGTCGCTCACCACCCTGGGCTATTGGGTGGCCACCGACCTGTTCACCCAGGTGCTGGTGGTGGCCGAGGCGCTCATCGGCCTGGGCATCGTGGCCCTGCTGATCAGCTTCTTGCCCCTCATGCACAGCGCGTTCAGCGTCCGGGAGGCCGCGGTGTCCCGCTTGGAGATTCGGGCCGGGAATCCACCAACGCCGGAGGCCATGATCATCTTGGCCCACGAGACCGGTGGCCTCGAAGACATGGGGGAGACCTGGACGGAGTGGGAGCACTGGTTCATCCATATCGAGGGAACCCACCAGACCTATCCGGCGCTGGCCTTTTTCCGGTCGGTGCGCTCCGACCGGTCGTGGGTCACCGCCGCGGGCTGCATCCTCGACACTGCGGCCGTCATGTTGTCGACGGTGGCGGTGCCCCATTCGCCCGCGACGCCGTTCATGATCCGGTCGGGCTACGTGGCGCTGCGCAACATCGCCGACTTTTTTGCCATCACCTACGACCCTGATCCCACCGCGATGTCCCCGATCACCGTGCGCCGCCACGAGTTCTACGAGACTTACGAGACTCTGCAAAATGCCGGAGTCCCCGTAGTGGAGGACCGCGAACGGGCATGGCGGGACTATGCCGGATGGAGGGTCAACTACGACAACTGCCTGGTGGGGCTGGCTTCGATCACCTCAGCGCCGCCCGGCAAGTGGAGCACCGACCGGCCTTCCCCCTACCAACGCCTGCCGCTCTTCTACCGCCCGCTGCACCGCCCGCTGCCCCCGCTGCTGCGCGAGCTCCGGCGCCGGGGGTTCGGCCCGGGGCGGCGAAAGTGAATTCCCCGTGTCGGGTCGCATCACCAGGACCTCCTGAACTGGTGCCGGCTTGGCCTTGGATTTCTCGGCCAGTGGTCGTGGCGATGAGGCTGGCGCGATGAAAACTCGCATTACCGAGCTCTTGGGCATCGACATCCCCGTGGTGCAGGCCCCGATGGGCTACATCGCCCGAGCCCAGCTGGCCTCTGCCGTTTCCAATGCCGGGGGCATGGGCATCATCGAGACCTCATCGGGCCAGCTCGATGACATCAAGGTGGAGATTGCCAAGATGCGCGACCTCACCGACCGGCCATGGGGGGTGAACATCGCCCAGCTGCTGGTGCCCGACGCCACTGTGATCGAATTCGTGATCGAACACGAGGTGGGGTTTGTTACCACCTCGGCGGGCGATCCCAACCGGTTCACCGCCTTGCTGAAAGACGCCGGGATCACTGTTTTCCACGTGGTGCCCACCTTGCGGGGAGCCCTCAAGGCAGTGGACGCCGGGGTCGATGGCCTAATCGTGGAGGGGGTGGAGGGCGGCGGGTTCAAGAACCCTCACGGGTCGTCCACCATGGTGCTCACCCCGCTGGTCGTGGCTGCGGTAAATGTGCCGGTGATCGCCGCAGGCGGGATCTGCGACGGCGTGTCGATGGCCGCGGCGCTGGCCCTGGGGGCCGACGGGGTGCAGATGGGCACCAGGATGCTGTCGGCGGCCGAGTCGCCGGTACACGACAACTGGAAGCAGGCCGTGGTGGATGCCGCTGAGACCGACACCGTCTTGTTGAACCGGTTTGGCCGGCCGGGCATGCGGGCACTGCGCACCGAGCTCACCGCCGAGATGGAGCACCACGACCAGGTGCAGATGCCCGGCCTCGACCGGCTCATGGACCAGTACTTCGGCGGGCAGATGGATGTGGCCGTCCCCTTCGGGGGCCAGGTGATGGGCCGCATCGACGAGGTGTGCCCGGTGGCCGACATCTTGAGCCAGGCCTGGGAAGACTGCCAGGCCCGTCTGCGCCGACTGGGCCAGGCCGCGGCGGGATAACGGGGCGGGGTACCGGGAAATGGGGCGCGGTACCCCTTCTGTCACAGCATTCTTGCCGCTCTGGATGAGGCGATGAAGCTCTTCGGCTTCGCCGGCGTTCGGCATCCGCAGCTTCGCCTGCCCCGGGTGTGGCTGCTCGGCCCCGACCCCCGGGGAGTGCGCCAGTCGCTGGGGGCATTGTGCATTCTGGCGGTGACCAGCGTGGTCGCCGGCGTGGTGCTGGGCCAAAGTCACGAGCGGCTGGCCGAGCTCCCCGGCCTTTTGTTGTTGGTGCCGGCGGCTATCGCCCTACCGGGGAAGATCTTCGGCGCGCTGGGCAGCCGACTGGGCACCGCTATCCACACCGGCACCTTCCGCCTGTCGCTGAGGTCGTCCAGCGTGGTGGGCCAAAACGTGTGGGCGTCGATGGTGCTGACCCTCGTGATGTCGCTGGTGCTGGCATTGCTGGCCTCGGCGGCGGCGTCGAATCTCGGGGTGGACAACGCCATCGGTGTGGCCGACTACGTGGTCATATCGGTGGTGGGGGGCACGCTGGCCTCGGTCTTCGTGATGCTGGTGACGCTGGGCATGGCCACCGCATCGGTTCGCTGGAATCTCGACCCCGACAACGTGACTGCCCCCATGGTGACCGCAGCTGGCGATGTGTTGGCCCTGCCCGCGCTCATCTTGGCGTCGTATCTGGTGCGCCACGACGTGGTCACCCCGGTGGTGGCCGGGATGGTGGCCGCAGCCACCGTGGGGTCGCTGGTGGCGGCCGTCCGGTCCCAGGCTCCGCTGTTGCGAACTGTGTTGCGGGAGTCGATGCCGGTGCTGGTACTGGCCGGGTTCTTGTCGCTCATGGCCGGGGTAACCGTGGAGAACCGGTTCGACGTGTTCTCCGACCGCCCGGTGCTGTTGGTGCTCATACCCGGTTTTCTGGCCACCGCCGGCGCGCTGGGGGGCATCTTGGCCAATCGGCTGTCGAGCAAGCTGCACCTGGGCTTGATCGGCCCCTCGATTGTGCCCCAGCGGCGGGCCCGCAGCGACGTGGGGGTGACCGTGGGGCTGGCGCTGCCGGTGTTCGCCTTCTTGGCCGTGGTCTCTCAGGGAGCGGGATCTGTGGTGGATCTGGCCGGGCCGGGGTTGGGCCGACTGGTGGGGATCGCCCTGGTCGGCGGAGTCCTGGCCCTGGTTGTGGTGGTGGCCGTGGCCTACTACGGAACCATTGCCGCGGTTCGCTTCGGGGTCGATCCCGATTCGGTGGGCATCCCGACGGTGACCGCTGTGCTCGATTTGGTAGGGGCCCTCACCCTGGTGTTCGTCATCGAGGCGATAGGAGCAGGGTGAATTGCTAATGGCTAGTTTGAAGGGAGTTCACAATGGACGATAAACCCCGCAATCTTCGGGCCATGCTCGCCGAGGCCAAAGATCTCTCCGAGCTGATGGTGGATCTGGCCTATGCCGCCCTGTATTTCGGCGACCCGGACATGGCCACTGAGGTAGACGAGCTCGAGGTCAAGATGACCGAATTGGTCCAGGGCATGCGGGCGGTGTGCATCATGGCCGTCCGCCACCCCCGCGAGGCCGACGGCATGTCGTCGGTGCTCCAGGTGATCAGCGCCATCGAGCGGATCGCCAACGATGCGGTGGACATCTCCCGGATCGTGACCCGCCGCCTGGGAATCCCCGCTGAGCTGGTGGCCGACATGACCAGTGCCGAGGAGATATCTCACCGCTTGGTGGTGCACGAGGGCTCCCACATGGTGCGCCGTCCCCTCGGCGACCTGGAGTTGCCCGTGGTAGCCGGGATGCGGGTCATGGCCATCCGCCGGGACCGCAGCTGGATTACCGACGTGGGCGGCGACCAGCTCATGATGCCCGGCGACGTTCTGTTCTTGCGGGGCTCGCCCGCGGGCATCATGCGGCTGCACCAGCTGGCCGCGGCGCCCATGTGGGAGGAGCCGATGGCCCCTGAGGATCCCTGGATCTCCGATCTGGATCGGGCCGTGGACGTGCTGGTGGAGATGAAGGACCTCTCGGAGGCTGCGGTGGGGCTGGCCTACTCGGCGCTGGTTCTCAACGACCGGGGATTGGCCGCTCAGGTGCGGCTGTTGGAGGGCCGCCTCGACGAGATGAACCACCGACTCGAGCTGTGGGTGCTGCGGGCCGCAGCCAACAACATCGACCCCGCTCCACTGCGGGGCTTGCTGCATCTGGGTCAAGCCGCCGAGGACATCGGCGATCAGGCCCGCCAGATGATCTCGCTGGTGGAACAAGGCGAAGAGGTCCACCCCATCTTGGAAATCGCCCTCGGCGACTCCGACGAGGTGGTGGTAGAGCTGCCGGTGGCGTCAGGCAGCGGAGCCGACGGCGCCTCGCTGAAGCAGTTGGCCCTCAACATCGAGCCCGGCTTCACCGTCCTGGCCATCCGCCGGGCCGGCCGCTACATGTACGGCCCTCGGGGCAGCGCCGTGCTGTTCGCCGGCGACGAGATCATCGCCCGCGGCCCCGACGAAGGCCGCGAAGCCCTAGCCGAGCGCTTCGGCTGGAACCTGGTGAGAGAAGAAG
Organism: uncultured Acidimicrobiales bacterium; assembly: GCA_951813555.1. Classification (GTDB taxonomy): domain Bacteria; phylum Actinomycetota; class Acidimicrobiia; order Acidimicrobiales; family Bin134; genus Poriferisocius. Next base: position 2,064,159 of record OX638344.1, read on the forward strand.
AAGGCTTAGAAGACGAACTCCAGCCCATGGGCTCGTGAGTACGAAGCCTGAGCTGTTCGAGCTCTGATCAATCACTGGGCAACTTGAAGCAGGATCAGTCCCTCAAGGGAAAGCTAGCCACCGCCTGGGGGGCTCAAGCGCTTCGGTCGTGGCTGTCAGAGGACCTGACGGCGGGGTTTGAGCAGCCGGGGCAATCTGGCGAGCAGGAGTCCGGCTAGGACGAGAGTAGCTGCGATGATGAACAGCAGGCGGCTCTCGACGCCGGTGGCGGGGAGCTCTTCGCCGTCCATGTCGTCGGCCATGCCGTCGTCCATGTCATCAGCCATGGCGGCGGTGATTCGGCCTTCGCCGCCTTCGGGGTAGTGGTCGGCACCGATGGTGCCGTTGAGGCCGTCTTTGATGTAGGCGGCCAGCGATTGCTGGTCGGTGAGGCCCAGGTGGGTGCGGGTGCCGTCGCCGAACAGGTATTGGTCGCCGCCATTGGCCAGGAAGTTGAGAGTGACCAGGGCGATCGATGGTGCACCGTCCACTACGGTGCCGTCGCTCACGATAGCAGTCCCGTCATCGAGAGTGATGGACTTCACCCGAGTGCCCTCGGTGGTCACGGTGTCGTCGTCGCCGATTTCTTGGGGGGTGCCCGCAGGGTCGTATACCAGGGCCATGCCGGCAATCTGGGCGAAACGGCCGCTGGAGCTCTCCACCCGGGACACGGCGTTCTCGAAAATCACCTTCATCTGGGCGGGCGACACGTCTTCGATCACGGTCACGAAGTTGCCGAACGGGGAGATGTTGAATGTCTCCAGCTCGCTCACTGGCCCCACCGGGATGACCGAGTCGTTGCGGATGCCGCCGCCGTTTTGGATGGCCACCACCGGCTGGGGCACGCCGAAGTCGGCGGCCAGCCGTTGGCCGTTCCACAGCAGGGCGTCGGCCAGAAGGTTGCCCTGGTTGGTCTCATGGGTGCGGATGCCGGGTGAACGGCGGCCGTCCAGGGGCACTTCGGTGGTGCCCACCGGGTTGGCGGCCAGCTCGGCCAGCGCCGCAGCTACTGGCTCGGTCACCTGGGTCACCACGTCGGGGTGGGGCGCCACGGCATCGGGCTCATCGCCGCCGGCCACTCGGCGCAGGCCGCTGGTCTCGTCGATGGCGGTCACGTTGCCGTCGGCGTCGATGCTCAGCATCAGCTGGCCCACGTAGGTGTAGTCGCCCGGCGTGGTTACCACCGCCACGCTGGTCCCATCGGACAGGGAGGCGGTGAGCGGGTAGGGGCCGTAGGGGTCGCCGTCGCCGGGCAACAGCACGGTGCTGTCGTCGGCCAGCAGCGCGCCGCTGCCGCCAGCCACGATGGCGTCGACGCCGGTGAGCTGGGCGGCCAAGTCGACCTCCCCGCTCAGGGCCTGCAAGTGGGTGGACAGCACGATGATGTCCACCCCGTCGCCGGTCAGGCGGTCGATCTCGGTTTGCACGATCTCGGCCACGTTGGACATCACGGCCACGTTGCGGGGGCTGGAGATGTAGGTCAGTTCGGGGGTGGTGGCGCCGATGATGCCGATGCGCCGACCTTGCTTCTCCACCACTGCCGACGGGGCGATGCGGCCTGCATCCACGAGCGCCGCCAGTGCTGGCTCACCGGAGAAGTCCAAATTGGCGCTGATAAACGGCGCGGTGGTGGCCTCGGTGATGAACCGGGCCAACAAGTCGGGGCCCAGGTCGAACTCGTGGTTGCCGAGGGTGAGAGCGTCGTAGCCGATCAAGTTGAGCGCCAGCGCGTCATAAAACGGGCTGTCGTCATCCAGGCTCACCGAAAGTTCGGGGCCGCTCAAGAAGTTGTCTCCCGAGGAGATGGTGATCACCGCTGCGCCGTTTTCGGCAGCCTGGGACCTGAGCTGGTGCACCAGTGAGGCGAAGCGGGCCACGCCGCCGTAGTCGGCCAGATCTGAGGATGCCTGCACCAGCTGCGACTCGCCGTCGTTGTGGTGCAAGATCACCAATTGCAGATTGTCGCTGTCGGAGGCGCCATCGCCGTCGTCTTGAGCGTTGGCCGCCGCTGCGCCCAACAGCGCGGTCACTAGCCCCAGCGTGATCAATGCCCACACGATCCGTCGAACTCTCACCAGCCGGCTCCTTTTGCAAGTTGGATTCCCTAAGGGCGTTCACCGGTTGGCACCTAATCGGGTCGACGCCAAAGACACTTTGCCACACGGAAATTTCTCCATGTCAACGCAGGTAAGAATACCGCGCGAATTCTCTGGGGCAATCAGTAGCGGTATTGGAGTCAGGCATGGCCTGAAGCTACGGCAGCAGGGCGGCAAGTGCCGCGTCGGAAGCCGAAGGCCGGTACCGTCGCAGCGTGAGCGACGTCGCCCCCGCCTCGACAACCGGGATGTTCGCGTCGCTGTCCAACCGGGAATATGCCCTGTTGTGGTGGTCGGGTCTGGTGGCGTTTCTCGCGGTTGGCATGCAGATCTTGGCCCGGGGCTGGCTGGCCATTCAGCTCACCGACAGCAACTCCAGCTTCGCCCTGGTGCTGTTGGCCTTCGGCATCGGCATGGTCACCGTCACCCCGTTCGGAGGGGTGGCCGCTGACCGCTTCTCCCGTCGGGCGCTCATCGTCGGCTCCCACGTCTCGCTGTCCCTCAGTGCTGCTTGGCTCGGGATCATGGTGGTGTTGGGCCTGGAGCAGTTCTGGATGCTGTTGCTGACGGCGCTGATCCAGGGGTCGTCGTTCGCCTTCATGGGGCCGGCTCGGATCGCCATGACCGGCGAGGTGGTGGAGCGCGAGCTCTTGTCCAACGCCATTTCGCTCACCCAGCTGACCGTGGCCAGCTCTCAGACGGTGGGGCCGGCTTTGGCCGGCGTGCTGGCCGACACTCCCGGTTTCGGGCTGGCCGGGGTCTACCTGCTGAGCGCCGGCCTCACCGCAGTGGGGACGATCCCGGTGCTGATGCTGCCGAAGTCGCAACCTCAACAGCGTGAGGCTCGCAGTCCCTTCGAAGAGATAGCCGAGGGGGTGGCGTACGTCGCCCGGCAGCCTTATTTGCGCGTGGTGGTCATCTCCACCGCGCTCATGCTCTTGGTGGCCATGCCCTATATGGCGTTTCTGCCCAAGTTCACCGAGAGCGTGTTCGGCGTGGGAGCGCTGTGGCTCGGCATTCTCCAGGGAGCAAACGCTCTCGGCGGCACCGTTACCGCCCTCCAAGTGGCTCGGATGCGGGACAACACCCTGCTTTGGCGGCTGCGGGTTTTCAGCTTGGCGACGGTAGCCGTTGGCGTGGGTGTTCTAGCCGTCACTCCCAATCAACTGGTCGCGTTGCCGGTGCTCTTCTTCCTGGGAGGCGCGGCCACTACATTCCAAACCGCCAACATGTCGATGTCGCTGCTCTTGGCCGAGCCGGTGTACCACGGCCGAGTGCAGAGCCTGGTCATGATCGCGTTCAGCGCCCAGAGCCTCGTCGCGTTCCCCCTCGGTGCCCTGGCCGACCAGATCGGGCTTCGGGAGATGCACGGGTATATGGCCGCAGCCACCGTGCTTGTAGTGGTGTGGTCGGTGATAGCCGGCCGCAGCGCCCGCCGCCAGACGGAGGCGTCCAGAGTCCAAACTCAGACAGCTAGAAGCTAGGCCCGGGCGCTGACTAGCCAGGCGGCGCCGCCCATGGTGATGCCTTCGGGGGTACGGCGGCGTTCGACCATGGCGCCCAGGGCGGCCTTCACCCGGTCGATCACATGCACCTCGGCGTTGTCGGGGATGGCCGTGGTGGGCAGAAGATCCAAGTAGTAGCGGACCAGCTCATCGGTGGTCCCGATGCCGACGCTCAGCGGCAGGTCATGGGGGGTGATGTCGATGTCCACCAGCCCGGCCTCGGTGAGGATCGAGCTGATCCGATCAGCCGAGGCCAAAGAGAACGGCCCGGGTGCATCGGGGTCCATCGGTGCAGGTGGGCCCAGCACCTCGGCTACCGCTTGCCCCGGCTCGGTGACCCAGGAGTTCTCGCTCGGGGAGCGCCAGCAGACAAAGCTCAACCGCCCACCGGGTCGAAGCGTCCGCCTCAGGTTGGTGAATCCGGCCACCGGCTCGGCAAAGAACATGATCCCCATCCGGGAGAAGGCAGCGTCATAGTGGCGAGGCTCGAACTGGTGGGCCCCCGCATCGGCCACCACGAACGAGGTGTTGGCCAAACCGGCGTCGGCGGCCCGGCGGCGGGCCTCATCGAGCATGGGGGCCGACACATCCACCCCGGTCACGTGACCGCTGGCGCCTACCAGGCGGGCCAGCTCCAGGCTGGTGGTGCCGGTGCCGCAGCCGATGTCTAGCACGTGCTCGCCGGGGTCGGGATGCAGCCGGGCTATGGCGGCCTCCCCGAGAGGGGCCAACATGCCATCCAGCCTCTCCCGATACTCCACCCACACCGGTCCCCGATCGTTCCAATAGCTGCGGAGTGCTTCGGCGACGTCGGCCATCGCTCAAGTCTGCCAGAAGCCTGTGGCTTGCAGGCACTCAATACAGCTACACCTGCCATACCCTTAGCTAGTCGGGCTACAGTCCTCGGCGGTGAAACCTGCTCCTTTTGAATACCACGCTCCCGAGACGGTGGCCGACGTGGTTGGGCTGTTGGCCGAGCACGGAGACGACGCTAAGCCCCTGGCCGGCGGCCAGAGCCTGGTGCCCTTGCTGGCCATGCGCCTCACCCGCTTCGAGCACATCGTGGACTTGAACCGGGTGGATGAGCTGTTCGGCGTGTCGGCCGACAACGGCGGCGTCCGCATCGGTGCCATGACCCGCCAGGCCGCGGTCGAAACCGATGACGCCGTGGCCGATCGGGCGCCGCTGCTGCACCTGGCCACGCCCCACATCGGCCACTTCCAGATCCGCAACCGAGGCACCATCGGCGGCTCCATCGCCCACGCCGACCCGGCATCGGAATACCCCGCGGTGATGCTGGCCCTCGACGGAGTGGCCGAGATCGCGTCGGCATCGGGCACCCGGGAGGTGCCAGCGGCCGAGTTCTTCGAGTCCACGTTCATGACCGCAGTGGCCCCCGATGAGCTGCTGGTGGCCCTGCGCTTCTCGGCCTGGAACCAACTGGCCGGATTTGCCTTTGATGAGATCGCCCGGCGCAGCGGCGACTTCGCACTGGCCGGCGCCGCGGTGGGCATCGGCACCGACGCTGATGGGCGCATCAACCGCGCCGCGGTGGGCATGCTGGGCGTAGGGCCCACCCCGCTGCGGGCCTCGTCGGTTGAGGCGGCGCTTATGGGGCTGGCCGCATCTGACGCCGACCCCGCCGAGATCGGGCGGCTGGCGGCCGATGACATGGACCCCATCGGCGATGTCCACGCCAGCGTCGAATACCGCCGCCAGGCCGGGTCCACCTTGGTGGGCCGGGTTCTGGCCAACGCACTGGCGCAGGTGAGCACGGAGGCTGGCAATGGCTGATCAGATCCCCCTATCCATGACGGTCAACGGCCAAACCCGCCGAGGGCTGGGCGAGCCCCGGCTAACCCTGGCCGACTTCCTGCGGGAGCAGGCCAATTGCACCGGCGTGCATTTGGGCTGCGAGCACGGAGTGTGCGGGTCGTGCACCGTGCTGATGGACGGCGAGGCAGTGCGATCCTGTCTGCTGTTCGCCGTGCAGGCCGACGGCGCCGATATCACCACTGTGGAGGGGCTCGCCCCCGACGACGAGACGCTTCACCCGGTGCAAGAGGCGTTCCGCGACTGCCACGGCCTCCAGTGCGGGTTCTGCACGCCTGGCTTCGTGGTGTCGGTGGCTGCCTTCCTTGAGACCAACCCCGATCCGTCCGACGATGAGATCCGCCACGGCATCGCCGGAAACCTCTGCCGCTGCACCGGATACCAGGGCATCGTGGCCGCCACCCGCCAAGCCGCCGCCACTATGAAGGGAAGCAGGCAATCATGATTCACCTGACGGCCCTGGGCGTCAGCGCCGCCCGCCCGAGGGGAGAACACTCATGAGTCAAACAGCCGCCGCCGCGAGATACGTCGGCCAGTCGGTCAAGAGGCTGGAAGACCCCCGGCTGGTCACCGGGCACGGCCGGTATGTGGACGACATCGTGCTGCCCGGAATGCTCCACGCCGCCTTCGGCCGCAGCGACCTGGCCCGGGCTGCCATCACCCGCCTCGACACCTCGGCGGCCGAAGCCCTCGACGGAGTCCACGCGGTGTGCACCGGTGCCGACCTGAACTCCCACAACGACTCGCTGCGGGCGTCGCTGTATCCGCCCGAGTCGCCCGCACCCCCGGCCAACATGCTGGCCGACGGCGACGTGCGCTTCGTGGGCGACCCCTATGTGATGGTGGTGGCCGAGAGCCGCTACATCGCCGAGGACGCCCTTGATCTGGTCGAGGTCGAGTTCGAGCCGCTCGTCCCGGTGGTGGACTACGAGACCGCGGCCGAATCCGACCACCACGTCCACCCCGAACTCGGCGGCAACCTGGCCCACGACCTGCCCGTGCCCAACCCCGCCACCGACGAGGCCTTCGCCGACGCCGCCCACATAATTACCGAGACCTGGCACCAGCACCGCCAGACCAACGTGCCCATGGAAACCCGGGGCATCGTGGCCTCTTGGCAGCCCCACGCGGGGGTGATGGAGGTGTGGGCCTCCACCCAGAGCCCCCATGAGTTGCAGCTGGTAGGGGCCCGGGTGCTGGGCATCGGCGAGCACAAGATGGTGGTCCACTTCGGCGACGTGGGCGGCGGCTTCGGCCAGAAGATGTTCCTGGGCCGCGAAGATATGGCGGTTCTGGTGGTGGCCAAGCTCCTGGGCAGCCCGGTCAAGTGGATCGAAGACCGGCGGGAGAACCTTCTGGCCTCCAACCATGCCCGCATCGAGCAGATGTCCGTCAAAATGGCGGTGGGGGAGGACGGCAGCTTCCTGGCTGCCGACCTGGATCAGCTCGAAGACGACGGCGCCTACCCGCTGGGCGGTCCGGCCACACCGGGGGCCATGGCCACCATGCTGTTCCCCGGGCCTTACCGGATGGGTCCGGTGAGCTGGCGGGCTCGCACGGTGTACACCAACACCTGCGGTCGGGGGGCCTACCGGGGGCCGTGGCAGATGGAGAGCGTGGCCCGAGAGCAGATGATCGACCGGGTGGCCCGGGAGATCGGCATGGATCCCCTCGAGCTACGCCGCCGCAACGTGCTCACCCCCGAAGACCTGCCCTATCAGGTATCCACCGGGCTGCACTTCGAGACCACCATCTCCCCGGAGCAGACCCTGGAGCAGGCCGCTGAGATGATCGGCTACGACGAATTCCGGGCCGAACAGGCCGATGCTCGGAAGGAGGGCCGATATCTTGGTCTGGGGATGGCCCTCTACATCGAGCCCACGTCCATGGGCATGGGGCCGCTGGGCACTGAGTCGGCCATGCTCCGGGTGGAAGTGGACGGCCACGTCAACGTGTTTATGGGCACCGGCTCGCACGGTCAGAGCCTGGAGACAACCATCGCTCAGCTCGTGGCCGACGAGCTCGGGGTGCGCCCTGGAGATGTGACCCTCCATCAGGGCCACGGCTCCGGCTACGGATTCGGCACCGGCGGCAGCCGCTCGGCGGTCATCGCTGGCAGTGCTGCCCGGGCGGCGGCATCGGGTGTGCGGGACAAGGTGGTGGCCATCGCCGCCCACCTGATGGAGGCCTCGGCCGACGACTTGGAGGTGGCCGACGGGGTGATATCGGTGAAAGGCACGCCGGCGGCCTCGATGACGCTGGCCCAAGTGGCGGCCACTGCCTACCAGAACTCTGACGCGCTTCCTCCCGGCACCGAGGCCGGCCTCGAGCACACCGCCCGCTACAAGGCCCCACCCTCCACCCACTCCAACGCCTGCCACATCTGCACCTGCGAACTAGATCCGGGAACCGGCAAGGTCACGCTGTTGCGCTACGTGGTGAGCGAGGACTGCGGGGTGCTGATCAACCCCATGGTGGTGGACGGTCAGATCGCCGGAGGAGTGGTGCAGGGTATCGGCGGCGTGCTGTATGAACATGCAGTGTACGACGAAAGCGGCAACCCGCTGGCCTCCACCTTCCTCGACTATCTGGTGCCCACCGCGGCCGAGGTGCCCGAGTTGCAGACCGGCCACGTGGTGGTGCCCTCCGACACCCCCGGCGGGCACAAGGGAACCGGGGAGGGCGGCGCCATCGGGGCGCCCCCCGCGGTGTTCAACGCGGTGGCCGACGCTTTGGCTCCCTTCGGGGTGTATCCCAATCGCCAGCCCCTCGACCCCAATACAGTCCTGAGTCTGATCGCGTCGGCTTCCAATTAGCTCCCCCGCTTCTGCCTCGGAACCGGGGGCACCCGGCGCTGCGTTACCCAAAGCCGGACTGGGCCTCGGCATGTGGGCCGCGGCCACCGGCATCTTCTTGTTCAGCTGGGGCCCGATCTTCGTCCGCGACAACGAGTTCGGCGCGCTGCCGTTCGCGTTTTGGCGGCTGCTCGGCGCCGCGGCCTGGGCGGTGGCCGCGCTGTACCTGCGGGGAGGCCGGCTCGATCGCCGGGTGCTGCGCCACTCCCTGGCCGGCGGGGTGGTGTTCACCGTCAATGCGGCCACGTTCTTCACCGCCATCAAGACCACCACGGTGGCCAACACCATGATCATCGGATCGACTGCGCCCATATTCCTCCTGTGGGCCGCCAGCCGAATATTCAAAGAGCAGATCAGCTACCGGGTTATCGTGGCCACACCGGTGGCCATCGCGGGCATGGTCTTGGTGCTGTTGGGCCGGCCGGAGGATTCCGGGGGTGGATCGCTGACCGGCGATGTGCTGGCGGTGGTGGCTGTTGTGGCCTTTGCCGGCTACCTGGTGGCTTCCAGGGTGGCCCGCACCCACTTGAGCGCCCTGGAGTACCAGGCTGGATGGTCAACCATCGCCACAGTCTTGATGCTGCCGATCGCGCTCTTGTCATTCGACCCCCTGGTCATCGCCGACAGTTGGAGCTGGGGGGTGGCCGCCACCATGGCCGTGACCGCCGGTCTGGCCCACTTGCTGGTCAATTACAGCCACCGGCATGTGTCTCTGCGGGCCATAACGCTGTTGAATATGGTTGCTCCGGCGCTCGCGGTGCTATGGGCCTGGTTCTTGTTCGACGAGCAGCTCGGCAGATTGCAGTGGCTGGGCGTCCCCCTAGTGGTGGTTTCGGTGCTGGCGGTGGTATTGGATGAGTGAGCCAGCCCGCTGAGGGGATAAAATCACGGGTCGATCCGGGGTAGCTCAACCGGCAGAGCAAGCGGCTGTTAACCGCTAGGTTGTGAGTTCGAGTCTCACCCCCGGAGCCAAACCAGCACCAAACTGGGAGGTTCGCCCAATAGGCTGTCGGCGGGCCCGTAGCTCAGTGGTCAGAGCAGGCGACTCATAATCGCTCGGTCGCGGGTTCGATCCCCGCCGGGCCCACTTTGGCCAACTCGGGATCCTCGGTGGATTCCGGGACCACTTCGGTTGTCGGCTCCTGCCAGCGGCGGGTCAGCCAGCCGAGGCGGTGGGCGACATACAAGCCGATCAGAGCCAGGGCCGTGCCTACGAAGCCGTCGATCACCCAGTGGTTGCCGGTGAGCACCACGGCGACCGACATCAGCAGCGGAGAAGCCACCGCGAAGATCCTCACCGGGACCGACCGCGTGGAGCGGAACAGCACCACTCCGGCCAGCACGTTCCATCCCACATGGAAGCTGGGCAAGGCGGCGTACTTGTTAACCACCGACGGAGGCTGGAGGTACTTGTAGGAGGTGGACAGCTCGGCCACCGTGTCGGTGAAGCCGTCGAAGAACCGGGGCGGGGCCACCGGGAAGAAGGCGAAGAACACCAGTCCCAGCGCACCCGAGATCAGCATGGCGTTGCGCATAAGCGTGTAGCGGTGCCGGTTGTAGTGGTACAGCAGCACCAGGGCCCCGAGGATCACCGGCCAGTGCAGCCAGATATACACCCAGTTGAAGAAGGTGACCATCCAGTGGTAGTCAAGCACCGCCGACTGCGACCACGCTTCTAAGTCCAGGCCTAGGGTGGACTCGAAGGTGAGCAGGTCGTAGGCGTTCTTGAAGGCGGCAACCTCTGCCCCTTTGGTGAGCATCCGTACGCCGAAGTAGATGAGCGCGGCCACAGTCACGATGAAGACTTGGCCCGGGAAGTAGCGCCAGCCCCGAGCGCTGCCGGCAATCTCCGGCGCAACGATGATCTTGAGCCGACGAACCATGGGATAACTATGTTACCGAATCATTACCGACCTTTCGCAAGGAGTTGCCTTTTAGTTGCCTGCGATCAGGCAGTTCTCAGATCTCACCCAGCCAGGCAGGGGCCCGGTCCAGCAGGAACTCGCTGATCTCGGCAACTTTGGGCATGACGCCGCCAAGGCACTCTTGGCCGGAGAACATGCCATTGACCGAGACCTCCACCCGGGCCGTAATGGAGATGCTCCGCTCGGGGGCGTCGATGACCGCGGCGTAGGCATCGATGGCCGACACGTCCAGCGGCAGGTCCATGCCGCCGATGCCGGCCAGATCGGTGGCCAGCAGCAGCAGATCGGGGCCGTCGGGCAGCGGCGGCAGGCTCCACGACACCACCATGGGCAGCTTGAAGTCCTCGGTGGGCTCTACCCCCTCGGGCAACTCCATCACATGGTCCTCAAAACTCAGCATCACCCGGGGATCCACTTCGAGGGCGATGTGCACGTCGAGCGGGCCACCGCAGGCCATCGACGGGTGCAGGTCCACCTCCCAGGCCTGGCGCATGGAGTAGGTCTCCACGAAATGGCGATCATCGTGGACATGGAAACCGTGATCGGCGGCATGGTCTTTGAGATCGGCGATGAAGGTAGCGATATCGACGACAGCCAAGAGCCCCACACTGCCACGAAATTAACCGTGTTGGCTATCCAATAGCGGTTAGCGTCATCCAGTGGACGGCGACGAGATTCTGGCGGTATTCGACCGGGCAGCCACCGGCGTGGCCGAGGCGGTAGCCCGGATAGACGGCTGGAAGATGACCGGTGACCGGGAGGGTCAGTACAGCTTCGACGTTGCCGCCGACGAGGCGGCTCGGAAGGTGCTGGCCGAGGCCGGCTTCGCGGTGTTCAGCGAGGAATCGGGATCGCATGACCCCGAGCGAGAACTGCTGGTGGTACTCGACCCGGTGGACGGCTCCTCGAACGCCGCTCGGGGTCTGCCGTGGTACTCCACCAGCATGTGCGCCGTGGACTCTGAGGGGTTGCTGGCCGCACTGGTGCAGAACCTGGTGAACGGCAAGGCGTACCGAGCGATTAGGGGACGAGGGGCCACTGTCGACGGACGGCCACTTGCCCCGACATCCGAGGGATACCGCCGCCGGGGGTCAGGGCCAACGTCCCAGCGGTCCCTGGGCGCGGCCACCGTGGGGTTGACCTATCTGCCCCCCCGGCACCTTGGCTGGGCGCAATACCGCGTCCTGGGCTCGATCGCCTTGGATCTGTGTGCGGTGGCCGAGGGCGTTCTCGATGCCTACATCGACTGCACTCCTGAGGGCCACGCCACTTGGGACTACCTGGGCGGCGCCTTGGTGTGCGCCGAGGCTGGAGTGGCGATGGGCGAGGCATGGGGGCGGCCCCTTCTGCCCGGCAATCTGTCCGAGGCGCGCTCTCCGGTGGTTGCAGCCACCCAGGCGCTGCTCGGCGAGGTCCTGGCCCAGCGGAGCACCTTCGGCGCCCCTGCTCCAGAAGGCATTGGTGCGGGAGGATCCGCGTCGCCGGTCTAATCTGGCCATCACACCGGGCGCGTAGCTCAGATGGCAAGAGCGCTTCCCTTACAAGGAAGAGGCCGGGGGTTCGAGTCCCTCCGCGCCCACCCCACGCATGTGCTGGTTGGCTTTCGGTCAGACCCTCTTGGGGTCGGGGACGCCGGGGCGAGTGCCTTCCTTGTGCTCGACAAACTCGATGAGATAGCCGTCGAAGTCCTTCACAAAGGCTACGATCACCGGCCAGCGGTCGAGGTCTTGGGGCTCCATCACCGACTCGCAGCCCGCATCGACGGCCCGCTGGTAGAGCCGCTTGCAGTCAGACGTATTGATGTAGATCTTCCACATGGCCGTGCCCATGTCGATGGGGTCCTCGTTGTCGAGGTGCTGGGCCAGCTGGAGGCGTGATCCGCCGTGGGGCGACTGGATGACGGCTTCATGCACGCCGGGGATCTCGGTGCGGTGCTGGAGCTCGAGCTCGCACACGTCCACCCAGAACCCCAGGGCCCGGTCCATGTCTTCGACGTTGATGCAATACTGCGCGAGGATCTGCGTCATGTGCCCTCCTTGAGCCTGCCATTGGCGAATCGTCGCCGGTGTGACAGTACAGTGTGATCAGCGCTCTAGCTGGTGCACTCAGCCGAAATTCGAGAGGGAGCCGACCAATGCCCAACCCCGTCGCTGGCGTTGACCAGAGCAACGCCCCGTACATCATCGTCTCATCCGATACCCACGCCGGATTGTTCGTCGAGGACTACCGGGAGTATCTCGAGTCGTCGCTTCACCCCGAGTTCGACGAGTGGCTGGTCACCCGCCACCAGCACCGGGCGATGGTCGAAGAGCTCAACGGGGAGTACGTCGAGCAGTGGGAGAGCGAGAACGAGATCGGGCTGAAGGGTGCCTACGATCCCGACATCCGCGACAAGACCCTCGACGCCGACGGAGTTGCCGGCGAGATCATCTTCGCCGACGGTGATGCGGTCACCGGAATGGAGTCGCCGCCGTTTGGGGCCGGGCTGTCGGCCGGACAGATCACGGACTCCCGGTTGGCGTGGGCTGGTGCCCGAGCCCACAACCGCTGGCTGGAGGAGTTCTGCGCCACCAATCCGCCGCGCCGCGCCGGCGTCGCCTTGGTGCCGATCACCCACGGCATCGACGAAGCGGTGAAGGAGATCGAGTCGCTGGCTGGCAAGCCCGGCGTGCGGGGCATCATGATCCCGACCAGGTGGCACGAGCACCCCTCCTACGGCCACGGGAGCTACGAGCCGGTGTGGGCCGCCTGCGCCGAGGCCGGCCTCGTAGTGCATACCCACTCGGGCGAGGCCGACACCCCTTCGTACAACGAGAACATGGCCCAGTACATGCTCGAGGTCGCGTTCTGGACCCATCGCCCTCTGTGGCAGCTCCTCTTCTCCGGGGCCTTCGACCGCCATCCCAACCTGCGCTACGCGCCGGTGGAATGCGGTTCGTGGTGGCTGGGCGACTTGCTGTTCAAGGCCGATGCCATGTTCGGGGGACGCAACTGGAAGGTCAAGAAGATGAGCTCGCGCACCAAGGATCTCATCCAGCGCCTGCCATCGGAGTACATCGGCACCAACGTGTTTATCGGCGCTTCCACTATGAGCAAGGTCGAGCTGCGGCGGCGCTATGTCAATGGTGTCGATGCCCTGATGTGGGGCACCGACTACCCCCACCCCGAGGGAAGTTGGCCCAACACCATTGAGCGCCTGGAGACCGACTTCCAGCAGATTCCGGTAGAGGAGACCCGCCTGTTGCTCGGTCTCAACGCAGTGCGATGCTACGACCTGGATGTCGACGGACTGACCAAGATCGCCAGCCAGATCGGACCCACCCCCGAGCAGCTCAATCAAGACCTCGACCTGAGGACCGAACCCAACGCCATCCGCGAAGCCCGGTTCTGGTTCGACGACTACAACATCGAGTGGCCTGAGTAGCTAGCAACTTACTGAAGAAGTGACCGTGGCGTTGGTGCGCCTCGATCCGGAGGGCGGCGGTCGAATTGCCTCTCTGGAGGTGGACGGGGTTGAGCTGCTGGCCCCGCGCCAAGGCGATGATCGGCTGAGGTGGGGGTGCTATCCGATGGTGCCTTGGGCTGGGCGCGTCCGCGACGGCCAGTTCATATTCGACGGCGAGGTGCACAAACTGGAGTTGGATCTTCCTCCCCATGCCATTCACGGAGTGGGATATAGGACGGCCTGGAACGAAGTTGAAACGGGAGTAGTTCGTTTGGATCTCGACGGGCTTTGGCCATTTGGCGGTTGGGTGGAGCAACGGGTCGAGGTGTCAGATCAGTCGCTTGCCGTGGCGATGTCTGTGCAGGCGACTCAGATGATGCCCGTCATGGCTGGGTGGCACCCTTGCTTTCAGCGTCGGCTTTCACGGGGCGATGAAGCCGAACTCGAGTTCTCCGCCGGCTACATGTGGTCGCGGGACGCTGTGGGGATTCCGACTGGGGAGCGGGTGCCGGTTCCACCGGGTCCGTGGGACGACTGCTTCGGCGACATTGCCGTGCCTCCGGTGGTGCGCTGGCCGGGGTTCGGGTCGATACGGCTGGAATCCAACATGACCTCGTGGGTGGTGTACGACCAGGAGCCAGATCTGTTGTGTGTAGAGCCCCAAAGCGATGCACCTGATGCTTTCAACCGCAACCCAGTGATCCTCGAGCCGGGGGAGACCCTGGATGCATGGATGCGGATCTCTTGGGAACTCGAGTAGTGAGCGGCTCCGATATGCCCGCGCAACGGCACCGTTAGATTGGCTCGTATGAGCGACGGCTACATCTTGTACAGCACTTCTGGGGCTACGGCGACGATCACCCTGAATCGTCCTGACCATCTCAACGCCATTGTCAAACCGATGTGGACTCAACTCGACCATTTTGTTGCCGAGGCGAACCGAGACCCTGAGGTGAAGGTAATCGTGCTGCGGGGTGCTGGGCGGGCGTTTTGCGCCGGGTTCGATTTCGGTTCCGACAGCGATCTCGCCGCGGTACGGCGCGAAGGCCGGACTTGGGATCCGGGACGTGATGCCATCGGAGTCACCAATCGATGGGATGCGCCGGTTCCAAACTTCATGGGCCTCTGGTCGAGCCCGAAGCCGACCATTGCCCAGGTACACGGATGGTGTGTGGGGGGCGGATCGGACATGGCCCTCTCGGCCGATCTCGTCATCGCCGCTGAGGACGCCCAAATCGGAACGCCCTATTCCCGGATGTGGGGCTGCTACCTGACCGCGATGTGGGTGTACCGGCTCGGATTGGCCAAGGCCAAGGAGTACGCCCTGACCGGCAAGCCTCTCTCTGGAGCCGAAGCCGCCCGGGTGGAGCTCATCAACCAAGCGGTCCCGGCCGACCAGCTCGATGCCGAGGTCGAAAAGCTGGCCGAACAGTTGTCGAGCATCCCGTCAACCCAGTTGGCCGCCATGAAGCTGGTCGTCAATCAAGCGTATGAGGGGATGGGGCTGCGCAATTCCCAAGTGCTTGGATCGCTTCTCGATGGGGCAATGCGCAACACGCCCGAAGCACTGGCCTTCATCGACACGGCCATGACCGAGGGTGTCCCCGCCGCAGTTGCCCAACGCGACGGCCCCTTCGGCGATTACAGCCAACGCAAAGCCTGACCGGAGGCGGGCCTTAGGGATCAGCGCTTGTGCTGACGTCAAGAATGCTTTGGTAAGCGTCCACGGCTTCTTGATTGAAGGCAACAAGCCGGACTTCGTTCACCTGGGTAGGAGTGGTGCGGAGAGTCTCCACTGCGATGGCGGCCGCAGCTTCGATGGGATAGCCGAAAACCCCGGTGGAAATTGCCGGGAAGGCGACCGTTTCCGCCCCAACCTCATCGGCCCGGGCCAGCGACTCCCGATAACAAGAAGCCAACAACTCCGGCTCGTTGTGGCCACCGCCATGCCACACCGGTCCGACGGTGTGTATGACCCAACGGGCCGTGAGGTTGAACCCCGGCGTGATCTTGGCCTGCCCGGTCTCGCACCCATCCAAAGTGCGGCAGTACTCGACGAGCTCAGGCCCCGCCGCCCGATGAATGGCTCCATCCACCCCGCCACCCCCCAACAGCGTGTGATTGGCCGCATTCACAATCGCATCGACATCTTCGGCAGTGATGTCGCCAAGCACGAGAGCAAAGCGTTGAGTCACACGCTGTTCCTGACGCAGTGAAGGGCATTCACCCGGAGGATGATAATGGCTGTAAGTTGAGGTTCTTATGGTGGGGGAGAGGCACTATTACATCGAGGCGTTTGACACGGTTGAGTTCAGTTCTTATCGGCAGCATCTGTCGCCGTTTGCTGATCGGTATACCACTGAGTCAACGATCTTCGGCCTGTACTGCGGTCGCCTGTATCCGCTGAAGGCGTCCCACGACGAGGACCCGATTCCCAACTATTGGAAATTGCGCAATGGCGTTCTGTTGTACGACGTTCCGGAGCAGCCGGTCGAGATTGCCGGTCCTGATGCCGTCCGAGTGCTGGAGAAGGTTCTTGTCTGCCAAGCGGAGACGCTGGGTGTAGGACGATGCCGTTACGGCCTCGCCTGCTATGAGGACGGCGCAATTGTTATGGATGGCGTGGTCATGCGGCTAGAGGCGGACCGCTACTGGTACGTCAAGGCCAATGGCGAGTTCATCAGCTGGCTCAAGGCCGCCGCCATCGGGCTTGATGCCGAGGTCTCAGATCCAGGGTCTCAGGTGCTCCAGATCCAGGGTCCTAAGTCTTTGAATGTGCTGAACGCCGCGATTGGCGGAGGACTCTCGGCTGACTTTCGGTACTTCCGAGCCGGGTTCTTCGACTTGGGCGGTCAGACACTGTGGGTTTCTCGCACCGGATGGACGGGGGAAGTGGGAATCGAGATCTACAGCAACAGTGGTCCGGAGCCCACCGACCACGATGCCCTCTGGGATCATTTGTTCGCCAGCGGCGAGCAGTTCGGCATGGAGTTCAGCACGTCGTCATCCATGGGGATTCGCCGTATCGAGGCTGGCATTTTGGACAACGGCAGCGATATCGAACCCGATCTGACGCCCTTCAGCGCTGGCCTCGGGCACTTTGTCAACTTCGACAAGGGAGAATTCATCGGCCGAGCCGCGTTGGAGACCGCTGACCGCAGCCAACTCTTGCTTGGGCTGGCCTGCCCGACCGCGACGCCAGAAACCTTCATGACCGTGCACTTTGAGAATGCTCCGGCAGGGCATATAACCATCGGCACATGGTCGCCCACCCGGGATGAGGGAGTCGGCTACGTGCGCTTCGATCGGCCGTTGCCCGGGGACGAGTGGGTGGGCAAAACGGTCCAGTTGCAGGACCATGAAGGCGAGTTGCACGAGGCCACCGTGGAGTTGCTGCCCTTCATAGACAAGGAAAAGCGGCTTCCTCGGGCATCGTAGACAGGATGAGCGGCGGGATGCACCGTTGGGCTAGGAATCGGTCTTCTTCTGCTTGGAACCGCTCTATGGAGATGCTGGTCGAGATCGTGGAGCCGGACATGGCCTAGTTGCTCAGGCCACTTCGACGGACGTGGCCACGATTGTCCTGCGGTCGTAGCGGGCAACTTCGCCGGCAAGCTCTACCTGGGCCTCGCGCATGTCAGGGTCGAATGATGAGGCTCCGACCCGGAAGGTGAAGAGGCCCGGTTCGGTGATGAGCTCCATATCCAGCCCATGGAACGCCAAACGGCTGGGATGGAGGGTGAAGGTGACGGTGCGGGTCTGGCCCGCGGGGATAGACACCCGGGCGAATCCGATCAGCTCGCGGATGGGCCGGGCCACACACGCAACCTCATCAGTGACATAGAGCTGAACCACCTCGTCTCCATCGCGCTGACCGGAATTGGTAATCGGCACCGAAATATCGGTTGCCGAGGTGGTCGACCCTGCGACCACCGATATTTCGCCGTATTCGAAGGTGGTGTAGGACAGTCCGTAGCCGAACCAGTACCGCGCTTGGGTGCTGCGGTCGACGTAGTCCCCATAGAATTCCGATCGATCCCCCCGCCGTCGCATGTCATGGTGCAGCGGTACCTGCCCGACGTGTCTGGGCATCGTGACGGGGAGGCGGCCGGCCGGGTTGACCGCGCCGACCAACACGTCGGCTATGGCACTGCCGCCCTCCTCTCCGGGCAGGATCGACCACAGCAACGCGTCAGCGGCTTCCGACTCCTCTTCGAGGGTGTGAACCCGCCCGCTGATCACCACGACGATGGTCGGAGTCTCGGTGCCTGCCACTTCGGCGACTAGCTGCGACTGCACTCCCGGCAGTCCAAGATCGGTGGCGTCGCGCGCTTCGCCCACGGTGGAATCCGCCACCAAACCCGATCGGGCCCCCACGCACACCACGGCAACGTCGGCTGCCGCCGCGGCCTCGACCGCCGCGGCGATTCCTGAAATGTCGTTGCCCGCGTCGGTGCATCCGGGGACGTGGACGATCTCCGCGTGGGGCAGGGCATCTCGAAGGCCGCCAACTGGTGTCACATGGGGAGTGAAGTGCGGGCCAGGCGAAAACCGGCCCCCCGCCTCGGGAAGCTGATCGGCGTCCATGTTGGCTCCGATACCCCCCAACGCTTCGGTCACGGCCTCGGTGCGCCCCTGGTAGATGATCTCCAGATGAGCCGGATAGTGATAGTCGCCTTGAAGCAGCCGCAGATCATCGGCGTGGGGGCCGATCACCGCCAGTCGGGAGATCGAGGAATCAAGGGGCAGAACCCCCTCGTTCTTCAGCAAGATCACTCCCTCGGCCGCGGCTCGTCGGGCAAGAGCCCGCTGCTCAGGCGTATCGAAGACCGCGAGAGCAGCATCGGCGTCCACATAGGGGCTCTCGAAGAGTCCGAGCTGGAATTTCTGGGCCAGCACCCGGGCACAGGATTCGTCGATGAGCGTCTCGTCGATGCGGCCTTCACGCACCGCTTCTGGGAGGTGCTTGTAGCAGTCGAGAGCCGGCAGTTCGATGTCCAGTCCGGCAGAAAGGGCTTGAATCGCAGACTCAGCCGCGTCGGGGGCCGTCATGTGGTTGAAATGCAGCTGAAGGACGGCGAAATAGTCGGCCACCACCGTCCCTTCGAAGCCCAGTTCCCCGCGCAGAAGATCGGTAAGCAGCCTTCTGCTGGCGGCGACCGGTTCTCCGTCGATCGACGAATAGCTGTTCATGATCGAGGCCAGGCCGGCTTCGCGAATGGCCGCGGCGAACGGCTCGGCATACACCTCGCGAAGTTCCCGCTCGCCGATGTGCACCGGGGCTTGATTTCGGCCTCCCAAGGAGTAGCCGTAGCCGAGGAAGTGCTTTCCCGTGCAGACCACGCCGTTGGCCAGATTGTCGGTCTGAAGCCCCCGCACGTAGGCGGTTCCCATCCGGGCACAGAGTTCGGGAGACTCCCCATAGGTCTCTTCGACCCGACCCCATCGTGGGTCGCGGGCCACATCCAGCACCGGCGACAGGTTGTGGCGGGCGCCGACTGCGGTCATCTGGGTGCGAATCACCTCAGCAACCTCTGCTATCAACTCGACATTCCAGGTGGCGGCCAGCCCCAGCCCCTGGGGGAACGTGGTGGCGCCGCGGTGCAGGAACCCGCCGACCCCCTCTTCGTGGATGACCATGGGGATTCCCAGCCGGGTGCGCTCCACCAGAATCTGCTGGATCGAGTTGCCCAACAGGGCCGACTCGTTGGCCAACAGTCCGGTGCTGGCGCCGATGCGGGTGACCTGTCCGATGCCGTTGGCCAGGATTTCCGCGGCATGGTCGGCGTCGAACACCTCATCTCTCACCACCGCGGTGAGCCAGACTGCGCCAAGCTGGGCGATCTTTTCCTCAAGCGTCATGCGGCCCAAAAGATCAGCCACGCGGTCGCCTATTGCGGCGTGCGGGTCGCGGTATACCTCGGTCATTTCTGCCTCCTCATGCATAGGTCTAGGCGAGTTCACATTGCCGAGGTGAATCCACCCATCTGCTTAGGATCGGCGTCGAAGGATCGCACCATGGCATGAAGCGAGTAGGAGGCCACGAGGCGGCCGTCCTGGGCGAAGATGCGCCCCTGGCCCTGTACGTGGCCGCGCCCGGCGTAGATGGCCGGATTCTCGTAGAGGTGCCAGTCGGCGGCATCGGCGTCGTCGTGAAAGGACATATCTACGGTCATGGGACCGGTTGACAAGGTCTTGTGGGCCAGCGCCTCGGTGATGCCCTGGAAGGGCCGCATCGACGCGCCGATGGTGTAGTGGGTGGTGGCCTGGGCCAACAGGGCAGCCTGCATGACCGGGGATTCAGGGCGGTCGCGATAGCGCATCCACACGAACAGCTCCGGGGGACCCACATCATCAGGGTCGAAGTTGTAGGCGCCGTCCACCACCCGGATGTCGCGCCCGATCACCTGGAAGTCCCGCAGAGGACACTCCAGCGGACCGGGAACATCAGGCATCTCCGCGGTCACCCGGTATACGTCTTCGGCGCCGCTGTCGAGCAGAACCAGGCCCACGGAGCACAGCTTGTCGTGCTGGACGATACGGGTCTCCACAGTGGAGTAGGTCCGGCCCCGGCGCAGCACATCCACCTCGACAGCCAGCGGAGAGTCGAACCGGGCCGCCCGGGTGAAGACCATTGAAGCCGACACCACCCGCTGGTCGGGCACGGTCTTGGACGCTGCCACAATGGCCTGGCCCAAGAGCTGGCCGCCCTCGATCACCTGGCGGGGCCGAAAGCGGTCGGGAATCTCCACGAACGTGCCCAACGGCGGGTCGGGGAAAGACGGGCTGGCAAACCGCCCGTCGCCGTCGGGAACCACGTCGATCAACCGGGCCAGATCGGCGGCGGTGCCCCATACCGGGAATCGGTAGGCCACCTCATCGCCGTCGTCCTCTTCGACTGTTTCCAACAGTTCGAGCTGCACCCGATCGGTGTAGAAGGCGACGTAGCCGCTGAGCCCAGCCACTTCCGGAAACGGGTTGGGGTAGGCCCACACCACATTTTCCTCGGTTTGGTCTTCGACGGTTAGTGACCAATAGTCGGCCTCGCCCTTGAAAGGGCACACGGTGTGGAGATCGGTCTCGGTGAAGTGCTCCCAGGCAACATCACTGATGGGAAAGTAGAGCTGGTCTTCGTGATCCGACTCCTTGACGATCAGGCATGAGTCGCTCTCGGCCACCGCCACACCGTTGAACTTTGCCCGGCCTTGCCCCGCCCAAGGCACCAAGTCGATGGCATAGCCGGGGTAGCGGCCCCATGCGGATTCAATCTCGCTCATGTGCCGATCGTAGTGACACTTTATTGGTTGCTATCCGTTGGCGATTGGCCAAGCAGAGCCATGGAGCGTTTCTGGCAGCCGAAGAGTGAGTACGCTCACTCGGTGCCTGGCACCTTCAGCCGAACTGATCAACGGGCGCTTCGGGCGGTTGCGGTGCAGTTCTTCGTAAACGGTGCCTTGTTCGCCTCGTTCATGCCCCGGTTGCCGGAGATACGGGACCGCGTCGGGATCTCGATCACCGGCGTGGGGGCACTGCTGTCGATCGCCGGCGTATTCGGCCTGGTGGGCAGCGCGAGCGCTGGTTCTTTGATTTCTCGCTTTGGCACGCGGGCGGTGTTGCTCACTGCCGGAGCTCTGCTGTCGTCGACTTTGGCAGTCATTGGGCTTTCCAACACGCCAGCACTTCTCCTGGTGGGCCTGGCGTTGATGATGGCCTTCGATGTGCTGGTCGACGTCGCTATGAACATGCAGGGTTCATGGCTGAGCGCCCGTCGGCACTCACCGGTGATGAACCGACTCCACGGGTTATGGAGTCTGGGCGCCCTGATCGGGGGAGCAGCATCGTCGCAAGTCGCAGCAGCCGGAGTTTCCCTGACCGTTCATCTCGTAGTCGCCGCCGCGGCGATGCTCGCGGTCGTCGTCTATATGGGACCCCGGTTTCTTCGAGTCGATGAGACTCCCGACCAACATGATGAAGCCTCCGATTCGGGCAGAGTCAGTGGAATCGTCCACCGCTCCAGAGCGGCTCTGGTGCTCTGGGGGTTGGTTGGGTTTTCCGCGGCGACCATGGAGTCCACGTCCATCGACTGGGCCGCGTTTCGCCTCAACGACGACTTGGGCGCCTCCGCCGGATTCGCGGCCCTCGGCTACGTCGCGGTGATGGGCGGGATGACTGCGGCGCGATTCGCTGGCGATTGGATGAGCGTGCACCTTGGCAACAACAGGCTGATCCAACTGTCGGTGGCCATGACCGGGACCGGACTGGCGATCGCCTCGCTGGTTCCGAACCGCTACCTCATTGTTGCTGGCTACGCCCTAGCTGGGCTTGGGATCGCGGCGCTGCTGCCGTCGGCCTACGACGCCGCGGCGAAGCACCCCGGACAACCAGGCGCAGGGCTCGGCGCGCTGACCGGGGGAATGCGCACTGCCTTCTTGGTCATACCGCTTGCTATTGGCGGTATCGCTGGGGCCGGACTTGGTGTGGGCAGCGCGGTGGCAATAGTGGCGCTCCCCAGCACGATCGTCTTCATTCTCATGACGTCCAGGCTTCGGTCAGCCTGATCGGCCCTTCAAGGGTAGATCAGGGCTACAGGGGTCAAGTCCGATAAAAAGAGTATGCGGCCGTCAAGCACACCAGGCACTTGGCCGAATCGAACAAAAGAGGCTGATCATGGTTCAACCGATGCAGGGCGTACGCATCCTGGATGTCGCCGATCACACGTTTGTGCCTGCGGCCTCCGCGGTGCTGGCCGACTGGGGTGCCGATGTCATCAAGATCGAGCATGCTCAACGGGGCGACGCGGCTCGGGGTCTGGCGTCGAGCGGTGCGCTTGACCTCTCCGGCCAAGTTCACGCCATCATGGAGCATGCCAACCGGGGCAAGCGCAGCCTCGGCCTCAACCTCCAAACAGAGGAGGGGATGTCGGTGCTGCACCGGCTCATCGCCATCTCCGATGTCTTCCTCACCAACAAGCCGCCCAACGTGCGCCAACGGTTGCACATCACAGAAGAAGAGGTACGGCCCCACAACGAGAACATCGTGTATGCCGCGGGCACCGCGTGGGGCCACAAGGGGCCGGAAGCCGATCGGGGCGGCTACGACATGACCTCCTTTTGGGTGAGGTCGGGGGCCGCGTTGGGCACCTGGTACACCGACGATGAGCGCATGCCCTCGCAGCCCGGGCCGGCTTTTGGCGACTCAATCGGGGCGATGACCATTGCCGGGGGAATCGCTACTGCCCTGTTCCACCGCCAGCGCACCGGCGAGGCCATTTCCCTGGAAGTGTCGCTGCTCGGGACCGGCTTGTGGGCCATGGGTGCTGGCGTGGCCATGTCGCACGTGAACAACACGCCATGGCGACCGGTCGATCTCAGCGGGCTCTCCCAGCCGCTGCTCGGCAACTACGTCACCGCCGATGGATACACCATTAACATCACCTGCCTTCAGCCTCTTCCGTACTGGCAGGAGTTCTGCCGAGTCATCGACCGCCCAGAGCTGATTGACGACGAGCGATTCGCCACCTATGAGGCGCTGATGGCCAACGCCCGCCCGGCCCGGGAGATCGTCAGTGAAGTGGTCACCAGCCGGTCCCTGGACGAGATCCGGGAGCTGTTTGCCGACTTCTCCGGTCAATGGACACCGGCGCTCGACACACTGGAAATCATGGATGACCCCCAGGTTCTGGCCAACGGCTACGTGCAGGATGCGGTAAACGAAGAAGGGATCCCGTTCAAACTGGTAGCGGTTCCCGTCCAGTTCAACGGCGAACCCGCCGCGCCGGGAAGGGCACCGGGTTTCAACGAGCACGGCGACGAGATCCTCACCGAAAACCTGGGAATGGACTGGGACGACGTTGTCGAACTCAAGGTGAAGGGCGTGGTCACTTAGGACGGTTAGGGTGAACAGCCGTGGAACCTGACGTGCAAGCACTGGCCGACGAGCGAGCGGTGATCAACCTCGTGTCGCAATACTGCTGGTCGCTCGATACCAAGGACTTCGAGGAGCTGCGCAACATATTCACCCCCGACGCGTTCGCGATTTTGGGTGGCACGGAGTGCCATGGCATCGACGCCATCATCAAGCGCATATCGAGCGCCCTCACCCGGCTCGACGCCAGCCACCACCTAGTGGGCAGCCATATGGTCGAAGTAGATGGCGACCAGGCGTCCCACAGGTGCTACCTCCAGGCCCAGCACGTATTGAAGGGCGATGTGGGCGGAGATCTGTGGTTGGTGGCGGGAACCTACGAAGACCAGCTAGTGCGTACCCCCGACGGGTGGCGCATCAAGCAGCGCATTCTCAGCCGGGTGTGGACCGAGGGCAATCCCAACGTGGCCGCCCCCGACCTCCGACCCGGACAACATCAATCCGGAGGGTCCAAATGAAAGCTGCGGTGGTCTATCAGGCGGGTGCGCCAATTGACGTTGTCGAGTTCACGTCGGGATCTGTGGGCCCCCACGATGTGCGGGTCAGAGTCGGGGCCAGCGGGCTGTGCCACTCCGATGTCGCCGTGCAAACTGGAGACCTGCCATTCCCACTCCCGATGATTCTCGGCCACGAAGGAGCAGGCGTGGTCGAAGAGGTAGGGGCCGATGTCACCACCTGCCAAGTGGGCGACCACGTGGTGCTGTCAGCCTTGATCCACTGCGGGGTGTGCCGGAACTGCCTGAAGGGCCGTCCGAACTTGTGCTCAGCGAACCTGGAGTTGACGTTCCCCGGAACCGATGCCGCCGACGGCGCGACTCGGATGGCCGATTCGCAGGGCAGGGGCCTCTATCAGTTCTCGGCCATCGGCACCCTGTCTGAAGAGCTCATCTGCAACGAGCGGCGCGCCATTCCCATTCCCGAGGACGTACCGCTGGAGATCGCGGCAATGACCGGCTGCGGCGTGTTGACCGGAACCTCGGCGGTATTCAACCGAGCAAAGGTCCAACCCGGCTCCTCGGTAGTTGTGATCGGCTGCGGCGGCGTGGGACTCAACGTTATTCAAGGGGCCGTGCTCGCCGGGGCCAGCGTGATCATCGGAGTCGACCTCCACGAAGACAAGCTGGCCATGGCCCAGGGCTTTGGCGCCACCAATCTCGTCAAGAACGAGAGCGCAGAAGCCACCGTGGCGCAGATTGTCGAGCTCACCGGGGGTGAGGGGGCCGACTACGCGTTCGAGGTGGTCGGCATCCCTGCGCTGGTGCGCCTGGCCTGGGACTGTCTTCGTCAAGACGGCACCGTGGTGGCTATCGGCGTACAGCCCGCCGGGTCGCTGACCGAGCTCCCCGGTCTGGAGTTCTGCATGACGGAGAAGACCCTCATGGGCTGCGTGTACGGCACATCCCGTCCCACCACTGATATCCCGATGCTGGTGGAGATGTACCGCCAAGGCCAGCTCGAGATCGAAAAGCTCATTACGCACAGATTCGACCTCGAAGAGATCAACGGTGCCGTCGAGAAGATGGAAGACGGCCACAACGCCCGGGGGGTCGTCGTATTCTGAGGCGCAATGTCAGATTTTGTAGGCGGCTATCCCGAGTATCAATTGGAGTTTCTAGGGGCTCTCGCCGCAGGCGGGAACATCGTCATTGCTCCGGAGTTCCCCCGCACCTCACGGTTCAATCCCGGTGGCCCTGACGCGGCCAATACTGGCTCTCAGCCCGGCGATTTGAGCTTTCTGATTGACACAGTGACTGATCTCGCTGCCGACCCGAAATGGCCTCTCGCCGGGATTGTGGATAGCAGCCGGATCGCCGCAGCCAAGGGTCTATTGACCCTCGAGGGTGGGGACCACGGGTCGTGGTTTGGAGCAGACCACGAATTTCTTACCGATGTTGTGACCACCATCCTCTATTTCTTGTCTGCGGCGATCGACAACGATGAGGATGCTGCCTTCCGCCTCCAACAGCTCCGATCCTCGTCCAACGTCCAATTGGTATTCGCCGCCGAGGCCGATTCGGACCTGACCGTCGAAGTGGAGTTGGCTGAGACCAATCGTCAGGCATCAGCCGATCCGCCAACCGATCTGGTCGACGGGCAGACAGTGGTGGTCACTTGGAGCGGATTCCTCCCCGAACAAAGCGTGAATATTCTCCAGTGCTCACAAGGCGGCACCGAGGGCTCAGGCGTCTGCGACTTCACCAACGCCAGGATCTTGCATCCCAATCCCACCGGCGAGGGATCGGTGGAGTTGGCCATCATCGCCGGGGCGGTCGGCACCGGCATCTGTGATGCCAGCGTCGACGACTGTGTGGTCGCGGTCAACGACTCCGGCCTCCAAGATCCTGAGGCCACCATCCGAATCCCCCTCAGCTTTGCCCCATAAGTTGAAGGTATGGGAAAGAAGCTTGAAGGAAAGGTTGCCATTGTCACTGGCGCAGGCGGTGCTGGTGTCGGGGGATTGGGTGTGGTGTACGCCCAAGCTCTTGCCGCTGAGAGCGCCGCGGTGGTCGTCTCAGACATCGACGGTGAGGCAGCAGTCCGCACAGCCGAGTGCATCGTCTCAACCGGGGCTCGGGCCATTGGTGTTAGGTGCGACGTCACGTCGGTAGAGGACATCGATGCCATGGTGCACGCCGCTGTCGACGCGTTCGGCGGGGTGGACATCCTGGTCAACAACGCTGGGTTGGCTCGCGGGAAGTGGAGTGAGGCGTTGATCCTCTCCTCGGAGGAATGGATGGAGATCCTGGCCGTGAACACGGTTGCCCCGATCATTTGCGCCAAGGCCTGCGCGGAGTCGATGCGGGCCCGAGGTGGCGGTGTCATCGTCAACCAGTCGTCAAACGGCGCATTGATGGACGCCGGGGCCTACACGGTGTCGAAGCTCGCCCTCAACGGAGTCACTCGAGTGCTGGCCGATGAATTCGCGAGCGACAACATCAGGGTCAACGGCATCGCGCCGGGCATGATGACTGCCAAGCTCCCGGAGGAGCAGGTGCGGACCTTGTTGGCTCGCCAGACCGTCCAACGCCAAGGCCAGCCTGAAGACCTTGTCGGGCTGCTGCTGTACTTGTGCTCCGACGAGTCGAGCTTCATGAACGGTCAAACCGTCGTGATCGACGGTGGCATGGCGCGCTCGCCGAAACAGTGATCCTTTCCCTGGGAGCTTTGGTCAGCGGATGGTGATCACCAGGGAGCCGACATGTGCCTTGGCCTCGAAAGCGGCCTGGGCGGCATGGATTTCCCCGAGAGGGAAATGCCCCGCCACAACCGGGAATACCTCGCCCCGCTGGATGTAGCCGACGAGGTCGGCGAATACCTGAGGCCCGAAGACGGTCGCCCCGTACATCTCGAGGTCGTTGAGATAGAGCGTGCGCAAGTCGAGATTTCCGATCGGCCCAGCAATCGCCCCTGAGGTGGTGTAGCGACCGCCCCGCCGCAAAACCTCCAGCCAGGTAGCAAAATCGGACCCTCCCACCACATCGGCCACCACGTCGAATGGCCCGCCGTTGGCTTCCTTGGCGGCTGCGGGCACGTCGTCGCTGTCTCGGGCTACTACCGCATCTGCCCCCAGCTGGGTCACTAGATCGAGCTTTGCCCGCCCCGCTACGGCTACAACCCGGGCACCTCGGCGCTTGGCCAACTGGATCAGCGCCGAACCCACCCCGCCCGATGCGCCGGTCAGGGCAATGGACTGGCCTACGGTAAGCCGAACTCGCTGCAACATGTGCTCGGCGGTCGACCAAGAGCATGCGAAGCTGGCTAGCTCGATGTCGTTGAGCGGAGTTTCGATGGGATGCACGTTGCGATCTGGCACCACGCAATACTCTGCGAAGCCTCCGTTTCGCTCGCTGCCGAGATAGACGGCCAATTCCCGGTTGTCGGGTTGATCGGGGTTGCGGATCCATGGATCTACCAATACCCGCCTGCCAAGCAGCCGCCGGTTGTGGTCAGCCTCTGCCACCACGACCCGCCCGCTTACATCCGCCCCCTGGATTCTGGGGAACTGGAGGTCGCCTCGACCCCAAGTGGAGTCATCGACTTGGGCCTGGCTGAATCCTGCCCCCGAGGTGGCCTCGGTCACGGACCGGCTGTACCAGCCCACCCTGGTGTTGATGTCGGTGTTGTTCATGCCGCACGCCGCGACTTCGATCAGCACCTCGTCAGGGGTGGGAGTTGGAACGGCGATGTCGTTGCGCACTTCGAGCATCTCTGGACCGCCCTGCCCTACCAGTACCGCAGCCCGCATCGTCTCGGGCACGGGCGACCTCACGAACGGATCGCCCTCATGCGGGTGGCCGCGCCGCTCCGCTCGACCGCGGCCTGTTCGGGGGAGAGGCGTTGGCCCAACTGGTCTATCCGCAGGCCACGGATTTCCATGGGAGCGACCCCTTCGTCGGCCATACCCTCATAACGAGCGGCTAACGCCTCTTTCTTGCGGACCTGATGGGGCTGCATGCCATCCAATTCTCGAGGGCTGAGGGGACCGCCAACTTCGATCCAGCCTTCGGCCGCGGCGGATTCAATCAGCGACTCTCCCGTCTGGCTCCGCACGATGATGCCGCTGAACCCCTCGTCCTCCCCGGTGGGTGCCCCTCCCGGCCATACATCGGCCACCGCAACATCAGATGCCTCGCCCAAAGCGTCGGGGCACAGCTTGCACCGGGTTTCCACGTCCCAGGTGCCTTGGTCCTCCCACATCTCCAAGTACGAAACCTCAAAGGTTCGCCGATCTCTTGTCTCTACCCTGGTCGGACCGGGGTTCCCGTGACCCCGATAGCGGAACAGTGAGACCGCGGTCTCGTCAATATCGAACTGCTTCAGCAACCGCTGCGACTTGGTCAAGCGAGACTGCCCGCCGCACACCATGGTCAGGCGGGCTGCCACCAGCTGATCGATTCTTGGATCGGCCGCAGCCCGTCGGTGCACCGCGCCAAGATCGCAGGGCTTGGCGATGATTGCGAACGGCTCGCCTCGGTCCAGCGCAGCCCCTAATCCAGCCAATGGCGCGGTAGGCCCGTATCTCGACCCCGTGTTGCCCAGAACCTCTTCTGGGGTCTGGCTCATCACCCATCTGCTCCGCATGGGTCGAAGAGGATCGGGGCCGACATGCAGGATGAACGCAGCTGTCTCAGCAGCCAGCAAGTACTGGCCCAAGGCGGTGAGCACTCCTCCGGTGGCCGCGGCAAACCTCACCTCGGAGTTGGCAGCCCACGCGTATCTCATAGTGCCGTGATGCCCCCAAATCGGGTCAAGCAGCAGGTGTGGGTCGGACCGCGCTTCGGCCACCACTCCAGGGCAGGCATCGATGATCGCCTGTTCCTGTTCAGGCTCGAAGCCGTCGATTGGAGTGGGCCGCAGTGAGCCCGAATTCGTCATGGCCATCTTGACCTGCCCGTTCGTCAGGCTCTCGCAAAGGCCGCAGCCGATGCAGAGATCGTCGGCCACGATCTGTGCCACCGTTCTCACTGCACACCGATCCGATGGACATAGAGGTGGTCGTAGTGGGGACGGACAATCTTGTAGACCTCTTGGACCCGGTCAGGGGCAGTCGCGATATCGACAGGCGCTCGGGGTTGAGGCTCCAGCCCTCGGGAATGGCGGAGGTTCTTGTGGAACGAGCCGCCGTCCCACCAGCTCACCTCATCGCGGGCACCGGGTTCCCAGTGCAGTGCCCGTTCGATAAAGGGAATCCCGACGGCCTCGCACCAGGCCCGAACCACGGCAGAAGGATGTTCCAACAGGTCGTCGCTGTCGATCACCGGTGGAGTTGGCCCCTCTTTGTGCATCAGATGGTCGAACAAGGCCCGCTGTTCGGGAAAGCCGGTCTCTTTGATGTGAAAGTCGGGCCAATGCTTGTGCATTGAAGTGAGGGTCTTGGCCGGGTCGCGAATGATGAAGCTGTGGGTGAAGCGGTCAAAGAACTCATCGCTCCATAGAGCATCGAGATAGTGGGGGAAGTCCTTGATGAACACCGGGCCTTCGGCCGCTGCGGCCTGAACCATCTCCCACGCTGAATGGTAGGTGAGTCCAGGAGTCCGCACGCTGTCAGGTTTCCGACGAGGCCAGTCGGGGGACTCGCCTTGATACCAGACTTCGCCGAAGGGTTCGTGAAAACAGGTTATGTCGCCTCGCACCCGCATTATCCACTCAAACGCAGTGGACGTCGATCGGGGCACAGCCCACAGTGCGAGGATCCTCTGGTTGGACGTCATGTCAGCATCGACAACAGTGTGCCGTAACCCGGTGAAGCGGATAGGCCCAACTCGGCCAACATGGCCCATTAGAGAGCATTGTCCGACGCCACCACCGGCGTACCGGTCAGCTCTTCCACATTCTCCACCACCTGGAGCATGCGAAACCCGGCACTGGTCTGCACGTGGCCTGTCTCTTCTTGGGCTCGCCGGGTCATGAGCGCTTCGCGGCCCACAAAGCTGCCCTTTTCTGGCTTGACGAAACGATGCAGACCGGCTTTGTCCGGACCTGCATCGTGGGTGAGGTCGCGGCTGATCATGTACTGCTTCTCCATCCGCAATGAATCGAGCGCATGGTTACCCACGTTGGCTACGCCTAGGTCCTGACCGGCTTCCCAAAGGGCCTCGTACAAGACGCCCAGTTGTTCGGTGGGCGCGTGCAGCTCCCATCCCAACTCCCCGGTGAAGCCGTACGCCGCATGCAGCTTTTCCTTACCTCAGGGGAGGTCCTCGAGCGAACCGTCCATGGTCAGAAGGAATCGATGCACGATCCGCTATGTTCCGAAGAACTTGACGCCAAGTTCCAGGCCCTTGTCTCTTACCGGGTTGCTGAAGACCTGCCTGCCCTGCTGCGGCAAGCTCCTGATGAACCCGACCTATCTGCTTCGGACCTCGCCCGCGTCCTTCGCGAAAGCAGCAAGCAATGGGCCGACTGACTGAGAGTGGGGCAAACTGGTGACATGCCTAGCACTGAGCTTGTCATCGACGTGGACACCCATGTGACTGAGCCCCCTGACACATTCGTTTCCCGGGTTCCGGCCAAATTGAAGGACCGGGTGCCTCGTGTCGAGCGCACCGCCGAGGGCAAAGATCACTGGTTCGTGGGAGGAGAGGTGTTCTCGTCGGTGGGAATGACCGCGGTGGCCGGCTGGCCGGAGCCATTTCCTGCTGGCCCTTCGGTGTTCGAGGAGATCCACCCGGCGGCCTATGACGCCAGTGAGCGATTGAAGCTCATGGACGAGCAGGGAATCTGGGCCCAGGTGCTCTATCCGAACGTCGGTGGCTTTGGGGCGCAGCACTTCTTGAAGCTGAAAGACCGCGAGCTGATGCTGGCCTGCGTCCAGGCCTACAACAACTTCCAGCTCGACTGGATATCGCCCGACCCCCGGCGGTTCGTGGCCGTCATCTCGACTCCCTTCTGGGACATCGACGACACGGTGGCCGAAGTCGCCCGGTGCGCCGAACTCGGCCACCGGGCTGTCTTGTTCACCGGAGAGCCGCAGCGGTTCGGCCTGCCTTTGCTCGGCGACCCCCACTGGGACCCGCTGTGGTCGGTGGCCCAGGAGGCTGGACTACCCATCAGCTTCCACATCGGCAGCGGCGACACCACAACCGGCTTCACCCCTGAGCGGATGGCGGCGCACGGCAAGCCTTCGACCTACGCCTACGCGTCGCTGGAGATGTTCCTGAAGAACGGAATCCAGCTCACCGACCTGCTGGGGTCCGGTGTGCTGGCCCGGTACCCCGATCTCAAGTTCGTCTCGGTGGAGAGTGGCATCGGCTTCATCCCCTTCGTGCTCGAGGCGGTTGACCACTCCTTCCATGAATGCGGCGGCCTCGATCACGCCCCCAACTTCGAGATGCTGCCCAGCGAGTACTTCCGACGCCAGGTTTATGCCTGCTACTGGTTCGAGGAGACCGCTCCCCAGCGGCTGCTCGACAAGATCGGCGTCGACAACGTGCTGTTCGAGACCGACTTCCCCCACCCGACCTGCCTCTACGGCAACGTGCGCGAGCGAATCGAGGCCTCGCTTGCCGGCCATTCCCAAGAAGTCAGGCGCAAGCTGCTGTGGGAGAACGCAGCCGCCCTCTACCGCATCGAGGGTCCTGAAGGATAGTGCTGAGAAGCGATCGCGATACCGCGAGTCAGGCGCTCTTTACTCAGTGGTCAGTGGCTAGTCGCCGGGGGCAACGGCAGAGTCGAATTGGCCCAAGATCAACTCTTTGAGGTTGCGGAGTCGGGATTCGACGTTGGTCTGGTTCAGCGGCGAGCCGGCGACCGCCAAACTGCACAGACCGCTGGCGGCCGCATCGGTGAGCGCCATCAGCCGGTCAGAGGTCTCTTGGTCAACATGGGTACCGAAGAATGCGGCACAAGCGTCCGCTAACCCTTGGAACTCCCGTGCCTCATACCACTCCGCCAGCTCGTCGGATCGCTCCTCCATCGCGTAGTAGGAACTGAATGCCGCACAGAAGCGGATTGCAGATTCCTGCGACGGGTATGCGGCGAAGAGAGCGCTTAGACAGTGGCGGGCAGCTTCAAGGCCGCTGAATCCCGAAGGGATCTCTGCCCGGGTGGCCTCGAGAATCGATTCGAGCATTCGGTTGTATACCTCGAAGGCAATTGCGCCGCACTCCGGGAAGTGGCGGTATACAGTGACTCTGCTCACGCCTGCCTGCTCAGCGATCTCTCCCATCGTTGTGGAAGCGATTCCCTGCTCCAAGAACAACACCTGGCCCGCCTCGATGATCGCAGAACGGCTGTTCGTGCTCAGATCCTCGTGATCTGCGCGGTACTTCCTAAGCTTGCTAGAGCCTGCCATTTGGGCAAGTTTACACCTTAAGGAGCAATTTGTCGCATCTTGAATGGGGCAGACACCATCTCTGCCAGATCTACTCTTGTTTACTGTTTCGCTATGAACTATGTGTTCAAGTGTCGTGTTGAATATGGAGGTATACGACAATTGACTTGCTCTGGGGGATAGGTGTTCGAGCGACGGGCTTACATGCTGGATGTCTCCAGGGACCGTGTCCCCACGCGGGACACTCTGGAGTGGTTAGCGGACGCATTGGGGGCACTTGGATTCAATGAGCTCCAACTCTATGTGGAGCACAGCTACGCCTACACAGGACATAAACAAGTGTGGGAGGGGGCTTCACCCTTAACTGCTGAGGACTTGAGATGGTTGGATCGCGCATGCGAGGCCCGCGGCATCGACCTAGTGGGCAATATGAACTGCTTTGGCCACATGGAGCGATGGCTGGCCCACGAGCGGTATCGCGTTCTCGCCGAGTGTCCCGATGGCGCGCCCGCCCTCTTCGGCTCAGGCACCATGCGGCCAGGATGTCTGGCTCCGACAGTCGAGAACGCCGCGTTCGGTGTGGCTTTGGCAGGAGAGTTGGCTCGGGCCATCCGCGGCCGCCGCCTTCACATCGGCGGTGATGAGCCGTTTGATTTGGGAGAAGGCGTATCGGCTTCGGATGTTGTGGAGCGAGGCCGGGAAACCGTGTATATCGAGCACTTGTCGCGGATAATCACCCCGCTCGTAGACGATGGCTATGAGGTGATGTTCTGGGCCGACCAATTCCGCCGAGACCGCTCCCTTGTCTCCAGGATTCCCAATGGGGCGACCCCGGTTGTCTGGAACTACGAGGCCCCTTCGGATAGCGGGTGGATGTCCCTTCTTCCGCCCGAACTGATCGACCGGCTTGGCTTGCCTGACGACATGCATCTGGGTTTCCAGTCCCATGCCCGTTTGTTCATCGAAGCGGGGAAACCCTTTTGGGTGGCTCCCGGAACCAGCAGTTGGAACACTCTCATCGGCCGCAATCTGAATGCGGCCGCCAACATTGCCGATGCCGCGGCTGTTGGCACCTCCTGCGGGTCGCCCGGCTTCCTGTTGACCGACTGGTGGGACAACGGGCATTTTCAGCCGCTGCCGGTCTCCCTCCCCTCCATGGTGCGGGGCGGCGCAGCCGCCTCAGGAGCGCCCATCGAAGACGACGCCCTAGTGGCCGGGCGCATCGACGACCTATTGGGCTGTGAGAAGGGAGTCGGAGCGTTGATCGACCGCTTGGGCTGTGTCGGCGAAGAGCTGGGAATGGTGTCTCCCAACTCCAGTCCCATCTTCACTTCGCTGTGCCCCACCGGAATCCCCGGCTTCGGAGAGCCCGACCCAGAGGCAGTCGCCCGCGGGGTGGAGGTGCTCGCTGAGGCCAGGGAGCGGTTCTCCCAGCCGATCGGCGGTCCTCGGGGCGCAGTAGTGGCAGCTGAGATGGCGGCGGCTTGTCAACTAGCCGAACTCGGGTTGCGGCGGCTCGCTGCGAAGCACGGCCTCGATATCGAAACTCCCGCGGCCCGCGAATTCGATGAGGCGGTGCGGGCGCAGCGCGCAGCATGGCTGCTCTCCAGCCGGCCTGGTGGCCTAGACGATTCGATCGACAAGCTACTCCCCTAGCGACGGTTGAATAGAGTTCCTCGAGTATGGAGATCCGGCGGCTGGCAGGGGCCCTAGGTGCGGAGGTGCTCGGGCTCGATCTGACCGCTGGAATCGCCGACAGCGCATTTGCCGCTGTGCGCGACTCCCTCCACCAGCACGGAGTCATCTGCATCCGCGATCAGGGAGCGATGGCCCCTGAAGACCAGCTCGCCTTTGCCGCCCAGTGGGGAGACATCTCAATCCATCCCTATGTGCCGTCCATCGAGGGTTACCCGGGGATCATGAAGATCTACGACCCGAACCCCATCACCCAGACTTGGCACTCCGACTCGACTCATATGAGCGAGCCCCATGCCTACACCCTGCTGCTCGCCCGGGCCTTGCCCGCCGTGGGTGCTGACACGATGTTTGCCAGCGCAGTCAAAGCGTTCCAGTCCCTATCACCCGGATTGCAGGCCATGCTCCGTACCCTTTCCGCCGTTCACGAGGGCACCAGTCTGGCCGCCGATGCCGGCTTGGACCACGAAGCGGTGGTGGCTGTCCACCCGGTGGTTAGGGCCCATCCCGACACCGGTGCCGAAGCGCTGTTTGTCAACGACAACTACGTGACCCGCATCGACGGATGGACCCCAGAGGAGAGCCAGCCCCTGCTGGAATACCTCTACGGGGTCATAGGGCGCTACGAGAACACCTATCGGCATCGCTGGCGCGACGGCGACCTGGTGATCTGGGACAACCGGTCTACCCAGCATGCCGTCGTTGGAGATGTGACCGGCGAGGAGAGAGTGCTCCACCGGGTCACCATCGCCGGCTAGCTCATCACGCGGTCAACCGGGCCAGCCGATCCAGATGCTCGGCAGTGGAACCTCCCCGAGCCTGGGCCGCCCAGGCCCGCCGGCTGAACGGCGCGAGATAGTGGTCGTCGTAGTAGCCGTCGGCGCCGTGCAGTTGATGGGCGCCGGCCAGAACGTCGAGCGAGGCCTCGTTGGCCGTCACCTTGGCCGCGGACACCAGGTAGTCGTGCTGGGGGCCGGCAGGGGCGAGGACGGCCTCCGCCGTTGTCAGCTCCATGGCCTCAACCGCGATGGCCATGTCCACGAAGCGATGGCGGGCCGCCTGGAAATCTCCCACCTTCTTCCCGTACAGCGGCCTCTTGAGCGCATGCTGGGCGGTCAAGGCCAAGACTTGACGGGCCTGTACCGCCTGCTCAGCGCAAGCAGAAAGAACAGGGTCATTGGGGGTTGCAGCCGGGGGAGCGGCTGCCGACAGGTCGCGGTTCAACAGTTCTGACGCAATCATGTCTCGGTGGGTCTCGTTCGCTCCGACCGACAAGGTGGGGTGAATGGCCTCAAGGGCGTCATAGGCATACGGCGGACCATCCTCAAACATTGGAGTCCAGTCGGTTTCACTCTGCTCCGCTCTTGACAGGGCTGTGCGGGCGATGTCCTGGAGGAGCTCAGTAGATGCCACCTTGACCACCGATGCCTCATAGGCAATGGGCCGGCCAGCCTCCTCGAAGTCGATCAGCCTCTGGCCGAAGGCCCGGATTCGAGCCGCGGCCGCGTGCAGCCTGGCTCGTTCCGGCGGGGAAACTCCTGCTGGGAGCCGCTGCAACCACTGCTCCGTCCATCCGTAGTGGGCCAATGAGCCTCGTTCCGCGGCCACTGCGGCCATGACTTGCGACCACCCGGCGCCAACCTCGCCCAGCACGCAGTCGTCATCGAGTCGCACCCGGCGAAGGTCGATCTCGCCGAGAGTCCAGCGGTTGATAGTGGACCTCCGCTTGATCTCGACTCCGGGAGCATCCAGGGGAACCAAGAACATGGACATCGACAGGCGGGCACTTCCCTTGGGATCAGTCACGGCCAACACCACGGCCACGTCGGCCTTGTGGGCGCCCGTAACGTGCGACTTGGTTCCCGCAAGAACCCAACCGCCAGAGTCCCTCACTCCGGTGGTGGAGATGGCCGCCAGGTCGTTGCCGGCACCGGCCTCGCTATAAGCGATGGCGCCCAAGATCTCCCCCGAGACCATTGGCGCTAGCCATTGGTTCTTCTGGGCTTGGCTCCCGAAGCGTGAGAGCACAGACCCGCACAGTGTCACGCCGGTGTCGATGGACGGCGCACCGTGGAAGGCGGCCTCCAGGTCGTACACGTGCTTCCAGGCTCGAGATCGGCCTTGGCCGCCGTCGGCCACCGGCAATGCGACGGCCAGCATGCCCCGGTTAGCAGCCTCCTTCTGGTGGCGTCGCTCGAAGTCCAGATCGAGGCCGGTCAGATCGGTGGGATCGACGTGCTCGGCCACGTTGTCCGAGGCCATCTCAGCAACCAGAAAATCTCGGATCTGGCGGCGCCACTGGGCGAACTCTGGGCTTAGTCGGAGTTCTGTGAGCCGCATTTCCAACCAGGGCCGAATGCCGGGTCAGCAGTCGGCGCAGTGGCCGTGAAGGTCGAGGCTGTGATGGATGGGAGTGAATCCGGTCTGGGATGCAATGTCAGACAGACTCTGGTCCACAAGGATTTCCACGTCGCTGCCAAGGTGAATGTCCTCGATAGAACCGCAGCGGATGCAGATTAGATGGTGGTGATGTCCCAGTAGGGGCTCGGCCAATTCGAAGTGCGTGTGGTCGCCTCCGGCGCTGAGCCTTCTGATGACCCCGCTCCGAACCAACACGTCCAGGTTGCGGTACGCCGAACTCTGGGCGAGGTCTGGGTCGGCGGCCACGATGTC
The DNA here is from genome assembly GCA_951813555.1 of uncultured Acidimicrobiales bacterium. Taxonomy (GTDB): domain Bacteria; phylum Actinomycetota; class Acidimicrobiia; order Acidimicrobiales; family Bin134; genus Poriferisocius. The sequence goes on from OX638344.1 coordinate 2,100,922, forward strand.
TGGCAGCGTCATCGGCTGGTTGGCCTGGGCCAGCACCTCAACCAGTTGTCTTCGGCCAGAGGTGTAGCGATGCTCCTGCCGTGCCAATCTGGCCCCAATATGCAGGTGCATTTCCGCCAGATAGTCCTCATCGCCGGGTACGGGAAGCGATTCCGCAGTCATCTGGGTTCAGTATTCCACTGGATGCTTGCAAATGACACTCATTCCCAAATATTGTAACGGGAGTGAGAACGATTATTGATATCAAACGCATCGGTGTCCGTGCCATAACCGTCGTGGCTGCACTGGCTTTGCTTGTCTCGGGGTGCGGGAATGACGACGACATAGGCTCCGAAAGCACGCCCACAATCATGGCGACAACCTCAATCTGGGCTGACATAGTGGCCAACGTGGCTTGCGATGGGCAGGCCGAAGTGATCACCCTCATTCCTCCGGGCGGCGACCCCCATGCCTTCCAACCCTCGTTGCAGGATCGGGGCCGAATGGAAAGCGCCGTCATGATCGTGGCCAACGGTCTCGACCTCGAAGAAGGCCTGGGTGACACCCTCGAAGCGGTGGAAGAAGCGGGCACGCCTGTATTTCATATGGCTGACCACATCGAGACCATTGGCTTCGCCCCCGGCATGGAGCTCGAACATCACGACGAGGAAGAAGAAGAGGAAGAGGGCGAGGACCACGACGAGGAAGAAGAAGAGGAAGAGGGCGAGGACCACGACGAGGAAGAAGAAGAGGAAGAGGGCGAGGACCACGACGAGGAAGAAGAAGAGGAAGAGGGCGAGGACCACGACGAGGAAGAAGAAGAGGAAGAGGGCGAGGACCACGGAGAAGAGGAAGAAGGACATGAGCACAGTGGCGAAGATCCCCATGTGTGGTTTGATCCGATCCGGGTTGCCGATGCACTAGCCCCCCTCAGTGAAGCTCTGGCGAAACAGGGAGGGCTCGACTCCGGTTCCCTAAGCGCCTGCGTGACCAAGTACCGGGGCGAGTTGAGCGCACTCGACGACGAGATCGCCGGCATCCTGGCGCCTCTTCCTCATGAAGAGCGCCTGATGCTCACTAACCACGATGCCCTCGGCTACTTCGCCAACCGGTACGACTTCGAGCTGGTTGGGACCGTTATCCCTGGCGGCTCGTCTGTGGGGGAGGCCAATCCAGCAGAACTTCAGGAGCTCATCGGCCTGATCGATCAGACTGGTGTGCCGGCGATCTTCGCCGAATCCTCACACAGCTCCGATGATGCCGAAGCGCTGGCCCGGCAGGCCGGTGTCGATGTCGTGGTCCTGGATACCGGATCTCTCGGTCCATCGGGAAGCGGTTCTGACACCTACCTTGGTTTCATGCGCTCCAACGCGCAGAAGATCACCGACGCCCTCGGGTGACGTTGCCGTCGAAGGCTCACCACTAGGGTTCCCGCCATGGAGTTTCTGACCAGTCCGATCGACTGGTGGATCGAGCCTTTCGTCGACAACATCTTCATGCGCAATGCCCTGTGGTCGGGGCTGCTGGCGGTGCTGGCCACCTCCACGGTTGGAACATGGGTGGTACTTCGGGGGATGAGCTTCTTCGGTGAGGCCCTGGCCCATGGGGTGCTACCAGGGTTGGCCATCGCCTTCATTCTCGGGGGTGATACGACGTTGGGGGCGCTAATTGCCGCGCTGGTCATGGTTTCCGGCATCAACCTAATCCGCAACTACTCCCCACTACCCGACGACAGCTCCATCGGTTTGCTTTACGTGGGTTTCTTGTCCTTGGCGGTGGTGATCATGTCCAGCAGCTCGGGCGCTTACGCGGGCGATCTCAGCCGATTCTTGTTCGGCTCCATAACCGGGGTAACCAACAGTGACCTCATTCGCCAGTTGATCATCGCCGGAGTCGTGTTGCTGGGAGTAGTGTTCTTCCACCGGGCGTTCCTGGTGATGACCTTCGATGAAGCCCAGGCCCGGCTGATGGGGCTCCGACCCCGCCTGGCCCACGCCGCTCTATTGGCGCTGTTGGCCATCTCCATCGTGGCGTCGTTCCAGGCGGTGGGAAACCTGCTGGTGTTCGCCTTCTTGGTGGCCCCCCCGTCCACTGCGGCCATGTTGGTACGCCGGATTCCCGCCATCATGACCACCGCGGCCCTCCTCGGCACGGTATCGGTGGTGGTCGGTCTGCTTATCAGCTACCACCACGACACCGCGGCCGGGGCCACCATGGCCCTGGGCACGGTGATCCTATTCTTGATGGCACTGACAATTAGGAGCCTCGTCGGCTCCTACAAAGTCAGGCTGGCGGCTTAGAGCCTGCGCGAAATCTGACAGCCCAACGCATGCGACCTGTGGATGGTCACTTGTCCCCGCCGCCCCCTAGTGGGAGTGCATGAGGAAGCTGGCGAGCTTGGACCGCTTGCGGATCTCCCGCTCCGTCGCCATCAGATGGTCGACGTGGTGGTTTTCCTGGTCGCAGCCCTCCACTGAGTGCTCAAGCTGGATGGTGGTGTGTTGGATTCCGTGGCGCTTCACCACTTGGCGGATGCTTCGCAACTGGTTGTCCGTATCGAGCACATCCACAGCCGGGTCGGCCAGCACGTGGGCGGTCATCGACAGGTAGCCCGATGAGATCGTTCTCACGTGGACGTCGTGGACGATGGTCACACCGTCCACTTCCTCGATCTCGTGGCACAGCTTGTAGACGTCCACGTTCTCTGGGGTGCCGTCGATCAGCACGTGGAACACCTCAGATACGAGGTTCCAGGAGCTGAAGAGGATGAGCACGCCGATGAACATGCTGAGAATCGGGTCGACGATGTCCCAGCCCGCGGTGATGATGAATATGCCCGAGACCACCACGGCCACCGAGCCCAGCAAATCGGCCAGAACATGCTGGAAGGCGCCTTCGACATTCAGGCTGTGTCCCGACTGGCGGTGCAGGACGTAGGCCACCAAGACATTGATTGCTAGGCCGGCCGCGCCGACGCCGAGCATGAGTCCGCCCTCGACATGGGTATCCCCGTCGAAGCGTCTGATGGCCTCGTAGAAGATCCATCCCACGATCACCCATAGAGATAGCGCATTGAACATGGCGGCCAAAATCTCGGTTCGGTAGAAGCCGAAGGTCCGACGGTGCGATGCCGGGCGGTCAGCCGCCCACATGGCGAACAACGCGAGGCCGATGGCCGCGCTGTCGGTGAGCATGTGCCCGGCGTCGGAGATGAGCGCCAAGCTGCCCGACGCGAAACCGCCGATCACCTCGATCACCATGAATGTGGTGGTCAGGATGACCGCGGTAACCAGGCTCTTGCGGCTGGATTCCCTTAGGTCGTGGTGATGGTGGTCGTGATCGTGATCATGGTCGTGATCGTGATCATGGTCGTGATCGTGATCATGGTCGTGCCCGTGGTCGTGCCCGTGGTCGTGCCCGTGGTCGTGCCCGTGGTCGTGGGCATGGTCGTGCCCGCAATCATCATCATGGTTATGGCCGTGGCCATGACCATGATCAGATTTGTCCACTAGGCCGCGTTACAGCACTCGTCGGTGTGGACGTGTACCGGTATATCGCAGTGATCTTCGTGGTCGGCGTGGCTGTGAACGGGAGTGTCGCAGTGATCTTCGTGGTCGGCGTGGCTGTGCTCGGCCGTGTCGCAGTGATCGGCGTGATCGGCATGCGTGTGGCTGGCATCGTCGCAGTGCTCCGCGTGGTCGGCGTGGCCGTGCTCGGCCGTGTCGCAGTGGTCGGCGTGGTCGGCGTGGCCGTGCTCGGCCGTGTCGCAGTGATCGGCGTGGTCGGCGTGCGTGTGCTCCGGGTGGTCGTAACACGCATCAGTGTGAACATGGTCTGCCATGAGGACTCCTTGGGTAATAGACGAAGTATTTCTCGGTAAACCCTAGACATAATCAATGGCTGTCCTCAACCTATCTTTATCATTGATAATAGGACTAGTAATGGGACTCATAACTAAATATTCTTTGCCCTTTATTACCCCTATCCAACAACTCCAAAACCAACCAATTGCCTCAATTCAGCAGCTCCAACATCAATCAATAACCTCAAACCAGAAGCTCCAGACCAACCACCTATCCGCGCCCGCTCTTAGACTAACGACAAGGTAGCGGTCCCGGCTAGCACGGGGCGGGTGCCGTCGCGGGCCAGCCAGACGTCGCAATCGACAGATCCGTCGTCGCCGACCGCAGTGACCTTGCCCCCCGCCTCCAACCGATCGCCGGCGAACACATTGTCCAGGAATCGCACCCGAATCTGCCGTATGCGCTCAGCGCCGCCGGCCCAGTGGCCCAGCATGTTCATCACGTAGCCCAGATTGTTGGGGCCTTGATTAACCGGCTGGTCGCCCATGCCCAGTTCCCTCACGGTGTCGACATCCCAGTGGATGGGGTTGGAATCGGCCAACAGGGCAGCCATCGTCTTCATCTTCTCGGCGTCTACCGCTTCGATGACCAGACAGGGAAGCTCGTCTCCCACTGATGGAGTTGGGATCGCACTCACTAGGGCCTCCTAGGAAAGATGAAGGAGTTGGAAACCACGGACGACACTTCGCCATCGGGGGCGACGACTTCGAGTTGGAAGGCCACGATGTCAAAAGTTCCCGTGCGTTCACCTTGCTTGCGGACTGCGCTGGTGATTTCTCCCCGCACGGTGTAGGTGGCACCGATCTCCAAGGGGCGCAGTTGCTGGATGTCGCATTCGCCGAACATCGGTCCGTCGTCGGCCGACGCGTAGCAAAGGGTGAACATCTCGTCGATGGAGATGCCCAAACCGGCCATGGCCGCGTAGTAGCAGAACATGGGATGGGCGATGCCGTCGGTTCGCTGCGGTGCCCCGATGACATCGTTGGTCAGCCAAACCCGCCAAGGTTCCAAGTCGTAGGTTCCGCCTGGGAACTGCCTTCCCACCAGGGATTCCAGTTCCTCGATGGTCGGAGATTGCGTCGCCGAAGTCATCTCATCACCACCGGCAGGCTTCAGGTATGGCCGGATGTTCGGGGGCAGGGTACTTGCGGTGCAGGGGTTGCACCACCTCTTCGCCGAAGCGCTGGATCTGCTCTCGGGTGGCCTCGAAGGAGGGGCCGGTGACCATGCGGAACTGCACGGTAAAATACTGCACGCCCAGCTCCTCGTGGTACTGCTCCAAACGCTCGCGGCACTGGGCGGGGGAGCCCACCACGATGTGCTCCCGGGCCGACTCAGTGGTGATCTTCTCCGGGGAGTCGAACTCGGGATGGTGGGCCAGGATGCCCTGCTCGCAGTAGAAGCGCATCTCCGGCACATAGTGGCTGCCGTACTGCTCCGCGGCCTGCTCGAAGGTGTCAGCCACCCACGCCTTGCGCATCAACACGATGAACGGCTCCTTGCCGTGTTCGACGGCTTTGGCGCGGTAAGCGCCAGCTTGCTGGTCCCAGACTTCTTTGAGAATGGGGAAGTCGTCGCAGGTCCACGACTCGGCGTAGACCCCGCACCGCTCGATGGCCGCGGGCAGCTGGCCGCCGCCCCAGAACGGGAACCGGGGCTGTTGGTAGGAGTTGGGGGACAGAAGCCCATCGCTCACCTGGTAGAAGTCGCCGTCCCAGCTGAAGCGCTCGCCCTTGGCTTGCAGCGCCTTGTCGATGATGGCCACGTTCTCCAGATAGCGGCCCAGCATCCGCTCGGGGGGAACCCCGAATTGGCCCCAGTAGCCGGCGTGGAAGCCCCGGCCCCAGGTCATGTAGAGCCGGCCCCTGGAGATGTTGTCGATTATGGCGCACTGCTCGGCCACCTCCATGGGGTGGTAGAGGGTGTTGACCAGGCAGTAGGAGCCGATAGCCACCCGGCCGGTCTCTCGGGCCAGGATCATCAGCAGGTTCAGCGGCGAACCAAAATACGACTCGGTGCGGCCGTGGCGGTCGGGCACCTGAATGGAGTGGAAACCGGACTGCTCGGCCAGGATCCCCTCTTCGATCATGGCATCGAGGGCATCGGCCGCGTTTTCGGGCTCGGGCAGGGGCTGGTCGTAGTACCCGTGGTTGGTGTCGATCAGATAGCCGATGCGCAAGGTGGACTCGCTTTCTGGGATCGGGAAGTCTATTGGCGTAGAAGCTAGTAGCCGTCGTCGGGTAGGCGTACGCTGAGCCGCCGGGAACCAGAATCGGGCAGAGGAGCGCACTGTGGCCATTCACTCAGAGATCGATGAGCAGGGCATCGCGGTTGTCACCATGGACAATCCGCCGGTGAACGCCCTGAACATCGCCGACACCTATCGGCTGGCCGAGATCTTCCGGGGCTTCAAGTCTGATTCCAACGTGCGGGTCGCCATACTCACCGCAGTAGGCCGGGGTTTCAACGCCGGGGTGGACATCAAGGAAATGCAGGCCATGGAGGGCTTCGAAGGGGTCTTGGGCACCGGAGACGCCTGCTACGAGGCCTTCGGGGCGGTGTACGACTGCGCGGTTCCGGTGATTGCCGCCGTGCAGGACTTCTGCTTGGGCCTGGGCATCGGCCTGGCCGGGAACTGCGACCTGGTAGTAGCCGCCGAGGGGGTCAAGTTCTCCATGCCCGAGGTGGACAACGGGGCCCTAGGGGCTGCCACCCACACCGCGCGGCTGGTGCCGGAGAAGGTGATGCGCTGGATGATGTACAGCTGTGAACCGGTGGGTGCCGAGGATCTGCACCGATGGGGGACCGTGCTCAGCGTGGTGCCCGGCGACCAGTTGATGGATGAGGCCCGCCGAATAGCCGGAGTGATCGCGGCCAAGCCGCCCGGAGTCATCCGCAAGGCCAAGTGGTCGATCAACGGGATCGACCCGGTGGACGTGCACCGCAGCTACCGCTTCGAGCAGGGGTTCACCTACGAGCTGAACCTCATGGGTGAAGGCGAAAAAGCTCGGGAAGCATTCGTTCGAGGCGAACGCGAATCCAACAAGGCCGCGCAGTAGGTCCTTCCTCAGCCCCGCAGGCGCCCAGGGTCGATTTCGGCAGGCTGCCAGCCGGGGAGCAGCTCGGAGCCGTCAAGGGTGTAGACGGCGCGGTTGAGCTCGCAGATCAGCGACAGGGAGTAGGTGATCCTGCCGGTGAGCTCTTGGGGATTGGCGATGCACAGGGCCAAGATGGCCTCGCACATGGTCTCCATGGGCTCGAGGCTCTCGGGCGGCAAGTTCACGTAATCGCCGGCGCCGGGGGTCATCACCGCCGCTTCTGGCGAAATCGCGTTGACGGTGATGTTGTCATCCCAGGTCTCCGCGGCCAGCCCGGAGGTCCAACGGTTGAGGGCTGCTTTGCTCGACCCGTACAGGCATCCGGTCATCGTCGGCCCGCTGGCCCGATTGGGCGGCAGATCAGGGGGCTCGGCCACTCCTGAGGAGATGTTCACAATGGCTCCCCGCCCGAGTTCCCGCATTCCCGGCAATACCAGGCGGGCCAAGTCCCATGGAGCCCACACGTTCAGCTCGTAGGCGATGCGCCACCGCTTCTCGGTCAACTCCGTAAACGGCTGGTAGAAGGCTCGGGCGGCGTTGTTGACCAGGATGTCGACTTTGCTACCCAGCTCCTCCTCGGCCTGGGCCACAATCTCGGCTCGGTCCAGTGACGGATTGGATAGGTCGGCGGGGATGCCCACTGCCTTACCCCCGTCCGATCGAATGGCCGCCACCAACTGCTCCAGCGACCCGGGCAGGCGATGGTCGCCATCAGCCCGGGTGCGGGCTACCGCAGCCACCGCTGCTCCTTCGGCGGCCAGCCTCAGCGCTGCTCCCTCGCCGATGCCCCGACTGGCTCCGGTGACCAGAGCCACCCGTCCCTCACACGATCTGCCCATGCCGCCAAACTAACGGCCTCATCACTACTGTCATGTACCAGTGCAAGCTGGACAGCCGTTTGACACCGTCATCGTGGGTGGGGGCTCGGCGGGTTCGGTGTTGGCTGCCCGGTTGTCAGAAGATCCCGCCCGGCAGGTTTTGCTCGTTGAGGCCGGTCCCGACCACGGGACGCGGCTGCCAGCAGAACTGGCCGATATCACAGTGTCCTCGCATCCTCTCCACGACTGGGGCGACGAGGTAAGGCTGCCCGGGGGTCGGACCCAGCCCTATCCCCGGGGGAGGGTGCTCGGAGGCAGCTCCGCGGTGAACGGCGGCATCGCGGTCAGGGCTATGCCGGCAGATTTCGATGCCTGGAGATTTGACGAATGGCGTTGGGAAGCGGTGCTGAGTTGCTTCCGGCGGCTGGAGTCTGATCCCGACGGAGAAGATCAATGGCATGGCCGAGACGGCCCCCTGCCCATCGCCCGAACGCCCGAGGCGGAGCTCAACCCGGTGCATGCCGTGTTCTATGGGGCTTGCCAAAGCACCGGCCACCGCTACATCGCCGACCACAATGCCCCGAATTCCTTCGGTGCTGGACCGCTTCCCCGCAATCGCAGAGGTCTCCAGCGGGTGTCTGCCGCTGACGCCTACCTGACCCCTGATGTCCGAAGCCGACCGAACCTGGAGGTTCGAGGCAATTGCCTGGCATTGGCACTGTGTTGGAGCGGCAACCGGGTCATTGGAGTGAGCACGGTGGTCGATGGCCAACTGGAGACAATCCCCGCCGGGGAGGTGATCGTGGCCGCCGGCGTGGTCCAGACACCGATGCTGCTATGGCGCTCCGGCATCGGCCCGGCTTCGGAACTGGCCGGTTTGGGGGTCCCCGTTGTCGTCGACCGCCCAGGCGTGGGAGCCAACTTTTCCGATCATCCGGCTATCTATCTGTTCGCGGCACCCAAACCGCAGATGGTGTCTCCTGGAGATGTCACCATTCAGACTCTTTTGCGGTTCACCAGCTCGACGGGGCCTGCCAATGATCTTCAGCTCTTCCCGGTGGGGGCGATAGACCTGTCGGCCAACTCCCGGCGACAAGCCGAGGCTGGAGGTTTGGACACCGTCTTTGCGTTCAACGCCGCCTTGCAACGGGTGGAGATCCGGGGATCGGTCCGTCCGGTGTCCACCGACCCGGTGGACCCGCCGGTTATCACCTATCCCTTCTTGGCCCACAGGCCCGATCTAGAGCGTCTGGCTGAGGCCTTTGAACTGGGGTTGGAGCTGCTGTCGTCACCCTCGTACCGGGAGGTGGCCAACGGCCCGATCTTCTTACCCGAAAGACTCGACCGCGAAGACTTGCTGGCCCATGTGTTTGCCAACCATGTGGCCTTCTACCACGGGGCGGGTACGTGCGCGATGGGCCCGGTCGATGACCCGGCCGCGGTGGTCGGCCCCCGCGGTCAGGTGTGGGGAACTCAGGGGCTGCGGGTTTGCGACGCCTCAATCATGCCGGAGACTCCGAGGGCGAACACCAACCTGAACGTCATCGCCGTGGCTGAGCGGATGGCCGAGCTGATCTAGGCGGCGTGCTGGATCAGGCCCAGCACCTCCTCGGGGGAGGTGTGGCTGAGGCCGAGCGACTCAGCCACGGCCGGCTCGGTGACCTGGCCTTGGCAGACCGACAGACCGGCCCGCAACCCGGAATCAGATCGCATGGCCTCTGTGGGTCCCAGATCGGCCAGCTTCACCATGTAGGGGAGCGTGGCGTTCTCTAGAGCAAACGTGGATGTCCGGGGAACCGCGCCGGGCATGTTGGCCACGCAGTAGTGGACCACGTCGTAAGCCAGATAAGTGGGATTGGCGTGAGTAGTGGGCCGAGAAGTCTCAATGCAGCCGCCCTGGTCGATGGCTACGTCGACAACGGCCGATCGAGGTCGCATCATCTTGATCATCTCGGTGGTGACCAGATGCGGGGCTCGCGCCCCTCGGATGAGGACCGCCCCGATCACCAAGTCGGCACCGAGTACAGCCTCTTCCAGTGCGCCGCCGCTGGAGTGCAGGGTGTGCAGGGCCGAGCCGTATCGCGAGCTCAAGTCCTCCAGCACATCAACGTCCCGGTCGATCACCGTCACGTCGGCGCCGAGGCCGACAGCCATCTGCACTGCGTTGCGCCCGACCACTCCTCCGCCGAGGATCACCACCCTTGCCGGAGCCACGCCGGGGACGCCGCCGAGTAGGACGCCCCGACCGCCTTGCGACGATTCCAAACAGTGGGCCCCAGCCTGAATCGACATTCGCCCCGCCACCTGCGACATGGGAGCCAACAGGGGCAAGCCTCCATTGGGCCCTACCACCGATTCGTAGGCGATGGCCGTGACTCCCCGTTCGATTAAATCCGCAGTTTGAACTGCGTCTGCCGCCAGATGCAGGTAGGTGAAGATCACCTGGTCGTCTCTGAGGCGGGCCCGCTCCTCGGCCTGGGGTTCTTTGACCTTCACAATCATCTCAGCCTGGTCGAACACCATGGCGGCAGAATCGGCAATGCACGCGCCGTGGGCGACATACTCCTCGTCGGAGAATCCCGCCCCCTCTCCGCCCCCGTGCTCAACGATCACCTGATGGCCGCGGCTTACCAATTCGGTGGCGCCACCGGGCGTCAACGCCACTCGACGCTCTTCGCTCTTTATTTCCTTCGGAACCCCAATTCGCATCTCATGCCTCCGCCTCAATCCGATGACGATAGTGAAATTATACCTGCGCCACAGGTGAATATATCTTGAAAATTTGCTGAGGATTGACTCTGAAGTGAATAGATTATTCGTATATCGTTGTAATATCGAATAGGTTATGTTTAGTCGGCTATTTGATGATTCTGGCGGTGTCAAGGAGGAGTCATGCCTGTCTTGGACTTGGATTCCATCGACCGATCCATTCTCAACGAGCTTCAAGGCGATGCCCGCATCTCCAATGCCGAGTTGGCCGACCGAGTGGGGTTGTCACCCTCGGCCTGCTATCGCCGGGTCCGCCGTCTGGAGGCCGAAGGGGTGATCGCCGGCTACGTGATGATCGTCGATCCCCAAGCCATCAATCGCTCTCTCGATGTATTCGTCGAGATCTCGCTGGTGAGCCAAAGCGAGGCATCCTTGCGCCAGTTCGAAAAGGAGGTGGTGGAGTGCCCAGAAGTGATGTCGTGCCATTTGATGGCCGGCGACGCCGACTATCTGCTCCACCTTGCGGTTGCCGATCAGCGCGACTTTGAAAGGATCCACAATCAGCACTTGTCGCGATTCAGCGGAATGGGCCGCCTTCGGTCGAGCTTTGCCATCCGCTCTGTATGGGAGACCACCCGCCACGAGCTTTAGTGTTTGAGCATGACCGCGGCCGCCCAACACGCCTACGACAGCTACGAAGCCTTGGTGGAGGACTATTTCGAGAAGGGATGGACCGACGGGCTGCCCATCATGCCCCCCACTCTCGAAAAGGTGGCCGCGTTCTTGGAGCGTGCCGGGCTCTCCGGGGATGAGGTGCTGGGCACGGTTCCCACCCGGGAGGTGACCTGCACTGCGGAGCAGGCTGCGGCGAATGCGGTCATGGCCGGCTGCCTGCCCGAGTACTTTCCCGCGGTGGTGGCCGCGGTGAGGGCTCACCTGCACCCCAAGGGCAACTGCCACTCCACCACCGGCACGCTCTCGGGCGCGGCCCAGGCGGTAATCATCAACGGGCCCGTTCGCAACGAGTTGGGCGTGGCGTCGGCCGCGGGCTGTTTCGGGCCGGGATTCCGAGCCAACGCCACTATCGGCCGGGCGCTTCGCCTGGTAATCCGCAATGTGTGCCGGGGCATACCCGGCTTTTTGGATCGGGCCAGCTATTCCACGCCGGCCCGCTACTCCTTCTGCTTCGGGGAGAACGAGGAGGCCTCCGACTGGGAGCCGCTCCACGTGCAGCGGGGGCTGGACCCTGAGCAGAGCGCAGTGACCGTCCACTCGCTCATGAAGATGGTCGAGGCCACCGACTTCACCAGCCGCTCCGCCGAGGGAGTGTGCGACACGCTGGTAACCAACATCCGGGCCAACGGCATCGCCGGGGACTCGTGGCTGGGCGAAGACGGAAACGTGGTGATCGTGATCGGCCATGAGCACCATCGCTTCTTCATCGAAGACGGCTGGTCGAAAACCGACATCCAGCAGCACCTGTGGCCCCGGCTCAATGCGCCCGCCACCAGCGCTACCGACCGCATGGCCCGTATCGGCACACCCGAAGGCATCCTGATAGTGGCCGCCGGAGGAGCCGGCATGGGAGCAAGCTGGCTTTTGCTGCCCCACCTCGCCCTGGCTATCACTGAGCCCATCTCCTAGCGGGCTCGGATCAGCTAATCTGACAATATGACTGCCCTCATCGGCCTCGACCCCACGTCCGGTCCATTTGATCGCACCGACGAACACGATTTCTCGCCCCGGCCGGCCAGCTTGGACGGGGCGGTGGTCGCTCTGGTGGCCAACGGCCTCGGCGAAGGGGAGATCTTCCTGGATGCCTTGTATGACGAGTTGGCCAAGCTGAGCGATCCGCAAGCCCCGCTGAAAGTGGTGAAGAGTTCAGTGTCGATTCCGCCTGATCCGGGGGACTGGAGCCGGTTGACCGAGGAGGCAACCGTCGCCATCACCGGCTTCGGCGGTTGAGGCAGCTGTAGTGCCCGCAGTTTGCGGGACGCAGTGGAGTTGGAGTGGGCAGGCGTTCCCAGCGTCGCCATCGTCCACGAGGAGATGAGGGGATCTGCCCAGGCCATCGCCCGGGTGAGCGGATGTGCCGATTACGAGTTTCTCACCGTCGACTATCCATGGGTTCCCATCGCCATCTGGTCGAAAGAGGAGTGCCTGGAATTGGCCGAGATCATGGCCCCCAAGGTCTTGGCCGCGTTGACCGGCCAGAGCTAACCCCTATTTCGCCAAGTTGGAGTTTGTTGAAGTAATAGCCAGCGCGCCGAAAACGCCGACCGCGGCAACCGCCGCGCCGAGCCAAAATGCGCTGGCAAAGGCCATTCCCGTGACGTTCTCGCCCACGGCCAGCACCAAGACTTGGACTCCTGCCGCGGTGCCCAGGCTGGTGATCGTCTGGAACATTCCGGTTGCCGCCCCCAGACGGTCCATCGGGACTGCCCCCACTACCGATACCTGGTACGCCGGCCCGGCTACTCCCAGTCCTCCGCCGGCCAGCGCTAGGCCCAGAATCACCAGCACCACAGCATCGACCAGTGCTCCGGCGGCAAAAGACACCATGGCCAGCACCACCAGAACGCTCCCCAGACAAGATGTCCATCGCTCGCCTCGGGTCGCGGTCAGCCGACCACCCACTGGCGAGCTAACGCTGAAAGAGATCAGCCGTACAACCAAGAACACAGTGGCCGCAGTGAGCGTGTACCCGTAGCGCACCTGCAAGAGCTGGGGTGCGAGGATGAACCCCCCCATATAGGCCGCGTTGGCCGTGGCTGAGGCCACCACCGGCCCGGCGTAGTTCCGGAGGCGGAACCACTCAAGCGGGACCATCGGATGGGCCGTGCGCCGCTCGATGGCCACAAACATCCAAATGGTTGCCGGCATCAGGGCCAATAGCGCCAACGCCACAGGGTGGTCGAAGCCCAGGGTGGCGCCCCGGTCCAGAGCCACCATCAAGACGACTACCGCGGCCACCAGGCTGAGCGCGCCCGCGATATCAACCGGCTTGGCCTGGCCGGTTTGGGAGGGACGCACCACCATGACTGCGGCGATCAATCCGATCGCCGCGATGGGCGTGTAGACCGCGAAGATCGCCCGCCAGCCCAACGCGTCCACCAAAGCACCGCCGGTAACCAAGCCGATGGCCGGACCTCCCACGGCGGCAAACTGGAACCAACCCATGGCCCGAGCACGTTGGTTGACCGGGAACGCGGCCATCAGGATGGCCATCCCATTGGGAATCATCATGGCTCCGCCCAGCCCTACCAACGCTCGAAAGCCGATGAAGCTCAGGGCATCCCAGGCCAGTCCGCACACTCCGGTAGCTGCCGTGAATGCCGCTAGGCCGAGGATCAGCATCCGCCGGTGGCCCCACAAATCGCCCAAGGTCCCAAATACCGTGGTTCCCGCGGCCAAACCCAGGAATGGGGCGGAGACCGCCCATGACAACGTGGCGTTGGTGGTGCCCAGACTCTCCGATATGTCCGACAGAGAAGCCCCGATGATGGTCATGGTGGAGCCGAACACCACCTGACCAGCGAGCAGGGTTACCAGCAACCGCCAGGCGTACGCCGCATCGTGCGGCTGTTGATGAGTTGTTGGAGAGCTCAGTCTTTCAGCTCGATCAGAATTTCGTAGTAGGGCTCGGAGCCGGTATTGACCGCGGCCTCGATGCCGCCTTTAGAGATGTACATAGGCTGGCCAGGGATTACGTCGCCTTCCACCAGGCCGGAAAACTCCCCGGCCGTGTCCGGCTCGAAGTCTCCCGCGATCTTGTCGCCTGACACTTGAACGAGCACGTAGTCGTGATCGTGACGGTGGAGATCGGACCGCTCGCCGGGATCAAGACGCATCTCCCAAATCTTCACCCGATCGTTTTCCATCAACAGCTTGGTGGCCACGTTGCCGAATACTCGCTCATCGCTCATACCTGCATCGTAGGCTCACACCATGGCCGGTGCAGAGCCCCCTGGAGTTCGGTATGCCATGTCGGAGATCGCCGAGGAGGGGGAAGGACCGCGCCTGGCCCTGTTGGAGTCAATTCTCGACGGGCCCACCTTTGCTCGGTTGGAGAAGATAGGGGCGGGCGCCGGTTGGCGGTGCGCCGATGTGGGAGCCGGCCGAGGCTCGGTATCAAATTGGCTGAGACATCGCGGTGCTGAGGTGATTTCGGCGGACATCATGCCCCGGTTCTTGAGCGGACCCGACGTTCGCACGCACGACATCTGCGACGGCCCGGTGGAGGAATCGGCCTTCGACCTCGTGCACTGTCGGGCATTGCTCGCCCATGTGGCCGACTTCGATGCGGCAGTAGACAGCTTGGTGGGCTCGGCTCGACCGGGGGGATGGGTGATGGTCGCGGAGCCCGACTACGGGACCATGATGGAGTGCGACCACGACCATCCCCGAGCCGAGGTGTTCCGTCGTTTCCGAGAGCGATCGGCTGCTGGTACCCGCATGGACGCGTTCGTTGGCCGCCGCGTCCACCAGGTGTTATGGGACCGTTTGGAAGATGTGTTCTCAGAAGGGCTTACCGACATTGTGAGCGGCGGTTCGCTGCGAGCCCGGTACCGCCGCTTCACCATGGAGGTGGCCCGCCCGCTCAGCGCTCGACGCGATGATTACGACGAAGCCGACTACGACGAACTGTTGGCCTGCTTTGACGATCCCACCTTCCGCTACATCGATTGCCTCTGGGTTGCCGTCTGGGGAAAGCGACCCGGGGGGTAGGCGCGTGGTAAGCCATCGGGATGGCTGAGGAGTTCAATCACGATCTGCCCAATGGAATGACCGACTGGATCGCCGAGGCGGGTGGCGGCCGGATAACCCATCTGAAGCGCCACATTGCCCGGCGGGAGGCGTGGGTGGTCGATGTGACCCGCCCCGACGGATCGGTAGCCGAGTACTTCCTGCGCCTCGACCGTGAAGGAGATGGCAGCGGCACCCATTCGGTGAAGAGCGAGGCCAAGGTGCAGACCGCACTGGTCGAGACCGGCATGAAGGTGCCTGCTATCTGCGCTTGGAATGAAGATCTCCAGGCCGCCCTGCACGAGCGGATGCCGGGTCGGGCCGACCTGGACAACGCTGACCCCGTAGAGCAGGCCGCGGTGCTCGAGGACTTCATTCAGCAACTAGCGCTGCTCCACTCCTTGGACTCCGACTCGTTGGGACTTGATCACATGCCGGTGCCCAAGACATCAGCAGAGTGTGCGCTGGGTGAGGTGGAATTTGTGGAGCGCTTTCTCGACGGCATGGTGACCGATCCGCTGTACACCTATTCGCTCCAGTGGATCCGGAACCATGTACCCGAGCGCCTCGACCGGGTCAGCCTCTTGCAGGGCGATACTGGACCGGCCAACTTCATGTTCGACGATGGGCAGGTGAGCGCCATCGTCGACTGGGAGTGGGCTCATTTCGGAGATCCCATGGAGGACTTCGGCAACATCTGCACTCGGGAGTTCTTCTGTCCTTCGACCCCGGCCGAGGGTCTGGGCCCGATCTTTCGCCGTTACGAGGAGCTGTCCGGTTTCCCGGTACACCTCGACTCGGTGCGCTACTACCGAGTGCAGCAGTTCGTGCGATCAATCGTGTCGTTGGCTCGGATAACCGTGATCAACGATCCCCAGATGCCCAACGGTATGAACTGGGCCTACCGCTATATCTGTGAGCGGGCCACGTGCGAGGCGCTGGCCGACGCCATGGGAATCGAGTTGGAGCGGCCTGAGCTTCCCGGTGTTGAGATGGCCAGCTCGTTAGAACGAGTGGTCATTGCCAACCTGCGCGACGAGGTGCTTCCGGCGGTAGAGGGCGACTATCCCCGCCATCGGTTGGAGCACGCCACGCTGCTTGTCGAGTGCCTGGACCGACAGAAGCAGATCGGTCCGCAGCTGGGAGCCATCGAGTTGGATGAGATTGCCGCCCTCACTGGCCGCCGGTCCGACACGCTTGAAGATGGGCTGATGGATCTGGATAAGGCCATTCAAGACCAGGGGGCAGGAAACGAGGCCGATGTGCTCCGCTATTTGGCCCGCCGAGCCTGGCGCTTGGAGTATCTCTGGAAGCCGGTGGTGGACCTGTTCCCCGGCCGCACCTTTTCGAGAATTGACTAGCTACGCCGAGTCATCATCTCGATCATGTTCACCAGATAGCCGTTGGGGTCGGCCCGCTTGGCTTGGGCGGTCTCCAGCAGGGTGGAAGACGCGAATCCCTCGAAATGGTCGTTGCCCAGCTTGGCGATCAGCGCCTTGGCCACATCCACTGGGTCCATAAAGGCGTCGGGCGGCTGGGGGAACGGGTCGTCGTTCCCCGGTTTCGGGGTGGAGAACTCGGTGACGGTAGAACCGGGGGTGAACAAATGGGCTCGAACGCCGGTTCCGGCCAAATCAAAATACAGTCCTTCGGTGAACAGATTTAGCGCGGCTTTGGCCGCGGCATAGGCCCCGGTTCGAAATGCCATCGATTGCGTCCCCATTGACGACACATTCACGATGGCCCCCGAGTCTCGCTCCAACATGTAATGCAGAAGAGCCAGGGTGAGCCGGGCCGAACCGGTGAAGTTCACCGCCATGGTCTCGTCCAATTCTTCCGGGGTGAGCCGCTTCACAGACCGCCGGCGTGGAGCGCCTGCGTTGTTCACCAGCACGTCGATGGGCCCCATCTCAGCCCAGGCGCGATCGGCGAACGGGGCCACACTGTCCAAGTCGGCCAGATCCAGCATCCACCAGCAGCCGTCGCTGCCGACGTCTTGCACTTCGCCCAGAACCTGTTCGAGGCGATCGCTTCGGCGGGCAGCCAAGCCCACGTAGGCCCCGCCCCGGGCCAGTTCAACCGCCAAAGCCGCCCCGATGCCCGAGGAGGCCCCGGTGATCAGCACTCGTTGGCCAGACGGATCCCAGCTCATCCTGCGGTCATACCCCCGTCGATGCTCAATACCGAGCCATGGATTCGGTGTCCGTCGTCGGAGGCGATGTAGGCCACCAAAGAAGCGATGTCGTCGGCCTGGGCCATTCCCCGCATTCCCATGTACCGCCCCATCAGCTCCATGTCGGGATTCTCGGGAAAGCCGAATGCCGCGGCCAGATTGGTTTCCACCCCGCCGGGCGCGATGGCGTTGATCCGCATGCCGGTCTTCATTGTCTCCATGGCCATGGCCTTGGTCATCAGCACCACTGCTCCCTTGCTGGCGCAGTAGGGCACGGTGTAGGCCTGTCCCATCAAGCCGGCGTTGGAGGCGATGTTCACGATGTTGCCGTTCGATGACTCCAGGTGGGGGAGCGCGGCCTGTGACATCCAGAACATGCCCTCTACGTTCACCCCCATGATCAGGTCCCAGACTTCCTGATCGACGTCGTCCACGCGATGGCCCCGGGCCACCCCGGCGACGTTGCACAACACATCGAGGCGACCATGGTCGGCCACCACCGAGGCCACCAGCTCGTGGCAGGCGTCTCTGTTGCGCACGTCGGAGACCTCGGGATGGAATGCGGCTCCTTCGCCCATCATTTCCGCTGATTTCTCCAGCCCCGCCGCGTTGATGTCACTGCCGACGACGACAGCTCCTTCGCTGGCCAGTCGTATCGCGGTGGCCTGGCCGATGCCCGATCCTGCTCCGGTAACCAGGGCCACCTTCCCAGAAAATCTCATAGTGTGTCCTCTTTCTCGCGGTCTGCGGGCTAGGGAAGCCCGGCCCCGGGAATCTCCACCCGCACGGTTTCGATCCGGGCTTGGCCAAGGCCTTGCACCTCGTCAGGGTGGGATCCCGGTGCAGTTACCAAAAAGAGCGTACGCCGGTCATCTCCGCCAAGCATGACCGCGAAGCAGTTGAGCTCCGTGTCCACCCGGTGGGTGATTTCGCCCCCCTCAAGCACTCTCAGGGCGGCCCGGCCCACCGCATCGGCGTACCAGATGCCCCCTTCGGCGTCGTAGCAGCAGCC
This sequence comes from uncultured Acidimicrobiales bacterium, assembly GCA_951813555.1. Taxonomy (GTDB): domain Bacteria; phylum Actinomycetota; class Acidimicrobiia; order Acidimicrobiales; family Bin134; genus Poriferisocius. The sequence goes on from OX638344.1 coordinate 2,119,320, forward strand.
GTCGGGAACGGTGCCGGGCACCGCGGCCCACAGCCGCCGATTCTCCAACCGGCCCTCGGGCCCGATGTCGAAAGCAGTGAACTGGGTGCCAAAGCTCTCACCCAGGATATAGGTGGCACCGTCGGGGGTAATCACCGCGCCGTTGGGGAACAGCAGGTCGCTGGCCGCAGGCTCAGCTGTACCGTCGGGTTGAACCAGAGCGAGAGTGGCTGGGGCGAGATCCTCACCGGAGTGCAAGTCGAACCCGAAATTGCCCACATAGGCCCGCCCCGCAGCGTCCACCGTCATGTCGTTGCAAAGCGAACTGGCAATCCCGGCGAGATCGGCGTGCTCGTGGAGGGCGGTGCCGTCGTAGCGCAGCACCCGGCGGTCTCGCATGGACACCACGAGCAGGTCGCCGCCGGGCATCCAACCCAGCCCCGAAGGCTGGCCGGGAACCTCGACGATTACCTCGACGGCGCCGTCCATCGAAGCGGCGTTCACCGAGTACTGGTAGAAGTCCGAAAACCACAGGCGGCCATCGTGCCAGCGGGGACCCTCGCCAAAATCGATTCCACCGATGAACGGCTCGGGACTGGGAAGTATCTCCATGCCGGGGGACAATAGCGACTGTGGACCAACTCGCTGTTGTAGACCTCACCGATCCGGGCTTCTGGTCAAACCCCTATCCAGTGTTGGCGGAGGCCCGGAATCAACACCCGTTGGCTCGAGGAGTCGATGGAAGTCTGATCGCGTTGAGCTTCGATGCAGTGGAATCGGTGTTGCGCGACCCCCGGTTCTTGACCACCGACCTCTTGGCGCCTCGAGGAATCACCGAGGGCCCCATCGCCGATTGGTGGGGACAGGTCATGTTCTCGGCCAATCCACCGGAGCACACTCGGCTGCGCCGACTGGTCAGTCGGGCGTTTACGCCTCGGGCAGTGGAGTCCCTTCGCCCCCGCGTTGTGCAGATCACCGAAGAGTTGTTGGACGGACTCCAGGGTCACACCGCGGACTTGGTATCCGAATTTGCCCACGAGCTGCCGATCAGGGTTATGGCAGCCATGCTCGGGGTCCCCGCTGGCGATCACCATCGCTTCGCGGCCTGGACCGCAGACCTGGGCTTGGTCTTCTCCTCGGTCCATACTCCCGAGTTGCTGGACCGCTTGGAGGCGGCCATCGGCGGCCTCAACGAATATGTCGCCGAGCTGATTGCCGATCGCCGAGCACAGCCAGGCGATGACATGCTCAGCGGCCTCATCGCCGCCGAGGCCGACGGAGACGTATTGAGCGGGGCCGAGCTGGTGGCGATGGTGGAGAACTTGCTCTTCGCTGGCCACGACACCACCCGCTCCATGCTGATGATTGGCGCCGCGTTGCTGCTTTCTCATTCTGATCAGCGAGCCTTGTTGTCCAACGATCCGAGCCTGGCTGCCCAAGCAGTCGACGAGATCCTCCGCTTTGAGGCCCCGGTGCTGGGGTCGGGGAGGGATGCCTCTGAGCCCTTCGACCTGTTCGGGGTGCCGGTGGCGGCCGGGGAGACAGTCACCACGATGTCACTGGCGGCCAATCGCGACCCGGCCGCATTCGACGTTCCCGACCGATTCGATATCACCCAGCCGGGAGGCAAGCTGATGAGCTTCGGCCAAGGCATCCACTACTGCCTGGGGGCGGCCCTTGCCCGGTTGGAAGGCCAAGTGGCCTTTCCTATGCTCTTGGCGCGATTTCCCACCATGGAGTTGGCTGCCAATCCAGCCTGGGTGCCCTATGCGTCCATACGTCGATTTGAACAGCTCATCGTGACGATAGATTGAAGCTGAGATGTTTCACCTGGTCAGGTCGCGAGTGATCAACTCGGTGAGCGGGATGTTCGCCCACGCAGATATGCCGCTGAGGCATACCGGCGATTTTCCCGGCGACCCTGGACTCTGCGGTCCCGATTCAGTGAGTTGGCGGGTTATCGGCGACGTGAGTGTCTTCGTCGGTGGTATTCGGGCCCTGCTGATTCAGGCCGCCCATCCGGAGGTGGTGGCCGGGGTGGACGACCACAGCCGCTATCGCGACGATCCTCTTGGCCGGCTCAGCCGGACATCGTTCTATGTCACGTCGGCCACCTATGGCGCGATGCCCGAAGTAGCCGAGGCCATCGACCTGGTGAAGTCGGCCCACCAAGGGGTCAGCGGGACCTCGCATCGGGGACAGGCCTATAGCGCATCGACCCCGGAGTTGGCCGCATGGGTCCACAACACTCTAACCGATTCCTTCTTGGAGGCCTACCAGCGGTTCGGAGGCCGCTTGACCGCTGCTGAAGCCGACCAATTCGTGGTCGAGCAGATGAAGGTGGGGGAGATGCTAGGAGCATCGCCCCTGCCGGCAACGGCGCCCGAGTTGAGGACCTGGATATCCGGGCACCCTGCGCTGGCCTCCAGTCCGGGGATGCGCGACGCCATCAGATTCCTTCGGAAACCCCCGATCTCCGCCGCCCAGCGTGCGGGGTACCAGGTTCTGATGAATGGTGCCATCACCACCATTCCCCGGGAACTGACTTCGGTCTTGGGACTGACCGCGGCTCCCGGAGCCCGGGTGGCCGCCACCGCGATGATCCTCGGGCTTCGGCGGGTGATGATGAACAGTCCAGCGTGGCAGGCGGCCCTGGAAAGGTGTGATGTGGCCTACGATCCCCGGCTTTTCCGCGACAAGAGGGAAGAAGCCGCCTAAGGGGCCACAAGACCGGCCAGGTTGTCGCGCATGATCATCCGGACCTCGGCATCGGACATGCCAACCAGGGATTCTGTGAATTCCAGCGGTTCGGCCAAGCCTTCGGCGTGGGGCCAGTCGGAGCCGAACAACACCTGTGAGGTTCCGATGGTGGCAGCCAGTTCGGCAATCGGCTCCTCGTGGTAGGGGGACACGAACACATGGCGGCGGAAGATGTCGCTGGGTCTTTCGGTTAGGGGACCTCGCAGCCACGGTCCGTTGCGGCCCATGCGATTCATCTTGTTCATTGCAGCCATCAGGTAGTCCACCCACAGGCTGCCGTTTTCCACGCTCATCACCCGCACGTTGGGGAACGCGGTGAACAGGTTGGCGTAGATCAAGGCGGCGATCGTCTCCATGATCGGGCGGTCGCCGTAGAAGCAGGTCCACTGCAAGGCCGATTGCCGGTGCGAAGGGGGGTTGGGCTCCTCTCCCCAGTGCACCGACATCGACTGGTTGTAGCCCGACTCGCCGATGTGGAATCCGACTACGGCCCGGGCCTCGTTGATCCGAGCCCAGAATTGGTCGAAGACTGGGTCGGCGATATTGCGGCCCGCGGCAGGCCCAGGGCGAAGAGAGACAATCCGAGCCCCCCGGTCCAGCGCCCATTCCAGTTCGGCCACCGCTCGGTCGGGGTCGACGAGTGACAGCAGGGGAGGGGCGTGGATGCGCCCGTCCCGGTTGAGGCCCCATTCGTCGTCCAGCCAGCGGTTGAATGCACCCAGGTTGGCGTACAGCAGGTCGGGGTCATCGACCATGAAGTGCTCCACGCATACGGCCAACGTGGGAAACAGCACCGCGGCTTCCACACCTTGGGCGTCGAGAACCTCGACCCGAGCGGCACGGGTCACGTACTCGGGGCGGTGTGGCTCGGAAACCTGGCTGCGTTTGACCACTTGCCCTCCGCCGTGGCCCTGCTTCATGGCTTGGAGCATCTCCCGCAGCATTCCCGGCTTGGGCGCGGTGTCGAAGTTGCGGTGCTCCAAGAAGGTGAACTGCTGGTCGCCGACATACACCTCCTCAGAGCCATCGGGTTCGATCACGGGCCGAACCGCCCGATCAGCGAACGGCGGGTCGATGTATCGGGTGAAGGCGTCGCGGGGTTCGTAGTAGTGGTTGTCGGCGTCGAAGACCCGATATCCCAGATCCATGCGCACAGGTTACTCATTGGGCATTTCGGGTTACTCCGGCAGTTGAGTCCCGAAAACTTGCCCCGAAGCAATGATGTGGGCATGTTTGGATCGCACAGGTTAGGGCGGCATGAGGATGGCAAGTAGGGTGGCGCCGGCAAGCACCGCCCGATCAATGAAGGAGACACCGAGATGGGACGGTTGGACGGAAAAGTAGCGATCATCACTGGAGCAGCCCGGGGGCAGGGTGAGGCTGAGGCCCGGCTGTTCGCCTCTGAGGGAGCCAAAGTGGTGCTAGGTGATGTCCTGGATGACGACGGCAAGCAGGTGGCGGCCAGCATCGGTGAGAACGCTCGCTACGTACACCTCGACGTGGCCCAGGAGGGCGACTGGGCCGCGGCGGTGGAAGCGGCCGCCAGCATGGGATCGCTGACGGTTCTGGTCAACAACGCGGCCATCCTCAGACCGGCAGCCATCGAGGCCACCACCCTCGAGGACTACATGGCGGTCATCAACGTCAACCAAGTGGGCACGTTTCTGGGCATGAAGGCGGTCCTCGAGCCCATGAAGATGGCCGGCGGCGGCTCAATCGTGAACATCAGCTCCATCGACGGCCAGCAGTCCAAGAACGGCCTCATCAGCTACACCGCCTCAAAGTTCGCCATCCGGGGCATGACCAAGACCGCGGCTATCGAGTGGGGTCGGTTCGACATTCGGGTCAACTCCATCCACCCCGGCGGGGTGAACACTCCCATGGGCAACCCGAGGAATGATCCTCGGGCGGAGAAGGAGCCCTACGTCTACCAGGCCATTCCCCGAGTGGGAGAGCCCATTGAGATTGCCTACGCCGCTCTGTTCTTGGCCAGCGACGAGGCGTCGTACGTCACCGGCGCCGAGCTGAACGTGGACGGCGGCTGGCGAGCCGGAGCGGTCACCCCTGGCCTGCCCGGTACCGATCATGTGGTCGACTACGGCTACGACCCCGACTGACGGCCCAGCGTTTCCTGCACTCACCTTGAGCGAAAAGCCACTCTGGGAGGCCCCCAGCGCTGCGTCCAGCCCTGACTACGGAGCTGGCGCCGAGCGGCTGGCATTGGCCGGCGCGGCCCGCCGCCTCCTGAACGCGGTCAGGGTTTCTGCTGTTGGCGACGAAGCGGTTTCCGATGCCACCGAGCTGCTGGAACAAGCGGCCAAGCTGCTGGAGGCCGACCAGATGAAGGGGCTTCACCGCCAAGGGGTGATGGGCGACCTGGAAGCCGGATTCGAATCACGCGACCCCATGCAGTTCTTTCCCTATAGCCCGATCATCGGACGGTTGAACCCGGCCTCGCCTCCCGCTGAATTCTGGGCTGAGGGAGAGGAAGTCCACGGAACCATGAACCTGTCCGCGGTCTACGCCGGCCCGCCGGGGATGGTCCACGGGGGGATTATCGCCATGATCTTCGACGAACTGTTAGGCGTGGTCAACGTGGTCAACGGCCAAGGGGGCTATACGGGAACGCTAAAGGTGGTCTACCAACGGCCCACGCCACTGCTCAATGACATAACCCTGCGGGCTTGGCCGTCGGGCAGCGAGGGGCGGAAGCTGTTTGTGTCGGGTGAAATGGTCTGTAACGGGATGGTTACCGCCTCTGCCGAGGGGACTTTCGTTCGGGCCAACCGTCTACTCATCGAAGATCTATAGGGTTCAGCAACAACTGGAGGACCAATGACTGACACCCGCTTTGAAACCAGTGCCGCGGTTCACGAGCTGCTCGACACCATGAAGGTCCTAGACCAGGAGTTCCTAGCGGGCCCCAAAGCGCTGGCCGACGATCAGGCTGTGCTGGAGGGATACCGGTGGATCTTCTCCATCACCCAGGTGGCATTAGACGTATACGTGTGGGCTGATACCAACCGCCCCCGGTTCACCGAGATCGTGGGCCCATACAAGAAGTGGGGCGGCGACAACTCCGACGCCTTCTACTTCATGGCCCGCATCGACCCCTCCCGCACCTACCGGGTGACCGTGGATCCCGGCGACGCGGTGTACCTGTCGCTCACCGTTTATGGCGGCCCCGACGACGGCCGTTACTCCGAGCGCATTGTCGGAACGCTCAACACCACTCAGATGACACCCAATCCCGACGGCACCTACGAGATGATGGTCAGTCCAAACGACCACGACGGCAATTTCTTGAAGCTGGCCCCCGATGCGGTGGTGGCTTGCACCCGCGATTACATGGACGACCCGGTGAGCGGGGAGAAGGCCCGCTGGCGCATCGAGTGTCTGGACCCGGCCCCAGCGTGGAGCGACGTGCACACCGATGCCGAAGTGGCCCGGCGCTTCCAGGCTGCCACTACCTGGGTGAAGGAGCAGGCCGCCATGGTCCCGATCCCGCTGGGCACGCTCAACCACATGGACGACCCATTCCCCGTACCCACCGAGACCTTCGGCTGGGCCGCAGGGGACGCCTCTTACGCCATGGGTGCGTTCGAGTTGGATGACGACGAGGCACTGGTGTTAAAGGGTGTCTCACCGGATTGCGCTTTCTGGAACATGTGTCTGTGGAACCAATTTCTGCACTGCTTCAACTACGACTACGACGACGTCACCACCAACGGCTCAAAGGTGGAGTTGGACCCCGACGGTTCGTGGACCATCGTGATCGCGGCGAACGATCCGGGCGTGCCCAATTGGGTGTCCACCCAGAGTCGGCCCCACGGGCGTATCTGGTTCCGCTGGTTCCTGCCCGAGCGGACGCCCGACCCCATCAGCGCCGAGGTGGTGAAGCTGGCCGACTTGGGCTAGTGCTCTAGCTCAACGGCGAAGCGGTCGGTGTAGAAGCTGAGGGCTTGGCGGCGCTCTTCGGCGGTCATGCCGAAGTCGGCCAGGTCGTAGATCACCCGGCCATGCCTCCCTCGAGGGTGGTCGGCCATGTAGGCGTCCATCGCGGCTCTGACATCTGGGGTAAACGGCTGGTCGGCCAGTTTGTAGATGCGCTCCACCATGGCCACGTCGTCGGCCATGAACTCGTGGAACAGCACGTCGATGGACTGCTCGGGGGGCACCATGTCGCGGTGCTCGGTGCACGACAGGAGCATGTCGGCGATGAGCAGGGCCCACCACTGGCCAATGCCGCAGACGTCCACCGGATGGGTGGCGCTCATGCGGGCCGAGTAGCAGATCATGGTGGCGAACGAGGCAGTGATCGACACCGGGTCGCGGTGGGTGAACACCACGGTGGCGTCGCCGAACACGTTCATCAAGGGGCCGATCTGCTCTAGGTGCTGGGGCGACTTGAGCACCCAGCGCTCCCGAGGTGGGCGCTGGTGGGTGAGCACCTTGAGAATCCGCTTGAGGTACTGGTAGTGGGGAGTCTGGTCGTGCTCTTTGTAGTACGACCGCCACGTAGGCAGCACGGCCAGACAGTCGAATAGCATGGTGGAGAAGTCGATGCCCAGCAGGTGGATCTCCTCGTGGACGTGATCCCAGGTCATCTCGTGCATGCGGTCGTAGTGGGGCATGGCCGTGTTGTGGATCACCAGACCGTTCTTGGCCCGCTCGATGCGGCCTTCTACCGTTCCGGCCTCCTCGGGAGGGGGAACCGGCTCCATGGCCTCCCACCAGGGCAGAGACCTCAGCGCGGGGTCGGCCGAAATGAGGTTGTGCAAATGGGTAGTACCGGTGCGGGGCAGCCCGGCGATCACTATGGGTCGGTCGATGGGCACATCTAGGGCATCGGGATGGTCCTTGATGTACTGCTCGATGCGCAGCCGGTTGGCGGCAAAAGTGGTGAGCTGGCTAATGCTGCTCACCCGGCCCATGGGGGAGTGGTCGGCCTCGGTATCGAGGGAGTGGCACAACACCTCGAGCGGGGCACGGAACTCGTCGGGGCCGAAGTCGCTGAGCCCGGTCTGAGCGGTGGCCGCCCCCAGAATCGCCTCGGGGCTCAGCTCGAGTTGATCGGCCATCGGAGCCGTCTGCTCCATCATCTCGACGATCTCGGGGGCCAGCACCGGTTCGACGAGGTCCTCGATGCGGATGGGGTTAGGGCGGTCGCTCACGTCCGGCAGAATAGCGGGGCTTGTTTTGGTTTACGGCAGCCGGAGCCGTTCCACCAGATGCCCGCAGACGGCATCGGCAGGGGCAGACTTCAACGAGAGATGGGGTGGGGTACCTTGTTGCAGAATGGTTAGTCCACAGTGGCCGCAGGGTTCCGGCGAGAATCCCACGGCCACCGGGGTGATTATCCTCCTAACGGTAGGAGGAGCCGTTCTCGGTGGAGTGTTCGCCCAGTTTGGGGGAGTGGTGGCCGGCGGACTCATCGGGTTTCTCTTGGGGCGTGACATCGAGAATCGGCGGCGGCTCGAAGAGAATCGGCGGCGGCTCGAGCAAGTCGAGGGTGGTCTGACAAGAAGAGCTCGACCCGCCGCACCACCTCCACCTCCGCCCGGGCCAATCGCTCGGCCTCCAAAACCTCCTCCCACCGCTCCGGCGCCACCGATGTCCCCTACCCCGGTATCACCCGCTCATGTCGGGCACCGCGAGGCGGTCGAGACGAGGGTTGAGACAGAGCGTCCTGTTGAAATAGCGAAAAGGGCGACGAACGCAGCCAAGGACTGGGTGTCCACCGGCAACGTACCGGTGAAAGTCGGCGTTCTGGTCTCCCTGGTCGGAATGGGCCTGTTGATCCGCGAAGCCAACGAGCGCGGCTTGATCACCGTGACGGTGGAGATGGTCCTGATCGCCGTGGCGGTTTTCGGTGCGGCGCTGCTCATCACGGGGTGGCAGTTCCGGCGCAGTCGCCTCATCTACGGCCTTAGCCTCCTAGGAGGCGGGATTGCGGTGCTGTATCTGACGACGTACGCCGCCTTCGCCGGATACGACGTCTTGGCCGCTCCGTTGGCGCTGGTCTTTGTTGTCGTCATCACCGTGGGGGCGGGGATCATTGCCATCGTTCAGAACTCGCGAGTATTGGCGGTTCTCGGAATCATCGGCGGCTTTCTCGCTCCTGTGCTGTCGTACACCCAGCCTGAAGACCATGTGGTGGTCTTCACCTTCTACGCCATCCTGAACGCCGCGATCGTGTGGATTGCCTGGTACAAGGTCTGGCCAGAGCTCACTTTGCTCGGTTTCGGCTTCACATTCGGGGTCACCGGGTACTGGCTGGTCAGCCGCCACCTGGAGGAGGACTGGACCACCACGGAGCCGTTCGTTGCTCTGTTCCTGGCCATGTACACGGCGATTCCCGTGCTCTTTGCCGCCAGGAAGACCTTCGATGTCAAGCGCGTCGCAGATATCTCGTGGCTCGCCCCCCTGTCTTTGGGCACACCGTTTATCGGTTTGGGAGTTCATCAGCTCTTGCTGGGCCACACCGAGCATGGAATGTCGATCAGCACAGCGGGGGCCGCGCTGCTCTATGCCACCGCAGCCCTCGCAACGCGGAGAATCGGCCGGCAAAACAAGGAGTTGGTGGTCGCCTATGCCGGCCTTGCGGTGGTCTTCATTGCAATCGCGATCCCATTTGCTTTCGATACCTACTACAGCTCGACCGCTTGGGCCGGTCAGGGTGTTCTGCTGCTCTGGATTGGAAGCCGCAAAGCCCAGTGGTTGACTGCCAGCGCAGGAGGCGCCCTTCAGGTTCTTGCCGGGTTCGCCATGGCCCTGCACTTGAATGATTGGCTTCCCTATCCACAAGACGAACAGCCCATCGCCAATAAGTACTTCTTGGGAACTGCCCTGATCGCAGCCGCGGGCATCGTGTCCGGGTTGCAGCTTCAGAGGGGAAGGAAGCAGGCCGCCTTCGATTCAATCGCTGCCTGGGTGGCATTGGCGTGGGGCGTCGGCTGGTGGCTGGTAGCCGGCAACTTGGAGATCGACTACCACATCCCATCGGCCCAGCTGTCTGCATCTCTCCTGTTCGTGGTGCTCTCACTTGGGCTGGCTGCCTACTCGGCTCGAAGATTGCGGTGGATGAACCTTGCCGCGTGGGGAGCACTGATTCTTCCCACCATGGCCGTGGTTCTGGGCGTCTCCCTCGGCACGCAGTCCCATCCGTTCGCACTCTACGGATGGTTGGCATGGCCGGTAGTCCTGGCTGCCAACTACGCCCTGTTGCACAACTACTCGGGTGATCATCCCCGATTCGAGCAGCTGCTGCACCCAGGAAGTTTCTGGGTGCTATCTGTACTTGTTGGCGCGGAGGTTCATTGGCAGGTCGACCGGGCCGCCGATGAGGTATGGCCGATTGTCTCGGCCTGCCTGGCCGGAATGGTTCTGGCGAGCGGAACCCTGTGGGGATCACGCGCCTTGAAATGGCCGCTTCGCTCTCATCGACCGGCCTATCTGCTGTTCGGCGTCGGGCCGGTATTGGCTGGGTCGTCGGTCGCGGTTGCGATCTTGCTGTTCATCTCTGATGGGGATCCCACGCCGCTGCGCTATGTGCCGGTGCTGAACCCGCTGGAATTGACCGCAATTGTGCTGTTGGCCGTGACGCTCATGTGGCGACGGGCGGCGGCGGCTGAGGGAGCCCGAGGGCTTCAAGGATTCGTCGAGGGATCTTGGGTGCCAGCGCTGGCCGCAGCCGGCACGGTGTTCGCAACCTTGGCCGCGGTCAGAACCGTCCACCACTGGGGGGATGTCCCGTTCGATTCCGATTCGATGTTCGACTCCACTGCCCTTCAGACCTCGCTGTCCATTCTCTGGACGGTCATCGCGTTGTCAGCCATGGTCGAGGGAGTGCGCCGAGGTCGCCGGCCGGTGTGGATAGCGGGTGCTTCGTTCATGGGGGTAGTCGTGCTCAAGCTGTTCCTCATAGATCTCCGAAACCAGGACACCGTCGGCCGTGTGGTGTCATTCATCGCGGTCGGCATCCTTCTGCTAGTCGTCGGATATCTTGCCCCGGTTCCCCCAGCAGAACCGGCCGTCGACCCGGCCGAATAGTGCTCACTTACAAAGTGAACGATCACCGGTGCTGAGGCTCGAGCGGCGGTAACGTCATCGCCCATGGATCTAGGACTCCAGGAAGCTCGGGTGATCGTGACAGGGGGGAGCCGAGGGATCGGGGCGGCCGCGTCCAGGATCTTTGCCGATGAGGGGGCTCGGGTGGCGGTTGTCGCCCGGACCAACGCCGATGTGGAGGCAGTGGCCGCAGAGATCGGCGGGATCCCGGTGATCGCCGACCTGTCGACTGCGGGCGGGGTGGCGGCGGCCATGAACGAGGCCATGGACCAACTGGGCGGAGTGGACGTGTTGGTCAACAATGCCGGCTCCTCCACCGGGGGATCGATCCTCGATGCCGACGAAGAGGCGTGGCAGGAGACCATCGACCTGAAGCTCATGGGGTATGTGCGGGCCATGCGAGCGGTGTTGCCGGCGATGCAGCAGCAGGGCTCCGGTTCAATTGTGAACGTGCTCGGGGTGGCCGGCACGGAAGCGTCGCCCGGCTATGTGCTGGCTTGCATCGTGACCGCGCTGACTCATGTGACCGCTTCAGCAGGACAGCTGGTGGCCCCCGACGGGGTCCGGGTGGTGGCCGTGCACCCCGGGCCGACGGCCACCGACCGTTTGATGGAAATGGTGGCCAATGCCGCTGAATCCCAGGGTCTGAGCCCCCAGGAATTCGCCGACAAAGTGCTCGGGGGCCGAATTCCCCAGGGCCGGGTGGGCCGAGCCGACGAGGTGGCCCGGACAATTGTGTTCGCGGCCTCGGAAGCCTCCGGATTCACCAACGCCAGCCAGCTTTACGTGGACGGCGGATCTGCGGCCAAGATCTGAGTGGCAACAGAGAAGGAACAGACCAATGCCCCAACATGTGCCTGAGATCGAATGGACCGAAGATGCGCTCGAACTGCGACAGTTCGTGTTCGACTATTGGGGGGAGAACAAGCGAGCCCCCAACCTGGCCACTATGCACGCCGGGACCGGCATCGGGCGGCGCCGCTTGATGGAGGCGCTCAAGCTCTTGCAACTGGGGATCGTCTTTGTGATCGACGAGGCCTCGCCCAACTGCGATATCTTGAAGGCCCCGCCATTCTCGGCGTTTCCCAGCCAGGTGGAGATGTACATCGATGGAGAGTTCCACAGCTACATCGGCTGCGCCCACGAGGGAATCGGTGTGTCGTGGACCCCTTACTTCCGAGGCAAGGAAGTGGAGTTGCGGACCTACGACGCCCACACGCTGGAGCCCATCACCCTGGTGTCGAAGGATTTCAAGCTGATCTCAGCCGAGCCATCCGAGCCTTTGATTCTGTGCACCGAAATGATCTGGGACTGGGTGAGCACCGATATGAAGCACATGTGCGATCACACCAACTTCGTGCTGAACCGCGAGAACGGGGCCGCCTACGAGGCGTCGATCGGCCGGAGGGGCATCTACTTCACCGTGGACCAGGTGTCCGAGTACATCGCCTTCGTGCTGAACATCCGCATCTACGACTACCACTGGCCGGCCATGACCATGGATCCCCCCATGATCATCGACCGCCTCCGCGAACTCAACGTCGATCTCAGCCCCTGGGGGTTATGAGGCAGTGAGCCTGATTGGCTAGCTGGTTGCCTTCTGGCGTCGGCGGTGGGCAGTGAGGATGGCTTCGGTGTAGCCGTTGGGCTGCTCACGACCTTCGAGTACCAGAGCGAGGGCAGCACTGAACGGGACGCTGGCCGAGAAATCGCTGCTCATAGGCTCATAGTCGGGGTCATCGGCGTTTTGGCTGTCCACCACGGAGGCCATTCGCCGCATGGACTCCACTACCTGCTCTTCGGAAAGCAGCCCATGGTGGACCCAGTTGGCAATGTGCTGGGAGGAGATCCGCAGGGTGGCCCGATCTTCCATCAGCCCGACGTTGTCGATATCGGGCACCTTGGAGCAGCCCACTCCCTGCCCCACCCACCGGGTTACGTAGCCCAAGATGCCCTGGGCGTTGTTGTCCAACTCCCGTTGGATCTCCGCCGGGGACAGCTCGCGGCCAGGCGGAAGCACGGCGGGGGTCAGCATGGCTTGAACTGAGGCGTCGCGGGCTAGGGGTATGGTGGACAGCTCTTGTTGAAGGGCGGCCACATCGGTCTCCAGGTAGTGGAGGGCGTGAAGGGTGGCTGCGGTGGGGGAGGGGACCCAGGCAGTGGACGCCCCCGCTTGGGGGTGACCGATCTTCTCGTCCAGCATGGCGGCCATGTCGTCGGGCTTGGCCCACATGCCTTTGCCGATCTGCGCGCGCCCCGGCAGGCCCATGGCCAGCCCGACGGCCACGTTGGCCTCCTCGTAAGCGGTCAGCCACCCCGATGTCTTGATCTCCGCTTTGGGGATCATGGGACCGGCGTCCATGTTGGTGTGGATGTCGTCTCCGGTGCGGTCTAAAAACCCGGTGTTGATGAACGCCACCCGCTCGGAGGCCTCGGCGATGCAGGCGGCAAGGTTGAGCGATGTGCGGCGCTCCTCGTCCATGATCCCCATCTTCAGCGTGTTGGGGGCCATTCCCAGAATGCCCTCAATGGCGGTGAACAGATCCCTAACCAATGCGGTCTCGCGGGGGCCATGCAGCTTCGGCATCACAATGTAGACCGACTCGGTATGGCTATTGCGATGGGGCCCGGTGCCGGCCAGATCAAACCTTGCCCCCCAGCCAGCCACCGCAACGTCAATGATCGTCTCGGGAATCGGCTGCCCGTGAACTCGCACTATGTCGGTATCCATGTGCAGGCCCACGCTGCGAATCAGCATGACGCTGCGCCGCCGTACCGTTATCGGATTCCCCGACGGATCGATCGCCGCGGTGTCGGCATTCAGACTGCGAGTCATGGAGTGACCGCCCTTGGCAAACGAAGCCGTGAGGCTGCCCTGCATCAGACCAAGCCAGTTGGCATAGGCCACGGACTTGTCATCGGCGTCCACCGCCGCGACCGAGTCCTCCAAGTCCATGATGGTGGTCAGGGCCGACTCCATCATCACATCGGCAATCCCCGCAGGGTCGTCTCGGCCGATGTCGTGGTTTCGGTCGATCACCAGCTCAATGTGGAGCCCGTGCTTCTGCAAGAGCACCGTCTCGGGCGCCGACCTATCGCCGGTGTAGCCGGCGAACTGACCGGGGTCAGCCAACTTTGCCGATGCGCCGTCGGTCAGGCCAACCCGCAGACCGCCGACGGACACCGCATAGGCCGCTGCGTCGGCATGCGACCCAGAAGCCAGGGGGAAATGGCTGTCCAGCAGAGATCGAACCCGGTCGATCACCCGCTGTCCCCGCACTGGGTTGTACGGCCCGGCCCGCACAGCTCCCCCCGATTCGTCGATGGCATCGGTGCCGTAGAAAGCGTCATACAGGCTGCCCCAGCGGGCATTGGCCGCGTTGAGGGCATAGCGGGCGTTGTCCACCGGCACCACGAGTTGCGGTCCGGCCATCAATGCAATCTCCGGGTCGACCCCCGCGGTGGCCACTGACGCCGGACCGGGGTCATCGACCAGGTAGCCGATGGAGCGCAAGAAGGCATTCGCCTCCTCGGGCCGGGTAGCAGGGTCTCGGTGCCAATCGTCGATCCGGGCTTGGAGATCGTCTCGCTCGTTGCGGCAGGCCTGAACTAGCGGTCGAAAACGTTCAACGACTTCGCCGAAGCTTGTCCAGAATCGCTCAAGATCTACACCGGAACCCGGTGCCAGCCGGTTGACCATAAAGTCGGCCAGTGGGCGGGCCACATCGAGCATTCCAAACGTCTCGTAGACCACGAGCAGTCAGGGTAGGTCCGATCGAAACTGTTTTCTCAAGCAGGATCAAATTTCCCGCGAATAAAGGTGCAGTTAGAAGCGGTGCTGTTGCTAGCCTCGCCGGACAACAACCCTCTAGCCACCAAAGAGGTATCAGCATGGCCGTCAACGCTGCCGGTTCGTTCGATGCCGAGGTCCGATCCATTCAGGCGTGGATGGCCTCGCCCCGCTTCGAGGGGGTAACTCGCCTGTACTCGGCCCGCCAAGTGGTGGAACAACGCGGGGCGATTGACCAGGACTACACCGTGGCTCGCGTAGCCGCCGACCGTTTCTATGCCCGTCTGCGGGAGCTCTTCGACCAGGGCCAGTGCATTTCCACATTCGGCCCGTACTCGCCGGGCCAGGCCGTTGCTATGAAGCGGGCCGGGATCGACGGTATCTACCTGGGCGGATGGGCTACATCGGCCAAGGGCTCATTGCACGAGGATCCTGGTCCTGATCTGGCCAGCTACCCCTTGAGCATGGTGCCCGACGAAGCCGCCGGACTGGTGCGGGCGCTGTTGACCGCCGACCGCAACCAGCGCTTCGCCCGGTCTCGGATGACCGCAGCCGAGCGCTTGGCCAGCCCGGTGATCGATTTCACTCCCAGCATCATCGCCGACGCCGACACCGGCCACGGCGGCGATGCCCATGTTCGCAATCTGATCCGCCGCTTCGTAGAGGCCGGCGTTCCCGGCTATCACATCGAAGATCAAAAGCCCGGCGTCAAGAAGTGCGGCCACCAGGGAGGAAAGGTCCTGGTGCCGTGCGATGAGCAGATCAAGCGTTTGAACGCAGCCCGATTCCAACTCGACGTGATGGGGGTGCCCGGCATCATCGTGGCCCGCACCGACGCGGAGGCGGCCAACCTGTTGGACGGGGGTACCGACGAGCGCGACCAGCCGTTCATCATGGGGGCCACCCAGCTAGCGGTCCCCTCATACAAGGACGCCTACTTGGCGGTATTGCGCCGCCTGTGCGAGGTCGGTGTGGAGGGTGTGAATGGCCACCTGCTGTATGCCGTGCCCGAGAGCCGCTACAAGCGGGCTATGGGATGGCTCGATCAGACCGGGGTCAACCAGATCATCGAGAAGACGGCGGTCACCTACCATTCCTCGCCCGATCCCCGGGCTGACCACGCAGTGGACCGAGTCTCCGATGCGCTGGCCGAGGCGTGGCATCGGGCATCGGGCTTGGCCACCTATGCCCAGGCGGTTGCCGACCAGTTGGCCATGCGGTCAGCGGAAGGTGAGACCTTTGGAATGGATGTGGGGGAGTGGCTTAGCTACGCCCGCACGGTTGACACTGACACTGCTCGGGAACGGGCTGTGGAGATGGGCCTGGATGTGGCCTGGGATCCCGAGGTGGCCAGGACCACCGAGGGGTACTACCAGGTGCAGGGCGGGATCCCCTATGCCGTGGCCAAGTCGCTGGCGGTGGCTCCGTTCTGCGACTTGCTTTGGATGGAGACCAAAACGGCCGACCTGGAGGATGCCCGGGAGTTTGCCGAGGCCGTCCATGCGGTGCATCCGGACAAGATGCTGGCCTACAACCTGTCGCCGTCGTTCAACTGGGACACCACCGGCATGAGCGAGGACGAGATGCGGCAATTCCCCGCGGAATTGGGCCGGCTGGGATTCGTGTTCAACTTCATCACCTACGGCGGCCACCAAGTGGACGGGATGGCGGGGGAGGAGTTCGCCGCCTCCCTCCAACAGGATGGAATGCTGGCCTTGGCCCGGCTTCAGCGGAGGTTCCGCCTGGTGGATTCCCCGTATAGGACGCCGCAGACCCTGGTTGGCGGGCCTCGACTTGATGCCGCGCTCATGGCCAGCTCGGGGCGAACCGCCACCACCCGGGCCATGGGCAAGGGCTCAACCCAGTTCCAGCACTTGGTGCAGACCGAGGTGCCCACCCGAGAGCTGGAGGCTTGGCTGGAGCGCTGGGCGGCCCACAACACCATCGACGCCCAGCTGAAAGTGAAGCTGCGGCCCTACACCGCCGGGTCGGAGATCCTCGAGCTGGTGGTGTACAGCGGCGACAACGACTTGGCCAACGTGGTGTTCGGGGTGCTGACCGACCGACGGGGCCGGGCCATCCTCTCCGTTCGGGACCAGAACACCCACAGCCCGGCGCTGCGCCGCAAGCGGCTCATGGCGCTCATGCACCTGTACCTCATACGCCGCTACAGCGCGGTGTCGATCCAATACCTCACGCCTACCGAGGACAACTATCGCCAGGCCGTGGGAATGAAGGAGCTCGGCTTCTTCGCCTCAGTTTCTGACGAGGTGGGCGAGATCATCGTCGCCGACGTCGACGAGGCGGTGGTGACCAAGCTGGTGAGCGAAGACGACGCCTTGCAAGAGCTCATCCAAGGACGGGGTGCCTAGTCGGCCCTCACACGGGCCATTGCCGAGCGTAGGCCAAGGGTCAGTATTCCGGTTATGCCCGCAACCCCGGCAAGCAGCACGAGCCCGGCGCCGAAACCGCCGATGTCGGCGAGAACGCCGAACAAGATCGGTCCGGTTACGCCGCCGGCTTCACCAACGGTGAAGAACAATCCACCGGCCGCTCCCATATTGCGCTGCGCAACGCCGGGGAGCTGCATCATCACCACAAGGGCGATCGGTACAGCCAGCCCTCTGCTCATGCCGATTATGGCCAACCCGGCCAAGGTGGCCGCCTTGACGTCCACATAGAGCAGAATGGAGGCGGCGGCGAACACGGCATAAACCCCGGCCATAACCGCGATCCGGCTGCTTTCTGGGATCAGGCGCGGCCCCAGCAGCGCACCGACGATGCTGAGGGCAGTGACCGCACCAGCCAGGTAGCCCGCTGCTGAACTGGAGAATCCCCGGTCTTCGATCACGGTTGGCAGCCATCCATTGAGGGCGTGGTTGAAGAAGAACATGCCAAGGGCCACGATCAGCATGAGCTGGACGGCTCGATGGCGCAACAGGCCCCTGGCACCGGAGAAGCCGTGGTCGGGATTGGCATCGCGGTCCACTCCAGGAGCGAGCTTCTCTCCGGCGGAAGCAGCAACCAACCAGACAGCGATGATCGCCACGGTGATGAGGGCGTAAACCATGAGCGTCGCCCGCCAGCTCTGGTCGAATGCCGGCATGAGGAGGCTGTTGGCGGTAACCAGGGGCAAGACTCCGCCGATGGCCGGTGCAGACATGGTGATCCCCATGGCCAGCGCTCGCTCTTCCTCGTCGAACCACACGCTGATCAACTTGGGAGCACCCACGGAAACCAGCGGCCCGCCGAGGCCAAACAATGCCACCGAGCCGAACATGCCGATGAAGTTGGTAACGACCGGACGCAACAGCGCGGAGGCGGAGATGATCACGGTGGCGATTCCCAGCGAGCGGCGCAGTCCGAGCCGGTCTACCAGTGCTCCAGCTGGCATCGCCGCAACGAGAAACACCAGAGGCCAAGCCCCCAGGATCGTTCCCATGGCCCCTTTGCTCAGATCCAAGTCTTCTCGGATCACGTTCACCAGCGGGGTCATGCCGAATACCGCTATCCCGAAGGAGAAGTACACCAGCCACAGTGCCCCCAGCATCACCCAGCGATAGGGATGGCGGTGGTGAAGCACGTCGGCAACGTATCAACCTGCCGCAGTCGATCTGTCATGCTGGCTCGATGGGATTAGCAGTTGTAACCGGTGCGGGACAGGGGCTCGGGCGGGCCATCTGCAAGCGCCTGACCGCCGATGGACACGAGATTGTGGCGGTGGATCAGAATCCGAACACCGCCGCGGCCACCGCAGAAATGCTCGGCGGCCAATGGCGGCAGTGCGATGTCTCCGACCCGGAATCGGTGGCCGCGCTGGCCGATTCGTTGGACCAGGTGGATGTACTGGTGAACAACGCCGGCATCTGGATCTTCGCCAAGCTAGACGCTATGACGCCCCACGACGTGCGCCGAGTGCTGGAGGTGAACGTGATGGGGGTGTTCAACTGCACCCAGGCATTGGCCCCCCTGATGGGACCGGGTTCGGCCATTGTCAACCTCTCGTCGAATGCGGCCAATTCCAACTCCCCAGGAGTGGGTATCTACCCGCCGTCCAAAGCCGCGGTGGAGAGCTTCACCAAACAGACCGCTCTGGAGCTGGCCCCTCGGGGAATCCGGGCCAACGCCGTCGGCCCAGGAATGATTCAAACCGAGGGCACCCAGGTCAACTACGAGGGCGAAATGGGCGAACGGCGGGCCCGGGCGGTGCCGCTGGGTAGAACTGGTCGACCCGACGACATCGCCGATGTGGTGGGCTTCTTGGCCTCCAACGACGCCCGTTACGTAACCGGCCAGGTCATCTACGTTGACGGAGGCCTCAGCGCGGGCCGAGCTGCGCTGTAGCCCAAACGAGCCACGCCTATTCGCGCGTCCCCTAAAGTTCGAGCATGTTCGAGTGGCAGGCCCAAAGGATCCGCAAATCGCCGAAACTGGTGCTTGCCAGTATCTTTATTGCAACGATCGTCTTGCTCGCCGGCTTCCTCGTCCAGAAGACCTCCGAGGTACCCGACCCTCTTGGCGCTTTTCTTCCTGAAGGTAGTGAGCTGGCCAAAGCACTCGACGCGGTCGAGGAGAGCTTCCCAGGTTCTGCTGGCATCAAGAATGTTCAGCTTCTCGCCAAGGGAGACGTCCTAGACGCAAGGTCCTTCCAGGACATGAGGGAACTTCAGGCCAGGATGTTCAGTGATCCCGAAGTCACGCCATTCCTGGCCGACCAGCCTATCGCTGGCTACGTCCAAATCATTGAGTTGGTGTTGTTGGCCCAGGGCACCGATCCGGCCGATGCTACTGAAGCTGACATCGAGAAAGCCGTCGACCTAATGGCCCGCCTGCCGGAATTGGCTGCCGAAAACGACCTTTTCAATCGCATCGTTCCCCGGAACGCCGCCGGAGTGCCGATCGCCGGGTTGTCCCTGATCGCCCTCAAAGACACCGGCGACGATGTCGGTCTCCGAGACGCACAGCTTCGGCTCTACGACATCGGGGATACTGCGAACCTGGCCTCGCTGGAGATAGCAGCTGTCAGCCAAGCGAAGAACGAGGATGAAATCAACGATGTCAATAAGGTCAGCTTGCCCCTTCTCACTGCCATCGCCTTGTTGGTGATCGCCCTTTTGCTCACCGTCTTCTATCGCACCCAGTCGGATGTCCATATCACGATGCTCGGCCTGGGCATCACCCTAGCCTGGACTCTCGGTGCCCAAGCATGGCTGTCGCCGGGCGGCGCTGACATCCTCGACCCCGACAACATTTTCATACCGATTGTGCTGGTCCTTCTCATCAGCTTGAGCGTGGACTATGCGCTCCAGATCACCAGCCGCTACCGGGAGGCACTGTTGCTCGAAGGAATCGAGCGGGATGAGGGCGCCCCCGGCCGGTCCATCGGCCACGCGGTAAAGGTCTCGGGCGTGCCGGTGATGCTCGCCGCGATCACAACCGCGACGAGCCTCCTCATGAACCTCACAAGCAGATTCAAGCCCATAGCAGAATTCGGTGTTCTCGCGGCCATAGGGGTAGTCGCGGGATGGATCGTGATGACCACCTTCGTACCTTCTGCCCGGCTGCTGTTGGACCGCAGGCGGGTGGCCAAGGGCCGGGAGCTGGCCACCAAACCGGTTGCCGATACCGTCCCCGGCACCGGAGCGATCCTCTCTCGCGCCGCGTCGGTTATGGCCCGCCGGCCGCTTCCGGTTCTAGGAGGTGCCATCGTGGTGACGATCCTGGCCGTGATCGCAGCGACCAACTTGAACACGACCACCACACCGACTGATTTCCTACCGCGTGGCTCCGAAGCGCTCGAGAACATCACATTTATCGAAGACAACTTCGGTGCGGGCGCCTCCACCGTCACGATCCTGGTCGAAACCGACCTCGACACCGCTGCCTCTACCGGCCATCTGCTCGACTACTCAGAGGCCCTTAGCGTCGAGACGCGTCCCGTGGGCATCGTCGGGCCTCCCATCGTCTCGGCAATGACGCTGCTCAGCGACTGGGCCACTCAGAGCGGGCAACCGGGGGACAAGTACCACCCGGACGTCGCGGCGGCTTTCGCTGGCTTGAGTTCCCGCGCCTCACTGACCGACCAGCAGGCCCACGAAACTTGGACACTCCTGGAGAGCGTCGACCCGACGGGCTTCGCGACGGTTATGGACTTGCGCACCAATGGCCCTGACCGCACCATTATCCAAATTCCGGTGGCGGCGGACAGCGGCACTCTCCTCCCTCAATTGCTCGACGAGCTCGATGATCTCTGGGGCGGCGACCCCAAGCAGACCACCGCCACCGGCGGCGAGACCCTTCATGCCCTGATCAACTCAGAGCTGGGGCGCAGCCAAACCGTCACCATTCCGCTCACGATTGCCGCTGCCATGGTGATTCTGCTGCTCTACTTCGGCTTCAGAGAACGCCGTCCGATTCTCGGGGTAATCAGCATGCTTCCCATCACACTGGTCGTGAGCTGGTTGCTGGCTGCCATGTGGATCTTCGGGATCTCGTTCAATCTTGCCACAGCCTTGGTAGTGGCTCTGACGATCGGCATCGGCGTTGACTACACCATCCATCTCACGCACCGGTTCATCGAGGCCGAACAAGAAACCCAAGACGTCGCCACGGCCCTGAGGCTGGCTATGACAACAACGGGCGGAGCGCTCGTTGCCAGCGCCCTGACCACTGCGCTGGGGCTTCTCGCTCTGCTCTTCTCCCCGCTCCGGCCGATTCAGGAACTGGGTGGGCTTACGTCGGCAACAATCCTGCTGACGCTCATCTCCACGTTCACCGTGTTGCCGCCGCTGCTGGTCCTGTGGTCGCAGCACCACCGCCGGACCAATCAAGTGGGCTAGAAGGATCTTGAGCCTTGCCGGGAAACCCGAAACCTTAGAGGCTCACCACGGGGTTGAGGCTGTGTCCTTGATGGCGTCGGGCATGCGGTAGCTGATTCCGGTGTCGTCGTACACCGATCTTTGCAGCACGCCGGCAAAATTGTTGAAGTCGTGAGACAGTGCTCCCGGCATGACTTTCGAATAGAGAATCTTGGCTTTCCGCTGCATCCGGACGAATGCCAATGCACCGATCGTCGACTGCTTCGGGAACTGGAGTGTGTCAGCCAACTCGTTTCCTATCAGAGCCCTCGACGTCCGGTACAGAGCCTTGAACAGTCGCTTTTGCTTGGCTGGCTTGGTAATGCCCAGTAGCTCGGGAACTGTTCCGATATATCCGTGGGCTACTTCGGTGGCCATCTTGCCGGGTGGCCGCTCACACAGGCGGGCGATCTTCCGCACATGCAAGGCCTCCTTCTCCGTGCGGTAAAGCAGCTCTTCGGGCACACCAAGCAACCAGGTCACATAATGCCAGATGTGCATGAACCCTTCGCTCTCCTCTTCGGTTAGCGGAACCCCCATCTTGCGGGCCGAATCAAGCAGAATGGCGGAAAATCCCGTGGATGCAAGCGCCATGTGCGCCATATGAAGCGGCAAGCCCTCGCTGGGAACGTCCCATTCATCTGAGTCGAGCAACATTCGCCGGACTTGCGCATGGATCATTCGAATACGAACCGTCAGCTTCCACCCATCGCCTTGGCGATCCATTCCGCCGGGCAAAGTGATCTCTACGAGCTGTCTGGTGTTTTGCCTGACCCGGCGAAGATTCCCCGCCGTCCGCCCGGTGATGTAGAAGGCCTTGGCCAGATCCTCGCTGAGTCCAGTGACCAGTGAGTCCAGCACAAGCCCCACAAAAAAGAGATCTGAGTACTTGTAGAACGCGCGAGCACCCACCGCGGCCTTCTTCGGGTCATACTCAAACGGCGGCGGACGATCGAGTTCGCGAAAGAACACTCGCAAGGCGTCCGGCGCCTGTCGCAGCTTCTCCTCATCACCGTTCATCCCCGCCTCAATCAGTCGGTGTGAGTCGGTCTGGTTGAAGTCGGCCAGTGCGGCTATGGCGGCATCGGCCGAAGGGTCGCCGACAAGCGTGTTTCTCATGTAGGCGTCTGCCAAGACTGGATCCACAGCCATGGCCCTTTTGTAGCCGTCCATGTAAAACGATGGCACCTGCATGAAGTCGTCCCCTCCTGTCCTCACCATTCGCTGGACTCCTCGGCGTAGACGTGGTCTGGCAAGTGGTAGGTGATGCCCTCGTCGTGGAACCACGATCCTGACAACAGCGTTGTGAAGTTGGAAACGTTGCTCTTGCGGGCGATCTTGGGGAAGAACCGCAGAATGAAGCGCTCGTACCTGGCCTGTGCGCGGAACCAAGGGAGTACGCCGAAGGTGGACTGCTTGGGATAGTTCAACTGGTTGGCCAGTGTGTCTCCGATGAGTGCCCGTGACACTTTGTAGACGTACTGCGAGAGTTTCTGTCCCTTGACAGAGTCGTTGATGCCAACCACGAGGGGTGCCGAATTGACCAGCGAGTTGGCCAGAACGACAGATGCGGCGCTGGGCTCTGGCTCGCACATGGTTCCAACCTCGTACAGCTTCAACGCATCTTGTTCGCCCTGAAAGAGGATCGAGTCAGGAATCCCCATGAGAAGCCCCGAGTAGCGCCACGTTGTCATGAAACTCGCCGCTTCTTCGTCACTGAAGACTGCTCCCAGGCTCCTCATGTGCTTGAGCAGTCGAGCGGAGAACGCGGTGATGGCGTAGCCGCAATGGGCTGCGCTCAACGGGACGCCCAAGGCGTCCTCGTCCCACTCCCCGGAGTTCTTGAGCAAGTACCTGACTTGGGCATGGACCAGGCGGATCCGAAAGGAGAGCCTCCATCCATCTCCGAGGGGCCCCATGCCGCCAGGAAGGAAGAGTTCCACCATATGGCGGTTGTTCTGCTGAAGGCGCCGCACACCCTGGTCGCGCAGTTTGCCGGTGATAAAGAACGACTCGCTGATATTGGTGGAGAATCCTTCCACCAGAACTCCGGCCAGCATCCCGGCCACCACCATCTTCCGGTTCCGATGGAACATATGAATGCCGGCGGTCAATGCCGAAAGATCGAGCCAGTCTGGTGGAGTAAAGGCATCCTCGAAGAGCGCGTGGACCTCCTTGGGCGCATCAGGAGGGTCATTCCCGTCCGGGACGGTCATGTAGGCCGATATGAGTTTGGTGGACTCCGAACGCTTCATTGCGGAGAGAACCTCGACGGCCGCATCAGCCAAGGGGTCACCGATCATCGTGTGCGCGAGGTAGTTCTCGGCCATTTCAGGATCGAGGGCACAGGCCTGCTCGAAACCAAGGTTGTCGTAATCGGTGGGGACCCTCATCAACTTTCGCGGAACAGCATACTTCGCGGCCTAACGGATTAGAGAAGTCTCATTGTCCGGTCTCACCTTACCTGGCGAATCTGACCTGGGATTCGCCAAATTGGTGAGACGATCCAGAAGCGCATCGTCTCAAGTTAGGTGGCGAAGTCGGAGTCTCCCTGCGGGCTGACTGGACCTTGAGAATGAACAGTCGGCTTAGCTTGAGGAGCAGTGGGGCCCGGTAGAATGCTGGGGAGAAACAGCCGGCCGCTTGGGCGTTGGAGGGACTCGTGGACATTGCGGGAATAGTCCTCGGGGGGATAGCAGCAGTCGCTGCCATCGTGGCCCTCTACTTCCCGTACCGGTCGCACCGGGACCGGAAATTGGTGGTCGGGCAGGCAGGCCGCCGTCGGAGGCGGCGAAGGGGGCACAGGAACCCTCTGACACAGCCCACGGTCCTCCAGGATGGTTTGGTCGGTCAAGCCCTTGTGCAGTCGATCAGGTGTAATCGCAGAGCACCGATGGACTACTTCGCACCGAAGTCGAAGATCAAGAGCCTATGGGCCTGGTTCAAGCGCACATACACTATGTCGGAGACCAGCCCCAAGCAGATCTTCTCTGTTGATGGCTGGAAATTCTCCCCGATGGAGTGCTTCGACCTCGACGGCCTGTTCCGACACGCATCTGGGTTCGTGGTGGGGTTCCAACTGGAGGCTGGAGAGAACAGCCAACACCTTCGACGCTCGATCAGCTCAGGTAGATGGGCACAGGAGAGGCTTGTCGTGCTTGCCGCAGATGAAGATCTAGCAGTCGGGCACGCGCTGGTTAGGTGCCTCGTTGTCGATGTCGACACCCTGCGTGTCTCGCCAAACGACCCGCAGCACATCGCTGTTCAATCGGCGGACCAGACGCGAAACGGTGGACCGAGGGTCTACGTGGAAGAGCAGCGGTCAGTGCCATCGGATGCGTTGTGGCTTGTCTACCCTAAACAAGAGGCGAGCGAGCCAGGAGAAGAATGGGGGAGCTGCTACGAGTTCTACACGTGTGACGGTACCCCCACAGGTCCGTGCGCGGACGAGGACCTGGCCCATGCTCGCAGAGCCATGAGGAAACACAGAAGGAGTATCGCTTTCAAGACTTCCTCTATTGCGGCCGGCGTGTACCTCTACTCGTTGTATGTCGTTCACGCGAGCGCTGAAGACGAGCTCAGCGAGGAGGTCTGGTTCTATTTTGGACGCTTATGGCTGTTGATGTGGTTCGCGATAGCGATCAGAGTCGCGGTTGCTGTCATAGCCCAACGCATTACCACCGCCCACTGGTTCCCGGAAGAGAACGGGCTAAGAAGGGATTGGAAAGGAGGGACCCTCACCGCAGTATGGCTGGGGAGGCAAATCAAGGGCCGAGGCGAGATCACCGTGAAGGACTGGCGTAGCTACCTCGAGCAAGAAGTTGGCGGTGTTGCTGGCCATGGTCAGGGAAAATAGGGCGATGGGGCATCAGGTGGCCCTTGAGCGCTGCCGCGGCGGGGCTGTGAGAGGCTGACTTGTCTCGGCGAAATTGGCGAGCTTGACCTAGGTTTCGCTTAGGAGCTTAGTTTTCGCCAACTGGCCGAGACGTCTTGCCGCGAACCTGGGATTTCGCCCCACTCTAGAGACAGTCAACTGGCGATACTTCTCAATGCAGCTGGCGACGTCGGCAAGTCTCGCCGCCTGCAGGGGCCTGTGGGATCGGCGTGTCGGGTGCATCATCTATGGCTTGGGGTCGTAGTCGACAATTTCGAGGAGCCGTCTGATTTCGTGGATGCTCTTTGATCCTTCGTGTCCCTTTCCAAAGAGGTCGAGGGCCGCGTGGGCGACATGGCGCGCTCTGTCCCCGTAGGGCACATTCGCTGGTCGGCCTTGAAAGTGGGAGTTGAATTGCGCCACGAAGGCATTGACGTAGCTGCTGACGAATGGGTCAATGCCGTCTTGTTCGGTTTGGAGGAAGAAGCCCCTTATTTCTGCGAATAGCGATACCTCGAGGGCCAGTTGCCGGTGTGGATGGCGTTGACATCGTTTAATGCCGCTGGGTTCTCGCCGATCTTGTTGCTGAGCGCTGCAGCTGTCTCGAACACATCGGAGGCATCACTGGCGAGCCGGTCGTACGCTTCTTTGTCGAGGGTGCGCAGCACGATCATGGGCACTGCCAGTCTTTCCGAGAATCGTGCGACTTCGTCCTCTTGGCCCTCTTGTTCGCTTGGATGCGGCAGTGAGGCCAGCACTACTGCGCTGTACTGGACTGCCTGCTCCAGATCTCGAAAGCTGAAGCGATTATCGTCGGCGATCAGGCGCAGCATCTCGGGGCAGGGGTTGCCGTCTAGTGCCCCGAATCGCGTGTTCAGCCCTGTGTCTTCCAGCAGCGATTCCAAATAGCCATAGAGGTAGGGGTCTTCAGGGGCCGGGAGAACGATGGGTACGTCGGCGAATCTCCTGAGGTACCGGTCCGCTCCGAATCCCTTCCCGTAAAGGCCTTCAATTGAGTGGCATAGCTTTGTCCGGTTGGTGGCAACCACGACCACGATGCCATTCACCGCCAGCAGGTGTCTTGCTACTTCAAGGAAGCCCAGCGCGTATGCGGGACGGCAGCGGTCTAGTTCGTCAACTATCACGACGAGCGGACCAGCCGCTTTGCGGGCTGCGCGGCGCAAGGCATCCTGGAGTCTCTTATCGAGGTGTTCAGCCAGTTGGGGGACACCATGTTGGCTATTCGGCGCGAGCTGGGCAATCGGCGTACGAAGCTTAGAAGCCTGGAGATGTTCGAGTCGAGAATCACAGACCTGCAGAGCTACGTGGACGCCGCGTGACTCGTTGGTCAACAGCAACGGCGTGGTGATGCCGCCATTGGTTGGGCTCCTGAGCTGTCGCGAGCAGACCGGAGTCAATTCTGCGGTGTGTCTGGAGTTCGTCGACTCGGGTTGAGGATCGCTCGGTTGTCCAGCTTCCGTAGTCGGTGTAGGACCCCAAGGTGGTTTCGAGGAACGCAAGAATAGAACGCTGGGCTACGCCGCGTGCCCATTCGATGTCAACCGGTCTGGGGGACGGGACGTGCCGCAGGACACGGAGGGCAATGTCGTCGAACTGCTGGTGGCTGGCCGGGCTTTCACATGCGAGGCGCTTGGGGTGGCCGTTGAGGCTCCTGGCCGGGTTCAGCCATACGTCAGACAGCAGGGTGGCGGCGACTTCGGCGATTTCAGGGTAGGAGACCTCGACTAGGTGGAGCCTCGTCGATTGGGATTCGTCGATCCTTTGGTCCCAGGCCTGTCGCACGAGGGAAGGGATTACGCTGCCTGAGATTTGGGCCCGGTCGATGGCGGCATATGCGGTGTTGAACGCGAGCGCTGCTTCGCGAGGGCTGCGCCTTTTGACCCAGCGGCGAAACCTGAACGCGGCGCAGAGGGCGTCGGGGGATGCGGGGCGTCCCGAGAGCCCTGGGGCTTCGGCGATATCAGCCCAGATCCGGTGTTTGGAGCAGATATGGTCGAGTTCGGTATCGGCAAGCGAGAGACGGGCCCCGTCCTTTAGGGCGCGGCAGCTGGGGCAGCCTCGCCCGGGGACCATGGTGTAGTGGGTTGTTCGCTGGTTGCCTTTGCGGGCGGGGCGGTTTCCCTCGCTCCAGTCCACGAGTCGTTCCCTCAGGGTCGCCTCGGTTTCGTGGGTCAGGTGTGAGAGGCGGGTGAAGAAGGGCGGTGCTACGTGTAGCCAGGCGGGCAGTGTCTGCTGGCGGCAGCCGAGGACTTGGAGCATGTGACGCTCGGAGAGGTGGGCCCGGCGAGCGGCTCGTGTGATGTAGCTGTTGAGGGTTTCGCCGTTGTGGGCTGGGAGTCTTGTTGGCAGCTTGCTGAGTGGGTGTGCGGCGGCAGTGCTCATGCAGACCGAAGAATCGGCGAGGCTGTGTTGGCCTCTGCGTGTTGGGCGGCTATGTCGATTTGGATGGTCTCGAGGAGGTCCTTGGTGATGCGTTCGGTGCAGTCGAGGATTGCGGATATTGCGGCCTTCTTGACGAGGTGGGCGAGGCTGCCAATGTGGCCGCCGGTTCTGGTGTATAGGTAGCTGCTGAGCCGGGGGAGCGTGCCGGTCTTGTGATTGACGAGGCGCAGGTGTGCTTCGAACGCTTCGACCAGTGATGTCCAATCGTTCCTGTGCTTTTCGGTGGCGTAACTGAAGGGAGCGGCTGGGATCAGGGTGAATCGCCCGGCCAATTGGCGGCCGCGCAGCCCGTCGAAAAGGCCGGCGTTCTCAACCTCGACGCCGGCGTAGACCATGGTGGCCTGGGTGCGCTCGGCGAGGTATTTCAAGAAGTCCGAGGCTTCCGCGCCGACGCGGTGGGCGTGTGAGAGGTTGTGGATTTCATCGACGATCAACAGCTGCGTTCTGTGGGTCTGCATGAGTCCAAGTGCTGCTGCAGACAGCTCCGGAAAGGCCGCCCTGTTCGGCGGGTGGATGCCGTAGAAGGCGGTGATCGCCCGGGAGATGCTCTTAGGAGACGCCCCTGGGGGGAGGGAGACGAACAGCACTGGTATGTGGTCCAGATCCAGTGGTTCTCGTTGCCTGATGTGGTGCTCGGTGGCTGCGCCCAGTGCCAGCAGGGCGGTCGTCTTGCCGGTGGTGGGCGGGCCGGAGACGATGATTCCCTGGCCGGCACCGGTGTTTTGCCGGTTCGCGACCAGGAGAATGCGGGTTTCTTTGATAATGCGGTCGATGAGCGGCGTCTTGATCGTGGTCCCGGCGCTGAGATGCTGTAAGCGCTGGTCGTCGTAGCGGCGGCGGGCGTCGTGGCCGAGGCTGGGGTAATCCTGTGCCCCAACTGCATCGGGCGCGGGAACAGCCCCTTCGAGGAAGGCCCGCCAGCCGTGGACGGTGTGGTGGTTGTGGAGGTGCACCTCGGGCGTCATGGCCAAACCGAGGGGTCGAACGGCTCCATCGGATCGCAGGGCGACGACTCGATTTCTCGGCTGTTGGAACCGGGATCGAGTTTGCAATGCCCGGTGTCGGGGCCCGTTGAACTGACAGTGGCGGAGCCCATTTGGATACGAGCTGCTGTTCGGGCGATTTCCTCGTCGCTGCGGCCCGGGCTCTGCTTCTTCGCCAGCGCCCACAGGCGGGAACCGAACGGCTGGCTGAACAGGGCCCGGTTGACCCATTCGACATTGATCCAGCCGTCAGGGCCGCGCAGGAAGGCCTCGAAGACGTCTTTGGGGTTGTAGTGCAGTGCCCACTTGCCCCCGCTTGCGAGGTCGGGGTTGCGGCGCAGCCGAAAGGGGTTCAATCCGCTGCTGTCGTAGACGCGACGGTCGAAGTTGACGCCGTAGCGGTGAACGGCCACCCATTTGAACGGGAGCAGCTCGATGTAGTCGCAGGCGCTGAGCGGCAGGGGCACCTCCCCGGCGAAGCTGTAGAAGTGGTTCGCCAGGGCGTTGGGCGACAAGTTCGCCCCCCATTGGGATCGAAGGCCCGCGTGCGGCCGCCGCTGCCAGTGCACCGCCGTCCACTCCTCCAGCAGGTCCTGGGCTTGTTCGATGGTCAGGGTCCCCTCGATGTTGCGCCCGCGATGGGCTGCGCTTCGGCCGACATATCCGGGGAGTTGCTGGCAGAACTGCAGGTTGATGGCGCCGATTGTGGACTCGACAGTCGGCTTGTCAGTCGGAGTGCGAGCCCGAGCTTGCTCGAGGGAGATTCCGAGCCGCTCGCACGACCTTCGGAAATGCGCAGACCGGAAAGCCGGGCCCAAGTCGGCGACCAGCGTCTCCGGCATGATCAGCGGCTGCTGGGAATGCGCCGCGACGCGCTCCTCGACGTCAGCGAAGCGGAGCTCGTCGGGAACCAGCAAATGCCTCTTTGCGATGTCGGACTCGCCGTCTGCATGCAGCCGTCGCGGCGCGACCATCTCGGCCAACAGAACCGACAGGTCCGCGCTCGCTGTGTCGTATTCCAGGCTGGCGGCGAGGATCGACCTGGTGGCCGTGTCCACTGCCACGGTCAGCTCAGGACGCACAGACCTGCCGTCGCCGGTGAGCACCAGGAAATCCGCCCGCGTGGAATCTATTTCGACCCGCTCGCCGGGGCGATAGGCGTGGGTTCGCCCGAAAGGGCCCGCCGGTGCCATGGCGAGGCTTCGCCTAGTCGGGGCCTCGCCGAACGCGCCGGTGCCTGTGCTGCACTCCTCCAGGAGCCTGTACATGGCAGCTCGAGAGGGCAAGGCGGGGGCATCGACCCCGTGCCAGGCCGACACAAGCCGGCCCACCTGATCGATAACCCACTGCTTGGTCCTCGTGGAGTCGTCCGCCCTGGCATCAATCACCTCGCAGACAGCCGCGACTACCCTGGGATCGACACCTGATCGGGAACGCCGGCGGGCTCGGGCGTCGACCAGCCCAACAACTCCCTCGCTGCGATAGCGGGCCTTCAGCCGCTGCCAAGTGCGAAGCGACATATCCATCTCGCGTCCGCGGAGCTCTTCGAGTTTGGCCATATCACGCTCGGCCTGTGTTGTCCTCGACACATCAAAGCGAGGGTCGGGCATCTGGCCGTCGCGAGGCAGCCCGGAAGTGGCCTCCAGGATGTGCCCCTCCAGCAAGCGGGCCCTCGCGAAAGCCGGGCTAGGCGAGTCATCGACCACCCGAGCCTCTCTCAGCGCAGCAACCGGCACCCGTCGGTCGAGCGAAGCGAACAACCTGGAGAGTCGCCAGCACTCCTGAGCCCCATTGGAATCGCACACCGTCGCTTCTGACCCCGAGATGGCCACCACCGCGAGCTGTCGATCGTCAACGGTGATCTCATCGCCGACTCGCAACGCGCCCAACATCAGGGGGAGCTCCACACCAGCGATTCTGCGTCCAGCGGACGGTCGAGATCGCAATGCAATTCACCGCACCAGAGCTTGTGAAACAAGAACGGAAGCGTCCGGTCGCAAGGGCCGAGGGCCTCAGCAGCCGCAGCCAAAGGCACAGGCACACATAGGATGGCGCGCCCCGAGGAGTCCAGCTCGGAGTCCAAGAAGCGGCTGTGGCGAAAACCGCTCAGCCACCGGAGATTGCCCTGCCGGACCGGCGACAGCGGGACCAAGACAAGGACATCCCATCCGACCGGCCCTGCGAAATCGCCGACCATCTCCGCGGCATTGAACTCGGCGGAGATGACAGCGGTGCTGGTTCCACCGCGCTCAACGGTGAAGGGAATCAGCGCCGAAACCGATCCCCGCCGCAACAGGAGCGGCTCGTGGACAATCCAACTGACAGCAGGATCTGCGTCTAGCTGCAACAACAGCTCGCGCTGCGAGCCGTTGGAGTACGGAACATGGGCACAGATGGTCGACGACCACCACCAGCCAACCCGCGCCCGACCACGTCGCGCCTGGCCGCCCAGCGGCGCCAGCCCTCGGATATCGATGCCGGAATCAAATTCCCGGGACATGACCCTCTCAGTCGCAGCTGATCCCAGCCGTGTGAATTCGACGATCAGCCCGGCAGCAGTGGCAAGTTGTTGAACTCCAATCACTTGAACCTAGCCAACCCGGCATGCCCTATGAGCAGGCATATTATGACGTATGACATAATATCTATGATATATTTGGCGCTGTGGATACTTCCCCCCTCGACGAGGTGTCAGCGCTGCTATTCGGAAGATCGATCCGATTGCCCGTGGCCGCTTGGATCCGGTCAAAGCCCGAAGGAGCCGCCTTCTACCAGCGAGAGGTCGCCGAGGCGATCGGCACACAGGCCCAGTACATGAAACGGGAGCTGGACATCCTCTGCGAACTCGGCATGATCAAGCGGGAGCCGCGGGCCCACGGGGAACTCCGCCAGTTCTACGTTGCCGACCGCGACAGCAGACTGTGGTCAATCATCGATACCGCCCTTGTCGCAACCAGTTCAGAGCTGCGGTCAGTCGACCTCCGTACTGTCTGATCCGCCATTGAGACACGCCACCGCATGTGGGTCCCAGGCCTATCCGGTTGGGCCCTCTTCGGGCCAGCAGTCCCGGTATTTTTGGTGAAATGCCAGTCCAAGTTTGGGTCGTGGCCGTTGTCAGACCGGGTAGGTGAGCCCTGCACCCAACTGCAGGAGTGACCTGGTGAAACCCCGCGAAGTGCGCCTGGGGCATGGTTGTTTGATGTTGTCCCCAGGCTGTTGATATGATCCCGAAGGAGAGAACCCCCCCGGCTGTTGCCGGGGGGGCCAAAACCTTCGACCCTCAAAAGGAGGTGACGAAGATGAGCAACTATAACCAAGCCCGTGCAAGGCTGGCAAGGGCGCAGCAGGAGCTGCGGTCCAGCCAGCGTCGTTTGGAGCAAGCCAACCGCAGGCTCGGGCAGCAGTTAAGGGACCTCAAGCGCCGGCTGCGCTAACCCCCACAGGGCAGCGTCCCCTCGGGTGAGATTTGCGGTTTTGCAGATGCGATAACGAGATGCCGGGTTGATCCGCGGTCCCCCTCGCGGCTCTTGAGGTTTCTACAGCATCGAAAGCCGACCTCCCTAGGGGAGCCGCCTGCAAGGCGCCGCACCTGGTGGCAGCGCTCTGGGCGGCTGCAGACTTCGGACACCAAGCGCCAACTTCAGGTCACTTGCTGGACAGGGGACACGGCGACGTCGGCCACATGGTCAGGCTTCAGGAAAAGCCCGCAGCACGCGGACCCCGTTGTAGTCGGCCGAGAGTCCCGGAGCCATAGCTGTAATCGAGCCGCACATGCCAGCCCTCCAGCCAACTGCTTCTTCAGAACCCATCGAGCCACCTGCTTGACGACGGCGCCCGATCAATTGAGCCTTCCCACAAACTCTTGCCTGCCCGCCCGGTTAGTTCTCAGTTCGGCATACAACCCTAAGGGGAGGAATTGAAATGACCGAAACACCAACCAAAATGCTTACGGCACCTGCGCTTGGCAGGAAGGCCGCCGCCTTTGATGCTCCCGTGCCAGTGACGGGCTGGGTGAGGCTGGGCAACGGGGACCTTCGAAAGCTTGCCCACCCAATGGCTCGTGTTTTCGCGAGGATCGTCGACCTGGCGCTGCTCTGTTCCCTCTACTTTGTCGCATTTGCAGGGGTCATCTACTGGGTCTACACACCTAGTGAGCGAACCGCCAATGTGCTCATCATCGCAGCTCTCCTAATTTTGCCCCTCTCATACGAGACCATTTGCATCGCACGTTCTGGACAGACAGTCGGGAAGAGCGTCTTCCAGATGAGAGTAATCGAAGGCGACGACGGCAGCCGACCAGGCTGGCGCCCCTCTCTAATGCGCGGTCTGTTCATCACCGCGATTCCTCCTGTGGTCCTCCTTGACATGAGGCTGCTGCATCGGTTGAGCAACATCGCCGATGAAGCGTCAAACAACGCAGCTATCAACGCAGCTGTATTTTCAATCACAGCGGCAGCACTTTGTGCTCTGCCCGTGTTCCTCGGGTTTACCGCTCAAGGGTGGCACGACCGGGCAGGTAGGACCGTAGTAGTTGTAGCTGGAAGTCGGGCCAAGTGGCGCAAATTCGGAGAGGATCTAGGGTCGTGGAGGAGGGAGATGGTCCGACCGCAGCATATGCAGGACCCCCACCTAGATGGCAGTCCGTCTCATCAGGCACAAGAGTGTAAAGGTGATCTTGGCACCGAGGCGCAGAGTCGGAGACACAAGCCCACGGAGGGTCGGAATTGTCAAACGCGGGGTATGTCCACCAGA
Source organism: uncultured Acidimicrobiales bacterium (assembly GCA_951813555.1). Taxonomy (GTDB): domain Bacteria; phylum Actinomycetota; class Acidimicrobiia; order Acidimicrobiales; family Bin134; genus Poriferisocius. The sequence continues at coordinate 2,152,848 of OX638344.1, forward strand.
GCGGCTTGCCTAGCGGCAGCAGTCGTATTGGTTCTAGGAGCAATCTGGGCCATCAGCAAAACCAGCAAATAGTAGCCAGACCCCCTCTTGCCTATTGGACTGCAGTTCGGGGCAGCAGCCTTGCAAATCAACAGTCCTGTGGGCGAGTGGGCTTGCGCATGAGCGAAAGTCCTGCGTCGTTTGGACTTTGCAGCTAGTGGGCGAGGCCAAGCAAGCCAGAGAGTCCCTGACAGTTCGCAGGAAATGGCTTGTTTCCTGCGAACCTTGATACCGTGGCCCGTCAGTTTCCTGGGGATTCTCAGCCCGGTATCTCCGGCAAGTACACGCATTTCCTGCGAAGCGGGCCTGGAACGACTGTAGGAGGAGGAAGTCGGTGTCCAACCACGCGGAATCGACCCGAAGAGGAAGGACTACGTTGGCATTGGGGCCGGGTGTGGAGGAGTTCCTGGCAATGGCAGATCTCTTGGACTCGACCAAGGCCGTCTACCGGCGCAGCCTGAAACCCCTGATCGAAGCGGTGGGGGAGTGGTCATCGCTCGACTCGGTCCGGCGCAGTGACATCGAAGGGCACCTCCGGCACCATTTCGGTTCGATGGCGCCCGACACCTTCAACCGGCACTTGGCCGCTATCCGATCGTTCTTCGCGTGGGCGGAGGACAGCGGCTACGTCGGTGCCTCGCCTGCCGAGCGGATTGCGAGACGTCGGTCCCGAAGATCCCCGGCGGCGGAGCGCCAGGCCCGGGCAATCCCCATAGAAGACGTCCAGCGCTACTGGACAGATCGCCGAATCAGCCTGCGGGAGCGAACCCTCGCCGCGATGGCCTACGACACCGCTGCCCGCGCCAATGAACTGTTGAACCTAAACGTCGAGGACCTCGACCTCGCCAACAAGCAGGCTGTCGTCATAGGCAAGGGCGGTAACGCCGAACTCGTCTTTTGGACGTCAGTGACTGCCCGCCTGCTGCCCAGGCTCATCGACAGACGGGAACGGGGGCCTCTTTTCCTCACCGATATCGCCCCAGCACCTTCTCGGCGCCCCGCCGAGGCCGATCTGTGCCCGGTGACCGGGCGATCCCGGTTGTCCTATCGGCGGGCCGCGGAGCTGTTCAAGCACCACAGCGGCGGCTGCACGCTCCACCAGCTGCGCCACTCCCGGCTCACCCACCTCGCCGAAGCAGGCGAAGACGTCACCCTGATCAAAGCCAAGAGCCGGCATAGCTCGCTTCGCACCCTCGAGCGATACGTCAACCCGTCAAACCGGGCAGTGGCCGAGCTCACCGACCGGCACGATCCCAACCGGCGCCGCCCAGAGCCCATCTGACCCGATGGCAGGCGTCAGGAAAAGATGAGAGAGTCCGCATTGGTTCCAGCGTTGTCGGCAATAATCCGACACATGGATGAGCCCAACGATCTCCGCGCCTGCACGATGGTAGAGACGCCATGAAGCTTGTTTCCTTCCAGGTCAGGACCTTTCGGAACGTTGTCGATTCAGGCGAGATTGAAGTCGACGATGATGTGATATGCCTCGTGGGGAAGAACGAGGCCGGCAAGTCAGCACTGTTAGAGGCTTTGTATCTTCTCAACCCCTCATATGGCGAAGTCTTCGATGTCGACGACCAGTATCCCAAGTGGTTGCTGGTTCAAGACCGGAGGCAGGGAGACCCCAGCCAGCGGGTACCGATAACAGCGACATTCGAGCTCTCCTCTTCTGACTCCGAGGCCCTCGAGTGCATTGTTGGCCCCGGTGTCCTGACAGGCAACCAGGTGAGGATTGAGAGGGCTTACAATGGTGCGCTCAGCTGGGACTTCAGCACAGACGAGACAGCAGCCGTCCAGGCCCTGGTCTCGCAATTCCCAGATCAGTTGAAGGCCCAAACCCAAGATGTCGGGGCCGTCTCCGATCTGCATAGCCGGCTTCAATCACTAGAACAGGACGACGAGGAAAACGACGAATCACCAGAAGAGGGTGACGAGGACGACGACGAGTCACTAGAACGGGACGACGAGGGCGACCTTTCGGGGGCGATTCAGGCTGCGTGGGAAGTCATCGACTCAGCCGGCCTGCGCGAATTCGGATTGGACGAGCGGATCATTGGGCTGCTTGAGGAGGGGTTGCCGGTCTTCTTCCGGTTCACGAATTACAGCACGCTGCCGGGAAGAGTGGACATGAGGACCCTGTCATCCAGCGAGAACGAAGGACCTGCGAGCTCAGCTTCTCAGACCGCTCGCGCGCTGTTGAAGCTCGCTCAAACAACAGCGGAAGACATCGCCCAGGAAGGCTACGAATCTCGTCGAGGAGAGCTCGATGCAGTCCAGATCGACCTTACAAACCAGGTCTTCGAATATTGGAAGCAGAACACTGAACTCGAGGTCGCGTTCGACGTCGAGCCCGTTACGACCCAACAACCCAACGGCGAGAACGCAGTCATCCGCTACCTCCAGATACGCCTGAAGGATCGAAGGACCGGCTACTCCAACAACTTCAGCCAACGGTCATCTGGCTTCCAGTGGTTCTTTTCTTTCTTCGCAGCATTCAGCGAATTTGAAGACGATGACCGATCCGTCATGGTCCTTCTAGATGAGCCGGCACTGAGTCTGCACGGCCGGGCTCAAGGCGACTTCCTGCGGTTCATCAATGACCGACTGGCGCCGACATCGCAAGTGCTCTACACCACGCACTCGCCGTTTATGGTCGAGGCGGAGCGGCTGGAGCGGGTACGGATTGTTGAAGACCAAGGTCCGCCACTGGGTGCCACAGCGTCGAACGAAGTGCTTGCCAGCGACCCAGACAGCCTCTTTCCGCTTCAAGCAGCTCTCGGATACGACATTGCCCAGAATCTCTTTATTGGCCCTCACAACCTGGTAGTCGAGGGAACCAGCGACTTCATTTTCGCCACGGTGCTTACGACCAAGTGCTTGGCGAGCGGCCGCACAGGACTTGACGATCGGTGGCGAATGCTCCCAGCTGGTGGCGCAACCAACATCCCAACCTTCGTGAGTCTCATCGGTCCCCACGTCGATGTCACTGTCCTTGTAGACAGTGACACCAAGGGCATGCAGCGCGTCACAGGAATGACTGAGCGCGGGCTGCTCGCTTCTCAGCGTCTAATCCACGTTTCCAGCGCCGCAGACAGCCAAGAGGCGGATATCGAAGATCTCTTCTCCGTAGATGACTACCTGGATCTCTACAACAGGACGTTTGACACGGGCATAATGAGCAGCGAACTTCCGCAGGGGGACCGCATCACTAAGCGCCTTGAAAAGCTCAGCGGCCGGTTTGACCATGGCCGTGTAGCTGAAACCCTTCTGCGGGACCAGGAATCCGCCCTCACCGATGTGACACTCGACCGCTTCGCGGCTCTCTTCCAGGCAATCAACTCCACGATGGAACTTTGAAAGGCCCTAATCGCCGTCCTTAGGGAACACTGCCACTATGGGTTCGTCGTCCAGCCGTCATGACAGGAGAGACAATCGGCAACATCAAGACATCAGGGCCACCATTGAGTGCGTCCTCAGCACCATCTCATTGCCCTGGTTCTCCTCCCGGAGCCCAAGACTGCCATCACCATCACGGACTTGGCATTGTCGCCCCAGTAATTTGCGACCAATTCCACCATTGGTGGACTCAAGAATCCGCGTTCGGCGGCATACCATAGAGGCAACTACAACGATGGCAGGCAATTGCGAGTTCTACCGTTACTCAGACACGGCGGGGGAGTGGAGGTGGCGCTTCAAGGCCCCAAACGGGAAGATCATGGCTGATTCGGGTGAGGGCTACTCAACCTTGTCAAGCTGAGACGACGCAATCGATGCGATCAAGCGGGAAGCAGCGCGCGCTGACAAGACCTAGCGTCCCCTCTTGCACTATCAACCTGGTCGCGGTGACCTCTTCTCGGCTCAATCCAGCGGGAGGCCACTCGCCGAGAGAGTGATCGCCTGGGCCGGCAAAATACTCGCCGCTAGCGGGGTTTCAGATTGCACTACCTCTCGAGCGACTCGACTCAAGTGTCCACAGAGGCTTGCGGCTCAGGGTGGCAATTTCGGCAACTCGTCTATATGTCTATCCCTTGGTCGGATGTGCTGCCTCGTCTTGGCGCTTGTCGTCTAGGGGACCGGATGTTCCTGCCTTCTCCTGCTTCTTCGCAGACCGCCCGGGTGAAGTACTCGACCGACATTGAGAAGTTGGTGTTTCCCCACGCTTCGTGGACCAGGTCTAAGACCTGGTCCACGTCGTCGTACCCGATCTCGCGCACAAGGCGCACTGCATCGTCAAAGTCGACTTCCCGGCCCGCGGCGAGCTTCATGGCCAAGAGGAAGTGGGGTCCAGGGCTCAGGACCTGCAATCTGCTTCCCCTATAGACCACTTCGAGCCTTGGAGTGAGCTTAGGTATGGATATCTTCGCCGCGTCGTTGATCCACTCGTCTCTCAGGCGGTGACGTTGACCGACTACGCGGGCTGCTTGTCTCAGCTCTTCTGGAAAGGGCTCGGAGATAATGTCGACGTCGTTGGTTCGGCGTATGTCGTATTTGAGCAGCATTACCGCACCGCCACAGGCCACGAGCTTGATAGGCTCACCGGGCCCGAGGGCATCGTCTACCTCGTCCAACAAACCCCTCAGGCCCGATGCGTCAAACAGCGGCGCCTCGTCTCGACTCATTGCAAGGCGAGGGTTGATGCCTCGAAATACACACCGTGGACAGAGCACACCGAAGACGCCTGCGACGCCACCCACCGGCCCCAATCCGTGTCGAGGGCCCGCCCGGACAGCGTCATCGGCTCAGTCAACCGCTGAGAGCCAACCCAGTCCGGGACGTCAAGCCCATCACGGGCACACAGCCCATGAACAACTGCGGCGATGACCGCCAGGTCGTGTGGACCGCCCTGTGGGGCCACACCGTTGCACAGCATCTCGAGGCGCTGGTCCGGCTCACCATTCCAGTCCTTGATGAACTGCACCACCGGCCGGAACCGCTCCGGCTGGCACTTCGGATGACCCATCTCACTGGGAAGCTCCAAAACGTTGATAACCCTCACATCCCTCACACCCCAAATTCTACAAGCATCGCCACAACTGCCGAATCCCAATATCGACCTCCCGCAATCCCACCGACATGGCCATCGACAATTCGCCATCTACCTGAGACGCTCGCCACTTATCTGAGACGATTCGCCAAGAGTCTGAGATTCCGCCAACTTCGGTGAGATCGGACACTCATCATTTTGACATAAAGGAATGAGAAGCCCCAATAACTTTACATAACATGTATTCTCAACGCTCTGGGCAAGAATGTTGAACTGTAAAGTTACTGAAAATAACTGTTGACATCTGAAAACTTTATGAATAGAGTGCTCTGGCTGGCTTGAGCCAGAGCTATCGGCCCCACCGGCCCTTGTCGAAGTGCGTTGAACGGAAGGGTTGTATGGGTGCCGTCCACCGAGTGTGTATGGCCGCAGCGCTGCTGTTGACTGCCTGTGCAAGCAACGGTGCCGATCCGCCCGCGTCCTCTTCGCCAACTGCTCCGTCGGCATCTGCTACTGGGGTGCTGTTGACCGACCCCGACCAGAACGAGGCCTCCGAACCGAAGGCCGCCCCATCGTTGACGGTGCCGCCCGCCACCGGACTTGCCCCCGACCCCGGTACGGCGATGCCAATGTCGGGATCCACGGCCAACCCGACAACGGAATTGCCCAAGGAGTGGACACTCAACACCGGGGCCAGTGGCACCAGCGTCTCCGATCCGGTGGTCAACCACCCACCCGGCCATTCCCACTCCCACCCCGTTGCCGATGAGTCGAGTTCGGATCCCATCTGGCAGGACATTCCGCCCGGCGCTGCCGATGAGGGCGGGACTAGCGCTGGTGCGTACCAGTTGCCGCCGGCGTCGCTGGAGAGCGCCTGGACAGAGGACTCTTCCGGTGGGTACCAGGTGCTTCGGCCCGCCACCCTGGAGGAATTGGACGGGTTCCGCGTAATCTCACCGCCCCCGGAGGCCTGGGACTGGATGACCCGGTGCGTGAATCATCATGCAGACCCATCGGCTTCCTCGCCGTGGCCCCAAGATGTGCGCGTGTCGCAAGCCGTGCTCGGCTGCACCACCAGCGCAGGCTTGATGGAGCAGGCGATACAGCGTTACGGCGCCGAACGCGAGTGCGTGCAGCAGGCGTATTCCGACGATTACAGCGTGGTCGGCGGGCAGGGCAACTCTTGGACACAGTGCCCGACTATCGGAAATCCGACCCCGCTTGACGGTCGCCCCTTCGCGGAGAAGTGCCGCGACGCCGTGCTCCGGGGCTTGGAGCTCAAGGGGCATACCCGGCTGGAGAAGATCGCTGCCGATACTTGTGTGCTGTTCGAAGCCGATCTCGCTGCGCACCTCGCAGTTCCGGGAACAACCCGATTGTGTGCCGAGCACTGGATGTTGAACGCCGTGCTCAATGCCGAGGCTCCGGGCGCGGTGCCCGGACTGCAACAGCACATGGGGGTGAACACCAGTGGGACGTGCTGACCGCATGCGGGTGGCCGCCGCCGTTGTGACAGCCGCGCTGCTCACGATGTTGCACAGTGCTGCGCCTGGTGCTGCCGATCTGAAGCTCGACCTCGGCTGGCCCTCATGCGATGACGCGTCACCGGGCCAGTGGTGCTGGACCAGCCGCACCAAATTGGTCCACGAGCACACCCACACCAACGAGTTTGTCGAGTACGCCGGCACACCCTACGGCAAACAGCCGACCGGAAATACCCGGTTCACCTCATGTGTCGTTCACAGCACCAGTCAGGGGTGCGGCCACAGCCCACCCGCAGCCGACACCCCGGGGGCGTGGTACGAGCTTGAGGACCACTCGTGGGCGCCGCTGACGTACTACTGGTCTTACACCGGGTATTGGATGCCCGTGCCTCCCTCGTCGACGCCTACTCCGACGGCCACGGCCACGTCCACGCCTTCTCCTACTCCGACAGCCACGTCCACGACCACGCCTTCGCCTACTCCGACGTCCACGTCCACGCCTTCGCCTACTCCCACGTCCACGGCCACATCCACGCCTTCGCCTACTCCCACGTCCACGCCTTCGCCTACTCCGACGGCCACGCCTCCGCCTCCACCCACTCCCACGCCTCCGCCCCCACCCACTCCGCTGCCTACTGCGATGCCCCTGCCGACGGCTACTGCGGTTCCAACAGCTACTCCCCCTCCGCCGCCTCCCCCTCCGCCGCCTCCCCCTCCGCCGCCTCCCCCTCCGACAGAGAAGACTTGCTCGTCGGCGTGGACCGACCAGACCCGGATGTCGCTGCTGGGGCGGGTGCGGTGGGAGTCGATTGTTCCCTACGCCAGTGGATTCACCGGATACCACCATCCGGAGGTCCCGGGCGGGGGGCTGTTTCTGACTGCGGCATCGAGGGCGGGCCGCGCGGTGCGCCATTGGACAGCCCTGCAACCGGGGGCAACGCTCGATGTGCTTGACGCCCCGGTGAACGGATGCCTGTGGACGGCTACAGGCGTCGGGGTGTCGCTTCGAGAGTTGCTTCCCTATGAGCCTGCTGATCTGGCCAAGCTGAAGTCGCCGGGCAGCGTGGCTGCGGAGGACGCGGCCAAAAGGGCAGCCACGCTGTGGGATCTCCTGAGTCCTCAGCGCAAACAATGGTTCCAAGCCGCCTTTTCCCGCATCGATCCCCCTGTTACTTGGTGCCCGCCAGGTGATTTGCCCCCTTGGACTGTGCCGGAAAACGGGGTGTTGTCGCTGTCCGCCGCCTGGGAAACAGCCCACGGGCACTGCCGGTGGCCGATCCCCCGCCGGGGCTTCTGGGTGTGGCGCCTGCAAGTTCGGTACACCTCTGAGCAGGGCGATCACCACACCCTGGTCTTGGCCGATGATCTGTCCTGGTTCCGCGAGCCGACCGAGTATCTGGATCAACGGATCACCATATGGTGAACCGTCCCAACCCCGGGCAGTGGTCGCCCACGTCATGGCCGGTTGCCTTCCGCTGGCGCCTGTTGGCTACGGCGGTCGTCCTGGTGGCCACCGTCGCCGTGATCGCTGCGCTGTCCCGAGACGGCGAGGACGTCGCAGAGGTTGCGGTGGTGGCGGCGGCTCAGCGGTGGGCCGAGGGGCACCCACCGGGCGATCACGCCACTGTCAACATGCCGGCCGACTTTGCGGCGCTGTTTGTCCAGCCCTCTGAGCTGGCTGAAGCCGTGGCAACAGTCGATGTGCCCGAGGGCACGCTGGTCTCGCCCAAGATGCTGCGCCCCCGTCAACGCGGTGACGACAACCGCATGACCGCGCTGATGCGGTTCATGGTGAGCGCGGAGATGTGGCCCGGTCCTGGTCCTGCTGCCGGAGACCGGGCGGTGTTCTCCCCCTCCTCCGGTGGATGCGCAGCCGCCCTGGCGACCTTATTGGCGGTGGGCGACGAAGGTGCCGCCACCAGCGTGACCTTGGAGGCCACCCCTGAACTGGCCGCCGTGCTGTCCGATGGGCAGTGGTGGATATGGGAGTCGCCTCCCGGGGGCTGGCCCCAGTGCCAAAGCAAGGGCGCCCCCGACGCTGGTCGCAGCAATGAGGCGACGAGCTGATGCTGTTGACCATAAGTGACCGATGGCTCGACGGCGAGGCCGTGGAGCGGGTGATGGACGGGGTGTTGGATGGCATGGCCAGCACCGCCCCCGGTGTGGTTCTGGCCACCTCCCCTACCGAGGTTGATCAGGCATCGGCTGCCGGCCACCCCACGGTGCTCTTCATGCGAGACGACGAACCTGAACTCCGCCTGGAATCGGCGGTGGCCTCAGCCGCCGCGGTGTTGTGGATCACAGCCGCTGACAGCACCGACGTCCGCTCCCAGCTTCGGTTGGACACGGGGGCTCGCCGCTCCACGCCGATTGTGTCGGTGGTTGTGTCCGACGATCAGCCCGACGCCGATCGGTTCCGCCGCCAGCGGGTCTTCACGCTCTGGGTGACCACCGAGCCGGCCCGGAGTCACCGCCGCCGGCTGCACCGGCTCGGGCGTCGTATGGCATGGACCGCTGTCGCCCCCCGCAGGCTCGACCCCCTCGACCGCGAGACCCACCTGTGGTCGGCTTCGCAAGCCGCCCAGACCCGGCTGGCCGATCTGCTGGAAGAAACCGGAGTGGAGGAGTTCCAAATCCGGGGAGGCGAGTGCATGATCGTCCACCGCGCCGAGGGACAGCGCGAGCGCCGGAACTCGCCGTTTGCGTCCAATGACGAGCTGATTGAGACGGCCCGGCACCTGGCTAGCTTCTCCGGAGGGCAGCCCCAGCGCTTCGACATACTCGACAGCCGGTTGGACATCCGCCTCGGCGACCGGTGGCGGCTGCACGCCGAAGCGTTCATGTGCCATCCCCCTACCATGGTGCTGCGGTCGAATATGGCCGGCAAGGTCACGTTGGACGACCTCAACGTTGCCGCACCACCGCTTCAGAAGATCTTAGCGGGGGCCGTGTCCGGGCCGACCCGGGCAAACATCGTGGTCGCCGCGGCTATGGGTGGCGGCAAGACCACGCTGTGTCAGGCCCTGCTGGCCACCGTCGACGGCTCGGAGAGGATCGACACCATAGAGGACACCCCCGAGCTCCGCTTGGCCCAGTACGGAATCCACCCCAACAGCTATGAGCGTCTCACCCGGGATGCCAACAACGACGGTGTGGGGAAGCTCACCATGAGCGACCACATCCGCGACGCCAAGCGGGCCAACTCGTCCAAGCTGGTAATCGGGGAGACGAGGGGTGAGGGCACCCTTGCGCTGCTCGACGCCATGAGCAGCGGGCTCAACGGCTGCCTGGTCACACTGCACAGCCAGCCGGGTCCAGGGGTGCTGGCCAAACTGGTGTCGTACGCGTGCGGAGAGGGGGCCGACGCTCGGTTCGCCCGACAGCAGATCGCCATTGCCGTCCATCTGCTGGTGTGGATGGGCCGCAACGAGCTCGGTGAGCGGGTCATATCCGATGTCACCCAGATCGTCAGCTACGACGATCGCCAGGATGTCATCGATACCCGGTGCCTTTGGGCGCTTCGCCCCGGCCAGCGGTGGTCTGCCCCGGTGGGCTGGCCCCACGGCCAAATCGAGCGTCTGTACCAGTCAGTGGGGATAGACCTGCGACCGGCCGACGGCCAGAGACCGGCTACCGGCCACACACCGGCCGACGGCCAGATACCGGCTACCGGCCAGACACCAGCCACCGTCAGGAGGCCGGCTGCGTCTTCCTTGTCGGTGGCGGCTTCCTCGGTGAGAAACCAGTGACTGCGCAAGCCGCGGCGGCTTTGGCCTCAGGGTTCGTCTTGATGGTGATGGTTTGGTGGCCAACGTCGGCCGGAACTCCCTCGGCGCTTCTTATGGGGAGCCTCTTGCTGTCCCAGCGACGCTTGCTGCGAGCCGGGCCGCTGCTGGCCGCGGCACTGGTCGCCCTCGGATTCATCGCCGGATTGGTGCTGGTGGGGGCAACGACCGGCGTGGCCGGCATGGTGCTAACCGGCGTGGGCATCTGGGCAATCGCGGTTCAGATCAGGTCGCGCCGCAGTCTGCGGGAAGCCGACGATCTGGCCCAGCTGACCAACGGACTGGCCAACCAGGCGTTGGTCGCTCCCACCGTGGTGGAAGCCGTCCGCCAAGCAGCGCCGTTGATTCACGGCCGGGTCGGTGCGGCTGCACAGCTAATGGCCGCCGAGTGCGAGACCGGTGGCCTGGTCGAAGCGGCCAACCGCTTTTCCACCACCATCCGGCGCCCCATAGCCGAGATGTTGGCCACCGTGCTGTCCGAGGCATTTCGGGGCGGCGCGCAGTGGGTGGGCTTGGCCGGCGTCCTGGCCGACGAGGCCATGGAGGCGGCCGAGACTGCCCGCCACTTCCACCGCTATGTGGCTGCCCTCATGCCTCAAATCGCGGTTACCGTGGTGATGGCAGTCGGCATGCTGGCCATCAGCGGCTTCGCAGCCAAAGACGTGGGTCGTTGGCTTACCTCATCGGTCGGGCAGCAGTTCCTGCTGCTATTGGCGCTGCTGACCGCCGCGCTCTGCGCTCGGGTGCTGGCCCTGGCCTGGCGAGCCGGCCGATGATCTTCGTCGCCGGTTTCTCGGGGGTGGCCGCGACGATGGTACTGCTGCTGACCCCGCCCAAGACCACCAGCCAGGCGGCAATTCACGCCGCGGCCATTGGTTGGCCTCCCAACCATATCTCGATGGCTGGCTGGACTCTGTCGGCTGCCGGGGCTGGGGTTGCTGGGCTCGTCGGTCAATCGGCATCCGGCTGGGCCGGAGGCTTGACTCTGGCGGTCTTGGCCGGAACGTGGCTGCCTCGCCTGGTGCCCGCGGCCATCCGGTCGCTCGCCGCTGCGGCCTATCGAGGAGAACGGGACCAAAAGGTACTCGAGTGGATGCGCAAGCTGCGGCTGCTGACCTCGTCGGGACAGCCCATCAACTCGGCCGCGGTCAACGCAGCTTTGACGATATCGGGGAGGGCTTTCACCGTGGCTCAGGGGACCATCGGGGCTGCTCTGGAGGCCGGACGGGATCCGCTGCCCGCGGTCACCGCGGCCATTGCCGGTTCCCCCGCCGAGCCGCTGCTGGCCTCGGTAGTGGCTGCTGAGCGGGCCGGGGCGGCGTCCTCAGACCTGTTGGACAAGTCCCTTTCCCGATCGGTTCGGACCCTGGAGTCCAAGCAACGCCTGGCGATCGACCAGCTCAGCCGGGCCATCGGAACCACGGTCACCCTGGTGGCCGCCGTCGCTGGTCTCACCGTCATGGCCGCCGTGGTCTTCGTGCTCTGACGCGCGCCGGTTGCCCTGCACCAAGAGAGAAACCACCCATGCAATCAGCCATCGTCCAGATGATCTTGATCGTGGTCGCCATTGCGGCCGCCGCCATCGTGGCCATCATCGTCTATGCCCAGCTCAGCGACAATGCTCCCGCCACCGGGGACAACATCGACAAATCCCGGATCACCAGCCAGGCGCTGTGTGTTGCCGTGAGCGGAAGTTGGACTCCTACAACTCCAACTGGACCTCCAGGATCATGCACATAACCAGCCATGGCCTCATCTCTAGTCGTCCTGCGCAGCGCGGTGCTGCTGATGTTCATGTTGGCAGTGGTCACCGGACTCTACGTGCGCCACGTCACCCGGCTGTCGGCCGACACGGCCGCCCAGTCAGCCGCGGTTGCCGCTGCCCAGGCTGCGGCTGAGGTTGGATGGCAGTGCGGGGCACCGCCACCCGAGGCGATGACCGCCGCGGCCCGAGCGGCCTTGGGCAAGATTGAGCACCTCGCCGTGCAGCCGTTAGCCGTGGACGTGTACGCCGACGCCTGCAATCTGATCGCTGCGGTCACCGCTGCCCCGCTAGACACCCGGGTGTCGGCGTTGCACACCACCGCCACCGCCTGCAGGTCGGCCACCAGTGCCGCAGCGCTCAGCGTCCCCGGCTCCTGTTGATGGGGTACCGATGAGCGACGCCATCGCATTCCTGCTGATATTGCCCGCGATGGTGCTCAGCATTGTGGTACTCGACGCTGCCGGAACGCTGGGAGCGGCCCGGTTCCGGACATCGGCCTTTACGGAGGCCGCCGCCGTCCATGCCGCTGACACCCTGGCCGAGGCCCACGGCACCACCGCGGAGCCGTCAGCTCGGGCGCGGTGGGACGAGGTGGCGGCCACCGTGGAACAGTCCGGCCTCGCTGCCACCGCCGGAGCCTGCAACCAAACCGACGCCTTGTTCGAGGTCAGCCTGGTCTCTCAGCCTCGCCCTTCCAGCAGTCCCGGCGCGACGCCGTCGGTAGCTGCGGTGGTGAGCTGCCCAGTTGAGCTGGGCCGGCTACTCAAGACCGAACGGGTCGTCGCCGTGGGCATCGAGCCAATCGGATAGGCCGATGTACACCGCAATCGTGCTCTTGTCGCTCGGCATGGCGGTTGCTGTCGCCACTGGGTCGCTGGCCGACCACGCCGAACTGATCACCAGTCGCAATCTGGCCGCCGACCGGGCGCAGCGGGCTGCGACCGCATTTATAGACGGCTGCGGCAGCGTGGGGTGCGACTCGAGCACGGTGAACACAACCCGTCTTGACGGCTCCATCTTGTCCGGTTGTGTCAGCCAAGCCGGGGGAATTTCCGTACTCCGAGTGGAGGCCAGCGTTACCTGGCACCCTCGGGTGTTCACTGGCCTCACCCCGGCTACTGGCACGGTGGCCATCGACCTCGGCGGACTGGGTGTTCCCGCAGCCGCCGCATTGGGCCCATGCTGAGGAAAGCCCACCAGCAGTTCTGCCATTGAACGCCGATGCGGTAGCGTGACCGCCGGTGTCTCGCAGGATTGAGATTGAGCTGACCAGCCAGCGGCCCGACGGGTCTTGGACGTGGAGGGCCGCGGGCGCACGAGAGCCGAAGGGCGAGATGGCCGGAGACCTGATCGCCTTTGCGGCCAAAGTGGGCGACGAACTGACCGTCGAAGCCGAGTTCCACATGGACGGCATCGAGATCATCGAGGCGTTCGAACCCAAGACCAAGCGTCCCCTGCCGGAGACTTTGGAGATCTTGGGCTCTGGCCGAGATCAGCCTCTGGTGACCACCCAGTTGGTGGCCAATCGCAAGAACCGGGACCGAGACCGGGACTCCGGCGACCGAAGGGGGCGCCAGGATCGCCGCGGCCGGGGCGACCGGGGGGATCGTGATCGCCAGCAATCCCGCCGCGACGATGACCGTCCCAAGGCCAAGCGCCTGCGCCCCGCACGCACCCACCGTCAGGCGTTGATCGACAGCTTGCCTGAGGAGCAAAAGCCCGTGGCTGAGAAGATGATGCGAGACGGTGTCACCTCGGTGGAACAAGCCCTACGGGATCAGCGCAAGAAGGCACGTGACGCCGCCCAAGCCAAGAAGGAAGCGGCCGAGGAGGCTCCCGAGTCCGAGGCCAAGCTCGAGGAGGCTCCCGAGTCCGAGGCCAAGCTCGAGGAGGCTCCCGAGTCCGAGGCCAAGCTCGAGGAGGCTCGTCAGTTCCAGGTCGAGACCGAGAAGGCTCTTCAATCCCAGGTCGAGACCGAGAAGGCTCTTCAATCCCAGGTCGAGGCCAAACCGGCAAAGCAGGCTGCGAAAGAAAAAAAGTCCGACTCCGAGCCTGCCGATGAATTCCTGGCCGCGGCAGGCAAGTTGCTCCCTCGTATGCGATCCGCCGAGTGGCGTGATCGGGTTGAGGCCGCGCTGGCTGAAATTGACGACATTGACCTACGCGATCTGCGGTCGGTCGTAGTGGCCTCGGACGCAGGGGCAACCGACGATGAGGCCAAAGCGATGGCCGAAGAGCTGCGCAACAAGCTCACCGAGCGAGTCGACCGAGAGCACGCCGAATGGCTGGCCGAGGTGGCGGCCACGCTGGCCGATGGTCGAATGGTGCGGGCCTTGAGGCTCAGCTCGCGGCCCCCAAAAGCCGGCGTGCCTCTTCCCCAAGACATAGTCAGCCGGTTGACCGAGGCGGCCAACGCGGCCTTGACTAGCGACACGCCGTCCAAGCGTTGGATCACCGTGCTGGGTGCGGTGGCATTCTCGCCGGTGCGCCGGACGGTTCAGCCCCAGGGAATCCCGCAGAATCCTGACAAAGAACTATTGGCTGAGGTCACAAAGTTGTCTGAGCGAGTTCCCCATATCGCCGCCTTGTTCGGCGTGGAACCCACCCCGCCCCCGAGACGCAGCCGCCGAGGTGCCGGTGCTCAGGCCGCTAGCGGGAGATAACCCGGTGGTCGGAAATGGCGCCGCTAGCGGGAGATAACCCGGTGGTCGGCTAAGAAATCAAGCAGGCCGTCGACCAAGTCCCACTCCTCCAATTCGTCAAAGGCCACCCATGCCGCGTCGGTTGCATCGGTTCCAGCCGTCGGCGTCGCACCGGGCGCCACCGTGACCCAGAAGTCCACTACCACATAGTGGCGTCGGCGGCCGATGAGCTCGGTCCAGCCCACAGCCTCGCCCACCTCCCCCTCCAGCCCGGTTTCCTCTAACAGCTCCCGGCGGGCAGCATCGGCCAAACTCTCTCCCCGTTGCACCCGGCCACCGGGCACCGACCACAGTCCCTCCCCCGGCGGAGTGCCTCGTCGGATGAGCAGAATGAATCCGCCGGTCACCACCACGGCCCCCACACATAACTCCGGCCCGCTCATGACTCCTGGTTTTGGTCTAGCTGGGTATGGACGATCAATGCGTGGGCGGTCATTTTGAACGTCTCAAAGAAGTTCTTGGCCTCGCGGTGGCCCGGCAAGACGAATGCGTCGATCGCCACCAACTCCTGCTCTTGGGCCCACTGCTTCAGCCTGTCGAACAGGGACTCCCCCACTCCTACCGAACGGCCTTCTTGGGTGACAAACAACTCTTCGATCCGAGCAATCGGCGATCCGTCCAGGCGGACAATTCGCCGAGCCCATCCGTACCCCACCACCGTGTCGTCCCAGATGCCCGCCACCAATACCGCCTCAGGATCTGCAATCAGCCCTGCCAGATGGTCTTCGAGCGGCTCAGGAGCGGCCTTGGTGGCCATCCATCGTTCTCCGCCCCGGTATTCCAGGGCTTCGCGACGGGCTTCCCGAGCTAGTTCAGCTATAGCACCGGTCTCGTCGGGACGCGCTGGACGGGCTGCGCCGTCTTTTGGCCGCTCACTCATTGTTCAACCAGGCTGAGGGTCGGGAGGGTCGGCGCGGGCATCAGTCGGAACAGAGGAGTGGCCCAAGGCCATGCGCCCCAGCAGCCGGGCTGCTTCCAGTTGTCGACGGCCTTGAACCGCCAGATCTGCGCTCGGCTTGTCCGACTGCAAAAGGAGCCCCAAAGGCGCGAACACCAGCGCATCGAGCATCCGGTCCAGCGACTCCCGGTGCGAATCGGGGCTGACGGAGGAGTTCACAACCGGGCCAGCGATGGGCAGGGTTCTTCTCCCGACGGGCACCGGGGATTGTTGCGGGGCCCGAACTGGCTGGAGCTGACGATCAGAAAACACCCCTCGCACGTCCACTCGTTGTCCCGCTTGGGTGCTACTTGGCCCGCGGCCTCCGGCACAGGGTCGGGGGTGTCTTCGTCCTCGTCCTCGTCGTCACCCGCGGCCAGACGATCCTTCAAGATGGTGTCGAGATCGGCTTCCACATTGTCGGGGTCGATGTCCTCGGTGTCGCCGTCCTCGTCGTCAGACATAGCCGAGCCGCGGGTCGACCCGTTGTCGGCCTCCTCCTCGGCCTCCTCCTCTTCGAGGTCGTCTTCGAGGTCGTCATCCAGGTCGTCTTCGAGGTCGTCCTCGAAGACTTCGTCCAGGTCGTCCGCGATGTCGCCGTCGCCGAAATCTTCTGCCGGGATTTCCTCGTGCTCGTCAGGGTTAGTCATTCTCCCCTGGTCCCTTTCTCAGGTATTGCGATCAGCGCGGATCATAGACACCCTTGCCCCGCGATGTGTGCTCTTTGCCGATCAATGTTGTGAGGGTTCACGCCCGCTCTTCGACTTGGCGTCGCTGTTCGGCTCGGCGTTCAGCGTCCAAGCGGCCTAAAGGGGGCTCCTCGCTGAGGTCGACAAACTTCATCATCTCTGCGACTGCCGCGTGACCGGCCTCATCTCGGATGAGCCGCCACATCTCTTGTCCGACCCTCCGATACGCGGAGTGGCCCTGGGGGGTGGTGCGCAGCTCGATGAGATGCATGGCCGATCGGGCGTTCAAACTCATCGAGAATCGCACCTTGTAGGCAAAGCACACCGCATAGGAGGCCTGCTCGGGAAAGTCTCGATTCATGAGGTGGTAGAGAGCCTCTGATCGCTCCATGACCTTGTTGAACATTGGGGCGCAGCCCGCAACGTCTACCGCCTCAGGGCGGGTGAACCCGTGTTGAGGAGTGAGCTTCTGCCACTCCAAGGTGAGCATTCGATGGCGCTGGAGATCTCGGAAGGCACCGTAGTCGGACAGGATGTCGAACCGGTAGAAGGGCCGTTCCAAGGCTCGCCCCGGCTTGTGGCGGCGGTTGACCCTCGTCCCCGCGTAGGCCCGCACCACCGACATCCGGTCTTCGGCGCCCATGGCCCTCACCTCACGCTCCAGCTGTTCCTCGGGCAGATGGGTGTAGGGATAAAGCATGGAGGCCACCATCTTGACCTCGGCTTCTGGGTCGAAGTCCACCAGGTGAACCGCTGGGACATCATCGGCGGGCAGATCGGGGGACACCAAGCGCTCGGCCACGCTCTCCACAGACTCCCGGACGTCGCCCAGATAGCGGCTCCACTCCACGCCTCGATCTTCCAGGTCCACTCGCTTCAGGAATGAGGGGATCACCTTGCGCAGCTCGGCCAGCATCAGATCGGCGTACGCCTGGACCTCGGGGAGATCGTGGGCTCGCATCCGCAGCAGGAGCAGCTCGTACGACTGGCCGGTGCCGTAGATGCCCACGTTTGACACGGTCGCCGCCGGCAGCATCCCCCGAGCCGCATCGAGTGCTTTGGCTCGAACTGCCTGGCGGTAGGCGAAGTCAGAGGAGCTGGAGTCCTTGGGGGTGTGCTGGCGGTAGAAATCGGTCATGGTCGGCAATAGCTGGCCATAGGACTCGAACATCCGGTCCATATCGCTTACGTAACGTCCCGACAGGGGCGACTCCCCCACTTGGGGGTCGCGGTAGTAGCGATAGCGCCCCCCGATCCGGGCCAGGTAGTCGATGTATCGGGTGGACTGCTCCAAATACGACATCAGGCGACCCCATTCCAGCACCTTCGTCAAGATGTTGGAGGCCTGCTCGCAGGCCAAGTGCACGCCGCCCAGCTGGGCCACCGAGTCGTCCCCGTATTCGAAGAACACTCGATCGTACAGCTCCTCGGCCCGTCTAAGGCCGACGGTGGCATCGATGGTCATATCGCCGCTGATGTCCAACTCACCGACAAACTCATCCAGAAACAGCCTTCGCAGTGATTTGGCCGACCGGCTGTAGCGGGCGAACAGCGCTCCCTTGACTACCTCCGGCAGGTTCACCAGAGCGAACACCGGCTGGTCGAGGTTCGTGAAGTACCGGCGGAGGATGTCCGCCTCTTCACTGGTGAACTGTTCAGCGACGTATTGGGTCATTGCCGGCTGAGGGCCAGTTCATCAAAGGCCCGGTCGAGGGCATCGGGGTTCAACCACAGATCGGCGACTGTCATGGCCATCATCTTCGCCCCGTCGAGCACCGCCTGGTCGCCCTCCGGCGACTGCGCATAGTGGGCGAATTCCGGGGTGTGGATGGGCACGTGCTCGGGGGCGATCTTGATCATGGGATGGATTGACGGCACAACGTGGCTGACGTTTCCCATGTCGGTGCTGCCCACAACTGCTGCTGCGGACTCGGGCTCGTGGATAACCCGCCCTGTCTCGGCCGCGTTGCGAATATAGAAGTCCAGCAAAACCTGGTTGTCGATCAAGTTGGCGTAGATCGGGGCCTGGCGGCGACATTCAATGTCGACTCCGGCAGCCGCCGCACCAGCTTCGAGGCAAGCCACCACCCGCTCTCTCAGCTCCGCTAGGCCGTCGAGCCTCGGAGAGCGGACGTACCATTCCGCAGCGGCATCATGAGGAACGATGTTGGGCTTGTCCCCGGCCCGGGTGAATATCCCGTGGATGCGCTCATCGGGCCGAATGTGCTGGCGCAGCGCAGCCACATTCATATACCCCAACACCGCGCCGTCGAGGGCATTTCTTCCCCGGTGAGGCGAGGCTGATGCGTGGGCTGGCTTTCCGGTGTAGGCCACTTCAAGCTGCTCCACCGCAATGGTATTCATTCGCATGAGCTCGTGGTTGGCGGGGTGAACCATCATGGCTGCTCTGATGCCGTCGAAGGCGCCCCGGTCCAGCAGATAGCACTTGCCGCCGCCGCCCTCCTCCGCAGGAGTGCCGATAATGCTGATGCGCCCCCCCAGTTCCTCGGCCAGCGCAGCCGCGGCCAAGCCCGCGCCCAGGCCTGCGGACGCGATCACATTGTGGCCGCAGGCATGCCCGATCTCGGGCAAAGCGTCGTATTCGCAGATCACCGCAACATGGGGACCAGCTCGGCCGGCTCGGGCAATGAACGCCGTGTCCAGGTCAAATGCCGAACGCTCCACTTCGAGCCCTTCGCCCTCCAAGACTGTGCAGAGCAGATCGTGGGCGGTGTACTCCTCAAAGCAGAGCTCGGGAACCTCGTGGATCTGGTGGGAGACATCGATCAGGTGAGCCGCTCGTGCTTCGACCTCCGCGGCCATCTGCTGCTTGGCCAGATCGGAAGTCACGGGGGGAATGCTAGTGGTCGCATTGACGACCGTCGTGGTTCTTCGAGCCCGGCGATACCAGCGCTTCACACCACGACAGTGAGGGCGGCCGGCTCCACTCGAATCGACAGATTGGCGGCCCGCTGAACCGGCTGTCCGTCCAACTCCACCATCAGCGGCAGCTCGAGCACCGTCTGGAAGGCGCCAGTGCGGTGATAGCGGATATTGGGGTGGGGCAAATGGTCCCCGGTGCCGACCCGGCGCCGGGCTCGCAGCCGGTCTCCGGCCGACAGCCGGCCGTGGGAGACATCCAGCAGCCCATCGCCGGGGTGGGCCTTGGGACCCAGATTCCAGCTTCCCCGCCATGCGGCGTTCATGGCCACCAGCGCCTCCCCGGCCCACCCTCTCCGTCGGGCCGCCAGGTGGGCGCTGAACCAGTACAGCCGGCCGTCCAGCAGCACGGCGCCGATATCCACCGCAAACCGCCACGCTTCCGGCGAGCGAATGGCGTCGGGGTCGCCCCTGCCGCCGAGAGTGCGGCACAGATCGCCTCCCAGCAAGCCCAGCTCGGGCAGCGGCCGGTTGGCCCGTCGGGCTTCTTCGATCAGGGCCCGGGCCTCGGCGTCGTTGCGGACCAGCACGCCACCCGGCCCCAGGCCTCCAGGCATCCCCCAATTCTCACCTCGTTGAATCGGCATCGGCTTCCTCTGGGGCCTCTTCTACTTCAACGTCTCGACGGCGTTCTCGGCGGGCTCGCAACCATCCGATGCCGATGGCCGCCTCGTAGAACAAGTACATGGGCACCGATAGCACCATGAGCGTGAATGGATCCCCGCTGGGGGTGATCACCGCTACCAGGGCCACGATGCCGACAATGGCGAAGCGCCGTCCCCGAATCAGCTGGCGGTAGTGGATGATCCCGGCGAGCTGCAAGAACACCAGCAGAATGGGGAACTCAAAGCCCAGGCCGAATGCGGCCATCATCTTGACCACGAACGACAGGTACTTGGCTGGGGAGAACCCGGTCACCAAGTCCTCGCCCCCGATTGAGGCCAAGAAGTTCAGCGCCCGGGGGATGCTCCAATAGGCCAGGCCGGCCCCCAGCGCGAACAGCAGGGCGCCGGCCACCGTGAACGCGGCCGCGTGTCGTCGTTCTCGGGGGTAGAGGCCGGGCTGAACGAACCTCCACACCTGCCAGAGCACCACCGGAATCGCCAGGGTCAACCCTCCGTAGCCCGCCACGGTCAGCCGCACCGAGAACGGCTCCAGCGGGTCCAGCACCAGCAGCTCGCATCCTCCGAACAGGTTCTGTCTCGCCGCCTCTTCAGTCACCGCCTCTTCTGGGATCACATCGCAGTAGGGCTGGACCAGCCAATCCAGTATCTGGGGGTAGAACACCCAGCAAACCACCGCGCCGGCCACCACGGCCAAGACGCATTTGATGAGCCGCACTCGCAGCTCGGCCAAATGCCCCATCAGGGGCATGGTGCCGTCGTCGGACCGGGAGCGGCCCGCGGTGGAATCGCTCACTGGCTGCTGGGCGGCGGTTCGGCTGCCGGTTCGGCTGCCGGTTTGCCCTGTTCCACGGCCAGTTCTCCTCGACGCCGAGCCTCAGCCTCGATGGGCTCGTCCAGGGCGTTTTGCAGCTCCTGCTGAAATCCGGTGGAGATCCGGCGGATCTGGCGGATGACATTGCCGATCTGGCGGGCCGCTCCCGGCAGCTTGTCCGGCCCCAGAACCATCAGGGCCACCACCACGATCACCGCGACTTCGGCCCATCCGAGGTTTCCCACGCTCCGAGGCTACCGCTCCCATTGCCCGGTGGGGTTGTTCGATCTCTTGTCAGCAGCGCAAGATGAACCGATGGCTCCCCGGATCTCCCCCCTTCAGATTCCCCCGATCGGGTTTGCCCATCGGGGGGCCCGAGCCCAAGAGCGGGAGAACACGCTGGCGGCGTTCTCCTTGGCGCTGGAGATGGAGGCTACGGGCCTGGAGAGCGACGTGTGGGTGACTGCCGACACCCACGCGGTGCTGGACCACGACGGGTGGGTGCGCTCGGGTCGGCTGAGACGGCGGCGCCCCATCTCTGACTGCCGCCGCGACGAGCTGCCCGACCACATTCCCACCCTGGCCGAGCTCTACGACGCCTGCGGCGCCGATTTCGAGCTGTCGCTCGACCTCAAGGATCCCGAAGCCGCGCCCGCAGTGATGGCCGCTGTGGACGGGGCCGCGGCTAGCACCGGGCGCCCCCTCCGCGAACGGCTGTGGTTGTGCCACCCCGATGTGGGAACCCTGGTCGGGCTGCGGGATCGGTGGCCCGATGTCCGCTTGTGCAACTCCACCCGGCTGAGCCGCATGGACCACGGCCCCGAGCGGCGGGCCGCCGTTTTGGCCGAGGCCGGCATCGACTCGGTGAACCTCCACCAAACCGACTGGACTGGCGGCCTGGTTACCCTGTTCCACCGGTTCGGGATCCTGTGCTTCGGGTGGGATGCCCAGCAGCCCCGGGTGCTCAACGAGCTGCTGGACATGGGTGTCGACGCGGTATACAGCGACCACGTCGATCGCATGAGGGACGCGTTGGCAAGCTGGTACCCTGATCAGCAATGAGTGAGCAAGCCGCATTCACCAAGGCTCTGACTACTCAGAACAAGGACCCGGTTGACTTCGCCAACGTCACTGCCAAGTATGGCAACGGCCACATTGCCCTCGCTGGCGTCACCTGCCGGTTCGAGCACGGAACTTCCACCGCTTTGGTCGGAGCCAACGGCTCGGGCAAGACCACCTTGCTGCGCTTGATGTGTGGTCTGGCCCAACCTTCGGGGGGGGATATCAGCCCAGATCCGTCCAAGAAAACGGTGGCTTTGGTCGCGCAACAGCACGGACAACGGGCGTGGATGCCGCTGACCGTTTCCAACGTTCTGAGAATGTCCCGCTTCCGGGATCGAGGTTTGATCAAGCGCTTTAGTCCAACAGACCGGATTATCATTGAGGACGCAGCCGAACGCCTTGAGGTGTCGGACTTGGGGAGTCGTCAGTTCGGTGAGCTCTCCGGAGGCCAACGCCAGCGGGTCATGGTTGCCCAGGCCTTGGCCCACGATGCCGATGTGCTCTTGATGGACGAACCCATTACCGGCTTGGACATGCCCAGCCAGGAGACGATCCTTCGCATCATTGACGAGGAGCGCAGACGGGGCCGAATCGTGGTTATCTCCACCCATCATATGGACGAGGCTGAACTCTGCGACCAAGTGATTCTCCTGGCCAACCGAATAATCGCGTCGGGCACGCCCGGCGAGGTTCTGACCAACAAGAACCTGCAAGAGGCCTTTGGTCTCCGCATGGCTCACGGCGATGAAGACGATTGCGTGTTCCACGGCGAGCACGACGATCATTCCAGCGGGGTTATCCACGTCTTCGACGACCACGGCCACGGCCACGACCACGGCCACGGCCACGACCACCCCGACTGTTAGCCCCGGTGCAGATCACGCCAGCCCCACCCCGACTGCAAGCTCCCGTATAGATCACGCAAGCCCCACCTCGATTGGCTGAGCGGCTCCTCGGCTGCTGTAGCCGGTTACAGCCGGCCGAACTCGGTGACGGGCCAGATGCGCAGGAAGGCGTGTCCCACGATCAGATGCTCGGAGATCGGACCGAACGACCGGCTGTCGGTGGAATTGGCCCGGTTGTCTCCCATGACAAACACCTCGCCAGCCCCGACCCGGCAGCCTTCATTCACAAGAGGGGCGCAATTTGGTGGCATTCTGCCCGCAGTGATGCCGGATGACTCCAGATAGGGCTCGTGGAGACGCCGGCCGTCTACGTACACATCCCCTTCGACGAACTTGATGACCTCGCCGGGGAGGGCGATGACCCGCTTGATGAGGTCATCGGTCTGCCGGCCGCTCACTGCCTGCGGCCGCTCGAACACCACAAGGTCGCCGCGGTTGATGTCATGGAGGTCATAGCCCAGCTTGTTCACCAACACCCGGTCGCCGTTGCTCAGGGTGGGCTCCATGGAAGTGAAGCGGATGTAATACGCCTGAAAGAGCACGGCCCGCAATATCAAGGCCAAGGCCAGTGCTCCGGCCAAGACGGCCACCCACTCAATAGTGACCCGCAGGCCGGACTTGCTCGGCTTGGACTCTGAGACGCCTCCGGTTTCCTCCGAGGAGTCTGGGACGCTGCTTGGTGAATCCGCCTCTTCCGGTGCGGGCTTGGACTCGTCGCTCATGACGTGAAAGCCCACTATTCGTATCGGGCCAGAACCCGCTGAGCGGCGAGCTGTGCCTGGTCGTCGGCCACCGGCGGGTCGGTATGCCGCAGCTCGGCCTGAGTGCCGAGTTGGAGAAGCAGCCGCTCCAACCGGCCGATCTCGCTTACCGGCAGGGTGGCCTCAATCACCCCGCTGTCCAGTTGCACTTGTCCCTCGGTCGGGTACCGCTCCAGCACCCACAAAGCTGTGGGTGCCAGCCGCAGCACCACTCGGGGATCAGTGTCCCGGGCTTGGAAGGCCGAGGGCGCGCCCGTCTCGTCAGGGGGGGCGAAGACTGAGTCCATGACTTCCAGGGATCTGATCCGGTCGATGCGGAATACCCGTACTCCCCCCGCCTGCTGGCAGTGCCCCTTCACATACCAGTTGCCCATCTCTGAGAACACTCGGTAGGGGTGGATGACACGATCGGATTCCTGGCCTCTTCCAAAGCTGAAGTAGCGGATCTGGACTTGATGGCGGGCGGCGGTCGCGGCCAACAGCGGCTCAACCCACTCGTCGGCCGATTCCCCCAGGCTTACGGCTAGATCCTCGCCGACACTCACCCCCAGTGCGGCAGCCAGCTTGGCCAGCCCTCGGCTGAGCGGGCCATCGGGGTCGGCGCCGGACAGGAGTGCCTCCCCGGCCCCGATCAAGCCGAGGGCTTGGCTGGGGGTGAGCCGGAGCGGGCGGGAGAAGTAGTCGGCGTTGCTGATCGCCACCCAGTCGCCGTTTTCGTCCTCGTCCAAGCCCATGACGTATATCAGCTCATCCGGGGTAAAGGGGTGCAGGCCCACCACGAACAGCACCTTGACTAGGTCTTCCCGCAACTCGTGCTCGGGATAGTCGAACCGATGGGCCACCTCGCTCAGCTCCGCCCCACCCTGAGACATCACCCAGGGAACCAGCTCCAGCATCCGAATCAGGCGATCCCCCGCGCTAAGCCGGCTCATCGGGCGATGCCTTCCAGCCAGGCCACCATGTCGGAGCGCAGCTCGGGGGGCCCGAGTACCTCGGCGTGCTCCAAGAACTCCAAAACCAGGGATCGGAAGGCGTCCGGGCTGCGAACCACCATCTCGAACACCGCTGACCCGTCGGAGTCCTTCTCGGAGGGCTCTTGCCCAAGGCGGCGAGCAGCCCAAACCGCCTGGCCGGAGTCAACCCTCAGCCGGGCGGTCACAGCCGGGCCGGTTCCGAATGTCCACGGCTGGAGCGGGACCCAGCCCGCGGTGCCCTCCGGCTGTTGGAAGCCGCCGGGCTTGCCCAAGGTGACGTCGCACTCGATCCGGTCCACCCGGAACGTGCGCTTGTCGTTCCGTGCTTGGTCGTGGCCGACCATATACCAGTGGCCCAGGTCGAAGGCCAGAGTCCACGGCTCGACGGAGCGGGACTGCCCGCCGTAGGCGAACTCGGCCACCCTCTGCTCGGTCACTGCCTGGAAGAGATCGGCCAGCGCGGGATGGACGGGCACCGCGGCCAGCTCGGCGTCGGTTCCCTCCCCTACCCGGCCGCCCAGCTTCCACAGCGCCTGCGATCCCGAGACCCCGTCGAAGCGGACCGCGGTGGCCGCCCGGTGAAGGGCGGCCAGCTCGTCGGCCTCGAAGTCCATCTCCGGCAAGGAGTAGTCCTGCTTGCGGATGCGGTACCCCCAGGTCTCCCGCTCCTGGCCCGGAACCGGCCCAGAGATGACCGGGATGCCGGCATCGGCCAATTGGTTCATGTCTCGGTGGAACGCCCGCTTGGCCGCCGAGCCGTTCTCCGGATAGCCGGCCGAATCCACTCCTCGGGCGATTCCCACCCTCTGGTGCAATTCCTCGATGGACAAGAAGCGCGGCGTCTCTATCAACGCGGCAATGAGGCGGAGCAAGCGCTCCAGCCTGACCTGCTCGGGCTTTCGGTGGCTCCCCGCGCCCATCAGCGCGATGCCTCCGTCTTCGGGCCTGCCTCCTGTTCCGGCTTTCGCCTGGCCATCACAGGGATTCGATCAGCTTCTCGACCCGCTCGTCGTGGGCGCGGAACGGGTCCTTGCACAGAACGGTCCGCTGGGCCTGGTCGTTCAGCTTCAAGTGCACCCAGTCCACGGTGTAGTCCCGCTTGCGCTCTTTGGCCCGCCGGATGAACTCACCCCGGAGTCGGGCCCGGGTGGTGGCCGGAGGATTCTCGACAGCATGGTTGATCTCGGCGTCCACGCACATCCGCTCGGTCATACCTCGGTTCTGCATCCGGTAGAAGAGGCTGCGCGACCGATTCACATCGTGGTATTGCAGGTCCAGCAGAGCTACCCGGGAATCGCCGAGGGCCAGGCCGTGGCGTTCCCGGTAGGCCTCGATGAGATGGTGCTTCATCACCCAGTCGCATTCCCGGCTCAGGTTGAGGGGATCCTCGGCTATCTGGGTCAGACAGTGCTCCCACATTTGCAGGGCCTGCTTCTCTTGGGGGTCCAGGTCGCGGCTGTCGGCGTAATTGAGGGCGCGGTCGAGGTATTCGGACTGGATTTCCAGGGCGCTGACCTCGCGGCCGCTGGCCAAGCGGATGCGGCGAGTGCAGGTTTGGTCATGGCTGATCTCCCGAATGGCCCGAATGGGATTGTCCAGCGTCATGTCCCGCAGCACCACCGACGGATCTTCCAGCATTCGCAGCAGAATGCTGGTGGCCCCCGTCTTCAGGAACGTGGCGTACTCGCTCATATTGGAGTCGCCCACGATGACATGAAGCCGCCGATAGCGCTCGGCGTCGGCGTGGGGCTCATCCCGGGTGTTGATAATCGGGCGGGAACGGGTGGTCGCGCTCGAAACCCCTTCCCAGATGTGCTCGGCCCGCTGGCTGATGCAGTAGGCGGCACCCCGGGCGGTCTGGAGCACCTTGCCCGCCCCAGCGTAAATCTGGCGGCTGACCAAGAAGGGGATCAGCACCTCGGCGTACTCGGTGAAATCGTCGCGTCTGCTCGTGAGGTAGTTCTCGTGGCAGCCATAGCTGTTGCCGGCTGAATCGGTGTTGTTCTTGAACAAGTAGATGTCGCCCTGGATGCCCTCCTCCCGCAGCCGCAGCTCCGCGCTCTCGATGAGCGTTTCCAGGATCCGCTCGCCGGCCTTGTCGTGGGCTACCAGGTCGTATAGCGAATCGCACTCCGGCGTGGCGTACTCGGGGTGGGAGCCCACGTCGAGGTACAGCCGGGCGCCGTTGACCAAGAACACGTTGCTGCTGCGGCCCCAGGACACCACCCGGCGGAACAAGTAGCGGGCCACCTCATCGGGGCTGAGCCGGCGATGGCCCCGAAGCGCGCAGGTCACGCCGTATTCATTTTCTATCCCGAAGATGCGCCGTTCCATCAGTCCAATAGCCTGGCCAACTCGTCGCCCTCGATCCTCTGAAACGCCCTCCGGCCGGTTTCCCGCACCAGAATGGCCACCTCGAGGTCGTCAGCTTCGAAGGTTCGCTCCTGACCGCTCAGCGCGGCCGAAGAAGCCTTTACCGCATCACCCACTGCCCAATCGCCGTCGTAGGTCTGACCCAGCCGCTCAGCAATGGAGTCAGCCTCTCCCCCCAACACGGTGTAGCCGGATTCATCGTTGACGGTGCCGTCGTAGAGCACGTGGAACATCTGATCTCCACCGGGCTCTGACCCCACTTCAGCCACCAAGATCTCCACCTCCATCGGCTTCATCTCGTGGGTGAAGGTCTGGCCCAGCACCTGGGCGTATTGATTGGCCAGACTTCGGGCGTCCACGTCCTCGCGGCTATAGGTGTATCCCTTGAGGTCGGCGTGGCGCACGCCGGCGATGCGGAGCTGATCGAACTCGTTGTAGCGGCCGACGCCGGCGAACGCGATGCGGTCGTAGATCTCGCTCACCTTGCGCAGGGTGTTGGACTGGTTCTCCGCGCAGATCACGATGCCGTCGCTGATGCTGAGCGCAGTCAGAGCCCGGCCTCGGGCGATTCCCTTGCGGGCGAAATCGGCCCGATCCTTCATCAGTTGCTCGGGGGCAACGTAGAAGGGCATGGTCATCGAGAATCACCCCTTCTGGTCTCCAAGCTGTCCAACAGATCGCGGAACCGGGTTTCCACCTCGGAATCGTCCACTCGTTCGAAACCTTGGGCACCGATGACCGCCACCACTGGGAAGATGCCCCGCACCAGATCGGGGCCCCCGGTGGCGGAGTCCTCCTCAGCCGTGCGGAACAGGGCCGACACCGCCAAATCGATCATCTCATCGGCATCGGCATCGGGTCGGTATCCCAGCTTGATGACCGTTCCCGCATGAAGGCTCCCCGAACCTCCCACCGCATACTCCCGCTCCTCGTAGCGACCTCCGGTCACGTCGTATTGGAACAGCCGACCGATCTCGCGGGATCGGTCATAGCCGGCGAACAACGGGACCACCGCAAACCCCTGCATAGCCGCGGGCAGGTTGTTTCGAACCATCATGCCTAGCTGGTTGGCCTTGCCGTCCAGGCTGAGAGCCTTGCCCTCCACTTTCTCGTAGTGCTCGAGCTGCAATTGGAACAGCCCCACCATTTCCATGGCCGGCCCGGCAGCCCCAGCGATAGCTACCCCGGAATAGCGGTCGGCGGGAAACACCTTCTCGATGGTCCGATGGCTAATGAGATGTCCAGCGGTGGCCCGACGGTCTCCTGCCATTACCACTCCCTGCTGACAGCGAATGGCGACCACCGTGGTGGCGTGGGTTATGGCCATGTCGGTAGCCGGGGTGTCGGGCGTCGGCGGCGAAAGTCCGGCAGAGCGCAGCAACGCCGCGAAATTGGGGCCCGGGTCGCCCCCGGCTGCAAAGAGGGGCAGCGTCACAGTTGGCAGACTACCGCTACTGGCCGCCCTTTTGGATATAGGACTTCACAAAGTCCTCGGCATTGGACTCCAGCACCTCGTCGATCTCGTCTAACAGCTCGTCGAGTTCTGCCTTCAGCTCCTCGCCCTGCCCCGAGACCGCCGGAGCATCTTCGACATCAGACTGCTCTCGTTGGGGTGCGGGTTTCTTGATTTGTTCTCTCTCCGCCATCTCTTCCCCTCATGCCTGGGTGCGTGCCGATCACGATATCGCACTCTCCCCGAAGCGAGGACAACTCGACATGGAGACAAATTGTCGGTACGGCTCAGCGCGAACTCGGATCCGCCAAACGCCTCAGCAGATCGGCGGCAGTGTCGCAGTCGGCCAGAAGGTCGTGGACATGTTCGGCCGTGCCCCTGGCGGGTTCCATCATGGGTACTCGCCGGAGCGGCTCGTCGCCGACGTCGAACACGATCGAGTCCCAGTTGGCGGCCACGATGCTGGATGCCCACCGCTTGAGGCATTGGCCTCGGAAGTAGGCCCGGGTGTCTGGCGGTGGCTCGGAAATAGCTGCTCGGGCGTCTCCCGCAGGCACTAGGGCCTCCAAACCCACCCGGGCAGCCACCGAGCGTTCGGGCCTCAAGTCGTGGTATTGGAGGTCGAGCGCGGCCAGGCGGGCGTCATCGGGCCGAAGGTCATGGCGCTGGGACAATCCCCGTATCAGCTGGTATTTGGCCACCCAGTCGAGTTGGCGGGCCAAGGTCATGGGGTCGGCCTCCAAGCCAGCCAAGACCTGCTCCCATCGGTCGATCACCATGTCGCCCACCGGGCCGCCCACTGCGTCGAGCCCGTGGCTGTCGGCGTATTTGCGAGCCTGGTCCAACAGATCCCACTGGATCTCCAGCGGGGTGGCGGTGGTGCCGTCGGCCAACTCCAGCGTCTTGGCCAGGCTCAAATCGTAGGACACCTGCCGCATGGCCGGCACCGGTGTCCGGAAGCGGAACTCCCGGGGCAAGACGTTGTCCTCCACCATGGCCAAGACGATGGCGGTGGTCCCCACCTTGAGGAAGGTGGCCACCTCCGACATGTTGGCGTCTCCGGTGATGACGTGCAGCCGGCGGTAAAGCCGGGCATCGGCGTGAGGCTCGTCCCGGGTGTTGATGATTGGCCGTTTGAGCGTGGTCTCCAGGCCCACCTCCTCCTCGAAGAAGTCCGCTCGCTGGGTAATCTGAAACGGCACCTCCGCGGTGGTGAGGCCAGGAGCCTCCGAGCCCACTTTGCCCGAGCCGGTGAAGATTTGGCGGGTCACCAGGTGAGCGGTGGCATGGACCACGATCTGGGAGAAGGGGGTGGTGCGGGCCATGAGGTAGTTCTCGTGGCAGCCGTAGCTGTTGCCCTTGCCGTCGGAGTTGTTCTTGTACACCACCAGCTCTTGGCCACGGGGCAGAACCCGGGCGGCCGACTCCATGGAGCGCATCAGAATCAGCTCGCCCGCCTTGTCGTAGCGGGTTACATCCAGGGCGTTGCTGCACTCGGGGGTGGACAGCTCGGGATGGGCGTGGTCCACGTAGTAGCGGGCGCCGTTGGTGAGCACGGCGTTCACCAGGTGGGTCTCGATCTCGGGGGCCAGCGATCCCAGGGGGGCTATGCCCCGGATGTCGTTGCCGGGCATCTCGTCCTCGAAGTCCCAGGAAACTCCGGATGCCGGCCCTCCCTCACCGGTGCGCTCCACTTCCGACAGGTAGGAGTTTATGAGCAGAGATGATGCGGTGATCGGGTTGGAATCCTCGGTGCCGGTGTGCGCGATCCCGAACTCGGTCTCAATACCGCAGATCTTGGGAACGGCCATGCTTGGCACGCTACCCGACGTGAGCGGGAAGCCCGGTTGTTATCGAAATCAGAGGTACTGGCCGGGGCCGACGCCTTCGATGGAGCGCCCGCCCTGGTTTGTCTCCTCGCTGGACAAAAGCGTGCGGACGAACACGATCCGCTCCCCCTTCTTGCCCGATATTTTCGCCCAGTCGTCAGGGTTCGTGGTATTGGGCAGGTCCTCGTGCTCTCGGTATTCCTGGTACACCGACTCCAAGAGGTCATTGATGTGGATGCCCGGTGCGCCTCCGGCAATGGAGCGCTTGATGGCCAGCTTCTTAGCCCGCCGCACCACGTTCTCGATCATGGCACCGGAGGCGAAGTCCTTGAAGTGCATGATCTCTTTGTCACCGTTCTGGTAGGTCACTTCCAAGAACTGGTTGCGCTCCTCCTCCAAGAACATCTCGACCACGGTCTGCTCGACCATGGCCTGGATCGCCTTGTCCGGGTCTCCTCCGCCCAGCCCTTCCACCATCTCGGCGGCGATGGGCACCTCCGTAGTGAGATAGCGGGCGAAGATGGCGCCGGCGGCGTCGGCATCGGGACGCTGGATCTTGATCTTCACATCCAGTCGCCCAGGTCTCAGGATGGCGGGATCGATGAGGTCCTCCCGGTTGGAGGCGCCGATCACAATCACGTTGCGCAGCGCCTCCACCCCGTCGATCTCGGCGAGGAGCTGGGGGACCACGGTGGACTCCATGTCGGAGCTGATGCCGGTGCCCCGGGTGCGGAACAGCGACTCCATCTCATCGAAGAACACGATGACCGGCCAACCCTCGGCCGACTTCTCCCGAGCCCGCTGGAACACCAGCCGGATCTGGCGCTCGGTTTCGCCGACGTACTTGTTCAAGAGCTCGGGGCCCTTGATGTTGAAGAAGTAGGAGCGGGCCTCCCGATCGGAGTTGATCTGGGCAACCTTGCCGGCCAAGGAGTTGGCCACTGCCTTGGCGATCAGGGTCTTGCCGCAGCCGGGTGGGCCGTACAGGAGGATGCCTTTCGGAGCAGGAAGCTGGTACTCAGCGAACAATTCCTGGTGCATGAAGGGCAGTTCCACTGCGTCGGTGATCTGCTCGATCTGCTCGTCTAGTCCTCCGACCTGCTCGTAGGTGACGTCGGGCACTTCTTCCAGCACCAGATCTTCCACTTCGGGTCGAGGCAGGCGTTCGACGAGCAGCCCTGAACGGGAGTCCATCAGCGCGGTGTCTCCGCTGTTCAGCGGCTGGTCGATCAGCTCCGTGGCCAGCTCCACTACCCGCTCCTCGTCGGCCCGCCCGACAATGATCGCCCGTCGCCCGCAGCTCAGCACCTCTTTGACGGTCACCACCTCGCCGGTGCCATCGCCCACCCGGGACAACACCACGTTCAGCGATTCGTTCAGGACCACCTCTTGGCCTCGACGCAGCTCGTCGACCGCGATCTCCGGGTGCAGCGCGACCCGCATCTTGCGTCCCCCGGAGAACACGTCGACCGTGCCGTCGTCGTTGAGGTCCAAAAACGTTCCGTACGCCGACGGCGGCTGGGTGAGCTTGTCCACCTCGTCGCGCAGCGCGGAGATGTGCTCGCGGGCCTCCCGCAGGGTATAGGTGAGCTTCTCGTTCTGGGACACGGCCTTGGCCAGTTGTCCTTTGGTTTCCAGCAGCCGCTCTTCCAAAGTGCGAACGCGTTTGGGAGCATCTTGAAGCCGTTGGCGGAGCACGGCCAGCTCTTTCTCCAGCGCTGCCACCTGCTCGGCCGGAGGGTTCTCCTCCTCTGGCCTCTCCTCGTCCGCCGCTGCGTTCGCGTCTGCCATACCTACCCGACTCTATACGCCTTCTACAAAGTTGCCGATGCATGAATGCGAACTGACTGTAACTCCCTCTGAGGAATTTCCGCTCTATAGCAGAGATCGACCCTCGGTCGGTTACACTGAAGGAGTTCCCAGCGTCTACCATGCCCAGCGTTCGCCATTTGTCACGAAAGGGCTACTGCACCGATGCAAATGAAGGTCTGGATCGATCAGGATCTCTGCACCGGTGACGGTCTCTGCGAGGAGATCGCCCCCGATGTCTTCACGCTGCTCGACGACGGTTTGGCCTATGTCAAAGAGGGTGACACGGTCTTCAGCGAACCGGGCGGGGTCGAGGGGCTGGCTATCGTGCCCGAGGGGCAGGAAGAGGCCACCATCGAATCGGCCGAGGAATGCCCTGGAGAGTGCATCTTCATCGAGGTCTGAGCCTCCCCTCAACTCTCTAATCGGCCAGCCTTCTGACAGCAGTCACGAACCCGGTGTGGCCCACCATTCGGTGCTCGGGTCTGATCGCGTCTCCTTTAATGTGCCAGCCGCGGTGCAGTATCTCCACCGTGGACGCCGCCGCCCAGGGTCCGGCCTCGCAAGCTTCTCGCAGTTGCCCGGCCTGCACGATGCTCGGGGTGTAGGCCGCCAGGATGCCGCCGGGATGCAGCGAGGCGGCTGCGTGGGGCACAACTTGCCAGGGTTCGGGCAAATCCAACACCACCCGGTCCAGCCCCTTGGCGTCAATCCCCAGGTAGCAGTCTCTGATCTCCACCTGGAAGCGCTCGGCGACCTCTGATCCCAGAAAGCCCGTCACATTCTCTACCGCCTGCTGGGCAAAGTCCTCTCTGATCTCATAGCCCAGCACCGTCGCTCCGGCCCTCAACAGGCTTATCGATAGAGCCCCCGACCCCACACCCGACTCCAGCACCCGAGCACCGGGGAACACGTCGGCCAGCATCAAGATGGCCGCACTGTCTTTGGGGTACACCACCTGCGCTCCCCGGGGCATCTTCAGCACGTAGTCGTGGAGGGTGGGACGCCAAATGGTCAACTCGGCGTTGCGGGATGTGCGCACCAGCATTCCCTCGGTGCCGCCGATCAACGCATCATGGGCCACCGAACCCGCGTGGGTGTGGAATTCACGGCCCTCGACCAGCGTCACCAGATATCGGCGGCCCTTTCGGTCGGTGAGCAGGACCAATTCGCCGTCTTGCAGCGTCCGGCTCACCGGGATTCGTCGGGAAGATGGGTGATGAGCAGGCTCTCGCCGGGGCGCAGCTCCTCAGTCAGGACTGCTCGCAGGCGGCGGGTGCCGGCCACCCGGGTCAACAGGCGGAATCCCCAGGCCACTCCGCCCAGGAGGAGCCATGCTCGGCTTCCGCCTATCACCCCGCGCCTGATGGCTTGCCGGCGCAAGTATCCCAGCGGGTCAGGAATCATCCCCATCCGATCAGACCCGGCGGACTTCGACCACGGTCCGGCTAGCCCGACCGCGCCGCCGTCCCAGTAGAAAGGCCAAAACCACCAGCACCGCCACTATCGCAATGCCCGCGGCCAGCATCGGGGTGCGAGCCGCTTCTGCGGTGTGGTCCAGGCTGTGTTTCAGGTCTTCAAACTTTGCCTGGATATCGTCCCTGCCGATCGACTCACGTTCCATCTCCATATCGCTCATGAGCGGCCTCCTCTCGATATGCGAGTCCTGGCCGCCATCAGCAACGCCAGCACAGCGAGCAGGCCGACGAGCACCACCACATAGGGCAGGGCACTCATGTTTCCGTCGAATACCCCGGAAGCCTCGGTCTGGAGCAAGCGCAATCCGGCAATGGCCAGGAAAACCAGCCCCACACCGATGCTCAGCGCGCCGAGAATGCCGAGCTTCAGTGTTTTCCCCAACTGGGTGAGCGGCGTAACGATCTCTTGTCGGCCATAGCCGATGAGCAGTGTCTTCAGTTCGGACAACACTTCGTTAGGCGAATTCCCTTTTCGGGCAGCTTTTGAGCGGTTGGGCACGGCGTCCTCCTGCAATCGACCAGCCTATCCCGGTGGTTTCCACTACCCCATCTCGATTCGGGCTCGAATGACTTTCTCGGCGTCGGCGAGGATTTCAGCCAACAGGCTCAAACGGCGGGCCGGGTTCTCCGCGGTCAAGAGCTTCTGTCGGTCCAGCGGTCCGCTGGGAGACAGGGAAGCGAGCTGCCATATTGCGGTCGCGGGGTCGTCGGACACCTCGAAGGTGGCCGGAGGTCCTGGTGCTCCCAATTCGGACTGCAAGGCCAGAACCCGGCGCCACATGGCAGTCACCGGAGGCAGCATGGCGGCAATCTCCTCCCCGTCGTCGTCTCCGTCGGCGGCATCGGGCCAGTCCTGGACCTCGGCCCGGGGATACGGATCGTCTTCCAGCCAACGGGAAACCCGAATTCGGCGCGTACTGCCGGCAACCAGACCCCATCGCCCATCGGGGAACTCCTGGGCGTCGATGATCTTGGCCACGGTCCCGGCGTCGGTGCGGATATCGCCGCCGCCTACCTCGCTACCCCGCTCGATGAGCACCACCCCGAACTCGCGGGTCCCGTCCAAACAGTCCCTGGTCATCAGTCGGTAGCGCGGCTCGAACACGTGGATCGGCACAACCATCGTGGGCATCAGCACCATCCCCAGCGGAAACATGGCCATCGTGCTGGTATCGGTCACAGCCATCGAACCACGGTCCAGTCCGAGCCCGCTCAGCCGCTTCGGATCGGTTGGAGGCCGATGTCGTCGAGGCTCGGCTTTGCCGCCAACGTGGCTAGGTGGCGCACGACCTGCTCTTCCAGGTCTCGGATAGCCCGATTGTCGTCGGCACCGGGCTGGTTGGCAATGAAGGCAAACGTCACTTCTTGGCCCAAACCGATATCTATGTAGCCCATCATTGCGGTGACGCTCGATGTCCCGCCCGAGAACGCCGTGATCCGTCCCGGATCTGGGACACCGGCAAACCGGTTCCCAAGCGGGCCGGCTTCAGCCGCGGTCGGTAGGAGTTCGTGGAACAGCGGGCTGAATTCCGCGTTGTCCAGCATCGAGGTGAACAGCGGGCAGGTCGCGACATTGGCCGGATCGAGTCCCGAGCCGTCGAATTGGAGGAGCTGGAGCTGGTCGGCGTCGATTCCCGCGTCGTTGAGCGTGTCCTCCACCGCTTGGATTCCGGCGCTGGTGCTTCCGGTGCCCGACACGGCCAGACCGATCTCCTTGAGCAGAAGTTCGGTGGTCTCGATGTCCCCGTTGGCCAGAATCTGACGATAGAGATCCGAGAGCGGCGCCGACTCGATCGACGCCATCACGTAGACCTCCTCGTCCTCGGGCACTGCTTCAGAGCGGGGGCTTCGGCGGATGACCACGTCGCGGGCTTCGAGCATGTCGTCGAACAGCGCGGCCGCGTAGAACGGCGGGTCCTCTGCGGCCTGATAGACGTCCGGCTCTTCTTGCTCGCCTACTCCGTCAGCCTCGTCGGTTCCCTGCTCAGATTCGGGGACGGGGAATTGCACCCAGCCGTCGTCGAATTGCAGCGCCAGCAAGGTGCCGATCTTCTCGGAGTCGACGATGCTCTCTGGCCACGACGGGACGAAGCGGAGATCGTCATATCGGGTGGCGTCCCCCACCACCGCACCGGTCACCAGGGTCAGACCGTCATCCACCAGCATCTGCGCCAGGTCTTCGATGGGAGTGTGAAGCCGGTCCCGGTGCTCGGTCAGCGTCACCAGGAATCCCTCGGTGAACAGCAGTGGGTCGCCCCCACCGACCAAGTAGAGGTCGCCATTCACCACTCCCCCTTCCATCGGAACGGTGGTCTGGACCGAGGTGGTGAACGAGTGATCAGGGCCGAGCACCTGGTGGGCAGTGGCCAAGGTGAGCAAGACCAGGGCTTCAGAGGGCATCATCTGGGTGTTGGCACCGCTCTCGTAGAACGGGGGTGCTCGGTCGTCAAGGGCGACGGAGAGGCAGGCAGCCGTGGGGGCGGTGGCCATCAGCCCGTCCAGGGTGGTGAAGAAGTCGGGCTCGGTCAGCGACGGGGTCAGCAGCTCCCGCAAGCGAAGGGTGGATATGAGAGGCGTGCCGACTCCGGGCGGGACGGTGTCGTCAGCCGCCACTTCGCCGAGATTCTCGTGAAGCCGGTCGCTCAGATAATTGGAGCCCAGAAGCGCCCCGAGGGCGACCGCCAGCAGCAGAAGGGGCATCAGGATTCGACGCACTGCGGTAATCCTAGGTGGCGCTTGCGCTGTCGGGGACACCGCCAGCCATCTCGCTGCTCACGTCCCGGCTCACAAATCGCACCGGGGCCATCGGGCGTGCCGCCAGCCATCTCGCTGCTCACGCTCTGGCTCACAGGTGGCGCTTGCGCCACCGGGCATACCACCACAGGTGGTGCAGAGACCGCACTGCTCGGTCGGCGGAGGGGAAGCAATAGCGGTATCCGGCCGCCATCGCAGCCGGCCCCGAGTTGCCGGGCTGGGTCACGGCCAGCTCGGTGGCGGCCAGGATGGGTTTGCCGGTGTGGGCTGAAGCCTCGGCCGCTGCCGTGGCAAAGCGGCTGTCCTGGCGCTCGTGGTACTCGCATATTCGGGCCAGCTCGGCTGATTGGAAGTACGGGCCTGACCGCAGATGGGAGGCGGTGTTGGCCTGAATGCCCATTCCCAAATAGACGACTGCGTCGACTTCAGGATGCCCGGCTACCAAGTGGATGGCCTCCGGGATGGTGTCGCGGCTCTCGCCCCCGGCCAGATCGATGGGGTTGTGGCGGCTCCAGCGGGGCGGCACCAGCCGATCGATGGCCGCCTCCAAATCGGCAGGAAGGGGGATCAGCTCCAGGCTGGACTTCGATACCGCGTCAGCGGCAATGACGCCCCACCCTCCCGCGCTGGACAGCACGACCGTGCGAGGACCAGAGGGCAGCGGCTGGGTGGCGAAAGCGGCGACGGCATCGAATGCCTCTTCGATGGTGGCGGCCCGCACTGCGCCGCTCTGGCGCACCATGCCGTCGAATACCCGGTCGTCGGTGGCCAGCGCCCCGGTGTGGCTGGCCGCGGCCTTCGCGCCCCGAGGAGTGGTCCCTCCCTTGACCAGCACTACCGGCTTCGCCGCGGACGCCTTCTGGATGGCGGCCGCGAAACTCGGGCCGTCGCCCACTCCCTCGACATAGGCGGCCATGGCCTTGGTATGGGGATCGCCAGCAAACCAGCCTAGGTAATCGACCACTCCCACCATGGCTGCGTTGCCCGCGCTCACCGCCCGGCTTATGCCCACCCCGCTGTGCGCGGCGTAGTTCATGAACGCTGACACAATGTTGCCCGACTGGCTGGCCACCGCGACAGGACCGGGGGGTGGAATCGGCGCCACGATCTGGGCGGCCAGCTTGGCCGGGCTTGAGATCAACCCTTGCCCGTTGGGCCCGGCCACAGCCATGCCCAGCGAGCGGGCCAGATCGACCAACTCGTTCTCGGCCCGGGCACCGTCGGCGCCGGCTTCCCGGAATCCGCCCGAAGCGACAAAGGCCGCGCCGATGCCCCGGCTGGCTGCCGACCGCAGGATGTCGGCGCAGGTCTGAGGGGGCGTGCATACCAGAACCAAATCTGCTGCCCCCGCGGGCACCTGTTCGACCGATGCCAACGTGTCGAGCCCCAGGATGGTCGGCTGCTCGGGATTGGTGGCGAACACCGGCCCGTCGAATCCGCCCGCCAACACGTTGTGAAGCGCGACGAAGCCGAACTTTCCCGGATGAGTGGAAGCACCGGCCACCACAATGCCTCGGGGATTGAACAATAGATCGAACGGGGTGGGGCTCATCAGCTGCTCACCACAACCAGGGCATCCACCGCCACCGGCTGGCCGTCGCGAATGACCAAGGGGTTGACATCAATGGCCTCGATGCTGTCTCTGCCCGCCGCCTCGGCCAGGCCCAAAAGGGTGGCGGTCAGCGCATCCCGATCCACTGCCGGCTCGCCCCGCAGCGGGCCCAGCAGGACAGGAATCCCCAGGTCATCGATCATGTCCTCGCAATCGGTCTGACTTGCCGGAAGCAATCGGAATACCGCCTCCCCGATTGCCTCGGCCAGCACGCCGCCCAAGCCGAGCATGAGCGCGGCGCCAAATTGCTCAGTGAGCACGACGCCGGCAATGAGCTCCCTATGCCCGGCCACCATCTCCGACACCAGCAAGGCCACCTCGCCGTCGTCGGTGGTGGCTGCGGCCAGCAGGTCCTCCGCCGCGAACCGCACCGCATCGGATCCATCCAGGCCCAGCCGCACCAGCCCCCGCTCGCTCTTGTGGGCCAGCGACGGTCCGCACAGCTTCAGGGCCACCGTGCCGCCGATCTCTTTCGCCGCAGCCACCGCTTCGTCCGCCGACTGAGCCAGCCTGTCTCGGCTCACCACAACGCCGTGGCTGGCCAAAAGCCGCTTCGACTCGAACTCCGACAACACCCCCATCCCCGAACAAGCTATCTGTCTGCGTTGTCCTGCCCCACTCCGGCGGCAGCGGCACCGGCATCACCGGCTTCTCGCGCTCCAGGAGCATCCTGCCCCCCTCCGACGGCATCAGCGCCGGGCAGTATGGTATGTAACCCTCGCCTATCTTCTAGGGTCACACCCGTGGCCGTCGGAGTCGGCGGCCAGCCATGACCCACCAGTCATGACCCGTCAGGAGCTCAAGCTGTGCAGATAGTGATCGCGATCGTTGTAGGACTCGCCCTCACCCAGTTGGCCAATCTGGCCACCACCGTGTACCTGCACCGCGACTTGGCCCATAAGGCAGTGCAGCTGCATCCCGCGCTCCGCAGCTTCTTCAAAGTGTTCTTGTGGGCGGCGACCGGGATCTCCGCCCGCCAGTGGGCCGCAGTCCACCGCAAGCACCATGCGTTCACCGATGCCCCCGAAGACCCCCACTCCCCGGCCCGGCTGGGCTGGCTGCGGGTGCAGTTCACCAATGCCGCCCTCTACCGGCGCTCGGCCCGCGATCCCCAGACCACCGAGCGCTACGCCAAGGACATCCCCGTCACCCTGCCCGACCGATTGCTGCTCAACCGCGGGATCATCGGATTGGTCTTGGGAACCGCCGTCTTGGTTTGGTGGCTGGGCTGGGTTCCCGGCGTGGTGGCCGCCGT
Organism: uncultured Acidimicrobiales bacterium; assembly: GCA_951813555.1. Taxonomy (GTDB): domain Bacteria; phylum Actinomycetota; class Acidimicrobiia; order Acidimicrobiales; family Bin134; genus Poriferisocius. Next base: position 2,191,875 of record OX638344.1, read on the forward strand.
GGTCCACACCGTGGGGTACATCGGCTTGGGAGGCTCGGTGAACGGGGTGGCCCATACTTTCGGGCGCCGCCCGTTCGACAACAGCGCCACCAACGTCACCTGGCTGGCTTGGCTGACCTGCGGCGAGGGCTACCACAACAACCACCACGCCGCCCCGACATCGGCCCGCTTCGCCCGGCGCTGGCACCATTTCGACCTGGGCTGGTGGTTCATCAGCGTGGCCAGCCGCTTGGGCTTGGCCCGGATTCGCCACGCCGACGTGGATGCTCTGGCCGCTCGGGCCACTACTTCTGTACCGGGTTGACCCGATATAGAGGCCGCTCGGGCCACTACTTCTGTACCGGGTTGACCCGATATAGATCCCCTTTTGCGTAACAATCTGTTTTTTCCACTGGCGGCGCGTTCCACCGGACTAGCGTGCGGGGAGTGAGCAGGTATGGGGCCGCTTTGTCTGAGCATCCCGACTCGGCCAGCGCAGTTGGCGAGGTAATCGGCGAGATTCTCGAAGCGGTAGGCCCATCGCCGGACTTGTCCGTGCTGTTCGCCTCGGCAGCCCACCGCGAGGCTGTCGGCGAGATGGCCGATGCCGTTCACCAAGTCCTGGCTCCGTCGGCCCTGGTCGGGGCCACGGCGGTGTCAGTGATCGGCGGCCCCCACGAAGTGGAAGAACGCCCGGCGGTCTCGCTTTGGGCCGCGGCCCACTGCCCAGTTCAACCAGTGCGGCTCGAAGCAGTCCGCAGCCATGAGGGATGGGCCGTCGGCGGGATGCCGGCCGACGCGGAGGGCACGCTGCTGGCCGTTCCCGACCCGTTCACGTTCCCCAGCGAGGCCCTATTGAAGGCTGGGTCCGCGGTGACGGTGGTGGGCGGGCTGGCCTCGGCCGCCAGTCGTCCGGGAGACAACCGGCTGGTCCTCGACCGCGAGGTCTACAACGACGGTGCGGTGGGCGTGCTCCTTGATCCCGGCGTCGAGGTTCGCACTGTGGTCTCCCAGGGATGCCGGCCCATCGGCCAGCCATTCACCGTGACCAAATCCGAGGGCAATATCGTGACCGAGATGGGTGGGCGTACCGCGGTCGACCGGCTGCGGGAGACCCTGCTGGGATTGGACGAAGACGACCGCATGCTGGTGGCAAAGGGTTTGCACGTGGGCGTCGTGATCGATGAGCACAAATCGGAGTTCGACCGGGGTGACTTTCTCATCCGCGGGCTGATCGGCGCCGATGAGCAGACTGGCGCTTTGGCGGTGGGCGACGCGGTCGAGGTGGGCACCACGGTTCAGTTCCAAGTGCGTGACGCGGCAACCGCCGACGAAGACTTGCGCGAGCTGATGGCCGATGCCTCGGCCGGATCGGCCCTGGTGTTCACCTGCAACGGCCGGGGCACCCACTTATTCGACGGCCCCGACCACGACGCCGCTGTGGTCCACGAGGCCCTCGAAAGAGCGCCGGTGGCCGGAATGTTCTGCGCCGGCGAGCTCGGACCAATCGGCGGCCACAATTTCCTGCACGGGTTTACCGCTTCGGTGGTGCTGTTCCCATGATGATCCGGCCACAATTTCCTGCACGGGTTTACCGCTTCGGTGGTGCTGTTCCCATGATGATCCGGCCACAATTTCCTGCACGGGTTTACCGCTTCGGTGGTGCTGTTCCCATGACCAACTGAAAGGATCGATCCTTCTATGGCAGCGTTTCCCGCCGCTCTCGAAGCCCAGGGCATCAGCGTGATCCGCGGCCTGGCTATGGACGCTCCCCACCAAGCCCGCTCCGGGCACCAGGGAACGGCCATGGCCATGGCCCCGCTGGCCCACGTGCTTTGGACTCGCATTCTGCGCTACGACGCCGACGACCCGGCCTGGCCCGACCGGGACCGTTTCGTCCTCAGTGCCGGCCATGCCTCCATCCTGCTCTACTCCATGCTTCACTTGACCGGCCAGGGGTTGACCCTTGAGGATCTGCGGGAATTCCGCCAATGGGGCAGCCGCACTCCCGGCCACCCCGAGGTCGGTCACACCGCGGGGGTGGAGGTGACCACCGGTCCGCTGGGCCAGGGAATTGCCAACGCGGTGGGGATGACCGTGGCCGAGCGCTGGCTGCGTCATCGCTTTGGCGCCGATGTCTGCGACCACCGGGTGTTTGCCCTGTGCAGCGACGGTGATCTCTCCGAGGGAATCAGCCACGAGTCCGCCTCGCTGGCCGGGCATCAGCGTCTGGACCGGCTGGTTTGCTTCTACGACGACAACCGAATCACCATCGATGGATCCACTGATCTGTCCCTGTCCGACGACGCCGCTCGGCGGTTCGAAGCCTATGGCTGGCACGTCTTGGACTTGGGCGAGGCGGCCGACGACCTCGACGCCCTGGAAGCAGGCATTCGAGCGGCTATAGAGGTTGACGACGCCCCGTCGATGATCATCGTTCGCAGCCATGTCGCCTACCCCTCCCCCGGTCAGACCGACAACCACGAGGCCCACGGCTACTCGCTGTTCGACGACGAGATCGCCGCCACCAAGGCGGTGATGGGGCTGCCTACCGACAAGTCCTTCTATGTTCCCTCCGATGTGGTTGATGCCTATCGGGCCGCTGGCCGCCGGGGGGCTTTCGAGCGGTCGGCTTGGCGTCAACGGGTGGAAGCCCTCGGCTCCCAGCGCTCGGAGTACGAGGCCTGCCTGGCCGGCCGGGGCCTGGCCGGCTGGGAGCACAAGCTGCCGTCGTGGCCGGCGGGCGAGTCGGTGGCCACCCGCAAAGCCAGCTCCGCCTGCCTCAACGCTATGGCCGACGTGGTCCCCGGCCTGGTTGCCGGCGGGGCCGACCTCACCGGCAATACCGGCACCAATCTGGCCGACGCCGACCCGCTCAGCTCGATCCATCCCTCCGGTCGCCAGATCTACTTCGGCATTCGGGAGCACGCCATGGGTGCGGTGCTGAATGGTGCCGCCCTGCACGGCGGGCTGGTGCCGGTGGGCGGAACCTTCCTGGTGTTCAGCGACTATATGCGGCCCGCGGTGCGCTTGGCCGCGCTTTCTGGGGCCCACAGCATCTTCGTCTGGAGCCACGACTCGGTGGGAGTCGGCGAGGACGGCCCCACTCACCAGCCGATCGAGCAGGTCATGTCGCTGCGGGCTATCCCCGGACTGCGGGTGTTCCGACCGGCCGACGGCAATGAGGTGGCCCAGGCCTGGCAGCTGGCCGTGGATTTGGACGGCCCCAGCGCCATGATCCTGACCCGTCAGAATGTGCCCACCCTGGAGGAGACCGCGGCGGCCGACGGCGTATCCCGAGGCGCCTACACCCTGGTGGACGGCCCGAATCCCGACGTGATCCTGGTGGGTACCGGCAGCGAGGTGTCGGTATGTGTGGCCGCGGCCGCAGCTCTGGATGACATGGGCGTGGCCGCCCGAGTGGTCTCCATGCCCTGCTGGGAGCTGTTCGCCGCCCAAGACCCCGCCTACCGGGCCGAGGTGCTCCCGCCCGGAGTGCCCAAGCTGTCGGTGGAAGCGGGGGTGACCCTGGGCTGGGAGCGGTGGGTAGACCTCCCGGTGGGCATCGACCGGTTCGGGGCGTCGGCCCCGGGTTCGGTGGTGCTGGACAAGCTGGGAATGAACTCGGCCAATGTGGCGGCCCAAGCGGCGACACTGATCGAGAGTCAGGAGTAACGACAATGAGCAGTCTCCATCACCTGTATCGTCACCACGGCCAGAGTCCTTGGCTGGACAATCTGCGCCGGGATTGGATCGACAACGGGGAGCTGGCCCGCTGGGTTGAGCGCGGCGTGCGGGGGCTCACCTCCAATCCCAGCATTTTCCAGAAGGCCATGACCTCGGGAACCGACTATGACGAGCAGTTCGCCGGGCTGCTGTCCGGCGGCCTGAGCGTCGCCGATGCCTACTGGGAGCTCGTGCTCACCGACATCGGCGGCGCCCTCGACGCGCTCGCCCCGGTTCACGAGGCCAGCGACGGTGTCGACGGCTTCGTCTCGGTGGAGGTCGATCCGAAGCTGGCCCGCGACACCGAGGGCACCCTGACCGCCGCCCGGGCGCTCAACCAACGCGTTGACCGCCCCAATCTATATGTGAAGATTCCCGGCACTTCTGAGGGCCTGCCCGCCATCCAGGCCATGACCGCCGAGGGTCGCAGCATCAACGTGACCCTTTTGTTCTCCCTGACCCGCTATGGCGAGGTCATCGAGGCCTACCTCTGCGGCCTGGAGGCCTGCGAGGGCGACTTGTCGGCGGTGTCCGGGGTGGCCTCGTTCTTCATCAGCCGCACCGACACCGAAGTCGATCGCCAGCTCGAGGCCATTGGCACGCCCGAAGCCCTGGCTCTGCGGGGCCAAGCTGCGGTGGCCCAAGGCCAAGTGGCCTACCAGATCTTCAAAGAGAAGTTCACCGGGCCCCGCTGGGAGGCCCTGGCCGCCCGGGGGGCGCGGGTGCAAAGGCCGCTGTGGGCTTCCACATCCACCAAGAACCCGGCTTATCCTGACACCCTCTATGTCGATCAGCTCATCGGACCCGACACCGTGAACACGCTGCCCGACGCAACCTTGGAGGCGTTCACCGACCACGGCACGCTGGCCCGCACCGTGGACGCCGACCCCGACGCGGCCCAGGCGGTTCTGGATAGAGTCACCGATGTCGGTGTGGATCTAGAAGCCGTGGCCGACCGGCTCGAGGACGAGGGGGTGTCGGCATTCGTGAAGTCATTCGACGATCTGCTGGAGAGCCTGACCACCACCGCCGACCGGTTGAGGGAAGGCGCTCGCGCTGAAACCGGTTGTTCGGACCCAATGGAAGGCGCTCGGTGACGATCGCTGCCCCAGCCGGCCGAGACCTGCTGGAACTGAGCCTCGACGACCTGATGGCCCGGGCCCGGGCGGTGCGAGATCGGGTGCACGGCACTCGGATCACCTACTCCCCCAAGGTGTTCATCCCCCTCACCATGCTGTGTCGGGACAAGTGCGGTTATTGCACCTTCGCCCAGCCGCCGGCCCGATTGGAGTCGCCGTACCTCAGCGAGCACGAAGTGCTGGCCATCGCCGAATCGGGAGCAGCCGCCGGCTGCCACGAGGCCCTGTTCACCCTGGGCGAGCGCCCCGAGCTGCGCTATCCCGACGCCGCGAAGTGGCTGGAGACCCACGGATTTGCCTCCACAGTGGATTACCTGGCCTACGCTGCCCGCCTTGTGGTGGAAAAGACCGGGCTGTTGCCCCACGCCAATGCCGGCGCGCTCTATCCCGAGGAGTTGGCCCTCCTCCGCAAGACCGCCCCATCGCAGGGGATGATGCTGGAGACGCTGGCCGACTTGGATTGCCACCGGGGATCGCCCGACAAGACCCCCGACCGGCGCCTGGCCACCCTGGAGGCCGCCGCCCAGCTGTCCATCCCGTTCACCACCGGCATCTTGGTGGGCATCGGCGAGACTCGGGCCGACCGGGTCGACGCTCTGGAGGCCATCGCCGAGTCCAACCGGCGCGGGGGCCATGTTCAAGAGGTCATCGTCCAGAACTTCCTGCCCAAGCCGGGCACGGCGATGCACGCTGCCCCGCCCTGCGACGGTGACGAGTACATGGAGGCCATCGCTCTGGCTCGCCTCATCCTGCCCGAGGAGATCCACCTTCAGGCCCCGCCCAACCTCTCTGACGACTTCGGCCGGCTGCTCGATGCGGGCATCGATGACTGGGGAGGGGTTTCTCCGGTGACCGCCGACCACGTGAATCCCGAGCGTCCCTGGCCGGCCCTCGACCGCCTGCGGGCGGTCACCGAGGCCAAGGGGTTTGCCTTGGCCCCCCGGCTGACCGTGTATCCCGAGTACGCCCTTGATCCCGGCCGTTGGCTCGACGAGAACATGCGATTCCCGGTGCTGGACCGGGCCGACGCCGAAGGCCTGGGGCGACCCGACGACGGCGGCTGGTACTCCGGTGCCGAGGCTTTGCCGCCGACGCTCCTGGCTTCCCTTACCGCCAACGGGGCTCCTGCGGGACACGCCGCCGCGGGTGGAGCGGTGGGCGAGGTGCTGGCCGGAGCACGAGCTGGCCAGGAGGTTGGGGTGGACGAGATCGTCACCCTGTTCGGCGCCCGGGGTCCCGAGGTTCGAGCGGTGGCCGCACTGGCCGACGAGCTCCGGCGTGACGCGGTCGGCGACGAGGTCACCTGGGTGTCCAACCGCAATATCAACTACACCAACGTGTGCACCTTCAAGTGCCGGTTCTGCGGCTTCTCCAAGGGGCCGCTATCGCTCAACCTGCGAGGCGACCCCTACCTGCTGAGCTTGGAGGACATTGCCGAGCGCACTGTCGAAGCGGCCGAGGCCGGGGCCACCGAGGTCTGCCTGCAAGGCGGCATCCACCCCAAATTCGACGGCGACTACTACATCGACGTGACCCGCGCCGTGAAGGACGCCGTGCCCGACATACATGTCCACGGTTTTACCGCCCTCGAAGTCACCGAGGGCGCCCGCCGCCTGGAGGAGCCGCTGGCCGACTATCTCCGCCGCCTGATGGACGCCGGCCTGCGCTCGCTGCCCGGCACGGCCGCCGAGATCCTCGACGACGAGATCCGGGCGGTGATCTGCCCCGACAAGATCGACACCGGCGAGTGGCTGGAGGCCCACCGCACCGCTCACGGTCTCGGGTTGCGGTCCAACGTGACCATCATGTTCGGCACGGTCGAGCAGCCGGTCCACTGGGCCCGCCACCTGGTCCGCACCCGCGAGCTCCAGAAGGAGACCGGCGGGTTCACCGAGTTCGTGCCCCTTCCCTTCGTGCATATGGCTGCTCCCATCTACTTGCAGCGGCGGTCCCGGCGGGGTCCCACCTTCCGGGAAGCGCTGCTGATGCACGCCGTGGGCCGCATCGCCTACCACCGCTGGATCCACAACATCCAGGCCTCGTGGGTGAAGCTCGGCATGGCCGGGGCCGCCCAGATGCTCCAAGCCGGGGTCAACGACCTCGGCGGCACCCTCATCAACGAGAATATCTCGAGGGCCGCGGGCGCCTCCCACGGCCAAGAAGCCACCGAAGACAACCTCCAAGCCCTCTGCACCCCCCTAGGCCGCACCCTCCGCCAACGCACCACGCTCTACGACGAGGTGGCCAGCGCCTAAGGCCTTGCTCGCTCCGTGGGCCCACCCACTGCGGCATTGTGAGAGAAGAGTCTCCGAAGTACTTGGCGTCGGTGAATTCTCCATCGGGCACAGCCAGTTCGTCGTCGATCTTGGAGGCTTAGCCGCCGCCAAGAGACCACTTGCCGCCAAGAGACCACTTGCCGCCAACATGCCCAGCGTTGGCGATGGTGCTGGGGTTGGCGTTGGCAGGGGGATTAAGGATGCGGTGGGCGTGCTTCAGGGCTGGGTCAGTTCAGCAGCACTGGCTGGGTTGTGGTGGGTCGTTGGGTGCTGGTTCCCTTGTCGGGGAAGGGGTCGAGGTCGTGGGATGGCGGGTTGGGTTTGGATTTCCAGGTTGGGAGGTCGGCGTAGGGCGCCGGTGGTGGTCTGAGTTCGTAGGCGCCGTTTGGGTTTCGGTGTACGGTCCAGCCGTCGTCGTGGATGTTGTGGTGGCAGCTGGTGCAGACCAGTACGAGGTTGTCAATGTCGGTGGGCCCGCCTTTGTACCATTCGTCGATGTGGTGGGCTTCGCACCAAATCGCTGATCGTCCGCAGCCGATGCAGTGTTTATCGCGGATGATGAGAGCGGCGCGTTGGGCTTCGGTGGCCAATCGGTGTTTGCGCCCCACCCAGAGCTGTTGGCCTTTGGCGTCGAATACGGCGGGCAGGATGTCGGCGTTGCAGCCCAGCCGCAGGGCCTCGGACACAGGCAGTGGCGTGCCATCGAGGAGGCGGGCGTCGGCCAGTCTTTGGTTCAGCGCGTCCCAGTCGGCGGTCAATATCAGGGTGGTGCCTTGTGGCTTGCGGTCGGTGGTGTCGGCGCAGACCAGGTTTTCCAAGGCGTCGGCGAGGCGCTGGTTGAACGATGCCTCGTCGGAAGCTGGCTTGTCGTTGCGCAGGCGGCGTTCTTCGTCGGCCAGTGCGGCTTCGATGCGGTTGCCGGCGACGGGGTCGAACCGACCGTTCAAGATGAACATGCCGTCGTCAGGCGACTTGAAGAAGCTCAAGTCGCGGCGCTGGCGCTGTTTGGCCATCAGCGATTTGCCGTCGTCGCCGGACTGCTCGTGCTGGTGGTCGCGCAGCGTCTTGGAGAACGTGCCGAAGTCTTGGCGTCGGGCCGCCTCCACCAGCACAGCCTCGTCGACGGGCCCCTGGGAAGCGGCCTTGGCGATCTGGGTGGCGTGGGCCGCGGGGATTTCCCCGGCGCCCAACGCATCGAGGGTCTCGGGAACCTGTGAGAGTTGAGACGCGGTCTGCACTTCCCGGCGGGCCTGTTGCTTGGAGGCCTGAAGCTCCTCCAAAGCCACCCGGCGGGCCAATCCCTCGCCTCCCCGGCTGGCATATTCCCCCAGCGCGGCCGTTTTCATAGCGGCCAGCCGGGCCTCGGCCCTTTTGATCAGCCCCAGCCGCTCCCGCAGCTCGCAAAGCGACAGCCCGGCCACGTCAACAGCCTCCGGCCAAACCGGCCCCGACGTCCCGCAATCGTTCTGTATTCCCTGGTCAAGGGATCTAAACTCCATGCATGCAAGTATACCGACCCCAGTGACAACAACCATCCGAATAAACGCTCATAAACAGATAAATCCTGTTATTCATTGGATATGGCCTGAACATAAGCAACAGGGCCCACAATCCTCACATAAGCCAAATTGATAACCAACGAAGCCGCCAACGGCAACTGCGAGTGGACACCCTCAGCGGCCAATTTGCCGAGGTCTCTTCCCATCCCTGGATTGTGTGCAGACTCTGAACCGACGACGCCCTCATCTGCTCGCACATCGAGTTCTACTCGGGCGATGGATGGGAGAAAGACACCGTCTATCTCAAATAGAGCGAGCAGAGCCGGCTAACCCTCCAAGATCGAGATCGCGTTTTCCACTAACCGGTGGACACGGGGGCCGATCTCAAGCCATGTCCACCTGCCAATACCCATTGGCAGTTGCGGGAACGGTAGGTCGTTGAGGCAACAGCAAGATGGGTAGAAGCTGGTAGTAGCATCCGCGGCCATGCGGACCCTTGATGCAGCGACGGTGCGTCAAAAGCTGCTGGCTGTGTTAGTTGCCTTCGCTGTGGCCGCGGGGATCGTTGGCTTTTCAGGGTCGCCGGCCGCAGAGGCGCAGTCTGGAATTGTCAGCGACGAGTTGATTTGCGCGGTGCAGTTTGGATTCGCCGCAGAGGCGGTACCGGTGGCCAAGTCTGCCGACAGCGAGGCGGTTCTCGCATCGGTCGAGTGGGGCTACAGCGCCGAACACAACCTGTGCTACTTGGTCCTCGACGACACCGCCGTCAGCACGCTCCAAGCCAACCCCCCTGCGCCGACCACGCAACTCCCCACCGATGCCGACAAGGCCGCCGCCGCCCATTGCCATAACGCCTACAACCCCAACCGCGGCTTCGCCTCCGAACCCGTCCCCGTCGTCAAATCCACCGACGGCCAAACCATCCTCGCATCAGTCAAATGGGGCTACAGCACAGTTCACGATCTCTGCTACCTCATCCTCGACAACGCAGCCCAGCAAGCCCTCCTCAAAGCCCACCCCTGTATGACCAACCCCAGCTCTCGCGAATGTAGGGGCACACCGTCCATCATAGAAGTTAGGCCCAACCTTCTATGGTCACCAGATGGCACTCGAACAGCTTACGTTTATAATACATCCATATATGTTGCTGACCAGTTAGGAAATAATCCGAAGCGGATCGCCACCGGTTTCACTCATCCGAACCGTGTTCTGAACCTCATATGGTCTCCAAACGGCGCGCAGTTAGCGTTCAATCATGTTCATGGTCATGGTTATCGCGGCGGAATCAGAGTAGTCAATGCTGACGGAAGTGGCGAAGTCACTTGGCTTTCGCGTTGCGGCAATTGGCCGGTATGGTCTCCAGACGGCACTCGAATTGCCTTTAAGGTCGAAGCAACCCGAGGTTGCAGTCTGTCGCAGGGAACGTACATAGTGAATGCAAATGGATCTGGAATCACGAAAATTTCACACGTTGATGGCATAAATGTTGGATACCTTAGATGGAAGACGGATGGCAGCACGGTGTTTCTTCCCAGAGACGCGCTTGAAGCGAGTCTTCCTATGGTTTTGGGTGGAGTCTGGCAAAACTGGAGCACTGCCTATCGATTGAGGGCAGATGGAGTAGTTACAGAAGAACCACCGTCTGATTTGGAGTTTGCAGGAAGGTTATCACCTAGCGGCGACCTCGTAGTCATTGGGGATCAAAGCTTAATAGTCCATGGGGATTATGGGTCAAATGCACTGTACACACTGTTCGTTATCAATGTTAATGGCTCATTAGCGATACCTATTGGAGAGGGCATCAGTCCACACTGGTCTCCCGACGGAACACAGATTGTATTCTTGTCCGGAGACAGCTACTCTGCAGATGACGGCTTCACCGAACGTAATGGCGACACTATCTTTGTTGTGGGTCCTGACGGTTCTGGCAAAACAGAAGTTGTTCGCATAGCAGATTTGCCCAAGTCTACTAACCCCGTTCTTAATACTTGCTGCAAATGGTCTTTTGTTTCCGACGAAAGGCGCTCTAGCTACCAGCCGATGCAATTTATCCCCGGCGAGAATCTTATAGCTGTCAGAGCTGTAGGAAAAAGTCCTAGTCCTAGTTCTTGTTCAAGATGTTACCGCTACTATACTCGAACGTTTTTGGTAGAAATGCCTGTACAGTCTAGAACCAAGTCACTCGAACCGAACTCAAACGTGACACCACTTGAGACGTTTACTTACCGCGCAGTATCATCTACCTTCTACACCGTTACTGGCGGTCGCCATTGGGCGAACAATGCCAACTGGAACACCGATAGTCCCATCCACACCTGGCACGGTATCCAGACCGACGCCAATGGGAGGCTCACCAGCTTCTCCCTCTCCGGCAACAACCTCACCGGCCCGATTCCCGAGCAACTCGGCTATCTTACCGGCCTCACAACCCTCGATCTCCAGGACAACAGTCTTACCGGCACCATCCCGGAAGAACTCGGCAAACTCACCAGCCTCACGAGCCTCGACCTCAGCAACAACAACCTCACTGGCACCGTCCCCAATTCTCTCTCAGCTCTCGCCAACCTGAATCACTTCTACGCTTCGGGCAATTCGCTTTGTCTGCCACCGGCACTTCACGACTGGCACAATTCCATTCAATATAAGGACAACCTCCCTACTTGTCTCAGTCCCGAGGAAAGCCGCCGACTCTTGATCGCTCTCTACAACGCCGCCGACGGCCCCAACTGGGCGAATAACACCAACTGGAACACCGACCGATCCCTGGGCACCTGGCACGGCGTAAGCACCGGAGCAGGCGGAATCACTGGCCTCAGCCTCGGGAACAACGGCCTCACCGGACCCATTCCCCCTCAACTCGGCGACCTCACCCGCCTCACCCGGCTCAACCTCAGTGGCAACAGCCTCACCGGGGCGATCCCGCTCTCGTTCGCAGCCCTCACCGAGCTCGACGCCTTCTACACTTCGGGCAACTCTCTGTGCCTGCCCGGGGAACTGCGCGCCTGGCACGATGCCATCGAGCACAAGAGCACCCTCCCCGATTGCGCGATCCTTCAACAAAGCCGCCAGGCGCTCATTGCCCTCTATGGCGCCACTGATGGCTCCAGTTGGACCGACAGCACCAACTGGAACTCCGACCAATCCCTGGGCACCTGGCACGGCGTAAGCACCGGAGCAGGCGGGGTCACCTGGCTCGATCTCAGCGGCAACAACCTTTCCGGCATCATCTCCCCACAGATCGGCAACCTCACTGGCCTCACCGGCCTCTACCTCTTTGACAACGATCTCTCCGGCGCCATACCGCCGCAGATAGGCAATCTCACAGGGCTCACCAACCTCGGCCTTTGGAACAACAACCTCACCGGCGCCATACCGCAAGAGATAGGCAATCTCACCGGCCTCACTCAGCTCGGCCTCAGCGGTAACAGCCTCACCGGACCCATTCCCCCACAACTCGGCGACCTCACCCGCCTCACCCGGCTCAACCTCAGTGGCAACAACCTCACCGGGGCGATCCCGCTCTCGTTCGCAGACCTCACCGAGCTCGACGCCTTCTACACTTCGGGCAACGACTTGTGCCTGCCCGGGGAACTGCGCGCCTGGCACGATGCCATCGAAAACAAGAGCACCCTCCCCGATTGCGCGATCCTTCAACAAAGCCGCCAGGCGCTCATTGCCCTCTATGGCGCCACTGATGGCTCCAGTTGGACCGACAGCACCAACTGGAACTCCGACCAATCCCTGGGCACCTGGCACGGCGTAAGCACCGGAGCAGGCGGGGTCACCTGGCTCGATCTCAGCGGCAACAACCTTTCCGGCATCATCTCCCCACAGATCGGCAACCTCACTGGCCTCACCGGCCTCTACCTCTTTGACAACGATCTCTCCGGCGCCATGCCGCCGCAGATAGGCAGTCTCACAGGGCTCACCAACCTTGGCCTTTGGAACAACAACCTCACCGGCGCCATCCCCCCGCAGATTGGCAATCTCACCGGCCTCACTCAGCTCAGCCTCAGCGGCAACAGCCTCACCGGACCCATCCCCCCACAGATTGGCAATCTCACCGGACTCACCTCGCTCTGGCTACACGGCAACAGCCTCACGGGGGCGATTCCGCTCTCGTTCGCAGCCCTCACCGAGCTGGATACTCTTTACACTTCGGGCAACGACTTGTGCCTGCCCGGGGATCTGCGCGATTGGCACGATGCCATCGAAAACAAGAGCACCCTCCCGGAGTGCTGACACAAGCGGGGCATCTCAACTCTGCGGCAGCCTTCACGCAAAATGGCCGGCTAACGGTCCTCATTAGTCATGGCGTGCTCAGTGGCGATGGTTTCCCTGGGGCCGGGGTCCATCACTCGCCGCCGATGGTGAGGGCCCATCGGGCGCCGGGTGGGGCGTCCACCTCGACTACGGTGCCGCCTGCTTCGCAGCCGGAGTACCCGCCGACGTTTAGGACGTTGCGCCCGGCCCACACGCCCCGGTCATCAACGATCTCGTGGACGAGCAGATCACACCGAGAGCCCGCTTGGTTAACGGCTACGCCGAATTAGCCGGTTGCTGCCGCTGCTTCAACCTCGACTAAGTGGGTGTCCTCGGTGAGTGCCACAGCAACGATGTCGGACCCGGTCCCGATCTCGCTGACCGGAATCGGGATCGGCTCGGGGACCGGGTTGACAGTCGGGCGGGGGTTGGCTCGGCGGTCGGGCCGGATTGGGCGTTGTTGCGGAGGGTGGCCAGCGGGTCGTCGTCGAGGGTGAGGTAGCAGCCGATGGCGTCGTGCCAGTTCCACCTGGTCTGCGCCAGCACGATGTGGCCATCCGCGGTCTTGGCCACGTCCACGGGCTGAGCGCCGAACTTGTGGTGCTCTAAACACCGCTGCTCCACACTTTGTTGAGCGCCGTGCCCAGCGTCGCCATGGGCTACGGCTGGACCCGCGGGCACTGCCGCCACCGCGCCGAGAGAATCGACCACGATTACTACACAGCACATCCACTTTCTGAGCATGGCTGGCTACGCCATCCCCCAATCCCACCAGCCGTCATTCTTGGGCGTCGTCGGGGGCGGATTGGATTGGTCGCGGGCGCGACTCTTGATCCTGCTGCCAACGCCAGCGCCAACGCTGGGCCTGTTGGTGGCAAATGGATCTGAGCGAAGGGCTAAGTCTCCAAGATCGAGATCGCCTTTTCCACTGACCGGCGAGCCCGGGTCAGCTTCTTCTCTTCCTCGGGGCGGGTTGTGGCCCCTTCCTCCACCGCGTCGCGCAGCACTGACATGGCCAGGTCGTCGAGCTGCTCGGCAATCTGCTCAAGCTGCTCGCGGATGTGCTCAGCGGTCATGGTCCATTACCTCGTCCACGATTTCCAGGGGGTGGCGCACGGCTACTCCGGCGTTGGCCAAGTGGATGGTGCAGCCGGGGTTGGCGCTGGCCACGATATCGGCACCGGAGCGCTCAATGGCCTCCAGCTTGCGCTCTCGAATAGACGCCGCCAGATCCGGTTGCATGGCGGCGTAGGCGCCGCCGGCCCCGCAGCACAGGCCGTCGTCGTCTAGAGCCACAACAGTGGCGTAGCGGGCCAGCACCTCGGCCACCGGCTGATGGGCCCGCTGCACATGGCGCAGATGGCAGGGGTCGTGAACCGCGATGGTCACATCCTGATCCTGCTCCCCCGCCGGTGGCAGTCGGTCGGCATGGGCAGCCAGCCACTCGTGCACGTCCAACACGCGCTCGCTGAACGCCTTGGCTTCAGGCGTGCCCAAATGCTTGCCGTACTCCTTGAGAGCAGCTCCACACCCGGCCGAGTCAACCAGAATTGGGGCTGAGCCTTCCAAAGTCTTCATCGTCCGGGAGGCCAGAGCGCGGGCATGGCCCTCCAATCCGGCGTGGAGCGACAGCGCTCCGCAACACGCGGCACCGGCTCCGGGCAGAGCCACCCTGGCCCCGGCTGCCTCCACCACCCGCTTCACCGCGGCATGGGTCGAACGCTGCCAGGCGTCCATCACGCATCCGGTGAACAGCCACAAGTCGTCTCCCGAAGCACGAAGTCGCTTTTGGGCCAGCGGAATCTTGGGCAACCCCAGCCGCTTGGACGGCACCAGCCGCAGCCGCTGGGCCACGGCCAGCATCCGGGACAGCAAGTTCAACAGCCAGCGATGGCCGAGGACTCGAAATCCCCACCGCTGCCAATCGCCCCGCCGCCGACGGGCCAGCTCGGCCTGAGTGGCTTCCATCATCGAGCCGAACGGCACTCCCGACGGGCAGGCGGGCTCGCACCCCCGGCACTGCACACACGTGTCCATCGAAGACAAGAACGCCGAATCGATGGCCGCGCCGTGGTCTTGTATTTGGCGCATGGCGCTGATTCGACCCCGGGGCGAGGCCCACTCCTCGCCGGTTACCCGAAAGGTGGGGCAATGGGGCAAGCAGAGCCCACACGCCACGCACGAGGCCAGCTCCTCGGGATTGATGCCTAGGAAGGCCTTTGTATTCATGCCGCCGCCAAGGGATCGCGCCCTGGATTGAGTCGGCCCCCGGGGTCGAACTCGGATTTCAGCCGCCGGTGCAGCTCTACCACCGCGGGGTCGGGCTCGGGAACCCGGCACGGCTCCGACACATAAGCCGATCCGGTGCCGACCTGGACCACATAGCTGCCGGGCAATCCCTCGGCCTCCAGCGCGCCTGTTGGTACCCGATAGGCCGGCAGGGGTGGCGGGCCATCGGTTGGCTCACATCCCAACGACCGGGCCAGTTCAGCCTCGGCCTCCACGTCCGACTCGTGGCCCTCCAGATGGACCCAAACCGTGTGGCCGTCCCATAGAATGGATGACGGACTGAACAGGAGGCGACGCAGCTCCGTCGGATCGCACGGTCCCGCCAGCCATTGCTGAACCGCCGGCCGAGGCCAGGTACGCAGAATCACTTCTCCCAGGAGCCCCAGCGTGCCCAGCGATCCCACCAGCAGACGACAGAGGTCGAAGCCCGACACGTTCTTCACCGTCGGGCCGCCCGCGGTAACCAGGCGGCCGTCGTCGGCCACATACGCAGATTCCAAGAGGGCGTCGCGAAGCCGCCCCCGGCCCAGGGCATGCACATCGTCGCGACCCACGGCCAGCACACCGCCGACCGTGGCTCCCGGCGACAACGGCAGGTTGACCCGCTGGCCAGCCTCGGCCAGCGCGGCGTCGAGCTCCTCAACTTGGGTACCGGCCCCTACCCGAATGGTCATGTCGGCGGGGTCAAAGACCTGAACTCCGACTGGGGCTCGCACCAGGCGGGTCTCTTCGAGACACTGCCCTCCGACATCCCAGTGAGTACGCCCGCCAACAACGGCCACCGGGCCGTCTGCCCCCACCTCGGCGGCGAACGACTCCAGATCTTCTCCGGCCTCCCCGCTGGCCACTTAGCCCCACACTCCCTCGGGCACTCTCTCGAGCGCGTTCACGTCGGCGCAGCTTGCACCGGTGGGCAGTACCTTGCCGGGGTTGGCCATCTCGTCGGGGTCGAACGCCCGTCGCAGCCTGGCCTGAGCGTCCAAGTCGGCCTCGCTGAACATGAGCGGCATGAAATCGCGTTTCTCGATACCGATGCCATGCTCGCCCGACAGCACCCCGCCCACGGCTAGCGAGGCCTCGATGATGGCCGACCCCGCCGCGTGTACCCGTTCCATGATCCCCGGCTCGCGGCGGTCGAACAACAAGAGAGGGTGGAGGTTGCCGTCACCGGCGTGGAACACGTTCATCACCTGCAAGTCGTGCTCTTCGACGATCCCGTATACCTGGTTCATCACCTCGGCCAGTCGAGTGCGGGGCACCACTGTGTCGTGCAGGTAATAGTTGGGCTTTATCTGGGCGATGGCCCCGAACGCGCTCTTGCGCCCCTTCCATATGAGAGCCCGTTCCTGGTCGTCGGCCGCCCGGCGGACGCC
Source organism: uncultured Acidimicrobiales bacterium (assembly GCA_951813555.1). Classification (GTDB taxonomy): domain Bacteria; phylum Actinomycetota; class Acidimicrobiia; order Acidimicrobiales; family Bin134; genus Poriferisocius. Next base: position 2,208,419 of record OX638344.1, read on the forward strand.
CCCGCCCCGCTCTACGGCCAGATCGGCCACGCGGTCGGCCTCGGCTGCCACCCCGCCAGGCAGGCCGTCAACCTCCACGATCACCACCGCGGCCGCATCGGTGGGGAAGCCAGCCCCCACAAAGTTCTCCACTGCCCAGATGATGTTCTTATCCATCATCTCGATGGCCGCGGGCACGATGCCGTCGGCAATCACCGCGCTCACCGTCTGCGCTGCCGCGTCCACCGAGTCGAAGGCCAGCAGAAGAGTCTGGACCGCCGGTGGATCAGGAGTCAGCCGAACCGCAATGGAGGTGGTAATCCCCATCATCCCCTCCGAACCCACATACGCCCCCCGGAGGTCCAACCCAGGAGCCCAACCTTGGGGATCGCCCAGCACCACGGCCTCGCCCGACATGAGCACCACCTCCACCGCCAAGATGTGGGCGCTGGTAACACCGTGGGCCAGGCAGTGAGGACCACCCGCGTTGGTGCCCACGTTGCCCCCAAGAGAGCACACCTGTTGGCTGGAGGGATCGGGAGCGAAATGCAGGCCGTAGGGAGAGGTGGCCCGGCTGAGATCCAGGTTGATCATGCCCGGCTGCACCCAGGCCATCTTCTGGTCGACATCCACCGACAGCAGGCGGTTCATCTTGGTGGTGACGATGACAACAGGCTCCTCCAAGGGCACTGCGCCCCCGGCCAACCCGGTTCCCGCCCCTCGGGGAACCACCGCCCGGCCATGGCGCCGGGCCGCGTCCACACAGCCCTGCACTTCGGTGGTGCTGATCGGGAAGCAAACCGGACCGGCCTGGCCCCCCTCGAAGATCGACGCGTCCCGGCCCATGATCGAGCGCTCCAGAGTGGCGGCCCTAACCCGGTCGGCAGGCAGCACCCGGCAGAGATCCTCAACAAGGGGGTCTGTCGCAGTGGTCCGTCGAAACCTCATCGGCCAGTAGGATACCGGCAGTGAGTCAGACAGGATGCAAGCGCTCCAAGCACTCTTAGGCGGAAGGTTCGCTCGGTCGGGCGGGGAACTGCTCGCCTCCTTCCGACCAAGACGGGCGTTCCCGGCGATGATGGTGTTGTCCATCGCCACTGGCGCCCTGGTGGGGCTTTTGGTGGCCGGATTCGAGCAGCTCACCGTAGAAGTGCTGCTGGAGCAGCTGTTGGACGGCCCGCTGTGGTGGCAGGCGGCGGCCCCGGCCGTCGGGCTTATCGCGGCCGTGGCCATCCTGCGCTACCTCGGGCGCGGTGCCACGCCCTCGACTTCCGACGAATACGTGCGGGCCTTCCACGAGCGCCACCCCCGACTACCGCTCTCCCAGCTCCCGGCCAAGCTGCTGGCCGGTGTGGCCACCATCGGCCTGGGAGGCTCGGTGGGACTGGAGGGCCCCTCGGTGTACGCCGGCGCCACCGTCGGGCAGAGCACCCAGGGACTGTTCGCCCGGTGGCTGCGCCGGGAGGAGACCAAGATGCTGCTCACTGCGGGGGCCGCGGCCGGCATCGCCGCAGTGTTCAAGACTCCAGCCACCGGGGTGATCTTCGCCCTGGAGGCCCCCTACCGCGACGACGTTGCCCGCCGGGCGCTGCTGCCCGCCCTGCTGGCCTCGGCATCGGGCTATCTGGTGTACGTGGCCGTGCTGGGCACTGACCCGGTAATCGATCTGGGCAGCCAAGACAGCAATCTCAGCATCATCCACTTGGGTGGAGGCGCGCTGCTCGGCTTGGTGGCCGGATTGGGCGGCCGGGGATTCGCCTGGCTGGTGCGGCAGGCCAAGGAATTGGAGCAGCATTTCCCCATCGGCGTCAGAATCCTGGTCGGCGGGACGGTGCTGGCCGGGCTGGTGGTGGCCACCGAAGCCGTGTTCGACCAGCCCCTGAGCCTGGGCCCCGGGGTTGAGGCCACCGAATGGCTGCGAGATGGCGAGCACACGCTGCTGCTCATCGGCGGCCTGCTGGCCTTCCGGGTGGTCGCAACCCTCACCACCGTGGGCGCCGGGGGTACCGGCGGTTTGTTCATCCCCCTGGCTGTCCAGGGTGTGATCGTGGGCAGCTTCGTGGGCCAGGCCATGGGGGTGGCCGACATCGGGCTGTACCGCACGCTCGGCCTCGCCGCCTTCCTGGGCGCCGGGTATCGGGCGCCGATCACCGCGGTGATGTTCGTGGCCGAGAGCACGGGCACGTCCGCGTTCGTGGTTCCCGCGCTTATTGCCGCCGCGGTTTCGCAGCTTGTGGCCGGATCCAGCTCGGTAGCCTCCTATCAGCTGGAAAAGCGGGAGGGGCTGATCGAACGCCGGCTCGCCCTGCCGCTCACCTCCGCGCTCACCACCGATACCCTCACCGTGCCCCCCGACGCCTCCGTGAGCGAGCTGGTGTACATCCATCTCCTGGGTCGACGCGAGCGAGAGGTGCCGGTAGTCGATGGCGGGGCCTACATCGGGATGTGCGGCTTGGAGCAGATGAGCGAGTTGGAGCGCGACGCGTGGAACGACACCCTGGTTGCCGATATCGCCCGACGGGATCTGCCCACGGCCCGTCCGTCGTGGACGCTGCGCGACGCGGTGGCTCAGATGGACGGCAACGACATCGATCAACTTCCAGTAACCGACGACGACGGCACCTTCATCGGAGTGGTGCGAGCCGACGACATCCTTCGATTGGATGAGATCCTGGATGAGACCGAAGGCGTATGACCGGGGCTTTAACAGCTGTCAGCTAGGAAAGAGCTCGTCGACGCTATCGGTTGAAGGGTTATCCCGGTAATCGCACCAAGGCTTGGCACCCACCTTGACTAGGCGGCACTCCTCCCCGGGAATTGCTCCACACTCCACGCACGGATCTTCGTTCTCCTTGAACATAACGTCGAAGTCGTCGCTTGTGTGCTTCAGCGCGCGGGCTTCTTCGTAACGACGGTGGCGTCCCTTTTTCATGGGCGGCTCCGCAATATCGAGCCGGCGGCATTTCGGCACCGGCAGTAGAGGGTACTTCGCCCCCCTAAGCTTTCATGCGGGCCAGTCTAACCACTCCGCTCCCAGCTTTTGCACACTGCCAGCATGAACTGGCGGGATGCAGGCCCGATTGTCGGAGCAGGGATGACCAACACCTCAGGCGTCGAGCACTCTGTGACGAGCCTCCTCGGCGCTGACCAGCGGCCGATCAGTGGACCACGGAAAGTTGATCCACTGGTCGGTGCGCTTCCACACGTAGTCGCAATTCACTAGCGAATGGGACTTCTCGTAGAGCACCGCTGAGCGCACGTCGCCGACTCGGTCCACACAGAAGTCGTAGACCATCTTGAGGGTGTGGCCGGTGTCGGCCACATCGTCGGCAATGAGGATCTTGGAGTTGCGATGGTCCACCAGGTCGACGGCGGGCGGGAGCATGACCGGAACGGGAAGCCGTTCGTCCACCCCGGTGTAGTACTCGCAGTTCATCACGTAGATGTTCTTGATCGACAGGGCGTAGCCCAGCGACCCGGCGCAGAACAGGCCGCCCCGGGCGATGGCCAAGATCATCTCGGGCCGGTAACCGTCGTCGGCCACCAGCGCGGCCAACTCCCGCACCGCGCGGCCATACGAGGCCCAGTCCAGCCATTCCCGTTCTGTCATCTCGCCCATCAGACTCCTATATCGGGCGCCCGGAGCACTCTTCCAACTCCAGCCATTCCCGTTCTGTCATCTCGCCCATCAGACTCCTATATCGGGCGCCCGGAGCGCTCTTCCAAGACAAGTTTGCCTAGGCCGTCGAAGGCTATCGCCGCGGTTCCATCCAAGAGCTGTTGAACAGGCGCTGCGACGATATCGGCTCGCCATCCCCTGAGCGCCCGGCAATCCGGGTCGCCCCGGAGGAGGGCCTCGATGTCGCTGCGGGTGGCCACTAGCGAGGGGTCGAGATCGGCCTCCGCGGCGTGCTGGGCCGCCCACGAGGTGATGAGGTTGACCGCCGGCTTGAGAGACTGATCCAGTTTGGGCGTCCTCTTGCGGGGCTCGATCTCGAGGTCTGCGCCTCGAATCTGGTCGAGGAAATCCAACAGTTCTCTGTCCGCCCCCTTGCGGAGGTTGCGCGGCTCCACGCCGCGGATGTTCCGCAGCTGGCTGAGTGTTCGCGGGAGGCGCTGGGCGACCACTGCAATTCCCAAGTCCGACAGAACATGGCGAACAGGTTGGTTCATGCGGGCGGCGTATTCCTCCCGCCATTTGGCCACCGCCTGGGCCAGCGCCCGGGGCCGGCCCTCCATGCGGCGGACTTCTTTGATCTTGAGCCACGCGTTTTCGGAAGTCCGCCCTGCGTCGGCTCGCTTCAGCAGGAGCGCGCACTCCTCTTCGGCCCATTCCAGGCGCCCCCGGGCCCGCAGCTCCTGGTGCAGTATGTCGCTGATCTCCAGCAAGCGCTCCACGTCGGCGGCGGCGTAGGCCAGCATGGAATCGGGCAGCGGTCTTTGGAACCAGTCGGACATACGGGCCTCTTTGGGCAGGTCCGCTCCCAGCAGGCGCTCGTGAAGCGAGGCCAGCGATGGAGTGTGGTATCCGATGAATCCCGCCCCGATCTGGGTATCGAATATGCGGCGGGGTTGCGTGCCGCACTCGTGTTGGAGCACTTCCAAGTCTTGTTCGGCGGCATGGAGCACCGCCAGGCCATCTCCCTCCAGCAACTCGGCCAGCGCGGCGATGGGGGCTTCCAGCGGGTCGATGATGGCCAGTTGGTCCTGCCAGGCAATCTGAACCAGCGCCACCCTGGGGTAGTAGGTGCGCTCGCGGTGGAACTCGGTGTCGAGGGCATAGGCGTCGGCGGCCGCGGCATCGGCCACCACCGCCGCCAGCTTGCGCCGAGAGGTGATCGGCTCGGGGGGGCCGGAATCGGGTCTCAATCGCCTGTCGGCCCGCAGTCGTAGGGGTAGCCTGCTTCCACCCACCCGTTGGTTCCGCCGGCCACGTTGGTGCACGACCAGCCATGGGCAGTCAGATACTCAGCGGCCTTCAGACTTCGCCCGCCCAAGGCACAAATCAAGTACAAGTGCCGATCGGGCAGTTCCCGGGCCCGTTCGGGAATGGTGTCCAGGGGAACGAGAACCGCGCCGGGCACGCGGGCTTCGGCGTATTCCTCGGGCTCGCGCACGTCGATGAGCGCGATGTCGTCTGATAGCAGTGCGGCCAGCTCCGCCACCCCGATCTCAGGGATTTCCACCCGGCTGAGGTTAGTGGCCCGATCCGAGCTCTTCGGGACTGTCGAGATCTGCCACCGCCGTTGGAGACGCTGGCACGTCGACAACGGTCACCTCATCCAGCAGCGAGGCAACGGCGCGCTGGCCAGATTCGAACAAGCCCTTGGCCAGGGCGGCTGATCCAGAGTCGATGGCCAGGGGCAGATAGTGGCGGCGTTGGTCGGTGAAAATCGCCGCCGAGGGAACCGCGTCCGGCAGTGAGGCGTGGACAGCCTGCACCAGCACAGCTACATCCACGGGGCTGATGGCGGGAAGGTCGCAGGGCAAAATCACCGTCACTGGATGACGAGCCTGGCCGAGCACAGTAGCCACTGCTCCCAGCGGACCCTCACCAGGCCAGTGGTCGGCTATGTGCTGGGCATCGGCGGCGGCCGCGGCTCTTTCCAGCCGAGGATCGGTCCCACCGACGACAAGGCGTTGCGCGGCTTCAGCCAGTGCGGCCAGAGCACTGGATATCAGCCACCGGCCCCCCACCTCGATGAACGCCTTATCGGTGCCCATTCGCCGGCTCTGCCCTCCGGCGAGCACTGCACCAGTGAAATCAGCCGAGATCTCTAGCCCCCGTAGTTCATGCGGGTGTCCTCCATGCGGAGGACGGGGGTGTCCTCATCGGTCTGGAAGCCGCAGTCCACTACCTCGCCGATGAACAGGGTGTGGGCCCCGGTGACAACCGCGTCGCGTACCTCGCAGTCAAGATAGGCGGGGGCGCAGTCCAAGATTGGCGCGCCGGTGACCCCGTCGTGGAACGCGAAGCCGTTGAGGGTCATGGCCGCTAGATCCACCTCGACCGGCTTGGTGAATTTTCGAACGATGGCCCGGTCCTCGCGGGAGATGGTGCACAGGCTGAACACCTTGCCCTCGGTGATGAGCTCGTGGGTGTAGGCCGGATGCTCCACTCCGATCCCCACCAGCTTGGGCTCGAAGGCCAGTTGCGTAGCCCAGTTGAGGGTCATGCCGTTGCGGCGCTCCCCCGCTCTCGACCCCACCACATATAGGCCGTAGGGCAAGCTCCACAACACCCGTCGACGGAGGCGGTCGTACGAGTCTTGGGCTTCGGGATCATTCCCGACATGCTCGGGAAATGGGCCAATGACTCCGGTACCGCCAGGCGCCGCCATTTCAAGCCTCCAGGTCTCGGGGGGGCCACGTTGGATCGAGCTGGTGGAGAAACAACCGGCAGCGCTCTTCTTCGTCCTGTTCGCCGATGGCGGCCGCAGTGGCCTGCAATCCAGCCAGTGACCGCAGAAAGCCCCGGTTCACTTCGTGGGCCCAGCGCACATATCCTGACCCCCGCCAGCCGTTCTGGCGCAGTCGGTCAAGCCCCCGGTGGTAGCCCACTCGGAACGCGGCGTAGGCCTCGGTGTCGTCGCGTGCCAACTGTCCCAGCCGGGCCCAGCCGTCCAAGAAACGAGGGAACTGGGCCACTACTTCGGCCACCTCATCCCTTCTGCGCCCCTCGGGCAGGCTCATTGCCTCGGCCAGAGCTGCCACCGCTTGGGGCGGCTCAGGGTCCAAAATCGTCTCTGGCGGCCCCGACCGCGTGAGATTCACCGGCGCATCGCTCATGGGTGCAATCCTTCTATGGTCAGTGGACGCGCACCAAGCGCAGCACGTCGGTGGCCTCGGTCATGCCGGCAACCACCGCCACCACATCACCGGCTCCGACGTGACCTGCCTCTTTGGCCATGTCTAGGGCCTCGGCCACCCGGGCCTCATAGCTGCCCACCTCGCAGGCCAGCATGGGGGTAACCCCCCAGCTCAGTGTTAGCTGCTGGACGGTGCGTTCCGAGGTGCTGAAACCCAAAATGGCTGCTTGGGGGCGGAAACGGGCCATCGAACGTACGGTGAATCCGGAGGCCGAAATGCACACGATGGCCGCCAAGTTGAGCTCGTTGGCCGCGGTGGCTGCCGCGCCGGTCATGGCGTCAGTCACCGAGGTGGGGGCGTCCACGTCGGTCATGCGCAAGCGACGGATGTTCTCCCCCCAGCGCACATAGTCGAACTCTTCGTCAGCCCGCTCGGCGATGCGGGCCATCGTGGCCACCGTGGCCGCTGGGTGGGCGCCGATGGCCGTCTCGGCCGAGAGCATGACCGCACTAGTGCCGTCAAACACCGCGTTGGCCACATCGGATACCTCCGCTCGGGTCGGGGTCGATGCCTGGACCATGGAATCCAGCATCTGGGTGGCGGTGATCACCGGCAAGCCGCCCGCGATGCAATCTCGGATGATCCGCTTTTGAAGGTGCGGGGTCTCTTCCATCAGGCACTCGGTGCCCAAATCGCCGCGAGCCACCATGATTCCCGCCGAGGCCTCGATGATGTCTTCGAGGTTGTGCACGGCTGCTTGGGTCTCGATCTTGGCGATAACCAGCGGGCCAGTGGGATGGGGCTCGACGCCGACCCGGCGGATGTCGTCGCCCGACCGAACGAACGAGACGGCCACCATGTCCACCGAGTTGCTCACGAATGCGTCCAGATTCCGCAGGTCTTCGGGCGTGGGTGTGGACATGCTGAGGCGGTCGGATGGTATGCGGAACCCGGGCCGCCCATGGATCACGTCGCCGTGGAGGACTCGGGCAGTGGCTTGGTCGTCGGAAATGTCGACCATTTCCAACAGCACCTGTCCGTCGCCGAGGGCCACTTGGTCGCCGATGGCAATGTCGTGAAAGAGGTTCTCGTAGTCCACTTCCACCACTTCGGCGGTGCTCACAGTGTCGCCGATCCTGATCCCCACCTCGGAATGGGCCCGCAGCTCAACGCCTTCATGCCCAAAGCTGGCCGTGCGCACTTTCGGACCGGGCAAGTCCACCAGGATTCCCACCCGCCGGCCGGCTTCTTGGGCCACCTGCCGCACGTAGTGCATCCGCCCTAGGGCCTCCTCCAGCGTTCCATGGGCCAGGCCGATGCGAGCCACGTCCATGCCGGCGTCCACCATGGCTCGCAGCATTTGCGGGGATTCCGACGCCGGGCCAATCGTGGCGATGATCTTGGTGCGTCGGGTCACAGGCTCTAACGCTACCGCCCGATCAGGCCGACTTTGCGGTCTACGAGGGCTTGCTAACCTGCGGTTACCGCTGGATTCGGCTAGTTCATGCGGGCCCGGGCGCGGGCGGCCAACTGCCGAAGCTGCTTTTCATCGTCATTCTCCGCGGCCTGGGCCAGCGCCTCGAACCGGCGGGCCGCCTCTTCGAACCGTCCCCGCTCCATGTTGATCAGACCAAGCTGCTTGGCCTCCTCAGCAGGGGCCGAGGGGCACATCGTCCGCAACTCCAGTACCCACTCCAGATTGGCGTAGTCCCGGCGCTGGGCGTAGATGGCCCGAAGATTCCCCAGTATCCGCTCCATGATCGACGAATCGTCTACCGGGGCCAAGAATGCGGGATGGAATCCCTTCTGCCCTCCGGTGATCTGGTGGAAGAGCTCTTCGCATCCCTGGGCATCGAGCAACGCGCCACCGGCGAACACGTCGATGTAGGTGTCGGGCTCGTTCCGGTCCCGGATCAAGAAGTGGCCGGGCAGTCCGATTCCCTCGAACTCATAGCCCATGCGGGCTCCTACTGCGATGGTCAGCACGGCGAGGCTGATGGGTATCCCGGTGCGCCGGCGCATGACTTCGTTCAGAAACGAGTTGCGGGGGTCGTAGTAGTCCGTCCGGTTCCCGTAGAACCCCAGCCCGCTGAACAGCGAGTGCAGCATTTGGCTCCGACTGGAGCGGTCGCAGCTATCGGCGAGAGAGTCCAGCCGGTCGAGTTCAGCGTCGAAGTCCATATCTGGGCAGCCGTGGGCGGCAATGCACAGTGCCCCCTCATGGAGGGCGAATTCCTCGTGCTCAAGCAGTTGCCTGAATCTTGCGGCCGGCTCCCATCCCACAGTCAGTGAATCTACCCCGACCGCTAGACTCTCGCTGGTGTCCGCTTGGCCGTTCTTGGACCACGAGGGGCCGATACCCATTGCCCACCGGGGCGGGGCCGCGGAGGGGCCGGAGAACACCATGGCCGCGTTCTCAGCCGCCGTTGACCTTGGCTATCGCTACTTGGAGACCGATGTGCACGCCACCTGCGATGGGGTGCTGGTGGCATTCCACGACGAGGGCTTGCAACGGCTCAGTGGTCGCCCGCAGGCCATCGCCGAATTGGCCTGGCGAGACTTGGAGACGGTGCGGGTGGGCGGAGGACAGACTATTCCCCGCTTCGAGGAGCTGCTGGAGGCCTGGCCCGATGTCAGGATCGCGGTCGACCCCAAGCACGACCAGGCCACTGAACCGCTGATCGAAGCTCTGAAACGGGCCGACGCCATCGACCGGGTCTGTGTCGGATCATTCTCCGGGCGCCGACTGGCGACCGCGCGGCGCCTGGGCGGACCCCGGCTGTGCACCGGCCTCAGCCCGAAGGAGGTCGGCCAGCTCCAAGCCGCGGCCACCGGGCTGCCCGTGCGCATCAAAGCCGGGGCGTGCGCCCAAGTGCCCCCCATGGCGAAGGGTGTGCCACTGGTCTACAAGCGGTTTGTCGAGGCTGCCCACGCCCGAAGGCTGGCGGTGCATGTGTGGACCGTTGATGATGCCGACGAGATGCACCGCTTGCTGGATCTCGGGGTGGACGGCATCATGACCGACCGCCCCACTGTGCTGCGCGAGGTTTTGATGGCGCGCGGGGCTTGGTTCTGAAGGGTCGTTTAGGGCCAGAAATCGGGCTGATCTCTGTGGTTAATTCTAGGTTTCCTGGGGATTTCTACTCACAGCAGTGGAAAACCCTGTGGATTTCGTTTTTCCCCTTGACCTGGCCTTATGGCGCGCTATGGTGTGCCCACCTACCAGAGACAAGCGGAGTTAGCTGAAAGAGCAGGAGTCCGAAAGGGCGAGAGTTCGACAGAGTTCCGCAGGGCCGCTGGAACGGGCCGAGGAAGTCGGTGGCACCACCGAAAGCCGAGGGCCGGGAAGGAGGCCAGGTGCCGCGAGGAACTGGGAGGTAGGGACCGGGGAGCCGGAGGGCGCAAGCCAGCCGGAGCGCCGGGACCGAACGGGACGGCCCCGAGAAGTCGACCGGTTTCGGCCGGGAGGCTACTCGGGGCTTCCTGCTTTTCAGGCTTCCCGTTGCTCGGGGTCTTCTGCTCTTTTGCGCGGGAACACTAGGGTGAGCGCGGTGAGCGGACCTGCGGTCGCACTGCTGCACGGGCTAGCCGGTTCGGCCCGGCGAACTTGGGGGGACAACGCTTGGTTCGACCTGCTGGCCGACGCTGGCCGCGAAGTGATCGGCGTCGACCTGATGGGCCATGGCACCGCCCCCAAGCCCCACCATCCCGAGGGCTACGCCGAATTCGAGCAGCATGTGATCGACCACTTTCCCGAAGAGGCCATCGACGCCATCGGGTTCTCGCTGGGGGCCTACACCCTGTTGTCCATTGCCTCCCGGACACCCGAGCGATTTCGCAGGCTGGTGGTATCCGGGGTGGGCAAGAACCTGTTCGAGCGAGACGAGGGCCACAGCCGCATGATCCTGCACGCGGTGACCGGCGAGCCCGACCCCGAGAACCCTGAGGCCCTCCACTTCTCCACCCTGGCCGACGACCCCGAAGCCGACCGGGAGGCCCTGGCCGCGCTGCTAGCCAGCCGCACCGCCTTCGACACCGACTGCCTGGCCGCCGTCGCCGTGCCCACCCTGGTGGTGGTGGGCGACAAGGACTTCGCCCACCCCGCCGACCAGCTGGTGGGGGCCCTCCCCGACGCCCGCCTGGTCGTCCTCCGGGGTGTCGACCACTTCGCCACCCCCAAGTCCTTCGACTTCATCGACGCCGCCTTGGGCTTCCTCGACGCCCGGCCCTTCTAGAGTCAGCGGAGCTGCTGGGCCGTCGGCATCAGGGGTGCGGGCAGGAGGGTGTCGCCGGTCAGGTATTGATCTACGGCCGCGGCGCAGGCCCGGCCCTCGGCGATTGCCCACACGATGAGACTCTGACCTCGGCCCGTGTCGCCGGCTGCGAAGACGCCAGGCACGGTGGTCATCCAGTTGTCGTCGCGGGCCACGTTGCCCCGGGCGGTGATCTCTACTCCTAGGTCGTCCAGCAGACCGCCGGTTTCGGGCCCGGTGAACCCGAGGGCCAGGAGCACCAGATCGGCTTGGAACTCCCGCTCGGTGCCCTCGATCGGGTCGAACCTCATGCGCCCGCCCTCGAAGGACTGCTGCACGTCGATCGTGTGCAGCGCCTCCACCTCGCCGCCCGATCCGGTGAACTCCACGGTGTTGATGGCGTAGATCTGGGTGCCTCCCTCCTCATGGGCCGACGACGACCGGTATATGAGCGGCCACGTCGGCCAAGGTGTGGAGTCGTCCCGCTCTTCGGGCGGGCGGGGCAAGATCTCGAACTGGTGGATGGAGGCCGCACCGTGGCGGTGGGCGGTGCCCAGGCAGTCGGCGCCGGTGTCGCCCCCGCCGATGATGATCACACGTTTGCCCGCGGCCGAGAACGGGTGTTCGTCCAGGTCGCCCTCCTGAACTCGGTTGGCCGGGGGCAGGTACTCCATAGCCTGGTAGATGCCCTTCAGCTCCCGGCCGGGAATGGGCAGGTCTCGCCACTGGGTAGCCCCGCCGGCCAGCACGACAGCGTCGTATTGACCGGTGAGCTCGGCCGCACTGATGTCGATCCCCACGTTCACCCCCGCATTGAACACCGTGCCCTCGGCCTCCATCTGGGCCAGCCGGCGGTCGAGATGGCGCTTTTCCATCTTGAACTCGGGGATGCCGTAGCGCAGCAACCCGCCGATGCGGTCGGCCCGCTCGAACACCTCCACGTCGTGGCCCGCCCGGGTGAGTTGTTGGGCGGTGGCCAGCCCGGCCGGCCCCGACCCCACCACGGCCACTGATCGGCCGGTGCGATCGTCGCACACCACTGGGGTGATCCACCCCTCCTCCCAGGCCCGGTCCACGATCTCGACCTCGACCTGCTTGATGGTCACCGGATCCTCGTTGATGCCCAGCACGCAGGCCGCCTCGCACGGCGCGGGGCACAGCCTCCCGGTGAACTCGGGAAAGTTGTTGGTGGCGTGCAGCCGCTCGATGGCCTCCCGCCAGTGGTCCCTGTAGACGAGGTCGTTCCAGTCGGGGATCAGGTTGCCCAGCGGGCAGCCGTTGTTGCAGAAAGGGATGCCGCAATCCATGCAGCGGGACGCTTGGGTGCGCACCGACTCGGCGTCGAAGTCCTTGTAGACCTCGTGCCAGTCCTTGATCCGCACTGGCACGGGACGGCGCACCGGCAGCTCCCGCCCGTGCTTGATGAACCCTCGGATATCACCCATGAGCGGCCGCCATTATGGCTGCTTCGGCGTCGGTCCCGGTCCTCTCGGCCTCGGCCAGCGCACTAAGCACCCGCTTGTAGTCCTTGGGCATTACCCTCACGAATCGGTCGGCCTCGGTGGCCCAATTGGCCAGGATCCGCTCGGCCACCGTGGAGTCGGTGTCCACCATGTGCCGGCTGATCCGGTCCCGCAGCCACTCCCGGTCGTTTTGGTCCAACGCCTCGAGGTCCACCATCTCCGGGTTCACTTTGGGGGGGAACACGCCGCCGGGGTCGTACACATAGGCGATGCCGCCCGACATTCCCGCGCCGAAGTTACGCCCGGTGGGGCCGAGCACCACGGCCCGACCGCCGGTCATGTACTCGCAGCCGTGGTCGCCCACGCCCTCGACCACCGCCACGGCCCCGGAGTTGCGGACGCAGAAGCGCTCCCCCACCAGCCCTCGCAGGAACAGCTCGCCGCTGGTGGCGCCGTAGCCGATCACGTTGCCGGCGATCACGTTCTCCTCGGGAGCGAACTGGGCCCGAGGGAAGGTGGTGACGATAATGCGCCCGCCCGACAGGCCCTTGCCCACGTAGTCGTTGGCGTCGCCGGTCAGCTTCATGGTGATGCCCCGGGGCAGAAACGCCCCGAAGCTGTTGCCGGCCGATCCGGTGAAGTTGATGCGGATGGTGTCGTCGGGCAGGCCGTCGGCCCCCCACTTGGTGGTCACGTTGAAGCCGAGCATGGTGCCCACCGTGCGGTTCACGTTGCCGATGGGCAGGTCGATCTCCACCGGGAGGCCGTCTTCCAAGGCAGACTCGGCCATCAAGATGAGCTGCTGGTCGAGAGCGCGGTCGAGGCCGTGGTCCTGGGGTTGCGTGCAGTGCCGGTCGGCGTCGGAGTCGATGTCGGGGGCGTACAAGATGGGCGACAAATCGAGCCCGGCCGCCTTCCAGTGGTCCACCGCATCGCTCACGTCCAGGCACTCCACCTGCCCGACGGCTTCGGCCAGGGTGCGGAAGCCGAGCATGGCCAGCATCTCGCGGACCTCCTCGGCGATGTACTCCATGAAATTGATGACGAACTCGGGCTCGCCGGTGAACTTCTTGCGCAGCTCGGGATCCTGGGTGGCCACCCCGACTGGGCAGGTGTCCAGATGGCAGACCCGCATCATGACGCACCCCATGACCACCAACGGCGCAGTGGCGAACCCGAACTCCTCGGCCCCCAACAGGGCGGCGATCATCACGTCTCGGCCGGTCTTCAGCTGGCCGTCGGTCTGCACCACGATCCGGTCCCGCAACCGGTTCAACAGCAGCGTCTGCTGGGTCTCGGCCAAGCCCAGCTCCCACGGGGTGCCGGCATGCTTGATTGAAGTAAGCGGCGACGCCCCGGTGCCGCCGTCGTGGCCCGAGATCAGCACCACATCGGCATGGGCCTTGGAAACCCCGGCAGCCACCGTGCCCACGCCCAACTCCGACACCAGCTTCACGTGGATTCGGGCGGTGGGGTTGGCGTTCTTCAGGTCGTGGATGAGCTGGGCCAGGTCCTCTATGGAGTAGATGTCGTGGTGGGGCGGCGGGGAGATGAGCCCAACGCCGGGGGTGGAGTAGCGGACCTCGGCGATCCACGGCCACACCTTGTGGCCGGGGAGCTGGCCGCCTTCGCCCGGCTTGGCCCCCTGGGCCATCTTGATCTGGATGTCGTCGCCGTTGACCAGGTACTCGCTGGTCACCCCGAACCGCCCCGATGCGGCCTGTTTGATGGCTGACCGGCGCAGGTCGCCGTTGGGGTCGGGCACATAGCGGCGAGGGTCCTCGCCCCCCTCGCCGGTGTTCGACTTGCCCCCGATGCGGTTCATGGCGATGGCCAGGGTCTCGTGGGCCTCGGACGAGATCGACCCGTAAGACATGGCCCCGGTGGAGAACCGGGTGACGATGCTGGCCACAGGCTCCACCTCCTCGATGGGAATCGGCTCCCGCACCCCGGTGCGGAACCGAAACAGCCCCCGAAGGGTGGCCAGGCGCTCAGACTGGGCGTCCACCTTCTCGGTGTACTGCTTGAAGATGTCGTAGCGGCCCTCCCGGGTGGCGTGCTGGAGCTTGAACACCGTCTCGGGGTTGAACAGGTGGTACTCGCCCTCCCGCCGCCACTGGTACTCCCCTCCCCCTTCCAGGGTGCGGTGGGCCCGCTCGTCGGGGTTCTCGGGGAAGGCGATGCGGTGTCGCAGCCTGACCTCTTCGGCCAGCTGCGGGAAGCCGATGCCGCCGAGGCGGCTGACCGTGCCGGAGAAGCACTCCTGGATGATGGGGTGGCCTAGGCCGATGGCCTCGAAGATCTGCGCCCCCACGTACGACTTGACCGTGGAGATGCCCATCTTGGACATGACCTTGAGCACACCCTTGTCGCAGGCCTTGATGTAGTTGTAGTGAGCCAGTTCCCTGTCGTCGTCGGGCGAGAAGCCGCACAACCCCTCGTCGATCATCTGGTCGATGGTCTCGAATGCCAGATACGGGTTGATGGCCGTGGCCCCGTAGGCCTGAAGCAGGCAGATGTGGTGTACCTCGCGGGCGTCGCCGGTCTCGACCACCAACCCCACCCGGGTGCGGGTCTTCTCCCTGATGAGATGGTGATGCACCGCCGCGGTGGCCAGCAGCGACGGGATCGGCGCTGAGTCGGCGCTGGCTCCCCGATCTGACAGCACGATGATGTTCTTGCCCGATTCGATGGCCCGGCTGACCTGCTCGCGGATGCGCTGGATGGCGATGCGCAGCCCCGGCCCGCCGTCATCCACCGCGTACAGGCAGGGCACCACCTCAGTGTGCCAGTGGTCGTGGCCGCCGGAGCCGTCTACTTCAACCAGATTGGCCAGCTGTTGATCGGTAATCACAGGGTGGGGGGTGAAGATCTGGCGGCACGACTCGGGCTGGGGATCGAGAAGGTTGCCCTCGGGGCCTAACCAGCCGCAAGTGGCGGTGATGATCTCCTCCCGGATGGCGTCCAGCGGAGGGTTGGTGACCTGGGCGAAAAGCTGTTGGAAGTAGTCGTACAGCAGCCGCGACCGGTTGGACAGCACCGCCACCGGGGTGTCGGTGCCCATCGAGCCCAGGGCCTCCTTGCCGTCCCTGGCCATGGGGGCCAACAAGAGCTTCAGCTCCTCGTGGGTGTAGCCGAACATCTGCTGGCGCACCAGCAGGGGCGACTCGTCGGGCTCGGGCAGGGGGCGTTCCGTCAGATCGTCTAGATCCACCTGGTTGTCGGCCAGCCACTGGCTGTAGGGATGGGCCGAGGCCAGCTTCTGCTTAATCTCGGTATCGCGCACGATGCGGCCCTCAGAGGTGTCGATCAAGAACATGCGACCGGGCTGCAAGCGGCCTTTCTCCACGATGGCCGCCGGGTCGACGTCCATAACCCCTACCTCGGAGGCCATGATCACCAAATCGTCGTCGGTCACCCAGTAGCGGGAAGGGCGCAGGCCGTTGCGGTCGAGCACTGCCCCGATGAGGGTGCCGTCGCTGAACACGATGTCGGCCGGGCCGTCCCACGGCTCCATCAAAGAGGCGTAGTAGCGATAGAACGCTCGCAGCTCTGGCGACATCGACTCGTGGTTCTCCCACGGCTCGGGGATCATCATGAGCACCGCCTGGGGCAGCGAGTACCCGCCCATGAACAGCAGCTCCAACACTTGGTCGAAGCTGGCGGTGTCGCTAACTCCCTCGGGGCATACCGGGAACAGCCGCTCCAGGTCGCCGGGCAGATGGGGCGAGCTCAACAAGGCCTCTCGGGTCCGCATCCAGTTGCGGTTGCCCTGCACCGTGTTGATCTCGCCGTTGTGGGAGATGAAGCGGTAGGGATGGGCCAGCGACCACGACGGGAAGGTGTTGGTGGAAAACCGGGAGTGGATCATGGCCAGGGCGCTGGTTACCCGGGTGTCGCCCAGATCGGAGTAGAACTCGCCGAGCTGCGGGGTGGTGAGCATTCCCTTGTAGACGATGGTCCGGTTGGACAGGCTGGCGAAGTAGCCATAGGTCAGCTTGCGGGCCTTGGACCCCAGCGCGCCGGCATCGGCCTGGTCATCGGTCTCGTAGGTGACCTCGTTGCGGATCCGGGTGCGGACGATGTAGGCCCGTCGCATCAGCGCATCGGCGTCCAGGCCTTCGCCGGAGTAGAACGGCTGCCAGAACGACGGCATGGTGGCCAGCGCACCGGCCCCTAGCTCATCAGGGTTGGTGGGCACCTCCCGCCATCCCAGCGGGGTCAGTCCCTCCTCCGCCGCGATCTGGTCCATGGCCGCCCGGGCGTGGGACGCCGCCTCGGGGGCGTCGGGAAGAAAGCCGATGCCGGTTGCGTAGGCCCCCGACTCGGGCAGGTCGAAGTCGCACACTTGGCGGTAGAAGTCGTCGGGCACCTGGATCAACAACCCTGCCCCGTCGCCGGTATTGACTTCGGCGCCCAGTGCCCCCCGGTGCTGGAGGTTGCACAGCGCGCCGTAGCCGACCGACACGATCTCGTGGCGCGGCCGGCCCTTCAAATCCACCAGGAACCCGACCCCACATCCATCGTGCTCGTTTCGGGGGTCGTAGAGACCCTGAGGGTATGGCAGTTCGGCGGTCTGCGGCGGCCGGTTCCTCATTGCGTCCTTTCCAGCGTGTTTGCCATGCGCGCTAAGACGGCATTGGCCAGCGGCAGGGTTGCAATTTTACCGCCGCAACCCGGTTCCCTTCCAAGTCTGTTGCGTGCCACCGGGGGTGTAGGTGCATGATTGCAGGGTGGATACGCCTGTTGTAGATGGGGCAGGAATGGCTGAAGACGCCCTCAACTGGGGTGTCGAGGGGCTGCTCGCTTCCATCGACGCCTGTCCGACCCCGTTCCATGTGGTGGAGCGGGCCGCCGCCGCACTGACGGCTGCCGGGTTCACCCAGATGGACGAGGTCACTGTCTGGCCCGACGCCTCCGGGAGCCGCTTTGTCTGCCGGGACGGCAGCCTGATCGCTTGGCGGCACCGGACCTGTGAAGAGGGCTTCCGTATCATCGGCGCCCACACCGACAGCCCCAATCTGCGCATCACCCCCCAGCCTGATACCGGCCAAGTCGGTTTCCGACAACTCGGCGTAGAGGTGTACGGCGGCGTGCTCCTCAACAGCTGGCTCGATCGCGACCTGGGGGTGGCTGGCCGGGTGGCAACTTCTTCGGGCACCCGACTGTTTCGCATTGACGAGGCGGTGCTGCGAGTGCCGCAGCTGGCGATCCACCTCGACCGGGAGGTGAACCAGAAGGGCCTGCTGCTCAATCCCCAGACCCATCTGACGCCGGTGTGGGGGCTGGGGCTGCGTTCTCCCGGCGAGTTCCCCGACGTGGTCGCCGAGGCCGCCGGTCTCGGTTCCGACGAGGTGTTGGCTTGGGATGCCATGCTCCACGACCTCACTCCTTCGACGGTCGGCGGTCTCGACGGCGAGTTCATATTCGCCCCGCGGATCGACAATCAGGTGTCGTGCTGGGCCGGGCTCCAAGCCCTGCTCGATTCCCCCGCCGGCGCGGTTCCCAGTGCGGTGCTGTGCCTGTTCGACCACGAGGAGGTGGGCAGTGTGTCGGCCCAGGGAGCCACATCGCCGCTGCTGACCACGGTGTTGGAGCGGATCGCCGGCAGCCGCGACGCGCTGCACCCCGCGCTAGCCCGGTCGCTGTGCCTGTCGGCCGATGGGGCCCATGCCACCCACCCCAACTATCCCGAACGCCACGAACCCGACCACCACATCGCCATCGGCGCGGGCCCGGTGATCAAACGCAACGCCAACCTGCGCTATGCCACCGACGCGGTGGGCGAGGCCGCGTTCGCCGCTGCCTGCGAGAAAGCCGGTGTGAGTCACCAGGTGTATGCCCACCGCAGCGACATGCCCTGCGGCTCCACCATTGGGCCCCTCGCCGCCGCCAACACCGGCGTGACCACCGTTGACGCCGGCGTCGCCCAGCTCTCCATGCATTCAGCCCGCGAGATGTGCGGTACTCAAGATCCCCTTGACTTTGCGCAGGCCCTCGGCGCGTTCCTGAGCGCCGCGACCTGACCCTGGCTCAAGTTGTCTTAACCCTGGCTCTCAGCGTCGTAGCTTTACTCGAGAAACCCGTCGGGCCCGCTCGTAGCCCGACACCAACACCAAGAAGATGGCAAAGAACTCCAGGCGGCCGATGAGCATGAGCGCTATCACAACCCCTCGGGCCGGACGGGTGAACACCAGGAAATTGGAGGTCGGCCCGGCTTCGCCCAGAGCCGGTCCCATGTTGCTCAACGCGCTGATGGCCGTAGACGAGGAGGTGATCAGGTCATGGCCCAGCGCGGCCAGCACCATGGTGGCCGCCAGCGCGGACAACGCGTAGAGGGCCACCAGCCCCGCCACCCGCTGAAGCACCGGCTCGGACACTGCCATTTGACCCAGCTTGACCCTGGCCACTACCTGAGGGTGCTTCACCCGCAACAGCCCCACCCGCATGTACTTTGCCATCACCTGGGCTCGCAGCACCTTAAGCCCTCCGGCGGTGCTCCCCGTCATGCCCCCCATTACCATCAAGGGCAGCAACAGGGCTTGAGCACCCGGCGCCCAAGCCGCGAAATCACCCCCTGGATTGGCGTCGGAGGCGTTGCCGAAACCACTGCTGGTGCTCAGAGCGACCGCGGCGAAGATCCCGTTGCGGAAGCTGCTGGACAAATCGGTCAGGTCGTTCACCCAATTGAGCAGTGACGTAGATACCGTTGCCACCGCGATCACTACGAGATAAGTGCGGAACTCCGAAGACCGCCCATAAGCCTGAGGATTGCCTGACACCGCCCGCCAGTGAAGGGTGAAGCTCACCCCGCACGCCAGCATCCCGGCAATGACCACGGCCTCCACCGCTGTGCTGTCGAAGTGGCCGACGGAGCTGTCATATGGCGAGAAGCCCCCGGTGCCGGCGATGGTGAAGGCGTGGGCCACCGCGTCGTACAGGCTGAGCTTGGCGATCATCAGGGCTGCCGCCACCGCTACGGTGATGCCGCCGTAGAGCGCCCACAGCCGTCGGGCAGTAGAGCTCACGCGGGGGGCCAGTCGGTCCGAGGTAGGCCCAGGAGCCTCCGCGGTGATGAGGCTCAGCCCGCCGACGCCCAAGAACGGCAGAATGGTCACGGCCAGCACTACCATGCCCATGCCGCCATACCACTGCATGATCTGGCGCCACATGAGCACGCCCCGGCCCACCCCCTCGATGGGACTCAGCACCGTGGAGCCCGTGGCAGTGATGCCCGACACCGCCTCGAAAAGGGCGTTGTCGAAGCTTCCCAGCTCGCCGGAGAACCACAGCGGCAAAGCGGCAAAAAATGACGAGCCGATCCATGTCCATGCCACCGCCGCGAACACCGAGGCCGGAGGCATGTCCTGGTCGAGACGAGTGAAGGCCACCAACAGCATTCCCGCGGCCAGCGTCACCAGCGCCCCCAAGCCCAGGGCCACCTCGTTGTCTGACGTCGACGACCCCCACTCCACCAGAGTGGCGAAGAGCATCCCCGGCACCAGGAACAACAGGCCTAGCCCCACCACGAACCCCACCCGGCTGGTGACGGTCCAAGGCCGATCCGCTAGCAGCTGGTGTACAGCCCACTTCGCAGCCGCCTTCACCCGCCGGGCCGCCGACAGCACCGCAGTCATCGCTGGGCCTTCATTGCCTCAGCCTCATCCGCTGGACCTCACCCACACCCCAGCCGATCACCACCACCACCGGGTAGATTGATAGCCGGCCGAGGAACATCAGCGCGATCAGCACCGCCCGGGCCGGCGCGGCCAATACGGTGGCATCGGCGAACCCCGACAGCTCGCCCAGCCCGGGGCCGGCAGTGGCCAGCGCCGATATCGCCCCTGACACCGCGGTCAGCAGGTCGCCGCCCAGCGAGGCGACGCCAAACCCCCCCAGCGAGGCGGCCAGCACCCACAGAATCTGGAAGTTGTGGACCCGGGTGAGCGACGCCTCCGAAGCCGCCGCTCCCGACACCTTCACTTGTACAACCGCCCGGGGGTGGAGTTGCAATACCAATTCCCGCCGCACGATGCCCAAGAGCTGGATCACCCGGAGCACCCGGAACCCGCCCCCCGCCGAGCCGGCCATCGAACCTATCCCGATGAGCATGAGCAGCAATGTCTGGGGTGCCGTTACCCAATGGCCCCAATCGGTGACCCGGAAGCCTGTGGTGCTAATTGCCGAGGTGACCGTGAAGAACGATTGTCGGATAGTGTCGGCTCCCCCGCCGGTGTCCTGCCAGGTCCAGGCGGACACCAGAACCGTGGGAACTAGTATCAAACCGGCGTAGAGCTTCACTTCCGTCGAACGCCAAAGCGCCTGCACTTGTCCCCGCACAATCCATACCAACGCGGCCACCGACATGCCGGCCAGCCCCATCGCCCAAGCCCCCACCCACTCGATGGCCGCCGAGTCGAAGTGCGCGAAGGAGTTCCGGTAATTGGCGAACCCCCCGGTAGAGGCGGTGGTCAAGCCGAAGGTGGCGGCGTCGAACATGCCCATGCCGGCTGCGGCGTAGGCCACAATTACCACCGCGGTAAACCCCACATAGGCCAGCACCAATCGGCGGGAGGTGTGCAACCATGTGCTGGCCAGCACCGCCTTCCTCCCCCGCCCCTCGGCCACCTCGCTCAAGCGCCGCTGGCCTCCAAAGGTGGGTACTACCACCAGTGCGAACATCAAGGCGCCCGCTCCCCCCAGCCACTGGGTGAGGGCCCGCCAGGTGAGCAGCCAGTTGGGAAGGGTTTCGGGGTCGAGCACGGTGAGCGAGGTGGTGGTGAGCCCGGCCATGGATTCGAAGAAGGCATCGTCGACGCGGCTCACCTCGCCGGAGGCCAGATAGACGATGGCTGATACCAATACCGATACGGCGGCCGCGGCCACCACGGTGGTCAACACCCTGACTGCGGAGCGATGCCAGGGAAAGCGAACCCGGGACGGGTCGCTCATGCCGGGCTCACCCGAAGAAGCGCTTCACTTCGTCCACCGTGTCGGGACGGGCAACTGCTATTGACCTCATCCGAAGAAGCGCTTTACTTCGTCGACAGTGTCAGGTCGGGCAAAAACCACGATGTGGTCTCGGCTTCGGAGCGCGCTGCGGCCCCGGCCGATTTGAGGTTTGCCGTCGCGCACGTATGCGCCGATCAGCACGTCTTTGGGCAGGCCCAGCTTGCTCACCACAGCGCCTTCGGCCGGTGAGCCCTGCTTCACCTCGGCCTCGATGACCTCGAAATCGCCCGACAGGTAGGTGGCCACCTGGGCCACGCCTCCCCGCACATAGCGCAACACGCCATTGGCGCTGGCCGTGCGGGGAGACAGGGCCACATCGATTCCCACATCGCGCAGCAGAGTGCGCAGAGCCAGGTTGTGAAGCACGGCAATAGTCTCGCTAGCACCCAGCGAATTAGCGTAGAGGCAGGCCAGGATATTGGCGTCATCCTTGCCGGTAAGGGCGATTACCGCATCGAAGTTTCCGACATCCTCGGATTCCAACAATTCGGCATCGGTTATGTCGCCGTGGATCACCAGCACGCCATCGAGGTCTTCGCTGAGCTCTCGGGCTCGCTCCAGGTTGCGCTCGATGAGTACCACCTCGGCGTGCCTCTCGGCTAGGCGCTGCCCGACGATCTCAGCCGTCCGGCCCCCGCCCAACAGCATCACTCGGCGGTGGGCCCCAGGCGCCAAGCCTAAAAGCGGCAGCAGGGTGCCACGGGCCCGGCGTTTGCACACCACCCTCAAGAGATCGCCGGGCTCCAAGGTGGTGTCGGCTCGGGGGATTCGGGTCTTGCCCCCTCGGGTGAGCACCGCCACTAGAAAGTCCCAGTCGGGCTCGTACTCTTCGGCAATGTCGGCCAGCCGGCGATTGGCCCAGGGTGCGTCGGCAGTGAGCTTCGCCCCAACCACCACGACTTCGCCTTCAGCCATCACTGTCACGTCGGTGGCGCCCGGGTACGACAGGAGGTCCATGATCTCGTGGGCGGTCTCCTCATCGGGATCGATGATCGTGTCGGCCTGCATCGCGTCCCGCAGCTCGCGGGCGTCCATCTCCCTCAGGTTGCGGGACTGGATGCGGGCGATAGTGCGTTCGACGCCGTGCTGTTTGGCCAAAAGGCAGGCCACTAGATTCACTTCGTCGCTGGCCGTGACTGCCACGAGCAGATCGGCCTTGCGGATGCCCGCTTCTCGCAGGATGTGGGGATGGGAGCCGCTTCCCACCACGGCCAGCACGTCGAGTTCTTCGGCCAGGTGGTGCAGCTTCTTGGCGTCGAGTTCCACCACCGACACCGTGTTTCCCTCCTCGCTCAGAATCTGAGCCACGTAGGAACCCACTTCGCCAGCGCCCACTACCACGATGCGCACGTTTTTATCCTTGCCGAAATTCCAGTAGAGGGCGAGTACCCCCGAAGGTTAGGGCTTGGCCGACCATCAGGCCCGGGCCCGTCGAGACAGGGAGGAGCTGAATACTCGCACCCGCTGCTCGGTGACCACCGCGTCCATGATCACGTCGCCCGGATGCGAGGGCACGGCGTCCACCAACTGCAATTCGTAGGCCAGCCCCACCACCAGCGGCTTCGCCGGCCGGGGGCCGTTCAGCAGGAAAGCCAGCGCACGGTCGTAGTACCCCTGGCCCCGGCCAGCCCGATGGCCGGCCGCGTCGAATACCACCAACGGAGCCAGCACCACATCCAGCTGTCGGGCCGACACCATCTCTTCGGGATCGACATCGGGCTCCGGGATCCCGAAGCGATTGGGCACCATGGCGGTATCGGGGCCGGCAGGGGCGAACTGCATGGGGGCGGGGTCGTGCAACACCGGGTAGTACACGTCTATGCCCCGGAGTCGACATGCGGTCACCAGCGGTGCGGGGTCGAGTTCGCCATCGTTGGCCACCGAGGCCGAAACCCGCTTCGCCCCGTCGAGCCACCCGAGGGATGTCACCGCGTTGCACACCGCTCGCGCCGCGCCCTCAGGATCAGGGAATATGCGCCGAGCCTCCCGGGCTTCGGTCCGCAACCGGCTGAGGCTGACCACGGTTCCAGATTATCCCGAATTACCCGAAATTGAACATCCCAAATGGCAACCTTGGCAGGTCGTATTTTCGCTGGCTAACTTCGCCTAGTTATCTCAAACAGGGGGTCAATGTGGACGCCGTACCGTATCTTGCCGGATTGAGCGCGATCCTTGCGCTCGCACTCGCTTTCTTGTTCTACCGGATCGTGAAGTCCGCCCCTCCGGGCAACGACCGGATGGTCTATCTCATGAACGAGATCCAGGCCGGAGCCCGGGCATTCCTCAAGCAGGAGTACACCTGGGTAGCCGGGTTCGTGGTGATCATGGCCATCCTCATTCCGGTGCTCACCGGAGTGGAGCTCACCTTCATCAGCTACATCCTGGGCGCGGTGCTCTCGGCCGGCGCAGGGTACGTGGGCATGACAGTGGCCACCATGGCCAACGCCCGCACCACCCAGGCGGCCACCGAGGGGCCTGCCAAGGCTCTGCCCCTGGCCTTTCGGGGCGGGGCGGTCATGGGCTTTTCTGTGGCCGGGCTGAGCCTTTTGGGCCTGGCCTTCACCTACCTGCTGTTCGTGGAGTGGCTCAGTGTGGACGACCCGTTTGAGATCTTCACCGCCTTCGGACTGGGAGCCAGTTCCATCGCCCTGTTCTCCCGCGTGGGCGGCGGTATCTACACCAAGGCTGCTGACGTGGGCGCCGACCTAGTGGGCAAGGTCGAGGCCGGCATTCCCGAGGACGACCCCCGCAACCCCGCCACCATCGCTGACAACGTGGGCGACAACGTGGGCGACGTGGCCGGCATGGGCGCCGACCTGTTCGAGAGCTACAGCGGATCGATCATCGCCCCCATCGCACTTACTGCATTCTCTTTCGCGGTGGCCGGGGGCGAGGCCACCGGCAGCGACATCGGCCTGGCCCAGCTCATGTTCCCGCTGGCCGTGGCGTTTGTGGGGATGCTGGCTGCCATCGTGGGCTCGTTCGCGGTTCGGGGCAGTGCCCGCGCCGACGTGAAGAGCCTGTCACGCCAGCTCCACATGGGCACCAACGTGGCCATGGGCCTCACTGTCATCGGCACCATCTTCATCGGGCTATGGTTCTTCTCCGGAGATGATTTCGACGGCTGGTGGGGCCTGCCCATCTCCGTAATCGGCGGCCTGGCCGTGGGCTGGGCCATCGGCAAGGTGGCCGAGATCTGGACCAGCGATCACTACGCCCCGGTCAAGAAGATCGCCCAGCAGGCCGAAACCGGCCCGGCCACCACAGTGTTGTCGGGCATCAGCGCCGGCATGGTGTCAGTGGCCGCTTCGGTGATTCTGATCGGCGCTGGCGTGCTGGTGGCCTACTGGGGCGGCCAGCAGACGCTGGGCGACACCTCTGCCGCGGGCATCTACGGCATTGCGGTGGCTGCCATAGGCATGCTGGCCACCACAGGCGTCGTCGTGTCGGTGGACGCCTACGGGCCAATCGCCGACAATGCCGGCGGCATTGCCGAAATGGCCGAACTAGACCCCAAGGTGCGGGAGGTGACCGATGCCCTCGACTCGCTAGGAAATACCACCGCCGCCATCGCCAAGGGATTCGCAGTGGGCTCTGCGGCACTGACCGCTCTGGCCCTGTTCAAGACCTTCGAGGTGGCCCTCCGGCTGGAGGATCCCAACTTCACCCTCTCTCTCGATGTGGGCCAAGTAGATGTCTTCATAGGCCTGTTCCTGGGGGCCATGCTGCCGTTCCTGTTTGCGGCCCTGACCATCGATGCCGTGGGCCGGGCGGCCAACAAGATGATCGAAGAGGTGCGCCGCCAGTTCCGGGAGATTCCCGGCCTGCGGGAGGGCGCAGAGGGAGTAAAGCCCGACTCTGCCCGTTGCGTAGCCATCTCCACCCAGGCTTCGTTGCGGGAGATGCTGGTGCCCGGCGCTTTGGCCGTGGCTGTGCCTCTAGTGCTCGGATTCATCGACGTCGACACCCTGGGCGGCTTTTTGGCCGGTGCTCTGGTGACCGGCTTCGCCCTGGCCATCTTCATGGCCAACGCCGGTGGGGCCTGGGACAACGCCAAGAAGTACATCGAGGCCGGCGCCCACGGAGGCAAAGGCTCCGAGCCCCACAAGGCCGCCGTGGTGGGCGACACCGTGGGCGACCCGTTCAAGGACACCTCCGGGCCGTCCATGAACATCCTCATCAAGGTCATGACCATCGTTTCACTGGTATTCGCCTCGGCATTTGTCTAATCGCTCTGCCAGTCGGCAACCGTGACAACATAAGCCGATGCCGATAGCCAAAGTCCGCAACCTCGACCTCTACTTCGAACTGCACGGCTCAGGGCCGCCCCTGCTCAACATCAGCGGTAGCGGGGGGGATCTGCGTATGACCGCCCCCGACCAGAACCCGTTGAACTCGGCCTTCACCGTGGCCCATTACGACCAGCGGGGCCTGGGCCAAACCTCCACCCCACTGCTGCCGTGGACCATGGCCGACTACGCCGCCGACGCGGTGGCGTTTCTGGACTACCTGGGCTGGGACTCGGTGCCGGTGGTGGGCACCAGCTTCGGCGGGATGGTGGGCATGAACATTGCCGTGCTCCATCCCGGCCGTATCAGCAAGATGGTGCTCAACTGCACCTCGCCGGGTGGCCCCGACTACAGCTCATGGCCCCTGCACACTTTGGCCGACCTCGACCCCGACGAGCGCGGCGAGGTGGCGCTCGAGATCATGGACACCCGCTATCAAAGGGGAGGTCCGCTGCCCCCCGGCGTAGAAGTATTCGTGGCCGCGTCCCGCCCCGACGGCCCCGCGCTGCCCCTCGAAACCCCCGGCGCTCTCGGCCAACTTGAAGCCCGCCGGGGCCACGACGTGGTCGACCGCCTCGGCGAGATCGACGTGCCCACCCTGGTGTGCGCTGGCCTCCACGACGGCATCGCCCCCATGCGCAACAGCGAACTGCTGCGAGACCGGATCCCTGGTGCCCGCCTGGCCACCTTCGACGGCGGCCACATCTTCATGATGCAAGACCCCACCGCCTACCCCACCATCCTGGAGTTCCTCGCCTCAGACTGATCTACCGTGGAGGTGTGAACCGGGAGCGGGCGCTGCGGACGCTGGGGCTGGAAAAGGGGGCCGAGGCCGCCGACATCAACCGTGCCTATCGGGCCCTAATCCGACAAGCCCACCCCGATGCCGGGGG
Organism: uncultured Acidimicrobiales bacterium; assembly: GCA_951813555.1. Taxonomy (GTDB): domain Bacteria; phylum Actinomycetota; class Acidimicrobiia; order Acidimicrobiales; family Bin134; genus Poriferisocius. The sequence continues at coordinate 2,235,118 of OX638344.1, forward strand.
CAGCACCGCGGTGGCGGCCCGCATCACCGAGGCCTACCACTGGCTCCAGCGGGCCGGAGCCTCTCCCCCAGAATCCCCGAAGCCGTCGCGGCCCAAACAACCAGCAGCCGCCGAGGCAAAGACTGACGACAGCTTGGTTCTTCACTTGCCAGCCGGAGATGTGTTCGCCCGGCTGGTAGAGGCGGGCCACGATCTCGGCGAGGTGAGCTATATCGACCCCACTACCGGCATGGTCCAAGTCACGTTTACCGCTGACAACGGAGTGGTGTGCCAACTGGCCGCCACCGTGCAGTCGAGCCCAGTCCCCGGCTCGCGCCAACCTGACACCCAAGTGGAGTTCACCCTCGATCCGCTGGCCAGCGGGGAGGCACCCCCCATCGGGCGAGTCGTCGCCCACTTGGTGCGACTGATCAAGAGCAGATAGATCTGAGCCCGGTCCGCTCCAGCCAAACTGTCACAGGCCGTTCGTAAAGTGGTCGGCCCATGTCGGCTGCACCCGTGCCCATTGAACGCCGCGGCGCCGTTTGTCAACCCACGCTGTGGAGCATGCAGGAGCCGATCGCGTTGGAGCTGGCCGTGAAGCGGGTGGACCTGGGCGATGAGGCGTGGGTGGACACAATGACCGGGTTCGTGCGGGGCGGCGACACCCTGCTGGACACGCTGGCAACCGCAGTCCCACTGTCCACCGGAAGGCGGCCAATGTACGACAACATGGTGGACATCCCCCGGCTGTCGGGCCACCTGACTACCGATGTGGTGGGATCGGCAGAGCCTCTCGTCAACGACATCGCCGCCATGCTTGGCGACCGCTACCAGAAGGCGTTCACCCGTGTCGGTATCAACCTCTACCGCAACGAGCGCGACAGCGTGGCCTGGCATGCCGACAAGATCGGCCGGGTCATGCACCAGCCCATCATCGGCCTGGTGTCGCTGGGCGCGGCCCGCCCCTTTCTGCTCCGCCCTCTCGGCGGTGGCCCCTCCCGGCGGTTCGTGCTCGGCTCCGGCGATCTGCTGGTGATGGGCGGCACCTGCCAGCACCGCTTCGAGCACGCCGTCCCCAAGCTCGCCCGCCCTACTCCTCCCCGTCTCAGCCTCACCTTCCGACATGAAGACTGACGGACAGCGAGACCGGGAACTCAGCTCAAGTCGAAGACTGTTCTGATGCCGATGCTGGCTCGGAGGTCGTCGAGGCCGGCGTTGATCTCGTTGATGGGGCGGCGGGCGGTGATCATGGGCTCAAGGTCGAGGCGGCCGTTCTGCCACAGGGCGAGCAGGCGGGGAACCTCTCGCTGGGAGTTGCAGCCGCCGAACAAACAGCCCAGCAGCTTCTTCTCCGCAGTGAGGTACATGACCGCGGGGTTGATGGTCACGGTGTGCTCGAAGGCAGGGGCGCCCACCATTACCGTGGTGCCGCCGTTGCGGGTGGCGGCCAACCCGGCCTCCACTAGCGGGCCCGCTCCGGCGGCGTCGAAGGCGTAGTCCGCTCCTATACCTCTTGTGGCCTCCTGCACGTGGGCCACTACGTCGGTCTCATTCGGGTCGAGCAGGTCGGTGGCCCCGAACGCCACCGCGGCGTTGCGGCGATCGGCCACCGGATCGGAGGCGAAGATGCGGGAAGCGCCGGCCAGGCGAGCGCCCTGCACCACCGACATGCCCACACCCCCTAGGCCCATCACCAACACGGTGGCGCCTTCCTCCACTTGGGCAGTGTTGAGCACCGCGCCCACGCCGGTCTGGATGGCGCAGCCGATCACCGCAGCTACTTCTAAGGGCACGTCGGGATCGATTTTCACCGCAGCGGTTTCGGCTACCAAGGTGAGCTGGCTGAAACCGGCGACTCCCAAGCCCCGGTACACCGGCTGGCCGTCCATCGAGAACGGAATCGAGCCGTCGGGCATCGTGCCCATGAACATCGACGCCGCCGACGCGCACAGCGTCATCTCCCCCCGCACGCACCAGTAGCAAGTCCCGCACGGGCCGAACGGCGACAGCATCACATGGTCACCCTCGGCCAGCGTGCCCACACCCGGACCGGCCGCGTCGACGATCCCAGCGGCCTCGTGGCCCAGGATTACGGGAGTAATCGCTTCAGGCGCGTCGATCATGGTCAGATCGGAGTGGCACAGGCCGCAGTGGGTAACCTGCACCCGCACCTGCCCCGACCCGGGATCGACGCAATCGACGTCGGCCATCACTAATGGCGAAGCTGGCGACGCCAGCAGTGCTGCCTTCATGGAATTCTCATTTCAGGGAATGCCTCTTGTGGCCCTTCCAATCTCATGGAAACCTCTCTTTTGGGGTTACTTCTTGTCGGCTTTCCAGCCGGTGGTGGCGCCCGTCACCATGCCGTAGGGGCCCGATGGCCACCGGAAGCAATCCACCATGAGCTGGTCCACTTCGGCCCGGCTGGCGATTCCTTCGGTCACCACCGCGTTGGCCTCCCGGATCATGGCCCCGTACACCCGGTTGGTGACATAGCCCCAGTGCATGGCCGAGTCTTGGATCACCACGGGGTTCTTGCCCGCGGCCGCGGCCAGACGGCAGATGGTCTCGGCGGTCTCGTCTGAGGTCTGGGGGGCCCGGACGATCTCGGCCAACTTCATCACTGGCGGTGGGGAAGCCCAGTGCCACCCGATCACCCGGTCAGGCCGGTCGGTGGCCACCGCCAAGGCCTGCACCGGATACCCGCTGGAGTTTGACGCCAAAATCGTGTGCTCGGGGCACTCGTGGTCGAGGTCTCGGAACAGTTGGATCTTGAGGTCCAAGCGCTCGGGAACCGCCTCCAGGATCACGTCCACCGCGACAGCCGCATCCCGGTCGGTGGTGAAGTCGATGCGGGCCAGTGCGGCCTCGGCTTCAGCTTCGGTCATCTTGCCTCGGGCCACTGCACCTTGGATGCCGAAGCGGCCCTCGGCCACCAGGCCTGGAGCAGCCTCCACCACATCGGGATCGATATCGAAGGCCACTACCGGGTGGCCGGCGATGGCCATCACCTGGGCGATACCCGAGCCCATCACCCCCGAGCCGATGACCCCGATTTTCTCTGTGCCGCCGGTCACGACAGGTGGGTGGCGAACCAGGCCGCCATCCGAGACCAGCCGTCGGCCGCGGCCTCGGCGTTGTACGACGGGCGCTCGTCGCACAAGAAGCCGTGGTCGGCCTCGGCATAGCGCACGATATCGGTGGGCTGGGCGTTGCCCTCCAGGTCGGACCGAAGCTGCTCCACACCCTCCACGGGGATCATGCCGTCGAGATCGCCGAACAGGCCCAGCCACGGGCACTGGAGATCGTCGTGGCGGTCGGCCAGCTTGGGCTGGCCGGGGGTAAACCCGTCGGTGACGATGGCCCCGCCGTAGTAGGTGACCGCCGCACCCACTGGGCGGCTGATGGCGGTCAAAAACGTCACCCGGCCGCCCATGCAGAACCCGGTGATGCCCACCTTGTCGGACGAAATCCCCTGGCTGGCCAGGTAGGCGAGGGCGGCGTCCACGTCCATGAGGGAGTGCTCGTCGAGGAGATTTCCCATCATCTCGAAGATCTTGTCCATTTCGTCGTAGCCGGCCAGATTGTTCTCGTAGCGGTGGTACAGGTCGGGGGCCACCGCCAGATAGCCCTCAGCCGCCACCCGCCGGGTCACATCCTCGATATGGCTGTTCACGCCAAAGGCCTCCATGACGACGATGACCGCGGCCTGCGGTTCGCCGTCGGGCCGGGCCACGTACAGCCTCATCGGGCCGTCGGCAGTGGCGAGTTCTACGTTCTCGGTTTGCATGGCAGCCGATGGTAGCCGTCGCTCTGGCTGATTGGCCCAGTAACGAGGCGGGAATCCGAGGCCTTATTGTCAATCCGGGCGAGGGGCGTACAGCGGATCAGACCGGTCCCGGCTGCCCCGCAAGAAGCGCTCGTCAAAGGGGCGGAATTGCTCCTCGCGCACCCACTCGGTGGTGGCCACCCGCCGCTGGATGAGCCACGGACCGCCGTCTCGCCGACACAGGTCGTCGATGAAGCGGAAGCCGACCGAGAGGTTCAGCTCTGGCGGCCCCCCTTCGGTCCAATGACGGGCGATGCCGTGGGCCTCGCTGCGGGCCCAGTGCACGGTACCCCCCTCGGTGGAGGCCACCGGCTCATGGTCGATTTCCACAAGAACGTTCAACACCATGTGGACCGAACCCGTGTAGCGGCGCAACAGGCGCTCGCTCCACACCAGGTACTCCTCCACCGTCCCCTCAAAGGTGCCGTGGGAGTCGGTGGCGTCGGGGTGGTAGCACGAGCGAACCATCTCCATGTCGAGGCGGTCCACCCCCCGGCAGTATCGGTACAGCAGCTCGGTGATCTCCTGCTTGGCCAGGAGTTCGCCAAACCGGGCCTGGTTGTCCACGACCGCCATTGTGCCCCGCGATACGGCTGTCCGTCTGGTTAGAATCCAAAGCGAGTTGGCTGCGAACCCCGAGCCCGAGGCCTCATGGCACACCGACCCATTCGGGCGGCATGAGGCCCGCTGGTGGAACGGCGCAAAGTGGACGGAGAAGGTCCGCGACGGAGATCAAACGGGAATAGATCCGCCGGGTATCGCGGTCGCCCCCCAGGGGATCCCCCTCAACGAGCCCGCCTCCCCCATCCCCGGTCGGCGGTCGATCCGCCTGTTCGGAAAGCACCTGCCCGGCGCAATGCTCTTGGCCTCGGTGGCCCTGGCCGCGGTGATCGTTCTGGTGATCGTCGTCGCTTTGCTTATCTAGCGGTCCTCTGAATATCTCTGCCGATATCTCTTGCCATAGTGTCCTGCCCGTGGCCAAGCGCGAGATCATTCTGCACGAGTACGTCGACATCACGGGTCAGGCGGCATGGCCCTACATGGAGCACATCAAGATCCAGAACCGGGATGCCCGAGTGGGCTTCGAGCTGCTCGGCACCTGGTACACCATGGGGATCACCGCCCGCTGGCCCCAAGTGGTGAACCTGTGGGACTCCGGCGGCTGGGACGGCTGGCTGGAGCGGGTCGACCGCCTCAACCTCAAGCGCAAGTCCAACAACCTGCTCGACGACTGGTGGGAGGAGGCCTACAAGCTCCGCACCGGCGGATACGACCGGGTGCTGGGATCGGTGCCCGAATCACCCCCGTTGGCGCCGGTGCTCGCCGGCGATGTGCGGGGCACGCTCTACATCCACGAGCTCACCGAGGTGCGCCCCGGTTCGGCCCGCGACTATCTGGCCGCCATGGCCGCCGACTACCTGCCCGCCGCGGCCGACTATGGCTACACCTGCATGGGCCTGTGGGAGGTGCTGCACCACAACTACGAGGTGTGCACGGTGTGGGCTGCCTCACCCGAAGCGTATATCCGGCTCAACAAGGCCGCCGATGCCGCCAACGGGTTCAACGAGGGCACCGAAGGCGATGACCGGCTGGTGGCGTGGCGGGCATCCGCCCAGCAGTACACTACCCGCTACCGGGAAGAGCTCATGACCCCCGCCCCCGGAACCCTCACCGGCCCCAAGGCCTACGAAGACGACACCTACATCAACCGGTCATAGGCAAGGCGAGAGAACAGGACAGGAGCAACAGCTATGCGAGGCATCCTTTTCGACGGCGAGGCGGCCTTGGTGGTCGACGAGCTCGGGACAACCCAGCTCGAGCCCGACCAAGTGCGAGTGCGGATCGGGGCCGCCGGCGTGTGCCACTCCGACGTGTCGGTGATCAACGGGACGTTCGGACAGATGTTCTCTCCCCCGTTCGTGATGGGCCACGAGGGCGCCGGCGAGGTGCTGGCCGTCGGTTCCGATGTGACCACCGTGGCAGCAGGCGACCACGTGGTGATCGCCACCATCGACAACTGCGGGCGCTGCTCGGTGTGCGCCACCGGCCATCCCACCCTGTGCCAGACCTCCAAGCTGGGCGCCGCCATCGCCAAACGCAACGAGACCGGCGAGGAACCCGGCCCCGGCGATCTTCCCGCCTACTTCACCTTCCAGGGCGAGGCGATCATGGGCTTCGCCAATACTGGCGTGTTCGCCGAGGAGGTGGTGGTAGGCCTGGGCCAGGTGGTGGCCATCGACAAGCGAGTGCCCTTCACCAGCGCCTGCCTTATCGGCTGCGGTGTGCTCACCGGCACCGGCGCCATCTTCAATCGGGCCCAGGTGTACCGGGGCGACTCCGTGGCGGTGATCGGCGTGGGGGGCATCGGCCTCAACGTGATCCAGGCCGCCCGCATCGCCGGGGCCACCAAGATCGTCGCCGTCGACAACAACCCGGCCAAGGAGGGCTTTGCCCGCCAATTCGGCGCCACGCACTTCGTGGACTCGGGCCAAGTACCGGCCGTCGACACCGTGCGGGAGATGACCGCGGGCGGGGTGGACTGCTCGGTGGAGTGCGTGGGCAACACCGCGCTGATGGCCGACGCGGTGGAGATGCTGCGTCCCGGCGGCAACATGGTGATCTTGGGGGTGGCGGGCATGGACGCCCGAATGGAGCTCGCCCCGTTCAAGCTCTACCAGAACAAGTCGATCATGGGGTGCCGCTACGGATCGGCCCGCCCCGCGTTCGACATTCCCGCGCTGGTGGACTTGTACCTCGACGGCCGGCTGCTGCTCGACGAGCTGGTGTCGGCTACCTATGACCTGGCCGAACTCGACAAAGCCTTCGAAGACCTCGAGGCCGGTAAATTGGCCCGAGGCGTGCTGACGATGGGCTGAGCCTCAGGCCGCCGGCGTCTCGGTGATGTCGGCTTCGAGGTCCAAGTCGAAGTACGTCGCCGGGTTCTCCAACAGCACCTTGCGGGAAATCGTCTCTTCCACCTTGGTGAAGTTCTCTTCAATGAACTCCTGGGAGTCGGGGAACGACCCAACTGAGTGGGGAAAGTCGGTGCCCCACATGATGTTGTCCCACGGGATGATGTCGACCATGTCGAACACCACCGGATCGCGGATCACGCTGAAGTGGAAGTGGTCGAGTATCTGCTCGCTGGGCTTGCGCTCATACTTGACCTTGAACCAGTCGCCAAACAGCTCGTAGTTGTCGTCCATGAAGTAGAGGGTGCCTGGCAGCCAACTGGCGTTGGTCTCGGCAAAGTAGAACTTGATTTCCGGGAACCGCTCCAACACTCCCGCCGCGATGAGCTGGGCCATGCAGTACACCGGCGAGTGGCTGCCGGCCCGTTGCACCAGCGCGCTGGCCCACGGGCTGTCGGACGTGCCCTTGGCCGCCGATTGGAGCGGGGCCTGCCCCGCGCCAAAGCCGAAGTGGGGGGCCAGCTTGAGGCCCAGCTCCAGGCTCTTCTCCCAGAACCGGTCGTCCACCGGATCGGCGTAGGGAGTGCCGTTGGGGAAGTTGTAGAACGCCACCGAAGGCAAGCCCGCCTCGGCGACGAATTCCAGCTCCTCCACCGCGTGGTCGATATTGGTTATGGGGGTCACCGCGTTGCCGATGAGCCGATCAGGGGCCACCGAGCAGTAGTCCTGGGCCAAGAACGTGTTGTAGGCCCGGATCATGGAGCGATACACGTCGGGGTCTTTGATGCCCTCGAGGAACCGGCTGGCGAACACCGGGGGAAACAGCACCTCGGCGTCAATTCCGTCGAGGTCTTGCTCCCGGAGGCGCTGCTCGGCGGGGCCGGCTCCCTCGGCCGGGCTGCCGTCGGCATTGAAGTAGGTGCCGCCGGAGAACTTGACCTTGTCGCGCCCGGCGATGTTCTGTCCGTTGCGGAGCAGGGGCTGGCCCTCGATCAACCACCCCTCACCCCCTTCAGGAAGGTGGATCAACCGGGGCGCCCGATCCTTGTATTTCTCGGGGACGTACTTCACAAATACGTCGGGCGGCGTCTCCACATGCCCATCAGCGCTGATTACCTTGTACTTTCGGCCCATGACTGGAGCATATTCGCGTCAACCGGCGTCCAAGAAAGCGGGACGGCTCAAGGGCCTGACCAAAAGGACCTGGATTGTTCTCGTCATGGTTCTGGCCCTGTTGGCGACGGGCTGCTCTTCCAATGACGACGACGCCCCTCCAGCCGCGGTTCCCACTGAGGCATCGGCACCCGAACCTGAACCCGCAACCGCTCCGACCGAGGCGCCTGCGCCCACCGCTGCGCCCACCGAGGTGCCGGTTCCAGAAGCAGAGCCGACTCCGGCGCCCTCTGAGTCCACGCCTGTACCCACACCCGAGCCCACGCCAACTCCCACGCCCGAGCCGCCGATCGTGTTCACCGAATTCGGCAAGTTCACCGTGGGGGTCACGGCCCTCGAGCTGGGAGCAGAACCCGGCCAGCAACCGCTTTCGGTGTGGTATCCCGCCGATCACAACGCGGTAGCCGGCATGGAACCCGAGATCTTCAACTCCGCCCAAGCCATACCGGCCGCGTTTCGAGCCCTGATTCCAGAGAGCATGCAGGGTGCGGTTGAGACCAACTCCTATCGCGACGCACCGCTGGCCGACTGGAACACCTATCCCGTGGTCATTTACAGCCACGGGTTTGGCGGTCACCGAGATGTTGCCATCTTCCTGACCACCCACTTGGCATCGTACGGCTTCATAGTTGCCTCCCCTGAGCACATCCACAGGAATCTGCCGGCCCAGGCATTCGGGACCGCTGAGTCCAGCCCTGAGAAAGACCAGGCTGATGTGGCCAACACTCTGGCAGCTCTGAACGCCGCATTCGGCGACAACGTCGATACCGCCAGGGTGGGGGTCATCGGCCACTCGGCCGGAGCCAGAACGGCGCTAGATGCCCTGGCCAACGAAGCGGTTTTGGCCGCCATTCCGCTGGCTGGGGGCGGCACTCCTCCTCCCGAGGCAGCCGACAAGCCGATCTTGGTGATCGTGGCCGAACTGGATCTCACCGTGCCCACCTACCGCAGCCTGGCCAGCTACGAATCAGCCACCGGCCCCCGCACGTTTGTGAACCTGGCCCAGGCAGGCCACAACAGCTTCACCGACAGCTGCCCCGTCATCCTCGCCGGAGGCGGACTGGACATGCTCGAACCTCTCCTCGGCGCTGAACAGGTGGCCCGGGCCGAAGACGGTTGCACCCCGGAAAACGCCGATCCTCTGGCCATGCAGGCAGCCCTCAAACACTTGGCCACCCACTTCTTCTGGACCCACTTGAAAGGGCTCGTGGATATGCAAGGTGGCCGCCTTGTGGGGACAACCCCTGAGTTTGCCGATCTGATCGAGGGCGTCGAGCTGGCTGACCACCGCGAGGACAGCTGAGCGGGCTCAGTCTAATCCGAGGTGGCCGCGCACGAAGCGGCGATAGCCGGCTGCGCTCCAGTTGTCGTGGTCCTCTCCCCACCCGACGGCGTCGCCGAACGTCCATTCGCTGAGGCAGTTCCACGTCCACAAGTTGGGGTTGAGGTGGACGCCGATTCGGTTCACCGCCCGGCTGGTGGCCACCAGCTCGCGGCCTGACTCGTCAGTAGCGATGATGCGAACCACCGTAGGAGCGCCGGTGTCGGGATCTCGCTCCAAGACGTCGCGTCGCCCCTGTCCGGGAACCAGCCGGGAGTATTCGCCGTCGCGCAGGTAGTAGCCGTGGATGACGGTGCAGTCGGGGTCGTCGCCCTCGCCGTAGGCCATGGTGAGTGCGTGGAAGCCGTCGCTGTCTGACGCGGTGGCGTAGCTGTAGCCGCCCCGCACGGCGCCGTGCAGAGTGGCGCCGAACTGGCTGCGCGGCCCCCACGACCGGTCCCGCATCCCGTAGGCGTCCACCTCGTAGGTGGCGTCGCCCAACCGGATGGTGCCCTGGTATCGGCCCGGCTGGTCCAAGTGGCCGTCACTCAGATAGTTGGGCGGGCACACCGCGGTAAAGGTCAAGTCCACCTCGGCCTCACCGTCGTCTTGGCACAGGAATCCGATCCGGTACTGCTTCAGGGACTCGATCACCTGATAGCGGATGCCGTTGGGCAGCTCAATGTCGCTCAGCGGCTGGTCGGGCAGCGGAAGGTGCCAGAAGTTCTTGGCGTAGCGGCAGTTCCAGATCTGGTCCCCTTCGGTGTCCCAAAAGAACGCCCCACCCGAGGTGACCCCCTGGTTGGGCCGGAAGAACGGGTAAAGCTGGCCCGACAGCTTGTGCTCGGGAGCGGCGAAGGTGAACCAGCAAGTCTCGGTCCAATACGGGTCGTCGGAGGTGGGCGGGTGGAACTCGTCGTCGGGATGAGTGGCATGGTCGGAGGACATGGGGTGCCATGCTATGGGAGTGACCCTCGGTCCTGACGATCTGGTGCTCAGCTCGGGCTCGCTGGACAATCCGCCGATTGAGACGTTGGTTGAAGCTGCTGTTGCCGGCGGTTTCGCCGGTTTGACCCTGTGGCCCGCGGTGTACCCGTCCGATCCGGCCATCGGTGAGCGCATCCGCGACGCCGGGCTGGCCGTGGTGGACATGGACGCCGCCATCATCTGGGTCGGCCCCGACGATCCTGGTGGGCCCTACTACGAGGAGGCCCCCCGAGAGGCCGTGTTCGAGGCGGCCGCCGTACTAGGGGCCTCTGGGGTGAACACGCTGCTGGTGTGTCCAGGCTCGGCGGCCAGGGAGCAGGCGGTGGAGGCCCTGGCCGAGTTGGCCGACCAGGGGGCTTCCGTCGGGGTGGACGTGTATATGGAGTTCAGCCGAAACCGGCCCATCCCCGACCCGCTGGCCAGTGCCGAGGTGGTGGCCGCCACCGGTCGGGCCAACTGCGGGCTCACCGTGGACTTCTGGCATGTTTTCTACGGCCCCGGCGACTTCGCCGATCTTGCCTCGATTCCCGGCTATCTGATCGGGGCGATCCAGCTCAACGACGCCCCCGCGGAGCCTCCGAACGACTTGGCGTGGGCTACTCGGTATCTCCGCAGTGTGCCCGGCGAGGGAGCGATGGACTTGGCCGACGCGTTGCGAACCATTCGGGGGACCGGCTGTCAGGCGCCCATCACCCTGGAGGTGTTCGACTCCGGTCGCCTGGAGGCGCTGGGTCCGGTGGGCTTTGCCTGTCTGCTGGGCGACGCCACCCGCCGGGTGCTTGCCGAGGTCAACGGCTAGCTAGATCCCTACCCGAACCGGCAGGCCCGCGGCCACATACACCGCGTCGATCAACTCCATGGTCTTGATCGACTCCGACGGCGGATACAGGTTGGGGCCGCCTTCTTCGACGCAGGCTCGGAAGGCCCGAAGCTGGCAGGTGTAGGTGGCCACTTGCTCGGCGGCCTCGTGATGGGTGGTCTGCCCGTCGGGGCCGGTCACAGTGAGGCCGCGGCCCCACATGGGGGCCAGCGGGTTGTCGATGTGCAGCCGGCCCCCGGAACCAGTCACCACCACTTCGGCCTGGAACTCGAATTCGAAGGCGTCGGGGTCGATGGCATCGGGGTCGCCCAATTCGGCCTTGTGGTCGGTGCCGGTGAACGCCGAGGTGATGGATGCGGTGGCACCTCCGTCTTGGTAGCGCAACTCGGCGGTCATGCGCACGTCCACATCGGGAGCCATCTCCTCGGCCTCAGCCCGCACCACGTCGAGCTCGCCAAATGCCCGCAGGTTGCTGAGCGCGTAGGAGCCGGTGTCCATCAACGCACCGCCGGCCAGGTCATAGCGGTAGCGGATGTCGTCGGGACCGTGCATGGACGGGAAGACCATGGCTGCCTCGACGTGGGTCACCTCGCCTACCACCCCCTCAGCCACCAGCTCGATGGCTCGGTCGGCTTGGGGGTGGAAGCGCCAGTGATAGGCCTCCATAACCACCAGTCCGGTTCGCTCGGCCGCCTTGGCCACTTGCCGGGCTTCGTCGGCGTTGGCGGTGAACGGCTTCTCCAGCAGCACCGGCTTGCCCGCCTCCAGCGCAGCGATGGTCCAGCGGGCGTGGTGGGAGTTGGGTAGGGGGTTGTACACCGCGTCGATCTCGTTTGAGGCCAGCAGGGCGTCGTAGCTCTCGAACACCAGGGGAATGCCGTGCTCGGCGGCATAGGTCCGGGCCCGCTGCGGATCACGGGCCGCCACCGCGACCACCTCAACCCCGTCGATCTCCTTGGCCGGCTCGATGAGCCCCATCGGCCCGATCCACGCCGCCCCGAGCATGCCAATTCTCATGGCAGGAGATTAGAGATATCAGGCTGCGAATGCGGCCTGGAGGTCTTTAGCCAGTTCAGGACGGCAGATGAGAATGCCCCACTGGGCTAGGTCACCGCGGTTGTAGCGAAGTGGGGAGCCATCCAGGTGGGAGGCGTGCAGACCAGCCGCCAAGGCGATGGCAGCCGGGGCGCAGGTGTCCCACTCATAGAGCCCCCCGGCGTGGACCCAGGCGTCGGCCTCGCCGGTGACCACGGCCATGGCCTTGACCCCGGCCGAACCCACGCCGTACACATCGGCATCCAGGTGGCGGGCCAAGCGGTGGCTGTCCCATCGCACCCGTGAGCGGGACATCACCACCAGCGGCCGCTTTCGGCCATTATCGGCCGGCGGGCCATCGGGATTGATCGTGCTGAATGTGCGGCCCCAAGGAGGCACCGACACCGCTCCGGCAGCCGGTTCGCCGTTCACCGCCAGGCCGACGTGCACCGCCCAAGTGTCGCTCCACTGGTCGGCGTAGTCCGACGAGCCGTCCAGCGGATCGACAATCCACACGCGCTCGGCGTCCAGGCGGGAACGGTCATCTCGCCCCTCCTCCGAAAGCACATTGTCGTCGGGCCTCAGTTGGGCCAGCGCCCCGGTGAGATAGCGGTGGCTGAGCTGGTCGCCAGCCAGCTCCCGGTGGAGGTAGCCGGCCCGGGATTCCTCCATCTCATCTGACAGGACCTGGAGCTGCTCACCAGCCTGGTGGGCCAGCCAGTGGGCCAGCTCGTGGTCGGTGGGCTCTGGAGTATCGCTCACGGAGCCAGCACAATCGGTCGCCAGTCCAGCACCGGAACCGGTTCGGCGCCGTTGCGCTCGGCCTGCACGATCACCGTGAAAGCCAGCAGACGGCCGTTGGTTACCGGATGGATGGCGTCTAGCGTGGCTGACACTTCTACTACATCGTCTTCGAACACAGGCCCGATGTGATCGCATAGTTGCCAACCCACAACGGTGGCCGCGGTGGGCAACAGCCGCACCAGTCCAGCCTGGGCCAGCCCTACGGTGTGACCTCCATAGACGAGTCGCTTGCCACCCTGGCCCAGCGAAGCATCCCGATGAGGCGGCGCCAGGTTCTGGGTGAGCCGCACCAGTGCAGGGGCGTCAGTGACGGTGTCGCGCAGGGGATCGCGGCGGGTCTCCCCTATCGGCCACTCCTGGGGGCTTCCGAGCGGGCCCAAGTCCCAGTCGGACGGAGCAGCTTTGACAAAGGGGGCGATGTCGAGTTCTTCGGAGGCGCCTCCCAGGTCATCGGCATGGCCGGTGGGAGCATCGGATCGGCGGCGCACCAGCGCGCACCGCTCAAAGTCCAGCACCAGTCGGCCCTGATCATCGTGGGTTTGGATGCCCAGCAATACCAGGCCCCTCGGCGGCCGGTCGGGCCGGGCCGAGGCCTCCCGCAGGCCCCTCACGGTAACCACGGTGGTGAGCGTGTCGCCTACCCGCACGGTCCGCAGTTGGCGCACCCCCCGGTAGAACAGGTTGGCCACCACCTTGCGGGTGGCCACGGTGGACTGGCCGATGGCCACCTGCAACACCAGCGCAGGGTTGACCACCGTGCCGGGCTGACCGGTGATGGCCTCAGCCAGCGGGCGGCTCAGGCTGATGGCCAGTGGATCGCCGCAAATTGCCTGGTACACGGCAGCTTCGCCTGGCCCAATGGTGATTGCCGGGGCAGGGTCGAGCTGCTCGCCTACGGTGAAATCCTCGAACCAAGGGCCGTCTCCTGCCGGTGCAACCACGCCCCGCAGTAAACCACGCCCGCCGACGTTCCCCTAGTCTCAGCCCATGGCAGCAGTTGCAAACGAGGAAATCCCGGTCATCATCGAGGTGGCCATCAATGGCATCACCAGCCCCGACATCAACCCCAACGTGCCGCTCAGCGCCGAGGCCATCAGGAACGACTCCCTGGCCTGTCTAGACCAGGGCGCGGCCATCATCCACACCCACAACTTCGACATCAGCCTCACCGGCGAGGCCGCGGCTGGCCCTTACATCGAGGCCATGACCCCAGTGCTGGCCGCCCGGCCCGACGCTCTCTGGTATCCCACGCTCACCTCAGGGGCCGACCACCAGGCCAAGAACGGCCACATGGCCATGATCGCCGCCGAGTTGCCCTTGCGCATGGGAGTGGTCGACCCGGGCTCCACCAATATCGGCGCGGCCGGGCCCGACGGCCTGCCGGTGGGCGGCACCTACAAGAACGACTACGCCGACATCCGGGCCAGCTTCGACCTGTGCCGCGACAACGGCTGGGGGCCGGCACTGGCCATCTACGAGCCCGGCTTCTTGCAGTGCGTGCTCTCCTACTATCGGGCCGGCCAGTTGCCCCCCGGGTCGATGGCCAAGCTCTATTTCGGGGCTGAGTGGGGGCTCACTCGCCGATCCAAGGGCGTGACCTTTGGGCTCTCCCCCACCAAACACGCCCTGCTGGCCTATCTAGACATGCTTGAGGGCACCAATATCCCCTGGTCGGTGTCGGTATGGGGCGGCGACCTCATGGCCACCCCCCTGCCCCGCCTGGCCCTGGAGCTCGGCGGCCACCTCCACGTGGGCATCGAGGAGTTCTACGACCCCGACCGCTCCCCCACCAACGAAGAGCTGCTGGCGGAGGCGGTCGCTCTGTGCAACGAGGTAGGCCGTCCCATCGCGAGCTGCGGCCAGGCCGCCGACATGCTGGGCCTGCCTTAGACCACTAAACGCAGGTATTTTCCAGCGCGCCGAGCCCCTCGATCTCGGAGAGGATCACATCGCCGGGCTTCAAGTAGAGGCCTAAGGCTTGGCCGACTCCGCCGGGGGTGCCGGTGAATATGAGGTCGCCGGGGTGCAAGGTGAGGATCGACGACAAGTAGGCCATTATTTCGGCCACGGGGCGTATGAGGTAGCTGGTGCGGCTGTTTTGGCGCAGCTCGCCGTTGATGCGACAGGAGATGGCCAGGTCGTCGGGGTTGTCCACTAGATCAGGGCTCACTAGAGCGGGGCCAGTGGGGCCGAAGGACTCCCGGGACTTGCCCAGGTTGAACTGCGGGGGGGTGGCCGCAACTTGGAGGGCCCGGTCGGATATGTCCTGGCCGATCATCAGACCGGCTACCCGGTCCCAGGCTTGAGATTCTTCGATGTTTCTGGTCTCGGCCCCGATTGCCACCACCAGCTCACACTCGTAGTCGCAATTGTCGCCCACGAGCTTGACCGGTGCCGCGGGACCGACCAGGCAGTCGGGGTACTTGGTGAATACCACCGGCGCCTCGTTGGTAGTCCGGCCCAGATAATCCACCTCGTCCATCTCCTCGATGTGGTCGCGGTAGTTGAGTCCGTAAGCGAAAACCTGTTTGGGACCGGGCACCGGCGGACCCAGCTCTGCCGGGCTTACCTGCCCGTCGGGGGCACTCCGGCTATCCCATTGGCGGTGCATATCTTCGAGACGGGCAAAGGCTTCCATCGGGGCGATCCTCAAATCCCAATAGTCCTCCCCATCCAGCAGCACCGCCTGTCCGGCGCGGTTGGCCAGTCGAAAGCTCACCTCGATCTCCTCTTCGCTTGCGTTCTACGAACTACAGCGCGGCGGCCAACTCGACCGCGGAGCGCATGGCCCCTTCCAAAAAGCCGGGTTGGGCGCAGTCGCCCACCGTGTGCACCTCGGCACCGTTGGCCCGCAGCTCATCAGCCAACGACGTGTCGGCAGCCAGCTCCGAGGTCACCACCACTAGATCGGCGGGAGTGGTCTGCTCGGCGCCATTGGTGCGCCACACCACCCCTTCGTCGTTAACGGCTACAACATCGGCACCGGCCACCAGGTTCACCCCGGCCTGGCCGAGGTCGTTGACCACCCGCCAGCGCCCGGGCAGCCCCAGGGAGAATCCAAACGCCGGGCCGGATTCGATCAGCGTGACCTCTGCGCCCTGGTGATGGGCCGCTTCGGTAACCCCGAGGCCGGGCAGGTCGCCGCCCAGCACCGCTACCCGGGCGGCGTCTAGCGGGTTGCCGTCGAGCAACCACGGGGCTAAGTCGTCCACTCCCCACACGTGAGGGCCGTCGATGCCGTCAACTGCGGGGCGGCCCCATTGTCCGCCCACCGCGACCACCACCGCGTCGGGGGACAGCGCGCTGGCGTCGGCCGCATCCAGCCGGGTGTTGAGCCGCACATCCACTCCGAGTTGATCGAGCTGGCGCTCGAACCACTCCATGAGCTCGGCGTTCACATCGCTGGTGGCCGAGGCCAGCGCCCACCGGCCACCGAGACGATCGGACCCCTCAGCCAGGATTACGTCATGGCCCCGCAGAGCAGCAACCCGGGCCGTCTCCATGCCCGAGGGTCCCCCGCCCACCACCAGCACTCGCCGAGCGGCCGGTGCGGCCTCGGCGGTGAGCTCGTCCTCTCGGCCCAAAAAGCCATTGCCCGCGCACCGGGTACCCACCCGCAGAAAGATGTTGCCGATGCAGCGGTAGTGGTACACGCAGGGGCGCACATCTTCGGAGCGGCCCGCGGCCAACTTGTTGACCAGGTCGGGGTCGGCCAGGATCTTGCGACCCATGGCCACGAAGTCGTACTTGCCCTCGGCGATGTGGCTATCGGCGGCTTCGGGGCTGATCCGACCCACCGCGATTACCGGCACGTTCACCTCGGCCTTGACGGCGGCCGCGTTGGGCACCAACAGCTCGGGCTCGTGGGGGCCGTAGGAGTCGGTCGGACCGGTGGCGATGCCGGGGTCGTGGTAGGCCGACACGTGGATGGCGTCGGCTCCCGCTGCGGCCGCCACTCGGGCGTTGTAGAGGGCGTCGTCGAGGACGATGCCGTCGATGCCCACCTCGGTGCTGTTGAGCCGCACCCACATGGCATAGTCGTCGCCCACCCGTCGGCGGATCTCGGTGAGTATCTCCACCAGGAACCGGGCTCGGTTCTCTCTCGACCCGCCGTATTCATCGTCGCGAGTGTTGATGGTGGGCGATAAGAAGGCGTCGATGAGGTAGCCGTGGCCGCTGTGGAGTTCCACTGCGTCCACCCCGGCCTCCCGGGCCCGCACGGTGGCCGCCGCGAACTGGTCGATAACGGTGGCGATGTCGTCGTGGTCCATCACCCGATAGTGGGGGTTGGAGGTGGGGGCCATGAACGGCTCGGCCATCATGGCCCCCTCGTCGGCGGTGACCATCCCGTACAGCGGGTCAACAGTCATCGGACCCGGCTCAGACGGCACCCACATTGGGCGGCCGGCCATGGTGTCTTGGAGGCCCATTTTGCCGGCGTGGGTGAGCTGCATGGCGATCTTGCCCCCATGGGCGTGGACCCGGTCGGCGGCCCGCTTCCACGATGGGATAAACCGGTCTTCAGAGATTGCGGTCTGGCGCTTGTTGGAGCAGCCCACCGGATGGGCCACTCCCACCGAGCCGAGCATGACCACAGCCATGCCGCCCTTGGCCCGGGCTTCTAGGTAGGCCGCCTGGTCGTCGGAAACCTCGCCGTTCTCGTCGCCCAACTCCTCGCCCATCGGGGCCATGATCAGCCGGTTGCGCAGTTCCATTGCGCCGATGCGCCCCGGTGACAGCAGATGCTCGTAGCTCATGGCCCCATCATGGCCCATCGGCGGGTAACTGGTCAGAACCGGGTGGCCGTGCCGACGGAGGGAGGAGGCAGCGGGTCGGGATATGACTGCAACCGAGCACGCTGATGCCCGTATCCTCACCGAGTGTCACTAATCGCGGCGTGGGGGTTGACCAAGCGGTTCGGCGACTTCACTGCGGTGGACGGCATCGACTTCGAGGTCGAACGGGGCGAGGTGTTCGGCTTTCTGGGGCCCAACGGAGCGGGCAAGTCGTCCACCATGCGGATGATCGGCTGCGTTTCCGACCCCACCGGCGGGGCCCTGCGCATCTTGGGCATGGACCCGGCCCGAGAGGGCACGAAAATCCGGTCTCGCCTCGGGGTGGTCCCCCAGCAGGACAATCTCGACGAAGAGTTGTCGGTGGCCGAGAACCTGTACGTCTATGGGCGGTACTTCGACCTGGCCCGGTCGATGCTGCGCACCCGCATCGCTGAATTGTTGGAGTTCGTACAGCTCACCGAGCGGGCCAACGACCACGTGGAGCCGCTGTCGGGGGGCATGAAGCGCCGACTGACCATCGCCCGGGCCTTGATCAGCGAACCCGAGGTGCTGCTGCTGGATGAGCCCACCACCGGACTCGACCCCCAAGCCCGCCATGTGGTGTGGGAGCGGCTGTGGACGCTAAAGCGCCAAGGGGTGACCCAAGTGCTCACCACCCACTACATGGACGAGGCCGAGCAACTGTGCGACCGCCTGGTAGTGATGGACCGAGGCAAGATCGTGGCCGAGGGCTCGCCGCGCCAGTTGATCGAGCGCTACTCCACCCGAGAGGTGGTGGAGGTGCGAACCCATGGACAGGTGACGGTGATGGCCGAAGCGTTGCGCCGCTTGGGCGAGAGCCCCGAGGCCCAAGCGAGCGATGAGCTCTATGAGCGAGTGGAGGAACTGCCCGATCGGGTGCTCCTCTATACCGACCAGGGCGAACGGCTGGTTGCCCTGCTCGGGGAGGTCGAGCATGAGAGCGTGCTAGTACGCCGCAGCACCCTCGAAGACGTCTTCTTGCACCTCACCGGCCGCTCGCTGGTGGATTGATGGCCCCCGCCGCAGTGGTCCCCAGTACTCGACTGGCCGTCGAGTACTGGCTGTTGACCTATCGCCGGAACTGGAAGGGCTCGCTGCTGACCAGTTTCTTGAGTCCGATTCTGTTCTTGGCTGCTATGGGACTGGGTCTGGGATCGCTGGTGGATGCCGAGGTTGGTTCCGGCCGCGATTTGGGCGGGCTCGACTATCTGGATTTCCTGGCCCCCGGGCTGCTGGCTGGCAACGCCATGATGCTGGCGGTCAACGAGTCCACCTACCCGGTGTTGGGCGGTTTCAAGTGGTACCGCACCTATATGGCCATGGCCTCTTCCCCGTTGCGGGGCCGCGACATCCTGCTCGGCCATTTCACCTACATGGCCTTCCGGGTGACGTTGGCCAGCTTCGTGTTCTTGGGGGTCATGGCCGCCTTCGGGTCGGTGTCGTCGCCGCTGGCGGTGCTGGCCCCGTTATGCGCCGCCCTGTGCGGCATGGCCTTCGCCACCCCCACCGCGGCCTTCGTCGCCACCCGGATCAACGCCGACAACTTCAGCACCTACACCCGGTTCGTGATCATGCCCATGTTCTTGTTCTCGGGCATCTTCTACCCCGTATCCCAGCTGCCTATCGTCCTTGAGCAGATCGCTTGGCTCACCCCAGTGTGGCACGGGGTGAGGCTGTGCCGGGCGCTGAGCACCGGCAGCGGGATGGAGTGGGAGCTGATCGGGCACTTGGCCTACTTGGTGGCCCTGATCCTGATCGGCACACTGATAGCCAACAGAACCTTCACCCGAAGGCTGTACGAATGAGCCCTACAAGAATGAACATCGCGGGCCAGGGGCGCCGCCCCAACCGGCTGGGATTGGCCTCAGCGGCGGGCTTGCTGCCGTCGCGGCGATTCGCCCGCGTCGTGGAGCGCAACATCACCGTGTACCGGCGCACCTGGGTCACTTTGTTGTCGGGTTTCTTCGAGCCGGTCTTCTATTTGCTGTCCATCGGCATCGGCATCGGCGAGCTGGTGGGTGACGTGACTGTGGGAGGACGCTCCATCGATTACCGCACGTTCGTGGCGCCGGGGCTCCTGGCCACCTCGGCCATGAACGGCACCTTCTACGACAGCACCATGAACATGTACTACAAGCTCACCTGGGCCAAGATCTACGACGCAGTATTGGCCACTCCGGTCGGGGTTGTGGACCTCGCCCTGGGCGAGATGGGCTGGTCAGTGCTGCGAGCCACCCTCTACTCCGGCGGGTTCCTGGGCATCATGGCCGGACTGGGCCTGGTGGACTCGGTGTGGGCCATCGCCGCTCTACCGGGGGCGACGCTAATCGGCCTCGCCTTCGCCGCCCTGGGCATGGCCGCCACTAGCTACATGCGCAGCTGGAACGACCTCGACCTGGTAACCGTTCCCCTGATCGTCCAGTTCCTATTCTCCGCCACCTTCTTCCCCCTAGACACCTACCCCCGCGCCGTCCAGTTCCTCGTCCAAGCCACCCCCCTCTATCACGGCGTAGCCATGGAACGAGCCTTCATCGCCGGCGACATCAGCGTGGATCTGGTAGTCCACATCGCCTACCTCCTAGCCCTAGCCGCCGCCGGCGCCGCCATAGCCAGCCGCCGCCTCGGCCAACTACTCACGCCCTAATGAGCGCTAAGCAGACTGGCGGATCACCGCGCCGGGTTCGATGCCGGAGTCGGGGCCGATGCCTTCTAGTTGGAGGGCTATGAGCATGTGGAACTCTTCTTGGTTGTCCACGGTGTGGTCGATGGCGGTAACTCGGGTGGAGATTGACTGATCGCCAACATCGACTACCACGGCATCGCCCTCTTGGACTCGGCCGGCGGTGGCCCGGCCGATAACAAAGAAATCGTCGGCTGACATGGCCTCGGTGCGGACCACCTCGAAGTGGAACAATTCCTTGCTGCGGCGCCAGCGCTTGAAGAATGTCCGCCAGTTGCGGGGCTGGTCGTCCCACTCACCTTCCACGATGCCCGGCGACGTTCCCATAGGAGGCAAACTAGTGGAATGAGCGACCGATACACCATCATCTCGGCCGACTGCCACGCCGGGGCCAACCACGAGACTTACCGCGATTTCTTGGAATCCAAGTACCACGACGATTTTGACGCCTGGCGGGAGAAGTACCGCAATCCGTTCCGCGACCTCCAAGACGGCGGCCGGGTGCGCAATTGGGACAACGAGCGCCGACTGGGCGACCTGTATGCCGACGGGCAGGTGGCCGAGGTGGTGTTCCCCAACACCGTGCCCCCGTTCTTCCCCAGCTTCATCCTGTTCGCCCGCCCGCCCAGGGACGATCAGCTCGAGCACCGCCTGGCCGGCATCCGGGCCCATAACCGCTGGCTGGCCGACTGGTGCGCCCAGTATCCCGACCAGCGGGCCGGCATCGGCCAGACCTTCTTGAACGACGTGGACGAAGCCATCAAAGATGTCGAGTTCATCGCGGCCAACAACTTGCGGGGCGGCGTGCTCATCTCGGCCATACCGCCCGACTGCAAGGATCTGGCCCCTCTATACGACCCGGCCTACGACCCGTTCTGGGCTGCCTGCGAGGACCTCGGGGTAATCGTCAACAGCCACGGCGGCACCGGTGCCCCCAACTACGGCAAGTACTCGGTGTCTGACCTGCTGTTCATCACCGAGGTGAGCTTCTACTCCCATCGGCCCTTCTACCAGTTGGTGCTGTCCGGGGTGTTCGAGCGGTTCCCCAACCTCAAGTTCGTGATGACCGAGCAGGGTTGCGCATGGCTGGTGGGCGCCCTGGCCCACATGGACGAAACCCTGGCCAAAATCCGCGACACCGGCCGAATGGGCGAGATGCGTTACGACGAGAGCCATATTCTCCCCCGCAGCGCCACCGAGTACTTCCAGCAGAACTGCTGGGTGGGCATCAGCCAGCCGGGCCACGACGACGCCGCGGCCCGCGAGGTGCTGGGCGTGAACAAGGTGATGTGGGGCTCCGACTACCCCCACAACGAGGGCACCGGCCCCTACACCCGAGAGCACTTGCGCCAGGTGTTCTGCGACACCGAACCCGGTGAGCTCCAGCAGATCCTGGCTGGCAACGCCGCCGACATGTACGGATTCGACCTCGACGCCCTGGCCCCGCTGGCCGCCCAGCATGGCCCAACCCACGGCGAGATCGCCGTTCCCCTCAACGAGCTTCCCGCCGAGCCCAACGAGGCCCTGCTCAAGAACGCCGTCGCGGCCTGACCAGGCCAGCCATATTTCGAGCTACTCGCTGAACCATCCATAGCTGCCCGCGCCCGGCAACGGGGCGAAGGGAACCAATCAGCATCACCGGGCGTCGTTGTTGGGTGATGAAGACTACCCCTTGGATGGCTTCGGGAGTTTCGGAAGGCAAGCGGCCGGTTTCCCATGAACCAGCGCCAACTGGAGAAGTCCTCAAGCTGGCCACCTTCGACGACATTTACCGGGCCGAATATGAGCCGATGGTCCGGCTGGCCTGGGGGCTGGTGGACGCTAGGGAGGTCGCGGAAGAGGTCGTTCAAGACGCCTTCGCCAAGGTATTCGACCGCTGGAGCCGCCTCGACAGTCCGGGGGCGTACCTGCGCACCTCGGTGGTGAACGGTTCCCGCAGCGAGTTGCGCAAGCGCGAGGTGAGACGGCGTATCGGCCTGCGGCCATTCATTCCCCCCCAACCCGAGGATCAGGACTACCTGCTAGATGCCCTCAACCAGCTCTCACCCCGTCAGAAAACCGTTCTTGTATTGAAGTTCTACGCCGACATGACTGAAAAAGAGATCGCCCAGGCCATGGGGGTACGGCCGGGCACGGTGAAAAGTGCCACCTCCCGAGGATTGGCCGAGCTGCGAAAGGTGGTCGACCAATGAGCGATGAGCGCCAAACCCCTGAAGATCTGACCGGAGCCGACGACAAGGCCCTCGGTGAGGCACTGGGCAACGCCATCAGCGAGAGCGTCGATGATCCGGCTGATCGCCCACCGGTGTCCTATATCGCCGAGAGGGCTGCCGCCCAGGCCAGAGCCCGCAACGCCCGTCGGGCGGTTGTGAGCATCGCCGCATCTGCTGCCCTGGTGGCAGGCGGGTTCGCGGCGTGGAACGCACTGGAGGAGGATCAGCCCACCGAGGTCATCGTGGTCAATGAACCCACCTTCGAGCCGATCACGCCCGAAAGCGTCTCAACCGGCCCGGAGCTCGGATGGGTACAGTTCGACCCCGCCTCT
This sequence comes from uncultured Acidimicrobiales bacterium, assembly GCA_951813555.1. Lineage (GTDB taxonomy): Bacteria > Actinomycetota > Acidimicrobiia > Acidimicrobiales > Bin134 > Poriferisocius. Next base: position 2,258,023 of record OX638344.1, read on the forward strand.
GTGTTCGGCGGTGATGCGATCGACCCTCACTACATCGCATCTGTGGGCGACGGGCGAGTATTGGTTCAGGTCTACGGCAGCGACGGCGACCGGGTTCTGGTCACCGACGACGGCACCGACTGGACCCCGGTCTCTATGCCTCCGAGTTTTGCCCCCGAGCGCTTCGAGATCGCCGGCGACCGCTGGCTGGTCACCGGCTTGGCCCTAGGCAACGCCAGTACCTTCGATGACCACCGGGCCTACTTCTCCGACGACCAGGGCGACACTTGGACTGACATACCACTCGACGTCGGCAGCAATGCCGACGAGACGACCTCGATTGCTGATGTCTTGGTGTCCGGCCAGAACATGGTGATTGCCACCGAGAGCCGGGTCCAGGTCGATGTTGCCTCGGTGATCGTGGGCCGGGGCTTGGTGCCCGACAAGGAATCGATCAAGGGATGGATGAGCGTCGAGGGCGACACGGTGAGCTTCACTGTGGACGAGTCGTCGGATCCCCAGTCGTTCGAGCTGACCTCCGAGGAGGAGGACTTCCTCTACGGGGGCGACCGCAGCTTTGTCCGCCTGCACTTCAGCGACGGCGGTGCTGCCGAGCAGGTGGGTGAATATCCAGCTGGGGAAATTGCCGGCTACGGCGCTGCCGACGGCTTCCATCTCATAATGCTCTCCACTGAGGGGGAAATGCTGCTCACCTCGACTGATGGCCGCCAATGGAGCCAGGCACCTCTAACTACCGGCGATGGTGTGTCCGTGGGTCGTTTCTACACCTACCTCGGAACCACTGAGGGGACGGTCTGGACGTCGGGTCAGGCAAGCACGATTTACCGGGCCGAGCGCACAAACGGCGTATTCGCCCCCGCTCTGGTAGCTGAACTCCCCAACGGCATAGCCAGGGTGGATCGTCTGTCGGTCGGACCTGCGGGCATCGCCATGGTCGCGGTACAAGGGAGCGTTCCTGATGCCAACTTCGTGCCGACTTTCCAGGTTGCCAAAGACGGATTCGAACTGCGTTTCAACGAACCCCTGGGCGGCATCAGCTTGTGGAACCTGTCCGAGGACACAGCCATCTATGAGTTCTCCGACGCCCTGAACGCTCAGAGCAACATGCTGCCCGAAGGCGTTCGGGAGGTGGAAGGCGGCGATGAGGGTCCCGATTTGTTGGTCTTCGAGGATCCCGACACCGGCGAGCACCTGGTGTCGTTCACCATGGAAGAGCTGGAGCCCTGGATCAGTAGCGACAGGTTTGTGGGTATTGCCGGTATCAGCACTGAACAGAGCGAACGGTGGGTCGGTTGGTCAGCCGACGGCAGCACCTGGGATTGGAAAACCCTGTCCGAAGTCTTTGGCTTGACCGGCCTGACCGATCTTGAGAAAGGGTTCACCAACGTAGAACTGGCCGTTGGCAGCGACTTCGTGATTGCCCGAGTCCAGCCCCATTCCGCCGTCCCCTCTGACACCCCCGGCGATGGCAGGATCATGCTCTCCGGCCTTGCGCCACTTTGGTTCATCGCCACCGTAGAATGAGTCAAACGGTGGTGATATAGCCAACGGCTATGGCTAGAAGGCGGGACTCCTGCGGGTGGTTGGTGAGACCCCCCTCCACACCAACCACCCGCAGTGAACTCTGGATACTCTGTGAGAGATGTGTGTGTAACTAGTGTTGAGACATCGTGACGTCACTCCGCAATAGGTTGCGGACAGCAGTTGGCACAGCCGCTCTAATTGCCTTTGCAATCAGTGGAATCACGGCATGCGGTTCGTCAGGATCCACCGAGGTCATCGTTTCCAGCGACCCGGCCCCCACTCCTGCTCCAACCGCCGCCGCGGGGACGCCAATTGAGCCCACGCCTGTCCCCGAACGAAGCGAACCCAACGACGAAGCCGCTCTCACCCCGGAGGAATTGTCCACCGGGCCAGTGCTCAACTGGACAGAATTCGACCCCGACGAGATTTTCGGCCCCGACATCGTAGACATCAACAGAATCGATTCGGTCGGCGACGGGCGAGTGCTTGCCTCGGTTTTTGATCTGGACGGCACCAGCCGAGCGATAGTCACAGAGAACGGCACGGACTGGAACGAGATCTCTTTGCCGACAGACATCGCCCCGCTTCAAATCAACATTGCCGCCCCTCGCTGGCTGGTCACAGGCTGGGACATAACCAATCCTAGGTCCGGCAGCCGAGCTTTCTACTCCGATGATGAAGGCGTCACCTGGACCGAGCTGGTCTTAGATCTCGGCACTCCTAGTCTCGCTGCTGGGAATATCACAGCCGTAGCAGCCGAGGAGCGAATGGTGCTGGCGGTACAGGCTGTCCCGCTGATTGAAGACGAAGATGACTACGGCATCGAGATGGACTCAAGCTACGTCAAGATCTTCTTCAGCGACGGCGGTTCCGTTGAGCTCGTAGCCGAGTACCCCGGCTGGGCTGTGACCGGCTACGGCTCATCGGAGGGATTTCAACTCATCTTGCTTGGCATGGACGGAGATTCGCTGCTGACCTCGCCCGATGGACAGCAGTGGTCCAAGTCCTCCGCAGAATTGCCCTTTGAGAGGGTTGGCGGAAGCCCCATGGGGACAGTGTGGGTCGGCAACCCGGTTGAGGGTGAGTACCGACTTGAACGCTTCGACCGGCCCGAGTTGGCAGTGGCCATCCCGGAAGATGTCGGCTACCTCACGATGCTTGCCGCCGGCCCTGCCGGATTTGCCGCTCTAGCGCAACCAGGAATGTTTCGTCTCGACGACCCCGAAATCCCCGAATTGCCCGATTTTCGATTCGCCCAAGACGGCTACGAGCTGAGATACAACGAACCGGAGGGCGGCATCACTCTGTGGGACTTGTCCGAGGAAACCGCGGTCTATGTGTTCGGCCCTGAATCCCTAATGATGGACATCCCGCCTGAAGGCGTTCGAGAAGATGAGGGCGAAGGCGGGGTACCCGCCCTTCTCATTTTTGAAGATCCAGAAACCGGCGAAGATCTTGTGGCGTTCGACATGGTGGAGTTGGGCGACGCACTGATTGAGGCGGAAAGGGAATTATCTGGTCCCTCAAGTGCCATGCTCGAGAGCACCGAGCAGCCTGAGCAATGGCTGGGCTGGTCGGCCAACGGAACCGACTGGGGGTGGCAGACCCTCTCTGACGCGTTCAACCTCCCGACTCTTGGCGATGATGAGGACGGCTTTAGCTCGGTCAGTCTGGCGGTCGGCAGAGATTTCATTATCGCTCACGTTCTGCACTGGAGAACCAGCGGTTCCGATTCCGCCCAAGCCGGCCCCGCCGTGTCATCACCCGATAGCGACTCCGGCGATGATGACTACGCGATATCCAGCAGCATCACCCCTCCCCAACCCCCACGCTGGTTCATCGCCAAGGTGGGCTGACCTTCATGCTGGTGAAACAACCAGCGGCTCTACTGGCCGCAGCGATCGCCCTGGCATTAGGCACGGCCGCGGCCTGCTCCTCGCCAGGCGGCACCGAAGTGACCGCATCCAGCGAGATTGCCGACCCAGTGCCGACCCCGACACCGCTGGTCGCCACCCCGGAAGGGGCTTCCCCAACTCCAGAGCCCGCCGGCAAGCCAACGGTCACCCCCACTGAGTCTCCTGATGCCCCTGGGCTGGTTTGGACCGAAGTCGATATTGCCGACGCCCTAGGTGCAGATGAGCACTCGACCATCAGCCTCGAATCGGTGGGAGACGGGCGAGTGCTGGCCTTGAGCTCCATCGACCGCGGCGTAGACAAGATTCTGGTCACCGAGAACAGCACGGATTGGGCACCAATCCCAGTTCCCGCTGGTTTCCTGCCTTGGGAAGTCGACATCATCGGCGACCGCTGGTTGATCCAGGGATGGGACACAACTGTGGAAGCTCCGGGTACTCAGATTCTGTTCTCCGACGACCAAGGAGCGAGTTGGACTGAGCTGGTGGTCGACTTGGGCTCGTTTGAAGGCACGGCTTGGATAGCCGACGCCATCGTGGCCGGGGAACGCATCGTGGTGGTGGCACTCAGCGACGGAGAACCGCCTGGCATTGAGGCAATTCCTGAAGACGACATGGACTACCAGCCGAGCATTAGCAGCGTTCACATCTTCTTGAGCGATGGTGGGCCGGCGGAATGGGTGGCGGAGTACCCGGGGTGGTTCTACATCGGCTACGGAGCGTCTGACGGTTTTCACCTGATCATGTCCGGTCCGGATGGTCTCTCATTGTTGGAGTCACCCAATGGTCGTCAATGGACTAGTACCACCGTTGACGTCGAGAATGCCGACGGTGCCCAGAACGAACTGTGGACCACTGATGAGACAGGCGGAAAGTTCAGGGTCGAGCGCTTCGAGGGCGTCTACGGGTCAGACCAGGTATTGACATTGCCCGAAGGGGTGAGCTGGATGGTCGACCTGGCGGTCGGACCTGCGGGTGTGGCCGGGGTAGGAGCCTCGGAAACGGAATCGGCCGAACAAAGCGCCTATGACCCCGACATGTTCTTGGTCGGCTGGTCAGTGGATGGCAGCGACTGGGAGTGGCAGACCCTTCAGGAGGCTTTCGGCCTTCCCGAGCCCACTCAAGACCAAAACTCCTTCACCGAAGTGCAAGTGGCCGTTGGCTCCGATTTCGTGCTCGCCCAGGTTCAGACCTTCGAGTTTCCCGAGGCCGAGTTTGACGAGGACCTCGAGGTCGGCGTCAGCCGGCCCGATTCAACCTCTGCCTACCTCTCTGCTCCTATTTCCCCCTCGCCCCCGCGCTGGTTCATCGCCTCGGTCGACTGACGGCGAGGTTGCCAGCAGCCACTTAGACTCGGCGCATGATCATCGATGTGGACACCCACTGGGAGATCACGGGGGACTCGGCGGGGGTTGACCCGATGAAGCCGTGGGCCGATCAGATTCCCGACAACCGGACGCATCTGTCAAACGCCATCGCCGGCGACCTGCTCCAGGTGCTGCCCCCGGAGCGCCGGCCCAGTCCGGCGGAGCTTTTGCCCAAGCTGTTTGAGCAGGCCGAAAAAGCAGGCGGGCCGGTGATCTTGCATCCCCGACACGACTCCACCGCCGCCGAGCGGGTGGCCTGGATGGACTCGGTGGGCATCGATCACTGCCTAGTGAACCCCGGTGGCTACTGGCAAAAGCTCGACTACCTGCGGCCCGAGGATCGCGTGGTCGCCGCCCAGCGGTGCAACGACTTTCTCACCGACCAGCTTTGGGACCAGCGCCACCGGCTCCACTCGGTTGCCACTGTCGACTTCTCCGACCTTGACGACGCGGTGGCCGAGTTGGAGCGCTGCCGAGAACGAGGGGCCCGGGCGTTCTTCCTCTACACCTTGCGGGGAGCACCCGCCTGCGGCCCGCCCGGCCACCCCGACTGGGACCGGGTGTGGGCTGCGGCCATCTCGTTGGGCATGGTGGCGGTGATCCATGTGGGCAACACCGAGGCCGACTTCTCGAAGTGGGCCGACATCGGCTGGGACCTGCCCGACGGGGCCGGCGTGGGCGGGCTGATCCGGCTGGCCAACACCCAGCGGCTGCACGCGGCCCAGAACCTTATTGCCAGCATGCTGTTCGGCGGGGTGTTCCACCGCTTCCCCAACCTCACCGTGCTGATCGAGGAAATGCGGGCCGGATGGCTTCCTTGGTATGTGGCCACGCTGTCCCGCCAGTGCCTGTCGTCGCCGTCTTTGGGGGATTGGCCGTGGCCGGTGAGCGGAGAGGAGATGCTTTACCGCAACCTGCGGCTTACTCCCCTGCCCGGCTTCGGCGACTCCGACGCCCTCGACGTGCTGGGCGCGCTGCCCGACATGGTGGTGTTCTCCTCCGACTACCCCCACCAGGAGGGCAACGCTGATCCCATCGAGCTGTATCGCCCGACTCTCGACGAGGTCGACGACAAAGTGAGAACCGCGTTCATGGGAGCGACTGCTGCCGACTGCTTCACCCGCATCGGCGATCCCCTGCCTGCGGTGGCCTAGCTGCTCCCCAAAGTCCCGAGATCAGCGCCCCACGGGCTGCATGTAGAACGTGATGCCGCTGGGAGCCTCTTGCTCGGTGAGGGCGTCGCGGGCCGCAGCCAGGGTCTTGCCCGCTTCGGTCTGCTCGTAGAACCAGGCCTCCGCCTGTCGGGCACCGGGAGGCGGGCCACCGACCAACTCCAGGGCAGCCTCCTGGTAGTAGGCCCGGATGTCGTGGGCAATGGCGATGGTGTCCAGCCTCGGGCCGTACACCTCCTTCCAGTGCTCGCCGGCAGCCACCCGTTCCAGATCGGCCAGCGCTTCGGCCACACCGTCAGCGTCGATGGCCCGGCCCACCTCGGTGGCCCCCCGACGGGCCACCGCCCGGTCGTAGGCGGCCCGCAGGCCATGAGCTTCGTCCACAGACGGTGCGACATCGGGGTCGTAGCGGGGCAGCAGGGCGCAAGCCAGCGGTGTCTCCACCGCTTCCACTACTTCGGGATAGTCCACTAGCACTGGACCCGACGATGCGTCGAGCAGTTCGAATGCCGCGGCGAGCACACCGTGCTGGAATTTGGCGTTGTCGGGCATACCCAGCGGGCGACCCAAGGGGAACTCGCAATACAGCACCCGGGGAACATTCATCCTCTCAGCCACTGCCCGCATCGAGGCCAGCACCACTGTGGCGATCCCGGCTTCTTCCAGTACGTGGGCCAGCGCACACACGGTGCGCGTGCACAGCGGTCAAACCGGGGTCAAGATGGCCACGTCCACCCCGTCTGCCCTCAGCTCGGCGGCCGCAGCCGGGCCGGTGTCGAGGCGCACCTCCGAAACCGTGTCGGGCTGGTTGCCGGCGAACGCCACATGCCGGGGGGCCACGGCCCCGATGGTGCCGGCGGCGGCCAATTCCTCCAACCGGTCGATGGGATACACCACGTTGTGGTCGGACACATACGCCGCCCGGTCGAAATTCGAGCTCCAATGGCCCAAGATCAGCTCCCGGTCACCCCGGTCGAGCATGCGGTAGCTGACGTCGCCCCGGCCGTCGAAGCGGTCTTGGTCGGCCCGGTGCAAACCGGCGCTGGTCACGATGGCCACCGTGGCCTCGGCCAGCCGCGGGGGCGATGCCCACGGCGTGGACTCGAACTCCGGCACCGGCAGGTTGGCCATCATGTCGCGCATCACTTGGTCACTGGACATGGGCCTACTCTGCCACAGCGCTAGATCCCCATTTGCTGCTGAACTTGGGGATTTCTTGGCATAGCTCGGCGTATCGGGCCCGGACTTCTTCGCCGTTGGCGTCGGGGGGAGGCTCGACAACCGCTCCTCGCCCCAGCGGCCAGTCGGCAGCCACCTCGGCCGGAGTGCGTCCGGTGGCCACCGCCGCGGCCTGCACAGCTGCTCCCAAGGCAACAGTCTCATCGTCGTCGGGCACAGTGACAGACCTCCCATGCAGTACGGCTCCCCGCTCCCGGTAAGCAGCCGAGCGGGCACCCCCTCCGATGAGATGCAGCCTGCCGCCGGTACTCACTCCCGCGCTCCGCAGTGCATCGAGCCCGTCGAATAGCCCACACAACACACCGTCGTGGGCGGCCAAGGCCAGCTCTTCCCGTGTGGTGTCGTTGCGGAGCCCGGCAAAGAGCCCGGTGGCGTCGGGCAAATCAGGGGTGCGCTCCCCGTCGAAGTAGGGCACCAGCACCGGAGCATTGGGGCTACCGGCAGCGGCCATGGCCAGCTCGGCCAGGTCCGCAGGATCTACCCCCAGCCAGCGGGCCACGGTATCGGTTACCCGGGTGGCGTTCAGAGTGCACACCAGGGGCAAGAAGCCTCCAGTGGCATCAGCGAAGCCGGCCACTGCGCCCGAAGGGTCGCTGGCCGGGGTGCGCGACACCGAGTAGGCCGTGCCTGACGTGCCCAGCGAGATCACCGTGTCGCCGGGTTTCAGCCCGAGGCCGAGGGCCGCCCCCATGTTGTCGCCGGTGCCAGGGCCAATAAGCACTGCATCGCCCAATCCCAGGCCGGAGGCAGCGTCCGCGGTGATCTGCCCGGCGGCCTCATCGGGCCCGAGCACTTGCGGCAGCCGGGACAGCCAGCCAACGGGATCGTCGACCACCAAACCCAGCAAGTCGGCCGCCATCTCATTGGCGGCCGGGTCGAACCAGCCGGTGCCCGAAGCGTCGCCCCGGTCGGTGACATGGACGCCGGATAGCCGCCAGGTAACCCAGTCATGAGGCAGCATGATCCGGGCGATGCGGTTGGCCAAATGGGGCTCGTTTTCCAGCACCCAGGCCAGTTTGGCGACGGTGAACGACGCCAGCGGCACCGAACCGCAGCGCTGCGCCCATCCCTCCGGGCTCAAGCGGGCTACCAGATCACGAGCCTGGGGCGCAGATGTGGTGTCGTTCCACAGCTTGGCCGGGCGCAGAACCTCACCGTCATCGCCCACCAGCACCAGGCCGTGCTGCTGGCCGGCCACGCTAATGGCAATGACGCGGGCCCGGTCGGCCTCAGTGAATTGGGCGAAGCAGTCGACCAGCGCAGTCCACCATGTCTCCGGGTCCTGCTCGCTCACCGGCGGATCCCAGCGGACGTGGGCGTGGGGCGCACTGGCTCGGTCCACCAGCTGTCCCGACTCGCGCGCTCGCAGCTCGACTTTGGTCGACTGGGTGGACGAGTCCACCCCCGCAACCAGCTCCATCAACTCGGCGTGGTCCAGATGATGCGGTTCACCTCGTTTTCGAGGCGCTCTTGGCGTCCCGACACCGGCTGAGGGCTGAGCCCATCGGCCACTGCTTGATCGGCCAGAGTGGCCAAGTCTACGTCACCCTTCATGATGTCGGCCCCCAGACCCGACTCCCACTGGACGTAGCGCTGTTCCCGGGCCTGCTCGATGGTGCCGTCGGCCACCATGGCCTCGGCCACCAACAGGGAGCGGGCCAGGGTGTCGATGCCGCCGACATGGCCCCAGAACAGGTCGTCTCGGGCCATGCTCTGGCGCCGGAGCTTGGTGTCGAAGTTGAATCCTCCGGTGGAGAACCCCCCACCCCGCACGATCTCGTAGAGAGCGAGCGACAACTCATCCACCGAGTTGGGGAACTGGTCGGTGTCCCACCCGTTCTGGGGATCGCCCCGGTTGGCGTCCACGCTGCCGAAGATGCCGTTGTCCACTGCATAGGCCACCTCGTGGTGGAACGAGTGGCCCGACAAGGTGGCGTGGTTCACCTCTATGTTCACCTTGAACTCGTCGACCAGGTCGTAGCGCTCCAAGAAACCGTGGACCGAGGCGCAGTCGTAGTCGTATTGGTGCTTGGTTGGCTCTTGGGGTTTGGGCTCGAGCAGCAACGTGCCCGAAAAGCCGATTCTCTGCTTGTGCTCGGCCACCAGGGTCAAAAAGCGGGCCAGTTGGTCGGCTTCTTGGCGCAGGCGGGTGTTGAGCAGCGTCTCGTAGCCCTCGCGCCCACCCCACAGCACGTAGTTGGCTCCGTCGAGGCGGTGAGTGGCCTCGAGCATGTGGCGCACCTGGGCCGCGGCGTGGGCGAACACCTCTGGGTCGGGGTTGGTAGCTGCTCCTGCGGCATAGCGAGGATGGCTGAACAGGTTGGCGGTGCCCCACAAGAGCCGCACCCCGGTGGCCTCCATCTTGGTTGCGGCCCTCTCCACCATGGCGTCGAGATTGGCCCGGCTCTCGGCCAGACTGTCGCCCTCGGGGGCCATGTCCACATCGTGGAAGCAGAAAAACGGCGTGCCCAGCTTCTCGAAGAACTCGAAGGCGGCGTCTTGTTTGGCCCGAGCGGCGTCCATCGGGTCTTGGCCGGGCTCCAGCCAGGGCCGGTCGAACGTACCGACGCCGAAGATGTCGCTGCCCGGCCAGTTGAAGCTGTGCCAGTAACACACGGCAATTCTGAGATGGTCCTCCATCCGCCGCCCCAGCACTTGCCGATCGGGGTTGTAAACCCGATAGGCCAACTGGCCGAGTCCGGCGCTACCCCCGGCATGGGCCACCGGTTCGGGAACGGTGTCAAAGAAGTCGGTCATTGCGTGGCTCCGTCACGACGAGAGATATGCCGCCTGATTCTAAGGTTCGCCGCACGAAGCCGCTCGATTGCGCGTACGCTGGCGGGGTTGAAAACAAGCGACAAGCATGAGAGGCGGGTCCATGTCTTTTCCATCCGATCTTGAGATCGCCCGCGGGGCGAATCTCCGACCGCTGACCGAGATCGCCGAGGAAGCCGGCATCCCAACCGAGATGCTGGAGCCCTACGGGGCGGGAGCGGCCAAGATCAGCCTGGACGCCATCGAGGCGCTGGCCGACCGGCCCAGGGCCCGCTACGTAGTGGTGACGGCCATCACTCCCACCCCGCTGGGCGAGGGCAAGACCACCACAACCGTGGGGCTGGGCCAGGGGTTCGGCCACATCAACAAGCGGGCCACTATCGCCATTCGCCAGCCCTCCCTGGGGCCGACGTTCGGCATCAAAGGGGGCGCGGCCGGCGGCGGCTACAGCCAGGTGGTGCCCATGGAGCTGTTCAACCTCCACCTCACCGGCGACATGCACGCGGTGACCGCAGCCCACAACATGTGCTCGGCCATGCTCGACGCCCACTTGTTCCACGGCAACGAGTCGGGGCTGGATCTGCACAACATCACCTGGCGGCGGGTGGTGGACATCAACGACCGGGCCTTGCGCAATGTGGTTATCGGCCTCGGCGGACGGCTCGACGGCGTCCCTCGGGAGAGCGGCTTCGACATCACCGCCGCCTCCGAGGTGATGGCCACCCTGGCCCTGGCCACGTCACTGTCGGACCTGCGGGCCCGGCTGGGCCGGATTGTGGTGGGTTACACCAAAGACGGCGACCCGGTGACCGCCGAGGACCTGAAGGCCGCCGGGGCCATGGCCGTGCTGTTGAAGGACGCCCTCAAGCCCAATTTGATGCAGACCCTCGAGGGCGGCCCCGCCCTGGTGCACACCGGTCCGTTCGGCAACATCGCCACCGGCAACTCCTCCATCGTGGCCGACCGCATCGCCATCCGCACCGGCGACTTCCTGGTGACCGAGGCCGGGTTCGGGGCTGACATGGGCGCTGAGCGGTTCTTCAACATCAAGTGCCGCTACTCGGGCATAGATCCCGACGCTGCCGTGATGGTGGCCACCGTGCGGGGGCTCAAGGCCCACTCCGGCAACCATCGGATCGTGGCCGGGCGGCCCCTGCCCGAGGCCCTGCTGGCCGAGAACCCCGACGAGGTCCACGCCGGGGGCGACAACCTCCGCAAGCAGCTGTCCAACATGAAGGCCCACGGCGTGACCCCGGTGGTGGCCATCAACGCCTTCCCCGGCGACCACGACGCTGACCTGGCCGCCATCGCCGAGATTGCCGACGAGTACGGTGCCCGCTGCGCGGTGACCACCCATTTCTCCGACGGCGGGGCAGGGGCAGCCGAGTTGGCCGAAGCAGTGGCCGAGGCCTGCGAGGAGCCCAGCTCGTTCAAGGTTCTGTACGAGGACGACTTGTCGCTCAAAGACAAGATCGCCGCGGTGGCCACCACTGTGTACGGCGCCGACGACGTGGAGTACTCGGCCACCGCCAACCGCCAGCTCAACACCTACGAGTCGGCCGGCTTCGGCAACCTCCCGGTGTGCATCGCCAAGACCCACTTATCCATCTCGTCGGACCCCTCCCTCAAGGGCGCTCCCACCGGTTGGACCCTGCCGGTGCGAGAGGTGCGGGCCTCAGTCGGCGCCGGCTTCGTCTACCCCATCTGCGGCGACATGCGCACCATGCCCGGCCTAGGCCGCCAACCCGCCGCCATGGGCATCGACCTCGACGAGAACGGCGAGATCGTCGGCTTGAGCTGACTGGCTCTCACTGTTGCCCATGACCCTGTGAAGGACACTCGGTTGCGGGACAGATAGGCTTAATCGACCTCAGGGTGCCTTTGGGGGAAGGGGGTGTACATGGCGAGGCGGGAACGTTTGACCGTGCCGATGGTGCGGGACAACGGAAGCCTGCGAGAAGCGACGTGGGACGAAGCCCTGTCGCGGGCTGCGACCGGGTTCAACCAGGTGCTCTCCGGGCATGGGCCGCAGGCGTTCGGGATGTTCAGCTGCTCGAAGGCCACCAACGAGATGAACTACATCGCCCAGAAGTTCATCCGCACGGTGGTGGGCTCCAACAACATCGACTCCTGCAATCGAACTTGACACGCTCCTTCGGTCGTCGGTCTGGCGACAGTGTTCGGAGCGGGAGGGGGCACTAGCTCCTACCAGGAGATCGAGGAAACCGACGTGATCCTGCTGTGGGGGTCGAACGCCCGCGAGGCCCATCCCATCTTCTTCCACCATCTGCTCAAGGGCCTCGATAACGGCGCCCGAATGTTCTGCGTCGACCCCCGGTACACCTCCTCGGCCCGTTTCGCCGATGTTTGGGTGGGCATCGACGTGGGCACCGATATCGCCCTAGCCAACGGCATCGGCCGGGAGATCATCCATGCTGGCCTGGCCGACCAGAAGTTCATCGACCGCTCCACCCAGGGTTTTGAGGCCTACGCCGCTTCGGTGGAGCCGTTCACCCCCGACGCGGTGGCCGCCATCTGCGGCATTCCCCCCGAGGCTGTGGTGGAGATGGCCCACGCCTACGCCACTGCCGACAAAGCCCAGATCTTGTGGACCCTGGGCATCACCGAGCACCACAACGCGGTCGACAACGTGCTGTCGCTGTGCAACCTGTCCCTGCTCACCGGACATGTGGGGCGGTGGGGCTCGGGCCTGGTGCCGCTTCGGGGGCAGAACAACGTGCAGGGCGGCGGCGACATGGGGGCCATCCCCAACAAGTTCCCCGGCTTTGCCAGCGTGGACGATCCTGATCACCGGGCTCGGTTCGAGGCCGTCTACGGCCGGTCGCTCAACCCGGTGCCAGGTTGGCACCTCACGCTCATGTTCGAGGCCATGGAGCGGGGCGATCTGCGGGCGCTTTACGTAATCGGCGAGAACCCGGCCGATTCCGAGGCCGACGTGATCCACGCCCGGGCCCAGCTCGAGAGCCTGGAAATTCTGGTGGTACAGGACATCTTGATGACCCGCACCGCAGAGATGGCCGACGTAGTGCTGCCCGCCTCAGTGGCTTGGGCCGAGAGCAACGGCACCGTCACCTCTAGCGAGCGACGGGTCCAGCGGGTGCGCCCTGCGGTGTCCCCCCCCGGCCAGGCCCGCCACGACATCGACATCCTGTGCGACATGGCCGAGGCGATGGGCGCCGAGCTCGGCCCCCGCGACCCCCAGGACGCGTGGGACGAACTGCGTGGGCTGTCGGCCATGCACGGAGGTATGGCCTGGGAACGCCTAGAGGCCGCTGGTGGATTGCAATGGCCCTGTCCCGATGAGGACCACCCCGGTAGTCCCTTGCTCCACGGCTGGCTGTGGGCAGATGATTTGGAGGGCCACGACCCGGCCCCCTTCTCGGTGCTTCAGCACGAGGGACCGACCGAGGAGTTGAGCAATGAGTTTCCCCTGCGGCTCACCACTGGACGGGCGCTGGACTCCTACAACACCGGTGTGCAGAGCGGGAACTATGACTCGCCGCTGCGGTTTGCCGGGCTTGACCTGAATCCGGCAGATGCGGCTGCACTGGGCATCGCCGATGGCGACCTCGTGCGAGTGTGCTCCCCTCGGGGATCGGTGGAGATGAACGCCCGCCTCGTGTCGAGCCTTCCCGCTGGCCTGGCCTTCACCACCTTGCATCAGCCCGAGCTGATCGACGTGAACGTGCTCACCAACCCCGACTGGGATCCCAAATCCGGCACCGCCGAGTTCAAAGCGGCGGCCGTGAGGGTTGAGCTGATCGAAGCCCCCGAGACTGCGGGGGCCTCCGTTGGCTGATCTGCACTTCGGCGACGACCAGCCCACCAATTCCGAGCGGACTGCTGTCGATGCTGTAGTGCCTGAGATTGATGCCGCCACCGTGACTGAGACCGAGCGCTTGGTGCGTGGGGGCCGCTCCCGCCGACAGGGACTGCGCCACCTGTTGCTGCCGGTGCTGCACTCGCTTCAACACGAGATCGGCTGGATCAGCCCTGGTGGCTTGAACTGCGCCGCTGAACGTCTGGGGGTCCCGCCCGCCGAAGCCTACGGGGTGGCCACCTTCTACGAGCTGCTTCGAACTACTGATCCCGGGCACAAGGAAGACGTGGTCCATGTGTGCGTCGACCCTACGTGTGCCATAGCTGGAAACGGCGAGCTGCGGGCGTCGTTGGAAGCCAGCGGGGCCAGAGTCCACGCCAGCCCCTGCCTGGGCCAGTGCGAACGGGCTCCGGCTGTCTTTGTTCAGGGAGTCAGTAGGCCTGATCGGGTGCCCGCCGACGACGATGAGGATTTTCGCCTCCCCCAAGCTGGCGACACGGGCCTGCGGGTGCTGCGCCGAACAGGCGTGGTCGATCCCACCAGCCTGGACTCCTACCGGCAACACGGCGGCTATCAGGCTCTGGCCCAAGCCATCGACATGGGGCCGGACGCAGTCATCGCTGCCGTGTCGGAGTCGGGCCTGTCGGGCCGGGGCGGGGCAGCCTTCCCTACCGGTATCAAGTGGCGGGCCGTGGCCGACGAGCCCGGTCCGGACAAGCACGTGGTGGCCAACTGCGACGAGTCGGAACCAGGCACCTTCAAAGACCGCATCGTCTGCGAGCACGACCCGTTTGCCGTTATCGAGTCGATGACCATTGCCGGACTGGCCACCGGCTCGCCTCACGGCTGGATCTACATCCGGGGCGAATACCCCCGAGCCACCGCCCGACTCGAGGGTGCCATCGCTCAAGCCCGGTCTGCTGGATTGCTGGGCGACGACGTGGCCGGCAGCGGACAGCGTTTCGACATCGAGCTGCGGCGAGGGGCGGGGGCCTATATCTGTGGCGAAGAAACAGCCCTGTTCAACTCCATCGAGGGCTTCCGGGGCGAGCCTCGCAACAAGCCCCCCTTCCCCACCACCCACGGCCTGTTCTCCCAGCCCACCGCCATCAACAACCCCGAGACCCTCATCAACGTGCTCGACATCGTGACCGACGGCCCCGAGGCCTACCGCTCCGTGGGCACCGAGCGCTCCCCCGGCACCCGGCTGTTCTGCCTGTCGGGCCGGGTGGCGGTGCCCGGGCTCTACGAGGTGCCGTTCGGCACCCCGCTGGGCAATCTGATCGAAATGGCCGGAGGGCCGGTTGGCTCGCTGGCTGCGGTGCTTTTGGGCGGCGCCGCCGGGGTATTCGTCGGTCCTGACGCTCTCGACATGCCCCTCTCCCTGGAAGACACCCGGGAGGCCGGGGCCACCTTGGGTTCCGGGGTCGTGACCGTGTTCGATGACACCGTTGACATGCAGGCCGTGGTGGTCCGCATCGCCGAGTTCTTCCGAGACGAGTCATGCGGCCAGTGCGTGCCCTGCCGCGTGGGCACCAAGCGCCAGCACGAGGTGCTGGTGGAGCTGCAAAGTTCGGGGAAGGCGCTCTCTCCCCGGCGATCCGAGCTCATCGACGACATGGCCCTGGCCATGGTCGATGCCTCCATCTGCGGCCTGGGCCACACCGCGGCTTCCGCGGTGCGCTCCGCTCTGGCGCTGGGCCTGATAGGAAATAGCTCGTGAGCGGCGTGGCCACCGAGACCGCGGTCACCATTCGGGTCGACGACCAAGAGGTCGCTGTGCCCGAGGGGGCCACCATCCTCGACGCCTGCAATGCCGCCGGGGTGGACACCCCCACCATCTGCTACGGCCCCACCCTCACCCCGGTGAACGTGTGCCGGGTATGCGTGGTGGAACTCGACGGCAGCCGGGCCCTTGTCCCCTCCTGCTCTCGTCCCGCCGAAGAGGGCATGGTGGTGCACACCGACAGCGAGCGGGTCCGCCACAGCCGCAAGATGGTGCTGGAGTTTCTGGCAACCGGTGTAGACCTGGCCCAAGCCGAAGAGATGGGCCAGTGGGCCGAGCATTACGGTGCCGATCCCGACCGCTACGTCCCCGGCGGCGAGACCATGAACGAGCCGGTGCGGGTGCAGGACAACCTCTACATCCGCGACTACGACAAGTGCGTGCTGTGCTACCGCTGCGTCGAGGCATGCGGCGACGACGCCCAGCACACCTACGCCATCTCTGTGGCCGGCCGGGGTTTCGGTGCCCGCATCTCCACCGAGTTCGACGTCACCCTGCCCGACTCCGCCTGCGTGTACTGCGGCAACTGCGTGGCCGTGTGCCCCACCAACGCCCTCCAGTTCAAGACCGAGTTCGACCTGCGCCAAGCGGCAGACTGGCGCCCTGAAGACCAAACCGTCACCCAAACCGTCTGCTCCTACTGCGGCGTCGGCTGCAACCTCGAACTCCACGTGCAAGACAACCAAATCGTCAAATGCACCTCCCCCGACGACCACGACGTAACCCAAGGCAACCTCTGCATCAAGGGCCGCTTCGGCTGGAACTACGTGTAGGGCGACGTAGGATTTAGCCATGGTCCCGCTGCTCGTCCTCCAACTAGATGCACTTGCCAGTCCAGGCGTGAAGAGACTAAACTGAAAGTTATCTAAAGTATATGTCTGCTACTGAAACTGGATTGGCCGACACGAGGCTGCTTACCGCCGACGACCTGCTGCGGCTAAGCGCCCAGGGCGTGCGCGGCGAACTGGTGCGGGGAGTGCTCCACGAGACGATGGCATCAGGACACCGGCACGGCAAGATCGCTGTCAACATCGTCATGGAGCTGGGCAACTTCGTAAGGCCCAGAAAACTAGGGACGCTCGTTGCCTCCGACTCGGGCGTGTGGCTGGAGCGCGACCCCGACACCGTGCGCGAACCCGACGTGGCATTCACCTCAGCAGAGAAGATCCCACTGGACGCGGAAATCGACGGCTACGCCGAAGTAGTCCCCGACTTAGTGGTGGAGATCGTCTCGCCTCGTGACAGCCGCCGCTGGGCCCGCGACCGGGCACAAATGTGGCTCGACCACGGAGCCCCGCTGGTCTGGATTGTCCACCCCGACACCCGCACCATCGACGTATACCGGCCCGGCGCAGCTGCCATGACCCTGCATGAGGACGACGCCCTCAACGGCCACGACATCCTCCCCGGCTTCACCTGCTCTGTCAGCACCATCTTCGCTTGAACCCTCGCCGGGCTCCGCCCAGCAGATGAGGTTGGCGCCAAGCTTCGTCTTCTTAGGCGGTACCTGTCGGGTCAACTGTTGACCCAGGTGGGCGGCACTTGGTCGCCTGACGACGGGGTTTATTCTTGCGTTTAAGTCCTTGTCTTGTATATTTAGCAATAGTTCATAATTTCAAAGCAGGTCCGGGGGATACTGTCACTGGCGTCGGTAGACTGGTGACATGGATTTAGGCGTCCTCACCAGGGAAAACACCGCAACGGGCAGCGACTTGCCAGTAGCCCGCGTGGGCGATTGCGTGGAGGTGCAACTGGCCGACTTCGCCGAGTTGGAGTCGGGGGAAGTGGTCAAGTTGATTCTTCAGGCCGATAATGCTCGGCGGCAGCTTGACGGCTATTTGACGGCTTTGCTGGGACGTTTTGGTGATCTGGAGGGGGAAGACGCGGTTGAGGAGTTGTGCCGCCAGTTCGGGTTGGGGCGGCACCGGGCTCGGCAGCAGGCTAAGACCTCCAACGCACTAAAGGGGTTGCCTACCACGCTGGAGGCGGCCAAGGAGGGGTGGATCTCCATTGACCATGCTCGGTTGATGGGTGAGTCGCATGAACGGGCGGCACTGACCCAGGCCCAGGAGCTTGAGCTGATCACCTTGGCTATTTCAGAGGACCTCGATCAGTTCAAGAAGACCGTGGTCCGCAGTGAGGACGAGCGTAGAGCCGACGATGGATTGACTCCCCAAGAGCGGCAGCGGGAGCGTCGCAGCGGCAAGGTGTTCGACGGCGACGACGAAATGGTGATCTTGTAGGCCCAGTTCGACCGGATTGCTGGTGAGCGGGTCAAGACCGCACTGCACAATCTGAGTGATCGCCTGTTCCGCGAGGATGCCAAGACCGGAAGCGACCGGACCCACGAGCAGCGCAATGCCGATGCCCTGGTCGCGCTCATTACGCAACGCCCTGAGAATTCTGGGTCTCCCAGCGATGACATTCCGGACGGCAGCTCAGAATGCGACGAGATTGCGCCGCAGGCCACCACGCTGATCGTCTCAGTTGATTACGACACGCTCAGCGGCCAGCTCAAGAACGCCGGGCTCATCGATGGCACTCCCATCGATATCGACGACCTCCGCCACATCGCTTGCGACGCCGGCATCGTTCCCGCCATCTTCGCCGCCGACGGGCAGCCGCTGTACATGGGAAGAAAGCAGCGGGCGGTCACCTCGGCCCAAAAGCTGGCCCTGACCGCCCGCGACAGGCAGTGCATCGGGTGCGGCATGAGAGCCAGCGCTTGCGACGCCCACCACATCATCTGGTGGGACGAAGGTGGACTCACCGACATCACCAACCTTGTGCTGTTATGTCCGAAGTGCCACAAGAAGGTCCACAAGCAGGGGTACCAAGTGACCAAGAGTCCCAACGGGCAACATAGGTTGAAACCCCATCCCACCCGACTGTCAACAACCTCCGTCAGTCTTAGACCCATCCCACCCGACAAATCGAACCCACCTGATCAGCCCAACCCACTGAGGAGGTGGGCACCGTAGTTGACGAATTCAACGTCGACTCGGTTGTGGACGTTTACATCATGCAACATCCGCTGCCCGGCCATCCCGACTATCGACCTCCTCAAACAGCTATGGACATGTGCCGGTCTAGGCGGCGCGCCTATCCTCGCTCTCCATGAAATACGTGGTTCCCGCTCTGCTCGTCCTCGGGCTGATTTCCGCAGCCTGCGGGGATACCCAGCGCGAAGCGGCACCTCCAACACAGGCCCCTACCCCCGAAACCGCCTTATCACCGACGCCGGAGCCTCCGTCGGCTGAGGAATTGCTGGTCGACTCGCAGGCCGCGCACATTGCCGACCTGAGGGAGAACATCGAGAGCCTGGAGTCAAGCGTCGAAGATCTTGAGTCGAAGAACCAGGAGGCGGCGCAGTTGATCGATGATCTCGAAGCGGAGAGCGAGAAAATGGGGCAGCTCGTCGAGGACCTGCAATCGGAGACCTCGGTGATGGAGGAGATGCTGAACGATCTGCGGTGCCGCTCTCACATCGACATCGAGCTGGTGCTCGACGGGTGCGACTGGGAGCCGCCCGACTCGATGCCCCGGCAGATCGGCGCCTGGACCTGGAGCGAGTGGAACGACGAAGACACCCTCATCATCACCTATGCGGTCGAAGGTGCGGGGGCGGACACCCGATCGCTGCCCGATTTCAGTATGTACTGCGTGTGGGGTGTCAATTCGGAGGTATTCATCAATATGACAGTGGAAGGGGACCTCCACGAGGCCGGGGAGGACATCGTAGACGTCGACTACCGGATCGGCGGCACGGAGCGACTTGAGATCCCGTGGATATCGTGGGCGGGTAGCGGTTACACCAACCTGTCACCAGACTGGGAGTACAACGAGATGATGCTCGACGACCTGCGTACTGGCGCAGGGACCCTCGAAGTGTCGATCAACTCCGAAGATAGACCTCCATTGCAGGCTGAGTTCGAAATCGACGGTGCCGCCGAGGTGCTCGACATGCTTGAGCCGGGCTGCGGGGGCAAGAACAGCGCTCTCGGGGCCGACGCCGCGTAGACCCTGAATGCGAGACGGCAAAGCGGCCATATCCATGTTGCCTTCCTTCGGTTCAATGGATCGCTAGCCAAAAGGTCATTGTGCCCGTCCCTCGAATGAGCGAGAATTCCGGGCGATGACTGCAATCAAACTGGACGGCGAAATGCTGTCAGCCGAAATCAAAGAAGGACTGGCTGAGCGGATCGCCGCGCTGGCCGAGAAGGGCAGGGCACCGGGATTGGGCACGCTGTTAGTGGGCGACGACGGCCCCTCGGCCAATTATGTGGCCATGAAGCACCGCGACAGCCAGGAGCTGGGCATGGCCTCCAGGGAGGTACATCTGCCCGAAGACGCCACCGCCGAGGAGGTGAACGCGGTGGTGGACGACTTCAACGCCGACCCGGCGGTAGACGCCTACATCATGCAGTATCCGTTCCCCGGACATCTCGACTATGAGGCCACGCTGTTACGGGTGTTGCCCGAGAAGGATGCCGACGGGCTGCACCCGGTGAACCTGGGGCGGCTGGTGCAGGGGGTGGACGCTCCGCTGGCCTGCACACCCCGGGGCATACAGCTGATGCTGGAGCGCTACGAGATCCCTATTGCGGGGCAGCATGTGGTGATCATCGGGCGTGGCCTTACCATCGGCCGGCCGTTGGCCAACCTGTTGTCGCTGAAGCGCCCCAACGCCAACGCCGCGGTCACGGTGGTTCATACCGGGGCGGGCGACATCTCCCGCTACACCCGCCATTCCGACATCGTCATTGCCGCCGCGGGAGCGCCTCGCATGGTGAAGGCCGACATGGTCAAACCTGGTGCGGCGGTGGTGGCGGCCGGGGTGAGCTTCGCCGACGGCAAGCTGGTGTCGGATGTGGACGACGACGTGGCCGAGGTGGCGGGCTGGCTCTCCCCTCGAATCGGCGGGGTGGGTCCCATGACCCGTACCATGCTGATGGCCAACACGGTGGCTGCTGCTGAGCGGTCTATGGGCTGAGAGGCCCCGGTCCTGACAACAACCAGACCGAGGATTAAGCCGGGCCGACGAGTAAGAGAGTCAAGGTAAGGGAATCAAGAGGAGCACACACATGGCCGACGCCTACATCATCGACGCAGTCCGCTCCCCCATGGGCCGCTACGGCGGGGGGCTGAGCCACCTGCACCCGGCCGACCTCGGCGCCAACATCTTGAGCGGCCTCATCGATCGCACCGGCGTGGACCCCGCGGCGGTGGACGACTGCATCATGGGTTGCGTGGGCCAGATCGGCGCCCAGGCGTTCAACGTGGCCCGCAACGCCTGGCTGTCGGCCGGGCTTCCCGAGCATGTGCCGGCGGTGACCATCGACCGCCAGTGCGGGTCCTCGCAGCAGGCGGTGCACTTTGCCGCCCAGGGGATCATGTCGGGCACCCAAGACCTGGTCGTGGCCGGCGGAGTGGAAGTGATGAGCCTCATCAAGCTCAACAGCCAGGGCGATGTGGGACCCGATCTGGGCATGCGCTACCCGTTCGACGGCGACGGCTGGGCCAACCGCTTCGGCGACGAGGAAGTCCACCAGTTCCGTGGGGGCAACCTGATCGCCGAGCGATGGGATGTCACCCTGGAGGACATGAACGGCCTGGCCCTGCGCAGCCACCAGAACGCGGCCCGAGCTTGGGAAGAGGGCCGCTTCGAGCGCGAGGTGCTGGCGGTGGGCGAATGCGCCCGAGACGAGGGCATCCGCCCCGACACCTCCATGGAGAAGATGGCCAAGCTGCGGCCCTTCTCCGAGCACGGACCGCTGACCGCGGCCAACTCCAGCCAGATCACCGACGGATCAGCCGCCCTCCTCATCGCTTCCGAGGAGGCAGTGGCCGAGCACGGCCTCAAGCCTCGGGCCCGGATCCATACCATGGCCGTAGTAGGCAGCGATCCGGTGCTGATCCTCACCGGCCCCATCCCGGCCACCGCCAAGGTGCTGGACCGAGCCGGCATGGAACTTGACGACATCGACCTGTTCGAGTGCAACGAGGCTTTCGCCTCGGTGGTGCTGGCCTGGGCCAAGGACACCGGCGTGGATATCGACAAGGTCAACGTAAACGGCGGGGCCATTGCCCTGGGCCACCCCCTGGGAGCCAGCGGCGCCCGGATCATGACCACCCTGCTCAACGAACTGGAGCGCTCCGGCGGCCGCTACGGACTCCAGACCATGTGCGAGGGCGGCGGGCTGGCCAACGCCACCATCATCGAGAACCTGGCTGCGTAGATCGAGAAGGATCGCCAGGAGAGATCGTTCAAGACAGATCATTAGGGAGATAGCGAAGACAATGGGAATCCACATCGACCACATCTCACTGCTGGTGAAGGACTTGGACCAGGCTGAAGCCGACTGGCAACAGATCTTGGAAGTCCTGGCCCCCGGCCACACCATGAAGGTCACCCGGGGCTCGGGCGCCGACGACATGGACGGCACCCCCATGAGCTGGGTGACGTTCCAGAACCCCGACCCCACCGGCGTGTCCATCCAGCTGTGGTCTCCGTCGGAGCCGGGGCACTGGCCCGACAAGGTGCTGGCCAAGCGGGGCGAGTACGTCCACCACATCGCCTTCTGCTCCGACGACTTCGACACCATGATCGACGGCGTGCGAGATGCCGATATTCCCCTGGTTCTGAACGAGTCCAGCAATCCCGATACCCAGCCGTGGCTGAAGTGGAACTTCATCCCCCCCGACAAGGCTCATGGTCCGCTGATCGAATTGGCCACCCGCTACCTGTCGGTGGGTGAAGAGTGGCTGCCTCACCCTGATAACGCCGAGAACCAGCCCCTGGCCGACGAGCTCCGCGATCGCTTCGTCGGCTAGCGCTGGCTTTGAATCTCCCAACTCACTAGTCGACCAAGAGCATGGCCAGTCCCCCGGTCGCCATCACCATGCCGGTGGAAGACGGGCTATCCATCGGATGGCTGACTGACCTCGTCGTACAAGCCGAGCAGGCCGGGATCGACACCGCCCTGGTGGGTGAGGTAGCTGGCCCAGAGGTGTTCGCCACGCTGGGCTCCATGGCCGCCCGCACCGAGCGCATCAAACTGGGCTCGGGAATTGTGGCCGCCTACACCCGCTCCCCTGCCCTCACCGCCATGGGATTCGCCACCCTGGCCTCGCTGGCTCCCGGCCGGATAGTGGCCGGTATCGGGGCCAGCAGCCCCATCGTCGTGGGCCGCTGGCACGGCGGCGACTTCGAGCAGCCCCTGGCCACGGTGCGGGAGTTCATCGGCCTGCTTCGGGCCGCATTGGCCGGCGAGAAGCTGAACCACGACGGTCCACGGTTTCGGTCCCGCGGTTTCCGGCTTGACCTGCCTGCCGCCAATGTCCCCATTTGGCTAGGGGCCATCAATCCCAAGATGCTGGCCCTAGCCGGCGAGATCGCCGATGCAGTTTTCATGACGTGGTGTCCGCCAGCCGAAGTCGCACCCAAGCGAGAGATCGTCGAAGCCGCCGCCGCCGAAGCAGGGCGCAACTCCGCCGCCATCTCCACCGTTCTCTCGTTCTGGGCCTACGCCGGCCTCGATCCCGAACAGGCACTGGAGCGGATGCGCCGACAGGTTCTGGCCTACGCAATGGTCCCCACTCATCAGCCCGCGTTCGTCGACACCTTCGACAATCTGCCTGAGGTAGCCGCGGCTTGGAAGGAAGGCGATCGAGCCAGGGCATTGTCGCTGGTTCCCGATGAGGCCGTATTGGCCCAATGCGCCCTCGGGCCCGACATGCTGGCCGACCGCATCGCTACCTATCGAGCCGCAGGCGTAGACCTGCCCATCGTGTTGCTCACCGGCGCCCACGTCGGTGACGACGTCGGCCCCCAGGCCACAGTGGACGCACTGAGGCAAATTGCCACGCACTGAGTGAGGGGCGCGCTTGGGCGGAATCCCCCGTAGGGGCGGTGGGTGGCTCTGAGGCCAGGACTCGTCGCCCGGACACTGCCACGGCCCGGTACCAGACAGCTTTCTGGGGCCGCCTTCATAAAGTGCCGCCCATAGGCCCACGCTCTTAGTATCCCCCCATGACCAAACGCGACGTTGTCGTCATCGGTGCTGGGGCGGCTGGGCTGAGCGCTGGAGCCCTGCTGGCTGCCGAGGGCCGCTCGGTGACCATTCTCGAGCGATCCCCATTCCTGGGAGGACGGGCATTGGCGGTGGACGACGAGGGATTTACGGTGAATCTCGGCGGGCACCTGGTTGAGGATCCAGGCTCAGGGCTGACCAAAGTGTTCGAGCACGTCGGCAAAGAGCTGATCCACGGCGAGGTGTCCCATGACATGCCGATTTGGGACAACGACGCCGGCAAGTGGGGGTCGATCCGCGACCGCTACCCCGACAAGACCGAGGTGAAGAAGGTCATCAAGGCCCTAACCGAGACCTCCTGGGACGAGCTGGAGGAGTGGGACGACCGCCCGATGCGGGAGTGGCTGGCCCAGTATACATCTGACCAGGGGGTTTACGACCTCTACGAGTTCATCGCTGTGCTGGAGTGCATGACCGACGAATGGTACGACCACTCGGCCAGCGACAACCTGTGGGTGCGCAAGATGCACTACGAGGAGCGTCACATGGCCGCCTACTCCTGCTGGCCCGGCCAAGGCTGGGATGGCATGTGGCAGGACCTGTCCGACGGATTCACCGAACACGGCGGCGAGCTCCGCATGCAGACCCCGGCCGGGAGGGTGCTGATCGAGAACGGGGCCGTGGTCGGCGTGTCGATCCCCCACACCCCCAACGTGCCCAACGACTGGGACATCGGCGAGGTGATCGAGTGTGATGCGGTCATCTCTACGCTGCCGGTGTGGAACGTGTTCAACGTGGTGCCCGAGTGGGAGCTGCCGGATTGGTACACCCAACAGGTCCGCTACCTGGCTCAGGACCAGTACCGGGTGACCATGCTCAACCTCTATTTCGCCACCGAGGAGCCGGTGACCATGTTCGACCCCCGGGAGCTCGCCACCTGGCTGGCCACTCCCCACAGCCCCACGCCGGGATACATGTACGACCAGACGGCGATGGACCCGACAGGCGTTCCCGACGGACTCCACCTGTACTGCACTGGCGGCATAGTCCCCGGCTCGCGTGGGCGCGACCGGCGCTTCATCGAAGACATGTACGATCGCCTCGAACAGGGCCTCTACGTGATGTATCCCGGCCTGGCCAAGCACGTGTGGAAAAGACGGCTGCTGGCATTCGACCCGGCGTTCGGTGTCGCGCAGAAGCCCATGCTGGTGGGCAAGTTCCGGCCCCATTGGCGGGCGCCCACCGTGGACGGCCTCTACTTCGCCAGCGAGACCTTCCGCAGCCGGGGCATCGGCACCGACCGAGCGGCCCGGGCCGCCCTCACCTGCGTGGAGGACATCTTGGCCCGCCGCATCCCCACCTTCGGCGACGGCTGGCGCTACTGATCTGCAAACAACCCAGGACTAACCCTCAGACCGAGATCGAGAAACAAGGAGCAACCAAGCACATGGAGTTCACCCTCACCGACGAACAGCAGATGTTCCAGGAGATGGTCCGCAACTGGGTCGAGAAGGAATGCCCCAAGGACGCGGCCCGCGACTACGAGGCCCAGGAGTTCGAGTACCCCTTCGAGCTGTGGGACAAGATGTCCGAAGCCGGCTTCCACGCCATCGGCCTGCCCCCAGAGCTGGGTGGCCAGGGCGGCGACGTGGTCACCCAGATGATTCTCACGCGGGAGCTGGCCCGCTCGCTGGCCGGTCTCACCTGGATCTTCGGCATCTCCTCGTTCTGCGCTAAGTCGATCAACAAGTTCGCCTCCGATGTGGCCCGCGAGGAGCTCATCCCCCAGCTGGCCGAGGGCAAGCTGCGGGTGGCCATCGCGGTCACCGAGCCGTCGGGGGGCACCGACCTGATGGGGGCCATGAAGACTCGGGCCACCAAGGTGGACGGCGGGTGGAGCATCACCGGCCAGAAGATCTGGTCCACCGCGGCCCACGTGTCCGATTACCTGTTCTTGATGGCCCGCACCGAGGACATCGTGGACAAGCCGGCCCGAGGAGTCACCCTGTTCTTGGTCAAGAACCCCGCTGAGGGGCTCGAGTGCCGCCAGATACCCAAGGTGGGCATGAAGTCGGTGGGGTCGTGCGAGGTCTTCCTCGACGACGTGTTCGTGCCCGACGAGTATGTGGTGGGCCAGCCCGGTCAGGGCTTCTACCAAATGCTGTCCACGCTCAACAACGAGCGGATCATGGTGGCCGCGCTGTGTACCGGCATCATCGACGGCTGCATCGAGGAGGCCCTCAGCTACCTGATGGAGAGGGAGGCCTTCGGCAAGAAGATCGGCTCGTTCCAGGTGTGGCACCAGAATCTGGCCGACATGGCCATGATGCAGAAGCAGTCTGAGCTGATGACCTATTACGCCGCATGGAAGTCGGAGTCGGGCGAGGACTGCGGCCGGGAGGCCAACATGGCCAAGGTGGTGGCCTCCGAGTACGCGGGCAAGTGCTCCGACATCGCCATCCAGGTGCTGGGCGGAATGGGCTACGCCCTGGAAACCCATCCCCAGCGCTATTGGCGAGACAGCCGGCTGTACCGCATCGGGCCTATTACCAACGAGATGGCGAGGAACAGCATCGCCGAGACATTCGGACTGCCCCGGAGTTTCTAATGGACATGTCCGGGTCGGCGGGTCCTGTCACCTACGGCGCCACCCCCCGACCCTCGATGGTCTTGCTCACCGATGAGTAGTCGATGCTGAATGGAAAGGTAGCGCTCATTACCGGCGCTGGTCGGGGCATCGGGTTGGCGGTGGCTGCTCGACTGGCCCGGGATGGGGCCGCGGTGGTGGTCAACGACGTGGACGTCGACGTAGCCGACGAGGCGGTCACAACCATCGTTGCCGTTGGCGGAAAGGCGATTGCCGCTCCGGGATCAGTGGTCGACCACGACGACGTGGCCGCCATGTTGGGCGCGGCGGTCGAATCATTCGGCAGCCTGGACATCCTGGTGAACAACGCGGGGATCACCGCCGACGCCATGGCCCACAACATGACCGACGAGCAGTGGAACCTGGTGTGCGATGTGGCGCTGAAGGGCACGTTCAACCTGTGCCGAGCCGCCTTTCCGATGCTGCGGGGCAGCCGGGACAACCCGCCAGCCCACCACCGCAAGATTGTCAACATGGCCTCAATCAACGGGATTTACGGAATCGCCGGCAACGCCAACTACTCGGCAGCCAAGGGCGGAGTGATCGCACTCACCAAGTCGCTGGCCCGAGAGTGGGCCCGTCACCGGATCAACGTCAACGCAGTGGCCCCCGGCTACATCGCCGGCACCCGCCTCACCGGTGCCCGCGATGATGACACCGGCTTGGGCATTCCCGAGTCGATCATCGAGCGCATCGAGACCCAAATCCCCATCGGACGGGCCGGCACCCCTGAGGATGTGGCCGGGGCCTGTGCTTGGCTGGCATCAACCGATTCCGACTATGCAACCGGTCAGGTGATCGAGCTCCACGGAGGACGAGAGATGGTTGAGCTCTTATGAGCACGCAGCAGACAGACGTCGGCCCAGGCGAGCTCTTATGAGCGCAGAGAAGCTGACCACGCTGCCTGAGGCAGCCGCGCTGGTGCGCGATGGCGACACCGTGGCCATCCAGAACATGGCCACCCAGGCCGCCCCGATGGCCCTGGTGCGGGAGCTGATCCGCCAGGGACGGCGAGAACTCGGGGTGGTGTGCTTGGTAGGCGGCATCCCCGTGGACTGGCTGGCCGCAGCCGGGGCCATAAACCGCCTGATTGGCGCCGCAGTGTCCATGGAGCAGTTCGGTCTGTGCCAGCGCTACCGCAAAGCAGTGGAGGCTGGAGCGATCCGGGTGGAAGAGCTATCGGAGACCGCGTTGAACGCCCGGTTGGGCGCCGGCGCCCGCAATCTGCCGTTCTTGCCTACCCGAGGCCTGATCGGCACCGACCTGATCGACGTGAACGACAACCTGGTCATGCTCGACGACCCCTTTGGCGGGCCGTCGGTGGTGGCTTGCAAGGCGTTGGTACCCGATGTGGCCCTGGTGCATGCCCACAAGGCCGACCGGTTCGGCAACATCGGCTACGAGCCCACCGCCCTGTGGCCCGACCTGGGCATCATGCCCAAGGCGGCCACCACGGTGATTGTCACCGCCGAAGAGATCGTCGACTCCGAGGTGCTGCGAGCCAACCCCGACCGCACGGTGCTGCCCGGCTTCATGGTGGACGCGGTGGTGGAAGCTCCTTTTGGCGCCCATCCCACCTCGTTCTTCCCCCGCTACGGCTACGACACGGCCATGCACCTCGAGTGGATCGGCGCCACCCGAGACGATGACGCGGTAGCTGCGTTCATGGAGAAGTACGTGACTGGCCCCTCTGACCACGCGGCCTACTTGGAGGCTGTGGGCGGCGCCGAGCGGAAGGCTGCCCTGGAAGCGTGGGAGCAGACGTGATGGCGTTCGTTGGCAGGACAAGGTCCGGAAGGAACTCATCGGGAGGACAGCCATGAGCGACTGGCAGAGCAGCCCCCCGGCTGATGACTGGACCATCGATGAGTTGATGATCGCCCGGCTGGCCGCATGTTTCGCCGACGGCGACCAGGCCTGCAACGGTATGGCCTCGTTCGTGCCGGTCAGCGCCTTTTGGCTGGCCCGGCTCACCCACGCCCCCAACCTGGTGTGGCTGGCCGGCGCGGTGGGGCTGGAGCCCCGCCCCGACCGGGTGCCCGCCTCCACCCTGGAAGCCCCGCTGTGGCGGGACTCAATCATGTATGTGGAGCAGTTCGGCGACTTCTGGAACTTTGCCCTCAATGGCCGGTGGCTCACCAAGTTCTGCGTGGGCGCCGCCCAGCTCGACCGCTACGGCAACGGCAACAACTCGGTGATTGGCGCTGACTACCACAATCCCCGGGTGCGGCTGCCGGGCACCGCCGGGCTGGGCGACATGGGCTCCATAGGCAAGGCGCTGTATTACTGGAACCCCAATCACAACCCCCGCTCGCTGGTGGAGAGGGTGGACTTCATCTCCTGCGCTGGCTATCTGGGCGGCGGGTCGGAACGGGGCGACGCCGGTTTGGACGGCGGACCCGAGTTGGTGATCACCAACCTGTGCGTTATGGACTTCCACCCGGAAACCCGCCACATGCAGGTGGCGTCGCTGCATCCCGGGGTCACCTTCGAGCAGGTGCAAGAGGCCACTGGCTTCGAGCTGCCCGCCCCTGAAGGGAAGCTGCCCACAACCGCAATTCCCACCGACGAGCAGGTACGGCTGATCCGCGACGTGATCGACCCCGACAACATGCGCCGCCGGGAATTCGGCGGATGAGACGCCAAGCCATGGGCTGCGACATGGCCCATCATCCAGTCAGGATCAGAAGATGAAAGACCTGGAGATTGGCGTACCAGGCCAGATCATGCCCCCGGCCCACCGGGCGGTTGAGCTGGGCCAGCGGGCCGAGGCCGACGGATTCGACGCCCTGTGGTGGCCGTGCCACCTGATGGGCTGGCACCCCGACTCGATTTGGACCCCGGATATGAGCCCGTTGGCCGCGATGCAACCCAGTGGCCACGTGTACTTCGACCCGCTGGTGATGATGGGCGCGGTCGGGGCCCAGACCGAAACCATCAAGGTGGGATCGGTGGTGACCGACTTGATCCGCCGCCACCCGGCCATGGTGGCCAACATGGCTCTCACCGTCGACCACCTCACCCAAGGCCGGTCGATCTTGGGACTGGGCTCGGGCGAGCGGATGAACGTGACCCCTTACGGCATGGGCTTTAACCGCCCGGTCGGCCGTCTCGAAGAGGGCATCGAGATCATCCGGGCACTGTGGTCCGCCGACGGCCCCATCAACTACGAGGGGAAGTTCCATCAGCTAAAGGACGCAGTGCTGGGCCTGTCCCCCTACGGAGACACTCCCCCGCCCATCTGGACCGCGGCCCACGGCCCGAGGATGCTGAACATCACTGGGCGGCTGGCCGACGGCTGGCTGCCCACCAAGCTCGCCCCCGACGTCTACGCCGACTCGCTGTCCACCATCCGCCAGGCGTCGGTGGACGCGGGACGGAGTGCCGACGCCGTCACCCCGGGACTGCTGGCCTACGTGCTGGCCGCCCCCGACGAGGCCACGCTTCGGCGTATGCAGGAAGCGCCCTTGCTGCGGGCCATCATGGTGATGCTGCCCCCGCAGATCTTCCGCGAGCTGGGAGTCGAGCCGCCCGAGGGATTCCACGATCTGATCCCTGCGTCGGTGCCCCGCCAGCAGGCCGAGGCCATCATCGCCGGGATCCCCCCCAAGGTGGTGGACTACTACTGCTTCTGCGGCACCCCCGAGCAGATCGCCGAGGAGGTCCGCACCTATTACGACGCCGGTCTGCGGCATCTGATCATGTGGAACGTGACCGCCTTCGGCGATCCCGAGTTGGCCGGCTGGTCGTTTAGGGCCATGCGCGAGGTCAAAGACATCTTGAGGAGCCAGTGATGAACGCTGAAGGACAACCCAGAACCCCGTTGGAGACCGTCCAGAGCTATTTCACCGCCCTCAACACCGAGGACTGGGAGTTGATGGCCTCGGTTCTCGATCCCGAGGTCGACTTGGTGCCCACCGGATCACGCCCCCGCACCGGTTCCGACAAGGCCATCGCCATGTTCCAGAAGATCTTCGGCCGGTTCCCGGTCCACGTCGACGACCCCACCCGATTCATCTGCGACGGCGGCACCGTGGTGGTAGAGATCACTTTTACCGGCGCCACGGCTGACGGTCTCGACGTGACCTTTGACGCAGTGGACATCTTCGACGTCGAAAATGGCCGCATCTGCCGCCTCTCCCAGTGGTTCGACACTGCTGCCCTCGCTGCCATGTTGGGGGGCTAGACACCCGATGAGCGGAGCCAGGCCGTTCTGCCCTTACCCTGTCGGGCAGCCACGCCGAGAGTAGGTGTAATGAAGAGTCCGGCGATCGAAGTGACCGGCCTGCACAAGGCCTACGGTGCGTTCGAAGCGGTGGCCGGGGTCGACTTACATGTGGAGGAGGGCGAGATTCTCGCCTTTCTGGGCCGAACGGGGCGGGCAAGACCACCACGGTGGAGATCCTCGAAGGGTTCAGACCGCGAACCGCCGGGGAAGTCTCCGTGCTCGGCCAAGACCCGGCCAGGGCTGGCTCAGATTGGCGGGAGCGGGTCGGCATCGTGTTGCAGGAGTCCCAGCCTGAGGAGTACCTGACTGCAGCCGAAACGGTGATCATGTGGGCCTCCTATTTCGCCGCCCCTCGTCCGGTAGCCGAGGTGCTCGAGCTGGTCGGCTTGGATGAGCACCGCGATCAACGAGTGGGGCGCCTTTCCGGCGGTCAGCGTCGCAGGCTCGACCTGGGACTGGCGCTGGTGGGGAATCCCGAGCTGTTGTTCCTCGACGAGCCCACCACAGGGTTCGACCCAACCGCCCGCCGGGAGGCGTGGGCCATGATCGACGGCCTGCGCGACTTGGGGGTGACCGTGCTGCTCACCACCCACTACATGGACGAGGCCCAGAGCCTGGCCGACCGCATCACTGTGATCGCCGCCGGGCAGATCATCGCCCGAGGCACTGCCGCCGACTTGGCAGAGACTGCCTCAATGCAAACTCGCATCTCCTGGAACCCACAAGATGTGCCGCTGGCCGACCTGCCCGAGCAACTGCGAGCCGCTGCGGAGATGCTCGATACATCTGAAGACCTAAGAGAGACAAGCACCGATCCCGCCGAGAGCCAAGAGAGGCTGGTGATCTTGACCGACGAGGTCACTGAGACTGTGGCTGTGCTCATGGAAACAGCCGCACGGCTAGGCCACAAGATCGAATCTCTCGAAGTGCAGGCCCCCACACTGGAAGACACCTATCTGGCGTTGATCGGCGAAGCCGAACGATCCGGAGAGTCGACCTGATGAGAAGCCGAGGCCTTCGGCAACTAGCGACCCAGACTCGCTTCGACTTCGTCCTGCTGTGCCGCAACCCGCTGGCCGGCTTTTTTGTCGTCATCCTGCCGATCATCTTCTTGTTCGTTCTCATTGCGCTCTTCGGCAATGAATTGGTGTCCCCGGTCGGGCCGAAACTCGCCACCCGCTTTGTGCCTGGACTCATCGCCCTCGCAGTGGTGCAGGCCTCCTTTGTGAATCTGGCCATGGTCACCGTCATCCGTCGAGAGACCAGCATCCTCAAAAGGGTGCGGGGTACGCCGATGCGCCCGTGGGTGTTTATGGGAGGACTGGTGGCCACCTCCTATGCCGTGATCGCGTTGATGGCAGTGCTCATGGTGGTAATCGGCTGGGCGGTCTACGACGTGGATCTGTTGTGGGAGACGATCCCCAGCCTGATCGTCTCGCTGATCGTCGGGGGCGCAGTGTTCTGTGCGCTGGGGTTGGCGTTCACCAACGTGATTCCCAATGAGACGTCTGCCCCCCCCCGTTCCTCAACTTGATTGTCCTGCCGCTCTACTTCGTTTCCGACGTCTATGTGCCTGCCACCGACGACACCTCTCAGGTGATTACCTTGATCGGCGACATTTTTCCCGTCAGGCATCTGGCAGTAGCTCTCCAACAGGGATTCGATCCGCTTTCCGACGGATCGACGTGGCCGGTGACCAACTGGTTGGTCATGGCCGCTTGGGGTGTCGTCGGCGTGGTCGTCGTCACCCGCTGGTTCCGCTGGACTCCCAAAGGCTGACTCGCTGAGAATTGAGCCCATCATGACTTCAGTAGTGGTTGTCGGGTCGGGGGCTGCCGGTCTGACCGCGGCGGTGGCCGCGGCGCAGGCCGGAGCCGAGGCGACCGTGCTGGAGCGGGCCCCGGTGCTGGGCGGGACCACTGCCTTGTCGGGTGGCCTCGCCTGGATGCCGGCCAATCGGTTGATGGCCGCCGAGGGAGTGGACGACTCCCCCGCCGAGGCCCGGCAATACCTGCGGGCCCTGCGGCTGGGCGACGTGGAAGACGAACTCGTGGACTACTTCGCTGAGCAGGCGTCAACGGTGGCCGATTGGCTGGAGTCGGCCGCTGGGCTCTCGTGGCAGACCGTCCCCTATCCCGACTACCACCCCGAACTCCCGGGAGGAAAGCCCGGACACCGCCCTTTGGAGCCCCAGCCCCGAGCGGTGCCGGCTACGTTGGACAGTCGGATCCGCACTGCTCCCAACGTGTCCGCGCCCATCACCTACCGGGAGCTGGCCACTGGTGAAATCGATCGTGACGAAATAGCCGCGCGATCCCGCCAGGGAGAAATCACTATGGGCCGGTCGATGATCGCCTCTCTGGTGGAGGCGGCCGAGGCTGCCGGGGCGATAATCCATGCCGGAGTGAGCGTGGACGGCCTGGCCCAGACGGGCGGCACCGTCAACGGGGTGAGGATCGGCGACGATGTGTTGCCTGGACGAGTCATTCTGGCCTCCGGCGGATTCGAGCGCGAACCCGCCTTGGTGCAGGCATTTCTGCGGGGACCGATGACCGGCCCGGTGGGCGCCCCCGGCATGGACGGCACCGCGTTGAGGTTGGCGCTGGCTATGGGGGCCGAACTGGGCAATATGGCCGAGGCCTGGTGGTGTCCGGCCATGACCGTGCCCGGCGAAAAGATCGACGGCCAGCCGTTTCACCGGCTGGTGCTCACCGAGCGAGCTCGGCCCCGATCGCTGATGGTGGATTCCCGGGGGCGGCGGTTCACCAACGAGGCCCGCAACTACAACGACGTCGGCCGGGCCATGCACGCCTTCGACCCCACTGGCTTCCAGTACCCAGCCGCTACTTCCTGGCTGGTGTTCGACGCCGGCTATCGCCGCCAATACCACCTGGGGCCGTTACGTCGGGGCGGGTCAGATCCAGAATGGCTGCACCGAGCTAACAGCCTGGCTGAACTGGCCGACACCATCGAGGTGGGTAGAGACGAACTGGCCTCTTCGGTAGCCCGATTCAACCAACTAGCCGCCACGGGCGACGACCCCGACTTCGGCCGCGGCCGCTCGATTTACGACCGTTTCGTGGGTGATCCCACTGCTGACCACCCCACCCTCGGCCCGGTACACGAGCCACCGTTCTTTGCCGTCCGCCTCCATCCCGGCTGCCTGGGCACCAAGGGCGGCCCCCGCACCGACATCAATGGCCAGGTTCGCCACCAAGACGGCGGCCTCATCGAAGGCCTCCACGCCGTGGGCAACGCCGCGGCCAGCCCCCTCGGTGCCGCCTACCCTGGTGCCGGCGGCACTATCGGGCCCCTCTTGGTCGCCGCCCGCGCCGCTGGCGTCGTAGCAGCCAGCTAGCGTGTCCGGCGGCGGATTGCCTGCCCCCGATTCAGGAGCACGACTTCCATGCCCGATGCCGAGAGTCAGCGCCCTAGTGCCGAGCATGACCAGCGGGTGATCGACGACTGGAACGCACTAGCCCGCCATTACGACGGCCGGCATGGAGATACTGGCAACGACTGGCATCGAAACCTGGTGCTGCCCACGACCCTCAACCTGCTGGGCGATATCCAAGGTAAACGAGGAATCGACCTGTGCTGCGGTAGCGGTGTTCTGGCCCGCCAGTTCATCGACCTTGGAGCCCACGTCACCGGCGTCGACCAGTCGAGGGCCTTCCTCTCCCTGGCGGAGCAGTACGACGGAAGCGCCGATATCGAATGGCTCTGCTGCTCGCTCGCCGACATTGCCCAGCACGTTGCGCCGAACTCATTCGACTTCGTGACCTGCACGATGGCGCTCATGGACATCCCGGCCAGCGAAGACCTCTTCGCTGCTATCTCCCACTGCCTGAGGCCTCACGGAAGGGCAGTGGTGGTCACCATGCACCCAGTGTTCAAGAACCCCAGCAACCTGCAATTCAAGGTTGGAGGAGAGCTGGCCAGCGGGGAGGAACGGGAGGGAATCATCATCTCCCACTACCTAACCCCGATGGCCCAAGAAGTGGTTGGAATGCCCGGTCAACCCCAAAAGCAGCTCAACTTCCATCGGCCCATCTCCGACGAGCTGAACCGCGCTTTCGACGCAGGCCTAGTGGTGGACGGCTTCGCAGAAGTTACCAAGAGCGCCCTAGAAGAAACCCCCACCCAACACACCAATTTCTTCATCCCCCCAACCCTCGAAGACGAAATCCCCGTGCTGTTGGGGTTCCGCCTCAGACTGGCTCAGACACTCCGACAGGTTTGACCGGCTTGGTCATGCTGGCCATCAGTGCATCTTGAGTGAAGGACACTGACAGGTCGGCAAGCACGCCTTCGCATTCTGCCCACTCCGTGATCATGGCCAAGAGCTCTTCCAGGTCGTCCGAGCCACCGGTGAATCCAACGTCGTCCTCAGCCCACCAACGGACGCCATCATCTTGGTTGAGGTGTATTCGCACTTGGTGCTTCATTCCTTCGAGCACTCCTTACCGTCGACAGCAACTGCCGTATCTCGTCGTCGGTCAATCCAGCCCGCTCCACCAGCATATGCCGAAGCGCCCAGGGGGGAACTTCAGACCGGTCATGGAACGCGAACCCAATCGGCAAGCGCCCCTCCGCAACCAGTTTGCGATGTGATCCCCATTGCCGCTCAATCCGGTATCCAATGCTCCTGAGCATTCTCAGCACCGAACGCGCCTTCAGCGCAGGAAAGTGGGACGACGGGATGGGCATGGCGTCAGCGGCGCAAATACTCGCTTGCCGAGACAATTCTCGCGTTTCCGATACCCCATGCTGTCGGCTTGTTGTAGTTGCTCATGCATGCTCCTGTGGATATGTGGAAAAACCTGTGTATTAAGTAATGTCCATATAATATCAATGCTTCTACATCATTCAATTTGGAATGAGAAGTAGCCGAAGTGTTACAGATAGGCCTCCTCTTGGCTGCAATAGGACTCAGCTCGTCCTCTCAAATGCATAAGTGCTCAAGCTCACAACAGGCCATGCCTAGGATGTCTGGAGATGGGGAAGATCATCTTTGACGACAACCTGCCAGTGTTACGGAACTTGCCCGACGCCAGTTTCGACCTCATCTACATCGACCCACCTTTCAACACCGGCAAGCGGCAGGAGCGCGAGCGGATCAAGACCGTGCACGACGAGGACAACGGAGACCGGACGGGCTTTGCCGGCCGCCGCTACCAGACCATCCGCCTGGGCAGATCCGGCTACGAGGACGCTTTCGACGACTACATGGGCTTTCTCGTCCCCCGCTTCGAGGAGGCCCATCGCGTCCTCGCCGACACCGGCAGCTTCTTCGTCCACATCGACTACCGGGAAGTCCACTACTGCAAGGTTCTGCTCGACCAGATCTTCGGCCGAGACTCCTTCATGAACGAGATCATCTGGGCCTACGACTACGGGGCCCGCTCCAAGAAGAAGTGGTCAGCCAAGCACGACAGCATCCTGTGGTACGCCAAAGACCCTGCTAACTACACGTTCTGCTTCGAGGAGATGGACAGGATCCCCTACATGGCCCCCAGCCTGGTCGGCAAGGAGAAAGCAGCCCGAGGAAAGACCCCCACCGACGTCTGGTGGCACACCATCGTGAGCCCCAACGGCAAAGAGAAAACCGGCTACGCCACCCAAAAGCCCCTCGGCGTCCTCGAGCGCCTAGTCAAAGTCCACTCCAATCCCGGCGACCTCCTACTTGACTTCTTCGCCGGCAGCGGCACCCTCGGAGAAGCCGCCGCCAACCACGACCGCGACTACCTCCTCATCGACAACAACCCCGAAGCCATCCAAGTCATGATCCGCCGCCTTGCCCACACCCACCCCGAACTCATCGGCTGCGACACTCTCCTCAATATGTCCTAGAGCACCAAAGACTCGGCCTCAGATTCTTACGAGCCCCTGGAAGACATGCTCTTGATGCCATTCCAAGTACGAGTCCCCAGGGCGCTGCCCTTTCTTGGGAACAATCAGCTCGGGCTTAAGGACCTGACCGAAGTACTGGTCGACTCCGGGGTCAGCACGACTGCTTGCCTCCAGCTTGGGGGCTCGGTGGACCCTTAGGCCCCCGTTGACGGTAATCAGCCCGGCGTCAAACGCAGCGTCGTGAGTCGGGCACGCGGCCACGCCGTTGCGAAAGTCCAACCGCTCCTTGTCATCACACGCTGCCCACGGCTTGATGTGTGATGCCACCAGCAACTTGTTTCCGGGAAGAGACCGAGGTGAGAACCCGCAGAAACCACAACTGTGGGCAAAGTTCTCTAGAACCTGACCCGCGAACCTGTGTTGGCCAATGCGGACCTCGTGTTCTGCTATCCGGGTCGTCTCTTCTTCGTCTGCAAGCAGCCGCAGCCTTCTCTTGATGGCCTTTACCTCCAAAACGGCATCCAACGATTGCTGGCGAGCAAGCTCCTCCTGGCCCAGGAGGTCAAAACTCGTAACGCCTTCCAACGCAAGAAAATCAGGTAGGCGGTCCTCTTCCACTCCCATATTTCGGGCAGCGCGCAGCACTCGGTTGTATAGATGGTGAAACTGATCGGGGTCTGCGGCCATCTCGATGAAGAATCTCCATTCGTGAGCACCGGCGTTCTTGCGAGACCCGTCTAGGTTCATCATCTTGTTGTTGACCGATCCCGGAGGCCGAACAAACAACTCAGCCAGATCATGCAGGATCTTCGGCGCTCGGTGCATGGAACCACCCCCATACCGGTGCGGGTCCATCACGAAGAAAAGCCCATAGCACAGGATTGCTTCAACCGGCGTGAACGGTTCCTGACGAGGTCTCCGCTGGCGGCGAAGTATCTGTCCCCATTGCGATCGGGCTTGCTCGACGGTGAGGTCGAGGTAGTCGCTCAGCGATCGCACCCTGCCAACGTAGCCGGCTGTTGCTCGTGTCCACACGAAGCGCCCCTCCGCACCTCTGATATCGGCCATATTGCCTGCTCAGCCGGCGCGGGGAGCGGGGCCACTCGTAGGATCACTGCATGACCGCACTTGAGTTTGTGCCGACTGCCCCGACATCGTCTCTGGCATCTCGGTACGTCCGCGCCCTGGCGATGCCCGAAGTGGCGGTCAGGCTCCCCGCCGTCACGGTCATGGAATACGGGGTCACGCGACTGCCCACTGGTCGTGTCTCGGGAGAGCGGCTCTATGACTCAGAGCACTTCTTTTTCTGGATGACCGTGATTGAGAACATGCCTGAATACACCTTCCAGAGGGCCTTGAGGTACGCAGATCCAGAAAACGTCGAAGAGTTGGCACAGTTGGCAGGAAGACTCCGATTGGAGTCGGTGGAGCCGGGTTACTGGTACCCCAGTGAAGACGAAGTGCTTTCCCTTTTCTCAAGGATTGGCGAATTTGAAGGAGTGCGACTATCGGCGCGATCGAAGGTAAGCACACAAGAAGGAGCCGACTGCGTCGCAAACATGTGGTTCCCACCCATCCTGCTAGAGAGGATGGGCTTGGCATTGTTGGCGGCGGCCTGTCGGAATGCGCGAGACGGCGGATTCACGCCACTAAACGCTGAACTTGCCGCCATCGTGTTCCCTGTCTTCGAGCAGATTGACACATTTGCCGGACCCGCAGTGTTCATGCCGGGCACCGAGTACGGCCTCGGTGGCCTCCTGGAAGCCCGCCATGCCCTCAGAAGCGATTCAACCACTGTGCCAAATTCCAGCCTGCTGGCACTCGACGACCTTCTTGCCACCCATGGCGAGCGATACCGCGAATACCTCGGTGGGCGTGATGCCTACGGTCTGACTGTCCGGGTGTGAGCCAACAGCGGGAGCCGTCTACCACGGGCGGTGTACCTTGATGCGGTTGCTGCTGACCTCATCAGAGGCCGTGAACAGAGGGAGATCAAGGGTTTCGGCCAGGATGAGAGCAGACCAAGAGTCCAAGGCATCAACTGCTCCTCCTCCGGCACGTGAGAGGGTCTCCGCCACGATGGTGCGGACTGGAAACCACTCATGCACAGCAGACAGAGCAAGACCAATCTCTACTTGAATCCGTTCAGGATTGCCCTCATGGCGAGCTGCCACAAAACGACCAACGGTCATCGCTGACCAGTCCAGAGCCAAGAACTCCGCGTCAATTGGCACTGTTCCCTTGAGCACACCAGCTACAGCCAATACTCCTCCAGCGTCGCAGACGACGCTACTGGGCATCTAGGTCGCGCAGTTGCTGGCGGATGGATTCAAACTCTGAACGGTTCATCGGAGGGAAACCGCCGGACAATTCAGCGGGAGACAGTCTTGACGCGATACGAGTCAGCTCGTTTCGCAAATGCTGCTGCACAGAGAGCCCTGCGGCCTTCGCCTGCTCCCGCAATCGCCGCCCGACATCATCATCGAGGTCTTTGATATTCAGGTCCATACACAGATTCTACCAAAATGGTAGAAGGTCTTGGGAATATTTCTAGGACCTGATTTCGCCGTTAGGTGCGCCCCCATACTTGTACACCCCGGTAGGCTGCGCGGCACATATGCCGACGTCGCAGCCTACCGGGGTCGGCGTATTGTCCTGTGCTGAACTGGGCTGGCATCACCAAGGCTCATGGCCACAGTCCATCTTCGGCCAGAGCCTCGTGGAACCGATCCATGGGCCAGACGTGGATGCCGTCTTCGGTTTGGAATTCGTGGGGGCCGTTATAGATGAGGATGCGGCGGGTCAAGCCGGGGAGCCCTTCAATGGCTCGGAGGCCCTTGAGCATGCTGGTGTTGTAGTTGGCAGCGGCCTTGACCTCGAGAGCGAGATGCTCGTTGTCTCGGGTGAGCACGAAGTCGACCTCGGCGTCGGACTCGACTGGGGACCAATAGGCGATGGCGTCAAACACCTGCTGGGTCTCGTTGTGGGCCCTGAGCGAGCCGAGAACCCACCCCTCCAACAGAGCGCCGCGTTCCTCAGCGGCAACGGGGCCGAGTTGGCGTTTGATCGCCCTCACTATTCCGGGATCAACCCAGTAAAGCTTGGGGCGCTTTCTCTCGCGAACCCGGAGCTTGGCCTCGAACGCCTCTAACCGAGTCGTGAGCAGTGTGTCCTCTAGCACTTCCAAATAGCCCGCCACGGTAGGGCGGGCTACTCCTGTGTCTCGGGCCAGGCTGGACATGTTGACCGTTTGGGCATGCATCAGCGCGGCCACCGGCAGGAACCTCACAAAACCGGGCAGATTCCGAACCGCGGCTTCGGCTCGGATCTCCTCTCGGAGATAGAGCTGGGTATAGCTCTCCAACACCTCGCGTCGATCCTCGGCCGACCACACCAGGGGGACCGTGCCGAACCGCAGAGCGTCGCCTAGGTCGAAGTCGCCGCCCAGCTCTGCCGGGGTGAGCGGGGACATGGCTTTGCGAGTTGCCCGTCCGGCAAGCAGGTTCGTACCGGCAGTCTTGAGCTTGCGAGCACTGGAACCCAGCAGGGCGAACCGCACTCCCCGCTCCTCAATCTGCCGGTGGACCTCGTTCAGCAGGGCGGGAATGCGCTGCACTTCGTCCACCACCACCCATTCCCCTGGCTTGATACCAGACAGGAGGTTCCCGAACAGGGCTGGATTGCCCACCAGATCGGTGAACAGCGCTTCGTCAAGCAAGTCGTAGCGCGTTGCATCGGGCAGCATCATGCGCACCCAGGTGCTCTTGCCAACCCCTCGCACTCCGAACAGAAAGAAGCTCCGCTCGGGTACTGGTAGCAGTCTTCTGTACACCATTACGACAAAAATAGCCGATTTTTGATAAGTACCTATACATTTTTCGACCCCACCGACTCACAGCAGGGCGAGCCACCGGACCGGTGCGCGAAGCTACGGGGATGAGCACTTGGGTTGATGTGACCACGTATGGGGATCTGGTGGTGCGGGGGGCGGCACTGTATGGGGACCAGGATGCGGTGGTGTTCCCCGACACCCGGCACAGCTTTGCGTCGCTGGAGGAAGCAGCCCGGCGGTCGGCTCGGTCGCTGCTGGGACTGGGGGTTCGGCCTCAAGACCGGGTGGGGATCCTCATGCCCAACTGCATGGACTTCATCGAGGTCATGTTCGGCGCCTCCCTCATCGGCGCAGTCCCGGTTCCCATAAATGCCCGCTTCAAGGGGCGGGAACTGGCCTACGTCACCGAGAACGCCGACCTGAAGGTGCTGGTGACCAGCGACATCATCGACCAGTTCACCGATTATGTGGTGATCCTCCACGACTGCCTACCCGGCTTGGCCGAGGCTCTCGATCCGGCCAACCTCGAGCTCGACGTTGCTCCCGAACTAAAGGCAGTGGTGCTAATGGGCAGCACCTCGCCCGCCGGGATGGTGGACCGGGCCGCATTCGAAGCCTTGGCCGACGATGCCACCGACGATGAGGTGGAACTGCTCCGCAGCCAGGTGGCCATTCGCGACGAGGCCCTCATGATCTACACGTCAGGCACCACTGCCGAGCCCAAGGGCTGCCCCCTGAACCACGAATCCCTGGTGCGCACTGCCGTAACCGCCTGTCGGACCCGGTTCGAGTTGACTGACACCGACGTGTTCTGGGACCCACTCCCCCTGTTCCACATGAGTTCGATCCTCCCGCTCATCGGCTGCTTGGATGCTGGGTCGTCCTATGTGACCATCACCCACTTCGAACCGGCTTCGGCCATCGCCCAGATGCGAGATGAGAAAGCCACGGTGTGCTTCTCCACCTTCCCGCCGGTCACCCAGGCCATGATCAACCATCCCGACTGGGACTCCGACGAGTTCCAGCGCATCCGGCTGGTGAACAACGTGGCGCCCCCCGACGCCCTGCGGGCCATCCACGCCCTGCTCCCCTGGGCCCGCCACATGAACGCCTACGGACTCACCGAGTGCGGCGGCGTGGTCGCCTTCTCCGGCCCCGACGATCCGCCGGAAACTTGGGCGGTGTCGTCGGGCCGCCCGTTCCGGGGCATCGAAGTCAAGATCAAAGACCTCGAGACCAGAGCAACCCTCACCGAGCCCCACCAAGCAGGCGAGATCTGGGTGCGGGGCTACAACGTGTTCGAGGGCTACCACAAAGACCCGGTAAAGAACGCCGAGTGCTTCGACGACGAGGGCTGGTTCTTCACCGGAGACATCGGCTCGCTCGACCCCGACGGCCGTATCAGCTACCTGGGCCGCACCAAGGACATGCTCAAGGTGGGCGGCGAGA
Organism: uncultured Acidimicrobiales bacterium; assembly: GCA_951813555.1. Taxonomy (GTDB): domain Bacteria; phylum Actinomycetota; class Acidimicrobiia; order Acidimicrobiales; family Bin134; genus Poriferisocius. Next base: position 2,299,682 of record OX638344.1, read on the forward strand.
ACGTGGCCGCAGTGGAGATCGAGAGCTACCTCCAGACCCACCCGGCGGTGGCCATCGCCCAGGTGGTCCCATTGCCCGACGAGAAGTACCAGGAGATACCGGCCGCCTTCGTCGAGCTCAAGCCCGGCGCCGAGGCCAGCGAGGAAGAACTGATCGAGTTCTGCCGAGGCCAGATCGCCAGCTTCAAAATCCCCCGCCACGTTCAGTTCGTCGCCCCCAACGAATGGCCCATGTCCGCCACCAAAATCCAAAAATTCCGCCTCGCAGAGAAGCTACAAGCCGAACTGGGGCTATGAGCTCCTACTCCTTATAGCCCTCAGGCAGCTGGTCGACGTGCCAGATTTGGCTCCTCCACCAGCGCCACTGGCCAGCAATGACATCCTCGACGGTGCAGTGCGGGTGAGGCTCCAGCCAATCCAGCTCCGAGTCCACGATCTGAAACAGGCATCCGTGACCTGATTTGGGCCGAACATAGGTCTCCCGCCAGTGCGGCTCGCTCAGATCGGTGTCGACCACCTCATAGCCTGAGGCCTCCAAGTCGGCGATAGTCGCCTCCACGTCGTCCACGAAGATGGTCACATGGTGGAACCCCTCCCCGTGCTTGTCGATGAACCGGCGCAGGTAGCTTTCCTCGTTCAGCGGCTCCAGCAGCTCCACCTTCACGGTGTCGGGCAGCTTGAACATGGCGGTGCGGATATCCAGCGGCACGTCGTCGCCGCCCAACACGAACTGCCCGCCGAACACATCCCGAAACAGCGGCACCGCGGCCTCGATGGAGCGCACCGCGATGCCGATGTGATCCCATCGCTGAATTCGGGGCGATACCGCCGGGTTTGAGTCCAGACCGGCCGGATATCCGGCTTCGCCCATTGTTCTCCAGCCCATGGCCGACTCCTCTCGGTGTTTTCACATTATTTGGGGACGCCCCCGGTGTGGTAGCTAGCAGGGCCCAGCCAAACGCCGCACCTTCAGAGCGCCGATCGGCCGCAATGTTGGAACCAGCTGAAACCGGCCAGCGCTGGCCGACTTCAAGCCGAGCCTGGCCAATGACCACCAGCCCGAAGGCACCCCACAACCAGGGCCCGACCCCATACCAAACCTTCCCGGCGGTCCGCGCCGCCCACTTTGCGTAGTGCTAGCTTGCCGCCCATGAACAGAATCGCCTTGGCCAAATCGCCTGTGGGGCTGCTGGCCGTGTTGTGCCTGCTGATCGCGGGGCTGACAGCCAAAGCCGCCGCACAAGGCGGCACCGCCCTGTCGTTTGGCACCGCGTCGGTGGCCGATCAGTCCTACACGCAGAACACGGCGGTCGCGGCGTTGACGCTGCCGGCGGCGAGCGGGGGCACTGCGCCGATAGCCTATGCGCTGAGCCCGGCGTTGCCGGCGGGTCTGGCCTTTGACACCGCGACGCGCCAGTTGTCGGGCACCCCCGAGGTGGCCCGGGCAGCCGTCGCGTACACCTACACCGCCACCGACGACGCCGGCGACGAGGCATCGATCACCTTCGACATCACCGTAACTGCTGATGATCCTGACCAGGCGGTGACCATATCGGACACTGCGCTGCGGGCGCTGATCGAAACCGAGCTGGGCATCGCCGGCGGCGCCACCATCACCGAGGCCGATATGGCCACCCTCACCGAAATCTCCGACTTTGACGCGGGCGTCGCCGACCTCACCGGCCTGAAATACGCCACCGCCCTCACCACCCTGACACTCCACAACGGCACCATCTCAGACCTCTCCCCCCTCACCAGCCTCATCACCCTCACCGACCTGGACCTATACAACAACTCGATCTCGGACGTCTCGGCGCTGCCCGGGCTGGCCAACCTCACATACCTGGGGCTCAGCGGCAATTCGATCTCGGACATCTCCGATCTGTCCGGGCTGACCAACCTCACAACCCTGTATCTCGCATACAATTCGCTCTCGGACATCTCCGATCTGTCCGGGCTGACCAACCTCACAAGGCTGTATCTCTACGGCAATTCGATCTCGGACATCTCCGGTCTGTCCGGGCTGACCAACCTCACAGAGCTGCATCTCAACGAAAACTCGATCTCGGACATCTCCGATCTGTCCGGGCTGACCAACCTCACAACCCTGTGGCTCGGCGACAACTCGATCTCGGACATCTCCGATCTGTCCGGGCTGACCAACCTCACAGGGCTGTATCTCTACGGCAATTCGATCTCGGACATCTCCGATCTGTCCGGGCTGACCAACCTCACAACCCTGGGGCTCGGCGGCAATTCGATCTCGGACATCTCCGATCTGTCCGGGCTGACCAACCTCACATGGCTGTGGCTCAACGACAATTCGATCTCGGACATCTCCGATCTGTCCGGGCTGACCAACCTCACAAGGCTGTGGCTCTCCGGCAATTCGATCTCGGACATCTCCGATCTGTCCGGGCTGACCAACCTCACAAGGCTGTATCTCAACGACAGCTCGGTCTCGGACATCTCCGATGTGTCCGGGCTGACCAACCTCACATACCTGGGGCTCTACGGCAATTCGCTCTCGGACATCTCCGATGTGTCCGGGCTGACCAACCTCACAACCCTGGGGCTCGGCGGCAATTCGATCTCGGACATCTCCGATCTGTCCGGGCTGACCAACCTCACAGGGCTGTGGCTCTCCAACAATTCGATCTCGGACATCTCCGATCTGTCCGGGCTGACCAACCTCACATACCTGGGGCTCTCCAACAATTCGATCTCGGACATCTCCGATCTGTCCGGGCTGACCAACCTCACAAGGCTGCATCTCGAATACAACTCGCTCTCGGACATCTCCGATCTGTCCGGGCTGACCAACCTCACAGGGCTGGGGCTCGACGACAACTCGATCTCGGACGTCTCGGCGTTGTCGGGGCTGACCAACCTCACATGGCTGTGGCTCCGCGACAATGCGGTGTCTGATGTCGGGCCGTTGGTGTCGAACACCGGGCTGGGCTCGGGCGACATCGTGGTGTTGGAGCGCAACCCGCTCGACGCGGCGGCGACGGGCACTGATATTCCCGCTTTGGAGGCCCGGGGGGTGAGTGTTGATGACGATCCGGTGTCGCCGGCGAAGCCGGCTGCCCCCGCGAAGCCCGGCGCGACAGGCGGTTATGGGCAGGTGTCTTTGAGCTGGGCTGCGCCCGCCGACGGCGGCTCGGCGATCACGGGGTGGCGGTACTCGCTGAAAACCGTGGGCGGCGAGTTCGGAGGGTGGGTCGATGTGGCCGACAGCGCTGCGGGCGGCGCGAACGCGTCGGGCTACACCGTCACAGGTTTGGTGCACGGGGTGTCGTATGCGTTCCGGGTGCGGGCGGTGAACGCGCAGGGCGCGGGCGGGGTGTCGGCGGAGTCCGACGCGGCCGCCACCGACGCGGCCGCTGTTGTGGTGGCGGTCACTTCAGACGCGGGCAGCGACAACACATACCGCACCGGCGATAACATCGAGGTCACCGCCACGTTCCCAGCAGCGGTGACGGTAACCGGCACACCCCAGATCGCCCTGGACATAGGCGCTACCACGCGCCAGGCCGACTACACCTCGGGGTCGGGGACCGCTGATGTGGTGTTCGCCTACACCGTCACAGCAGGCGACGCCGACGCCGACGGCATCTCCGCAGCCCAAGATGCCCTGGCGCTCAACGCCGGCACCATCACCGACAGCAACGGCGACAATTCCGAGCTGTCGCATATCGCGATCGCCGACGACCCGGACCACAAAGTCGACACTTCTTTGTGGGTGGCGTCGGTGGCCGATCAGTCCTACACGCAGAACACGGCGGTCGCGGCGTTGACGCTGCCGGCGGCGAGCGGGGGCACTGCGCCGATAGCCTATGCGCTGAGCCCGGCGTTGCCGGCGGGTCTGGCCTTTGACACCGCGACGCGCCAGTTGTCGGGCACCCCCGAGGTGGCCCGGGCAGCCGTCGCGTACACCTACACCGCCACTGACGACGCCGGCGACGAGGCATCGATCACCTTCGACATCACCGTAACTGCTGATGATCCTGACCAGGCGGTGACCATATCGGACACTGCGCTGCGGGCGCTGATCGAAACCGAGCTGGGCATCGCCGGCGGCGCCACCATCACCGAGGCCGATATGGCCACCCTCACCGAAATCTCCGACTTTGACGCGGGCGTCGCCGACCTCACCGGCCTGAAATACGCCACCGCCCTCACCACCCTGACACTCCGCAACGGCACCATCTCAGACCTCTCCCCCCTCACCAGCCTCATCACCCTCACCGACCTGGACCTATACAACAACTCGATCTCGGACATCTCGGCGCTGCCCGGGCTGACCAACCTCACAGAGCTGTGGCTCTCCAACAATTCGATCTCGGACATCTCGGCGCTGTCGGGGTTGGTTGGCCTCACCGAGCTGGGGCTGAACAGCAACTCGGTTTCGGACGTCTCGGCGCTGTCGGGGTTGGTTGGCCTCACCGAGCTGGGGCTGAGGTTCAACTCGATCTCGGACATCTCCGATCTGTCGGGGTTGGTTGGCCTCACCTCTTTGAGCCTGAGCGGCAACTCGGTTTCGGACGTCTCGGCGCTGTCGGGGTTGGTTGGCCTCTCGACGCTGTGGCTGAACAGCAACTCGGTTTCGGACGTCTCGGCGCTGTCGGGGTTGGTTGGCTTGGCGACTTTGAGCCTGGACGGCAACTCGGTGTCGAACGTCTCGGCGCTGTCGGATCTGACGGGTCTGGCGTCGTTGTGGCTCGGCGACAACTCGGTGTCGGATCTGTCTGATCTGTCGGCCTTGACGGGCTTGACGGCGTTGGGCCTCAACGGCAACTCGATCACCGACGTCTCGGACCTGTCGGCTTTGACGGGCTTGGCGTTGTTGCGGCTCAACAACAACTCGTTGTCTGATCTGTCTGATCTGTCGGCCTTGACGGGCTTGGAGACCCTGTATCTCCACGACAACTCGATCACCGACCTCTCCGCGCTGGCGGGCCTCACCGCCCTGGAGACCCTGTATCTCCACGACAACTCGATCACCGACATCTCCGCCCTGGCGGGCCTCACCGCCCTGGAGACGCTGTGGCTCAACGAAAACTCGATCACCGACATCTCGGACCTCTCCGCGCTGACCGCGCTCACCGCTTTGAGGCTCAACGACAACTCGGTCACCGACGTCTCCGCGCTGGCGGGCCTCACCGCGCTGGAGGCGCTGCACTTCAACGACAACTCGGTCTCGGACCTCTCCGCGCTGGCGGGGCTGACCGTGCTGGAGGCCCTGCACCTGGCCGAAAACGCCATCTCTGATCTCGGGCCGCTGGTGTCGAACACCGGGCTGGGCTCAGGCGACACCGTCATCGTGGAGCGCAACCCGCTCGACGCCGCCTCCACCGGCACCCACATCCCCGCCCTGGAAGCCCGAGGCGCCACCGTCGACGACGACCCGGTATCGCCGGCCAAGCCCGCCGCCCCCGCCAAGCCCGCCGCCGCCGCCGGCGCCGCGCAGGTCGCGCTGAGCTGGACGGCGCCCGCCGACGGCGGATCAGCGATCACCAAATGGCAGTACTCCCAGAAAACCGGCAACAGCGAGTTCGGGGCGTGGACCGACGTGGCCAACAGCGCGCCGGGACAAACCAACGCCACGGGCTACACCATCACCGGCCTGGCCCACGCCACCGCCTACGAGTACCGGGTGCGCGCCGCCAACGCGCAAGGCGCGGGCGGAGTGTCAGAGGACTCCGACGCCGCCACCACCGACGCGCCCGCCGCCACACTAGCCATCACCTCTGATGCGGGCACCGACAACACCTACCAAACAGGCGACACCATCGAAATCACCGCCACGTTCGCCGAAGCCATGACCGTCACCGGCACACCCCAGATCGCCCTCACCATAGGCACAACCACCCGCCAAGCCGCCTACACCTCCGGATCAGCCACCGCCGACCTGGTATTCACCTACACCGTCGCCACAGGCGACACCGACACCAACGGCATCTCCATCGCCCAAGACACCCTCGCGCTCAACGGGGGCACCATCACCGACACCAACGGCAACAACACCCCGCTGACCCACAACCCCATCACCGACGACACCGACCACACCGTCGACACTTCTTTGTGGGTGGCGTCGGTGGCCGATCAGTCCTACACGCAGAACACGGCGGTCGCGGCGTTGACGCTGCCGACGGCGAGCGGGGGCACTGCGCCGATAGCCTATGCGCTGAGCCCGGCGTTGCCGGCGGGTCTGGCCTTTGACACCGCGACGCGCCAGTTGTCGGGCACCCCCGAGGTGGCCCGGGCAGCCGTCGCGTACACCTACACCGCCACCGACGACGCCGGCGACGAGGCATCGATCACCTTCGACATCACCGTAACTGCTGATGATCCTGACCAGGCGGTGACCATATCGGACACTGCGCTGCGGGCGCTGATCGAAACCGAGCTGGGCATCGCCGGCGGCGCCACCATCACCGAGGCCGATATGGCCACCCTCACCGAAATCTCCGACTTTGACGCGGGCGTCGCCGACCTCACCGGCCTGAAATACGCCACCGCCCTCACCACCCTGACACTCCACAACGGCACCATCTCAGACCTCTCCCCCCTCACCAGCCTCATCACCCTCACCGACCTGGACCTATACAACAACTCGATCTCGGACGTCTCGGCGCTGCCCGGGCTGGCCAACCTCACATACCTGGGGCTCAGCGGCAATTCGATCTCGGACATCTCCGATCTGTCCGGGCTGACCAACCTCACAACCCTGTATCTCGCATACAATTCGCTCTCGGACATCTCCGATCTGTCCGGGCTGACCAACCTCACATCCCTGGGGCTCGGCGGCAATTCGCTCTCGGACATCTCCGATCTGTCCGGGCTGACCAACCTCACAGGGCTGCATCTCGCATACAACTCGATCTCGGACATCTCCGATCTGTCCGGGCTGACCAACCTCACATGGCTGTATCTCAACGGCAATTCGATCTCGGACATCTCCGATGTGTCTGGGCTGACCAACCTCACATACCTGGGGCTCAGCGGCAATTCGATCTCGGACATCTCCGATGTGTCCGGGCTGACCAACCTCACAGGGCTGGGGCTCTACATCAACTCGATCTCGGATGTCTCGGCGCTGTCTGGGCTGACCAACCTCACATGGCTGTGGCTCGGCGGCAATTCGATCTCGGACATCTCCGATCTGTCCGGGCTGACCAACCTCACAACCCTGAGGCTCCACGGCAATTCGATCTCGGACATCTCCGATCTGTCTGGGCTGACCAACCTCACAGAGCTGTGGCTCCACGACAACAATTCGATCTCGGACATCTCCGATCTGTCTGGGCTGACCAACCTCACATACCTGAGGCTCGGCGGCAATTCGCTCTCGGACATCTCCGATCTGTCCGGGCTGACCAACCTCACAAGGCTGTATCTCAACGGCAACTCGATCTCGGACATCTCCGATCTGTCCGGGCTGGCTAACCTCACAACCCTGGTCCTCAACAACAATTCGATCTCGGACATCTCCGATCTGTCCGGGCTGACCAACCTCGCATACCTGAGGCTCGGCGGCAATTCGATCTCGGACATCTCCGATCTGTCCGGGCTGACCAACCTCACAAGGCTGTATCTCGGCGGCAATTCGATCTCGGACATCTCCGATCTGTCCGGGCTGACCAACCTCACAAGGCTGCATCTCGAATACAACTCGCTCTCGGACATCTCCGATCTGTCCGGGCTGACCAACCTCACAGGGCTGGGGCTCGACGACAACTCGATCTCGGACGTCTCGGCGTTGTCGGGGCTGACCAACCTCACATGGCTGTGGCTCCGCGACAATGCGGTGTCTGATGTCGGGCCGTTGGTGTCGAACACCGGGCTGGGCTCGGGCGACATCGTGGTGTTGGAGCGCAACCCGCTCGACGCGGCGGCGACGGGCACTGATATTCCCGCTTTGGAGGCCCGGGGGGTGAGTGTTGATGACGATCCGGTGTCGCCGGCGAAGCCGGCTGCCCCCGCGAAGCCCGGCGCGACAGGCGGTTATGGGCAGGTGTCTTTGAGCTGGGCTGCGCCCGCCGACGGCGGCTCGGCGATCACGGGGTGGCGGTACTCGCTGAAAACCGTGGGCGGCGAGTTCGGAGGGTGGGTCGATGTGGCCGACAGCGCTGCGGGCGGCGCGAACGCGTCGGGCTACACCGTCACAGGTTTGGTGCACGGGGTGTCGTATGCGTTCCGGGTGCGGGCGGTGAACGCGCAGGGCGCGGGCGGGGTGTCGGCGGAGTCCGACGCGGCCGCCACCGACGCGGCCGCTGTTGTGGTGGCGGTCACTTCAGACGCGGGCAGCGACAACACATACCGCACCGGCGATAACATCGAGGTCACCGCCACGTTCCCAGCAGCGGTGACGGTAACCGGCACACCCCAGATCGCCCTGGACATAGGCGCTACCACGCGCCAGGCCGACTACACCTCGGGGTCGGGGACCGCTGATGTGGTGTTCGCCTACACCGTCACAGCAGGCGACGCCGACGCCGACGGCATCTCCGCAGCCCAAGATGCCCTGGCGCTCAACGCCGGCACCATCACCGACAGCAACGGCGACAATTCCGAGCTGTCGCATATCGCGATCGCCGACGACCCGGACCACAAAGTCGACAGCATCTTGCGGCTCGCGTCGGTGTCGGCGGGCGGGGCGCACTCGTGCGGCATCGAAGTCGACAGCTCTACGGTGTGCTGGGGCAGCGACAACCACGGGCAGGCGACGGTGCCGTCGGGCTCGTTCTTATCGATCAGCGCAGGCGGGGCGCACTCCTGCGCTGTCAAAGACGACAACACCGCGGTGTGCTGGGGCCGAGACGACGACGGCCAGGCCACCGCGCCCACAGGCTCGTTCTCATCGATAGCCGCCGGCGCATACCACTCCTGCGGCATCAAGACCGACAACACCGTCGCGTGCTGGGGCGACGACGACGACGGCCAGGCCACCGCGCCGACAGGCTCGTTCTCATCGATAGCCGCCGGCGCATACCACTCCTGCGGCATCAAGACCGACAACACGATCGCGTGCTGGGGCGACGACGACGACGGCCAGGCCACCGCGCCCACAGGCGCGTTCTCATCGATAGCCGCGGGCTGGGCGCATTCGTGCGCCGTCAAAGATGACAGCACCGTCGTGTGCTGGGGCGACGACGATGAAGGTCAGGCCACCGCGCCGTCAGGCTCGTTCTCGTCAGTGGGCGCGGGCAGCTCGCACTCGTGCGGCCTCAAAACCGACGCCTCCGCGGTGTGCTGGGGTAGCGACAACCACGGACAAGCCACCGCGCCGACGGGCTCGTTCTCATCGATAGCCGCAGGCGGCCTCCATAACTGCGGCGTCAAAACCGACAACTCAGCAGAGTGCTGGGGCCACACCGGTAGCGGACGGACAACAGTGCCCTAGCCGCCACCGCCACCCCGCATCGACCGCCCATTCTTCGGGCCCGGCCCCAGTGTGCTATCTAGCAGGGCATGGGCAAGCTTGACGAAGCCATCGCCGGACAAAGCGGATTTCCCCGGGTGATGCCCGGCTTGGAACAGCCGCTCACCGTTCCCCAGAAGATCGCCTGCGCCGCCCGCATCCTCGATGCCGAGGGATATGCCCTGGACGTGGCCGGTCATATCACGGTGGTGCGAGACGACGCTGACGACGGCTCCATGTGGTGCACCCCCTATGGACTTTGGTGGAACGAGATCACCGCCTCCGACATATTGGCGATCGACGCCGACGGCCAAGTGCTGGAGGGCCGCTGGGACGTGACCCCGGCGGTGCACATCCACACCGAGATGCACCGGGCCCGGCCCGACGCCCAGGTCGTGATCCACAACCACCCCTACTACGGAAGCCTGCTGTCCACCATGCACAAGCTGCCCGACATCACCGACCAACAGGCCTGTATGTTCGACGGCGACATCGCTTTGTTCGGCACCTACACCGGCGGGGTGGACGACGCCGCCGGGGGCCAGCACTTGGCCGACTCGGTGGGCAGCGCCACTGCGGTGATCCTGGCCAACCACGGGGTGCTCATCGCCGGCGAGACCACTGAGCAAGCCGTCTACCGGGCCTCCAATTTCGAGCGGGTGTGCCGGCTCAACTACGACGCCATGCAGGCAGGCCAGACCCCGGTGCCAGTGCCCCCCGAGCAGCGTCCCACGCTTAAGGCCGCGGTCAACAGCCATCACATGACGGTCAGATATTTCTGGGAGGGGGCGGTCCGAAAACTGCTGCGCGAGGCCCCCGAAGTGTTGAACTGACGGGAACTTCTATGAGTTGGACAATTGGCCCAGACAGCCCGCGCACCATCGGAGCGTGGATCGGCCACAAGGCCGAAACCAACGGCGACCGTCTGGCCCTCACCGTGGAGGGTCGGGACAAGACCTATGCCGGGGTCCATGCCGACTCTGACCGCCTGGCGGCGGGACTGGCTTCGCTAGGCCTAGGACCAGGTGACCGCTCCTGTTTGATGATGCAGAACTCCTTGGAGTGCATCGACGCCTGGTTCGCCATGAACAAAGCCGGAGTGGTTGAGGTACCCATCAATCAGGCCTACCGGGGCCACCTGCTGGAGTACTTGATTAGCCAGTCGCGCTCTTCGGCGGTTGTGTGCGACCAGGATTATCTGGACAGGATCGCCGAAGCGTCTCAGGGCCTTCCTGGGCTTGAGCACGTGGTGGTCAACCGGGCCATCGGCACAGTAGACGCAGGCACCCCTGAATTCCCCGACCATGTCACCATCCATGAGCTGAGCGACCTGTACCTCGATTCCCCTCCCCCCGGACCCGAGGTCGATTATCGGGATACCGCGGTGATCTTGTACACCTCGGGCACCACCGGTCCGTCTAAGGGCGTGATGCTGTGCCACGAGGCCAACCTGAACCTAGCCCGCCACACCGTCGATTTGGTGGGCTACGGCGCCGACGACGTGCTGTACACCGCCTTTCCGCTGTTCCACATCAACGCCAAGTACACCAGCGTGATGTGCGCCATGGAGGCCGACGCCCGGCTCATCATGGACCGGCGGTTCTCGGCCAGCCGCTTCTGGGACCGCTGCCGGGCCGAGGGCATCACCGCCTTCAACTACCAGGGCGGGCTGCTGATGATGCTCTGGAAGCAGCCCGAACGGCCCGACGATGCCGACAACCCGGTGCGCAACGGCTTCGGCGCTCCCTGCCCGGTGGAGATCTGGGAGCCGTTCGAGGAGCGCTTCGGGGTCCACCTCTCGGAGGTGTACGGCATGACCGAGGTGGCCATCACCACCGAGAACCGCCGAGGCGTGCGCAAGATCGGCACCGCGGGCCGGGAGTCGGCGCTGTACCACGTGGCGGTGGTGGACTCCGAGGACCGACCGCTGCCCCCCGGAACCGCGGGCGAGATCGTGGTGCGGCCCAAGAAGCCCTACATCATGATCGACAGCTACTTCGACATGCCCGACGTGACGGTGGAGACGTTCCGCAATCTGTGGTTCCACACTGGCGACCGGGGACGCCTCGACGAGGACGGCTACCTGACCTTTATCGACCGCATGAAGGACTGCGTGCGCCGCCGGGGCGAGAACATCTCCTCCTACGAAGTGGAGGCGGTGATCAACACCTGCGACGCCGTGCTGGAATCAGCGGTGATCGGTGTGCCCTCCGATCTGGGTGAAGAAGAGGTGATGGCCGTGGTGGTGCTCAAACCCGACCACGAGCTGTCTGAGACAGAGCTGCTCGACTTCTGCGTCCCCCGCATGGCCCACTTCGCCGTGCCGCGATTCGTGCGCTGGTGCGACGATCTGCCCAAGACCCCCTCAGAGCGGGTGCAGAAGTTCAAACTCCGCGAAGAGGGCATCACTCCCGATACTTGGGATCGCGACGACGCGGGCTACGTGGTGCCGCGGTAGCTGCTGGGCCGGAGCGAGTCACCTCTTAAGGGGTTCTACCACCCTCGCCCCGGCTCAACATGGTTGGTCTCAAGGATCACCTTCAGTTTAGGACGGAACTATCCTCAACCAGTCACAAAATCCGGATTCGGCGTAAACGTCAGAGGCAACGAGGTCAATCCCCGGGTGTACACCCCAGTCTCAACCTGCTCGTAGCCGTCGGCGTAGGCGATGTCGTCCATGGCGTCGAGCAAGGCGTCCAGGGCCACGGTCAGCTCGGCCCGGGCCAGCATCGATCCCACGCAGAAGTGGCGGCCCAGCGCGAACGCGGTGTGGTCGGCCGCGGCGGTGAACGCTTTGTCGAACTCCATGTCGGTGCGGTGGATGTTGAACCGGTCGGGCTCGTCAAAGGCATCGGGATCCCGGTTGGCCGCACCCAAGAGCAATTCCAGAGTGTGACCTTCCTCCACCTTTCCACCGGAGAACTCCACGTCTTCATCGGTGTGGCGCATGATCATCTGCACCGGCCCGGTGAAGCGCAGGGTCTCGGCGAAGGCCCGGCCGATGAGCTGGCGGTCGGCCCGCACTTCGGCCATCTGGTCGGGGTTGTCCAGCAGGTTCCGCATGGTCAGCGTGATGGCCTTCTCGGTGGTCTCCCCACCCGCGGTCAACAGCAAACTGCAAAAGCCGCGGATGTCGTCGTCGCTCATCTGAACGCCATCGAACTCCTTGGTCACCATGGCGGTGAGCAGGTCGTCGCCGGGATCGGCCCGCCGCTCGGCGATTTTGGGCATGAGGTACTCCCCCATCTCCACCCGGGCGGCCATCCCCCGCCGGTTCTTCTCCTCATCGCCGGTGATGTTGGACACGAAGTCCATGATCATCGTGTACCACTCGTAGAACTGGGGCACATCCTCCATCGGCAGGTCGAGCAGCTGCACGATCACCCCGATCGGGTAATAGGTGCTGAACCGCTTGCACAGGTCCACCTCGCCGTCGGCCACGAACTCGCCAATCTGGCTGCGGGCCGCCTTGGTGATGGCCGGAACGATGCTCTGCACCAGATAGCTGCCCCGGAAAATCGGATTCACGATGCCCCGGTACGAAGAATGCTCCTTGCCCTCCATCTGCAAGATGGTGCGCCCGTGGACCGGCTCGGTCTGCCACTCGTAGTTGCGGCTGGATATCTGGGGGTTGCGGAACGCCCCGGCGACGTCTTCATACCGGCTGATCACGTATGCCTGGGTGCCCTCGTGCCACATCACCGGAAACTCGTCGCGGAGCACTTCATAAAATGGGTACGGGTTGGTGTCGTACTCAGGGGAGAGGATGTCTGGGGCAGCAGTCATGGGCCGTATAGTACGGCGGGCTGCATGAACAGCAAGAACAGCGAGCACAGGGGGAAGCGAACAATCCCATGAGCAAAGTCACCACACTGGAAGAGGCGGCGGCTTCCATTCCCGACGGCTCCACCGTGGCCATCGGCGGGCTGTCGATGAACAGTGCACCCATGGCCCTGGTCCGGGAGCTGGTGCGCCAGCAGAAAAAGGACCTGGATTTGGTGGCAATTGTGGCCGGCATGGCCGTGGACTGGCTGGTGGCCGGAGGCTGCGTGCGGAAGGTCATGTCCGGGCTGGTCAGCTTCGAGGGCCTGGGCTTGGCCCCCAATTTCCGAGCCGCGGTGCAGTCAGGGCAAGTGGCCATCGAGGAATACAGCGAGCATCTGCTGATCTGCCGACTCCAGGCTCAGAGCTACAACCTGCCGTTCATGCCCACCAAGGCCGGCCTCGGCACCGACGTGCTCGGCCTGCACGCCGAGTCGGGAGCGGTGCGTGAGGAGAAAGACGGCCCCACCGGAGAGCACTATGTGGCCTGCACCCGCCTGGCGGTGGACGTGGCCTTGGTCCACGCCCACGAGGCCGACATGCGGGGCACCACCCGGGTCAACCCCAAGCTGGTGTGGATGGACAACGAGATCGTCAACGCGGCTGCCCGTTCGGTGGCCTCTGTGGAGCGGGTGGTGGACACTGCGGTGTTTACCGCCGAGCCGGAGCGCACCACCTACCCGAGGTTCATGATCGACCAAGTCGCTATCGCCCCAAACGGTGCCTACCCCTGTTCGTGCTTCCCCGAGTACGGCCACGACTCTGGATTCTTCACGGAGTACTCCATGGCGGCCCGTGATCCGCAGGACTTCTCGCGCTTCTTCCAAGAGCGAGTTGTGGGCCCGGACACCTGGGAAGACTTCCTAGCCGCCAACAACGTCTCGACGGGAGTCTCAGCATGAGCACCCCGGTCCCCGGATACCACTGCACCATCGACGAGTTGATGGTGGTGGCCTTCTCCCGGGCCATGTCCAATGACACTCGGGCGTTCAACGGCGCAGTGTCGTTCATCCCCGTGTGCGGCTACCTGCTGGCCCGGCGCACCCACGCGCCGGAGCTGGTGTGGGCCGCCAGCTCTATCGCCGTCGACGCCGACCCCGACGAGATTGGCGACTCCACCCTGTCGGATTCCCTGTGGGGCGGGGCCACCATGTTGAGCAACTCCCCCTTCGACTTCTGGACCTACGCCCAGGGCGCCCGCTACAACACATTCGCCTTTCGGGGGGCGCAAATGGACGCCTACGGCAACGTGAACAACACGGTTATCGGCCCCTACGACGCCCCCAAAGTGCGCCTGCCCGGAGGCGGCGGCATGGCCGACCTCGGCGCCATGATCCCCCGCATCTACCTGTGGTCGTCCACCCACGACCCTCGCACATTTGTCGATCGGCTCCATTTCCGCTCCGGCATCGGCTGGGGCGACGGCGGAGATCACCGCGAGCGCATGGGCATGCCCGGCGGACCAAAGCTGTGCATCACCAATATGTGCGTGTTCGACTTTGAGCCGGCCAGCAAGCGGATGCGGCTGGCCTCGCTGCACCCCGAAGTCACTGCCGAGCAGGTGCAAGGGGCCACTGGCTTCGAGGTGCTGGTGCCCGATGGGGACATCCCAGTCACCGCCCGCCCCACTGAAGAGGAGCTGCATATCCTGCGAAATGAAGTCGACCCGACCAGCGCCCGCCTGCGGGAGTTTTAGCCCATGAGAGTCCCCGGATCTGTTGCCCTAGTGACCGGCGGTGCTTCTGGGCTAGGCGCCGGTGTGGTCAAGACGCTGCTGGACAAGGACGGCCGGGTGGTGATCTTGGACCTGCCCTCCTCGGCCGGTGCGGACATGGCTGCCGATCTGGGCGACGTGGCCGCCTTCGTCCCCGTTGACGTCACCAACACCGATGACGTTGAGCAGGCCGTGGCCGCCGCGGCCTCAGCTTTCGGCCGCATCGACGTGCTGGTGAGCTGCGCGGGCATCAGCTCGGGCCAGCGGGTGGTGTCCCGCGACGGCACCCCCAATCCCCTGGACCACTTCACCCGCCACATCGAGGTGAACCTCATCGGCCTGTTCGACGTGGCCCGCCACGCGGTCTCGGCCATGTCGGCCAACGAGCCCAACGCCGACGGCGAGCGGGGTCTGATCGTGAACATCGCCTCCATCGCCGGCTACGAGGGCCAGGTGGGGCAGTCGGCCTACGGGTCGTCAAAAGCCGGGGTGATCGGGTTGACCCTGCCCATGGCCCGAGATCTGGCCGTCTGGGGCATCCGGGTGATGGCCATCGCTCCAGGCACCATGGACACCCCCATGCTCGCCACCCTCAACGAGGACTTCATCGCCAAGCTGGTGGAAGACAACGTCTTCCCCCACCGCCTGGGCACACCCGCCGACGTGGGCTCTCTGGTGGTCCACTTCATGGATAACACGTTCTTGAACGGCGAAGTGGTAAGACTCGACGCCGGACTGCGGCTAACCAGCAACTAGGCGGGTCTCGTACTGCCAGTTGTCCCCTATGCCCGGAGTCCGGCCCCGATGAGCAATGGCGGCCGAGGCGAGGAGGGGATTACGCCTCGGCCGCCAACTGCGGTCTCGTGCTATTAGGCTCCGATGCGCTCGCCGTTGGGAGCAAACACATGAACCGGGCCTCGGCACGAGACCTGGACGTTGTCGCCGCGCTGGGTCATGGTTTCCCCCTCAGCGCGCACAACCAGAAGGAGCGGACCACCTTGATGCTCAACGGTAATGTGGACGTACGACTCAGAGCCCAGCTCCTCCACCACAGTGACCTGACCGGCAATCCCCTCGCTACCCAGGCGAAGATGCTCAGGACGGACTCCGACCGTAATGGCACCCGGGTCGCGAGCAGCCAGATCATGGGCTGTCTGCTCATCGAGGGGAAGGGAGAGAGAGCCCAGGCGCAGACCGTTCGTGCCCTCCGATAAGACTTCGACAAGGTTCATTGCCGGTGAGCCGATGAACCCGGCCACGAACAGATTGACCGGATGGCTGTACAGAGTTCGCGGGCGGTCGACCTGCTGGAGAATCCCGTCTTTGAGGACCGCGACCCGATGGCCCATGGTCATTGCCTCCACCTGATCGTGGGTGACGTACACGGTGGTGACCCCCAACCTGGCCTGGAGATCGGCGAGTTCAGTTCGAGTCTGAACTCTTAGCTTGGCGTCGAGGTTGGAGAGCGGCTCGTCCATCAAGAAGACCTGCGGCCGGCGCACGATGGCCCGGCCCATCGCCACCCGCTGGCGCTGCCCCCCGGACAGGTTCTTCGGCTTGCGATCCAGATAGGGCTCCAGATCGAGAATGCGGGCTGCTTCTCGCACTCGCTCGGCCCGCTCCGCCTTCGGGACACCTTGCTGCTTGAGCGCGAATCCCATGTTCGCCTGCACGGTCATATTGGGGTAGAGGGCGTAGTTCTGGAACACCATGGCGATATCGCGGTCTTGGGGCGGAGTCAGCGTCACATCCTCGTTGTCGATATAGACGCTGCCCTTGTCGACGAACTCCAGCCCGGCCAGCATTCGCAGCGCGGTGGACTTGCCCGAGCCCGATGGGCCCACGAGCACTAAGAGCTCGCCGTCGGGGATATCGAGGTCCAGCGACTCCACCGCGGGAATGTCGGTTCCCGGATAGATTCGACTGGCGTTCTCATATCGGACTTCAGCCATGTCCCAGCTCCTTTCGGCACTTGAACGAAATCACTTGATCGCTCCCATCGAAAGGCCGCGTATCATCCGCTTCTGAGCCAACCACCCGGCCAGCACCACCGGGAGAGTTGCCAGGGTGGATGCAGCCGACAGCTTGGCCAAGAAGTTGCCGCGGGTGCTGACGTTGGAGGTAACCCAGATAGGAATCGTCGACCCGTCCACCGGGTTGAGCTGGACGGCGAGGAAGAACTCGTTCCAGGCGAAGATCACGCACAACAAAGCGGTGGCGGCCAGGCCGGGGGCCACAATGGGCAGGATCACCGAGGTGATCTGGCCACGCAGCTTGGCCCCGTCGATCTGGGCGGCTTCGATGAGTTCCTTGGGCACCTCGCTGAAGAACGACCGGAGCATCCACACCGCGAGCGGAAGGTTCATGGCGGTGTAGAGGATGATGAGCACTAGCCGGGTGTTCAGAAGATCCAACTCCCGGGCGATGATCCACAGCGGGAGGATCGCCGCCACCACCGGGAGGAATTTGGTGGAGATGAAGAAGAACAACACGTCCCGCCATTTGGCCACGGGCCGAATGGCCAGGGCGTAGGCAGCCGGGACGGCAAGGACCAGCACCAAGATCGTCGAGATCGACACCGCCCACACCGAGTTCATGAACGCCTCTCTGAAGCCGAGCAAGCCCTGTGTCTGGGAGGTCACTTCGTTGAACCGGTCGAACGTCGGGTCGAAAACAAGCTTCGGGTCGGTGTTGGCGTCTATCTCTTCTTTGAAGCCGTTCAGAACCATCCAGAAGATGGGGAAGAAGAAGACGAGGGCGACCGCCCAGCTCAAGAGGCCCAGAAAGAAGGAGACTGCTCGCTTCTTCCCGACTTCCGTGCCAGTCCCGCCTGCCCTCATGGCTTCTCACCTTCCAGGAGATTGGACAGCACCCGCAGACCGAAGGTGGCGATCACGATGGAGGCGATCACCACCACGATGCTGTAGGCCGAGGCCTGCCCGAATTGCCAGCCACCGCCGATGGAGCGCTGGAAGACGAAGTAGGGCACGTTGGTGGAGTCGGGACCCCCTCCGGTGATCACATCCACATAGTCGAAGACCTGGATGAGGTAGATGGAACCCAGCAGGATCCCCAACTCCAGATAGGGACGGAGCTGGGGCAGCGTGATCTGGAAGAACATCGCCCTGCTCGAGGCTCCGTCCACCCGGGCGGCTTCCAACACCGACTGGTCCTGACCCTGCAATCCGGCCAGCACGATCAACATCATGAACGGCGTCCATTGCCACACCAGCACAGACACGATCGACCACAACGGCCAGCGGGTCACGAACTCGATCCGCTCGAACCCCAGGGAATCGAGCAGCCAATTCAACACCCCGAATGACGAATTGAATACCTGTGTCTTCCACACCAGCCCGGCAACAACGGGCATGATCAGAAACGGAGTGATCAACAGCGTCCGAACAAACCCCTGTCCGAAGAACTTCCGGTCGAGCAGGATGGCGAGAAGCGTTCCCAGCAGCAACGAGAGCAGCACCGCGGAGACCGTCATCCAAATACTGGTCCACACCGCCTCGCGGAAGAACCGATTGTCGAGTAGATCGACGTAGTTGCTGAAGCCGATGAAGTTCCGCGGCTCAGGCGGAACGATCTTCCATTCGGTCAGGCTGTACCACAGGCTCAGGATGAACGGAACCTGGGTGACAACGATGGTGAACACCAGGGCAGGAACAAGGGGGAGCCGACGCCGCCAACCTTCTCGACGTTGCAGTCTCTTCACCTGCTCCGCTCGATCGGTCTGCTGCGACACGGCTCCCCCTAGCCTGTTCCTGATATTTTGTTCAACCTAGGCCAAGCCAACGCATTTCAATCAGAGAACATGCACTTTGTTGGCCAGTGTGTTACTTCTCGGGCGAAGTGCTCCTAACTGCTCACTTCGGACGCGATGTCCTGACACGCACTGAGAGCTGAGTCAACGCTGATCGACCCGGCAATGGCAGCCGAGAACTGCTCGGTGCAGCGGGTGCCGACATCCTGGAACTCGGGCACGCCGACGTACTGCACGCCCGGCAAACCCGGACGGGGCGTGGTGCCCGGGTTGTCGATGGGTGCGGCCAGCATGGCGTCAAGCGTCTTTTGGGCAAAGGCCTGCGCCGCAGCCTGATAGTTCGGATTGGCGTAGGTTGACTCGCGCGTTCCAGGAGGCACGGCGGCCCAGCCTCCTGGCAGCGACTCGCCGGCAGCGTTGATGTACTCCTCGCTGGTGGCCCAGCTCACGTACTCCCATGCGGTGTCGGGATCAGAGGAGTTTTGCGGAATCGCCAGTGCCCAGGCCCACAGCCAGCCAGAGGCGTCGGTGACCTTGGTTGGCGCGAGGGCGAAGCCGTTGAGGCCCTTGACTGGGCTGTCGTCGGCTTCAAGGATGCCGGCTGCGACCGTGGCGTCGTACCACATGGCCACCTGGCCGTTCTGGTAGAGGCTCAAGCACTCGTTGAAGCTGGCGTTGGCTGCGTCGTCCTGGCCAGCGTCGTTGATGAGCGCGACATAGAACTCGAGGGCCTCGCGGAACTCAGGCTGATCAACCTGGGCCGCTCCGATCGAGCCGTCGGCGTTGGCCAGCCACCAGGTGCCCCCGAATGTGTTGAGAACGGTGGTGAAGGCAGCACCGAGGTCGCCCCAGCCGGGCTTGCCCCGCAAGCAGATGCCGGCCATCTCATCGGAGTCGATGGTGCGGGCAATGTTGGCCAGCTCATCCCAGGTGGGGGCGGCTGGCATCGTCAGGCCTGCGGCGTCGATGACGTCTTGGCGGTACATGACGAACGAGGACTCCGCATAGAATGGCGCCGCGTAGAGGCCCCCCTCATAGGAAAGGCCGCCGCGCACCGCGGGGATGATGTCGTCGACGTTCCACTCGGGCGTGTCAGCTGCGAAGTCGTTGAGATCGTAGAGCCAACCGTTGGCCCCGAACTGCGGCGACTCGAACATGCCGATCATGACCACATCGAACTGCTCCCCCCCGGCGCCCACGTCACGGGTGACGATCTCGCGCAGGGTCTGCTCCTCCAGGAACGTGTAGTTGACTTCGATACCGGTCTCGGCGGTAAACAGACTCGGCGTGAGGCTGGCGATGTCCTCCATCTGCGGGTTGCCCACGATGGCCACGTTGATCGATCGGCTCTCAACTGGTGCTGCCGGCTCTTGGGTGGCCGCAGCGGGGGCTTCAGTGGCCGCAGCAGTGGCCGGTGCATCACTCGACGTGTCGCTGTCATCATCGTTGCCGCATGAAGCGGCCACTAGAGCGAACGCCGTGAGCAGACTGAAAAACAGGAGCCGAATGCTCCACCTCGGTCGGCTGGTTCTTGTCATTGGCACATTCCCCCTTGGGTAGGAACCGGTGGGAGACCTCCTCCCTGACGGTAATTTGCCCGAACTTAGTTTTGTTTACTTGGGATTGCAAGCCTTGAGATTGGTTTTATGTGGGTATCATCCTGAATCTCTGCCATTTTATCTGTGTTTGTGTTGGTAGTAGGGTATCTGGCCGTGCCAGCCGAACCGCCAGACACTCTGCTCCAGAGCCGGTCTCTCCACCGCTTGCGGGCGTCTGTCGCCGTGCCCACCTACGACCGCAGCCGACTCAAGCGCAGCATTGTCCATATCGGCGTCGGCGGTTTCCACCGCTCGCACCTGGCCACCTATATCCACGAGCTGTGCCAGTCCGGCCACCGCGACTGGTCGATCACCGGGGCCGGCGTGCTTCCCAGCGATCAGGCGATAGCCGATGCCCTCAAACCGCAGGACTACCTCTATACCCTCATCATTCGGGGTCCCCAATCCACCGAGGTCGAGGTCATCGGCAGCATCGTCGACTTCGTTCACGCCTCCCCCCGCCCCGACCGGCTGCTCGCTTCCATCGCCGACCCGGCCACTCAAATCGTGTCGCTCACCATCACCGAGGGCGGCTACCCGGTAGACAACATCACCGGCGACTACCTCCCCACATCGCCAACCGCGGGGCCGGCATCGGCCTTCGGCATCCTCGCCGCCGGTCTCCAACAGCGCTACCAGAACGGCCACTCCGGGGTCACGGTGATCAGTTGCGACAATATCCCCAGCAACGGCTCAGTGGCCCGCGCCGCCACGCTCGGCGAAGCTCACCCATTGGGCGACGGTCTCGCCGACTGGATCGCCGACTCGGTGGCCTTTCCCAACAGCATGGTCGACCGCATCACGCCGGCGACTACCGACTCCGACCGGGCCTGGCTGGCCGCACACAAGGGCGTCAATGACAACTGGCCCGTTGTCGCCGAATCGTTCCGGCAGTGGGTGATCGAGGACAACTTCGCCGCCGGTCGTCCCCCTTTTGAACAACTCGATGTTCTGACCACTACCGACGCCAAGCCCTACGAGCTCATGAAGCTCCGCCTGCTCAATGCAGGCCACTCCTGTTTGGCCTACCTGGCCGCCCTCAAGGGGATAGAAACCATCGGCGCGGCCATGACCTGTCCCGAGTTGCACGACTTCACGGCGAATTTCCTGGACCGCGAGGCTCGCCCCGTCTTGCCGCCCATTGCCGGGATCGATCTCGACCAATATGTGGCGTCGATCATCGCCCGCTTCTCCAACGCCAGCATCGGAGACCAGATCAGCCGTCTTTGCCTAGACGGGTCGGTGAAGTTCCCCAAGTTCCTGCTGCCAACGGTCAGAGCCCAACTCGAAGCAGGCGGGCCAATCGGTCTCAGCGCGTTGGCCCTGGCCGGCTGGTGCGAGTACCTCGCGGGGCCGCCGGAGCGCATGGCCACCGATCCCCTGCTCGGCCTAGCTGTGAGCCACGCCCGCCGAGCCCAGCACAACTCCGCGGCTTTCCTCGACTTCCCCGAAGTGTTCGGAGACGATCTGCCGCGCTCGCAGCGGTTCTCCGATGCCTTCGACCAGGCTGTCCGCTCCTTGCGGGAACGGGGAGTAGAATCAGCCATCAACGAAGCACTGAAAGGGGATAGAGACCTCGGTGACCGACCAGCTGACTGAACCGATCACAACAACGCTCTTTCAGACCGAGCGCCAGCGAGAGATTGTGGGAATAACGCTGCAAAGCGGTCGAGTCGAAGTGGCCGAACTGGCCGACCGATTCGGGGTGACCACCGAGACCATCCGTCGAGATCTGTCCGATCTCCAGCGCCAACAGGTGGTGCGCCGAGTTCACGGCGGGGCGATTCCCTGGGAAACAGACGGTTTCGAACCGCTTCTGTCGGTTCGCGCCGATCAGCACGATCCCGAGAAGCGCCGCCTGGCTCAAGCGGCGGTGCAAGAATTGCCCGACACCGGGGCCATCATCATCGACTCGGGCAGCACGCTCACACGGTTCGCCGAAGTACTGCCCCGCCACTGCAACCTCCGGGTGGTCACCAATTCTCTGTACACCGCCCAGATCCTGGCCGAATACGAGGATGTCGACGTGATCGTGATCGGCGGCAAGCTCCGCAAGAACACCCTGGCCATGGTGGACGCCGACGCCGTTAGCGCCGTCGATCCGCTAGTGGTCGACACCCTGTTCATCAGCAGCGACGGCCTGTCAGCCACCAAGGGCCTTACCACCCCCTACCGGGAAGAGGCAGCGCTGAAGAAGGCTATGATTAGAGCGGCGCGCCGAGTTGTCGCCCTCGTCGATCACTCCAAGGTGGGCCAAGACCAGTTCGTCCGATTCGCCGACTGGTCCGAAGTGGATGTGCTGGTCACCAACTCCGAAGTCGATCCTGGAATCATCGCCACCATCGAGTCGCTCGGCACCACCGTGTTGCTGGCGTGAGCGAAGGCCACCAGTCGGCCCGAGCCCGCCATCTCGAATATGTGGCCATCGAAGTCGCCTCAGCGGCCGCCGGCTATGTACGAGTGCGCAGCGGCCAAGCCACCGCGGCACGAACCAAGAGCTCGCCCACCGACGTGGTCACCCACACCGACATGGAGTGCGAGCAGCTCATACGGTCGGAACTGCTGGCCCGCTGTCCTGGATCTTCGATTGTCGGCGAGGAACTCGACGATGATGACGGCGGCAACAACGTCGGCTGGATCGTCGACCCCATCGACGGGACCGTCAACTTTCTCTACGACTTGCCGGTGGTCTCGGTCAGCATTGCCGCAACCATTGATGGCGAAGTGATGGCCGGAGCTGTTGCCGACGTCCACCGAGATGAGGTGTTCTCCGCCACCCGAGACTTGGGGGCGAGACGGATGGGCGAACCCATCTCCCCCACGGAACTGGCCGATCTCGACGGCGCACTAGTGGCCACCGGATTCGCCTACGACGCTGGACTGCGAGCAACCCAAGCCCAAATGCTGACCCGATTGCTACCCGTTTGCCGCGACATTCGCTGTATGGGCTCCGCCGCACTTAACCTCTGCTGGGTTGGATGCGGTCGCCTCGACGCCTACTTCGAGCGCGACTTGAAGATGTACGACTATGCCGCTGGTGCTCTCGTCGCGAGCGAGGCCGGGGCCACGATCGAGCTTCCCTCCACGACGGACCGCAACCTGACTATCGCGGCCACTGGCGGCATATTCGACTCGCTCCGAACGATCCTGGTCAGCCCCAACGACTGACGCCCCCGGCCAGCAGAGCCTCCAGAGAGGAGGCATCCCCGCTTTCTCCGCCAGTCCGCCACAGGGCCAACAACGGCGATTCGTCCGTCTCGGCCTCCTCAGCCAGTCGACTAGCTGCTACCACTGCCTCCCACTGGCCGAGCTCATCGCGGGGAAGCGCCAGCACATCGTGCATCGCCGATACATACGACTCGTGCAACTCCCTTAGCACCGGTTGATCCACCCTCGGCATGTGCGGCCGGTCAGCCACGGAGTCAAAGGGACGGATCAGTAGCGAAGATCGGACAACGTCAGCAACGGGATGGCCGATGGCGGCGTCGAACCAGTCGATGGCCACGGGACCCGCCGAGCTCATTAGGACATTTCCAGGGTGGAGGTCGCCGTGCAGAAGCGCCGCGCCGCGCGGCAGGCTCTCCAAGATATGCAGGGCGCGATCTCGCTCGGCCTCGGAGAACTGTTTGATCTCGATGATCTTCCTCTGCATTCTCCCCACCAGTCCGGACACTGCGACGGGAAGCCCAGCCCGAAGGATCTGCCGGTGGATGTCGGCCAGTTCCTTCCCGAACGCCGCGGCGTTCTGAGGACCATCCAAGATCAGCTCCCACATCGACGGACCCCACACCCTCTCAAACACGATGGCGTCCCGCTTCTGCACTTGCACCACATCCAGCACCGCGGGGGCCGGGGCCCCCAGATCGCGCACCGCCGCGGTGAACTCTGCCTCGTCTGCGGCCCAGTGGGCGGGAACAGAGGGTCTGGGCACCTTCACTACCGCGCCGGCCCCGAACGCATATACATCTGACGTCCTGCCCACGGCCACCAGTTGCCCAGGACGGCTCATTGGCCAACTACGCCAGCATGCCGCCGTCGATCACCAGGACGGCGCCGGTGATGTAGGAGGCCGCCGGGGACGCCAAGAACGCCACCGGCAGGGCTACTTCTTCGGCGGTTGCCCACCTTCCCAGCGGGATGCCGATGCCGGCCTCGGCAACCACGGCGTCTTTGTCGTAGCTGTCCCAGCCGCTGGTGTCCACGAAGCCAGGAGCCACCGCGTTCACCCGCACGCCGTGGGGGGCCCACTCCCGGGCAAGCGCCTTGGTCTGCTGGAACAGCCCGCCTTTGGCCGCCGAGTAGGCCGCCATGCCGGGCAGGTGGCGCAACCCCGACAACGAGCCCACGTTGACGATGCTGCCCTGGCCACGCTCGATCATGGAGCGGCCGAAGGCCTGCGACACCAAGAAGGGGGCAGTCAGGTTCAAGGCCACCGTCTTGGACCAACCCGGCTCGGCTATGTCTAGCACCGGGGCGGTGAATCGGGCACCGCCCGCGTTGTTGATGAGGACGTCTACTGGGCCAATCGCTGAGGTGACCTGCGCGGCGGCTTCTGATATGGCGTCGGCATCGGTCACGTCGCAGGGAGCGACGCAAACATCAGCACCCCTGCTTCGGAGTTCTCCGGCCAAAGCCTCCAGTCGCTCGACTCGACGGGCCATGAGGGCGACCCGCGCCCCCTGGTCGACCAGCACCCGGGCAATGGCTCCGCCGATGTCGCCGGTAGCCCCGGTTACCGCCGCGCCCAGACCCTCCAGCGGTCGATCGGCGGTCACGACAGGCTCACTGGCAGGTGCTCCAAGCCCCGGCTCAACATGGTGGGCACCCACACCTCCGGCTGGGGGCCCAGCTCCAGGTTGGGCAGGCGGCGGACCAGAGCCTCCAGGGCAATGGCTCCCTCGAGGCGGGCCACTGATGCTCCCAAGCAGAAATGCAGCCCGAAGCCGAAACCGATGTGGTTGTTGGGATCCCTGGCCACGTCGAACCGGTCGGGCTCGTCAAAAGCCTCGGGATCTCGGTTGGCGGCGTGCTGCACCAGATACACCATGTCGCCAGCCGGCAAGGTCTTGCCCCTCATATCCACTGAGTCGGCCAGGGTGCGGACCTCCATTTTGGACGGCCCGTCGAACCTCAGGATCTCCTCGACCGCTGGTTTGATCAACGACGGATCGTCCCGCAGCCGCCCAAGCTGATCGGGATGCTGGAGCAGCACCCGCATGCCGTTGCCGATCAGATTGGTGGTGGTCTCGTGGCCGCCGAACAAGAACAGCACGCAATTGGCCACGATCTCGGGATCTTCCAGGCTGTCGTCACCCTCTGAGGCCTCCACCAGGTTGGAGATGATGTTGTCGGCCGGGTGCTTTCGGTAGTGGGTGACCAACTCGCCCAGATAGGCAGCCAGCTCGATCAGCCCCTGCTGGGCCCGGGCTCGGCGGTCCCCCACCCCCCGGGCGCCGAACACCAGGATCATCACGTCGTCGGACCAGTCCTTGAACCGATCTCGATCGGCGGCAGGCACCCCCATCATCTCGGCGATGACCACCGCGGGAATGGGGTAGGCGAAGTCCTCGATCAAATCGAACCGCTCCCGAGACGACAGCCCGTCGATCAGCTCGTCCACCACGCCGATGATCCGTTCCCGCCAGGCCTCCACCGCCCGGGGGGTGAAGGCCCGGCTCACCAGCCGGCGCAGCCGGGTGTGGTCAGGCGGATCCCGGAATACCAGCCAGTCCATCAAGATGTCGTAGGTGGGCTGGCGCTGGGCCTTCTGCTCGTCGGTCAGGCGGTCGTACGCCGGGCCTATGCGTTCGGAAGAGAACCGAGGATCCCGCAGGGCGTCGAGCACATCGTCGTAGCGGTGAATGAACCACGCCCGGTATTTCTCGTTCCAGTGGACGGGGTCTTCGGCCCGCAGAACCGAGAAATACGAGTGGGGATCTGCGATCCGCTCGGGCGAGAGAACCTCGTCGTCGATTTCCGCAGTTGCGGGCTTGTTCACCGGTTCATCCCACTTGCTCCAACACCGTCACCACACAGGCGTTGCCGTCGATCCCCGCGGTGCCACCGCCCATGGTCTCCACCGCGCCGAGACGGGCACCAGGCACCTGGCGGTCGGCGGCCATGCCCCGCAACTGCCAGGCGATCTCGGCGATCTGGGCCAGCCCGGTGGCCCCCAGCGGATGGCCTCGCGACAAGAGTCCGCCCGACGGGTTTACCGGCTGCGTCCCACCCTGCGACGTGTGGCCCGATTCGACCAATCTGGCCCCGGCGCCCAACTTGCACAACCCCAGCGCCTCGGTGGTGATGATCTCTCCGATGGTGAAGGCGTCATGCACCTCGAACACATCGATGTCGGCCACGCTCACCCCGGAGGCCTCGTAGGCCTGGGCCGCGGTGTCGGCCACGATATCCCAACCCCACACCTTGTCGGTGGTGTGGTCCCACAGCCGGCCCGACCGCAGCGCGCTGGATCGGATGGCCACCTCCTGTGCGGGATCCCGGGAACCTCCCAGCGGCCCGATCACCGCGGCAGCCGCGGCATCGGCGATGGAGCAGCACTGGTACAGGGTGATGGGATCGGCCACCATGCGGCTGCCCAGAACCTGCTCGACGGTGACGGCTTTGCGGTGCTGGGCCCGAGGGTTGCCCAACGCGTGGCCGCGGTTCTTCACCGCCACCGCGGCCATCTGCTCGTCGGTGACGCCGAACTCGTGGCGGTACCGGGTGGCCGACATGCCGTAGATGCTGGGCATGGCGAAGCCCTGGGCGCCGTCGGGGTCGGAGCCTATAGGGCTTATGGCGCCGTCGAAGTGGGCGGTCATGGTCTCGATGCCGAAGGCCAGCACCCGCTCGTATCGGCCGGCTTCCACCGCCACCCGGGATTCGTGAAACGCCGAGGTGCCGCTGGCGCAAGCGTTCTCGATGGTGATGACCGGTACTTCGACAATGCCGATCTGCTGGAGGCTGCGGGTAACGGTTCCAGGGTCGCCGAACACCGTGCCGGCGTACACCGCGTCGATTTCTGAGGCCTTAAGCCCGGCGTCGTCCAGCGCCTCCACTGTGGCCTGCCAGGCCAGTCGGGGACCGCCCAGCGCGGTCTGCTTTCCGAATGCCGACGTTCCCACTCCCCAGATGGCAGTGCTCGCCTTGGTCATGGCCCTGGCCTCGATACAACAGGATCGCCAAGCTCATTCCACCCCGACAGTGAAACCCGGCTACCAGGAATCAGGGCCTCATCAGGGCCGTCCACATGGGCCAAGATACGGGGGCCGTCGTCAACGTCCACGTAGGCCAGCGTGAACGGCGGGGTTCGACCCGGCACCGGGATCCGCAGGACCGTGGAGCTGAACACGGTGCCTGTGGGGCCGAAGGTGGCTGGCGACATGGAGTCGCGGCCGCAAACCGGGCACCGAGGCGGCGACACCGACATCGGATGGCCACACTCGCCACATCGACTGCCGGTCAACAAGACACACCCATCGCCCATTACCAGCTCCGGGCGAGGGTCGGCACCCGCTCGCTCCGGTGGTGTGGTGGACAGCGTGGACACCGGCCAAATGTACCAACAGGCATCTGTTGTTCTGCGATTCGGCCTAGATGACGGCCTTTGTTTTACAGCCACCAGCCCTGCGGCCTACGCTGCGGGCCGTATCTCGCACAAGGGGGCATTAATGGGCATCGAAGGACTGCGATTCGTCATCACCGGGTCGGCCACCGGAATCGGGGCGGCCACCGCACGGGTAGCGGCCGGCAAGGGTGCCGAAGTGATGTTGTCCGACCTCAACGACGAGCAGGGTCAGGCGGTCGCCGACGAGATCAACGCCTCCGGCGGCACCGCGGCGTACACGAACTGCGACGTTACCGACCCCAACCAAGTAGAGGCTCTGATGGCCGCCACCGCGGCTGCCTACGGCGGCATCGACGTGCTCCACAACAACGCCGGCATCCACGAGACTGCGCTGGCCTCGCCGGAACAGTGCAGCCTGGAGGGAATGCCTCTCGACGTGTTCAAGAAGGTGGTGGAGGTCAACGCCGTCGCTCCATGGATCTGCTCGAAGGCCGCCCTCCCCTACCTCAAGGAGAGCGATTGGCCGTCGATCGTCAACGCGGCGTCAACCGGTGCACAATCCGCCTACCCGAACAACTCCGCCTACGGCACCTCCAAAGGCGGTATTCGGCTGCAAACCCAGAACTTGGCGGTTGACCTGGCACCGCTGGGGATCCGGGTCAACTGCTACGGCCCCACCGCCATCGCTACCGATATGGTCACGAACTTCGTCAAGCAGTCTGACGATCCGGTGGCATTCGAGAAGGCGCTCATAAATACCTCGCTCATCCCCCGCCTGGGACTCCCCTCCGAGGTGGGCGAGCTGGTGTGCTTTTTGGCCAGCCGGGAGGCCGGCTTCATCAACGGCGCATACATATTGATCGATGGGGGCTCGCTGGCATGGCGAGGCACCGTGGACATACTGGGAATGGAGTGATCCAATGGCAGACAAACAAGCGGTAACCGAGCTTTTGAACCACGCGGGAGTGGCCTACGACGTAGGCGACAGCGGCTTCCTCATTGGGATGTTCGCCCCTGACAACCCGGTGTTCGCGATGACCATCGCCGGCGGTGATCCGATCACCTTCGAGGGGTCAGAGGCCATTGCCGGGCTGTTCAGCGGAGCGATGGAAGAACAGACCGACCAGCGCCGCCACGTGGTGACCAACCTCTACTTCGAGAACGAGACAGCGGACTCCATCACCGCCATCAGCTATCTGGTGCTCATCACCGTGGAGAACGGCCAGCTCTCGGTCCTCTCCAGCGGTGTCTACACTGACGACTGCGTTCGGGTGGGCGACGACTGGAAGATCCAGAAGCGCTTCTTGGCCCTCGACCTGCCCTACTAGGGGCACACGGAAATAGGTACATTTCCAGATCAGTACTCAGCTTGGGCACTGTCTAGAGAGGAGCGGTCGGAAATGAACATCGGCCAGATCCCGGCCAAGTGGGCTCGCCAGACGCCGAACCGCGAGGCGATCATCGACTCAACCACCGGTCAGCGGGTCACGTTCGCGGCCTTCGACGAGCACGTGCGCCGGCTGGCCAACGGTCTGGTCGGCCTGGGCTTGGAGAAGGGCGACCGAGTCGGCATCTTGAGCCAGAACTCAGTGGAATATGCCGCCCTGTACTTCGCCTGTGGGCGAACCGGGCTGGTGGCCCAGCCCATGAATTGGCGGCTCTCCGGACCGGAGCTGGCCAAGATCGTGAACAACGGCGAGCCCCGGGCCTACATCACCCAGGGGGCTTATGCCGCCGAGGCCGCCGAGCTGTCAGGGCTGGTGAGCTGCGTGGAGCACTGGCTCCAGTACGGCGAAGGGGGCGACGGCTCCTACGAGGAACTGGTGGGGTCGTCCTCCGACGCCGAGCCCGCCGGGTCTGATGAGATCGGCGACACCGACCCGCTGTTCATCCTCTACACCGGGGGCACCACCGGGGAGTCCAAGGGTGCGCTGCACAGCCACCGCAGCGTCTATTTCGGAATGCTCAACCAAACGGTGGCCGAGAGGATCGTCCCCAGCGACGTGTACATGCTCACCGGGCAGATGTTCCACATCCCGGTGGTGCTGGCCATGAACTATCTGGCCCACGGCTGTCCGCTGGTGTTGATGAACTTCGACGCCAAATTGGCCCTGGAGCTGATTCAGGCCGAGAGAGTGTCCGCCTTCCTGGGTGTCACCACCATGCTCAATTGGATGATGGCGGTAGAGGGCTTCGACGACTACGACATCTCCAGTTTGCGCAACATCCAATACGGCGGCGGACCTATGCCGTCACGAGTGATCACCGAGGCCATGGACAAGTTCCCGTGCACCCTGATCCAGGGATACGGCCAGACCGAGGGCACCACCATGTGCTTCTTGTCGCAGGAGGACCACATTCGGGCCATCCGCGACGGCTACCGCACCGATCGGCTGCGGTCATGCGGGCGAGAGGGATTTGTCACCTCGGTACGGGTTGTGGACCCAGACGGCGTTGATGTGCCCCAAGACGGGAAGACGTCGGGGCAGATCATCGTGCGGTCCGAGGCCAACATGCTTGGCTATTTCCGCCGGCCCGACCTCACCGCCGACACCATCAAAGACGGCTGGATGTGGACCGGCGACATCGCCACTTGGGATGACGAGCGGTACGTGTCCATCGTGGACCGAGCCAAAGACATGATCATCTCCGGCGGCGAGAACATCTACTCCATTCAGGTTGAGGAGGCCATCGCCACCCACCAGGCCGTGTTGGAGACCGCGGTAATCGGTGTGCCCGACGACACGTGGGGCGAGTCGGTCATGGCCTACGTAGTGCTCAAGCCGGGTACGAGCGCTACCGAGGACGAGATCATCGACGCCGCCCGCCAGAATCTGGCCTCCTATCAGAAGCCCCGGTCGGTGGCCTTCGTGGACGAACTGCCCAAAGCGCCGACCGGCAAGATCCTCAAGCGAGTGCTACGCGACCCCCATTGGGCCGACCAAGAGCGCCAAGTCTGATCGAACTCTGATCAGCTACGGCAGCACCCGTACGATCTGGATGTGCTGGTCGGGGTCGAGCAACTGCGCAGCCAGCGCTTGCACGTCGGCCAGTTCTAAGGCATCCAACTCGTCGATGAGCCGCCGTGGGGTTGGAAGCTCGTCGTCGCTAACATAAACCCGAAGCAGCAGAACGTTGATTAGGTCGCCGTTGCCGATCAGCTCGTAGTCGTCGCGCACAACGGAGCGGCCGTGTTCGAAGTCTTCCTCGCTGATCTCGCCGGAGAACATTTCGGCCAGAATGCGAGACATCTCTTGTTCGATGTTGACCATCTGTTCGGGATCGCCGGAGGCCACCACCTCAGCCCGGATCAACGGCTCGGGTGTGATGGACATGCCGATCTCTGCGAAAACGGCATAGCTGTCGCCCAAGTCCTCTCGGACGTTTTCAACCAGAAGGTCGCTGACAATCACCTGGAGAACATCGGCTGCCGCTTCGACCGTGGGGTTCACCTCCACTGGCTCTTCGTAGAAGTAAATCGCTGCGGTGGCTTGGACATCCGGGCCAAGCACCACCTCGCGACGCACCACTCCGTCGGGCTCGGGCGTCCGGCGATTCACGTAGCTGTCGGCTTCTCCGGCGGGCAGCGTGCCCACATAGGTGCGGGCCATCTGCTCAACGGTGTCGCGGTCCACGTCGCCGACGATCACCACCACTAGGTCGTCCACTCCGGCTATGCGCTCTTGGTAGATGCCGAGCAACGAATCCGCGGTCAGGGTGTCCAATGTCTCCTGGGGTGCTACCAGGTTGAACCAGCCGGATGCGTCGCCGTAGCGGGCATCGGTATAGGCCACCTCTCCTTGCCAATCAGGATCAGACACTGACAGCGAGTGGATGATTCCGCCGACGTTGATGGCCTCACCAAATGCCTGCTCGTCTACTCGCGCCTCGGTCATGTACAAGTGCATGAGTTGGAACATCGTCTCGACGTCGTTCGTGTCGGAGGAACCGACGACACCTTCACTGGTTTCTTGGATGAACGGCTGTGCTTGGGCATTGCGACCATCCAGATACCGCGATATCTGTGCCGGACTCAGGTCGCCTAGGCCGCTGTTTCGTACTGCCCGAGTGGCCAGTATCTGGGCCAGCGGTCGGTCACCTTCCTCAAGCGCCGACCAGCCGCCCCAGGAAATCGCCTGCATGCTGACCTCATTGTCGGCAATGTCCGAGTACGCATACATGACCCGGGCTCCATTAGGGAACGTCCATTCGTAGGCATCGTCCAGTTCGTCTACAACTTCATCGATGGGTCCAGCAGTCTCTGGATCCACCGGATCTGGGACGGCCAAGAGCTCGTCGGCTTCTGCGATCAATGCGGGCAGCTCGCCTGGTGTAGCCGCTTCGAGCGCGGCTGCCATCTCTTCAATGGAGGGAACATCGGCCGGATCGGCTCCCACCGCGATCAGCAGCAGGCCGCTCTGATCCAAGATCTCCCGGTAGCGATTACTTAGATCGTCAACTTGGAGCTCGTCAAGTAGGGCATTGACCCGCTCGGCGGTCTGCGTCATCGTTCCGATATCGGTGCCTTCCAGGAATTGCGCCGAAAACAGATCGGCGTATCTGGCGTCCTGGGTGGTGGGCTCGGCCTGGATGGCCGACTCCAGGTCGGCCCGGATCGACTTGGCCGCACGGGCCAAGTCAGCATCGGTGAATCCGTGCTCATCCAGGCTGAGCAGCAAGGACCAATAGTCGGTGAGAGCCTGCGAATAGTTGTCGGCCCGGAGGTTGGTGCCGTAGTACCGCAGACCCCGAGACTGCCCAAACGACGTCCAATGCGTGGGGTCGATTTGGGACAGGAATCCCTGCTCATAGCCGTCCTGCAAGCGGTTCTCCACCATGATGCTGATGATCTCTTCAATCCACAGCTCTCGGTCCCCATCAATGGTGCCGGGATCCCACGACGGCAGGCGAATGTCCAGGGAAAGGTAGGAGTATCCCTGCTCCGGAGACGTGGCCAGGTCGAAGGCAGGCTCCGGATTCAGAGCTGACCAGTTGTCAGGCGAAGATGGGGCTTCACCCGCAGGTATGTCGCAGAAATACTCCTCGACCAAGTCCTCCAGCGTGTCTAGGGACAGATCGCCTACCGCGATGACCGCCATGTTCGATGGCACATACCACGTCTCGTAGAAGTCCCGCAGATCTTCCGCGGTGGTCGCCTCAATGTTCTCCACTGTCCCGATTGGCGACCGTCCCTCATAAGGCGTGTTCTGGTTGTACATGCGGTTGAAAACCCGGAAGACGGTTCCCAAACCGGTCTCAACCCCTAGGCGGTACTCATCCCGAACGATCCCCCGCTCTTCTTCCACATCTTGCGCGGTGATAGTTGCCGCGTGGGCCCATTGGGAAAGGACATCAAACGCAGTGGCCACTGAGTCTTCTTCTTCATCGATTACCAGATCGAGTTGGTACACGGTCTCGTCGTATGAGGTGTAGGCGTTGATATCGGGGCCGAACTCCACGCCGATGCTGTGCAGGGCGTCAGTGAGCTCGTTCCCGGGATATTTCTCCGTGCCGTTGAACAGCATGTGCTCGAGGAAGTGGGCGTAGCCGCCCCCGACGACCGGCTCGTTGAGCGACCCGGCGTTGACCGCTAGGCGGAGCGAGAGGGAGCCACCTGGGCTGTCGTTGGACCGAATGTAGAAGGTGAGACCGTTGTCCAAGGTGCCGATCTGCACATCAGGATCAACCGGCAACAGGCCCTCCTGGCTCTCTGCTGCGGTGCCATCCGCCGATTGGCACCCATCATCTGCTTGCGGCGTCTCAGGCTGAGCTATCTCTCCCTCATCTTTCTCAGCCTCAGCCGTCGCGGTGGGCTCTGCGGTGGGCTCCGCGGTCGGCTCAACTGCGGGCGCCGCCTCGTCTGTCGCCGTGCTCTCGCCCGCGTCGATCTGCCCGGTTACCGGAATATGCGATTCGCCATCCGAGCAGGCGGCCGCGATCAAGGCCGCGCTGAACAACAGGACTAGTAGCTTCTTCATACCCGCCTCAGGTGGTCAGACTTCTTCTCGGCTCAAGAGAGCCCGTGGCCGAACACAGTACCGATCAGCAGTGACACAACCCACACCATCGCCTGACAATCAGTGCTGGCTGTAGCAAATCTCCACAATGGCCGGTTCGGAGACGGCGTCGCCCTCCAGCTCGCCGACAATGCGGCCCTCATGCAGCACCAGCACCCGATGGCACACGCCGACCAGCTCGGAAAACTCTGAGGAGATGAACACCACCGCCTTCCCCTCGGCGGCCAGCTCTTCCATGATGTCGTAGATCTCCTCTTTGCCGTCCACATCCACCCCGATGGTCGGCTCGTCGAAGATCAAGACGTCGGCGCCCTGCTCCAACCACTTGGCGATCACCACCTTCTGCTGATTGCCGCCCGACAGCAGGCGGACCAGTTGGCGGTCGTGAGGAGTGGCAATGCTCAGGCGGTCGATCCGACGGTCGGCCGCCTGCTTCTCGGATCGGGGGGAGGGAACCGGAGCCTTGGGGCGCACCCGATGGCGGTCCAAGGAGGCCAGCGTGATGTTGCTACGCACGCTGAAATCCATGATGTTGCCCTGGGTCTTGCG
The DNA here is from genome assembly GCA_951813555.1 of uncultured Acidimicrobiales bacterium. Taxonomy (GTDB): domain Bacteria; phylum Actinomycetota; class Acidimicrobiia; order Acidimicrobiales; family Bin134; genus Poriferisocius. Next base: position 2,334,144 of record OX638344.1, read on the forward strand.
GTCTTCGGGCAATAGTGCCAAACCAGCAGACATAGACCCCGACGGGTGGTTGTCTTTGATCTCCTGGCCGTGAACTTGCACCGTGCCCTCCCGACGGTGATCGGCGCCGAACACCGCTCGGACCATCTCGGTCCGACCGCTGCCCATCAGCCCGCCCACGCCCAGGATCTCTCCCTTGCGCACGTCGAAGGAGCAATCGTGCACGCCGGTGTCGGCGCTCACGCCGTCCACCTCCAGCACCACGTCAGTTTCAGGTCTTCCACCTACACCCCGGCTGGCTCTCCGCTCGGCCGCGGTCTGGGCGTGCTCATGGCCGGTGATGTGGGTGATCAGCGAACCCCGGTCCAACGATGAGGTGGGCTCATCGGCTACCAACTGTCCGTTGCGCATCACGATGACCCGCTCGGTCAGCTCGAAGATCTCCTCCAGACGATGCGACACGTACACCACGGTGATCCCGTCATCACGGAGCCGCCGCACCACCGCGAACAAGTGCTCGATCTCTTCGTCGGTGAGCGACGCGCTGGGCTCGTCCAGCACCAGAAGGCGGGCCTGTTGAGCCAGCCCCCGGGCGATCATCACCAGCCGCTGCTGGGCCACGCTCAGCTTTCCCACCAGCTGGCGGGGATCGATCTCCGCCTCTAGGCGGGCGATCGACTCGGCGGCTTGGCGGCGTAGTTCTGCCCAATCCACAAACAGGCCGAGCCGTCGGGGATAGCCGAGGCCCATCATCACGTTCTCGGCTACCGACAGGTCGCCCACATCTTGCAGATCCTGGTGGACGAAGGCCAGCCCGGCCACCGTTGCGTCGTGGGGCCGGTGCAGATCGAGGGGCTCGCTGTTCAACTGCAAATGGCCCTCGTCGGCCCGCTCGGCCCCGGCAATGATCTTGATCAGCGTGCTCTTTCCGGCGCCGTTCTTCCCCACCAGCCCGACGATCTCACCAGACCCTAGAGAAACCGTCACATCGTCCACGGCCAGCACACCCGGGTAGCGCTTGGTAATCCCGGAGACTTCGAGCAGCGGGGCGGCCTCGGCTGGTGCTGTCGCCGTCATCGCCGCCTTGCCCCCAATGCGGTGAGCAGCATGGCCAAGACCAGGATCGATCCCCGTGAGATATCCAAGATGTCGCGGTCGTAGCCCAAAATGGTGAGCCCCGACTGCACAGCCTGCAAGAAGATCACCCCGAGCACAGTTCCCGGAACGTTGAACAATCCCTGCCGGGATGCGGCCGCCCCCAAAAACGCCGCCGCATAGGCCGACAGCAGCAACGAGATTCCCACCCGGGGAATGGAGGAGGCGGTGCGGGCCGTTTGCGACACAGCAGCGATAACCGCCACGAAACCGACAATCACGAAACCCAATGCCCGCAAGGCCTTGACGTTGATTCCGGAGAGCCGAGCCGCCTCTGGGTTGCCACCGATGGCGTACATGTACCGTCCCAATTCGGTCTTGGACATCAATAGCCACAGGATGATGGCCAAGCCAGCAGCTATCCACACCGGAGAGGTGAACTCGGTAAACGGCTCGGGCTTTCCGATGCCGAGATCTCTGTAGAGGTCCGGCATATCGGCTGCGCCGGTGATATTGCGGCCGTCGCTGATCATGTATTCCACGCCCAGCAATATCAAGAAGGTGGCGAGGGTGGTGATGAAAGATGGCATCTCCACGTACGACACCAACAGGCCGTTTATGGCCCCGATTCCAAGGCCGAACGCCACCCCCACCAGCACCGCCAGGCCCCAGGGCCAATCGTGGTTCACGATCAGCACGACAATTGCCGCTGCGCAAGCTGAAAGCGTGCCGGCGATGGACAAATCGAAATCGCCCATGGCCAGCACGACGGTGAGCCCGAGCGAGAGCATAAGCAGCGGTGCAGCCAAGCCCAGCTGTGTGCGCAGGTTGTCGATCTCGATGAAGTCGCTGTCGAGCACCGAAAAGATCACGATGCACGCCACCAGCGTGATGAAGACCCCGTAAGTCGAGATGAAACCCAGCAGGTCGAAGTTCGAACGTGAACTCCCCGATCCAGGCTTCGGAGATCCTGGCGGTGCCGGGACAGTGTTTTTTTCAGCCATTGGCCACCTCCCCTGGCAAGAAATTAGCCGCTGAACGCGATTGAGCCGGTAACAGGTGCATCTGTTACCGGCTCAATCTTCATTTAGACCTGCACCAATGGGTGAGGGATCACTGCCTCAGCAGTTGGGCAGACCGTCGTACTCGTCGCACCACTTGTTGCGGAAGTACTCCTCGTAGTCACCGGGCGGATCCGGGGCGGGAACCTCGGTGCTGTCAGCCGGCATGGCGTTCACCGTGTCGATGGTGACTACCTGGCGGACTGAGAAGTTACGGCCGTCATAGTTCGGCGCCCGCTCTTGACTGGGCTCTGTGCCATCTTCGAGCCAGGCGGCAACGGCATCAACCTGAGCCCAGCTCTGCCACTCCAGCTTCTCATCCACTGCGGCGTCTACCCGACTGGTACGGATGTCGTTCACGGTCGTGGGATTGGCATAGAAGGTCAGCAGTTGTGGGCGATCCGGATCGTCGGCCTCGTAGAGGGCGCCGATGGCCTGGGCAGCACCGATGGATGCCACCGAGAAGTTGATCCACACCGCATCGATATCGTCGAACTGCTGGAGCTTGGTGGTCACATCGGCTTCAGTGCCGGCCACCAGGTCGGCAAAGTCGCCTTCCCACTGGTCGACGATCTCGATGTTGTTGCCCTGGATGACCGAGTTCAAGCCCTCAATCCGCTTGTCGCTCCACGCGGTGGGAACTGACTGCACGATGATGCGGGCGCCATCGGGGAACTGGTCCACCAGATAGTTGGCCAACTGCACACCGAGGTCGGTGTCGTCGGATGCGAAGCTGGCGATATAGAAGTCGCGGGGCTCAACTTCTCCGCCGGCGGAGAGCACAGGAATTCCTTCTTCCTCGGCCCGTTCCAGAACGTCGGTAATGAACGCTTCGGGGATGCCATCGGTGAGCATCACGTCGATGTCCTTGTCCAAGAGCTGGTTGCCGCACACCGGCATCTGGGCTGGATCTCCAGCCGCGTCGCAGGTCTCGTAGCTCCAACCGAAGAACTCAACGGCCTCCTTGGCCGCGTCTTCGATTCGCTTGCCAGCCTCATCGGCGTAAATCCACTGTAGATAGCCGATGGTGATGTCGGCACCGGCAGCCACATCGCTGTCGTCGTCGTTGCCGCATGCCCCTGCGATCAATACGAACGCCAGCAAAGCTGCCAGCAGCTTCCATAAGGATCGTTTCATGTTTGTCCCCTCTCCGGACGATTCACATTCTGTCCAACGCTTGAATTTCCAATAGTAGGAAACCCGCGAATCAGGCACCAATTCCCTCAGAGACTAGTCACTCCGCACCGGGTCGAACTCCACGTGGAGCTCCGCGGGGGCCCGGAGGAACACCCCGACCTCTTTGGCCTCGAAACCGTCGGCCAGGCGGAGATTCTCGGTGCAGTCGAGCACAATGTTAAGCGCAGCCTCGATCTCGGCTTTGGCCAAGTACGACCCCACACAGTGATGGCGGCCGAAGCAGAAGGTGGTGTGCTCGGCATTGGCGGCAAAAGCACTGGTCGCCGGCAGATCCCTGCGGTTGATGTCGAAGAGCTCGGGGTCGGTGTGGGTGTACTTGCGCTCGTCCCGATTGGCCGCCCCGATGATGCCGGTCACCGTGGCCCCGGCGGGGATGGTGCCGGTGCCCGAGGGCAGCTCGGCCTGCTCATGGGGCAGGCGCTGGATCCAGTGGGCGGGAGGGCTGTAGCGCAGGGTCTCGGCCACGGCCATGGTGACCATGGAGCGGTCATTGCGCACCTGTTCGAGCTGGTCGGGGTGCTCCAGCAGATTCTTGAACAGGCTGGCGATGGCCTTGTCGGTGGTCTCTCCCCCGGCGGTCAGCAGCAGGCTGGTGAACGACTTGACCTCGACGTCCGAGAGGCCGCTGCCGTCTATCTCGGCGGTGACCAGATTGGACAGGAGGTCGTTGCCGGGATTGCGGCGCCGCTCGGCGATGACCGGCATCAGGTAGTCCTGGAACTCCACTCGGGTTTGCTCCCCTTCGGCGATGATGTCGGGGTCCTGGTTGATGTTGGATACGAACCGGTTGATCGACTCGTACCAGTATTGGAACTTGGGATGGTCCTCGTCGGGCAGGCCCAGCATGGCCACGATCACCTTGATGGGCAGGTACCTCGACAAGCCCTCGACCAGATCGCAGCTTCCGTGGGCAAGCCACTGGTCGATCATGGACTTGGCCTGGGCCTCGATCATGGGCATGAAGTCGCTCTCCAAGATCGCGCCCCGGAAGAAAGGCGCCACCAGGTTCCGGTAGCGGGAGTGCTCAGCGCCGTGCTTGGACAACAGCGTCGGCCCGTGGGCCGGCTCGATCATCCACTCGTACATGTCGGTGCTGAACGCCGGGTTCTTGAACACGTGCTCCACATCGGCGTAGCGGCTCACGAACCAGGTGTCGGAGGCCTCATCGTGAAAGCACGGGTACTCGTCCCGGTAAACCCGGTACACCTCGTAGCGGTCTTCGTCGGAGCTCAGCAGATCTGGTGGCGCCATGGCGGCACTCTAGCCAGAGCGAATTGTTCCTAGTCGAGACAGGCTCAGCCGATTACCGCGTGCAGATCACCGAGGAACCGTGGCCGAACATGCCGTGGTTGATCGACAGGCCCACTCGGGCGCCCTCCACCTGGCGGTGGCCGGCTTCGCCCCGGAGCTGCCACACCATCTCGCACACCTGGGCGATGGCCTGGGCGGGCACGGCCTCGCCGAAGGCGCCCAGGCCGCCTGATGGGTTCACCGGGATGCGTCCGCCCAGGGCGGTGTCACCCGCCCGCAGCAGCTTGGCCGCGTCGCCCCGCTCGCACAGGCCGATGTGCTCGTACCAGTCGAGCTCGTAGGCCGAAGACAGGTCGTACACCTCGGCGAAGTCCAAGTCCTCGGGCGACACCGCGGCCTCTTCGTAGGCCCGGCCCGCGATGTTGTCCTTGAAGGTCATGGTCTCGTCGCCCGCCGCGGCCCACGAGTCCGACGCCAGATAGGGCAGTTCGATCACGCTGTTGGGGTAAGTGGGGCTCACCGTGGAGATGCCCGACACTCGCACCGGGTTGTCCACCCCCCGGCTGGCCGCCCACTCCAGACTGGACACCACCAGAGCGGCGCCCCCGTCGGAGGTGGCGCAGATCTCCAGCAGCCGCAGCGGATCGGCCACCATCGGGGAGTTGGCGATGTCGTCGGCGTCGTACTCCTTGGTGTAGCGGGCGTTGGGGTTGAACACCCCATGGCGGGAGTTCTTGACCTTCACCGCGGCGAAGTCCTCGGAGGTATCGCCGTACAGCTCCATGCGCCGCCGGGCATAGAGGGCGAAATAGGTGGGATTGGTGGCCCCCACCAGATGGAACCGAAGCCAGTCGGGGTCTTCGTGGCGCTCCCCGGCGTTGGGGGCGAAGAATCCCTTGGGAGTGGACTCGGCCCCCACCACCAGGGCCACATCGCACATCCCGGACAGGATTTGAGCCCGGGCGATGCTCAGCGCGGTGGCCCCCGAGGCGCAGGCCGCATACGAGCTGGCCAGCTGGCAGCCGGTGAATCCCAGAGCATTGGCGAATGTGGACGCCGACACGTAGCCGGGATAACCGCAGCGCACGCTGTTGGCCCCGGACACGAATTGGATCTCGTCCCAGCCCACCTCGGCGTCGGCCAGCGCATCGCGGGCCGCCTTCTCCCCGTACTCCACGAAGTTGCGGCCCCATTTGCCCCAAGGGTGCATGCCCGCACCAAGAATTGCGATGTCATCCATCAGCCTTCTCCGTTCTCGCCATGGCCCGCCGGGGCCCACTTCCACACCAGGTAGTCGTGCTCGTCATCGGAGTAGAGCACGTCGATCGCCAACTCCATCTCCATGCCAACCGACAGCTCGTCCACCGACACGCCGGGAACCACCTGGCCCAGCACAACCAGGCTTTCCTCCTCCAGCCTCACCGCGGCAATGACATAGGGCTCGAACTCGTCACCGGGGATCACGTAGGGCGCAGGCGGGGCGTACTCACCGGTGGTGAACGACCACAGCCGCCCGGTCCGGCTGAGCAGCACCTCTTCGATCTCGTCGCCCAGACACGCCGGGTCGGAGCCGGCCAACGACTTGGGAAAGAAATACGACCCCCGGCCACGGGCCCGTCCCCCGATCAGCCGGGGCTCGTCGACATCCAGGGTGAACAGGCCCTCTACCGCCGCCACCGGCGTTCTCATCCCCACGCCAGCACCTTAGGGGGTCTGGCAGGCAGGCGGCATCCCCTGAGGGCGGTGGGTGGCGCCGTAGGCGGACTTGGCCGCTCCGACGGCCAGCCCACACCCATTAGGACCCGCCACCCGGACGCCCACCTACCGGTTGAGCATCCCGCCGTCGACCACCATGGTGTCGCCGGATACCCAGCGGGCCTCGTCGCTGCACAGCCATACCGCGGCCTCAGCTACCTCTTCGGGCAGCCCTAGGCGCCCGCCGGGCATCATTTGGACCACCGCTTCGGCCATCTCCGGGCTCGACTCCCGCCACGACGCCACCATCGGAGTGTCGATCATGCCCGGACACACGGCGTTCACTCGGATGCCCTTGTTGTTGAGCTCGTCGGCGGCATAGGTCGTCAGCCCCAGAACTCCCCGTTTGGCTGCGGTGTAGTGGGGTTGGCCGGGCGCGGGGATGATGGCGGCCCCCGACGAGGTGTTGACAATGGCCCCGCCGCCGCCCTGGGCCAGCATCTGGATTATTTCGTGCTTCATGCACAAGAACACCGAGGTCAGGTTCACGGCGATCATCTCATCCCACTGGTCCAGGGTGAGTTCGTGGAACAGCCGAGACGGGTGGGTGATGCCCGCGTTGTTGAATGCGCAATCGAGTTGGCCGAAAGCCGACACCGTGGAGGCAACAAGCTGGGCAACCTGGGCTTCGTCGGTCACGTCGGTTGCGAAGAATCGGGCTTGGCCGCCCTCGGCCTCGACCAGCGCCACCGTTTCAGCCCCGCCGTCGGCGTTGCGGTCGGCCACGGCCACTTTGACCCCCTTGCGGGCGAACAGCACTGCGGCCGCTTGGCCGATCCCGCTGCCGCCCCCGGTTACCAACGCCACCTTGCCGTCCATGTCTTCCTGCTTTCTCCAGCTGTCGCTATGAGGGCATAAGGTAGGCCACCGCGCAACAACAATTGAAAGGAAGGCAATGGCCATCTCCTCTTGGGACGAGTTCCCGGTCCATCAATCCCCCGACTGGATCCGCCACCCGGGCACTTCCGACCGGAACTTCTACGACCGCAACTACTTCTGCATGCACGGTTCCAGCGACGAGCTCTTTGCGATCTTCGGCATGGGCCAGTACCCCAATCTGGGTGTTCAAGACGCCTTCTGCTGCGTGCGCCGGGGCGACGACCACCATGTGGTCCGGGGTTCCCGTCCGCTCACCGACCGAATGGACATGTCGGTGGGCCCCATGCGCATCGAGGTGATCGAACCACTTCAGAAGGTGCGATTCATCGTGGAGCCCAACGAGCACACCATCGCCATGGATGTGACCTGGGAGGCGTCGATCAGGGCCATCGAGGAGCCCAACCAGTTCATCCGCAGCGAGGGGCGGGTGGTATTCAACACCCAGCGCTTCGCCCAGCTCGGCCGGTGGGAGGGCACCCTTTCGGTGGGCGGCGAGGATTTCTCGGTGACCCCCGATCGCTGGGGCGGCGCCCGCGACCGATCCTGGGGGATCCGCCCCATTGGCGAACCGGAGGGCGACGGCATTCGCCAGGGCGTTAACGTGATGGCGGGGATGTGGAACTACTTCCCGATGATGTTCGACGACCACGCCGTGCTCTACATGAACAACGAAAACGACGACGGCAGTCGCAAGCTGGTGGAGGGAAAGCGAGTTTGGGCCGACGGCCGCCCCGACGAGGACTTGGGCCGTCCCGAGCACGCCCACACCTTCGAGTCGGGCACCCGGGTGCTCACCCACTCCACGATCACCTTTCCCGAAACTGGAATCGAGATCGATTGCCAACCCCTGCTGGTAAACTTTGTTTCAGTGGGCACTGGATACGGCATGGATGCTGATTGGCGCCACGGCATGTACCAGGGGCCCGATCTCGTTTTACAGGGCAAGGTGTTGAGCGTGGAAAAGGAAGTCAAGCCGCTTGGGCAGTATGGCGTTGTGGACCATGTGGCCCGCTACAGCTATGAGGGTAACTTGGGCTACGGCCTGTATGAGCATGGTTTCTTCGGGCCGTTCAACCGCTATGGGCTGACCGATGGAGCCGCTGTAGCCCCCTGACCTTTGACCCGCCATGTCATTCCTGCCTGACACTGACCAGAGCCTGGCTGCGCTCGAGCACCACGAAGAGTTTCGAGCCCGCCACATTGGCCCCAGCACCGACGATCAGAAGGCAATGCTGGGCCAGTTGGGATTCGACACCCTGTCGGATCTGATCGACGCAGCCGTGCCGCCCAACATCCGCTCCGACACGCCGCTAGAGCTGCCGCCGGGGTTGACCGAGGCGGCCACCACCGACGCGCTGCGGGCGCTGGCCGACCGCAACTCGGTGGTCACGTCGCTGATCGGCATGGGCTACTACGACACCATCACGCCGCCGGTGATCCGCCGCAATGTGCTGGAGAATCCGGCCTGGTACACCGCCTACACCCCGTATCAGCCGGAGATATCCCAGGGCCGTCTGGAGGCGCTGATCAACTTCCAGACCATGGTCACCGACCTGTGTGCAATGGGCATGGCCAACGCTTCACTGCTCGACGAGGGCACCGCCGCGGCCGAGGCGATGACTCTGCTTCGGCGGCTCAACCGCAAAGCCCCCGATGATCGTTTCATCGTGGACGCCGACACCCATCCCCAGACCATTGACGTGGTGGCCACTCGGGCCGAGCCGCTGGGCATCGAGGTGATTGTGGCCGATCTGGCACAAGCCAACATCGAGGAGATCGCCGACGGGGCCTTCGGTGTGCTGGTGTCATATCCCGGCAGCTCCGGGCGCATCGGCGACCTGAGCGGCATCATCGCTGCCGCCCACAACGTCAACGCCCTAGTGGCGGTGGCCACCGACCTACTGGCGCTGTGTGTCTTGACCCCGCCCGGCGAGTTGGGAGCCGACGTTGTCGTGGGGTCGTCGCAGCGATTTGGGGTGCCGCTGGGATTCGGCGGTCCCCATGCGGGATTCATCGCGGTGCCCGAATCGGCCATGCGGTCGTTGCCCGGCCGATTGGCCGGTGTGTCGATCGACGACGCGGGCGCGGTGGCCTACCGGCTGACACTGCAAACCCGGGAGCAGCACATCCGCCGGGAGCGGGCCACCAGCAATATCTGCACCGCGCAGGTGCTATTGGCTGTGATGGCCGCCATGTACGCCGTGTACCACGGACCCAAAGGACTATCTCGCATCGCTCGGCGGGTCCACCGGCTGACCGCCATCGCCGCCGCCCGGCTGCGACAGGCTGGCTTTGAACTGGCTGCCGAGCATTTTTTCGACACCGTCACTGTCCGGGTGCCGGGCCGAGCATCAGAGATCATGTCCGCCGCATTGGCCGAAGGGCTCAACCTCCGGCCGGTGGACGACGACTCTGTGGGGTTCGCACTTGACGAGACCTCCACCCGCAGCACGGTGGTCGCCCTGTGGCGGGCCTTCGCCATCGCGGCCGACACCCGAGATTTCGACGTTCTTGACGCCGAGACTCCTGATGCCCTGCCCCCCAACGGCGTCCGGGCCAGCGACTACCTGACCCACCCGACCTTCCACCGCTACCACAGCGAAACCGAGATGTTGCGCTACCTGCGCCACTTGGCCTCCAAAGATCTGGCGTTGGACCGCACCATGATTCCGCTGGGGTCGTGCACCATGAAGCTCAACGCCACCACCCAGATGGAGCCGGTGAGCTGGCCCGAGTTCGCGGCCATTCACCCGTTCGCTCCTGCCGATCAAACCGATGGCTATCGGGCGCTGATTGCCGAGCTGGAGCAGATGCTAGTGACCATCACCGGATACGCCGCGGTGTCGCTCCAGCCCAACGCCGGTTCCCAGGGCGAGTTGGCCGGCCTGCTGGCCATCCGGGGCTACCACGCCGCCCGGGGCGAAACCCAGCGGGACATCTGCCTGATCCCCGCCTCGGCCCACGGCACCAACGCGGCCAGCGCGGTCATGGCCGGAATGAAAGTGGTAGTGGTCAAGTGCGACGACGACGGCAACGTCGACATCGAAGACCTGAAGGCCAAGGTCGTGGAGCACGACGACCAGCTCAGCGCGCTGATGATCACCTACCCCTCCACCCACGGCGTGTACGAAGCCACCGTGACCGAGGTGTGCGACCTGGTCCACGCCTACGGCGGGCAGGTTTACCTGGACGGGGCCAATCTCAACGCTCTGGTGGGGGTGGCCCAACCCGGCCAATTCGGTGCTGACGTGTCGCACCTCAATTTGCACAAGACGTTTTGCATCCCCCATGGCGGGGGCGGACCGGGGGTAGGCCCGGTGGCGGTGGGAGCCCATCTGGCCCCGCACCTGCCCAACCACCCCGTGGTGCCCGAAGCCGGCCCGCCCTCCGGGGTGGGAGCGGTGTCGGCCGCCCCATGGGGCTCGGCGGGCATTCTGCCTATTTCCTGGGCCTACATCACCGCCATGGGCGGCGAGGGGCTGACCGAGGCCACCGGAGTGGCTCTGCTCAGCGCCAACTACCTGGCCAAGCACCTCGACGGGATGTTCCCGGTCCTCTACACCGGCGAGAACGGACTGGTGGCCCACGAGTGCATTATCGACCTGCGCCCCTTGCACGCCCAGACCGGGGTCACGGTTGACGACGTGGCCAAGCGGCTCATCGACTTCGGCTTCCACGCCCCCACCGTGTCGTTCCCCGTGGCGGGCACGCTGATGGTCGAGCCCACCGAGTCGGAGTCCAAGGTCGAGCTTGACCGGTTCGTAGCGGCCATGTCGGCCATCCGGGCCGAGATCGACCAAGTGGCCGACGGGCTGATTTCAATCGAGGACAGCCCGCTGCGACGCGCCCCTCACACCGCCGATGCCATAACCGAGGAGAATTGGGACCGCCCGTATTCCCGGGAGCAGGCCCTCTTCGGTATGCCCGGGTTCCGCGACCGCAAGTACTGGCCTCCGGTCGGGCGCATAGACGGCGCCCACGGCGACAAGAATGTTTTCTGCGCCTGCCCGCCCATCGAGGACTTCCAAGAACCCGGCTCCTAGACCCAGAGCCGTTTCGCCCCGGTAGCCACCGGCCCACTAGCTTTTCGGGGGCTGACAAAGACGCGGCCTTGAACAAAGGAGACCAACCGGTGCCCGATGCCATCGTGGAACGAGACAGCCACTCGATCATCATCACCATGAACCGCCCCGAGCGGTACAACGCCCTGTCGGGGGCGATGATGGTGCGGATGCTGGACGCCTACGAGGAGGCGGACAACAACGACGACATCCGCTGCATCATCGTCACCGGGGCCGGTGGCAACTTCAGCTCGGGTGCCGATTTGAAGGCCATGAGCGGTGATACAGGCAACTCCGACCCCGAGATAGACCTGGCCGCCCGCCAGGCTGCCGACCCCGAGCTCCACTGGAAGGCGCTGCTGCGTAGCTACCGGCCCACTAAGCCGATCATCGCCGCAGTGGAAGGCGTAGCCATCGCCGGGGGCACAGAGATACTCCAGGCCATGGACATCCGGGTGGCCGGGGAGAGCGCCCGATTCGGGGTGTCGGAAGCCCGCTGGTCCCTGTACCCAATGGGCGGCTCCGCGGTGCGGCTGCGTCGTCAGATCCCCTACACCGTCGCCGCCGAGATCCTGCTTACCGGCAAGCACATCACCGCGGCCGAGGCCAGGGACATCGGCCTCATCGGCCATGTGGTCCCCGACGGCCAAGCCCTGGCCAAGGCCAAGGAGATCGCCGCCACCATCTGCGAGAACGGTCCGCTGGCCGTGGAGGCCATTCTGCGCACCCTGCACGAAACCGATGGCATGACTGAAGAGGAAGCCCTGGCCCACGAGTTCGAATACGGCTGGAAGGTATTCCAGAGCGATGACGCCAAAGAGGGCCCGCGGGCTTTCAGTGAGAAGCGGAAGCCAGTCTTCAAGCGGAGATAAGCATGGGGAGCACATCGGGCATTTCGGTTTTCGACGTTCACCACCACGTGGGCGACGCCTCTGGCGCACTGGGCCTGCCTCCCGAAGAGGCCCCCGATCCCAAGGCCTATGCCGCGCTGGAGCTGGCCAAACGCATCGAGATCATGGACGCCGGCGGCATCGACCAGGCCGCGGTGATCCCCGGCCACGGCTACCTGCGGCCCAACGGCCACACCGACACCCAGGCGGTGAACGATCAGATTGCCGCCTACCGCGACGCCACCCCTGATCGTTTCCCGGTGGCCATCGGCATCGTGGAGCCCCGCGACGGGGAGGTCAGCCTGGCCGAGCTGGAGCGGGCCGCAGGGCCGCTGGGCTTGGCCGGTATGAGCTTTCACACCCGTTTCCAAGGGGTGAGCATCGACAATCACTGGGTGACGACCTATGTGGGCGCCATGGGCGAACTGGGCCTGCTGCCGGTGATCCACGCGCTGGACGAGACCGCGGAGGAGTCGCTATGGAAGGTGGGACAGCTCGCCTCCCGCCACCCCGATCTCACCATGCTGGTGCTCGACGGCTACTCCACCCATGAGGGAACCAAGCACTGCGGCCACCTGGCCGCCACCTACCCCAATCTTGTGTTCGATTGCAGCCTTTCGTACAATTTCGACTTTATCGCCAACCATGTGCGCCAACACGGCGCCCACCGCTATGTCTACGGCACCGATCTCTATTCCTGGCCGCTAGGTCAGCGCATCAGCCACATACTGGGCCAATTCTTGGACTCCGACCTGTCCGACGAGGACAAGGTCGCGATAGCCGGGGGCAATGCCCGTCGCCTATTTGAACTGGACATATGATGAAGCACCCAAGACAAATCCGATGGATCTTCAGCGCCTTGGTGGCTCTGGCCTTGGCAGCCGGTGCATGCGGAACCGCACCGGGCAGCGACTCCGATAGCGTCGTCACCACCGACCTGAGCGAGGTATTGCCCGACGGTTTGTTCGAGGCCCTGGAGAACGTGGCCAATCCTCCGGCCGCGCCGACTCCTGCGCCGACCCCGGCTGAAGCGCAGCCGGGCGAACCGATGGAAGCGCTAGTTCCCGCCCAGGCCGACACCGAGACCGAAACCGAGTTGTCCGAAGAAGAGCTGCTGAGACTGCGCGACGAGGCATTCGTGGACTTCTCCCGTTGCATCCGCGACGAAGGGTTCCCCGACTTCCCCGATATCGACAGCTCCCAGATCTTCGACCAGGCCTCGTTCCTTAGAGCCATGCAGGAGGCCGGTGTGAGCTTCACCCAGCCGGGCTTGGCCTCGGCCCTCCAGGCCTGCGCCAGCGTTTTCAGCGAGCTCATCGCCTTGGCCCCCCAGCAGGACACCAACGCCCAGCAGGTGGAGCGGGAGGAGAACGCGCTGGCCTTCTCCCAGTGCATGCGCGACCAGGGAGTGGACGACTTCCCCGATCCCGACTTCAACCAATATCCCAACACCGGCTTCCCCGGACAGGGCGATGGCTCCGGCGCAACCTCCGAGATCCAAGCGGAGTTGAGAGTGTGCTTGCCGGTGATTGGGGGAGCGGAGCCCAACCAAGCCGCCGCTCCGGCTCCCGAAACCCCCACCCCATCGGCGCCGACCGCCGCACCAGCCACCCAGGGCGCCACCAGCACCGAGAGCGCCACCAGCACCCAGGTCCCCGCGCCGAGAAACGACGGCGTGACTATGCCTTCGGCCTCTTATTCGGCCGCCGAGAGGATCCTGCGCGACACCGAAGAGCTGAACACCGCCGAAGTGGTGCGGCGCGACCTGATCGACACCGAGGAGTTCAACGGCACGCTGGGATTCGGCGATCCCGAACCGCTGTACACCAACACCTCGGGGATCGTCACCGGACTCTTGCCCGAAGAGGGCGAAGTGCTCGATGTGGGTGCCACGCTCTTCGAGGTGAACAGCTATCCGGTCGTGCTCTTGCGGGGAGAGCGCCCCATGTATCGGCCCTTCCAGAGCCAAATGGAAGACGGTCCCGATGTGGTGCAGCTCGAGCAGGCGCTGGCCGACATGGAGATTCCCGGCTGGGAGGAGATGACCGTCAACGAGAACTTCACCCCGGTCACCGAGGATGTGGTGCAGGAGTGGCAGAACCGCTTGGGGGTGGATGAGACCGGCATAATCGACATGGGCTTCGTGGTGTTCATCGAAGAGCCCTTCCGCATCTCGTCGGTGAACGTCGCGGTAGGCCAGCAGTTGGGGCCCCAGGCGGCCGCCTTCTCCATCACCGGCCAGTATCAGGAAATTGTCAGCAATATCGACCCCGGCGATGCCGAGATCGTGAACGAGCTGGACGACGTGCAAGTCGAGCTGCCCGACGGCCGGGTCAGCCCGGGCGTTGTTTCAGAGGTGGCCAGGGTGGCCAAGCGGCTGCCCAACGCGCAGACTGGCGGGCTGGCTGATCCCACCATCGAGGTCATCATCATTTTGCTGGACGAGGAGGCTTCTGCCCGCTTCGATGCTGCTCCAGTCAAGTGGACCATCACCAAGGAGGTAACCCCGGATGCCTTGGTGGTGCCCGCATCGGCGCTGATCGCCACGGTCAACGGCGGCTTCGCCGTGGAGGTGGTTGTCGACGGGTCGACGACCTTGGTGCCGGTTGAGGTGGGAACCTTCGTTGATGCCTTTGTCGAGATCACCGACGGCGACCTCGAAGCGGGCGACCTGGTGCGCATCCCCTAATGCCGGTACGGCCCCGAGCCGTACAGCAACTAGAGGCGAGTCCTGATGACGATTGAGCCCCGGAAAGTGCTGGAGCTACACCAGGTGGCGAAGCACTATCCGGGCTCGCCGCCGGTCCGGGCATTGGACGGCGTCGACGTCACCATTCGGGCGGGCGAGCTGGTGGCAGTGGTCGGCCCCTCGGGGTCGGGCAAGAGCACCATGTTGAACATCATGGGGGCACTGGACCGCCCCAGTTCCGGCGAGGTGGTGGTGGACGGTCAAAGGCTCTCCGACCTGGCCGACCGCGAGGTGGCCGGGGTGCGGGGCCACCGCATCGGGTTCGTATTCCAGCAGTTCCACCTGTTGGAGGGGCTGTCTGCCCTCGACAACGTGGCCACCGGCAACCTCTACCAGGGATTCAGTCTCCGCTGGAGGAGACAGATGGCCCGCGAGGTGCTGGAACGAGTCGGACTTGGCCACCGAATGAAACAGCGGCCCGGCAAGCTCTCCGGAGGTGAACGCCAACGGGTGGCCATCGCCCGAGCGTTGGTGGGCGACCCGGCCATCGTGCTGGCTGATGAGCCCACCGGCAACCTCGATTCGCAGAACACTGAGGAGATCGTGGAGCTGTTCTTGGAGCTGAACCGGGCCGGTTCCACCATCGTGATCATCACCCACGATCGGGATTTGGCCGACCGGATGCCCCGGTCGGTGGCCATTCTCGACGGCCTCATCAGCCACGATTCGGGAGAACATCAGCCCAACCCCGGGGCCAGCGGCGACGATTCGGCGAAAGCCTGAGATGGCTAGCAGAAAGCGGCGAATCCGCGACGGCCCGTCGGGCTCTTCTCGCAGCAAGCTGCGAATCCGCGATTCCCTGTCGCTGGGCACGCTGGGGCTGCGAACTCGCAAAGGCCGAACCGCCATGGCCGCCATCGGCATCGCCATCGGCGTGGCCTCTCTCATCGCACTGGTGGGCATCATCAATTCTGGTGAAGCCGACGCCCAGCGCGATCTGCTGGAACAGGGCATCGACGTATTGGAGCTGACCCCCGGCACCTCCTTTGCCGACGACCCCGATCTGCTGCCGGGAGCCGCCGCGGCCATCGACACCCACATGCGGGATCTGGTGGATGTGGTGGCCTCCATTCGCCGGGTCCCGGCCACCGTGCGCAAAACCGACTACATACCCGAAGTAGAGACGGGGGGCATCCGGCTGTTCGCCGTAGAAGAAGACGATTTGGACCTTCTCATCCCGCTGCGGGGCGGAATTGCCCACGGCCGATTCCATGATGCAGCCACGGTGCAAGTCCCCGCCGTGGTCCTCGGATCCGACACCGCCGAAGTTCTGGGCTTCGACCAGCTCTACGCCAACCCAACCGTCCACATCTCCGGCCACGAATTCGCGGTGATTGGCGTCCTTCAACCGTTCACCATCAGCCAGGGGCTGACCTTGAACCGGGCCGCGCTCATTGGATTCTCCGTAGCCGAAGACCTCTACGACGCCGACGACAACCCCGAGCGCATCTGGGTGCAGGCTGATCTGGACGTGATCGAGCAGGTCCGGGAGCTACTCCCCCGCCAGGCCAACCCCGAGGCCCCCGGCGAGGTGGCGGTGTCGTCGCTCGACCTAGAGGCCCGAGAGATCATCAGCGAGAATTTCCAATCGCTGCTCAGCCTGCTGGTGGTGGTCATCATCGTGGTGGGGGCCATCGGAGTGGGCAACATCATGCTGATTTCGGTGCTGGAGCGTCGGGGCGAAATAGGGGTGCGCCGAGCCCTGGGGGCCAAGAGGACCCATATTGCCGCACAATTCCTCATCGAGTCGGTGCTGTTGACCTGGTTCGGCGGGATTATGGGAATCGTCCTTGGGTTGGCTGTGGTAGCTGTGGTCATCCAAGTGCTGAACTGGCCCTTCACTATCGAGGTCTCGTTCATCGCCATCGGGCTGGCGGTAACCGTGGGAGTAGGGCTGGTGGCCGGGATGTACCCCTCATGGCGAGCTTCTCGCATGGACCCCGCCGAGGCCGTCCGCCCTGCCGCCTAGGTCGGCCCTCCCGCTCTTTCATAGTCTCTGGACATGACCATCACCCACGAGGACTTCCAAGTACGGGCCAAGGAGTTCCTCAAGGCCAATGCCGTGCCCCGCAGCCAGCCACCGGTGGAGTGGACCGAGGAATCGCTGGTCGCCGAGTGCCGCCGATTCCACCAGGCGCTGGCCGACGCCGGGCTGGGGGGCATCACCTATCCGGTGGAGTACGGCGGGCAGGGGCTCGACAAGAGCTACCTCGAGGTGTTCAACCAGGAGCTGTCCCAATACCAGGTACCGCTGGTGCCCGCGGCCATCTCCCACGGGATGTGCCTGCCGGTGATGAACGACTTCGGCACCGGCGAGCAAAAGGACCGGCACCAGGCCCGGATCATCCGCTGCGATGAGCTCTGGTGCCAGATGTTCTCCGAGCCCGGTGCCGGCTCCGATGTGGCCTCACTGGCCACCAGAGCGATCCGCGACGGCGACCAGTGGGTGCTGAACGGCCAGAAGGTGTGGACATCGGGCGCCCAGTACTGCGAGTACGGCCTGTGCGTGGCCCGCACCGACCCGGCCCAGCCCAAGCACCGGGGGCTGTCCATGTTCATCGTCGATCTGTCGCTGCCCGGCGTGGACATCCGGCCGCTGCGCCAGATCAACGGGAGCTCTCACTTCAATGAGATCTATTTGACCGACGTCGGGGTGGGCCACGACTGCCTGGTCGGGGGCGAGGGCAACGGCTGGAACGTGGCCGTGGCCATGCTCATGTACGAGCGGGTGGCCATCGGAGCCGGGGGCAGCGGAGCCATGTCCCGGTCGATGGGCAGCGCCAGGCTCATCGATGAGGCCCGCCGGCAGGGCCGCGACGGCGACCCGGTGGTGCGCAACGCAATTGCCGACCTCTACATCCGCGAGCGCATCCAGAAGTTCATCGGCATGAGGATCCGCCAAGCCACCGAATCGGGGAAGGCCCCCGGCCCGGAGGGCTCCATCGCCAAGCTGAACGCGGCCATCTTGAGCCGCCGTGCTTCCGACATTGCCATCGAGTTGGTCGGACCGTCCGGCCAAGCCTGGAATGCCTTAGACGAAGACGCCGATGAATGGGCCAGTGCCGTGATCGGCGCCCCGGCCATGGCCATCGCCGGGGGCACCAACGAGGTGCAGCGCAACATCATCGGCGAGCGGGTGCTGGGCCTGCCCAAAGAGCCCGACCCCTTCAAGGGCCAGCCCTGGGAGGAAGTCCCCCGCTCCTAGCCCCCAGCTAGCTCAGCCCACACCCGGTTGACAGCCGCGGCCAGCTGGTCGGGGCTGCCGTCGTTGACGATCACATGGTCGGCCAAAGCCCGGCGCTGGGCATCGGTGGCCTGGCTGGCCATGCGGGCCCGGGCCTGATCCTCGGTGAGGCCCCGCTCCAAAAGCCGGGGCAAGCGCACCTCCTCAGGGGCTTCCACCACCACCACGACGGTGTAGCCCCGCCCCGACTCCAGCTGCCCGAGCCGGCTCTCAGCCAACACCGCCATGTCCAACACAACTACCCCCTCCTGTCCCCCTTCAGCCAACGCTTGGAGCTGGCTGTCCAGCTCGGCATTTATGGCCGGGTGGCTGATTGCCTCCAGAGCGGCCAGCCGGTCAGATCGGCCGAATACCTCTGCGGCCACCTTCGCCCGGTCGATGCTGCCGCTGTCGTCCAAGATGCCCGGCCCGAAGGCGTCTATCACCCCCTGCTCGGCTCGACCACCGGGAGCCAGCACCTCCCGCCCGATGGCGTCGACGTCGACTACGGCCGCGCCCAACTCGGCGAACCGGTCCGCGGCGGTGGACTTGCCTGCCCCAATCCCCCCGGTGAGTCCCACCACCAGCATGGCCGAGAGGCTACCCGCCTCCTGGGCAGTCCTGGATAGCCCGACTCGGGCCGGGGCTGGCACACTAGGCCTATGCGCGTCGAGTTGACCGATGACCAGCTAGAGCTTCAGCAAAAGCTGCGGACCTACTTCTCCAACCTCATGACCGACGAGATGCGGGCCAAGATCCGCCACACCGAGACCGAGGCCAACGAGGACTACAAGGCGCTGATCCGCCAGATCGGCAGCGACGGCTGGCTGGGCGTTGGCTGGCCTGTGGAATACGGCGGCAAGGGATTCACCCCCATCGAGCAGTACATCTTCTTCAATGAGGCCTGGGCCGCCCAGGTGCCGGTTCCGTTCCTCACCATCAACACGGTGGGCCCAACCATCCGGGAGTACGGCAACGACCGCCAAAAGGACTTCTTCTTGAAGAAGATCCTGGCTGGCGAGATGCACTTTTCGATCGGCTACTCCGAGCCCACCGCGGGAACCGACCTGGCTGCGCTCAAGACCAAGGCGGTGCGCGACGGCGACGAGTGGATCGTCAACGGCCAAAAGCAGTTCACCAGCCTGGCCTACGACGCCGACTACGTGTGGCTGGCGGCTCGCACCGACCCCGATGCTCCCGCCCACAAGGGCATCACCATGTTCTTGGCCCCCGCCGACGACCCCGGATTCGACATCCAGCCGTTCATCACTATGGGGGGCTCCCACACCACGTCCACGTTCTACGACAACGTGAGGGTGCCCGACTGGCTGCGGGTGGGCGAGGTGAACGGGGGCTGGGGCCTCATCACCAACCAGCTCAACCACGAGCGGGTGTCGCTGTGCGCCTCTGGGGGCATCGCCAACCTGGTGAGCCAGGCGGTCGAGTGGGCCAAAGAGGCCAAGCTGCCCGACGGCCGCCGGGTGATCGACCAAGAGTGGGTGCAGGTCAAGCTGGCCGAGTGCCGGGCCCGGGTGGAGTTCCTCGATCTGTTGAACTGGAAAGTGGCCTACGAGTCCACCGTGGGCAACAACGTCAGCCCGGCTTTGGCCTCCACCATCAAGGTGTGGGGCTCGGAGTCCATGCACCTCATCTACTCCGGGCTCACCGAGGTGGTGGGGGCCACCGGGCACCTCAAGAAGGGATCCCCCCACGCTGATTTCTCCAGCCGGATGGAGGAGTCCTACCGGGGCTGCTGGATTCTGACGTTCGGCGGCGGAACCAACGAGATCCAGCGGGACATCATCGGCATGGCCGGCCTCGGCCTGCCCCGTGAGAAGCGCCGCAAGTAGGCGCGGAAACAGCGAGAAGTAGACAGCAAGCAGGATGTAGGAGGTCGAGCAATGGATTTCTCATTGAGCGAAGAGCAGGAGGCAGTAGCCGAATTGGCCAACCGGATCATGGGCGACCGTGTTGACATGGAGCGGCTCATGGAGATCGAGGCCGCCGACGAGTGGTTCGACCGGGATCTCTACGGTGAGCTGGCCGCGGCCGGGCTGGTGGGCATCGGCCTGGGCGAGGACGTGGGTGGAGGAGGTTTGGACCTGATCGCCGTCGGCCAGGTGCTGGAAGCCCAAGGGCGCCATGTGGCCCCGGTGCCGCTATGGAGCGGGATGCTGGCCGCAATGGCGGTGGACGCCTTTGGAAGCGATGAGCAGCGCCAGCGGGAACTGCCCGGCTGCGCGGAGGGGTCCAACGTGTTGACCGTCGGCCTCCAGGAGTACCTGAACGACGACATCGCCAACCCGATGGCTCGGGTGGTGGACGGCAACCTGGTAGGCACCAAAGAGGTGGTGGAGTTCGCCGCCGAGTCGTCCAAGATCGTGGTGGTGGCCGGGCTCGACGACGGCACCGACAACGGAACCATCAGCGGCACCGGGCTGTTCCTGGTGGACCTGTCCGACCCCGGGGTCACCAAGGTGGCGGGCATGTCCACCCGGCTTCAGCCCATCCACCAGGTGAGCTTCTACGGCGTCCCGTGCGAGCCGCTGGGCGCCGCCGACGGCGCGTCGGTTCAATGGCTGGCCGATCGGGCGGTGGCCCTTTTGTGCGCCACCCAGGTAGGGGTGGTCGACCGAGCGCTGCGCTTGGCTGCCGAGTACACCTCCGTAAGGGAGCAGTTCGGCCGCCCGGTGGCCACCTTCCAGGCGGTCACCCAGCGGCTGGCCGACCAGTTCATGCACGTGGAGGCAGTGCGACTCTGTACCTGCGCCGTGCTCTATGACCTGGCCCAGGGCAATGACGCTTCGCTGCGGCTGCCCATAGCCAAGTGGTACGCCTCCCACTGGGCCCACGACGTGGCCCACGCCACCCAGCACGTCCACGGCGGCATGGGTGTGAGCGTCGACTACCCCCTCCACCGCTACACACTGTGGAACAAGCACATCGAGTGCAGCCTGGGCGCCGGCACCCAGCAGCTCCGCACTCTGGGCGCGCAACTAGCTGCCAGCTAAGTCCGCTCCGCGATGTACGCCGCTAGTTCTGCGATGCCCTCTTCGGCTTCGGGGGCGACGCCGGCCAGCAGGTGCCAGACGTGCATCATGTCTTGCCAGGGGCGGAATTCGACGGAGCCGTTGGCGTTCTCTATGGCCTTGACCACTCGAGTGCTGTCGTCGTAGAGCACCTCCTCGGTACCCACCTGGATCATCATGGGGGGCAGGTTGTCGAAGGTGCCGAACACCGGGGAGACGTAGGGATGGGTGGCTTCCACGGTGGCGGAGTAGGCCATCACCATGCCCGACAGAGCGTCGGCCCCCGCCAGCAGGGGATCTCGATCGGCCCGCTCAGTCATTGAGTCGCCGGAGAAGGTCAGATCGGTCCACGGCGAAATGGGGGCGGCGCAGGCCGGCTGAGGCAAGCCCTCGTCTCGCAGCCTCATGCACAGCGCGATGGCCAGCCCGCCGCCGGCGGAGTCGCCGGAAATGGCGGTGTGGGCTGCCTCTCCCTTGTTGGCCAGGTGCCATTGCCACGCGGCCATGGCATCGTCCAGCGCAGCCGGATAGGGATTCTCGGGGGCGAGTCGGTAGTCCACGTTCAAAAGCCGGGCCTTGGCCCCCAGCGCCAAGCGGCTAACCACATGGCGGTGGGTGTTCAGGTTGCCCACCACATAGCCGCCGCCGTGGAGATACACGATGGCCCGATTGCCTACCACTTCGGGCGGTGTCACCCACTCAGCGGCGACCCCTCCGGCATCAACCGGCTCAAAGCTCACCTCGTCGGGAATGGGCATCGAGCTGTAGCCCTGCTCGAAACCGGCCCTAGTGGTGGCGAGGTCGGGCGGAGGTGCGCCCGCGGCTTCTGCCATGCGCTCTTTCATCGCGGCCAATGCGGCGTTGTAGGCATCAGATGGCATGTCTTCTCCTAAACAGTCATGGTTCTCAGTAGCCCCGATCGGGGTCTACCACGTTGCGAAGCGGCGATCCGGCCAGAAAGCGCTCCAGATTGTCGCAGAACAGCTCCATCAGGGCCTCGTTGTAGCCCTCGCGGGCTGTGGAGCAGTGAGGCGACAAGTACATGTTGGGCGCATCCCACAAAGGGCTGTCGGCGGGGAGCGGCTCCTCGCGGGTCACATCCAGCACCGCAGCCCCCAAGTGACCCGACTCCAGCGAGGCCACCAGCGCGCCCTCGTCAATCATCGATCCCCGGCCCACATTTGCCAGCACCGCCCCCGGCTTGAGCCGTCCCAGGCGCTGGGCGTCGAACAGGTCGATGGTCTCGGGAGTATGGGGGGCGCACAGCACCACCGCGTCGCTGCGGGCCAGCATCTCGTCCAGCCCGTCGGGACCGAAGAGCTCGTCGGCATCGGGGTCGGTATCGCCGGGCTGGGCCGAGCGGCGGTTGGCCAGCACGGTCATCTCAAATGCCTTGGCCCGGCGGGCCACATCCCGGCCGATGGCGCCCAAGCCGACGATTCCCACGGTCTTCCCTTTCGCCAAAAGCCCCTGGTGCATCTGCCAGATGTGGCCGCGCTGCTGACGCTCCAGCACCCTGATGTCCTTCCACACTTCCAGTAGCCGGCCGATCACGAACTCGGCAATAGGGGTGGAGGCCACGCCAGCCGCATTGGTCAACGCGATGCCCTTGGCCTTGAGCCTGGCCGGCTCCAGCTGGCCGATGCCCGCCCCGATGGCCTGCACCCAACGCAGCCTGGGCGCCCACTCACGTATTCCCGAGGGCAGGTCGAGGGCCATCAGCACATCGGCGTCGGCGATCACCGCCCGCTCCGAATCCGATAGGGGCGGCGCGGTAGCCAGCAACTCGTCGGTTACTCGCCCCTTGGCTTTGGCATCCCGCAGCCCGTGGGGTTCGAAGTAGGCGATGTTGTGGAACTGCACCCCTGGAAACCGGCCGTGGAGGTCATCGAGTTCTGCCTCATCCATGGCCAGCGGGTACATAACTACGGCGATTACCTTGCTCACGGCGGGAACCCTAGTAGTCCTGGTTTCATCACCGCCGACATCGGCTCGGCCAGCAGGCAAGCGGTAGCGTCGGCTCATGGACGCATTTGAGGGCAAATCAGCAGTCATCACCGGCGGGGCCAGCGGGATGGGCCGGGCCATGGCCGATCGATTCGGCGCGGCCGGGGCCCGCATCATGATCGCTGACGTGGAGGGGCCAGCCATGGACACTGCGGTGGCCGAATTGAACGGCGCCGGCATCGACGCAGTGGGCGTGCTCACCGACGTGAGCTCGGAGCGGGACATGGACGAGCTGGCTGAAGCGGCCTTCTCCCGGTTCGGACAGGTCAATGTGGTGTGCAACAACGCCGGCGTGGGCAGCGGCGGCCTGATGGACGAGCTCACCACCGCCGACTGGGAGTGGATCCTCGGGGTGAACCTGTGGGGCGTGATCCACGGCATCCGGGTGTTCTTGCCCCACTTGTTGGAGCACGGCGACGGCCACATAGTGAACACCGGCTCGGTCGCCGGCCATACCTCGTACCCCAACATCGGCCCCTACAACGCCTCCAAGCATGCGGTGGTGACCATCTCCGAGACGCTCTACAACGAGCTGCAAGACCGGGGCTCCACCATTGGGGTGTCGGTGCTGTGTCCTGGGCTGGTGCATACCAACATCATCAACTCCGAGCGCAACCGCCCCGAGACGCTGCGCTCCCCAATAATCCCGCCCGATCCCACCTCCGAGGACGAGGAGCGGATCCAGATGATGATGGCCATCTATGAGGACGCGGTGAAACCCCCCGAGGTGGCCGAGTTGGTATACCACGCCGTGCTCGACAAACAGTTCTACATCTGGACCGACTACGTGTACGCGCCGGCCATCATGCAGCGCCACGAGGACATCCAAAAGGGTCGCAATCCCAGCCGCCGGGCCCAGCTCATCGACGAGGACCAAACCGCCAAAGGGCCACCACAGGCCGGCTGATCTCGTCTATGCCTGAATCACCCGAGCACTTCGACCTAGTAGTGGTGGGCACCGGGTCGGGAAACAGCGTGCTGACCCCCGATTTCGACCACTGGCGGGTGGCGCTGATCGAGCGGGACGTGTTCGGCGGCACCTGCCTCAACCGGGGCTGCATTCCGTCGAAGATGTTCGTGTACGCCGCCGACATGGCCCACCAAGCGGGACATACCGGGCATCTCGGAGTGGACACCTCGCTGGACGGAGTGCGCTGGCCCGAGATCGTGGGCCGGGTGTTCGGGCGCATCGATCCCATTGCCCAAGGCGGAGAGGACTACCGCCACAGCCTCGACTACGTGACCGTCTTCAACGGCGATGCCCGATTTGTCGGCCACAAGGTGCTGGAGGTGAACGGGCAGCAGCTCACCGGCAATCACATAGTGGTGGCCGCCGGAGCCCGGCCCTTCATCCCGCCGATTCCAGGATTGGACGACGTGCCATTCCACACCTCCGACACCGTCATGCGCCTGGAAACGCTCCCCGATCGTATGGTGATCTTGGGCGGGGGCTACATCGCCGCCGAATTGGGCCATGTGTTCGATGCCATGGGGACCTCGGTGACTATCGTGAACCGCTCCGAGCGGCTGCTGCGGGCCGAGGACGAGGACGTTTCGGCCGCGTTTACCGAAGTAGTGTCGAAGCGCATTGACTGCGCGCTGGGATCTCCCATCGTTGACGTGACTCAGGCGGGGCCGCAGATCACCGTTTGCACCGAGGCCCGGGATGTGACCGGCGATGTGCTGCTGGTGGCCACCGGCCGGGTGCCCAACGGCGAGCAGCTGGGCGTAACCCGTTCAGGAGTGGAGCTCGACGACGACGGATACGTGGTGACGGACCAGTATCTGCGCACCGGCGTCGATGGAGTGTGGGCGCTGGGCGACATCTGCCACGCCGCCCAGCTCAAGCACACTGCCAACGAGGACACCCGGGTGATAGCCCACAACATCGCCCACCCCGACGACTTGCGGGTGCCCGATCACTCCGGCATCCCCCATGCGGTGTTCGCCTACCCCCAGGTGGCCGCGGTCGGGGCCACCGAGCAGGCCCTGCGGGTCGAAGGGCGGCCCTATCTGAAAGCAGTCCGCCCCTATCGAGACACCGCTTACGGCTGGGCCATGGAGGACACCACCAGCTTTGCCAAGGTGCTGGCCGATCCCGAGACCCGACTGTTGCTCGGCGCCCACATAATCGGCCCCCAAGCCCCCACCCTCATCCAGCAGCTCATCCAGGGAATGCAGTTCGACCTCACCGTCGACGAGATGGCCCGAGGCCAGCTCTACATCCACCCCGCCCTCACCGAGGTGGTCGAACAGGCGCTGTTGGAGATCTAGCCCCTGGGAGCAGCGGCAACCGGGCCGGCGCCGGACGGGTCGTAGATGGTGACCCGGTGGATTCGGCGGTGGTCGGAGCCGTAGTCGTCGATGGCGTAGTGCATGGTGCAGCGGTTGTCCCACAGCGCGGCGTCGCCGTCGCTCCACCGCCACCTCACGGTGTACTCGGGCCGTTCCATGTGGTCGCACAAAAGGGTGAGCAAGCTTCTGCTCTCCAGATGGCTCATCCCATTGAGCGACGACGTCCATCCCCGGTTCACGAACAGGATCCGATTGCCGGTCTCGGGGTGAGCGGTAACCGCTGGGTGGTCGGTGAATTCTGTGAGCCCGGCCCGGCCGTGGCGGGCGGTGATCCCCTCGATGGCCGCCTTGATGGGATCGGAAAGCCCCTCGTAGGCCGCCTGGGTGTTGACCCACATGGTGTCGCCGCCAGAGGGCGGGGACTCCTTCATCGACAGCAGTGACCCCAGCGGGGGCTGGCGGGCGAAAGTTACGTCGGTGTGCCAGAAATTGGCCCGCGAATAGGCGTTGGAGCTGTCCAGCACCAAGATCTTGCCCTCGTCGTCCACCGTCACATGGTCGCGGTGGTCGGTGTCGTCGTTGCTCACTGCTTCCAGATCGCCGAACAGCGAGCCCAGTGCCACATGTTGCTCGTCGGTCAGATGAATCCGGGGAAAGAACAGCACTTTGTTGGCCCAGAACGCCTCCCGCAGATCTGCCGCGACACCGTCATCCAAATGATCGGCATCCAGCCCCTCCACCGTGGCCCCCAAAGCCGCCGGCAGCGCAGTCACTTTGATGCTCATGGCACCATGCTTTCAGATCGGCGCTTACCGGGACAGGGAGTCGAGCGCAGTCTGTTTGGCCCACTGGTAGTCGGGCTTGCCATTGGCCCCCCGTTGGACGGCATCGGTGCGAACAATCGCCTTGGGGAGCTTGTAGGTGGCCAGACGGGTGCGGGCATCGGCGATGATCTCGTCGTCGGTGGCATCGCCGTCCACCTGAGCCACCGCGGTCACCGCCTCGCCCCACTTTGGGTCGGGCACCCCCACCACCAGGCAGTCGGCCACTGCGGGGTGGACTTTGACCGCCTCCTCTACCTCTTCGGGATAGATCTTCTCCCCCGCACTGTTGATGCAGGCTGATCCCCGACCCAGCAGCGTGATGGTGCCGTCGGCCTCGACGGTGGCCCAATCGCCCGGAACCGACCAGCGCCGACCGCCAATGGTGCGGAAAGTGGCCGCCGTCTTCTCCGGATCCTTGTAGTAGCCGATGGGGATGGGGCCGCCCACCGCCACCATGCCCTGCTCGCCCGAGCCGGGCTCCACCGGCTCGCCGTCCTCGTCGAACACCGCGGCGTTCTCCCCCAGGGTGAAACGTGCGGTGGCCGAGCCGCCCCTGCGGTCGCTGATCCTCATGCCGGTGCCGGTGCCCTCGCTGGATCCGAGCGAGTCGACCAGCTTCATGTTCTTGTGCACCAGTAGGGCCTCTTTCGCCGGCTGGCTCCAAATCACGCCCGACGACATGACCATGAACACCGACGACAGGTCATAGGGCTCGCCTCGGTCGGCGGCTGCGTCCAGGGCGTCGGCCATGGGCTGGCCGAAGGCGTCGCCCACGATGGTGAGCACGGTGGCCCGATCCCGCTCCACGCAGCGCCACAGCGCGTCGGCGTCGAAGCTGCGCTCCGACATGGTGATGACAGCCCCGCCCTGAGTAAAGGTTGACAGCGCCACAATGCTGGCCGTGCCGTGCATGAGCGGCGACGCGGCCAACTGGCGTGACACTCTCCCGCTGTCGTAGATGGCCGCGATGTTGGACTTCACCAGATCAACGGTCTCAGGGAGAGGCAGGCCCAGCGCTCGAAACGGTGCGACCATGGTGCCGACCAGCGATCCGTGGGGCCACATGACCCCTTTGGGCTTGCCCGTGGTTCCCCCGGTGTACAGCATCCACAAGTCGTCGGGGCTGCGTTCGATGGGTGGTGCCGGGTCGTGTTCGGCAATGAGGGTCTCGTAATCCAGCGCCCAGTCGGGCACATCATCGCCTGGCTCGTTCACGCAGATGGCAGCCCGCAGTAAGGGCAGGTCGGCCCTGGCCTCGTCCACCCGGTCGGCCAACTCGGGGGAGAAGAACACCGCCTTGGCATCGGCATCATCCAACAGATGGCGCAGCTCACCGGCCAGATAGCGGTAGTTCACGTTACAAGGAGCCGCCCGGGCCTTGAACGCCCCGAAGGTGACCTCGCTATAGGGATTGCCGTTGTAGAGGTAGAGCCCCGCGTTGTCGCCCGCGCCAATGCCGAACTCCCCCAGCGCAGCCGCCAACCGAGCAGCCCGATCCTCAAACTCCCGCCACGTCCGGCTGACCGGATGACACACCACCGCATCAGCGTCGGGCACAGTTTCCGCGGCTGCTTCCCAGGCGGTGGCCAGATTCAAGGGCACGGGGAGTGACATTATCGGGAGTTGTGACAACCGCCAG
Organism: uncultured Acidimicrobiales bacterium; assembly: GCA_951813555.1. Classification (GTDB taxonomy): domain Bacteria; phylum Actinomycetota; class Acidimicrobiia; order Acidimicrobiales; family Bin134; genus Poriferisocius. The sequence goes on from OX638344.1 coordinate 2,362,078, forward strand.
AGCCGATGCTGTTCACTTTCCTTCTGGGGTAGATCCTGATTCGGTGGACCTGACCGCCGAGGTCAGCCTGCCCGCAGCATGGAGCAATCGCTGGGCTATGCAGCCAACCAAGCCGACGCTATGGGACGCCAGCAGTGGATGGGTCACAAGGGGCGATTTGGCCCGGCGCACGAAGGCCGCCGCTGGACGGCTTTTTGGTGCCGGCCTGCGCAAGGGCGACCGGATCATCCTCTCTGCCGCAGCCTCGGTGGACTTGGTGGTGGCCCACGTGGCTGCTCTGCGGTTGGGGCTCATCGTGGTACCGGTCAACGGGGCCTACCAGAAGGCCGAACTGGCCCATATCGTCGGCGACGCCGAACCCCGAGCTGCGGTGGTGGACAAGCCTGAATGGGTTCGATGGCTGGCCGAGCTGGCCCCCGAGATGACCGTGGTCTCCTCCAGGCTCGCCCTTGACGACGCCACAGCCCCCAGCCTGGACCAGATGGACAGCCGCGACCCCGCGCTGCTGGGTTACACCTCGGGCACCACCGGTGTGCCCAAAGGAGCGGTGTTGACCCACGGAAACCTGTTGGCGGGTGCCGAATCGGTCCGCATTGCTTGGCGGTGGACGCCCGACGACCGACTGGTGCTGGCCCTGCCCTTGTTCCACATGCACGGGCTGGGCGTGGGGCTGCACGGCACGCTGTTGACCGGAGCCTCCGCGGTACTGCTCGACGGGTTCTCCCCCGACGCGGTCCTGGACGCGGCCCAAGCCCACGACGCCACCCTCTTTTTCGGCGTGCCCACCATGTACACCCGGCTGGCCCAGTCCGACAGGACCGGGGAGCTCTCCCGACTTCGGCTGTGTGTGGCCGGCTCTGCTCCCATGCCCGCCGACCTGCACCGCAGACTCGGGGAAGCAGCCGGCATACGGGTGCTCGAGCGCTACGGCATGACCGAGACCATCATGCTGGTGTCCAACCCCCATGATGACGAGCGACGAGCCGGCACTGTGGGGTTCCCCCTGCCTGGTGTGGAATTACGGCTCGCCTCCGATTCCGGCGAGGTGCTCGTGAAGGGACCGAACGTGTTTGCCGGCTATTGGCGCCAGCCCGAGGCCACCGAGGAGGCATTCGACGAAGACGGCTGGTTCCGCACCGGCGACCTAGGCGAGTTCGACGAGGCGGGCTACCTGCGACTGCGGGGCCGGGCCAAGGAGCTGGTTATCACCGGCGGACTCAACGTCTATCCCCGCGAAGTGGAAGACGCCCTGCGCTCCCACTCCGGCGTCGACGATGTAGCCATCACCGGCACCTCCGACGAGGAGTGGGGCGAACTGGTCACCGCCTGGGTGGTTCCCGCCCCTGGCAATACCCCGGTGCTGGATGACCTGCGAACCCATCTAGAAGGAGTGTGCGCCCCCTTCAAACACCCCCGCCTCCTTCACCTCGTAGACGACCTCCCCCGCAACGCCCTCGGCAAGGTGCAGAAACACCTGTTGACCTAGAGCGGCTTCAGGTGTACGCAGAGGGGTCCGAGCAAAGCCTCCACGAATGCGTCGTCGCAGTACAGTTTCTCCCCGTCCAGCAGGTCGCCCGATGCGGGCATCATGGACATGACCATGTGGCGGGTCTTCCCGTCCAACTCGATCCAGTACTCCTGGATGGCGCATTGGTCGTTGGTCCACTCCCCCAGCACCCCGTAGCCGGTCACCCGCTGGGCGAATTCCGGATACTGCTCCAGGTAGAACGTCCGGGCCAGATCCCCGCCGGTGAATCCCTTGCCCATCGGCCAGAACTCGTAAGTCGGTTCGTCCACCAACGTGGCCAACGTTCGCTCGGCGTCGTTCTCCGCCTCCGCGGCGGCATGCTCACGGGCCAGATCCAAGATCTCCTGAGGGGTCATGGCCGGAGCCTAGTGGTGTGCCGCTCAGGCCAACAGCGGGGTACGTTGCTGGCGTGAGCTCGGCAAAGCCACTCGATGGCGTGCTCGTGGTCTCCGTCGAACAAGCAGTGGCAGGGCCATTGGCTTCTTGCCGGCTGGCCGATGCCGGGGCCCGAGTGATCAAGGTCGAACGGGCCGAAGGCGACTTCTCCCGGGGCTACGACGCGGCCGCCGATGGATTGTCCAGCTATTTCGCCTGGCTGAATCGAGGCAAGGAGTCGATCGTCCTCGACCTCAAAGACGCTGAGGATCAAGCGCTGCTGGGGCGGATGATCGAGCGGGCCGACGTCTGCATCCAGAACCTGGCCGTGGGTGCGGCAAACCGACTGGGATTCGGCTCAGAATCCCTTCGCAAGGAGCATCCCCGCCTGGTCACCTGCGACATCTCGGGCTACGGCCCTACCGGGCCCTATGCCCAGATGAAAGCCTACGACCTGCTGGTGCAAGCCGAGAGCGGTTTGGTCTCAGTGTCCGGTGCGCCCGGCCCACTCGGCCGAATCGGGGTATCGGTAGCCGACATCGCCACCGGAGAGGCCGCCGCCCGAGCCATCAGCCAGGCACTGGTCCGCCAAGCCCGCACCGGCGAGGGCGCCGCTGTCGAGGTCTCGCTGTTCTCCACCATGGCCGAGTGGATGACCGTCCCCCTGCTGCACCACGACTACCTCGGCAAGGGCCCTGAGCGAGTGGGCCTGGCCCACCCGTCCATCGCCCCCTACGGCGGCTTCACAACCGCCGACGGCACCATCTTGCTAATCGCCGTGCAGTCCGACCGAGAGTGGGTCACGCTGTGCGAGACAGTGCTTGACAAGCCTGAGTTGGCCCACGACCCCCGCTTCGCCACCAACAAGGCCCGAGTCACGAACCGGGCGGGGACCGACGACGCGGTAGCCGAAGTCTTTGCCCGCCTGAGCACCGAAGAGCTCCGCCACAAGCTCACCGACAGCCGCATGGCCTTCGGCACAGTCAACGACGTGGCCGGGCTGTCATCCCATCCCCAGCTAAACCGGATCACCGTCACCCACGATGGTGGCACCGTCGAACTGCCCGCCCCCGCCACCACCGCCGACTGGGACGAAATCACCCCCAACGCCGCCCCCTCCCTCCCCACCCTCAACCAGCACGGCCCCCAAATCCGAGCCGAGTTCGCCTCGTCTCGGTAAGGACCCTTGGAAGAGTGCCATGCTGCACTACCCTCGCTAGGATGCGTGAATTAGCCGACTTTGCCGGGGTGGTAGAGGTTCCCTCTGAAAAGCGGGGCGTGCCTTGGAAGGAAATTATTCGGCTGACACGCGAAGCGCGGGTACAGAATCTGACTCGGTCATGGGATCACTCGACACCAGCGTCCTTTTCGCCACCAGACTGCTGAAATGACGGCATACGCTGTTGCCTACCTACAGACCGGACGTGACTGTCCTCTCGGAACTAGTAGCTGCCGAGATCGGGTACTTTCTGGAATCGTCTTTTGATTGTCGCAGAAAGCCGTCAAGAGATGGAGGGCTAGTGGTGCCGAGACTGTCGGGATGCGCGCAGGTTCCTAGAGGCCGGGGGTCGGTCTAATGGCCAGGGACCGCTCCGGTAGCGGGAACCGCATAGTCAGGGTACTTGTCGGCGAGCACAGCACTATCGACATTGTCGACGCCAGTGTCACCTACCGGGCTGGCTGCGAGCGGTGCGGGTGGGTGGACTCGGCCAGATACTCGGTGGGAGCGGCAGCCAAGAGCGCCGAAACCCACGAGACGGCCTGTGAGGGCGAGAGGACCAAAGAGGGAGAGAATTGCCCCTCGGAGCCGTTCTAATGTCGCTAGTGCCATCCGGGCGCACAGTGCGGACCGGAGACCTTGAGCTAGGCATGGTGGTATACAGCGGCGGCAGGCCGTGGAAGGTGGAAGAGGCCACAACGGCGTGGCCGGTGATAGCGGCCACGCCAGGCATGGCCGGCGTCACCCTTACCGTCCTCACCACCGGCGAGATCGGGACCATGCAGTATGCGTGGTGGGCCGATGATCGGGTGCAGTTGGCCGAGGAGAGCTGAAACGGCCTCCAGGTGCCGATCTAGGCCCAAATGGCTCCTATCCCCTCAACAGACATGGCATACAAGAGTTGCCACCCCTCCTCTGTAAGGTGCGCTCATGGTGAAATTCCTGCACACCGCCGACTGGCAACTCGGAATGACCCGCCATTTTTTGGCCGGTGAAGCCCAACCCCGTTTCGACGGTGCCCGGATCGATGTCATCCGCACGATCGGCGCTTTGGCAGAAAACGAAGGATGCAGCTTCGTCGTGGTCTGCGGCGATGTATTTGAGTCAAACCAAGTGAGCCGCCAGGTCATCTTGCGGGCCTTTGAAGCAATGAGTGCCGCAACGCAGGTCCCGTTCTACCTCCTGCCCGGCAATCACGACCCACTGGATGCCTCGTCTGTGTACAAATCTCCTACATTCACCGAACACAAGCCCGACAACGTGGTGGTTCTAGAAGATCCGAATCCAGTAGATGTCGTATCCGGAGTCGAGTTGGTCCCGGCACCCTGGTTCACGAAGCGCCCCCTCACAGACTTGGTTGCCGATGCCTGCGACCTGCTGGAAGACGCTGACGCAGTGCGGATCGTTGTCGGCCACGGTGCTGTCGACACGCTGTCGCCTGATAAGTCCAATCCCGCCCTCATCTCCCTGTCTTCACTAGAGGAAAGAATCGATACAGGACAGATCCACTATGTGGCCCTCGGCGACCGCCACTCGACCACCGATAAGGGGAGAACCGGGCGAGTCTGGTATTCGGGAGCACCAGAACCCACCGACTACGGGGAGATCAATCCGGGCAACGTGCTTGTCGTGGAACTCAATGCCGAGCAGATTCAGGTGCAGGAGCGGCCCATTGGCGATTGGCGTTTCCTCAGTGGCGAGCGGGAGCTGACCAGCGATGAAGACCTCGACAACCTAGAAGAGTGGTTGGGCAGTGTTGACAGCAAGGAACGCACAATCGTCAAGCTTGCGCTCATCGGCCAGGTCTCACTGGCACAAAAGGCCAGGCTCGACCGGCTACTAGAGCACCACTCCGACCTGCTGGCCGCTCTGGAGACGTGGGAACGGCGTAGTGAGTTGGTGGTTGTCCCCGACGACACCGACTTGGACAAACTCGAGTTGTCAGGTTTCGCTCGTGAGGCAGTGGACGAGTTGAGCGGATTGGCCGAATCCGGCAACCAGGCGGAGGCCGCGCGAGATGCCCTGGCCCTGCTCCATCGGCTCGCGGGGGTCGACTCATGAGGCTCCACAGAGTGAGATTGAAGAACTACCGCGGAGTGGTTGACAGTGACGTGGAGTTCCCTGTCGAGGGCGTCACCGTCGTCGAGGGCGACAACGAAGTGGGCAAGAGTTGCATTCCCGAGGCCCTGGAGATGATCTTGAACCGCCTGGATTCATCTAGCAAACAACCCTTGAAGGCCATCCGACCGGTTCATCACGATGCGGGTCCTGAAGTAGAGGTCGAGATCTCCTCGGGCGGTTACCGCTTCAAGTATTTCAAGCGCTGGTATCGCAAACCAGAGACGACGCTTGAGGTCATCGCCCCACAGCGAGAACAGCTCACCGGCCGAGAAGCTCACGAGCGGGTAGAGGCGATACTCGAAGAGACGCTGGACCAGGACCTGTGGAAGGCATTGGCTATTGAGCAAGGTGCCGAACCTGGGCTGCCAAAGTTCGGCGTTCCCTCGCTGGGAAAGGCGCTTGACCTGGCAGCGGGTGGCACGCAGGTAGCCAGCAGTGATGACGCCTTGTGGGATCGAATTTGTGCCGAGCGGCTCAGGTATTGGACGGGCACCGGAAGAGAATCGCAGGAGAGGAAGTCGCTCGCCAACCGTGTCGACCAGGCTCAAGGGAAAATCGACGACCTCGATGCCCAACTCCGCGCCATTGAAGACGACGCCGCTGAAGCGTCCCGGCTGGCCGGTCAGGAGGGCGACCTCGCTTTCCAACGCGATGAGGCTGCCGAGGCTGTAAGCACACTCAGTAAACAGTGGGAAGCGACCGAGAGCCTGCGCCACCAGATCGAACGCTTAGACTCCGATCACGACATCGCCCAAGCCCAGCTAGAGGTAATCGATGGCAATATGCAACGTCGGCGCGAATTGGTCGACGCGGTGAGAGATCGAGGTCGAGAACTGGCCTCCCTCGAAGAAAAGGTCGAGCAGGCTGCTCCAGGGCTTGCTCTGGCCGTGCAGCAAAGTGAAGAGGCAACCAAGGCTCTCCGTGCAGCCCAGGATGCTTTGCGGACTGCGCAGGACAAGCTGCGTCTGGCCAACGATGACCGCGACTACCGTCGGAATCAGATCGAGAAGGACCAACTCTACGAGCGCCACGAGCGAGTGCTTGGCGCTCAGAAGGACCTAAGAATCGCCGAGGCTGTTCTCGACTCTTCACAAGTAGATGACGAATTAGTTGACCAAATCGAACAGGCCGGACTTGAAGAGACACGGGCCAAGATCGCTCTAGAAGCCTCGGCGGCCTCCGTAGAAGCCACCGCCCTATCAGACCTCTCCGTGTTGATCGACGGTCAAGATTTCACTATGGGTACCAATGCCGTCCAGCGAGCCCATGTCACCAAAGAATGGGAGCTGGTTGTTCCAGACATCGTTCAAGTGCGGGTGCTAGCTGGCCACGAGTCTCAGGACTCGGCCACCGACTTCGAAACAGCACAACAAGAACACGCCCGTTTGTGCGCCCTAGGAGGAGTTGGCAGTCTGGCCGAAGCCCGACAGAAAGCCGACGAGCGCCGGGAAGCTGAGCGAAGCCGTGATGATTCCGTCAAGACGATCCAGGAGAACCTCCGGGATCTCACCCTCGAAGGCTTGGCTCAAAAGCTAGAAGGTCTCATCAAGCGGGTCTCCTCATATCCAGCCGACCGGCAACAAGCCCCTCCTCTTCCGGAAGACCTAGATGAAGCCAAAAGGGTCGTCTCCAGCGTGGAAAACGATGCCTCAGAATGCCAGGACGAAGCAGATCGCTGCGAAAGCACAGCGGAGACAGCCGCCAAAGCGAGCAAGCAGGCTGAGGTCGGCGCTGCGCTTCAGGCCGAAAAACTCAAGAATGCCCGCGACGCTAAGACACAGGCCGAGCAGAAGCTGGAAGAAGAGCGGCATAATCAACCTGACCGCGATCTCAATGAGGCCCTAAGCGCTAAGGAAACGGCTGTCCAAAACGCGGCTACCGCTTTACAACAAGCAGAAAGTGATCTGCGAGCCCAAGACCCCGATACCCTGAAAGCCAAGCTCGACAATGCCGGCGACGTCAAGGTCAAGGCGGAAGACGCCCTTAGGACCAACCAAGGCAGGCGGCGGGATCTAAGGGTCAAACTCGAAGCCCGCGGCGAATCTGGTCTGCACTCTCGGCTCAACGATGCAAAAAGCGAGCACCAACACCTGACACGGGAGTATCAACGAATTGAGTCGCGAGCACAGGCTGCTCACCTGCTCCATCAGACTTTCGAGCGGCACCGCCAGGAGGCCCGTCAACGCTACATCGCGCCGTTCAAAGAGCAGATCGAGCAACTGGGACGAATCGTGTTCGGTCCCACATTTGAAGTGGAGCTAGACGGCGATTTACGTGTGGCCCAACGGACGTTGGACGGAAAGACCCTCGACATTGAACAGCTCAGTGTGGGGGCGCGCGAACAACTCGGTGTGATCTGTCGGCTGGCCTGCGCTTCTATCGTGAGTCCCGAAGGAGGCGGTGCCCCTGTGGTGATCGACGACGCATTGGGGTGGAGCGATCCAACCCGCCTTCAGTCCATGGGTGCAGCCATTGCCGCCGCTGGTAGGGACTGCCAAGTCATCGTGCTCACCTGTACACCGGGCCGATACGCCCATATTGGCAACGCAAAAGTAGTTCGCTTGCCAGCTTGAGGACGGGCTAGCTCCACAGTGTGCAGATTGGGATGGCGTAGACACTGTCGCTGAGTTGGAACTTGGCTGGACCGGTATGCAGCACGGCTCCTGCCTTGAACTGGTCGCCGAGTTGGTCGCGCAGCCAGATCAAGTGTCGGGCGTCTCTCGCCGTGGGCGCGCTGTGGGCTTTGACCTCAATGCCGACAAGTCCCCGTGCCCCTAGGTCGGCGACCAGGTCCACCTCGTGGCGGCCTTCACGGTCGCGTATGTGGTGATATTGGGGCCTGGTTGGGTCCACGACTGCTTCGGACCGAAGCTGGCTGGTGACGAAAGTGTCGATGAGGCGACCCAACAGATTGCCGTCGTTCATGACTACGTCGATGTCCGCACCGATAGCCGCACCCCATAGCCCTGCATCGGCGATGTACCGCTTCGGTCCGCGTGTGAGGCGCTTGAGACGGTTTGTGCTCCATGCTGGGAGTTCGGCGACTACCCCAATATCAGTTAGCAATTTCACATAGGAGCGGGACGTTCTCCGATTGATTCCCGCAGCCTCATCGAGAGTCGTGTCGTTGACGATTCCCGCAGAGTTCACGGCATAGGCTCGAAAGAACGCATTCATTCTCGCGAAATCGGGTCCGTTGCGCTGTCCAGGCTGACCGTGTGTGATCTGCTCGATGTAGCTGGCCAGCCAGCCGTCACGAACTCTGCCTTGCAACATTGTCGCCGGCTCTGGAAATCCACTGCGCAAGGCGATTTCTGCATAGCCGCGCAAATCGGGAGGATCTACCTCCGGTACGGGTAAATCCTCGGCCAGAAGACGCTCCAAAAAGGTGGGTCCATGGCGGGCAAGCTGCTCGCGCACTGTCAAAGGATGCATGGCGACTCTGATCATCCGTCCCGTACCCGGCCACAGAGCCGGATCGATATCGGAGCGCACCGAGCCGGTCAGGATGAACCGACTAGGACGGCGCTCGCCGTCGATAGCCCGTTTGACCGCGCCGAGCACTCCGGGGCACTCCTGCCATTCGTCCAGCAGCACCGGCTCTGGCCGGTTGCGCAAGGCGGCGTCAGGATCAGCATTGAACGGCGCTGCCTCGCGATCCTTGTCAAGGCTCACAACGCTCGCAGCGTGCCGAAGCGCGGTCGTAGTCTTGCCAGTGGCCCGCGCCCCGGTGATCATTACTGCTGGTGCTATGGCCAGCACTTCAGCGATCCATGGATCCACCAAGCGGGTCAGATAGCTGGCCTCAATCATTGAGTACCAGTCTTGCACACCTGTTACTGCTACTTATGCACACTTATTACTACCACTCCCGCACGGCCCTAATTGCTAAGTCTGCACATCGCAGGCAGTTGACTTGGAGCAGGCCGGATCAGCTGAACCGCTGGCGGAGGCGGAATTTCTCTACTTTGCCGTTGCCGGTTCTCGGGAGTTCGTCGATGGGTTCGATTGTGGTGGGCACTTTGTAAGGGGCCAGGGTGCCGTCGGTGTGGGTTCGCAGGTCGTCCTCGGTGGGTAGCTCGCAGCCGTCGGCTACCACGATGAATGCGGCCACGGTTTCGCCCAGAACCGGGTCAGGGCGGGCCACTACAGCGATGTCGGCCACTGCGGGGTGGGTGCGGAGGGCGGTTTCCACCTCGATGGTGGACAGGTTCTCCCCGCCTCGGCGCACGATGTCCTTTTGGCGGTCCACGAAATACAGGTAGCCGTCATCGTCCACGTAGCCCAGGTCGCCGGTGCGGAACCAGTCTCCCGACGTGGCGGCCTCGGTGGCCTCGGGATCTTCGATGTAGCCGTTGAAACCGATGGTGGACCGCAGAAAGCAGATCTCCCCGGTCTCTCCCGTCGGGGCCTCTGAGCCATCGGGCAGGAATATCCGCAGCACAGAGCCCTCAAACGGCTTGCCCACCGAGCCGGGGCGACGGGGCTCGTCCAATCGGGTATAGGTGCCCGACCCGGCTTCGGTCATGCCGTACCAGTCCATGCACGGCACGCCGTAGCGCTCTTCGATCTGCTCAATGATCGGCGCGCAGCCCAGCGGGATCATCACCCGCAGCGAGTGCGACTTCTCGTGGGGACCGGGCGGCTGGGCCATCAAGATGTTGATGATGGGCACCAGGGTGAGGAAGTAGGTCGGGCGATACGTGTCGACCATCGCCCAGAACCGCGACGCCGAGAATTTGCGGGGCATGATCACGCTGGCCCCCCGGCTCAGCGCCGACATGGCCCCGCCCATGGCGTTGCCGTGGAACAGCGGGGTCACCACCAGCGACCGGTCGGTATGGCTCAGCCCGAACATCTCCTCATAGGGCACCGCGCCGCCAGCGAACAGCTCTGGGCTCATGGGCACCGCCTTGGGCCTTCCGGTAGTCGTACCCGAGGTGTAGAGCACATTGCCCTCTACGAACCCGTCCACCGGTGGCAGGTCCAAGCCGGCCCCCTCCGGGGCCTCGTCGATGAGGTCGGCCAGCAGCAGGGCGCCGTCCACCGGCTCGTCCACGCTCACCACCGCATCCACCGAGTCCATGCCCGCAGTCAGGGCCAAGGCTCGCTCGGCCCGCTCGGCCTCGGTGAACACCAGGCGGCACTGGGAGTGGTTGAGCACGAACTCCAGCTCGGGGTCGGACCACTCCGGGTTGATCGGCACACCGGCCAAACCCACAGCCTGCATCCCAAGCTGGCACTCGATGTACTCGGGCCGGTTCCTCATCCACAAACAGGCCCGGTCGCCCAGCCCCAAACCGAAACGGTTCTGGAACTGGTAGGCGATGGCCCCGCCGTGGGCGGTCAGCTCGCGGTAGGTGCGATGGCCGTCCTGCTCGGTGAGCACAGCCAACTTGTCGGGCCAGGTGTGGCTGAAGTCCCGAACGACGTCATAGAGGGTCGGCATCGCCGGGCAGCCTAGTGATGCCGGTGCCGTGAGCGCTGCTTCAGGTCACCACGTCGGCCGCGCCCCCGTCGATCCGCAGGTGGGCACCATGGATCTGGCGGGCCCGGCCGCTGCATACAAACGCCACCAACTCCCCCACGTCGGACACGGTGGCGATACGTCCGGTCAGCGTGGGCATGATCTCAGTGGTCACATGGCACTCTATGTCGTCCCAGTCGGTTGAGCGCCCCTCCCGCTCGGCCTGGCGAGTCCACATCTCCACCAACTCGGGGGTGGCGATGGCCCCCGGGCTCACGCAGTTGACGGTCACCCCAGTGCCGGCCAGTTCCCTGGCCAGGCTCACCGTCATCGCCGGCAGCGATCCCTTGGCCGTGTAGTACCCCGGAATGCGATCACCGGGCCGAGTAGCCCCCACAGTGGACACCAGCACGATTCGCCCCCAGCCTTGGCCCCTCATTGCAGGCACCATGAGCCGAGTCATCCTCACCGCGCTGAGCACATTTCGGTTGTAGGCGTCGATCCACACTTCGGCATCGTCTTCACCCCAGGTGCCGCCCACCGCCACCCCGTAGTTGTTGACCAGGATGTCCACCGGCCCACTCTGCTCGGCTACCGCCTCAGCCCCCTCGTCGGTGCAGATGTCCCCCCACACCGCTCGAGCCGACGGCCCCAACTCGGCAGCCAGCCAGTCGGCCTGCCCTTCCTCAAACCCGTGTACCACCACATTGGCGCCTTCAGCAGCCAGCACCCGAGCAATCCCACTCCCCGTCCCCCGGTAGCTCCCGGTAACCAGCGCCACTTTCCCCAAAAGACCCAAGTCCATCATCCAATGCTGACATAGAATCCGAGCACTGGCGGAAAGGCGAATATGTCCAGGATAAAGGCCTACGAGAACCCAGACAGGGGTCCCGCGTGGTGTGCGGAAGGCGAAATGGGCGACTTTTCCTACTACGCGGGAGCTGACACACTCGAAGAGCTGAGCATGTTGATTGCGGAAGCTGCCGCAGAGAGCGGTGATTCTCCTGAGGTGATCTTGGTGAGCGATCCCGACGCCGATGAGGCTCCGATTGCGTCGATCGACCTGCCTGTCAACGTGCCGCAATGAGCAGTTCGACGGGGCGTTTGTTCCGGGTCACGACGTTTGGGGAATCCCATGGCGGCGGCATCGGCGCGGTGGTGGACGGGTGTCCGCCCCGGCTTGCGCTCTCCGAGGAGATGATCCAGCACGATTTGGACCGACGGCGGCCCGGCCAGAGCCGGCTCACCACCCTGCGGGACGAGGCCGACCGGGTGGCGATTCTCTCGGGGGTGTTCGAAGGCCGGACGCTGGGATCGCCCATTGCCATGCTGGTGGGCAACACCGATGCCCGGCCCAGCGCCTATGAGGACTTCAAGGACGTCTACCGCCCCTCCCACGCCGATTACACCACCGAGGCCAAGTACGGCATCCGCAACTGGCAAGGCGGGGGGCGGGCCAGCGCCCGGGAGACCATCGGCCGAGTGGCGGCTGGGGCGATCGCCCGCCAACTCCTGCGGACCGCGGCCAACATCGAGGTGCTGGCCTGGGTCCGCCAGGTGGGCACCATCGCTGCCGATGTCGATCTGGCCGCGGTGACGTTGGCCGATGTGGAGGCTGACGCCACCCGATGCCCGTCGCCCGAACACGCGGAGGCCATGACCGAGGCCATCGAAGCGGCCCGCCGCGACGGCAACTCGCTGGGCGGGATTGTCGAATGCGTGGCCCGAAGGGTGCCCCCCGGCCTGGGCGAGCCGGTGTTCGACAAGCTGGAGGCCGATTTGGCCAAAGCCGCCTTGTCGTTGCCCGCGGCCAAGGGCTTCGAGATCGGCTCGGGTTTCGCAGGGGTATCCATGACCGGCCGGGAGCACAACGACCCGTTCACCCCCGGCCCCGACGGACGGCCCCGAACAACTTCCAATCGCTCCGGTGGAGTGCAAGGCGGCATCAGCAATGGCGAGGACATTGTGATCCGAGTGGGGTTCAAACCCACCGCCACCATCGCCTCAGCCCAGGACACCGTCGACCGGGACAACAATCCCGTCACGCTGGCTGCCCGAGGCCGCCACGATCCCTGCGTGCTGCCCCGAGCAGTGCCCATGGTGGAGGCCCAAGTGCTGCTGGTGCTGGCCGACCACTGGCTGCGCCAGCAAGCCGTCGATGTGATCGATTGCGGCGGCTGACAGTCGAAAATGGCCGATAGCACCGACAGACCCGTCACCCCCGAAGACCAGCGCCTGCTGGTCGAGGTCAACGACCGCATCGCCACCATCACCCTGAACCGGCCTGAGGCTCGCAACGCCATGTCTAGGCGGATGCGCAACGACATCCACACCGCGCTGAGGGCCTGCGATGCCAACCAAGAGGTGGACGCCATCATCTTGACCGGGGCCGACCCGGTGTTCACCGGCGGCGTCGACCTGCGGGAAGTGGCCGCCGACGGGTCGCCGGAACCGGGCGACGACAAGCGGCAGGCCAAGGATCCCGCCCGGGCGTGCCGGGACACGTCCAAGCCATTGATCTGTGCAGTGAATGGGACCTGCGTTACAGGAGGCTTGGAGATCGCATTGAGCTGCGACTTCATCGTGGCGTCCGAGCGGGCCCGTTTTGCCGACACCCACGCCAAAATCGGTGTGATCCCAGCTTGGGGCATGACTGCCCTACTCCCCCGGGCGGTGGGCAAGCGCATGGCCAAGGAGATGACCGCCACCGCCCGCTTTGTAGAAGCCGAAGAGGCCCTGCGCATCGGCCTGGTCAACCATGTGGTGCCTCACGACGAGCTGTTGAGTCAAGCCCGAGCGCTGGCCAGTCAGATCGTCGCCGCTTCCACCCCGGCCACATCGGCCACCATGCGAATCTACGACGCCGCCGACGGCATGAGCTTTACCGAGGCCAAGGCTCTGGAAGAGGAGCTCATGCGGAACTGGAAAGTGGATACCGATGACATGGAGCGTCGCGGTTTGAGAAAACCAAAGATATGACTGGAGTGCCCGGGTCGGTCAATCACTCGTCATGAGGATCAGTCGGCGTTGACCGCGCAGGCTGGACACGGCGTCGGCGGGAGAGGATGATCAGCGCAGCCGCCACCAAGGCCACGGCCAAGACTCCCAGAATTACCACCGCCACTATTGGGCCCGCCCCCCAGCCTCCCCCGCAATCGCCCTTGCCATCAGATCCAGCCGCGATGAACTCCGGAGGGTCGAATACATCGATGTCCCAGTAGAAGGTGGAGCTATTGCATCCACCACTCACCCGGTCGGCGTTGTGCTCGACAGGATCGCCGGGCAATGCCACGCTGACTTCGATCGAGAGGTCCATCATCTCGCCAAACCCGGAATCCTCTACGAGCCCCTCATCACCGAGTTCGAAGGGCATTGCAAATGACCACCCATCGGCGCCCACCCGCCGGAAATCGGGACCCTCGTCTTCTCTCATGGAGGCGAACACCGAATCTGCTATATCCCCCGGCCATGCCGCGCGTACGCGGATACCGCAATCTGAGCCGGCGGAAATCTCCTCTACTTCAAACTCAACACCTCTTGCTTCCAGCGGTGTCTCCCCTAGCGGAAAGCCCTCGGAATCCGAATCTGCCAACATCTCCTCGCAGACCTCACGGGCTGTTGCCTCCGAATCATCTTGCTCAGAGCCAAGGTCCGAAAATGCGGTGGCCATCTGGAGGAACTCTTGGGAAATTTCCATTTCCAATTCGTATGAACCGCCGCCGTCTGAATCGACGGAGAAGCCCATCGAGATCTCGATACACCCGGCAGCCAATACCATTGCCACAACTGCAACCGCGACCGTTTTGAAGTAGGCCCGCACCCCGCTGACACTAGCCTGAGGCGATGCCTATTCCGGCCGACCCCCCGCAGTTCAGCCTGTTCCTCCCGCAGATGCGGATGGGCATGGCCACCATTGAAAAACGGGTGAAAGCCGCCGAGGCATGTGAGTTTCACAAGATCGACCTCATGGATCACTTGAATCCTCCCCTGCTGCCGGCGTCGCCCATGTACGACGCCTTCGTGACGGCGGCGGCGGTGGCGGCGTGGACGGAGCGGGTGCGAATCGGGCATATGGTGCTATGCGGGCAGTTCCGCCATCCGGCCGTGTTGGCCAAGATGATCGTCAGCCTGGACCACTTCAGCGGGGGCCGTTTCGACTTGGGCATCGGCTGGGGCTCGGTACCCGATGAGATGGAGCGGTTCGGCCTTGGCGACGAGCCCCCGGCGGTGCGGGCTGCTCGCTTGCGAGAGACCCTAGAGGTAGTGCAGGCCCTGCTCACCGGAGAGCCGGTAAACCACCATGGCCGGTTCTTCCAGATGGAGAACGCCCAGCAGCAACCCACTCCATTGAACGGTCAGATCCCGATTCTGATCGGCGGGGCTGGCCGGAAGCTCACCATGCCGCTGGTGCGGGACTTCGCTGACTGGTGGAACTGCCCGGTCTACGGCATGGCCGAATTGGAGGAACTCCTTCCGCTGGCCGGCAACGCCCGCCTTTCGGTGCAGCGGGCCGTCGGTCTGGCGCCATCGTCAGCGGCCCGGGACGAGGTGATGGCCACCGCCCAGCGCCGGTTCGGTGACTGGGCTCTCGTGGCTGGAACTCCCGACGAGGTGGCCGAGGGCCTTCAGGCCGACCGGGAGATGGGTGCCGAGCAGTTCGTCCTTCAGTTCAGCGACTTCGCCGCCCCGGAGACTCTCGAACTGTTTGCCGCTGAAGTCATGCCCGCGGTGACCTAGGCCGCGCTATCTGCCTTCTCCCGGAGCCGGACACCCCCTTATGATGCCGACGCATGGGAGCAGATGAGCGAGCCCGCCGAGCAGGGCGATTCAAGCAGGCCCTTTTGGCCTCTGACGACGTGGCCATCATCGCCGAGATCAAGCGCCGTTCTCCGTCTCGCGGCGATCTGAACGCCGGCCTCGATCCGGCCGAGATGGCAGCGGCCTATCGCGACGGCGGGGCGTCCTGTCTGTCGGTGCTCACCAACCAGGAAATGTTCGGCGGCAGCGGCGAAGACATGGCTGCCGCGTCGAAGGCCTCCGGGCTGCCCGTGCTCCGCAAAGACTTCATCACCAGCGTCGACGATGTACACGAATCCCACCAGATGGGGGCCGATGCGCTGCTGCTGATCGTGGCCGACCTCACGACGACAAAGCTGACCGAGTTGCACCAGTTGGCCTTGTCGTTGGGCATGGACGTGCTCACCGAGGTCAAATCGGAAGCCGAGCTGGAAGCTGCTCTTGAAGCTGGCGCCGATGTCATCGGGGTCAACCAGCGGGAGAAGCCCAAGAGCGAAGCGTTCACCATGGACTACCAGCGGGCGGAGCGCATGGCAGCGCTGTTTCCCGACCATGTGGTGAAGGTGGCCGAGTCTGGTATCGCCGTTCCCGGAGGAACCACCATGGCCGCGGTGCGAGACGCCGGGTACGACGCCGCCTTGATAGGCGAGGCCCTGGTCACCTCCGGCGACCCGGTAGGGCGGCTCCGAGAATTGCTGGCTTAGCCCGCGGCAAGCCTTCCAGCCGCGGTACCCCGCAGTACCAAGGTGCCGTGCTGGTCGGTGGTGGCAATGTCCACGTCTACTGAACCATCGGAGTTGACCGCGGTCACCACTACCTCAGCGGTCAGGGTGTCCCCCGGCCACACCGGCTTCAGAAAGTCGGCCCCGTAGCGGTCCAGGCCATCGGGGCCGAACACCGTCACCAGGGCTTGGCCGGTGATGCCCATGGTCAGCATGCCGTGGGCGAAGATCCGGTCGAAGCCGTGAGTGGTGGCGTAAGTCTCGTCGTGGTGGAAGGGGTGGAAGTCGCCTGAGGCACCGGCGTAGGCCACCAGTTGGGTGCGGGTCAGCCCGTCAGCCACCACCTGGCGGTGCTGTGCACCAACCTCGGGGGTCATTCCCGCACCTCGTTGGCCGCTCGTACGTTGATCCACCGGGCAGTCACACACGGCTGCCCATCGGCGTCGGTGAAGGTGGTAACAATCTCTCGGAATCGCAGCTGCCCGCCTCGGCGGCCCTGTTTGAACCACTCCTCCCCGTCGGCCACCGTGGCGGTGAGCACATCGCCGGCCTTCGGATGGCGGTGGTATTGGAAGACCATCCCGGCGTGGAACCCCGAACCCGACTCGGGGGCCACCGGCGGCCACGGGCTGTCAGATCGCAACCGGCGGTCGTAGTCGGGGTCATAACGGTCGGCGGCCACCATGAAAGTGGGCGGGGCCACTGCGTCAGGATCGCAAGTTGCGTCGTGGTCGCCGACGGCTCGCTTGAATTCCTGGATGTGGCCAGCCTCAATGGGAAATTCAAATGAGCGCATATTCCTCTTTCTTTGGCTTAGGGAGTGAGCACGATCTTGCCGAAAAAGTCGGAGCTCTCCATCAGCCGGTGGGCCTCGGCTATCTCATCCAAACCGAACTTGGCGGCGATCTCCGGCGTGACCTGGCCCTGGTCGATCATGGCCAGCAAGCCCCGCATGGTGGCCGCAATCCGCTGGTTGTCGGGGCGGCCCACCCCCATGAGGGTGATGCCCTTCACGAACAACTGGCCCAAATGCAGCTCCCCCATGTGCCCGGCGGTGACTCCACAGGTCACGAACCGGCCCTCAGGCGCCAGCGACCGCACCGCGGCGGCGAACACCGGGGTGCCCACATGGTCGAGCACCACGTCGACCCCTCTCCCATCGGTGGCCTCCCGGACCGCGGCAACGATGTCGTCGTCGTAGTGGTCGATGGCCAGATCTGCGCCCAGCTCCATCGCTCGAGCCCGTTTGTCAGCAGTGCCCGCGGTGGCGATCACCCGACAGCCCGTGGCCCGGGCGATCTGGATCCCGAAGCTTCCCACCCCCGATCCGGCAGCCATGACCAGCACAGTCTCATCTGACTGGATCTGCGCCTTCTCGATGAGGGCCTGATGGGCTGAGCGGCCTGCGGTGGGGGTGGCCCCACCAGCCTCGAAGCTGATCCCGTCAGGAAGGGGAAACGTCAACTCCGAAGGAGCCAGCGCCAGGGTGGCGTGAGTCCGCTCTCCCGAAGCCACTACCCGCTGGCCCACCGCCACGGTCTCAACCTGCTCCCCCACCGCCTCCACTACTCCGGCGATGTCCCGCCCGCCCACATGCTGGGGCCAGCGCAGCTTCATCCCATGCGATCCCTCCCGCCAGTACACGTCCACCCGATCCATCGAAGTGGCCCTCACTCGGATCAGCACGTCGCCAGGGTCGGGCTCGGGGTCGGGCAGCTCCCCCACCCGCAGCACATCCAGCCCTCCCTGGGACTCGTGATAGGCGGCCCGCACGTCAGCGCACCCGCACGCTGGGCAACTCCTGGCCCCCATCTCGCAGCCAGGTCAAGAACTCCCCCACCGGCGCAGGCTCTGCCACATCGGCTGGCCCGTCCTGCCGGGTCTTCCAGAACTCCCGATAGGTGGGCCAGAACTCGTGCCACGCCCCCTCATAGGGCTCCTCGTCGGGCCAGCGCATTTTGTTCTCCCCGATTGGCGGCGCGTTCAGGTCGGTGGCGTACCAGTACAGGGGCAGCCGCCGCCGGAAGTACCACCGGCTGTCGATGCGCTCGTAGTCGTCCCAGTACATCATGGTCATGATCACCCACTCGTCGCCGGTCTCGTGCTCGTTGCGGGAGTACACCACCCCGCGGGCCCGGTCAGGCCCGTCGAATTCGATGATGTGGTTGCCGGTCACGTGAGCGGTGCCGGTGAACTTGCCCCCCACCGTCTCGCTGAACCACTCGGCCAGCGCCGCCCGCCCCGAGCGCCCCCGTCCCACCCGCACATCGGCGGGGAACAGGCTCACCCAGGCATCTGTCGCCCGCATGTCCAGCGCCAGGCAGTAGCGAGCGGCCAGCCCCCGGATCTCCTCAATGGACTCCAGCCGCTCCAGCCGCTCCTCCAGCGATTCTGTGGACACCATGGCGGCAACTTAGCGGCCGCTAAAGTGCGGCCCCATGACCGCAGGAGTTGTTTTGGCCCACGGGGCGTTTCACGGACCATGGTGTTGGGTGCGGGTGCAGGCACTTTTGGAAGCCGAGGGCATTGCAACTCTTGCATCCGATCTGTGCCGTCCTACCACTGCCGACGACATTGCCGCCTTCCAGGCTGATGTGAATGACATGCGGAACCGGCCGGGCGGCGACGGAACGGTTATCGCCGTGGGCCATTCACTTGGCGGCCTGTCCATCTCTGGACTCGACCCGGCCACGGTGGACCATCTTGTGTATCTGGCTGCTGTCTTGCCGATTGACGAAAGCGGTGAAGACAACCCGCCCGATCCCTATAGCGGGGTGATTGCCGAGAATTTCTTCCCGGCCCTCGTCCAAGGCGAAGACGGATACAGCTCGGTCAAGCCAGGCGCGGCAGGCGATCTCTTCTACCACGACTGCTCGCCTGAGGACATCGCCTGGGCCGAGTCGCAGCTGCGTCCCCAGCCCTTGGGCCAAGCCCCCCAGCCCTACGCCCGTGCGGCATGGCGGGACGTCGATTCCACCTACATCGTGTGCCTCGAAGACCAGACGCTCGCCTTGGAGTTCCAGCGAAATTGCGCCAGCTTTGCTACCAGGGTGGTGGAGCTCGAGGGCAGCCACTCTCCCATGCTGGCCCAGCCTGAGGCGGTGGCCGCGGTGATTGCCAAGATCGCACGCCAATAGTCCCAGCTCGTCGAATCAACGGAAAGGAACGGCAATGGAATATCGCACCCTGGGAGGCTCCGGGGTCCAGGTGAGCACCCTGTGTCTTGGCGCCATGATGTACGGCCCCGCCGGCAACAACGACGAGGCCGAGTGCGCGGCCATGACTCACAAAGCGCTGGACGCCGGGATCAACTTCATCGACACCGCCGACCGCTACAGCATGGGCATCTCCGAGGAGATCGTCGGGCGGGCCATCAAGGGCCGGCGCGACAACGTGGTGGTGGCCACCAAGTTCTACGGCCCGATGGGCGAAGACATCAACATGCAGGGCGGCTCCCGCCGCTGGGTTACCCAGGCAGTAGAAGACAGCTTGCGCCGCCTCGACACCGACTACATCGACCTCTACCAGATGCACCGCCCCGATCCCCGCACCGACTTCGGCGACACCCTGGCCGCGCTCACCGACCTGGTGCGGGCCGGCAAGATCCGCATGATCGGCACCTCCACCTTCCCGGCCGAGCGGATAGTGGAAGGCCAGTGGGCCGCCGAGCGCCGCAGCCTGGAGCGAGTCCGCTGCGAGCAGCCCCCGTACTCCATCTTCACCCGGGAGATCGAGCGGTCGGTGCTTCCCACCTGTCTGGCATACGACATGGGCGTGATCGTGTGGAGCCCGCTCAACGGCGGCTGGCTCACCGGCAAATACCGCAAAGACGCCGACTGGCCCGACAACTCCAGAGCAACCCGCAACCTGGTCAGCGCCAAACGCTGGGACCGAGACAACCCCGTGGTAGCCCACAAGCTCGACCTGGTGGAGGAACTCGACGCCCTGGCCGCCGAGGTGGGCTGCACTATGGCCACCCTGGCCTACGCCTTCACCCTGGCCCACCCCGCGGTGACCTCCACCATCATCGGCCCCCGCACCCCCCAACAACTAGACGCCGCCCTAGAAGACCCCGACCTACGCCTCACCAACGAGGTCCTAGACCGCATCGACGAATTGGTCTCCCCCGGAACCGACCTAAACCCCGACGACGCCTTCTATGTCCCTCCATCCGTCTCGAATCCGGCCCTCAGAAGGATTTAACTAGTCCGCTCGCCCGAGCGCTCAATAGCCCGCACATCGGTCCCCAGATAAGAAGCAATCACCAAAGGATCGTTCCGCACCTCTTCCGGCGACCCCTCAGAGATCACCTGCCCCGCCTCCAGGCAGTAGACCCGGTCGCTGATGCTCATGACCAGCGGCATGTCGTGCTCGATCACCACCACGGCGGCACCCAACTCAGCCTGAATGCGGCGGATGAGTGGCCCGAACGCCTCGCTCTCCCGCTGGGCCACCCCGCCGGTGGGCTCATCCAGCAGAAGCACCTTGGCGTCCACCGCCAGCAGGCTGGCCAGCTCCACGATGCGCCGGGTGCCGGTGGACAGGTTGGAGATGAAGTGGTCGGCGTAGCGGCCCAGGCCCACAAAGTCCATGAGGCCGTCCACATCGGCCCGCTTGCGCCGCTCCATACCCGGCGAAGGCGGCACCCCCAGCAGCGACGGAACCAGAAGCGAGCGGTCCCGCGCCTCCATCGAAACCATCAGCGCCTCACGAACCGTGAGGTCGGGATACAGCTTGGCGTGCTGGAACCCCCGTCCCAGGCCGCCCCGGTGGCGGCGATATGAGGGCAGATGGGCGATATCCCGCCCCAGCACCTCCACTTCGCCCCGGAATGGAACGAAGCCGCTGATGGCGTTCATGAGCGTGGACTTGCCCGCTCCGTTGGAGCCGATCAACCCCACCAGCTCTCCCTGGTAGACATCGATGGACACCTCGTCCACCGCCACCTTCCCCCCGAAATGCACATGCACATCTCGCACCGATAGCCACGGATGCCCCTCCTCCACGGCCACCGTGCGCTCGCTGGTGATGGGCACAGGCTTGTCCATCGCCGGCACCGGCACGGGAATATCCCGGGCCGCCATTCGCTCATCGGCCAGCCCCAGCAAGAAATCGCGCAGCTTGTAGAGGAGCTGCATGATCCCGCCGGGGAAGTACATCAGCAATAGCAGAAGCCCCACACCCGAGGTGAGCAGCCGCACCTCGTCGCTGGCTCCGAAGATGGCGGGGATGCCCTTAACCCACAGCACGCCCAACAAGGGCCCGGCTATCGACCCCAAACCGCCGATGATGGCGATGGCGATGACGTTAATCGACTCGTTGGCGTTGAACAGCACCTGGGGATTGATGGTGGGCTCGCCGGTGATAATCAGGCCCCCGCCCAAAGCGGCCAGCCCCCCGGCCAGCGTGAACGAGATGAGCTTGATGCGACTGCTCGACACGGTGGACGCCGCCGCCATGTCCTCGTTGTCGCGCACCGCGATCATCATCCGCCCGATCCCGGTCTTCCGCAGGTGAGCCACCATCCACACAGCCAGAGCCAACAGCACCAGCACCAAGAAGAAGAACGACTTGCGCGAAGCGGTGAAATCGAACGGCCCCCACACCGGTGGGATGACCTTGGGCGAGTTCGTGGCCCCCTGGGTGAACACGTCCTGCACAAAGATCCACGACATGGCGGCGATGGCGAACGCCAGCGTGGTCACCGCCAGCATCAGGCCCTTCACCCGCAGCGCGGGCACGCCGATGATGAAGGCCGTGACCATGCCCGCGGCCACCGCGATCACCATGGCCACTCCCCACGGCAAGTCGAACGACCAGTCCCACCAGTCAAACGGAATGGGGATGTCGCTGTTCTCGGTCAGTGCCACCACTGTGAGGCCGCCCACACCGGCAAAGGCAAACTGGCCCAACGAGAGCTGTCCGGCCCAGCCGGTGAGCATCGACACCGACAAAGCAATCAACGCGAAACCCAGAATGCGGGTCCAGGTATACAGATTCGAATTCTTGGTGAGGAACAACCCAAGGAGCACCAGGCCGCCGAAAAGGGCGCCAAACCCGAAGCGGGACAGATTTCGGATGTACCAAAGGCCTCGGAGCCGTTCGGGGATGGCCTTCACCTTGGGCGAGAGCGACCACTCCCCTTCGTCTTCAGTGCCCCCGCGGGCGAACAAGACGGTGATCACCAAGATGGCGATGAAGAAGATCACGTCCACCGCCTCTCGGATGTCGCGGTCCACGTTTCCCTGGAACAGCCGCTGGAAGATGCCCAGGCCGATACCGGCGATCAGCGTCACCCACAGCGATCTCATTCGGGCGATGAGCGCCACCAGCAGCACCC
Source organism: uncultured Acidimicrobiales bacterium (assembly GCA_951813555.1). Taxonomy (GTDB): domain Bacteria; phylum Actinomycetota; class Acidimicrobiia; order Acidimicrobiales; family Bin134; genus Poriferisocius. Next base: position 2,384,647 of record OX638344.1, read on the forward strand.
GCAAGAGCAGGCCCGGGCCGAGGCTGGCAGTGCCCGCGTCGGCCGCGCTCACTCGGAACGGAGCAAGAAGGATTAGCGTGACCCCGGCCAGCGCCCCGCCGATGGTCCACACCATGGTGGACACCCGCCGCACGCTGATACCGAACAGCCGCCCGGTGTCCGCGTTCTCAGCCGAGGCCCGGATGGCCAGCCCGTAGCGGGTGCGGCCCAAGAACAGGGCCAAAACCACGATCACCAACGGCACCACTATCACTACCAACAACTCCCGCCCCCCGATCCGGAGATGATCGGTGACCTCCCACCTGAAGTCCTGGGCGGTGAGCTTCGGAGGCAGGGGGAACGGGCCTGGTCGAGACACATCGGGCAGCTCGATGGAGGCGAATATGGCCAACTGGGCCACCCCCAAGGTGGCGATGAACAGCACCAGCCGCGGCGAGTTGAACAGCCGCCGCACCACCACTAGCTCGGTGACCATGGCGAAAAAGGCTGCGGCCCCGATCGACAAGAAGAACGCCACCCAGTAGGGCACGTCGTAGCGGAATGTGAGCATGGCCATGAGGGCTACGCCGAAGCTGCCGATCTCGGCGTGGGCGAAATTCAGCACCCCGGTCGAGCGATAGATCAGCACGAAGCCGGCCGCCAAGGCGGCCACGATGAGCCCCTGAACGCTGCCTGAGAACAGGTCCTGCTGGGAGATCTCCCAGCCGATGTCGATCACTGCTCGCCCGCCTTATGGCAGCTCAACACGGCGTCAGCCCAAATCACGCTCAACCGCCCTCGGCTCCCAGGAACACTGCCCGTACCAGGTCGTCCCGCTCGGCCAGCTCCTGGGCTGGACCCTCAAAGCGAACCCGCCCCTTCTCCATGAACACCGCCCGCTCGGCCACGCTGAGCGCCACGTTCAGCGACTGCTCCACGATGATCATGGTCAGCCCGGTCTCCTTAAGCTGTTCCACCACCTCCAGCAGCTCCTGCACCACCACCGGGGCCAGTCCCAGCGACAGCTCGTCGATGAGCAGCACCTCGGGTTCGTGCATCAAACCCATCCCGAAGGCCAGCATCTGCTGCTGTCCTCCCGACAGATCGCTGGCCGCTTGGTTGCGTTTCTCCCGCAACACGCCGAATACGTCGTACACCCGCTCGACTCGCCGGAAAACCTCGTCCCTCTCCGCTTTCGTAGACAGCATGGTGGCCAGGAGGTTCTCCTCCACCGTGAGGCCGGGGAACACCCCGGCACCGCCCCGCACCTGCACGATCCCCTGCTTGAAGCGCAGCTCGGCATCGGCGTAGGTGATGGTGCGCCCGTTGAGCCGAATGGCCCCCCGGTCGGGCACGCCCAGACCGCTGACCGCCCGCAACAGGGTGGACTTGCCCGCGCCGTTGGTTCCCAACAGGGCCAGCGTCTCACCCCGGCGCACTTCCAGCCCGCAGTCGAACAGCACCTGCACCGGGCCATAGCTGTAGTCGAGCCCCCGCACTTGGAGCACTGGGATGTCGTCGGGATGCTCCGACATGCGCCGCATCTCCTGCTGCTCCTCGACGAGCTCGCTCACCGCCAAGGAGATGTCGCGCTTGATGTAGCGGGATCCGTAGGCCACCAGCAGGCCGCCGATGATCGAGGCCGGCGGGGCAACGATGCTGATGGCCAGGCGCTCACCATGGGCGTCGCTGATAGACCCGGCGATGATGCTGCCCATGAAGCCGCCCATCAAGAAGATGAACACTGGCAACAAAGCGAAGGCCTGGGCTCTCATCCGATAGGGGGCGACTGCGCCGATGGTGGGAGCAGCGGCCACGAAGGAGGCCGACGTACACCCGTTGGCCAAGCTGATGCCGAAGATCATGATGGCCGGCTGGTGGAACCGCATGGCGATGAGCACCAGCACGCCCGACATGATGATCAGCGTGCCCGCGGTCCGCACCATCTTGGACGGGTCCTCCCGGAACATCCCGTCGAACTTGAAGCCCGAAATCGGAATGGCGATCAGGCTGGCCAGCCACACCAGCGACGTCACCCAGCCCCGCTGGAAGGCACCATAGCCGTACTCGTCCTCCAGCATCAGGTTGAGCTGGCTGGGCAGCGTGACCAGCGCGAATCCAAGGGTGCCCACGCCCACCGCCAGGAAATAGAACGTCTTGACCTTCTTGAGCCGGGCGAAAGCGGTGGACATCGACACTGGCAGGTCGGACCCTATTGGCGGCATCTCGTACTGCTCGCCAAGGATGGCTTGCTGCTCGTTGCCCGCCCGGGGGGGCTCCTTCAAGATCAGCGACACCAGCGCGAGGACAACCGGCGGGATGGCGAATATGTAGAACGCCCAGCGCCACCCGTCATCTCCACCGGCGATCGAGGCGATGGCCCCGGCCAAGACCGGGCCGATGAGCAGGCCGATGGGCCGGCCCATGCCCTCGAAGGCGAAGATCCGAGCCCGAGCGGGAATGGGATAGGTGTCGGTGAGCAGCGAGGAGTGCACCGGCAAGCGGTTGGCCTGGCCCGCCCCGGTGAGAACCCGGGTCCAGAAATACTGGAACGGGTTCCGCACCAATCCGGTGAGGAACACGCTCACCGCCCACCCCGCAGTGGCCACCGGCACGATCAGGGTGCGCTTCACCCGGTCGGCCAGCCAGGCCAGCGGCACCGCCCCCAGCACCAGGGCCACACCGCCGAACGATGAGATGCCCAGGATCACCGTGTCGGACACGCCGAAGGCGTCCTGAAGGTCGGGTAGGAGCACCGCTATGGCCACCCGGTCGAACTCGTCGATCACGTTGAGCAAAAAGAGCACCACGAGCATGCTCGCCCCGCCGGCTCGGATTCCCTGCTTCAGAGTCATAGGCGCTTCGCCCACACCCGGCAGCAGGTCGTCGGGCAGCACCACCACCTCCGACTTGGCCGCCTGCTCGGCTAGTCGCTTGGACTCCTCCTCGAATACCGCCGACGCCAGATTGGCCGGATCGTCCAACTGCGAGTCTTCGACCTCTGGCTCTACCGGGTCGTCCACTGATCCCCCATCGGGGCAAAACACTAGGCCATCGGTTCTACGCCGCGCACGGCATCGGCTGTTCACAGAAGACGATTTCATCGGCTACTGTTCGTCGCCAAGCTACGGAGAGGGGTAACCGTGTCTCGAAGGATGCTCAAGTTCTGGGGAGCACTCCTAGTGCTCGTGCTCGTGGCCGCAGCCTGCGGAGGCGGCAACGACGATGACGACGGAGGTGCCCAGCAAGAACCGTCGGAGCAGACCGCCGCCCCGGCCCCTGACGAGCCCGATGCCCCCGACGACACTGGCGATGGGGACGAGCCGGCCCCCGACACCCCTGATGCTCCTGACGAGCCGGCCCCCGATGAGCCATCCGACTCCGGCGATGGAGACGAGCCATCCGAACCGGCCCCCGCCGAGCCGGTGGACATCGGCTTCGACGAGCCCCGGGGCGATTTGTTCATCGACTTCCACAGGACCTTCGACCGGACGCACCCGTTCCAGCCGCTGGATGCGTTTTGTACCGCTACGCCCGATCCCGACTCACCGCCTCAGGCCACTGATGTGGGCATCACCGAGGACTCCATCACCATCGTCCACCTGCGCACCAAGCTGGAGGAACTGGAGGGCATCGGCTTCGCCGTTCCAGTGGGCGATCCCATCGACATGTTCGAGGCGTTCACCAAGGCCATCAACGAAGGCTGCAACGGGATCTGGGGCCGCCAGATCGACCTCCGCCTCGTAGAGGTGTCGGCACTGGGCGGCGGTGGCGAGGACATCGACACCCTGCGCAACCAAGCCTGCATCGAGGCTACCGAGGATCACAACGCGGTGATCGTGACCAACACCACCGGCTTCCAGGGCACCGCCATCTTGTGCATCACCGCCGACCACGACACCCTGTTCCTCACCACCCAGGGCAACCCCGCCGATTTCCACGAACAGGCCAATGGCCTGCTGTACTCGCTGAGCCCAGTGGCCGAGCACTCGGTGGTCAACATGACCCAGGCCATCATCGACACCGGCGCCCTGGACGGCAAGACCATCGCGGTGATCTGGCCCGACACACCTGGACAGCCCGAGACCGTGCAAGCCGGGATCATCGATGTGATTGAGGCCGCTGGCTACGACATCGCCGTTGCCGAGCAGATCGGCTGCGGCGGACAGACCACCTGCCGTGAGGGCAACGACATCGCGGTGGAGCGGATGCTGGAAGAGGGCGTCGACGTTGTCTTCCCCGGGCTCAACGTGCTCAGCCTGCCCCAGTTCATCAACGAGATGATCAACCAGGGGTTCGTCCCCGGCGAGGTGCAGTTCTACAACTCTGACTTCAACAGCCAGGCCGGCGACCTGGTATCGGGCAAGGTGGCCCAGTTTGGCGGAGACGCCGCCGCAGAGATGTACAACGGCACCATCATCATCGACGATGCCCCCACCGGTAACTTCCGCTCCGATGACCCGGTGCTCAGCTTCAACGCACCGCTCAACATCATGTGCAACGAGACTTATGCGGCCAACAGCGCCATTGGCGCCCAGCACATCCGAGACGTGTACGGGAGCTACGACAGCGCCTACGGCATGACCAACACGGTGTGTTCCGAGATGCGCATGGTGGCCCGGGCCCTCTACGACGCCGGGCCCAACCCCACCCGTGAGGACATCTACAACGCCTTCAGGAATCTTGGGTCAGTGGACATCCAGCACCAGCTTCCCGCCACCTTCGGACCCGACAAGTTCGGCGCTCCCGACGTGGTGACTGAGTTGGTGTTCAACTTCCCGTGCCCCGGCGACCCCGACATTCCCACCTGCGTCCAGCAGACCGCCCCCTACCGGCCCATCGGCTAGCGATTTTCTGAACCTCTGATTGCTATCGCCGATGTCTTGTAAAAGGCCCAGCGATAGCATCAGGGGGTGAGCATTCGGGCATGCCGCTCCGGTTGGCGATCGGGGGTGGTTGCCGCCTCGGCCATAGCACTAGCTCTCACGCTGCTCGCCGCGGCCTGCGGAGGATCGGAGACTTCGGTCACCGAAGACCTTCCGATCGAATCGGACCCCACCGCCGCGCCCACCAGCACCCCAGCACCCGAACAGCCATCATCTGAGCCCGACTCCACCGAGGTGGCTGCTCCGGCTGAACCGACTTCCCAAGCAAACAGCATGGGTGCTTCACCGGGACTACCCGAGCCCGACGAAACACCTACTCCCAAATCTACCGAGGCCGCCGCCACCCCCGAAACGGCCACTACGGCCACACCTGAGTCGGCCGCCACTTCCGCGCCTACAGCCCAATCCACACCGGCATCCACCCCTGAATCCACCCCGGCCTCGACACCGCGGCCCACGCCTGAGCCCACGCCACCACCTACGCCTGAACCCACCCCAATACCCGAGTCTGATCTGCCATCGGTGGAGTTGGTGAACGTTGACTCCGGTGCCACCGTGAATCTGGCCGGCTTCGCCCCGTCGGATCGGCCCATCGTGCTGTGGTTCTGGGCCCCCCATTGACCCGTCTGCCGCCGGGAAGCCCCCGGCGTCGAGCAGTTCGCTCGACAGAACGCCGACAAGCTCACCGTCATCGGAGTGGGCACCCAAGACAACCTCGACTTGGCCGAGAATTTCGTCCAGTCCACCGGAACTACCTTCACCATGCTCTGGGACCGGACGTTCCAGTCGTGGAACCAGTTGGGGATCACCGGCCAACCTGCGGGAATACTTCTAAATCGCTACGGGCAGATCCTCGATCAGTGGCGAGGAGACATTCCCCGAGACCAAGTCTTGGATGCAGTAGCAGAATTGGACTCAACCTGACATGAACCTGCCCCAAAGACCCAAAACCCGACTCATCGCGATCGCTGTCGCCGTGGCCCTCGGGGCCGCGGCTTGCGGCGATAGCGGCACATCAACCACCTCCACACCGGCGACGACCTCCCCGACTGAGGCCCCCGCCGCCGAGCAGGCCCCCGCCACCGAGCAGGCCCCCGCCACCGAGCAGGCCCCCGAGTCTGATCTGCCCTCGGTAGAGGTGGTGAATGTTGCCACCGGCGCCACCGTGAATCTGGCCAGCTTTGCCCCGGTCGACCAGCCCCTTGTTCTGTGGTTCTGGGCTCCCCATTGAACCATCTGCCGCCGGGAAGCCCCCGGCGTCGAGCAGTTCGCTCGAAACAACGCCGACAAGCTCACCGTCATCGGAGTCGGAACCCAAGACAGCCTCGGGTTGGCTGAGGGCTTCGTGCAATCCACCGGAACCACCTTCACCATGCTCTGGGATCCGACATTCGAGTCGTGGAGACAACTGGGAATCTCCGGCCAGCCTGCCGGAATGCTGTTGGACAGCAACGGCACAATCCTGACCTCGTGGCGAGGCGGCATCCCCCAAAGCCGGGTGCTTGAGGCCATCGCCGCCTAATCAGCAGCTAAACGAACGGCAGCTTCACCACTGAAGCCGGCACCTCGGTGCCCCGCATGTCCACGGCCAGCTCATCGCCGATGTTCACATCGGGGGGCACAAGGGCCAGGGCGATACCGGTCTCCAGCATGGGTGAGAAGTTGCCCGAGGTGACCTCGCCCACAACCTCGCCGTCCCGAAGCACAGCCTGGCCCTCCCGGGGCGGGCGCCGACCCTTGACTCGCAATCCCCGGAGCCGGCGGTGGATGCCCCGCTCCCGCTCGACGGCCAGAGCCTCCCGCCCCTGGAATGACGGCTTGTCCCAGCGTACTACCCAGCCCAGACCGGCTTGCAGCGGGGTGATCCCCGGGCCGAGCTCGTGGCCGTGCAGCGGCAATCCGGCCTCCAAGCGCAAGGTGTCCCGGGCGCCCAACCCGGCAGGGAGGATCCCCGCCTCGGTCACCGCATCCCAGAGCCGCTCGGCGGCCGCCGCGGGCACGGCGACCTCCACACCGTCCTCGCCGGTGTAGCCGGTGCCCGCCACGGTCAGCGGGATGCCCTCCCATTCCACCGGGGCCACGCAATTGCGGGCCACCTCCGACGCGCCGGGCGATACCGCGGCCAGCCGGCTTCGGGCCTCGGGACCCTGCACCGCCAGTACCGCCCGGCTGCCGGTCACATCCACTGCCTGGAAGCCAACGCCAGCACCAGAGCCGCCCAAGGCGTCGCGCACCCGGTCGGTGTTGGACGCGTTGGGCATCACATCAAAGCTGTCCTGGTCGGGCCACCACACGATGATGTCGTCCAGCACCGAGCCGTCGTCGTCCAGCAAGTGGGTGTACTGGGTGCGGCCGGGGCCTATTCGGGCCAAATCGTTGGTGAATGCCTGCTGAAGCCGGCCATAGGCATCAGGCCCGGTGACCCGGAGGGTGCCCAGATGGCTCACATCGAAGACCACCGCGTCGGTCCGACACGCCCGGTGCTCGGCCAGTGTGCCCGACGGGTAGGACAGCGGCATCTCCCAGCCGCCGAAGGGCACCATCTTGGCCTCCAGCGCCCGATGCCGGCCCTCCAGCGGTGAGGAGCGCATGTCCGCCTCCCGATCCCCGGCTAGGCGGAGCCGGCCGCCGCGCCCGCCTGGGTCAGGTCGCCGCCAATCCCGGAGGCATCGTCGAGGCCGTACTTGCTCAGCAGGTTGCGATAGTCCCGCTGGCAGAGCACGACCACGTCGATTTCGGGATAGAGCTCCCGCAGACGGCGGACTTTGCCGTTCTTGCGGGAAATGTACTTCTGGCGTGCCGTGGTGACCTCTACGTAGCGGTCGAACTGGGGAAGATAGAAGTCGGGAGTGAACGCCTCGGTCACCTCGCCGCCATCGTTGTGGGAGAGAACAAAAGTCTCGGGCTCGTAGTGCCACTCGATGCCGTAGAAGTCGAGCAATTCGGCGAACTGCCGCTCCGAATCGTGGGCGAACACGTTGTCACGAGCCCCTTCAGTCGCTCCTAAGAGCCGGTCTGAGCGGCGCTGATGCCCGTTCGAGTCGGGGACGCTTCTGTTGGCGAGGCCTCTTCGATGGGCAGCTCCCGCACCGCGGCATCCACCTCTTCGACCAACCCCTCCATTCGCAGGTAGAGCGCCCCCTGGCCTTGGCGCAGAGCATCCAGGATCTGCTCGTCGGTGCGGACTAGCAGCGACTGGTTGCCGTTGATCACCAAATCGGCGCTGGCCACATCCTCGCCCAGCTCGTCGCGAAGGTAGTCGAACACCTCGCGTACCCGCTGAAGGGCGATGCCCTCGTCCAACAGCCGCTTGATCAGCTTCAACTCCAGCAAATCGTTGTAGGAATACCGGCGGCGGCTGCCGCTCCCCACGGCTTGCTGGGCGGTGGAAACAACCAGCCCGGTGCGAGTCCAGTAGTCCAGCTGGCGGTAGGTGATGCCGATGATCTCAATGGTTTGAGGCGAGCTGAAGTCGCCCGCTATCCGTCCCTGATCGTTCATCTCACCCTCCGGTTCCGGGGCGCGCTCCCTAATGGGCTTATTACACCGGGGAAACTACGCCAATGGATTTCCACAGGGTAAACGCCTCCCTGTGGATTGTCAAGGACGCCGGAGGGGCGTCAGCCGTTGAAATCCTCGGGAGTCACCTGGTCCAGGAACTCTCTGAACTGGTCCAAAACCTCTTCGGGAGGCGGCTCGTCGCCTTCGCCATCCTCGGGATCCACCGTATGGCCTGCGGCCTCCAGCACTGATTCGGCAGCGAAGATGGCTGCTCCGGTCCGCACGGCCAAGGCCACCGCATCGGATGGGCGGCTGGAGATGCGACGGGCCCCGTTGCTCCCCGCCAGCTCCAGCTCGGCATAGAAGGTCCGATCGCGCAGCTCGGTCACCACGATGCGCTCAAGCCGCACACCTAGATGATCGAGCACGTCCTTGAACAGGTCGTGGGTCATGGGGCGGGGCGTCTCCACCTCCTCCATGGCCAAGGCGATGGCCTGGGCTTCCGCCCCCCCGATGAAGATGGGCAGCAGCCGACCCGCGCCGTCGGTCTCCCGCAGCAGCACGATCGGAGCGTTGGACGGCAGTTCGATCCGCACCCCCACCAGCTCCATCTCCTTCATCGCCCCCACGTTAGTAGAGGAACGAGACGTAGGTATCGGGATCGTCGGCCAAAAGATCGGGATCGCCGATGACCAGCTTGTCGAGGTTGCGGTAGCGGCCGGCCCAGTCCAGCCCGTAGCCCAAGAAGAACTCGTCGGGGGCCTCGAAGCCCACGAATTCGGGCTCAACCGGCAGGATGCGCCGAGCACTGCGGTTGAGCAGCGCGGCCACCGCCACCGAGGCTGCCGATCGGCGGGCCAGCTCCCCTTTCAAGTAGCCCAGGCTGAGCCCGGTGTCCACGATGTCCTCCACCAGCACCACCTCGCGCCCGGTCACGTCGCAGTCCAGGTCCTTGACCAGTCGAACCCGCCCCGAATCGGGGGCAAACCGGGACATGGCCATGAAGTCCACCTCCACGGATATGTCCACCGCCCTCACCAGGTCGGCCAGAAACGGCAGGCTCCCCTTCAATACCGACACCAGCACCGCCCCATCCGAGCACTGCTGGGAGATCTGGGCCGCGACGCGCCCCACCGCCTGCTCGATGGCTCCCCGGCTCGCGAACAGATCGGGCCCGGCGCGGACCACTGCTCCGCTACCGGCTCTTCGTGTGGTTGGCCAAGGCCCCCCGAAGCAGCGACAGCCGCAGGTCCGAGCCCAGATTGATCAGCTCCGCCAGCACGTCCAGGGATTGCTTGCGGGATTGGGCGGTGCGCTGCATCACCAAGGGCATGATCCTCTGCTCTAGCAGCCCGGCCTCCCGCTCGGAGGCCGACTTGTAGGCCCGCAGGTGGCGGGGCTCCAACCCATGGGCCAAGAATCCGGCCGCCACCCTGGCCACGATCACCGCCTCGGCCCCGTAGTGGGCCAGCGCGCCGTCGCCCAAAGGCTCGATGAGGCCGAACTTCTGCAACTCCATGATCTTGGACTGGCTGAGCCCACTGGCCGCCGCCAACTCGTCCACGGTCAGCGACACCGAGACCGCCCCCGTGTCCAACGGGTTGGGCTGCCCAGCTCCCGAGGCGTTGAAGGCTGCTCCATCCCCGTCCCCGTCAGGGCCTCCGTTGCCGGCGCTACCGTCGAAGTCCTGCTGGTCGATGCGCTCTTTGATGACTTTGAGAGGCAGGAAGTGGTCCCGCTGCTGCTCCAAGATCCACCGCAGGCGGCTGACGTCGGCTTCGGTGAATTTCCGGTAGCCCGATTGGTTTCGCTCGGGATCGATCAAGCCCTGGCTTTCCAAGAAGCGGATCTTGGAGATGCTGATGTCGGCGAAGTCGCCCTTCAGCAGGTCCAAGACCTGTCCGATAGACCGGTGCTGGCCTCTCACCAACCGGTCCGATCGTGGAACACCAGCTTGAAGCGCCCGATTTGGAGCTCGTCGCCGTCTTTCAGCCCGGCCTCTTCCACGCGGCGGCTGTTGAGATAGGTGCCGTTCAGCGAGCCCATGTCCTTGACATGGGGCACCAAGCCGTCTCGGTAGATCTCCGCGTGGTTCCGCGAAACCGTGATGTCGTCGAGGAAGATGTCGGAGTCGGGGTGGCGGCCCAGGGTGACCCGGGCTTCGGACAGCTCGAAGCGGCTGCCCGCGGCTGCCCCCTGGGTCACCACGAGCACCGCCGGCTGGCGGATCAATTCGGCTTCGAGCGCCATCTCCGTGGTGGGCTCATCGGCCGAGCGGACCGCGTCGCCCTCACCGCCTGTCGCCAGGCGATGCCCGCACGCCGCGCAGAAGTTTGCCCCCGACCCGCTGTGATAGCCGCACATCGGGCAAAAGGCCTCGGAACCGCCGGCAGAAGAGGAGGAGGTCAATTGACGCTTTCCGTCAGATCGGTGTAGGCCGCCGCGTCCAAGAGGCTGTCCAACTCGGAGAGGTCGGATGCCTCGATCACACAGATCCACCCTTCGCCGTAGGGGTCCTCGTTCAACCGCTCGGGGTGGTCGATCAGGTCGGTGTTAACCTCGACCACCGTGCCCGATACCGGCGCGTAGATCTCCGACACCGACTTGGTGGACTCCACCTCGCTGAACGAGTCGCCGCAAGCCACCTCGGCTCCCACCGAGGGCAGATCGATGTAGACGACGTCGCCGAGAGCGTCTTGGGCGTAGTCGGTGATGCCCAAGCAAACCCGGCTGCCCTCGAGCCTGGCCCATTCGTGATCCTCGGAGTAGCGCAGTTCGACCGGTACGTTCATTGGCGACACAGTACTGGCAATTGCGAAAACTCTCAACCTCAGCTTGAGGCTCCGGCTCGGTCGGACCGGCCATCGGCAAGGGCCTGGCGAGCTCGGGGGATGTATTCCACCGCCGCGTAATAGCTGAGAGCCAGCGAGGGAATGCCCAAGCCCCATCCGACGCCGCGCAGGGCTGCTCCCCCGCCCACGCTCGAAACTCCCAGCAACAGGAGCGGCAGGGCGAACATGAGGCCGAATGTGGCCGTCTTGCCGGTCCAGGTCACGTCGATCCGGCGGGCTCCCATGGCCCCCAGCACCACTGTGGCCAGCGATACCACCGCCTCTCTGACCAGCATGGCCACCCCGAATGCCGCATGGACAGAGCCGTCCACCATCATCACCACCACCGCGGCCAAGAACATCAGGCGGTCGGCGGTGGGGTCCAGGATCTTCCCCAGCTCGGACTCTTGGTCGAACCGCCGGGCGATGTAGCCGTCCACCCAGTCGGTGGCCCCCAGAACCCCGAGCAGGATGCCGGCCCCCGCCCGATTGCCCATCCCCAACAGCAGCACGCAAAACACCGGCACACACCCCAACCGCAACACCGACACCAAGTTGGGTACGGTCAGTACCTGCCGCCCGGACATAGCCAGGTCATACTATGGGCAGATGGCCAGCGTCTTCACGATGATCATCAACCGCGACCTGCCCGGACATTTTGTATGGGAAGACGATGACTGCGTAGCCATCTTGTCCATCAACCCCACCCAAACCGGCCACGCCCTAGTCGTCCCCCGGGCCGAGATCGACCACTGGCTGGACGTCCCCCCCGAGCTGGCCGCCCACCTCATGGTGGTGTCGCAGAAAGTGGGCGCCGCCCAGATGGCCGCTTTCGACCCGCCCCGAGTGGGCCTCATCGTCGCCGGCCACGAAGTGCCCCACACCCATCTGCACGTGATCCCGATGTTCGACATCGGCGACCTGAGCTTCGCCAACGCCCGAGCCTCGGTTCCCCCCGAGGAGCTGGCCCAGGCCGCCGAGCGCCTGCGCTGCCACCTGCCTGCCGGCGGCTAGTCAGCTCTGGACCACGTTGCGGAGCCGGTAGACCCGCAGGCCGGTATCCCCCTCTTCCAACTCGCGTCGCTCAAATCCGGTTCGTCGGATATCCAAGTCGAAGCTCTCGATGTCCAGGGGCCTCCAGTCGGGGGCGGCGGCGGGATCGAACACGATCCACTCAACCTTGGGGGTGGCCGCCACCGCGGCGCTGTCGGGATCGCTCGCGGTGTCCAGCACATACAGCCGGGTGCGGTCCGACAACAGGGGAAGGATCTGCTCCGAGGCCCGCACCGAGGCATCGGGCGGAATCAGATCAGCCGCCTCCTGTCGGGCGATGTCCATCGTGTCGCGCCGACCCCAGTCCCACGGCTCGTGGTACAGGGAGCTGGGGGCGTCTCGCAAGAAGAAGAGTCCGGCGGTGAGCACCAGGGCAGTGAGCAGGCGGCGGTCCACGTTCACCCGCTCCACCAAGACCCGGCCGGAGCGGGCCAGCGCGAACACCGTGGCCGCGAAGACGAAGGGAATCATCGGCACCGTCTGAGAGGCCTCTGCCAGCTGGCCAGGGGGCACGTTGGCCACCAGGTACACCGCGAACAGGGGCACCACCGGGAGCAGATAGCGGGGTGCCACCAGCGGCAGCAGCATCACCGGGGCCAGCAAGAACACGATCATCTGGAAGTTGGCCTGCGACACCGCGTCGGCCACCACTTGATGAGGGGCGGAGATGAAACCCCACAGCACCGACCCCGGATGCCCGCTCCCGAAGTCGGAGAACGCCTCGATGTGGGGAAATCTCCCGTGGTTGAACCGGGGCTGGATGGCGGTCATCGACACCAGCCCATAGGCCATGCCGCCCAGGGCGATGGTGGCACCGGGGCGGCGACGGCCCTCCAGCAGCACCAGCAGGCCCAATCCGGAGAGCGCGAAGGCCAGATCAGACCGGCAGGTCACGGCCAGCAGGGCGAACACCGCGAACCAGTTCCACCGCCCGCCCAGTGCGGTGAGCACCGCGGCGAACAGCGCGGGCACGGCCAGAGCCTCAGGGTGGAAGTCCGACAGGTTCACCGTGTGGACAGCCGGGTAGGCGCAATAGGCGAAGACCACCGCAGCCGCCGCCCCCGATTTGAGTCCGCCCACATCGCGGGCGATCCGCCACAGCGGCACCACGGCCAAAGCCAGCACCGAGGCTTGCAGGGCCAGCAGCGTGGGCTGATCGGGGAACAGGGCGGTCAGACCGGCCACCGGGTAGAGGATGAACGCGGCCTGCTCCCACAAGAGGTTGTGGCCCGCCACGCTGGACAGCGGCTCGTATCCCTCCCCGATCAGCCACACCCCCTGGAGATGGGACGACAGGTCGACGCCGGCATCCAGCGACCGGGCCCGGGCCAAAGACAGGCCCGTCAGGAGCCCGCCCAGCAGCAGGGCGATGACCCAGGGGACAGCCCGGTCCACCTGCCTGGTGTCGAGGCGGGCCTGCCAGCGCAGCGAGAAGATCTCCAGCCGCCGCCGGAACTGGGCCAGCGCGACCCTGCTCTGCTCGAAGTCCACTACCCCACCAGCACGGTATCGGTGTCGCGCCCTGATCGCAGCAGGGTACCGGGCCGGGATTCGGTCGCCCGGCCGCCGCTCACGATGGGCTGGCCGTTCACCAGCACGAGGTCCACCCCCACCGCGTCGGCAAACAGGCGGGCCGAGCCGCCCGGCAGGTCCTCAACCATGCGCATGGCGCCGGAGTCGATCGCATCGGGATCGAACACCACCAGATCGGCGTGCCATCCCTGCTCGATGCGGCCCCGCCCTCGCAGCCCGAACAGCCGGGCCGGGGCGTCGGTCAGCATATGTACGGCCGCCTCCAGCGAGGCCAGCCGCCGGCCCCGCAGGCAGTCGCCCAGAAAAGCGGTGGTGTAGGGGGCGCCGCACATGCGGTCGAGGTGGGCGCCGGCGTCGGAGCCGCCCAGAAGGGTGTGCTCGCTCTGCCAGGCCTCGGCCCGAAGCCGCCAGCTCTCGTCGTCGTCATCGGTGGGGGCCGGCCACAGCACGGTTCGCAGCTCGTCGGCCAGCACCACGTCCACCAGGGTGTCGAAGTGCCCGGCCCCCCGTTCGGCGGCGATGTCGGCCACGGTGCGCCCCGAGAGCCCGCGATTGGCCGGGCTGAAGGTGTCGCCGATCCGATAGCCCCCCCAGCCGGTGAGCCGGCTGAACACCCCGGCATCGGGCGACGCGGCCCGCTCGGCCAGATGCGCCCTGGTCTGGGGATCGGCCAGGCGGGCCATGCGCTCGGGCACCGGCAGGCCGAGCACCTCGCCCCAGTCGGGGAGCATGTTGAGGGCGCAGTAGTTGAGGAAGCTCATGTTCATGCCCACCAGCACCGGCATGGTCAGCGCCACCACCCGGGCGCCGTGCTCGGCCGCCCGCACCGAGGCCCCGAGCTGGGCCCGGTAGCGGTCGGGGTCGGCCGAGTCGATGGTGAGCACGTTCCAGTTGAGCGGGCGGCGGGCCGCCCGGCTCATGGCCACCATCAAGTCGAGTTCTTTGTCGGTGAAGCCCTGCATGCAGCCGTCGGTCACGTACTCCAGGGTGGTCCCCTCGTGCTCGGCCACCACCGAGCACAGTGCGACCACCTCGTCGCTGCTGGCGAAGCGGGAGGCAACCGGGGCGCCGTCGCCGTCGTTGTGGGTGTACGACAGCGACGTGGAAAAGCCCAGCCCCCCGGCGGCGATGCCGTCGGCCAAGGCGGCCTTCATGGCCTCGAGCTGGCCGGGGTCGGCCTCGTTGCCGGTGGCGTCGGCTCCCATGACCGCCCGGCGGATAGCGCAGTGGCCCACCAGGAAACCGGCGTTCACCCCCAGGTTGCCGTCCAAGCGGGCCAGATAGTCGGCGAAGGTGCGCCACGACCAGTCCAGCCCCGACTCCAAGGCTGAGAGCGGCATGCCCTCCACTTTGGCCATCATGCGCTGGAGGTAGGGGGCGTCGCCGGGGTTGAGGGGCGCCAGGGTGAAGCCGCAGTTGCCGCCGATGACGGTGGTCACCCCGTGCAGGTTCGAGGGAGAGGCGACCGGATCCCAGAAGAGCTGGGCGTCGTAGTGGGTGTGGGGGTCCACGAAGCCGGGGCACACCACCTTGCCCTCGGCGTCGATCTCGGTGCGGCCCGCGTCGGCCACCGTCCCGATCACCGCGATACGCCCGTCGTTCACCCCGACATCGCCGGCGAACCCCGGGCTCCCCGAGCCGTCGACGATGGTGCCGCCGCGGATCACCAGGTCCAACACGGCCCCAATCCTAGTTATACGCATGGGGCGCCCCCACCCCGCAGCACTATGCTCACTGCCTTGCGGGCTGTGGCGCAGCTTGGTTAGCGCGTCGGTCTGGGGGACCGAAGGTCCCGGGTTCAAATCCCGGCAGCCCGACCACCGATTGGAGTACGCCAGTGGTGCAGAGCCATGCCAAGACCGTAGGGCAGTACCTGTCTGAGCTAGGCGATGGCCGGCGCGAGGCCGTGGCCGCGGTGCGCAGTGTCATCCTCGACAATCTGCCCGACGGCTATGAGGAGACGATGCAGTACGGGATGATCTCCTACGTCGTCCCCTTCAGCGTGCTGGCCGACACCTACAACGGCCAGCCCCTCATGTACATCGCCCTGGCCTCGCAGAAGCAGCACATGTCGCTCTATCTCACCAACGTGTACGGCGATGAGTCGGTGGAGAAGTGGTTCAAGGAGCGCTACTTGGCCACCGGCAAGAAGCTCAACATGGGCAAGTCATGCGTGCGCTTCCGAAAGCTCGACGACCTGCCCCTCGACCTCGTCGCCGAAGTCGTAGCCCGAACCCCCATCGACGAATTCGTCAACATCTACCACGCCTCCCGCTCCGGCCGCCGCTAGCGGTCGCTCAGAAGCTGGGCGCAATGGGTTCTTCGAGGTCTTGAATAGTATCTTTTACGCAGATGAGTAATTATGATCAATAGTCTATTTCATGTTGCTACACTGGCGTTATGGTCGAATTTCGTCGGGCGCAGGTCGCGACTCTCATCGAGAGGCTGTCTGAGCAACCTCACGTATTGATAGCGATTTTCGGCCCCCGCCAAAGCGGCAAGACGACGGCGGTGCGCCAAGCGCTTGCTTCTATCGAGCAGGAATCCTGGTACGTGTCAATCGAACCGCAAATTGAAGCCGTGAAGCCTTCGCTGTCCGGAGAGAGCCTTCCGTCTTCGACAGGACAAACGGGGAGCGTGATCTCCGGGGTGCCTCAGGCTGATGAGCGGCAGATCATCGAGGCCTGGGAGCACTGCCGCCAACAGGCCGCGCGCTCGCCTGCCGGCTTCGTACTCGTCTTGGATGAGATTCAGCGAATCGACCGCTGGTCGAGTTTGGTCAAGAAACTCTGGGATGAAGACCGCTGGAATGGCTGCCCCCTTCACGTAGTGCTCCTCGGATCGGCCCCGATCTTGATGCAGGCCGGATTGACCGAAAGCCTGGTAGGGCGATTCGAGCCCATCCGGTTCACCCACTGGTCATACTCGGAGATGTCAGCGGCTTTCGACCTCAGCTTGGACGAGTACATCTACTTCGGCGGCTACCCCGGGGCCGCGGCCAAGATTGCCGACACCAACCGTTGGAGCGACTACGTAAGCAGCGCGTTCATTAGCCCCAATATTGAGCGCGACGTTCTTTCCATGGTCAGGGTGGACAAGCCGGAGTTGCTCAAGCGGCTGTTCGAACTCGGAGCGCGCTACTCGGGCCAGGAGGTGTCGTATACCAAGCTGATGGGCCACCTGCAAGAAGCAGGCAACACAACCACCCTCACGCGGTACCTCGACTTGCTATCTCGCGTCGGCATGCTCGCAGGACTACCCAAACATGCCAATCGCCTGACAACGGCCAAATCCCCGACGCCGAAGCTCAACGTGTTCAACACCGCACTGATGTCCGCGGTATGCGGCCTGAGCTTCGACGAAGCCCAGGCTGATCGCACCTACTGGGGTCGACTGGTGGAGAGCAGCGTCGGTGCCCATCTCCTGAACGCCGCCTCGACGAGGACCGAGGTCAAATATTGGCGAGACCAGAATTTCGAGGTCGACTTCGTTTTGGAGCGCGGATCCAATCTCGTCGGCATCGAGGTCAAGAGCGGGCAAGCCCTTGCTGAAACCAGAGGGCTGACTGAGTTCCAACGCCGGTTCCAGCCCAAGAACACCATCGTCGTTGGAGATGCCGGTGTGCCCCTCCACGAGTTTCTGTCCCTGCCCCCCGACCACTGGTTCGACTCGATATGAACGCCCACGTCGCCCGCACTTGCACTGAAGTCAGCGCCAATTCCGACGACCCTCAACCGCTCAGCCAATTCAGGGAGCAGCAGGCCTATGTACTGCTGGGTGACCCAGGCTCAGGCAAGACGACCGAATTCGAGAGAGAGCGCGAGGCGCTGGGCATTGCTGCCGAGTATGTGAAAGCCCGAGATTTCACCACGTTCTCCGTGCCCTCCCACCCCGAGTGGCAGGGCAAGACCCTTTTTATCGATGGCCTTGATGAGATGCGTGCCGGTGCTATCGATTTCCGGACCCCGTTGGACGAGATCCGCGGTCGACTCGACCAGCTTGGGCGGCCCAGATTCCGCCTTTCGTGCCGGGAGGCTGATTGGCTAGGTACCAACGATTTCCAGAGCTTGGCAGCCATCTCCCCCGACTCGCAGATCACCGTGCTGCGACTAGATCCCCTGAGCATCGAAGCGGCAACTGAGCTCTTGCGGTCGCGTGGATTCAGCGACAGCAAGGCCGAGGAATTCATCGAAGAGACCCGAGAACGACGACTAGGAGCACTGGTCGGCAACCCGCTGACTCTGATCCTGCTCGCAGATGCGGTTGACCAGGGTGATGAATGGCCGCAGATGCGGCGAGGCCTGTTTGAGATGGCGTGCCAGAAGATGGCTGCGGAACAGAACCAGGAGCACCTCGTTGGCGCTGGTCCCGTAGCGACAGACTCTGTTCTGGACGGGGCCGGATACCTGTCTGTCCTGTATCTCTTGGCCGACCTACCGGGCTTTTCGTCGACCCCTGTCGCCAATGCCTCCTCCAATGTCCGTCTCGACGAACTCGACGGTCTACCGGCCCTCCTATCTCCCGACTGCCTCGAGCGAGCGCTCAAGACGAGGATATTCACCGGAGTCAACGGACAGAGCCACAGCCCCCTTCACCGTCATATCGCGGAATTCCTGGCAGGCCGATACTTGGCCAGGCTGATCGACGAGGGTCTACCAGCGTCAAGAGTGGTGGCGCTGATGACCAACCCCAGCAATGGCCGAGTGGTAACCACGCTCAGGGGCTTGTCTGCTTGGCTCGCTGCCCACTCCCCTAACGCACGCCAACTGCTCATTGATGCCGATCCTGTGGGAGTCGGCCTCTATGGAGACATTGGGGATCTTTCCACTGACGAGAAAAGGCGCCTGCTGGAGTCGCTGGCGGCCTCCGCCTCACAAGGTCCACTGTTCGGTCACGAGGGGCGCGACGGGCGGGTCGATGGATATCGAGACAACACTGCGTGGGCCTTTAGGTCGCTGGCATCGGCAGACATGGCTGAGTCCATTGGCGAACTCATCAGTGGCTTGGAGTCTGGGTACCAGCAAGACCGCATCATGGATTTCATCCTGCGGGTGCTCTCCGAGGCAGAACCATCAGAATTGCAGTCCCTCACCGACCTGGAATCTGATCTGGTGGCCATTCTGAAGAGCTCGACATGGCCGGCGCACGTCAGGGAATCCGCCCTGGAGGCATATCTCCACATCACACCCGAAGGAAATGCCAAGGCAGATGTCCTCCTTGGCCTTCTTGTAGACATCCACAATCGACAGATATCAGACCCAGATGACGACTTTCGAGGTGACCTGCTGAGGCACCTCTACCCAAGGTGGCTGTCTCCCTCACAGGTGTGGCGTTACGTCTTCCCTGAGAATCGGCCCAACTACTTCGGCCACTTCGCCCGATTTTGGCATCGGGACCTCTTGGAACAGTCCTCCGATCAACACATCGCCGAATTGCTCGATTCCCTTTGCGAAAACCGATCTAGCCGTTTGGCCGAATTGGAGCAATCCCATTTTGAAGACTTACCCCTCCAACTGCTGGTTAGAGGATTGGAAACGCGGGGGGATGATATTGAAACCTCTCGTCTCTACGAATGGCTTGATGCCCCAAGGCGCTCTTATGGGTCACTGGGCTTAGGCGAGGAGCCAGCCCAGCGGATTCGGGCGTGGTTGGAAGCTCGCCCCCAGGTCCAGAAGTCGGTCTTTTTGACCTGGATCAGGCGACATGAGTCAAACGAGCGCTTCGAAATCTACGAATACTGG
This sequence comes from uncultured Acidimicrobiales bacterium, assembly GCA_951813555.1. Lineage (GTDB taxonomy): Bacteria > Actinomycetota > Acidimicrobiia > Acidimicrobiales > Bin134 > Poriferisocius. Next base: position 2,404,171 of record OX638344.1, read on the forward strand.
AACTGCAATGCCCTGCATCAGAGCAAGCCTCCTGCCGATTTTGGGGTGTGGTGCTTGGAGAAGGCGGTGGAGCTCGTTGATGCTGAACCGTTTGCGGCCCAAGAACTTCTCAGGCAGTCATACCGTTCGTTGGATGATCCATTGATCGGGGAGGGCCTGACACTTGAATTCTTGGATGGCCAAACCAAAGAATCCGACATCTTGGCAGCCCGACTCGACCAGCTTTGCAATCCGCCACCACCAAGCGACGAGGCCAGCGAAAGGAAGCGCGAACTAGATGATCGTTTGGCCGAGCTCGACGCTGAGAGACGCCAACAGGTGGCAGATTGGCAAGCTCTATTGCGCTCCATCGAAGTCGAATTGCGCGAGAACCGGGCTGCACCGCACATCCTGAACAATTTGGCCAAGGTCTATTTCGCCTTGTTCATCAATGTTGAAGAACGGGCGTTGTCTCAGGAACGCCTAAGCGAGTTTGTCGGCGGTGATGCCTCACTGGTCGATGCTGTCCTTGAGGCACTTCGGGGGGCGGCGTTCAGAGAAGACTTGCCCGACGTCGACAGGACAATCGCGCTTCACTCCGAGTCCCGGCACGACTATCTGGCCTTTCCCGTTCTTGCCAGCATGGACTTGCTTCAATCCGACGACCCAACCCGCCTAGAAGCCCTCAGCGACCTCCAGAGGCGCAAGGCCCTCGCCATCCGCTACTGCGAAGCTGACACGCGCAGACAGGAAGCTACTAGCCCGTGCCACGACGTCTGGCTGCACCAGAATCCCGATCTGGTTCTCGATGTTCTCTACCAATGCGCCGTCGCAGCGCTGAAAGATGGAGAGGTCTACCTGTCCGGCCTTGTTGACCTCGACAGAGTTACCGGACTCGAGGACCAAGTCCACGGCATCAGGATCAGGTTGCTGAGAGCGCTTTCGGTTCGAGCCCCCAGCAAACAGCTTCCGTTGCTCGACCGGTTGCTGGGCCGAGCACTGCTTCACCCCGACAACGCCGCGCTGTCCGCACTGGTCGACAAGAAGCTCGTTGCCAAGAGCACAACCGAGGCACAGCGGGTCCGGTGGCTGATGGTGGGGGCATTGCTTTTTCCTGAGGAGCACCGACAGCCGCTTCGAGATTTCGTTAGTCACAACAACGACCGAACCAGACACCTGGCTGAGTTCCTGCGGGGCAGCTCTGGTCGCGACCGATATGGCCCCTCGGTCATGGGCCAGTGCTCTTCACCATTTTTGCTGCAAGACGTCATCGAAATGCTGGGCCGGCTATATCCCCCCCTCATGGTGGACGGGTTCAGAACCCTGGAAATGGACGCATCCGACCGCATTGCCAGTTTGATTTCGCTCCTTGGTTCCTTGTCTGGCGACGAAGCAACTCAAGCATTGAGCAACCTGGTGGAAGACCCGCAGCTAGCGGCGTGGCACAATCTTCTTCGGCGAACAATGGAGAGCCAAAGAACTCTCCTAGGAGATGCCTCCTACCTTCACCCCAGCAGGGAGCAAGTACAGCGCACACTCGATAACGGCGCGCCGGCCAACGCGGCGGACTTGGCGGCGCTAGTGACGGAGCGTATGACTGAACTCTGCCTTCGCCTGCGGGGCGACAACAGCAATCTGTGGCGGCCTTTCTGGAACGAAGACTCGTATGGCCGCCCGGAGAGTTCGAAGTCTGAAGGGTCCTGCCGGGACGCTTTCCTCGACATTTTGCGGAGAGAACTACCTGATGGAGTCACCGTGGAGCCAGAGCGAAGCTACTCAGCCGGTACCAGGGCTGACATCACCGTTAGCTACGGCGGAATCAACATTCCCATTGAACTCAAGAAGGCCACCAACGACAGTCTGTGGAGCGGACTACGCGATCAACTCATCGACCAATACGCCAAAGACCCGGCGACTGACGGGTACGGCATCTACATGCCACTCTGGTTCGGCCTGGAGGGCCACAAGATTCCTCCCCCACCTCCGTCAATTGGCCGTCGTCCTGCTACCCCCGAAGAACTGCAACAACGGCTCGAGCAAGACCTCACCGTCGATCAAGCCCGCAAGGTCTCCGTTCTTGTCCTCGATGTCACCAAGCCCGGCGATTAATCGGACATTTAGAACAGCAGCGCGATGCCTTGGATGGCGCGCCAGCCCAAGTAAACAGCGGCGGCGGTTATGGCTAGCCAGAAGTGCCAGGGGACTTTTTGGCTGGTGTCGGTGTTTTGGGGGGGCGGGGTTTCCACTGTTCGCCCGCAGGTGGGGCAGGCGCCGGCGGGGGTTATTGAGCGGGGGTTCCAGAAGCGGTCGCAGGGCTCGCACCAGGGCACGGCCATAGCTTGCCACCGCGAGACGGCGAGACCCCGCAGCGGGACTGCCGAGGCCATCTCCGTTGGCCAGGGATCCCCAGGTGTTCGGGAAAGATGAGGGTTTTGCCGCTGGCGGTGGTAGCCTGGCGTTACTTGGCCGAAGATTTCTGCCGAGCGGGCTGCCTCCGAGCTTCAACCTCTGATGCCGGGCAAGCTGCCCGAAGATGTATTGCGCCACGCTGACGAAAACAGGCGCCGACCATCCCCTGAGCGCCCGCCCCACGCGGGCAAGGAGCCCCATGCCCCCCACTTTCGCCCAGCTGGGCGTGCCCGAATCCATCTGCCGCGCGCTCGAGCGCAGCGGCATCGAAAAGCCGTTCGAAATCCAATCCGCCGTCATCGCCGACGCCATGGAAGGCCGCGACATCTGCGGTCGAGCCCCCACCGGGTCGGGCAAGACGCTGGCCTTCGGCATCCCGCTGATCGCCAACGTCGGCCAAGCCCGGCCCCGGCGGCCGCGGGCGCTGATTTTGTCGCCCACCCGCGAGCTCGCCGAGCAGATCGCATCAGAGCTGCGCTCGATCTCCGGACCGGTCACCGTGGCCGCCGTCTACGGCGGCGTCGGCTACACCAACCAGCGAAAGCAGCTTCAGCGGGGGGTCGACATCTTGGTGGCCTGCCCCGGCCGGCTCGAAGACCTGATCGACCAGCGGGCGGTGAGCCTGCACGAAGCCGACCAGGTGGTCATCGACGAGGCCGACCGCATGGCCGACATGGGCTTCCTCCCTGCCGTCAGGCGCATCCTCGACCAAACCGCCGACCAGCGCCAGACCGTCATGTTCTCGGCCACCCTCGACAGTGACGTGGCCAAGATCACCCGCGACTACCAGCATCGCCCCATCACCCATGAGGTAGGCGACGCCACCCCCGACATAAGGTCGGCCGATCACCGGTTCTGGACGGTCGAAAAGACCGAGCGAGTCGGCGTCTGCGCCGATGTGATTTCGGCCACCGGCCCGACCATCGTGTTCTGCCGCACCCGGCACGGGTCAGATCGGCTGGCCCGCCAGCTCACCCAGCGCGGCGTCAATGCCGCCGCCATCCACGGCGGCCACGCCCAGAACCGCCGCACCCGAACGCTCAAAGAGTTCATCAACGGCCAGGTCGAGGCTCTGATCGCCACCGACGTAGCCGCTCGGGGGATCCACGTGGACTCGGTGGCCTGCGTCATACACTTCGACCCGCCCGAAGATCACAAGGCATACCTGCACCGCTCGGGCCGCACCGCCCGAGCCGGCGAAACCGGCCTGGTGGTGTCGCTGATCCAAAACGGCCAACACGCCGACGCCAAGAAGATCCAAAAGCAGCTCGACTTGAATGAGCCCATCACCAGCCCCAGGCCCCTAGAACACAGCGCAGCGCCCGCCCGCCGCCCCAAGCCAGCTCATCATCACGAAGCCGACCGCGCCGACAGGAAGCCGAACAGCAACCACCAGAACCGGCGCAGCCGTCCCGACCGGGACAACAACCGCGACGGTCGCCGATCAAACAGCAACTCCCAAGGGCAACGCAACCGATCCGACCGACAAGGCAACGGCCGCGGCGGAAACAAGTCGAAGGGCCGGCCGCATGGTCGCCCGCACCAGCAGACCAGGCGAAAGCCCCGAAGCGGCGCTTCCTCCCGGTAGCGGCCCGCCTGCCCGCTGGCCGGGGCGGGCAGAATCAGATCAGGCCCGGCGGACGGCGAGGATGGCCACGTCGTCGCCGATGGTGCCGTCGGCGAAGTCGCGGGCGGCCTCCAGCAGCGACTTGCATAGCACGTCGGGCGACACGGTGGGATCGCGCCGCAGGTGCATGGCGATGCGGTCCTCGCCGAACTGGGCGTCGCCGTAGCGCACCTCGGCCAGGCCGTCGGTGTACATGAGCACCATGTCGCCGGTGTCGAGGGGGATCTCCTTGCTGAAATAGGAGCTGTTGGGGTCGAGCATCAACAAAGCGCCGGTGGCCCGCAGCGGCTGCACTTCCCGCTCGTGCCACAGCCAGGCCGCCGGATGGCCCGCCGATGCGTAGCGCATGGTCTGAGCCTCGGTGTCGAATACCACGATCACCACCGAGATGAACTCCTCGGCCCGCTCGATGGACGACATCTGGGCGTTCAGCTCCTCTAGGGCCTGGGCCGGGTCGCGGAACTGGCGCAAGAACACTCGGAGCAGGTATTTGGCCTGGAAGGCGGTGATCGACGACTCGATGCCCCGGCCGGCCACATCGCCGATCACCGCGGCCACCCGAGTGGGGCCCACCCGGAACACGTCGAAGAAGTCGCCGGCCATCACCCCTTCGCCCGCCTGGTACACCCGGCCCATCTCGTAGCCGGCGAAGTCGGGCAGGCTGTCGGGGGCCAGCCGGTCGGCCCAGGCCAGCGGGGCGAGGTCGCCCTGGCTCAGCGTCTCCTCGGCTCGGCGCTCCATCTCGAATCGCTCCTGGGTGAGCCGGGCCTCGGCCACCGAGCGGCGCCCCCACCACAGCGGGAACAGGGCCGGCACCACCACCAGCACCAAGATGGCGGTCACCGCCCGGGACTCCACCGCCGCCATCACCGCGGCCACCACCGTCAACGCGGCGTACAAGAGGGCGGCGTGGGCGTCGCGGCGGAAGCTGGACTGGGCCAGCGTGTAGGCCGCCTCGTAGGCGTCCTCGCCCTCTTCGTCGTACCCCACGCCGGCATGGGTGTGCTCCACGCGCAGAAGGAACCGATAGCGGTGCCGGGCCGACCGCGCGAACACGCCTGAGGCCACCGCGCACACCCCCGCGACGATCACGAGGAGGAGGTTCTCCATTTCCGAAGGCTACCCCGCCATTTCGGGGAGTTCTCGCCGCATTTGCGCCGACTACTCCCCCGACCGGCGCCGAACCCGGAGCTTGACCGGAACCGACCCCAGGTCGAAAGACTCCCGGAGGCGGCGCTCCAGGTAGCGCAGATAGGTGCGGGGCAGGGTCCGGTTGGCGAACAGCGTGAACGTGGGAGGGTCGGTCGCCCCCTGGGTGGCGTATAGCACCCGCACGCCGTCGGGGGCGGGATGGGCGGCCTGCGCGTCGCGCAGCACCCGGTTCACCGCCTGGGTGGGGACGCGCCGCCGGTACTCGGCGATCACCCCCCGCAGCTCCGGCAGCAGCCGGTTCACCCCCTTGCCCGATAGGGCGCTCACCCGCAGCACCGCCGCCTCGCCCAGAAAGTGCAGCCGCCGGTCGATGTCGAGGGCGATCGCCTCGCGGGCCTCGGTGTCGAGCAGGTCCCACTTGTTGAGCAGCACCACGATCGGGCAGCCGGCGGCGTCCACCCGCTCGGCCAGGCGCTGGTCTTGATGGGTCACCCCCACGGTGGCGTCCACCACCAATAAGGCGATGTCGGAGCGGTCGACCGCGGCCAGCGCCCGCAGCAGCGAGTAGTACTCCGCGGCCTGGTCGATGCGGGCCCGGCGCCGCATGCCCGCGGTGTCCACGAACCGGATCGGCCCCAGCTCGGTTTCCACCACGGTGTCGATGGCGTCGCGGGTGGTTCCCGGCTGGTCGTGGACCACCGACCGGTCGTCGCCGATGAGGCGGTTGAACAGGGTGGACTTGCCCGCGTTGGGCCGCCCCACGATGGCAACCGACACCATCTTCGACTGGGGGCCGGCCCCCGCCACCGACACCATGGCGGCATCAGGTTGCGGCTCATCGCCAGCCGGGGGCTCCTCGGCCGGCTTCTCGGGGAAGGCGGCCGTCACCGCGTCCAGCAGATCCCCCACTCCCCGGCCGTGGAGCGCGCTCACCGGGAACGGGTCGCCCAAGCCCAGCTTCACGAACTCCCAGATGAGGTTCTCGTGGGCCTCGTCGTCCACTTTGTTGACCGCCACCAAGACCGGGCCCGGCCGCCCCCGGAGGCGCCCTGCCACCCCCTCGTCGTCGGCGGTGACCCCGGCATGGGAGTCCACCACAATCACCACCACATCGGCGTCTTCCATCGACTTCTCACTCTGGGCCGACACCTTGGCGTCGATCGAGGCGTTGTCGCCCGCGCCCTGGGGCAGCCATCCGCCGGTGTCCACCACGGTGAACTCCCGCCCCTGCCAGTGGGCCGGCATCTCCTTGCGGTCGCGGGTGATGCCGGGCTGCTCGGCCACGATGGCCTCCCGGCGGCCCAGGATGCGGTTCATCAGCGTGGATTTGCCCACGTTGGGCCGCCCCACAATGGCCACCGTGGGCAGCGGGCTAGCCATCGAGCGCCTTTCGCAGCGCAGCCCCGTCGGTGGCCACCACCTCCACCGGGCGGGGCAGATCGCCAGGCCGGGTGCCGTCCAAGAACATCCCCTGCGAGAGGCACACGTCAGGCAGCAGGTAGCGGTGGCCCTCCGGCTGGTCGGCCAGCGTGCGGGCGATGTCGGCCCCCACCAGCAGCCCGGCCACCGCGGTGGTCCCGCCGAAGAACCGGTTCTCCACCGGCACCACCCGTACGTCGTCGCGGCCCAAAGAGTCCACCAGCGGGGCCAGAACCGCCGCCCCGTACTCCCCGGTCACCACGCCCACCGGCGCGCCCTGGCGGGGCCGCAGCCCAACCGGCGTCGACCCGTCCGCCCGCGGGGCCCGGTAGCCGGCGGCCGGCGCCCCTTCAACCCAGGCGAAGAAACCGGCCCGGGTCCCGGTCGCATCGGCGGCGCGGCCCATGAACTCCATCTGAAGGGTGGCCGCCATGCCCACCCCGTCCTCGTGCATGCCGAACCCCTCGTAGGCCTCGGGGCCGGGGAAGTCCACTCCGGCCAGCAGGTAGTACTCGTCGGCGGCGAACACCAGGCGGCGGCCCAGAATCTGCCGGTTGATCCCCTGCCACTCGTGTACTGCCTCCAGCACTGCGGCCGCCTCGGCCTCGGTGTGGGGCCGCAGCCGGGGCTCCGAGGTGTGGCGCGACACCCCGAGCGGCACCACGCACACGCTGGCCAGCTCGGGGTACTCGTCGGCCACCCCGGCCAGGGTGTCCTCCAGCACGTCGCCGTCGTTCACGCCGGGGCACACCACCACCTGCCCGTTCACTTCGATGCCGTGGTCCAAAAGCGCCCGCAGCCAGCGCAGGCTGGTGGCCCCCCGGCGATTGCGCAGCATGGCGGCCCGCACATCGGGGTCGGTGGCGTGGATGCTCACGTTCAGCGGCGACAGCCGCTCGGTCACCACCCGCTCCAGGTCGGCCTCGGTGAAGCGGGTCAAGGTGGTGAAATTGCCGTACAGAAACGAGAGTCGGTAGTCGTCGTCCTTCATATACAGGCTGGGCCGCAGCCCCGGCGGAAGCTGGTAGATGAAGCAGAACTCGCAGTGGTTGTCGCAGGTCCGAACCCGGTCGAACAGTGCCGAGTCCACCTGCGCGCCCAGCGGCGCCCCGGCGGGCTTGTGCACGTCCAGCTCCAGCACCACCCCGTCGCGCCGCACGTCCAGGCTCAGCTCCGGCTCGTCCACCAGCATCTGGTACTCGATCACGTCCTTGGGAACGCTGCCGTTGATGGCCAACAGCTCGTCGCCGGCCCGCAGGCCGAACCGCTCAGCCGCCGACCCGTCGGCAACGGCGGTGATCCGAGGGGCGGGCATGACCGGAATGATACGAGGCCCCGGCCCCAGCCCAGAACATGGTTCTCGGGAACCCGAATCAGGCGGCTAGATTGGCCCTGTGCACGTGGAGAAGGTGATCCTGGCCGCTCCCCGGGGGTTCTGCGCCGGCGTGGAGATGGCCATCAAGGCGCTGGCCTGGCTGGTCCGCACCTTCGACGGGCCGGTGTACTGCTACCACGAGATCGTCCACAACAAGCTGGTGGTCCGCCGCTTCGAGAAGCTCGGGGTGGTGTTCGTCGACGACATCTCCGAGGTGCCCCCCGGCCACCCGATCATGCTGTCGGCCCACGGCTCGGCCCCCGAGGTGGTGGCCGCGGCCACCGAGCAGGCCAGCTACATGGTCGATGCGGTCTGCCCGCTGGTCACCAAGGTGCACCACGAGGTCAAGGTTCGGGCCGGCAAGGGCTACCGCATCATCTACGTCGGCCACGAGGACCACGAGGAGGCGGTGGGCACCATGGCGGTGGCCCCCAAGGCCATCCATCCGGTGGAGTGCACCGACGACGTGGATGCACTGCCCGATTTCACCGAGCCGGTGGCCCTTCTGGCCCAAACCACACTGTCGCACCGCGATTGGGAGGGGGTGCTGCACGCCGCCCGCGAGCGGTTCCCCGACATGTGGACGCCGGGGCGCAGCGATCTGTGCTTCGCCACCACCAACCGCCAGGCCGCGCTCACCGCCATCGTCAGGCGGTGCAGCACGTTCGTGGTCGTCGGCTCGGCCAACTCCTCCAACACCCAGGCGCTGGAGAAGCTGGCCCGCGAGCTGGGCTGCCAGAACGTGTACCGGGTGAACCGGGCCTCAGAGCTGCCCGACGACATCACCGGGGTGGTGGGGGTCACCGCGGGGGCGTCCGCCCCCGAAGAGCTGATCAACGAGGTGCTGGAGCGCCTGGCCCCCGAGCAGGGCATCGAGGAGGTCTCGGTCACCGGCGAAGACGAGTACTTCCCCCCGCCCCGCAACCTCCGCGAGCTCATCGATGCCTCCGGCTCCCTGGCATCGTTCACCCTGGGAGGCCCGCCGGCGCCCAAGCCGATGGTGGACCGCCAGGTAGCCGCCAGCGACGTCCTAGACGTCCTCACCGCCGGCCGCTAAGCAGCTATAGTTCTTGACTATCAATATATTTCAATATATATTGGATCCTAGCGATAAACATTGCCCAAGCAAACCGCTCGGCGTGCTGGCCTTGAGCGGTAGGATGAGGAGTCGAGCTATGGAAGCCCAAGCGATCGCCCAATTGCTAGCCATCATCTTTGGCGTGCTGGGCATCATCTGGCACCAGCAGCACAACACCAACCAGCTCCGCGCCGAGTTCACCAAGGCTCTCGACGGATTCCGCGCCGAGGTCTTCGGGGCTCTCGACGGACTCCGCGCCGAGGTCTTCGGGGCTCTCGACGGACTCCGCGCCGAAGTAGCTTCCCTCGGACAGCGGCTGGCTCGCATCGAGGGCTTCTTGAAGATCGGGATGCCGGCCGAAGCGACCGCCGAGCCCGAACCCGCCGCAGTCGATCCTCCTTCCTGAGCCACAGGGGGCTGCTCAGGTCAGCGAGCCGTCCTCGGGTCTCTCGACGGGTATCCCCAGCTCCTGTTGCAGGTCGTCGAACATGCGTTGGAGGATCTCCCGCAGCTCTGCGGAGTAGGCGGTCAGATCCTCCCGGTTCTGCCGGCCCCGGTCGTCAACCTCAGGCGGGGCCAACGGCTCGCCCCAAACAATCCTCACGGTGCGGGGCCGGGGCATGCGGACGCCGATGCCCATGGCCCGCTCGGTGCCCCCGACGGCCACCGGCACCACCGGCACCTGGGCTTTGGCGGCCAGCCAGGCCACCCCGTCCAGCAGCGGGTGGATTTGGACCCCCGACTTTCGCTCCCCCTCCGGGAACACCACCAGCGCCTTTCCGGCCTCCAGCACGGTCAGCGCCGCTGTCAGCGCACTGCGGTCGACCATGTCCCGCCGAACGGGAAAGGCGCCCATGGTCACCATGAGCCGAGTGGTAATCGGGCCCCGGAACAGACCGCTCTTGGCGAAATAGCGCAGCGGCCGGCCGGCCGAGGCCCCCACCAGCAGCGTGTCCAGGTTGGAGCGGTGGGTGGGGGCGATGATCACCCCGCCGGTGCGGGGCAGGTTGCGCCGCCCCCGGGTGTAGCACCGGAAGTACGCCCCGAACACCGCCCGGGCCAGCCGTTGCACGAAGAAGTGGAACACCACGCCCACCGCTCGCCCCTTGGCCTCCAGATCCTCGGGACGAAGCTCGACCGGGCTCATGCCAGTCGGGTGGTCGGCGGGCACCACAGCAGCCTCATCCCAGCCGGGCGATCAGCTTGTCCACCACCTCGTCGACGGAGAGGCGGGTGGTGTCGATGTGTACGGCGTCGGAGGCCTGGCTCAGCGGGTCGTGCTGGCGGGTGGAGTCGGCCGCGTCGCGGGCGGCCAGGTCGGCGGCCACCGTCTCGTAGTCGAGCGCGCTCACCTCGCCCGCCCGGCGCTCTGCTCTCACCTCGGACGAGGCGCTCAGATACACCTTCATATCGGCGTCGGGGAACACCACCGTGCCGATGTCCCGGCCTTCGAGCACACCGCCGCCCCGCTCCACCGCCCACGCCCGCTGGCGCACCCGCAGCACCTCCCGCACCCCGGAGATGGCCGCCACCGTGCTCACCGACCGGGTTACCTCCGGGCCGCGGATCTGGGTGGTGGCGTCCACCCCGTCGACCACAACTGCGGTGTCGTCGATGCGGATATCGCTGGTCCGGGCCACCTCCACGATGGCATCGGAGTCGGCCAGGTCCACCTCCCGGGCCATGGCCGCGAACGCCACCGACCGGTACATCGCCCCGGTGTCCAGGTACTCCAGCCCCAGCCGCTCGGCCAGCCGCCGGGCCACCGTCGACTTGCCCGATCCTGCCGGCCCGTCGATGGCGATCACTCTCATGCGCGGTCCGGTTGGCTCGGCATCGGCGCTCATGGCGACCATCCTGTGACGTGGTGCAGGTCGCGGGCAAAGCCCGGATAGCTGGTGGCGGTGGCTTCGAAGCCCTCAACGGCAATTGAGCCGGGGCCCGCCGCTCCGGCGATGGCCGCGGCCATCGCCATCCGGTGATCCCCATGGGAATCCACCGTGCCGCCGCCCAGTCGTCCGACTCCCGCCACCGATAAGGCCTCGCCTTCGATCTCGCTCTCTGCCCCGAGCACTTTGAGCATCTCGATGATGGCCGCTACCCGGTCGCTCTCTTTGACCCGCAGCTCGCCAATCCCCTCGAACACGGTGACACCTTCGGCGGCCGCGGCGGCCACCGCCAAGATGGGCACCTCGTCGATGCAGCCCGGCAGCTCGTCGGCGGTCACCCGCGTGGCTCTCAGCTCGCTAGTGCAAGCCCGGATGTCACCAGAGTCCGAGTCAACGGTGATGTCGGCCCCCATGCGGGCCAGCACGTCGATGAAGCCGCCCCGGGCCGGGCCGAGGTACACGTTCTCCACCGTGAGATCGCTGCCGGGGGCCATGCACGCCCCCGCGAGCCAGAAGGCGGCCTGTGACGGGTCGCCGGGTATACCTATTAAACGAGGGGGCTCTACTTCTCCGGGCCAAACCGTCACCGAGCCGTCCTTGCGCTCCACCGTCACGCCGGCCGTGGCCAGCATCTCCTCGGTGTGGGCCCGGGTGGGCGCCGGCTCGTGAACGGTGGTGGGCCCCTCGGCTCGCAGGCCAGCCAGCAGCACCGCGCCCTTCACTTGAGCCGAGGCCACCGGAAGGGTGTACTCGATGCCCTGTAGCGGGCACCCCTCCACTGCAAGGGGCGCCAGGGTGCCGCTCGCCCCGCTACCCCGCACCGACGCCCCCATGGCCGACAGCGGTTCGATGATCCGATCCATCGGGCGACGGCGGATGGAGGCGTCCCCGTCCAGGGTGGTGGTGAAGGGGTATCCGGCCACCAAGCCGGCCAACAGGCGGATGCCGGTGCCGGAGTTTCCGAGGCAAATGGGACCGGGGGCTCCGGCCAGCCCGCCGGCCACCGCCACCTCCCCCGATCCGCGGTCTTCCGCCCGGGCGCCCAGAGCCTCCACAGCTTGGCGGGTACGGGTCACGTCGTCGCCGTCGGACAGGCCCCGGATGGTGCACGGCCGCCGGCCCACCGCGGCGATCATCAGCGCCCGGTGGGAAATTGACTTGTCTCCGGGAACCCGCAGCCGCCCGGTGAAGCGCTGCGAACCCTGCACGGTCATCGCGCTCACGACCGGTCCCCGGCCCCTTGGCTACCTTGCGGTGCCCTCACGACAGAGGTCGCGAAGACGGGGCGTAGCCCTGCTTCCCCAGGGCCTCCAACAGGCTCCCCATCGCCTCATCGTCGACCACCAAGATGGCCACACCCTGGCCTCCCTCCACCGAGTGGGCGATCTCCAGGTCGTAGATGTTCACCCCGATGTCGGTGGTCAGGCTGGTGATGCGGGCCAGCTCGCCGGGACGGTCGAACACCGGCACTCTGACCTCTGCCAGCGACACCTCTCGATCCAAGCCATACGGCAAGTGGGCCCGGGCGTTTCGGGCCTGCTCCAACAGCTCCAGCAGTGCGCCTCGGTCGCCATCGGCCACCATGACGCGCACATCACCCAGAGCGTCGATGAACAGGTCCAAGACCGAGCAAATGGCCTCGGCGTTCTCCTGGCAGATATCGGGCCAAATGCCGGGGTGTCCTGAAGCGATGCGGGTCATGTCCCGGAATCCGCCCGCGGCCAGCCGCAGCATCGCCCGGTGCTCTTCGGACCGCTCGTCGGCCAGCGTCATGAGGGTGGCTGCGGTGAGATGGGGCACGTGCGACACCATCGCCACCAACGCGTCGTGGCGCTCGGGGGCTAGCGACACCACGTCGGCGCCCAGCGAGGCCACCACCGAGCGGATCTGCACCAAAGAGTCGTCGTCGGTCTCGTCGGTGGGGGTGAGCACCCACACCGCGTTGTGAAACAGGTCGGCCCGGGCGCCGTTCACCCCCTCCTGCTCGCTGCCCGCCATGGGGTGACCGCCCACAAAGCGGCGGTCGGCCACCGCGTCCACAATGGGGGCCTTCACGCTGCCCACATCGGTGACCAGCCTCGCGCCCGCGGCCAGCGCCTTGCGGGCTTCAAATGCCGCCGCCCCCACCGGCGTGGCCACAAACACGATGTCGGCGCCGACTGGCGGTCCCACCGCGTCGAGCGCCCCCCGGCGCAACGCCTCGGCGGCCACCGCCTCGTCCTGGTCGGTGCCCACCACTAGCCAGCCCCGCTCCCGCAGGGCCAGGCCGATGGAGCCGCCGATGAGGCCGGTGCCCACGATGGCCGCCCTCTTCGCCGCCCTCTTCGCCGCCCGCTTCGCCGCCCGCTTCGCCGCCATCATTCGGGAAGCTCGCCGCGCAGGCCCTGGGCGCCTTCTAGGTAGATGTGGTGCAGCTCGTCGCGCCCCCGCCCGGTGGTCAGGTGGATGAGCACCCGCAGACACAGCGGCGTGCCCCCGTCGATGTCGAGCTCCTGGGCGCACAGCAGCGGCACGTCGCCCAGGCCGAATGTCCGGGCCGCGGCGGCCGGGAAAGCCGAGTCGATGTCGGAGGTGGCGGTGAACACGATGCTGATCAGGTCGTCGTGGTGGATCTCGTTGCGGTCGAACATCTCGGTCAACAGCGCGACGATCCGCTCCTCGATCTGCTCGACGGTGTCGGCGTCGATGGTGGTGGCCCCCCGCAGGGCCCGCACGGCGCGGCTCACGCCCCGGATTCTACCGATCCCCGCTCCCAGCCCCGAACTCAGAATCAGGTGGGCTGCCGCTGCGCTCCAGCGCCCGCACTTCGCCGGGGCCGAGCTCCCGCCACTGGCCGGGGGGGAGCTTGCGGTCGGCCAGCGGGCCGATGCGGGTGCGCACCAGTCGGAGCACCGGGTGGCCCACCGCCTCGCACATCCGCCGCACCAGGCGATTGCGGCCCTCGTGTACCACGATGCGCACCACCGAGGGCTCCAGCAGCGACACCGCCATGGCCCGGGCCAAGCCGTCGTCCAGCTCCACTCCCTGGCGCAGCCGCCGCAGCGCCCCCCGGCTGGGACGGCCCGCCACCTGGGCCAGATACTCCTTGTCCACCCCGAACGAGGGATGGGTCAGCCGGTGGGCCAGCTCGCCGTCGTTGGTCAACAGCAACAGCCCCTCGCTGTCGGCGTCGAGGCGCCCCACCGGGAAAACCCGGGGCTCCCCCGGCACCAACTCCACCACCGTGGGACGCCCCTGGGGGTCGGATGCGGTGGCCACCGCGCCCGGGGGTTTATTTAGCAGGTAGTACACCAGGTCGGCCCGCAGCCCCACCGAAACGCCGTCCACCGCCACCGAATCGTGCTCGGGATCGACCCGCTGGCCCAGCCGGGCCGGCTGGCCGTTCACGGTGATGCGGCCCTCGGCCACCATCTCCTCCACCGCCCGCCGGCTGGCCACCCCCGCCCGAGCCAGCACCTTCTGTATCCGCTCAGGATCGCTGCCCATACGGGATTACCATGGCACGCACGCTCAGATGCCGCTGAGGCATTTGGGCCACACAAGCTTATGGCTATGGGTTATGTCGCCGTTTCGAGCACCCGGCGGGTCGCAATGGGGGCCGCTTTGGGCGCCCTGGCGCTGTTGGGCGTGCTGTTGGCCCCATTGCCCACTGCCGGGGCCCAGCCGAGGTTGCCTGCTGAACCCGTCAATGTGACCGCCACGCCCGGCAACCGCCAGGTGGCGTTGGCCTGGACCCCGGGCGACGACAACGGCAGCACCATCATCCGCTACGAGTACACCTACGACGAGAACGGCGTGGCCGTCAACGTGTGGTACCCCGTGCCCGGCAGCAATCGCCACACCACCGGCCACACCGTTACCGGGCTGACCAACGGCACCGCCTACCGGTTCTACCTGCGAGCCGTCAACTACGAGGGAAACGGCGCCGTGGCCACCGCCGCGCTGCTGCCCGCCGTACCGGCCACCACCCCGGACCCGCCCATCGGGTTGACGGCCACTCCGGGCAACTCCCGGGCCAGGCTCACCTGGACTCCCGGCTTCGACGGCGGTTCGCCCATCCTGTTCTACGAAATCCGTTACAGAGCCGGCAGCGGCCCCTACACCCCCTGGACCATCATGGTCGGCTCTACGGGTGACACCACCAGCCACATCGTCACCGGCTTGAGCAACGGCGTCACCTACTGGTTCCAGGTTCGCGCCGTGAACGCCATAGGGCCGACACCGATACCGCCCGACACCACCGAGCCCGAGCCGGACACGACCGAGCCCGAAGACGACACCGAGCCGGACACGACAGAGCCCGAAGACGACACCGAGCCGGACACGACAGAGCCCGAAGACGACACCGAGCCGGACACGACAGAGCCCGAAGACGAAACCGAGCCGGACACGACAGAGCCCGAAGACGACACCGAGCCCGACACGACAGAGCCCGAAGACGACACCGAGCCCGACACGACAGAGCCCGAAGACGACACCGAGCCCGACACGACAGAGCCCGAAGACGACACCGAGCCCGACACGACAGAGCCCGAAGACGACACCGAGCCGGACACGACAGAGCCGGTGGCACCGGTGGTGGTGCCGCCGGCCGGCAGCAGCTTCTACTCCGGCGAGGTCATCACCGGGCCGAACTTCTGCACCAATCTGTCGCTGGGCGGCCCTCGCCTCTACCCGCACGACTCCGATGGCGACGGCATCGCCGACGTGTGCTCACTGCCCCACACCCGCCGCGAGGCCATCGCCCGCCAAAGGGCGGTGATCGCGCTGGCCAACCACCACCCCGACCTCTACACCACGCTGGTGAACGCGGCCTGCGCCGCCACCGAGGGCACCGCGGCCTGCGGCGGCGATGTCCTGGGCGCTGCGCCGCCCGTACCGCCCGCCGGCAGCCACTTCTACTCCGGCGCCGTCATCACCGGGCCGGGTTCTTGCGCCAACCGGTCGCTAGGCGGCCCCACCACCTACCCGCACGACTCCGACGGCGACGGAGTGGCCGACGTGTGCTCGCTGCCCTACACCCGCCGCGAGGCCATCGCTCGCCAGCTCGCCGGCGACACCCTCGCCGCCACATTCCCCGAGCAGTACCAAACCCGGGTCAAAGACAGTTGCCGGGCCCTAGTCAATGCCGACTACGGCGACAACCCCGCCGATTTAGCCAAAGACGCCTGCGCCTAGGGGCTAGGCGGCCTCGGCGGGGGGGTCGATCTCCAACTTGACCTCGATGCGGGCCAAGCGCTCACCGTGTCCTCGCAGCACGTCGTACACCCGGTCGATCCTCTCACCGTGATCCCGCAGCACGTCGTACACCCGGTCGATCCTCTTTCCCTGGGCCTTGAGCTCGCCGGTGAACTTGTCAGTGAACCTGATCTCGAGGGCTTTGAGCTCGCCGGTGAACCTCTGGTCTTGGGCTTTGAACTCGGCGTTGACCCCCCGGAAGCCCTCCTTCATGTCCTCGCGCAGGTTTTGCAACTGCATGAAGAACATGCCGAAGAGGGCCGTGCCCACGACGCTGATGATGGTGATGGCTACGACATTCATTCGATTCTCCCTCTACAAAGAGGAGTTAGGAGGGGAAGTGAATGAGATCAGGGTAGCACCCCCCTTAACGATCCGGCTCCGAATTGGCCTCGCCCGCCTCGTCGCCGTTGCCCTCCGGCGGGGGGCGGCTGTCGGCCATGAGGCTGGTCTCCAAGGCCTCTATCACCTCGGCGCCGGGCACGAAGTCCACCAGCGGGGGCAGGTCGCGCAGCGAGTCGAGGCCCAAGCGCTCCAAAAACGCCGGGGTGGTGGCGAACAGCCGGGCGGTGCCCGGGCCGGGGTCGCGCCCCGCCTCATAGATGAGGCCCCGCTGCTCGAGCGTGCGCATGGCCCCCTCGGCGTTCACCCCCCTTATGGCCGACACCTGGGCCCGCGACAGCGGCTGCTTATAGGCCACGATGGCCAGCGTCTCCAGCGCGGCCGACGACAGCCGGGCGCTCTGGCCGCTCACCACGAACCGCTTCACGTAGCTCTCGGCGTCGGGATGGCTGCGGTAGCGGTAGCCGCCCGCCGCCCGCACCAGCTCGAAGCCCCGCCCCTCGGCCCGATACTCGTCGGCCAGCTCGGCGCAGATGGCCTCCACCTCGGCTGCGGGGATCTCGATGAGCTGGGCCATCAGCCCCGGCGCCACCGGCGCCTCGGCCACCATCACCATGGCCTCCACCGCCCGGCGGGCCTCCCGGCGCTCATCCCTCATAGGCGTCCATCTCCAAAAGCGATGCCCCACCGTCTTGCCCGCCGCTCCAGGCGATGGTGATGCTCCCGAACACCGCCGCCTGCGAAACCTCCACCAGCCCTCGCTTGTACAGCTCCAAAACGGCCAAGAAGTGCACCACCACCTCGATGCCGGCGGCCAGGTGCTCGGTGAGTTCCCTGAACCCCACCGTGCCCATAGCGGGCAGCCGGGCCGCCAGCTCGGCGGCCACCTCATTCACGGTGAAGGGGATGTTTGTCACATGGGCCAGGCTCACCTTGGGCTCGGGCCGAGCCGCGGTGGCCCGCAAAAACGCCGCCCGCAGGTCGTCGGGGCTGATCCCGGCCAAGAAGTCGGGCACCAGATCCATATAGCGCTCGTCGGGCCCCGCCGTGCGCCCAACCCCCCGTCCGGCCGCCGCGGCCAGCTTCTCCAGGGCCGCCGACGCCGCTTTGAAGGTGTGGCACTCCAGCAGCCGGGCCAACAGCAGGTCGCGCTCGCTCCACAGGGCCAGCTCCTCATCGAGGTCCACTGAGGCGCTGTCGGGCAAAAGCCGGCTGCTTTTGAGCTGCACCAGGGTGGCCGCGATCAACAAGAACTCGGTGGCCACCTCCAAGTCGAGCTGCTCCATGCGGTCGAGCTCGGCCAGATAGGCGTCGACGATGTCGCCCACCACCACCTCGTACAGGTCAACCTCGTCGCGCAAGATGAGGTGCAACAGCAGATCAAGCGGCCCCTCGTACACCTCGGTTCGCACTTCGAAGGGGCCGTCGGACACCCCGGTTCGCACCTCCACCGGCCCCTCGGACACCCCGGTGCGCGCCCCTGCTGCCACCCCGCCACCCTACTGCCCTGTTGCAGGGGCTTCGGTGACTCCCGCCTTTCATTACAGAAGCGTTAAGAAAGCTCGCGCCTTTGGAGCTAAAAGCTTGTTTTTCCGTATCCAGCCTCGTAGTGTGTCGCCATGGCTAAAAATGTTTTCTCAGGATTTCGCTCTGCGGGGCATGGCCCCAAAGAGTATTCGCGCGCCCGGCGGCGGGTAACGACGTGGGCCGCGCTTGGCGTTTTGGCGCTGCTGGCCACGCTGTTGACTCCGCTGTCCACTGCGAGTGCGGAACACGGAGAACCGTTCCCGGCTGCTCCCACTATCACATCGGCGACGCCCGGCAATGGGAGCGTCACGCTGACCTGGACCGCAGGCCACGACGGCGGCAGCACGGTCATCCGGTGGGAGTACACGTATTCCGAAGGGGACTCGGCCACGAATATCTGGTTCCCCATTCCCGGCAGCAATCGCAGCACTGACCGGCATACCATCACCGGTTTGACGAACGGCACGGCCTACGCCTTCTCGGTGCGAGCCGTCAATAGTCAGGGCAACGGTGTTGCGGGGGACATGTCCGGTCTCACCCCGACTACTGCCACGCCGTCTACTGTTCCGGCCGCGCCCGCCAATCTGGCTGCCGCACCGGGGAATTCGCTGGTGACGTTGACCTGGGCTGAGGCTGCCGCAAATACGGCCGCTGACGGTTTTTCGACGATCACCGTGTACGAGGTCAGCCAGAAGACCGGCGATGGGGAATACTCCCCTTGGGCCATCGTCCTTGACTCCACTACCACCGCTGGTACCGTGTCCTATCCGGTTACCGGCTTGACCAACGGCACTACCTACCAGTTCAAGGTTCGGGCCCGCAACGCCAATGGCGCGGGGGCTGAGTCCGAGACGACGCCGGTCACGATCGCCACCATTCCGGGGCGTCCCCGGTCGCTGGCCGCGGTGCCCGGCAACGGCCAGGTCGCTTTGTCGTGGACGGCGAGCAGCGACGGCGGCTCCCCCATCACGAGCTGGCAGTTCCGCGTAAGTGAGGGACTGAATGAAGCTGCTCCCGACGCTTTCGTCGATTCCACCCACGCTTGGGTCACAATCCCCAACAGCAACGCTGATACCACCAGTTACACCGTGGTTAGCTTGGAGAACACCAGTAAATTCATGTTCCAGGTCCGCGCGGTCAACGCCTTGGGTGCGGGAACCGCGGCTGAGAGCGCGGTGGTGAACCCCGGAATGCCCCCCGGCGCGCCGACAGGCTTGACGGGCGCCGCGTCGGAGGACTCCGCCACCTTGACCTGGACGCCGCCTCTTGTTGATGTTGGTGGTACCGACAGCGTCGATGACGGCGGCTCCCCGCTGATCCGCTACGAGTACTCGCAGAAGACCGGTGATGGCGACTACGGCGAATGGACGGCCATACCAGCAACATCGGTTACCGACCTCACAGCAACAACTGAGCAGAGCCACACCGTGATGGGTTTGACCGCGGGCACGGCGTACCAGTTCAGGGTCCGGGCCGTGAACGCCACTGGTCCTGGTGAGGCTGCGTCGATGAGTGCCCCCGTGTACCCGGGCACCAAGCCCTTGGCCCCGGCCAACTTGAGCGCACGCCCGATCTACGACGCGGCCAGCGGCACGGCCTCGGTTTCCCTGTCGTGGGCTTCCGGCGGCGACGGCGGCTCGCCCATCACCAGGTGGCAGTACAAGACCGCCACCACGCTGGCTGATTTGGCTACTACGGACTGGGTGGACATCTGCGACAACACCACGGGCACAGCCCCGACTTGTGCGTCCACCACCAGCGTCACGCTGCCCCGCCCGGCACCAACACCCGGTGGAGTTTCGCCCGATGGCACCCTCACGTTCACGGCCGGCAACGAGTACCACTTCGTGATCCGAGCTCTCAACGCCTTCCATGACACCTCTGGCGACGCGACTGGCCTACTTGCCAGCGACGAGACTGGCCGGGATACAGGAGGCTTCCCGTCCGGCACCGACAGCGCCCGGTTTGCCGTAACCGTCCCGTCAGCGCCCGGGGCCGTGTACATCCAAACGACGACGGCAAGCAGCGTCACTTTGTCCTGGAGGGCTTCGGTTGACGGTGGCTCCGCAATTGCTCGCTATGAGTACTCTGTGAAGGCCGGAAGCGGTTCTTATGGTGCGTGGCAGGCCGACGATACGCCCACCGATACCACCGCTACCTACGACGTGCCCGCCGGCACGCCGGCTGGCACTGCGTTTACCTTCAGGGTTCGGGCGGTGAACGCCATCGGCAACGGTTCCCATACCGAGTCCGATGCCATCGTCCCCGGTGCCCCCGGTTCGCCTGGAGCGGGTTCCGACGTTGCTGGCTGTCCACAGCTCGTCGCAACGCCGGGAATCACCCAGGTCACCCTGGCTATGGTCGGCTCAGACGGCACCAGTGCGTGCACAACCGGCGGTGCCGCCGACAACGTCACCCGGTGGGAGTATTCCTACAAGGTGGGTGACGGCGAGTACGGCAACTGGGCGTTCAGCAATGTCGGCGCACAGTTCACCCCGCCCGACGACGACGAAGTCGAAGGCGGTAATCAGATAGCCGGTTTGGAGAACGGTGTGGCCCACACGTTCAGGGTTCGTGCTCTCAACGGCCCGTTGAGCAGCCCGATTCTTGAGGCCGACCCCGCCACTCCGGGTGTTGCCCCGCCGGCGCCGCAGGGGCTGACCGCCTCTGCCGGCGACGGGAGTGTCACATTGTCGTGGACCTCAGGAGGCAGCGGCGGCCCGCCGATTACCGGCTGGCAGGTCTGCGATGCAACCACCACTCCCGATGATTGTGCCGATACAGGTGCCGGCTGGTCCGACATTGCGATGAGTGGTCCCGACACCACTTCGCACACCCTCGGCTCTGCTACGGATCCCCTCACGAACGGCACTCCCTACACCTATTTGGTTCGGGCTGTGAACATCATCGGCAGCGGTGCCAGGGCTCAGGCGAATCCGGCGACGCCGGGCAAGGCGCCGGGTGCTCCTGCTCGGGCGCTGGCGGATGCTGCGGGTGACGGCGAGGTGACCATCGCGGTGGATGGGCCGAGCCCGGCCCCGGATGTCGCGGTGACCAGCTACGAGGTTCGCAAGAGCCAGGGCGGCGGTCCCTATGATGCTTGGGAGGCCCTAGGCTCAGGCGATGACTCAGGCATAAACGCGACGGTGTCCGGTCTCGTCAATGGTGTCAGTTACACGTTCGAGGTGCGGGCGGTGAATGCCTTCGGGCCTGGTCCGGGGACCGAGTCGAATGCGGTCACTCCGGTTGGGGCTCCTAGTGCTGGTGCGTTGGGCGCTGATCCCGGCGACGGCCAGGTAGCGCTCTCGTGGGCTGACAGCAGCAGCGGCGGCAGTGCCATTACCAGTTGGCAGTATCGCCAGAGCGAGTCGGGTGGCGGTTACGGCGCTTGGACCGACATTGCCGACAGCGGCCCTGACACTTCGGGCCATACCGTGACTGGCCTGTCCAATGGCACCAGCTACACGTTCCAGGTGCGGGCTGTGAACGCGCAGGGCGCGGGCGACGCGATCACGTCGGCTGCGGTCACTCCGGGCACGGTTCCGCCGGCGCCTTCGGTGTCGGCTGCTGGGGGCAACGGCCAGGTCGACTTGTCGTGGACGCCCGGAACCTCCAGCGGGGCCGGTCCCACCACTGGTTGGCAGGTCCAGGTTGATGACGGCGACTGGTCCGACATCGCTGATAGCGGTGCCGACACCACCAGCCACTCGGTGACCGGTCTTGCCAACGGCACGGCCTACTCCTTTGGGGTGCGGGCGGTGAATTCCTTCGGTGCTGGTGCTGCTGGCAGCGCGTCGGCTACCCCGGCCACTACCCCGTCGGCGCCTGAGGTTTCCGCTGAGCGCGGCGACGGCTCCACGACAGTGTCGTGGACTGCGGGCGACGACGGCGGCTCTGCTGTCACCGGTTGGCAGGTGCAGGTGAACGACGGCGGTTGGACCGACGTCGCAGCCGACACGACGAGCGTCTCGGTGGACACCGACGACGGCGCCGCTTACACCTTCGGTGTGCGGGGCGTCAACGATGTGGGCGAAGGCGCCGCAGGCTCTGCCTCGGTTGAGGCTGGCTCCACGCCGGCAGCGCCCACAGTCACCGCCACCGGCGGCGACGGCTCGATCACGGTTTCGTGGACTGCCGGCGACGACGGCGGTTCCAGTGTCACCAGTTGGCACCACCGCATGAAGGTGAGCATCGGCGACTACGGCGACTGGACTGAGGTTTCGGCCGACACCACCAGCGTCACGCTCTCTGGTTTGGGCGGCGGCACCGGCGTGTTGTCCTACACCTTCCAGGTGCGGGGCGTCAACGGTGTCGGCGCCGGCGAGGCGGGCACCTCGAACGAGGCTTCGCCGGTTGATGCTGCGCCGGTCAACGGCGCCTTCTACTCCGGGGTGGTCACCGGCCCAGACTTCTGCGCCAACCTGTCTTTGGGCGGCGCCCGGTTGTACGCCCACGACAGCGACGGCGACGGCGTGGCCGACGTGTGCTCGCTGCCCTACACCCGCCGCGAGGCCATCGCCCGCCAGAACGCGGTGGAGGCCCTGGCGGTGCAGTATGGCTCCGAGTATGCGGCGCTGGTGATGGCGGCCTGTGCGGTCACCGAGGGCGACGCGGCCTGCGGCGAGGGCATGCTGAGCGCTCCTCCGGCGGTGCCGATCAACGACGGCGGCCCGTTCTACTCGGGCATCATCACCGGGCCGAGCTTCTGCGCCAACCGGTCGCTGGGAGGGCCCACCACCTACCCCCACGACTCCGACGGCGACGGCGTGTCCGACGTGTGCGCGCTGCCGTACACCCGCCGCGAGGCCATCGCCCGCCAACTCGCCGGCGACGTCCTCGCCGCCACCTACCCGGCCGACCTCCGCCGGGAGCTGGCGTCGGCTTGTCGGGGCCTGACCGGCGCCGACTACGGCGACGACGCCGACGACATGGCCAACGACGCCTGCGCCTAGGCGCAACACCCCTTAGCCGGCCCCGCTGGGGACCGGCCCTGAGAAAACAAAACCAAACCCGGCTCCCCCGGTTGGCCCAGCCACCGGGGGAGCCGGCGCTTAATCCCTCCCTCGCTCGGGCCGAGGCTCGAAACTATGGGGCGACAAGCTGATTTGATTTGTTTTCGAAAAGTCCTACGCGCACTGCGCAATGCAATAATGTGCACTCCATAACAAAAGGAGCTCTAACCGCAATGAGTTCTATTGGGGTTCGCCCCGCAATGTCCAGCGGCCACCCCCGCGCCCGGCGGCGGGTAACGACGTGGGCCGCGCTTGGCGTTTTGGCGCTGCTGGCCACGCTGTTGACTCCGCTGTCCACTGCGAGTGCGGAACACGGAGAACCGTTCCCGGCTGCTCCCACTATCACATCGGCGACGCCCGGCAATGGGAGCGTCACGCTGACCTGGACCGCAGGCCACGACGGCGGCAGCACGGTCATCCGGTGGGAGTACACGTATTCCGAAGGGGACTCGGCCACGAATATCTGGTTCCCCATTCCCGGCAGCAATCGCAGCACTGACCGGCATACCATCACCGGTTTGACGAACGGCACGGCCTACGCCTTCTCGGTGCGAGCCGTCAATAGTCAGGGCAACGGTGTTGCGGGGGACATGTCCGGTCTCACCCCGACTACTGCCACGCCGTCTACTGTTCCGGCCGCGCCCGCCAATCTGGCTGCCGCACCGGGGAATTCGCTGGTGACGTTGACCTGGGCTGAGGCTGTTGATGATACGGCCGCTGCCGGTTTTGCGACGATCGATGGGTACGAGGTCAGCCAGAAGACCGGCGATGGGGAATACTCCCCTTGGGCCATCGTCCTTGACTCCACTACCACCGCTGGTACCGTGTCTTATCCGGTTACCGGCTTGACCAACGGCACCACCTACCAGTTCAAGGTTCGGGCCCGCAACGCCAATGGCGCGGGGGCTGAGTCCGAGACGACGCCGGTCACGATCGCCACCATTCCGGGGCGTCCCCGGTCGCTGGCCGCGGTGCCCGGCAACGGCCAGGTGGCTTTGTCGTGGACGGCGAGCAGTAACGGCGGCTCCCCCATCACGAGTTGGCAGTTCCGCTTGGAGAGTGCTGCTGACGGCGGCGCCATAGGCGCTTTTGACGACGCCTGGGTCACCATTCCCGGCAGCGGTGCCGACACCACGAGCTACACCGTGGTCAGCTTGGACAACGCCATGATCTATGCCTTCCAGGTCCGCGCGGTCAACGCCTTGGGTGCGGGTACCGAGGCTACGAGCGCGGTGGTGAACCCCGGAATGCCGCCCGGCGCGCCGACAGGCTTGTCGGGTGCCGCCTCGGAGGACTCCGCCACCTTGACCTGGACGCCGCCTCTTGTTGATGTTGGTGGTACCGACAGCGTCGATGACGGCGGCTCCCCGCTGATCCGCTACGAGTACTCGCAGAAGACCGGTGATGGCGACTACGGCGAATGGACGGCCATACCAGCAACATCGGTTACCGACCTCACAGCAACAACTGAGCAGAACCACACCGTGATGGGTTTGACCGCGGGCACGGCGTACCAGTTCAGGGTCCGGGCCGTGAACGCCACTGGTCCTGGTGAGGCTGCGTCGATGAGTGCCCCCGTGTACCCGGGCACCAAGCCCTTGGCCCCGGCCAACTTGAGCGCACGCCCGATCTACGACGCGGCCAGCGGCACGGCCTCGGTTTCCCTGTCGTGGGCTTCCGGCGGCGACGGCGGCTCGCCCATCACCAGGTGGCAGTACAAGACCGCCACCGCACTGGCTGATTTGGCTACTACGGACTGGGTGGACATCTGCGACAACACCACGGGCACAGCCCCGACTTGTGCGTCCACCACCAGCGTCACAGTGCCCCGTGCACCAGTCAATGGCACAGCCCCCGACACCTTGACCCTTGTGGATGCGAATTCAGTTTTGAGCACTGATGAGCACCACTTCGTGGTCCGGGCCGTGAACGCCCGCGGCAACGGTTTCCAGTCGGGCACCGACAGCGCCAGGTTCAGCCCAACTGTCCCGTCGGCACCTTCAGCCGTGTACATCCAGGAAACGTCGGCGGGTGCCGCTCCTGGCTCGTCGAGCGTCACGTTGTCGTGGACGGCTTCGATCACCGGCGGCGCTGACCTTGTCCGCTACCAATATCGCCAAAAGATTGGTGACGGGTCGTGGGGTTCGTGGGAAACGGCCACTGAATCTGCTGACCTGGCGGACCTGGCGAACAACGTGCCTGGCACCTCGTACCAGGTCCTTGGTTTGAATGCTGGCACCGTCTATACGTTCCAGATTCGGGCGGTGAATGCTAGGGGCGCCGGCGCTTCTACTGAGTCCGAGGCAATTGTCCCCGGTGCCCCCGGTTCGCCTGGAGCGGGTTCCGACGTTGCTGGCTGTCCACAGCTCGTCGCAACGCCGGGAATCACCCAGGTCACCCTGGCTATGGTCGGCTCAGACGGCACCAGTGCGTGCACAACCGGCGGTGCCGCCGACAACGTCACCCGGTGGGAGTATTCCTACAAGGTGGGTGACGGCGAGTACGGCAACTGGGCGTTCAGCAATGTCGGCGCACAGTTCACCCCGCCCGACGACAGCGACGAAGACGGTAATCAGATAGCCGGTTTGGAGAACGGTGTGGCGTACACGTTTAGGATCCGCGCTCTCAACGGCCCGTTGAGCAGCCCGATTCTTGAGGCCGACCCCGCCACTCCGGGTGTTGCCCCGCCGGCGCCGCTGGGGCTGACCGCCTCTGCCGGCGACGGGAGTGTCACGTTGTCGTGGACCTCGGGTGGCAGCGGCGGCCCGCCGATCACCGGCTGGCAGTACTGCGGAGGCGCCACTGACAGCGACGACTATGACTGCGACACTGGCAGTACGTGGACTGACATTGACGGGAGCGGTCCCGACACCACCCAGCACACCTTTAGAACGGATCCCGCCAACCCTGCGACGGCGCTTGCCAACGGCACCTCCTACACCTTTCGGCTGCGGGCTGTGAACGCCATCGGCAACGGTGCCAGGGCTCAGGCCAATGAGGTGACGCCGGGGAAGGCGCCGGGTGCTCCTGCTCGTGTGCTGGCGGATGCTGCGGATGACGGCGAGGTGACCATCACGGTGGATCCGCCGGCGACAGACAACGGCAGCACGGTTGTGGGCTATCAGGTTCGCAAGAGCCAGGGCGGCGGTCCCTATGACGCTTGGGAGGCTCTGGGCTCGGCTGTGAGCGCCGCGGATTCGGCGTCTGCGCATAGTGCGACGGTGTCTGGTCTTGTCAATGGTGTCAGTTACACGTTCGAGGTGCGGGCGGTGAATGCTTTTGGGCCTGGTCCGGGGACCGAGTCGAATGCGGTCACTCCGGTTGGGGCTCCTAGTGCTGGTGCGTTGGGCGCTGATCCCGGCGACGGTCAGGTGGTGCTCTCGTGGTCTGACAGCAGCAGCGGCGGCAGTGCTATTGCCAGTTGGCAGTATCGCCAGAGCGAGTCGGGTGGCGGTTACGGCGCTTGGACCGACATTGCCGACAGCGGCCCTGACACCTCTAGCCATGTTGTGTCTGGTTTGTCGAATGGCACTAGTTACACGTTCCAGGTGCGGGCGGTGAACGCGCAGGGCGCGGGCGACGCGATCACGTCGGCTGCGGTCACTCCGGGCACGGTTCCGCCGGCGCCTTCGGTGTCGGCTGCTGGGGGCAACGGCCAGGTCGACTTGTCGTGGACGCCCGGAACCTCCAGCGGGGCCGGTCCCACCACTGGTTGGCAGGTCCAGGTTGATGGCGGCGACTGGTCCGACATCGCTGCTAGCGGTGCCGACACCACCAGCCACTCGGTGACCGGTCTCGCCAACGGCACGGCCTACACCTTCGGGGTGCGGGCGGTGAATTCCTTCGGTGCTGGTGCGGCTGGCAGCGCCTCGGCCACCCCGGCCACTGTCCCGTCGGCGCCTGAGGTTTCCGCTGAGCGCGGCGACGGCAGCACGACAGTGTCGTGGGTTGCGGGCGACGACGGCGGCTCGGCTGTGGTTGGTTGGCAGGTGCAGGTGAACGACGGCGGCTGGACCGACGTCGCAGCCGACAACTCCAGCGTCTCGGTGGATACCGACGACGGTTCCGCTTACACCTTTGGTGTGCGGGGCGTCAATGATGTGGGCGAGGGTGCTGCGGGCTCTGTTTCGGTTGAGGCCGGGTCTGCTCCGGCTGCGCCTGTGGTGACGGCGGTCGGCGGCGACGGGTCGATCACGGTTTCGTGGACTGCGGGCGACGACGGCGGCTCGACGGTGACTGGTTGGCACTACCGGATGAGGGTCGGCATCGGCGACTACGGCGACTGGACTGAGGTTTCGGCCGACACCGCCAGTGTGACGCTGTCTGGTTTGGGCGGCGGCACCGGCGTGTTGTCCTACACCTTCGAGGTGCGGGGCGTCAACGGTGTCGGCGCCGGCGAGGCGGGCACCTCGAACGAGGCTTCGCCGGTTGATGCTGCGCCGGTCAACGGCGCCTTCTACTCCGGGGTGGTCACCGGCCCAGACTTCTGCGCCAACCTGTCTTTGGGCGGCGCCCGGTTGTACGCCCACGACAGCGACGGCGACGGCGTGGCCGACGTGTGCTCGCTGCCCTACACCCGCCGCGAGGCCATCGCCCGCCAGAACGCGGTGGAGGCCCTGGCGGTGCAGTATGGCTCCGAGTATGCGGCGCTGGTGATGGCGGCCTGTGCGGTCACCGAGGGCGACGCGGCCTGCGGCGAGGGCATGCTGGGCGCTCCTCCGGCGGTGCCGATCAACGACGGCGGCCCGTTCTACTCGGGCATCATCACCGGGCCGAGCTTCTGCGCCAACCGGTCGCTGGGCGGGCCCACCACCTACCCCCACGACTCCGACGGCGACGGCGTGTCCGATGTGTGCGCGCTGCCGTACACCCGCCGCGAGGCCATCGCCCGCCAACTCGCCGGAGACGTCCTCGCCGCCACCTACCCGGCCGACCTCCGCCGGGAGCTGGCGTCGGCTTGTCGGGGCCTGACCGGCGCCGACTACGGCGACGACGCCGACGACATGGCCAACGACGCCTGCGCCTAAGCGCAACACCCCATAGCCGGCCCCGCTGGGGACCGGCCCTGAGAAAACAAAACCAAACCCGGCTCCCCCGGTTGGCCCAGCCACCGGGGGAGCCGGCGCTTAACCCCTCCCTCGCTCGGGCTGAGGCTCGAAACTTCGAAATTATGGGGCGACAAGTTGATTTGATATGTTTTCGAAAAGTCCTACGCGCACTGCGCAATGCAATGATGTGCATTCCATGACAAAAGGAGCCTTTACCGCAATGAGTTCTATTGAGGTTCGCCCCCCAATGTCCAGCAGCCACCACCGCGCCCGGCGGCGGGCAACGACGTGGGCCGCGCTTGGCGTTGTGGCGCTGCTGGCCACGCTGTTGACGCCGCTGTCCACCGCCAGCGCGCAGACTCCAACAGTGCCTGATGCTCCCGCGGTGACAACGGTGGCTGGCGATGGGAGCGTCACGCTGACGTGGACCACGCCCGACGCCACCGCTTCCGGTGAAGGTGTAGAGGGCGGTGGTTTCGACAACGGCAGCACGGTCATCCGGTGGGAGTACACGTATTCCGCAGGGCCCGCTACTGACAATACCACTGCTACGAATATCTGGTTCCCCATTCCCGGCAGTAATCGCAGCACTGACCGTCATACCGTCACCGGCTTGACGAACGGCACCTTTTACAAATTCCAGGTGCGGGCCGTCAACGGCGAGGGACCCGGTGTTGCGTCCGCCGCTCCCAATATGGCTGCCAGACCGTCTACTGTTCCGGCCGCGCCCGCCAATCTGGCTGCCTTACCGGGGAATTCGCGGGTGACGTTGACCTGGACTGAGGTTGACCAGTTTTCGGCCGGTGCCGGTTTTGCGACGATCACAATGTTCGGGTACGAGGTCAGCCAGAAGACCGGCGATGGGGAATACTCCACATGGGCCATCGTCGTCGGCTCCACTACCGCCGATGGGACCACGTCTTATCCGGTTACCGGCTTGACCAACGGCACCACCTACCAGTTCAAGGTTCGGGCCCGCAACTTCAATGGCCCGGGCGCTGCCTCCGAGACGAGGCCGGTCACTGTCGCCACCACTCCGGGGCGTCCCCGTTCGCTGACCGCGGCGCCCGGCAACGGCCAGGTCGCTTTGTCGTGGACGGCGAGCAGCGACGGCGGCTCCCCCATCACGAGCTGGCAGTTCCGATTGCAGAGTGCCGCCGACGGCGGCACCCTAGACGACGCATTCGCCGATGAGCCGTGGGTCATGATCCCCGGCAGCGGTGCCGACACCACGAGCTACACCGTGGTCGGCTTGGACAACGCCATGACTTTTAGGTTCCAGGTCCGCGCGGTCAACGCCATCGGTGCGGGTACCGCGGCTACGAGCGCGGTGGCGAACCCCGGAATGGCCCCCGGCGCGCCGACAGACTTGTCGGGCGCCGCGTCGGAGGACTCCGCTACCTTGACCTGGACGCCGCCTCTGGTTCCCCCGGGCAACACCGCTCTCGATGACGGCGGCTCCCCGCTGATCCGCTACGAGTACTCGCAGAAGGCGGGTGATGGCGACTACGGCGAGTGGACGGCCATACCCACGGACAAGATAATTGGATCTCCTGTCGCAGATCCTCCTGTGCCACTCACGGCAGCTACCCTCATCTCGCGCACGGAAGCCGTGGAATACACCGTGAGCGGTTTGACCGCGGGCACGGCGTACCAGTTCAGGGTCCGGGCCGTGAACGCCACCGGTGCCGGTCAGGCCGCCTCCATGAGCGCCCCCGTGTACCCGGGCACCAAGCCCTTGGCCCCGGCCACCATAGTCGCACGCCCGATCTACGACGCGGCCAGCGGCACGGCCCAGGTTGCCCTGTCGTGGACCTCCGGCGGCGACGGCGGCTCCCCCATCACCAGGTGGCAGTACAAGACCGCCACCACGCTGAGTGAATTGGCCGCTGCTACTACGCTCTGGGTGGACATCTGCGACAACACCGCGGGAGCAGATCCTGCCTGCGCATCCACCACCAGCGTCACGCTGCCCCGCCCCGCACCAACACCTGGTGGAGATTCGCCCGATGGCACCCTCACGTTCACGGCCGGCAACGAGTACCACTTCGTGATCCGAGCCGTCAACGCTTTCCACGACGACACCGACAACGACACCGACACGGCCACAGGCGGCTTCCAGTCCGGCACCGACAGCGCCCGGTTTGCCGTGACCGTCCCGTCAGCGCCCGGGGTCGTGCACATCCAAGCGTCGACGAGTAGCAGAATCACTTTGGCTTGGACGGCGTCGGTCACTGGCGGTTCCGGCATTACTCGCTACGAGTACTCCGTGAAAACCGGAGACGGCTCGTATGGTGCTTGGGTGGCTGTGGCTGGCGTTACGGATCTCATCGCCTCCTACGACATTCCCGCTGGAACCCCGCCTGGCACACCGCATACCTTCCGGGTTCGGGCCCGGAATGCCATCGGCGCCGGCGCCTCCGCCGAGTCGTCTCAGATCGCTACCGGCGCTCCCCCGACGCCTGGTGCGCAGGAACTCGAATCTACCCTCCCCGCCCTGTCGGCCACTCCGGGAAATACTCAGGTCACCTTGGCTATGGTCGGCGATACCGGTTCCGGCGGCGACGACGACTACACCCGGTGGGAGTATTCCTACAAGGTGGGTGACGGCGAGTACGGCAACTGGGCCTTCAGCAACCTCGGCAGACAGCTTGTCCTTCCCAATAGCGGCGTCATCGACGGTTTGGAGAACGGTGTGGCGTACACGTTTGGGGTCCGCGCTCTCAACGGCCCGTTCTCCAGCCCGATTCTTGAGTCCGATCCCGTCACTCCGGGTGTTGCCCCGCCGGCGCCGCAGGAGCTGACCGCGGCTGCCGGCGACGGGAGTGTCACGTTGTCGTGGATCTCGGGTGGCAGCGGCGGCTCGCCGATTACCGGCTGGCAGTTCTGCGATGCCACCACTGCCGCTGATTGTGACAATACAGGTGCCGGCTGGACCGACGTTCCGAATAGCGGTCCCGACACCACTTCGCACACCATAGATGACCTTGTCAACGGCCTCCGCTACACCTTCATGGTGCGGGCTGTGAACGCCTTCAGCGCCGACAGCGGCGCTGCAGCTGATCCCTGGGGTGCTAGGGCTGTGGCCAATGCGGCGAGGCCGGGGAAGGCGCCGGGTGCTCCTGCTCGTGCGCTGGCGGATGCTGCGGGTGACGGCGAGGTGACCATCACGGTGGATCCGCCGAGTCCGGCCCCGGCTGTTGCTGTGACCAGCTACGAGGTTCGCAAGAGCCAAGGCGGCGGCCCCTATGACGCCTGGGAGTCTTTGGGCACAAGCGCAAGCGAACGCGCGCCTTTGACTGCTGAGTCAAGCGCTGTGGTGTCCGGTCTTGTCAATGGTGTCAGTTACACGTTCGAGGTGCGGGCGGTGAACGCCTTTGGGCCTGGTCCGGGGACCGAGTCGAATGCGGTCACTCCGGTTGGGGCTCCTAGTGCTGGTGCGTTGGGCGCTGATCCCGGCGACGGCGAGGTGGCGCTCTCTTGGGCTGACAGCAGCAGTGGCGGCAGTGCCATTACCAGTTGGCAGTATCGCCAGAGCGAGTCGGGCGGCGGTTACGGCGCTTGGACCGACATTGCCGACAGCGGCCCTGACACTGCCAGCCATGTTGTGTCTGGTTTGTCGAATGGCACTAGTTACACGTTCCAGGTGCGGGCGGTGAACGCGCAGGGCGCGGGCGACGCGATCACGTCGGCTGCGGTCACTCCGGGCACGGTTCCGCCTGCGCCCTCGGTGTCGGCTGCTCGGGGCAACGGCCAGGTTGACTTGTCGTGGACTGCCGGAACCTCCAGCGGGGCCGGTCCCACCACTGGTTGGCAGGTCCAGGTTGATGACGGCGACTGGAGCGACATCGCGGATAGCGGTGCCGACACCACCAGCCACTCGGTGACCGGTCTCACCAACGGCACGGCCTACACCTTCGGGGTGCGGGCGGTGAATTCCTTCGGTGCTGGTGCTGCTGGCAGCGCCTCGGCCACCCCGGCCACTGTCCCGTCGGCGCCTGAGGTTTCCGCTGAGCGCGGCGACGGCAGCACGACAGTGTCGTGGGTTGCGGGCGACGACGGCGGCTCTGCTGTCACCGGTTGGCAGGTGCAGGTGAACGACGGCGGCTGGACCGACGTCGCAGCCGACAACTCCAGCGTCTCGGTGGACACCGACGACGGCGCCGCTTACACCTTCGGTGTGCGGGGCGTCAACGATGTGGGCGAAGGCGCCGCAGGCACTGCCTCGGTTGAGGCCGGCTCCACGCCGGCTGCGCCCACAGTCACGGCGGTCGGCGGCGACGGGTCGATCACGGTTTCGTGGACGGCCGGCGACGACGGCGGCTCGACGGTGACCAGTTGGCACCACCGGATGAAGGTCGGCATCGGCGACTACGGCGACTGGACCGAGGTTTCGGCCGACACCGCCAGTGTGACGCTGTCTGGTTTGGGCGGCGGCACCGGCGTGTTGTCCTACACCTTCGAGGTGCGGGGCGTCAACGGTGTCGGCGCCGGCGAGGCGGGCACCTCCAATGAGGCTTCGCCGGTTGATGCTGCGCCGGTCAACGGCGCCTTCTACTCCGGGGTGGTCGCCGGCCCAGACTTCTGCGCCAACCTGTCTTTGGGCGGCGCCCGGTTGTACGCCCACGACAGCGACGGCGACGGCGTGGCCGACGTGTGCTCGCTGCCCTACACCCGCCGCGAGGCCATCGCCCGCCAGAACGCCGTGGAGGCCCTGGCAGTGCAGTATGGCTCCGAGTATGCGGCGCTGGTGATGGCGGCCTGTGCGGTCACCGAGGGCGACGCGGCCTGCGGCGAGGGCATGCTGGGCGCTCCTCCGGCGGTGCCGATCAACGACGGCGGCCCGTTCTACTCGGGCATCATCACCGGGCCGAGCTTCTGCGCCAACCGGTCGCTGGGCGGGCCCACCACCTACCCGCACGACTCCGACGGCGACGGCGTGTCCGATGTGTGCGCGCTGCCGTACACCCGCCGCGAGGCCATCGCCCGCCAACTCGCCGGCGACGTCCTCGCCGCCACCTACCCGGCCGACCTCCGCCGGGAGCTGGCGTCGGCTTGTCGGGGCCTGACCGGCGCCGACTACGGCGACGACGCCGACGACATGGCCAACGACGCCTGCGCCTAAGCGCAACACCCCTTGCGGTGCCGCTCTCCGTAGCGACCACCGATACAGCTTGTCCAGCCTCTAGGATGGCGGGCTGTGGCTCGTGTGTTTTCGGGGATACAGCCGTCGGGCGGGATGCATTTGGGCAACCTCTTGGGCGCGCTGCGCAACTGGGTGGCCTACCAGCACGAGCACGAGGCGGTGTACTGCGTGGTCGACCTCCACGCCCTTACCACCGCCCCCGATGCGGCCGAGCTGCGGAAAAACACGTTGGCGGCGGCCACCATGCTCATGTCGGTGGGCATCGAGCCCGAGCGGTCCACGCTGTTCGTGCAGAGCGCGGTGGGCGAGCACGCCGAGCTGGCCTGGATGATGGAGTGCACGGTGGGCTTCGGGGAGCTGCGCCGCATGACCCAGTTCAAGGACAAGTCTGACCGCAGCGAGTTCGTGTCGGCCGGGTTGTTCACCTATCCCGCCCTCCAGGCCGCCGACATCTTGTTGTACGACACCGACCTGGTGCCCGTGGGCGACGACCAGCGCCAGCACATCGAGCTGTGCCGCGACATCGCCGAGCGGTTCAACCACCGCTACGGCGACACCTTCACCGTTCCTGCCCACGTGATCCCCGAGGCCGGGGCCCGGGTCATGGACCTCCAGAACCCTGCCGACAAGATGTCGAAGTCGCTGGAGTCGGCCGGAACTGTCGGCATCCTGGAAGACGCCGCCGGCGTGGCCCGCAAGTTCAAGCGGGCGGTCACCGACAGCGACGGCGAGGTGCGCTACAACCCCGAGGCCAAGCCGGGGGTGTCCAACCTGTTGGGCATCCTGGCCTCGGCCACCGGGCGGACGGCCGAAGCGGTGGCCGGCGACTACGCCCAGTACGGGCCGCTCAAAGCCGACACCGCCGAAGCGGTCAACGAGCTGCTCGATCCCATCCGCGAGCGATACGCCGAGCTGTCGTCTGACCCCGCTGAGGTGGCCCGCCTCCTCGACGCGGGGGCCGACAAGGCCCGCACGGTGGCCGCAGCCACCCTGGAGCGGGCCAGAGCCAACGCTGGCCTGCTCCCCCGCTAACTTGGGTCGAACCCCGTTCAGTCCCCATTGAGGAGCCCCATGACCGAGATCACCCCGTTCACCGTCGACATTCCCGACTCCGCCCTGGAAGACCTGCACCGCCGGCTGAGGGAGGCCCGGTGGCCCGACCAGCTTCCCGACGCCGGCTGGGACTACGGCGCGGAGTTGGGCTACATCCGGGAGCTAGCCCGCTACTGGGCCGACGAGTACGACTGGCGGGGGGCCGAGGCCGAGCTGAACCGGCTCGACCACTACACCACCACCATCGACGGCCAGAACATCCACTTCATCCACCAGCGCTCGCCCCATCCCGACGCCTACCCGCTGGTGATCAGCCACGGGTGGCCCGGCACGGTGGTGGAGTTCCTCGACATCATCGGCCTGCTCACCAATCCCGAAGACCCCGCCGATGCCTTCCACGTGGTGGCCCCCTCGCTTCCCGGCTACGGCTTTTCGGGGCCGACCAGCGACCGGGGCTGGGACGCGGTGCGCACTGCTCAAGCGTTCGCCCAGCTCATGGGGCGGCTGGGGTACGACCGCTACGGGGCCCAGGGGGGCGACTGGGGGTCGTTCATCTCCCAGAACATCGGCCGCCACGACCCCGACCACTGCGAGGCCGTCCACGTGAACTTCTTGTTCGCCACCGCCCCCGAAGGCGGCCCCGGCGAGCTCACCGAGGACGAGCAGGCCGGCTTGGCCCGGGCCAACCTCTACTTCACCGAGGGCGCAGGCTACATGCAGATCCAGAGCACCAAGCCCCAGACCCTGGCCTACGGCCTCACCGACTCGGCCGTTGGGCAACTGGCCTGGATCGCCGAGAAGTTCCTGGCCTGGACCGACAACGACGGCACCATCGAATCGGCGGTGAGCCGCGACCGCCTGCTCACCAACATCTCGCTGTACTGGTTCACTGCCACCGCGGGCTCGTCGGCCCGCATGTACTACGAGGTGCTGCGCCCCGGCGCAGGCGGCATCACCGAACCCCTCGACACTCCCATCGGCGTGGCCAACTTCCCCATGGAGATCATGCGAGCCCCCCGCCGGTGGCTGGAGGGCAGCTACAACATCGTCCACTGGTCCGACATGGCCGAAGGCGGCCACTTCGCCGCCATGGAGGAACCCGAGGCCCTGGCCCAAGACATCCGCCAGTTCTTCGGCCGCTTCCGCTAAGAAGAACTTCAGCTATGGAGATGCCGTCGCCCCCTTCTGCGGAGAGACCCCGGCGGTGAGGGTGCCGTCGCTGCCTCGGGGGTTGGCCGCGGGGGCGGCGCGGGGGGCGGGGTGGCTTTCGCTGCGGCTGGGGCGAGGCGGGGGGACGACGCTGCCCGGCTTGGTGCTCACCCGATTGCGGCCCGAGGCAACCGCGGAGATGGCCCGGGCCGTTCCTGGCGGTGTGATCCTGCTGTCGGGCACCAACGGCAAGACCACCACCGCCCGACTGGTGCGGGCTGTGCTCGACGCCTCGGGGGCCAAGGTGGTGGCCAACACCGCCGGTTCCAACCTGGAGCGGGGGGTGGCCAGCGCGCTGCTGGGCGTCGACGGGGCCGATGTGGCCCTGTTCGAGGCCGACGAGGCCGCCCTGCCGGGGCTGATCTCACAGACCCGGCCCCGAGCCGTGGCCCTGATGAACCTGTTCCGCGATCAGCTCGACCGCTACGGCGAGCTCGAGAACCTGGTCGAGCGCTGGCGGGAGGCCATAGCCGCCCTCGACCCGGCCACCACCGTGGTCTACAACGCCGACGATCCCGCGGTGGCCGAGGTGGCCGCCGGGCATCCCAACACCGTGTCCTACGGCATCGAAGACCTCCGGGTGGGCCGCGACCGGCTGGCCCACGCGGCCGACGCCACCGACTGCCGCCGCTGCGGCGCCCCGCTGCACTATGACATGGTCACCATCGCCCACCTCGGCCGGTGGTCGTGCCCTGGGTGCGGCCTGGCCCGGCCCCAGCCCGATGTGGGGGCGACCCGGGTGGAGCTGCACGGCATGGACGGCCAGCGCCTCGCAATGGCCACGCCGCAGGGCCCGATCGAGCTGTCGCTGCGCCTGCCCGGCATGCACAACGCCTACAACGCCATCGCTGCCACCGCCGCCGCGCTGGCCCTGGGGCTGGCCCCCGAGTCCATCGGCACCGCGCTGGCCCGCCGCCAGGCCGCCTTCGGGCGGTCCGAGCGCACCAACATCGGAGGCGCTCGGGTCACCACGCTTTTGGCCAAGAACCCGGCCGGGGCCAACGAGAACATTCGCACCATGCTGCTGGAGGGCGGCCCCCTGCACCTGGTGGTGCTGCTCAACGACCGCACCGCCGACGGCCAAGACGTGTCGTGGATCTGGGACGTCGACTACGAGCTGCTGCTGCACCGCGACCGCCTGGCGTCGCTCACCGTGGCCGGCGACCGGGCCCACGACATGGCCCTGCGGTTCCGCTACGCCGGATTTGACCCCGACGCCATGTCGGTGGTTCCCACCGTGTCCGCCGCCCTCGACGCCGGCCTGGCGGCCTGCGGCGCTGGCGACCTCTACGTGCTGCCCACCTACACCGCCCTGCTGGAGCTCCAGGCCGTGCTGGCCGGCCGGGGCCTGGCCCCCGCCTTCTGGGAGGACCAGTGAGCGCTGCCAGTCGCCCGGTCCGGCTGTGCCATCTGTACCCCGGCCACCTGAACATCTACGCCGACCGGGGCAACATCGCGGTGTTCCAACGCCGCCTGGAGTGGCGGGGGCTGGCCCTGGAAGCGGTGGAGATAGGACTCGGCGATCCCATCCCCGGCGACTGCCACCTCTACTACCTGGGCGGCGGCCAAGACCGCGACCAGATGCTGGTGGCCGAGGACCTGGCCCAAAAGGCCGATCCCTTGCGCAAAGCCGCTGATGGCGGCGCGGTGGTGCTCGGGGTGTGCGGCGGCTACCAGCTCTTGGGCCACCGCTACGCCGCGGCCGGCGGCCAGCCGATGCCCGGCATCGGCCTGCTGGACCTGGAGACCACCGCGGGCAAAAGCCGGCTGATCGGCGATGTGGTGATGGACGTGACCCTGAACGGGCACACCCGCACGGTGGTGGGCTATGAGAACCACGCCGGGCGCACCCATCTGGGCGGGGGCTGCACGCCGCTGGGCCGCCTGCGCCGGGGCCGCGGCAACAACGGCGCCGACGGCTGCGAGGGGGCGGTGGCCGGCCGCACGGTGGGCACGTACCTGCACGGGCCGCTGTTGCCCAAGAACCCCTGGCTGGCCGATACCCTGCTGGGCTGGGCGCTGGATCATGCCGGGTTCTCGGTTGAGTTGGCGCCGCTGGACGACGATCTCGAGCAAGCGGCCCACGCCGTTGCCCAAACCAGAGCAGGACAAAAGCGATGAGCACAACCCCCGACGCCAGCCCCCGCCCCATCATCATCGACACCGACCCCGGCCAAGACGACGCCATCGCCATCTTGGCCGCATTGGCCGCCCCCGAGCTGCGGGTGCTGGGCATCACCGCGGTGGCCGGCAACGTGCCCCTGGAGCTCACCGCCCGCAACGCCCGCATCCTGGTGGAGTTGGCCGGCCGACCCGATGTGCCGGTGTTCGCCGGCTGCGACCGCCCGCTGCGCCGGGAGCTGGTCACCGCCGAGCACGTCCACGGCAAAACCGGCATCGACGGCGCCGATTGGCCCGAACCGGCCACCGCCCTGCAACCCCGCCACGCGGTGGACTGGATGACTGAGACTGTGCTGGCCGCCGGCGAGCGGGAGATCACCATCTGCCCGGTGGGCCCCATGACCAATGTGGCCACCATGCTGGAGGCCGCCCCCGAGGCGGCCCGCAACATCCGCGAGATCGTCTGCATGGGCGGCGGGTTCTTCGGCGGCGGCAACACCACCCCTGCCGCGGAGTTCAACGTGTTCGTCGACCCCGACGCCGCCCAGACCGTGCTGCACTGCGGGGCCCCGGTCACCATGGTGCCCCTCGACGTGACCCACAAGGCGCTGATGACCGACGCCTGGATCAACCGGGTGCGGGCCCTGGGCACCCGCACCGGGGCCGCCGCCGCGGGCATGCTGGACTTCTACGAGCGCTTCGACGTGGACAAGTACGGCACCACCGGCGGCCCCCTCCACGACCCCAACGTGATCGCCTACCTGCTGCGCCCCGACCTCTACGGAGGCCGCCACTGCAACGTGGAGGTGGAGACCGACTCGCCGCTCACCTTGGGCATGACCGTGGTCGACTGGTGGAACGTCACCGACCGCCCCCCCAACTGCCGCTACATCACCGACGTGGACTCCGACGGCTTCTACGACCTCCTCTACAACCTCCTCGCCCGCCTCCCCTAGAGTCGCTCGGCACTCAGCCCGCAGGACCGGCCAGGGCTTCGATTTCGGAGGGGTCGTAGCCCAGCTCGGCCAGGATCTCGCGGGAGTGGTGGTCGGGGTGGACGGGGCCGGTGCCCACTGAGGCGGGGGTGTCGGAGAAGGTGAGGGGCAAGCGGAGAACCGCCAGTTCGCCGCCGTCGGGGTCGGGAACCATGGAGAACACGTTGAGGTGCTCTACCTGGGGGTCGGCGAACGTCTCATCCACGGCCAGCACCGGCCCACAGGGGCAGCCGGCGGCGTTGAGCCGCTCCACCCACTCGGCGGTGGTGGCCGTGGCCAGGCGGGCTTCGATGGTCTCGTCCAGGTCCCTCCGGTGGGCCGTGCGGGTGCCGCGGTCAACAAATCGGGGATCGGTTGCCAGCTCGGGAGCGCCCAGGGCCTCGGCGAATGCCTCCCAACGGCCCATCGGGGCCACGTTCACATGCCCATCGGCGGTGGCGAACAGGCCCATCGGCACCACGGTGGGATGGTGGTTGCCCTCCTGAGGGGGCACCTCGCCGTCGGTCAGCCAGCGCACCGCCTGGAAGTCCATGAAATTGATGGCCGCCTCCAGCAGCGAGGTGTGCACCCACTGGCCCCGCCCGGTGCGCTCCCGGGCCAACAGGGCGGCCAGCACTCCCTGGGTGAGGAACGTGCCCGCCGCGGTGTCGGAGACGGCGATCCCCACCCGCCACGGACCGCTGCCGGGAGGCCCGGTCACGCTCATCAGCCCGCTCAGCCCCTGGGCGATCTGGTCCACCCCCGGGCGGCCGGCGTATGGCCCGTCCTGCCCGAACCCCGAGATGCTGGCGTACACCAGCCGGGGATTGCGGGCGGCCAGCACGTCGTAGCCGATGCCCAGCCGGTCTTTGACCGCGGGCCGAAAATTCTCCACCACCACGTCGGACCGGTCGGCCAGCCGGAAGAACACCTCCCGAGCCCGGTCGTCGGTCAGATCGAGCACCATCGACCGCTTGTTGCGCTGGAGGTTGCTGCTGTCGGAACCGCCCAGATAGCGGCGATGGGGGTCGACCACGCAGATCACATCGGCCCCCATGTCGGCCAGCTGCCGGGTGCAGGTGGGGCCGGCCCGAGCCCGGGTCAGATCGATCACCCGCAGGCCGGCCAGCGGCCCGTTGCCCGGTGCATGGCGGTCGTATAGAGGCATCGTGCTACAACTTACCGATGGCCCAGAGCGTGGACACCGGCGCCGACAAGCTGGTCGGCGAGATCGACGGCGCGATCGGCCGAATCGTGTTCGACAACCCCGAGCGGCACAACGCCATCACACCCGACATGTTCGCCGCGCTGGCCGCAGTTGTCGATATCTACGAGCACGACCCCGCCATCCGGGTGGTGGTGATCTCCGGGGCGGGAGGGCGGGCCTTCGCCTCCGGCGCCGACATCGGCAACCTGGACTCTGCCCGGGGCCCGAGCCGCACCCAATCATCGGCCGATCCACAGACCAGCCGGGGGCCGGCGGCGCTGGGCCGCCTCACCAAGCCGCTGGTTGCCGCGGTCGACGGCTACTGCCTGGGGGGCGGGCTGTTGGTGGCGCTGCACGCCGACCTGCTGGTGGCCACCGACCGGGCCCAGTTCGGCATCCCCGCCGCCCGCCTGGGGGTGGGCTACCCC
This sequence comes from uncultured Acidimicrobiales bacterium, assembly GCA_951813555.1. GTDB lineage: Bacteria > Actinomycetota > Acidimicrobiia > Acidimicrobiales > Bin134 > Poriferisocius. Next base: position 2,444,404 of record OX638344.1, read on the forward strand.
ATCGAGGGAGTCGAACAGCTCGTCGGCCGGGTGGGCGACGCCAACGCCGCGCTGATCTTGATGACTGGGAATCGCTTCAGCGCCGAGGAGGCCCGGCAGATGGGCTTGGCCCACTCGGTGGTGCCCGCCGACCAGCTCGACCGCGAGGTCGAACGACTGTGCGCCTGCCTGGTGGCCAACGCCCCGCTCACCCTGCGGGCGGTCAAGCTGTCGATTGCCGCCGCGGCCGGCCGGGGCGATCGCCCGGCCGCCCTGGAGGCTATCGCCGACTGCTGGGCCAGCGAGGATTTCGCCGAGGGCCGGGCCGCCTTCGCCGAGCACCGCGAACCCCGTTTTCGGGGGAGTTGAGAATACAATCAACCGAACACAGCTATGTCCACGGTTGCCGCCTTCTTCGTCTTTCTGCTGATCATGCTGGCGCTGGCCACCCTGGCCATCATCTTGGACTGGATGGGCAAGCCCGTCCGCCGCACCTTCCGCCCCCGGACCACCGGAACGCCGGAGTGGCTGGCGGTGGATGCCCCCCTTCCCTCGCAGAGCCCGGCCTCGAGTTCTGCCGAGTATTCCGGGGGCCGACCGGGAGAGATAGCGGCCGGTTCGCCCCCCAGGGATCAGCCGGGATCCCCCGGAGACCAACCCGCCGAGTATCCCGCCCTCAGCCCCGCCCCCGTTCAAGGGGAGCCGCCGCCGTCGGGGCCGTGGCAGGCGGGCGAGTCAATCTTCAAGCTCACCCCTCGGGGCACCCCCCCGTCGATCACCGCGGTGCGCCGCCGCTACTGGAAGAACCTGTCGGAGCGACGGGCCTCGGTGGTGTTCGGCGAGGCCAACCGGGCCCTCATGGCCATCGGCCAGGCCCCCCAGCGCCTCAACCCCCGCACCGGCTCGATCGAGGAGCTGAGCCTGCCCGAGCCCATGCTGCGCCGCTGCTGGACCACCGGCCGCAAGCCCGCCCCCAACTGGGGCGACCAGGGTCTCGACCCCTACGCCGGGCCATGACGGCGGGATCATGACCGACCTCTCCTGGCTCAGCGACCGGTTTGCCGACGGGGCCGACACCGTTTTGTATGACGGCCGCGAGGTGAGGCCGCTGCTGCGGCTGGCGGTTTCGGAGGGCACCAGGGTGCGGGTGGAGCGCATCGCCGCCCGCCCCGACCGCCGCCAAGCCCTCAAGCTGGCCGCAGTGGACGGCCTCTTGGAGGTGGACGAGGCTGTGTCCGAGATCATCTCGCTGTGGTCCAACACCAGCCCCGCCGCGGTGGAGCTGACCGTGCTCGGGGCCCGGGCCCGGCGCCTGGAGGTGTGGAACGCCTGGGATCTGGGCGGGCTCGAATCGGCCTGGCTGGGCAACGCCGGCATGATCGTGGAGTCCGGCCAGCACCATCTGGCCCTGCATTGCAGCGACGGCCTCGGCCCTCCCAGTTTCACCGACCTCCAAGTCCATCTCTCAGTGGCCTCGCCAGGTTGATTCGCGGGAAGCTAGGACATGGCCATTTCGCTCGACGAGCTCACTGCCGATACCTCTTTCACCCAGCATGTGAAGGGCCAGGTCACATTTCTGCCCGAGCCCGAGCGGGCCGACCGGTGGACGCCGATTGTCTCGGTGGACGACCACATCGTGGAGCCCCCCGGTGCCTTCGCCGACCGGTTCCCGGCCAAGTACGCCGACGACGCCCCCCGGGTGGCCACCCTCGACGACGGATCGGAGACCTGGCTGTATGCCGGGCACTCGCTGCCCAACGTGGGGTTCAACGCGGTGGCGGGCCGCCCGGTCAGCGAGTACAGCTTCGAGCCCACCCGCTTCGAGGACATGCGCCGGGGCTCATGGGACATCGACGTCCGGATCGCCGACATGGACCTCAACGGGGTGTACGCCTCGCTGTGCTTTCCGTCGTTTCTCCCTGGTTTTTGCGGCCAGCGGTTCCAGCAGCTCACCGACGACCCCGATCTGGCCCTGGCCGCGGTGCGGGCCTGGAACGACTGGAACATCGAGGAGTGGTCCGGGGCCTACCCCGACCGCATGATCCCCTGCCAGATCACCTACTTCCTCGACCCCGAGGTGGGCGCGGCCGAAGTGTATCGCAACGCCGAGCGGGGCTACCGGGCCATCAGCTTCTCCGAGGCCCCCCATTCCCTGGGGTTCCCCTCGCTGCACTCGGGGCACTGGGATCCGATCATGGCCGCCTGCGAGGAGACCGAGACGGTGGTGTGTTTGCACGTCGGCTCGTCGGGCACCTCGCCGGCCACCTCCCCCGACGCCCCGTCGGACACGGTGGGGGTGCTGTTCTTCGGCTACGCCATGTTCGCCGCGGTCGACTGGCTGTACTCCAAGATCCCGGTTCGGTTCCCCAACATCAAAATCGCCCTCAGCGAGGGGGGTCTCGGGTGGGTGGCCGGGCTGTTGGACCGCCTGGAGCACGTCCGCAAGTACGACTCCATGTACGGCACCTGGAACGACGTGGAGCTCTCCCCCGCCGACACCCTGCGCCGCAACTTCTGGTTCTGCGCCATCGACGACCCCTCGGCCTTCGACCATCGCCACTACATGGGCCTGGAGAACCTGATGGTGGAGTCCGACTACCCCCACGCCGACTCCACCTGGCCCAATACCCAACAACTGCTCCGCCAACAGCTCGCCGGCATCCCCGCCGAAGAGGTGGCCCGCATCTGCTGGGCCAACGCCAGCGACCTCTTCCGCCACCCCGTCCCCGACTCCGTCGTCGCCGATCCTGACAGCTTCTAGGACCGCTCGCTGGCAAGAATACTGCTATCCTGGCTGCATTCACTTCCCCCTCTTCAACCCTCTTTGAGGGAGTTTTGAATGAACACCGCCATCACCACCACGTTGATCAGCGTCTTGGGCGCCGGTCTGTTCGGCATGCTCTTCATGTTGTACAGAAGCCTTTTCATGATGCTCAAGAACCTGAGCGACGCGGTGGCCAATGGATTCGCCTCGGTGGACGCCCGATTCGCCTCGGTGGACGCCCGGTTCGGCCGGCTGGAGGACAGGCTCGGCCGACTTGAGAACAGGGTTGACAACCTCACCCGCGAGGTCCATGCCCTGGACATCAAGTTCACCGACGAGATCCGCAGGCTGGAATCCAGATTCACCGACAAGCTCGTCAGCGAGATCCGCAGGCTGGAATCCAGATTCACCGGCGAGCTCAGGACCCACGATTGACGCTTGGCCCGCATCGAGGCCAAGCTGGAGCCCAATCCCCCTGCCGAAGCCGCCTAGCACCAGCGCGTCGGTTTGACGCTGGTTGCTGCTGGAATGCTGTTGTCGCCTGCTGGTGGGCTCGGTAGGATGCCCTCGGTGGAGCTGGGGGGGGATCGAGCCCCAGCGGTGAGGTGTCAAGTCTGCACCGCCCTGACCGACCGGGCAGCCCCAAGAGGAGAAAGCAGTGCTCTCTCCAAGGGCCGCACCGGGCCTGTGCACAAGACCCGGTGCGGCCTTTATCATTGCACGGATAGATAGTAGAATTGCTAAAAAGACTGCTAATATAGTGAACTAGACTGAAAGCAGGTAATCCCGCTGAATGACCTAGCCGCTGATCCTGAGGTGGCGGCTGCCTATGTGGCTGCCGGTTGGTGGGGGCACGACACGCCCACCGACCTGATCCGGCGCAACGCGGCCGAGCGGCCCGATGACACTGCGTACATCACGTGGAGCCGACCGAAAGATGAGGCCGAGGATGCGACGGGGAGCATCGACCGGACCTCCTGGGCCGGCTACGACCGGCTGTCCGACCGGGTAGCTGCTGCGCTATTGGCTGCGGGGCTGGATCGGGACGACCGGGTGGCGGTGATCTTGCCTGACGGCGCCGCGGTCCACGCTGCTTTTGCCGGGGCCGACAAGGCTGGAGTTGTGGTCATGGGCATCGGCCATCGGGCCGGGCCTGCGGAGATCGCCCACCTGGTGGAGAAGTCCGGGGCTCGGGCCATCATCACCGGTTCCGAGCTCCGAGGACGTCCAGCAGGCGACGCGCTGGCCGAGTTCCGGCGTGAACTGGCCGGCCTCGAGCATCACATCACCATCGACGAACCCGGTCAGGATGCGACCATCAGCCTCGACGGCCAGCCCGCCCCGCTCCCGGAGTCGGTTCTGAGATTCGCCGAAGCCGTCGAAATCCGCCGCCTGGGAGCATCGGAGCTGTGCCTGTTGAACTCCACCTCGGGCACCACGGGGCTGCCCAAGTGCGTGATGCAGACCCATAATCGCTGGTTCTACTTCCACCAGAAAGCCGTGGAGTACAGCGGCCTGGGCGCTGACGATGTGTTCTGCGTGCCGGTGCCGGCTCCGTTCGGCTTCGGGCTGTGGACCGCCCACTACTCCCCCACCATCTTGGGGGTGCCCACCGTGGTGATGGCCGACTTCGACGCCGATGCCCTGATCCGGCTCATCGAGGCCGAGCGGGTGACCGTGCTGGGCGCGGTGACCACCCAGTTCATCATGATGCTCAACTCTCCGGTGTTCGACCGCCATGATCTGTCGTCGCTGCGGCTGATGTTCACCGGCGGCGAGGCCATCCCCTATCAGCGGGCCGCCGAGTTCGAGGACCGCACCGGCTGCACCGTGTTGAACTTCTACGGCTCCAACGAGACCGGGATGCTGAGCGGCACCCGCCTGAGCGATCCCCGGTGGGCCCGGCTGCGCTCCGGCGGGAAGTGTGAGCCTGAGATGGACTGCGCCCTGTACGACCCCGACGACGGCCACCGGCTTCCCGAGCTGCGGGGCCGGGGCCAGCCCGCCTGTCGGGGACCGGCCACCGCGCTGGGCTACTACGACGACCCGAGGGCCAACGCCGAGCTGATGACCGACGACGGCCGGATGCTGATGGGCGACATCGTGGAGATCGACGAAGACGGCTACCTGCGGGTGGTGGGCCGCACCTCGGAATTCATCATCCGGGGCGGCAAGAACATCAGCGGCCCCGCGGTGGAAGACGAGGTGATGACCCACCCGGCGGTGGCCATGGTGGCCGCAGTGGCCGCCCCCGACCCGGTGTTCGGCGAGCGGGTGGCCGCCTACGTGGAGCTAGTGCCCGGCACCAGCGTGGATTTGGACGAACTCCGGGAGCATCTGGCTGCCCGAGGCGTGTCCCGAGAGTGGTGGCCCGAGCACCTGTTCGTGGTGGACGCCCTGCCCCGCTCCTCGGGGGGGAAGGTGGCCAAGGGCCAGCTCAAAAAGGACGCCGCCGATCGGTTGGGCGGGGAAACCGGCCATTAGCGCTGGGTCAGGACCATCGCCTGCCAGCGTCCGCTGAGCGGGAACTCGACGAGCTGGGCCATGGCGTCCACCAAGAACTCCAGGGCCACCCTCGGGTCTTGGCCCTCGGGCAGCTCGTACACCAAGCCCCGCTTGATGTGGTCTTGACGCCGATTCCACCCCGACGGCTCGGCTAGCCCCCGCTCCTCCAGCAGCTTTGAAGCATGCCGCCCGCCGGCGTGCTGCAAGCCCACCGAAGCCGGCTGCCATTTGTCCCGGTAGTGGTGGCCCGGCACCCAGGTGCCCAACGGGATGGCCGGCCCCTTGGCGGTGAACAGCTTGAACAGCGGCGATTCGGGGGGCCGGTGTTCGTCGGCCACCACCGGCTGCACGTTCATCCACCCCTTGCCGTCGCCCCGAGCAGCCAGGGTCAGCATCTCGTGGACCACCTCGTCGGTGGCCAACCGTTCGAACCGGATGGGCCGCTTGTCGAGCGCCATCGCTAGCGGCCCGCCGTCAACGCCATCTGTCCACCGTAGCCACCCGCTGGGCCGGTGGACACCGCCCAACCCGAGATGAGGCCGCCGCGCTGGGTAGCCTCGAAGCAGATGGTTGACCCTCCTGCCGACGTCATCGCCCCAAACCGGCCCCTGCGGGTGGTCGTTTTGGTCAAGCAGATCCCGGTGTTCGAGGACATGGTTCTGGGTCCCGACGGCCGCATGGTGCGAGACGGCATCGACCTGCACATGAACGACTACTGCCGCCGGGCGGTGGCCAAGGGCACCGAGGCGGCCCGGGCCAGCGGGGGCACGGTGACCGTGCTCACCCTGGGGCCGCCGTCGGCCGAGAACGTGTGCCGGGAGGCCATCCTGTACGGGGTGGACGGCGGCATCCACGTGTGCGACGAGGAGTTCGCCGGCTCCGACACCTGGGCCACCGCCAAGGCCCTGGCCGCCGCGCTGGAGCGGTTCGGGCCGTTCGATCTGGTGATGATGGGGCGCAACTCGGTGGACGCCGACACCGGCCAGGTGCCGCCCCAGCTTGCCGAGCTATTGGGGCTGCCGTTCGCCACCGGGGTCCGCCATTTCTCCCTGCACGGCGACCGCCTGGAGCTCCGGTTGGAGCATGACGACGAGTGGGTGGACGCCACCGTGGAGCTGCCCGCGGTGGTGTCGTGCGCCGAGCGGCTGTGCGATCCGTGCAAGATCAAGGATCCGGCGGCCTGGGCCACGGTGGACGGCTCGCTCATCCAAACGGTGAGCGCCGCCGAGCTGGGCCCCGGCCCCTGGGGGCAGGCGGCCAGCCCCACCTCGGTCGGCCCCGTTCACATGATCGACGTGCAGCGCTCTCGTTTGATGCTGACCGGCACGCTGGAAGAGCAGGTCGACCAGGCCATGGCCACTCTGGCCGAAAGGGGGGCATTGGCCAGCGGCTCTGCTCCCGAGCCGGCATTGGTTCCCAGCCGCTCGGCAGCCGGTGATCACGGTGCCGCCGTCGCCGTGCTGGTGGAGCCCGGCCGAGAACGGGTGACTAGAGAGCTCTTGGGGGCGGCGGCCGAGCTGGCCGCTGACATGGGCGGATGGGTGGGTGCCCTGGGCCCCGGCCTCGACGATCCCGACGAGGATCTCGGCCCGTGGGGAGCCGACCAGCAGATCGACATCGCCAAAACCCCACGCGGGAGCGTTCCGGCGGAGGAGGACTTGGCCGCGGCCCTCACCGCCTGGGCGGCCGAAGCCCAGCCGTGGGCCGTGTTGGCGCCGGGAACGGCCTGGGGCCGGGAGGTGGCCTCCCGGATGGCCGCATCCCTGGGGGCCGGGCTCACCGGCGACGCCGTCGGGCTGCAAATAGACGACCAGGGCAAGATGATCGCCATGAAGCCGGCCTTCGGCGGGTGGCTGGTGGCCGAGATCGGCTGCTCGTCTCCGGTGCAGATGGCCACCGTGCGCCCCGGCGTGCTCCCCCTCCCCCGCCCCAATCCCGACCGGCCGCCGGCCCGACGGCGGTCGCTGGCCTCGCTGGGCCGCAGCCGCCTGGAGATCACCCGGCGCTACCGGGACGACGACAGCGACGAGCTGGCCAACGCCTCGGTGGTGATCGGCGTGGGCCAGGGGGTGGTTCCGGCCGATTATCCCAAGCTGGAGAAGCATCGGGCGGCTATCGGCGCCGCCTTGTGCGCCACCCGCAAAGTGACCGACTACGGCTGGATGCCCCGGGCCCGCCAGGTGGGCATCACCGGCCACAGCATCAGCCCCCAGCTCTATTTCGCCATCGGCATGAGCGGGAAGTTCAACCACACCGTGGGAGTGCGCAACGCCGGCACCGTGGTGGGCGTCAACCCCGATCCCGACGCCCCCCTGTGGGATGTGGTGGACTTCGGCATCCTGGGCGACTGGGCCGACGTGTTCGACGCCCTCATCCCCCGCTTGGCCGAGGCCCGGGGGAGCTGACGCCCCACCAGGGGACGGCTCAGGCCACCACCAGCTCTTTGGGCGAGCGGGTTAGCCGCCGGGGGCCGTCGTCGGACACCAGCACGGTGTCTTCCACTCGGGCGCCGCAGAAGCCGGGAAGGTACACGCCGGGCTCCACGGTGATGACATGGCCGGTTTGCAGGGACTCGTCGGCGCTGGCCCGCACCCACGGCTGCTCGTGGATGTCGAGGCCCACGCCGTGGCCGGTGCCGTGGACGAAGGCGTCGGCCCAGCCGTCGGCGGCGATGCGGTCGCGGCAGGCCTTGTCCACCTCGGAAATGGGGGTGCCGGCAGCCGCCTGGGCCACGCCGAGCCGCTGGGCGTCCCGCACGGTGTCGAACACCCTTTGGGCCTCAGCATCGGGTTGTCCCACCGCCATTGTCCGGGTCATGTCGGAGCGGTAGCCGTCCACCACCGCGCCCATGTCCACGATCACCAGCTCTCCCTTGCCGATTGAACGGCCGGTGGGCCGCTTGTGGGGCAGGGCCGCGTTGGGGCCCGAGGCCACGATGGTGGTGAACGCGCTCCCGTCGGCCCCCATGCGGCGAAAGGCGGTGTCCAAGGCCAAGGCCACCTCTGCCTCGGTGGGGCCATCGGCCAGCATTGGGCGGACTTCGGCCAGCGCGTCGTCGGCGATGGCCGCGGCCTTGGCGATGCGGTCGGTCTCGCCGTCGTCTTTGATCTGGCGGCAGCGCTCCACCACCCCGGTGGTAGGAACCAGCTCGGCAGAGTCGAGCCACTCGGCGTATCGGCGCTGATCGGCCCAGCTCACCGAGGCCGCCTCCAGGCCGATGCGGCTCAACCCGGCGGCGGCTGCGGCCAGAATCCCCTTGGGAGCATCGTTGGTGATCTCGATTCGCACGTCCGCCCCGGCTTGGCTGGTCTCAGCCTCCGATTGCTCGCCATAGCGCCGGTCGGTGATCAGCACCAGCTCATCGGGCCCCAGCCAGGCCAGTCCGGCCGAGCCGGTGAACCCGGTGAGATAGCGCACGTTGACCCTGTTGACCACCACCAGGGCGTCGCAGCCCGCGGCTGCGGCCTCGGCCCGCCCCCGGTCGGCCCGCCCCGCCACATCCATGGCGACGAGGTCTCGAGCCGCGGTCATCCTGTGAGCAGCCGGGCCACCGCCTCGACGGCCAGTTCGTAGCCGTGGCCTCCGAAGCCCACGATGGTGCCGGTGGCCACCGGGCTGACCACCGAGGTGTGGCGCCACGGCTCCCGGGCGTTGGGGTTGGACAGGTGCAGCTCCACCACCGGCCCGTCGAAGGCGGCCAGGGCGTCGTGGATGGCCCAGGAGTAGTGGGTGAAGGCGCCGGGGTTGATGATGATGGCCGCACACCGGCGCCGGGCCTGGTGGATGTGGTCGATGAGGACGGCCTCGTCGTTGGACTGGTGGTGCTCGACCTCCAGCCCATGGCGCTCGGCGGTCGTTGCCGCGGTGGCCACATGGTCGTCCAAGGTGTCGGTGCCGTACACCTCGGGCTCCCGGTCGCCCAGCAGGTTGAGGTTGGGCCCCGACAGCAGAAGGATCGGTGAGCTCATCGGATGGCCTCCAGGGATTCGAGCACGAGGTCGGGGTCGAGACCGGTTACCGGCTCGATGCCGTCGGGGCCGTCCAGCATGAAGGTGACCCCCCCGACCGCCTTCTTGTCCCGGCTGAACAGTCGGACCAGGCCGTCGGCGTCGGCGCCGGCGGGCAGCGAGGCGGGCAGGTCGTAGCCGCCCACCACCTGGCGGTGCTCGTCCACCCGGCGGGCCTCGATGCGCCCGGCGCGGTGGGCCAGCTCGGCGGCGTACACCAGGCCGATGGCCACCGCTTCGCCGTGGCGGAGGTGGTAGCCACCGTGGGCTTCGAGGGCGTGGGCCAGAGTATGGCCGTAGTTGAGCACCGCCCGGCGGCCGGACTCGCGCTCGTCGGCCGCCACCACCTCGGCTTTGATGGCCACGCAGCGGGCGATGCGCTCGGGCAGCGGCAGCGAGTCGAGGCCGGCGTCGGCGATGAAGTGGTACTTGGCCATCTCCCCCAAACCCGACCGCATCTCCTCGGGGGGCAGGGTGTCGAGCGCCTCGGTGTCGCACAGCACCGCCGACGGCTGCCAGAAGGCGCCCACCAGGTTCTTGCCCTCGGGGAGGTTGACGCCGGTCTTGCCCCCCACCGAGGCGTCGATCTGGCCCAGCAGCGTGGTGGCCACGTACACCACTGGGATGCCCCGGTGGTAGACGGCGGCGGTGAACCCGGCCAGGTCGGTGACCGCGCCCCCGCCCACGGCCACCACCGCGTCGCGGCGGGTGAGCCCCCATTGGGCGAACTCTCGGCACAGCTCCTCCACCGTCCCCAGCGCTTTGATGTGCTCGTCGTTGTCGGTGATGAACACCCGGTGCTCGACGCCGGGGTCAACGGTGATGCCCGCATCGGCCACCGCTGCCTGGGTGACCACCGCCACCCGGCCCACACCGCCAGGAACGACCTCGGCCAGCCGATGGCGGACGCCGGGGCCGACCCAGACGTGGTAAGACCGCTCTCCCAACTCGACCGGCACCCGGAGCACTTCCTCCAAGGATGGTGCAACCGTCATCGCAGCGCCTCAACGGGGCCGATGGCGGGCGTCATCGGGCCGCGGACTGCCGGGGCCGGATGCGCTTGATCCGCTCCGCAACCTGGTTGGCCTCCAGGCCGTCAATGTCGATCACCCGATGGGCGGTCTCGGCGTACAGCCCGGCCCGGGCATCGCATATCTGGATCAGATCGGCAACGGGGTCTTCGCCCAGGAGGGGGCGACTGTCACCGGAGCGCACCCGCTGGGTCAGCGTCTCGATGGAGGCCCGGAGCCAGCACACCCATGCCCGCTTCCGCAGCAGAGCCCGATTCCCGGCCCGCAGCACCGACCCTCCGCCGCAGGACACCACCAGCGGCTGTTCCGATGTCAGGCACTCGGCCAGCTCCGACTGCTCCATGTCGCGAAAGCGCGTTTCGCCGTCGGTCTGGAAGATCTCCGGCACCGACCGGCCGTGGCGCTCCTCGATGGCCGCGTCCAAGTCCACGAACCGCAGCCCCTCCGACTGCGCCAGCCAGAATCCCACCGTCGATTTACCCGACCCCATCATCCCGATCAGGGCCACATGAGGTCGAGTGTCCACAGGCAGATACTACCTGTCACCCGATTGCGGGCACCGCAAGGGTTATGACCGCGGCGGCGGTGGCCAGCGAGGGGGCGAAGGGGAAGACGGTGGGGCGGGGCTTGGCGGGGTCGGCCAGGGGATCGGGCAAAACCTCATTGCCCCACTTCCGCATGCCCCACACCACCAGGCCCATGGTCGCTCCCAAGAATGAGGCCAGCACAAAGGCCAAGAACACCGCCAGCAGCGACTGGCCGTAGCCCGATGCCACCCAGCCGAGGGCCAGACCGACCGGCAAGGCCAGCTTCACGTCGCCCAGCCCGAGGCTGCCGCGCGAGATCACATAGAGCACCGACATGATCGCTCCGTAGAAGCCGGCGGCCGCGATCGCTTGCCCGATGGCCCCCGGTCGATCCCGCAGGAGCGAGATAAGGGTCATCACGATCAGCAGCACCGCGGCCGTGGGGAACACGATGCCGTTGGGTATGCGGTAGTGGTACAGATCCACGGTGGTGACCCCGGACAGGCCGATGAACAGCACCCATACCGGGAGTACATCCCAGGTGGTGCCCAATACGCCGCCCGCAGTCCCCAAGGCGATTGCGGTGAACGACGGGACCAGCACCCGCAGCGAGCGGCTGTCGCGCACGCCGAAGTGCCACACCAGCCGCAGCAGGTAGCGGCCGGCGACGGTTCCCACCGCCAGCCCGGCGATCACCATGGCCACCCGGCTCACGGCCCTCCCCTCTGACCGGGAGCAATCCGTTTCATCTCCGGTGCAGCGCGGCGGTGGCCGCCGCGGTCATGGCGGCGACCGGCGGCTCGGCCCCGGTCCAGATCCGAACGGCGTGGGCTGCTTGGTGTACCAGCATCCCCACCCCGGTGGATGAGGGCACGCCCCGGCGCTGGCATTCGGCCAGCAGCGGGGTGTGGAGCGGGTTGTAGACCAGCTCGGCCACGTGCTGGCCCGCATGGATGAGGTCGGGATCGAGGGGCAGGCTGCCGGCGCCCTCGGTTTGGGCCATCCCCACCGGGGTGGCGTTCACCACCAAGCGGTACCGGCCGACATCGGCGGGACCGGCCACATTTCCGGCCGAGCCGGCCAGCTCCGCGGCCGCCGCCGCCCGTTCCGGCCGGCGGGCGATCACCGCCACTTCGTCTGCTCCCCGGCGGGCCAGCTCGGCCACCACCGCCCGGGCCGCCCCGCCGGCGCCCAGAACGGCGCAGGCGATCCCGGCGAGCTCCACCCCCTCGGCCCGCAGAGCGTCGCAGAATCCGGGGCCGTCGGTGTTGTGGCCGATGAGGCGGTCGCCGTCGCGGCCCACGCAGTTCACCACCCCCAAGACTGCGGCCGCAGGACTGAGCTCGTCTGCCGCGGCGGCTACGTCGGCCTTGTGGGGCATGGTCACCGACAGCCCGGCCATGCCCCGGTTTCGCATGTGATCGAGCGCCCGGCCAGCCTCTCCGGGCGCTACCTCGAACGCGGCGTAGATCCAATCCAGACCCAACTCGTCGAACGCGGCCTGGCAGATGGCCGGCGACAGGGAGTGGCGCACGGGATAGCCGATCACCCCGGCGGCGACCTCGGTGTCGGCGGCCATCCCGATGGGAGTCAGCACCCCGGGCTCCGATCTCGGCCGATGCAGGCGGTCAGCACCCCAGGTTCCTCTCCCGGCAGACGGCCACTGCGGCCTCGTGCTCGTCGATGTTCACGCTGAAAGTGTGCGCGCCGACTACCGGATCATCGGTGCGGGCGTAGAACAGCCAGAAGCCGTCGGCGGGGTTCAGCGCGGCTTCCAGCGACGCTCGCCCGGGAGCGGCAATGGGGCCGGGGGGCAGGCCGGTTCGGTTGTACACGTTGTAGGGATTGTCCACTCTCAGGTCCGACAAGGTCAGCGGCTCGGAGGGCTTGTTCACCGCGTAGCGCACCGCGGCGTCGATCTGGAGGGGCCAGCCGGAGCCCAATCGGTTGTAGATCACTCGGGCGATCTTGGCCCGGTCCTCGCTGATGAGGGCCTCCTTCTCGATCAGCGAGGCCACGATGACCACTTCGTAGGGGGTGATCCCCACCGTGTCGGGAGCGGCGGCCAAGCCGACCTCGGAGGCCACCGTGTCGAACTGGTCGACCAGGCGCACGACGAGGGCGGCCTCGTCTTCTGCGGTGGCCGAATCGAGCAGGTAGGTGTCGGGGAACAGCATCCCCTCCAGCGTGCTGTTGGCCGGCTGGTAGTCGGACCGCACCGGCGGGAAGGCCAGGGCTCGGGCCAAGTCCTCGGGGTTGAAGGTGGGGAGCTGGGCCAGCAGCTCGGATTGGACCTGGGCCAGCGTGAGTCCCTCGGGCAGCACCACTCTGAGGGCGTCGTCGGCCGGGCCGGAGGCGGGGCCGGCCAGCAGCACGTCTTTGGCTCGCCATACCGACATGTTCTCGTTCAACACGTAGTTGCCGGCCTGGAAGTCGCCGGCGTCCTTGTAGCGCAGGTAATAGCGGAACACCGTGGAGTTGGCCACCACGCCGTCCTCCTCGAGGATGCGGGCGATGTCGTTGATGGACGCGCCCTGGGGGACGTTGACCACCAGCTCTGGGCCCTCGTCACCGGGCGGGTCGAGGCGATCGTCGATCCAGCCCTTGATCAACAGCGCGGCGATCAGCACCACGACGCCCAGAGAGGCCAAGATGATGGCCATCCGGGTGAGGGTGGAGGTCCGTCGGGGCAGCCAGTCCCAGTCTTGGGGGTCTTCGTCGGTCATGGCGGTGAATCCTGTCGGTTCACATCCAGCCAGCCCTGGAGGATGACCGAGGCAGCCACCATGTCGACCCGTTTGCGGCGAGCCCTTTCGCTGAGGCCCGATTCGGCCAGGGCCCGCTCGGCGATGACGGTGGTCAGCCGCTCGTCATGGGTCAACACCGGGACATCCAGCGCGGTCTCGAGCTGCTGGACTTCGCTCTCGGCGCCGCGGGCGGCCGGACCGGCAGTGCCGTCCAGCGACAGGGGCAGGCCCACCACCACCACCCCGGCCTCGTATTCGGCCACCAGGTCGGCGATCTGGCGATGGTCTCCCTTGGTGCTGCCGGAGCGCTCGATCACGGTCAGCGGGGTGGCCAGCCGGCCCTCGCCGTCGGAGACCGCCACGCCGATGCGGCGCTCTCCGAGGTCGATGCCCAGTGCCCTCGCCGCCATCAGCTCCCGATGCCAGCAGCCGCTCGCACCTGGCTCAGGGCCTCCTCCAAGCGCGACGGATCCCGGCCCCCGGCGATGGCCAGCTTGGCGTCTCGGCCGCCGCCGCCGCCGATGGTGGCGGCCGCCTCGGCGATCAGCTCGCCGGCGTGCAGGTCGGTATCGGGGGTGGCGGCGGCCACCAGGGCCGCGCCGCCGCCTTCGGGGGCCGCGCCCAGCACCACCGCGGCTACGCCGGGCCGATCTCGGGTGGCGATGGCCAGATCGCGCAGCTGACCCCGGTCGACGCCCTCTACCAGCGCCACCACAACCCCGTCGACCGCCTGCTGGGCCAGCACCGCCGACTGGTCGGACGATGCCGCTTGGCGCAGCTCGGCCAGCTCGGCTCGGAGGCTCTTGATCTCGGCCATGCGCTTGTCGGCCCCGGCCAGCAGCTGATCGGCGGGGACGCCCAAGCGCTCGGCGGTCTGGGCCACCACCTGCTCCTGCTCGGTGAGCAGCTCGACCGGCCGGGTGCCGGTCACCGCCTCGATGCGGCGGATGTTGGCCCCGATGGAGCCCTCTGACACGATCTTCACCGGGCCGATGTCGCCCAGGGACCGCACATGGGTGCCGCCGCACAACTCGACAGAGTGCGGGCCGGCCTCCAGCACCCTCACCCTCTCGCCGTACTTGTCGCCGAAGAAGGCGATGGCTCCGGCCTCGGTGGCCTCGGCCATGGACGTCTCGTAGTGGCGGGTCGGAGGGTTGTCCAGGATGTCGGCGTTGGCCAGCCGCTCGATCTCTGCCATCTGGTCGGCGGTGACGGCTTCGAAGTGGGTGAAGTCGAAGCGCAGGCGATCGTCGGCCACCAGTGAGCCCTGCTGCTTGACGTGGTCGCCCAGCACCTCCTTCAGCGCCCAGTGCAGCAGATGGGTGGCGGTGTGGTTGCGCCGGATGGCGGCCCGGCGGTCGGCGTCGATGGCCGCGATCACCGTCTGGCCCACGGTGATCTGACCGTTGACGGCGTCGGTGTGATGCAGGTGCAGCTCGGGAACCACATAGGTGGTGTCGGCGACCCGGGCCGAGCCGGTGGGCGAGGTGATGGTGCCGGTGTCGCCCACCTGGCCACCGGATTCAGCGTAGAACGGGGTCCGGTCCAAGATGATCCCGTCATCGGTGACGGCCAGCACCACGGCTTCGGCGGTGTCGAATTCGCGGCCGGTGAAATCGGTGGGGCCGTGCTCGGAGGCCAATGCGAAATAGGCCGAGACGTCGGCCGAGGTTGCGTGGCGGGCATCGAAGTCCTCCCGGGCCCGGGCGCGCTGGCCTCCCATGAGATGGTCGAAGCCGGCCCGGTCCACCGCCACGTCTTGCTCGCGGGCCGTCTCCTCGGTGACCTCGAACGGGAAGCCGTAGGTGTCGTGCAAAAGGAAGGCCAGATCCCCAGACAGCGCCTCGCCCTCGCCGAGTCGGTCGATGGCGTCGTCGAGGATCTGCGATCCCTGGGCCAGAGTCGACCGGAACCCCTCCTCTTCCCGGGCCACCACGTCCCGGACGAAGCTGTGGTTGGCGGCGATGTCGGGGTAGTCGGAGCCCATGATGTCGACCACTGTGTCGACCAGCTTGGGGGTGACCACCTCGGTGACCCCGAGCAGGTAGGCCCGGCGGATGGCCCGGCGCATGATGCGGCGCAGAACGTAGCCCCGTTCCTCGTTGGAGGGGAACACCCCGTCGGAGATGAGGAAGGTCATGGTGCGGGCGTGCTCAGCCAGGATCCGCAGGGTGAGGTCGCTGTGGTCGGCCGCGCCCAGTTTCACCCCGGTCACCGCGCTGGCCTCCCCCACCAGCTCGGCCATCTCGTCGATGTCGAACACCGAATCCACCCCCTGGATCAGGGTGAGGATCCGCTCCAGCCCGGCCCCGGTGTCGATGCTGGGCTTGGGCAGCGGGACCAGGCCGTCGGGCTGTTGGTCGAACTGCATGAACACCAGGTTCCAGAACTCCAGGAACCGCTCGTCGCCGCCGTGGGCCGGACCGCCGTCGGCGCCGAACTCCGGCCCCTTGTCGAAGAAGATCTCCGAGCAGGGGCCGCACGGGCCGGTGTCGGCCATGCGCCAGTAGTTGTCCTCGTCCATCCGCTGGATGCGGTCGGGGGCCACCCCGGCGGCGTCCCGCCAGATCTCGGCGGCCTCGTCGTCGGAGAGGTGGACGGTGATCCACAGCCGGTCGGGGTCGAAGCCCAGGCCCTCGGTGACGAACTCCCAGGCCCAGCCGATGGCCTCGGCCTTGAAATAGTCGCCGAAGCTGAAGTTGCCCAGCATCTCGAAGAACGTGAGATGGCGGCGGGTGCGCCCGATCTCGTCGAGGTCGTTGTGCTTGCCCCCGGCCCGCACGCATTTCTGGACGGTGACCGCCCGGCGATGGGGGGCGGCCTCCTCGCCCAAGAAATAGGGCTTGAACGGCACCATGCCGGCCACGGTGAACAAAACGGTGGGATCGCGGGGGATCAGGCTGGCCGACGGCACCACGGCATGGTCCCGCTCGCCGAAGAAGGAGGTGAACGCGCTGCGGATCTCCTGGGCTCGCTTGGGGGTCACACTGCCGCCTTCACCGGCCAGGGGGATCCTCGAGGGCCCGGCGGGCGATTTCGGCCCGGTAGCGCCGGACCGCGGCGGTGCCCTCGGCCAGCGCCGCCCGGGCCTCGGAAACGGCCGCTCTGGCCCGGGCGCCGACATCGGTGCCCGGTCTGGCGGGGGCCGGTCGCCGGGTGGCCTGGCGCAGCTTGCGGCGCACGTAGGAGGCCCCGGTGGCGCCGGCGCCCACCCCGGCGGCGAACCACACGAGTCGCTTGGCCATCAGCCGGTCTCGCTCTCGGTTTCGTCGTCTCGACGGCCCATCATTTGCTGGCGGATCTCCTTTTCGGCACCGTGTTCAGAGGGATGGTAATAGCGGCGATCCTCAAAATGGTCGGGGCGATATTGCTGGCTCACCCAGCCCTGGGGATCATCATGAGGATACACGTAGCCCGCGCCGTGCCCTAGGCCGGCCGCCCCCGAATAGTGGGCGTCGCGGAGGTGGGCGGGCACTTCGCCGCTGCCTTCGCCGGCGTCGGCCCGGGCCCTGCCCAGCGCGGTGGTGACCGTGTTGGACTTGGGGGCGGTGGCCAGGTACACCACGGCATGGGCCAGGTTGAGCTGCGCCTCGGGCAGGCCCACGTATTCCACCGCTCGGGCGGCGGCGTCGGCCACCACCAGGGCCTGGGAGTCGGCCATGCCGATGTCCTCGGAGGCCAGGATCACCATGCGGCGGGCGATGAACCGGGGATCCTCCCCCGCCTCCAGCATTCGGGACAGCCAGTAGAGCCCGGCGTCGGGATCGGAGCCCCGCAGGCTCTTGATGAAGGCGCTGATGACGTCGTAGTGCTCGTCGCGGCCATAGCGGACCGCGCTGGCCCCCAGGGCACTTTCGGCATCGGCCAGGGTGAGGTGGGGCGGGGTGTCGGGGCGGGCCGTCGCCAGGGCCACGGCCACCTCCAGGCTGGTCAGGGCCTGGCGGCCGTCGCCGGCGGCCTGGGTGGCCAGATGGGCCAAGGCGTCGGCGTCGGCCACCGCGTCCTCGGCCCGCAGCCCCCGGGCCAGCAGCTCGTGGAGGGCATCGGCGTCGAGGGGCTCGAGGCGGAACAGTGTGGAGCGGGACCGCAGCGGCGGGTTGACCTCGAAGTAGGGGTTCTCGGTGGTCGCCCCGATCAGGGTGATGAGCCCGGACTCCACTGCGGGCAAAAGGGCGTCCTGCTGGGCCCGGTTGAACCGGTGGACCTCGTCGAGGAACAAGATGGTGCCCTGATCGCGCTGGCCCAGGCGGTCGCGGGCCTGGGCGATCACCTCCCGCACGTCTTTGACCGTGGCCGTCACCGCTGAGAGCTGGATGTAGGCCCGGGCGGTGGTGTTGGCCACCAGCCGGGCGATGGTGGTCTTGCCGGTGCCCGGCGGCCCCCACAAGATGGCCGATGACAGGCGGTCGGACTCGATGAGGCTGCGGAGCGGCTTGCCGGGGCCGAGCAGGTGCTCTTGGCCGACCAGCTCATCCAGGGTGCGGGGACGGAGGCGGTCGGCCAGCGGGGCCGTCTTGGCCAGGCGCTCCGCCGCGGCCGCGGCAAACAGGTCGTCGCTCATCGGGAACCCGCTGGACCGCTTACTCGGTACTCACTTCGGCTGCCGGTGCCCATGGTCATCGCTCACGGCGGCAACTGCCTACCCTTCGGCGGGGGGCGGGAGGACGCGCAGGCCGAGCTCGTCGAGGTGGCGGTGGGCAATCGGGGTGGGCGAGTTGGACAGCGGATCAGCGCCCGACTGGGTCTTGGGGAAGGCGATCACCTCTCGGATGTTCTCCTCGCCGGCCAAGATGGCCACCAGCCGGTCGATGCCGAAGGCGAACCCGGCGTGGGGCGGGGCCCCGTAGCGGAAGGCGTCCAACAGAAAGCCGAATCGCTCCTCGGCCTCGGTGTCGCTGATGCCCAGAGTTCGGAACACGGCCCGCTGGATGTCGGGGCGGTGGATCCGCACGCTGCCCGAGCCCAGCTCCCAGCCGTTGAGCACCAGGTCGTAGGCCTGAGAGCGCACCGCCAGCAGCTCCTCGCCGGCGCCGTCCAGCAGCCCCACGTCGTCGGGGTGGGGCATGGTGAACGGGTGGTGGGCCGATATCGGCCGGCCCTGGTCGTCGATGGCCTCGAACAGCGGGAAGTCGGTGACCCATACGAAGTGCAGGCCGCCCTCGGTGACCGGCGGTCGGCCCAGCTCCAACCGGAGCAGGCCCAAGACGTCGCGCACCTTCTGGCGGCGGTCGGCGATCAACAGCAGCAGGTCGCCGGGCTCGGCGCCCAGGGCCGGGCCCAGCGCGGCCTGCTCGGCGTCGGACATGAACTTGGTCAAAGCGCCGTCGAGGGCCCCGTCGTCGCCCACCCGGAACCAGGCCAGGCCCTTGGCCCCCCACTGCTGGCACTTGCGGGTGAGCTCGTCGATGGCGTTGCGGCCCAGGCTCTCGCTGCCCCCCTTGCAGTTGATGCCCTTCACGCACTCCACCTGGAAGACCTTGGCCTCGGTACCGTCGAACAGCCCGGTCAGCTCGACCAGCTCCATGGCGAAGCGCACGTCGGGCTTGTCGGATCCGTAGCGCTCCATAGCGTCGGTCCAGGTCATGGTGATCGGGTCGTCGGGGCGGGCGCCGGTGACCGCCTCCACCGCGGCGGCCACCGCCTCGGTGATGAAGGCCATCACCTCGTCTTGGCCCGCGAAGCTGGCCTCGGCGTCGAGCTGCATGAACTCGAACTGCCGGTCGGCCCGGAGGTCTTCGTCGCGCAGGCAGCGGGCGATCTGGTAGTAGCGGTCGAAGCCGCCCACCATGCAAAGCTGCTTGAAGATCTGGGGCGACTGGGGCAAAGCGTAGAACCGGCCGGGGTGCAGGCGCGACGGCACCACGAAGTCGCGGGCCCCCTCGGGGGTGGAGGCCACCAGCATCGGGGTCTCGATCTCGGTGAAGCGCTGGGCCTCCATAGAGCGGCGGATGGCGCTGTTCACCTTCGCCCGCAGCTCGAGGTTGCGCTGGAGCCGCTCGCCTCGCAGGTCGACGTAGCGGTAGCGCAGGCGCACGCTCTCGTCCACCTCGGTGCGGGAGTGGAGCGGGAACGGCGGGGGCTCCGCGGCCGACAGCACCTCCACCTGGCAGTCGCCCACTTCGACCTCCCCGGTGGCCAGCTTGGGGTTGGCGGTGTCTTCGGGGCGGGCCCGCACGGTGCCGGTGACCCGCACCACATACTCCGAGCGCAGATCGTGGCGCTCGTCGACCACGCACTGGATCACGCCGGTGCGATCCCGCAGGTCGATGAACGCCAAGTGCTCCCCGTGCTCTCGGCGCCGGTCCACCCAGCCGCACACCGACACCTCCCGGCCAATGTCACCGGCGCGCAGCTCGCCGCAGTAGTCAGTCCTCATTTTGGTCATCGTCAGCTTTCAGCAGATCTTGCAGACATCTTGGTCACAATAGGCAGCCAGACTCACTGGGCCGCTTCGTTTTCGGCCAGCTTCTGGGCCACCTCGGCCACCATGTCGGCCCGGGGCAGCGCGCTCTGGCCTCCGCCCGAGCGCAGGTCGCGCAGCGTGACGACGCCCGACTCCAGCTCGTCCTCGCCGACCAGCAGGGCCAGCCGGGCGCCTGAGCGGTCGGCCACCTTCATCTGGGCCTTCATCGATCGGGCGTCGAAGGCCCGGTCGGCCGAGATGCCGTTGCGGCGCAGCTCGAAGGTGAGATCGCGCCCGGCGTCGCCGCCGGTCACATCCACCACGAACACGTCCACCCCTCCTGCGGTCTCGGTGAGGGCCTCCTCGGCGTCGGCGGCCAGCAAGATGCGCTCGATGCCCGCGCCGAACCCGACGCCGGGGGCGGGTTTGCCGCCCAGCGATTCGGCCAAACCGTCGTAGCGCCCCCCGCCGCCCACCGCGTTCTGAGCCGAGGTCAAAGCGCCGGCGGCGAACTCCCAGGTGGAGTGGGTGTAGTAGTCCAGCCCTCGCACCAGCCGGGGATCGATCTCGTAGGCCACCCCGAGGGCGTCCAGCCCGGCCTGCACCCGCACGAAGTGGGCGGCGGCCTCCTCGGAGAGGCAATCGGTTATCAGGGGAGCATCGGCCACTACAGCCATGGTGCGCTCCCGCTTGGAGTCCAGCACCCGCAGCGGATGGTCGGCGGCGTTGGCCCGATCGGCCTCGTCCAGCTCCCCCACCCGCTGGCCCAGCCATCCGGCCAACTGCGCGGCGTAGGCCTGTCGGTCGCCGGGGCTGCCCATGGAGTTCAGCCGCAGCGACAATTGGCTCAATCCGAGCGCCCGATAGAAGTCGTGCTGGAGGGCGATGACCTCCACGTCGAGGTCGGGATCAGCCGAGCCGATGGCCTCGGCCCCCACCTGGTGGTGCTGGCGGAACCGCCCGGCCTGGGGCTCCTCGTAGCGAAAGCACGGGGTGAGGTACCACACCTTCCACAGCACGGTGGGCCGATGCTGGTTGAACGCCCGCACCACCGGCGCAGTGCCCTCGGGACGCAGGGCCAGATGGCGGTCGCCCTTGTCGAAGAAGTCGTACATCTCCTTGCGGACCACCTCGGTGCCCTCGCCCAAGCGCTGGAACACCCCGATGTCCTCGAACATGGGGCTCTGCACCAGCCCATAGCCGGCCCGCCCAAACACCTCGGCAAACACCGCCACCAGCGCCTGCCATCGGTCCGACTCCGGCGGCAGAATGTCCCGCGTCCCCTTCGGCGCTTGAAACAGATCAGCCACGACCCCCGATGCTACCGGCGCACTGCGACGGTTCCCCATCCCCGACAGTCCACTGATCGGGTCATGTGCCGATCACCGCTAGTCCCATGGACCTCGCGGCTTGGGCTTGGCGGTTGTCGAATGTCAACAGGGTGGTCGAGAGTCCGGCACGGTGTGCGGCGGCAAGGTGGAGGGCGTCAAGCGATCGACACCGCGTCTGCTCGGCAATTCTGGCCGCTTCGTTGCATGTGGCCGCATCCAGACTCACGAGTGCGAATGAATCCAGATCGTTGAGAAATTGCCGCTTGGAAGCGGAGGCATCAGCAGTGTTCAGCAGTCGAGAGAGATTCCGCCTGACCTCGACCTCGGTGAGTCTCGAGGTCACCAGTACCGGATCGGTCGCCATCAACTGCTCGGCGGCATCAGAGTCGTGCTCTGCCACATAGCGCTTCAACAGCGCGCTGGAGTCCACATACAGGGTCACCCGCGGTCCTTGTCAAGGACATCGAGAACCGACTGCTCGGCCCGAAAGCGCCGAGCCGGGGCCAGCCCCACACGCTTGGGGGGCTCGATCCAGCCCTCGTCGATTCCCCGCTCCACCGCCGAATAGCCAGTCAAGGCCCCGAGTTGAGCCACCGGGCGCCCCCGATCAGTGACAATGACCGACTCTCCCTTCGCAGCCCGTGCGATGAACTCCGACAGCTTGGCCTTCAATTCCCGCACGCCGACTTCCATGTAGTCACCATACAATATAGATGTGACTACAACAATCCCGTGCAGGCTCGACGAATGGTTTGCAGTCTTGATGTCGGCTGGAGCTACCGGCGCACTGGAACATAGCGACGAGCACGAGTGTTGCCCTCGGCGCGTACGAGGCCAGCGCTCGTGAGGTCATTGAGAAGCTGACGTGCTGATTGACGTTCTTCACCCAGCAAGTGGGCTGCTTCAGCGGTTGACAGGCTGCCCCGGCTTGCGAGCTCTTCCAGCACCAGCTCGCGGCGCCGCTTGGCCACCGAGACCTGGCTTGTACCCGCTCGCCTGACCACTGCATCGGATAGCCGATATTGGGTTCCACCAGCTAGCCCGACGCGCGCGAGCAGTCCATGAGAGAGCAGGTGAGCGAGCGCGGCATCTATGTCGACATCACCCAACACTTCGGCAAAGTGCCGCTTGGCCGCTTCGCCCCTTCGTCTGACTTCTACGAGCATCCGCCGATGGGCGGCCCCACCAGCCCAGCCACCGAGCATTTGCAGCCATGCCTGTTCCTCGACGTCTACCAGGAATTGATTGCGCAGCGTCACCTTTACTGACACATCGTTCGATTCGAATTCGGGAGGTAGCATCAATCGCTCTTCCATTTCGTGGAACATGCGGTCTACGCCTTCGCCGAATTCCTCCACGAGTCCCATGTCGCGCAGAACTCTCATCATCCGGCGATTCCGACTGAAGTGCTCGTCCCTCATGTTGTCCACCGTGATGTGTCCCGGCAGCGAACCTGGGCTGCGGACTTCAATCCGGTCGTCCCACACGGTGATGTCAACTGTGGTGCCTTCAAGCCCATAGTTGCGATGAGCGAGGGCATTTAGGACTGCCTCGCGCACGACCGCGGTGGGATATTCCGGAATGGTGTCGCGGAACATTCCTGTCACAACCTCATAACTTCCCGTGTGCTGGCGGACGAACGCATCGCAGCACTCGACGACTTTGACAAGCGGACCGAAGCACTCCTGGTCGTCCGCCACGGGACTGGGATCGGGACCAACCCCGGAGCGGCGGCGCAGACGCACTGAGGCCGCAGGCACATAACGGCGGGGATCGCGCGCGAATAGCACTGCTGCCGCGGTGAGCACGACGGGGTTGTCGCCGCTTACGCTGTCGGGCGCGAATTCAGCTACTTGGAGATCAACCAGTGTCCGCGCCAATCCGGCGCAATCAGTTTCAGGCCTCCCTAGACGAGCCAGCAGGCTGTTGACTGCGTCGAGATCAAACTCGGATGGATTGAATGGGTGATCCAACGGCATTTCTTCAGCAGATGGACCGCGGCGATCCAACACAAACATTGCCAAAGCGTCGCCCTGCAAGGGCTGCGAATCGCCCCCGACACGGCGCAGCAGTCGACCGTCGGGAGTGGTCACGATCCGGTCGGAGACCTCGGGCACTTCCACGGCAATCAACTCGGACTCGTTGACCATGAAGGATTTGAGCTTGACTTGAATGTCGCACGCGTTGGCGTAGCGCGTGATGCGGTTTTGCGTCTTTTGGGTCAGGGGACACCCCACGATCTCGCGTTGATCGTCGTCGTCGCTCACCCCGAGGATTGCGATTCCGCCGTCGGTCATCGCCATCGCCGGTAGCAACTCCTTGAAACTGTCGTTGGGTCCACCCTTGAAATCGAGCGTCTCATGCTCGACCGTGCCGACAAGTTGCCAAAATGCCTCGACTGAAAGGTGATCTGGGAAGTCGGCGAGGCGCAACTGCGAGCGGGCCATGTGGTGGATTTCGGGCCGTCGCGTCTTCATTCGCTAATCTTATCAACATAATGACAATAATACAGCATTTGGTAGAGAAGATTATACAATCTTCTCTAACGGATGGCATTTGTTCACCATTCTTCCATAAGATTATCGAATCAAAACTGTCGGCGGTGCTCCGGGGCGGCAGCACCCCGCCTCCGGCTAGCCAGAAGCGGCGGGGAGGACTCGGTAGGCGTTGTAGACGGATTCGATGCCTCGGATGGTGCGGAGGAGGGCGTTGAGGTGGGTGCTGTCGATCAGCTCGAAGTCGAACCGCATAATGGAGATCTGGTCGGCGCCGGTGCGGGTTTCGCAGGCCAGGATGTTCACCGAGCCGGTGGACAGGGCGTTGGCCACGTCTCGCAGCAGACGGGTGCGGTCGAATGCCTTGACCTCGATGGTCACGCAGTAGGCGCCGGTGCGCTCGGCGCTCCAGTCCACGTCGATGAGGCGGTTGCCCTGCTCGAACGACAGCGACACGGCGTTGGCACACTCCGTCCGGTGGACCGACACCCCCCGGCCCCGGGTGACGAAGCCGATGATCTCGTCGGGGGGAACCGGCTTGCAGCAGCGGGCCAGGTTGACCAGCACATCGTCGAGGCCCTCCACCTCCACCGGCTGATCGGTGCGGCGGGGCAGCGCCGCCGGTGCGGGGGCGACGACCACATCGCCCTCCAGGTCCTCGTCCGCGGTGGGCTCCACCCGCAAGCCCGCCACCCGCTCGGCCACCGCCTGGGCCGACACGTGGCGCTCCCCCACCGCGGCGAACAGGGCGTCGAGGTCGCGGTAGTTCATGTCCTGGGCCGCTTGCACCAGCTCGTCGCCCGACAGGATCTTGGCCACCGGGAGGCGCTCGCGTCGCAGGGCGGCGGCCACCGCGTCGCGGCCGGCCTTGATGGCGTCCTCCCGGCGGGCCTGGGCGAACCACTGTCGGATCTTGTTGCGGGCCCGGTGGGAGGCCACCAGGCCGAGCCAGTCGCGCGACGGCCCCTTGTCGGCCACCTTGGAGGTGAAGATCTCCACCATGTCGCCGGGCCGCAGCTCGCGGTCCAGCGGGACGAGCTGGCCGTTGACCCGGGCGCCGATGCAGGCGTGGCCCACTTCGGTGTGGATGGAGTAGGCGAAGTCGATGGGGATCGCCCCCATGGGCAGCGACACCACTTCCCCCTTGGGGGTGAACACCTGCACCTCGTCGTGGTCGAGGTCGGTCTTGAGGTTGCTCAAGAACTCGGCGGCGTCGGAGGTTTCCTGCTGCCAGTCGATGATGCGGCTCAGCCAGGCCAGATCGTCGGTGGTGGCCCCCTCCTTGTAGTCCCAGTGCGCGGCCACTCCCTGCTCGGCCCGGGCGTGCATCTCGTTGGTGCGGAGCTGGACCTCCAGCGACTTGCCCCCCGGCCCGACCACCGTGGTGTGCAGCGACTGGTAGAGGTTGAACTTGGGCATGGCGATGTAGTCCTTGAACCGCCCCTGCACCGGCTTCCAGGTGGCGTGGATGGAGCCCAGCGCGGCGTAGCAGTCCCGCACCGAGTCGACGATCACCCGGATGCCCACCAAGTCGAAGATCTCGTCGAAGCTGCGCTCTTTGACCATCATCTTCTCGTAGATGCTCCAAAGGTGCTTGGGCCGGCCGGTGACCTGGGCTTGGATGCCCAGCTCGGCCAGGCGGGCGTCCACGCTGGACAGCACCTGGGTGAGATACAGGTCGCGCTCGGGGGCCCGGGTGGCCACCATGCGGTCGATCTCGGCGTAGCGCTTGGGGTGTAAGGCGGCGAAGGCCAGGTCTTCGAGCTGGAGTTTCATGTCCTGCATGCCCAGGCGGTTGGCCAGCGGGGCGTAGATGTCCATCGTCTCGCGGGCCACCCGGTGCTGCTTCTCCAGCGGCAGCGCGGCCAGCGTGCGCATGTTGTGCAGCCGGTCGGACAGCTTCACCACCAGCACCCGCAGATCCTTGGCGATGGCCACCAGCATCTTGCGCATGGAGGCGGCCTGCTCCTCCTCCTGGGTGTTGAACTTGAGCCGGTCCAGCCGGGTGACGCTGTCGACGATCGAAGCCACCTCGCCGCCGAAGTGCTGCTCGACATCGGCCAAGTCCATGGCGGTGTCCTCGATGGCGTCGTGCAGCAGCGCGGCGATGACCGACACGTCGTCCAGCCCCAGCTCGACCACGATGTGGGCCACGGCCAGGGGGTGGGACACATAGGGCTCGCCCGATTTGCGGACCTGCCCGGCGTGGGCCTCCTCGGCCAGGCGATAGGCCGTTTCGACGCGTTCCGCGGTGTCGTTGGGATGGCGCTCGAGATAGGCGTCGAGCAGCAGGGCGACATCCTGGTCGGGCTGCTCCAACCAGGGCAGCGCCTGATCGGCCAGCGTCACCGGCCACCCCCATCGTTGAGCAATGCCCGCTCAGCTGGGGCCATCTGAACCCCCGTAGCAGAACAGCGAGGTAACCGGACAGCCGTTGCCCAGCCTGGCCCGGCCGCCGAGAAAACCCAACTCGATGAGGAAGCCCGCCCCAACCACCTCGGCGTCGCCCGAATTGACCAGTTCGACCGCGGCCGCCGCCGTGCCCCCCGTGGCCAAGACGTCGTCCACGATGAGCACCCGTTGGCCGGAGGACAGGGCATCGGTGTGAGCCTCCAGGGAAGCCGTGCCGTACTCAAGCTGATAGTCGACCGACAGGGTGCTGTAGGGGAGTTTGCCCGGCTTGCGGAAGGGCACGAAGCCCAAGCCCAGCCGGTAGGCCACTGCCGCCCCCAGGATGAACCCCCGGGCCTCGACGCCCACCACCCGGTCGGCCGGCGTGCCGGAGAAGCGGTCGGCCAGCGCGTCAGCCGCCCACCGGAGGGCATCGCCGTCGTCGAGCAGCGGGGTGATGTCTTTGAAGATGATCCCCTCGGTGGGAAAGTCGGGGACATCCCTGATAAGGCCCTCAGGCCAGGCAGACTCCACTGCGCCCCATTCTACCTGGTCTTCAATTTCCCATCGAAGGCTCGAAGCAGTGTCGGCTCGGCGGGGCAAGCCGAGCGGGCCGTCGGCCGGCGCTGGAAACGTTGGTAGACGAATGCTGAATTGCCTCCTGAGGGAAAATTCCAGTGGTTATGAGTGGCCATGGGCAATGTCCACAAGGGGTGGGACCGCGACCCCGAGGGAGGTGGCAGAAGAAGCTGGGGTGAGCAGCAAATGTCTACACGAAACGAGGGGATCCTCACAGCCTGGATTCCGCGCCCCTATGGGCTGTCATCTACGTTTGCGCGATGAAGTTTGGGCCCATTCATATCATTCGCGACAGGACTTACTCCTCGCTGCTGCACCAGATCGAAGCAACCAAACCAACCAACGAGACTCAGCGGCTGCATGAGGCCCTTGACCGGGCCCGTCAAGAACTTCAACGCCTGGGGCTAGACGTCGACGCTGATGACCGCTTCGGAGCTGAAATACCGAAACAACTCCACTTGACGCCTCGGCTGAGCGGTGAGGGCCACGAGTACGCAGAACCCCCCACACCGGCTCCTTCGCCGCTTGCCTCCTTCAATGTTCTCGATGGGTGGGTCAGCCAGTTTGAGATCAATGGAGAGAAAGTCGGAGGGGCGGTTGGCCTGTCCACTGACGAGCGCATCGAGTGGCTGATGGATTCCATCGGGGGGGTCAAGCGCAAAAGGCTGCTGGAGCTCGGACCGCTCGAGGGAGCCCACACGAAGATGCTCTGCGATGCGGGCGCAGCGTCGGTGGTGGCAGTCGAGGGATTTCGGGCATCATGGCTTCATTGCCTGGTGATCAAGGAGATCTTCAACCTCGAGCGGGCTCGGTTCATATACGGGGACTTCAACCACTATGTCGCCGACTACGACGGCCCCCCATTCGACGCAGTGCTGGCCTGCGGAGTCCTCTACCACCAACTAGACCCTCCAGCGCTTATCGCTGGACTCAGCAAACTCACCAAAACCGCAATGGTGTGGACCCATGTCGCAGACGAGGCCTACCCGCCCGACGCAGTCCCCGCCGAAGTCGACGGCTACCGAGGCCGACGGATGGACTACGGCGATGCCCGCAACGCGTATCGGAACTACTGCGGCGGCGTTGCCCAAGAGGCCATCTGGCTCTACCACGACGAACTGATCCGCTGCTTCACAGAAAACGGCTTCAACCACATCGAATCCCGCGGCGTAACCCCAACACCCGCTGGACCAGCCGTGCTGTTCACCGCTACCCGCCGATCACCTCCCCGAGCCGACGCAACAACCTGAGCCTCCCCCCTCAGTGGCCAGATGGCGCCTAGCCTGCTCGAAGCGACTGATCCTGTTCCCCTGGATTTGCCTCACTCGGCACTGGGGGTCCCGTCGACGGTTTGTGGCGCGAACTGAATCACCCGGTATTTTGGTCTGTACCAATCCCGGCGTGATTCATGGCATGACTCTTCTTATGGTGGAAGTCTCCACATAAGGGGGGAACCTCAGCCGGTTCAGGTGCTTGTAGAACGTCGACGGGGCAACGTCCAGCGCCCGACACGACACCGCGTGAGGCACGCCGTGGCTGGTCCTTTGGGCCGCGATGAACTCTGCGGTCACCGCGGGTCGCCTCGTTCACCCAACCGACCACCGATCGTTTGAGCACATCACGCTCTATCTCCAGCTCCTCGACACGGCGGCGGGCGGGCGGCCGCTCTGTGTTGCGTCTGATTTCGCGCGACAGATTCTGAGCTTCTTCAAGCAGCATCGGGGACGCGGCCAGCACCGCAGCCAGCGTCGCCCGGTCCCAACTCGAAGGAGACCCCTGCCAAGCGTAGACCCCGGCAATGCCAGTCATTGACCAGACACCGGGTGGCACTTGTGCTACGCATTCTTGCGGTGAGCAGCGTCCTGGATTCGTTCAATGGCGTGGTTGGCAGACTCAGACCCTTCTGGAAGGCCGATCGGGTCGTCCTGATCGGTGTGGTGGCGGTGGTGGTGGGGATTGTGGTTCTGCAGGTGAGGGATCATCCGAAGTTCTCCCGGGTGGATGAGCTTCAGCATTTTGACTATGTGTTGAAGTCGCCTTCGGCCGGCGTTCGCATCGGCGAGCAGTATGGGTTGGAGGCCGTGCGGGTGGTGGCCTGCCGGGGAATCGACCTGCCGGGGTGGGAACCCGGGACTCCGAAGCTGTCTGAGTGCGGCGACCCTCTGCCTGATCCGAGCTTGTCGCATTCCAATGGCTACAACACGGCGTATCTGCACACGCCGGTGTACTACTCGGCGACTGCGCTGGCTGGTTCCGCGGTGTTGCGCCTTCCCGGGGTGGACAGCTGGTTGGTGGCCTATCGGCTGGTGGGGGCGGTGTGGCTGGCCGCCGGTTTGGCGTTGGTGTGGTATGCGCTGGGTTTGGTGAATGTGGGGGTTTGGGGTCGGGCGGCGGTGGTGGGGTTGTTGGGGGTGTCTCCGGTGGTGGTTCATGCCTCGGCGCTGTTGAACCCCGATGCCACGGCGCTTTTGGGGGGCGCAGCGGTGCTGGTGGCGCTGCTGAAGTGGGAGTCGGGGCGGTGGCCGTGGTGGACGGTGCCCGCGGTTTCGGCGGTGGCCGTTTGGCTGAGGTTGACGAACTCCGCGGCGGTGGGCGTCGTCGCCGTGTATGTGGTGCTGCGGGTGTGGCAGAAGCGGGACAGGGTGCGGGAGCGGCTGTTGGTTGCGGGGACGTCGTTTGCTGTCGCAGTTTTGTCGGTGCTGGCGTGGCGGTTGTGGCAGAGGTATCGCCAGTTGGACGAGGAGCAGGACCTGCCTCTGTATGTGGCCGAGCGCTTTGGATATTTTCGCTGGACCTCGGTGGACGACCAGCTCCGTGCGGTGCTCACGCCGTTTCGGGATCAGTGGGTTCCCGAGGTTCTGCCCAGAAACGTGCTGGTGCCGTTGGGCGGGGTTGCCGATGTAGGGCTGCTTGTCCTTTTGGGGGCGGCGGTGGCGTTCACTGCGGCCCGATCGGCCCATCGCGCGCTTGTAGGCGGGGTGCTCGCGGCGATGGTTGGCATGGGCGTTTTGACGATGGTCACAAATTATTGGACTCTGTCTCGCGATTCGCTTGCGCCGGGGCGGTATGGGCTGGCTATTCTGCCGTTCGCCGCGGCGGCGGTCGCGCCGGTGCTGCGCCGCCGTGCGTTGGCTGGTGTGCTGGTGGGGGCGCTGGCGTGCGCAACTGGGGGGGCGATGCTCTACGGCGTGCTGTCCTACGGCCCCAAGGCCGCCATCGCAGCGTCACCGGACAGCGAGACCACGATAGGGGTGTGGTGCTCCACCACCTCAACGTCTTCTTTGTGGCGGTGGAACGAAGTGCCCGGCGCCACCTCGTATCACGTGAGCTTCGACGGGTGGTCATGGCAAGAGCATGAGGGCACAACCTTGACCTTGACCGGCCAGCCGGCCGACACCGAAGCGGTGCTGCATGTCCAGGCCGGCAACGCCGATGCGTGGGACAGCGGCCCATCGGGAAGCAGAGTCTGTCGAACTGCCCCACAAGGCAGGCCGAACGTGTCGTGCACCACGACCTCCTCGTCCTACACCTGGACATGGGATCCGGTAGAGGGGGCAACTCGGTACCGCGTCCGCAACCAAACCGCCCATCCGTGGTTTTCGCACGCCGGTACTGTCAAGACGATCGGCGGCGCGAAGCCGGATAGAGAAGCGGTCTTGTACGTCCAGGCGGGCAACGCCGACGGGTGGAATATCGCAGGCACGGGAGAAGCGGCTTGCCGAACAAACCATGACAAGGGCTAGATGGTTGTTTTGCGTCTGATTTCGCGCGACGGATTCTGAGTTTCTTCAAACAGCATCGGGCACCTCACACGACTCCGGCACAGCCCCGCCCGAACTGCCCGACCCGCACCCCCCCAACACCAACCCCACAACCACCACCGCCGCAATCCAGCCGCTATCCGGCCGCTGCCGATCTGGCCGCCCCGCGAAGCCCCGGACCGCGCTAAGCACGGCCAGCGGCTTTGCCATAGGCAGTTGCCACCTCACCCGCGGCCCTCAACCAAAGTCGAGCCCAGACCGCCCAGAACGCCGAATCCGCCACCCCAGCACAACAAGCAACAACAACCCCGCAAAAGCCCAAACCCAAACCCAAGAAAAACCGCCAGAACCCGCACACCCTCCAGGACCACCATAATTTGGGACTGAGTGCACCCAGAGGTCACCGCAAACTTCTCCGCCGCCCACATTCGTTTGGCCGGAGATTCGCCCGTCCTGGTGAACCCTGGCTGGGCCGAACACGTGTGACCCGCCCCACACTCTCGCCCGGCCATAGACAACAGCATCGCCGAACACAGCAGTAGGCCGATACTTAGTTATGCGAATGTCGTCATCCCACTTGTCTTGGATTTGCAGATCAACGGTTTCCAACAAATCGTCAAGTGCTTCCTCAACTGAACTCAAAGGCAGAGTCCACTGCACAGGAACTTGAACACCTGGGTTATTCTTATAAGGTATCGTGACTAGTGAGTTCGTCCAGAGTTTGCGGGCGAGGTCGACGTTGTCGAACACAGGCCGTTTGAGGACATTGCTGTCGGCGCTTTCTCCGGTCAAGTGCTGCGAGTGGGACGAGTCGAACACCATTGCCTGGCCGCTCACTTGTGCCCGTCCGTAGATCCGCGCCGAGTCGAACACCTGCGCCTCGCCGCCCACCACAGCGGTGCCATAGACCTCAGCGTCGCCGAACACCGCCGCGTTTCCGGACACCAACGCGTCGCCCGACACTGCGGCGTCGCCGAATACCCGGGCGTCTCCGCCGACCCATGCGCCGCCCTCGTGGGCGAGGTTGTGTCCGGTTTGTATCCAGCCGCCCACATCGCCCCGCTTGGCCCTCAGTACTTTCTCTCCGTCGGGCAGCTCCGCGACCACGTCGCGCAGCGCCACAACCCGGCACAGCCCCGCCCGGCCGCCGTGAACACACCCCACACCGCCCCCCGCAACCCCGCCGTCTGATACCGGCGCGGCCACGCTGCGGGCCGCATCGACGCAGTACTTCACATCAACAACACCGTCGGGAACCACACACGACTCCGGCACAACCCCGCCCGAACCACCCGACCCGCAACCCCCCAACACCAACCCCACAACCACCACCGCCAAAACCGGCCCAAAGCCCGGCCGCCGCCGAAAACAGCCCCCGCCGCCCGGCCACCGCCGAACCGGCACCCCCGCCGAACCTCGGACCGCGCTAAGCACGGCCAGCGGCTTTGCCATAGGCATTTGCCACCTTCACCCCGCGGCCATCAACCAAAGCCGAGCCCAGACCGCCTAGAACGCCGAAGCCGCCACCCCGCCACAACTACCAGCAACAACCCCGCAAAAACCCAAACCCAAACCCAAGAAAAGCCGCCAGAATCCGCACACTTTATAGAACCGCCATAACCTAGGGATGAGTGTAACCAGGCATCACTGCACACTCTTCCGCCGCCCAAATTCGTTTGGCCGGACACGCGCCCGTCCTGGTGAACTTCGGCTCCGCCGAACACGTGTGATCCGCCCCATACTTTTGCCTGTCCGTGGATTACGGCATCGCCGAACACAGCAGTAGGCCGATACGAAGTCGCCAAAACGTCGTCACTCCACTCTTCCCGGCTCGCCGGAACAAGCATTTCCAACTCCGACAACCTGAGTGAATCCTCAAGGCTTCTCAAATGCCGAACCCACGTCACAGTATCTGGAGCACCTGGGTTATTCTCGTCAGGTACTGTGACTCGTGAGTCTGTCCAGAGTTTGCGGGCGGGGTCGTCTTGTTCGAACACCTGCATGTACGCGGGGTTGCCCTCAGGGCTTTCTCCGTTCCAGTGCTGCGAGTGGGACGAGTCGAACACCATGGCCTGGCCGCTTACTTGTGCCCGTCCGTAGATCCGCGCCGCGTCGAACACCTGCGCCTCGCCGGACACCTCAGCGGTGCCATAGACCTCAGCGTCGCCGAACACCGCCGCGTTTCCGGACACCAACGCGTCGCCGGACACTGCGGCGCCGTCGAACACCCGGGCGTCGCCGCCGACCCATGCGCCGCCCTCGTGGGCGAGGTTGCGCCCGGTTTGTATCCAGCCGCCCACATCGCCGCGCTCGGCCCTCACTACTTCCCCTCCGTCGGGCAGCTCCGCAACCACGTCGCGCAGCGCCACAACCCGGCACAGCCCCGCCCGGCCCCCGTGAACACACCCGAAACCGCCCCCCGCAACCCCGGCGTCTGTTACCGGCGCGGCCACGCTGCGGGCCACGTCGACGCAGTACTTCGCGTCCGCAACACCCTCGGGCACCGCACACGACTCCGGCACAGCCCCGCCCGAACCGCCCGACCCGCAACCCCCCAACACCAACCCAACAACCACCACCACCGCCAAAACCCGGCCGCCACCCGGCCACCGCCGATCTGGCCGCCCCGCGAAAGCCCGGACCGCGCTAAGCACGGCCAGCGGCTTTGCTATAAGCCGTTGCCACCTTCACCCCGCGGCCATCAACCAAAGCCGAGCCCAGAACGCCCAGAACGCCGAAACCGCCACCCCGCCACAACAACCAGCAACAACCCCGCAAAACCCCAAACCCAAACCCAAGAAAAGCCGCCAGAATCCGCACACTTTATAGAACCACCATAAGCTTGGACTGAGTGCACCCAGGCATCACTGCATACTTCTCCCCCACCCACATTTGAATGGGCGGATATGCGCCCGTCCTGGTGAACCCTGGCTGGGCCGAACACGTATGACCCGCCCCACACTCTTGCCCGCCCGTGGACAACAGCATCGCCGTACACAGCAGTAGGCCGATACGAAGCCGCCAAAACGTCGTCACCCCACTCGTCCCGGCTCGCCGGAACAAGCATTTCCAACTCCGACAACCTGAGTGAATCCTCAAGGCTGCTCAAATGCCGAGCCCAAAGCACAGGAACTTGAACACCTGGGTTATTCTCATAAGGTATTGTGACTAGTGAGTCTGTCCACAGTTTGCGGGCGGGGTCGTCTTGTTCGAACACCGACCGGTACACGGGATCGCCTTCAGCGCTTTCTCCGTTCCAGTGCTGCGAGTGGGAGGAGTCGAACACCATGGCCTGGCCGCGCACTTGTGCCCGTCCGTAGATCCGCGCCGCGTCGAACACCTGCGCTTCGCCGCCCACCTCAGCGGTGCCATAGACCTCAGCGTCGCCGAACACCGCCGCGTTTCCGGACACCAACGCGTCGCCGGACACTGCGGCGTCG
The DNA here is from genome assembly GCA_951813555.1 of uncultured Acidimicrobiales bacterium. Classification (GTDB taxonomy): domain Bacteria; phylum Actinomycetota; class Acidimicrobiia; order Acidimicrobiales; family Bin134; genus Poriferisocius. The sequence continues at coordinate 2,478,364 of OX638344.1, forward strand.
CCGAACACCCGGGCGTCGCCGCCGACCCATGCGCCGCCCTCGTGGGCGAGGTTGCGCCCGGTTTGTATCCAGCCGCCCACATCGCCGCGCTCGGCCCTCACTACCTCCCCTCCGTCGGGCAGCTCCGCGACCACGTCGCCCAGCGCCACAACCCGGCACAGCCCCGCCCGGCCCCCGTGAACACACCCCACACCGCCCCCCACAACCCCGGCCCCGCTGTCTGTTACCGGCGCGGCCACGCTGCGGGCCACATCGACGCAGTACTTCGCATCCACAACACCGTCGGGCACCGCACACGACTCCGGCACAACCCCACCCGAACCACCCGACCCGCAACCCCCCAACACCAACCCCACAACCACCACAACCGCCAAAACCCGGCCGCCACCCGGCCACCGCCGAACCGGAACCCCCGCCCAACAGCCCGCGAAGCCTCGGACCGCGCTACGCACGGCCAGCGGCATTGCCATAGGCAGTCGCCACCTCACCCGCGGCCCTCAACCAAATCCGAGCCCAGACCGCCCAGAACGCCGAATCCGCCACCCCAGCACAACAAGCAACAACAACCCCGCAAAAACCCAAACCCAAACCCAAGAAAAACCACCAGAACCCGCACACTTTGCAAAACCAACATAAGCTCCGAGTGAGTGCACCCAGAGATCACCGCACACGTCTCCGCCGCCCATATTCGTTTGGCCAGATATGCGCCCGTCCTGGTGAACCCTGGCTGGGCCGAACACGTGTGACCCGCCCCACACTCTTGCCCGCCCGTGGACAACAGCATCGCCGTACACAGCAGTAGGCCGATACGAAGTCGCCAGAACGTCGTCACCCCACTCGTTTTGGAATTGCGGATCAACTATTTCCAACAACTCGTCAACTGCTTCCTCAATTCTACTCAGACTCCTATGCCACAGCACAGGAACTTGAACACCTGGGTTGTTTTCATCAGGTATCAAGACTCGTGAGTCTGTCCACAGTTTGCGGGCGGGATCGTCTTGTTCGAACACCGACCGGTACGCGGGGTTGCCTTCTGGGCTTTCTCCGTTCCAGTGCTGCGAGTGGGAGGAGTCGAACACCATGGCCTGGCCGCGCACTTGTGCCCGGTCGTAGATCCGCGCCGCGTCGAACACCTGCGCCTCGCCGCCCACCACAGCGGTGCCATAGACCTCAGCGTCGCCGAACACCGCCGAGTCGCCGCCTACTACTGCGTCGCCGGACACTGCGGCGCCGCCGAACACCCGGGCGTCGCCGCCGACCCACGCGCCGCCCTCGTGGGCGAGGTTGCGCCCGGTTTGTATCCAGCCGCCCACATCGCCGCGCTCGGCCCTCACTACCTCCCCTCCGTCGGGCAGCTCCGCAACCACGTCGCGCAGCGCCACAACCCGGCACAGCCCCGCCCGGCCGCCGTGAACACACCCCACACCGCCCCCCGCAACCCCGCTCCCGCCCGGCGCGGCCACGCTGCGGGCCACGTCGACGCAGTACTTCGCGTCCGCAACACCGTCGGGCACCACACACGACTCCGGCACAGCCCCGCCCGACCCGCCCGACCCGCAACCCCCCAACACCAACCCCACAACCACCACCGCCAAAACCCGGCCGCCACCCGGCCACCGCCGAACCGGAACCCCCGCCCAACAGCCCGCGAAGCCCCGGATCGCGCTAAGCACGGCCAGCGGCCTTGCCATAGGCAGTTGCCACCTTCACCCCGCGGCCATCAACCAAATCCGAGCCCAGACCGCCCAGAGCGCCGAATCCGCCACCCCAGCACAACGAGCAACAACAACCCCGCAAAAACCCAAACCCAAACCCAAGAAAAACCACCAGAACCCGCACACCCTCCAGGACCACCATAAGCTCGGACTGAGTGCACCCAGAGATCACCGCACACGTCTCCGCCGCCTATATTCGTTTGGCCAGATATGCGCCCGTCCTGGTGAACCCTGGCTAGGCCGAACACGTGTGACCCGCCCCACACTTTTGCCTGGCCATAGACAACAGCATCGTCGAACACAGCAGTAGGCCGATACGGAGTTTTTGAAAAGTCGTCACCCCACTCGTTTTGGAATTGCGGATCAACTATTTCCAACAACTCGTCAACTGCTTCCTCAATTCTACTCAGACTCCTATGCCATTCCATATCATCAGGATAATCTGGAGATCTTTGATCGGGTATGATAACTCGTGAGTTTGTCCACAGTACGCGGGCGGGATCGTCTTGTTCAAACACCGACCGGTACACGGAGTTTCCCTCAGCTCCCTCTCCAACCCAATACTGCGAGTGGGACGAGTCGAACACCATGGCCTGGCCGCGCACTTGTGCCCGTCCGTAGATCCGCGCCGAGTCGAACACCTGCGCGTCGCCGGACACCCGAGCGCTGCCGGACACCTCAGCGCTGCCGAACACCGCCGCATCGCCCGACACCAACGCGTCGCCCGACACTACTGCGCTGTCGAACACCCGGGCGTTGCCGCTGACCCACGCGCCGCCCTCGTGGGCGAGGTTGCGCCCGGTTTGTATCCAGCCGCCCACATCGCCCCTCTTGGCCCTCACTACTTCCCCACCGTCGGGCAGCTCCGCAACCACGTCGCGCAGCGCCACAACCCGGCACAGCCCCGCCCGGCCGCCGTGAACACACCCGACACCGCCCCCCGCAACCCCGGCCCCGCTATCTGAGACCGGCGCGGCCACGCTGCGGGCCACATCGACGCAGTACTTCGCATCCACAACACCGTCGGGAACCACACACGACTCCGGCACAACCCCGCCCGAACCACCCGACCCGCAACCCCCCAACACCAACCCCAGAACCACCACCGCCAAAACCCGGCCGCCACCCGGCCACCGCTGATCTGACCGCCCCGCGAAGCCCCGGACCGCGCTAAGCACGGCCGGCGGCTTTGCCATAGGCAGATGCCACTTCGTAGGCGAAACAAGCCGCGCTAATAGTGAAGCCAATGGCGCTAGAGAAGCCAAGGGCGCCGAAAGGGACTACCGACGGGGCGAAACATGCCAGTGAATTCCAGGGGAAATCTCCAGATCCCACACAATTTTGAACACCAACATAATTATTGATTGAGTGCACCCAGAGATCACTGCACACTTCTCCACCGCTCATCGTCGTGTAGGCGGATATGCGCCCGTGCTGGTGCACTTCGGCTCCGCCAAGAACGATTGAACCGCCCCACACTCTCGCTTGGCCATAGACAACTGCATCGCCGAACACAGCAGTAGGCCGATACTTAGTCATGCGAATGTCGTCATCCCATGTGCCTTGGGGCGAATCCACGGTTTCCAACAAATCGTCAAGTGCTTCCTCAACTAGGCTCAAAGGCCAATGCCACAGCACAGTTTCTTGAACACCTGGGTTGTTCTCATAAGGTACTGTGACTAGTGAGTTTGTCCACAGTACGCGGGCGGGGTCGTTGTCTTCGAATACATCCCGTTTGAGGGTATTGCCGTCGGCGTCTTCTCCAATCCAATACTCCGAGTTGGAAAAGTCGAACACCATGGCCTGACCGTACACTTCGGCGTTGCCGTACACTTCGGCGCCGTCGAACACTTGCGCGTTGCCGTGGATTTTGGTTTCTTCGCCGAAGATTTTGGCCGAGCCGAACACTTTGGCGTGTCCGGTTACCGTGGCTGTTTCGTACACCTCGGCGTCGCCGAATACCCGGGCGTTCTCGGACACGGTGGCATTGTCAGACACTTTGGCATCGCCGTAGACCCGCGGAGAGTAGTGGAACACGGCGTTGGCATCGCGAGGGGCGGCGGCGACCACTTTGGCCCGCTGCGACACGCGGGCATTTCCGTACACTTTGGTGCGGTCGGCACGGTTGTCGGGGAAGTGGGTGCCCTCCACCACCGCTCCGTCTTTGACGATGGCGTCGCCGCATACCAGGGCTGCACCCGCAATCACGACTCCGTAGTAGTCGGCCAAAAAGTCGTCGTCGTCGCTGTTCTCGGCCAGGGCATTGAGCGTGCTGCCGTCGCTGAACGCCTTGGCATCGTCGTACACCTTGGCCGAGCTGGTCACCAGCGTGTTATCGGTCACCCTGGCGCGCTCATACACTTGGGCGTCGAGCTCCACCACCGCGTTTCCGCCCACCCGGGCATCGTCGTACACCTTGGCGCGGTCGCGGACCTCGGCTGTGCCGCTCACCTGGGCGTCGTCGTACACCCACGCCTCGTCGCCATACACCTTGGCCTGGCCGGTCACCGTGGCCCGGTCGTACACCTTCGCCTGCTGCGACACCCAGGGCCCGCCGCGGGGCTTTTCCTCGCTGCAAACTTTGGCGTCGCCGTGCACCTCGACCTCTTCGCCGCTCACCACAGCCCCGCCGCACACCTCGGCGTTGCCGTACACCTTGGCCTGCTCCGACACCCGGGCGTCGCCGAACACCTTCGCCCTGTCGTACACCTTCGCCTGCCCCGACACCCGGGCGCGGCCGTACACCTCGGCGTTGCCCGACACCTCGGCGTTGCCCGACACCCAGGCGTTGCCGTACACCTCGGCCCGCTCATCGCGATTCTTCGGCAGCCGGCCCAGCGTCGGCGGGAACGCCGCATCCCCATAATAGGTAAAATCGTAGGTCTCGGTGTCGCCGGACACCACAGCCCCCTCGCCGTCCACGAAGGCCTCGCCGTACACCGAGCCCGTGACGGTGACCCCGCCGGAGACCCTGGCGTGGCCGTACACGAAGGCGTTGCCCTCCACCACGGCGTCGCCGAACACCCAAGCGTTGCCGTAGACAAAAGCGTTGCCCCCCACAACGGCATTTCCGGCCCCCCAGGCGTCGCCGGCCCCCCAGGCGTCGCCGGCCAAGCTGGCCGAATCGGCCATCCCGCCGCCCGGGTCGCCCTTTCTCACCAGGACCAAGTTCCCCTCGTGGTCCACCTTGACCCGGTCGCGGTCAGAATAGACGCGCATCACCTGGGGGAGAAGTACTGCTTTGCCCCCACGCCGTCTACGGGCACATCCATCAGCTCGTCTTCGGCAAGGCAAAACGTCAAGCCTTCGGGCACAACACACGAATCGGGCAACGGCAACGGCTCAACCGTCTCGCAAACCCGAGTCACCCCAGCAGACCACCCCTTGGCGCCACCCGCCTGAACCTCGACCTCTTTTTGAACCTCGACGGTGTACGCAGTGCTGTAAGCCAGACCGCCGAAAACAGCCAAAGCGCCATCGATCTCGTCCCAAGTTGTCCAATCGCCAACCCCGGGACTCATATTGCGCCGGATCCGGTATCTCGACGTGTCCTCCAACTCACCCCACACAGCAACAAACGTGCTGGTGCCCACAACGCAATCCAACGCCAAACCAACCCCGCCAGCAGTGGCACAGGTCTCAACCGCGGCGTCACCCCAACGGGAGCCATCACCAGCTTGAACCCTGACCTCATACGAGGTGGAGGCACTCAGACCTTCGAAGGTGAATTCAGTGCCGACAACGACAGCCCGCTCGCCGCCGAGCAACACCTGATAATGCTTTGCCCCCTCCACTTCCTCCCACGACACAGTGATGCTGGTCGACGTCACCACACACGACACCGGCACAACCCCGCCCGAACTACCCGACCCGCACCCCCCCAACACCAACCCCACAACCACCACCGCCAAAACCGGCCCAAAACCCGACCGCCGAACCGGCAGCCCCGCCGAGGAGCCCGCGAAGCCCCGGACCACGCTAAGCACGACCGGGGGCTTTGCTATAGGCAGTCGCCACCTCACCCCGCGGCCGCCAACCCAAAACGAGCCCAGACCGCCCAGAACGCCGAAACCGCCACCCCGCCACAACAACCAACAACAACCCCCCAAAAACCCAAACCCAAACCCAAGAAAAGCCGCCAGAACCCGCACACCCTTCAGGGCCACCATAATTTTGGGCTGAGTGTAACCACATATCACTACACACCTCTCCAGCATCAATAGTTGTATGGCCGGACACGCGCCCATCCTGGTGAATCTCGGCTCGGCCGAACACATATGACCCGCCCCACACTCTCGCCTGGCCATAGACAGCAGCATCGTCAAAGACAGCGGTAGGCCGATAAGGAAATGCAACAACGCCGTCATCCCACTCGTCCCGACTCGCCGGAACAAGCGGCTCGCCTAGCTCGTCAAGTCTTTTCACTACCCTGCTAAACGATGAAACCCACTCCATTTCATCTGGAGCACTTTGGGGATTTTCATCAGGTACAAAAACTTGTGAGTCTGTCCACAATTTGCGGGCGGGATCGTCTTGTTCGAACACCGACCGGTACGCGGGGTTGCCTTCTGGGCTTTCTCCGTTCCAGTGCTGCGAGTGGGAGGAGTCGAACACCATGGCCTGGCCGCGCACTTGTGCCCGGTCGTAGATCCGCGCCGCGTCGAACACCTGCGCTTCGCCGCCCACCACAGCGGTGCCATAGACCTCAGCGTCGCCGAACACCGCCGAGTCGCCGCCTACTACTGCGTCGCCCGACACTGTGGCGTCGTCGTATACCCGGGCGTCGCCTCCGACCCACGCGCCGCCCTCGTGGGCGAGGTTGCGCCCGGTTTGTATCCAGCCGCCCACATCGCCGCGCTCGGCCCTCACTACCTCCCCTCCGTCGGGCAGCTCCGCGACCACGTCGCGCAGCGCCACAACCCGGCACAGCCCCGCCCGGCTGCCGTGAACACACCCGACACCGCCCCCCGCAACCCCGGCCCCGCTGTCTGTTACCGGCGCGGCCACGCTGCGGGCCACATCGACGCAGTACTTCGCATCCACAACACCGTCGGGCACCGCACACGACTCCGGCACAACCCCACCCGAACCACCCGACCCGCACCCCCCCAATACCAACCCCACAACCACAACCACCGCCAAAACCCGGCCGCCACCCGGCCACCGCCGAACCGGAACCCCCGCCCAACAGCCCGCGAAGCCTCGGACCGCGCTACGCACGGCCAGCGGCATTGCCATAGGCAGTCGCCACCTCACCCGCGGCCCTCAACCAAATCCGAGCCCAGACCGCCCAGAACGCCGAATCCGCCACCCCAGCACAACAAGCAACAACAACCCCGCAAAAACCCAAACCCAAACCCAAGAAAAACCACCAGAACCCGCACACTTTGCAAAACCAACATAAGCTCCGAGTGAGTGCACCCAGAGATCACCGCACACGTCTCCGCCGCCCATATTCGTTTGGCCAGATATGCGCCCGTCCTGGTGAACCCTGGCTGGGCCGAACACGTGTGACCCGCCCCACACTCTTGCCCGCCCGTGGACAACAGCATCGCCGTACACAGCAGTAGGCCGATACGAAGTCGCCAGAACGTCGTCACCCCACTCGTTTTGGAATTGCGGATCAACTATTTCCAACAACTCGTCAACTGCTTCCTCAATTCTACTCAGACTCCTATGCCACAGCACAGGAACTTGAACACCTGGGTTGTTTTCATCAGGTATCAAGACTCGTGAGTCTGTCCACAGTTTGCGGGCGGGATCGTCTTGTTCGAACACCGACCGGTACGCGGGGTTGCCTTCTGGGCTTTCTCCGTTCCAGTGCTGCGAGTGGGAGGAGTCGAACACCATGGCCTGGCCGCGCACTTGTGCCCGGTCGTAGATCCGCGCCGCGTCGAACACCTGCGCCTCGCCGCCCACCACAGCGCTGCCATAGACCTCAGCGTCGCCGAACACCGCGGCGTTGCCGTCTACTACTGCGTCGCCGGACACTGCGGCGCCGCCGAACACCCGGGCGTCGCCGCCGACCCACGCGCCGCCCTCGTGGGCGAGGTTGCGCCCGGTTTGTATCCAGCCGCCCACATCGCCCCGCTCGGCCCTCACTACCTCCCCTCCGTCGGGCAGCTCCGCAACCACGTCGCGCAGCGCCACAACCCGGCACAGCCCCGCCCGGCCGCCGTGAACACACCCCACACCGCCCCCCGCAACCCCGCTCCCGCCCGGCGCGGCCACGCTGCGGGCCACATCGACGCAGTACTTCGCATCAACAACACCGTCGGGCACCACACACGACTCCGGCACAGCCCCGCCCGAACCACCCGACCCGCAACCCCCCAACACCAACCCCACAACCACCGCCGCCACCGCAACCCGGCCACCACCCGGCCACCGCCGAAACGGCAGCCCCGGCGAACCTCGGACCGCGCTAAGCACGACCGGGGGCTTTGCTGTAGGCAGTTGCCACCTCATAGGCAAAGCAAGCCGTACCAGCAGCGAAAGCAATGCCGCTGATAATCGGATTCCCGACAACAGCAGCAATTGCCTGCGGGGAGAAACATGCCAGCGAATTCCAGGGAAAACCGCCAGAACCCGCACAATTTTGAACACCACTATAACTTGTGATTGAGTGCACCCAGAGATCACTGCACACCTCTCCGCTGTCTATATTGGTATGAGCAGATATGCGCCCGCTTTGGTGCACCTCGGCTACACCGAACACATATGAACCGCCCCACACTCTTGCCTGACCACGGACAATAGCATCGCCGAATACAGCGGTCGGTTGATACTTAGTTATTTGAATGTCGCCATCCCATTCGTCTTGGATCGGCGGATTAACGGTCTCCAACAAATCGTCAACTGCATCCTCAATTCTACTCACACTCCTATGCCACAGCACAGGAACTTGAACACCTGGGTTGTTCTCATAAGGTACTGTGACTAGTGAGTTTGTCCAGAGTTTGCGGGCGGGGTCGTCGTTGTCGAATACATCCCGTTTGAGGGTATTGCCGTCGGGGTCTTCTCCAATCCAATACTGCGAGTTGGAAAAGTCGAACACCATCGCCCAACCGTATACTTCGGCGTTGCCGTATATCTGGGCGCCGTCGAAGACCTGTGCTCGACCGTGGACTTTGGCTTTTTCGCCGAAGACTTTGGCCGAGCCGAACACCTTGGCGAATCCGGTTACCGTGGCTGTTCCGTACACTTCTGCTTCGCCGAACACCTCGGCGTTCTCGGACACGGTGGCATTGCCAGACACTTTGGCGTGGCCGTAGACCAGCGGACCGTCATGATAGGAGCCGTTGGCGACCACTATGGCCTGCTTCGACACGCGGGCATCGCCGTACACCCTGGTGACGCCCTGATGGATGCTGGGATAGTGGGTGCCCTGCACCACTGCTCCGTCTTGGACGATGGCGTCGCCGTATACCCGGGCTGCACCCCAAATCAAGACCCCGTAGTAGTCGGCCAAAAAGTCGTCGTCGCTGTCCTCGGCCAGGGCATTGAGCGTGCGGCCGTTGCTGAACACCATGGCGTCGTCGTACACGCGGGCCGTGCCGGTCACCAGCGTGTTAGAGCCCACCTTGGCATCGTCGTACACTTGGGCGTCGCGCTCCACCACCGCGTTTGAGCTCACCCAGGCGTCGTCGTACACCCTGGCGCTATGGCGGACCTCGGCTGTGCCGCTCACCGTCGCGTCGTCGTACACCCACGCCTCGTCGCCGTGCACCTTGGCCTGGCCGGTCACCGTGGCCCGGTGGTACACCTTGGCCTTGCCGTACACCTTGGCCTTGTCTAGCACCCTGGGCCCGCGGCCGCGCTTTTCCTCGCTGCAAACCTCGGCGTCGTCGTACACCCACGCCTCGTCGCCGCTCACCACAGCCCCGCCGCACACCTCGGCGTCGTCGTACACCTTGGCCTTGCCCGACACTTGGGCTTTGCCGTACACCTTGGCCTTGCCCGACACTTGGGCCTGCCCCGATACCCTGGCGTCGTCGTACACCTCGGCCTTGCCCGACACTTGGGCCTGCCCCCATACCCAGGCGTCGTCGTACACCTTGGCCTTGCCCGACACTTGGGCCTGCCCCGATACCCAGGCGTTGCCGTACACCTTGGCCCGCTCATCGCGATTCGTCGGCACCGAGAACGACAGATCCAAATAATAGGTATATTCATCGGTTTCGGTGTCGCCGGACACGACGGCCCCCTCGCCGTCCACGAAGGCCTCGCCGTACACCGAGCCCGTGACGGTGGCGCGGCCGGTGACCAAGGCGTGGTCGTAGACAAAGGCGTTGCCCTCCACGGTGGCGTCGCCGAACACCCCAGCGTTGCCGTAGACAAAAGCGTTGCCCCCCACGACGGCATTTCCGGCCACCCAGGCGTCGTCGGCCACCCAGGCGTCGCCGGCCAAGCTGGCCGAATCGGCCATCCCGCCGCCCGGTTCGCCCTTGCTCACCATGACCAAGTTCCCATCGTGGTCCACCTTGACCCGGTCGCGGTCAGAATAGATGCGCTTCACCTGGGGGGAGAAGTACTGCTTGGTCCCGATGCCGCCGCCGGGCGCGTCCCCCGCGCCGCTTTCGGGCACATTCATCAGCTCGTTTTTGGCAACGCAAAACGTCAAGCCTTCGGGCACATCACACGAATCGGGCAACGCCAACGGCTCAACCGTCTCGCACACCCGAACCACCCCAGCAGACCACCCCTTGGCGCCCCCCGCCTGAACCTCGACCTCTTTTTGAACCTCCACGGTGTACGCAGTGCTGTAAGCCAGACCGCCGAAAACAGCCACAGCGCCATCGATCTCGTCCCAAGCCGTCCAATCGCCAACCCCGGGACTCACATTGCGCCGGACCCGGTGCCTCGACGTGTCCTCCAACTCACCCCACACAGCAACAACAGTGCTCGTGCCCACAACGCAATCCAACACCAAGCCAACCCCGCCGGCGGTGGCACAGGTCTCAACCGCGGTTTCACCCCAATGGGAGCCATCGCCAGCTTGAACCTCGACCTCATATGAAGTCGAGGCGCCCAGACCCCCGAAGGTGAATTCGGTGCCGACGACGACAGCCCGCTTACCGCCAAGCCACACCTGGTACCGCGTTGCCCCCTCCACCTCCCCCCACGACACAGTAATGCTGTCGGCAGTGGCCGAACACGAGACAACCGGCGCGCCGAACCGAACCAACGACGCGCAATACACCCCCGCCCACTCCTGGGACACACCGCCCACAGTGGACAAAACAACCTCTCCACGATTAGGGGGAAGCTCAACCAGGGGACTTTGCCATAGGCAGTCGCCACCTTCACCCCGCGGCCCTCAACCAAAGCCGAGCCCAGACCGCCCAGAACGCCGAAACCGCCACCCCAGCACCACAACTACCAACAACAACCCCCCAAAAACCCAAACCCAAACCCAAGAAAAACCGCCAGAACCCGCACATTGTTCATTACCGGCATAGTCTATGTATGAGTGTACCCAGAGATCGCTGCACACCTCTCCATCACCCATACCTGTATAAGCGGATATGCGCCCGCTTTGATGCACCTCGGCTCCGCCGAACACGTGTGATCCGCCCCACACTTTTGCCTGTCCGTGGACTACGGCATCGCCGAACACAGCAGTAGGCCGATACGGAGCTATCAACACAGTATCATCCCATTCATCTTGTAGTGGCGGAGCAACGGTCCCCAACAACTCGTCAACTGCTTCCTCAACTGAACTCAAACTCCGAGTCCACGTCACAACAACTGGAACACCTGGGGTGCTTTCGTCAGGTATTGTGACTCGTGAGTTTGTCCACAGTTTGCGGGCGAGGTCGTTGTTGTCAAATACGGGGCTGTAGAGGGCATTGCTGTCGGCGCTTTCTCCGTTCCAGTGCTGCGAGTGGGACGAGTCGAACACCATGGCCTGGCCGCGCACTTGTGCCCGTCCGTAGATCCGCGCCGAGTCGAACACCTGCGCCTCGCCGCCCACCTCAGCAGCGCCGGACACCTCAGCGTTGCCGAACACTACTGCGTTGCCGTCTACTACTGCGTCGCCGGACACTGCGGCGTCGTCGAACACCCGGGCGTCGCCGCCGACCCACGCGGCGCCCTCGTGGGCGAGGTTGCGCCCGGCTCGTATCCAGCCGCCCACATCGCCCCGCTCGGCCCTCACTACTTCCCCTCCGTCGGGCAGCTCCGCGACCACGTCGCGCAGCGCCACAACCCGGCACAGCCCCGCCCGGCCGCCGTGAACACACCCCACACCGCCCCCCACAACCCCGCCGTCTGAAACCGGCGCGGCCACGCTGCGGGCCACATCGACGCAGTACTTCGCATCAACAACACCGTCGGGCACCGCACACGACTCCGGCACAACCCCGCCCGAACCACCCGACCCGCAACCCCCCAACACCAACCCCACAACCACCACCACGGCAATCCAGCCGCTACTCGGCCCCTGCCGATCTGGCCGCCCCGCGAAACCCCGGACCGCGCTAAGCACGGCCAGGGGCTTTGCCATAGGCAGTTGCCACCTCACCCGCGGCCATCAACCAAAGCCGAGCCCAGACCGCCTAGAACGCCGAATCCGCCACCCCAGCACAACAAGCAACAACAACCCCGCAAAAACCCAAACCCAAACCCAAGAAAAACCGCCAGAACCCGCACACTTTGCAAAACCAACATAAGCTCCGAGTGAGTGCACCCAGAGATCACCGCACACGTCTCCGCCGCCCATATTCGTTTGGCCAGATATACGCCCGTCCTGGTGAACCCTGGCTGGGCCGAACACGTGTGACCCGCCCCACACCCTCGCCCGGCCATAGACAACAGCATCGCCGTACACAGCAGTAGGCCGATACGGAGTTATTGAAAAGTCGTCATCCCACTCGTTTTGGAATTGCGGATCAACTATTTCCAACAAATCGTCAACTGCTTCCTCAATTCTACTCAAACTCCTATGCCACGTCAAAGTGATTTTCTCACCTGGGGTATACTCATAAGGTATCAAGACCAGGGAGTTTGTCCACAGTTTGCGGGCGGGGTCGTCGTTGTCGAATACGGGGCGGTAGAGGGTATTGCCGTCGGCGTCTTCTCCGTTCCAGTGCTGCGAGTGGGAGGAGTCGAACACCATGGCTTGGCCGCTCACTTGTGCCCGTCCGTAGATCCGCGCCGAGTCGAACACCTGCGCCTCGCCACCCACCTCAGCGGTGCCATAGACCTCAGCGCTGCCGAACACCGCCGCGTTGCCGTCTACTACTGCGTCGCCGGACACTGCGGCGTCGTCGAACACCGCCGCGTTTCCGGACACCAACGCGTCGCCCGACACTGCGGCGTCGTCGAACACCCGGGCGTCGCCGCCGACCCATGCGCCGCCCTCGTGGGCGAGGTTGCGCCCGGTTTGTATCCAGCCGCCCACATCGCCCCGCTCGGCCCTCAGTACTTTCCCTCCGTCGGGCAGCTCCGCAACCACGTCGCGCAGCGCCACAACCCGGCACAGCCCCGCCCGGCCGCCGTGAACACACCCGACACCGCCCCCCGCAACCCCGGCCCCGCTGTCTGTTACCGGAGCGGCCACGCTGCGGGCCACATCGACGCAGTACTTCGCATCAACAACACCGTCGGGCACCGCACACGACTCCGGCACAGCCCCGTCCGAACCACCCGACCCGCAACCCCCCAACACCAACCCAACAACCACCACCACCGCCAAAACCCGGCCGCCACCCGGCCACCGCCGATCTGGCCGCCCCGCGAAACCCCGGACCGCGCTAAGCACGGCCAGGGGCTTTGCTGTAGGCAGTTGCCACCTCACCCGCGGCCATCAACCAAAGCCGAGCCCAGACCGCCCAGAACGCCGAAGCCGCCACCCCGCCACAACAACCAGCAACAACCCCGCAATAACCCAAACCCAAACCCAAGAAAAACCGCCAGAACCCGCACACTTTATAGAACCGCCATAACCTAGGGATGAGTGTAACCAGGCATCACTGCACACTCTTCCGCCGCCCAATATTGTTTGCCCGGAGATTCGCCCGTCCTGGTGAACCCTGGCTGGGCCGAACACGTATGACCCGCCCCACACTCTCGCCCGCCCGTAGACAACAGCATCGCCGTACACAGCAGTAGGCCGATACGGGGCTGCCGAAACGTCGTCATCCCACTCTTCCCGGCTCGCCGGAACAAGCATCTCCAACTCCGACAACCTGAGTGAATCCTCAAGGCTGCTCAAATGCCGAGCCCACGTCCAAGTGATTTTCTCACCTGGGGTATACTCATAAGGTATAAAGACCATGGAGTTTGTCCACAGTTTGCGGGCGGGGTCGTCTTGTTCGAACACCGACCGGTACACGGGATCGCCTTCAGCGCTTTCTCCGTTCCAGTGCTGCGAGTGGGACGAGTCGAACACCATTGCCTGGCCGCTCACTTGTGCCCGTCCGTAGATCCGCGCCGAGTCGAACACCTGCGCGTCGCCGCCCACCCGAGCGGTGCCATAGACCTCAGCGTCGCCGAACACCGCCGCGTTGCCGTCTACTACTGCGTCGTCCGACACTGCGGCGTCGTCGAATACCCGGGCGTTGCCGCCGACCCATGCGGCGCCCTCGTGGGCGAGGTTGTGTCCGGTTTGTATCCAGCCGCCCACATCGCCGCGCTCGGCCCTCACTACTTCCCCTCCGTCGGGCAGCTCCGCAACCACGTCGCGCAGCGCCACAACCCGGCACAGCCCCGCCCGGCCCCCGTGAACACACCCCACACCGCCCCCCGCAACCCCGCCGCCTGATACCGGCGCGGCCACGCTGCGGGCCACATCGACGCAGTACTTCGCGTCCGCAACACCGTCGGGCACCACACACGACTCCGGCACAACCCCGCCCGAACCACCCGACCCGCACCCCCCCAACACCAAACCCACAACCACCACCGCCAAAACCGGCCCAAAGCCCGGCCCCCGCCGAAAACAGCCCCCGCCGCCCGGCCGCCCCGCCCAACAGCCCGCGAAGCCCCGGACTGCGCTAAGCACGGCCGGCGGCTTTGCCATAGGCAGTTGCCACCTCACCCGCGGCCATCAACCAAAGCCGAGCCCAGACCGCCCAGAACGCCGAAGCCGCCACCCCGCCACCACAACCAGCAACAACCCCGCAAAAACCCAAACCCAAACCCAAGAAAAACCGCCAGAACCCGCACACCTTACAGAACCGCCATAACCTAGGACTGAGTGTAACCATGCATCACTGCACACTCTTCCGCCGCCCAAATTCGTTTGCCCGGAGATTCGCCCGTCCTGGTGAACCCTGGCTGGGCCGAACACGTATGACCCGCCCCACACTCTCGCCCGCCCGTAGACAACAGCATCGCCGTACACAGCAGTAGGCCGATACGGGGCTGCCGAAATGTCGTCGTCCCACTCGTCCCGACTCGCCGGAACAAGCATTTCCAACTCCGACAACTTGAGTGATTCCTCAAGGCTGCTCAAAGGCCAAGACCACGTCCAAGTGATTTCATCATCTGGGGTATACTCATAAGGTACCAAGACCAGGGAGTTTGTCCACAGTACGCGGGCGGGGTCGTCGTCTTCGAACACGGGCCGGTAAAGGGAATTGCCGTCGGTGTCTTCTCCGTTCCAGTGCTGCGAGTGGGACGAGTCGAACACCATGGCCTGGCCGCTTACTTGTGCCCGTCCGTAGATCCGCGCCGAGTCGAACACCTGCGCCTCGCCGCCCACCACAGCGGTGCCATAGACCTCAGCGCTGCCGAACACCGCCGCGTTTCCGGACACCAACGCGTCGCCCGACACTGCGGCGTCGCCGAACACCCGGGCGTCGCCGCCGACCCACGCGCCGCCCTCGTGGGCGAGGTTGCGCCCGGCTTGTATCCAGCCGCCCACATCGCCCCGCTCGGCCCTCACAACTTCCCCCCCGTCGGGCAGCTCCGCAACCACGTCGCGCAGCGCCACAACCCGGCACAGCCCCGACCGGCCCCCGTGAACACACCCCACACCGCCCCCCGCAACCCCGCCATCTGTTACCGGCGCGGCCACGCTGCGGGCCGCATCGACGCAGTACTTCGCATCCACAACACCGTCGGGCACCACACACGACTCCGGCACAGCCCCACTCGAACCACCCGACCCGCAACCCCCCAACACCAAACCCACAACCACCACCACGGCAATCCGGCCACCGCCCGGCCACCGCCGAAAACAGCCGCCGCCTGGCCGCCGCCGAACCGGGACCCCCGCCGGACAGCCAGCGAAGCCCGTGACCGCGCTAAGCACGGCCAGGGGCTTTGCTGTAGGCAGTTGCCACCTCATAGGCCTCATAGGCGAAACAAGCCGCGCCAATAGTGAAGCCAATAGTGAAGCCAATGGCGCTAGTGAAGCCAATGGCGCCGGAAAGGACTGCCGGCGCGGCGAAACATGCCAGCGAATTCCAGGGGAAGCCACCAGAACCAGCACATTTATGAGGGACAGCATAAGCTGTATTTGAGTGTATCCAGAGATCTTCACACACTTCTCCGCTGTTCATATTCGTGTGGGCGGATATGCGTCCGCTTTGGTACACCTTTCCGCCGAACACGTATGATCCGCCCCACACTTTTGCCTGTCCTTGGACTACGGCATCGCCGAACACGGCGGTAGGCCGATAATCAGCTATCGAAAAGTCGTCATCCCAATCGTCTTGGAACTGGGGATCAACAGTGTCCAACAAATCGTCAAGTGCTTCTTCAACTAGGCTCAAAGGCCAAGACCACGTCCAAGTGATTTCATCATCTGGGGTATACTCATAAGGTACCAAGACCAGGGAGTTTGTCCACAGTACGCGGGCGGGGTCGTCTTCTTCGAATACATCCCGTTTGAGGCTATTGCCGTTGGCGTCTTCTCCAATCCAATACTGCGAGTTGGAAAAGTCGAATACCATGGCCTGACCGTACACTTCGGCGTTGCCGTACACTTCGGCGGCGTCGAACACTTGCGCGTTGCCGTGGATTTTGGTTTCTTCGCCGAAGATTTTGGCCGAGCCGAACACTTTGGCGTGTCCGGTTACCGTGGCTGTGCCGTACACTTCTGCTTTGCCGAACACCCGGGCGTTCTCGGTCACGGTGGCATTGCCAGATATTTTGGCGTCGCCGTAGACCCGCGGAGAGTAAGGGTAAACGGTGTTGCGATCGCGAGGGGCGAAGGCGACCACTTTGGCCTGCTCCGACACGCGGGCATTTCCGTACACGCTAGTGCGGTCGTCACGGTCTTCGGGGAAGTAGGTGCCCTCCACCACTGCTCCGTCTTTGACGATGGCGTCGTCGTACACCAGGGCTGCACCCGCAATCACGACCCCGTAGTAGCTGGCCAAGAAGTCGTCTTCGTCGCTGTCCTCGGCCAGTGCATTGAGCGTGCGGCCGTCGCTGAACACCTTGGCATCGTCGTACACCTCGGCCGAGCTGGTCACCAGCGTGTTAGAGCCCACCCTGGCATCGTCGTACACTTGGGCGTCGCGCTCCACCACCGCGTTTGAGCTCACCCAGGCGTCGTCGTACACCTTGGCATGGTGGCGGACCTCGGCTGTGCCGCTCACCGTCGCGTCGTTGTACACCCACGCCTCGTCGCCGTGCACCTTGGCCTGGCCGGTCACCGTGGCCCGGTGGTACACCTTGGCCTTGCGGTACACCTTCGCCTTCTGCGACACCCAGGGCCCGCGGCCGGGCTTCTCCTTGCTGCAAACCTTGGCGTCGTCGTACACCTCGACCTCTTCGCCGCTCACCACAGCCCCGCCGCACACCTCGGCTTTGTCGTACACCTTGGCCTTGCCCGACACCCAGGCGTTGCCGTACACCTTGGCCCGCTCATCCAGATTCAACGGCAGCTGCGGCGAGGCCAACTGCAACGGATACCCTATCAGCTCCAGCAAATACGGGTGCGGGCTATAGGTTTCGGTGTCGCCGGACACGACGGCTTCCTCGCCGAACACTCTGGCATCGCCGTACACCGAGCCCGTAACGGTGGCGCGGCCGTACACCAAGGCCTGGTCGTAGACAAGAGCGTTGCCCTCCACGGTGGCGTTGCCGAACACCCCAGCGCTGCCATAGACAAAAGCGTTGCCCCCCACGACGGCATTTCCGGCCACCCAAGCGCTGTCGGCCACCCAGGCGTCGTCGGCCAAGCTGTCCGAATCGGCCACCCAGCCGCCCCGGTCTCCCTTGCTCACCATGACCAAGTTCCCCTCGTGGTCCATCTTGAGCCGGTCGCGGTCAGAATAGATGCGCATCATCGGGGGTGAATAGAAACCCTTGGTCCCGATGCCGCCGCCGGGCGCGTCCCCCGCGCCGCTTTCGGGCACATTCATCAGCTCGTTTTTGGCAACGCAAAACGTCAAGCCATCGGGCACAACACACGAATCGGGCAACGCCAACGGCTCAACCGTCTCGCAAACCCGGGCCACCCCAGCAGACCACCCCATGGCGCCACCCGCCTGAACCTCGACCTCTTTTTGAACCTCGACGGTGTACGCAGTGCTGTAAGCCAGACCGCCGAAAACAGCCACAGCGCCATCGATCTCGTCCCAAGCCGTCCAATCGCCAACCCCGGGACCCACACTGCGCCGGACCCGGTGCCTCGACGTGTCCTCCAACTCACCCCACACAGCAACAACAGTGCTCGTGCCCACAACGCAATCCAACGCCAAGCCAACCCCGCCGGCGGTGGCACAGGTCTCAACCGCGGTTTCACCCCAATGGGAGCCATCGCCAGCTTGAACCTCAACCTCATATGAAGTCGAGGCGCCCAAACCCCCGAAGGTGAATTCGGTGCCGACGACGACAGCCCGCTTACCGCCAAGCAACACCTGGTACCGCGTTGCCCCCTCCACCTCCCCCCACGACACAGTAATGCTGTCGGCAGTGGCCGAACACGAGACAACCGGCGCGCCGAACGGAGGCAACGTCGTGCAGGTCGCTCCTGCTGAGCCTTGCGGTTCGCCGTCTACGTTGGCGTGGACGCTGAGGTAGTAGGCGGTGTCGGCCGCCAGGCCCGAGAACGTCACCGACGTGGCCGTCGTGGTCTGCTCGGTCTGGTCGCTGCCCGCCACGGCCAGCTGGACTTTGGCGGTGTAGCCCGTGGCCCCCGTCACCTCGTTCCACGAGAACTCGATGCTGGTCGTCGTCGCCGAGCACGCCAACCCGTCCGGCGGCGCCAGCAGCGTCGAGCAGGTCACCCCCGCCGAGCCCTGCGCGGCGGCGTCCACGTTGGCGTGGACGCTCACGTAGTAGGCGGTGCCCGCCGCCAGCTCCGAGAACGTCACCGACGTGGACGAAACGCCCGTCGTGGTCTGCTCGGTCTGGTCGCTGCCCGCCACGGCCAGCTGGACTTTGGCGGTGTAGCCCGTGGCCCCCGTCACCTCGTTCCACGAGAACTCGATGCTGGTCGTCGTCGCCGAGCACGCCAACCCGTCCGGCGGCGCCAGCAGCGTCGAGCAGGTCACCCCCGCCGAGCCCTGCGCGGCGGCGTCCACGTTGGCGTGGACGCTCACGTAGTAGGCGGTGCCCGCCGCCAGCTCCGAGAACGTCACCGACGTGGACGAAACGCCCGTCGTGGTCTGCTCGGTCTGGTCGCTGCCCGCCACGGCCAGCTGGACTTTGGCGGTGTAGCCCGTGGCCCCCGTCACCTCGTTCCACGAGAACTCGATGCTGGTCGTCGTCGCCGAGCACGCCAACCCGTCCGGCGGCGCCAGCAGCGTCGAGCAGGTCACCCCCGCCGAGCCCTGCGCGGCGGCGTCCACGTTGGCGTGGACGCTCACGTAGTAGGCGGTGCCCGCCGCCAGCTCCGAGAACGTCACCGACGTGGACGAAACGCCCGTCGTGGTCTGCTCGGTCTGGTCGCTGCCCGCCACGGCCAGCTGGACTTTGGCGGTGTAGCCCGTGGCCCCCGTCACCTCGTTCCACGAGAACTCGATGCTGGTCGTCGTCGCCGAGCACGCCAACCCGTCCGGCGGCGCCAGCAGCGTCGAGCAGGTCACCCCCGCCCAGCCCTGCGGTTCGCTGCCCACGTTGGCGTGGACGCTCACGTAGTAGGCGGTGCCCGCCGCCAGCTCCGAGAACGTCACCGACGTGGACGAAACGCCCGTCGTGGTCTGCTCGGTCTGGTCGCTGCCCGCCACCGCCAGCTGGACTTTGGCGGTGTAGCCCGTGGCCCCCGTCACCTCGTTCCACGAGAACTCGATGCTGGTCGTCGTCGCCGAGCACGCCAACCCGTCCGGCGGCGCCAGCAGCGTCGAGCAGGTCACCCCCGCCCAGCCCTGCGCGGCGGCGTCCACGTTGGCGTGGACGCTCACGTAGTAGGCGGTGCCCGCCGCCAGCTCCGAGAACGTCACCGACGTGGACGAAACGCCCGTCGTGGTCTGCTCGGTCTGGTCGCTGCCCGCCACGGCCAGCTGGACTTTGGCGGTGTAGCCCGTGGCCCCCGTCACCTCGTTCCACGAGAACTCGATGCTGGTCGTCGTCGCCGAGCACGCCAACCCGTCCGGCGGCGCCAGCAGCGTCGAGCAGGTCACCCCCGCCGAGCCCTGCGCGGCGGCGTCCACGTTGGCGTGGACGCTCACGTAGTAGGCGGTGCCCGCCGCCAGCTCCGAGAACGTCACCGACGTGGACGAAACGCCCGTCGTGGTCTGCTCGGTCTGGTCGCTGCCCGCCACGGCCAGCTGGACTTTGGCGGTGTAGCCCGTGGCCCCCGTCACCTCGTTCCACGAGAACTCGATGCTGGTCGTCGTCGCCGAGCACGCCAACCCGTCCGGCGGCGCCAGCAGCGTCGAGCAGGTCACCCCCGCCGAGCCCTGCGCGGCGGCGTCCACGTTGGCGTGGACGCTCACGTAGTAGGCGGTGCCCGCCGCCAGCTCCGAGAACGTCACCGACGTGGACGAAACGCCCGTCGTGGTCTGCTCGGTCTGGTCGCTGCCCGCCACGGCCAGCTGGACTTTGGCGGTGTAGCCCGTGGCCCCCGTCACCTCGTTCCACGAGAACTCGATGCTGGTCGTCGTCGCCGAGCACGCCAACCCGTCCGGCGGCGCCAGCAGCGTCGAGCAGGTCACCCCCGCCCAGCCCTGCGGTTCGCTGCCCACGTTGGCGTGGACGCTCACGTAGTAGGCGGTGCCCGCCGCCAGCCCCGAGAACGTCACCGACGTGGACGAAACGCCCGTCGTGGTCTGCTCGGTCTGGTCGCTGCCCGCCACCGCCAGCTGGACTTTGGCGGTGTAGCCCGTGGCCCCCGTCACCTCGTTCCACGAGAACTCGATGCTGGTCGTCGTCGCCGAGCACGCCAACCCGTCCGGCGGCGCCAGCAGCGTCGAGCAGGTCACCCCCGCCCAGCCCTGCGGTTCGCTGCCCACGTTGGCGTGGACGCTCACGTAGTAGGCGGTGCCCGCCGCCAGGCCCGAGAACGTCACCGACGTGGACGAAACGCCCGTCGTGGTCTGCTCGGTCTGGTCGCTGCCCGCCACCGCCAGCTGGACTTTGGCGGTGTAGCCCGTGGCCCCCGTCACCTCGTTCCACGAGAACTCGATGCTGGTCGTCGTCGCCGAGCACGCCAACCCGTCCGGCGGCGCCAGCAGCGTCGAGCAGGTCACCCCCGCCCAGCCCTGCGCGACGCTGCCCACGTTGGCGTGGACGCTCACGTAGTAGGCGGTGCCCGCCGCCAGGCCCGAGAACGTCACCGACGTGGACGAAACGCCCGTCGTGGTCTGCTCGGTCTGGTCGCTGCCCGCCACCGCCAGCTGGACTTTGGCGGTGTAGCCCGTGGCCCCCGTCACCTCGTTCCACGAGAACTCGATGCTGGTCGTCGTCGCCGAGCACGCCAACCCGTCCGGCGGCGCCAGCAGCGTCGAGCAGGTCACCCCCGCCCAGCCCTGCGCGACGCTGCCCACGTTGGCGTGGACGCTCACGTAGTAGGCGGTGCCCGCCGCCAGGCCCGAGAACGTCACCGACGTGGACGAAACGCCCGTCGTGGTCTGCTCGGTCTGCGCGCTGCCCGCCACCGCCAACTGCACCTTGGCGGTGTAGCCCGTGGCCCCCGTCACCTCGTTCCACGAGAACTCGATGCTGGTCGTCGTCGCCGAGCACGCCAACCCGTCCGGCGGCGCCAGCAGCGTCGAGCAGGTCACCCCCGCCCAGCCCTGCGCGACGCTGCCCACGTTGGCGTGGACGCTCACGTAGTAGGCGGTGCCCGCCGCCAGGCCCGAGAACGTCACCGACGTGGACGAAACGCCCGTCGTGGTCTGCTCGGTCTGCGCGCTGCCCGCCACCGCCAACTGCACCTTGGCGGTGTAGCCCGTGGCCCCCGTCACCTCGTTCCACGAGAACACGATGCTGGTCGTCGTCGCCGAGCACGCCAACCCGTCCGGCGGCGCCAGCAGCGTCGAGCAGGTCACCCCCGCCCAGCCCTGCGCGACGCTGCCCACGTTGGCGTGGACGCTCACGTAGTAGGCGGTGCCCGCCGCCAGGCCCGAGAACGTCACCGACGTGGACGAAACGCCCGTCGTGGTCTGCTCGGTCTGCGCGCTGCCCGCCACCGCCAACTGCACCTTGGCGGTGTAGCCCGTGGCCCCCGTCACCTCGTTCCACGAGAACACGATGCTGGTCGTCGTCGCCGAGCACGCCAACCCGTCCGGCGGCGCCAGCAGCGTCGAGCAGGTCACCCCCGCCGAGCCCTGCGCGACGCTGCCCACGTTGGCGTGGACGCTCACGTAGTAGGCGGTGCCCGCCGCCAGGCCCGAGAACGTCACCGACGTGGACGAAACGCCCGTCGTGGTCTGCTCGGTCTGCGCGCTGCCCGCCACCGCCAACTGCACCTTGGCGGTGTAGCCCGTGGCCCCCGTCACCTCGTTCCACGAGAACACGATGCTGGTCGTCGTCGCCGAGCACGCCAACCCGTCCGGCGGCGCCAGCAGCGTCGAGCAGGTCACCCCCGCCGAGCCCTGCGCGACGCTGCCCACGTTGGCGTGGACGCTCACGTAGTAGGCGGTGCCCGCCGCCAGGCCCGAGAACGTCACCGACGTGGACGAAACGCCCGTCGTGGTCTGCTCGGTCTGCGCGCTGCCCGCCACCGCCAACTGCACCTTGGCGGTGTAGCCCGTGGCCCCCGTCACCTCGTTCCACGAGAACACGATGCTGGTCGTCGTCGCCGAGCACGCCAACCCCGTCGGCGGCGCCAGCAGCGTCGAGCAGGTCACCCCCGCCCACTGCTGGGCGACGCCGTTTACGTTGGAGTGGACGCTCACGTAGTAGGCGGTGCCCGCCGCCAGCCCCGAGAACGTCACCGACGTGGCCGTCGTGGTCTGCTCGGTCTGGGCGCTGCCCGCCACCGCCAACTGCACCTTCGCCGTGTAGTTCGTCGCCCCCGTCACCGAGTTCCACGAGAACACGATGCTGGTCGTCGTCGCCGAACACGCCAACCCCGTCGGCGCCGCTAGCAGCGAAGCCCCACAAAGAAAGCCCGGCAGACACGGCTTCGATCTCCCGGAATCGGGATGCGACTGAGGCGGCGGCCCCGCGACTGCTTTGACCGGCACCGGCACCGCGCCGGCACCATCGGGAGCAGGCCCCGCGACTGCTTTGACCGGCACCGGCACTGCGCCGGCACCATCGGGAGCGCGTCCCGCGACTGCTTTGACCGGCACCGGCACTGCGCCGGCACCATCGGGAGCGCGTCCCGCGACTGCTTTGACCGGCACCGGCACTGCGCCGGCACCATCGGGAGCGCGTCCCGCGACTGCTTTGACCGGCACCGGCACTGCGCCGGCACCATCGGGAGCGCGTCCCGCGACTGCTTTGACCGGCACCGGCACTGCGCCGGCACCATCGGGAGCGCGTCCCGCGACTGCTTTGACCGGCACCGGCACTGCGCCGGCACCATCGGGAGCGCGTCCCGCGACTGCTTTGACCGGCACCGGCACTGCGCCGGCACCATCGGGAGCGCGTCCCGCGACTGCTTTGACCGGCACCGGCACTGCGCCGGCACCATCGGGAGCGCGTCCCGCGACTGCTTTGACCGGCACCGGCACTGCGCCGGCACCATCGGGAGCGCGTCCCGCGACTGCTTTGACCGGCACCGGCACTGCGCCGGCACCATCGGGAGCAGGCCCCGCGACTGCTTTGACCGGCACCGCGCCGGCACCATCGGGAGCGCGTCCCGCGACTGCTTTGACCGGCACCGCGCCGGCACCATCGGGAGCGCGTCCCGCGACTGCTTAGACCGGCACCGCGCCGGCACCATCGGGAGCGCGTCCCGCGACTGCTTAGACCGGCACCGCGCCGGCACCATCGGGAGCGCGTCCCGCGACTGCTTAGACCGGCACCGGCACCGCGCCGTCTGGCAATCTGCCAGAGGCATTCGAGTACTGGCTGTCAGCAGACGGCGCACCCTGCTCCCCATTAGCAGGGATTGGCGTGGATTCGCCTGAGCCAACTGTCCCCATTGGCTGCGCCCCTACAGGTACCGCCAAACCAGTCAATACCACAACAAACACAGCTACAACAGCTACTACACGTTTCACGAAGTGTTCCTCAGTATATGAACATCAATTGAGAGTGTATGATTCTCAAATTTAAAAACGCAATTTGCGTGAAAGAGGTCAAGAGCCTTCAAATCAAGCAGAGGCGCCAGCCTCCCCTCCCCCAGAGGCCCCAATACCGTCAGCGCCGCTTGCGCTTTCGGGGGCGAGGGGGGATGACCGTTCCGGTGGGCGGGGGCCGGCGGGTCGCTCCGGGAGCTGGGGGCGCCGCCTGCGGCGAGGGCGGGCCGACGGCCACGTCCTCGACATCGTGCACCGTGGTGCCGCGGGACTGGGCTCGGGCCTCGAGGCGCTCCCGCTGCTCGGCGAACTCAGGCTGGCGCTCCTTCAACCAGGCCGCGGCCGGCGCGGCCACGAACAGCGACGAATAGGTTCCCACCAAAAGGCCGATGAGCAGGGCCACGGCGAACTCGGCCAAGGTGACCGCGCCCAGCACCAGCGTGCCGATGACCAGCATCGACAGCACCGGCAATACCGAGGTGATGGTGGTGTTCACCGACCGCAGGAGCACGGTGTTGAGCGCCGAGTTCATGATCCGGGTGTAGGTGGCCCGCCCGACCAGGGCCGAGCGGCGCTGGTAGTCGCGGTTCTTGTCGAACACCACCAAGGTGTCGTACAGGGAGTAGCCCATGATGGTGAGGAAGGCGATGACGGTGGCCGGGGTCACCTCGAACTGGAACAGGGCGTAGATGCCCACCGTGATGACGATGTCGTGGGCTACCGCCACCAGAGCGGCCACCGCCATCCGCCACTCCAGCGTCAACGTGATGTAGATGGCCACCACGATGAAGAACACGATCAGCGCCCGGATGGCCTTGTCGGTGATCTCATCGCCCCACGAGGCGCTGATTGAGTTGAAGCTGATGTCGTCGAGGCTCTGGCCGGTGAGGGTGGCCAGGGCCAGCGACACCTCGGCCACGCTGGAGGCATCGGTGGCGTCCAACTCCGCTCTCACCCGCAGCACGTCGCCGCCCACGAACTGGATCTTGGCGTCGGCCTGGCCCACGTCTCGCAGGGCGTCGCGCACATCGGCGGTGGAGACATCGGGCGCCGAGGCCTCCCACACCGTGCCGCCCTCGAACTCAATGCCCAGGTTGACGCCCCGTACCAGCATGGCCACCACGCTGATGAGGATCAGGGCGGCCGACACTTTCAGGGTGGTCTTCCACAACTCGGGGAAGTCCACCCGGGTCTGGTTGCGCAACAGGCGCTGGAGGCGGCTCATGATGCCTCGACTCCCGCAGGCATGGCCTCTTCCCTGGTGGGCAGGCCGAGGCGGTGGGGATGGGCCATCAGGCCCGGAGACCGAGCCATCAGCTGGGCGCAGGGCCGCAGGAAGAAGTAGGTGGCCACCAGGTCGAGCACCGAGGCCAGGCCCAGCATGAGGGCGAAGCCCCGAACCGAGCCGGCCGAGAGCCAGTACAAGATGACCGCGGCAATGAGCGAGGCGAAGTTGGCCCTGAAGATGGTCCGGAACGCCGCCGCAAAGGACTGCTCCAGCGACGACCGCAGCATGCGGCCGGTGGCCACGTCTTCTTTCAGGTGCTCGAAGTAGACCACGTTGGAGTCGAGCGACACGCCGATGGCCACGATGAGGCCGGTGACCCCGGCCAGCGTCAGCGCCAGATCCTGGGTTTCGCCCAGCCAGGCCACGATCACCCAAAGCAGGGTGGCCGACACCCCCAGGCTCAGCATGGCGACCACGCCCAAGAGCCGGTACATGACCACCATGTACAAGAACACCAGGGCCAGCCCGACGATGCCGGCAATGACCCCCGCCCGTAGGGAGTCGCCCCCGATGGTGGCCGAAACCGCCCGGCTGGTGCTGTCGCTCTGGGGGTCGGTGGGGTCTTGGAACTCGATGGGCAGGGCGCCGTAGCGCAGCACCAGGGCCAGGTCTTCGGCCTCCTGCTCGGAGAAGTTGCCGGAGATGATTCCGCTGCCCCCGAAACGGGCTTCGTTCACTACCGGGGCCGACTCCACCGTGCCGTCTACCACGATGGCAATCTGGGCGGTGCGGCAGAAGTCGGAGGGCGGGTTGCACGCGGCGGCGATCTCATCGAATTTGTCGGCGCCCTCGTCGCCCCCCTTCAGGTTGAATTCGACCACATACTCGTTGGTGAACCGGCTGTCGGCGCTGGAGAGGCCCGCGCCGGTGAGCGAGGACGGGCCGAGCAGGTAGCGCTCCAGGCGGTCTCGGTGGGGCAGGACCACGAAGCGGTCGAGGAGATCATCGGCTGAGCTGGTGGTGGGCAGGGCCGTGACGTCGATCCCCGTGGGGCACGGGGCCAAGCCCCGGTTGTCCAGCTCGGGGGTGGGCAGCTCTTGGGTCGGGGGCGGATCGGCCTCGGGGTCGAGCAGCGAGCACACCGGGCGGAAGCGCAGCTCGGCAGTTTGGCCCACGATGTCGATGGCCCTCTGCTGATCGCTGATGCCGGGGAGCTGGACCACCACCCGGTTGCCCTGGCGGGTCACGTCGGGCTCGGCCACGCCCAGGCCGTCGATGCGGTCGCGGATGATCTCGACCGCGATGTCCAGATCGCCCTCGGTTATGGCCACCGGGCGGTCGGGGTCGTCGGCCGGCACCAGCACCACCTCGACCCCGCCCTTGAGGTCGAGCCCGAGAAGGGGCCGGTTGCCCACGGCCAGCGAGGCCGCCAACAGCCCCGCGGCCGCGGCCACGATGAGGGCAAGGGAAACCAGCGATCGGCGGCTCATTGACGCTGGATATGGGGGCTAGGCGCCAGCGTCGTCGCCATCGACGTCGATGTCGGAATACACGATCTTGTTGGCGATGGTCTCGCGGCTGATCTTGATCTCGACACCATCAGATATCTCAATGAACACGGTGCCGCCGTCGAAATCGGTGATCATCCCGTACAGGCCTGAGGCGGTAATAACCTCGTCGCCCACCTCAAGAGAGTCGAGCAGCGCTCGCTGTTCGCGCGCTTTGCGCTGCTGGGGGCGCACCATGAAGAAGTACATGGCGACGAACATCAAGAGCAGAAGCGGAAGGATCTCCAAGGCTCTGAACTCTACCGGAAGTCCTAGCTGGGAGACGACTCGGCGGGGCGGGCCATCACCGGGCTGGCTGCTCGTTCTCGGGGAGGCGGGCCCACGCCTCAGCCACCCGTCGGCGAAGCCGGTCCAGCGTGCCGGCGGCGATGGCGCCTTGGGCGGTGTCCATGAGGGCCAGCAGCCAGGCCACGTTGTGGAGGGTGAGCAGCCGGGCGGCCGACGGCTCGTCCACGTTGAACAGGTGGCGGATATAGGCCCGGGAGTAGCGGGCGATCGGGCTGGCTGGGAACTGGGGGTCGACGGGGTGGTCATCGGCGGCGAACGACGCGTTGGTGATGTTGAGGCGGCCCTCGCCGGTGAGGGCAGTGCCGTGGCGGGCCAGCCGGGTGGGGAGCACGCAATCGAACATGTCCACTCCCATCGCCACGCATTCCACCAGTCCGACCGGATCGCCCAGTCCCATGAAGTAGCGGGGCTGATCGGCGGGCAGTTGAGGGGTGGTGGCCGACAGCGCGGCCATCATCTGGTCTGGGGGCTCCCCCACCGACAGCCCGCCCACCGCGTAGCCCTCGAAGCCCACCTCGATGGTCCGCGCTGCGCTCTCGGCCCGCAAGTCGGGGTCCAAACCGCCTTGGACGATGCCGAATTGGCTGGCGCCGGCCTGGTGTCCGCCCTGCTCCAGGAAGCGGCGGCGGGCCCGGGCCGCCCAGGCGGCGGTGCGGTCCACGGCCTGGCGCTGGACGGGCGCGGGGGCATCGGCTGGCGGGCACACGTCGAAGGCCATCTGGATGTCCGATCCGAGCTGGAGCTGCACGTCTACCACCCGCTCGGCGGTGAAGCGATGGGTAGAGCCGTCGTAAGTGGATTGGAACGTGGCGCCGCCGTCATCCACCTTGGGATCGAGGGAGAACACCTGGTAGCCCCCCGAGTCGGTAAGCACGTGGCCCGACCAGCCGGTGAATCCGTGGACGCCGCCCATGCGCTGCACCACCTCGGGGCCGGGCCTCATCATCAGGTGGTAGGTGTTGGCCAGGACCACCGCAGGCTTGAGGGCTTCGAGGTCGGCGGTGTCGAGGGTGCGGACTGCGGCCCGGGTGCCCACCGGCATGAAGCACGGGGTGGTGAACGAGCCCCTCGGGGTGGTGATGCGGCCCTTGCGGGCCTGCCCGTGTCGGGCTAGCACCTCGAATTGGAGGGTCACTGGCCGGGGTACTTGGTGCAGAACATGGCATCTCCCAACGACAAGAAACGGTAGCCCTCGGCCAGCGCGGCGGTGTAGAGGTCTCGCCAGCGGGGACCGATGAACGCGGCCAACAGGGCCAAGAGGCTGGACCGGGGCAGGTGGAAGTTGGTGAGCAGCGCGTCCACCACCGCGAACCGGTGCCCCGGCCTGATGAACAGATCGGTCTGGGCCCACGCCGATCCGGTGGCCGCGGCCGACTCCAGGGCCCGTACCACCGTGGTTCCCACCGCCACCACCCGCTCAGCCCGGACGCAGGCGGCCAGCGTGGCCTCGGGAATCTGATACGACTCGGTGTGCATGACGTGGTCGTCGAGGTTGTCCGCTGTGACCGGGGTGAACGTGGCCGTGCCCACGGCCAGCTCCAGCTCGCACACCGCAGCACCGGCCGCCCGGCAGCGGTCCAGCACTGCCCGGGTGAGGTGGAGCCCGGCGGTAGGGGCGGCGGTCGACACCGGCCGATCGGCATACACCGTCTGATAGCGCTCGAGGTCGGAAAGCTCCTCGGTTACATAGGGGGGCAGGGGCACTTCTCCGGCTTGGTCCATGAGAGCGCGGGGATCGCCGGTGGGCCTCACCCAGCGCCGCCCGTCGTCGCCGATCCGCTCCCCCACCTCCATCACCGGCTGGTCGTCAACCTCGCCAGACTTGTCAGAATCCCCTGGCCCCACAAACCACAGCTCGGTGCCCGGCGGCACCCGGCGGCCGGGACGCACCAGCCCACTCCACCAGCCGTCGTCGCCCGGTTCCAGTAGCAGCACCTCGACCCGGCCCCCGGTGGCCTTTCGGAGCCGCAGCCGGGCGGGCATGACCCGGCTGTTGTTCACCACCAGCACGTCGCCGGGACCCAAGAGCTCGGGCAGGTCCCGGGTCAGGCGGTGCTCGGGCGGGGCGGCAGCCCCCCGGTCCACCAGCAGCCGAGAGCTGTCCCGGGGCTCGGCCGGCTGCTGGGCGATAGCGGCTTCGGGCAGCCCATAGTCCAACTCCGCGGTCCGCACGCCTTGTTTCTACCCGACTGGGGCGCTTATCCCGAAAACTGTCACCCCTGCCCGGTAGTTTGGGGCTGATGCTGGTGATGGGGATCGACCCCGGCTTGTCTCGCTGCGGCTATGGCGTGGTCCGCCAGAAGGGCCGCGTCACCGAGGCGGTGGCCGCCGGGATCATCCGCACCGACAAAGACGACCCCGTCCCCCAGCGGCTCTATGAGCTCCAGGTCGAGCTGGCCGATCTGATCGACGCCCATCGTCCCGAGGCGGTGGCCATCGAGCGGGTGCTGTTCCAGGTGAATGTGCGCACCGCCATGGGGGTGGGCCAGGCCAGCGGGGTGGCCATGGCCGCCGCAGCCGGGGCCGGCGCCGAGGTGTTCGAGTACTCCCCCACCCAGATCAAGAAGGCGGTTGCCGGCTGGGGCGGCGCCGACAAAGAGCAGATAGGGCAGATGGTGCAGACCCTGCTGAGCCTCCCCCAGCCCCTGAAGCCAGTGGACGCCGCCGACGCGGTGGCGGTGGCCCTCTGCCATCTGGCCCACCGTCCTGCCGCCTCCCGGATCCAGGCCGCGATGTGATCGGGCTGCTTCGGGGCACGCTGGCCTTACGGGACCCCGACGAGGTGATCGTGGAGACCGCCGGCGTCGGCTATCGAGTGGCTGTCTCGCCGGACACGTCGGCCGCGCTGGGAGAGCTGGGCCATGAGGTGCTGCTGCACATCCACCACCACATCCGCGAAGACGCCCAGACCCTCTACGGGTTCGACACCGCCGAGAAACGCCGGGTTTTCGAGGGGCTCATCTCGGCTCACGGCGTGGGGCCGGCAATGGGCATGGCCATCATGTCGGTATTCGGGCCGGCGGAGCTGGCCGGGATTCTGGCCACCGACGACATCAACGCCTTGTGCCTGGTGCCCGGAGTGGGCAAGAAGACCGCGGCCCGGCTTCTGGTGGAGCTCAAATCCCGACTCGACATCGGCGACGTGACCTCTGCGGTGGCATCTGACCAACCGGCGGGCGAGCAGCAGGCCGATGCCCGCAGCGTGGTCCGCCAGGCTCTGGCCGAGCTGGGCTACAGCGCCGAGGAGATCCGCGGCGCCATCGCCGCCCTGCCCCCGGGTGAAGACTCGTCGGCCCTGCTCAAAGCGGCCCTCCGCAATCTGGCCTCCGGGGTGTGAGCCGGCCATGAGCAAGAGGGAGGAGCTGCTGGCCGGAACCCCGCTTCCCGAAGACGCCGCCACCGAGCCGGGGCTGCGGCCGGCCCGGCTGGACGAGTTCGTGGGCCAGTCGGAGCTGAAGGAGCATCTTCACATCATCTTGGGCGCGGCCCGGGGCCGATCGCAGCCGGCTGACCATCTGCTGTTCGCCGGACCCCCCGGATTGGGCAAGACCACACTGGCTCACATCGTGGCCAAGGAGATGGACGCCGGGCTGCACGTCACCTCGGGGCCGGCGCTGGAGCGGGCCGGCGATTTGGCCGCCATCTTGTCCAAGCTGGAGGACGGCGACGTGCTGTTCATCGACGAGATCCATCGGCTGCCCCGCATCGTCGAAGAGGTGATGTACCCGGCCATGGAGGACTTCAACGTCGACATCGTGCTGGGCAAGGGGCCGGCAGCCCAGTCGGTTCGCCTCGATCTGGCCAAGTTCACCCTGGTGGGCGCCACCACCCGTACCGGCCTGATAACCGGGCCACTGCGCGACCGGTTCGGCCTGGTATCACGGCTCGACTACTACTCCGCGGCCGACTTGGAGGCCATCGTGGCTCGGGCGGCCGGCATCCTCGACATACGGGTCGACCAGGCCGGGGCAGCCGAGATCGCCGGCCGGGCCCGGGGCACCCCCCGCATCGCGAACCGGCTGCTGCGCCGGGTGCGCGACTACGCCGAGGTCAGGGCCGACGGCTTCATCGACCACGCCACCGCGGCCGCGGGGTTGAAGGTGTTCGGCGTGGACCCCGCCGGTTTGGACAAGATCGACCGGGCCATCTTGTCGGCCCTGTGCGAGCGGTTCGGAGGCGGCCCGGTGGGCCTGTCCACCCTGGCCATCAGCGTCAGCGAGCCGGCCGAGACGGTAGAAGACGTGTACGAGCCCTTCCTCATCCAACAGGGCCTTTTGATGCGCACCCCCCGGGGCCGGGTGGCCACCAGCACGGCGTGGCAGCACTTGGGCTTGGCCCCGCCCGCCAGCGCGGCAGACCAGTCCAACCTGTTCGACTGATCGGCCTAGACGAAGAACTGCGCTGCCATCATGGCCCAGACCGTGAACATAAAGCCCGTCAGCGTCACGAAATAGACGCGAGCCTGCTTGGCCATCTCGGTCCGCAACTCGGCACCCAAGGCTTTGAGGTCTTCTTTGGTGGCAAAGGCCTTCAACTCCTCTTTGGTGGCGAAGGCTTTGAGGTCTTCTTTGGTGGCAAAGGCCTTCAACTCCTCTTTGGTGGCGAAGGCTTTGAGGTCTTCTTTGGTGGCGAAGGCCTTCAACTCCTCTTTGGTGGCGAAGGCTTTGAGGTCTTCTTTGGTGGCGAAGGCTTTCAGGTCGTCTTTGGTGGCGAAGGCTTTCAGGTCTTCTTTGGTGGCGAAGACCTTGAAGTCGTCCTTGGTGGCGAAGACCTTGAAGTCGTGCTTGGTGGCAAGTTGGTCGCGGCCTTCGGGCAGAACACACTTCATCAAGGTCTCTGCGGATCCTTCGCCAATGGTTGCGACCAATTGGTTCACCAACTCCGTCCGCTCAATCTCGCTAACCAGTGTCATCAGATTCCCTCTCCATTTTGAATTTGAAAGGGAACCCTTCGACGCCGATCAGCGAAGCCAGTTCCGACTGCACTTTGTAACATATCGACTCGGCCGAGAAAAGACAACCACCCTGGCAAACCCTGCCGAAGGCCCCTCAGTTGGCGGCGGCTTGGAGGATGTCGTCGGGGATGTCGAAGTTGGCGTAGACGTCTTGGACGTCGTCGTGGTCGTCGAGGGCGTCGATGAGGCGGAGGACAGCCCGGGCGGCTTCGGCGCTGTCGACGCCCACCACGGAAGTGGGCAGCATGGTGGAAGACGCTGACATGAAGGCGATTTCCACTTCAGCCAAGGCATCGCGCATGGCCGTTAGGTCGGAGGGGTCGCAGGTGAGGCGCCAGGTGTCGCCCTCGTCGGCCAAGTCCTCGCCGCCGGCGTCGAGGGCGGCCATCATCAGCTCGTCCTCATCGACGGCGCGGTCCAAGATCACCACCCCTTTGCGCTCGAACTGCCAGGCCACCGCGCCGGGCTCGGCCAGAGACCCTCCGTTGCGGGTGAACAGCGCCCGCACCTCCGAGCTGGTGCGATTGCGGTTGTCGGTGAGCGTCTCCACGTAGAGGGCCACGCCGCCGGGGGCATATCCCTCGTAGTAAACCGACTCGTAGGACACCCCTTCGAGCTCGCCGGTCCCCCGCTTGATGGCTCGCTCGATGGTGTCGAGGGGCACCGAGTTGTCCCTGGCCTTCTGGAACATGGTGCGCAGCGTGGGGTTGGCGTCGATGTCGCCGCCTCCCTCGCGGGCGGCCACCTCAACTTGGCGGATGAGCTTGGCGAACAGCTTGCCCCGGCGCTTGTCGGCTGCACCCTTGCGGTGCTTGATGGTGGCCCACTTGGAGTGTCCAGACATGCGTGCTCTCCCCTATTCCTGCTCTGTGAACCAACGGTGGATTCGATCGTCGTCGGCCAACTCGGGGTGGAACGACGACACTATCGTTGAGCCTTGGCGGCACAGCACCGGCACCCCGTCAAGCTCGGCCAGAACCTCCACCCCCGCGCCCACCGACTCGACCACCGGGGCCCGGATGAACACTCCGGGAAAGGCCGATTCCCACCCCTCAACCTCGATCGACGCACTGAACGACTCCGACTGGCGGCCATAGCCGTTGCGCCGCACCGCCGCATCGACGGCCCCGAAGCAGCGCTGGCCGGGATAACCGTCCACCACCTCGGCGGCCAACAGGATCAGTCCGGCGCAGGTCCCGAGCACCGGCAGTCCGTCGGCCAAGCGATCAGTGAGCGGGTCGGCCAAGCCGTTGGCCTCCAGCAGCTTGGAGATGGCGGTGGACTCGCCGCCGGGAATCACCAGCCGGTCGACCTCGGCCAGTTCTTCGGGGGTGCGGACTTGGACCGCAGCCACCCCCAGCCGGTTCAGAACCCGCTCATGGAGCCCAAATGCCCCCTGAAGGGCCAACACCCCGACCTTCACCCGGGGGCTCCGGGTCTCGGGGCGACGTCTCGATCTGCTGCACGCTCAGCCCTGCTACCAGCCGCGGTCGGCCAGCCGGGTCTCGAGGCCGTCGATCTCCAGGCCGGGCATGGGATCGCCCAGCCCGCGGCTCACCTTGGCCAGGATGTGAGGGTCGCGGTAGTTGGTGGCCGCCTCCACGATGGCCTTGGCCCGGGGTGCCGGGTCGGAGGATTTGAAGATCCCCGAGCCAACGAATACCGCCTCGGCGCCGAGCTGCATAACCAGCCCGGCATCGGCCGGCGTCGAGATGCCCCCCGCGCAGAACATCGGCACCGGCAGCCAGCCGGTCTCGGCCACCTCCCGAACCAGCGGCAGCGGGGCTTGGAGCTGCTTGGCCCAGTCGAACAGCTCGGCCGAGTCGGCCTGGGTGATCCGGCGGATGTCGCCGATGATCGAGCGGAGATGGCGGACGGCCTCCACGATGTTGCCGGTGCCGGCCTCGCCCTTGGAGCGGATCATGCACGCTCCCTCGGAGATGCGCCGCAGGGCCTCGCCCAGGTTGGTGGCCCCGCACACGAACGGCACGGTGAACGCCCACTTGTCTATGTGGTGGGCCTCGTCGGCGGGGGTCAGCACCTCGCTCTCGTCGATGTAGTCCACATCGAGGGCTTCCAGAATCTGAGCCTCCACGAAGTGGCCGATCCGGGCCTTGGCCATGACCGGGATGGTGACCGCCTCTTGGATGCCGGCGATCATCTCGGGATCGCTCATGCGGGCCACCCCGCCGTCGCGGCGGATGTCGGCGGGAACCCGCTCCAGGGCCATCACCGCCACCGCCCCGGCATCCTCGGCCACCTTGGCGTGCTCGGGAGTGACCACATCCATGATGACGCCGCCCTTGAGCATCTCGGCCAGTCCCCGCTTGACCAGAGGGGTCCCCGTTTCGCGGCCTGTCACAGACTCAGCAGCCATGGTTGCAGTCTATGGCTTTCGGCATAGAAAACGCGGTGTCGGTTTCCCGCATCGCCCCAAGCTATCGCTGCTCGAGCAGGTTCTCGGCGAATTCCTCCACCATCACCAGGACATCTCCCCCGGGCAGGGCGATGAAGGTCTGGCCGGGGGTAAGCCGCACCGGATTGCCGTCGCCGTCGGTCACCAGCCACGGCTGGCTGGCCGACGGGCGAGTCCACTGGCCTCGGATCAGGTGGCCGTCGGTGAACACCAGGGCAACACCTCCGTCGGCATCGACGGTGATGGCCTCAGGACTCCGGGAATCAGAAGCGCTGGCGGCGTAGCGGGTTTGGAGCACTACCACGTTGGCCGGTGCCACCTGGACGGGGTCGACGTCGGGGTTGGGGGTGCCGTCGGGATGGCGGGCCAGGTCTACATGGGGGGTTCCGTCCTGCCAGCGGGGCCAAGCCCCCGATTCGTCATCCCAGGCGAAATGGGCGATTACGCTGCCGAGATATCGGATTTCCACGCCGGGCACCGCCTGAGCGCTTGATGGGAGGCCCTCCCCTGCTTGGCGGTACTCGAACAGCGGCTCGGGCGCTTCCAGACGGCTGGGCGCGGCATTCCAGATGGCCGAGGTGGTGGTGTACAGGCTCCACGGCCGCACCCGATCCGCCACCAGCCAGTAGTCGTCGGGCAGGTTGTCCCAGCGCAGCTCATAGAGCTTGCCGTTGATCTGGCTCTGGGAGATTTCCCGGAGCACGCCCGGATTGGCCCCGGAGTGGCCGTATATCGGCTGGCCGAAGTTGGCCAGGATATCGGGATCAGAACTGCGGGCCGACCGGACCGGGCCCAGCGGGTTGGCGCCCTGACTGTGGAATACGGCCATCAGCCGGGTGATCCCCTCCACCCGGGCCTCGATGAGCACATCAGCCTGGTTGATGCCGGTCTGGGGTCGGCCCACGCTGCTAGTGCCGATCTTCACTGCCAAGGCGGGCCGATCCATGATGGAGGGATCGTCCAGAGGTTCTCCGGTGAGCGGCTCGGTGGGGCCCGGTTGAGGGGTGGGGGTGGCCGGATCGGCTTCAGGGGTACCGTCTTCTCTCGGCCCCTGGGTCGCAGAGGGATCGGGTTCGGAGCCGACCGAGTCGGTGCCATCGGGTTCGGGGCCGGATGGCGCGGCCGTGGCCTCGCCTGGGACGTCCGGCGCCCTATCCCCGGTAGGTGCGCTCGTCGCCTCCGAGGCTGGCGCGGCGGTGCTGGTTCCCGCCGCCCCGTTGGCGGGGTCACTCTCGTTCGAACCGCCGCAGGCCGCGGCCACCAGAGCCGCGGCCAGCAGCGGGGCGGCAGTTCTCACGCGCCAGGACGCGCGCCGAGCAGCGGACAGGCTTCCCATCAGAGTTCATTCAGCGCGGCGATGCGGGTATCCAGCCGGGGATGGCGGATGGCGTCGGCGATCCCCCAATCGGGCTCATCGATCCACATGTGCAACGCAGCCACTGTGGCCGATGGTACCTCAGCGGTTTGGCTGGAAAGTGTCATCAGCGCAGACAGCAGACCGGGTGGATACCGGGTCAGCGATACCGCTTCGAAGTCGGCTTCCAGGCTCCGGCCAGCTGGCAGTACCCGGCCAATCACCCGGCTGCGCAACCAGCCGGCCGGCCCCAGCGGCCAGGCCAGGAGGATACCGATCAGCGTTTCGAAAGCGGCATCGCCCCGGCGGATGCGGCACAGATGATGGGCCAGCAGTCCCTCCAATTCGATGCGCTCGAGCTGTTCGACCGCCCCGGTGGTGACGACGATGGCGGCACGAGCGGGGGTGCGGGCCGCGGCCAGGGCATTGATGGAGTCGGATCGGATGATGCGCAGCTCGGGCGTGGGAATGCCGTGGTTCATGCACAGGCCCTCCAGCACATTGGCGAGGATCTCCTCGGCCGCGCCGTGGGGGGCTTGGCCGCCGGTGAGGAACAGCAGCAACCGCCAAGCGGTCAGGCGCAGCCCACCGGCGGCGGCCGCGCCGGCGACCACCGCGATGACGGCGGCAGCAAGCCAGGGCACGCCGACGAGGGCGAGAACAACCAGAGCTACCACCCCGACAACCCCGCCCAGAATGCCGAGGGCCGCCGCGGATCGACGTGGACCGCGGCTCACGATGCCCCCTTGTTGGGGCTGGTCTCGCGTCTTGGGACCCGGACCCGGCGGCGGGCGGCCAAGTCGGCATAGATCTCGGTATAGCGACTGGCCAGCTTGTCCATGGAGAACCGCTGGGCCCGGTGCAACCCCGATTCCACCAAGGAGCCCGCCGTGTCAGGGTCGAACAGCACTCGCTTGAGGGCGGCAGCCAATGCGGCGGCATCGCCGGGCTCTGAGAGCAGCGCGTCGCGTCCGGGCCGGGCCACGATGGCGTAGGCGTCCAGATCGGAGGCCACGATCGGAGTCCGAGCGGCCATGGCTTCCAGCAGCACCACCCCGAACGACTCGCCGAACAGAGACGGGGCGCAGAACACATCGGCGCCCTGCAAGCGGGCCTGCTTCTCCGCGTCGGAGATCCGGCCCAGCCACTCCACCCGGGGGTCGTCTCCGGCCTGCGCTTTCAGGCCATCGGTTTCGGGGCCGTCGCCTCCCACCCACAGTCGCACCTCAGGCGGCAGATGCTGAAGGGCCTCGATCAGGATGCCCAGCCCTTTGCGGGGCTCGTGGCGGCCCACAAAGAAGATGGTGGGCTGAGATGTCTCAATCGGCTCGGCTGAGGGAGCCTCCAACTCCACGCCGTTGAACACCAGCTCGTATCGACCGCCCAGCTCTCCCTCGGCCAAGCGACGGGCGTCCTCGGACACCGCGCAGCGATAGTCCAGGCGGTTGGCCAATGCTCGCACTATGGGGCGCAGATACTGGTAGGCGGTGCTGTGGCCGGCCCGGTGAAAGGTGCCCAGCAGCGGCGCCGACTTCAGCACCGCGGCCGTGTTGGTGGGTCCGGGGGCCAGAGGCTCATGGAGGTGGAGCACGTCGAAGTTCTCGTCGCGCAGCACCCGGATCGTGCGGAGCTGGGCCGGAGGGTCGGGGGCCAAGGGGGCGATGGAGCCGTTGGCCGCGGTGGGCAAGCTGTTGCCCAGCGGCGTGACCGACTCGTCGGGGGGAGGGCCGTCGCACGGCGCCAGCACTCGGGCTTCCACTCCCATGCGGCGCAGGGAGCGGGCCAGTCCCATGACCTGGCCTTGGACTCCGCCGGGGATGGTGAGGCTGTAGGGGCAAACGAGCCCAACCCTCATCCCGGCACTCTCTCTTTGCCGGGATGTCGGAGGGAGCCATCGTTGTCGGGTCGGTTCACACCCCTCCGTTCCTGGCGGAATCTTCGGAGGGCGTCGGTGTCGCTGGGCCAGTTGGGCTGCATGAGGTGCCATTGCTCGGGGGCAGCGCGGATCAACTCTTCCAAGGACCGGGCCAGATCTTGGGTGATCCGGGCCACATCCGCCCGCAGTCTTCCTTCACGCTCGGCGGGGACCGGTGGCATCACAACAGCCCGATGACTGGGCCCATCCTGATAGACCGCGGCGGGCAGAATTGCCGCGCCGGTCCGCAGCGCCAGGGCAGCCGGACCGCCGGGCAGCAGCGTGCGCTCTCCGAAGAACTCCACCTCCACTCCCCCGCGGCCGACCTGTCGATCGGCGAGCAGGCACACCACCTGCCCCGACCTCAGCGACTTGATAAGCGCCGAGACTGCGTCCGGACCCAGGGCCACAATGTCGATGCCCATGCGGCGCCGCTCCTCCACCATCCAATCGAACAGTCGAGCTGTCTTGAGCGGTTCGACCACCGATATCACCGGGTAGCCGGGGATGCGGGCCATCCATGTCCCGGCCCACTCCCAACCTCCGAGATGGGGAAGAGCCAGTATGGGGGCTGTGCCGGTGTCGATGGCCTCTTGAATGTGGTGATACCCCTCGTGGCTGAATCCGGCATCGACCTCGGCGTTGTTCAGATCGCCGAGCCGGGCGCCATCGAACCAGTACCGGGCGTACGACTCGAACGAGGCCTGCACCGCCTGGGCCAGCGCTTCACCCTGCAATTCGGGGCCGCAAACCCTCTGGAGGCGGCGCTCGGTGATGAAGCGGCGCTCAGGCAGTAATCGGTAGGCAGTGCGGCTGATGGCCCGGGTGAGGGCTGCTCCGACCGATAGCGGCAGTCGGCGGGCCAAGGCCGCGCCGCTGCGGTACAGCACCACGTCAACCGAGAGGCGGCGGGTTCGAGCAACGGGAGGAGTGGCTCCTTCGGCGGCGGTCATACTGAGTGCAGGGTGTCGGCTTGACGCCAGACCTTGGCAAATCGGTGCAAGGCGGTGGCCGCAGTGAGGCCCAGCATGGCCCACAGCACCGGGATCAGGACGAAGCTGAAGGCCAGTCCGGCGCCGAGCACAATGAACCGCTCAGCCCGCTCCATGAGCCCGCCCTTGGCGTCGAGCCCAAGCGACTCGGCCTTGGCCCGCTGATAGGAGACCAGCGAGGCCACTGCCATGAGGGCCACGGGCAGCATGAAGATGCGACCGGGCTCGGTGGATCCCAAATACCAGGCCAATCCCCCGAACAGCAGGGCGTCGCACACCCGATCGCTGACGGAGTCGAAGAAGGCGCCCCGGACCGAGCTGGTGCCTGAGGCCTTGGCGATGGGTCCGTCGAGGGCGTCAGAGAGACCGGCGAGGACCAAGAAGATCAGGCCGAGGATCAGCTGGCCTCGACCGATGACGACGGCGGCCACCGCGGCCATGACGATGCCGAAGAAGGTAACCCCATCGGCGCTCACGCCCAACCGACAGAGGACGGCGCCGATGGGATCAAGCCCACGATTGACCGCCGAGCGCCAATTGCCGTCGAACATGTGACCTCTACTCTACTTCTGAGCTTGAACGGAGGTCAGTCCAGTGGCCCGGTCTCGACTCACAAGCCGCCCGGAGCCCTGCTCGTCAGCCCTGGCCAAGGTCTGTCCAGTCTTCGGGATTGGGCTGCACGAGCTGGTCGATCACGTCGCCGCTGATGCCGTCCACGAAGACCAAGCCCCTTTGGCCGGGCTGGGGCTCATTGGAGTACAACAGGATGCGCCAAGTCGGGCGGCTGAACCATCCCCGCCACCCCATTTGGGCCGATGCATGCCCCACGGGAAAGCCCACCGCGCCTACGGCGACTACCAGCGCGCCCGACTCGTCGATCTTCAGCGCCTTCCCACAGACGAGCCCGTAGACGGCGAAGACGGCCAAGGCAATGGCAGCGGCCAAGAGCCCTCCGTTGACCAGGGGACTGTCGGAGGCAACTGCCCAGACCACGGTGCAAACCACGGCGGCCGACAAGTAGATGATGGCTGGGATCCGCCGGCGGCTGTTGTTGGGAAACAGGTAGGGGCCGACGTACTCGCTGACGTTTAGCTCCTGGGGCAGCTCATCAGTTATCTCCGCGTCGGACATAGCCCGAGGCTACCCACCTTCCCATGCGCTTCTCAGTTTGGACCATGATTCTGCCAGCGGTTCGGGGAGGACCCTTGTTTCGGCCACGGTGGTCA
Source organism: uncultured Acidimicrobiales bacterium (assembly GCA_951813555.1). Taxonomy (GTDB): domain Bacteria; phylum Actinomycetota; class Acidimicrobiia; order Acidimicrobiales; family Bin134; genus Poriferisocius. The sequence continues at coordinate 2,518,555 of OX638344.1, forward strand.
TGAAGTTGGTGTCGCCCCGCCAGCGGGGCAAGCAGTGAACGTGGAGGTGGTCGGGCACGCCGGCACCGGCGGCCACTCCCAAGTTGAGTCCCACGTTCACTCCTTCGGGGTTGTAGGCCCGGCGGATGGCCGCCACCGCGGCCCGGACCGCGGCCCACAGCTCATCGCTCTCGGCGTCGCTGAGATCGGCCAGGTCGGCCACTGCCCGGTTGGGTGCCACCATCAGGTGGCCGCTGCCGTACGGGTAGGCGTTGAGCACCGCGAAGCAAGTCTCACCCCGCCACAAGATGCCCGTCTCCTCATCGGGTTCAGAGGCGGCCAGGATTTGCTCGAACAGCGTGCCCTCCTCGGGCGCCGAGCCCTCCTGATGAATGCCGGCCACATACCGGCTGCGCCACGGGGCCCACAAGCGCTCGAGCATCAGCGGTGGGCATCCACTTCATCGCCCAGTCGATTGGCGAAGTCCCCCAGCAGCACGCCCCGCTCGTCGCCGTCGCTACCCCGGGCGTTGACTCCCACCGTGCCGTGGGCCACGTCGTCGTCGCCCACCACCAGCACGTAGGGCACCTTTTGGAGCTTGGCCGCTCGGATGCGCCGGCCTAGCGGCTCTTGCGCGTCGGACACCTCCACTCGGAACCCGGCCTGGCTCAGGCGGGCCTGCACCCCGGCGGCGTAGTCGGCATGGGTGGCGGCCACCGGCAAGATGGCGGCTTGGACGGGCGCCAGCCAGGCGGGGAAGGCGCCGCTGCAATGTTCGATGAGCACCCCGAAGAAGCGCTCGATGGCTCCCATGAGGGCGCGGTGGATCATCACCGGGCGGTGGCGGTTGCCATCGGAGCCCACATATTCGAGGCCGAATCGCTCGGGAAGCTGGAAGTCCACCTGGAGGGTGGACAGCTGCCAGCTCCGTCCGATGGCGTCGCGTACATCGATGTCGATTTTGGGCCCGTAGAAGGCGCCCCCGCCCTCGTCCAACTCGTACTCCAGCCCAGAGGCCTCCAGCGCCTCCCGGAGAGCGTCGGTGGCCAAATCCCATTCGGCATCTTCGCCGATCGACTTCTCCAGCGGCCGGGTGGCCAGTCGAGCCTCGAACTCTTTGAATCCGAAGGCCCGCAGCACCGACAGCACGAACGCCACCAACGAGGCGATCTCGGCGGGGGCCTGCTCCCGGGTGGCGAAGATGTGGCTGTCGTCCTGGGTGAATCCCCGGATGCGCATCAGGCCGTGGACCGCCCCCGACAGCTCGTAGCGGTACACCGTGCCCAGCTCGAACAGTCGAATAGGAAGGTCGCGATAGGACCGCTGGCTGCTCCTGTAGATCAGCACGTGGAAGGGGCAGTTCATCGGCTTGAGGTGGTAGGAGGCGCCGTCCAACTCCATGGGCGGGTACATGGATTCCCGGTAGAAGTCCAGATGCCCGCTGGTCTCCCACAGCTCGGAGCGGGCTATGTGGGGGGTGACCACCGACTGGTAGTCCCCCTCGTCGTGGCGGCTGCGGCTGTAGTCCTCGATGATGCGACGCACCGCCGCCCCCTTGGGGTGCCATACGGCAAGCCCCGGTCCCAGCTCGGTGGGCCACGACAGCAGGTCGAGCTCGCGGGCCAGGCGGCGGTGGTCTCGCTTTTCCGCCTCGTCCAGCCGGTGCAGGTGGGCGGCCAGGTCTTTGCGGGAGGCCCAGGCGGTGCCGTAGATGCGCTGCAAGGAGGGGCGCCCGGCGTCGCGGCGCCAATAGGCCCCGGCCACGCTCATCAGCTTGAAGTGCCCCAACCGGCCGGTGGACGGGACGTGGGGGCCGCGGCACAAGTCGATGAAGGAATCGGAGTTGCGGTAGTAGCTGATCTGGCCGTCGCCGGCCACCTCATCGGCCAACTCGTCGGCCGACTGCCCGGCGCCATCGGCTGTGGAGGCCAGAGACACCGTTTCGATGATCTCCCGCTTATAGGGATGGTCGGCGAACAGCTCGAGCCCTTCATCCGCCGACACCTCATGGCGCTCGAAGGGCTGGTCGGCTTCAATGATCTCGCGCATCCGGGCCTCGATGGCCTCGAGGTCGTCGTCGCTGATGGTGGCTCCTTCGGGCAGATCGAAGTCGTAATAGAATCCGTCTTGGATGGGCGGGCCAACGGCGTAGGTGGCCCCGGGGTACATCTCCAACACGGCTTGGGCCAGCACGTGGGCAGTGGAATGGCGCACCGTTTCCAAGCCGGTGTCGCTGTCAGCGGTGATGATCGAAACCCTTTGGCCATCGGCCAGTGAAACGCTCAAGTCCACCTCGACATCGTCGACGGCGGCGATGAGGGCGGCCTTGGCCAAGCCTGGACCGATGTGAGCGGCAAGGTCGCCCGCGGTGGCCCCCGAGGGCATCGTGCGCGTGCTGCCGTCGGGGAGGATGACGCGGATGTCGGACATGTCAAGCCAATGTAACCATTCGACCTGCCTCGGCCAGTTCCATTATCGGCGTTAGATTTGGACGCCCAGCAGCCCAGCTGCGGCTTTGGTGCCCCCAGTAGAGGCGGCGTGGTCTATTGCCGCCACCGCCGAGGCGGTGTCGAGATCATCGTCCAGACAGGCCCGCACCCGGTCGAGCACCTCCGCAGCCGCATCGGCGCTGCCCTCGGCCGCAGCTTGCCAGGCTTCAAGGCGCTCGGCGGCTGCGGGCATGATCGAGTCGTCCCACTCCCATGAATCCCGGTAGTGGTGGGCCACGACGGCCAAGCGGATGGCCCGGGGGTCGTACTCCTTCAGCAGGTCGGAGACGAACACCAGGTTGCCCAGCGACTTGGACATCTTGGCGCCGTCCATCCGGACCATGGCCTGGTGCATCCAGTGGCGCACGAACTGCTGGCCGGTGACCACCTCCGACTGGGCGGCCTCGCACTCGTGGTGGGGGTAGATCAGGTCGGCCCCGCCCCCGTGGAGATCGACGGTTTCGCCCAGCTCCCGCATGGCCAGCGCCGAGCACTCGATGTGCCAGCCGGGGCGGCCTGGACCCCACTTGGAGTCCCAGGCGGGCTCGTCGGGCGCGGACTTCTGCCACAGCACGAAATCCAGGGGGTCGCGTTTGTCGGGGTCGTCGGGGTTGCCCCCGTGCTCGGCGGCCAGGGCCAGCATGGTGTCGCGGTCGAAGTGGCTTACTTGGCCGAAACGGTCGAAGGCGGAGATGTCGAAGTACACCGATCCGCCCGACTGGTAGGCGTAGCCCCGGTCGAGCACGAGGCCGATCATCTTGCGGATGTCGGCAATAGCCGAGGTGGCTCGGGGCTCCGACCAGCACGGCAGCATTCCCAGGGCTTCCATGTCGGAGTCGAACCGGGCGGTTTCGGCCGCGGCCAGATCCAGATAGTGGACGCCGATCTCCCGGGCCTTGCGGAGGATGTCGTCGTCCACATCGGTGATGTTGCGCACGCAGCGGGTCTCGTGCCCCCGGTCGCGCAGCCGCCGCTGAAGCACGTCGTAGGCCACATAAGTGGCGGCGTGGCCCAAGTGGGTGGCGTCGTAGGGGGTGATGCCGCAGGTGTACATGGTCACCACCGGACCCGGCGCGAACGGCACCACCGCTTGCCGGGCAGTGTCGTATAGCCGCATCCGCTCTGCTGAGGATGCGGCAGAAGGCGAAGAGGGCATGGCCGACGGGCTTAGCCGTCTTCGAGGTCCAACCCAGTGAAGCGGACCGCCACCCGGGTCTTATAGCGGACGTTGAGATGCAGCAGCACCGCGGTGAAGGCTTCCACCGGAGTGGCGCACGACAGCGGACCGGCATCGAGGGCTCGTACTCCAGGCAGCTTGTCCATGACTTCCATGGTGGTGGCGGTGGCCTCGGGATGGTCGGAGCACACCAGCACGTCGCAGTCCACCGGATGGTTCAGATCGCCCAGATCGTGGGCCGGCACATGGTGGAGGGCGGCCGACACCAGGGCTTGGGGCACCGCAGCCTGCACCGCCGCCGCGATCGAGCCTCGGGACGGCGCCAGCGGCTGGAACTCCCGGCCCATTTTGGCCAGGGCATTGGCCATGCTGATGACCACCTTGTCGGCCAGCTCGTCGGACACGGTGGCCGCCGTGGCCGCGGCAGCATCCCACGGGGTGGCCACCACCACAACGTCGCAGGAGGCGGCACCGGGGTTGGCCGCGCCCGAAAGGGGGAGGTCGTGGCCAGGCCATTCGCCTTTCAAGCGGTCGCAGACTTCTGCGGCCCGCTCGGCCGAGCGCGACCCCACCACGGTGTCGAATCCCACCGACGCCAATCGGACGGCCAACGCGCCGCCCGCCGGTCCCGTCCCTCCGAGAATGCCGATCCGCATCGGCCCCACGGTATCGGAGGATCACACCCAAACTCACATACAGCAGTTGCCGGCGCTCAGGCGAGCTGCTTCGAACGATCATGGGACTCCTCGCCAACCCGGATGGGACTGCCACGGGGTTCGATGACGAGTAGCCTCGGACGATCATGGGACTCCTCGACGGCAAACGGATTCTGGTTACCGGCGTGCTGACCGACGCCTCGTTGGCCTTCGGAATCGCCTCACTAGCCGCCTCTGAGGGCGCTGAGATGGTATTGACCGGTGCAGGGCGGGGACTCAGCCTCACCGAGCGCACCGCCCGCAAGTTGCCGGGCTCGCCGCCGGTGCTGGCCTTCGACGTGACCGATCCCGACCACCCCGCCGCCCTCCGGGAAGCACTGGCCGAACGGTGGGGATCGGTGGACGGTGCCCTGCACGCCATCGGGTTTGCCCCCGAGGTCTGCCTGGGCGACGACTTCATGGCCGCTGGATGGGACGACGTGAAGGTGGCACTGGAGATCTCGGCCTACTCGCTCAAGACAGTGGCCGAAGTGGTGGTCCCGCTCATGGACGACGGCGGTTCAATCGTGGGACTGGACTTCGACGCCACCGTGGCCTGGCCTTTCTACAACTGGATGGGGGTGGCCAAAGCCGCCTTCGAGTCCACCGCCCGCTACCTGGCCCGCTCGCTCGGCGACCAGGGCATCCGGGTCAACCTGGTGGCCGCCGGACCGATGCGCACCATGGCGGCCCGCTCCATCCCCGGCTTCGAGGTGTTCGAGGACTCCTGGGCTGGCCGAGCCCCCCTGGGCTGGGACGTCAAGGACAGCTCGTCGGTGGCCAAAGCCGCGGTCGCGCTCCTCTCCGACTGGTTCCCCATGACCACCGGCGAGATGATCCACGTGGACGGCGGCTACCACGCGGTGGGCGCCTGATGGCTTTGAGCTAGTCGGCCATGGGGTGGACGAAGTCGTCGGCGAAGCGGTTTATGGCATCGCGGTAGGCCGATGCGTTTTCCAAAAGGCCTTGCCGATTGTCGGTGCTGACGTCTTCGAGTTCGGCCCAGGGGAGGGCGTACAACCCGGTGATGCCCAACTCCTCTTCGGCTCGGCGGTAGAGGTCTAGTGAAGGCGGCTCGTAGAAGCCCGAGATGATCTCGAAGCGGTCGTCGGCCCGGCCCTCTTCGGCCAAGAGCGTCCGCAGTCGGTCGACGATGCCCGCCAGCGTGTCCCAGTCGTAGGCATTGCCGACCCACCCGTCGGCATGGCGGGCTGCTCGGCGCAGCGCCGGTCCCGAGTGCCCTCCGGTGTAGATGGGTATGGGCTGGTCGGGGGCCGGTCCCATCATCATGGCCGGGATGTCGTAATACTCGCCGTGGAACTCAACCCAACCCGGCTTCCACAGCTCGCGCAGCGCCTCGATCATCTCGTTGGTGCGGGGGCCGCGGTTGTCGAAGTCCTGGCCCATCTGCTCGAACTCCTCGCGCATCCAGCCCGCGGCCATGCCCAGCGCCACCCGGTTTCCCGAGATCACCGCGGCGGTCGAGACTTGCTTGGCCACCGCCAAGATGGGGCGGTTGGGAGCGATGTAGATGTTGTTGGAGAAGTTGAGCTGCTCGGTGGCCCCGATCATGGCTCCGATGGTTACCCAGGTGTCAGGCCAAGACGTCTCCGGGTCCCAGATGGGTCGCCCGTCTTCGTAAGGCGAATAGGGGTAGGGGCTGCTGAGGTCTTGGGGATAGAAGATGTGATCGGAGAGCACCATGCCGTGGTACCCGGCTTCATCCACCATCCGGGCGATGGGCACCAGCTCGGTGCTCTTCATGAACGCGGTCACGCACCAGAATTTCATGCCGCCATTATGTCCGATGGTCCGACAGGGCGGGTCCGGTTGGGTCGGTCTCGTCGATGAGGTCGCCCACCAGCACCTCCAGCACATCCTCCAGGGTGACCAGGCCGACGGTGCGCTGACGAGCGCCTTGGCGGACGACGGCCAGATGGCGTCGGCTTCCCCGCATCAGCGCCAGCGCGCCTTCGAGAGAGGTTTCCCCCTCGATCATGGGCACCACCCGGATCAGATCGTCACTGAGGGGCTGGGTTGCCCTAGTGCCGGTTGCATCGAGGAGGTCCTTGGCGTGAATGAACCCCACCACCTGGTCGATGGAGCTGTTCTGGACCAGGACCCGTGAGTGGCCGCTGGCGTTCATCACGTCGAGCACCTCGGCGACTGTGGCCTCTCGCTCCACCGCCACAATCCGGTCGCGGGGCACCATTACGGTCCGCACTGGTCGGCCGGCCAGCTCCAGGGCGCTGGACAGCAGCGAGCGGTCGAATTCGTCCAAGAACCCCTCGGCAGCCGAGTGCTCCACGACGGCGGCGAACTCCTGGGGAGTGCGGGCAGTGGGCAGCTCGTCGACGGGCTCCACGCCGCTCAAGCGGACCATGCCCCGGCTGAGCCGGTTCAACAACCCGATGAGCGGGCCGAAGACGATGGCGTAGAGGCGGTTCACCGGGGCCAGCCACATGGCGGTGCGCTCGGCCCCGGCCAAGGCGACGTTCTTGGGGACCATCTCCCCTAGCACCATGTGCAGGTAGACCACCAAAGTCAGCGACACCGCGAACGAGATGGTGTGCAGCGCCCCGGAGGGCAGATGGACAAACGACTCCACCGCCCGCTCGATGAGGCGGGCCACCGCCGGCTCGGCCACGAAGCCCAGCCCCAGCGACGCCATGGTGATGCCGAGCTGGGCACCGGCCAACTGGCGATTGATGTCGCTCATGGCCGCCAACGCCATCCGGGCCCGGCGATTGCCGGCCTCGGCCAGCGGCTCCAGGCGGGATCGCCGAGCGGCGATAAGCGCGAACTCCACGGCCACGAACCCGGCGTTGGCCACCAGCAGCACCACGGCGATCGCGATGTAAAGCCCGGTCATCGGCCCGCTCGATCGTGACGGGAGGGATGGCTTGAGGCCACCGGGCGCAGGCGAACTGCGTCGACGCGGTGCCGGTCGACCGACTCGATTTGGAACTCCCAGCCCTGGAAGCGGAACACCTCGCCGGCGGAGGGGATGCGCTGGAGGTGGTCCAAGATGAAGCCGGCCAGGGTCTCGTAATCGCCGTCAGGCACCCGCAGCCCGGTCATGTCCTCCAGCTCATCGGGGTGGATCCCGGCTTGCACCAACAGCTCCCCGGCATCGCGGGCCACCGCCGGGGGCTCGGTGTCGTCGTGCTCATCGGCTATCTCGCCCACGATCTCCTCCACCAGATCCTCTTGGGTGACGATGCCCGCGGTGCCGCCGTGCTCGTCCATGACCACGGCCAAGGGACTGCGCTGGGATCTCATGTCGAGCAGCAAAGAGCGCAGATCCCGGGTCTCGGGCACAATGAGCGGTGCCCGCATGATCTCGGCCACGGGGGTGTCGGCCCATCTCTCGGAGGGCACCTGGTACACATTTTTGACCAGGGCCACCCCCACCACGTCGTCGATGTCGGCGGCGATCACCGGGAAGCGGGAGAACCCGGTCTCACTCGACAACGACACCAGATCGGCCACCGACTGATGGCGCTCGATGGTGCTGACCGACACGCGGGGCACCAACACATCGGCGGCGTCTCGCTCGGCGAAGCGGACTGCCCGGGTCAACAGGCGGGCCCTTGTCGGCCGCATCGATCCCTCTCGCCCCGAAGACCGGATCAGCCAGGCCAGTTCCTCGCGGGAGCGGGCCTCGCTGAGCTCTTCGGTGGGCTCGATGCCCAATCGGGTCACCACCCAATTGGCCGAGCCGTCGAGCAGGCGTATGAACGGCCCGGCCACGGCGTCGAAGCCCTTCATGGGAGCGGCTAGGCGCATGGAGGTGGGCAGCGGACGGGCTATGGCCAGGGTTTTGGGAACCAGCTCCCCGAGCACCATCTGGACCACCACTGCGATGGCCAGCGCGGCGGCGATGGACAGGCCTTCGGCGGCACCTCCGGCAATGCGGTCGGCTGCCGGCTCCAACGCGGCGGCTATGGACGGTCGAGCGATGAAGCCCAACGCCAAGGAGGTGACAGTGATGCCGAATTGCGCGCCAGAAAGCTGAAAGGACAGGGTTTTGAGCAACGACAACGCAGTGCGGGCCGCTCTTTTGCCCTCGGCGGCCAATCGCTCGATCCGAATTCGATCCACTGCCACCAAGGCGAACTCGACCGCCACGAACAATGCGTTGGCCGCAATCAACAGCGCGGCGGCCACCAGGCCCAAAGCGGTGGTCCAGTCCATCAGCGACCGTTTTTCCTGGTCATGGCTTGCCAGTAATCACAATCTTTAGAGAAACTAACCATGTGAGTCTCAAACAATCCCCAACCTCAGTCGCGCTCGAGGCGGCTCAGGCTGCGACGCGCCTGGCCCGACAGGTGGCGCTGGCGTTGGGCGACTTGGACTTGTCACCCTCACAGTATCGCTTGCTGCTGTTCCTATCGGAGGGAAACGCCGCTGCTTCGGCTGTGGCCGGGAGGCTGGCGGTAAGCCGGCCCAGCGTTACCGCCCTGGCCGACGGGCTGGAGAAGCGGGGCTTGCTCCATCGCCAGGGCGACCCATCCGATCGCCGGAAAGTGGCCCACGAGCTGACCGAAGCCGGGCGGCAGGTCTTGGCCACAGCCGATGCCGCGGTGGCCGAGCGGATCTCCGGAATCGCCGACCACCTCGATGCAGACCAGGCCTACCAGGCCCTGAAGGGGCTGGCGCTCTGGAACGAGGCGCTCACCCTGGCTCGGGGAGGACAGGTGGCTCAACAGTGACCGCGGTTGACGTCGGACCAGTCGGCACTCCCGAATTCGAGCCGGTCGCGGTAAGGGCCGATTACGCCCCACCGACAGTAGGGATCGACCCCGACCAGACCAAGGGCTGGATGAAGCGGCTGTTGCCGCTGGTGCGGGCCCACCGGCGGACCCTGGTGATCGGCGTGATCACCGGCGTGTTCGCGCTGGCCACTCAAGTGGCCGTGCCCGCGGCAGGCCGCTCGGCGGTGGACGCGGCCATCACCGGGGATCGCCGGGCACTGTGGATCGTGGCGGTGCTCATTGCGGTGTTCGGCGTCGGACGGCTGATTTTCGGCGGGGTGTACCGGTTTTATCTGTTCAAGCTGGGCTGGAACGTGGAGACCGATCTGCGGGCCATCATGTATGAGCACCTCACCCGGCTGTCGTTCTCCTACTACGACCGCACCCAATCGGGCCAGGTCATCTCCCGGGCCAACAGCGATATCCGATCGGTGCAGCTCCTTTTGGCCTTCGGGCCGCTCATCAGCATGAACTTGCTGATGTTTGTGATGGCGCTGGGGTTCATGGTCTACATCCACCCCTGGCTGGCGCTGGTGGCGCTGGCCCCTTTGCCCGGGGTGTACTGGTTCGGCCTCAAGTTCCGCAATCAGGTGTTTCCGCTGTCGTGGGTGACTCAGGCCCGCATGGCCGATTTGGCCACCATCGTGGACGAGAACGTCAACGGCACCCGAGTGGTGAAGTCGTTCGCGGCCGAGAAGCGCCAGATCGCCTTGCTGGGCCGGTCGGCGCAGCGAATCCAGTGGACCAACGTGGAGATCGCCAACAGCCGGTCTCGCTGGAACCCCATCATCGAGTCGCTTCCCCGGCTGGGCACCGCCATGGTGGTGCTCTACGGCGGCTGGCTGGCCATCGAGGGCGTGGTTTCGATCGGTACGCTGCTGGCCTTCAGTGCCTATGTGATCATGCTTCAGGTGCCCTTCCGCATGGCGGGGTTCGTGCTGATGCAGGGCCAGCGGGCCGGGGCCGCCGCCCAGCGGATCTACGAGATCCTCGACGAGGTGCCCGAGATCATCGACTCCCCCACCGCGGTGGACATCGTCGAGCCCCGAGGCCAGGTGGACTTCGAGGACGTCCGCTTCGGCTACAACCCCGAGACCCCCGTGCTGGACGGCTTCAGCTTGCACATCGAACCCGGCGAGCGGGTGGCGATTGTGGGCAGTACGGGAAGCGGCAAGTCGACGGTGGCCCGACTGCTGGACCGGTTCTACGACGTTGACGGCGGCTCGGTCAGCATCGACGGCACCGACGTGCGGGACGTGACCCTGCGCAGCCTGCGCCACACCGTGGGGCTGGTGCTGGACGAGCCGTTCTTGTTCTCGGCGTCGGTCCACGACAACATCGCCTACGCCCGCCCGACCGCCTCTCGCGCCGATGTGGTGGCCGCGGCCACCGCGGCTCAGGCCCACGGGTTCATCTGCGAGCTGGCCGACGGCTACGACTCAGTGGTGGGCGAGCGGGGCTACACCCTGTCGGGTGGCCAGCGCCAGCGCATCGCCATCGCCAGGACGCTTTTGGCCAACCCCAAGGTGCTGGTACTGGACGACGCCACCAGCGCCATCGACGTGACCGTGGAGGAGGCCATCCACCAGGCGCTGCAAGGGCTCATGGACAACCGCACCACCATCATCATCGCCCACCGCCTGTCCACCATCAGCCTCGCGGAGAGGGTGGTGGTGCTGGACCAGGGCCGGGTGGCCAATGTGGGCACCCACGCCGATCTGCTGGCCACCGATCCTCATTACGTGGAGATCCTGGCCCGCCACAGCGACGACGATTCTGTTGACGGGTCGGGCGGAGCGTCGGGCAATGGCGACGGCAAGGTCGGCCAAGGGCTCGACAGCAATTTGCCCGGGTTCCCCAAGAGCGGCGACGCCCCCTGGACCTTCGGGGGCGGCGGCTGATGGGCTGGGGCGGCTACTTCGGCGGGCCCCAGGCCCAGAGCGCGGCTCGCGACGCCGGCCTGCCCCATGCCGGGGTGCCCGGCAACCTGCGGGTTCAGGTCGAAGAGGTGCTGCGCACCGAGCCCGAGTATCCCCCGGTGGAGGTGGACTTCAGCCACCGCCAGCCCCCCGATCCGCCGCTGACCCTGCGCACCCTTCTGTGGCCCCACCGCCGGCAACTGGCGGTGGCGCTGTTCTTGGTGGTGGTCGAGTCGGCGATGATGCAGTCGGGCCCGCTGCTGGCCCAGCTGGGCATCGACCACGGCGTCAGCTCCGGCAACCTGCGGGTGCTGCTGATAGTGGCCGCGGTGTTCTTGAGCACGGTGGTGGCCCACGCCTTCAGCTCGTCTCTGCGCATCCGCTACACCGGCAAGCTGGGCGAACGGCTCATGTACGGCCTGCGCATGCGGGTGTTCTCCCACTACCAGCGCCTGTCGCTGGACTTCTTCACCAAGGAGAAGGCGGGCGTGCTGATGACCCGAATGACCAGCGACATCGAGGCGCTAACCGTGCTGTTCCAAGAGGGCATGGTGAACTTCGCCGTGCAGGGGCTGGTGCTCACCGTGATCACCGCCGTGCTGTTCTATCTGAACCCGCTCTTGGCCGTGCTGACCTTGGTCATCGTGGTGCCGGCCACATTCCTGCTCAGCATCTGGTTCCGGAAGGTGTCCGACCTGTACTACGGGCTGGTTCGGGACCGCATCGCCGAGGTGTTGGCCGATTTGCAGGAGAGCCTGTCGGGCATCAGGGTCATCACCGCCCACAATCGCCGACGCCACAACGTGGTCCACCACACCAACGTGGTGGGGCGGCACAAGGACGCCAACTTGGCCGGTGTCCGGGCGGCGTCCATATACGCGCCCACCACTGAGGCCATTGTGATTATCGGCCAGGCCATCTTGCTGGTGATCGGCGGGACCATGGTGATCAACGGCAGCCTCACCCCCGGCGAGCTGACCGCCTTTGTGCTCTACCTGACGTTCTTCTTCGCCCCCATCCAGCAGCTTGTTCAGCTCTACAACGGTTACCAGCAGGGGCAGGCTTCGGCTAGGAAGCTGCGCGAGGTGCTGGAGAACGAGCCCTCAGTGGCCGAGGCCTCCGATGCGGTGGACCTGCCCCCAATCGAAGGGGAGATCACCTTCGACCGGGTGAGCTTCGGCTACAACGACGACACGCCGGTGCTGCACGACGTGAGCCTGAGGCTGGCACCGGGCGAGAGCCTGGCCGTGGTCGGGCCCACCGGGGCGGGCAAATCCACCGTGGCCAAATTGATCGCGCGGTTTTACGACCCTCAGCAGGGAACGGTGTGCATCGACGGTTGTGACCTGCGGGCAGTGACGCTGGCATCGCTGCGCCGCCAGCTTGGGGTGGTGCCCCAGGAGCCGTTCTTGTTCTACGGATCGATTCGGGACAACGTGGCCTTCGCCCGGCCTGAGGCGTCGATGGCCGAGGTGCTGGAGGCTTGCCGGGTGGTCGGGTTGACCGAGCTGCTGGAGCGGCTGCCCGACGACGTGAATTCTCAAGTCCACGAGCGAGGGGCGTCTTTGTCGGCCGGTGAGCGGCAGCTTCTGGCGCTGGCCCGGGCGTTTCTGGCCCGGCCCCGGGTGCTGGTGCTGGACGAGGCCACGTCCAATCTGGACTTGCGGTCGGAGTCCAAGATCGAGGCTGCCCTGGATGTGGTACTTGAGGGGCGGACGGCCATCATCATCGCCCACCGGCTGGCCACCGCCATGCGGGCCGACCGGATCGCGGTAGTGGAGGACGGCCGGATCACCGAGATCGGTACCCACGACGAGCTGGTGGCTATGGGCGGTCACTACGCCGGTATGTACGCCACCTGGATGGCCCACACCAACTGAGAGCGATGTCCAGGGGGCTAGCGCTGCGGATGGCCGACGTGGGTTTTACCCGCGATGAGCGGTCCATCCTGGCCGACGTCAACTGGGAGGTGGCCCAGGACCAGCGGTGGGTGGTGCTGGGGGCCAACGGCAGCGGCAAGACCACGCTGTTGCGGATCGCCGCACTCTACGAGCATCCCACCACCGGCACGGTGGAGGTGCTGGGCCAGCGATTGGGCCAGATGGATGTGCGCCGGCTGCGGCACCGGGTGGGCTTCGTGTCGCCCGCGCTGGCCCAGATGCTGCGGCCCCATCTGAGGGCGGTCGACGCGGTGATGACCGCCCGTCACGGCGCACTGGAACCGTGGTGGCACGACTACTCCGATGACGACCGAGAGCGGGCCGAAAAGCTGCTGGAGCAGGTGGGTGCGGCTGGCATGGGCGACCGCACCATCGCCACCCTGTCGTCGGGCGAGCGCCAGCGGGTACAGATCGCCCGCAGCCTGATGACCGATCCCGGCCTGGTTCTGCTGGACGAGCCCGCCTCCACCCTTGATTTAGGCGGCCGGGAGATGCTGGTGGCCGACCTCACCAAGCTGGCGACCGACCCCGCCGCCCCTCCCCTGGCGATGGTCACCCACCGCACCGAGGAGATCCCCGCCGGATTCACCCATGGGCTGCTGCTGCGCAACGGCCGGGTTCTGGCCCAAGGCCCCCTAGAAGAGGTGCTGACCTCCGAATCCCTGTCAGCCTGCTTCGGCCTCCCCCTAGAACTAGAGCACCGCAACGGCCGCTGGCGCTCCCAAGCCTGTTGACGCGGCTGTCCGCCATCGCAGCGGTGAGTATGACTGCCTTTGCCTGAGCCAAGTAGGCAGATCTGCATTTATTTCATATGTTTTCATGTGAATTTGAAAGTGCCAAGTGACAAGGAATGATAGTATCTGCTTCGTGTTCAGAAAGTCGCTCCGATGAGCATGTTGGCGGATCGCCAACCGGGAGCTGAGGTCTACTATCCGGAGGGACCACAGGTGCCCGAAGGCGACATGCAAATGCGCCGACGAATCGAGCTGGCCGTCGCTCTGAGAAGCTGGGTGTCCGAACACCATCCCAACGCCTGGGTGTGCTGCGACATCAACATCTACTACCGGCAGGGCGACCCTCGCGTCGTAGTGGCACCTGACATTGCCGTGGCATTCGGCGTGAACATTCCCGCAGTGGAGAACAATTCCACCTACAAGGTGTGGGAAGCAGGCGCCGTCCCCTGCTTCGCGCTGGAGATTGCCTCGCCCAACACATACAAGGTGGACCTGCGCGCCAAGCCGCCCAAGTTCGCCGACTTGGGTGTCACCGAATACTGGCGCTTCGACCCCACCGGCGGCGACTTCCTCGGCACCCCGCTGGCCGGCGAACGCTGGCAAGAGAGCCAATGGGAGCCCATCCAAGTTTCTGTCGAATCGGCCATCGGCGACGGCGTTCAACTACGAGCCCACAGCGACGTACTCGGCCTGGACCTGTGCTGGGCCCCTCCCAAACTGCGCCTCTACCACCCCGCTACCACCACCTGGCTTCGAGACCACGAGGATGAAGCCGCCCGAGCCGACGCCGCCGAAGCCCGAGCCCAAAAGGCCGAAGCCGAATTGGCTGCCCTTCGCCACCGCATCGAACACCCCCCGACTCTCCCCAAGCCCGCCCAATAGCCACCGGCGCAAAGAGGCTTGAGCGTTCCCCGCTAACTGGCCAAATCATCCTCGTCTTCGCATGATTCCAGGATCAGCTCCACCAAGGCATCGGCCCTTCGCTGTTGTGGTGTGCGCGGGGCACTGGGGTCTTCGTTGCGCCACAGTTCTTCCTCTTTCGCCGAAAGCTCCGCAGCAATCCGGGCACCGGTGTCTGGGTCGAACTCCCAGGTGAATGCAATCATCCCATCTTCACAGACCTCGCTGCTTGGTGGTGGCCACAACAGCTCCGAAGCGCTCATGACGCATTTCCCGGCATCTCAAACGAGTAGACCGAGGCGCTCGAAGCGCCGACCGCTGAGGCGAGGGTCCAGATGTAGTCATCGGTTCTCATGTCGCAATCCTAGGGGGGGTCGATGACAGATTCCCTCGACGCGCGCCCCCGCCTGCAAGCAGATCAGTACTGGCCCGGCCAGAACTGATGGCAGATCAGTTTGAGCCGTGCCGGCCAGGCCCGGTAGAACTTGCCGGGTGCTATGCTGGCCTCTGCTTCCCCCGTGCATAGAGCCCTCTGAGGAGGACTTGTGGAACAAGCCATTCTCGCCATGCTGGGGATCATCATCACCCTGATGCTCTACCTCGACCGCGGCCGCCGCGCCGACGACGCTCAGATTCGGAAGGACATGAACGAAAACAACGCCCAGATCCGCAAAGAGATGAACGACGGCAACGCCCAGATCCGCAATGAGATGAACGACGGCAACGCCCAGATCCGCAATGAGATGAACGACGGCTTCAAGCAAGTCCACAACCGGCTGGACAAGCTCACCGATGTCGTGATGGACCTGTGCCGGAGGGTGGGCCGCTTAGAAGGCCGAGCCGAAGCGCGGGACTCCAAGCCTGACACTTCTCAATAGCGACGGCGCTTGACCGAGCGTATCTCCGTCAAACTGTCATCACCACAATGTAATTTGAACGGGATGGAGTCTGCGCGGCGTCGGCAACCAACGGCCACTTCTAGTTTCGGGGTAGGACGACGCGAGGGCCATGATGCCTCCGCGTTCTACAACCGGTTTCCGGTGCCGGAAATCAGTGAGGATGATGAGGTTTCCCCCCCAGCCTGCGTGGACCAGCTTTGGGTGGGCGACGCCCGCAAAATGGACGTGTTTGGGCAGGTGGCTGACAGCTCAGTGGCGCTGGTGGTGACCTCCCCGCCCTATTTTGTGGGCAAGGAGTACGAGGAGGCAGTGGGCAAGGGCCACATTCCCGCCGATTACTTGGACTTCCTCACCATGCTCGAAGAGGTATTTGCCCAGTGCGTGCGCAAACTGGAGCCCGGTGGGCGCATCGCGGTGAACGTGGCCAACCTGGGGCGCCGCCCGTATCGCTCCTTGTCGGCAGATGTGATTGCCATACTCCAAGATCGCCTGGGGCTGTTGCTGAGGGGTGAGGTGATTTGGCAAAAGGCCCGTGGCGCGGGAGGGAGCTGCGCATGGGGCAGCTTCCAGCGACCAGGCAACCCGGTGTTGCGAGACCTCACCGAGAGAGTCGTCATCGCCTCAAAAGGGCGCTTCGACCGGGCGGTGCCCGCGGCCGAGCGTTCCGAGCGGGGGCTGCCGTCAGAGGGTACGGCCCATGTGGATGAGTTCATGGAGGCCACTACCGACGTATGGGAGATACCCACCGAGTCGGCTACCCGGGTGGGCCATCCTGCGCCGTTCCCGGTGGAGTTGCCCCAGCGGCTGATCGACCTCTACACCTATCGGGGTGATCTGGTGCTCGACCCGTTCATGGGCGCGGGGACCACTGCGGTGGCCGCAGTCCGCACCGGACGCCACTATGTCGGCTTCGACACCGACGCTGAATACATAGCCTTGGCCGAACAGCGCATCGCCGACGAGCGGTACCGGCTCGAACAGCCCACAGAAAAGCCGCGGTGGCGCGTCATCGTCGCTCCGTCGGCCAACAGCTCCGAGCCAGAGTGGAGCGAAGACTTCCAGGTTCGGGCCGGACAACAAGGCCGCAAGGCCCAGGAAATGGCCCGAGTTGTTCTCGAGCAGAGTGGATTCCGCAATATCCGGGAGAAGGTCAAGTTCTCCTGCGGCGTGGAGGTGAACTTTGAGGCCATCGACCAGCAGGGCAACAGTTGGCTATTCGATGTCTCGGGCGCCTTCACCGTCACCCAGCGTCCTGGGTTGCGCCGCACTGACACGCTGTGGAAGGCAGTGGGCAAAGCTTCAGTGTTGCATTCGTCCGGCGTTGCCATCCCGCTGGTGCTGTTGACCACCGACCGTCCAGCCGCCAACAGCTCCGGCCAGCGAGCGCTCCTAGCGGTCACCGGCCCTGGCAAGCCGGTCTACGCCGTGATCGGGATGCTCGACTCCGGCGACCTCGCCCGTCTCGCCGAATTGGCGGGCGGTGGACCGTGCGGCGAATCGGTTGTTGGCGAACGGAGGCAGAGGTAGGCTGTTGAAGAATCTTCCCCCGTAACCTGTAATGGTAGAGGAAAGATCATGCAAGCTGCTATCGCGACGCTCATCGGAGTCTTGGGCACCGGGTTCGTCTCTGTGTTGATCCTGTTCATGCGGACGATGAACTCGACTATGAACTCCAGGTTCGACCGTCTCGAGTCGAAAGTTGACGGCCTGTCCGGCGAACTCCAATCCCATGGGGAGCGACTGGCCCGAATTGAGGCAAGGCTGGAAATCGACCCGCCAGCCGAAGCTGCCTGAGGGTCTCACCGAATAGGCCGAGGGGCCCTACAGCGAGATTACTTGGCCGCCTTGGTGGGAGGTTTGCCAGCGGAGGGCTTTGCGCTCGGCGAAGCCGATTCCGCCGTTCATTATGAGCGCGATCAGGGCCAGGATGAACACAATGGCGAAGGTGTCGCCGTAGGACAGCTGGTTGGCTGCGGTGATGAGGCGTTGGCCGAGGCCCCGGCGGGCGGAGAAGATCTCGCCGAACACCACCGCCAGAACCGAGATGACCGCCGACAGCCGCAGCGCGCCGAACACCGCCGGGGTGATGCCGGGCAGTGTGACCTTGGTGAACAACTGGCGCTGGGACGCGCCCATGGTGCGGGCCACCATTTCGAGGTCGGGATCGACTAGCGCCACCGCGGCCTGGGTGGGCACCTGCACGATGAAGAACACGATGATCACGGCCAGCACGACCTTGGAGGTCTCGCCCACGCCGTACACGATCAGGATCAGCGGCAAGAAGGCGATCTTGGGCATGGCGTTGATGATGACGATGAAGGGCCCCACTGCTTTGGATGCTCTCCGGAAGCGCCCGAGAACTATGCCAACGAGGAGCCCAAGAATTGACCCGATGGCGAAGCCGAACAACGCCTCCTTCACCGTGACCCAAAGATCCTGCCAGAAGAGCTTCTCGTGGTAGATCTCGGTGAAATATTCCCAGGTCTCGCCAGGGCTGGCTCGGAACGTCTCGGGTACGTCGGGAAACGGTTGGATGCCGAAGACCGAGAACGCGTCCCAGCCGTTCCACACGACTTCGTAGTGCCACAGCGCCCAGATCCCGAACAGGATGGCGATCCGCAAGATCTGAACCGGGATGTCGAGGCGGCGCAAGCGGTACTTCCACATGGGCTCGTGAGGGATCAGCGCCTCCACCTCGTCTTGGCTGAGCGCGTCGGCCAATCTGATCTGGTCGGCCATGTCGGCTTCCCTGGGCTCGTCGACGTCAGACGATCTCACCGCGCAACTCCTCCCAGATCTTGTGCTCGGTCTCCCGGAAGACCGGGTCGAAGCGGAGCTCGTCGATCACCCGGGGTCGGGCCAGATCGACGATGGTGTCCGACTTGATGCGGCCGGGGCGGGCGGTCATGACCACCACCCGGTCGGCCAGCAGCACGGCCTCCTCTAGGTCGTGGGTCACGAATATGACCGTCTTGTGGGTCTCGTACCAAAGATCCAAAAACTCGGCCTGGACGGTGAGCCGGGTTTGGGCGTCGAGAGCGCCGAAGGGCTCGTCCATGAGCCACAAATCGGGGTCGATGGCCAGGGTGCGGGCGATGGCCACCCGCTGGCGCATGCCCTGGCTGAGCTGGGAGGGGAAAGAGTCGGCAAAGCCCTCCAGGCGGAGCTTGGCCAGCAACTCCATGGCCCGCTCACGCCTCTCGCTGCGGGGCACGCCCCGGAACTCAAGGCCGAGTTCGACGTTGCGGCGGGCGGTGCGCCACGGGCTCAGCCCCGAGCGGGCCAGCATGTAGCCGATGTCGTCGCTGGGGCCGTCGACCTCTTCGCCGTGGCGAATGACCGATCCCCGGGTGGCGTTGAGGATCCCGGCCAGCATGTTCAAGATGGTGGTCTTGCCGCACCCGCTCGGCCCGACCACGGCCACGAACTGGCCAGCCGGGATGGAGAGGTTGATGTCTTGGATGGCGAGAACCGGTTCGTCTTTGGGGTGATCGCCCCCGAAGATGAGGGTGACGTCCTTCAGTTCGACTGCTGGGCTCACAACGCCACCATCTGGATACCTTAGCCAGCCCCTCCGATCGGACGACCTGAACAGCCGCCCGACCGGAAGAAGAGTTGGCTACGGGGAAACCGCGAACTCGCTGAAGTCTTGGGCCTCTTCGAGGATGCCTCGTCCAACCGCGTAGTCCACGTTGTTCTGGAGCCGGGCGGGCTGAAGGGCACCGTTGAGCGAGAAGATCCCGACGCTGTTGTCGAGGATGGCCTCGGCCAGCTCACCCTGCACGCCAAGGAAGTCATCCATTACCTCCAACACCTCAGCACGGTTGGCTGGATTGCGTATCCAGTCCATGGTGTTGCGCATCGTCTGCGCGTAGATGGCCACTGTGTTGGGGTTGTTGTCGAAGAACTCGCGAGAGGTGGTGTTTACCAACGACGGCCAGTTCAACTCGTTCGGTCCGTCCCCGCCCCGCAGGGCAAATGGGGCGTATGCGATTCCATCAACTACCGCCTGGCTCAGACCGGGCTCGAAGGTGATGGCCCAGTCCACCTCACCGGACGACAGCGCCGCCAGTGTGGTGCCCGACAGGCCGGTGGCGATGTAGGTGGCGCCATCGGGATCGAGTCCAGCGGAGTCAATGAGCTGGCGGGCGATCTGCTCAGCCGCCGCGCCTCGGGCTACCACGCCCACTCGGGTGCCCTCAAGCGCCTCCATGGTGCACTGCCAGTCGCCCTGCTCACAGTCGATCTGGCCGAAGTTGTTGCTGATCAGGATGTCGAAGAAGTGCTTGTCGGCCAACTGCTGGAACATCACAACGTCGAAGCCGGCGTTGCGGATCCCCAGCATGTTGTCGGGGGTGTTGATGACAAACTGGACCTCTCCGGCGATCAGCGCGGCGGCATTGGCGGGACCAGAGGGACACTGGATGAACTCGCCTTCCACCCCGCGCTCCCCCAAGAAGCCCTTGATTACCGAGATGTGGGCGACCATGCCGTTGAAGGAAGCGGCTGTGCATATCCCAACATTGGTCGCCTCCGGCACGAGGGCCTCCGGCAAGATCACGTCGATGCCGGGGCCTACTGCGAATTCACCGAATGCCTGGGCTTCGGAGAGGATGCCTCGGCCAACGGCGTAGTTGACGTTGTTGGTGATCCGCACAGGGTTGAGCTCTGCGGTGACGGTCATCGAGCCGATATTGCTGTCGAATATGTACTGGGCGACGTCGGGTTCGAGGCCCAGGTGGGCGTCCAGCTCCTCCAGGACCGCGTCCTGGTTGGCGGGATCGCGCAACCACGCCATGGATTCGAGGATCGCCGCCCGGTAATTCAAAACGGTATTGGGATTGGCATCCCAATAGGAGCGGGCGGTGATCATCACCGCGGACGGCCAGTCCAACTCGGTCGGACCATCGCCGCCCCGCAGCCGGAACGGTGCGTAGCCGATGTCATCGAGTTCGGCCCGACTCAAGCCGGGCTCAAACGTGATCGCCCAGTCCACCTCGTCGGAATCCAGCGCGGCCAGCGTCGTGCCGGCCAACCCGGTGGCGATGTAGGTGGTGTCGTCGGGGTCGAACCCGGCGGAGTCCAAGAGCTGGCGGGCGATCTGCTCGGCGGCGGCGCCTCGGGCCACCACGCCTACGCGGGTGCCGTCGAGCACAGCCATGACGCACTCCCAGTCACCCTGCGGACAGTCGATCTCGCCGAAGTTGTTGGACACCACGATGTCGAAGAAGTGGTTGTCGACGACCTGGGCGAACATCACCACGTCGAAATCGGCGTTGCGGATGCCCAGCATGTTGTCGGGGGTGTTCAGGGCGATATCAACCTGGCCGGAGACCAGCGATGCGGCCTGGGCCGGACCGGAGTGGCAGGCCACGAAGTCGATCTCGAATCCCCTGTTCTCGGCAAAGCCCTGATTGGCCATCACCTTGGCGTAGATCTGGGTGAACGACGGCGCATCGCACACCGTGACCACGGTGTCCTCGGGCGGGCCGATCTCCTCTATGACAACGGCGTCATCGGCCGGGCCATCGCCGGGCTCGTCCGCAGCTCCATCGTCGGAGCCGTCCGCCATGTCGTCGCCAGAATCATCTGAAGCTCCATCGTCGGAGCCGTCCGCCATGTCGTCGCCTGAATCATCTGAAGCTCCATCGTCGGAGCCGTCCGCCGGGGCCGACGGGGTGTCGCTGGCGCCGGGGTCGTCATCGTCATTGCCACAGGCGGTGGCAACCAGCGAGAAAGCCAACAAGATGGCAAGAAGTGAAAAGAGCCAAGAACGTTTCATGTATCCCCCTCGGACACGCGCGGCTACGCAAAGTTCAGGCCGTTAGTTCACCACTAAATGTTCGGAAGCGCAAGAAACTCGGGCAATGGCGCCGCTACGCTCCCGGCAATGTCGGAAATGAAGCCTCCCAACATTCTGCTGCTGGTCTCTGATCAGGAGCGCCAGCGCGACTGGCTGCCGCCGGGAGTGCCGCTGCCGGCCCGCCAGCGCTTGTTGGAACAGTCGCTGGAGTTCCGCCGCCATTACACCCACACCTCGCCTTGTTCGCCGTCTCGGGCCACGCTGTTCACGGGGCTGCACATGGACGAGCACGGGGTGACCGAGAACTCCAGCTATCCCAACAACACCCAGCTTTCCACCGACATCCCCACCCTGGGCACCCGGCTGCGAGAGGCCGGCTACCGCACCGCCTACAAGGGCAAATGGCACCTCGAAGCCTCAGCCGAGCCCGACATGGAGGCCTACGGCTTCTCGGATTGGACCGGCAACGACATGGCCTTTTGGGGGCTGCCGGGCAGCGGCACCGAGTTCGACGAGCCCATCGCGGCCGATTCGGCCGCCTGGTTGCGAGACCAGCGGGATTCCACCCAGCCCTGGTTCTTGACGGTGGGGCTGGTGAACCCCCACGACATCATGTGGTTCCCACTCGACCAGCCCTGGTTCTGGGAACAAGAGCCCGACTATGTGGCCCAGAGCCGGGAAAAGCTGAACCGGCGCAAGTGGGGTCGGGCCACCAATCTGCCGGCCTTCGACTATGAGATCGAGCGGTGGTGTACCGAGTTGCCCGAGAACTTCGACGACGACCTGCACACCAAGCCCGAGGTGCACCGCCGGTGGCTGCTGGAGATGGAGCGCAACAGCACCCCGGGGCCGATGGACCCCGGCGACCGCGACATCTGGCTGCGCCAGCTCGACTACTACGTGAAGCTCCACCAGCTCAGCGACCAGTGCCTGGCGGTGATCTTGGCCGCGCTGGACGACATCGACCAGTGGGACAACACCGTGGTGGTGTTCACCTCCGACCACGGCGACCAGTGCGGCTCGCACGGGCTGCGGTCCAAGGGGCCGTGGAACTACGAGGAGACCATGCGGATCCCGCTGTACCTGTCGGCACCGGGGCTTACCGCCGAAGGCACGGCCACCGAGTCGCTCACCAGCCACACCGATTTGGCGGCCACCATCTTGGAGTTGGCCGAGGTGGACGCCTCCGATCTGCCCGGCCAGAGCCTGAGCCCGCTGTTCGACGACCAGTCGGCGCAGATCCGCGATCACATCCTGTTCGCCCAGCGGTGGCCGTGGTACTTGGGGGTGGAGAAGGTGCGCTACGCGTCCTCAGGGGTGTTCGACGGCCGCCACAAGTACTGCCGCTACTACGGCATCGGCGGCGGGGTCAGCAACCTCGGGGTGTCTCTGGGCGACTCAATGCTGTTCGGGCCCGACGCCGACTTCGACGACCACGACCACGAGTGGTACGACCACGACGACGACCCGCACGAGCTGGTGAACCTGGCCAACGACCGCAGTCGGCGAGGCGAGCTGCGGGAGCGGTTTGAGATGTTGAAGGAGCTGGAAGCGGCCGAATACCGGGCGTAGCTACTCCAGCGCCATGCCGAATTCGCGGAACTCTTCTAGGAGGACTTCGTCGGCGTCGGGGGCGGGGGGACCGGGGGTGTAGGTCACCTGGTGGAGGGTGCCGGTGTAGGGGAAGGTGCCGTGGCGCTGGTAGATGTCCCACGAGACCGGGGAGCGCCGGTTGATGCCGACGTCGATGCCCTGCCAGGGCAAAAAGCCGATCATCTGAGGGATGTCGGAGAGAGTGGATCCGCCCCGGCCGTGGGCGCCCACTGAGGCGTTCCAGATGCGCCCGCCGGGGGCTTGGACGTCGAGCACTATCTGCTGGCACTCCCCCGACAGGGCGACGGGATCGGCGGTCAGGTACCGACCAGAGCTGTTGACCACGAAACACAAGGCGTCGTTCTCGATGTAGAGCACATAGCCCGACGCCTGGCTGCCGTGGGCCACCAACACGCCCTGGTCGCCGAGGCGGTGGTGCAGGTCGACGGTCACGGTGAAGTTGCCGCCAGCGATGAGCCGGGACGACCGCAATCGCTCCACGGTGGGCGATCCGGGGAGAATCCGCAGTTCGCGGGTGAGCTTGGCGTGTTCGGGGGGCTTCAACGTGCGGAACAGCCCAGAGGCCTCGTCGAGCGGGAAAACCCGGTTGCGCCAGGCGGCCTCCTCCCAGGCCTGCACCAGCTCGTCCAGCTTCTCGGGCTCGGCGTCGGCCAGGTCGTTTCGCTCGTTGAAATCGTCAGCCAGGTTGAACAGCTCCCAGCGATCGGAGCTGAACGGGGTGTGATGCTCGTGGAAAATGGCCGCCGACCAGCCGTCTAGATAGATACCCCGGTGGCCGATGCACTCGATGTACTGCTCGGTGTGATCGGAGGGGGCGCTGGGATCATCCAGGGTGGCGGCAAACGACACCCCGTCGGGAGCGTCGGAAGCCTGCCCGTGGCGCTCGGTGGGGACGTTGAGGCCGAGCAGGTCGGCCAGGGTGGGCATGAGATCGGTGATGTGGGTGTACTGGGGGCGCAGCTCTCCGCCGATCGCCTCGGTGCGGGCCGGCCACGACAGCACCATGGGCACCGAGTGGCCGCCCCGGTGAGCGGTGATCTTGTACAGCCGGAAGGGGGTATTGCAGGCCATGGCCCAGCCCCGGGGATAATGGGGCCAGGTGGTAGGACCGCCAATGACGTCGGCCTCGAGGGCCTCAAGTTCGAACTCGCTCACCGGCGGTGAGGGCCTCGCCCCGGTGCCGCTGTGAGTGAAATACGAGGTGCTTCCCTGGGCCCGCCCCTCTCGGGACGCGCCGTTGTCGCTGGTGAAGACGAAGATGGTGTTGTCGAGCTGGCCGAGAGCCTCCAACTCGGCTCGGATACGGGCCACGCTCTTGTCGATGGACTCCACCATGGCGGCGTACACCTCCATATAGCGGGCCATGACCTGGCGCTCGTCCTCTGAGTAGCTGTCCCACGCCCGCACGTCCTCGTTGGGCTCGGGGTTGCGGGGCGGCAGTTGGGCGTCGGGCGGGACGATGCCCAACTCCTTCTGCCGGGCCAGGCGTTCCTCGCGTAGCTGGTCCCAGCCCTTGTCGTAGTTGCCCCGATGACGGGCGATGTCGTCGGCTTTGGCGTGCAGCGGGGCGTGGACCGCGCCGTGGGCGTAGTACAAGAAGAGCGGCTTGTCGGGGTCGGTGGTCTTTACGTCGCGGATCATGCGGCAGGCCCGGTCGGTGAGATCGTCGGTGAGGTAGTAGCCCTCGGGATACTCGTCTACGTGGACGGGGTTGTTGCCCTCATACAGCTGATGGGGGAAGTGGAAGTCGGTGAGGGCTTCCAAGAACCCGTAGTACTGGTCGAAGCCCCGCTGCAATGGCCACGAGTGCGTGTCGCCGGCCACCGAGAGGTCGGATTCCAAACACAGATGCCACTTGCCCACCGCCATGGTGGCGTAGCCGTTGTCCCGCAACATCTCGGCCAGCGTCGACTGGTTGTGGGGCAGCTCGCCGGCGTAGCCGGGAAAGCCGGGGTTGGCGTTGGCCACAAATCCCATGCCCGCGTGATGGGAGTTGAGCCCGGTCAACAGCGCGGCCCGGGTCGGCGAGCATAGCGGCGTGACGTGGAAGTTGGTGTATCGGACCCCGCTGGCGGCCAAGGCGTCAATAGCCGGAGTTGGTATCTCAGAGCCGTAACAGCTCAGATCGGAGAAGCCCAGATCGTCGGCTAGCACGATCACGACGTTGGGTGCACCGGCCGGCGGAGCGGGCTTCGGCGGCCACCACGACTCTGAAGTGGCGATAATCCGGCCGATCTTCCCCCCGAACCCCGGATAATGCTCCTGCTGGCGCTGATCAGTCATGTGTTCCCCCATGTGGCTGCCGCCGACACAATACGGCAACCATCGGTGCACCATCTCTTAGAGGTCTCTGACAGTTCAATGTGCGAGGTAGCTGCTGAGGTGGATTATTGGTCAGCCCCAGAGACCTGCGATAGGGACAGCTTCTATGCCCTCCCCCAGCGGTCGGCGGTGTCGGCCGGTGTGGAACACGACGCCGCCGGCGAATTGCTCCGGCGGAAGCTGGTCACGCAGCCAGGCGATATGGCGGGCGTCTCGCAGGGTTGGGGCGCTGCCGGTTTTCACCTCGAACGCGGCCACTTTGAAGCCGAACTCGGCGATCAGATCGATTTCACGCTCTCCGCGCTCAGAACGCAGGTGGTAGAGCTGTACAGGTCGATTTGATGCTTCGGCCTCCACGCGAAGTTGGGCCGCCACATAGGTGTCTATCAAACGACCCCGGGCGTCGGTGTCTTTCTTGGCTGTGTCGAAGTTCACGCCAGACAGCCAGGCCGTCAATCCCGAATCGGTGATATAGCGCTTGGGTGTTGAAATGAGGCGCTTGAGGCGGTTGGAGCGCCACGCCGGGGCATCGGCGGTGAGCCGGAGGACTCGGAGTATCTCCTGATAGCCCGCGGCTGTTTTTCGGTCTAACTGGGCGGACTCGGCTAGAGCTGCGTCAGCGACTACGCTGGCGGAATGCAGGGCGTATGCCTGCATGTATCGTCGCATCCGCTCCGGACTGCGACGGCGGCCCGCGGTGCTGTCGAATTCACCGAGATCGCGGGTTGTCGCCACCTGGACGTAGCTGCGCATCCACCGGGAACGCCTGTCGGCACTTGAGGCCTCTACTACGGCTGGAAACCCTCCGGCTAGAGCTATTTGTAGATACCCCAGAATGTCTGGCGGGTTCTTGGGCAGAGCAAAGCGGGCTGGTGTGTCCCAGCGGTCGAACAGAGATGATGCATCCGCACTTCCAAAGCGCTCGCGTCCGGTCAGCGGCCAGAGCTGGATATCCAGAAATCGGCCCGTGCCCGGCCACGAGCCGGCAATGAGGTCGTTGCGGGCTGAGCCAGTGATGATGAACCGGCCCGGATGCCGATCTGTGTCCACCGCCCGCTTGACAGCCCCCAAGACCTCAGGTGTGTGCTGCCACTCGTCGAGCAGCAGCGGAAAGGGCCCGCCAGAGATCGCCGCGTCGGGGTCGTCAAGGACGAGCCCGCGCTCCTCGGGGCGATCGAGGCGCAGCACCGACGCGGACTGCCGCAGTGAGGTTGTCGTCTTGCCCACCGCACGCGGCCCTGTGACGAGCACCGCGGGCCACTCCCCCAGATCATCGGCCAGGGTGCTGTCTACAATGCGGGCGATGTAGCGGTTGATGTCGGCAGCCTACCGCACAAGACTCATTTATACACAATACTGTGTGTTATTTATATACAGTTTCGTGAGCACTTATTACTCCAAGCCCATTCCGATTTCGCGGAGTTCGACTAGGCGGACTTCTTCGGTGTCGGGGGCGGGGGGGCCGGGGACGTAGGTCACTTGGTGGATGGTGCCGGAGTACGGAAATGAGCCGTGGCGCTGGTGGAGCTGCCATGACACCGGGGAGCGACGGTCGACGCCTACGTCGATGCCCTCCCAGGGGATGAAGCCGTAGATCTGGGGGATGTCGGTGGCGGTGACGCCGGTGCGGCCGTCGGCGCTCACGGTGATGTTCCAGATGCGGCCGCCGGGGGCTTGGACATCCAAGACGATCTGCTGACACTCCCCCGGCAGGTCCATGGGGTCGAACACCATCGGCTGGCCGCCGCTGTTGACCTCGAAGTGCAGCGCGCCGCGCTCGATGTAGAGCACATAGCCCGAGGCCTGTCCGCCGTGGGCCACCAGCACGCCCTGGTCGCCGGGGCGGTGGTGCAGATCGACGGTGACGGTGAAATTGCCGCCGGCGATGACCCGAGAAGCCCGGTAGCGCTCCACGGTGGGCGTGCCGGGCAGGATCCGCAGTTCTCGGGTAAGCAGGTCGTGCTCAGCGGGGCGAAGGAGGCGGTACAGCCCGGTGCCCTCGTCGAGGGGGAAGACCCGGTTGCGCCAGGCGGCCTCCTCCCAGGCCTCCACCAGCTCGGCCAGCTTCTCGGGCTCGGCCTCGGCCAGGTCGACCCGCTCGTTGAGGTCTTCGGTTAGGTTGAACAGCTCCCAGCGGTCGGTGCTGAACGGGGTCATGAACTCATGAAAGGCTGCGGCCGCCCAGCCGTCTCGGTAATAGGCCCGGTGGCCGATGCACTCGTAGTACTGCTCGGTGTGGTCGGAGGTGGCATCGGGGTCGCCCAAGGTGGCGGCGAACGACACCCCGTCGGGGGCCTCGGAGGCCAGCCCGTGGCGCTTAGTGGGGATGTCCACTTCCAACAGCTCAGACAGGGTGGGCAGCAGGTCGATGATGTGGGTGTACTGGTTGCGAAGCTCCCCGCCGTTCGCCGCGGTGCGGGCCGGCCACGACAGCACGAACGGAACCGAATGGCCGCCCCGATAGGAGGTGATCTTGTACAGCCGGAAGGGGGTATTGCAGGCCATGGCCCAGCCCCGGGGATAGTGGGGCCAGGTTGTGGGGCCGCCGATGGCGTCGAGGGCGTTCATCTCCTCTTCGCCCACCTCCGCTGACGACATCGCTCCGGGGTTGCTGTAGGTGAAGTACGAAGTGGTTCCCTGGGCCCGGCCTTCACGGGATGCGCCGTTGTCGCTGGTGAACACGAAGATGGTGTTGTCGAGCTGGCCGATGGCCTCCAGCTCGGCTCGGATGCGGGCCACGCTGTCGTCGATCGACTCCACCATGGCGGCGTACACCTCCATGTAGCGGGCCATGACCCGGCGCTCGCCCTCCGAGTAGCTGCCCCAGGCCCGCACGTCCTCGTCGGGCTCGAAGTTCCGGGGCGGAAGCTCGGTGTCAGGCGGCACCACCCCGAGTTCGATCTGGCGGGCCAGGCGCTCTTCGCGGAGCTGGTCCCAGCCCTTGTCGTAGTTGCCCCGATGGCGGGCGATGTCATCGGCCTTGGCGTGCAGCGGGGCGTGGACCGCACCGTGGGCGTAGTACATGAAGAACGGCTTGTCGGGGTCGGTGGCCTTGACCTCTCGGATCATGCGGCAGGCCCGGTCGGTGAGGTCGTCGGTGAGGTAGTAGCCCTCGGGATACTCGGCGAGGTCGATGGGGCTGTTTCCCTCATACATCATGTGGGGGTGGTGGAAGTTGGTGAGGGCCTCGAGGAATCCGTAGAACTGGTCGAAGCCCCGCTGAAGCGGCCACGAGTGGTTGTCGCCGGCGATCGACAGGTCGGTTTCTTTGGACAGGTGCCACTTGCCCACCGCCATGGTGGCGTAGCCGTTGACCTTGAGCATCTCGGCCAGCGTCGACTGGTTGCGGGGCAGCTCGCTGGCGTAACCGGGAAAGCCGGGGTCGGCGTTGGCCACGAACCCCACCCCCACGTGATGGGAATTGAGCCCGGTCAACAGCGCCGCCCGGGTGGGCGAGCACAGCGGGGTGACGTGGAAGTTGGTGTAGCGGACCCCGGTGGCGGCCAGCTCGTCAATGGCCGGGGTGGCGATCTCCGAGCCGTAACAGCTCACATCGGAGTAGCCCAGATCGTCGGCCAGCACGACCACCACGTTGGGGGCGCCGTCGGGGGCAGTCGGGCGGGGCGGCCACCACGACTCGGAGGTGGCCATGATCTTGCCCACAGTCCCTCCGAACCCGGGATAGTGCTCCTGCTGGCGCTGATCGGTCATGGGTGCTCCTTGTTCGACCTGTGAGGCTACATACAACGTCGTATGGTGTGCCGGTGATGACGAGGAGATCAGCGTGAGTGGCGAGCGAAACCGGCGGTGGATATTGCGGGCTCGGCCGGAGGGCGATATCACCGCCGAGGACATGGAGCTGACCGAGCTTGCTGTGCCCGAGCCGGGTGAGGGCCAGCTGCTGGTGCAGAGTGCATTCTTGTCGATGGACCCCACCCATCGGATCTGGATGAGCGAAATCGACGCCTATATGCCCCCCATCGAAGTGGGCGAGCCCATGCGGGGTCGGACGTGGGGAACGGTGATCGAGTCGCGCCATCCGGATTTCCAGCCCGGCGACGTGGTCACTGGCGGGCAGATCTGGGAGGAATACTCGCTGCTGGACAGGGCCGAGCGCATCCCCATGGAGCTGGGGTTGCCGCTGGAGGCGTTCACCAGCGTTTTAGGCCCCACCGGTATGACCGCCTACTGGAGCCTGCTGGACATCGGAGAGCCCCGGCCGGGCGAGACCCTGGTGGTTTCGGCCGCCGCGGGGGCCACCGGCTCGGTGGCGGGCCAGATCGGCAAGATCCAGGGCTGCCGGGTGGTGGGGGTGGCCGGCGGGCCGGAGAAGTGCCGGTACGTGACCGAGGAACTGGGCTTCGACGCCTGCGTGGACCACCGGGCCGGCAACCTCGACGAGCAGTTCCGGCAAGCGTGCCCCGACGGGATCGACGTGGACTTCGAGAACGTGGGCGGCGACGTGATGGATGCCATCCTGGGCCAGGTGAACAACCATGCCCGGGTGGTGCTGTGCGGGCTGATTTCCACCTACAACGCGGAGGGCGACTGGTGGTCGCCCCGGCTGTTCCGCAATATCTTGTTCCGGCGGATCAAGGTGCAGGGAATCATCATCACCGACTACTTCCACCGCTTCGGCGAGGCCCTGCCCATCCTGGCCCAGTGGGTGCTCGACGGTCGCATCCGCTACCGGGTGGACGTGGTGGACGGCATCGAGAACGTGCCCCAGGCGCTGTCTCGGCTCTTTGAGGGCCGCAACATCGGCAAGCAGCTGGTAAGGGTTTCAGCCGACTAGCGTGCCAGCCATGACTCCTGAGGACTTGGTTGAGATTGAGGCCATTCGCCAGCTCAAGGCCCGGTATTTCCGGTTCATGGACCAGAAGCGGTGGGACGAGTGGGAAAACGTGTTCTGCGACGACGTGGTGATCTCCACCCCCGACGACACCGGGTCGGACTCCGACATCCACGGCAACAAGGCCTTCCGGGTGTACTTGGAACCCATCTTGGCCCCGATTATCACCACCCATCACGGCCACATGAGCGAGATCAGCATCGACGGGCCCGATGCCGCCTCTGCCGTGTGGTCGATGGAGGACCACCTGGACTGGCCGCCGGAGAGCGGCGTGGGGCAGATGTGGGGCGCGGGGTGGTACGAGGAGACCTACCGCAAGTGTGACGACGGGCAGTGGAGGATTGCCTCGCTCTTGCTGCGGCGGCAGCGGGTGGAGGTTGAGGGGAATCGGGTGTTTCCGGTGGAGCGGCCGGGCTGATTTTTGCCGGGTTTGGCGGGTGCTGTCGGTACCATCCACCGGGGTCGGCGGGTGGCGTCGCGAGCTTCCTCCGGCGGGGTGGCGGGTCCTGTCCCGGCCCAGCCCGCCGTCCTCGATGAACTCCGGGCGGCGGGCGCCCTGAGCCGGGCCACCCCCCACCCCGCCTCAGTTTTTTGGCGGCCCGCCGACCCCTACGGGTGAGGGACTACCGCTAATACCACGCCCTCGTGCACAGAAAGCTCGGGTGAGGCTGTGGTGGCTTTGTTGCTTACTCCTCGGCTGGTGAGGGGGTCTAGGAGCTCGTCGGCTAAGGGCCAGGTGAGGCCGGTAGTCGTTACCCGCGCCGGGCGGCCCACTGCGAACAATGACACAGTGGCGCCGGGCTCGACGTCCAAAACCCGATGGCGATGAACGACGATGGCTTGGGCGTTGTTTAGCCAGGCTTCTATTTGGACTCCGGACCATTTGGGGGAAGACAGCACGGTTAGGTTGCCGAATAGGTGGTCTAGGCGGCCGCCTCCGGCGCCGATGACGATGATTTGGTCGGCGAGGCGGGTGGCTAGGTCTAGGGCTAGTTCTAGGTCGGTTTGGTCTTTGTCGGGGGGGTGGCGTTCTATGCGGGTTCCGGACTGTTCGGCGGTGGTAAGGGATTCGGGAGAGACGGAGTCCATGTCGCCCACTGCTACTGCCACTTTCAGTCCGGCGGCTAGGGCGTGGTCTAGGCCGGCGTCGGCGGCTACTACAACTGCGTCGGCAGGGAGGCGGGCGATTTCTTGGGGGGTTGGGGGGTCGCCGCCGGCTACCACGACCACGGTGACGGCTGTGGAATCAGACTCGGGCATCAGAAGGGGCGGGTGATGGCTCGGGTGGGGCCGAAGTTGTGGAGGCCTCCGGCGTGGAGGTTGCCCAGGCCGCCAGCGCACATCACGATGACGTCGGAGGGGTGCTCCACGATGTAGGCGGTGCCGTCGGAGCTGATCCGGTCGCGTTCGGCCAGCCACTTCTTGTGGGTCTCGGGGAACTGGTCCACCTGGTGGCAGGCGTTTCGCCATAGGGCCTCTTGCACGTCTTCGATGGTGGGGTAGGCGGCGGCCAGCATGTCGGCCCAGGGCGGGGGCACCACCACCATCACCTCGGCCCCCCAGTGGGATATGTAGGCGTTGGTGCCCACGTAGGCCAGCGATTGGCCGATGACCCAGGCCAGTGAGCGGCCGTCGTCGGCCGCGATGTCGGCGATGTCCATGGTGCCGATGGTGCCGTAGACGGTGACGGCGTCGCCGCTCACCCCCCGGCGCTCGGACAGAGGCGGCCAAGGGGAGCGCTCCTCCCACTCCCCCATCACCAACCCCACCACCCGGGCGGGCTGGCCCAGCACGCATTTCGAGGTCTCCCCGGCCACTTGGCCACCGACATTGCGCATCACCAGCCGGATGGCCCGCCCGATAGCCGGCCCCGCCCCGGCGGCGCCGCCGAAGCACCCGGCCTCATACGGCACATCCAGCTGGTCGCGGGCCGGGCCGTTCACAAACAGACAGGGCACCACCGAGCTGGTGGTGGTGTTGAGGGCGAACAGGTCGAACGGGCGCTCGGCCATGGCCTCCAGCGCGGCCATCATCAAAGGCATGGCCTCGGGGGCGGCCCCCGCCATACAGGCATTGACCGCCAGCTTCTCCACCGTGCACCAGGCGTTGGCCGGCGGCACCTCCAACAGCACCGAATCGGCCGGTCGGCCGGCGGCGGCAGTGAACCGGGCCACCCGCTCTGGGGTGGGCGGGATCAAGGGGAGGCCGTCGCCCCAGCCCTGATCGGTGGCCCAGGCCATGAATTCCGCTGGGTCGTCGGGGGCCTCTATCTGGCCGTCGGGAATGGGGTCGCCGTCAGGGGCCATCTACGACGGCACTCCTAGCGAATCCAGCAGCGATGGCCAGAAATCGTGGGCGATCTGGCGTACTTCCGGTTCGGGACGAGTATCCAGCGGATAGGGCAGCACGCATTGCCGCAAGCCGGGCCGCTCCAAGTTGCGGGCCATGGTCTCGGCCAGCGGCACGAACTCTTCGGTTACGACGGCGACCGCCGTCTTGCCCTGGGCCGCCACCGCAACTGCGTCGTGGACGGTCCAGGACGTGCAGCTGCCTCAATTGCCCAACCCGACGATGGCGATGTCCACGTCGGTGGCAAAGTTCTCCAACTCCACCAGCACGGCGTCTTCTAGCTTCACGTCCTGGCGGGACTCCGAGCACCACGGCACCACCTCGGCCCCGGCAGCCTCCAGCTTGCGGGTCCATTCATCGACGGTCCACAAAAAGGAGCGCCAAGTGAGGTCGTAGCGGATGCCCACTCGCTTGCCGGTCAGCCGACCGGCATCGGGCCCCCGATCGGGGTCGATAGCCGGCGGAGCTGCCGTCGGATCCAATACCAACATGGGTGCAGACTACCGGCCCGTACCGTTGTAGCCGGTTTGAGAAATGGCTACCGGCCGGTGAAGCCGGGGGGACGGTCCTCTTGGCGGGACGCGGCCCACTCCCGGAAGTCGCCTGAACGGGACGACAACTCCATGGCGAAGGCCTCGTCGCCCAGGTGGGCCTCCAGGCTGCGCCCGGAGCTGCGGTGGATGAGGGTTTTGGCCAGACCGACGGCCACGGTGGCCGAAGCGGCCAATCTGGCGGCCAGCGCGGCGGCCTCGGATTCGACAAGGGCAGCGGGGACTGACTGGTGGATAAGCCCCCAGTCGGCGGCGTCGGCCCCAGAAACTTCCTCGCCCAGCATGAGCATCTGCTTGGCCCGGGCCACACCGGCCAGGCGGGGCAGCAGCCACGACGACCCGCTGTCGGGGGTAATGCCCATTGAAGTGAACGGAGCCCTCAGCCGGGCATCGTCGGCCACCACCGCGAAGTCGGAGGCCAGCGCCAGGCTGAGGCCCAATCCAACGGCCCACCCCCGCACCGCGCACACGATGGGGACCTGCACTTCCAGCATCACCGGGATGAGCCGGTTGACCAGGTAGGGCATGCGGCGGGAGATGCTGCCCGGCCGGGGCCGGGACCTGCCGCCGGCCCGACCCGCCAGGTCGAAGCCGCTGCAAAAGTTGTCGCCCTCAGCGTTGAGCAGAGCCGCCCGGATCTCTTCGTCGGCGCTGGCCGCCTCGAGGGTGTCGATTAAGGCCAGAACGATGTCGTCGGTCAGCGAGTTGCGGCGCTGGGGACGGTCGAGGGTGAGGGTGAGCAGCGGCGGCGCTGACACCACTTGCAGCCCCTCGGGCGGCGTTGGATAGGGCTTCATGCCCGGCCCAGGCTAGTGGTCCTTAGGCAGGAGCAAGCTCAGCTGCGCCGAATGCCACCGAGAACCTCACGCACCAGATCACCACCGTGGAATAGCGGTCGAGGTCGAGTTCCTGGGGAATTTCGTAATTCTGAGCGCCCACGTTCCCCTTCAGATCGCCGAGGTCCACATAGTCATCGGTGAACTGTCCAGCGGGGGCGTCGGGGGGAGCCGCGCTCAGATAGACGTTCAGGTCGGGGCCGTTGTCGGTCCTGAAGTCCTCGAACCGCAGGAACCGCTGGCCGGTGCCGTCGCCCAGCACTTCCACCTGTCCCCGCGTGGGGTGGCTTCGGCTGATGAATTCGCCCGATGCCTCCACCCTCACCTGAGGCATATCGGGCATAGTCTCCTCGACCGGTTGCTCTTCGGGCATGCCGAGCTCTTCCATCACCTCATCCATCTCGGCGATGAGCTCCTCCGACAGTTCGTCGCCCGGCATGGAGCCCACAGCCACAGTGGGCGAGGCGGTGCCGGGTTCGGGCCCTGAGGTAGTCGCCTCGGGTGCCGGGGCTGTCGCCTCCGCGGCCGGCGTGCCGGGGTCGACTGGCGTTGGTTCGGGAGCGGCCGTTTCGGCAACCGGGGTGTCGGCCACCGCGCCACTGTCGAACACCGGGCCGGCCTCATCCACTTTGTCGTCGATGAAATAGGTCTGGAAGGCGAACCAGAAGAACACCGCCCAGATCAAAAACCCCAATAGGGCGGCAAGTACCACTGCGAGCAGCACCTTGGCCCGAACCGACAATGCCTTCAACCATCCCCACAAACGGGATATAAGCCGTTTCATTCCCCCCAATGTACGGGGAGAAATCCCGAATCACAGATGATGACGCCTGTCTATCGACGCGGCATATCCCCGGCTACCGCGACAGACTGGCGAGATGGGCTACGAGACGCTGATTGTGGAACGCAAGGGGCGGGTCGGGTGGCTGATCAACAACCGGCCCGATCAGCTCAACGCCATGAACTCCCAGATGCGAGAGGAGTTCGCCGAAGCCTGGCTGGAACTGGACCGAGACCCGGAGGTGCGGGTGATCGTCCACACCGGCGAGGGCCGGGCCTTCCAGACCGGGGTGGACGTGGTGGAGCTGGCCACCGACGGGCAGGGCATGGAGCGCTACCGGGAATCGGTGGAGAACTTCGACCTGCACTTCACGTCTTGGCACCAGAAGGTGCGCAAACCGGTGATCACCGCGGTCAACGGCATCTGCTGCGGGGGCGGCTTCCACTGGGTGGCCGACGCCGACATCGTGATCGCGGCGTCCGACGCCCAGTTCTTCGACCCCCACGTGTCGGTGGGCCAAGTGGTGGCTCTCGAAGCCATCGCGCTGCTGAAGAAGATGCCCGCAGAGACGGTCATGCGCATGGCGCTGATGGGAGCGCACGAGCGGATGGGGCCGGAGCGGGCCTACGAGCTGGGCATGGTCAGCGAGATCGTGGACCCGCCCGAGCGCCTGAGGGAGCGAGCCGGCGAGATCGCCGAGGCCATCGCCCGCAACTCCCCCGCGGCCATGGCCGCCACCAAGAAGGCCCTGTGGGACGCCCTAGAGCACGGCCTCACCGACGCCAGCAAGACCGGCGCCTTCCACATGACCGGCATATGGGGCCACCCCGACCAGGTGGAGGGCCCGGCCGCCTTCGCCGAAAAACGCGAGCCCCAATGGGCTCCTTTGGACCCTGCTTAAGCTAAAGAAGTACCTATGGGAACGATTGTCATCACCGGATCAGCAGGCGGAATCGGCCAGGCCACCAGGGAACGGCTGGTGCGAGACGGCCATGAGGTGATCGGGGTGGACATACGCGATGCCGAGGTCATCGCCGATCTTTCCACCCCCGAAGGACGAACCGAAATGATCGGCGCGGTAGCCACAGCCACAGGAGGACGCATCGACGGACTGGTGGCTGGCGCGGGCATCACTGGCCCCGATCCCAAGCAGGTGGTGTCGATCAACTACTTCGGCGCAGTTGCCACAGTCGAGGGACTGCGCCCGCTGCTGGCCCAGGGCACCGACTCGTCGGCCATCGCCATCAGCTCCAACTCCAGCACCACGTTGGTCTCCCTGCCAGAGGGCCTGGTGGAGGCCTGTTTGAACGACGACGAGGACCAGGCCCGTGAGCTGGCCGGTGCCGATCCGAGCACGACCTATGCCACCAGCAAGCTGGCGCTGGCCCGCTGGGTTCGGCGCACCGCCATCGGCCCCGACTGGATCGGATCGGGAATCCGACTGAACGCGGTGGCTCCCGGACTGATCGACACCCCACTGGTGGCCGAGAACCTGGACATGATCATGAACCTGGGGGACGTCTACCCCATCCCCATAGGGCGACCCGGGCGGGCTGCTGAGGTGGCCAACCTGCTGGCCTTCCTACTGTCACCCGACGCCAGCCTCTTCTGCGGCTCGGTGGTATTCATGGACGGCGGCAGCGACGCCGCCCTAAACGCCGACGCCTGGCCCGCCGTCAACACCACCGCCGATCGCTGGCCTATCGGAGACTGACCGCTCCCGGTCGAAGATTCGGCGCCCTACTTCTTGCCCTGGCGCTTTTGGATGCGGACCCATTCGTCTCTTAGGCCGACGGTGCGGTGGAACAGGTCGGGGGTTTCGGGGTCGCGGGCGAAGTAGCCGAGGCGCTCGAACTGGACTACCTGGCCAGGGGCGATGTCGGCCATGGCCGGCTCGAATAGGGCGCCCTCGTTGAGTTGGGCCGAGTTGGGGTCGAGCGAATCCATGGGGTCGGTGCCGTCGGCGCCGGGGTAGGGGTCGGTGAAAAGGCGTTCGTAGAGCACGGCTTGGCCATCGACGGCGTGGGCGGCTGATACCCAGTGGATGGTGGCCTTTACCTTGCGGCCGTCAGGCGCCTTGCCCGATCCGGTCTCGGGGTCGTAGGTGCAGCGGACCTCGGTCACATTGCCGTCGGCGTCGGTGTCCACTCCGGTGCAGGTCACGAAGTAGCCCGACCGCAGCCGCACCTCGCGTCCGGGGGCCAGCCGGAAGAACTTGGGGGGTGGGTCGAGCATGAAGTCGTCGTGTTCGATGTAGAGCTCTCTGGTGAACGGCACCTGCCGGGCCCCGGCCGACGGGTCTTCAGGGTTGTTGCCCGCCTCCCGCATCTCCACCTGGCCCTCGGGGTAGTTCTCGATCACCAGCCGCAGCGGGTTGAGCACCGCCATCCGGCGGAGCGCAGTGGCATTGAGTTCCCGACGGACGAACGACTCCAGCAACTCCACCTCCACGGTGCCGTCCACCCGGGCCACGCCAACGTGGCGGCAGAACTCCCGGATGGCCTTGGGAGGGAAGCCCCGTCGGCGAAGGCCCCGCAAGGTGGGCATGCGGGGGTCGTCCCAGCCGTCAACATGGCCATCGCCCACCAGCTCCAGTAGGCGGCGCTTGGACAACACCGCGTGGGTGACGTTCAAGCGGGCGAACTCGGTCTGGCGGGGGCGATCGCCGGGCAAGTCGAGGTGGTTCAAGAACCAGTCGTACAGCGGGCGGTGGGCGTCGAACTCTAGGGTGCAGATCGAGTTGGTCACCCCCTCCACCGCGTCGCTCTGGCCGTGGGCCCAGTCGTAGGTGGGGTAGATGCACCATTGGTCACCAGTGCGGTGGTGGCTGGCGTGGCGGATGCGGTACAGCACCGGATCGCGCATCAGCATGTTCTCGTGGGCCATGTCGATGCGGGCCCGCAGCACCCGCTCGCCGTCGGCGAACTCGCCCGCCCGCATTCGCCGGAACAGGTCGAGATTCTCCTCAGGGGTGCGGTGGCGCCATGGGCTGTCGGTGCCCGGCTCGGTGAAGCCGCCCCGGTTCTCGGAGATGGCCTCGGCGTCCTGGTCGTCCACATAGGCCAGCCCGGCCCGGATCAGGTCCTCGGCCCACTGGTAGAGCTGCTCGAAGTAGTCGGAGGCGTAGAGGGTGCCCCGGTCGGACTGGTAGCCCAGCCAGGCGATGTCCTCCTCGATGGCGGCCACAAAATCGGCCCGCTCCGTCTCGGGGTTGGTGTCGTCGAACCGCAGGTTGCAGGTGCCGCCGAACTCGGCGGCCAAATCGAAGTTCAGACAGATCGACTTGGCGTGGCCGATGTGGAGATAGCCGTTGGGCTCGGGCGGGAAACGGGTCTGCACCCGGCCGCCGAAAGTGCCATCGGTGATGTCCTGGCGGATGAGGCTGCGGATGAAGTCGCTGCGCTCGCCGGGCTCGTCGCCTCCTGTGCTCCCGGCATTGCTCATCCCCCAATCCTTGACGTATCCAGGGCCCAACGACAACGCATTATCAACGGCAATAGCGCGAAACTGGGGTATGGCCTATTCGATCATCGACGTCGACACCCACATCACCGAGCCGGCCGACACCTGGACCAGCCGGGTGTCCGCCCGCCACCGCGACCACGTTCCCCGGGTGGAGGTGGCCGAAGGCCGGGAGGTGTGGCTGCTGGGCGACGAGCGCATCGGCGCGGTGGGTCCGACGGCCCCCGCTGGGTGGAAGGAGCCCATGCCCGACTCCCCGGCCGGCTACGACGACGTGCATCCGGCGGCCTACGACGCCGGGGCCCGCTTGGAGCTCATGGACCAGCGGGGGGTGTGGGCCGAGGTGCTGTATCCCAACGTGGGCGGGTTCGGCGCCCAGAAGTTCTTGTCCATCGAAGACGCCGAGCTGAAGTACGAGTGCGTGCGGGCCTACAACGACTTCTTGTCCGAGTGGTGCGGCGCCGATGACCGGCGGTTGATCCCGTCGATGGCCACGCCGTTCTGGGACGTGGACAATGCGGTGGCCGAGGTGCAGCGGTGCGCGGCAAAGGGCTACCGGTCGGTGAACTTCACCGGCGAACCCCAGGTGTTCGGCCTGCCCTATCTGGGCGAGCCGCACTGGGACCCGTTCTGGTCGGCGGTGTGCGACTGCGACATGGTGGTGTCGTTCCACATCGGCAGCGGAGAGTTCAACTGGGACCGCACTCGGGTGGAGCGCCGGGGCTTCGTGGAGGCCTACGCCCTGCAATCCATCGACTTGTTCACCAAGAACGGCATCCAGGTGTGCGACCTGCTGCTGTCGGGCGTGCTGCCCCGCTTCCCCAAGCTGAAGGTGGTGTCGGTGGAGTCGGGCATCGGTTGGCTGCCGTTCATGCTCGAAGCGCTCGACCACCAGTTCGTCGAGGGCGGCGGCCGCCAGGAGCGGCCCGAGTTCGAAAAGCTGCCCAGCGAGTACTTCACCGGGCAGGTGTTCACCACGTTCTGGTTTGAGGAATCGGCGCCCCAAGACGTGCTGGGCGACCGGATCCCGCTCGACAACGTGCTGTTCGAGACCGACTTCCCCCACCCCACGTGCTTGTACGACAACGTCGAGGAGAAGATCTCCGCCAGCCTCAGCCACTTCTCCCCCGAAGACCGCCACCAGCTCCTGTGGGGCAACGCCGAGAAACTGTACCGAGTGGAATCGCCCGCCTAGATTCCTGCTATGAGCGAAAACTGGGACCGGCAGGCTGATGTGGTGGTGCTGGGTATGGGCGCGGCCGGGTGTGCCGCGGCCATCGCCTCGGCCGATGCAGGGGCGTCGGTCATCTTGTTGGAGAAGATGCCCGAGGGGCGCGAAGGGGGCAACACCCGCATCTCCGGGGGGATCTGGTTCAACAGCCTCGACCCCGACGGGATGGCCACTTACCTGCGGTCGCTTTGCGGCCCCTACACCCTGCCCGAGGAGATCGTGCAGGTTTGGGCCGAAGAGACCTACAAGAACACCGAGTGGCTGGAGGGCCTGGGGGTGACCCCCGGCGTCCACGCCGACTACAAGCCGGAGTATCCCGAGATGCCCGGCGCCGAGTTCTACGGCGGCTATCTGGGCGTCAACGGAGAGATGGGCCAGCAGCTCTTGTGGAAGGCGCTGTCGGCGGTGGTGCGGGACCGGGGCGTGGAGGTGCTGCTGGACTCCCCGGCCCAAGAGCTGGTGACCAACGAAGACGGCGCAGTGGTAGGCGTGGCGGCCACCTCGGCTGGCCAGCCGCTGCGAGTTGGCGCCCGCCGAGGTGTGGTGCTGGCCACCGGCGGTTTCGAGAACAACCCGGAGATGGTGCGCGACTACTTACAGCTTCCCGGCTCCCCGGTGTGGGGCTCGCCGGCGGGCACGGGTGACGGCATCAAGATGGCCCAGAAGGTGGGCGCCGATCTGTGGCACATGGACAACATGATGGCCGCCCTCGGCTTTGCCGCCGATGGGTTCGAGGCGGGGATGTACGTGATGTTCATCTTCTCCATGGGATTCATCTGCGTGGGCAACGACGGCCGACGACCCCAAAACGAGATGCCGCCCCAAGGCCACGGCCACGGCCTGATCGACGGCGACTACGAGCTGTTCCAACGGCGGCCACTGCACGTGATCTTCGACGAGGCCACCCGTCAGGCCGGGCCGATCTCGCCGCCCCGGGAGGTCCTGCCGGTGGGGTGGAACCTGCTCATGGAGGGCTACGAATGGAGCGCCGACAACTCGGCCGAGATCGAAAAGGGCTGGATCCAAAAGGCCGACACCCTTGCCGAACTGGCCGACAACTTGGGCATCGACCCCGACGGGCTGGAGGCGTCGGTGGCCTCATGGAACGATGCCTGCGCCGCCGGCCACGACCCGCTGGGCCGGCCAGCGGCCACCCTGGCCCCGCTGGCCACTCCCCCGTTCTACGGCTTCACCTCAGCGCCGCTGATGGGCTGGACCAACGGAGGCCCCCGCCGCAACGAGAAGGCCCAGGTGCTCGACCCGTTCGGCGAGACCATCGGCCGCCTCTACGCCGCCGGCACGGTCAGCTCCACCTACAGCCGGTGCAAAGACGGCGGCTTCCACATCGGCGACGCCCTGGCCTTCGGCCGGGTGGCCGGCCGCAACGCCGCGGGCGAAGCCCCTCGCTGATTCTGAATTAGGGCCAAGCGCGCCAAGCGGTGATGTCGATGGCGATGACCGGCCCGGGAGGGCGGGTGGCTTGGTATTGAGGGTATTTGGCGGCCAGCAGATCTAGGGCGTGGTCGCGCTCGTCGCCGTCGACCAGCACTCGGGCAGTGCCGTCCACTCGGATCCACCACAGCTTCGACCAGTCGTCGTCGTAGCAGTCGACCAATAGGCAGG
This sequence comes from uncultured Acidimicrobiales bacterium, assembly GCA_951813555.1. Classification (GTDB taxonomy): domain Bacteria; phylum Actinomycetota; class Acidimicrobiia; order Acidimicrobiales; family Bin134; genus Poriferisocius. The sequence continues at coordinate 2,559,468 of OX638344.1, forward strand.
CCGCGGGGTTGGCGGCCAGGTTGTCGAGGCGGCGCAGCGCCAGGGTGGACTTGGGCTTGGCGTCGATCGCCGAGTACACCACATCGCCCTTGAGGAAGAAGCAGCACGGCACCGCGTGGGGCCGGCCGTCGGCGGTGACGGTGCTCAACACCGCGGAGCGGGCCTCTCCCAGCCGCTGCCACATCTCACCCCTGTCCATCCCTGCACTCTAGGAATTCGACGGAAGGCGACGCGTGCAACTCGGCAAAGGAACCGCGTGCACCGGCGACGGGGGGATAGAACACAGTGGTGGCCCTCTTGCCCCGATCGGAGTCGGTTGCTCCCGAACCGCTGTTCATGGTGGGGGCGGTGTCGCAGTATCTGGGCGCGGCGGTGGCCGTTCGCCTGTTCGACGAGATGGCCCCGGCGGGGGTGGCGCTTGTGCGGGTGCTGGGCGCGGCGGTGATGATCATCTTGCTGCGGCGTTCCTGGCAGCAGCGTTGGAAGGCCAGCGACCTGGCGTGGGCTTCGGCCTTCGGGATGGCGCTGGCTGCCATGAACCTGTCGATCTATCTGGCCATCGACGAGCTGCCGTTGGGCAACGCGGTGGCCATCGAGTTCACCGGCCCGATCCTGGTAGCCGCCGTCGGCACTCGCACCCTGCGGTCGGGGGCTGCGCTGCTGCTGGCCGCGGGCGGGGTGGTGGTGCTGGCCGGGGTGCAGGCCGAGGGCACCATGCGGGGGGTGGGGTTCGCCTTGTTGGCCGGGATGTTCTGGGCTGGTTACATCGTGCTCGGCCACCGAGTGGCCCAGGGCCCGGCTGCGGTAGACGGACTGGGGCTGGGGATGTTGGCCGGAGCCGCGGCCATCAGCGGTTTCGGTGCCGCCGAGGTGGGATCGGCGCTGGACTTGCCGGTGGTGCTGCTGTTGGCCCTGGCCACCGGCCTGTTGTCCAACGTGATCCCCTACTGGATCGACCAGTTGGTGATGAAGCGCATCACCCAGCACCGTTTCGCCCTGTTGCAGGCGCTCCTTCCCGCCACTGCGGTGCTGGTGGGCCTCGCCGTTCTGATCCAAGTTCCCAGCGGACAAGAACTGCTTGGCATCGCCTTGGTGATCGCCGCTATCTTACTCAGCCGCTCCGTAAAGGGACCCGGCAGCACTGCGGCCAGGGCGGGATAACGAATTACGGAACTATCCAAGATGCTCGCTATATCAATATCTTGCTTGTAATATCAATATCCGCTTCCTGTCTTCATAGGCAGTAGCCCCACTCCCTTCTTCATGCCCACAATCCGCTTGCTCAGCTTCATCGCCCTGTCCGGCTTGGCCTTGGTCGCCCCTGGGGGCAGGATCGACGGTTTCGACCACTACAGCATCGAGCAATGGCGGCCGCTCGTGTCCGAGATCTTCCCGGCCGACCAGGTGGACGACGTTCTCTCGGTGATGGCTTGTGAGTCCCACGGCAATCCAAATACCCGCTACATGGAGGAGTGGGGTGTGGAATCAGTGGGGCTCATGCAGATCAACGAAGGCTGGCTGACGGGCTGGAGCCAGCCGGAATGGGCCATCCGCTCCCACAACGGGCAGCCCGTCGACCTGACCGACCCGGCGACAAACCTGCAAGCCGCCAGATTTGTCCGGTACTTCGAAGAGGCAACCGAGCAGCCGCCCTGGTCGCAGTGGGCCTGCAAACCGCAGCAAGGGAAATAACCGGTATCCTCCAGCGTGTCTCTCGTGGGAATTTACGACGCAGATGGGGGGCTCAGCGGCGAGCTGCGGTACGTGGCTGGCAAGCTTCTGGGCCGGGGAAAGTGCGCTCTGTGCGACATCACCCATGGGTGGAATCCGATGGGATCTAAGGGCTGGAAGCAGGCATGTGCGGTGTCAGACGTCGAGCTTGAGCTCTTGCATCGAAACGAGGCCACTGCCGAGCAACTCGCCGCCTCTTCTGGGCTGCCCGCCATCCTCCGACAGGGCGACGGACAATGGAGCGAAGTTCTCACCAAAGATGAGATCGCCCAGTACGTGGGCGCCCCTGAAGCACTTCTGGAGCGCTTGGACGCGATCTAGCCCTCAGTTGGTGGAAAACGGCAGGTACTCATAGCGGCGGGTCGACCATCCTCCGGCGAAGCGGGCGTTCTCTTCATCCACCGTGAAGTCGGGGAACCGCACCAGCAGCTCTTCGAGAGCAACCCGGCACTGGAGCCGGGCCACTGACGCGCCGAGGCAGTGGTGGGCGCCGTAGCCGAGGGCGACGATCTTGTCGATCTTGCGCGTGACGTCGAGCTCGTCGGCGGTGGGCCCGAACTCCCGCTCGTCTCGGTTGGCCGACCCGAACAACAACAGCGCTTTTTTGCCCTCGGGGATGGTGACGCCGTGCAGGGTCACGTCACGGGTCAAGGTGCGGGCCAGGTTCTGCACCGGCGAGGTGAGCCGCAGCAGCTCCTCCACCGCGTTGGGGATCACCGACGGGTCGTCGATCAGCACTTGGCGCTGGTCCCGATGGCGGTCGAGCAGCACCGTCGAAGCGCTGAGCATGCCAGTGACGGTGTCGTTGCCGCCCGTGATCATGGTGAAGATAAACCCCACGATCCACATGGCCGATGCCACGTCTTCGCCCTGTTTCACCAGGTCGGTCACCAGGTCGTCGCCGGGATCGGTCTTGCGGCGTTCTATGAGCCCGGTGGCGTACTCGAACACCTCTAGAAATGCGCTCTGGTCTTGCCCATAGGCGGCAGTGGATTCGGCGGTGGCCTGCACGATGCGCTCGGTCCACCGGTCGAACAGCACCCGGTCTTCGGGAGGGACGCCCAGGTAGTGGGCGACCAGATAGCTGGGCAGCGGCTTGAACAGGGCTTGGACGATGTCGACTTCCCCGGCATCAGCCACCGCATCGAGCTTTTCGGTGATGAACTCCCGAACCAGGTCCTCCACCGGGGACACCTGGCGGGGGGTCATCGGCCGGCTGACCAGTCGGCGCATGGCGGTGTGCTCGGGGGGGTCCATCATCACGATGGGCCGGGCCTTGTCGTCGAAGCTGGCCATGTCGTCGGGGGCGGTAGTCAGGCCGTTGGCCGACGAATAGGTGGCAGTGTCTCGGGCCGCGGTGAAGACGTCGTCGAACCGAGACAGTACCCAGAACTGGCCGTCGCCCACCTCGTGGACCGGATCTTGGTCGCGCAGGGCGCGATAGTCGGCCCATGGCTCGGCCCAGGTCTCGCCGCTGCGGTAGGCGAACTTGACGGTCACTGAATTAGCTCAGCTCGAGGCCTTGCAGGGTGCCCTCGTCACGCCAGGCTTTGAGCAGCTTGAAGAACTCCTGGGCGCCTCCGCCGTAGGTTCCGCCGAACCAGCCGGGGCCGTCGTCAGGCTTGCCCTCGTTGTTGTAGTAGCCGGGCGTGCACGACTCCAAAAAGCCGGCTCGGCGGTAGGCCGACTCCATGATCACCCGCACCCAGTCGGACTCGGCCTGCTCAGTGGGCTCAACCACCTCAGCGCCTGCCGACAGGCCCTGCTCGACGATGTAGGCCACATGCTGGCTCTGTTCGTTGTAGAGCTCGGTGAAGTTGGGGGACACCCCCGACTGGATGCCGCCCATGTGCAACAAGTTGGGATAGCCCCGGGTGATCACCCCGTGATAGGTGGACATACCGTCGGCCCAGCGTTCGCTCAGCGTCACGCCGCCCCGGCCGTAGATGTCGCAGTTGGCCCGATGGGAGTAGTCGGTGCCCACCTCGAAACCGGTGGCGAAAATCAAGCAGTCCAGTTCGTACTCCTGTCCGCCGGCAATCACGCCCCGGGGCGTGATGCGCTCCACGCCCTGGCCGTCGGTGTCCACCAGCGTGACGTTGTCGCGGTTGAAGGTGGGCAGATAGTCGTCGTGGAAGCAGGGCCGCTTGCAGAACTGCCGGTAGTACGGCTTGAGCGCCTCGGCGAGGCTCGAGTCTTCGATCAACTCTTCCACCCGGCGGCGGATCTGCTCCATCTTCTGGAAGTCGGCCATCTCCATGGCCTCGGCGATCTCCTCGGGAGTGCCCATGCGGGTGCCCTCACCCAGGGCGGTGAGGTTGCGCAAGATGTCGGTCCAACCGTCGCTGACCAGGTCTTCTTCCTGCATGCTGCCGGCCACGATGTTGCCGAAGTTCTCGATGCGGTGCTGTTGCCAGCCCGGCTCCAGCGACATGGCCCACTCGGGGTCGGTGGGCCGGTTGCCTCTCACGTCGATGGACGACGGGGTGCGCTGGAACACGAACAGGTGCTGGGCGGCCTCGCCCACATGGGGAATGCACTGCACCGCGGTGGCCCCGGTGCCGATCACCCCGACCACCTTGTCGGACAGCTTGGTCAGGCCCCCGTTGGTGTCGCCCCCGGTGTAGTCGTAGTCCCACCGGCTGGTGTGGAAGGAGTGGCCCTCGAAGGTGTCGATGCCGGCGATGCCAGGCAGCTTGGGCCGGCTGAGGGGCCCGATGGCCATGATCACGAACCGGGCCCGCATCCGGTCGTTGTGGTTGGTGTGCAGAACCCAGCGGTTGTCGGCGTCGTCCCAGTGCATCTCGTGGACCCGGGTGCCGAAGCACACGTCGCGGTACAGGTCGAAGTGGCGGCCCAGCGCCTTGCAGTGCTCCAGGATCTCGGGGCCGTAGGAGTACTTCTCCTTGGGCATGTAGCCCATCTCCTCCAGCATGGGCAGGTAAATGTACGACTCGATGTCGCACTGCACGCCGGGGTACTGGTTCCAGTACCAGGTGCCGCCGAACTCGGCCCCGGTCTCGATCATCCGGATGCTCTCCACCCCGAACTGGCGCAGCCGGGCCCCGGCCAACAGCCCGCTGAACCCCGTGCCGATGATGGCCACGTCCACCTCGTCGGTGAGCGGCTCCCGTTTGATCCCGGCTTGGGCCGGGTCGTCCAGATAGCGGGAGTACTCCCCGTCCATGGCGATGTACTGGTCGTTGCCTTCGGCCCGGAGACGCTTGTCCCGCTCCTGGCGGTACTTCTCCCGGAGGGCATCGGGGTCGAAGTCCATTCTGGTGTCGGAAGAGAGAGTGTCGGTCATAGCTCACTACGATAGAACCCATGACCTTCGAGGCCCGATTCGACTTGAGCAACGTGCATTGGACCCACATGGAAGGGGGCCCGGAGTTCGACTACCCCATCGACTACGACGTGGCCGTGCTCGGCTCGCAGCCCGAGAACGGGACGCTTGACCTGCTGGTTCGCTTCGCTCCCAACTCCCACTGCCACTTCCACCGCCATGTGGCGGCCACCCGCACACTCGTGCTCCAAGGCGAGCACAACGTGTTCGACATCGAGCCCGACGGCGAGACCGTTCACAAGATCAAGCCCGCCGGCACCTACGGCCAGAGCCCCGGTGGGGAGGTTCACATGGAGCGGGGCGGCCCCGACGGGGCCATCGTGCTGTTCAACCTCCACTCCCCCACCGGCGTGCTGTTCGAGACGCTCGACGCCGACCACAACATCATGGCCGTGTCCACCATCGAGTCGATGTCGGAGGGCCCCCTGATGGGGGGCTAGAGCTCTGCTTAGCCCCGAGGCTCTCCCATCAGGCCCTTCCGGGTGTAGGTGATGTCGGAGCGGTCGCGGTAGCCGATGGTGAAGTCGTCGTCGTAGGGGAACGAGTAATTGAGGGTGAGGGTATAGCGCCATTCGAAAGCGCAGATGCGGGTGGCGATCAGCCAAGGTCCTCCGTCGCGCCGCTCAAACCGGTCCACGTAGCGCAGGCCCATGCGCATGTCGGAGCCCGGCCCCTCCTCGGTGGGATGCACCACGTGGTGGGCGTTGCAATAGGTCTCCCCGAAGGCCACGTCCCCCTCCAGTTGGATGCGGGACTGGCCCAACAGGTGCTGGGTGTAGTCGAAGGCCGCCAGCACCTCCAGCACCCAGTCGGCGAACTCCACCGGGCTGCCGCGGAAGTTGTTGTGGTCGTCGAACCCGTCGGAGTGATAGCCGGAGATGATGAGCCCTTTGTCGAGCCGGTCGGTGCCCCGGGCCACCCGGTGGATGGTGTCGGTGATCTCGTCCTTGTCGAGCAGTGCTTGGAGCCGGGGGTCCAGATGAGCCCCTGATTGATTAGCCCCAGGTTGATCAGCCACTGATTGATTAGCCACTGCCCACCCCGATCATCACCGCCGAGAGGGTGAACGGTCCATCGCCGGTATTCCGCCAGGCATGATCGGTACCCCGCTGGATCACACAATCGCCAGCGGTGAGGTGTACCGGCGGCTGGCCGGGGAGCTCCAAATCCACCGTGCCCTCAACGATTCGCACGAAGTCAATGGTGGGAGTCTGGTGCATCATGGCCGCCCGGTCGGCCATAGCCGCCGGGATGGTCACGTGCTTCCAGGTGATCCCCCCGCCGGGCGGATTGAGCTGCATCTCCGACACCGGGGCATCACCGCCCTGGAGTTCGCTGGCCACCGGGGCGAAAGTGTGCCACAGCTCGGCGGTTACCGACCCACCCTCCGATTGGGTGGCGGTGCCAGGAGGGCCATCGGCGCACACCCCGTCGCCGTCGGTAACGATCCGCCGAGGGCCCACGCTACCGGTAGACGCCCCGACGAACCCGGGATCAGTGCCCTCGGTGGCGGCCAGCATGGTGGCGCTGAATACACAGGGCTCGTCGCCGATGACGATCCACCGATGCCACGTGCCCCGCTGGATCACGCAGTCGCCCGCTTCGAGCTCCACCCAATGGTCGTTCAGCTCCAAGCGGATCTGGCCCGAGATGATCTCGATGAAGTCGATGGTGGGGGTGGCGTGAAAGCCGACCCGGTCTTGGTCGAACCGAGGGTCGTCGAGCGGGCCGATGGCCTTTCCCCCCGAGGGCTTCAGCGTGAAGAAGCGCCACGAAATACCCCCGGGCGGAGGGACGAAATCGGTCATGCCCTCTGGCTCCTCCCCGCCGTCGTCCACGGTTACGGGATGCTGACCGACGTACCACATGCTGGCCGTGCTCCGTCCCAAGAAACTCGACTCGGCCTGTCCGTCGGAGATGATGACCGGTGCTCCCGATGCGTCGTGACCGGTAACGATTCGCCGTCTTGTGAATGCCATCCGGCAACCGTAGCTACCCTCTGGGATGTGGTGAACATCGGCTCGCTCGTCAAGCAATCAATCAAGTGCTGGCAGGAGGGCGAGGGCGGGACCGGTGCGGCGGAAATCGCCTTCTGGTCGGCGGTGTCGCTGTTCCCCGCCGCCGTGGCCGCGGCCGCCATCGCCTCGACGGTTCGGGCGGTTTCGGATCGGATCGCCGACCGGTTCAACGAGTGGCTGGCCGACGCCGGCCAGACCGCGCTCAGCGACGTGGACAGCACCATTGGCGAGGAGTTCGCCGACGTGGTTTCGGCGCCGGTGGCCGCCACGTCCATCGCCGCGGTGGTCGCGGTGTGGGGCACCATGAGGGCCGCGGCCGCCGCCTGCCGGGCTGTCCGCCGAGTGCGGGGCGAATCCCGCCGGTCGTGGTGGCTGGAGAGATTTGCCGGATTCTGGCTTATGGCCGGATCGGTCCCCCTGATCGCCGGTCCCACCGCGATTGCGGTATGGGTCGATCCCCGGCTGGCCCCGGTGGTCGGATTCGTGGCCGCGGTGGCCGTGTTCACCCTCGTGCAAAAGGTGGCCTGCCCCCGCCAGCCATTGCGCCACCACCTGATAGGCGGCTTGGTCTCGGCCCTCTGGTTCTCGGTGGTATCGACCGTCGCCGCATTAGCCGTGAACTGGACGGTCGGCGGCACCGCCATCACCGTGGCCACCGCCGGAACCCTGGCCGCCCTCAGCTGGCTATGGGCCGCCGCCTGCGGCGTAACCGCCGGCGCCGCAGTGGCCGGCGCCCTGGATCAGCGCAGCGCCTAATCGCCGCCAAGAAAGGGAATCTCTCGATCAGGTTCACTCCTGTCGGGCAGTTCAAGATTGATACCGCGCGGCATGTTCTCGACTAGCCATTGGCCTACATGATTGCCCTCTTGTCGTCCTGCAAGATCCTCAACCGACTTACCCGTGAGCCTCGTGTAGAGAGCATCCGGACAAAGCTCGATCTCGTCTCCCCAGGCAATCCCTCCATCTGCGGCAACTCTCACCGCCTCAAAGCAAGCTCGAGTCTCCCATGCCTGGAACACGCCTCGGCCAGCTAAATCAGACAGGTCAACCTCGCCGGCTACACCGTCGGCGTACCGAAGCCAGACTCGGTATCCCTCTCGAGGTGACACCTCGATCGGGCGGTTCAAATTGCCTTTGTTTTTCATCCCTCGCTCCCGCGGCCCCTCAGAAGTCCAATCCAAGACCTGAATCTGACCCTGGCCCCCGATGCTTTTTGTCACTTCGTTCCGCTATTTCTTTTCTGGTCATAGGGGCCAGCTCAAGCCAGGTCTTTGCAAGTTCCGTGGATGCCTGTCCGAGGATATGGACAGCATCCCGAATATGTTCCCTGTTACTCACCAGAACCACCAAATGTCCCCGGTTCAATGCAATCCCCCACCGCTTGCAGATCTTCTCTCCGTATCGCTTCTGCTCCCAGGAGAACACGTCGCTGAAGGACTGCATCTGGACCTGCCCCCAAGTCTCCCCGTAGTCGGTGACCAGAAATCGCGAGTCCTGTGACTCGATATACACATCAATGAGATCGCCATCTGGATAGAAGAAAGGCGTCCTCACTTGCACCGCCTCCAAGTGGGTCACTGAGCACTCAAAGCTCGGCCCAAGCACTTCTTGTAGAAACTCGCGCAAGCCAACTGGCTTCATAGCCGGTCTTCCCCCATACGAGGCGGTTCACTAAGCCTACCCAAATGAACGATCCGCGCCTCCGCGCAGAATTGTCTCCACACATTCACAGGCTCGTTCCATGGCGCGGTGATATCGGAGGGCTCGTAGGCCTGCCGGTCTCCATGCTGAGCTGTCCATGGGTGTTTGTGTGGACTCCCAACTCTCTCACCGTCCGGATTGCGGTGACCGATACCTATGTCGAGTCCGTAGATCCGCCCCACACCCTGGAGAAGCAGAACGTATGACAACTTTCCAGCGGTGCGATTCCACCTACCAAGAACCTCAATCAGGTACTTCTGACGAGATTCCACTGGCGCCCTGAAGAGATAGCTATCGAAACGCCCTCCGTCTGCGCGCCATCTAAGGTCGACCTCAACCTGCTTGCCCTCGTCCATGAGAATCGACTCAATTTCCCAGTCCGAGGTCACCGTCCCGCTGCCCTCCTCCTCGTCGAATGCACTTCCGCTTCTTCCAAGTTCACACCCTTGCCCAAGCTGATGCACCAATTACTGTAATATAATTAAACAGCATGACATAGACCGAGTAGTGGCAAACTTTGGACTTGCGGTCCTCCAAGCGTGGGGTACGGTCGGGCCATGACCGAACCCCGTCAGCCCGATGTGCTCAGCCGACTGCCGATTCCTGAGGAAGTCCGCGACGACGTGATGGAGATGTTGAGGGTCGGCCCCTCGGCGGTGTGGGGGCGGCCGGTGCTGAATCGCCGGGAGCGCAGCTTGGCCACCATCGCCATGATGACCGCATTGGGCAACGAGTTCGCCATCCGCGAGCACATCATCATGGGCTTGGACTCCTTCGGCCTCAGTCGAGAGGAGATCCTCGAGGTCATGATCCAGGCCGCTATCTACGCCGGTTTCCCCGCGGCGATGAAGGCCTTCGAGATCGCTACTGAAATCTTCGCCGAACGCGACTCCGCTGACTGAGACAAAAGCTGTCGGCAACAATTGTGAACATGCGCCGTCATCCCGTCGGCCCTCGGGTCATGCGCCGGCTGCCCGATGGCTGGGAGCCAGCCCAATTTGAGCGGTTCGAAGTGTCCCCGGTGGCCCCCACCATCGGCGCTGAGTTGACCGGCCTCTCCCTAGAGAACGTGGACGATGAACTGTTCTCCGAACTCGACCGAGCGCTGTTGGAGTGGAAGGTCCTGATCGTCCGGGACCAGGCCATCGATGTCGCCGCCCAAGGGGCGCTGGCCCGCCGATGGGGGCCGCTCACCGACGATCAGCTCATCCCCAACCCCGGCGACGCCGCCCAGCAAGATGCCCTCACCTTTGAGCGCAATGACACCGTGGTCGGCCTGGAGAACATGTGGCACACCGACGGCACGTTTCGCGAGCATCCGCCGGTGTGCACCATCTTGCGAGCCATCGAGATCCCCGAGGTCGGCGGCGACACCCTGTTCGCCGATATGGCCGCTGCCTGGGACAACCTCGATCAGGAACTACAAGAACGGGTAACCACCCTGTCGGCCCGTCATGACTGGAGCATCGGGGCCTACGCCGACAAGTACGGCGACGAGTTGGACAAGCTACGGACCCAAGTCCCTCCTGTCGTCCACCCAGTGGCCCGTCCCCACCCCCGCACCGGACGGCTCACCTTGTTCGTGAACGCCGGCTTCACCACTGAATTGATCGACAACCGCGGCCAACCGATCGACGACAGCGATGAACTGCTCAACCAGCTTTGCCGACAAGCCGAGATCCCCGAATACCACTGCCGAGTCCGCTGGGCGCCAAACACCGTGGTCATCTGGGACAACCAAGCCGTCCAGCACTACGGCGCCAACGACTACTACCCCACCCGGCGCATCATGGCCCGTGCCTCGGTTTCGGGAGGGTGAAGCTCCCTGCTTACGATTTCGCGGTGAACACCCAGCGGCCGTCGGCGTTTGAGAGGTGGCCGCAGCTGGGGCCGGCGAAATGGGTGCCGAAGATGAGGATGCCAGAGTCGGCGTAGCGGTCGCGGAAGGTTCGCCGGGTCTCGGAGGCCCGGGGTGGATTGTCGTCGGCGGTCATCACCCATTCGGGGGCGACGAATTGCACGGGGTGGTGGACGAGATCGCCGGTGATCACCGCTTCTTGGCCGGCGGAGGAGATGCGCACGCTGACATGGCCGGGGGTGTGACCGGGCGAGGGCTCGAGGCTGATCTCATCGGTCACGGAGTGGTCGCTGCCCACCAGATCGGCTAGGCCCGCTTCCAGCACCGGGCGTACTGCATCGCCGAAGGTGACGGCGGCGCCCTCGGCGCCGGAGTCCCAGTATTCGTACTCGGTGCGGTTGAACAGGTAGCGGGCGTTGGGGAAGGTGGGAACCCACTGGCCGTCCACCATGATCGTGTTCCAGCCCACGTGGTCGAAGTGCAGGTGCGTGCACAGCACGACGTCGATATCTTCGGGCTCATAGCCGGCGGCGGCCAGCTCGTCGAGGAACCCATTGCCCAAGTGGCTCATCTGGGGGACCATGTCGATGGGGCGGTTGCCGATGCAGGTGTCCACCATGATGGTTTGGCCCTCCGACTCCAGCACTAGAGCGTGGATGGACAGGGCCAGGTCGCCGGACTCGTCCAGAAAGTGGGGGGCCAGCCAGTCGGCGTTGGCCTCGAACACCGCCATGTCGGGCTCCACATACATCCCCTCGGCCGCAACCGGTTGCAGGGTCTCCCGTACCAGCATGACCTTCACGTCGCCGATCTGGGTTGTCAGTGCCATGGTTATCCTCCGATCTTGTCCAGGACTTCGCCCTGGTAGCGGCCGACAAAACGCCGGATGTCGTCGATGTCGGTGCTCCCCGACTCTGCGGCCGACACGATCAGCCGGTCGAGGCCCGATTGGGCATACTTCTCGATGAGCCCCAGGTCGAATGATCCGCCCCGCTGGTAGCTGCCCGGCCACACGGTCATCTCGATGGCGTCGGGGTCTCGGCCGTGTTCAACGGCGGTGGCCCGGATGGTGGCAACCCGGTCGGCATAGTCGCCGGGAGAGATCACATAGGGATAGAACCCGTCGCCGATGCGCCCGGCCCGCCGGGCGGCCCGGCCGGTGCTGCCGCCAATGACTATGGGCGGACCGCCGGGTTGGGCCGGATTGGGCAGGCTCTCGCACTCGGTAAAGCTCACTGCGTTGGATTCGTAGGCGCGGTAGCCGGGAGCCCATAGCTCTCGCAGAGCGCCGATGCATTCGTCGAGCCGCTCGCCCCGGCCCTCGTAAGGCACCCCGCAGGCGTCGTACTCCTCGACCTGCCAGCCGCTGCCCACCCCGAGGATCACCCGACCTCCGCTGAGGGCGTCGAGAGTTGCTACCCGCTTGGCCATCACCGCCGGCGGGTGGAGGGGCAGCACCACCACGCCAGTGCCCAACCGCACCCGCTCGGTAACCGAGGCCATGAACGCCAGCATCTCCAGGGGGTCGGGCATCACCACGCCAGGAGCGCCGGGCATGCGGCCCGATTCTGAATAGGAGTAGCGGGGCTCGTAGTTGTTGGCCACCACCACATGCTCCACGGTCCAAATCGACTCCACTCCCTCTTCATCCATCGCTTGGGCGAACTGGGTGACCCAGCGGGGATCGGTGATGACCGACTCATGCATGTGGGGAAGGACTCCAAGGCTGACCATGGGCAGAAGATTACGCACTGCCCGCCCGGCGCGGGCCACTGCACCCCGAAGGGGCCAACCAACACGAGCAGGAAACAAACTCTCGAAGGGGCCGACGGATTAGCTTCGTGGAATGCCGGATCATCTGGTGATCGACGTGGACGGCCACGTTTTCGAGCCCGACGAGCTGTGGGAGCAGTACCTGCCGTCCCGGTTCCACGAACAGCGGCCCCGGCTGATCACCGACGAGCGGGGCACCACCCGATATGTGATCGAGGGCAAGGTGATCCCTCCGGGCACGGGCACAGGAGCCTGGGCTCCCGAGGGCATCAGGGAGTCGACAACCCTCCGCGAGGGCGGGGTGGATGCCGGGCTGCGGCTGGCCGACATGGACACCGAGGGCATCGACATCGCCGTGCTGTACGGGGCCATGTCGCTCGGCCTGTACGCCGGATCAGACCGAAATCTCACCATCGCCTGTTGCCGGGCCTACAACAACTGGCTGGCCGACTGGTGCTCGGCCGACCCCAAGCGGCTGAGGGGCACTCCGGCACTGCCCCTGAAGTGGATGGATGAGGCGGTGGCCGAGGCCGAGCGATGCGTGACCGAGTTGGGATTCGTTTCGCTGACCGTGCCCTGCGCGGTGGGCGATCGCAACCCCGACCACCCCGACAACGATCCCCTCTACGACTTGGCCGAGCAGCTGGATGTGCCTTTGGGATTCCACGCCGGGGGCTGCCGGTTCGCCAACAGCCGATTCACCGACGCCTACGCCCAGCTCCACGTGATCGAGTTCCCGTTCAACCTGATGTTCGCGGCGACCACGTTGATCTGCGGCGGGGTGTTCGAACGGTTCAAACGGCTGCGGGTGGCCTTGCTGGAGGGCGGTGTGGGCTGGGTGCCCCACACCCTGGAGCGCTTGGACGAGCACTACGAGTACCGGAGCCACGAGTTCGACGCCATCACCAAGCCGCCCGGCGAGTACCTGGCCGAGGGGCGGCTGTTCGTGTCCACCGAGGGTGAGGACGGGCTGCCCCAGGTGATCGAGCAGATCGGCAGCGACATCATCGTGTGGGCGTCGGACTACCCCCACTGGGACAGCGAATTCCCCACCAGCGTGTCCGGTGTCACCGACCGCATTGACCTCACCGACGGCCACAAACAGGCGATATTCGAGGCCAACCCCAAGCGCCTCTTCGGATGGGACTGAGAAAATGACTGCTACAACCACAGCAGAGACCATCGAGGAGTGGGTGGAGCTGGCCCACGCCGAGGGGCTGACCGATGGGCTGCCGGTGTATCCCCCCACGCGACCGGCGGTGGATGCCCTGGTGGAAGCCTCGGGCCGGGACCCGGAACAGCTGGTGGGAGCCATTCCGCCGCGGGGCGGGGCGGCCACCGTCGAAGTGGTAGCGGCCAATGCAGCCATGGCCGGCTGCAAGCCCGAGCACTTCGAGGTGGTGCTGGCCGCCGTCGAGGCCATGCTGGAGGATCGCTTCAACCTGCGGGGGGTGGTCACCACCACCCATCCGTGCTGGCCACTGGTCATAGTGTCGGGTCCGGCGGTCGAGCGGCTCGAAATGGCCCACACGGAGTCGGTATTCAGCGGGGGCGGGGCCCACGCCAACGCGGCCATCGGCCGAGCCGTCAAGCTGCTGCTGTGGAACGTCGGTGGGGCCACTCCTGGCGAGCCGGTCAAAGAGGTGTTCGGCCATCCCGGCCGCTACGCCTTTTGCGTGGCCGAATCGCCGGCCAGCCCTTGGTCCGCCCTGCACCAGGCCCGAGGTATCGACGCCGACAGCGGCATCACGGTCTTCGCCTGCGAGTCCCCCACCAGCGTGGCCATGTGGGGGGCCGACGACACTCCCGTCAACCGCTTGGCCCAGTTGGCCGACGCCATGGCCATAAAGGGGTGCAACAACACCCACACCATGGGCGAGACCTTGGTGGTGCTCACGCCCAACGAGGCCCGCCACCTAGCCGAGCAGGGCTACGACCGGGCCGCGGTGCAACAAGAACTGTGGCAACAGGCCCGGCGGCGCATCGGCGACCTGCTCTCCCCCGGCGTACCCCCCTACGCCTGGTGGCCCGACTGGGTGGACACCGACGATCCGGACACGCTGGTGCCGGTAACCGAGCGGCCCGAGGACATCCACGTGATGGTCACCGGCGCCGAATCCATCCCCTGGATGGCAGTGTGCGCCGGCTGGGGCAACCTGGGGGGTTACGCGGTGAGCCGGGCGCTTGATGACGAGAACTGGCAGGATTAGGGGGTGAAGTCGATCGGCGAGCTGGTGGATCCCCGGGGCGAGGTGGTGGTCAACGACGGCGAGCTGGCCCCCCGGCGGGGCCGCACCCAGGGGCCATTGACCATCGGCTTCCTGGTCAACGAGTACAACCCCTCATCTGGCCCCGACTTCACCCGCTACACCGAGGTGCTGGAACGGGAGTTCCGCCACCGTCTGGACGTGACCGCCGTGGTCCGCCAGCACAAGCCGGTGCTCAGCCGCCCAGCAGGCGACGACATGCTGGCCTCGTTCCGGGCCTGCGCAGGGGTGGTCAACGGCCTGGCCAAATGAGGCTCATGCACGTCGGGCAGTGTGCTCGACGCCGTAAATCTAGAAAGGCTGGGCATCCCCACCGTCACCGTGGTCACCGAGCCCTTCACCGTCGCCGCCGACACCGTGGCCCGCTCCCTGGGCCTGCCCGACGTCCCCCGAGTCGTCATCCCCCACGACTATCTCAGCGAGGACAACGACGCTATCGCCAAGAAACTCGAGCCCCTGCTGGACGAGATCGTCGACCGACTGCTGGTTCGCTGAACGGCCGGGCCTCCGGACGGCTGCTCAGCTGTTCTGCTCTTGGAATTCCTCGGGGCTCTTGATGCGGCCTCCGTCTTTGAACAAGATGTCGTTGTAGCCCTGGCCGGGGGGGATGAACTCGGCCCAGATGGGCTGGTGGTAGCCCACGTAGATGGTGCGGCGGCCACCGGATTCGGGAGCGGCGGTGGGGGGCGGGGCGCCGTGCATGGTGTGGCCGTAGTGGACGGTGACGTCGCCGGGCGAGGCACTGATGGCCACCGTGGGCCAGTCGTCGCGCACCAGGCGAGCCCGGTTGGACGACTTGTTGGAGCCAGCGAGGTAGTGGAGCTGGCCGTTAGCCTCTGAGCATTCGTCGAGCTGGATGCCGATGCTCACCGTGGGACAGGTGACGGAGTGCCCGCCGGTGCCGCAGTCCCGGTGCCAGGGCAGGTCGGCCAGGCCCTCTACGATGCTGGGCAGCTTGATGACCACCGATACGCCGTCGCCCCGCTCGGGATAGGCGGCGAAGTCGTCTCCGCCCAGCGAGCCGATAGCGTCCAAACGGCGGTCGCCGATCAAGCCGAGCATCAGCTCGCTGCGGTCGTCCATGTGGGTCACCCGACAGCACACTTCCTCACCATCGGCGTTGGTGGCCCACCAGGAGCGGTGATCGTCGGGGGTGGCCGCGATTCGCTGGCGCTCCACCTCGGATCGCAGGGCCTCGATCTCCTCGGCGCTGAACACGCCTCGGATGTGGAGGAATCCGGCCTCGTCGAGGAACCGGCTCATCTCCTTGTGGTCGTCGTCAAGGGTGAAGCTCCGGGAGAGGTCCACCGTGGGCTCCCACCCCTCATACAGGGGGCGGCCGTGGTACATGGCCAACAGCACCGGCTCGAAATCCTCGAACAGCCCGAAATCTCCCCGGACCATCTCGGCGGCCTCGGCATACAGCAAGCCGACCCAGGTCCACAGCTCGGCCACGTAGTTCGACCAGTCCTGCTCGCTGACCTCCACCACCAGCTCGGCGTCGTCGCCGGGCCGGATCTCCACTCCGTCGTCGCCAATCGCATAGGTCACCGACCGCCCGTCGGTCAGCCGCCAGGCGAAAGTCTTGACCAGGGCCCCGGCTCCGATGCCCGCGGCCAGCGCTCCATTGCCCGCAACCAGCCGCCGGGGCAGCTCGTCGGCATGGAAATCGTCGAAATCCAGGGTGTCGAACAGGGGAAGACGGGGAGCTTGGTCCACTACAGCCATGACGAGAATTTAGCCCACAGCCGCCGAGGGACCCCGAAGCGGCAGGTAGAGACCGAACTAGAACTCCATTGCCGCGTAGGGATCGGTGGGGTTGCAGCGGGCCTCGATGTCGGTGAAGCGAACCGCGGCCGCAGCCGGAGTGATGTTATGGGTGAACACCCAGAATCGATCCTCCACAATGGCGTCCACCACATGAGCGGCAACCTGGGTGGGAGCAATGCCCCGAGCGCTGAGCGTTTCCCGCAGCGGGGTCATGATGGCGTTCTGAGTGGCGGTCAGCTCCGCTCCGTAGGGGCGGTTGCGCTCGGAGTGGAAGATCCGGGTGTTCACCAGGTTGGGACATAGACACGACACCCCGACACCCTGGGGATGAACCTCCCGCCACAGCGACTCGGTCAAACCCACCACCGCGTGCTTGGTGGCGCAATACATACCCAACACGCTGTTGGTGACCAGTCCAGCCTCCGACGCGGTATTGACAATGTGGCCCTCCCCGGCTTCCACCATGAGCGGCGCAAACGTGATCACTCCGTGGGCCACGCCCATCACGTTTACTCCCACGATCCATTCCCACTCCTCGGGGGTGGTCTCCAGCATTGATCCGGCCGGCCCCACCCCGGCGTTGTTGCACACCAGATGCACAGCGCCGTATGACGACAGGGTTTGCTCAGCCAGGTCTTGTACCGCCGCCGGGTCGCTTACGTCGCACAGGACACCCAGCACATCGGCACCCTCAGCCTGAAGGTGGGAAGCCGATGCAGCCAATGCCTCCTCCTCCACATCGGCCATAACCACCTGCATGCCCTCGGATACGAATCGCTTGCTCATCGCGAATCCGATCCCACTGGCCGCCCCGGTCACCACGGCGACCTTGTCATTGAGCTCTTTCATGGCCTCGACCTCTCTCTTGCGCCGCTGGAGCCTCATATTGCCAGGGTTGTTAGCCAGTCGATGGCTTCTGGCCGACACGGCGATGGCAGAGCAAACGGGGCGACAGGCCGTAGGGTGAGGGGAATGGCTGAACCCGATTCCGAACTCACCGGAGCCACCGTGATCGTAGCCGGGGCCGGAGGAGAGGGAATCGGCACTGGCTGCTGCGAGGCCGCCATGGCAGCCGGGGCCGACATCGTGGCTGTGGACCTGTCCTCCGACGAACTCGACAAACTCGACTTCCTTCCCCGACCGGTGGCCAAAGTGAAAGCCGACCTCACCGACCCTGATACCCCGGCAGCCGTCGTCCAGGCCGCGCTCGATGCCCACGGCCGCATTGACGGGCTCATAAATGTGGCCGGCGGCACCCGGATCGACGACTTCGGTTCACTGGTCAACATCGACCACCAAGGCTGGGACCGGGTTATGGCCAACAACCTGCGCTATGTGGCATTCCTCAACCGGGCAGTGGCCCAGGCCATGATCGACGCCGGCGATGGCGGGGCGATGGTCAACGTCTCCTCCGTGAGCAGCCTGGCGTCCCAGCCCTTCCTGGCCGCCTACGGTGCGGCCAAGGCCGGGCTCAACTCGCTCACCCGCACCATGGCCGTGGAGTGGGGCAGCCACGGCATCCGGGTCAACGCCGTCGCCCCCGGCACCATCACCACCCCTAGAGCCGGAGATTCGGAGTCCCCCGAAGCGGCCAAGCGGGCCATCCCCCTGGGTCGCCGGGGCCACCCCGCGGAGATCGCGGCCGCCGCAGTGTTTCTCCTCACCCCCCGGGCCAGCTACATCACCGGGCAGGTGCTGGCCGTGGACGGCGGCATGTCGGTGAAGCTGGCCATGCTGGGCGACGACAATGCCCCGGTGTTCGTCACCGACCCCGAGGTCCGAAACCGCATGATCGGAACTGGTCCCCGATGAGCGGCAAGCGCCATCGGTTTTCTGAGTGGGCTGGCCAAGACGACAATGCCCCGGAACTGGTGGCTGCGGCAACCGTGGTGGTGCTGCGGGACGCACCCGGTGGCTTGGAGACTCTGATGATGCGGCGCAACACCCAGCTCAGCTTCGTGGGGGGGATGTGGGTGTTCCCCGGCGGCCGAGTGGACGACGGCGACTACCCCACCGGACGGCCCGACGACATCTTCGCCGCCAGCCAGGCCGCGGCAGTGCGAGAAGCCGCTGAGGAGGCCAATCTGGCCATTGCCATTGACAACTTGGTGCCTTACTCCCACTGGGTGCCCCCCACCACCATCGACAAGAGGTTCGCCACCTGGTTCTTCTTGGCCCCCGCACCCGCCGGCTCGGTCACCGTGGACGGCGGCGAGATCAAAGAACACGCCTGGTGGCGCCCGGCCGACACCCTGGCCCGCCACGCCGCCGGCGAAATCCAGATGGTCCCGCCCACCTTCATCAGCCTCATGGAGCTGGCCGAGCATCCCACCGTCGACCATGCCTTGGCCGCGGCACGTGGTCGAGGCGAAGACATCCCCCACTACGCCACCCACATCGCCCTCGACGGCAGCGTCCCGGTGTCGCTGTGGCACGGCGATGCCGGCTACGACACCCATGACGCCAGCACGCCCGGCCCCCGGCATCGCCTAACTCTGCACGAGGGCGGCTGGCGGTTCGAGCGGACATGAACCGCGGCGCCGCCCGCGAGCCCGCGGTGTTGCGCAGGCCGCCGGCTGTGCTAGTTGCCGCCGTCGTTGCCCTTGCCGCCGCGCTCATTGGGGCCTGCGGGGCCGGTTCAGGCGACTCCCCCACCGAGGCCACTCCAGCCCCCACCCAGGCTTCCTCTGCGCCCGTCCCGACGACCACATTGCCCGGCGACCTCGGCCCGGTGACCTACGCCGACCCCGTGTACCAGCCCAATGGCAACCGGCTGGCCACCGGTTTGGGGCTGGGCACCGGTTTCATCCAGCAGGTAACCACCAATGACATAAGTCTCGGCGGCACTCCCACGTGGGTCACCGGCGCCAGCACTCCCGATGGCGACGTCTGGGTGGTGGCCCTAGACGACGGGACGGTGATCGGCTACCAGGTTCCCGTCGGAGGCCAGCCGGTGGAGATCGACGTCCCCGGCGACCGCCTGGTCGCCGGTCAGCCGCCGGTGCTGGCCGTCCAGGGCAGTTCGGTGCGCCTGGCCACCACGCCGGCCAATGCGTCGCCCAACAGCGTTCCCGTGTATCTGGCCGGTGGCCGCGCCGCCTATGTGGACAATCTCCAACGGCTCACCGTCCTCGAGGCCGACGGCACGCTGTGGCGGCCCGACCTCGAGGTTCTGCCCGACTCCCGGGTCGTCCAGATCAGCTCCGAGCAGGTGCTGGTACTGGCCGATCCGACCGACCGCTATCCCCACTCCTCTTTGGGCGACAATCTCGAGGCAACCACCGCAGTGGTGGTGACCGTGGGGGTGAATGAGGTCGAGACGATCTACCGATCTGAGGACGACGTCATCGAGTCCATTGCTCCCCTGCTGGCCGATGTGGACGGCGACGGGATCGACGATGTAGCCCTTACTGTCAGCAATGACCGGGAGGTCTGGATCGTGGTGGCATCGAGCACCGGCAGCGGCGTGGTGGCGACCAGCGATCCTGTGGACCGCCTTTTGGGCTGGCGGCAACTGGTGGCGGTGGGGCCGCTCGGTCCCACCGGGGAGAGCGAGGTCGTCGAAATCCTCTATCCCGATGCCGGCGGCTCGGTCCGGTACCTGTCGCTGACCGGGGGCGAATTGCGGGTGGTCGCCACTCGCACGGGCTACCGGTCCCACGAATTCGGGTCTCGCAACCTCGAACAGGTCTTGGCCGCCGACGTCGACCGGGACGGGCGTATAGAAGTGATCGTCCCCACCCTCGACCGGCAGAACATCGCCGGCGTCCGCCACGGCCCCGACGGAGCTGTGGATATGTGGGCCCGACCGCTGGGGGGGACGCTGGCCACCAACATCGCCGTGCTGGCCCGCCCCGACGGCACGCTGTCGATAGCCGCCGCAACCCTTGAGGGCTCCCTGCGTATTTGGCAGTAAGCCAGTACAAGTCTGACCGCACCCATTCAGAGCCGATAGCTTCAAGGCCTGATGGCCCCTGAGACCGCTCCGCACCCGACAGCCGAGGTGAACCCAACGCGAGGACTGGCCAGCGAACAGGTGGCTGAGCGAGTGGCCGCGGGGCGCACCAACCAAGTGCCGGATGCCCCGGTGCGCACGCTGCCCCAGATTCTGCGGGCCAATGTGTTCTCCCCGGTGAACGGCATCATGCTGGCGCTATTTGCCGCAATCTTGATCGCCGGGTTCCCCCGCGATGGGCTGTTTGTGGGAGTGGTGGTGTCCAACGCGGTCATCGGGGTGGCCCAGGAGATTCGGGCCAAACGCGAGCTGGACAAGCTGGCAGTGCTCAGCGCTCCCAAGGCCCGGGTGGTGCGCGACGGTGAGGTCTCCGAGGTTGGCGTCAGCGAGGTGGTGGCCGACGAAGTGCTGGAGCTGGCCCCCGGCGATCAGGTGGTGGTGGACGGGATGGTCCTGACTTCTTCCGGGCTGGAGGCCGACGAGTCACTGCTCACCGGAGAAGCTGATCCCATGGAGAAAGAGGCCGGCGACGAGTTGCTATCGGGCAGTTTCGTGGCCGCGGGCAGCGGGCGGTACCAGGCCACCCGTATCGGTGCGGAGTCCTACGCCAGCTCCCTGTCGGAAGAGGCCAGGCGCTTCACTCTGGTCAACAGCGAGCTGCGCCGGGGCATCGACACCGTGCTGCGCTGGCTGATCATCATCATCCCTCCGGCATCGGCGCTGCTGATATTGGTGCTGCTCGACACCGAGGATCGTTGGCAGAACGCCCTCCAGGGCACGGTGGCCGCCGCGGTGGCCATGGTCCCTGACGGTCTGGTGTTGCTCACCAGCCTTTCATTTGTCGCCGGGGTCGTTGCCCTGGCCCGCCGTCGAGCGCTGGCCAAAGAGCTGGCCACCGTGGAGCTGCTGGCCCGCACCGACGTGCTGTGCCTGGACAAGACCGGCACCATCACCACCGGCCACATCAGCTTTGGCGATGTGGAGAACCTGCCCGGCGTTGATCCCGCCCTGGTCGCCGCAGCTCTCGGGGCCATGGCCCACGGCGACGAGGCCCCCAACGCCACCATGCTGGCAGTGCGCGACGCCTACCCCGCTCCCGACACAGACGGCACCGGCGGATGGGAGCCGGTGGGCGCGACCCCGTTCTCCAGCGCCCGCAAGTGGTCGGCCATGGAGTTCCGCAGCCAAGGGGCCTTCTATTTCGGGGCGCCGGATGTTATCGCCGGAGATCTTCCCCATGTGATGAGCCGGGTTGCGGTGCACGCCGAGGCGGGCCGGCGCACGCTCCTTTTGGCCCGCAGCCCCGAACCTCTGGCCGACGAGACCCTGCCCGAGAGCCGGACTCCGCTGGCTCTCATTCTGCTGGAAGACACCATTCGCCCCGACGCCCCCGAGATCCTGGCCTTTTTTCGGGAGCAGGGGGTGAACCTCAAAGTGATCTCCGGCGACCACACCGCCACGGTGGCCGCGGTGGCCCAGCGGGCCGGCATCCCCAACGCCCACAACCACATGGACGCCCGTGACCTGTCCGACGACACCGACGAAATGGCCAGGGCACTTGTTGAAAATGCGGTGTTCGGACGGGTCACCCCCCAGCAGAAGCAGGCCATGGTGGGGGCGCTCCAGTCGAGAGGCCACACCGTGGCTATGACCGGCGACGGCGTGAACGACGTGCTTGCTCTCAAGAACGCCGACATGGGCATCGCCATGGGCAGCGGGTCGGCTTCCGCCCGGGCGGTGGCCCAGTTGGTGCTGCTCGACAACTCATTCGCCACTCTGCCGGAGGTGCTGGCCCAGGGGCGCAAGGTGATCAACAACGTCGAGCGGGTAGCCAACCTGTTCGTGACCAAGGCCTCCTACGCCGTGCTGCTCACCGTGCTGGTGGGCATCTTCACGGTGGAGTACCCGTTTCTTCCCCGCCATCTCACGCTCGTGGGTACCTTTTCCATCGGCGTGCCCGGGCTGTTCTTGGCCCTAGCCCCCAGCACCGAGCTGATCCGCCCCGGGTTTCTGACCCGAGTGCTGCGTTTCTCGATCCCTGCTGGGGTGCTGGCCGCGGTGGCGTCGTTTTTCGTCTACGAGATCGCCCGTCGCCACGACGAAGTGACCCTGCCAGAGGCCCGCACGGTGGCCACGTTCACCTTGCTGGGCGTGGGGCTGGTGATCTTGGTGGTAATCAGCCGTCCGCTGCGCCCGTGGAAGATCGGTCTGGCCGCGGCCATGGCCGGGTCTTACTTGCTGGTGATGGTATGGCCGTGGGCCCGGAATTTCTTCGAACTGGACATCCCCCCGGCCTGGATGTGGATCCCCACCATCGCCGCAGTGCTGATTGCCGGTGCCGGCGTGGTTACCATCCCCCGAGCCTTGAGGAGATACCAGCACTAGTGACTGACGACTACCAAGACATCGCCCTTTTGGTCGAAGACCGGGTGGCGGTGATCACCCTGAACCGCCCGGAGAAGCTCAACGCCTTCAGCTCTCTGATGGGCTCCGAGCTGTCCGATGCCTTGCGCCGCAGTGATGCCGACGAGGACGTGCGGGCAGTGGTCGTCACCGGGGCGGGTCGGGCCTTCTGTGCGGGCGCCGACTTCTCCGGCGGACCGGGGGTTTTCGGCACCCCAAACCCCGACAGATTCCGCTCCGACGCCCTCGAGTTCCATCCCTGGGACGTGCGCAAGCCGGTCATCGCCGCCATCAACGGCCATGCCGTGGGGTTGGGCATGACCATGGCTCTCCAGTGTGACATCCGCTACATCGCGGCCGACGCCCGGTGGGGCATCGTGCAGAACCGCCGGGGTGTGCTGCCCGATTTTCGCTCCCACTGGACCCTGCCCCGAACGGTGGGACACGCCAAGGCGCTGGAGATTCTGCTCACCGGCAAGATGTACACCGGCAACGATGCCGCACAGATGGGCCTGGCCACCGCCGCCCTGCCCGCTGACGAAGTGCTGCCCGCTGCCTTGGAGACCGCCAAAGACATCGCCGTCAACGTGGCCCCGGTGTCAGTCGCCCTCAGCAAACGTCTGCTGTGGACCACCTCGCCTGGCGACCAAGGAGTGATCAACGAGATGGAGCGCCGCATCCACCTCCACGTCATGGGCCAGCCCGACGCCACCGAAGGAGTAATGGCCTTCTTGGAGAAGCGCCCCCCCGAATGGTCGCTGACCCTGGCCGACCACTGGCCCGACTGGATGCCCCCTGCCACCCAAGACGAGTAGAGCCACCGAGGACGAGTAGACAGAACCAAGGGCGTTAGGGTCAGACCATGCGCATTGGCATTTACCTGGACCTGCGGAACCCGCCGGAATGGCAAAAGCCCTGGCCCGACTTCTACCGGCAGTCGCTGGAGCTGGCCGACCAAGCCGAAGAGTGGGGAGCCGACTCGGTGTGGCTCAGCGAGCACCACTTCTTCGAGGACGGCTATCTGCCCCAGCCGCTCACCTTCGCCGCCGCGGTGGCGGCACGAACCCAGCGGGTGCGGATCGGCACCGCCGTGCTGCTGGCCCCGCTGCGCCTCGCCCCCCAAATTGCCGAAGAGGCCGCGGTGGCCGACCAGATCAGCAACGGTCGGATAGACCTCGGGCTGGGCGCGGGCTACGTATCCGACGAGTTCGCTGCCTACGGGGCCGACCTGTCCAAGCGCTACACCATCACCGATCAGCGGGTGCGAGAGGTGCGGGAGCTCCTAGATGGAGGCGTCGTCACCCCGCCGGCGGTGCAGAATCCCTTCCCCATCTGGCTGGGCTACAACGGCCCTCAGGGCGCCCGTCGGGCCGGGCGGCTGGGCTGCGGCCTGCTGTCCATCAACCCGGCGTCGCTCGAGCCCTATACCCAGGGCTTGACCGAGGCAGGCCACGATCCGGGCATGGCCAAAATGGCCGGGGTGGTGAGCATGGTGGTGGCCGACGATCCCGACGAGGCCTACGAGCGCATCCTGCCCCACTTGGCGTGGCAGCTAAATACCTACCGGGCCGCGGGGGCGTCGGGCACCGGCAAGACCCCCAGCCCGCTCACGGTGGAGAAGCTGCGGGAGCGCCGCAGCACCATGGGGGTCATCTCCCCGATGGAGGTGCTCAGCCCCGATGATGCCATCGAGCATTTGCGCGGCCTGTCAAAGGGCATCCCCATGGTGGAGGCCTACTGCTGGGCCAGCATCGCCGGCATGCCCGACGACTTGGCCCACCGCCACGCCGAGTTGCTCTGTACCGTCGTTCGCGAAGGAGTATCCGATCTATGAGCTTGCCCCTTGCCGGTATGTCTGCCCTGGTCACTGGTGGAGCCGGCGGCATCGGCCGTTCCACCGCCCGGCTGCTGGTGGCCGACGGCGCCCATGTGGTGATCGCCAGCCGCAGTGCGGGCCATCTCCAAGAGACGGCCGACGAGCTGTCCCCGCTGGCCGCCGAGACCGGCGGCTCCATCCGCTGGACCACTAGCGATGCCACCGACAGCGACCAGGTGCTGGCTGCGGTGGCCATGGCCGCCGCGCCCACCGGGCGGCTGGACATGGCGGTGTCGGTCCCCGGCGGGGGGGCAATGGCCGCGGTGCTCGACTACGAACCAGAGCAGGTCGCCGAAATTGTCAGCTTCAACGTGGTGGCCCCGTTCATCATGATCAAACACGCCGGACAGCACATGGCCGACGCCGGAGGCGGTTCCATCGTGGCGGTGTCGTCTACCGCGGCCATCCAATCATGCCGCTTCCTGGCCGCTTACTGTGCGGGCAAAGCAGGGGTGGACGCCCTGGTCCGAGTAGCCGCCGACGAGCTGGGCGCTCTCGGAGTCCGAGTCAACGCGGTGCGGCCGGGCTTGACCGCCACCGACGCCACCGAAGGGTTGGTGAACAACAACTCGGTGGTGGCCCAGTATCTCGACCAGCAGCCCCTCCAGCGCATCGGCCGTCCCGACGATATCGCCGAAGCCATCCGCTTCCTGGCCGGCCCAGAGTCGAGCTTCACCACCGGCCAGTTCATCACCGTGGACGGGGGCCACACCCTGCGGTCGTTCGTGGACTTCACCGACATGGTGGCTGCCCGCTCCCAATCCTGACAGTCCCGGCGGAACAAATGAACGAGATGTCGATTCACCGGAAATCGACCATGGTCCTAGTGGCCGTGGTGGCCGCGGTCGCGTTGTTGGCCACCGCTTGTGTCATAGATGACGCGGACACTCCGGGAGACCAGTTCACCTCCATATCCGCCGGGGAGGACCACACCTGCGGCATCACAACCAACAGCACCGTCTGGTGTTGGGGCGACAACTGGACCAATGCCGGATGGGCCTATGTCCCCGAGGGCACTTTCACTGCCATCTCCGCCGGATCAGGCTATTCGTGCGGGATCCGCGGCGACCGCACCGCCGACTGCTGGGGCGACAACTACGAAGTGCGCAGTCTTCCTCCCCAAGGCCGCTTTGCCGCCATCTCCGTTGGAGGATTGCGGTCGTGTGGTATCCGTGAAGACCGTACTGTCAGATGCTGGGCCAACAGTAAGGCCAATCCAGAAGTGCCAGTCATTCGGCAGGTTCCATACACCGATTTTTCCGCCGGCTGGGGCGACAACTCTTGCGGCGTCCGCGACAACGGCAGCGTGGAGTGCTGGGGCGACTACGGGTGGCCCGATCCTCCCGAAGGACGGTTCACCGCCGTCTCCGTCGGCCTGTCTCATGCTTGCGGGATCCGCGACGACGGCAGCGTGGAGTGCTGGGGCGACAACGCCGGCGGCCGGGCCGAGCCTCCGGGCGACCGGTTCATCGCCATCTCTGCCGGCTGGGAGCACACCTGCGGCCTGCGTGACGACGGTACTCCTCGGTGCTGGGGCGTCGGCGGAGCGGCTGACCCGCCGATTCGGCGCTTTATCGCCATTTCGTCGGGTGCCGACCATTCGTGTGGGCTGCGCGACAACAATGACATCGACTGCTGGGACTGAACAGGTACCGCACCTGACCCCTAGGCTCTCAGCCCATGCGAGCAGTAGGCGTTATCGAGTACGGCGGGCCGGAAGCGTTGGAAGTGGTGGAGCTTCCCACTCCAGAGGCTGGTCCCGGCAAGGTGAGGATTCGGGTGCGGGCCACCGCAGTCAGCCCCACCGATACCATTGCGCGTTCGGGTCTTCGGGCCGCTGACCAGGCCAAGACCGGTCCGCCGCCCTATGTGCCCGGCATGGACGTTGCCGGGGTGCTGGACCAGATCGGAGAGGATACCGAGACCGACCTGCAAGTGGGCGATCAAGTGATGGCCATCGTGCTGCCCCGGGGTTCCCACGGGGCCTACTCGGAATATGTGGTGCTGCCGGCCGAATCGGTGGCCCGGATGCCGGAGGGATCGTCGTTCGCCGAGGCCAGCACCCTGCCCATGAACGGCCTCACCGCCCGGCTGAGCCTGGACCAGCTCGCCCTCAAGCCGGGACAGACCCTGGCTGTCACCGGGGCGGCGGGGTGCTATGGCGGCTACATGGTGGAGCTGGCCAAAGCTGACGGCCTGCGGGTGATCGCCGATTCTTCCGAGGCCGACGAGGAACTGGTGGCGGGTTTCGGGGCCGACGTGATCGTGCGCCGGGGCGACGACGTGGCCGACCGTATCCGAGAACACGCCCCCGACGGCGTGGACGGGCTAGCCGACGGGTCAGTGCAGATGGAGCTGCTGGTAGCCGCGGTGCGCGACGGCGGAGGCTTCGCCTCGGTGCGAGGGTGGCCGGGCAACGGCGAACGGGGCATTCAATTCCACGTCACCTGGGTGTTCGACTACTTCAAGGAGCAGGCAAAGCTTGACCGCTTGCGCCAACAGGCCGAAGACGGCCAGGTATCGCTGCGAGTGGCTGGCACCGTCCCCATGGAAAACGCTTCGGAAGCCCACGCCCGATTGGAGGCCGGCGGCACCCGAGGCAGATGGGTCATCGAGTTCTAGCTGCCCCTTTGGAGGCAGCGCCTAGCTCAGCGCTTTGATATCGGCGATGATCTCGGCGGCGTGCTGGGCCAGATCTTGGCCCTCTAGGTCGTAGGCCTTGGCCACGGTGCCGTCGGGAGAGATCAGGTAGCTGATCCGACGGGGCAGGCCGTGCTCGAAGTAGGGCTCGCCTGCGGCCCGCTCGGCGTCATAGGCCCGCCCGACGGTCCGGTCAGGGTCGGAGATCAGCTTGAACGGGAAGTTCTCGCCATCTACAAAGCCCTTTTGGTCATCTACGGTGTCAAACGACGCCCCCACCACAACTGCGTCGAGGGCTTCAAACTCGGAGATTCGATCACGGAATCCCTGTCCCTGGATGGTTCAACCTCGGGTGGACGCCTTCGGGTACCACCAGAACGCCACCCAGTTGCCCCGCAGATCGGCCAAAGCCAGATCGTTGCCGTCCTGGTCGGGGGCAGTGAAGTCCGGGGCCTTCGTACCTTCGTTCAACATGGGTGGTGACCCTAGTACCGGCGGTTAGAGACAGAGCAGTTGGAAGCGCCCCACTGCAAAGTGTGAAGGCCTGTGAACTTAGGATGCTCGCCATGAAGCGATTCGAGGGCAAGAACGCCATTGTCACGGGGGCCAGTCGGGGCATCGGCAAGGGCATCGCCCAGCGGCTGGCTGCCGAGGGGGCCAACGTGGCCATCACTGCCCGAACCCTCGATTCCCACCCCACCCTGTCCGGCTCGCTCAACGAGACTCTGGCCGAGCTCAACGCCCACCCCGGCACCCATATCGCCATCCAAGCCGACCTGGCCAACGCCGACGGCCGGGCGGCCATCGTCCCCCAGGCCCGGGAGGCATTGGGGCCGATAAACATCCTGGTCAACAACGCGGCGGCGGCTATCTACCAGCCCATGGTGGGCTATCCGCTGAAGCGACGCCGCCTCATGCTGGAAATAAACCTGCTGGGCCCCCACGACCTCATCGACGCGGTGCTGCCCGACATGGAAGCCGCCGGTGAGGGTTGGATCGTCAACCTATCCAGCGCCACCGCCAACCTGGCCGTTGGGCCGCCGTTCCCGTCTGACGGCGTGAAGGGCATCTTCGGCTTCTACGGCACCACCAAGGCGGCCCTCAACCGCATGACCAGCGCCCTGGCTGTGGAGCTGCACCCCCGCAACATCCGCATCAACACCATCGAACCCCAGGCCGCCGTGCTGTCTGAGGGCGCCGACGAGCTAGTGGGAAACATCTTGCGCCCCGACCAGATCGAGTCGATGGAGGCCATGGTGGAAACGGCCGTGGCCCTGTGCGACTGCCCCATCGACCGCTGCGGCGAAATCCTGTCCAGCCTCTCTCTGCTCGACGAACTGGGCCTTACCGTCATGACCCTCGACGCCACCACCCCCTACCCCGGCGGCTACCGCCCGATCTGAATCTGTTCAAACCACCCACCTATGACTACATCCCGATGGTCCAAAGCCACCGCAGCATAGGATTCTTCCGGTGGAGGCAATCGATGGCGAGATCCTCGATCAGCTCAAGCAGGTTGAAAACGGCCAGATGACTGTCGTCGAGTTCGAAGACTGGCTGGTCCCCAAAACCTGGGACACCCGGAGTGAGTTGGTAGCCGAACTAGACCACACCCTGGCCGAGAAGTCCCTGCTCACCGAGGAGCAGCTGGTTAGCGAACTGGTTTCTTTCGCCAGGGAGGCAGCGCTCAAGCCTGCCCACTCCGGATAAGGCCCAGGTCGCAGAGGCTTGGTTGCTCTGATTGGCTCTGTCTGCTCATTGACATCAGAGCCGAGCTCGATGGAGCGGTAGGCCCGGGGGATGGGCCTTAGTGGAGGGCGGTGGCGAATTGGTGGTGGCTTTCGTTCCACCAGCGGCGTCGGCGGTGATAGCGCTCCGCTCCGTCGGTTTGGTTCCACATGTCGATGTAGGTGGGGTCACCGGCTTCCACGCTGCGCCATACGAACTCTTCGAGGCGGGTGAGGGCGTCGTCGATGGCGATCAGCAGTTCCTCCCGGCCGTCCCGGTCCAAGCCGTAGGCGTCGGCTACTAGCCGCAGGCGCGCTGGACGGTCAGCAGGTTCCCACCCGAGACGCGCTTGGTCGAATTCGTTTTCGATCGGCACGCAAAGGCGGGCCAGATGGGCCAAGTCGTATACGGGGCGGCCAGGAGCCGCAAACTCGAAGTCAAGCAGCGCAACGGCGAGGCCATCACGAAAGACAACGTTCTCTGGGGACACGTCGTTGTGGCATATCATCATCCCGCCCGCAGGGTCAGCCAGACTGTTGCTCCAAGTGAGACTCCGAGGGTCGAACTCGCGGGTGGCGTCATGCAAACCGCGCAGCAATTCGGCAATGGACACCAATGCGATGTCGGACTGACTCTATTCCGGATAGGGCGCTAGGGGAACCTCGCCTTCGATGAAAACGAGACGCTCTCGTCCATCGTCATCAATGCCGACCGGTTCGGGAGCACCCTCGAATCCAGCCCGCCTCGCTGCCCGAAGAAAGGCGTGGATCGAACCTGAGTGCGGACTCGACGGGCGAAGAACGTGCGGACCGACTCTGACCACCTGCCCAGCGTTCGCAATCCCCCCACCAAGGGGTTCCTCAGCCACACCAGTCAGTGTGTCACACCACCATTACCCTCGACGCCACTATCCCTACCCAGGCGTCTACCGCCCGGTCTGAATCAGTTCAGGACGCCTATTGCCTGATCTGACAGCACCTGTCAGCAGTAGATGATCTCATCATCGAGAATCATCTGTTTCGGATCAGGACGCCCCGAACCCCCAATCGTGCCGTCGGGCAGCAAGTAATGGTGAACGAGCGCAAGCTTCTGACCCTCTTGGCCTAGATACCAGACCATCTGGCTCCTAGTACCCTCAGGCAGCCCCACTTCTGCTCGGACGGAACGGTCGGCCTCCAGAACCGTTCTCAAATCGCCTCGCACGACTCGCTCGAACAATCCCGAAATGTTGAACAGCTCCCTGATCTCGCTGGGCTCCACTCGACGGGATGGCCTGTCCAACTGCCTCACACTCACCTGTGGCGATATCCGAGTAGTTTCGGACACCTCGTCGCGTAGGATTGTCCCGATGGAAGCAATCGATGCCGAGATCCTAGATCAGCTCAAGCAGCTTGAAAACGGCCAAATTACTGTCGTCGAGTTCGAAGACTGGCTGGTCCCCAACACCTGGGACACTCGGACTGATCTAGTAGCCGAACTCGACCACACACTTGCAGAGAAGTCCCTGCTCACCGAGGAGCAGCTGGTCAGCGAACTCCTCTCTCATGCAATGGATGTGGCTCTAAAGCCTGCCCCCACTAGTAGATAGGGCTCAGGCTTTCGGTCGAGAGCTACTTGGCGAGCCAGCTGAGGGCTTGGACTTCGCTGTAGGCGTGAAGGCCGAAGACGCCGCGGTCGCGGCCTATTCCGCTCATCTTGAAGCCGCCGAAGGGGGCGTGGACGTGGGGAGCCAGTGAATTGAGCCCGACGTTGCCCGATTCGATGCGACGGCCGACCTCGAAGGCCCGGGCCGTGCTGCCCGCGAACACGTAGCTGAACAGCCCGTAGTCGCTGTCGTTGGCCAGCTCCACTGCGTGGTCGTCGCCGTCGTGGGCCAGCACGGCCACCACCGGCCCGAAGATCTCGTGCTGGACCACTCGCATGTCGGGCTCGCAGTCCACCAACAAGGTGGGTTCCACGAAGTAGCCGGGCAGGTCTGGGCGCCCTCCGCCGCACTGCAAGGTGGCCCCGTCGGCCACGCCGCTGGCGATGAAGTGCTCCACCCGGTCGCGGTGGGTCTCGGTGATCACCGGGCCGACGATCGTCTCCCGGTCGAGGGCGTCGCCCACCTTGAGCATTCCGGCCACCGCGGTCAGCTTGTCCACCAGCTCGTCGTAGCGGGAGCGGTGGACGATCACCCGGGTGGGCGCGGTGCAGATCTGGCCGCTGTGAAGCCCCCACACCGAGGCGATGGCCCCCACCGCGGCGTCCACGTCGCAGTCGTCGGTGAGCACGCAGGCTCCCTTGCCGCCCAGCTCCATGAGCAGGCGCTTCATGGTGGCTGATCCCGCCTCCATGATCTTCACCCCCACCGCGGAGGAGCCGGTGAAGCTCACCATGTTCACATCGGGCGACGTCACCAGGCCGGCCCCGGCGGCGGCCCCCGAGCCGGTGATGATGTTGACCACCCCCGGAGGGAATCCGGCTTCCTCGATGATCTCCACCGCCTTGATCATGGCCAGGGGATCCTGGGGCGCCGGCTTGATAACCACGGTGTTGCCCATGGCCAGCGCGGGCGCGACCTTGCCCGACACGTTGACCAGCGGAAAGTTGTACGAGGTGATGCAGGCCACCACCCCTACCGGCTGGCGGATCACATGGGCCCCGGCCAGACCGGCGGGCCCCAGCGGGTTGGCCTCCACTGGGTACGGCGCCATTGACTCGTCCAGGCTCACGGGAATCTCGTACTGGCGGAACCGCTCGCCGCACGCCGGCAGCTGCACGGCCTCGGTGATGTTGATGGTGGCCCCGGTCTCCCCCTGCACCAGCCCGGTCAATCCGCCGATCCGCTCGTCGATCAGATTGGCGGCCCGGCCCAGAAGGGCACACCGCTCCGCCATCGGCGTGTCCCGCCAGCCCGGCAGGGCGGCCTTGGCTGCCGCGGCCGCGTCGGCCACTTGTGCCATCGACGCCTCGGGAGCGTGGCCGATAACCCGAGCGGTGTTGGGGTCGACAATCTCATAGGTGTCCGACTCCGGGGCCACCCATTCGCCCCCGATGAGCAGGCGATACTCCTCGTCGGCGTTCAGCGGCTCCATCTCGACCAGCGCCATGGCAAATCCCCCTTATCGGTGCTCGTCCGCCAAGCGGGCTAAGCAGCGATGCCGTATTTCTCCAGGCTGTACAGCTCTATGGCGTTGCCTCGGAGCAGCTTGTAGGTCTCCTCGTCGTCGAGGCCGGCCTCGGTCACGATCCTGGTAGCCACTTCGAGGGTGTGGGGGAACGTGGAGTCGGCGTGGGGATAGTCCACCTCGAATGTGATCTGGTCCATGCCGATCAGGTCGCGGTTGCGCAGCCCCACGGCGTCGTCGAACATGCAGCCCCACACGTGGCCGGCGATGTAGGACGACGGCGGGTTGGGCAGGTTCACCCCGAAATCGCCGTCGTCGTCGTTGATCCGCTCTTCCCACAGCTTGTCCATGCGCTCGATCACATAGGGCATCCAGCCCACTTGACCCTCGCTGTAGGCCACCCGCAGGTCAGGGTACCGCTCGAATACCCCCGACAGGATGTAGTCGCACATCGAGCCCATGGCGTTGCTGAAGGTGATGGTGGAGCTGACCGCGAACGGAGAGTCGGGCGACGTGCTCGGCATTTTCGAGGACGAGCCGATGTGCATGTTCACCACCGTCCCGGTCTCCTCGCAGGCCGCGAAAAACGGCTCCCAGAACTTGCTGGGGTGATGGATCGACGGAAGCCCCAGGTGGTAGGGGTTCTCTGAGAAGGCCACCGCGAAGCTGCCTTTGTCGGCGCACCGGTGGATCTCCTCGGCGGCCAGCTGGGAGTCCCACAGCGGGACGATGGTCAGCGGGATCAGCCGCCCCTTGCCATCGCCGGCACACCAGTCGTCGATCATCCAGTCGTTATAGGCCTTGACGCACAAAAGGGCGAGCTCCTTGTCCTCCCGCTCGTGGAACGTCTGGCCGCAGAACCGGGGCAGCACGTTGGGGAAGCAGATCGAGGCATCAACGTGGTTGGCGTCCATGTCGGCGAGGCGCTCCTTCTGCTTCCAGCAACCGGGCAGAATCTCGTCGAACGTCACCGGGGTGTTGGTGAGGGGCTCGAAACCGATGGCGGCCGACAGCTTGGGGAATGGGTAGATCAGGTCGTCGTAGAGCCACCAGTCGCCCCACGTGCCGTCGGGCAACCCCTTCTCATAGCTGAACACCCCGCCCTCGAAGTGGAACGTGGCCTTGTCGCGCTCCACCCGCGGGCAGCGGTCGTGGTACTTGCGGGGAAGGCGCTCGATCCACAAGTCGGGCGGCTCGACCACGTGGTCGTCCACGGAGATAATGCGGGGGATCTCAACCATGGGCAGAGCATACCGGCGATCTGTTTCCGGCTCCGATCCGAAGCTGGCGAAAGCCTGCCAGCCGCCTGCGCTCTCCGGCCACGCCCCTGAGGGCACGAATCGCCTACATTAAAGACAACCGCGTCCGCTAACGCATTCCAGGGAGCTTCCATGTTCGACACCATCATCAGAGGCGGAGACATCGTCAACGGTACCGGCGGTCCACGCTATCGGGCCGATCTGGGCTTGACCGGTGGGCGGATCGCATCAATCGGGGATCTGAGCGCGGCCGAGGCGGCCAACAAAGTGGATGCCACCGGAAAAGCGGTGTGCCCCGGTTTCGTGGACGTCCACACCCACCTCGACGCCCAGGTGTTCTGGGACACGACGCTGAGCCCGTCGCCTCTGCACGGGGTGACCAGCGTGATCGGGGGCAACTGCGGGTTCACCATCGCCCCGCTCACCGACGACCCCGCCGACGGCGAATACCTGATGCATATGCTGGCCCGGGTCGAGGGAATGCCGCTTGAGTCGCTGCAAGTGGGCGTGCCGTGGAATTGGCGCTCCACCGCCGAGTACTTTGACGCGTTCGACGGCACGCTGTCGATCAACACCGCCTTCAAAGTGGGCCACTCCGCTTTGCGCCGGGTGGTCATGGGCCCCGACTGCGTTAAACGGGAGGCCACTCCCGAGGAGCTGGCCCAGATGCAGGATCTGCTCCGGGCCGGGCTGGAGGTCGGCGCCCTGGGGTTCTCCTCCTCCTACGCCCGCACCCACAACGACCCCTTCGGCAACATGGTGCCCAGCCGCTACGCCAGCCGCCACGAACTGGTGGAGCTGGCCCGGGTGTGCTCGGAATACGAGGGCACCTCGCTGGAGCTGATCCCCTGCGTCGGCCCGTTCGACGACGCCGCCATCAACCTGATGACAGACATGTCGGTGGCCGCCCAGACCCAGCTCAACTGGAACGTAATGACCGTGGCTGAGAACAATCTGGACGAGTGCTACTCCAAGCTGGAGGCCAGCGACCACGCAAAGGCCAACGGCGGCAAGGTGGTGGCCCTCACCGTGCCCATGGCGTTCTCGATTCGCCTGAGCATGGCCGGCGGCTTCGTGCTCGACGCCCTGCCCGACTGGGAGGGCGCCATGCTGGCCCCGCCGGCGGAGAAGATGGCGATACTGGCCAACCAGGCCGAGCGCGACCAGCTCAATGAGCTGGCCCAGCAGCCAGGACCCCTCAAGGGACTGGCCGACTGGTCCACCAAGATCATCTTCGACACCTTCGCCCCCGAGAACGAGCAGTATCGGGGGCGCACTGTGGGCCAGATCGCCGAGGACGAGGGCAAAAAGCCGTTCGACGCCCTGTGCGACATCGTGGTGGCCGACGAGCTGAAAACATCATTCGGCACCCCGCCGCCGGTTTCCTCCAACGCGGACTGGAAGGCCCGCATGGAGATCTGGCGGGACGGCCGAGCGGTGATCGGCGCCTCCGACGCAGGCGCCCATCTGGACCTGTTCATGACGGCCAACTACGCCACCTCGATGCTGGGCCAGTGCATGCGAGAGCGAGAGCTCATCTCCACCGAAGAAGCCGTCCACCTGATGACCGACGTGCAGGCCCGCCTCTATGGCTTGAAAGAGCGGGGCCAGCTCCAAGAGGGCTGGCACGGCGACGTGGTGGTGCTCGACGAGACCCGGGTGGGGGCCAAGCCCCTCACGGTGGTGGCCGACCTGCCCGCCGGCGCCCCCCGCCTCTACGGGGAGGCCGACGGCATTGACCATGTGTTCTGCAACGGCGAGGAGATCGTGCGGGACGGTCAGTTCACCGACGTCCGGCCCGGCAAGCACCTCCGCAGCGGAGGCGACACCGAGACAGTCGACCTCTCATAGTTCCCCACCCATCTCCAAGTTCATCCCAGCCAAACAATAGGAGCCCCCATGCCCGAAGCAGTCATAGTCGCCACCTCCCGCACGCCCATCGGACGGGCCGTGAAGGGATCGCTGGTCGACGTCCGCCCCGACGACATGTCGGCGTTCATCATCAGCGACGTGCTCGGCAAGGTCCCCCAGATCGATGGGGCTGACGTTGAGGACGTGATGTGGGGCTGCGCCCAGCCCGCGGGCGAGGCCGGCTACAACATCGCCCGGCTGTCGGGGCTTCTGGCCGGGCTGGATGTGCCCGGCGTAACCGTCAACCGCTACTGCTCCTCGTCGCTTCAGACCATCCGCATGGCTGCCCACGCGGTTCGAGCTGGAGAGGGTGATGTGTTCGTGTCCGGCGGGGTGGAGTGCGTGAGCCGCTTCGCCGCGGGAGCTTCCGACCGGGGCGGCAAGAACGACAAGTTTGCCGAGGCCGAGGCCCGCTCGGCCGAGCGTTCTGGCGAAGGCACGGCGACATGGTCACCGCCCGAGGGCCTGCCCGACATCTACATCGCCATGGGCCAGACCGCCGAGAACGTGGCCCAGGCCTGGAACGTGAGCCGGGAGCGCCAAGACGAGTTCGGCGTCAGGTCTCAGAACCGGGCCGAGGCCGCCCAGGAACGTGGCTTCTTCGAGCGGGAAATCACCCCCTATCCCCTGGCCGACGGCACGCTGGTGAGCACCGACGACGGTATCCGGGCAGGCACGGTCATCGAGAAGGTGTCCCAGCTCAAGCCGGTGTTCCGCCCCGACGGCACGGTGACTGCGGGAAACGCCTGTCCCCTCAATGACGGCGCCGCCGCGGTAGTGGTGATGAGCGACACCAAGGCCGCCGAACTGGGCGTCAAGCCGCTGGCTCGGATCGTGGCCTCTGGTGTGGCCGCGGTGAACCCCGAGATCATGGGCCTAGGCCCTATTCCGGCCATAACCCAGGTGCTGGAGCGGGCCGGCATGACCATCGACGACGTCGACCTGGTGGAGATCAACGAGGCATTCGCCGCCCAGGTGATCCCCTCGGCCGACGAGTTGGGCATCGACTACGACAAGCTCAACGTGAACGGCGGCGCCATCGCTTTGGGCCATCCCTTTGGCATGACCGGGGCCCGCATCATGGGCACTCTTCTGAACGGCCTGGAGGACGCCGACAAGACCGTCGGCATCGAGAGCATGTGCGTGGGCGGCGGCCAGGGCATGGCCATGATCGTGGAGCGGCTGAACTAGCCCGACCCCATAAATCTGAGACCGTTCGGGTGCTCAAACGAATGGGTCGATCGCGCCTGAGCGTTTCCCAGGGGTAAACGCGACCGGCATCGACACAACGCCGGTCAGCAATAGATTGCCAGGGTAGGGCCTGAACCCGTCGAGGTCTATCTCGTAGTCCCCGATCCGAACCAGCACATCCCTGAGCATGAGCTCCGACTCGATGCGGGCGATCGAGGCGCCGATGCAGCGGTGGCCGCCCAGTCCAAACGCCAAGTGCTTGTTCACGTCGCGGTCGATGCGTACCTCGTCGGGGGCATCGAAGGCAGCGGGATCGTGGTTGGCCGTCACCCAACTGATGAACACGACATCGCCCCGCTTGATTTGGCGGCCGCCCAGCTCAACGTCGCGGGTGGCGGTGCGGGTGAGGGTCTCGCTGGGGCTGTAGTGACGGAGAAACTCCTCCACCGCATCAGGGATCAGGCTCGGATCGATGATGAGCCGGGTGCGGTCCTCGGGGCGGGTGCCCAAGTGGTGCAGGCCCCACGACACCAGCGACGTAGTGGTGTCGAGGCCGCCGGCAACCAGGTTCCACATGATGGCGGTGACCTCGTCGTCGCTCAGCATCCGGCCATCGAGCGGGGAGGAAACCAGGGCGGTGGTGACGTCGTCGGCCGGATTGTCTCGGCGGAACTGGGCAAAGTCGCGCAGCTCGCCCCACATATCCGGCTGATGGGCGATTGCGCTGAGGTACCGCTCGTCGGAGGGCTCATACGACGAAGTGGCATGGAAGAAGTCGGCGTAGTGCTGCCAGTTCGACGAGACCATGCCCATCATCTCCAGCGTCAGCACGGCGGGAACCGGAGTGGCGTAGTCGAGCACCAAATCTGCCTCGCCCAACTCGATGATCTCGTCGAGGAACCACGCCGACACCGCCTCCATGCGGGGGCGGTTGCTCTCCACTGCCTTGATGGTCATGAGCGGATTCAGCACCCGCCGCAGGTCGGCGTGCTCCGGCCCGTCGATCTCCGACACCCCCTGGCGGGGAATGTAGCCGGGGCGGGGAACGCCGCAGATGCCCATATAGGAGATGCCGTCGGGGGCGTCGGGCTCGTACTTGTGGGCGAACGTCTCGTTGTCGCGGGCTACCGCAGCCACCGACTCGTAGTCGGTGACCATCCAGAACCCGCCATAGTGCTCGTTGAACACCACCGGGCAGCGCTCCCGCAACTCGTGGTAGCGGCTATGGCGGTTGGCGACGAACTCAGTGGTCTGATGATCGATGTCGACTGTGTCATCTGCTGTGCCGCCGTCCACGCCCGAAGCGTAGTGGCCCGCTCGGGAGGGCCGGACAGCTACGAGCCGTAGACCAGCACTCCTTCGGCATACTGCTCGGCAAAGAGCTTCAGCACCTCGCCGACATCGGCGTGTCGACAGCAGTCGTCTTTGGAAAAGAGCATCTCACCGTCGACTTCCACGTCGAAGATGCCCGACGCACCGGTCACCAGGGCTAGTTCCTCGATGATGTGCTGGTAGTTCTGAAGCAGGTCCTTGGCAGCGCTCACGGCGTGCTCGGAATAGTTTCAAGGAACTCAATAGGTGATGGTGATGCGGTGCTTTTCCGCCATGGGAGCAGGCTACCGCTGAGCCGGGCTGACTACTACTACTCTCCGCTACTCTCAGCGCCCATGAACCAGGCAACCGCCGAGGTCGGCGTGTTCGAGGCCATGCACACCCAGCGGGCGGTGCGGCGCTATCTGCCCGACCCAGTGCCCGATGAGCTGATCACCAAGGTCCTGGACGCAGCCATCCGGGCCCCCAGCGCCATCAATGGCCAGTTCGCCCGATTCGTGGTGGTCACCGATCCTGACAAGCGCCGCCAGTTGGGCGAGCTGTATCTGGATGCACAGCAGCAGTCGTACAACAACCCGGCGGCGGGAATTGAATGGCTACGGGGCCAGGAGGCTGAGATCGTCGAAAAGGCCGCCAAATTCGCCCGCGAGGTCGGCGACGTGCCGGTATTCATCATGGTGTGCTCCACCCAGCGGGGGGTGAGCCACTCGATTTACCCTGCGGTGCAAAACCTCCTGGTAGCCGCTCGCAGCCTGGGCCTGGGCACGGTGCTGACCACGCTGCACACTTTCCGGGCCGACGAGGTGCGGGCCGTGCTCGGCATCCCCGATGACGTCCACATCGTGTGCGGCATCCCGATGGGCTGGCCCGCGGTGCCCTTCGGCCCGGTGCGCCGACGGCCATTGTCTGAAGTTGCGTATTGGAACCAGTGGGAGGACCACGATGAGTGAGCAGAGTTTCGGACCCTTCAAGATGGCCGTCGACAAAGGGATTGGCTGGGTATTGATCGACCATCCGCCCAAGCAATTGGTGGATGGCGAATTGATCGGCGGGTTATTTGGCCTGCTGAATGCGGTCGAGGCTGATGAGGAAGTAGGGGTTCTGGTATTTGAGAGCGCCGATCCCGACTTCTTCTTGATGCACGGCGATGTGGATCAGATCCTGGCCATGGAGGCCCCGGCTGATGTGCCCACAGAGCCCAACATGGCCGCGGCCACGTTCGACCGGTGCCGCACCATCGGGGTGGCCACCATCGGCATGATCGACGGCGTGGCTCGGGGCGGCGGGTCGGAGTTCTTGCTCTCCCTCGACATGCGCTTCGCCGGGCCCCGCACCGTGCTCGGCCAGCCCGAGGTGGCCATGGGCATAATTCCTGGAGCCAGCGGCACCCAACGCCTGGCCCGCTTGGTTGGCCGCAGCCGGGCGCTGGAGATCGTCTTGTCGGGCAACGACGTGACCGCCGAGGAGGCTGAGGCCATCGGCTATGTCAACCGGGTGCTGCCCTCCGACCAGCTCCGGTCCCACACGGCCCAAGTGGCCCGCCGCATCGCGGCCTCACCGAGATTGTCAATAGCCCAGGCCAAACAGGCGGTTGACGCTGCTTTGGGGCCGGTGGAACCAGGACTGTTGGCCGAGACCCAGGCGATGATGGCCTGCTCGGCTACCGGCCAGCACGTGCCGCTGATGCAGCGCTTCCTCGACGCCGGCGGCCAGACTAGAGAAGTTGAGCGCGACCCTGATGCATTGGCCGCGGTGGTCGATCAGATGTTGGAAATCGACTAGTTCAATTCGGGCCAAAGGGCCAGCGCCGTGCCACCCAAGAACTGAGCCTGCTCGCTCTGACTCAGCCCAGCGCAGGCCGCTCGCGCCTCGTCGGCCAGCTCTCCATAGGGCCGATCATGGGTTTGGGAGTAGTCAGAACCCCACATCAGACGGTCAAGCCCAAACTGCTCGGCCAGTCGTTCCAGCGCTGGACCTGGATTGCCATCGCCTGTGTCAAGCACATGGGGGGTGACTTTCAAATAGAGATTCGCCAGATGGGCGTAATCGCCAATCGATTCAGGAGCGAACCCGCAATGGTCAAGAGCCAGGATCACATCAGGATGAGCGGCCACTGCCTCGGCCAGCGCGGGCAGGTACTCGGGCACCGTGGCTGCGCTGACCCGCAGACCGAGCCGCCTCGCAGTGTCCCAAGTTGCCTCTTCGTGCAGCGGCCCTCCCCCGCCTATGGCGAAGAACCGCACCCCACCCGCCCCGGCGGCGGCCAGCGAGTCGAGTTCGGCGGGGTCGTCCACGATGACCACCGCGCCGAAGGTCTTGGGATAGGCGGCCCGAGCGTCCACCACATAGGAGTTGTCCGTGCCATAGCCCCCCTGGGCCTGCACTAGTACGGCCCGGTCGACACCAGCGACGGCCATTTCAGCCTTAAGCTCATCCACCGTCACTGGGGCTTCGTACACCCACTCCACCCCCGGATAGTCGGCTACCTGAAGGGGGTATTTCTCATGGTTCTCAGAGATCACGTGAGTATGGGTGTCCACTATGAGCACTTGGGTAGTCTGCCCCGCAGCGCCCCCCGACGCCGATCATTCGGTAGACACAACCGGCAGGGCACGAGAGGAGGCCGAGAGATGGCTGGTTCATTTCCGACGTATACCTGCTTTGAGATCACCCTCGAGAATGCAGTTGCCCACCTGCGGCTCTGCCGACCTGAGGCCAGGAATTCGATGATCCCGGAGTTCTGGTCTGAGCTGCCTGCTGCCGTGAACGAGCTGTCGGACTCCGGCGAAGCTCGGGCGCTGGTGATCTCCTCCACTGGCCGCCACTTCACCGCGGGCATGGACCTCTCTGTGTTCACCCAGCCGGATTCGCTGTTCTCGGGCGGCTCAGATCCCAGCGAGGCGCCAGAGTTCGGCCGGGTTCGGGCCGAAACCCGCAACTTGGCCCTGACGCTCCAGGAGTCGTTCAGCTGCCTGGAGAAGGCCCGAATGCCGGTGCTGGCCGCCGTTCAGGGAGGCTGCGTCGGCGGAGGGGTGGACATGGTTGGCGCTGCTGACATGCGCTATTGCACTGCTGATGCGTTCTTCTGCATTCAGGAGATCAACATTGCTTTGACCGCTGATCTAGGCACCTTGCAACGGCTGCCCCGGATCATTCCCGACGGCCTGGCCCGCGAGCTGGCCTACACCGGACGCAGGCTCACTGCCGATGAAGCAATGGCAGCCGGCCTGGTCAACCAGGTCTACCCCGACCAAGACGCCATGCTCGAGGGAGTGTTGGCGATCGCCCAGGAGATCGCTCAGCGCTCGCCGCTGGCCGTGTGGGGATCAAAAGAAATGCTCAACTACACCCGCGATCACAGCGTGGCCGACGGCCTCAACCACGTCGCCACCTGGCAGGCCGGCATGTTCCACCCCGACGACATGGCCGAGGTGTTCGCGGCCAGGAAAGAAGGCCGCGACCCGGTCTTCCAGAACCTCCTCCCCATCAGGCGCACTCTGTAGTTCTGGAGTACAAGTATCCGGACAGTAGGTTCACTCCATGGCTTCAATTGCAACCGACCGCTATGTCGACCGAGCCGAGATGGAGGACTTCGTCCGCCCCCGCCACCGAGGCGTGCTGCTCACCACTCGCCGCGACGGTCGGCCTCAGAGCTCGCTGGTGACGATGGGGCTGGACACGAGCGGCCGAGTAGTGGTGTCCAGCTACCCCGAACGGGCCAAATCGATCAACGCCAAGCGCAACCCCGCCGCTTCGATGGTGGTGATGTCCGATGAGTTCGGCGGCGAGTGGATACAGCTTGACGGAACCGCCGAAGTCCTCGACATGCCCGAAGCCCTCGACGGCCTCATCGAGTACTTCAGAGTTATTTCTGGCGAACACCCCGACTGGGAAGAATACCGCCAAGCAATGGCTCACCAGGGCAAGAGCCTCATCCGCCTAACCATCGACCAATGGGGACCGATCTCCAAAGGCGGCTTCCCCGCCCGCCTGGCCGAAGAAGAATGAAGGAGTACGACTTGGATAACGCAGACACCGCTGCAACCAACGACTTGGCTGACCGATGTGCCTTTGTCTTGGACTCCGAAGCCTGGGTTGAGCTCCAAGACCTCTTGGATCAGACCGGACCCCGTTTTTTGGTCCATCTGTTATGAGAGTTTGTTCGGGTTGTTTTTCGCCCATTGGTCTGCGTATTCGGCTGGTGTGAGCATGCCGAGCGCGGAGTGGGGGCGGTAGTAGTTGTAGTCGTCTCGCCAGTCGGCCTCGGGCGTATAGCCGATAAGGTCAAGCATCAGGTCAACGACCCACCGCCGTGTGAACACTTCGCCGTACTCGCCTTGATCGTCGGCTTTGATCTTTGGCATTTGAGATTCCACGAGCGGCAACTGCCGAGCACCACTCACCCCGCACCCCCTGCGCGGTGCAAACTACACCGGTGGAATCTCATATCAGTACATTAGCGATGCACGATGACAACTACCGGCACGCCCGCTGCTGACTAGAGAAGAATCCCCTACCTGGATTCGACTAGACCATCAACTATCCCAGCCGTCCGAGCTGCCGCCGGAGCCAGTCCTCTCGGTCGGCGGCGTAGCGTTGGGCGATTTGGGTTTGGGGGAAGAGGCCTACGCCGTGGGGGGCGCCGGGGTAGACGTGGAGCTCGGTGGGGACGCCGGTGCCGTAGAGGCGCATGGCGTAGATGATGTCCTCGTCGCGGAATCCGTCG
Organism: uncultured Acidimicrobiales bacterium; assembly: GCA_951813555.1. Lineage (GTDB taxonomy): Bacteria > Actinomycetota > Acidimicrobiia > Acidimicrobiales > Bin134 > Poriferisocius. Next base: position 2,602,063 of record OX638344.1, read on the forward strand.
GCGCCGCCGACGCAGACGTACGCCTCGGGCAGGCCGGACAGGTCCTCAGCCCGGGCGGCGGCCGCCGTGTAGGGCACATCGTCGGTTCCGTAGAGATCGCCGAGATAGCACTGCCAGCCGAAGGCGTTGGTCTCCTTGGTCCAGATCACCAGGTTTTGCAGTTGGCTGGACGGGGTGATCTGGCGGTCGTCGATCATCGGGCAGTCCAAGAGCTGAAACTGCAACGGCACCTCGCCCCGATCCCGAGCCAGCAGCGCCAGCGCGGCGCACAATCCGCCGCCCGCGCTGACGCCGGTGATGCCGATCTTGTCCCGGTCGATGCCGACGTCCGCCGCGTTGTCATACGTCCACTTCAGACCGGCGTAGCAATCTTCCAAGGGCCCGGGATACGGCGTCTCCGGGGCCAGCCGATACTCCACCGACACCCCGACAATGCCGTAGTTCGGACACCACCGGTCGAACTTGGCGTCGTCCATGTCGTAGGTGCCCCGGATGTAGCCCCCGCCATGGATTGAGAACACGCACGGCACGGCACCTTCTAGCCCCACCGGGCAGTGCACCCGCACCACCACTCCGGTGGCCTCATCCACCACATGGTCCGACCGCTCCACCGCATCACTCAACTCCGGAAACTGGACCGGCAGACTGGCGCGAACTTCAGCCAAGAAATCAGCGCTGAGATCCCGGGTCGGCACCAGGTGCTCGAGTCGCTCGATCTCCGGGTCTAACAGAACCGTGTCCATATCAATCCCGTAGTGGATACCGAACTAGCCAGCCCTCAGCCGATGCGCTCCAGTTGGCGACGGAGCCAGTCTTGTTGGTCGGCAGTGTAACGCCGGGCGATTTCGAGGTGGGCGAAGAGGGCGACACCGTGGGGGGCGCCCGGGTAGACGTGGAGCTCGGTGGGAACGCCGGCGCCGTAGAGGCGCATGGCATAGTCGATGTCCTCGTCGCGAAAGCCATCGGCTCCACCGACGCACACGTAGGCCTCGGGCAATCCCGACATATCTTCGGCCCGAGCCGCCGCCGCGGTGTAGGGCACGTCATCGGTGCCGTATAGATCGCCGAGGTAGCACTGCCAGCCGAACGTGTTCGACTCCCTCCTCCAAATCAGCAGGTCTTCAAGCTGGCTCGAAGGGGTGATCTGGCGGTCGTCGATCATCGGGCAGTCCAAAAGCTGGAACTGCAACGGCACCTCGCCCCGGTCCCGGGCCAGCAGCGCCAACGCGGCGCACAATCCGCCGCCCGCGCTGACCCCGGTGATGCCGATCTTGGCGGGATCGATGCCGAGTTCTGCCGCGTTGTCGTAGGTCCACTTCAGACCGGCGTAGCAGTCCTCCAGCGGCCCGGGATACGGCGTCTCCGGCGACAGCCGGTACTCCACCGACACCCCGACGACGCCGTACTTCGGGCACCATGTGTCGAATTTGGCGTCGTCCATCTCGTAGCTGCCCAGGATGTAACCCCCGCCGTGAATCGAGTACACGCACGGCAGGGCACCCTCGGTTTCCACCGCCCTATGCACCCGCACCAACACGCCATTGGCCTCGTCCACCACATGATCTGTGCGCTCTACCGCATCGCTGAGTTCGGGAGGCTCCCCCATAGGCGTCTCCCGCAATTCGGGCAAGACCTCGGCATTGATCTCACCGAGGGGCACCATGTCCTTGAGCGGCTCAATCTCCTCGTGCAGCGCAACCGTCGCCATGCCAACTCCTTCCATCAACTGGGTAGATTCAACGAGCGCGAATACTAGGTCACGCACAAACCACTGGGGTCCAACCACTTGCATGGGTGCCCCACTCCCCTGCTGAGTAACCTGCCGGGCGATGACTCTCGGCAAGAGCCTGAGCCCGCGATGATCCTCAAACACTTGCGGGTCATCGAAGTGGGCGGAGGGATAGCGGCCTCCTATGCGGGCAAGCTGCTGGCTGACGCCGGTGCCGACGTGATCAAGATCGAGCCCCCTGGCGGCGAGCCTTTGCGGCAGTGGTCGGCGTCGGGCGCTGAGCTGGGCGATAAAGACGGACCGCTGTTCCAGTTCCTGAACACCTCCAAGCGCTCGGTGGTCGGTGACCCAACCGAGCCGGACATGGCCGACCTGCTGGCCAGCGCCGACATCCTCATCGACTCCACCGACCATGGGCTGCCTCCGGCAACCATCGACGCCGCCCGCCAGGCCAATCCCGCGCTGGTGTTGGTGTCGATATCCCCCTGGGGGCGCACCGGCCCCTACGCTCACCGGCCGGCCACCGAGTTCACCTTGCAGGCCGAGTGCGGGGGCATCGGCAAGCGGGGCAACCCGGAGCGGCCGCCAGTGCAGGCCGGAGGCGCCATCGGCGAGTGGACCGCGGCCATCTACGCCGGGGTGGGCGCTTTAGCTGCCGCCCGAGCCGCCGGGCGCGGCGGCCAGGGCGACCATGTGGACGTGTCCATGTTCGAGACGATGGTCATGACCATGAACACGTACGCGTGGATCAACGCTGAGTTTCTCGGCGACACCAACCCCGTACGACCCGGTCGCAATGTGGAGCTGCCTTCCATCGAGCCCACCGCCGACGGCCATGTGGGCTTTTGCACGGTGGCCCGCCAGCAGTTCCTGGACTTCCTGGTGATGATCGGTCGCCCCGACTGGCTGAAAGACGAGGAGATGTGCGGCTACGGGGGCCGCTGGAAGCGACGAGACGAGTTCCGATCTGCCATGCACGCCTGGACCACCGAGCACACCACCGCCGAGGTGATTGCCGAAGCGTCGGCCCGGCGCATCCCGGTGGCCCCCATCGGGAACGGGGCTACCGTGCCGACCCTGGAGGCGTTTTCCGGCCGGGACGCTTTCACCGTCAACCCGTCGGGCGGATTCACCCAGCCGGCTATCCCCTACCAACTGCACGGCACTGATTCCCGGCCCTTCGAGCCGGTCCCTGCTGCGGGAGAGCACACCGGCCAGATCGAGGCCCATGTCCCCCAGCCCAACCGGGGTGAGCCCGCTGGCCTGCCTCTGGCGGGAGTGCGAGTGATCGACTTCACCGCCTGGTGGGCCGGCCCCATCGCCAGCCACTCACTGGCCCTGCTCGGCGCCGACGTGGTCAAGGTCGAGTCCATCCAGCGGGCCGACGGGATGCGCTTCGCCTCCGCTCGCCCCCCCAGCGTGGACCAGTGGTGGGATTGGGGCATGGTCTTTCACGGCGCCAACACCAACAAGCGGGACATCACCCTCGACCTCCGCTCTTCTGAGGGGGTGGCGGTGGCCGAGCGGCTGATCGCCGAAGCCGATGTGGTTATCGAGAACTTCACCCCCCGGGTGATGGAGGGTTTCGGCCTCACATGGGAGCGGCTGTCGGAACTAAATCCGAGGCTGATCATGACCCGGATGCCCGCCTTCGGCCTCAGCGGCGCTTGGCGGGACAACACCGGATTCGCCCAGACCATGGAGCAGCTCACCGGGATGGCCAACATCACCGGCTATCCCGACGAGGACCCCCAGATCCCCCGGGGGCCGTGCGACCCGCTGGCCGGTATGCACGCGGTGTTCGCCACGCTCACCGCCCTCGAGGAGAGGGACCAGACCGGCAAGGGACGGCTGGTGGAAGTGACCATGGTGGCCGCGGCCCTCAACGCTGCTGCCGAACAGTTGGTGGAATACTCCGCCCTCGGCTGCCAACTCCCCCGAGAGGGCAACCGGGGGCCGCGGGCCGCGCCCCAAGGCGTGTACACCGCGGCCGGTTTCGAGCGCTGGGTGGCCGTGGCGGTGGCCGACAACCACCAGTGGGAGGCACTCTGCGGCCTGCTCGACCGCCCCGATTGGGCCGACTACGACACCGCCGACAAGCGTCGGGCCGCCGCCGACGCCATCGATGCCGGGTTGGGCGAATGGATCGGCCCCCAAACCGACGCTGACGCGGTGGCACAACTGCTCGCTGCCGGGGTCCCGGCCAGCGTGGTGGCACTCGGAGCCGAGATCGGCAATCACGCTCAGCTTCGGACTCGCTCGTTCATCGAGCCGATCGACCACCCGGTGTGCGGTGAAGTGCCCTGTGCCAGCCTGCCGTTCCGCTTCGAATCATCACCCGGCCCCTGGACCAAGGCTCCGGCCCCCACTCTCGGCCAGCACAATCGCGAGGTGCTGGGGGGCGAGCTGGGCCTGACCGATGAGGAGTTGGCTGAATTGGAGGCCAAAGGCGTCATCGGCACCCGCCCCGCCGGGCTTTAGCGCGTTCCCGACGAGTCGGCTGGATTGCGGCGGCTGGGGTTGACGCCCAGGGTGGCCGACTCAACGAGTTCAACCAGATTGTCGGGGTCGCAGTCCAAGGTGCCCTGGGTGGTGGGGTGGCGGCGGATCCAGCCGCTGGGAGTGGGGCTTGTCAGCATGAAGCACGGCGATGGAATCCCCTCGGCGGGATTGGTCGGGCCGTGGAGACCCCGGCCATCCCACTCGGTGATCGTTTCCGCCGCATCGATCACCAGCTCGCGGGTCAGCCCCCCGCCGCTGGTGAACATCGCCCGGTTCACTGCCTCCTCGAACAGCAGCGCAGACGCCCAGCTCGACAGGCCGATCAACTCCAACTCGGCTTCCTCGTCCACCTCTTCACGCAGGAAGAGCACGTATCTCACCAACTCAACGTTGTCGCCTGGCTCTTCGAAGGGGAGCATTCCGATGCTCACCCAGATGTTCGATCCCAACTCCCCTGCTTGTTCAGCCCAGCTCTGGGAGTAGCAGTCAGTCGAGCACAGGACGAAGAATTCCCCACCGGTTGGCTCTTCTTCAATGACCGGGCCATCCTCGCCCGACTGCGCAGGAGCTTCTGCGGTCTCCGGTCCTGGCTCCTCCTCGGGCACTGAGGTGGGTTGCTCTACTGGGACACCAGTGGTCGCTCCCTCAAGAACCCCAGCCGGTTCCTCCGCAGGCGCCTCGGATGGGAAGGTCGGCAACTGCTCCATCAGGCTCTCCCAGCCCTCGATCAGTTCGATAAGCCGCTGGCCATCCGCCGACCAGAAAATCCCCCGAGCCCCCGCTTCCAGCAGGGCAGTGGCCAGCGCGTCGTAGTCCTCGCCGACCACGTCGGCGGTGGCCTGGAACGTGAATCCGAATCCTCCGGCGGTGGCCGCCTCGATATCCCGTTGGGCCCGATAAAAGGCCACCGGCAGGTCCAGAATGACCGTGCCCAATGCGGCCGAAGACTGCGGGTAGCGCTCGCTCAGGAACCGGGCCGGGCCGGCCGGCCCCAAGACGTTAGAAGTGGGGTTGGACACAAACGTTACCGGCGACTCCCGTCGGGCTGGGCTCAGCGCAGCTGCGGGGAAGTCGGGCAACCGGCAGGACTCGTCGTTCAGGAGATCCACCCCGTCTCCGTCGAACAGTGCATAAGAACCCACCAAGGCGAAGATGTCGCGCTCACAGGCCTCCCGGATGGCAGCACGGTGATCGAACACATTGGAATCGATGAGGACGATTTCCACGTCCCGGCCGCCAAGTCCTCCGGTGCTGTTCACGGCCTGGGCCCAGGCCCGCATGGCCAGCCACGCCGATTCGCTGCTGCCGGTCACCGCGTTGCCCGCGCTGGCGTCGGCGATCACTCCGATCTTGATCACGTCATCGCTGATGCCAGGAGCCTGAGGCTCAGCGGTCGGCCCCGGAGCCTCTGGCACCTCTGCCTCTGCGGTGGGGGTGGGCGTGGCCAGGGAGGGCCTCGATACCACCGGGCCCTCAAGGTCGGGGGTCTTGCAAGCCGCGACCGTCAAGGACAGCGCCACCGTCAGCGCGAACAGCGCGTAGGCGAACTTAAGAAAGCGGGCGAGCCGCACGCCTTTATCGTCGCACGTAGCTGACGCCGCGCGGGCTGCGGGGTCAGGCCTGGGCAGCGGCGAAGCCCTGCTCCAGGTCGGCGATGATGTCGTCCACCGTCTCAAGGCCAACCGACAACCTCACCAGTCCGGGGTACACACCAGTGCTGATCTGCTCCTGTTCGGTGAGCTGTGAGTGGGTGGTGGACGCCGGGTGGATCACCAGGCTGCGCACGTCGCCGATGTTGGCCACGTGGCTGTGCAGGGTGAGCGCGTTCACGAACTTCTCACCGGCGTCGCGTCCGCCCTTGATGTGGAAGGCGGGCACCGAGCCGTAGCCCTTGCCATCGGTGTAGTGGTTCATCCGCTCATGCCAGGGGCTGGACGACAGCCCGCCGAACTGCACCGACTCCACCTGGGAGTGGCCGTCGAGGTACTCGGCCACGGTTTGGGCGTTGGAGCAATGCCGCTCCATGCGGTAGCTGAGCGTCTCCAAGCCTTGCAGGAAGTAGAAGGCGTTTTGCGGGGAAATGGCTGCACCGATGTCCCGAAGCAACTGCACCCGGGCCTTGATGATGAAGGAGCCGTGGCCCAGCGCCGGCCAGAAGGCCAGACCGTGGTAGCTGGGGTCGGGTTCGGTGAAGTTGGGGAAGCGGCCGCTGGCCCCATAGTCGAAGGTGCCGCCGTCGATGATGGCCCCGCCGATGGAGTTGCCGTGTCCGCCGATGAACTTGGTCATGGAGTGCACCACGATGTCGGCCCCATGGGCCAGCGGTTGCATCAGATAGGGAGACGGCACCGTGTTGTCCACCATCAGGGGGATGCCCTCGGCGTGGCCCACCGCGGCGACGCCCTCGATGTCGAGGCAGTCGTTCTTGGGGTTGCCGATGGTCTCGGCGTAGAGCACCTTGGTGTTCTCCCGAATGGCGTTCTTCCAGGCGCCCAGATCATCGGGGTCCTCGATGAACGACACCTCGATGCCCATCTTGGGCAGGGTGTAGTGCAGCAGGTTGTAGGTGCCGCCGTACAGCGACGCAGAGGACACCACGTGGTCGCCCGACTCGGCCAGGTTCAAGATGGCCAGCGTCTCCGCCGCCTGCCCCGATGCCATGGCCAGCGCACCGGGAATGCCGATGGCGGTCTCGGTACCGCCCTCCAGCGCGGACAGGCGGGCCTCCAGCACCATCTGGGTGGGGTTCATGATGCGGGTGTAGATGTTGCCCACCTCGGCCAGTCCGAATAGCGCGGCGGCGTGCTCGGTGTCGCGGAACACATACGAGGTGGTTTGGTAGATGGGCACGGCCCGGGCCCCGGTGGCCGAATCGGGCTCCTGCCCGGAGTGGATCTGCTTGGTCTCAAAACCCCAGTTTTCGCTCACGGATTTTCCTTCTTCCTTATTGAGTAACCGGATAGATACTAATGAATAACTGCCCTTAAGCCGCTAGCCGACCTCTGGATCGGCTAGCCCTTCCCCTGGCCTCCAGAGACGTCGGCGACGCTCTGGCGGCCCTCCGAGATCCAGGGCATCATGGCTCGAAGCTCCGCTCCCACATCTTCGATGGGGTGCTCTTGGCCCTCGGCCTCCAACCGCAAGAAGTTGGGACGGCCGCTGCGGCTCTCGTTCATCCACTCCTCGGCGAATGAGCCGTTCTGGATCTCGCTCAGGATCCTCTGCATCTCCGCTCGGGTGTCATCGTTGATAATGCGGTCGCCCCGGCTCAAGTCGCCGTACTCGGCGGTGTCGGAGATGGAGTAGCGCATCCCGCCGATGCCCTCCTCGTACATGAGGTCGACAATCAGCTTCAGTTCGTGGAGGCACTCGAAGTAGGCCACCTCGGGCTGGTATCCGGCCCCGCACAGGGTCTCGAACGCCGCAGTAACCAGCGAGGTGAGCCCCCCGCACAACACCACCTGCTCGCCGAACAGATCGGTCTCGCACTCTTCGGCGAAGGTGGTCTCAATCACTCCGGCTCGGGCCCCGCCGATGGCGTCGGCATAGGCCAGGGCCAGTTCCCGGGCGCTGCCGCTGGCATCCTGGTCCACCGCGATCAAGCACGGCACCCCGCCGCCCTCCACGTAGGTGCGCCGCACCAGGTGGCCGGGGCCCTTGGGGGCCACCATGGCCACGTCCACGCCGTCGGGGGCTGAGATCAAGTCGAACCGCACGTTGAAGCCGTGGGCGAAGAACAGGGCGTCACCCGCCTGGAGATTGGGCTCGATATGAGCCTGGTAGATATCACCCTGCTCAGTGTCGGGCAGAAGCAGCATGATGACATCGGCCTCGGCCGACGCCTCGGCAATCGACATCACCCGCAGGCCGGCCTCAGCGGCTTTGGCTGCCGACGAAGACCCCTCCCGCAGCCCGACCCGCACATCGACGCCTGAATCCTTCAGGTTCAGGGCGTGGGCGTGCCCCTGAGAGCCATACCCCAAGATCGCCACCTTGCGGTCGGCGATCTGTGAGCGGTCGGCGTCCTTTTCGTACATCACGGTTGCCATCGGTTGTCCTTGGTTGGTTGGGGCCGTCAAGGGGCCAGGGGGTCGGGGGCGGTCTTCACCAATTTCGGCAGCGCCACCTTGCCGGTGCGCTGTACGTCCACAATCCCATAGGGTCGCAGAAGGTCCTCGAAGTCATCCACTCGGCTGGGCGATCCGGTGAGCGAAACCATGATCTCGTCGTAGCCCACGTTGAGCACGGTGGCCTGGAACACCCTTACCAGGTCCAAAATCTGGCCCCGGATGGCAGGGTCGGCCCGAACGGTGACCATCATCAGCTCCCGCTCCACGCTAGCCGCGGGGTTCAACTCCCTAATCTCCACCACGTTGACCAGCTTGTCGAGCTGCTTCACCACCTGCTCCATGGGGGCCGCGTCAACCCCCACCACGATGGTGAGCCGGCTGAAGCGCTCGTCTTCGGTGGGAGCCACCGCCAAAGACTCGATGTTGAACCCCCGGCGGGCGAAGAGTCCGGCCACCCGGGCCAGCACGCCGGCCTTGTTCTCCACCCGAACCACCAGCGTGGTGGTGCCCCCGCCGTCTGTTCCCGGAGGCACGCTCATCGGGGTCGGTCCTGCTGGGAGGGATCGACCACCACGTCGCTGTTGGACATGCCGGCCGGAACCATGGGAAACACATTCTCACCAGCCTCGCAGCGAAACTCGACCACAACCGGCTGGTCGTTGATCTCGTTGGCCTGGGCAATGGCCGGACCGACCTCCTCGGGCGACTCCACCCGGAGCCCTACGCATCCCAGAGCCTCGGCCCACATCTTGTAGTCAGGCACGTCGCGGGTCAGGTATACCTCGGAATAGCGCTCCTCATAGAACATCTCCTGCCATTGGCGGACCATCCCCAAATACGCGTTGTTGATCAGGGCCACCTTGATCGGGAACCCCTCAGTGGCCGCGGTGACCAACTCCTGGGCGGTCATCTGGAAGCAGCCATCGCCGTCCACCGCCCACACCATGCGGTCGGGCCGGCCCGCTTTGGCCCCGATGGCCGCGGGGATGGCGAATCCCATGGTGCCCAGTCCGCCCGAGTTCACCCAGGTGTAGGGGTGGTTGAACTTCCAGTACTGGCTGGTCCACATCTGGTGCTGGCCTACCCCCGAGGCCACGATGGTGTCGTCGGGGGTAGCGTCGCGCAGCTGCTCCAGCACATACTGAGGCTTGAGCAGCTCATCGTCTTTCGACTGCTCGTAGGTCAGCGGGAAGCGCTCCTGCCATCCGCTGATGCGCGACCTCCACCGGTTCCGGTCGGGCTGGGACTCGTTCCCGCCCAGCTCCCCCAGCGCCTTGACCAGATCTTCGATCACCAGCCGGCAGTCGCCCTGGATGGCAACGTCAGGGCGGCGCACCTTGCCCAGCTCGGCGCTGTCGATGTCCACATGGATGATCTTGGCCAGGGGGGCGAACCCAGCCACCTTGCCGGTGACCCGGTCGTCGAAGCGGGCGCCTAGGGCGATGAGCAGGTCGGCCTCCTGCATGGCGGTGACCGCGGTGTAGTTGCCGTGCATTCCGGGCATGCCCAAACACAGCGGGTGGTCGTCGGGGAACCCGCCTCGGTTCATAAGCGTGGTGACCACGGGGATGCCGGTGAGCTCGGCCAGCTCCAACAGGGCCTCGGCGGCCCGGGCCTTCAAGATTCCCCCCCCGCTGTAGATCACCGGGCGCTCGGCCTCGCAGATGAGCTTGGCCGCCTGGCGGATCAGCTCGGAGTCGCCGGCGCGGTTGGGGTGGTAGCCGGGCAGGTCGTGGCTGTCAGGCGTGTACCACTCCATCGCCGAGCGGGGGTTGTTGGGATCGACGATGTCTTTGGGGATGTCCACCAGTACCGGACCGGGGCGGCCGGTGGTGGCGATGTGGAAGGCGTCGTGGATCACCTGCGGGATGTCGGCCGCCTCGGTCACCAGGTAGTTGTGCTTGGTCACCGACATGGTGATGCCGGTGGTGTCGCACTCCTGGAAGGCGTCGGTGCCGATGGCCGCATAGGGCACCTGGCCGGTGACAACCACCATGGGGATGGAGTCCATGTAGGCGTCGCACAGCGGGGTGACGATGTTGGTGGCCGCCGGTCCCGACGTGACCATGGCCACGCCGGGGCGGCCGGTGGCGTGGGCATACCCCTCGGCCATGTGGCCGGCGCCCTGCTCGTGGCGGACCAGCACATGGCGGATGGACGAGTCGATCAGCGGGTCGTACACCGGCAGGATGGCCCCACCGGGCAGGCCGAACAAGATGTCCACGCCCTCGTCCTCGAGGGCCTTCATCAGGGCTTGTCCGCCGTTCATGTTCATGTTTGGCAACCGTTCACTTAGATTTCCACCACGATCTTCCTGTTTGGATCAACCTTTCGGGCTTGTCCTAAAAGGAAAGACCTCCCGGAGTGGGAGGTCGGAAGCGCTCGGTCTCCGGGCCGGCCGGGACCGCGCGCTACAGGCGTACTACGAGAATCGCTCCAGAATGGGGATGGCGCTTCATAGGATGCCACCAGTATGAACGCTAGAGGTCCCTTGTGACAAGACGGTTAGGGGTGTATCCCGGCTCGTTCAATCCGCCCACCATCGGGCACCTGGCCATCGCTCGGGCGGCAATGGCGCAGCGGGGGCTTGACCAGGTCGATTTGGTCGTGTCGCGGGTGGCGCTGGGCAAAGAGTTGGCAGTGGTGCCTGCATTCGAGGATCGCATCTCCGTCTTAGAAGCGTCGGTGGCCGACATCGACGGGCTGGAGGTTGCGGTGACCGATCACCAGCTCTTGGTAGAGATCGCCCAGGGGTACGATGTGGTGGTCATGGGCGCGGACAAATGGGCCCAAGTACAGGACCCGGCGTTTTACGGGGACTCGGTGGAGGCTCGCGACCAGGCGGTGGAAGCCCTGTTGAGGTTGGACCTGGCCATAGCTCCCCGGCCAACTTTCGAGGTGCCGGCGGGCGCGGAACTGGACATCGGGCCTGAGATGATCACAGTGTCATCCAGCGGTGCCCGCCAAGGACGGCTGGAGTGGATGACCGCCGCGGCCCGGGCGTTCAACGACGCCACCGGCGCCTGGTCTGACCCCGATCTCTATGAGCGCACCGCTAGGCCTCGGTAATGGCGCCCTTTTCCGCTCCTTGGGCCAAGCGGGCGTACTTGGCCAGCACGCCCTTGGTGTAGCGGGGTTCGGGCGGCTTCCAGTTGGCCTGGCGCTCGGCCAGAGTGGCCTCGTCAACCAGAAGGTCGATGGAATGGTCCTGCACATCGATGCGGATGGTGTCGCCCTCGGCCACCAGCGCGATGGGTCCCCCCTCGGTGGCTTCGGGGGCAATGTGACCCACACAGAACCCGTGAGTGCCCCCGGAAAACCGGCCGTCGGTCACCAGCGCGGCGTCGCCCCCGCGCCCGGCGCCCTTCATCGCCCCGGTGATGGCCAGCATCTCCCTCATGCCGGGCCCGCCCTTGGGCCCCTCGTAGCGGATCACCACGATGTCGCCAGCCTCGATGCGCCCGTTCAGCACCGCGTCCATGGCCGTATCCTCGCCGTCGAACACTCGGGCCCGGCCCTCGAAATGGTCGAAGTCGATGCCGGCCACCTTCAACACCGCCCCGTTGGGGGCCAAAGAACCGGTGAGGACGGCGATGCCGCCGATCTCGTGGAGCGGGTTGCCGAAACGGTGGATCACCTCCCCGTCGGGACCGGGCGGGTCGAGCAGAGCCAGGTTCTCGGCCATGGTCTTGCCGGTCACGGTGATTTCGTCGCCGTGCAGTTGGCCCTCATCAAGCAGCATCTTCAGCACCACCGGAACGCCGCCAATGCGGTCAATGTCGGCCATGTGGTACTTACCGTGGGGTTTGGTGTCGGCCAGATGGGGCACCTGGGCCGCGACCCGGTTGAAGTCGTCCAGTTCTAGCTTCACCCCGGCCTCCCACGCGATGGCCAGCAGGTGCAGCACCGCGTTGGTTGACCCGCCCAGTGCCATCGTCACCGCGATGGCGTTCTCGAACGCCGCCTTGGTCATGATGGCGCGGGGCCGGATGTTCTCTCGCAGCAGCCCGATCACCGCGGTGCCGCTGGCGTAGCTGTAGTCGTCGCGGCGGCGGTCGACCGCGGCGGCCGAGGCGCTGCCCGGCAGCGACATGCCCAGTGCCTCACCAATCGACGCCATGGTGTTGGCGGTGAACATGCCGGCGCATGATCCCTCAGTGGGGCAGGCGTTGCGCTCGATGGCGTCGAGCTCCTCGTCGTCGATATCGCCCACCGCGTGGGCGCCCACCGCCTCGAACACGCTCACGATGTCGAGCACTTGGCCGTTGTGCTGGCCGGGAAGGATGGAGCCGCCGTAGACGAACACCGACGGCAGGTTGAGGCGGGCCGCGGCCATCAGCATGCCGGGCAGGGATTTGTCACAGCCCGCGAAGCTGACGAAGGCGTCCAGCCGCTCGGCGTGCATCACCGCCTCCACCGAATCGGCGATGATCTCCCGGCTCACCAGGGAGGCCCGCATCCCCTCGTGGCCCATGGAGATGCCGTCGGACACTGCGATGGTGTTGAACTCGATGGGGAAGCCGCCGGCGTCCCTCACTCCCTGCTTGGCCCGCTTGGCCAGCCGGTCCAGGGGCAGATTGCAGGGGGTCACCTCATTCCACGACGACGCCACCCCCACCTGGGCCTTGTCCCAATCGTCGTCGGTCATGCCCACGGCCCGGAGCATGGCCCTGGCCGGGGCCCGCCCTGCCCCGGAAGTGACTTCGTGAGAACGTGGCTTCATATCGCTCATGCCGACAGGCTACTGACTGAGATGGCGCGGATTAGAGGGCTATTGGGATTGCACAAGTCGCCCTATGACCGGGAGATCGCCCGGTTGGCGGTGCCCGCTCTCGGCGCGCTCATCGCCGAGCCGCTCTACACCCTGGCCGACACTGCGGTGGTAGGACACCTGGGCACTACCCACCTCGGCGGTCTGGCGGTGGCCTCGCAGGTGCTGCTGGGGGCGCTGTCGCTGTTCATCTTCTTGGCCTACGGGACTACCGCCGCGGTGGGGCGGCTCATCGGCGCCGGCGACCACCGCCAGGCCGCCCAGCAGGCGGTGCAGGGTCTGTGGCTGGCCGCGGCGGTCGGCGCGCTATTGGCGGCTGGGGCCTTTGTGTTTGCCGATCCCCTGCTGAAGATTCTGGGGGCAGCCGGCGAGGTGTTGGCTCAAGGGCGCATCTACCTTCGCATCAGCATCTTCGGATTGCCGGGAATGCTCATCACCTTGGCCGGGGTGGGCTACCTGCGTGGGCTGCAAGACACGCTGCGACCGCTCAAGGTGGCGGTGTTCACCGCCGTGCTGAACCTCTTGTTGGAGCTGGTGTTGATCTACGGGCTCGGTTTCGGCATCGGTGCCTCGGCGCTGTCCACGGTCATCGCCCAATGGCTCGCGGCTGGGGCCTATGTGTGGTGGATCCGGGAGGCCGTGAAGGTACAGGGGGTGACCATGGCCCCTGACCGCTCGATGATCGCCCAACTCGCAGTGGTGGGACTGGACCTGTTCTTGCGGACTGCGGCGCTGCGGGCATCGTTCACCATTTCGGTGGCAGTAGCCGCCCGGCTGGGAGACGTCGATCTGGCCGCCCACGAGGTGATCTACCAGCTCATGTTCTTCGTGGCTCTGGCCCTCGACGCGGTAGCCATCGCCGGTCAGGCCATGATCGGGCGTCTTCTGGGCGCCAATGAGCTGGATCAAGCTCGGGCCGCGGGCCGCCGCATGATCGAGTGGGGACTGGCATCGGGCCTGGCCGCCACCGTGGTGCTGCTGGCCTCAAGGCCGTGGCTGCCCCTGGTTTTCTCCAGCGACGAGGCGGTGCTGTCGCTGGTTGGATTCTTGATGCTGCACTTGGCCTTCTTGCAGCCGGTGAACGGGGTGGTGTTCGCCCTCGACGGCGTGCTGATCGGTGCCGGCGACATGCGCTTTCTAGCCGTGGCCATGACCGGCGCCGCGGCGATATTCATACCCCTGGCCGTGTGGATAATGGCTGCCGACGCGGGGATCGGCTGGCTGTGGGGTGCCATGTGGGCCCTCATGGCCGCCCGCCTGGTTGCCCTTCTCTGGCGTTTCGCCGGCCCCCGTTGGCTCGTCCCCGGCGCGGTGCGCTGAGCCCCAAATCGAGCACGTTCGTCGTGGGGGTATAACCAGTTTCACCCCCGTTGGAATGCTCCATTGGGCTGAGAGCATGTTTGAGAGTGCGCGCAAAATGGCGGCCATCAATCGTTGTGCTGGCCCGGCTTTGAGGTCGGTTGGATCCCAACAGTTGGCGACATGGGGGGGTTCAAGGATGCTTACGGCTCACCAGGTCGAGCCAGGATCTCCGATCCCGCCGCGGTGGCCCCGCTCGGGGGTGGGACGGTGAACTCCACCGGTGGTCGCGACAGGATGCGCCAGGCGAGAGCCCGCCTGATCGCCCGATTGTCCCGCGGATCGAAACCCACCCCCCAGGTGGGGCCGGCCTCTGCAGCAGGGTCCCACAAAGCGCGGGCGGGAACGGCCCTAGTATTGTCCGCTATGAGGATTCCCTTCACGGGCTCATCGGTCCCGCTGGCGCTCGTTGGCGCTCTGGCAGTCGCCGCGTTCGGGTGCGCCGCAGACTCCGACCCGAACCCGACCACTACCGGCAACACCATCTCAACCATCTCAGCCGGCCATGTCCATTCGTGCGCCCTTGATGCGGAGGGCCGGGCCGTGTGCTGGGGCGCGAACGAATTGGGCCAAGCCGATGCGCCCGGCGGCACATACACCGCTATCTCTGCCGGCTATGACCATTCGTGCGCCCTTGATGCGGAGGGCCGGGCCGTGTGCTGGAGCTGGAACGATTTGGGCCAAACTGATGCGCCCGGCGGCACTTACACTGCCATCTCTTCCCGCACTAATCATTCTTGTGCCCTCGATGCGGGGGGCCGGGCCGTGTGCTGGGGCCCGAACGGTTGGGGCCAAACCGATGTGCCCGGCGGCACGTACACCGCCGTCTCTACCGGCGGCCTCTTTTCTTGTGCCCTCGATGCGGGGGGCCGGGCTGTGTGCTGGGGCTACAACCACAGCGGCCAAACCGGTGCGCCCGGGGGCGCGTACACCGCCATCTCGGCCGGTGAATTCCATTCTTGTGCCCTCGATGCGGAGGGCCGGGCCGTGTGCTGGGGCGACAACTACAACGGCGAAACCGATGCGCCCGGCGGCACGTACACCGCCATTTCTGCCGGCGTTCAGCATTCTTGTGCCCTCGATGCGGGGGGCCGGGCCGTGTGCTGGGGCGCCAACAACTCCGGCCAGTTGGATGTGCCTGACGGCAGGTACACCGTAATCTCTGCCGGCGGTGGACATTCGTGCGCCCTCACCACTGAGGGCCGGGCCGTGTGCTGGGGCGCCAACAGCTTTGGCCAGACAGACGCGCCCGACTTCACCGGATGACACCGGGGCGCGGCTTTGGGCGCTTAGATCGCCTGCTGCCCAGCATCGCCGCAACGGCCAACGGTGATCGTCCCTGTATTCCCAAACGGTTACCCGTCAACAAGCAATAGAGGGGTCAGAACACCTATTCCACTTGGGCTTTGATGCCGTCTATTACTCGCTGCATGTTGGCTCGGTGGACTCGGAGGCGGTTGGCGATGATGCGGTGCTCTTTGTCGGGGTTCTGCTCGATGAACGTATTGAGGCCGGAGGGGCCGGGGCCGAGCAGTAGACGGTAGAGAAGCCGGGTGCCGCCGCCCATGAGGGGCTGGACCTCGAAGCGCCAGCGGGCGCCAGGATTGTCGGGGTCGGACGTGCACCAGCCGAAGGCCACCGGCTCTTGGCAGACGTCCACGAAACACGGCACCTCCCAGTCGCCCATCACTTCGAGATAGTTGCGGCCAGTGAACGTGGCCCCTAGCGCGGGACCGTCGAAGCCGTCGTCCCAGGTGGCGCCGGTGAATTCGTCGGAGAACCGGGCCGGGAGGTCGATATCGGTGATCGCGGCCCATACGTCGTCGAGTTGGGCGGCGATGTCGGTCTCCACCACCACGCCGGGGCCGTCGGCCATGCGCGCCGGGGTTCCCGGCCCCGACTCGTAGGTGCGGCCGTAGCCGTCGAAGAACGTGATCTCCCGGGCCGGAGTGCGGCGAGCGGGGCGGAAGTCGGTGCCCTTAGTCCAGGCCACCGGGAACATGGCGATCTCGGTGATCTCGTCGGGAATGCCCAGCAGCTCCTTCAATTCAGAACCCTTGGCCAAGATGGCCGTGGTCCAGGCAGTGCCCAGCCCCCGGGCCCGCAATGCAACGCAGAAGCTCCACCCGCTCTGGATGACCGAGTCGAACAGGCCGGGGGCGCCGCTTCCGTCGTGGCGACCGACGATGGTCGGAATCACGATCACCGGAACCTCGGCCAAGTGCTCGGCCAAATGGGCGGCTGAGCGCACCACAGGAGCGCTGGGGTGATCAGCCCCCTCCAAACGATCGCGGGCTTCGATCATGAAACCGCCCACTACATCGTGGTAGAGCTGGGCCAATTTCTGTTTGATCTCGGGGTCGCGCACCACGATCCACCGCCGGCTGGTCTGGTTGCCGCCGGTGGGGGCCTGCTCGGCGATGTCGATACAGTCGAGGATGATCTGGTCGTCCACCGGCCGCTCCAGATCCAACCGCCGCCGCACCGCCCTCGTCGTGGTCAGCGCCAGATCCACCGTTGCAGTGTCTATTTTCATGTCTTCCTGGCCTCGTTGTAGATACCGCGGGACATTAGCGACTGCTCATGTTCTCGCCGCTGCCGGAACACCTCGGCTCGCTGCTCAAGCACAGTTGGGTCATCGGGGGCGGACTGGGCGGCCCACTCGGCGAGATGGCAGGCGAGCCGCAGTTCACCGGCTTCGCTGAGTTCAACGGATCGAGCAGCCAGCGCAGCGGCACCCCCGGCCAACCGGGCGACTTCGGCTGCCACCGCCCCATCGGGTGCGGGCTTGAGGTGGGCGGGGTTGCCGTCGTACCAGCCCCCGTAGAGGCGCCAGATGTTGCGAACCACGAACTCGGGCTCGTCGTAGTTGGGCCGCAGGTAGGGCTTGGCCAGCAGGTCGTCGGGAACCCGCACGTGGTGGATGATGTCGTCGAGGCGAGCACCGGCGTTCATCATCTCCAAGGTGTCGGCCACCAGCCCCTCCAGCGCGGTGGCCACGTCGTCTAGAACCGTGGCGATGCGCCCCTCTCCCTCGATGGGCAGGCCGTGAGCGGGCAGCAGCAATGCGGGACGCAACTCGATCATCCGGCGCAGGGCCGCGGCCCATTCAGCGGGGTAGCGCTGCACCTTCTGGGGATTGCCAGCATTGGGGAAGAACCAGATGAACAGGTCGCCGGCGAACAGCGCCCGAGACTGGGGCACCCACACAAAAGTGTGGTCGTCGGTCTCGCCTTGGGCATGGATCAACTGCATCGATGTGCTACCCACCTCCACGTCGAGCGTGGTGGCATAGGTGGTCTGAGGGCGCACCCAGTCGCCATCGAATAGATCGGCGAAGGGGCCATCGCCGAATTGGCGGCGGTTGATCACCTGGTTGTATCCCGACGTGAGGTCGTAGCGGTCGAATCGGCGCCGCACGGCCTCATGAGCCAACACCCGGGGAGCGGGTTGCCCCTGCCCCTCGGCATCCTCGAAGAAAGCTCTGGCACCACCGACATGATCCACGTGGCCGTGGGTATACACAATGGTGTGGACCGACTGGCCCCTCCACCGGCGGAGGTGGTCCAGAGCTATGGGGGCGAATCCCGGCAGTGAGGTGTCTATTGCCACGAGCCCCTCGTCGGTGGCTACCGACCAAACGTGGGAAAAGGCGCACACCACCGCAATCTGGTCGGCTATTTCGTGGAATGAGCCGTCCATGGGCTGCACCGACTGCTGCCCCTCAAATGTGCCCTCGTCGATGAACCGGGCCGACCGTTCCAGCAGCTTCATAGCGCCATGCACCCTATCCCCTCTCCCACGGTGAGAGTTTTCCTGGTTGCGAAGCCGCTAGCCCTTGCGGGACTGGAGGACTTGGGTGACGGCTTTGCCGTCGGCTCGGCCTTGGGTGGCCTTCATGACTTGGCCGACAAAGAAGCCGGTCAGCTTGTTGTCGCCTTCGCAGAATCGGGACCACTCGTCAGGGTGCTGGGCGATGAGGCCATCGACCATGGACTCCAGTTCGCCGGTTTCCATGGCCTCGAATCCCAGTTCTTGCGCCGCTTCTTGAGGCGATCCCCCGCTTTCCACCAGCAAAGCGAGCACCTTTTTGGCCTGGGTGGCGGTGAGCTCTCCCGCCTCTTCCATCTCGACCAGTTCGGCCAGCGCCTCAGCAGCCAGCTTCCCTGATCCGTCGGCCAGATTGTGGACGATGTGGGTCATCACCCGCTCGGGAACCCCTCCCCTGTCGATGGCGGACAGGGCAAGCTCGTCCATCGAGCGCTCGACGGCCAATGCGATGTGGTCGGCATCGGTCGACGGGGCCACCTCAGCCAACCGAAGCCGGCGGTCTCTGGGCAGCGAGGGCAAATCCTGACGGATCTGCTCCACCCACTCGAGGCTGGGGTCGAGCGGCAGCAGATCGGGCTCGGGGAAATAGCGGTAGTCGTAGTCCTCTTCTTTGGAGCGCAGGGCGTGGGTACGGCCGTCGTCCTCGTTCCAGTGCCGGGTCTGCTGCTCGATGGCCTGCCCGCCGGTCAACAGTTCGATCTGGCGGCGAGACTCGTATTCGATGGCCCGGCCCAGCGAGCGCAGCGAGTTCACGTTCTTGATCTCGCACCGGGTTCCCAGCCGGTCGCTGCCGACCGGCCTCACCGACACGTTGCAGTCCACCCGCAGCGACCCCTCCTCCATCTTGCCGTCCGACGCCTTCACCGCCACCAGAATCGACCGTAGCTCGGCCACGTACTGGCGGGCTTCGGTGGCTGAGCGCAGCTCGGGGTGGCCCACGATCTCGATGAGCGGCACCCCGGCCCGGTTGTAGTCCACCAGCGAATAACCGGCCTCGTGGATGCGCCCTCCCCCGCCGATGTGGATGGTCTTGCCGGTGTCCTCCTCCAGATGGGCCCGCTCGATGCCGATGCGCTTGCCCGAGGGAAGCTCCAGCCAGCCGTCCACGTTGATCGGCTGGTCGTACTGGCTGATCTGGAAATCCTTGGGCATGTCAGGATAGAAGTAGTTCTTGCGGGCGAAAACCGAGGGCTGGATCCGGCAGTTGAGGGCCAAGCCCACCCGGATGGCCAGCTCCACCGCTTTCTCGTTGAGCACCGGCAGCGAGCCGGGCAATCCGAGCGACACCGGGTCGATGTGGGTATTAGGCTCGCCGCCGAACCGGTTGGGACTGGCGCTGAACAGCTTGGTCTCGGTGGCCAGTTCGGCGTGGACCTCCAGACCGACCACCGTCTCCCACTCGGTGTCGGCCGGAGCGCCGAGCCCGGGAATGCTCTGGACTTTGGCGCTCATCACCGGCTCGCTTCCAGCACCGCGGCGGCCCGGAACATAACCGGCTCGCCCAGCGCAGGGGCCAGGATCTGCACGCCCACCGGCAGCCCGTCGTCGCCGACGCCGTAGGGCACCGACATGGCCGCTTGGCCGGTGAGGTTCACCGGCACGGTACACACGTCGCTCATATACATGGCCATGGGGTCAGCGGTGCGCTCTCCCACTGAGAACGCGGTGGTGGGCGACGTGGGGCTCACCAGCAGGTCGAACTGCTCCCACACCGAGGCGAAGTCGTTGATGATGAGCGTGCGAACCTTCTGGGCCTTGCCGTAGTAGGCGTCGTAGTACCCGGCCGACAGGGCGTAGGTGCCGATCATGATGCGGCGCTTGACCTCGTCGCCGAAACCGGCCGAGCGGGTGGCGGTGTTCATGTCGGGGGTGCTGGCCCCATCCACCCGCAGCCCGTAGCGGACGCCGTCGTAGCGGGCCAGGTTGCTGGACGCCTCGGCCGGGGCGATCAGGTAGTAGGCCGACAGGCCGTACACCGCTGACGGAACGCTGGCCTGGGCCACCCGAGCGCCGGCTGATTCCAGGGCGTCGACCGCGGCGCGCAGGCGGGCGGCCACATCAGGGGCGATGCCGTTGCCGCTCAACTCCCCCAGCACGCCTACCCGCAGGCCATCCACTCCCTCGGCGAGCGATTCGGACACCGATGGCTGGGTTTCGCCGATGCTGGTGGAATCTTGAGGATCCGGACCGCTGATCACGTCCAATACCGCAGCCGCGTCGGTCACCGTGGAGGCGAACGGGCCGATCTGGTCCAAAGACGAGGCGAAGGCCACCAGCCCGTAGCGGGACACCAATCCATAGGTTGGCTTCACACCGACCACTCCGCAGAGGGCGGCGGGCTGGCGAATCGAACCACCGGTGTCGCTTCCCAGTGCGAATGGGGCAAATCCAGAGGCAACCGCCGCCGCGCTGCCCCCCGAAGAACCCCCCGGCACGCGGCTGGGGTCGCAGGGGTTGCGGGTAGGGCCGAAGGCCGAGTTCTCGGTCGAGCTCCCCATGGCGAACTCGTCCATGTTCGTCTTGCCCACCATAACCGCACCGGCTTCGCTGAGCCGCTCCACCACGGTGGCGCTATACGGCGGCTCCCAGCCTTCCAGAATGCGGGAAGAACAGGTCGTGGCCACTCCACGGGTGCAGAGGTTGTCTTTGAGGGCCACTGGTACTCCCGCCAGCGGACCTGGGTCATTGCCTGCGGCCACTTGGGCATCGATCTCATCGGCCCGAATCCGAGCTTGCTCTGCGGTCACCAGGTTGAAGGCATGAATGTCGGCATCGCCTTGGACGATCGCCTCCAAGTACTCTTCTACCGCGGAGCGGGCCGACTTCTGTCCAGACCGCACGGCGGAGGCAATCTCGACAGCAGTCACGGCGCCTCGCCCAGAACTGGGGGGACCCGGAACTGGCCGCCTTCGGCAAAGGGCGCCTGTGCTAGAACCTCATCGCGATCCAATACCTCACCCCGAAAGTCCGGTCGCAGCAGGTTGGCGATGGGAAGGGCATGCATCGTTGGGGCCAGTCCCCCAAGGTCGAGAGCCTCCACCTCGGCCACATGGTCCAAGAGCTCATCCAGCTGGCCTGTGAAGCGGTCCAGTTCTTCGTCGGTCAGCTCCAAACGGGCCAAAGCAGCCACATGGGCACACTCTGCCCGGGTGATGCGTTGCTGCCCCATACCGAAATGACATCGTACCGCCCAACTTGTCGGTTTCCCGCGCCGGAGTCACTCCGTGGCCTACCTTGCCAGAATGAGGGTGCACCGGTTTCTGAGTCCGGGGTGGGTTGATGCAGCCATGGCGCTGCGCGATGAACTGGCATCAACTGCGCCTGATCCCGTTCACACCGCCAGAGTCAATCTCGTAGTTACCGGCACCCCCTTCGGTAGCGGTGAGTTCCGGGCATCCATCGACACCGAGGCCGGGGGCCCGCTGCCTGTGCCCGGCGAGTTGGACAACCCTGACGCCACCGTGATCCTCGACTATGAATCGGCCCTGGCCGCGTTCGTCACCGACGACCCCGACATTGTCGCTCTCGGGTTTCTGACCGGCGCCCTCCAAGTGGACGGCGACTTAGCCCTCGTCCTCATCCTATTCGGCGAGGGCATGACCGATGCACAAGCCGCATTCGCCCGCCATGCTCAGACCCGGATGCGGGCCATCACCATCCTCGGAGAGAACTGAGCCCTCAGCCGTCTTCTTGTGCTTCTTGTGGCCGGGTGATGAGGCTGACGCACGTCCCATAGTCCACAACAGCTTCGGCTGGCGGGTTGCTGGCCAAGACCTCGGTGTCGGTCGGACCCTCGATCTCGCCCCGACACAGGCCTATTACCTCAAGGAGCTCGGTGGCCTCCTCCACGCCGAGGGTGGCCAAGAAGGGAACCCTTACTTGCTCAGACCCGTCGGAGACCACCACCGTGACCACCGAGTCGGCGGCTACCTCGGTCCCCGGCAGAGGCTCCACTCTCACCACATGGCCTGCTTCCACCTGGTTGTCCGCCACCCGCCACTCGATTACCCCCAACCCGACTTCTTCCAGCCGATCAAGGGCTGCGGCCAGCGACGTGCCCGCGTCGATTTCGGGCACTAGCCGAGGTGCCGGTCCGAGGGACACCACCAAATCCACACGGCTCCCCTGCTCGAGCTGGGGGAGCATCTCGTCTACTTCGATGACAACCCCCTGAAGCACCTCCTCGTCGTAGCGCTCGGTGATCTCACCGGCCGACAGCCCTACCGCGGCCAGAGAATTCTCGGCGTCCTCAACCGCCAGTCCTGCCAGGTTGACGGGAATGGGCACCAATTCAGGGCCCAAGGAGATCCAAACCGTGATCGTACCGCCCCGCTCCAGCCCAGTGCCCGGCTGGGGCGCCTGGCTTAGTATTTGGCCTGCCACGGTGCCGTCTTGGCGCTGCTCTCGGAGGTCAAGCACCCAACCGAGCTCATTCGCGATGGCAAGCAGGTCGGCGTCGGTGGCGCTGGCCAGATCGGGCACCGGTTGGGTCTCGGCGCCAAACCAGTCGTCCCACAGTCGGTAGGCCCCGAATCCCACAGCTCCCAGCAGCACGAGCGCCACCACCGCCGCCAGCAGACTTCGAAACGCCGAACGGCCTTTGGCCTTCGGCACAGCCTGCTGCGGGTGTCTGTCGGGCGCCGTGGCTGCCGCGGATTCACCGGTATCAGGAATCTCCGGCCCCGGCTCTGAGAGGATAAGCGGGGCCGGGCGGGGCAGTGTCTCTGCCGCCGCCAACAGCCCGAGGCCAAGATCGCGAGCGGTGGGACGGTCGTCCCGCTCTGGTTGTCCCGCCTGCTCCAATACCCGGCCCAGTCGGTCGAATTGGCCGGCGAGGTCGAGCTGTCTGCTCATCTTGGCCATCTGGGTGTACTCGGGGTCGTCAGACTGGAATGGCACTCGTCCCGAAAGGGCCTCGGTCAGCACCAGGACGAGGGAATAAACGTCGCTCTTGTGGTCAGGGGTCAGGGCCTGGGCCTGCTCGGGGGATGCGTAGCGCACCGCGTCGATCGCTGAGAAGACCGACCTGGCCATCAGCGCTCCCTCGGTCTCGGACGAACTCAAGGCCCAAGATGTGCCTAAATCAGCCAGTCGGGCTCGACCGCGGCGTGAGAACAAGATGTTGGAGGGCCGGATGTCTCCATGGATGATGTCCTGACCGTGGATGTGCTCCAAACCGCGGGTTATGTCCAAGCCGACCATGAGAACCTGCGACGGAGACAGCAGGTGACCGGCATCCATCATCCCCTGCAAACTCCCGCCCTCCATGTAGTCGCTCACTACGTAGAGACCGAGGTCGGAGTCTCCCCAGCTTTGAACGGCCACCAAGTGGGGGTGGCTTACCGCGGCCGCTTCCCCCGCAGCCTCCAGGAATCGGCTGGCAAAGCCGGCCCACCCGTCGGGCAGGAGATCCTCGGAAACCAGCTTGACCGCTACCCTCCGTGACGAGGCCAGGTCGTAGGCCATGTAGACGTCGGTGAACCGCCCCGCGCCGATGCGGGTCACGAGCCGGAAACGCCCACCCAAGACTCGGCCGATCACCCCGGTCTCGCCGCTGCCTTGGGACACGCAACGAGGGTACTTGCTGTTTTGAGTTTTCCGCGCCACTCAGGGTGTCTCCGGCCTCGGCCAGCGGGCACACTGGATGAGTGCTGGAGTCGGTCATTCTGCGGCGGGTATTACTGGGCGCCGCGGCCCTGATGGGCACGGCAGCCATCTTGTTGGCCTTGTTGCTGGCCGACACCGACGACAACGATGTGAGCGTTACCGGCAACGCCGCGGTGGACGAGCTCATCCCCCCTCGCAACGCCGAGGTCCTCTCCCAAGAAACCGTCGGCATCGACTTGGCCATCGGTTACGACGCCCGCCTGGCCATCAACGGAGTGGCCATCCCTCGAGAGCAGATACGCCATCTGCCCAATCTCAACCGCTTCACTTTCCGACCCGATCAGGACAAGGTGATCGAGAGACTTCAAGCCGAGCAGAACTGTGTCCAGGCGACCTACTGGCGCCAAGAGGTCGGTCCCGACGACGCCGACACCATCTCCTGGTGTTTCACTGCCTCCTAGCGGTCTGCCTCCGAGCCGACCGCCTCTCTCCGCCCATCGAGGGATCGAAGGGACGCCTCCAGCTTGCGCAAGTAGCCGGCGAACTCGTCCGGCTCTCCAGACTGCAACCACTCCAACCGGTCTCGCTCCCGTTCCAGGTGCTCGCCCATTAGCCGGTCGATCAGAGTTCTACCCTCGGGGCTGAGCTGGGCCATCATGACCCGGCGATCGTCGGGATCGGGCACCCGGAGCACCAGATTGAGCTTCTCCAGCTGGTCCAATCGCCCGGTCATGCCTCCCGAGGTGAGCATTGTCATGGCAGCCAGGTCGCTTGGCTTCGCCTGGAAGGGCTCGCCGTTTCGCCGCAACGCGGCCAGCACATCGAACAAGCCCAGAGTGAGGCCGTGGGGGCGGAGGAACTCGGCCATGGACTGCTCGAACAAACGGTCGATGCGGGAGATCCGCCCGAAAATCCCGATGGGAGAAGCGTCCAAGTCGGGGCGTTCGCTGGCCCACTGCTCCAAGATCGAGTCCACCCGGTCGAACGTCACGACAACTCCCCTAACACCGCCCCAGCGGTGTCTACCACTCGGTCTACGTCGGCAGCGGTGAACGTGAACGGCGGGTAGACGCCCAAGTGGTCGGCTTGGGCTCGCACCAACACCCCGGCCGACTGCATGCGCCGCTGGGCCTCGGCCACCAAAGGTCCCGGGCTGTCGCCGGCCAGCTCTACCGCGGCCAGCATCCCCTCTCCCCGTACCTCGGCCACCACCGGCAAAGAGCCCAGCGAGCCGATTCGCTCCTGAAGATACCGACCGGTCAGGCGGCTGTGGTCAACCAGTCCCTCCCGCTCGATGATTTCGATCACCTTCAACCCGGCGACACAGGCCGCGGGGTGCCCACTATAGGTGTAGCCGTGCATCAGCTCGATGGAGCCTTCGGGGTCAACGAACACATCGTGAACTCGGCTGCCGGCAATCGCCGCGCCCATCGGGACGTAGGCTGATGTCAGCCCTTTGGCTGCGGTCATGATGTCGGGAACCATCCCGTAGCGGTGGCCGCCGAACCAGTATCCCAGCCGTCCGAACCCGCAAACCACCTCGTCCAGCACCAGAAGCACGTCGTTGCGGTCGCACATCGCCCTGACTTGGCACAAATAGTCCTCCGGGGGCGGATAGACGCCACCGGCGGCTTGCACGGGCTCCATGATTACGGCGGCGATGGTGCTCGGATCCCGGTAGGCCAGCTCCCGCTCCAAAGCGTCGATGTCGTGGGCCGGAACTTGGGTGCAGCCTTCCAACAGTGGGCCGAACCCCGCCCGGTTCTCGGTCAGGCCACCCACCGATATCCCACCGAAGTTCATGCCGTGATAGCCCCGGTGCAGCGACACGAATCCGGTCTTGGATCCCTGGTCGACCCGGCGCCAGTACCCGCGGGCCATTTTCATGGCCGTCTCCACCGCCTCTGAGCCCGAGTTGGTGAAAAAGACGTGGTTCAGATCGCCCGGGGTGCGGTCAGCGACAGCCTCGGCCAGTTCTCGGGCCCGAGGATGGCTGTACCCGAAGAGGCAGTGGTACTCCAGGGCGCGGAGCTGCTCGGCCACCGCATCGGCGATCTCGGTTCGGCCGTGTCCCAAGATCACACAGGCCACTCCTCCGGCGGTAGCGTCGAGCAGCCGAGTGCCATCATCGGTCATCACATAGTTGCCGTCCCCGGCTATTACGACCGGGGGCCGGCTTCCGCCCGCCGAGGTGAACGGCATCCACAGGGCGCCAGTTGTGCCGCTCACAATGTGCTCCGAGAATCTCGCCAGGCCAAGAGGGAACCCAGCTCTTCGATCTGATAGTCGGGGCCCGAGCGGACCAGGATGAGGTGCTCAGCTCCGGCGGCCGCATAGTCGTCGTAGGTCGCATCGCTGCCGGTCTCGAACAGCGCCACCGTTCTCTCCACTTGAGACGGATCGCGCTCGGCCCGCTCGCACCACCCGTCCAGCACTCCATTCAGGCGGGCGATCTCGTCCGGAGTACCCCAGCCATTCCAGGCGTCGCCCAGCCGGGCGCACACGTCCAGGGTCATGCGCTCCCCCAACCCGCCGATCAGGATGGGCAGCGGGCCTGCCGGGCCAGGACGAAGCAGGTCCAGCCGGCGGCGGATGCGGTGGATGGCCACTTCCATCTCCCGTATTCGATCGGCATCGCCCGACATGGCATACCCATAGGAGTGGTAGTCCCGCTCCAACCATCCCGATCCCAGGCCGAGCACCACCCGGCCCCCGGAGGCGTGGTCCACGGTGCGAGCCATGTCGGCCAGCAGATCGGGGTTGCGGAAGCCTGTACAGGTGACCAGAGGGCCGATCAGGGCTGTGTTGGTGACCGACGCCATGGCGGCCAGCGTGGTCCAACACTCAAAGGCGGTACCCTCGGGATCGCCGTCGATGGGAAAGAAGTGGTCGAAAGTCCAGATGCTGTCGGCTCCGGCCCCATCGGCGTACTGCCAGGCGGCCACCATGTCGTCCCAGCTCACATGGTTGGGTCGAATCTGGACGCCCACCCGCGGCACCATCTCAGGCCCCTTCATGGCCATCTGTCCCTTCATGAGATGCGGACAGACCGGTGATGAGCGACACCAGCTTCTGGGCGTCGGTGCTGTGGGCGTCTAGCAGTTCGATGAGCTGGCCTCGGCGCATGACCGCGATCCGGTCGGCGAGCCGAAACACCTGGTCGAGGTTGTGGCTTACCACGACGATGGTCAACTGGCGCGCTCGCAGCGTGGTGATGAGGTCTTCCACCCGGGCCGTCTCGGCGATGCCCAGCGCCGCGGTGGGCTCGTCCATGATGATCACCTCATTGCCCCAGTTCATGGCCCGGGCGATGGCGACGCCTTGGCGCTGGCCTCCAGAGAAATGCTGGACCGGGATGCGAACCGATGGGATCTTGATGTTGAGACGCTGGATGATCTGCTCGGTTTCACGCCGCATGGCCCGTTGGCGCAGGAAGGTGAACGGACCCCATCCCACCTTGAGTTCCCGTCCCATGAACAGGTTCTGGGCGGCATCAAGGTTGTCGGCCAGCGCCAAGTCTTGATACACGGTTTCGATTCCGGCCAAACGGGCGTCTTCGGGGGATCGGAACCGACGGACCTCATCGTGCAGCACCACCCTTCCGGCATCGGGCTGCTCTGCCCCGGAAATGACCTTCAGCAGTGTGCTCTTGCCGGCCCCGTTGTCGCCCACGATGGCGGTGAGGGTGCCGGTGGGAAAGTCCAGCGATACGTCTCGGAGGGCGACCACTCCGCCGTAGCGCTTGTGGATCCCCGACACGCTCA
This sequence comes from uncultured Acidimicrobiales bacterium, assembly GCA_951813555.1. GTDB lineage: Bacteria > Actinomycetota > Acidimicrobiia > Acidimicrobiales > Bin134 > Poriferisocius. The sequence continues at coordinate 2,629,696 of OX638344.1, forward strand.
GCGCAACGTCTGATGACCTGTGCCCTCCAGAGCGAGGGGCCTCGATGACAGATCCGGATTGGCTGGCGGTCATGTTCTCGCTCCGTGCAGTTGCTCGAATAGATAGTCAGGGGATACCGGTACTCGGTTCACCTCGACGCCCAGTCCGGCCAGGGCGTCTTCGATGGCGTTGGCCACCGCGGCCGGGGGCGAGATTGCCCCGGCTTCCCCCACGCCCTTGATGCCCAGCGGGTTGAGGGGCGACGGCGTCTCCAGATGGGCAACGGCCAACTCGGGCACCCCAGCCGCATCGGGCACCAGATAGTCGGCCAGACTCGGGTTCTGGGGCTGGCCCTCGGCGTTGTATACCGCCTGCTCAAACAGCGCGGCCCCGATCCCTTGAGCCACACCCCCAGTGATTTGGCCGTCCACGATCATCGTTGACAGCAGCGGCCCGCAGTCATGGGCCACCGCATAGTCCAGAATCTCGACCTCGCCGGTGGTCGGATCGACCGCGACCCGAGCCACGTGCACGCCGGCGGCAAAGGTGACTGTCGGCGGTTCAAAGCAGACCATTTCCTCCAAGCCGGCGCGGCTGCCGTTGGCCAACACGCCCCCGGGGGCGAAGCCGGCGGCCACCTCGGACAATTCCATGCGGCGGGTGGGGGTTCCCACCACCTCCACCGCCCCGTTGCGGATGCACAGGTCAGCCGGGGCCACCTCCCACTGCCCGGCCACCGCATCCACAATCCGGTTGCGCAGCATCGTGGCGGCTTGGTGAATTGCGCTGCCGGCCACCACCGCGCTGCGGCTGGCCAGCGTGCCCCAGCCGAATTCGACCGCCGCGGTGTCACCTCCGATCACCGTCACCCGCGCGGGATCGGCCCCGAGCGCCTGTGCGCATACATCGGCAAAGACCGTCTCATGGCCCTGGCCCTGAGAGCAGGCGCCGGTAGCCACTTCCACCCAACCGGTCTCGTCTACCCGCACTCGGGCGCTCTCAAACGGGCCAACCCCCGTGCCTTCCACATAGGAGGACACTCCAACGCCCACCAACCGGCCGGCTTCGTCCCGGGCCCCTCCCCGGCGTCCCTGGGATATATCGCTCATGGCCATGGCCGTCTCGAAGCATCCGGAGAAATCGCCGCTGTCGTAGGTCATGGCAGTGCCATCCCGGTAGTTGAGCCCGACGGAATAGGGCATCTCTTCGGCGGAAATGAGGTTGCGGCGGCGAAGTTCCACCGGATCGATTCCCATCTCTCGGGCAGCCACGTCAAGGATGCGGTCCATAGCGAAGACTGCCTCGGGCCGGCCCGCCCCCCGATAGGGCGAGTTCGGGGCCTTGTTGGTCACCACCGCGGTGGCCTCCACATCCAGCGCCGGTACCCGATAGCACCCGCAGAGGTGGGCCAGCGTGTTGTAGGGCTGGACGACGCCAAGAGGGTTGGCTGCCCCGCTGTCCATTACGAAGCGGTCGCGTACTCCCAGGATTCGGGCGTCGCCGTCAAGGGCCATTTCGATGTCGTGGAACTGGTCGCGGGACTGAATGGCGGCTAGGCCGTGCTCGCTCCGCTCCTCCACCCATTTGAGCGCCACGCCCAGTTCCAGTGCGAGAAAGGCCAAGATCATCTCCTCGGCGTAGGGAATGGCCTTGACCCCGAAGCCGCCGCCCACATCGGGGGCTACCACCCTGATCCGGTGGGACGGGTGCCCCAGGGCCTTGGCCAACGCGGTGCGCAGCGGATGGGGAATCTGCGTGCTGCTCCATACCGTGAGCAGGTCGGTGCGGGGATCGTGTTGGGCCACCACCCCCCTCGGCTCCATGGGGTGGCAAGCCAGCCTTCCCGAGTGCAGTCGGCGGCGACTCACGTGGGCCGCGTCGGCGAAGGCGGCGTCGATGTCGCCGAAGCCGGCGGCAACGAACAGCGAGCGGTTGTCGGGCCAGTGGTCGTACAGCCGGGGAGCGTCGTCGGCCAGTGCGGCAAAGGGGTCGACCACCGCCGGGCGGCTCTCCAGGTCGAGGCTCACCCGATCAGCCGCATCCGCCGCGCCGTAGGGAGTGTCGGCGACGACTACGGCAATGGGGTCGCCCACATGGCGCACCCGGTCTGCTGCCAACAGAGGCCGCCCCTCATGACGCACGAACAGCCGGTCGTCACCTAGGGATTCCAGCAATCTGTCCTGGTAGACGCCGCCGTCGGCTTCATTGGGCGCCATGGTGTCGATCCGCCCGATCAGGTCTTGGCCGGTCCAGCCGACGACGCCGGGGGGCAGTTCCACCCCGATTACATCGGCGTGGGCCACCGGACTGCGCACAAACGCGGCGTACCGCATCGACGGCTGCTCGATGTCGGCCACGTAGCGTCCGCCTCCCCTCAGAAGCCGGGGATCCTCTCGGCGCAATTGGTTCATCGGGTCGTCTCCATGGCCCAGTAGTCCCACTGGGTGTGGGTGTATTCCTCCATCGTGAGGCCGTCGGTCAACAGATCGTCGGTGAGCTCGGTTCGGTCGATGGCCTCCACCGATCCGATGCCCTGGGCCATGATCTGCAGTCGGGCCGAGCGCTCGAGGTTTACCGCGCTCACCGTGGCCTCCTCGATGGATGAGCCCACCACGGTCAGGCCATGGCCCTTCAACAGCACGCCTTTACGGTCGCCTAGGGCCGCAGCCACTGACCGGCCGCGGTCGGGGTTGTCGATCTGCACGGCGGAGTCGTACACCGGCACACCGTCGGCAAACAGGGTGCACAGGTGCCAGACCGGGGCCAGGGGGACATCGGTCATCGAGAACGCGATGCAGTGCATGGGGTGGGCGTGGATCACTGCGCCCACGTCGGGTCGGGCCCGGTAAATCTCGGTGTGCATGAAGCGCTCGCCGGGGGCGTCCATGGATCCCTCGACCACCTCGCCGTCCAAGTCCATCACTACCACGTCGCCTGGCTCCGTGTCGGCCAGGTCCTTCACGTCATCGTGGGTGTGGCCCAATACAGCCACCAAGGCGGTGCCCGGAATCCGGGCCGAGGGGTGGCCGAAGGGCCCGATCAGCCGCTCTCGGACCAGAATCCGAGTCGAGGTGGCGATCTTGTCTTTAAGGGACGAAATGGCCTCGGCCGGTTGGCTGCTCATGGTCGCGCTCCGATGTCGAGAATGTGGACGACTTTGGTCCGGGTGTAGCTGATCAGCGACTCCATCGACCCTTCTGCTCCCAGCCCGGAGTCCTTGTATCCCCCGAACGGGGTTTCCAAGAAGTGCTGGCCTCGCCCGTTGATCCATACGCATCCGGCCTGCACCCGGCGGGCGGCATCCATAGCCCAGTCCAAGTCGTCGGTGATGATGTTGGCGGTCAGCCCGTAGCGGGTGGCGTTGGCTTGGGCGATGAGGTCGTCTCTGTCGTGCCATTCCAGCACCGACAGCACCGGACCGAAGATCTCCTCGGTGGCGATGACATGGCCGGGCGTCACCTGGTCGAACAGCGTGGGTGCGAGGTAATACCCGCCTTCGGGCACACCCCCTGGAGTGCCTCCACCCCGGACCAGTCGGGCGCCCTCTGATTTACCGGTCTCCACGTAGCCACGCACCCGGCTGAGCTGGGACTCGGAGACCAGCGGCCCCATGGTGGTCGCCGGATCGAGGGGGTCGCCTACCTTGACTTGGTCGAGCCGGGCGGCCACTGCGTCCACCACGTCATCGCGCATCTCGGCCGGCACATACAGCCGCGATGTCGACCCGCACGACTGCCCTTGGGAGGACTCGAAGTTCATGCCCCCCACCGCCTGTTGCGCCACATAGGCGGGGTCGGCATCGGGTGCCACCAACAAAGGGTTCTTGCCTCCCAGCTCCACGGTCACGTGCTTGACGTGGCCCGACGCCGCGGCCGCCTCCATGACCCGCAGACCGGTGGTCCCTCGGCCGGTGAAACCGATCCGGCCGATGCCCGGATGGGCCACGAGAGCCTCGCCGGTGGTGGCCCCGTCGCCGGTGAGCACGGTGAGCACGCCGGGGGGAAGAATCTCCGCAGCCAGATACGCCACTTCCAGGGGGGAGATCGGGGTTTGATCGGGGGCCTTCACTATCACGGTGTTGCCCGCGGCCAAAGGAGCGGCCGCGTGGAAGAGGGTGAACATAAGCGGGTGATTGAACGGCAGGATGCGGGCCACCACGCCATAGGGTTCTCGCAGGGTCAGATGGAGGCCGTTAGCCGACGCCGGAAGGGTCTTGCCGTGCAGTTCCCGGGCGATGCCGGCGAAGTAGTCCAGGGCGTCGGCTCCGTAGACAACGTCGTTGCGCATGGCAGCCAATGGGTTACCGCTGTCCATAGCGTCGATCCGGGCCAGTCGCTCGGCTTGGCTCCGTACCGCATCGGCCAGATCGCGCAGATATCGCCCTCTCTCGGCCGCCGAGAGGCCCGCCCAGGCTGGCTGGGCGTCGGTGGCCGCCTCTACGGCTCGATCCACTTCTTCGGCATCAGCCAGCGGCACCTCGGCCACCGTCTCTCCGGTGCCCGGCGCGGTGGCGGGCATGAGAGTGCTCGCGGTGACCTCGCGGTCTCCCACCACCAGCGGGTAGCGGTCGCGAATAGCAGCCTCGGGGAACCCGGCAGTCATGGCTCAATCACCGGCTTCATCTCCGTGCCAGCCCTCATCGCGGCCAGGGCGTCGATCACCTGATCCAGCGAGTAGGTCTTCGAGCACACCACCGATTCCAATTCCAGCCCACCCCCATGACGATCCAAGAACTGAAGGGCGTCGTGGAAGTGGGAGATGTCGGCCGAAAGGGAGGTTCGCACCGTGAGCTGGCGGACCTTCATGGCTGTGGTCGGCACCGGGACTGATTGTCCGTGGGCCTGGCCGATCACCATGAGCGCGCCACCGGCCCGTACCATCTCCATTCCCTCGGTAAAGGCGTCGGGAGGCCCCGCGCACTCGAACACCACGTCGGCGCCGCGGCCGCCGGTCAGGTTGCGGACTGCCTCGATTCGCTCCTCGGGCTCAGTGTGGTCGATGTCGATGCGCGTAGTGAGACCCCACTTCTCGGTGGCCGCTAGCCGGGAGGCGGGCGCGCCAATGAGCACCACTTGGTGGGCCCCGCTGTGCAGGGCCGCCGCCGCGCACAGAACGCCCACCGGGCCGGCACCGAGCACGGCCACGGTGTCGCTGAAGCGGACGCGGGGCAGGCGGTCTAGGGCGTGCATCACCGTGCGGAGGGCGCAGGTGGCGGCCGACGCCAGCGGACTGGACACGCTGTCGGGCACCCGCAGCACACGTGAATCGGGCGACACGTGGAGGTGCTCCGAAAAGGTACCGTTGACTGTCCCCTCCTCATACGGACCCCACCCGTAGCCCATGGTGTTCTCGCACAGGGTGGGCTGTTTGGCCACTGCGCAGAAGTAGCACCGCCCGCACCAGTTGTGGGCCCAGATGATGCGGTCGCCCGGTCGCAGCGGTTGGCCACGGGCGTCGCGCTCCAAACCCGCGCCCAGCTCGAGAACCGTTCCGGTGCCCTCGTGACCCATCACCAGCGGTAAGCGGGCCAATTGCTCGAACACGCCGTCGGAGATGTGGACGTCGGTTCCGCAAACCGTGGCAGCGTCGATCTTCACCAGGGCGCCACCCGGCAGGACCGGTCCCAGCTCTAGGCGCTCGACCGCGGGACCGCGGGCATAGTCGGCCAAGACCACGGCGCGGCTCATATTGACAACTCCACGGCCACCCCGTCTTCCCTACTCACCCCGATTGTCCAAGTCATTCTGGGGCCTCCCGCCATATCGGGCCCCGTTCGACAACCGGGTCGAGCAGCCCTTCGGCCACCCATTCGGTGTAGGCGAAGGGATCGTAGGTCTTGGCCACCTGGCCCGGATAGCCGATGCGGTCGCGCACCACCGGGCTGAGGTAGTAGCAGGCCGCCACCACGGTGGTGAGGGCGGTGTAAGCGTTTTCATCCTCGGCAAGGAAGGCCGACAGCCTCTCCACGGTGAACGTTGCCGGATCGAGGGCGGACAGAGCCTCGAACAGCGGTTGGCGCAGATCATCACGCCAACCCAGCACCTCGTCGAGATAGGAGTTCACCGCCCCCACCTCGGAGGCCGAGGGCATCCCGTGGGCCGTGGGCAGCATGATGTCGGCCAACTGTTCCAATCGATCAACGTCGATAACGGTGCTGTTGTCGGCAGTCGTCATGCCGGGACCTTCTGCTCGCTGCGGTTTTGAACCAGCAGATCGGCAGTTCGCAGCGCCAGAGCCGTGATAGTGCAGGTGGGGTTGACCCCAGAACTGGTCACAAACACACTGGCGTCGGCGATGTACAGGTTGGCCACATCATGGGCCTGCTGACGGGAGTTGACCACTGAGATCGCCGGGTTGTCTCCCATGCGGGCGGTCCCCATGAGGTGCCACCCCGAATATGGGATCATGCTGGCCACCGCGGTCTCCCGGCATCCCGATGCTTTGAGCGATTCGGTAGCCCTCTCTTCTTGGAAGGCCATCAGCCGCCGAGAGTGGTCAGAGATCCGATAGGTCACCCGGGGCGCGGGAATGCCGTGGCTGTCGGTACGGTCCGGGTCGAGTTCCACCCGGTTGTACTTTTCGGGGAGGTCCTCCCCGAAAATGGCCCAACTCGCCCCCCGCCCAAATGTCTGTCCCATGAGCACGTGGTGATCGGGTCCCCACACCTCGTTGCCGGCCCTCATGGGCAAAATGTGGTTGAGCGGGCCGCCGACTGGCGAAAGGGCCCACTTGGCCCCGCGCACGAACTCTCGGTCGGCGTCGGTCTCGTAAAACTGGTAAGTGGTGATGCTGGCCCCGAAGTGGCCCTGCCAGCCCTCCACCTGGTCGTCCCACCATCCGGTAACCACCGAGAACGGGTGCATCATCAAGCGCCGGCCCACGAGGCCGCTGGAGTTGGCCAACCCATCAGGGCAGAAGCGGTCGTCAGCCGACAGCAGCAGCAGCCGCGCCGTGCCCACCGCGTTGGCCGCCAGGATCACCACGTCGGCTTCCTGGTGGTGCTCGACCCCGGCATGGTCCAGCCAGGTGGCCCCAGTGGCCAAGCCCCGAGGCCCGATTGTGATCTGGCTGACCCGGGCCCCGGTGATGAGCCGGGCCCCGGCGGCAGTCGCCTGGGGCCAGTGGGTCAAGTCGGTGGAGGCTTTGGCCCCCTCGGCGCATCCCGAGGTGCACACTCCCCGCTGCACGCACGGCCGCCGCCCGTCGTAGGGGGCCGACAAGATGGCATTGGGCTCGGGCCACCAGTGCCATCCCAACCGGTTGTGTCCCTCGGCCACCCGCCTCCCTGCCACGCCCAGAGGCAGCGGCGGAAGCGGGTAGTCGTCATGGGGCGGGTAAGCCGGATCGCCAGCGAGGCCGGATACGCCGATCTGGCGGTCGATGGCGTTGTAGTAGGGAACCAGATCCCGGTAAGCAATGGGCCAGTCGTCGGCCACCCCGTCCAGGGTTCGCACCCGCAGATCCGATGGGAGCATCCGCGGCCACGTCCCGGCATAGATGATCATGCTGCCCCCCACCGCGTTGTACATGAGGGGTTCGATGTCGGAGTCGTCGTGGACAACCGGGTAGTCCTCCGGCCGGTTCCGCACGTTTGGGCTCATGGCCCAGTCCCTGCGGATGGCCAGCTCCCAGTCGGGTCGGGTGCCGGGGAACGAGGACCTATCGGGCCAATCGCCCTGCTCGAGGCAGACCACGTCGAAGCCGTGCTCGGCGAGGTGGCGCGCCGCCACCCCGCCGGACGCTCCGGCGCCGATGATGAGGACGTCGGCCCGATAGGTCATGTTCGCTATCGAAAATCCGGAGGGGAAGTACCCCTAGCGGAGATCGGCGTTGGTCGTGCCTTCGATGGTGTCGGCATCCACGACGATGGTGGGCGCCTGGATGAAGTAGCTCTGGCCGGTGCTGCCGGTGGTCAGGTACTGGTGGGCGACCTCGGCGGTCTGCCAACCCCACTGATAGCCCCGCAAGGCGATGGTCATGTCCACGCCGGTTCCGGCCCGGATCTGATCGAACACCGCCGGCTCGCCGTCGGTGCCGCTGATCAGGATGTCGGCGTGGTCGATGCCTGCCTCTTCCACTGCGGTGGCGGCGCCCAGGGCCAGAGCGTCGCTGTCAGCCCAGATTCCGTCCAGGTCGGGATTGGCGGTCAACGCGTCCTGGGCCAGGCGGAGGCCCTCTTCAGCGGTGAAGCTGTTGGCGCTCTGGTTGAACACCACCTCGATGTCGGGGTTGTTTTCCATGGTGTGCTCGAAGCCCTCGCGGCGTTTCTCCACATACTCGCTGGCGCCCGGGCCGCCGATGCGGGCGATCTTGCCCGATCCGCCGAGCTGCTCGACCATCCACTCGCTCTGCTTGGTGCCCTCAACACCCCAGTCCGTTCCGATGAAACCGATCTCCGGGGCGGCCTCCTGCACGCTGTCGCCGGTTGACAGCATGGGAATTCCTGCGGCCGCGGCGGTCTCATAGGCGGGAATGAGCGCTTGGCGGTCGCCAGGCGAGGCGATTATGAGGTCGACCCCCTGGGTCACGAAATCCTCGATCTGAGCCACTTGGTCTTCGATCACGTAGGCGGCGTCGGCCGCGACGAAGTTCCAGCAGTTGCTGGCACCGAAGTCCCTCAGGCCAGCCTCCAGGTCGCGGAAGTACAAGATAAAGGTCGCCAGATTGGCGTACCGCACCTCGTAGGTCTCCGCGCATCCTCCCTCACCGGTTACGGTGTCGTCGTCATCGTCGTTGCCGCATGCCGAAACCACCAGCCCAAAGGCCAGCAGCAGCGCCAGTAGCTTGAACAACAGGTTTCTGGTTTTCATAGTCCCCCTCCGGGTTCTTGTGGTTGCTCCGCCGCCGAATCGGCCGATTGCTCGGCCGGCTCAGCGACATGGAGTTCTTGGTCGCCCGATCGGGCCGATTGTTCGGCCAGTTCGATGGCGCGGCGTTCTTCGTCGAGTTCGTGGTCGATTTCGACTTCGATGGCGGTGTCCTCGCTTCGGTTGGCCCACCTCTCCAGGTAGCGGCGCAAGAACTGCGATGTCATGGCCAATACGAACACGACGCCCAGCCACACGTCTTGCATGTTGGACGACACGTTGAGCAGGTTGAGACTGTTGCGGATTACCCCGATCAGCAACACGCCGGCCAGAGTGCGGGGAATCGACCCCCGACCACCGAATAGGTTGGTGCCCCCTAGCACCACGGCGGCCACCGCGTACAGCTCGGTTAGCACCGCGGCATTGGGCTGGCCGACGTTGACCCGCCCCAACAAGGTGAAGCCGCCAACCGCGACGGCGAGGCCCCCCAGCACGAAGACGGTGACCCGCACCCGGGTGACGTTTATACCGGCTCGGCGGGCTGCTTCGGCGTTGCCTCCTACCGCGTAGATCCGCAATCCGAACCGGGAATAGCGAAGGATGATGTGGTAGGCGACGCCGAGGCCCAGCGCCACCCAAATGGGCATTCGCAGCCCGATGAACTCCCCGCTCCACCATGCCTTCCATCCGCCGGGGAGGTTGCCCACGGTATTGCCCGCGGTGATCTCCCGGGCCAAGCCACGGGCCATGATCAGAAGTCCCAGGGTGGTGATGAACGAGGGCACTTTGAGCACTGCGGTGATGAGCCCGTTGAACAGCCCGGCGGCTATGCCCACCCCCGCTCCAGCCAAGAGTCCGAGCACGATGCTGTTGTTGCGGACCATGGTCTCGGCCGCCACTACCCCGATCAGGGCCAGCACCGACCCCTGGGACAGGTCCAGTTCGGCGGTGATTATCACCAGGGTCATTCCGAAAGCCGCGCAGGCCAAGAACGAGGTTTGCAGCAAAATGTTCTGGAGATTTCCGGTGGTCAGGAATACGTCGGATTTGACGGTCATGACTGCGCCCAGGATGACGACCACGAAGATGGCGAACCCGGCCTCCACCACCCGGGGAATAGCGACCCGGATTCTGTCCCAGCCCATGGTGACCGAGGGAGCGGTCACGGAGCCACCCGCTGCTTCGACTGGCTGCGATGGGCTTCGATGCCCTCGACCACCAGGCCGACCAACGCGTCGAGGTAGAGCTCGCCTGCGTCGGCCGTGGCCCCGCGGGGATCGCCGATGACGCCGACTGGGGATAGCGCCGCCATGCCCTCAGAGCGCAGCTTGGCGCTGGCCGCGGCTGCTGGTCCTACGTGACCGGCTACTGCTGAGGCCATATCCACCCTGTCGGGGGCGATGGCCAGCAGGATGCTGGTCTCGAAATGCCCGCCGTGGGTTCCCACCACTTCCCGATCCATGCTGAGGCGGGTCTCGGCTGCCTGATGAACGGCATCTCGCTGGGCAGGCCAGTCGTCAAACGACACCACTCGGGCACGGTCGTCGGGGTCGAGCCCTGTCAGGGCCGCCGCCATTGACGCCACGTTTCCGGCGTGGCCGGTCACCAGAAAGGCCCCGCGGAAACCGTGGCCTAGCAGGGTCTGGATCATCTCCGCTAGGACGCTTTGGAGGGTCTTGTCGCTCAGACTGGCCGTGCCGGGGAACGCCAAGTGATGGCTGGAAGCCCCTATGGGGATGCAGGGCGACACCACGCACTCCCCCACTCTTCGAGCCGCCCGGTCGGCCACCGCCTCGGCGATGAGGGCATCAGTGTCCAAGGGAAGATGGGGACCGTGCTGTTCGAGGGCACCGAGGGGGATCATCACATCCAGCGGGCCCCGGTCGAGCCGCTCGCTCAGAGCAGTCCAGCTCATCTCTCCCAGTCGCACGGGTCCCTCAGAGATCGGTGAGGGCGGCGTCGAGGTAGGAGGGCTTCTGCGGGCGGCCCACGCCTATCACAACCTGCACCAAGACCTCTTCATCGGTGTGGTTTCGCAGGCCGTGCATGATCCCGGCGGGGCTGTAGATCATCTCCCGCTCTTTCAAAACGGTGTCGAGAACCCGGCCGTCGTCGTCTTCCCACCATGCGGTCAACTCCCCCTTGACCACGAAGAACACCTCTTCTACCTCATGGGCATGCGAGGGAGCCTCGGCACCGGGAGGCATCATCATCACCGACAGGGTGAAGTTGTTGGCGGTGACGGTTCCGGGCTCGTAGTGCTTACCGGTGATGCTGGCTCCCACCATCCGCACATGAGCTCGTCGGTATTTCTCCTTGAGATCCCCCTGAGCGGCAAACGGCTCCCAATCGAGCTCCTTGCTCCCATACCGCTGAATGTGCTCGTTGAACTCCGCTTCAGTGAACTGACTCTCCATCTGGTCCCTCCCCCAAGGTATTTCAGTGCTCGGTATCTTAGGGCCTAAGTTTCCCCGGCGCTCAGGGGCATTCCCAACTGGGGGTGCGAGCTAGATGAGCTGTCGCTGGCGGGCCAGCTCAACCACCTGTCCGGGACGGGATGGAGCAACCAAGACCGCGCTGGCGTGGGCCTCTTCGGCTCCGCCTTTCCGATGGGCCGGTGGGACCAGGGTGATTGGCTGGCTCAGGGCGAGTTCGAGGATCAGGCCAGCGGCCCCTTGACTCAGGTCAAGCGCATCGGATTCCTGTGGGGCCGGTCCTAAGCCGGCCACTGCTCGGCGGCGGAGCAGCACGGGGTCTTGGACCGCTAGGTGGTCGTGGAGCACGACGCCGGCGGGGACGAACACCAGCCATCGCCGGGTGAGCGAATAGAGAGAGCGTGCCCCGAAGACCGCCAAGGCTGCTCCTACCACGGTGACCGCCACTCCGGCCGCCCACTGCTCGGCGGCCAGCAATAGCGGCCCACTCACCACGCCTCCAACCGTGATCGCAGCCGCCAGTGGCAGCGGCCCGGCTAACAGCACCGCAGACGGCCGCAGCAGAAGCCTGATCTCGTCGCCGTAGGAGATGCCGTTAACGAATACTTGACCCACCGGAGCGCTCAACGAAACCGCGGCAATACCACCGGTGATGGCCGCCACCAGCGCCACGTCAGCCCAGTCGGCATCACCCATCCCCGCCCACACCAAACCCGCTACTGCCGACGGCAAAGCCAGCCTAACAAGAACCATTGTCGCCGGATGGGCCAGCAAGGAGCCCACCAGCACCGCCGCCCACAGCACCCACAGTCCCACCGACGCGCTAGACCGCCACGCCGCCGAGGTGTCGCTCAGCCCATCGGCCAACACCGGCCCAGCGGTGAACGGCAGCGCCGCCCACCACACTCGCACCACCCAGACCCAAGCCCGGTCCCCCCGCAGGTCTTTCACCCACCCCACTACAGCATCTCCCCTATCCCAACCCAAACCCACCTTGGCTCGGTCTGCACATGCGAAACCAGGTGTGGTTCATGGTGTGTCTTGGGTCTAGCGCCGTGGATTGCGACGGCAGCGGCGTTCCTCGCAAGGCGCATCGGCGCAGCCATACTCGCTGCGTACGGCAAAGAGGAGCAATGCCGCGAGGGGCACCGATGCCTAGCAGGACCCGCGCGAATGGACCCAAGGCACACCACTACCCAGCAGTAAGATTCCGGCCATGAGCTACCCCCGTACGACTCTGCATGCTGGTCAATTGGGCAGAAATCATGGCTCCACACCCATTGGGCCATGCGCTGCCCTCCACGCTCGCTCTCAAGCGCAGAATCGTGGTTGACGCACGCGGGCGCATCTCCTGGACCCGTCGCCACATGCCAGTGCTCGCCGCAGTGGCCGAAGAGTTCAGTCACACCCGTCCTTTCGAGGGTTGCAGGATCGGGCTAAGGCTCCACTTGGAACCCAAGACGGCTGTGCTAGTTGAGACACTCATCTCGGGCGGTGCGGGGGTTACTGCAATGGGCAACGTGGGCACCACCCAGTTCGACACCGTCGCAGAAATCGAGTCGTGGGGCTGCGAAGTGCTCGATCGACCCAATGAACGTGCCAGTTCGGTGGCCGCCAATCTAGAGAAGATGGTCGCCTCGGAATGTCATCTGTTGCTCGACAACGGCGCCGAGTTGATCGCGGCGTGCATAGAGAGCGGCGAGTTGCCTCTCGGCGCCACCGAAGAGACAACCTCGGGTGCAATTCTGCTGAGAGAGCAGTATGCGGAGGGGGTGCGGATGCCGGTGATCGTCATCAACGACAGCCCGCTGAAGTCGATTGTCGAGAACAAGCACGGCGTAGGCGAGTCGGTGTTGGATGCCATCGTGGGTGTCACCAACATCTCCCTGCACGCCAAAGCAGTCGTCGTGTTCGGCTACGGATGGTGCGGTCGGGGGATCGCGCACTACGCCGCCGGGCGAGGTGCCCATGTCGTGGTGGTTGAACCCGACCCTGTGAAACTCCTAGAAGCAGCCATGGACGGCTTCGGCACCGCTGCCGCAGACGAAGCGGCGCGAATCGGCCAGATCTTCATCACCGCCACCGGGCGTGACAGCGTGCTAGACGTTGACCTAATCCGCCAGATGAGCGACGGCGCCGTGCTGGCCAACGCGGGGCACACCGACCGAGAAATCGCCATGGACGAGCTTCAAGATGCAGCTTCAGCAAGCCCGCTAGCGCCCTCCCTTACTCAGTACGACCTCGACTCGGACAAGAGCGTCTTCGTGATCGCCGAAGGCCGCATCGTGAATCTTGCCGCGCAAGGTTCAGGGGGCAATCCCATAGAGGCGATGGACCTGGGCCTCACCCTTCAAGCGCGCTCACTGGAGCTTCTGGCAGCACAAGGTAAGACCCTGCCTTTGGGTCCCCACCCCGTGCCCGAATCCATCAACCATAAAGTCGCTATTGCCGCGCTGGATGCAATGCGATCTCCCATGCATCCGCCACACCATGGCCTGATGTCAGAGGGCTAAACCTCCGCGCCTTGCCACTTCACAGTCGTCAGCTGCCAGCGCAATCCGGCATAGTCAATCTGTCACTGGCGTCGGTAGACTGGTGGCATGGATTTAGGTGGTCTCACCAGGGAAAACACCCCACATGCCCGTAGTGGGCCTAAGGGCCGCAGAAGCCGTTGTGTGGAGTTAGAGCTGCCTGAATTCTCCGACTTGGAATCGGGTGATCTGGTCAAATTGATCCTCCAGGCAGATAGCGCCCGACGCCAGATTGACGGGTATCTGGCGTCATTGTTGGGCCACTTCGGCGAACTGGAAGGCCAAGACGCCGTTGAGGAACTGTGCCAACAGTTCGGCCTCGGTCGTCAACGAGCCCGCCGGCAAGCCAAGGCCGCCAACGCTCTCAACGCTCTGCCCACCACGCTAGACGCAGCCAAGCAAGGTTGGATCTCTATCGAACACGCCCAAACAATGGGCGAGTCGCATCAACGCGCTCCACTCTCAACCGAACAAGAATTGGCACTGATCACCGCGGCGATCACCGAGGATTTCGACGAGTTCAAGAGAACCGTGGCCCACAGCGAGGATGAACGCCGGGCCGAAGACGGTCTGACCCGCCCCGAGCGCCAGCGCGAGCGCCGGAGCGGCAAGGTTTTCGACGGCGACGACGAGATGGTCATCTTGTACGCCGAGTTGGACCGCATCGCCGGTGAGAGGGTCAAGATCGCGCTGAACGACCTGAGCGATCGCATGTTCCGCAATGACTCGGAGTCGGGAAGCGACCGCACCCACCAGCAGCGCAATGCCGACGCCTTGGTCGCCTTGATTACCCAACAGCCAACCCGCCCTGAGTCGTCCGCCAGCAGCAGTGTCGATGACGACGTCTCAGACTGTGAGATTGCGCCGCAGGCCACCACGCTGATCGTCACCGTCGACTACGACATCTTGAGCGGCCAGCTCAAGAATGCCGGACTCATCGACGGTACCCCAATCGACATCGACGAGCTCCGACACATCGCCTGCGATGCCAGCATCGTCCCGGCCATGTTCGCCTCTGACGGCCAGCCCCTATACCTGGGCAGAAAACAACGAGCCGCCACCGCCGCCCAAAAGCTGACTCTGTGCGTCCGAGACAAACGCTGCATCGGCTGCGACATGAGAGCCAGTGCCTGCGACGCCCATCACATCATCTGGTGGGACAACAACGGGCGCACCGACATATCAAACCTTGTGCTGCTCTGCCCCAAGTGCCACAAGAAAGTACACAAGCACGGTTACGCGGTTGTCCGAGACTCCCGCGGGCAGTTCCAACTCCGTCCACCTCCCAAGCCAAGAAACCGCAGCCCGGGTGAGAGCAAGTCCGCCGACACTGGACGTGGATTCCGACCGAACCACCCCAGCGGACACCCCCAGCAGCAGCCAGCAGTACTATCCGGCAGGTGACTAAGGGACCGGAAGAGCGCATCGCGGAGCTGACCAGGCTCATCCGTTACCACGATCAGCGGTATCACAGCGATGATGCTTCGGAGATTCCCGATGCTGACTTTGACCAACTCAAGCGGGAGCTGCTCGAGCTTGAGGCCGCTCACCCAGAACTGGTCCGACCTGACTCCCCCACCCAAATGGTCGGGGCTGATCCATCAACGCTGTTCACACCAGTCGAGCATCGGGTGCCGATGATGTCGCTCGACAATGCCTTCGACCGAGACGAACTGAATGCATGGGCAGAACGGGCCCTGCGCCGTTTGGCTGCTGCAAGGGCTCGCAGGGCTGCTGAGGAGTCCACCGCTCAGGGGATGCTGCTCTCGGCTGATGACCAGGAGGACGACGAGGACAGGCCCGAAAGTAGAGGAGCGATTGGACTGGAAGGTTCGCCACCGGAACTTGGCGGTCTGGTATGCGAGCTCAAGTATGACGGCCTGGCGGTATCGCTGCGCTATGAGAACGGCAGGCTGGTTCAGGCTGCTACCCGAGGCAATGGGCGCGTGGGCGAGGACATCACTGCGAACATACTCACCCTCAAGTCAGTGCCCCACCTGCTCCCTGCGGGAGCACCCCAAGTACTCGAAGTGCGGGGTGAGGTCTACATGCCCCTGGCTGCTTTTGATGCACTGAACGCTCAACAGGAGGCCGAGGGCAAGCCCCGATACGCCAATCCCCGCAACACGGCGGCAGGCTCGCTGCGCCAAAAGGACCCAACTATTACCGCCACTCGAGGTCTATCCATGTGGTGCTATTCGGTTGGCGAAGTCCATGGGGGCCCTGGTGTGGCGACTCACAGCGCCACCCTGGAGTACCTAGACAGCCTCGGCCTGCCGGTCAATCCCGAGACCGTCACAGTGGACTCTGTCAACGAAGCCTGGGAATTCGTAGACCAGTGCGAGGACAGGCGCCACGACCTGCCCTATGAAATTGACGGCGCAGTTGTCAAGGTGGACCGCCTTGACCTCCAGCGGGAGCTCGGTGCGACGAGCCGGGCTCCCCGTTGGGCCATCGCCTACAAGCTCCCGCCCGAGGAACGGACGACCAAGCTCCTTGATATTCACGTTTCCATTGGCAGCAAGGGCAAAGCCACTCCTTTCGCAGTGCTGGAGCCAGTGTTCGTCGGCGGCTCCACCGTGGAGATGGCCACCCTGCACAACCAGGATCAGGTGAAGGCCAAGGACGTGCGACCCGGCGACACCGTGGTCGTCCGCAAGGCCGGCGATGTCATCCCCGAGGTGGTGGGGTCGGTACTGGCCGAACGACCCGATGAACTGCCCGAGTGGGAATTCCCTGCGATCTGCCCTTGCCCCCACCACCAGCCTCTAGTCCGACAAGAGGGCGACGCCGCCCACTACTGCTTCTTTCCCCGGTGCCCCGAACAGCTTCGGGGCTGGATCGAGCATTTTGCCGCCCGCAACGCCCTGGACATCGAGCATCTGGGCGAACAGCGGGTAAGCCTGTTCATCGACCTCGGCTTCATCGCCGACGTGGGCGATATCTATGCCTTGGATTACGACCTCATTCGGGAGTTGGAAGGGTTCGGCGAGCTCTCGGTGGCCAATCTGGCTGCGGCCATAGAGGCCTCCAAGCAGCAATCGCTGGCCCGGCTGTTGGTGGGGCTGAACATACGCCATCTGGGCGACACCTCCAGCGAGTTGCTCGCTGATGCTTTCGGGCACGTAGACCGGATAATGGAGGCATCGGTTGAAGCATTGGCCGAGGTGGATGGGATCGGGCCGATCATGGCGGAGAGCGTGCACGAGTTCTTCCAGTCGGAGGTAAACCGGGAGATCGTCGAGAAACTGCGGGCCGCCGGGCTCAACTTCATCCAGGACACCAGCAGCGATGCAGCAGCCGAATCGCTATTCCAGACGTTGGCGGGTATGACCATCGTCGTCACCGGCGGGCTGGAGGGCTACAGCCGCGACGGGGTGGGTGCGGCCATCAAGGCCCGGGGCGGCAAGTCGCCGGGCAGCGTGTCGTCCAAGACCACGGCCCTGGTGGTGGGCGAGAACCCGGGTGCCTCCAAGCTGGAGAAGGCCGAGAAATTGGGGATCCCGGTTCTCAATGAGGCACAGTTCCAGGAGCTCATTGAGACAGGGACACTTCCATGAACAGGATTCTGAAGCGATCCTCGATTTCCGTCTTGGCGGCAATATTGCTGGCCACGGCGGTTGCTTTCCTCGGCAATAGCGCGGCGGTCGCTCAGCCTGGTGAGGCCACTCTTGAAGACATCGCAGCCCGCGATCAGCTGATTGCTGCCCAGGAATCGCTGCTCAACGTCTACCGCTGCCGATTCGACATCGACACCCAACAGGTGCCCGGCAGCTGCTTCAGCGGCAGCCCCAGCCAGGGTCCAACCGAGCCTGCCGATTTTGCGGGAACACCCACCCAAAACCAAGTCACATTGCGCGATAGCCTGATCGCCGCCCAGGAATCGCTGCTCAACGTCTACCGCTGCCAATTCGACATCGACACCCAACTCGTGCCCGGCGGCTGCGCGGCAGAACCCGTCCAAGAAACTGCACCCGAGCAAATCGACGTCCACATCTTCTACTGCGTCCCGCCAAATGCCGGCTTCACTGAGGCAAAACTGCAAGCCGAGGCCGACAGATTCAATGGCGACGTCCGGGACTTCTATCTGCGGGAATCTTCGAACACGGTCAGTTTGAACTTCGTTTCCGGCGGGATCGTGTCACCCGAAGTGGCGTGGAATGACGTGAGGATCGGCGACTGGTCGAATGCCCATGGAAGGAATCCATGCGAAGCCCAAATCTTCGCCATGGGGCAGTACCAATACACCCTGATTCTTGCCGGGATTGCTCCAGGAAACGGCGCAGCTGGCTACGCTTCATATGAACGCGGCAGCGTCACAGTTCCCACCGCTGAGCGGTACTGGAATACTCGAGCGGCCCACACTTATCTCATTGGCCACGAACTGGGGCATTCAATCTTCCAGCTGGGGCATGACTCAGAATTCCTGTCCATCATGTCAAGCCCTAGCGCACGCGCCACGCTCAGCGAGAACCGCATGGGTTGCGATGACCTCTCCAAACTAGATTGGCCTCAACACGACCGTTGCGATCTGAACGCACTCGACATGCCAAGCGGCTCATTCACCGCCATCACAACCAGCCGGTACCACAGCTGCGCGCTTCGCGAAGACGGTACCGCTGAGTGTTGGGGCAAGAACTATCTCGAGCCGATCACCGCTCCCCCAAGCCGGTTCACAGCCATCACCGCGGGCAGATGGCATTCCTGCGGGCTGCGTACCGACGGTCAAATTGAATGCTGGGGATTCGACCGCGATGAACTGGGAAACATGGCCGGTTTGGCCAGTCCGCCCGGGGGAAGATTCACGGCCGTTGCCGCGGGGAGCCTCCACACATGCGGTCTAGGGGATACCGGCACCGTCCAATGCTGGGGCAGCAACATTGACATCTGGCACGGCACCTACACGGGGCAGTCCAGGGCACCGGTCGGGAGATTCTCAGCCTTAGCCGCCGGCACCTGGCACACCTGCGGGCTGCGTCAGGACGGCACTGTTGAGTGCTGGGGCTCTAACCATGACGGCCACGGCAACTACACCGGGCAGGCGAGGCCACCCAGTGGGACATTCACCGCCCTGGCTGCTGGAATGTTTCATACCTGCGGGCTGCGTCAGGACGGCACTGTTGAGTGCTGGGGCTCTAACCAAGACGGCCACGGCAACTACACCGGGCAGGCGAGGCCACCCAGTGGGACATTCACCGCCCTAACCGCAGGGAACTACCACACTTGCGGGTTGAAGGACGACGCCATCGTCCAGTGCTGGGGTTCCAATGCAGGCGGGGCGCTGGAAGTGCCAAGCGGGAAGTTCGACGCCATTGAAGCAGGACCTGGGCATACCTGCGGAGTGAAGCGTGGCGGCACCATCTCGTGCTGGGGCGGGGAGTATTTTGAGGGCATCAGCGCGCCCGCTGGCTCATTTACGTCTATTGAGGCGGGCAGGAACTTTACCTGTGGGATCCGAGAAGGCGGCGACATCGAATGCTGGGGCAGCGGGGCGCATGGCGCGGACAGAACTACTTCGGGAGCATTCGCGGCGACCGCGTCCGGGCACATCCACACCTGCGCGATTAGAGATGACGGAACTGTCCTTTGCTGGGGTTCCGACGATGCCGGTGTAGTAAGCGATTCTCCCCAGGGACGCTTCACCGCCATCACCTCCGGCCGGTGGTTCAGCTGTGGGATTCGAGAAGACGGCACTGTCCAATGCTGGGGCTACAAGAGCATGGGGGCGCTGAGGGCTCCCGGCGGACAGTTCAGCTCGGTTGTCGCTGGTGAAGGGTTTGCTTGCGGATTGCTCGTTGATGGAACTGCTCTGTGCTGGGGAGAGCGGAGCTATGCCTGGGGAGGCGCTCCTAGAGGCCGATTCGCCGCAGTGGCTCCCGGCGGCCATCATGTTTGCGGGCTCCGGGAAGCCGGCGGCATCCAGTGCTGGGGCAGCAACGGATTCGGGCAGTTGGACAACATCCCTGAAGGCAGTTTTATTGCCATCACCGCCGGCTTGTACCACTCCTGCGCCCTTCGAGATGTCGGCATGATCGAGTGCTGGGGATCTAATCAAGATGTAAATGGAAACGTGCTTGGCCAGTTGGATGGCATTCCCAGCGGTAGCTTCACCGCCATCACAGCCGGCGACTATCACACCTGTGCTCTACGAAGCGACGGCGCTGTCCGCTGCTGGGGAATCCGACGCGCCTCGGCCTGACCTATGGGGAGGTCCACTTGATCGAAGCTGTGTTTTGGGATTTCGGCGGGGTGTTCACCGGCTCGCCGTTTCATCTTGACGACTACGCCCGCTCGCTGGGCACCACCAACGAGCGGCTCTTGGAGCATGTGTTCGGGCGATACGAGGCCGACGGCGACCATCCCTGGCACCGGCTGGAGCGGGGAGAGGGCACCCTGGCTGAGGCGCTGGAGGCGGCGGAGAAATCTTGCCGAGCTGACGGCATCGAGGGCTTCACCTTCGAGGGGTTCTTCAAGGCCATGTCGGGCACCACCAGCGAAGACCGGCGTGACAAGGCCGTGGCCAAGGTGCGGGAGTTGAACGACGCGGGCATCAGACAGGCCATCATCACCAACAACGCCAAGGAGTTCGGCGACATGTGGCGCAGCCTCATCCCAGTGGACGAGCTGTTTGAAGCAGTGATCGACTCCAGCGCGGTGGGCATGCGCAAGCCCGATCCAGCCATCTACCGGCTGGCCCTCCAACGACTGGACGTGTCTCGTCCTGAATGGAGCGCCTTCTTGGACGATTTCGAGCCCAACGTGACCGCGGCTCGAGACCTCGGGATGCACGGTGTGCTGGTAGGAGATGACATCGCCACCGCCTTAGCCGAACTCGACCGGATACTGGCCGAACTTACGGCTTGACCCCCTCGCAATCAGCTACAAGACTGTCGAACCGGAGGGGCGTCAGAAGGGGAGCCGCGGGCGCGCACATGAAGCTGCTTGAACGTATTGCCACCGCGCCCATCAGCTGGGGTGTCTGCGAGATGCCGGGATGGGGATACCAGCTTCCCGTAGAGGCGGTTCTCGCCGAGATGTCCAAGGCCGGGTTCACCCATACCGAGCTGGGCTCGCTCGGCTACCTGCCCACTGAGCCCGCCGAGTTGCGAGCCGTTCTCGACCGCCACGAATTGTCCTTGCTTGGCGGCTTCGTCCCCTTGGTCTTGCACGACCCTTCGCAGATCCAGGGCACCCGAGAGGCTGCCACCGAGGCCGCCGCCTTGATTGCCGGAGGCGGTGGCCGCTATTTCGTGTCATGCGCGGTCAGCCATCCCGACAATTGGCGCCAGACGCCGCTCGCTGAGCACGAAGGGCCGGTCGTGGCCGACGCCCTCGCCGAGGTCGAGCAGATTGCCGCTGAGCACGGTCTGATCCAAGCGCTCCACCCCCATTTTGGGTCGTTGATTGAGACCAGCTCGGAGACCGAGCAGATAGTCGGCGTCAGCGACATCGCATTGGTGCTCGACACGGCGCATCTCATTTTGGGCGGTGGTGACATTGTCGATATAGCCAAGCGCCATCTGGATCGCATCGCACTGGTGCACATCAAAGACGTAAACCTGGGCGTCGCCGCTCGGGTCACGGCGGGAGAGCTGTCGCTCATGCAGGGCGTGCAGCGGGGTTTGTTCCCGCCATTAGGTCAGGGAGGGTTGCCGATCGCCGAGATCGTCGATCTCCTTGAAAAATCAGGACGCGACCTTTGGTACGTCCTGGAGCAGGATGCAGCGATAGCGGAGGGTGATCCCTCTGCCATAGCTCGGCTGAGGTTCGACGCCTGCCAGAGCATCGATTTCCTGCGAAATCTGGAACCCGTGTCTGCGGGTGCCGGAACCTCACAAAACAAACAACAACTACCTTGAGAGGGGTAACCCAATAATGAGAAAGCTATGGAAGCTGATTGCATTGCTGTTTGCGTTGACACTTGTGGCCGCGGCATGCGGCAACGACGACGACACCAGCGAACCCGCACCCAGCGAGCCAACTGAAGCAGCGGCACCAGCCACTGAAGCACCAGAGCCAACCGAGGTGGTAGAAGTCGACCCAACCCAGGGATGCGACAAGACCTACCACGTCATCACCCACGGTGACTCCGGTACCTTCTGGTCAGTGGTCGAGGTGGCCGTACGCGACGCCGCCGCAGCCATCGGCTGCCAGGTGGTCTACTTCGGCTCCAACAACGACGCCCTGAGGCAAGCCCAGGAGATTGAGGCGGCCATCGCCGCCGGCTCCGACGGCATCGCCATCTCGCTGGCCGACCCGGCCGGCGTCCAGTCGGCTGCTGAGGCCGTGGTTGCCGCGGGCATCCCGCTGTACACGCTCAACTCGGGTGTGAACAACTACAAGGACCTGGGCGCGACCACCCACATCGGCCAAACCGAGACCGTGGCCGGAAACGGCGCGGGCGAGCGATTTAGTGCACTGGGCGCCACCCACGTGCTTTGTGCCCGCCAGGAGCAGACCAACGTGGCCCTAGAAGAGCGCTGCAATGGCTTGGCCGAAACCTTCACCGGCCAGGTGACCTCGGAGTTCGTCGGTCTCGACGCCAACCCCGATGAGCAGCAGAACACTATTGCCGCCATCCTTCAAGGCGATGAGAGCATCGACGGCGTGCTCGGCGTCGGTCCGAACCTGCCCCTGCGGGCGCTCACTGCCGGCGAGCAAGCCGGTAGGGACCTCATCATCGGCGGCTTCGACCTGTCCAGCGACCTCATCGATCAGATTGAGCAAGGCAACGTGGCCTTCACCGTCGACCAGCAGCAGTACCTCCAGGGTTACCTGCCGGTCATCTTGATGCACCTGCAAGCCACCAACCTGAACACCGCGGGCGGCGGCCTGCCCATCCTCACCGGTCCGGGCTTCGTCGACACCGCCAACGCGGCTGAAGTCAAGGCTCTGGTGTCCCAGGGAACCCGCTAAACACAAGAACTGAACTGCGACGCTGAACTCGTCGCAGGCAAGAGTGGAGCGCTGTCCGGGTATCTGGGCAGCGCTCCACTCGTTTGGTCTACAGTCATCGAAATTCACTAGTCGGGTAAATCGCCCAGGTTGAGAGGGGGGACTCTCGTGGCCGAAGTGACCACTACGAATGACTCTGCGGATAGTTCGTCGCCAGCGCAAGACGAGCGATTAGCCCATCGGGGACCGGTCCAGCAGCTGCTGACCAGGCCCGAGATCGGCGCCCTTATCGGCGCAGTCGGGGTCTGGCTGCTGTTCTGGCTGGTTTCGGCGCCGTTCGGAACCGCGGGCGGCACGGCCAACTACCTGGATGTGGCCGCCACTCTCGGCCTGATGGCCGTACCGGTGGCCCTGTTGATGATAGGAGGTGAATTCGACCTCTCCTCGGGTTCCATGACTGGCGCCACCGCGGTGATCGTGGTTTTGTTGAGCAGCGACACCGCTGAATTGGGCGGTGCCGGGCTCAGCCTGCACCTGGCCGTGCCTCTCTCGCTGGCTTTCGCACTAGCCATCGGCTGGTTCAACGGGACGCTGGTGGATAAGACCTCGCTGCCCAGCTTCATCGTCACCTTGGGGACGTTCTTCATCCTCATCGGGGCCAAGCTCGGATTCACCAAGTTGTTCACCAACAAGGTGATCGCGGAGGGTCTCGACCGGTCGGGCGGCTACGAATTCTGGGACAACATCTTCGGTGCGACGTGGATCAGAAACGGCCACGTCTGGGAGAACGATGGCTGGACCAATCTTTGGAGCAGTCGAGATTGGGCCTGGAGCGGCCTACTCATCATCGGCGCGGTTGTCCTCATTCTGGGCACTATGGAGCTGGCTTACGCCCGGCGAGAAAGACCGATCCTGGGTGGATACTGGGTGTTCATCGTTGGAGCGGCTGTTGGCGCGGTTGGCTACATCCTGCTGCTGAATCAGGACAGCAAGAGCTCCAACTGGGTTTTCGGAATCGTCACCGGAGCGGGAGTGCTGGTGGCGGTGGCCGGTTGGTGTCTGGCCCGTTACCAGCCAGCCGAGCGAGAACCAGCCCCAACAGAACACGACCCGCGGGTGGTCCAGTTCCTGATTGCCGGGGTCGTAGCCATCGTTGGGGCGATTTTGATTGCCGCGGTCATGGACCCAGAGAATTCCGACCGCCTCGACTTCTTGACCGGCACGCCAGGACGCGCCGTGCTGGCCATCGGAATCGGGGCCACCGGCGTATTGGCCGTGCTGGCTGCTATGGGACGAGTCAGCGTGGGTTATCCGGCCATTGGTGCCTTCGTCGCCCTCATCCCCGCTGTCAGCTACATGATCACCGTGCAGGGCGCTCGAGCCATCCTTTTTGGCATTTTGGGCATCGCCGGAGTGGTTCTGCTCAGCATTGCCGCCCGCCGCCGAGAGCTAGCAGTGGTGTTCACCCTGCTTACCTCGGTGGGAATTGTGATCCTGGCCTTCTTCATACAGTCGGAAGCCGGTTCCCGAAAACTCCGGGTGGAACTGTTCACCGCGCTGCTGTTGATCGCACTCCTCCTGGCCGCCTCCGCCGTCTCCCGGCTAATCGCCGCTCGGCGCACCGCTGCCCCGCCGCCACCGATTCACGGCCCCCTCGCACGGCAAATCGGGACCGTGCTCGGATTGGCCGCCGGACTCTTGTCGTTGATCCTCGAATTAGCCGACGGCGACGGCATCCTCTACAGCCTCATCATGGCGGTGGCCAAGGGAGGCATTGCCGCCTTCGCAGTCTTTGCCATAGCCACCCTTTACCGCACCTTGTTCACCCACGATGAGAGCGTGGGCCGGTCGCTAGTCTTCGTCGGGCTCGGCTCGGTAATGCTGGGCATTGCGGCCAAGTTGATGTTCATCACCAGTGAGGAACTGGCCAATACTCGGGCCGAAACCCGGTTCGGCGTGGGCGTAATGCTGTTCCTGGCCTTCGCGGTGCTCGGTGCCTGGGTTCTGGCCCGCACCCAGTTTGGCAATTGGATCTTCGCGGTGGGCGGCAACAAAGATGCCTCCCGCTCGGTGGGTGTACCCGCGGCCCGCACCAAGACCACGCTGTTCATGCTGGTGTCGGCATCGGCCTGGATCACCGGCATGGTGATCGCCTTCCGGCTCAACTCAGTACAGGCCAATGTGGGCGACGGAAACGAGTTCCGCTACATCATCGTGGCCGTGGTGGGCGGCTGTCTGCTCACCGGCGGCTACGGATCGGCAATCGGTGCCGCAATCGGCGCGGTGATCTGGGGCATGATCACCTCCGGCATCGGTTTCGCCACTTGGAACAGCGACTGGCGATTCCTAGTGCTGGGCGCTCTGCTGCTGGTGGCGGTGCTGGTGAACAACTACGTGCGCTCGCAAGCGGAGAAGGTCCGATGACCAGTTCTTCGCAAACCGTTCGGACAACCAAAACCCACAGGGAGGTCTGCTGATGGCTGAATTCCTCGAACTCAACAACATCTCGAAGTTCTACGGGAACATCATCGCCCTCACCGGGGTCACCACCACGGTGAATCCGGGCGAGGTCACCTGCGTGCTCGGTGACAACGGCGCGGGCAAGTCCACCTTCATCAAGGTCCTGGCCGGCGTGCACCAGCACGACGAGGGCACTCTGCTCATGGAAGGTGAGGAGGTGAAGTTCAACTCGCCTCGCGAGGCTCTTGGTCGAGGCATCGCCACCGTGTACCAGGATCTGGCCATCGTCCCGCTCATGTCGGTATGGCGGAACTTCTTCCTCGGTGCGGAGCCTAAGACCGGCATTTGGCCCTTCCGCCAGATCGACATCGAAGGTGCTAAGCGAATCGCCAAAGAGGAGATGGGCAAGATGGGCATCGACATCCGCGATGTCGAGCAACCCGTGGGCACGCTTTCCGGCGGCGAGCGGCAGTCGGTGGCCATCGCCCGGGCCAGCTACTTCGGGGCCCGGGTGCTGATCCTCGACGAGCCCACCTCGGCACTGGGTGTGAAGCAATCCGGTGTGGTGCTGCGACGGATCATCGAGGCCCGTGACCAGGGATTGGCGGTGGTGTTCATCACCCACAATCCCAACCACGCCTATCCGGTGGGTGACCGTTTTGTGATCCTCAACCGGGGCCAGTCCATGGGCAACTGGGCCAAGGAGGAGCTGTCCCAGGCCGAGCTGACTCAGCTCATGGCCGGCGGCGCCGAACTAGACGCCCTCCAACACGAATTGGCCCAAGCAGGTACGTAAACGTCGTCGGCAATCACCTAGCATCGCTGCGTGTCTGACACACAGGCGGCCGAAGCAGGTCGCGCGCCAACCGATCTCGAGGTGCTCACCATCGGGCGGGTCAGCGTCGACCTGTACCCCCAGCAGAGCGGCGTGCCGCTGAGCAAGGTCCAGACCTTTTACAAGTCGATCGGTGGCTCCCCCACCAATGTGGCCGTGGCTTGTGCCCGGCTGGGCCGGCGGGCCGCGGTGGTGACCCGGGTGGGGGACGACGGCTTCGGCGAGTACATCCGCGCTGAGCTGTCCGACAAGTTCGGAGTGGACAACCGCTACGTATCCACCGATCCCGAGCTGCGCACCGCGCTGGCCTTCTGTGCTCTCGATCCTCCCACCGACCCGCCGCTGCTGTTCTACCGGGAGCCCCGCGGCCCGGAAATGAACCTGCACCCCGATGACATCCCCGATATCGCGGCCACCGTACCGGTGCTGTGGACCGCTGGATCCCGCTTCGCCCAAGAGCCGTCCCGTTCGACCGTGCTTGAAGTGCTGAAGCGGCGGCAACGCCGTCCCCACACCGTGCTCGACTTGGACTACCGACCCAGCTTCTGGGCATCCCCTCAAGAGGCCGGTGCTCATATCAGCCAGGCCGTCGATCTGGCCACGGTGGCGGTGGGCAACCGCACCGAGTGCGAGATCGCCGTCGGCACCGCCGATCCCCATGCCGCCGCCGATCGGCTGCTGGAGCTAGGGGTGTCGCTGGCCATCGTTAAGCAAGGGGCCGACGGGGTGCTGGTGGCCACCCCGGAGAACCGAGCCGAGGTGCTTCCCAAGATGGTGGAGGTGGTGTGCGGGCTGGGGGCGGGCGACGCCTTCGGCGGTTCGCTGGCCGATGGTCTGCTGGCCGGCCTCGACCCAGTGGAAATCGTCACTCGGGCCAACGCGGCCGGCGCTATTGTGGCCGGTCGCCTGGCCTGTTCCGACGCCATGCCCACGCCCGGGGAGATTGACGAGATGCTGGCTCGAGAACCTACCGATTCATCGGAATCCCCAGCATGAGCGGTTCATACAAGCGCCATCGCATCTGGATCGACCGCACTCCCCCATCCGGCGTGGTGATCCCCCCCGATGTGGTGTTGGTAGACGGCCCTGAAGACGCCGACGGCGTGGTAGTGGCCGCTGATCGCCCTTGGGACGACGACGCCTGCCGTCGGCTGCCCAATCTCAAAGTGGTGGCCCGCTCGGGCATCGGCTACGACAACGTGGACGTCGCCGCCTGCGCGGCCCACGGCGTGGCCGCCTGCAACACGCCCGACGCTCCCACGATTTCCACCGCAGAGCACGCGCTGGCGCTGATGCTGGCGGTGACCAAGCGACTCAAGAGATCCGAGGCACGTCTGGCCGCTGGCACTGCGGGGGGACCGGGCAGGCTCGCTGGACCCGGCGCGTTGGAGCTTGATGGTCGCACTCTGGGCCTGGTGGGATGCGGGCGAATCGGCAGTCTTCTGGGGCGCTATGCCGAGGCATTGGGAATGAATGTGCTGGTCTGCGACCCCTACATCGACGCTGCTCCAGTGGGCGAGTTGGTCGGCATTGACCAGCTTTGGGCGGAGGCCGACGTGGTGTCGCTCCATGCCCCAGCCACGCCGGAGACTCGCCACATCATCAACGCTGCTTCGCTGGCGGCCATGCGGCCCGGTGTGATCATCATCAACTGCGCTCGGGGCGCGCTGGTGGACCAAGAGGCCCTGCTGGCCGCCCTCGACTCCGCCCATGTGGGCGCCGCCGCCCTCGACGTCACCGAGCCCGAGCCGTTGCCCCCCGACCATCCGCTTTTGGGCCGCGACAACGTGGTTGTCACCCCCCATGTGGCATCTACCACCACGGTGGGCATCGTCAGGCTGGTAGGGCAGGCTCTGGATCAGGCTCTCATCTGGTTGCGGGGCGGTAACCCCGAGCACTTGCTCGATGGTGCCGCCGCCCATCCAGGAGTAGATCGCCGCCTCAAGGCCGACCTATGACAACCCGGCGACGACTAGGGTTGGCTGTGGTTGGCTTCGGCTGGATGGGCCAGGCCCACTCCCGCTCGTATCTGCGCCTGCCCACCCTGTTCGAGGACCGCGCCTACGACGTCGACTTGATTGTCTGCTCCGACAACGTGGAATCCCGCCGCCACATCGCCCAAAGCGACTTCGGCTTTCGAGAGGTTGCCGAACACTGGGGTGCCGCGGTAGAGCATCCTGACGTCGACATGGTGGCCATATGCGCTCCCAACATGCTCCACGAAACCCTGGTCACCGCAGCCGCAGAGGCCGGGAAGCATGTGTTCTGCGAGAAGCCGGTGGGGGGAACCCCCAGTCAGACCGCCCGAGCCGAACAAGCCTGCCGCCAGGCGGGGATCATCACCGGCGTGGGCTACAACTACCGCTTCGCCCCACTGGTGCTCTACGCCCAAGAGCTCATCGCCAACGGGGAGCTCGGCCAGATCACCAACTATCGGGGCCGATTTTTCTCGATGTACGGGGCCGATCCGATGGGCTTGCTCTCGTGGCGCTTTCTGATCGACCAGGCCGGGCACGGCGCCACCACCGACATCTTGAGCCATGCCGTTGACCTGGCCCTGATGCTCAACGGTCCCATCTCGCGGGTGGTGGGTATCGGGGAGACCTTTATCAAAGAGCGCCCGCTGCCGTCAGGAGCAGGCACGCACTACGACAGGGGCCGTCCAGGCGACCAGACCGGTGACGTCACCAATGAGGACTACTTCGGGGCGCTGGCCGTGTTCGCCAACGGCAGCCACGGCATCTTCGAGGCCAGCCGGGCCATCGTCGGCCCCCAGAGCCAGATGGCCTTCGACATCTATGGCACCGAGGGGGCGTTGAGCTGGAACCATGAAACACTGAACGAGCTCCAGCTGTTTCGGACGTCTGATCCACAGCAGGGCTATACCACGGTGCGGGCCAGCGAGCGCCACCCCTTTCACGGCGCCTTCGTTCCCGGAGACGCCAACTCCATCGGCTTCGAGGACATGGTGGCCATCCAAGACCATGAGTTACTCACTGCGGTGGCTGAGGACCGGCCCCACAGCGCAGGCATGGAGCAGGCTTTGGCCTGCGTGAGCGTGCAAGCCGCCATGCTCAAGAGCTGGGAGACCAGCGCCTGGGAAGATGTGGTATCGCTGAGGATCGACTGAAGGGAGGCGAGCCATGGAAACTATCCACCTGACGACTTCTGGGGCCATCGTGCGCTATCTGGCGGCCCAGCGCATCGAGGTCGATGGCCAGACCGTGCCGCTGTTCGCCGGGGTGTTCGCCATTTTCGGACACGGAAACGTCACCTGTTTAGGCCATGAGCTGGAACAGGCCGGCGAAGCACTGCCCACCTGGCGGGGCCAGAACGAACAGGGCATGGCCCTGGCCGCAGTGGCCTATGCCAAGGCCAACCGCCGCCGACGCATAATGGCCGCCACCAGCTCTATCGGCCCCGGCGCCACCAACATGGTGACCGCGGCTGCGGTGGCCATGGCCAACCGGATGCCGCTGCTTCTGCTGGCCGGCGACACCTTCAACAGCCGCGTCCCCGACCCCGTGCTTCAACAGGTGGAGCACTTTGGCAATCCGACACTCACCGTCAACGACGCCTTCCGGCCCGTGGTGCGCTTCTGGGACCGCATCACCTCTCCCGAGCAGCTTGTCCATTCACTGCCCAACGCCCTCGCCACCATGCTCGATCCCGGCGACTGCGGCCCGGCTTTCATCAGCCTCCCCCAAGACGTCCAGGGAGATGCCTGCGACTTCCCCACCCGCTTTTTCGAGGAAACCGTCCACGAGATCCGACGCCCCCGACCCGACACCGGCGAGCTCCGCCGAGCCGCCGCAGCGTTGGCCGCGGCCGAGAGACCGCTGATCGTGGCCGGTGGCGGGGTCCACTGGTCGCTGGCCGAGGACGAACTCGGGACCTTCGCCGAACAACACAACATCCCGGTGGTGGAGACGGTGGCTGGACGCACCTCCTTGGTGGCCGACCACCGGCTCAATTGCGGTCCCATCGGCGTAACTGGCTGCACCTCGGCCAACGCCATGGCCGCTGAGGCCGACGTGGTGCTGGCGGTGGGCACCCGCCTGGGCGACTTCGTAACCGGATCGTGGACGGTGTTCGGAGGCGGCGAAGAAGTGGAGATTATCGGCCTGAACGCGGCCCGTTTCGACGCCACCAAGCATCGCTCGCTGCCGTTGGTAGCCGACGCCCGCGAGGGACTAGCCGAACTCGGCGCCGCGCTGGGCGACTACCGGGCTCCCGAGGAATGGTCCGACCGGGCTTCTTCGGAGACTTCGCAGTACCACTCCTACATCGACAAGATCGCCGCCCCCGAAACGGTGGCGTCGGCCGAGCAAACCACCGATGTCGCCGACGACGATCTGGCCACCTATGCCCAGGTTGTAGGCGTTGTGGACCGGGCCGCCGACGAGTCCACCTACGTGTTGGCTGCCGCCGGCGGGTTCCCCGGCGAGCTGGTGAACGGGTGGCGGGGCCAGGTCGTTCACTCCTTCGACTGCGAGTACGGCTACTCCTGTATGGGATATGAGATCTCCGGGGGGTGGGGGGCCAAGATGGCGCTGCCCGACCGGGAAGTGGTGGTGCTGGTGGGCGATGGCTCCTACCTCATGATGAACAGCGACCTGTACAGCACCGTTCTCACCGGCCACAAACTCATCGTCATCGTGTGCGACAACGGCGGCTATGCGGTGATCAACCGCTTGCAGATGGCCCAGGGCGGCGTGCCGTTCAACAACCTCATCGCCGATTCCCGGGTTCAGGACGTGACCGCGGTGGACTTCGCGGCCCACGCGGCATCCATGGGCTGCCAAGCCGAGACAGTGACCACCATCACCGAGCTCGAGGCGGCCTTCCAGCGAGCCCGGGCCGCTGATCGCACCTATGTGATCGCGCTGAACACCCATGCCTATCGCTGGACCGAAGGCGGATCGTTCTGGGAGGTGGGCGTGCCCGAGGTGAGCACCAGCCCCGATGTGCGGGCCGCCCGAGCCGAAATGGAGGCCGGCAAAGCCGACCAGCGGGTGGGATGGTGAACCCGGAGGGTCGATGGGCGTAACCACCCGCGACTACCGAGTGGGCGGCCCCGAGGCCGACCGAGCCGCAGCCGCCGGGCTGGTTGAGGCTGAGTGGTTCCGCCCGCCCATTGACCCCGAGCGCCTGCGCCAACTCCAGGTTCGGGGCAACGCTCGGGCCGCCGGCGACACCATCGCGTGGCTCGGCCTGCTGGCCGGATTCGGCTACCTGGCATTCCTCTCGCTGGGCACCTGGTGGGCCATCCCGGCCTTCGCCGCCTACGGCGCCCTCTACGGCGGCGCCGGCGATTCCCGCTGGCACGAGTGCGGCCACGGCACCGCCTTCAAAGCCAAATGGCTCAACGATGTGGTGTACTACCTGGCCTCGTTCATGCTGTTGCGCCAGCCCACTCTGTGGCGCTGGTCGCACGTCCGCCACCACACCGACACCATCGTGGTGGGCCGCGACGCCGAGATCATCTTCCCTCGTCCTTCCACTCCTGCATCGATTGCGCTGTTGTTCGTGCCCGTGCTGAACGTGCCCAAAATGGTGGTGCGCACCGCCAAGCACGCTTTCGGGCGCATCGACGACGAGGCCCACTCCTTCATTCCCGCCGACGAGCTTCCCAAGCTGAAGTGGGAGTCTCGGGCCTACATCGCCATTCTCGCCGGCACAACGGCCTGGTCGGTGGCGGCTTGGACCATCGTGCCCTTGCTCTACGTTGGCCTGCCCACCGTGTATGGCGCATGGCTGATGATTTTCTTCGCCATCACCCAGCACGCCGGGCTGCGGGAGGACGTTCTCGACCACCGCCTTAACACCCGCACCGTGTACATGAACCCCGTCTTCCGGTTCCTGTACTCCAACATGAACTACCACGTGGAACACCACATCTTCCCCACTGTTCCCTACTACTCACTGCCCGCATTGCACCAAGAGGTGAAGGGCTACCTGGCCCCGGCTTCCCCCAGTACTTGGACGGCCTTTCGGGACATCCTGTCTACCCTGCGGCGCCAATGGCGCAACCCGGCCTACGACGAACCCCGCGACGACGTGCCCGCAGCTCCCGACGCCGACCGCTCATTCGTCAACACCGGTCACACCATTTGGGCCGGCGACCGCCACGACGGCCTATTCGACCTCGGCCCAGCCAACGCGCTGGCCCCCGGATCAGCCCGGCAGGTGGACGTGGGCGACGAGGCCTACGCCCTGTTCCGCTTGGACGATGGCACCTTGGTGTGCACCGAAGGACTCTGCACCCACGGGCAGGCCTATCTGGCCGAGGGGGTGGTAATGGGCTGCGAGGTGGAATGTCCCAAGCACAACGGCCGCTTCGACCTCCGCACAGGAGCACCAGTGCGTCTTCCGGCCACCGACCCCTTAGCCTTGTATCCGGTGGAAATACGAAACGGCCGGGTGGTCTCCAGCCTGCAGCCCCTATCAGATGAGGTCAGCTCATGAACTCGGTGCGAATCGGGGTCTTGGGCTGCGGACGTATTGGCCGAATGCACGCCGAGCTCATCGCCCGGCAGGTGCCCGGCGCCGATGTGACCGCGGTATACGACGTGATCGACGATGCGTCGGCGGCGCTGGCCAACGACCTTGGAGTGCGCCGCGCCGCTGCGCCCCACGAGATTCTGGAAGCCGACGACGTCGACGCCGTGGCCATCTGCACCTCGACCCACACCCACATCGACCTGCTGGTGGCCGCGGCCAAAGCCGGCAAGGCCGCGTTTGTGGAGAAGCCGCTGGCCCTGAACCTGGCTGACGTGGACCGGGGCGTCGCCGCCGCCGAGGCGGCCGGCATCCCAGTGCAAGTAGGGTTCAACCGCCGCTTCGACCCCAGCCACCGCTACGTGCGCGACCGGGTGGCCGCAGGCGAGATCGGCGACGTCCACCTTGTGCGGATCTCCAGCCGTGACCCCGAGCCCCCGCCGCTCGTGTATCTGGACGAGTCCGGCGGCATCTTCTGCGACATGACCATCCACGATTTCGACATGATCCGCTACGTCACCCAAAGCGAGGTCACCGAGGTATACGCCACCGGCGCGGTCCTGATCGACAACGCGATCGGCGGGGTCGGCGACCTCGATACCGCAGTGATCGTCTGCCACCACGAAAACGGCGCCATCAGCACCATCGACAACAGTCGCCAAGCGGTATACGGCTACGACCAGCGAGTGGAGGCGTTCGGCTCGGCCGGAATGGCCGCCTCCGAGAACCCCCTTACTGCTACCGCGGTTACCCGGACTGCCGACGGCGCCCACGGGCCAACACTGCCCTACTTCTTCTTGGAGCGGTACATCCCCTCGTATCTGGCCGAGTGGGAGGCGTTTACCGCCATGATGGAAGGCGCGCCGTCGCCGGTAACCCTGGCCGACGGTCGGGCCCCGCTGGTGATCGGCCTAGCCGCATGGCGCTCGGTGCATGAGCGCCGCCCGGTGCGAACCGACGAGATCGGCTGAGCGGTGCGGGCCTACCTCACCGGGGGAACCGGCTTTGTTGGCTCCAACATCGTCAAGGTGTTCGCCGAGCGCCACGGCGCCACCGTGCACTGCCCGGTTCGCTCGTTCGTGCCTGACAACCCCCAGGGATACACCGTCGAGCCGCTGGACTTGCTCGACGGCGATGAAGTGCTGGCCAGCGTGGCCCAGTTCGACCCCGATGTGATCGTCCACTCCATGATCCTCAACGACTTGGACGGCCTCTACTCGCAACGAGAGCTGGCCTGGCGCAGCTACGTGGAGGCCACCCTCACCATGGCCGAAGCAGCCAACCGGGCCGGGGCCAAGCTCATTGTGGTTTCCACCGACTGGGTATTCGACGGCACCCAGGCCGGGGCCGATGAGCACACTCCGCCCAACCCGGTGAACTACTACGGCGTGTTGAAGGTCCTAAGCGAGCAGGCCGCTCTGCTCCAGGCTGACCGGGCTGCGGTGGCCCGGGTGTCGGCGGTAAATGGTGTGCACTGGGCTAGAGACGAGATGCCCCGGGGCCAGGATCCGGGATACGGCTATTTCGTGACTACCGTGCTCGACGCGGTGTCGCGAGGCGAGACATTCGGGGTGTGGGAGGGCGACGACATCAACATGGCGGCCACACCCAGCCTGGCCAGCGAGTGCGCTGAGACCATGTGGCTGATCGCAGCCAACGACGAAGCCGACGGCATCTTCCACTGCTGCGGCGCCGAGCCCGCAGGGCGTATGGAGCTGGCTCGAATGGCCTGCGAGGTCTTCGGCCACGATCCCTCGCTGCTGAGATCGGATTCGCCTGATGCGGAGATGATGTCGTCGATGGCCGGGGCCCGCATCCCCTACGACACCACAATCCGCACTCCTCGCACGACCGAGATTTTGGACTATGAGCCGCTGGGCACCCGCGAGTTGCTGGAGCGCTTCAAACAAGAAGTCGAATCCGGCGATCTTGTTCCGCCGACCTTAGGAGATTGACCATGGCCACTTCCCCCGCATCAGGCCCCATTCGCCCTCATCCGGGACCGGGACGGGTTCTCAACATAACCCCGGAATCGGCCGCATGGGACAACGTGGCCTTCTCGGTGGTAGAGCTCACCCCGTCCGATCCGTGGTCGGGGGTCGAATCCGACCGGGAAACCGCCATCGTCCCCCTTTCGGGCTCAGGCCGGGTCCAAGCCGGAGAGATCGACGCCGCCATCAGCCGCACGTCGGTGTTCGAAGAGCTGGGGCGTATCGTGTATCTGCCGCCGGGCACGCCCTATGCGATCGCCACCGAGGGCTCGCTGGTGGCCGCGGTGGGCTCGGCTCCGGCCGAGGGTCGCTACCCGGCCCGCGTCTTCGAGCCGTCTGAGATGCGGGTTGAGACCCGCGGGGGCGGCCAGGCCTACCGCCAGGTGGTCCACTCGCTGGCCCATCCGCTGCCCGCCGAGAAGCTAATCCTCTACGAGGTGTTCGTACCCCGGGGCACCTGGTCGGGCTGGCCCCCCCACTGCCACGACGGGCGGGACGGCTCGCCCTATCTGGAAGAGGTCTACTACTTCCGCCTGGATCGCCCCGAGGGCTACGCCATGCACCGTAACTGGCGCACTGAAGAGAACTTTGACGAAGCAGTCGTGGTCCGAGATGGCGACGCGGCGCTGGTTCCCAAGGGATACCACACATCAGTGGCCTGCCCCGGCTCCAACATGTACTTCCTCAACTACCTGGCCGGCGAGCTGATCGGCGACCAGCGCCGCACACCACCCTGCTTCGACGCCCAGCACACCTGGATCGAGGCCGACTGGGGCGCGGGAGCGTGGACGCTGCCGGTGGCCGGCGCGGTACCCGCCAACTGAAATGAGCGTGGCCGACCTTGCCCACAACGGGCGGTTCGCGGTGCTGGCCATCGACCACCGCGACTCGCTGCGCAGCGTGCTGGCCCCCGACAACCCCGACTCCGTGTCCCACCAGGCCATCGTCGATCTCAAGCGCGACCTGGTTGCCGGACTGGCCGACGGGGCCACAGGGGTAATGCTGGAGCCGGAGTACTCCATCCCTCAGCTGCTCGACGGCACGCTGCCCCCCGGGGTGGGGTTCACCGCCGCGCTGGAGGCCCAGGGGTACATGGCTGACCCCGAGGCCGCCCCCGTCGCCCTCCTCGATGGCTGGTCGGTGCAGGCTGCCGCCGACTGCGGCGCTGCGGCGGCCAAACTCCTGGTGCTCTACCGGCCCGAGCGCCCCCACGCCGCCGCCCAAGAGAAGGCCGCGGCCGACATCCTGGCCGAGTGCCGGCGAGTAGGCATCCCCCTGCTGGTTGAGCCGCTGTACTACGGACTGGACGATCCGTCAGTCCGACCTCAGATCGTGCTCGACACCGTGGACCGGTTCGCCTCCATGGGATTCGACATCTTGAAACTGCCGTTCCCCGTCGATGCCGACTACGACCCCGACCGGACCCGATGGGCCGCAACCTGCTCGGAGATCTCCAACCGCTGCGACATGCCCTGGACGTTGCTCTCGGGCGGCGGCACCTTCGACCGCTACCACGCCCAACTGGAGGTGGCGATGGCCTCGGGTTGCGCCGGATTCACCGTCGGCCGAGCCCTGTGGGGCGAAGCCGCTTTGGCCCCGCCCTCCGACCGCCCCGCCGCGATCGACGATCTGATCGCCCCCCGCCTCGCTGCGTTGCGCGACTTGGTTATCTGAGCAAACCCGTTTAGGCCGCGACCGCACCGCCAGCCACCAGCTCGCCCTGGTAGAACACCACCGCCTGGCCGGGGGCTACTCGGCGCTGGGGCTCCGCCCAGTCAACTCTGCCCGCTTGGTCCACTACCCCGACAGCGGGGGTGCCGTGGGCGCTCACCTGGATGTCTACCGGGCCCTCGACCGTTCCATCGACCCACTGGATGTTGATCACATCCTGGGTCGGCGAGTACAGATCCTCACGACGGCCCACGGTCACACGGCCTGCGGGGATATCCACATTGGTCACGTAACGGGGCTCGTCAGTACCGCCCAGGTTGAGGCCTCGGCGCTGGCCGATGGTCACGGCCTGCACGGCCTCCACTGAGCTCAGCACCGTCCCGTCGACGTCCACCACGGTGCCCGGCGACTGGCCCAATCGACGGGACAGAAAGCCCTGCCGTCCCCCGGCCCGGTTGGCAATGAAACACACGTCCTGGCTGTCGGGCTTGGCCGAGTTTCGCAAGCCCAGATCGGCGGCCCGTTCCCGAACCTCGGCCTTGGTCAGGTGGCCGATGGGCAGCAGCAGGCGAGACATCTGCTCTTGGCCCAGCATGTACAGGACATAGGACTGGTCCTTGGCGTCGTCCACGCCCCGTCGCACTCGGAACCCGTCACCGGCCGCCTCCAGACGGGCGTGATGGCCGGTGGCCACCGCGTCGAATCCCAGTGCCTCGGCCCGCACCATGAGCTTGTCGAACTTGATGTGGCGGTTGCACTCGATGCAGGGATTGGGCGTCAGCCCGACAGCGTGATCATCCACATACGGAGCCACCACCCGCTGGTCGAAAGCGTCGCCGAGGTTGAACACGTGGTGCTGCAATCCCAAGAGGTCAGCCACTCGGCGGGCATCCTCCACGTCCGACACCGAGCAGCAGCCGGTGTCCGATTCCCCTCCCCACAGCTTGAGGGTCACGCCAACCACCTCGTGGCCCTGCTCAGCCAGCATGGCGGCAGCCACCGACGAGTCCACCCCTCCCGACATGGCCGCCAAGACCCGCATGGCTCAGCCCGTCCCGTAGTTCCGGAGGCGGGCCACTGCGCCGGGAATCACCGCCAACGCCTGATCGATGTCGGCGTCGGTGGTCTCATAGCCCAGCGAAAGCCGCAGCGACCCCCCGGCCAGCATCCGGTCGTAGCCCATGGCGGCCAGCACATGCGACGGGTCCTGCGCACCGCTGGAGCACGACGACGCGGCCGACGCGTACACCCCGGCATCCTCCAGCAGAAACAGCAGCGCCTCAGACTCAATGCCCTCGAAGCACAGGTGGGCCGAACCGGCCACCTTGCCTGATCGCTCCCCGGTCTCCACTGTGTCGGGCACCGCAGCCAGGATCCCGTCGGCCAGCCGATCGCGTAGCCTGGCCAGCCGCTCCACCTGCTCGGCCCGGCTCTTCAGCACCACTTCGGCGGCCGTAGCCATGCCGGCGATGCCCGCCGCATTGTGGGTGCCCGAGCGCAGCCCTCGCTCCTGGCCGCCGCCCAGCAGCAGCGGCGACAGCTCCACCCCGTCGCGCACCACCAGCGCCCCTACCCCCTTGGGACCGCCGAACTTGTGGGCGCTCACCGAGATCAGATCGGCACAGGCGGCCAGAGAAGCCACGTCGAGCCAGGGGAAGGCCTGCACCGCGTCGGTGTGTAGCGCCGCCTGAGGGGCAGCCGAGCGCACCGCCTCGGCCACCTGGGCCAAGGGCTGAACCATGCCGGTCTCGTTGTTGGCCAGCATCACCGACACCACGGTCACATCGTCGTCAAGGGCGGCGGCCAGCGCGTCTAGGTCGATCACCCCGGCGGCGTCCACTGCCACCACTCGGCCGCCCAGGTGCTCTACCGGCTCCAGCACGGCGTGGTGCTCAATCGCCGAGCACACCGTCATCCCGCCGACCCGCATGTGCCGCCCGACCACCGCCATGTTGTCGCCTTCGGTGCCCCCGCCGGTGAAGACGATCTCCCCCGGCTCCGAGCCCAACGCCTCGGCCATTACGTCACGGGCATCGTCAATCAGGCGGCGGGTGTCCCGGGCCATCCGGTGGGCACCGGTCGGGTTGGCATACAGCTCCCGGTGCAGCGGGGCCATAGCCTCGGCCGCCTCCACACACAGCGGGGTCGACGCCGCATTGTCCAGGTACGCAATCGAATCCGACACCATTGCCAACCGCCCCCTATACCTTGGGGAACACCAGATCGTCGCGCCGGGAGCGCTTTAGCTCGGCGAACGACGGCCACTCGGCCAGCGTCACCACCGCATCCCACAGCCGGACTGAGTCTTCTGAAGCCGGAACCTGGCTCACCACCGGCCCGAAGAACGAGGTGGACCCTCGGTCGTGGTGGAAGGTGATGATCGGGGTGCCCACATTGCGACCGGTACGGCTCAGCGCCTCCAAAGTGGATTCCCGCAGTGCGTCATCCAACGCCTCATCCTCGGCCCGGACAGCCAGATCCGGTGATACACCAGCCCTCTGCAATGCGGCAACCAAGTGCTTGTCGGAGGCCACCTCGCCTATGGCCGAGCGGATATCCGCGTCCGGGTTCCAGATGGTGGCGCCGTAGGCGGTGTACAGCGCGCCGGCCGCCTCCGAGCCATGCCCCACCCGCACAGCATGGGCCACACGGAGCATCCGCCGGCCCTTGTGGTGCAGCTCCTGGTAACCCTCGGGGAAGTCGTCGTAGTCCTTGTCCTCGTTGAGGATCGACAAACAGATCAAACGCCAATCCACGGAGTAGCCCCGCTGCTGGGCGACCTCGGTTACCCACCTGGAGGTAATCCACGCGAATGGGCAGATCGGATCCCAGAAGAACTCGATGTCAGCGTCGGGCATGGGCCAATTCTACGATGTTGCAGTTGATGTCATCCCCCCGAGTCGCCCTTAGACTGACCAGCAATGGCGAGAATTCGGGTTTCCACCACCATTGAAGCTCCTCTGGAGGACGTGTGGGAGTACGTTCGCCGAATAGACAGCCACACCGAGTGGATGGCCGACGCCGAGTCGATCACCATTCGAAGCACCCAAACCGAGGGCGTGGGCACCGCCTTCGAGTGCCTCACCAAGATCGGCCCTCTACGGCTCAACGATGCCATGGTGATCACCGAATGGGCCGAAAGGGAAGCCATCGGGGTGCGCCACACCGGAATGGTCACCGGCGAGGGCCGCTTCACCCTCACCCCGGCGGGAACCGACCGCACTGAATTCTGCTGGACCGAGGAACTGCACTTCCCCTGGTGGATGGGGGGCCTGCTGGGCGACATGGTCGGTGCCCGCATCCTCGAGTGGGTGTGGCGCCGCAATCTCAAGACCCTGCGCAGTCAGTTCTAGGCCGTCTAGAACGCCTCCACCCAGCGAGAGGCGGCCCAAAGCGATCCGACGAAAGAAACTGCCGCCACCACCGCGGCCGCAAGTACAGGGATCGCGTTGACGTGTTTCCGTTTGCGAATTGCCTGGGCGGCAGCTGCCCCCACGAGGGCACCGCCGATGAGCCCGCCGATGTGGCCCCCCAGCGATATTCCCTGAACGGTGAAGCTGATAACGAGGTTGATGGCCAGAATCGGCCCTATCGGGGTCTGGAACAAGCCCACCCCTTGGGTCAGCAACAGGGCGGCATAGGCGCCCATCAGCCCGAAAATCGCCCCCGACGCTCCCGCCACCAGCGAGTTGGGGGTCTCGATCAACGCCCCGAAAGACCCGCTCACCAGCGAGGATAGGTACACCGCGGTGAACGGCACCCGGCCCAGCCACCGCTCCAGGACCAATCCCAGGATGTACAACGAGTACATGTTCACCGCGAGATGGAACACACCGTGGTGCAAGAAACCGCCGGTGAATACCCGCCACCATTCGTTGTAGAAGTCGATGGCTGCCCCCCAGGTGGCGGCTTCGACTACTAGACCGTCGAGAGCGCCCCCGCCACCCAGACTGTCCCCCATCGCCATGCCCACGATGAACACCACCACGTTGGCGGCGATCAGCACGTAGCTGACGTACCAGGTGTCG
This sequence comes from uncultured Acidimicrobiales bacterium, assembly GCA_951813555.1. Lineage (GTDB taxonomy): Bacteria > Actinomycetota > Acidimicrobiia > Acidimicrobiales > Bin134 > Poriferisocius. The sequence goes on from OX638344.1 coordinate 2,669,830, forward strand.
GTTCTCTGCGGGATCATGCTCACTGAGCGCTCAATGAGCGGTTAAAGACCCACCGGTGAGCCGTCGCTCAGCAGATTCTGGCCCACGTTCACCACCTCGGTCACCCCGGGTACCCGGTCTTTGAGAATCCGCTCCACCCCGGCCTTCAGCGTGACCGTCGAGGCCGGGCAGCTCACGCAGGCCCCCGTCAGCTCCACGGTGACCACGCCGGTGTCCTCGTCCACCTCTCGCAGAAAGATGTCGCCGTCGTCGGCCTGCACGGCAGGGCGGATGGCCTCAATCACCTGAGCTACGGCGTTCTGCACGCTCCAATTGTCTCAGCCAAAACCCGATTCGCCAACCTTCCCGCCGATCTCGTTCAATCAACCAAGCAGGCATCTGACAGACTCGACACCGTGGAAGTGCTGGCCCATCAGGGAGGTTGGGACGAGATTCTCTTGGTGGCCGCGCCGTTGGCCCTGCTGGCCGGCCTGCTGTTTCTGGCTAACCGCCGGGCCTCTCGCGGCGGACGTCGGGGGTCCGCGAATAGCCCACGTAGCAAGACCAGCTAACCGCCGGGCCCCTCGCGGCGGACGTCGGCCCCCAGCGCGTTGAGCTTGCCGGCGAAGTCCTCGTAGCCCCGGTCGATGTGGTGGGGATCGCACACCACGGTCTCGCCCTCGGCGGCCAACCCGGCCACTACGAGGGCCGCACCAGCCCGGATGTCGGATGCCCGCACCGGCGCACCGCTGAGCCGGTCCACTCCCCGGATCACGGCATGATGGCCCTCGGTGCGGATATCGGCGCCCATACGCACCAGTTCGTCCACGTAGCGGAACCGGCCCGAGAAGAGATTCTCCGTCACAATTCCCACTCCCTCGGCCACCGACAGCATGGCCACCAGCAGCGGCTTGCAGTCGGTGGGCAGGCCTGGATACGGCAGGGTGGAAACGTCGGCCGATCGCAAGCGCCCGTTGCTCATGGCCCACATGCCTTCGGAGTCCGATGAGGTGCGTACACCCATCTCGCCCAGCTTGCGGCATGGCATTGCCATGTGGTCGGGCTGGGCGCCCCGCAGGATGATCTCGCCGCCGGCCACCCCAAGTGCGGCCAGGAATGTTGCCGCCTCGATCCGATCGCTCATCGCGGTGTGCTCTGCCGGGTGGAGTTCGTCCACCCCCTCCACCATGATGGTGGACGTGCCCGCCCCGGTTACCTGGCCACCCATGCGGTTCAGGAGTCCGGCCAGATCAGCGATCTCCGGCTCCCGGGCGGCGTTGTCAATCACCGTGGTGCCCTTGGCCCGGACAGCGGCCATCATCACGTTCTCGGTGGCTCCCACACTGGGGAACTCCAAGAGAACCGGGCTGCCCACCAGATTGTCGGCGGTGGCATGTACATCGCCCCCGGAGATCTCGAACCGACAGCCGATTGCCTCTAGCGCGGCGATGTGCATGTCGATGGGCCGGGGGCCGAAATTGTCACCGCCGGGCAGGGCCACCCGGGCGTGGCCGGCACTGGCCAGCAGCGGGCCCAGCACCGCGGTGGAGGCTCGCAACTGCTCGGTCAGCGCATAGGGCGCCTCGGGGGTGATGACCGCGGGGCGGTCGATGGTGAGGGCGTCGCCCAACCGGCTGACCGAGACCCCCATCGCCCGCAGCACATCGGCCATCACTGACACATCTTCGATATCGGGCACATTGCGGATCACCGAAGTGCCCTCGGCGAGCAGACAGGCGGTCATGAGCTTCAGCACCGAGTTCTTGGCCCCGCCGATGGCCACCGACCCCTCCAGCGGACCGCAGGTCCGAACCATGATCCGGTCCTGCTGATCGAAGTCCTCCTGCTGGACGCGTTCCACCCGATAAGTATGGTGCCCGCGCTCCCAACAGCGAAGTCATAGCCACCGATGGCGTCACGGGGCGTCTGCCTCCGAAAAGTAGACTGCCTCCAGCCCATGCCCCGAGTGATCTCTCGTCGCGTTCTGAGCGCCGATGCCGCCGATGTCGTGCTGAACGGCCCAGGCGGCCTGCTGACCCCCCGCTCCGACATCGTTTTGGAGCGCGCCGAGCCTGAAGGGGTGTTCACCGCGGTAGAAGGGCCAGTCGACCACTATCGCCGCACGGTCACCGTCGAGCCGATCAGCTCTGACCAGGTTGAGATCACCGAGCAGTTTGACTTTCGGCTGGCCATCCCGGTTTGGTGGGTGCTCTTCACCATCCCCGTCAGCCGCGCCCTGCGCCAGGGACGGGACCTTCCTTGGTGGCACCCCCCCGACCGCTTCACCGCCCGCCAGGCTCGTATCGTGGCGCTGCTGGCCACGCTGGCGGTGCTTGCCGGGTTCCTGGGCACGCTGCTCGGCCAGACCATCACGTTTGCGCGAGAGGAGTTCGGAGAGAGCAAGTCAGCCGCGGGCGTCGCCCTGTCGCTGATCCGACTCAGCATACTGATCACGGTGGCAGTGGCCGCGCTCGCCGACCGGAAGGGCCGAAGGCGCATCCTGCTCTATGCCGCAGGTGGTGCCATCTTGGCCTCAGCAGCCACATCCCTGGTGGCCAACCTGGCCACCTTGACCGCGGTCCAGGCAATCTCCCGGGGATTGTCCCACGCCCTGGCTCTGCTCATCTTTGTGTTCGCACTCGAAGAAGCCCCGGCCGGCTCACGGGCCTTTGTGGCCTCCATGCTGGGGTTGGCCGCCGGGCTGGGATCGGGAATCGCTGTCGGGTCCGTACCTTTGGCCGACCTAGGGGTTTCCGCGTGGCGGCTGAGTTTCCTGATGGGTCTGGCCGGACTGCCCCTGGTGTTGTTCGCGGCCCGCAGACTGCCCGAATCCCAGCGCTTTGAAACAGCCCGTCGACAGCCTCGAACCCGCCCGCCAAAGCAGTACCGCTTCCGACTGGTGCTCTTGGCCGTGACCTCGTTTGCCGTGCTGGTGTTCGCCGCTCCGGCCTCTCAGCTGCAAAATGACTTCTTGCGGGACGAACGGGGCTTTAGCGCCACCAAGATCACGATCTTCACTCTGCTCACGGCCTGGACCGCGGGACCGGGCATGCTCATTGCCGGCAAGCTTGCTGACCTTCGGGGCCGACGGTTCCTTGCCTCTATCGGTGTGAGCGGCGGCGCGCTATTCGCCTTGTGGCACTTCACTCTGGCCGGCTGGCCCATGTGGGTCTTGATCGCGGTTGGAACCCTCATGACCGCCACCACGGTGCCGACGCTGGGGGTGTACCGAGCTGAGATGTTCGGCACGATCCGCCGATCGGAGTCCAACGGACTCCTGGGCATAGCCGGTGTAGCCGGCAGTGCCGCCGGCCTAGCCGCCGCTGGGTTCATGGCCGACGCCTGGGGTTACGGCACCGCGTTCAGCGTCTTGATAGCCGGTCCGATCCTCGTCGCCATCCTGGTGCTCCTCTTCTACCCCGAGACCACTAGGCGCTCCCTGGAAGAGTTAAACCCCGAAGACGCCTAGAGGCTCTCCAACCAACCTGCCACCGCGGCCACAATGCCAGCATCAGCCTTCTTGGGGTCGTGGCGCTCGCCTTGGAGCCAGACGGTGGTCACCGGGCCCTTGATGGCTGGCAAGTGCTGGGCGAACTCTTCGGGACTGCCGAAAGGGTCGCGGTCGCCCGAGATAAACAGGCAGGGAACGTCGACTCTTGGGAAATGCCCAGTCCGCAGTTTGTCAGGCTTCTTCGGCGGGTGCAGCGGATAGCTCAGCAGCACCAGCCCCGCGGCAGACATCCCCTCGGCCACCGCCATCGAGCACATCCTGCCGCCCATCGAGCGGCCTCCCAGCACCAAGCGGCCGGACTCGGTTCCCAGCCGGGCGGCGATGGCCGGTATCTCCTCGTGCAGAAAGGCCAGCAGCTTGGGCGCCCGGTCGGGGGGTCGGCGGCCCTGGTTGCGATAGGGGAAGTTGATTCGCTCCACCGGCAGCGGGGCCAACTTCTCGGCAATGGCCACCAGCGTGTGCTGGTCGCGGTCTCCGCCCGCACCGTGGGTCAGCACGAGCCCGTCGACCTTCGGCCTCCCCATCACATGAACCGGCGCAGGAGATCCCTCAGGACAGTGGCGGCTTGTTCGGCAGCGGCGTCGCCCTCGGTCGGATCGGGACCGGCTACCAAGGCCTCCCGCAACCCATCGGCGGCATCCAGCATGGCTCGCCAGAACTCGGCGTCGTACCCCCACGGAAGGCTGAGCTGCACCACTTGGCCGTGGGCGATGGCGAAGTCCTCCACCGCTTTGGTGTCGGAGGTGTTGCGGCGAAGCCGGTCAGAGGAGAAGAACAGCGTCTCCAACACCTGATAGGGCTCCACGTCGGGCAGTCCCGGGCCGAACTGACGCTGGGCAGCCGCGTTGATCATCCGGTCGAACAGGGCGTCCACCGCTTCCTCGTCGGCTTCGCCCACCACCAAGTTGCCGGCGTAGTCCACTTCGTGGGCGATGCCCTCACTCAAGAGATCGCTCATCACTTGGGCCTTTTGGGCGTCGTCGTAGTCCCCCAGTTCGTACACCACCGCAGGCAGGCTCTTGTCGAGTTCGGGAAGCTGGGCCCGCAGTACGCCTTCCACTGCCTTGTCGACCTCCTCCTCGTCGGCCTCGCACACGATCAGCGTCGGGCCCAGCCAGGCGTGCTCCAACTCATCAGCTCGAAGCGCTGCTTCCAAGCCATTGCGGGCTTCATACGACCACTCGTGGAACTCATAGGCCAGCTGCTCGTCGTCGGCGCCGCCCACTCCCTCAGCTGGTTGTGGCGGCGACGGGAAGGTGGCCACTCCGCACTCCACGCACTCCGACACGTCCTCGTCGTAGGGGGCGCCGCATTGGAAGCACCAAACCATGCCGTCCATAGTTTCAGATGGCACCGGCGGGGTCGCATTGTCGAGACAAACAGAGGCCGCACAAACATGCTGGCAGAGGGTGAAGTCGTCAGTGCGCAGCACTACGGTTGGGCAACGTGAACACTTCGCCCGAGACACCCGACCGCAACCTGGCGATGGAGTTGGTTCGGGTAACCGAAGTTGCAGCTCTAGCCGCTTCGCGCTGGATGGGGCGGGGCGACAAAGAAGGGGCCGACGGCGCCGCGGTAGAGGCCATGCGGGTGCTGCTGCGGACCGTGCCGATGGATGGAATCGTGGTGATCGGCGAAGGCGAGAAAGACGAAGCCCCCATGCTCTTCAACGGGGAGCTGATCGGCGACGGAACGCCTCCGGAATGCGATATCGCAGTCGACCCCATCGACGGCACCACACTCACTTCTTTGGGACGGGGCAATGCCTTGTCGGTGATCGCGGTGTCTGACCGGGGCACCATGTTCAACCCCGGACCCTGCGTGTACATGGAAAAGATCGCCTTCGGACCCGAGTGCATGGGCTATGGCATATCGCTGGACTACTCCCCCACTCGCAATCTCGAGCTGGTGGCCGAGGCCAAGAGCGAGTCGGTGAGGGATGTGACCGCGGTCATCCTCGACCGCGACCGCCACTCCGAGCTGATTGCCGAGGTACGCGAGGCCGGGGCCCGTATCCGTCTCATCCCCGACGGCGACGTAGCCGGGGCAATCTCCACTGCCTGGACCGACTCGGGCGCCGATATCCTGTTCGGCATCGGGGGCACACCTGAGGGTGTCATCGCCGCCGCCGCCCTCAAATGCATGGGCGGTGAGCTACTGGGACGGCTCTGGCCCCGCAACGACCGGGAGCGGAAAGAAGCCGAAAAACTGGGTCGAGATGTGACCCATATGCTCACCGCCGACGACTTGGTCCAGGGCGACAACTGCTTCTTCGCCGCCACCGGCATCACCGACGGCGACCTGCTCAAGGGCGTCCACTACAGCAAGAATCACGCCAGTACCCAGTCGCTGGTTATGCGCTCCAAGTCGGGCACCGTCCGGCTGGTGAACGCCGATCACCAACTCGAGAAGCTGAACAGCTTCTCTGCTATCGAGTTCGGTTAGCGGGATGTCTGCTGGGCTTTGCGGGCGGCCCGGCCAATAAGTGACCGGCGCAAGTGGCGAGGGGCTAAGCCAGACAGCATGGCAAGGAGCCGGTTCACCCTACCCGTCACCACCTCGGGCCGGGATCGGGCCGCCGCCGCCAGCGTCTCAGCGGCCACCGCATCTGCGTCCTGCCAGCCCACCGACGGCCACTTGTCGAGATCCCAGCGGCCCCGCTGGTGGAATTCGGTGCGCGTCAGCCCGGGGAGCACGGTGGTGACCACTACCCCAGTACCCTTCAGCTCCTCGTAAATGGCCTCGCCAAAACTGGTGATGAACGCCTTAGTAGCCGAGTAGACCGCGGTCATGGGCATACCCTGAAGTGAGGCCATCGAGGAGATGAGTATCACCTGACCCCGACTCCGGGCGGCCATCGGCCCCAAGGCGGCGTGGGTCAGCCTCACCAGCGCCGTCACATTCACCCCAATGGTCTCCGACACCTCAGCGGCATCTTGGGTGTGAAATGGCCCCTCGTAACCCAGTCCGGCGTTGTTCACCAGCAGATCGATGGGCGTGTCACTGGTCCCCAGGCGCTTCTCCACCACGGCTAGTTCGGCCGGGTCGGACAAGTCGGCGGCCAAGACCTCCACATCAGATCCCCCTCCATTGGCCCGCAGCTCGGCGGCCAGCTCCTCCAAGCGATCGCTGCTCCGGGCAACTAGCACCAAATCCACGCCGGCGGCGGCCAACTGCACCGCCATAGCCCGCCCAATTCCCGTCGACGCCCCGGTAACCAGCGCCCGCTCCCACAGAAACCCTCGAGTTGGCCGAAACCGGACTTCCCCGACGCCCGAGCCTGGTGCTCTCACACCGCCACGGTACCGTCTTGTGAGGGTCGAGCATTATGCGGAGCTCGACCCGGTGCTCCGGTCTCGGCGTACATCTGGCGCGAGGCAGGGTCTTCAATGTCTTGTGGGCGCGCTTCAGAAGAACTCGCGCCCCGTCGACCTGCTCATTGTCCAAGAGCACTCAGTCGATGAACGTCGAAACGGCGGATAGGGGTTTGCGGCGGATGTCGGGAACTTTCACGCCCTCTAGCGGATAGCCCACCGGGAACATGACGAACGGGCGTTCATTGTCGAAACGGCCGAGGATCTTGCGCAGAAACGCCATTGGGGTCGGAGTGTGCGTGAGGGTGGCGAGGCCCATGAGGTGCAGGGCGGTTATGAACATTCCTGCGGCAATACCGACGCTTTCTTTGACGTAGTAGTTCTTGCGCGCGCCTTCCTCGGCCTGCTCAAAGCGCTCCTCGAACAAGACGACGATCCATGGTGCGATTTCGAGGAACTCCTTGTGGTGATCGGTGCCGAGCGGGGCAAGGGCTTCTTGCCATTCTTCGTTCATGCGGTCCTCGAGGTAGTTGATCCGCTCTTCTTCCTCTGCGGCGAGGCGGATCTCGTGTTTGGTTTCCGCGTTCGACACCGCGACGAAGTGCCACGGCTGCTTGTGGGCGCCCGATGGTGCGGTGGAGGCTGATTCGATTGCCTGCTCGATCAGCTCGCGCGGCACGGGTTCGTCGCTGAACATGCGGACACTGCGCCTTTTTGCCAGGTGAGCGTGAAACTCGCGGCCGCGCTCGGCCATCTCCAATGGCGAGTAGCGCACGAAGTCAAGGGAGCGGAAGGGGAACTGTGCTTCTAGTTCGGGACTCGGGTAGGGGTGTTCGTAGAGCGGCATGCGATCCTCCTCGTTGGTCGCAACCAGACACGCGGGTGATCAGCGGTATCGTACCCTTGAGATCGCGCTGCGATGGGCATGAGTCGAATACCCTCCGCCGCGGTGGGCCGCAGCGGTTCAGCTGACCGTGGCGGTGTCGCTGAGGAGGGCGATGTTGTCGTGGGAGACCTCTACGAAGCCCCGCTCGACGGCGATGGTGGTCTTGGCGCCTTCAGTGGTGTATACCCGGACCTCGCTGGGGACCAGGACGCCCAGGAAGGGCACGTGGCCGGGCTGGAAGGCGATCTCGCCGTCGGTGGTGCGGGCCACCACCATCTCGGCTTCGCCGGTGTAGACGATCTCCTCGGGGGAGACGAGCTCGACGGTCAGGGCCATTACTGATTCCTCCGCTCCGACGTCCCTTGACCCTTAGCCACGGTCAGGCCGCCTGCGCCTCGAGTTCGGCGGCCTTGCGGTGGGCATCCTCGGCGCCGCCGACCATGAAGAAGGCCTGCTCGGGCAGGTCGTCCAGATCGCCGTTCACCAGGGCCTCGAACGAGTCCACCGTCTCGTTCACCGGGGTGAAGATCCCACCCATGCCGGTGAACACCTCAGCCACGAACATGGGCTGCGACAAGAACCGCTGAACCTTGCGGGCCCGGGACACGATCACCTTGTCCTCCTCCGACAATTCGTCGAGGCCCAGGATGGCGATGATGTCCTGAAGCTCCTTGTAGCGCTGGAGGATCTCCTGCACCCGGCGGGCCACGCCGTAGTGGCGGTCCCCCACCACCTCAGGAGTGAGGATGGTCGAGGTTGACGCCAGCGGGTCCACCGCAGGGTAGATGCCCAGCGCGGCGATGTCGCGGCTCAGCTCGGTGGTGCCGTCGAAGTGGGTGAACGAGGTGAACGGTGCCGGGTCGGTGTAGTCGTCAGCCGGCACGTACACGGCCTGCAATGAGGTAATAGACCGCCCCCGGGTGGAGGTGATGCGCTCCTGAAGCTCGCCCATCTCGTCGGCCAGGGTGGGCTGGTAGCCCACCGCCGAGGGCATGCGGCCCAACAGGGTGGACACCTCCGAGCCGGCCTGCACGAACCGGAAGATGTTGTCGATGAATAACAGCACGTCCTGGTTCTGCACGTCGCGGAAGTACTCGGCCATGGTCACCCCGGCCAGGCCCACCCGCAGCCGCACGCCGGGGGGCTCGTCCATCTGGCCGAACACCAGGGCGGCCTTGTCCAAAACGCCCGACTCTTCCATCTCCAAGAACAAATCGGTGCCCTCACGGGTGCGCTCGCCCACCCCGGCAAACACCGACACGCCGCCGTGCTGGGTGGCCACCCGGTTGATCATCTCGGTGATGAGCACCGTCTTGCCCACGCCGGCGCCGCCGAACAGGCCAATCTTGCCGCCCTCCTTGTAGGGGGTGAGCAGGTCGATGACCTTGATGCCGGTCTCGAACATGCGGGTGGACGGCTCCAAGGAGTCGAACGAGGGGGCAGGGCGGTGGATTTCCCACTCTTCACCCACATCAAGAGTGCTGCGGTCGGTGTCGAGGCAGTCACCCACCACGTTCCACACGTGGCCCAGGGTCACGTCGCCCACCGGCACGGTCATTCCTTGGCCGGTGTTGCGCACCGCCGTGCCCCGGGTGAGGCCGTCGGTGGGCTTGAGGGCGATGGCTCGCACCCGTCCATCACCGATCTGCTGGGCCACCTCGGCCTTCACGGTCACGGTCTCCCCGTCGACGTTCACATCGAACTCCAGGGCGGTGTTGATCTCCGGCAGTGCGTCCGGGGGGAACTCGGCGTCGATGACCGGGCCGGCAATAGCGACAACCCGGCCGTCTTTGAGGTTCTCCGACATCTGTTTTCCTACTCCTACTGGTTGGCGGTGGCGAGGAGCTCGGCGATTTCGCCGTCATCGTCCTCATCCTTAAGGGCTTCGGCACCGCCGACGATCTCCATGATCTCGGTGGTGATGGCGTCTTGGCGGGCCCGGTTCATGGCCCGGGTGAGCTTGGTGATCAGCTCCTCGGCGTTGTCGGTGGCCGCTTTCATGGCCCGCTGGCGGTTGGCGTGCTCGGAGGCGGCCGCGTCCAACAGGGCCGAGAACAGCCGCGACTCCACATACCGGGGCAGCAGCGACTCCAGCACTCCCTCGGGGGAGGGCTCGAACTCGAAGGCAGACCGCAGCTCGCCGGCTCCGGCGGCGGCGATCACGTCGATGCTCTCCAGCGGCAGAAAGCGCCGCACCGCCACCCGCTGGGTGCCGATGGTGAAGAACTCCATGTAGGCCAGGATCACTTCGTCGATGTGGCCTGATTCGAACCGGTCGGCCACGATCTCAGCCACTTGGCGGGCGTCCTCGTAGGTAGGGGTGTCGCTCATGCCGGTGAAGGCCTCGTCGATCCGGTAGTTGCGGAACCGAAAATAATCCTGGCCCTTCTTGCCGATGAGCATGAGCGAGTAGTCCCGACCCTTGGTCTGGGCGTCCATCAGCTCCCGCTCGGCGGCCTTGATCACCGAGCTGTTGTAGGGACCGGCCAACCCCCGGTCGGAGGTGATGACCACGAATCCCACCCGGCGCACCGGATCCCGCCGCTCCAGCAGCGGGTGGGAGGCCTCGGCGCCGCCCGCGGCCACGTCCTCGATGACGCTGGTGAGCTTGGTCGAGTAGGGCCGGGCGGCGTGGGCCCGCTGCTGGGCCTTGACCACCCGGGTGGCGGCGATCAGCTCCATGGCACGGGTGATCTTCTTGGTGGACTGCACCGACGAGATGCGTCGACGAAGTGCCCTTTCCTGACCACCCGGCATAGATCAGTCTTCCTCGGGCCGCTGAATGTCGGTCTCTGGCAAGGTGTGGTCGGCATCCACCACCCCGGCCTCAGCATCGGCCTGGGCCTCAGCATCGGGCTCATCGCCCTCGGGCTCGTCCGACGACTCGAACTGGGCGGCGAAGGCCGAAACCGCGGCCTCCAAAGCCTCTTCGTCCACTGCTCCGGAATCCACCACAGCAGACATCAGGCCGGCGTTGCGGGTCCGGACCCATTCCAACAACTCCGACTCGAAGCGGGCCACGTCTTCGATGGGGATAGTGTCGAGGTAGCCCCGGGTTCCGGCGTACAGCGACACCACTTGCTCCTCCACCGGCATGGGCGTCTGGATGCCCTGCTTGAGCAGTTCGGTGAGGCGGTAACCCCGGTCGAGCTGGGCTTGGGACACAGCGTCGAGATCGGAGCCGAAGGCGGCGAAGGCCTCCAGCTCGCGGAACTGCTGGAGGTCGGCCTTGAGCGTGCCCACCGCGGTCTTCATGGCCTTGATCTGAGCGGCAGAACCCACCCGGGATACCGAAATGCCCACGTCGACTGCGGGCCGCACCCCCGACTTGAACAGGTCATCCTGCAAGAAGATCTGCCCGTCGGTGATGGAGATCACGTTGGTGGGAATGTAGGCCGATACGTCGCCGGCCTTGGTCTCGATGATGGGCAACGCGGTCAGCGAGCCCGCTCCCCGATCGTCGCTCAGCTTGGCCGCCCGCTCGAGCAGCCGGCTGTGCAGGTAGAACACGTCGCCGGGATAGGCCTCCCGACCGGGTGGGCGGCGCAACAGCAGCGCCATCTGACGGTAGGCCTCGGCCTGCTTCGACAGATCGTCGTACACCGCGAGGGCGTGACCGCCGTTGTCCATCCAGTGCTGGCCCATGGCGCAGCCGGCGTAGGGGGCCAAGTACTTGAACGGCGCCGGGTCGGAGGCCGGGGCCACCACCACCACCGTGTACTCCATGGCGCCCCGCTCGGCCAGCGTGGCCACCGCCTGGGCCACGGTTGAGGCCTTCTGGCCAATGGCCACATAGATGCACTTCACCCCTTGGCCCTTCTGGTTCAAGATGGTGTCCATGGCCACGGTGGTCTTGCCCGTCTTGCGGTCGCCGATGATCAGCTCCCGCTGGCCGCGGCCGATGGGAATGAGCGAGTCGATGGCCTTTATGCCGGTCTGAATCGGCTCATGCACCGGCTTGCGACCGGTGATGCCGGGGGCCTGCACCTCCATGCGGCGGGTTTCGGCGCCCACGATGGGACCCTTGCCGTCCACCGGCTCGCCGAGGGCGTTCACCACCCGGCCCAAAAGCGCGTCGCCCACCGGAACCGACAGGATGTCGCCGGTGGAGCGGACGGCCTGGCCCTCTTCAATCTCGTCCACTTCGCCGAGCACCACCGCGCCAATGGAATCCTCGTCGAGATTCAGGGCCAAGCCAATTGTCCCGTTCTCGAACTCCAGCATCTCGTTCACTGCCGCGCCGGGCAGCCCGGAGATGCGGGCGATGCCGTCGCCCACCTCGGTGATCCGACCCACCTGGGCCAGCTCAACCTCGGGTTGGAACCCCTCCAAGTTGCGGCGGATGGCCTCGGCGATAGCGCCAGTGTCGATGGTCAGCTCTGCCATTGCTCTCCTCGGTAAGAAACGTTCATCAAACTCGTGTGCACGGGACTACTTCTCTTGTCCATTTGACGACGTCATGCTTCACCAAATGCCATTAGAAGGTGTCCCGAAGCTGGCTCAGACGGTGGCGCACCGATCCGTCGATCACCTCGTCGCCAATGGTGGCCACCACGCCGCCCATGATGCTGGGATCGACGATCACTTTTATGTCCACCTGATGGCCGGTCGCCGCGCTCAGCGCGGCTGACAGCCGTCCGGACTGGTCATCGGTCAGCGCCACCGCAGTGCGCACCTCGGCCACCGAGCGGCCCCGGTCGCGGGCGTTGATCTCCACCGCCTCCCGGGCGATGCCGATCAGATCGGACGACCGCCCCGCGGCCACGATCATGGACACCACCGCGGTGGTGGTCTCCAACGCCTGACCGCCCAGCAGGTCTTCCACGATCTGCTGGCGGCGAGCGGCAGGGACTTGCCGATCGGACAGCGTCATTCGCAGCTCGTCGGAGCCCTCCAGCGCCCGAGCAACGCGGAAGAGCTCGTCAGACACCACATCGAGGTTGCCCTCGGCCCGGGCCACTGCGGCCACGGCGTCGGCGTAGCTGGCAGATCGCTCGGCCATTGGCTCAGTCCTGGCCAGCGCTTACGCTGGCGATGTAATCGTCGACCAGCTGGCGCTGCATCTCCGGGTCTTCCAGGCTGCGGCCCAGCACCGCTTCGGCCGCGCCGAGGGCGATGTCGGACACCTCGGACTGCAAGTCGGCGATGGCTTGGCGCTTGGACGCCTCAACGTCCGCCGCGGCCCGCTCCCGCATGTCGGCGATGTCGGCCTCGGCCCGAGACTGGAGGTCGGCTCGCACGGAGGCGGCCTGATCACGGGCCTCGTCCACGAGCCGGGCAGCCTCGGCCTTGGCGTCGGCCAGCTCCGCTTCGTAGCGGGCCCTGACCTCGGCGGCCTCGGCCCGCTCCCGGTCGGCGTCGTCGAGGGAGTCCTGGATCCGCTGGGTGCGCTGCTCCATGAGGTTCTTCACCACCGGGAACAGCTTCCACTTCATCAGAGCTAACAGCACCACGAACGCCGCCCCGCCCCAGATGATCTCGGTGACTTCCGGGATGATCGGGTTGGGCGCCTCCAGGCAGCCCTCGAGATCCTTCTCGAAGTCTTCCTTGAGTTCCTTGGCGTGCTTGTCGCCGGCCTTGTACTGGGTCTTCAGTTCCTTGACCGCAGTGAAGCCGTCACCCTCGATGCCTTCGAACTGGGCTTCACCCAGCTCGTCGAAGATGCAGGAGCCCACCGTCTCCCCGACAGCGCCGGCTGCCGACGCGCTCAGCGCGACCGCGGCCACCACCACGGCAGCCGCGGCCCAAAGCCGCTTGCTCATGGCAGAAGGAGGATGAAGACGACGAATCCGATGAGGGCCAGCGCCTCGGTGAAGGCGATGCCCAAGAACATCGTGGTCCGAGCCACGCCAGCCGACTCGGGCTGACGGGCCATGGCTGTGATGGCGTTGCCCACCACGATGCCAATCCCGACGCCGGGGCCGATGGCGGCAAGGCCGTAGCCGAGCCCCGCGCCGATGGCGCTCAGGCCCGCTTCACCGTCTCCGGTCAACTGGGCAAGGATGGTGGATATCAGTGCAAGCAAGGTACGTGTCTCCTAGTGCTCGGGGTGTAGGGATCCGCCGATGTACACGGCGGTGAGAATGGTGAAGATGAAGGCCTGAAGGGCCGAGACGAAGATCTCGAAGGCGGTGAGCAGGATGAGGGCGGCAAACGGTAGCACCGCGGGCACGTAGAGGGTTCCCCATAAGGCGGCCGACAGCACCGCGAAGGTCACCAGCAGCAAGTGGCCGGCCACCATGTTGGCCCAGAGCCGGATGGCCAACGACAGCGGTCGGATCAACAGGATCTGGAGCAGCTCGATGGGTGCCACCAAGATGTAGAGCAACTTGGGCACTCCCGGTGGGAACAGAGCGCCCTTGAAATAGTGGTAGAAGCCCTGGGCCCGGATGCCCACCACGTGGTAGATGGCCCACACCACCAGCGCTAGGGCCAAGGGGATGGCCATGCGGGAGTTGGCCGGGAACTGGATGAACGGGATGACCTCGAAGATGTTGCTGAAGAAGACGAAGAAGAACAGCGTGGTCAAAAAGGGCAGGTACCGGCGGCCGTCGGGGCCGATGGTCTGCATGATGATGCTGTTCTCGACGAAATCGATCCCTGCCTCGGCCACCGTCTGTGCCCCAGTGGGCACCAGTGCCCGCCGTCGCCCCGCAGCCCAGAACAGGCCAGCGGTGAGCACCATCGCGGCGACATAGATCAACCCGGTCTTGTTGAGGGCCACCGGCGTGTCGGTGAACAAGAAGTCGGGCCATACGAACAGGTGCGAGACCGGGGGAAAGTCCAGGGCAAACACGTTCACTGAGTGGCTCCTTGCGGTTTCAAGCCGGGATAAGCGAGGGACATGGAGACGTATCGGGTCTCCCAAACCAGCAGAACAATATGGGCCGCGACCAGCGTGATGACAAACGGCAGAGCCTCAAACCATCCGGTATTTCTCACCAGGAAATAGGCCCCGGTGAGAATCCCCAGGCGGATGAAGTAGCCGCCCATCACTCCGGCCATGAGCATGGTGGGCGAAATCCGCATTGACCAGGTGATCAGCGAGGCAGCCAGCCAGAAGTTGACCAGGATCAGCCCGAGGGCATAGCCGCTCGACCACAGGCCGTCGAACCCCCACACCCCAGCACATACTCCAACCAGCACCGGACCGCCGATCAACCCCCGGCGAACGATGTCTTGGGCCAGGGCCCGTTCGGGAGCCTCCTCGCCCATCGTTGGCGGCTGCTCAGCCATCGGCGATCGCTGAACCTGAGTCGCCCCGCCGGCTGGGCAGGTTGCGGTCGTAGGCCTCCATCCGGTCGCTGTAGGCCCTCATGGCCTTCCACGACGTGTAGGAAGCAGTCAACAGGCACAAGACCAAAGTGAAGATCGGCTGTGTGTCGAGGGCGCGGTCGATGAGCCATCCGAAGAAGCCGAACACCGCCGGGGTGGCCACCAACTCGAAGGCGATGGATAGGGCGTCCCCCGCGCTCTGACGGTTGTATTGTTGGCGATTCTGCGTCATTGCAGTTGGCACAGGTTGGGTCCCTATGTCGAGTGGTCTGGCCTGGCCAAAATGGTTTCGCGAACCACGCTACGAGGCCAAATCATCAGGCTGGCTGCCCGCAAAGCTGATGAGGCCCGATCACGGGGTGCGGCGGCGCAGGATGGGATGGAAGACGGTGTAGAGCAGCAACACCAGCGCCGCGGCGACGGGGACAATGATCACCTCTCCCTCCCCGGTATAGGTGGGATACAGCACCAGCGTCGACATCAAGGCGGTGAACAGCCACAAGATCAGCACGCTTCGACGATGGCCGTGGCCCAGACTCATCAGCCGGTGGTGCAGGTGCTCCTTGTCCGGAGCAGTGATGCTGGTGCGGGCCCGAGTCCGCCGCAGCACCGCCCATAGCACGTCCACCACCGGCACCGCCAGGATGATGAGCGGGATGAGCATGGGGGCGAACAGGAAGTAGGTCTGGCCGGCGAACGGCTCGCTGCTGCGCCCCCCCACCGAGACCGTGGAGGCGGCCAGCAGCGTGCCCAGAAACAGCGCCCCGCCGTCGCCCATGAAGATGCGGGCCCGATGGAAGTTCTGGGGCAAAAAGCCCACCGCCACCCCGCTGGCAATGATCGCCACCAGCGGCCCGATGTTGTTGGGCAAAAGCACCTCTTCATCGGTGAGCTTTATGGAGTACACGAAGAACGTGAGCCCGGCGATGGCCACGATGCCCGCGGCCAGCCCGTCCAGGCCGTCGATAAGGTTGATGGCGTTGGCGATGGCCACCAGCCACAGCACCGTGACCACGAATGCCAGGTCTTGGGACAGGATCAGCGCATCCAGCACCGGCAGTCTCAGATTGAGCACGGTCACCCCGGCGAATGACAGGATGCTGCCGGCCAGCACCATTGAGGCCACTTTGGCCGGCGCTGACATCTCCCTCACGTCGTCGTAGGTGCCGAACGCGATCATCACCAGCGCGGCGACCACGATGCCCGCCGGCTCCGAGGCAGTGGCGAACACCACATCGAAGTCGCTTATCAGCCAGGCCGTGCCCATGGCCGACAAAAAGCCGATGAACATGGCCACCCCGCCTAGTACCGCGGTGGAGCGCTCGTGGACTCGTCGGGCATCGGGCTCCACCATGAGGCCCCAGCGCTCGCTCATCCGGCGCAGTACTGGCGTGGCCACGAGCGTGACCCCCGCAGCTACGGCGAAGACGATGAGATAGCTGTCGAGATCGGGGGCCATGGCGGTGGGAGGGGCCCTTTGCGACGCCTATCCGGCCAGTGAATAGGGGGTAAAACGCTGGCAGAGGTCAGAGACCTCCGAGCGGACGTCGACCACTGCGCCCTCGTCGTCGCGCTGGCGCAGGGTCCGACCGATCAAGGCGGCGATGAGGTCCATTTCCGCCGGGCCCATGCCCTGAGTGGTAGTGGCCGGTGTGCCGATCCGCACCCCGCTGGCAACGAATGGCGAGCGAGGATCGTCGGGCACGGTATTCTTGTTCAGGGTGATTCCCGCTCGGTCGAGCACCTCCTGGGCTATTTTGCCAGTGAGCTCATCGTCGAAGGCCCGCAGATCCACCAGCAGCAGGTGGTTGTCGCTGCCACCCGACACCAAACGGAACCCCTCCTCGGCCAGCGCCTTCACCAGCGCTCCGCTGTTCTCTACGATGCGGCCTGCGTAGTCGGCGAACTCGGAAGTGGCGGCCTCGCCGAAAGCCACCGCCTTGGCCGCGATCACATGCTCTAAGGGCCCACCCTGGAGCCCAGGGAACAGAGCTTTGTCGATGGCCGGGGCCAGATCCTGGGTACACAGGATGGCGCCGCCCCGAGGGCCGCGCAGCGTCTTGTGGGTGGTGAAGGTGACGATGTCGGAGTAAGGGACAGGATTGGGGTGCACGCCGCCGGCGATCAGCCCGGCGATATGGGCCGCGTCGAACATGAACAGGGCGCCCACCTCGTCGGCAATGGAGCGGAACGGCGCGGGGTCGATGATCCGGGGATAGGCGGTGGCGCCGGCCACGATCAGCTTGGGCCGGTGCTCGAGGGCCAAGTCTCGCACCTGGTCGTAGTCGATGCGCTCATCGCTGGGGGTGACTCCGTAGGCCACAAACCGGTAGGTGCGCCCGCTGATGTTGACCGGGGAGCCGTGGGTGAGGTGGCCGCCGTGGTCCAGGCTCATCCCCAGCACCGTGTCGCCCGCCTCCAGCACGGCCAGGTAGGCGGCCACATTGGCGTTGGCCCCCGAGTGGGGCTGCACGTTGGCGTGGTCGGCTCCGAACAAGGCGGTGGCCCGCTCTCGGGCGATCGACTCCACCTCGTCGATCACCATGTTGCCGCCGTAGTAGCGGCGACCGGGATAGCCCTCGCTGTACTTGTTGGTGAGCACCGAGCCGGTAGCCGTCAGCACCGCAGGCGAGGCGAAGTTCTCCGAGGCGATGAGCTGCACGGTGGTGTTCTGGCGCTCCACCTCCCGTCGGACCATGTCGAATACGGGGTCGTCGCTGCTATCGGGCCACATCACGGGGCTACCTCTTCTTTGGGCAACAGGGCATCGATCTTGGCCACTCGGGGAATGTGGCGTCCTTCTTCGAAGGTTGCTCCCAGGAAGGTGTCCAGGGCTTCCCGGGCTGCCTCGGCGCCGATCAGCCTCTCTCCCAGGCAGATCACGTTGGCGTCGTTGTGCTCCCGGGTCAAACGGGCCGAGGTCACGTCGTGCACGGTGGCCGCCCGCACTCCGGGCACCTTGTTGGCGGCCATGGAAATCCCAATGCCGGTGCCGCACACGCAGAGGCCCATCTCCGCCTCGCCAGCGGCCACTTTGCGGGCTACCGCCTCGCCGAAATCGGGATAGTCCACTCGATCGAGGCCATGGGTGCCGCAGTCGATGACCACGTGTCCTAATTCCCGCAAATGGGCCACCAGCACATCCTTCAACTGCACCCCAGCGTGGTCGGCCCCGGCGGCGATTCGCGCCATAAGGGCCAATCTACCCAGCCCGCGGCCTGTTTGATGACTCTTTACTGCGATCTTCCCCCACTATGTAAACGAGATCGGCGATTGCAGCCACCATGGGCGGTCGCTGGTCCTGATCTCGATCACCCACTTCACCCACCAGAGTCCCCGCCGCCCAGGGGCCACCAGTCGGGCGGGGGCGCCGTGACCGCGCGACAGCGGCACTCCGCCTAGCTGATGGGCCAACATCATCTTGTCGACGTCGCCGAGGGGAAAGCGGCGGGTGTAACCGGTGGCCGAGCGCACCTCCAGGCTGCGTCCAGTGGCGCCCGGACCGAGAAGGTCGGACAGCATGACACCGGTCCAGTCCTGCGTGCTGTACCAACCGTTGGTGCAATCCAGCGTTGCCTCCTTGGCAGTGGTGTGGGCAGCAAGCTCCTGGTAGTCGATGTCTCGGTGTACCGAGCCCCGGAGTCGGAGCACCCAGTCGGAGGGGTCGATGTGAGGGGGCGAGTCGCTGAACCATTGCACCACCGGCATCTGCCGGGGCTGGCCCGAGCCCACTTCATGGGAGCCGGTAAAGCGCCGGTCGGCCGCAGCCCACCGGTCGAAAACCGAGCGGAGCCCGAAAGCGATCCCGGCCACTCCCAGCGCTTGAAGCCACGTGCGCCGCGACAGGTCTATCGGGCGGACTCGCTGAGGACGGGTCACCACGTGCAACATCGCCAGTGGCACGGCGCCGATGGCGAAGATGACGTGCAGGCCGATGGGCGACCACAGGCCGAACGGCTCCCAGACATCGAGGGTGTGGATCAGACCGGTGATCAGCGCACCGGTGACCATCGCGGCGAGTGCCACAGAGGCAAAGCGATTGGGGCGATGGCGACTGAGGCCGCGTTGCACAACCGGTGACTTGGGGCGGGCCAGAACCAGGACGACGAAGCCGAGCACGCCGTGCAAGGTCACGAGCCACGCCGTGGAGGAACTACCGAGCAAAAAGGAGGCACCACCGGTTATCAAAACCAATGCCAGCGTTATCAGCAGGGCCAAATTGGTTTTGCGGCCTCGAGAAGTGAGGCTCTCGGGCCGGTTCATTCTGCAACCCCATCAACCACAATGGCCCCCTGGCGGAGGATGGAGAAACCATCCTCGGTCACCTCGACGACGGTGGATGCGGGAGCCTGGAGCCGGCCGCCGTCGATCACCAGTTCCACAGCAGGGAATGCGGCGGCGGCTTCGGCAGCGGTGTTGGGGGTGGGCTGGCCGCTCAGATTGGCGCTGGTGGTGGCTATCGGGCCGACCTCCGAGGCCAGGGCCTGCACCAGGGAGTGGTCGGGACAGCGCACACCGCAGCCTTCTTGGACGATGGTGAGAGCCCCTGGCCAGAACTCCTCCATGAGCCGACGAGTGGCGGGCAGCGGATTGAACATCTGTTCGGCGTCGGCCGGGCGGGCCACCAGGATGGCCACCGCTTTGTCGAGCGGGCGCTGTTTGAGTTCGAACAGCAGGTCGACATGCTCCGGCAGGGCGGCCAGCCCGTACACCGTGTCGGTAGGGATGATCACCGCCCGGCCCGCCCGCAGCTCGGTGGTGGCCATTTCCATCAACTCGGCGGGGCCGCCCATGCTCACTGGCTTCGGCATTGCAGCACTCGGTTTCGGCCGGCTAGATCAGAGTGGACCGCCTCTACGGTCAGCCCTTGGGCCATCGCGATGCCCGCGGCCCCGTCCATCTGGTCGGGGGACAGTTCCAGCAGCACCGACCCCCTGGCATTTAGCCACTTGACGGCGTCGGCCAAAATCTGGCGGGCGCCGTCCAGCCCGTCGGGACCGCCCCGCAGGGCCAGTGCCGGTTCCCAGTCGGCCACGTCCGCAGGCAGCGCCTCGTCGTCGCGCACATACGGCGGGTTGCTCACCACCACGTCCACCATTCCGACCAGCGACTGGGGCAGGGCATCGAACCACGACCCCTGCCAGATCGACACCCGCACCGCGGCCCGGCCCAATCCGGCCAAGTTGGCCTGGGCCACACCCAGTGCATCGGACGACACATCGGTGAGCACCACGCGGGCCGTCTCGCACTCTGCGGCCACCGCCAGCCCCACCGCCCCGCTGCCTGTGCCCAGGTCCACTACTACGCCGCCGGGCGGATCGCGGCGGGAGAGCTCGGCGATGGCCAGCCCGGCCAGCGTCTCCGTCTCGGGGCGGGGAATGAGCACCGTGGGGCCCACCATCAGGTCCAGCCCTCGAAATCCCCAGCGCCCGAGCACATACTGCAACGGCTCTCCGGCCTGCAGGCGGGCCAGCATCGAGTCGAGGTAGGCCAACTGCCGCTGGGTGGCCGCCTTGGTCAGGCCGACGTAGTACTCGCCGCCCTCATACCCTGACGCCTGCTCCACGAGTCGTCGCACCTGGGCCTGCGCATCGGCGGCCCCGGCCTCTCGGAGGCGGTGGGCGGCCTCGAAGGCCACATCGCCCCAAGTGACCGGCTCCGCCGCCAAGCTCACGACCCGACCAAGATGTCCTGGCGCTCGGCTTCGGCCAGGGCATCCACCACCTCGTCCAAACCCCCGGCCAGGATGCGATCCAGCTTGTACAGGGTCAGGCCGATGCGATGGTCGGAGACCCGGTTCTCCTTGAAGTTGTAGGTGCGGATCTTCTCCGAACGGCCCCCGCCGCCCACTTGGCCTCGGCGCTGCTCCGACAACTCGTCTTGGCGGCGCTGCTGCTCGGCCTGGAGCAGCCGGGCCCGCAGTACGGCCATCGCCTTGTTGCGGTTCTGGAGCTGGCTCTTCTCGTCCTGCATCGACACCACCATCCCGGTGGGCTTGTGGGTGACGCGGACCGCGGAGTCGGTGGTATTCACCGACTGGCCTCCCGGCCCCGACGACCGGTAGACGTCGACCTGGAGGTCCTTCTCGTCGATTTGAACCTCTACTTCCTCGGCTTCGGGCAGCACCGACACGGTGGCCGACGACGTGTGCACCCGGCCCTGCGACTCGGTTACCGGCACCCGCTGTACCCGGTGGGGGCCGCCCTCGTACTTCATCTTGCGCCACACGTCGTTGCCCCGCAGCATGAACACCACGTCGGTGTAGCCCCCCATGTCGGAGCTCTGGGCGTTCATCATCTCCAGCTCCCAGCGGTTCTGCCCGGCGAAGGCCTGGTACATGTCGAACAGGTCCCGAGCGAACAGGTTGGCCTCCTCTCCCCCCTCGGCGCCCTTGATCTCCACAATCACGTTCTTGCCGTCATTGGGGTCTCTCGGGGCCATCAGCTCAGCCAGCTCGGCTTCCAGCCCATCAGCGGCCGCGGCCGCGGTCTCGATCTCTGCATCCAGCAATTCCCGATCATCGGCGTCGGCTTCGGCCAGCATCTCGGTAGCCGCCTCGATGTCGTCCTGATGACCCCGCAGCTCCCGAATGCGGACGGCCTTGGCCTCCAGCTCTTTGTATCGCCGAGCCACGGCGGTATAGCCATCCCGATCGGCCAGCAGTGCCGGGTTGGCCAGTTGCTCCTCGAGCGCGTTGAACTCCGCCTCTATCTCCTCATAGGCAGAGTTCCCTTCCATGCCTTCAAGCTACCGCTGGGCAGGGTTGGGAACGGGAATAGAACAGGAGGAGCAGCGCAGATGCAGTGCTATTTGGACGAGCGCTTGCGCTGCCCGTAGCGGCGCTCGAAGCGCTCCACCCGACCGGCGGTGTCCACAATGGTCATCTGTCCGGTGAAAAATGGATGACTGGCGCTGGAGATCCCCACCTTGGCCAAGGGGTACTCGTTGCCGTCCTCCCACTCCACGGTCTCGGTGGTCTCGATAGTGGACCGGGTCAGAAAGGACGTGCCCGCGGAGGTGTCCTGGAACACCACCATGCGGTACTCGGGATGGATATCAGGCTTCATGCTCCTCCTAGCCTCACACTCCGGCGGGGCCCTTTGCCACTTCTTCCAGGAACGCGGCGTTGTTGGGGAAAGTCCGCAGGCGGTCCATCAACAGCTCCAAGCCGGCTGCCCCGCCTCCGTTGCCGTCGTTGGAGAGGCCGTTGAGCACCCGGCGCAGCTTCCACACCTGCTGAAGCTGGCGGCGCTCGAACAGCAGCTCCTCGTGGCGAGTCGAAGAGGCGTCGACGTTGATGGCCGGGTAGATGCGCCGCTCGGCGATGTGCCGGTCGAGGCGCAGCTCCATGTTGCCGGTGCCCTTGAACTCCTCGAAGATCACCTCGTCCATGCGGGATCCGGTCTCCACCAGCGCGGTGGCCAGGATGGTGAGCGAGCCGCCCTCCTCCACGTTGCGGGCCGCCCCGAAGAACTTCTTGGGGGGATACAGGGCGCCGGTGTCGATGCCGCCGGACATGATGCGACCGGTGGCCGGAGCGGCCAGGTTGTACGCCCTCGACAGTCGGGTGATGCCGTCGAGCATGATCACCACGTCCTCGCCCCGCTCTACCATGCGCTTGGCCCGCTCGATGGTCATTTCTGCCACATGGGTGTGCTCATCGGCCGGACGGTCGAACGTGGACGCAGCCACCTCGCCCCGCAGCAGCCAGCGCCGCATGTCGGTGACCTCCTCAGGCCGCTCGTCCACCAGCAGCACAAGTAGGTGCACCTCGGGATTGTTGAGCTCGATGGACCGGGTGATCTCCTTCATGATGGTTGTCTTGCCCGCTTTGGGGGGCGACACGATCAGGCCGCGCTGGCCCTTGCCGATGGGCGACAGGAGGTCGATGATCCGACAAGTCATGTTGGACGGGTCGTCGACTCGCTCAAGCCGCAGATTCTGATCGGGGAACAGCGGAGTGAGATCCTCGAACTTGGGCCGCTGTTTGACCGATTCGGGCGGCTGCCCGTTGACGCTGTCGATGTGCAGGATGGCCGGGTTCTTCTCGTTGCGGGTGGCCGGCCGGCAGCCGCCGGTGATGTAGTCGCCCTTGCGCAGTCCGAACTGGCGAACCTGCTTGACCGACACGTAGGCGTCTTCTTTGCTGGGGTGGAAGCCCTTGATCCGCAAGAAGCCGTAGCCGTCGTCCCTCAGGTCCAGATAGCCGGAGATGGCTATGGGGTCACCCTCCCAGGGCTCCTCCGGCCGGTCTCGATCGTTGCGGCCCCGGCCCCGGCGGCGGCGGCGGTTGCCGGCCTCGGGCTGGTCGTCTTGATGGCGGGGCCGGTCTTGGCGATCCCCGCGGTCTTGGCGATCCCCATCTTGGCGATCCCGGTCTTGGCGGGGCCGGTCTTGGCGATCCCGGTCTTGGCGGGGCCGGTCTTGGCGATCCCGGTTCTGACGCTCTCCGCGGTCCTTTTCTAAGCGGTCGCTGTCGGCAGTATCTTCGGCGGCGGCCTCTTCGGCGGCGGCCTCTTCGTCCGGCTTCTCTTGCTGGGCTTCCGTATCATCGGTGGTTGAGGGCTCGGCTTGCGCGGCTTCAACCGGCTCGGCCTCATCCGCGGCCTCGTCCTTCGTCTCTCCCCCGCCGTCGGCGCTCGTCGCTTGAACGGGGGCGGCCCCGTTTCCGGCCGAGTCGGGCGCAGCCTGGCCGTCGCCGTCGGCGCCGATGCCGGCAAGATCGAGGATCATGTCCACGATGTCTGCTTTGCGGGCTCTTGCGTCTGGGCGTCCGCCCATGGCCCTGGCGATGATCTGAAGCTGCGCCCGGTCTTTGCGCTGAAGTTTGGACCGAGACAGCTCAGTGGTCTCTACGCTCACGTTTCTCCCTTGAAATGCCACAGCTGAGGTACACTCATGACTCCCTTGAGATGCCACAACTGAGAGGCACTCGTTTCTCCCTTGAAATGCCACAACTGAGAGCACTTCTTGTTGTTCGGCGCGCCGTCCGCGAGTGCGGTCGGCATGGTTCGAGCAGCCATTAACCACCGGGACGCTGACAAAAGCAATGTCGAAATCGACCGAGCGGTCAGAGGGCTTCCCGTAGGACTGCTAGCAATTCGGCAGTCCCAACGAACCGAAGAATATCGCAAACTGCCGCCACTGGCAACATTCCCGGTCTTTTGCCGACTATTCCAACAGCTTCGCCATGAGGTGGTGGCCGGGCACCACCTCGGCTGAGGCGGCGCCCTGTTCGGTGTAGACGCCGCCGGGGCCGTTGATCTCCGAGTCCACCATCAGGTAGGGAACCGGGTCGTCGGTATGGCCCCGAAGCGTCAACGGCGTGGCGTGGTCGGGCAGCAGCAGTAGGCGCCACGGCCCCATCTTGTCCAGGCCTTCCACCAGCCCGGCCAGGATGCGCCGATCCCAGTTCTCTAGACACCTGAGCTTTTCGGCCACGTTGCCCTCGTGTCCGGCCTCATCACTGGCCTCCACATGGATTACGTACAGATCGGCGCCGGCGGCCAGCCCGTCTAGGGCAGCGTCCCGCTTGCCCTCGTAGTTGGTGTCGTACCAGGCGGTGGCCCCGGGCACGTCGGCCACGGTCATGCCGGTGAGGGTCCCGATACCCCGCACCAGGTCGACCGCGCTGACCATTCCAGCCGTCACCCCGTGCATCTCCCGAAATGAGGGCATCTCTGGCTGGGAGCCCTGCCCCCACAGCCAGATCCGATTGGCCTTCAAGTCGAACCGGCTCACCACTGCCTGAGAGGCCTCTTCCAGTGCGGCCAGTTTGGGGCCGGCTGGTCCTTGGGGACCCACCACCGGCTGATCGGAGAGTTCGTGGGGCGGAGTGCACACTGCGTCGGCCCACTCGGCCGGTGCAATCATTGTGTGGCGATACTGGACGCCGGCGTGGAAGCTGACCTCGCCGCCGAGCTCGTCGTCCAACGCGGCGATCACCTCGGCGGCCCGGTTTGAGTCGGGGTGCCCGCCGGAGAAGTCAGCCATGATCCCGTCGTCGGTCACCGTGACCAGGTTGCAGCGGTAGGCCACCTCATCGGGGGTGAGGCTTAGGCCCAGCGCGGCGGCCTCGATGGGCGAGCGCCCCGTGTGGTAGCAGGCGGGGTCATATCCGAAGATCGACATATTCCCCACATCGCTGCCCGCCGGCATGCCCGGGGGGATGACTTCGGCCAGCCCCACCTGCCCCCGGGCGGCCAGAGCGTCGAGAACCGGGGTGTGAGCCGCCTCCAACGGCGTGGCCCCGTCCAGTTCGGGTACCGGCAGATCGGCACACCCATCAGGAATGCACACGACGTACTTCACGGAGAATGGCTCTCTTGCTCTGTCAGGCAGCGCTGCGGGAGGGCTAAGCACACGACGTACTTCACGACGCCCGATTCTGCCAGATCATCTTGGGTCGACGGCTATTGGGAGGCATGACCCGAGCAGTGGGCAACATGGGCTTTCACCGCCGACAAGTCGTTGGGCAAGCGCTCACAGCGCTCGGGGCGGTCGGCCAACTCGGCCAGAGCGGGCGGCATTGGAGGGCACTCGCCTATAGCCGCCTCCACCGCATCGCCGAACTTGGCCGGGTGGGCGGTTGCCAGCACGACTATCGGTCCGTCTGAGCCGCGGCGGATTCGACGGGCGGCGGCCAGGCCTACCGCCGTGTGGGGGTCGATGACCATGCCGGTTTCGCGGTAGAGATCGGCGATGGTAGAGGTGGTCTCGGCATCGTCCACCCGAACCCCGCACCATTCCCGGTGCAGGTCGGCGGAGATTCGGTAGTCGATCTGCATCTGGCCAGTTTGGCGGAAGTCCTCCAGCGTCTCGGCGGTGCGGATCCCGTCGCGATCCAGCAACTCGAACAGCAGTCGCTCGAGGTTGGACGACACCTGGATGTCCATGCTCGGCGACAGCGTCGGATGCACTTCGGTGATAGCCATCGAACCGGTGGTGAAGAACTGGGTCAAGATGTCGTTGCGGTTGCTGGCCACGATGAACCGATCGATGGCCAGGCCCATCTGGCGGGCGACATGGCCGGCCAGCACGTTGCCAAAGTTGCCGGTAGGCACCGAGAAGGACACCTGCTCCAAGCCGGGCCGGGTGGCGGCGGCCACGTAGTAGACGGTTTGGGCCATTACCCGGGCCCAGTTGATGGAGTTGACCGCCGACAGGCGCTGCTCGGCCCGAAAAGCGGAATCGGCGAACATGGCCTTCACCAAGTCTTGGCAGTCGTCGAACGTCCCCTCGATGGCCACGTTGTGGACGTTGGCACTGTCCACTGTGGTCATCTGCTGCCGCTGCACTTCCGAGATCCGCCCGTGGGGATGCAGGATCACGATCTGGATGTTCTCCCGGTCGCGCACCGCCTCGATGGCTGCCGACCCGGTATCGCCCGAAGTGGCCCCCACGATGGTTACCTGCTCGCCCCGGCGGGTCAGCTCCTCGTCGAACAGGCGCCCCACCAGCTGGAGGGCGATGTCCTTGAAGGCCAGCGTCGGGCCGTGGAACAGTTCCATGAGCCACAGCCCGTCGCCCAGCTCAACCAGCGGTGTCACCTCGGGATGGTCGAACCCCGCGTATGCATCCCGCACCAGCTCGTCGAACCGAGCCCGGGGATAAGCCCCGTCCACAAACGGCCACATCACCTCGGTGGCCAGATCGGCGTAGTCGCCCCGGCCGGGGCGTCCGCTCAGCGCCTCGGGCGACAGCACTGGCCAGCGGTCGGGCACGTAGAGCCCCCCATCGGCGGCCAGCCCGGCCAGTAGCACGTCGCCGAAGTCCAATGCGGGAGCTCGTCCCCTGGTGCTGATGTACTTGACGCTCATGATCCTGGCCCGCACTGAAGGACCGGAGCTCGTCCCCTGGTGCTGATGTACTTCACCTGCTGATCACTCGCAGCAGACCCGGCACCCCCCGCACCGATTCCAACTCCCGGAGGTCGCCCAGGGTGGCCTGCACGTCTCGCTCGGTTGCCTCGTGGGTGATGAACACCAGCCGGGCCTGATCGCCCAAGCCCTCCTGCTCCATCGAGCGGATGCTCACCCCGTGGCGCCCGAACACTCCGGCTACCGCAGCCAGCACCCCCGGCCGGTCGAGCACCTCCATATTGATGTAGTACTCCGACTCCAGATCATCGATGGGGCAGATGACCGCCTCTCCCAGGGTGCCGATCGGAGTCCATGTGCCCCGTTGCCGGTTGCCAGCCGCATCGATGAGGTCGCCCAGCACGGCGCTGGCTGTCGGCCGCCCGCCCGCGCCCCGGCCGTAGAGCATCAGCTCCCCCACCGCGTCGCCCTCGATGAACACCGCATTGAAGGAGTCGCGAACCGAGGCCAGCGGGTGGTCGCCTGGCACCATCGCCGGGTGGACCCGCACGGCCAGCTCGGGCTTGCCCTCCACCTGGCCCACCTGCTCGGCGATGGCCAGCAGCTTGATCACGTAGCCCAGCCTTTGGGCGTGGGCGATATCGTCGGGGCCGATGCCGGAGATGCCCTCCCGGTAGACGCTGCCGGCCAGCACCCGGGCCCCGAAGGCCACCGTGGCGATAATGGACGCCTTGGCCCCGGCGTCGAACCCCTCCACATCGGCGGTCGGATCCCGCTCGGCGTACCCCAACGACTGCGCGTCGGCCAGGGCGTCGTGGTAGCCGGTGCCGTGCTCGGTCATCTGGCTCAAGATGTAATTGGTGGTGCCGTTGACGATGCCCATCACTCGGCGGACCGGCTCGGCGGCCAGAGACTCCCGCAGCGGGCGGATGAGGGGAATCCCGCCTCCGACCGCGGCCTCGAACAACAGATCCACCCCGGCGGTGTCGGCCGCGGCGTACAGATCGGCGCCGTAGTTGGCCAGCAACTCCTTATTGGCGGTGACCACTGGCTTGCCCAGCTTCAACGCTCTCGATACCAGCTCCCGGGCTGGTTCGATCCCTCCGATCAATTCCACCACCACATCCACCCCGGGGTCGCTGACCACCGAAGCGGGGTCGGTGGTAAGCACCCCGTCGGCCAGAACCACGTTGCGGTCGCGGGATGCGCTGCGAACCGCCACCCGTACCACGTCCAGTTCCAGGCCGGTTCGCTTGGCGATCACCGTTCGCTGCTCCTCCAGCAGCCCGACCAACGCCGATCCCACGTTCCCACAGCCCAACACGCCCACGCCGATTCGCCTGCGAGAGGAAACGCTCATTGCTTCACCACGCCGATTCGCGTCTTGGAAGAGTCGCTCACCTTCTCCACCGTACCGGCTGGGCCTGACCTGATTGGTGGGATTTCCGTCAATGTCGAGTTGTCATTGATTTTCAATCTAAACCGTATAGTTTAGATATGACGTGATGTCCTACGAGCTGTTCTCCCTGGCGGCT
Source organism: uncultured Acidimicrobiales bacterium (assembly GCA_951813555.1). Taxonomy (GTDB): domain Bacteria; phylum Actinomycetota; class Acidimicrobiia; order Acidimicrobiales; family Bin134; genus Poriferisocius. Next base: position 2,698,149 of record OX638344.1, read on the forward strand.
GACCTGCGTCGGCAGGCCGCGGCGTGCGAGCAGGTTCGGGTTGACGTCGATCGGGTCTGGGTCGGGCTCGATCACCTGCTCGACAAAGTGGTGGCGGCTCACGCACCTGCGGTGTGGCAGTCGGCAGCGGCCGATGCCAGCCGCCTCCGGCTCCGCCACCAGCACACCCATCTGGTTCGCATGCGCTACGAGATTGAACAGGTGGCTCGCCGACTTCAGGCCCGGGCCGACGAGCTGTATGCCGACGCCGTCCGGGTTGAGTCCGCCGCCGAAGCCGCTCGCGCGAAGGAGGCTCAGGAACTTGGATTGCAAGCAATTTATTTTCAATAAATCTCTTGATATTTCCATTCCAAGAAGCTAACAAGAAGGTCCCGCCTGATCTGCCCGAGGGATCAGCCGACCGAAAGGCCCCTACATGTCTGTGCTCACTATGAACACCGAGGAGATGGACCATCTCCAGCAGCAATTCACCGCGTTCGCCGGCCAAGTGGAAGACCTCCGTTCTCGCCTTGCCGCCACTCTTGAGGGCACCACCTGGACCGGCAGCCGCTCGGAACGATTCCGGGGCACCTGGCACGAGCAGTGGTCGCCCTCTCTCGGGCAGTTGCAGGATGCGCTTACCGAGTTGGCCGCCGCGGTGGGCATGGAGCGCCAGAACACCATCTCGGCCCTCGACTCGATCTGACTCTGCCAGCCGCCTTCGGCTTGATTTGAGTCCGCAGCTGGCCCGGCACCGCCACTTCAGACCGTGCGTCTGCTCTACGAGGGTCCGGAAGGCACCCGGGAGCTAAGTATCGTCGGTGGCCTGGTAACCGACATTGGGGATCTGGCCGAATTGCTCGGCCTGCCCCCGCCGGTTGCCGGGCTCTGGGTCGGTGACCAGTGGATTGAAGCCGACCGCCGTCTCGACGAGGCCGGGGTGGCCGACGGCACCCGAGTGGGTGTGCGCCCCGGCGCAAGTCCCGACCAACCGGGGAAGGCTGTGGAGGTGGTCGGGGGGCTATGCGCCGGCGACCGCCGTTTGCTTCCCTCAGAGGGACTGAGCCTGGGTCGCTCTCCTGATGCCGACGTAACTCTGCCCGGCGTTGGCCTGCGACCCCAGCACGCCCGCTTGGAATGCCGAGACGGAGAGGTCTTCGCTCATGTAGGCGACAACGAGCCGACGAAGGTGGAAGTCTTCTCGCCCCTTCGGCTGGGCGGTGCGTTGATCCAAGTCTCCGACATACCCGACGACCGCCCATCTCGCCTGGCCGCCATCTTGGGGCGCACCACCTCGGGGAAGATCGCCTTCAACCGCCCTCCCCGACCGGCGCCTCCGGTGAGGCCCGATCCACTGCCGACTCCCGCAGAAGATATACAGCGATCGCCGCGGGCAATCACCTTTGGTTGGGCCGCACTGGCCGGTCCGCTGCTGGTCGGAGCGCTGATGGCTGTTCTCTACAGTCCCTACATGGCCCTGTTCGCCTTGCTCAGCCCGCTCATGATGGGAGCCAACTGGTTTGACAACCGCCGTCGCGACCGCGTCGAGCGTCGCCGATCCCGGCGACGGGCACAGGTTTCGCTGATCGATTTCCAAGCAGCAGCCGAGGCGGCCTACTCAGCCGAGACCCGCCGCTGCCGCCACCTACACCCTGATCTGGCCGAGGCCGTCAGGCGGATCCGCCAGCCCAGCGTGCGGCTATGGGAGCGAAGGCCCGGCCACGACGATTTCATGTTGCTGGTCGCGGCACACGGCCCCGTTCCCTTCGTTCCCGAACTGGCCGCCAGCGGACAACAGCCGGCCGCAGAGGCGACCTCCGTGCTCGAGAAACTCGGGCCGATGGCCGATTCGCCCATCTCTGTAGATCTGGGTCCGGGCAAGCTTCTCGGCCTGGTGGGTCCCCGCGGTGCGATCACTGCGATTGCCCGGGCGCTGCTCATCCAAGCAGTGGCCTTCCACGGCCCCGCCGATCTGGCCGTGCTGGTGGCCGCCGATGAGATCACTGCTCCGGCCTGGGCCTGGACCGCGTGGCTCCCCCACACCTCGCACTCGTCCGTCGGCCGGCCGTATCTGTTTGCCGACCATCGGGATGTCGCGGCGGAAACGGCCGCCGAGTTGGTCCACGCCTGGAATCGGCGGGGGGATGCCCGCTGGCCACAGCTCCTGGTGGTGGCCGACGGTGAGAATTTGGCCACCGGGCGGACTCCGCCATTGCGCTCTCTACTGCTGGGAGAAGCCGGGCCGGTCTCGGTCATCGTGCTGGCCTCCAGCGTCGACCAACTGCCCGCCACCGCCACCGCAGTGCTCGAAGCCCGCGATGCGTTGGGTGCCGTCGACCTGTCCCAATCGGGCGAGACCTTCGATTCGGTGCTGGCCACCGGGATGAGTTTGGGTCTGGCTCGGGCCACCGCTCGCGGCTTAGCCCGCTATGAAGACCCCGAACAGCCCGGTGCCGAATCTGGCATTCCCGACAGGTCTTCCTTGATCGATCTCCTCGGCCTGCCCACGACCGACGGCCCCGACCAGCCATCCGACCGATCAGCCCTGTCGAAGGCCATTGCCGATCGCTGGCGGAAGGCTGAGCAATCCGACAGCCTGGCCACCCCCATTGGCACCGACGGCCTCGGACCGCTGGTGGCCGACTTGTCTGCCGACGGCCCTCATGCCCTGGTCGGCGGGACCACCGGGTCAGGCAAGAGCGAGTTGCTGCGCACGATGGTGGCTTCATTGGCTGCCACCTACTCCCCCGAGGAAGTCATCTTTGTGCTGGTGGACTACAAGGGCGGCAGCGCGTTCGACGCCTGCGCCTCCCTGCCCCATGTGGTCGGTTTGGTGACCGACCTCGACGACCGGCTGGCCGAACGGGCCCTGCGCTGCCTGGAAGCCGAACTCCGCCACCGCGAGCAAGCCCTGCGGGACAAAGGCGCCACCGACTTGGCCCACTATCGGGCACTGGGCCACTCCGGGTCGGATACCTTTTGGCCGCCGATGCCCCGGCTGGTTGTGATCATCGACGAGTTCGCCGCCCTTGCCGCCGAGCTGCCCGACTTCATGGACGCCCTGGTGAACGTGGCCCAGCGGGGCCGCAGCCTGGGCATGCATCTGGTATTGGCCACCCAGCGCCCCGCGGGGGCCGTCAGCGCCAACATCCGCACCAATACCGCACTGCGGATCGGCCTACGAGTGCTGGACGCCGCCGACTCGGCCGACGTCCTTGACAGTCCCGAGGCCGCGGGTATCGGCCGGCACCGGCCCGGTCGGGCATTTGCCCGCTTTGGCCCCGGTGAATTGGTGGAGTTCCAATGCGCGCTGGTCACCGGGGTCACTGCCGCCCAACGAGGCCCTCGGGTTGTTCCCGCCCCCGACGGCATCTCCTCGCCCCAGCCCGAGCCCAACCCCGGTGACGACACCCCCAGCGACCTGGCCCGGTTAGTTCCCGCCGTAAACGCCGCCTGGGACTGCTGGGATGGCATCCCGCCCCGCCGGCCCTGGCCCGATCCCCTGCCTCTGTTCGTCTCGCTCGAGGCGCTAAATGCTCACGATCAGATGACCGGCCCCGAAGTGGTGTTCGCCTTGGCCGACGATCCCGATCGGCAGCGCCAGCACCCCCTGGCGTGGAACCCTCGCGACGGCAATGTGTTGTTCGCGGGCAACCCAGGCAGCGGAACCACTACTGCTTTGGCGTCGTTGGCGGTTTCCCTAGCCAGCCGCCGGCCTCCCAGCGAATGCCACCTCTACGCCATCGACTCCGGCTCCGCCCAGCTGGCACCGCTGGAGAAGCTGTCCCACTGTGGCGCGGTGGTGGGCCCCGACGAGCGCGATCGAATCCGGCGGCTCATCCGCCGATTGGAAGATGAGCTCGATCGGCGACTGGGCCAGGGCCGTACGTCGCAGGAATCCGGCCCTCCCCTAGTGGTGACCCTGATCGACAACTGGGGCGGGTTGGCCAAGAGCCTGGACAACGTGGCCGACCACCCCTTGCTGGTTGCGCTGGAGCGGGTGTGGGCCGAGGGTCCTGCCGTCGATCTGTATGTGGCCGCGGCCGCCGACCAGCTGTCCAAAGTGAGCCGGGCCATCCAGGTGGCCACTCCCCAGACCTTCGTGTTCCGCCTCGGCGACCCCGCCCTATACCGCCAATGGGGTGTGGCCCTGGACGATCCGGCCACACTTCCACCGGGCCGGGGGTTTGCCGTGCCGTCGGGCCTTGAAATCCAGGTGGTGGTGCCCGACGGCGGGCTGGCTGCCGCGGCGGCAAGGGCGGCCGCCGCCCATCCCCAAACCGGCGGGCCGCCGCCGGTGGAGTGCCTCCCCACGGTGGTGAACTCGGACCGCTTGGACCACGCCCGAATGAGCGGTTCCCCGTGGTACCTGCCCCTTGGCTTGAGCGACGACACCCTGTCCCCCGCCGGGCTTACCCTCTATACCGGCGAGCACGCTCTAATACTGGGCCCAGCCCGGTCGGGTCGATCCGCAGCTCTGGCTCTGTTGGCCGCAGTGGCAACTGCGGACAACGGGCACGTGATCGCCTTGGCCAATGAGGGGTCGCCGCTGGCTGACTGCCCAAATGTCAACCTGGCCGCCGACGGCGGTGAACTACTCGCCGCGGCCCATCTAGCCGAGCCCCCAACCCTGGTGCTGATCGATGATGCCGAGACGATGGGCGACCCCGACGGCGCCCTGAAGTCGCTCGCCGCTGACAGCCGCCCCGGACGACACATCGTGGCCGCCGGTCGTGCCGACCGCCTCCGCACCGCCTACGGCCACTGGACCGCCGAGATCCGCTTCTCCCGCACCGGCGTCCTGCTCCAGCCCACCCCCCTTGACGGAGACCTGTTCACCATCCAACTCCCTACCCGCCCCACCCTCCCCTCAATCCCCGGCCGCGGCTACCTCATACAAAACGGTTCCCCCACGATCATCCAGATCGCCACGGCGGGCTGACTAGACGTCGTGGCGGAGGAGGTCTTCGTAGGTCTCGCGGCGGACGACTTGGCGGGCGTCACCGTTGCGGGCGAAGACCACGGCGGGGCGCAGGACCTTGTTGTAGTTGGATCCCATGGAGTGGCCGTAGGCGCCGGTCACCGGGGTAGCCAAGATGTCGCCCACCGCAAGGTCACTTGGCACCCAGCCGTCTCGCACCAGCAAGTCGCCCGACTCGCAGTGCTTGCCCACCACTCGCACGGTCTTGTCGCGGTCGCGGTCGACTGCTCGGGGTAGGAACGTCTCATAGCCGCTGCCGTAGAGCACCGGGCGGGGGTTGTCGCTCATGCCGCCGTCTACTGACACATAGGTACGAATACCGGGCAGCTCCTTGATGGTTCCCACCTCGTAGAGGGTGACCGCGGCGGCGGCCACCAGGGCTCGGCCGGGCTCCACACTCACTGGGGCGGTGAAGCCGGCCGACGCACAGGACCCCGCGATGGCCGCGGCCCACTCGGCGATGGTAGGAGCCGACTCCCCTTCCACGTAGGCCACGCCCAGGCCGCCGCCCAGCGAAAGCTCGGGCAGGCCATAGGGCTGGGCAAACCCGGCAATCACTTCCACTGCCCGCTGGAAGGAGCGCAGCTCGAACACCTGGCTGCCGATATGGGCGTGCAGGCCCACCAGCTCCACTGAGTCGGCTTGGCGGGTCCGGCGGATGGCGGCGTCGGCCAACCCCGTGGAGGCGGTGAAGCCGAACTTGGTGTCGTCCACTCCGGTTGTGACGTACTCGTGGGTGTGGGCCTCGACTCCCGGCGTGATTCGCAGCAGCACCTTGGGGCGGACACCGATAGTGGCGTGGAGGGCGTCGAGGCGGTCAAGTTCGTCGAACGAGTCCACCACGATGCGGCCCACTCCGGCATTGACCGCCGCGGCCAACTCGGCGGCCGACTTGTTGTTGCCGTGCATAACCAAGCGGTCGCCGGGCACTCCCGCGGCCTGGGCTACGAACAGCTCCCCGCCGGTGGCCACGTCCAGGTCGAGCCCTTCCTCATGCACCAGGCGGGCCATGGCCAAGCACAAGAACGCCTTGGAGGCATAGGCCACCGATCCGGCGAAGGCAGCCCTGGCTTGACGGCAACGCTCCCGTACATGGTCCTCGTCGTACACAAAGAGCGGGGTGCCGAACTCCCGGGCGAGCTCCAAGGCGTCGCACCCGGCGATGGACAGTCGTCCGTCGTCGCCGACCGAGGCGTTGTCGGGCAGAAGGTGCGAGGGAAGCGCCGACATTGCCAGCCTCTACATCGCCTCAGGCGCGCTCACGCCCAGGGTGCTGAGACCGACGGCTAGGCCCACCCGGGCGGCGTCGATAAGCACGAGACGGGCCTGGGTCAGCTCGGGGGGAATGCCAGAACCCACCACGTAGCAGTCGTGGTAGAAGCTGTGGACCGCAGCGGCGAATTCCCGCAGCCAGGCGGTAACCCGGTGCGGGGCCCGCTCTTCGGCCGCGGCGGTGATCACCTCGTCCAAAGTGGCGAGCTGGCGCAAGATCTCCAGCTCTCTCTCGTGGACCAGCACACCCAGGTCCACCTGGTCGACGCTCAGGCGCACCACCCCGTCGGCCCGGGCCCGGGCCGCGATGGAACACACCCGGGCGTGAGCCATCTGCACGTAGAACACGGGGTTCTCCATCACCTGGGCGGCGGCTTTGGCGAGATCGAAAGTCGGGGTGGTGTCCATTGACTGGAGCAGGTAGGTGAACCGGGCGGCGTCAGCCCCCACCTCGTCGATCACCTCGCGCAACTCGATGAGGTCGCCAGTGCGCTTGGACAGCCGCACCTCTTCGCCGTCGCGCTCTAAGCGCACCAACTGGGTCACCGCCACCTCCAGGCTGGTGGGGTCGCAGCCCAGTGCGGCCATGGCCGCCTTAATCCGGGCCACATATCCGTGGTGGTCGGCCCCCCACACGTTGATCAGCAAACCCTGTGATCCCGCCCGTTCGAGCTTGTCGCGGTGGTAGGCGATGTCGGGCAGCAGGTAGGTGTATTCCCCGTCCGACTTGATCAGCACCCGGTCTTTGTCGTCGCTGTGATCGCTGGAGCGCAGCCACATGGCTCCTTCGGACTCGTAGGTGGCCCCGGCGGCGTCAAGCGCGGCCAGGGCGTCATCGATGGCCCCGGAGTCCACCAGGGCCTGCTCGCTCGACCAGGTGTCGAACGCGACCGCCATCGAACCCAGTACTTCCCGCTGGTTGGCCAGCGCCCGCTGCCGCCCCCACCGGCGGGGGTCGGCATCTGAGGGCATCCCCGCAGCCCAATCGACGATGTATTGGCCGTTGTAGCCGTCCTCGGGCACCGGCTGGCCCTCCCGAATCGCAGCCAAAGAGGCCGCGTACAGATCCATCTGGGTGCCCCGGTCGTTGATGTAGAACTCCCGCTGCACGTTGTAGCCGCACCGCTCCAGCAATCGGGCCACTGCGTCGCCGTAGGCCGCTCCCCGCCCGTGTCCGGCGTGAACCGGGCCGGTGGGGTTGGCGCTCACGAACTCAACGATCACCGTGCGGCCCTGGCCGATGTTCTGGCGTCCGTAACCCTCGACACCGGCTGCTACTGCCTCCTTTGCCACGCTGTGCAGCCAGCTAGGAGCCAACCGGAAGTTGATGAATCCAGGGCCGGCCACGCTCACCTCGGCCACATGCTCCGGCTGGTTCTCCTCCAGCCAGGCGCTCAGCTCCCCAGCCAGCTCCCTGGGGTTGCGCCCCGCGCCCTTGGCAATGGCCAGGGCGGCGTTCGAAGACCAGTCGCCGTGTTCCCGTCGCGCCGGTCGCTCCAGCCCGACCTGGAAGTCGCCAGGCAGGTCTAACCCCGCGGCAATCAGCGCGGCATGCAGGGCATCAGCCAGGGAGACTCGGATGTCGGCCATGAACTGAGACATGGTAGACCCGCCCCGCTGGGTATACTCACCCAGTTACTGCCCACGTAGCTCAGGGGATAGAGCACTTGCCTCCGGAGCAAGGGGTCGCAGGTTCGAATCCTGCCGTGGGCGCTTCCGGGTGTTCTCAGCAGTTGCTCGATGGTCCCAGTTGATCCCTGTTTTCCCAGCGTAGCGACCGTTTCTGTCAGTTTGGAGTGGTAGGCTGTCCTCAGCAATTACCGGGCTATCCCCGAAAAAGTGGGGGATGGATTGGGGGATGGGAATGTCGCTTTTGACCGCTGTGGAAGTCAAGAATGCCGGTGTGGGAAAGCATCATGACGGGCGCGGATTATTTTTGCGGGTGTATGAATCGGGGTCGAGGTGCTGGGTTCTGCGCCTGACGGTGGACGGGCGCCGCCGCGAGATCGGCTTGGGCGGCTGGCCCGCGGTGGGCCTGGCCGACGCCCGCCGCAAAGCGCACGAGCACCGCGCGGCCGCCGCAGACGGGCGCGATCCGCTCGCCGACAGGCGCCGCTGCGATGTGCCGACATTCCGGGAGGCGGCGAGGATCGTGTGGGAGGCGAACAGGCCAAGGTGGCGCAACGAGCGGACTGCGACTTTGTGGTGGGCGTCGCTGGAGAACCACGCTTTTGCGGCCATCGGTGACATGGCCGTGGACCGCATCACCCAGTCCGACGTTTTGGGGTGTGTGGAGCCGATCTGGACGGCCCGCACCGAGACAGCCCGCAAGGTCCGCCAGAGGATCCGCACCGTGCTTCGCTGGTGCCAGGCCCACGGCTATGTAACCGTGAACGTGGCTGGCGAGGTCATCGACGGCGCTCTGTCGCCCATGCCGCGCGTAAAGGCCCACTTCCGATCCCTTCCCTACACCGAGGTGGCCGACGCGGTCGGCGTGGTGGACCGCACCGGCGCGTCTGCGTCGGCCAAGCTGTGCCTGCGGTTCGCCGTGTTGACGGCGGCCCGCTCCGGAGAGGCCCGCAACGCTGTGTGGGACGAGATCGACTTCGACGAGTGCGAGTGGCGCGTCCCCGCCGACAAGATGAAGGCCGCCACCGAGCACCGGGTGCCCCTCAGCGACGCCGCCCTCGAAGTGCTCGACGAGGCCAAGGACAACCACGACGGCTCCGACCTGGTGTTCGCCTCCCCCCTCAGGGCGGGCCGCCCCCTGTCGGACATGACGCTCACGAAAATCCTGCGCGACGCAGGCCTCGCGGAGCGGGCCACCGTCCACGGATTCAGAGCCAGCTTCCGCACCTGGGCTTTGGAGCAAACCGACACTCCCTGGGCAGTCGCCGAAGCCGCACTCGCCCACACCCTCGGCGACTCAACCCAACAGGCCTACATCCGAGGCGACGCCTACACCAAACGCCGCAAACTCATGGACCAATGGGCTGACTACCTGCAGCGGCCATAGCCGGGCGGCGGCACACACGCATAGAGATCGCGAACGCGATCTTCGAGTACCTCGAGAGCTGGCACAACCGGCAACGCCGCCACTCCGCCGCAACATGATGGCACCGATCGAGTTCGAAGCTCGACATCAACAACCACCGCCAGAGTGAATCCAACATCACGCCTCCACCAGACCCAGAGAACCCCAAGACCTTCAGAAAGACCAGGTCGGTTTGCTGTTTCACAGAGACTGCGCAATACCCGGGAAGGTTCACAGGTGATATCAAGGGGTGCGGGCACACCTTGTGCAGAGGGGGGACGGCCATGAGCGACGCACTCGACAACCAGTCCGGTTCTGGAGGGTCCGGTGCCGAGGCCCTGGATTCGGAGCCGAAGGGTGTGATGGCATTGCTGCCTGGTTGGGGTGTGTTGTTGGTCAGGGTCGGGGGGGCTGTCATGGTCATCGCCGCTTTGATGAGTTGGCTGGAGTCGCATCCAGATGCCCGCCCCAATGTCGCGGGCATCGGTCCGACGTCGGCGGGCGCAGGTTTGGTGGTGTTTGTTGTCGGATTGCTGCTTCTGTTGAGGCGACTGCAAACAGCGGCCGCTTTGGGAGCGGCGCTGGGGGGATTCACCGCGGCGTTGATTTTCATAGTCCGGGCGGAGACCATCGGCGATGTCCGGCAATCAGGCGAGATTGAGCTTGTCAGACTGTTTCCAGATGTGGCGTTGGGGGCTTGGATCGGGGTTGTTGCTTCCGCGGTTGCTTTGCTCGGCGCGGCATGGGATTTAAGGAAAGCCGGTGCTCCTCTTGGTCAGAATCTGCAACTGCTTCCAGCGTTTGCTGGGGCGGTTTTGGCCGTGATCGCCCCAGTCTTGCTGACCTGGGACTATGGGTTTCCTATCCGCAGAGTGCTTGGTCGATCCGGCAAGCTCCACACCGATGGTCTGGATACAGGCATCATGACCGGCTATCCCATCATCATTCTCGGGTCCCTCGCGCTGCTTGCCGTCTTGGTCGCAATGTCCAACAACGTTCGAGGCGGCGAGTCGAAGCAGGGGCCGGCGGTCTGCATCCAAGTGGCGAGTGCCGCAATCATCCTGCTGGCTGGGATGGAAATCGCAGCCAGGGTTATGGGAGGCATCGATCCTGTTTTGAACACAATCTGGTCTGGGCCCATCGTGGCCCTAGCCGGTGGAGTCGTGATGATCCGTTCAATCCAGCCCGCTCGGTCGGCCTAGGGGTTGACCGTGAGCGAACCAGATGACATCCGAACCGGCACAGACGGCGTACACGTGGGAGAGACAAGTGCCCTGCTGACAAGGTTGACGACCCCACGCTCAGAAGAGTCTCTGGTAGTCAAGATTGGCGGCATCATCATGGTTGTTGCTGCTCTGATGAGTTGGGTGGAGCCAGGTCTGTCGACTCGCCCGAGTCTTGTTGGAGCTGGACCGGTAACCCGCGGTGTGGGGCTGGTTGTGCTGGCTTCTGGGCTGTCTTTCCTCTTTCGACCGACGAGACCGGGGGTTGTGTTGGGGAGGGCGCTTGGTGGATTCGTTGCCGTGTTGATCTTCATTGTGCGCATCAAGACAATTCCTGAGAATGGTCCAGAGCTGGCCACGGGCGCATGGATCGCCCTGACTGGTGCGGCGATCGCTTTGTTCGGGTCGGTCTTGCTTGTGCCAGGATCCGACTTCAGTCCTGGACAGGGGATCGAATGGCCTGCGGCGCTAGTTGGTGCGACCATGGCCGTGGTCGGCCCGCTGTTCCTGGCTTGGGGTGGCTTAATCCAAGGCTCATCGCTTCAACTGGATTTTCACCCGTTTGAGATCTTGGCAGATGGTCTGAGCACCGAGCTCATTACTGGTTACCCGATCCTTATTCTGGGGTCAGCAGTGCTGCTCTCAGCGAGCCTGGCAAGGGTCAAGGGCGGAAAGTCTGGTGGGAGACAGGGGATTCTGATTGCCTGTCAAGCATCGGGAAGCGCCATTGCACTTCTTGCCGGGATGGAAGTTGCTGCAACGCTGATGCAAGGCAATGCCACCAACAGCAGCGGCAGGTTCTTGATCCTCTCTGGCCCACTAGCGTCGCTGGCAGGGGGAATCCTGCTGGCCTACTCGGTTCGGCCCAATGAGGCGGCCGACACAGCCCCATTCCCTGTGGTGCAGGGGTCGGCAGCGAGGGTGCGCCTGAAGCAGATGCCCGCAGACGGGGGGCCGTAGCCAGCGGGGCTCGATGACGCGGCGACCGGTGTGTGCCTACAGGTCCAGGCCCATCCCGCCGAGGCAGTCAAGATCAGGCCGGCGAGGCTCGGGGCGAGCGATAGTGCTTCGGGTTGTGGCCGTGTAGTCGTTGAGGGCGTGTTGTGCGGCGTCGGTGACAGCGTTGAGGAAGGCGGCGAAGTCTTGTCGGGGGTCTTGGATCATCCCTGTTCGGGTGATCTCTGCCCATCTGTCTGCCAGTTCGGATTCGTGTTGGTATGCGTTGTCGAACAGGATGTCGAACCAGTCTCGGCCCGCTGTTGAGGGGTGTGCAGCTTGGTGGCGTGCGGTGAACTCGTCGAGGGCCGCGCCGGCGTCTATAGATGAGTCTTGGAGGAGGCGGTACAGGTCGTAATAGTCGCGTGGGGCGAGGCGGCGCGGGTCTGCAATGCAATCGAGCTTTGCTGCCAGCATCGAAGCCGGCGAGTATCCCAAGATGGGGTTGGCGGTGTCGATCTGGGGGAATCGGTCCAAGATGGTCCATGGCACAGCGGTCGGTGGGGCCCCTCGGTGGCGGCGCGGCTTGACGTCGGTGTAGATGACGCCGGTAGTGGCTTTGGGCAGCTCCCAGTAGATGTTGAGCTTGTTGGAGCCCCATTTTGTGTCGAACGCGGTCCCATAGGCCCTCGACGCTGCATTGAGAACTAGGTCGAAGAAATCGTGTACGGCTTGTTTGCTGTCGTCGGCGTGGATCCAGTCGAAGCCCAGGTCCTCTGAGAACCGCCAGTCGTGGCGGTAGCAGACACGCAGCAGGGTCCCGCCCTTGAACACCACCCGCGGGACCCTTTGTTGGCGGGCGGCGATTGCGGAGACGATCTGATGCTGGACCAGATCGGCCGGCTCCCATCGGCTGTGCCGGCTCGCCGGAGGGCTCATGTCGACACCGCGGCGGCCACGGCGTCGGGGGCGGCGGACCAGTTGACCTTGCGGACGGCGTCTCGGTGGGCGATCCGGTGCGGGCCCCCTCGGCGGCGCAGCGGCGCGAGGTGAATCCAGTCGTCCCCGCGAACAGCGGCGAAGCCCAGCTCGGCCCACCGCCAGTCGACGTCAAACCCCAGGCTTGGCCCCGCCGGGGACTCGGCCAACCCCTGCGCCAAAGACGAAATCCGCCGCAACCCGGCGCGCCAGCCCAAAGCGCCCGCCGCGTCGGCGACCTCATCGGGCGAGCACACCTCGAAGCGGTACGCCAGCATGCGGCCCACATACTCCTCCCAGCGGTGCGAGCGATGCGGCCATTGCGCGCACTCCAACACCGCCCGAGCGGGCATCGACACCCACGTGTGCTCCGTCAACTGCGCCGCGCCCGCCAACAACGTGTCCTGACTCTCCCGCCACGACGCGAACCCGAACGCACCGGTGTCGAACGCGATCTCGCCGGCCACGCTGACCTCTGGCTGGCAGATCAACGCCGCCCCCGCCATCCCCAAAGCGGTCAGACCGCAGACGCGGCGAATCGCGCCGCCGTAGGCAGCCTCCAGCTCCGCCTCCCACTCGGCAGTCCAATGGTGCGACACAGGGCCAGTTGCGACCAACTGCTCGTCCGCAGACGGCCACGCCACACACCAGTTGCGCCACGTCCCCCGGCGGATCTTCTCCACCCGGCCCGCGGCCGCCAACTCCCCCAGCGCCCGCGACGCCGAAGACGGGCGCACCCCAGCCGCCAACTCGAACTCCCGCGTCGAAAACACCGGTCCCAGACCTCCCAGAACCTCGACAGAGCCCATACGAGAAATATACCAGAGCCGATGAGAGAAACATACTTTCAACGCCACCGGCATCCCCGGCCCGCCAACACCACCAGCACCGCCGCACCCCGCCAGCGCTCCTCGATGGCCAAAAGCCGTACCCATGCCCGCCATCATGCAACACCCCGCCGGCCGCGACCGGTCGCAAACCCCTAAAGCACCGGTCGCAAACCACTCCACAACCCGCAACCACCGGTCGCAACCCGAAAAACCCACCAAAACACAGCCAACACCCGCCGGACCCGAACCCGAACGGCCTCCATCAGCCCGCATCGGCCCAATGCCCCTCCGCGGAAACCCCCGCACCCACAGCCCCCCAAAGCCCGATGTCCACCCAGCCGCCGGCGACGCCCACCGGGAAGCGGTACAAGAACCCAGGCTGGCGACACCAGCCGCCAACCAGAACCGACCAGCAGCCAACAACGACCACACAGAGCCGAACCAATCGCAACATGACACCCAACGCGAGCAAGCACCGAAGACCAGTACAGAACCGAACCCCCAACGGCCAACCAGCAAAGACCGCTCAAGCCCCCAACCCACGGCGAAAGGTCTGTCAGACGCTCCCTTGTCAAGGGGTGGTTGGTTGGGGTTGTTTTCGGGTGGTTTCGTCGCGCCACATTCGGCGGATGATGCGGTTGGCGAGTTGTCGTTTGTGGGCTCGGCGGGCTTCACGTCGGGTCTTGCCTTCTGTGGCTTTGCGGGCGAGGTAGGCGGCTGCTTCGGGCTGGCTGCGCTGCTGGGTGACCGACGCGATGTAGAGCACTGAGTTGATGCGCCGGTTGCCTTTGAAGTCGAGCCGGTGCTTGACGGGGTCGGCTGAGCCTTCGCCCGATGAGAGCGCGACGGCGCCGGTGCCGCACCATCGGGCGAACTTGGACTCGCGGTCGAAGCGGCGCGGGTCTCCGACCTCGCACACCAGGGTGGCGGCGGCGATGGTGCCGATGCCTGGTTCGTCGCGCAAGGTCGTGCCGTGGCGGTCGAGCAGCTCGTCGATGAGCCGCTCGAGGCATCGGATCTCGCGGCGTGCAGCGCGGTCTTTGTCGATGAGCGCTTGGAGCCACTCGAGGCGGTACGCGCCCGAGGGGGTGGCCGCACAAGCGGGTTCGATGTGTTCGAGGCGGCGCAGCCGGCCTTCGATCTTGCCGCCGGTGGTGAGCTGGTCGCGGACCTCGGTGGGGAGCTTCGCGATCTGGTCAGCGGCGTGGTGCAGCATCAGTGTTCTGGCTGCTACCAGGGCACGTCGGTGCTCGAGCACCGCTTCGATCTCGGCCACCAGCGAGTCATAGACCTCCAGCGCCTGGACGGGTCCCAGCGTCGGCTCGGCCAATAACGCCCTCGCCGAGGCGACCGCGTCGACAGCGTCGGTCTTGTCCAGCCGCCGCGAGCGGCGCTGAGCCGCTGAGCGCGACGCCGGCACTTCGCGGGTGTCGAACCCGGCTGCGGACAAAGCGATCGCCACATGCGCCCCCCACTTCGCCGATCCCTCGACGCCGACCCGGTCGACGCCGTGAGCGTCGAGCAGATCAATCGCCGCGCCATAGCCGGCCGCGGTGTTCGCGAAGGTCTCACAGATAATCTCGACGCCGTGGGAATCCACGACGCCGACCGTGAAGGTGTCCTGATGGGGGTCGATGCCCCCGACTGGTGCTGTCATACTTTGCTCCTGCTGGAAGTGATGCTCCGGTGGGTCCGGGATCGGCAGGGGCGCTTCGTCACATCCGAGTCGAGAAAATCAGGCTCCCTTCAAGACAGGAGCGCTCCTGCCGGCCCCACACTCGACGCGACAGGTCTGTCAACAGGCACAGGGCCAATATTTTGTGGAGTCATCGCCGAGCGCAAGACCGGACCGTAACCCCCTGGCAGAGAGCCCCGGCAACCACAACGATGACACTCGGATTTTCTGTGTATGCGGCCGTGATGGTTTTCATTTGATGTGGTCGGCGATCCGGTCGCCGTAGTGGACGGTCAGTGTGTTCAGTATGGCCTTCCAGCCGTTGGTTTTGCCGGTGAGGTTCTCGCGGCCTTTGCGCTTGGCGGTGGCGACAAGGTAGAGGATCTTCATCGCGGCCTGCTCGTTGGGGAAGTGCCCTCGGTGCCGCACGGCTCTTCGGAACCGGGCGTTGAGGCTCTCGACGGCGTTGGTGGTATAGACCACCCGGCGCAGCTCTGCGGGGAACTCCAAGAAGGGCACGAACTCGGCCCAGCTGTTGCGCCAGGCCCGGATCATGGCCGGGTAGGTGTCTTCCCAGTCTTCGGCGAACGCCTCGAATTGGGTTTCGGCGGCCCCTGCGGTGGGGGCGGTGTAGATGGCCCGCATGGCCTTGGTGATCGGACCCCAGTGCTTTTTGGAGGCGTATCTGAGGCTGTTGCGCACCATGTGCACCACGCAGGTCTGCACCGTCGCGTCGGGCCAGGTCATACGGATCGACTCCGGCAGGCCTCTTAGGCCGTCGCAGCACACGATCAGCGCGTCGGCCAGGCCCCGGTTGCGGAGCTCGCCCAGCATCGACGCCCACTGCTTGGCGCCCTCGCCGCCCGTTGGGCCCAGCCACAGGCCCAAAACGTCGCGCTCGCCGCCCAGATCCACGCCGATAGCCACATAGACGGGCCGGTTGGCCACCTGGGAGTCGCGGACCTTGACCACTATCGCGTCGATCAGCAGAACCGGGTACACCGCGTCGAGGGGGCGGTTCTGCCACGCCGCCATGTCGGCGACGATCTCGTCGGTGATCTTGGAGATCGTCTCCCGGCTCACCGAGGTGTCGTAGATCTCGGCCAAGTGCGCTTGGATCTCACCGGTGGTGAGCCCCTTGGCGTACAGCGAGATCACGTTGCCCGACAAACCGTCCAAGCGGCGCTGGTGCTTGGGCACCGTCACCGGCTCGAAGGTCCCGGCGCGATCGCGCGGCACAGCCAGGTCGATCTCGCCGATCTCGGTCTTGACCCGCTTGGGCGAAGAGCCATTGCGGGAATTGCCCGACCCACGGCCCTCCGGAGCGTGGCGCTCATAGCCCAGATGGTCGGCCATCTCGACCTCCAACCCGATCTGGAGCACCTGGCGGACCAGCCCCGTCAACAGCCCGCCGTCGCCGGTCAGCTCCACGCCCTCGGCGCGGGCCCGCTCGACCAAAAGCTCAGCCCAGTCTTGCATCGCCGCCTCATCGGCAGCCTCGTTCGCCGGCACCGCCGGCATTTCATGATCAGTCACAGACATGATCCTTCCCGGCCCACAGCACCCGGCCGCGGACCCTCAGATCACGCCCGATACACAAAAATCCCGAGTGTCATCGTTGTGGTTGCCGGGGCTCTCTGCCAGGGGGTTACGGTCCGGTCTTGCGCTCGGCGATGACTCCACAAAATATTGGCCCTGTGCCTGTTGACAGACCTGTCGCGTCGAGTGTGGGGCCGGCAGGAGCGCTCCTGTCTTGAAGGGAGCCTGATTTTCTCGACTCGGATGTGACGAAGCGCCCCTGCCGATCCCGGACCCACCGGAGCATCACTTCCAGCAGGAGCAAAGTATGACAGCACCAGTCGGGGGCATCGACCCCCATCAGGACACCTTCACGGTCGGCGTCGTGGATTCCCACGGCGTCGAGATTATCTGTGAGACCTTCGCGAACACCGCGGCCGGCTATGGCGCGGCGATTGATCTGCTCGACGCTCACGGCGTCGACCGGGTCGGCGTCGAGGGATCGGCGAAGTGGGGGGCGCATGTGGCGATCGCTTTGTCCGCAGCCGGGTTCGACACCCGCGAAGTGCCGGCGTCGCGCTCAGCGGCTCAGCGCCGCTCGCGGCGGCTGGACAAGACCGACGCTGTCGACGCGGTCGCCTCGGCGAGGGCGTTATTGGCCGAGCCGACGCTGGGACCCGTCCAGGCGCTGGAGGTCTATGACTCGCTGGTGGCCGAGATCGAAGCGGTGCTCGAGCACCGACGTGCCCTGGTAGCAGCCAGAACACTGATGCTGCACCACGCCGCTGACCAGATCGCGAAGCTCCCCACCGAGGTCCGCGACCAGCTCACCACCGGCGGCAAGATCGAAGGCCGGCTGCGCCGCCTCGAACACATCGAACCCGCTTGTGCGGCCACCCCCTCGGGCGCGTACCGCCTCGAGTGGCTCCAAGCGCTCATCGACAAAGACCGCGCTGCACGCCGCGAGATCCGATGCCTCGAGCGGCTCATCGACGAGCTGCTCGACCGCCACGGCACGACCTTGCGCGACGAACCAGGCATCGGCACCATCGCCGCCGCCACCCTGGTGTGCGAGGTCGGAGACCCGCGCCGCTTCGACCGCGAGTCCAAGTTCGCCCGATGGTGCGGCACCGGCGCCGTCGCGCTCTCATCGGGCGAAGGCTCAGCCGACCCCGTCAAGCACCGGCTCGACTTCAAAGGCAACCGGCGCATCAACTCAGTGCTCTACATCGCGTCGGTCACCCAGCAGCGCAGCCAGCCCGAAGCAGCCGCCTACCTCGCCCGCAAAGCCACAGAAGGCAAGACCCGACGTGAAGCCCGCCGAGCCCACAAACGACAACTCGCCAACCGCATCATCCGCCGAATGTGGCGCGACGAAACCACCCGAAAACAACCCCAACCAACCACCCCTTGACAAGGGAGCGTCTGACAGACCCACGGCGAACAGCGAGTCGAATCAGTTCCACACGTCTGCACTAGAAGTGCCGCCACCGAACAGCGGTGCTGTTCAATAGTCGAACATACGTGTGTTTGTACATCGAACGGCTATCGTGTCTGCGGTGGAGAACGCATCGCAGCTGGCTGATCTGACCGACGACGAACTCAGAGCGCTCCTCAACGATGACAGCCTCCCTCTTGCCCGGCAGATCATGGTTCTTGACGAGCGTCGCCACAGAGCCGCTGAGAAGCGCAAGGCCGAAGAAATGGCCGAGATTGTGGCAACAGTTCCTGTCATGGCAGCTTTGGACGACAGCGCCGAGATGGTGCGCAAAGCCCAAGCCTGGCTAGATCGGGCCAAATGGGTGCGGTCCAAGGCCGTCCAGTCAGCACTTGCGGCTGGCTACAGCCTGCGCACGGTCGCTGAGGTCGCTCGAGTAGCGCCCTCCA
Source organism: uncultured Acidimicrobiales bacterium (assembly GCA_951813555.1). Lineage (GTDB taxonomy): Bacteria > Actinomycetota > Acidimicrobiia > Acidimicrobiales > Bin134 > Poriferisocius. The sequence goes on from OX638344.1 coordinate 2,716,462, forward strand.
CCGCCTTGAGGATCGGCTCTCAGGACGTCGCGGCCGAGGCACCCGGATAGTCGGGCCCTTACCCGAAATGGGCATGCCGCCAGGTTCTCAATAAGTTGACACCGTTAGGAGTATTCGACCGAGCAAGTGCAGAGACCGCATGGGAGCGCCTACGGAAAAATTGACAGTCCCATTACTGGGCCTGCTCGATGCACGAGATGAGGTAGAAAAGGCGGATGTTGGAACCAGCGCACGCGAGCCTGCTTGAACGACCACTCCAGGCAAGCGCTCTCAATCTGCTCGCAGTCGCAGAATCTTGGCGCAAGGAGCTGCACAGTCCTCCCACTCATGTACACAAATGGTGGGCTCAGCGTCTCGGAGTGGTCAATCGTCATCTGCTTATGGCGGCTGGCTCGTCATCCCAAGCCGAGCTAGAGCGACTCGGCCGAGGGGAGGCCGACCTTGGCGGTGTAGTGGTGTACGACCCGTTCTGTGGCTCAGGTGGGGCACTGCTAGAGGCGGCCAAGCTCCGAGCGCAGGTTATCGGTCGTGACATCAACCCAGTGGCGGCCCTTGCGACGCGGCAAGCTCTTCAAAGTTGGGATGCCCATGAACTCCAGCGTGGGTTTGACCTGATCTCGCAATCGTGCGGGGACGAACTAACTGACCTCTACGTCGATGGTGGGGGCCGCGTTATTCGAGGCTACTTCTGGGTAGCTACTGCCATGTGCGGTGTCTGCGACGAGCGTGTAGACCTGTTCCACCGGCACGTCTTCGCGCGGCACGCCTATCCGAAGAGACACCCGGCCGCCCACGGAGTATGCCGCACTTGCGGGGAGGTCGCGCAAGTTGACCTCTCTATTGACGACGCCATCTTGTGCCCTTCATGTGCCGCACTGACGCCGTTTCGCGGATTGGTGCGCAGTGGAGCCGGCACTAGCGGGGCGGAGTTTCAATGTGGGCATGGCCATACGACCAGAGTCGCGTCCAGCGCTGAGGTCGCTCCGATCGGCTTTCGCATGTACGCGAAGCTCTGTGAGGAAGAAGGTAAGCGGGTCTATGCGCGCACGACAGAAGCAGACGATGACGCCTACATGCAGGCGAGCGCCAGGCTACGTCAGTTGGGCTCTGGGATTGTGCAGCCATGTGGCTCGCTGGAGCGGGGCAAGAACACCGACCAGGTCCTGCGGGTTGGTCTCAAAGAGTGGCGGGACTTCTACAACGACCGGCAGCTTCTTGCGCTCGGCCTGATTGCCACCGCCATCCGCGATCTCGAAGTCGGTGCGGCCGAACGCGAGGCTCTCGCAGCGGCGTTCTCCAAGTCGGTCGAGTTCAACAACATGCTCTCGTCATACAAGGGGGAGGGCACCGGAGCGGTTCGCAGCGCTTTCCACAACCACACGCTTCAGTTCGAGCGGATGCCCTTTGAGGCAAACCCGTGGTCAGCGGCCTCCGGAGGCTTCCACGCGAGCTACCAGCGGCTGCGCAAGGCGTTGGATTTCAAGGCAGCGCCGACCGATCTGAAGATCACCGGAGGCAAGCCTGAGCGCATCAATGGGTGTTCAGCGCCTCTGCGGCTACGCGTCGTGGACTTGCCACAGTTCGGACCTGGCTTGGCTTCGGTGACGTGCGGAGATTCAGGACAATCTGAGTTCGCAGACGCATCGGTGGACATCGTGTTGACCGACCCACCCCATTTCGACAAGGTGAATTACTCCGAACTTGCAGACTTCTTTCACGCGTGGCTTACCCAGATCAGGCCCTTTGCCGGATACCCGCAACCAGGATCCACCCGCAGCGCACTTGATGTGCAGAACAACAGCTCGGCGACGTTTGAGGATGGGTTAACCCGCGTCTGGAAGGATGTCGCGCGCGTTCTCAAGGCCGACGGCATCGTGGTGTTCAGTTTCCACCACCGAGACGCCCAGGGGTGGAAGGCATGCATGAACTCCCTGCGAGCAGCAGGGCTGTGCGTCACCTATCTGCAGATGGTCAGGGCCGAGATGACCACCAGCCTGAGCAAGAAGAACCAGAGTTCTCCGCATTCCATGGACGTCTTGGTTGTCTGCCGGAAGCAACCAACAGCCGAGCCTCTCGCCTTCGACGTCGAGGGGGCGGTCAAACATGCACGCGGTCGGATTCGCTCGCTCATAAGAGGTGGCGTCGAGCCGCTACCGGGCGATGTCCGCTCGATCGTGCTCGCCTCGGTTCTCAGCCTTCTCACGAACACCCGAATCGTCGCGAATGTTGACGACCTTGTTGATGCCGCCAGCCTCTACGCCCTCCGAGCCGAGCAATGGCGGGCCAACCGGACACGGTCTGTGGAGAGCGCTGCTTAGGGTTGCGCTACCCAGGGAGTATGCAGGCTCTGCTCCAGGAGTTGTCGCACCGCGAACATATAGTGGGCCGTGATGGACAACAAGAGGCTCTGGTGTGGCCTGGGTTGACGACCTCATTCCTCCGGGAACGGAGCAGCTCCCGATCCTCAGCCGCATCTGTTCCACCCAAATTACGGACGCAGGGACACTCGTCTATCTCGGGGCTGTTGACCAGAGTTGCGCCGGCCTCGCCTACCAGGTTCTACAGACCCAACCGGGGACGGGGCTGATCGTCCAGTTCCCCCGTGGCCGCCACGAGCTAGCAGTACTGCTCGGCTGCGTTGTGCAGTTGATGAGACTGGCGCGGCGCGTGACCTCTGATGCCAGGTCTACGAGCTTCGACGGCCCTGTGGTCGTAGTCGGTACAGACACCCTGGTGCACGAACGTCTCGCTCGAATCCGAATCGCAAACCAGCCGTCCCATCTCGCTCTGCTGGCGGGACGAATCCGCAGCGACGGGAAAATCGTTGCCTCAGATGGCGAACTCCACGAGAACGTCCCAGAAGGGCTGCTCTACCTAAACACCCGTGTCGGTTGGCCTCGCCTACTGCGAGGGCTCAATGCAGGTGTAGTCATAATTGACCGCTCGACGTTCTCCTCGCCGAGCATCCTCGATCGAGCGCTCGCCTGGGCCCACGAGCACCGCTCTCGGCATGTGATCGTTGTGGCGGAGATCGGAGACGAGCACACCGTAGAGCAGACCAAGAACGCATTGGACCAACAGATGTGCGTGTGGCCTTGGACCTCCGAGATGATCGCAGACTGCCACGCCACGGTCGGAACCCCCAAGGACACATCGTCAATGTCGGCGAACGAACTGCGCGGCGCTCCACGACAATTCTCGGTTGTCCGACCTAGATCCTCGAACATCGACATCACCAGTGCAAGAATCCGAGTCGCTCTCGGCAATGCAGCCAGACTGAAGTCGGAATTCCCGCCCTCGCTCCAGACGGCCCGACGGCTGTTCTACGGCCTCATCCAACTCACGAGCCATGTAGAGACATACAACCTTCATGCCGCCCTCGATCACAGGACTTCGGCGTTGTCGTCGCTCCGCTACCGCGTCGAGGGCGAGGGCGACCCTCGAGTCGATGCCGAGTGGTCCACCTACTACATGAGCCGATGGGCCGACCTGCGGCTGGATTTGCTGGAGCTCTACCGGCTGATCGAACAGGACAACCCGAAGTTCTTGGGAGTGGCGCTTGCCATCGAGTGGATACGAGACAAGCACGGCACAGCGCCGATCTGCATCCGAGTACCCAGCGAGGCGGCTGGAATGGCCTTGGCCGACGACTTGGCGGAGCTGGTCCCTGAGTGGCCAATCGACGGGGAGTCGATCACTTGGCAGCCCTGGAGTGAGAGGCTCGAATGGAACGCCGATGAGCGATTCGAGATTCTGCCAGCTTCGCCGCCTCCCTCTAGGGCGGGGTTGCTTTGGTCCGTCGAAGCCTCCCATCAGGTGCTCGTGCTGTACGACTTTGAACTGGCTAGCGTCACTCGCCGAGTCGAACACAACAACGAGCTCTCCATAGAGCGGCTCAAACACTCCTGTGACCGACTTAGTCTCGGCAGCCTGCCGACGCTGACGGCCTCAGCGAGAATCGATGAAGTCATCGAGTTCGATCCCGGCTCTCGGGATGGGCCAGTTGTGGACCTCGACGTGGACCTCGACGTCATGTTTTTCGATCCCGAGGACGACATCGGTGCAAGCTCCGAGCATTCGGCTGCTGGGGGGGACCCGGTGACGGTGATACCCGTCGTGTTGGAGCCCGATGGAAGCCGATGGCTGATCCGGCATGATGCACAGGTCGAGACTCTCACGGCACAGAGAGTCGTGTACCTACCCGTCGATACGGTGAAACCGAGAATGACAGTCGTGGTTCCTCAAGGCGACGGGCGCGAGGAACTCTTCGCCCGACTCGTGACCGCAACCCACCAGTCCCAGGACCTCCAGGCATTCGACGTTCTATTCGTGCGATGGCGAAACGCATGCCGGACCGCGTACCTCGAAGCCGGCTCATGGGAGGCCCTCGGGCGGCGCATGCAGGCAGAAGGATGCCTAGTCACGTCCCAGTCGCCCCGAAGATGGGCGACCGGCGAGGTGATCGGCCCTGAAGACCCTGAGGACATTCGCCGGATCGGAAAACTCGCGTGCGACCCACTCGTTGAGAGGCAATACAGGCGGATCAATGCCGCAGTCCGGCAGGTACGGTCTCTACACATGAAGCTCGGCTCGCTGCTGAACGCAGCTATGTCAGACGCCATGACTGGTGGGGGTGTCAACCTGGAAAAGCTCAAGGAACTTCTCGGCGGCATCGATCCGTCGGAACTACTTGACGAATTTGAGCTGCGCGTCGTTCGCGCAGTTGACGAACCCGAAGAAGTCCCTGGGCATCTAGTACGGCGAGTCGTGGCCCCATGAACGTCACCACTTCATCAGAGACCAGCTCCGACCATGGCGAGCTTCATCTTGTCAACGACGTGGCGACCGAAATCAAACACCTACTCACCGACCGTGTGGGCAGTAGGCACCCCCCGCCATGGGAACCGCGACAAAACGTTGTCATCGGCGTGTTGCCTTCTACGGTCGCCCCGCCGCCGCCCGTCGCGACCAGCAACATCGACGAAGACGACCTGCTAGAGGATGCAGACCCCACCGAGGCGAGCATCGATGAACTTCTTAGCGGCGACGGCACCAGCGGCCCCAGCATTGGAATGAGCTTCGCAGTCAAAAGCGAAGAACCGATCACGGTGAAGGCATCGCTTGACTTCGCGATCTACGTCGAAGAATACGCGACGCTCGAGGAATTCCGGGACCACATCGCGCTAGCGGCCTCGACCGCCCATGACCCTTCACAGACCGACGCCGCCCCTGACGCAGACTCGAGCCCGTCCAACTCGCCAACGCAGAGACCAGTCACGGTCCTCGGCGCCTGGCGCCGCATCCCCATTTCGCTCTCAGACATCGAGCTTCGAATCAGCCTCGACGAGAAACACACCGAAGTGCAGCAACCGATCACTAAATCGGTAAGGAGGGCAATCGACAAACACTTCGACAATCCGGCGGCGGCACGTCCGTTTTCGACTCGGACTCGAACGATCTCCACGGCTGACCTGACCGATCATTCAGCATATCTGACGGCGCTACGGGCAAAGCACGACCCGCATTTCGAACCCGTCTACCCCCAGGTTCGCTTGACGGGCTTCGTGCAGCCTCACGGCATAGGCACCTCGCTGGTGAGCGTCTCGGTCACCAACGCAAGCATCCTCAGCGCATATCCGTTCCAGGACCTGCATCTCTATGACTGCCAGCTGCGCCTCACGGTCGCTCCCCCCGCTGAGATTCAGAAACAACGGTTCCTCTTAGCGCCACGCGATTACCGATTCGAGGACGTGGCAGAAGTCTGGGGTCAGGGCAACGCCTGCGCGGTTAATCGCAATGACTCGGGTGAACTCGTGGCCGAGACACTCCCTATTTTCAAGCAGCCAGTGGTCGAGCCTCGCAGCGACCACGTGGGACCCGCCAGATGGGACGACCTCGCCGATGACCCGCACCCAGCTCTCGACACCATCGAAGCGGCGATGCGCGGTTACTTGCAGCAATGGGACAACTTCATCCAGGGTGCTGAACCGAGCATTGCCGCGGAGTCCTCCCTCGACAGATCCCGCTTTGAGCAGGAGATCGAACGATTCCAACTCGGACGCCGCGCGATGCAAGGCGACGATCGTCTCGAGCGAGCATTTCGCCTCGCCAATCGGGCCTTCAGCAGAGCGAACGCCAGCAAGGACTACGACAGTTGGCGCCTATTCCAGATCGTCTATCTAGTGTCGCACCTGCCCGACCTGGCGGCCAGGGAACAAACCGCCGATCCACGCTTTCGCGAGGAGCTCGACTTCGCAGATGTGCTGTGGGTACCCACAGGCGGCGGCAAGACGGAGGCATACCTCGGGCTGATAGTTACGGCGCTGCTGTACGACCGGATGCGCGGCAAGGCCAAGGGAGTCACAGCCTGGCTGAAGTTCCCTCTTCGCATGCTGTCGGTGCAGCAGCTCTCGAGGGTGCTGCGCGTCCTGGTCGAAGCTGAGAGGATCAGGCGCGAAAACCTCCATGGAGCAGGAGACCCATTTGAACTCGGCTATCTCGTCGGCGGCAGCAACACACCAAACAGTCTTACATGGCCCAGAGAGTGGTGGCCGGGCTTCGAGGCCGCCGTGGACGCCGAGAGCGGCTCATTCCACGAACGCCGACTGCTAGCCGAGTGTCCGTTCTGCAACGAGGAACAGGTCACCATTCAAATCGACGGGGAGGGCCGGCGAGTGCGGCACACCTGCGGAGCGTGCGGAGAGGAGCTGCCTCTGCACATGAGCGACGAGGAAATCTTCCGGTTCATGCCCTCAGTGCTCGTCGGAACGGTCGACAAACTCACAGGTCTGGCTTGGTTCGGCGAGTTCGTCCAGTTCTCCCACGGCGCCCGATGGCGGTGCCCCGACCACGGCTACTTCAGCTTCACTGTGGCCGGCAACTGCCTCGCAGGGCGGAACTGCAGGCGCAGGCCTTCCGACTTTGAGCGGCAGGAGGCCTGGCACGATCCGGTACCGGCATTGATCATTCAAGACGAGATGCATCTCCTCAAAGAAGAGCTCGGCGCCTTCGATGCCCACTACGAAGGCGCGCTGGCCGAACTCCAGGCAAGATCTGGCATAGGCCTACCATCAAAGGTACTCGCAGCCTCCGCAACGATCGAGCAGTACGAAGACCAGTTGCGCCAAGCCTACGGCCGCAAACCGCGGAGCTTTCCAACACCTGGGTTCGAACGGACCAGGAGCTTCTACTCCCAAGAGACCACCGACACGCGAAGGCTCTACCTCGGAGTGATGCCCCACTACCGCCGCAAATCCGACGTAGCGGGCATGATCCAGCGGCATCTGCTGTCCCACATCTCCGCTCAGCAAGACACCCTGGCCCCCAGCATCGCAGGCGATCTCCGCTCCTTGTTGGAGGAGACGCTCTTCAACTACGAGCTGTCCCTCGCGTATGTCAACTCCAAGATCCATGGAGACCAGATCGCCGACGACCTGCGAGAACTGGCCCAGAGCTTCGTCGACAACGACCAAGACCACCTCGCGATGCGCGTTCTTACCGGAGACGTCAGAGTCGCCGAACTCGCAGAACCCATAAGCCGAATCGAGAAGGACACCCTCGACACACCGCGGTCAGACCGCATTCGAGCTCTTGTGGGCACCTCTGTCGTGTCACACGGCGTCGACCTTGAGCGGCTGAACATGCTCGTGATGGCCGGACTACCCCCAACAGTCGCCGACTACATCCAGGCTACGAGCAGATCAGGCCGCAACCACGTCGGACTCGTCGTAACAGTGTTCGACGCGTTCTCCAAGCGCGAGAGATCAACATTCGTGAACTTCGCCAGCTTCCACCAGTTTCTGGATCGCATGGTGGCCCCAGTTCCGGTCAACAAGTACGCGTACTTCGGCGCGGAACGGACGCTACCGGGAATTGTCGTGGCGCACTTGTGGGATCTAGCCCTTGATCCCGACCTAGAAGGCCCCGCGGAGGGAATCAAACAGACCAGGAGGCTGTCACCGTGGTGGCAGGCACATTCGAACGAGTTGAAGCCACGCATCCGAGAACGCCTAGAGCGATCCTATCGGGCCATGGTGAACGGAGTTAACGACCGAGTCCTCGAGGACGAGCTGATCGAACGCGTCCTGCATCGGTGGGAGGAGCACGAACTCCATTCAATGGTCCGGTTCAACCACGACCGAATCACCGAATTATTCATGTCGAAAGTGCTCACAAGTTTCCGAGACGTAGACGAAGCGGTCGGCTTTAGCGCAATGCCCAAAACGGCCTACGCCTTCGAACAACTCACCGGCAGTCCACCTGAGCAGAGGGGGTCCTGATGCAACGCAGCCGCACCCAGGTGCTGTTCTCCTACTTGCCTGGGTCTGTCTTCGTGCACGAAACCGGCTACATCGCCAGAAGCACAGAGATCCGAGGCTCTGACCCTCCACAGCTCAGCAGCAAGCAAGTCCTGCTAGAGGAAATCGACCGCTACCTGGCGCAATGGGACGACGACAGGATCCAAGGGCTGCGACGACCATCGCGTGTCGCTAACAGCGACTTCAAGGTGCTGACCCCAGAAGGAGTCCGCTGGGAATTCTGGCCGCTTCGCTTCGAATGCGCACGGGAGAACTGCCGCAGAATCGTCTCATTCCGGCGAATCGACGACATACAACAAAACCCCCGATGTGCAACCTGCAACGGGCGGCTGCGGCAACTGCGCTATCTCAGCGCACACGAATGCGGCCGCATCCTCCCGATGCACATACCCCCCTGCACAAGCCACGGATACGACCACGTCTACTTCGACGACACCGGAACCTTCCGCACCGCCGTATTCCGTTGCCGGGCATGCAACGGAAGCATCATCCGCCGCACACTGCAAAGCCCATGCTCATGCAACCTTCCTACACAAGACGGCGAGCGACCGAAAATGCACGCCTACACAGTGCGCGACACCCGGATCTACTTCACGCACTACCTGTCGCTGATCAACCTCCAATCCCAGACATTCAACGACCTCCAAGGCCATGCGAGGCGCGGCGACATCGCCGTCGCCTCCTACCTCGGATACCTCGGGCCGACCAACGACATCAACAACGGCATCCAAGAAGCGAACCAGCCCAGACATTCATCTCAGCTGTCGCCCGAAGAATGGACGATCCGCGAGCGCCAGCTCCGAGAGATGCAATTGGGTGAAGAAGAGATCGACGCGATCCGGTCAAGGCTGGCGCCATCAGCAACTGGACTCGCATCGCTTGCCGGAATCGAATCAACAGTCATTGACGTAGGCGAACGCCGACGCGTCGTAGAGAGAGCAGCGCTCTTCGACACCTCCGAGGTCAGTCGGCTCAGCCTCAGCGACGCCCAAGAATCACTCAGCGAGCGCGGCGAATCCGCAGCATCCCAGGCAGTGAACTCAGCCATCGACAAGGCACACGAACTAGGAATCGCCGACATCAGCGTCACCTGGGCCTTCCCGATCGCCCTAGCCGCCTTCGGCTACACCCGCACGACAGGCAGACCTGGCGAAGGGACACTGCAAGGGTTCATTTCCTCATCAGACCAGTACCAGGGCAAGTACCCCGTGTTCGCGGTGGCGACCGACACTGAGGCAGTGCTCATCACCCTCAACGCCGACCAAGTCATGAACTGGCTTACACAACAAAATGCCGCCGACCCCTCAGGCGAAGATCCCAAGCTCCAAATCTTGCGCCTCTTCGCGTCAGAAGCAGCCAACCCGCGCCCAGCCGAACTAGTTCGGACCCTGCTCCACACCATGTCCCACACGATGCTTCGCGCACTCGACGACGGCCAGGTCGGATTCTCCGAATCGTCTCTAGCCGAGTGGGTTGTACCCGAAACCCTCACATTCGCCCTTTACGCCAACAACTTCAAAAGCGTAACCATGGGCTCACTCTGGACACTGATCAACAACCGAACCCTGCAATGGCTGGAACGATCCGCCGACGCTGCACAAAGATGCGACAACGACCCCCTGTGCCACCAACGGTCCGAACAGGCCTGCGAGCGCTGCCTCTACATCACATTCGGATGCCAAGACTTCAACCACGACCTCGACCGAAAAACACTCCGCACCTTCTGGCAGCATGCGTGATATCGCCGAGCTTGTCCTGTTCCCAAAGGATGGCTATTGCCCAAAAGACCCAGTCGAATTCGTCGACTGCATCTGAGTACAAGGCGCAGACGCCCCTGGTGGATCAGACCGCTTCGATGAGCCACTAATCGCCGAACTCAAGGAGCAGCAAGCTGGCGCACTAATCCCAGGCGACTCCACCGATGCTGCATGGGCGTCTTGGCAATTCGTAGTCGCTGGCATCCTCAAGGTGGTGCCCCCGGTTCGAGCATCGTCCGCGAAAGAACAACTCCTAGACTTCACCCTCCCGGCCGAAGCAGACGAACTGGTACAGCCCTCTTCTCGCCGAAAATTGACGGTCGTTTATGCAACAGGCCGGTCACTGGTGGCGCGTGGCCGGGAGGCGAGCCAGGCGTCGACCTCCGACGCATACCAGCGCACGGCCCGCCTGCCCACCCGGATCGGCTCCGGGAACAGTTCGTCGTGCATAAGCCTGTAGATCGAGCTGGTGGATAGGCGACATAGCGCCTCGACCTGCTGGCGGGTCAACAAGATGTCATTGCGAATACGAATATCGGTTTCCATGCCCACCACTCTGCTATGCCGTATCGGTCGGGACCGGTTGCTACCACACTGTGGACCGGTCGGAACCCTCAGGAACCGTCTGCTGAATTTGGACAAGAGACGTTCGATGCCCGCCAGCCCGCAAAGCTGGCCCAAAGCCGCGTTATGCCTTCTTCCAGGAACCTCCTCCTCCTCGAAAACCGCGACACAAATGGGGGATAAAGTGGGGGATGAGAAATATGTCAGCGCCAGTTTAGCTTCTCTACCAGGCAATTTAGCTAATATTCGAATCCTGCCGTGGGCGCAAATTTCTGGGGGTTGGCGGGGGCGCTGCTAGGTATTCTCCGGATCGCCGCACCCGTCTTCGGCGCGACTGGCCACGAGGTTGATTGCGGCGACAGAGCGTATGAGGACGCCGGTGAACGCCTCGCGCTCAGCAGCGGTGGCGTTGGGGTGACGTTGGGCGAAGTCGGCCAGTCCGTGCAGCAACAGCACCGCCGTGAGCGTCAGCCGGTGTCCGAGGTCGGCCAGGGGCGCGTCGTCCACCAGGTCGACGAGGGCTTGAGCCACGCGTCGGATGCCGGGTCTCGGCTCGGCGGGGATCTCGCCGCCGCCTGCGCCCGCGAGCACGTCTCGCATCAGGTCGGAGTCGCTGGGAAGCCTTGCTGCGCTGACGAGCTGGGCCCGGATCCTGATGTAGTGGCGGCCTGACTCGTCGTCGAGAAGGGAGGCGAGGGGCCGAACGAGCACCTCGATGAGCGCATCGATCCCCGGCCGCTCGCCCAGTTCGTCGAGCATCTCGGCTCGTCGAGCATCGAGGCGGGCCTGGTGCGGATCCAGGATCGCCTGTAGGAGCCCCGCCTTATTGCCGAAGTGGTATTGCACGGCCGAGCTGTTGCGCTGCCCGGCTGCTCTCACGACGTCGCCCACCGGCACCGCGTCGACGCCTCGCTCGGCAAACAGGCGCTCGGCGACGGCAATGAGAGCTTCACGGGCGGGCTCGGGCGATCGGGGCATCAGCCGAGAGGATAACCAGCGGAAGTCGCCCCGCTCACCACGGCGGGCCCGCCGCGAGGAGTCGTGAACGTGCCCTCCGTCCTACGAGTCGAGTCCGGAGTAGAACTGGAGCGCCCATTGTCGACCGACGCGGACGTTTCGCTCGACGGCGGTCAGGAGCGGCTTGGGCTGGTAGCGCTTGTTCTCCCAGATAACGATGTCCTGGCTAATGCCGTCGGCGAAGCTGGCCACGAGGCCCTTCAGTGCTGCTTCCCCCAACGAGCGGGGCATGGTGAACCACCACGTCATCTTCACGTTCTCCTCGTCGGTCGGCAGGAGGGACTGGCCGATGCGTATCGAATCGCCGATGGAGATGAGGGTGCAGCCGAGACCGAAGTTCTCAATCGTGAAGCTGCCGTTGCTGTTGTGTCGGTAGGTCCCTTCGACAACCATGTCGGTGGTGGGCAGCGGGGGTGCGCCGTGCACGTATTTGAAGTGATGAACGTCGAACTCGCCCTCCGAGAACTCTTGGACGATGGTGGCCACCTCGAAGTTGAGGACCTGGTAGGGCTGCCAGTCCGGGTCCTGGAACTCTGGGAAGAAGGGCACGTCGTAGAACGGATCGTGGCCCTCGAGATGGTGCCACGCCCAGATCATCTGGTCGCGCTCGATGATCGGATAGGTGCGCACCCTCGCCTTCGCGGGGATGGCCTTGCCCTCGGCGTAGGGGATGTCGATGCAACGGCCGTCGCCGTCGAAGTGCCAGCCATGGAACGGGCATCGCATACCGTCACCATCGACCTTGCCGCCCACACCAATGTGGGCGCCCATGTGGGGGCAGTAGGCGTCCATGAGCCGGACATCGCCACTCTCGGCGCGGAAGAGGACGAGGTCCTTGCCAAAGGCGAAGAGACACTTGTGCTCACCAGGTGCGAGCTCGCGACACTCGTCGACAACGAACCATCCGTTGGGGATCGGGAATGGATAGCGCTTCTCGCCAGCACCTTCCCGGCGGACCCGAACGCGCCGGCTTAGGTCGAACACTGCTTCCGGGTCGGACCGCATGGGCCCGACTTCGAACACCGCACCCTCCATGCCGGGTCGGGCTCCGTATCCAGGTTCGTTTGCAACAGTGCTCATCGGTCGACCTCCTGGAGGCCCGGCATTGGGTGCCTGTGGGCCTTTCCCTTGTCTCGACTCTTGCTAATGTATCAAGATTACTAAGAAGTTGGCCATAGCGGACGGAGCAGATGAGCATCACCGATGACCAGCCGACGCAATCCCTGCCGGAATTGGACGAGATCCGGCACCGGTACCGCACCGAGCGCGAAAAGCGCCTGAGGCCGGACGGCCCCGACCAGTACATCCAGGTAAAGGGGGCGTTCGCCCATTACACCGACGACCCCTGGGCCGACGGGGACTTCACGCGCCAACCGCTCTACGACGAGGTCGAGGTCGTCGTCATCGGCGGGGGCTTCGGCGGTCTGGTGGCCGGAGCGCGGCTGCGCCAGCAGGGCCTCGACAAGATCCGATTCGTCGACCCGGCGTCCGACTTCGGTGGAACCTGGTATTGGAACCGGTACCCGGGCATCTCCTGTGACGTCGAGTCGTACGTCTATCTCCCCCTGCTGGAGGAGGTCGGTTACGTTCCGAAACGCAAGTACTCGTATGGCCAGGAGATCCTCGAGCACTGCCAGGCAATCGCCCGCCAGTTCGACCTCTACCGGGACGCCTGCTTCCAGACCCGGGTCACCGAGCTCCGATGGGACCAAGACGCCTCGCGCTGGATCGTCGAGACCGATCGCGCCGATCAAATGAAGGCCCAGTACGTGTGTCTCGCGCTCGGCCAGCTGAGCCGGCCCAAGTTGCCCGGGATTCCCGGCATCGAGGACTTCGAGGGCAAGTCGTTTCACACCAGCCGTTGGGACTACCACTACACCGGAGGCGACCAGGAGGGGAACCTCACCGGCCTGAGCGGGAAGCGGGTAGGCGTAATCGGCACCGGCGCGAGCGGCGTGCAGGTGGTGCCCCGCATCGCCGAGTTGGCGGAGCATCTCTACGTGTTCCAGCGGACCCCGTCGTCGGTCGACGTCAAGCACAACCCCGACACCGACCCCGAATGGGCCCGGTCGCTGTCGCCGGGCTGGCACCAGCACCGCCGCGACAACTTCAACGCGCTGGTGTCCGGTGTCCCCCAGGAGGAGGACCTCGTCGACGACGGCTGGACCGACTTGATCGGCAACATCATGAAGCTCTTGCGAGGGGGCGATGGCCAAGACTTGTCGCCCGAAGGAATCCAGCGCACCCTGGAGCTGGCCGACCTCCAGAAGATGGAGCAGATCAGGGCGCGGGTGGACGAACTGGTCGACGACCCCGAGACCGCCGAGCATCTCAAGCCCTACTACCGGCAATTCTGCAAGCGACCCTGCATCGACAACGACTACCTCCCCACGTTCAACCGCTCGAACGTGACCCTCGTGGACACGTCGGGCAAAGGCGTTGAACGCATTACGGCGACGGGTGTGGTGGTCGACGGGCGGCACCACGAGGTGGACTGCCTGATCTACGCCAGTGGCTTCGAGGTTGGCACTCCGCTTTCGCAGCGGGGGGGATTCGAGATCATCGGCGGGCATGGCGAGACGCTCATGGAGAAGTGGGCCGGCGGTCTTCGCACGCTGCACGGCATGCACATGCACGACTTCCCCAACCTCTTCCTCATGTCCATCGGCCAATCAGGCAACACCGTGAACTACACGCATATGCTCGACGAGCAGGCCATCCATCTCGCCTACATCGTCGCCCGCGCCCGCGAGATGGGGGCGGTGACGGTGGAAGCCACCGCCGAAGCCGAGGACGCCTGGGTCGCCGCGTGTCTCGAGAAAGTGAACAGCCGCGGCGGGCTCGCCAACGACTGCACCCCCGGGTACTACAACAACGAGGGAAGTAACACCCGAAGCCCTCAGAACGGCCCCTACGGCCTAGGTCCGGGTACCATCGAGTTCCTCCAGCTCCTCAGAGACTGGCGCTCAGCCGACGAACTGGCCGGCTTGGAGATCCAAGGAGAGTCATGACGACCGACCAGGCGAGCATCGAAGCGGTGGCCGATCGGTTCTTCGCCGCCTACGCCGCCGCCGACGAAGACGGCATCCGCCAGGCCCTCGCCCCCGACTTCGAGGGATGGACCAGCTCCTTCGGCGGCCGAGATCTCACCGTCGACACACTGGTCAACGGCGCCAAGTGGGAGGCCGACAACGTTATTGATATGACGCTCGAAGAAGTTCGCCGCCATGTCACCGACCGCGGCTTCGTGCGCCAGTTCGTGATCCGCTTGGCCAACGCCGGGGGCGCACCGGTCGAGATCCCCGGGTGCATGGTGGCTCTGGTGGCGAACGGGCGGATCACCCGATTCGACGAGTATCTAATCGTGCCGACTGCGGGACAGGAGTGACCCGCCCAAACCTGCCGTGAGCCTCGGAGAGGAGCCCACCCCATGACCGATCCAGCAAACCCCGCCGAACCGATGCCGGAAAAGAGCCTTTTGCGCCGCCTAAGTCCGTACCTCGCCATTGCGGTAATAGCCGCCATCGTGGTCATCGTGCTGGTCGTGACCGGCGGCGGCAACGGGGACGACGATGGTGACGACGCGTCGGTCGACACCGCGCCCCCAGCAGCCGAAGAGCCCGCTGTGGATGACTCCACGGACGACGACACCGACGCCGGCGAGGGCGACACCGCGGCCCCGGCGGCCGATGAGCCCGAGGCCGACGATTCGATGGACGACGGCGACACGGTGGATGACACCGACGTCGACACCCCTGACGAGGAGGACGACACTTCCACTGCCGATCCACCCGAGCCAGTTGAGCCGGCCGAGCCCGAGTTTCCCGGGATCGGGTCCGAAGCAGCGCTGGCCAACCCGCACTGCGACCCGGAGACCGAGAGGATCCGGGTTCCCCTTGTGGACGCCCCTCCGTGCGTCCTCGAGTGGCCTGCGGGCGCCGACAACGGCGGAAGCACGGCCCCAGGCGTCACCGCCGATGAGATCGTCATGGTGGTGAGGGTGGACGCTGGCCAAACGGAGTTCGTCAGCGACGTCGGCAGCACCCCCCGCGGCTGGCTAGACGGCGCCGACATCTTCAACCAGAACTACGAATTCTGGGGCCGCCAGGTCCGACTCGAATTCATCGATGCGAGCGGATCAACCGAGGTCGCCCAGAGGGCCGACGCCACTAGGGCCGTGAACGACTTCCAGCCGTTCCTCGCCACCGACGCCACCACCACCGGTGAGGGGAAGGCCATCTTCGAGGCCGAGATGGCGGCCCGTGGGGTGATCGTGTGGAGTACGGGCGTTTCCTGGCAGGAATCCCAAGACCAGGCTGGCTTCCGCTGGTCGGCCCTAGCCGACGACCGGGTGACCATGCTCCACGTGGCCGAGTACATCGGCAAGCGCGTCGCCGATTATCCGGTGCAGTGGGCCGGCGACGACATGATCGGCGAGCCCCGGCGGATAGGAATGATCTACACCGACCGGTGGAGCAGAGACTTCATGGAAGAGCAGGCCGCACAGAACGGGTTCGAGCTCGTGGAGGCGGTGAGCTACGACGAGGGCGCCGAGAACACGCAACGACAGGAACGAGCCCGGGTGATCGCCGCCCGGATGAAGGATGCCGGCGTCACCACGGTAATCGCCGGGACCGACAACTTGTTCACCAGGACAATCACCGCGGCTGCCACCGAGCAGCAGTGGTTCCCGGAGTGGATCATCACTGGCTACAGCGGCCAGGACACGGCCTTCTTTGCCCGCGGCTACGACCAGGAGCAGTGGGCCCACGCCTTCGGACCGGGTCCGCTCGGGGTGAGTGTCGCTGACCAGCCCAGCGCGCTGGCGGTGCTCTTTGAGTGGCACCACGGCAGAGAACCAGTCTCGCTAGCCGAGAGGTTCTCCCTTTCTACCCTGAAATGGCCCATGGCGTGCCTCCATCTGGCCGGACCCGATCTAACCCCCGAGACCTTCACCGAGGGCTGCTTCGCGCTGCCCCCGTCGCTCGGGTCGTACTGCGACTGCGTGACCACCCCAGGCGCAGCCTTTGGCGCCGGCCGGCTTCCCTGGACCGACTACACCGGTTTCGACGACATGACCGAGAAGTGGTGGGACCCCGCGTTCGAGCGCACAACGGCGACCGGGCGCGTTGTGGTCGGCGAATACATGAAGGTCGACGACGCGCGCCGATACGCCGTCGGTGAGTGGACCGAACAGCAGCCGAGGGTGTTCGATTCGGAGGCAGCCATCGGCGTCCTCTACGAATATCCCCCCAACGACACCCCGCCGAGCTACGAGCGCTAGGCGAGCTGACCGCGGAGCTCACGCTCTTTCGGAGACCTCCGCGCTGTCGCCTTCGACCACGTCCCACAGGCGGTCGTAGGCGCTGCCGGTCCCAACGAGCTCGCCCGGTGGGCCGATCTCGACCACCCGGCCAGCCTCGAGCACGATCGCGAGGTCGGAGTGCTGGGCCACGTTTTGGCGGTGGGTGACGGTGAGGGTGGTGACTCCCAAGTCCCTGATCGCCTGGAGTACCCGGTCCTCCATCGGGCCGTCGAGGCTGGACGTCGCCTCGTCGAGCACCAAGATGTCGGGTCGGGCAAGCCACACCCGCGCCAGCGCCACGAGTTGGCGTTGGGCGGCGGTGAGGTTGCGGGCTTCCTCGTCGACGGGGTGCTCGTAGCCGCCGTCGAGGGCGGTGAGCACCTCGTGGGCGCCGATGGCGCGCACCGCCCGATCTATCTCATCGAGCGAGGCGTCGGGTCGCGAGTAGGCGATGTTGGAGCCGATGGTGCCCTTGAACAAGAACGCGTCCTGGGGGACGATTCCGAGCCGCTGCCGGTAGGAGCGAGATTGGTAGTCGGCGATATCGACACCGCCGACGAGGACCCGGCCCGCGGTCGGGTCGTAGATCCGGGCCAGCAGCTTGGTGATCGACGACTTTCCTGCGCCGGTGAACCCCACGAGGCAGGTCACCGCGCCCGACCGGAGCGTGAACGAGATGTCGTCGAGGACGGGGCGGGTGGTGTGCGGGTAGGCGAAGGCGACCGACTCAAAGGTCACGTCGCCATTGAGAGGCCCCGCCTGGGTCGCGCCGGCCCGCTCGACCGGCAGGATCGGCGTTTCGAATGGCTCGGCGAGGCGGTGCCAGGAGACTCGGGCCTCGAGCAGCTCGGTGTAGATCGAGCTCATGTACGACAGGGGCTGAAGGGCCTGCTGGGCCACGAGCCGGGCCGACAGGGCGGTGCCTACCGCGACCGTGCCGGCGAGCACCTCGTGGCCCGCGCCCCAGAGGATGAGCGCCCCGCCGACGTGGGTGATGAACGCCAAGAGCTCCGAGTACAGGTTGGCGATCGAGGTCGCCCAGCGCCTGCTCTGGCGCAGCTCCCAGGCATCCCCCACGAACCGGCGATTCGCCTTGTCGATGGCGCCGCAGCCCCGCAGCTCGCTGCGCCCGGCGAAGTGCTCTTCAAATGTTGCAACGGTGCGGCCGAGATCGTCACGGGCCCGATTGAAGGCCCGCATGCCCAGGTAGAGCTGCCCAGCAGTGAGGGCCAGGATCACCGCGATCAAGCCGATGATCGCAGGAGTCAGCTGCGGGACGAGGACGATCACCACTACAACTCCCACGGCGAAGCGGCCCAGGCTCGAAATGAATCGGAACAGCTTCTCCCCCACGAATCCGAGGATGGTGTCGAGGTCGTTGACCACCCGGGTGGCCACCTCGCCCGGCAGCTCGCGGTCGTAGAAGTCGATGCCGAGGTTGGTGAGCCGGTGGAAGATGCGACGACGCAGCAGGTAGCCGATCGATTGGGCGATCTTCATCGACAGGACCCTCACGAAGTAGCCGCTGACGGCGAAGAGGACCCCGACGGCGACCACCGCGAGCCCGATCCCGTAGATGGCCCTCGTCTCGCCGTCCACGGCCGACTCGGTGGCCTCGGCGAACAGAATCTCGGGACCGAGCCCGGCCAGGGAGTTCACCACCAGCAAAATGAGCACGGCGAAGAGGCTGAACAGCGTGATCCCCACCAGCAACCGCACCCGGGGCATGGCGTCAACTTGGCATTGGGAGTCGGAGACAATGGGTGCCTCCTCGCTCACCTCAAGCGAGTTCACGACGTCCATCAGCTCGGACGCAACCTCGCGGTCGCCCTGTTGCTCGGGGGCCGCAACGGAGGCGGGCGGGGCCGTCGCGCCGGGTCGGCTGAGCTGCACCAACGTGTCGGCCATCGAGGCGGGTCCGGGGCGCCGGGTGATCGCCACGATCGCGGCTTCAGGAAGGAACTCGGCAACCCGTCGGATGATCTCCATCTCGTGGGAGGGATTGACGGCCGACAGGGCGTCGTCGAGCACAATTACCCGGGGCCGCGCCACCAGTGCTCGGGCGAGGGCCAGTCGCTGGCGCTGCCCTCCCGAAAGCGTGAGGCCCCGGTCGCCCACATGGGTGCTCAGCCCGTCGGGCATCCCAGCGACGATGTCGTCGGCACCCGCCGCGTACACCGCGGCGTTGATCTCGTCGTCGGTGACCATCCACGCCGCCCCGAGGTCGAGGTTCTGGCGAAGCGATCCCGAGAACAGCACCGGATCCTCGGCGACGATGCGCACCATCGTGCGGATGGTGGTGACGTCGAGCTCGCCCAGCGGCCGTCCGTCGAGCAGCACCTCTCCGCTCGTCGGTTCGACCAGACCACCGACTAAACCGGCCAGCGTGGTCTTGCCGGAGCCGGGCGGCCCGTTCACCACCACGATCTGGCCCGGATGAGCCTCGAACGAGAGGCGGTCGATCACCGGGGTGCCGGCAAAAGATACTGTTGCGTCACGAAGCTCGATGGACTCGAAGCGGCTGGCGGCAGGCCGTCCCTCGGTGGGTCGGGTGCCCAGCGAGAGCACCTCGGCCAGCCGACCCTGGGCGGTGCGCAGGAACTGCCAGGAGCTGGCCAGCTCGTCGAGCAGCTGGGCGATGACGATGACGTACCCCGCGACCTGGAACGTGACGAGGAACACGCCCACCGACAGTTGATCCGCGGCGATGAGCTGGGCGCCGGCCACCAGCACCAGGGCGTTGATGATGAGGGGAACGGCCTTTAGCAGAATGTCGTAGCGGGCCAGCAGCCGGACCCGGGTCATCGAGTAGCGGTAGGCCCGCAGCGCCGTGGCCCCCAGTCGCTCCCGCTCGTGCTCCTCGCGCCCGAACGCCCGCATGACCCGCACCCCGCGGACGGGCTCGTCAATGGCGGTGGCAACCTCGGCCCGCTCGTTCAACTCTGCCCAGCTCAGCCCCCACAGGCGCACCCGGAACTTGGAGAGGAGCCACAGGTTGAGGGGCAGCGCCAGCGACGCGATCACCGCCAGCGGGGGGCTGAGATACGCGAGGTACACGAGCAAAGCGATCGTGGCCGGCGCGAGCGTCACGATGGAGGGAAGGAACTGGATGATGCGCTGCACCATCTTGAGGTCGGTCATCGATCGGGTGACGAGCTGCCCGGTGGCCATCTGCTTGGGCATACGGAGGTCGGCCCACTGCACCCGGCTGTAGAGCCAGGCCCGCAGGTCGTACTCCAGCTGATAGCCGATCCGGGCCGTCATCTGGCGGCTGGCGAAGCCCACGATGAAGGCCAGTAGGGCCAGCTTGGCGATGTGGGACACATAGGGCCCGATGGGGGCGGCCTGGTCGACGATGCCGTTGTCCACCATTTTCACCACTGCCTGGGCGATCATGAGGGTCAAGATGCTGTGCAGGACTATCAAGGCGAGCACGGCGCGCACCGGCCCCCTCTGGCGCGACAGAAGCATCCACACCAGCGACCGGCGCGCCGCCGTGGTAGTGGCAGCCGCTCGCTCCCGCATCGACTCGTGCCCGGTCATGTCGCCTCGCTGAGGTCGGGATCACGACCCCCCAGCACGACGCCAGATCGTTGGATGCCAGATCGCTGTATAGCAGAGCGGGACCCACCGAGGTAGGAGGCAACCACCGCGGGATCCTCCAGAACCTCGCCTACGGCTCCCTCGGCCACCTTGGCGCCGAGGTCGAGGGCCACCATCCGGTCGCAGATCGACGCCAGCACAGCCATGTCGTGATCGATCACGAGGAGACTCGCGCCGGTGTCGTCACGGATCTGCTCCAACATCGGCCCGAGTGCCTCCGCCTCACGTTGGGCGATGCCCGAGGAGGGCTCGTCGAAGAGGATCACCCGCGGCGCGCCCACTGATTGACACGCGAGATCGACGATTCGCCGGGTTCCGGTGGACAACTCAGACACGAACTTCTCGCGGTAGGCATCGAGCCCGAGCATCCCGATTAGCTCGTCGACCTGGTGCTGGAGGCGGTCCTCGGCCCTGCGGACGTCGGGGAAGCCGAGGGCGGCGGCGACCGGATCGCGGGTGGCCATGGTCTGGTCGAGGGCAACCTTCAACACGTCCTCCACGGTGAGCGATCCAAGAAGCCGGGAGTCCTGGAACGAGTGCCCGAGCCCCAGTCGAGCCCGACGATGGGGCGAGAGGTGGGTGATGTCTCGCCCATCGAGCAGCACCCTTCCCTCGTCGGGGGCCTGGAGGCCCGAGATCAGCTCGAACACCGTGGTCTTCCCCGCGCCGTTCGGCCCAATGAGGCCGACTATCTCTCCTTCGCCCACTCGGAGCGAGACCCGATCCACCGCACGGTTTCCGGCGAACGACTTGGACAGGGCCTCGATTTCGAGCCGCGGCGCAGTAGTGACCCCGGTGGCGGCGCCCGCAGGCCGCCGCCGTTGCGACGCGCCGGCCGCGGCCCCGCCCAAGAACACCGACCGGAGGACGTCGTCGCGCTCCAGCAGATCGCTCGTGGGTCCCCGGAAGCGGACTTCGCCCTTCTCCATGAAGAACGCGGTTTCCGCGATGGCCAGCGCCACGTTCACGGATTGCTCGACCACCACGATCGTGACCCCGTCGTCGTTCAAGGCGCGCACCACTTCGAGGAGTTGCTCCACAACCACGGGGGCGAGGCCCAGCGACAGCTCGTCGATGAGGAGGATCCGGGGCTTGGCCATGAGCGCCATCGCCACGCCGAGCATGTGCTGCTGGCCGCCGGACAGGTTCGCGGCGGGCTCGTTCAGCTTCTCTCCAAGGCCCGGGAAAACCTCGAGCACTCGTGCGGTCTCCCGCTCCATGTGCAGCTTGTCCCGGCGGTGCAACCATCCGCCCAGGGCGATGTTCTCGGCGACGGTGAGGGATCCGAACACGCCCTTGCCGCCGGGCACCTGGGCGATCCCGAGCGCGGCGATCCGGTGCGGCGCCATCGTGGTGATGTCGGCCCCCTCGAACGACACCGACCCGCCGCTTGCTGCCGAAAGCCCGGAGACCGCCCGCAGCACGGTGGACTTTCCCGCGCCGTTGGTTCCCAGCAGCGCCACGAAGTCGCCCTCAGCCACTTCGATGTTGACGCCGAACAACACCTGCACCGGCCCGTACGACACGTCGATCGACCTCACGCTCAACAGCGAGCCATCGTGATCGTCGCCGATGAGGATATCGGGGAACGAGAAGTAGTCGGTGGGCGGCGCCTGCTTGCTCGGCAGATAGCGGAAAACGCCCTCGGCGTCGCGTCGAGGCGATCTCGGCTCGGCTACCGGCTCCGAATGCCCGAGCCCGGCGATCTCGCCGTGGTCGTCGATGCGCTGGTCGGCGAACAGATTGGGGACCGGGATCTGGCGGCGGAAGGCCACGATGGCCAGCAAACGCCGACGGACCTCGTACAGCAGCCCGCCGAGTCCCTCGCGCAGAAACATCAACACCACCAGCAGGCCGACACCACTGCTGGCGAACAGCCACAGCGGCCGGATATCGGCGGGGATGTCGTCGCTGAAGAACTCGGTGCCCTGGAGGAACACCGCGCCGAGGATCGCGCCCGGCACCGACCCGAGACCGCCGATGACCACCATCGTGAGGATCCGGATGCTCTCCGCAGGAGAGAACGAGCCCTGGCCGAGCGCCTGCTGGTGCAGCGTGAAGAGCCCCCCGGCCAAAGAGGCGTAGAAACCCGAGATGGCAAACGCCATCAGCTTGGTCCGGGTCAAGTTCACGCCGAACGCCTGGGCGTTGTCCTCGTTGTCGCGGGCCGCCCGGAGGACCCGCGCTGTGCGGGTTGCCTCTAGGCGCCCCACGGTCCAGATCACTCCAAGGAGCGCGGCGAGGCACACGTAGTAGAAGGCGTGTTCGCTCGACACGTCGATCCGCCCCAAGAGGGGCAGCCGGGTGACCCGTTCGCCGATGTTGTCGGGAAGGAACGTGAACCGATCCTCGTCGAGGAGGAACGACGCCGTCGCGACCGAGAAGGCGAGTGTGGTCACCGCGAGGAAGAGCCCGCGGATGCGCAGGGCCGGAAGCCCGACGATCACCGACGCCACCGCCCCGACGACCCCGGCCAGCAGCAGAGTGAGGGTGAGGTCCCACTGGTAGTGCACGTTCACCACCGCCGCGGTGGCTGCGCCGATGGCGACGAATCCCATATGGCCGAGGCTGATCTCTCCGGACCAGCCGGTGAGGATCACCATGCTCACGGCGATGACCCCGTAGATCATGACTGCCGAAGCGAAGTTGGTGTCGGTGTCGCCGAGCCCGGTCGGCAGCCACAACAAGACGAGGATCATCGCCAGCTTGGCCAGCCATCCACCCCATTGCACCTCCGGGAGCGAGGCCAGCTTGCGGGGAATTTTCTTCACCGACGCGGTCTCTACCCACAATTCCTCGGCCTGGGCTTCGGCTCGACCGCGGGCTCGCCGCTGGAACAAGAGCACAACGACGACGATCACGAACAGTGCCGGGTCGATCAGCGCCGCGGTGTCCTCGTTCCAGATGATGGCCGTCTCCAGTACGCCGAGAAACGTGGCGCCGACGAACATCACCGAGTAGTTCTCCATCCGCCCCATCACCGCCACGGCGAGCGCCCGCAGGAGGATCGCTGGTCCAAAGGCGGGCCCGAGCGGGAGTCCGAACATTCCCGCCCGCAGCACCATGGCCACGGCGGCCAGCACCGCGACGATGATCCACACCACGTTCTGGGTTCCCCGCACGTCGATTCCCACCAGCGACGCGCGGTCCCGACTCTGGGCACTGGCTCTCACCGCGGTGCCCACACCGGTCCGGTTGAGGAACGCAATGAGGCCGAAGATGGTGACGGGCACGATGATCATCGCCAACAGGTCGTTGACCGTGAAGACAATCGGATCGATCTCGAAGGTGAAGTCGATTGGCGGGTTGAATCTCGGGAAGCGCAGGAGCGCCAATCCGTCCTCGTCGCTGAATAGCGTCGGGATGTAGAAGCCGATGCCGAGCAGCAGCTGGGCGAGCCCGATCGTGGCGACGCTGAGGATGATGCGCGGCGCCTTCCAGAACCGTCGGATCACGAGGAACTCCACCGCCGAGCCCAGTGCCATGGCGACCACGATCGTGATCGGGAGCACCACGAAGTACGGCCAGTCCCAGTCCCTCAGCAGCGACAGGCCAACCGTGGCCGGCACCACGCCCAGGTCGGCCTGGGCGAAGTTGATGATTCCGTTCGTCTTGTAGACAAGCGACAGGCCGAACGCCAGCAGCGCGGTGAGCGAGCCGACCACCACGCCCTGAACGATCACGCCCGGCGGCGTGGGCCAGATGAACTGGAGCGCGCCGAGAGCAGCGCCCCACATCACCGCCTGGCGTGTGTGGCGAACAAGAGTGTGGGAGCTCAACAGAACTCCTCCCGGCGCTCTTCGCACTCGTCGCTTTCCGGCTCGCCGCGAACGACGAGGACGCACCCGCGGGAGGCAATCGCGCCGTCTTCGCTCACGCCGAAGTCGGCCGTGGCCCAGTCCGACCGATCGCGGGCGTGCTCATCCACCGAGAGAAACTTGGACCCCGCGGGATCGTCGGTAAACCAGGTGAGGATGTCGCCGTCGAAGTCGTCGTCCTCGTCGACGGGAAGGAACTCGGCGCTAACGAAGAACTCGCTGTCGCCCCGCTCGTGGGCGCGACCGTGGCGCAGCGTCCCGTCCTCGGTGAGGCGCGCGTCCAGCGTCTCCATGGTGACGGAGAGCGCAACGTCGCATTCGGAGACTTCGATCGAGGGACCCGCGCAGGTGGCGAGGATTGGGACGGCAAGGGCCACGATCACCAAGAGGCTGGCGCGCCGGCGCCCGGCGGCGACGGTCATGGTCGTTTCGGGTGGGCATGCCGTTGACTCGGTCATCTCTGCCCTCCCCGATCTCGATATGTGTCCGGGCGGATGCTGCCGCCTGATACGTCACCCTGTTGTACAGGGCAATGAGCCGTACTCAGAGGTAGACATTACGTCGTCGCGGACGGCGCCTGGTTGGGCGCCAACGAGATTCGGGTCAGGCCTCGGGAGAATCCTCGCCGCCGAGCTGGTCGGCGATCTCACGGAGTCGCTCAACGGCGGTTTCATCGTCGAGCTCGCCGAGGTAGGCGGGGAGTTTGATGCCTACTTGGGCCGCCAGGTCGTGGATGGGGGGCAGGGAGCCGGCCAGGCCGGAGAGGAAGTTGGCGGTGCTGTTCCCGGAATTGCCGTCGCTGCCCCCTGAGTCCCAAACGGTAATCTGGTCGATCTTCAGATTGGAGATGGCCTTTACCTGCTCGGCCACCAGGGTCGGCATCTGCTCGGCGATCAGCAGCAGGGCAGCCAGCTGGGGATTGCCACCGGCGCTGTCCACCAGCGCACCCAGACCCTCGGCCCGCCGGGTGAGCAGGGCCAACAAGCCCAGCGCCTCGGCCTCCATGAGCAGGCGCTGACCGTCGGCCTCGCCGCCTTTGACCAGCCTGATGCGGTCGGCCTCGGCCTCGGCCAGGGTTCGCACTCGCTCCCTCTCCACCTCGGCGGGCACCACGATGTCGGCTTCCTGCGAAGCCTTGTCACGGGAGGCCCGGGCTTGCTCGGCTTGGCCTTCAGCGGCAAACGACTCTTCGGCAGCCCGGGCCTGGGTGACCCGCTCGGCGGTGACCGCGGCCCGCTCGGCCTCGGCCTCCTGCTGGCGGCGCTCGCCGTCGGACTGGGCGATCACCACGTGGGATTCGTTCTCCCCCTCAGTGGCGGTGGCATTGGCCTGGGCCACTTTGATGCGTTGCTCCCTCTGGGCCTCGGCCGCCCCAATGTCGCCGTCGCGCTCTTGCTCGGCCACCTTGATCTTGGCTTCGTTGATGGCTCGGGCGGCCGCTTCCCGGCCCAGGGCGTCGATGTAGCCCGACTCGTCGGTGATGTCCTGGATGTTGACGTTGATGAGCCGCAGACCCACCTTGCGCAACTCGATCTCCAGCGACTCGGTGATGTTGGTGATCAGCTTCTCCCGGTCGGCGTTGATCTCCTCGATGGGCATGGTGGCGATAACCACCCGCATCTGGCCGAAGATGATGTCCCGGGCCAGGTTCTCGATCTCTGCCAGGCTCAGCCCCAGCATCCGTTCGGCGGCATTCTGCATCACACCGGGCTCGGTGGAGACCCCCACCGTGAACGTGGCCGGCGTGTTGACCCGGATGTTCTGCTGGGACAGGGCGCCTTGGAGCTTGATCTCGATGGGGATGGGGGTGAGATCCAAGAAGGCGTAGCCCTGGATTACGGGCCACACCAGGGCACCGCCGCCGTGGAGGCATCGGGCCGATTGGCCCTGGCCCCCGACTCGGCCGTAGATAACCAGCACGCGGTCGGATGGGCATCGCTTGAAGCGGGAGGAAATCCACAGCAGGGCAATGAGAAGAATGGCAATGAGGCCAGCAACTAGGGCAATAACAGCCATCAAGGAGTCCTTTCGGGTCTATCTAGGTATGGGTTACAGGGGCCTGACGAGGACGGTCGACTGATCCACCACCGACACCACGGTGACGCGGGTCTGAGCGGGAAGGTCGGCATCCGAGTTGGTGTAGGCGTCAATCACCCGGAGCCGCCCCTGGATGAGGACTTCGACTTTGCCGGGCATGGATCGGTTGGCCGGGATTGGCAGGTACACGGTGCCGATGACGCCCACCGCGCTCTGGTAGTCGACCGATCCGCTCTCCTCCATCTGGGAGAACTTGCGCCACATGAAGCCCACGGCGAAGAACACCGCCAGCCCTACCGCGATGGCCACGATGACCGAGACCGGGGTGGAGCTGTCCGCCTCCTTCATCAAAACGCCGGTCCAGCCGAAAGCGAAGAAGAACGCCGTCAGGCTTCGCAGGGACAGGAATCCCGTTCCCGCCCCCTCGTCGTCAAGATCGATGTCGAGGTCGGAGCCGACGCCGAAGCCCAAGAACAGAAGCTGGAGTATGAGGAAGACGCCGGCGATGATGCCGATCAGATAGAACACCTGGAGGTCGCCGGTCAGGCCATCCCACCAGTCGCCCATCTGATTGTCCTCCTGTCTATCTCGCTATCTCGCAGTCCGGCACGCAGTCCGACGCTGGCCTGCGGTTTGGGCCTCAACAATGGCCATCCTACCGGCTTTCCGGCCGATTTCCTCCCTGCCCCTCCTTCCTGGGCAAATGGCTTGTGAATGGCCAGGTCCCAGGCTACGCGTGGCAAAGTCTCAGGATGGCTGAGGCCAAGGTGCGCTGGACGCACCAGTGGAAGGAGCTCTACGAGGAGGTCATCGACTCGGGACTGTGCACCGGCTGTGCCGGCTGCGTGATTGCCTGCCCGCACGACGTGATCGGCTACAAGCACGAGCCCGGCCAGTACAAGCCTTTCCACCTTGAGGAGGAGCTGGGCCTCTCCGACTGCATCCACGGTCAGAAGGGGTGTACCTCTTGCACCCGGGCCTGTCCCCGGTTCCGCACCTGGGAAGCCGAGGCCGACGAGCACCTGTTCGGCCGCATCCGCAACGAGGACGAGGTGTCGGGCATCTATAGCGACATCCTGCTGGTAAGGGCCAGCGACGACTATGTGTACGAAGTGGGCCAAGACGGCGGTTTGGTGTCGGCCATTTTGATTTGGTGCCTGGAGAACGACGTGATCGACGGCGCCCTCACCTCATTTCTGGAGGGAGGCGGAGCCGACGGCTGGAAGGCGGTCCCCGGCCTGGCCGTCAATCGGGAGGAGGTGCTGCGGGGGGCGGGCAGCCGCTACACGTACTCTGCCAACCCGCTGGCCTATCGGGAGGCTAATGAGCAGGGGCTCCAGCGCCTGGCCCTGGTCGGCATGAGCTGCCAAACCTCGATTGGCCCGGTGATGTGGAACCGCAAGGTGGGCAAGGTGGGCCGCCCCATCAAGTTGAACATCGGGCTGTTGTGCTCCAAGAGCTTCGACGACTCCATGTTCGAGGAGCTGTTCTGGGTGAAGTACGGCCTGCCCACCGACCAGATCGCCAAGATGAACATCAAAGGCGTGTTCCAGGTGTGGATGAAGAACGGCGACTACCACGAGATCAACCTCAAGGAGTGCCACGCCTGGACCCGGGAGGGATGCCACCTCTGCCCCGACTTCGCCGCCGAGCACGCCGACATCTCCACCGGGGGTATCGGCGACGCTACCGATTGGACGCTCACCGTGGTTCGCACTGAGCTGGGCCGGGCCGTCGTCAACGCCATGCTGGAGGACGGGGTTATCGAGGCCCGCCCCGGCGACGACGATCCCGGCGCGGTGGCCCTGATGCACAAGCTGGCCGCCAAGAGCCGCCAACGCTGGCCCGACTGGGCCGAGAGCGCGGTCCGGGTGGGGGTTTGAGCTCCGTTCGGCTGCCGAGGTCCCGCCGTGACAGTTAGATCCCCGATTTCTCCAGAATGCACTGGCGCATGATCAGGCTCACCTCTTCGGTCAGGTCGGCGTTGATATTGCTGCGGAGGTCGTCGTCGAGCTGCTTGAACTCCTCAAAGGTCAGCGCATCTCTGATCTTGTCGAAGCCGCACTTGCACACGTCGGCCAGGTTGGCCCTCACCTGTTCGTCCAGGTCGTCGCGGCCCGCTTCTTTGCAGCCGTCGCGGAAGTTCCGCTCGGGCTGGCCGACATTGGGCTCCACTGGGCTGTTGTCATCGAATTGGTAGTCGGCGGCATTGTCGTCATAGAAGGTGGGCGCACCGGAATTGCCGCAGGCGGCCGCCACCAACAACAGCGCGGCCACCACGGCGAGCAAACGGGCTTTCGTCACGGCCCCAACGGTATCGCCCTATTCCCCGTGGTCGCGAACCATTCCCAGCCCTACGTGGAGTCGGCCAGTTCCAATGCTCGACCGAATACCTCGTCCAGCATGTCGGAAGTGAGCCGTCCGGTGAACGTGTTCTGCTGGCTCACGTGGTAAGAGCACACCACCATGGGGCCACCGGGGGCGGCCACCTCCAGGCCGTGGGCGAACTTGGGCCGGGGCTTCACCCCCAACTCGGCCGCCACCGCCCCGTAACCGATGGCCCCCAGGGCCACGAACACCCGGGCTCGGCTCAACAGGGCCAGCTCCCGCACCAGGAACGGGCGGCATGTGTCCCGTTCGGCTGGGGTCGGCTTGTTCTGGGGCGGGGCACACCGCACTGGGGCGGTGATATAGGTGTCGCGCAGCACCAGCCCGTCGTCCCTGTCGGTGGCATCGGGCTGGTTGGCCAGTCCCACTCGGTGCAGCGAGGCGTACAGGAAGTCGCCCGAGCGGTCGCCGGTGAACATGCGCCCAGTGCGGTTCGCGCCGTGGGCCGCCGGCGCCAGGCCCACAACCACGATACGGGCCTCGGGATCGCCGAAGCCCGGCACCGGCCGGCCCCAGTACGTCCAATCCCGGTAGGCGGCCCGCTTGACCTCGGCCACCTCTTCCCGCCAGGCCACGAGTCGGGGGCAGGCCCGGCAAGAGATAACATCGGCGGCCAGTTCGTCAAACGAATCCACGACCGGCAAGCTAGAAGACCCAGAGACCCAATGGCTGGCAATTACTGTCAGGCGGAATTTCAAGCAAAGTCCAGAATCCACAGAGCAAATGGCCAGTAAGACCCTCAAACCCACCATGGTGTTGTTCGTGCGCCACGGCCAGACCCCCACTACCGGAGCGGTGCTGCCCGGGCGGGCGCCGGGACTCCACCTCAGCGAACGGGGCCGAGAACAGGCCGAGCAGGCCGCGGCCCGCATCGCCGCTCTGGGCGCGGACCGCATCGGCGCGGTATACGCCTCGCCCATGGAGCGGGCCCGGGAGACCGCCGCCCCCATAGCCCGCGCCGTGGGCCGCCGGGTGCGGGTGCTGGACGGCCTCAACGAGTGCGATTTCGGCCGATGGACCGGCCGCCGCCTCAGCGACCTGCGCCGCCGCCGCGACTGGCGGCAAGTGCAGCGCAGCCCCAGCAGCTTTCGCTTCCCCGGCGGAGAGTCATTTGCGGAGATGCAGACCAGGATTACCGGCGCGGTGCAGTCGCTGGCGGCCCGCCACCCCGGCTCAACCGTGGTGGCGGTGTCGCACGCCGACACCATCAAAGCAGCAGTGTCGCACGCCTCGGGTGCCCACTTGGACATGTTCCAGAGGATCGTGGTGTCGCCCTGCTCGATCACCGCCATCCTCTACAGTACCGACGGTCCGGTGGTGCTGGCCGTGAACAGCACCTCTGATCTCAAGTCCCTGGTTCCGTCATGAGCGCCTCCTACGACCTCAACGACCTCGAGCACTTCACGGTGGGCACCGTTGGTCCGCCTGGCCAGCGGGTTTTCTATCTCCAGGCAGGGGTCACCGGCACGGTGGTATCGCTGAAGCTGGAGAAGCAGCAGGTGGCCGCGCTGGCCGAGTATCTGGCCGGGGCGCTGCGGGAGATCACCGACGATCCCGACGCCATCGTTCCCGAAGCCGACATCGGACTGATCGAGCCGGTGGAAGCCGAATGGATCGTGGGCGACATAGGCATTGGCTACGACGCGGATGCCGAGAGGATGCTGGTGATGGCCACCGAGACACCCTCGCAGGACGATACCGAAGACCCCGACGAGGAGGCCACTGCCCGCTTTCGCCTCACCCTTGGCCAGGTTGCGGGATTCGTGGCTCGAGCCCGGCAGGTTGTAGCCGCCGGCCGGCCCCCGTGCCGCTTCTGCGGCACCCCCCTGAACGACGACGGCACTTGGTGCCCCTGCTCCAACTAGCTGTCCGCCTGCTGTGACGACCCCCGAGCCCCAAACCGAGTCCCCGTTGCGGGTCATACTCAGCGCCATTCCTCTGATGCCGTGAGCGCCACTGAACCTCAGAGGGAGTCCCCATTCCGAGAGCGGCCCGCCCTGGCCGACGATTCGGCCGTCGAGCTGCTGCTGACCGGCGAGTTGGAAGTGCTGGGGCGGATGCCGTGGAGTTCCAACATGACGTTCTTGGTCGACGTTCACGCCCCCGACGCCCCCATCGTCCAGGGGGTGTACAAGCCGGTAAGGGGCGAGCGGCCCCTGTGGGATTTCCCAGCCGGTCTCCACAAGCGGGAGATCGCCGCCTTCGAGTTGGCTCGAGCCCTGGGCTGGGATCTGGTGCCCCCCACCGTGCTTCGCCACGGTCCGCTAGGCGAGGGTTCGGTGCAGCTCTACGTGCCCACCGACTACGACGAGCACTACTTCACGTTGCGGGAGGAGCCCGCCCATCTCCAGTGGTTTCAGCGGCTGTGCGCGTTCGACTTCATCATCAACAGCACCGACCGCAAGGGCGGCCACATTCTGCTGGGTGACGACGGCCGTCTCTACGCCATCGACAACGGGCTGTCGTTCCATTGCGAGTTCAAGCTGCGCACCGTCATCTGGGAGTGGGCCGGCGATCCCCTACCTGGCGACTTGACCAGCGATGTGGGCCGTCTGCTCGACGAGGGTCTGCCTCCCTACGTAGCCGGTCTGCTCACCCTGCTGGAACGAGACGCATTGCTGACGCGGGCGAGCGCACTAGTCAGCGAGGCTCGCTTCCCCACCGATCCCAGCGGCCGCCGCCACCCCTGGCCTTTGGTGTAAGGCGGGGCTAGCTGCGAGCTTGCAGCGCTTCGATCAGCTTGGGAATCACCTTGTGCACGTCGCCGACGACGCCGAGGTCGGCGATGCCGAAGATGGGGGCCTCGGCGTCCTTGTTGATGGCGATGATGTTCTTGGAGCCCTTCATGCCCACCATGTGCTGGGTGGCCCCGGAGATGCCGCACGCCACATATACGTCGGGCTTGACCACTTTGCCGGTCTGACCCACCTGATGCGAATAGGGCACCCAGCCGGCGTCAACGATGGCTCGCGACGCGCCGGCCGCTCCTCCGAGAAGCTTGGCCAGATCCTCGATCATTGAGTACTTCTCGGCCTCGCCCAGCCCCCGTCCGCCAGAGACCACCACGCCGGCCTCATCCAGCTTGGGGCCGCTGGACTCCTCGGCGAATCGGTCGACCACCCGGGCTGCTCCGGCAGCGCCCAGATCGGGAACCGGCAAAGCCGACACCACCGCCGGTCCCCCGCCGCTCTCTTCGGCGGCGAACGACTTGGGGCGTACCAAGAAAAGGCCGACGCCCGACCCGTTGAATCGGGTGCTGACGTTTACCGTGCCTCCGAATACCGGCTCGGTTCCGACCAGAGATCCGTTGGCTTGCTCCAACTCGACGACGTTGGTGATGACCGGCGCGCCCAGCTTCACCGAGAGCCGTCCGGCCACGTCACGGCCGTCGTAGGTGGTTCCGAACAGCACTGCGTCGGGGGCATTGCCCCCCTCGATGGCCGCGGCGATGGCTGAGGCCACTGCTGGGCCGGCCAGGCCGTCGCCCAAATCGCCGGTGGCGTGCACCGTGGTCGCCCCATGGGCGCCGAGCTCGGCGGCCACCGGCTCGCCGTCTGTGCCCACTACCGCTTCCACGGTGTCGGCCAACTCACGGGCCCTGGTCAACAACTCCAAGCTGATCGTGGCGACCTTGTCGCCCGAAGCCTCTGCAAACACCCAGATGGTTCCCATACTGTCTCCTAGCGTCCTGGCTCCTAGACGATCCTGAGCTCTTCGAGCAGGGCGATGATGCTCTCGTGGGCATCGCCCTCGTCGGTGATGAGTTCGCCGGCCTCCCGCTCGGGTGCGGGGCTGACGTCGGTGATCTCCTGGCCGCCGCCGGCCCAGCCCACCTGGTCGGGGCTGAGGCCCAGATCGCCGATCCCCACCTGGTCCATCGGCTTGGACTTGGCCGCCATAATGCCTTTGAACGACGGATAGCGGGGTTCGACCACACCGGCGGTTACCGACACCACTGCGGGCAACGGGCACCGCACCTGGTCATAGCCGTCTTCGGTCTGGCGCTTCACCAGCACTTCGCCGCCTTCGGCTTGAATCTCCTTGGCGAAGGTGACCGACGGTAGGCCCAACAGCTCGGCCACCTGCTCGGGCACCGTGCCGGTGTAGCCGTCGGACGACTCGGTAGCGGCCAATATCAGATCTGCCTGGGCTCGCGCGATGGCCGCAGCCAGCACCCGGGCCGTGCCCAGGGCGTCAGTTCCGGCCAGGGCCTCGTCGCTTACCAGGATGGCCTTGTCGGCCCCCATGGCCAGTGCCGAGCGCAGGCCGTTGACCTCTTCGTTGGGGGCCATCGACACTAGGGTCACTTCGCCCTCGCCGGCCGCATCCCGCAACTGGAGGGCCATCTCCACGCCGTAGGAGTCCGACTCGTCCATGATGAGTTTCATGTCCCGCTTGAGGGTATTGGTCTCCGAATCGAGCTCCCCGGGATCGGCCGGATCGGGGATTTGTTTCACGCAGACGACAATGTCCATAGCGCACAAGTCTCCCACCACGCTTCGGGCGCGCAAAACCAAACGAAGGGGAACTGGGAGCAATTGCGGGCAGCCGCGTTTTCTGCCCCAAACAGGCAAGCAGTAGCGTTGAGAGCCTGAAAGTCCTGCTTCTCGTCAACCCCCACGCTTCGTCAGTCACCGCCCGGACTCAGGTTGTCATCCAAAAGGCGCTGGCGGCCGACCACGACGTGACTCTGGCCGAAACCCATCGGCGAGGGCATGCCTCGCGCCTGGCCCACGGGGCGGTGGCCGACGGGTGCGATGTGGTGGCTGTGCTGGGCGGAGACGGCACCCTCAACGAAGCAGTCAACGGGCTGGCCAGTTCCGGTGTGGCGCTGGCCCCATTGCCGGGGGGATCGACCAACGTGTTCGCCCGCACCATCGGTCTTCCCGACGACCCAGTGGAGGCGGCTGCCATGCTGTTGGAAACGCTGGCCGCCGGCAACATCCAGCGGGTGGGACTGGGCCAAGTGAACGGAAGGTATTTCCTGTTCCACACCGGCGTGGGGTACGACGCTGCCGTGGTGCAGCAGGTGGAGCGACGGGCCGGGCTGAAACGGTACGCCAACCATGCGCTGTTCGCCTTCGCGGCGGTGGACACCTGGATGCGCCACTATGACCGGTCGCGCCCCCGGTTCACCGTCTACCACGCCGACGGCGAGGCGGTGATCGGGCAGTTCGCCATCTGCCTCAACACCGACCCCTATACCTATCTGGGGTCGCGCCCCTTCAACGTGATGCCCGACACCACCCTGGATTTGCCCTTATCGCTGGTAACCCTGCGCTCGCTGCGAGCGAGCAGGCTCCTCCGGACGGCGGCCAGCGCCCTCGGCTACGGCCCTCCGGTCACCGCCCATCGCCACGTCCACTCCCGCGCCGATGTGACCAGCGCCGTTGTGGCCAGCGACACCCCCTTTCCCTACCAGCTCGACGGCGACTACCTCGGCGAAACCACCCGCCTCGAGTTCCACCACTGTCCCAACGCCCTCGCTTTGGCCTTGCCGGTGGGGTGACTAAGTCAAGGAAGCAGCCCTTCCTGGTGTGCCAAGGCAAATGACTCCTTTCCGTTTACCGGCAGCCACGCGACAGGTGGCGGGTGGTTTGTCCTGAGGAAGCCCGGATGGGGCTTACGCCGCAAGGGGTGGCGAAGGCGGTCTCGCTGCGCATGCGCTCGGGGTCCGGTCAGCCGACCGATTGGGTTCACCGACCTCCTATGCAATGGGACTTATATGCAGAACTAGAACGGGTATCTGCGGGATGACCGGAAAGGGACAGGACGTCCACCTTCAGTTACCGAAGGTGGACGTCCTGTCGGCTCCTAACGGATGAACTTATTCAAGTAGTGTCGGTGTTGCCCCGCTGATTGGGCAGCGGAAACGCTTCTCGACCCCACGCAATCCAAGCGATCCAGCAAGCACTGGAAACCAGCAGAGCGCCTATCGCTACAGGGACATGAATGTACAGCGGGTAGCCGAAGGCACTCTCAGGAATCACGATCACCGCCAGCATGGCCGCAACGGTGGCAAGGAATGCCAGCAACTCGCGTTTGCTGCGGTGCCACGCGCCCAGAGGCTTTCCTTGCTTTGACCGCTGGATCTCCCCCCGGTACTTCTCCAGGATCTTGGCTAGCATGAACAATACCTCCTAACTCAGCGCCCCAAATGCCGCTCCGCATCCGAACCCAGCTATAAGTGATCCAATCGGGCCGATTGGCGATGCCGTAGCAGCACACAATAATCCGGCAGACCCGCCTATCAGCGCGTTTTCCCACCAGCTGGGAGCAGTGTGTGCAATAGGCACATAGCGACACCCTACTATTGGAATAGTTATCTCTACGAAGTAAGGAAAGTCGGGAGAGGGTATGTGAACGGTCTCCCAGCTAGTTGTGCATACCTGCTCGTAGGTGTGGTCGGCCGCCGCATTCTCGGTGTTGCCTCCGATTAGTGGCACTGAGCCGGGAACCGGCGCGATGCCCAATGAGAGGGCTAGCACTGCTGCGGCAAGCGCTAGGGCGATGATCTGCTTGGAAACACCCAGCGCTGGCCAGCGGAAAGCATCAGACATGGCTGCGCTCCCCGTGTGTGTGTGTGTGTGTGTGTGTGTGGCGCGAGGCCCTTATTTGTTGTCATAGCGGGGCAACGTACTGCACCGCGGATTGGCGCGCAAGCGCATCGCTATTTCTCCTCATTGGTTACCTCAGCGGACCTCTAACCCCTCCAGGTGAGGCGTGTCGATTGCGTCCGGCGGGAGGCTGAACAGCCAGTCGGCCACACGCTCCAAGTCATCCGGCGTCGGGTACTCCGGGTTTGTCATGCCGCCTTCCTCGCGTGTGTTCCGTCAGTGACCAGCTCGCAGTAGGGGCAGTAGGGAAGGTGCCTGCCGTCCATGGCCCGGACGAGCTTGGCCATCTGGGCCTCGGTGTCGCGGGGGTGGACGTTGTGACGGTGTGAGAACTCGCCCACGTATCTGTGCAGGTGGGCTTTCCCCTGTTGGCTGGACACTTGGATGCTCCTATGTTTGTCAAGTTGGGGTTTTGGCGAGGTGTTGTTGGTAGCGGTGGGCTAGTTCCTGGTTGTGGCGGAGGCCTCTTTCGAGTTCTGAGATTCGGGTGGGTGGTGTGTTGAGGGCTGCGGCGACGGCTGTGATGGTGTGCCCGTTTTGGGTGCCTTGTTGGCGCAGGTCGGAGCCGCGGGGGATTGGGGGCGGGTCGGTGAGCAGTTTGTAGACCTCGCGTGCGATATGGCGTTTGAGGCAGCGGAGTATCTCGCGTCGGGTTTTGCCTTCGGCGGCGCGCCGGGCGGCGTAGTCGATGGTTGTTTGGTCGGTTCGCAGGCGGGTCATGGCGATTCGCCACAGGGCGTTGTTGGCCTGGCGGTTTCCGCCTCGGTTGAGGCGGTGGCGGTTGATCTGTCCTGAGGATGCCTCGATGGGGCTAGCGCCGCAGAGCGCGGCGAAGGACGCCTCGCTTTGCATCCGCTCGGGGTTGTCGCCTGCGGCGATGAGCAGCGATGAGGCGACTTCTGCGCCGACGCCGCAGGCGCCCAGCAGGGCCGGGTTGGCCTGCTCGCACAGGCGGCGCAGCTCGCAGCCAAGGTCGGCGATCTCCGCGGTCAGCGCCCGGTGGCGCCGGGCCAGGGTCCGCAGTGCCAGCATGGCCGCCGAAGTCACCGGATCGCTGTGCGCGTTTGGGCGCAGGCGGTCGCAGGCTTTGACCAGATCAGCGGTCGCGAGCCCCCTGAACCGGTCTTTTAGGGGTTCGGGGGCCGTCAGGGCCAAAGCGTTGATCTGGTTGGCGGCGACAGTGCGGGCCTTTATCGCTGAGCGGCGGGCCACGGCCAGGGCGCGGATCGCCTCGACGCATCCATCAGCGGACTTGGGCACAACAGCCGCGTCGCCGCTGAGCGCAGCCCTGGCAGCCGCCTCGGCGTCGACGGTATCGGACTTGCCCTTGCGCCGGCGCGTCTGGCGGTTCGGACGCATCACCTCCAGGACCTCTACGCCGGCGGCCCCCAGATGTCGGGCCAACCCGGCCCCGTAGGAGCCGGTGCCCTCCACCCCGACGCACGCCACCGTGCCCCAGGCCTCCAGCCAGTCCGCCAGCTGCTGGTAGCCGCCCGTGTCGGCGCTGAACTCAGCGGTGCCCAACAACCGCCCGGTTGAATCGACAGCCGCTGCCACATGGGCGAGCTTGTGGGTGTCGACTCCGCCGAACACCCCCAAATCGACTTGTGCCATACTGGTTTCGCCTCCTTTGCTCGACGAGTTGATGAAGGCACCACCGGCCGAGGCGGCGGACAGAACACTCACGGTGTTTCGCACAAGGCTCCTATCAGGTCACATCCGCACGACCGGTCGGTGCGCGCCCTCCCGCCGGAGACGAGCCGACAGATCCAAGTAAAGGCACAAAGCCAGTTATGCGGTGGGTCAGACCCGCCCCCAACGGGAGAGCCCCACCAGTATGAGTGTTTATACGGCTTGGTTTAGTCGTTGCTGGTGGTGTTCCTCCCATTCTGTGGGGGTTTGGTAGTGGAGGGTGGAGTGGATCCGGCGTGTGTTGTAGCGGCCGATCCAGGCGAAGACCTCGCGGCGTGCCTGGTCTCGGGTCGCGAACCGGGTCTGGGAGACGAGTTCTCTTTTGAGGGTGGCGAAGAACGACTCGGCGACGCTGTTGTCCTAGGCAATTGGCCAATCGTCCTGCGGATTGGCGCGTTCCGTGTCGGGCCAGCGCCGAGGCGAAGTCGCCGCTGAGATATTGCGGGCCCCTGTCGGAGTGGAATATCACCCCTGCGGCGCGGCCGCTTCTGGATGCGGCGGCAGTGTCCAGCGCGTCGACCGCCAACCGGGCCGCCATGTCGGCGGCCGTTGAGTAGCCGACCACCCTTCTGGACCCCACGTCCAACACGACGGCGAGGTGCAGCCATCCCTGGGCGGTGGGGATGTAGGTGATGTCGCCGGCCCACACCCGATCAGGGAGGCCGGGGCGGAAGCCGCGGCGCACCAGGTCCGCAGGAGCCTGTTCGACACCTCGGGACCCCTTCCAGCGGGGCCTGCGCCCTTTGTGTATGCCGCAGATCCCGTGGTGTCTCATGAGCCGGCAGACCCGTTTGCGGTTCACCCGCCGGCCGCGGCGGCGCAGCTCCGCTGTGACCCTGGGCGACCCGTAGGCCCTGCCTGAGTCGGCGTGGACACGGCGTATCTCGGCGACCAGTTCGGCCTCGGCCAGCTCGGCAGGGGAGGGCCCCGCCTTCTGGCGGGCGGCCAGTCGTAGAACGCCTGGCGGCTCATGCCGGCTGCCCGGCACGCGGCTGTGGTCGGGAACCCCTCGGCCCTCCGGGCAGGGACCCACCAATAGCGGGCCGGTGGCCCGACTCCTGAACCCACAAGGCCGTCGCTCGCATGGCAGCTCACGCTTCATTCGCAGCTTTGAGTTCTCCCGGCGCAACCGCACCAGCTCAGAGCGCTCCTCAGTCGTCAACCCCGGTTCCTCCCCGCGGTCGATGCGGGCCTGGCGGACCCAGTTCCCCAAACTCGTCGCCCCGATGCCCAGATCATGGGCCACACGGGCGATCGGCCTGTCCCCGTCCAACACCAACGCCACCGCGTCATCCTTGAACTCCTTGGTGAAACGCCGCCTGGCCCTGCTCGGCGGCCTCTCCTTTTCTATCAATAACATGATCACCTCCTAATCGAGGTGACCGGCCAAAGGGGGGATGCTCAAAGGGCCATTGGCTGAACGAAGGCGACGCTGATTTGTATCTCGAGTGCGAATCTTGTGGCCCTATTATGGATGAGTAATCCACTCACATATTCGACAGGCAGCGATTAGGGCAAATTGGCCCTCAGCACCTCGCGGGCGACATCGGGCACGTCGGTTATGACCGCATCGGCGCCCACCGACGCCAGTTGGGCGATCTGGTCGGGGTCGTTGACGGTCCAGACGTTGACTTCGAGGCCGGCGGCGTGAGCGGTGTCCACCAGGGCCTGGCTGGTGGAGGCCACATAGGGATGAATTGCCGTATGGCCGGCGGCGACCACCCGGCTCACCAGCAGCTCGGGGGCCAGCACCTCGAAGGTTAGGTAGGCGGTGGGAATCCCGGGGTCGATGGCCCTGATGCGGTTGAGGGCCTCCATGTCGAACGACGACACGATCACGCCGCCGCCGTGGTCGCCGATGCCCCAGCCGAGTACGAGTCCGGCCACCGCGGCGGATACCTGGTGTTCAGCGTCGTAGTCGGGATCTCCGGGCGCGCTCTTGATCTCGATATTGACGACGAACTCCCGGTCCGCCGCCGGGTCCCGACAGACATCCATGACCTCGGCCAGCGTCGGCACCCAGTCGGGCAGCTCGTCGTCTTGCAGGTCGATGATGGCCCGGCCGTCGGGCAGATGGGCATCGTGGTGAACCACCAGCACCTCGTTGGCCGTCCGCCTCACGTCGAGCTCCACGCCGTCGGCATTCAGGCGCACTGCGGCCCGAAACGCCTCCAGCGTGTTCTCCCGCTCAGCAGCCGACGCCCCGCGATGGGCGATCACCTTCACGACGACAATCTTGCCAACTCGTAGACGAACCCCATACTCACAGCACCAACACGGTTACCAGAAAACAACACTTTCCTCATCAGCCCCTCTTGCCACACCAGTACACCACCCCTATCCTTGTGCCCGCGTGATCACCAAGGGCTTGCTTTTCGAATTCGACAATGCGGCGGACGATTGGCGGTGCCAAGCCGCCTGCCGCGACACCGATCCGGACCTATTCTTCCCCGTGGGCAGTACCGGTTTGGCCCTTGAGCAGATCGAGTCGGCCAAGGTGGTTTGCCAGGAGTGCAATTCGCAAACCGCCTGCTTGGAGTTCGCTTTGGCCACCAACCAGGACTCTGGAATCTGGGGCGGCAAATCTGAGGAGGAGCGCCGCCATCTCCGCCGACTCAGGGTGGCCGAGCAGCGCCAGACGCCCATTTTCTCGGCCTAGCCCTCTGGGGAGCGGAACCCCAGCAGGGGGATCGCCAACTCCACCACCGTTCCGGGCCGGGGCGGGTCCCCTTTGCCATTGCTCATGGTGATGCTCCCCCGCAGATCGGTGTTCACCAGATTTCTTACGATGGCAATTCCCAATCCGTCGGCGCTGTCTACATCGAATCCGGCTGGCAGCCCCACCCCGTCGTCAGTCACCCGCACATGCACCCGGTCGCCGTCGTTGTCCAGCTCGATCCGCACCTGTCCGCCGGGCGGCTCGGGATAGGCGTGGTCCATCACGTTCTGCAAGCACTCGTTCAGTACGACCGCCAGCGGCGTGGCCACATCGGCGGCCAGCTCTCCAGCGTCGCCCATCACCTTGAACTCCACCGGTCGGTCGGGACCGGTAAGCCCCTCTTCCACCATGCGCACCAGCGACCGAACGATCTCGACGAACGGCACGTCGCTGCTGGCATCCCGCGACAGGATCTCGTGGACGATGGCGATGGCCCGAATGCGTCTCACCGATTCCTCGATGGCATCTCGGGCCTCCGCCGCGGTGACCCGGCGCCCTTGCAGGCGCAATAGCGAGGACACCGTCTGGAGGTTGTTCTTCACCCGGTGGTGGATCTCGGCGATAGTGGCGTCTTTGGACATCAACAGGCGGTCCCGGCGGCGCAACTCGGAGATGTCCCGCATCAAGACCAATGCGCCGGTCACCTCTCCCCTTCCGATCAGCGGCAGGCAGCGCAGTACGACCGTGCCTTGATCGCCGTGCTGGATCTCCTCGGTCTGGGGAAGACGGGAGGCGAAGGCAGCCCGGATGGCCCGCTGCTCCAGGCCGATTTCCACCAGCCTGCGACCCTCGACTTCGCTGTGCAGGCCAATGCGATGCAGCGCCGATGCGGCATTGGGGGAAATGAGCAGAACTCGGCCCGAGGCGTCCAGCAGCATCAGCCCGTCGCCCACCCGGGGAGACTCCTCTGTCTCTATGTCGTCCACCGGGAACGGGTATTCCCCCTCGGCGATCATGGCTGCCAGTCGCCGGAACAGCTTGAAGTAGCTCATCTCCAGCTCGCCGGGATTTCGCTGGATGTCGGGATCGAACTCCCGAGCCATCACTGCGACCACCTCGCCGTGGCAGTTCACCGGCACAGTCAGTGTGCGGATGCGGGGCTGGTCGGCTACGCCGATGCGTCCACCGTCGGTGATCCGCCCCTCGCGGTAGGCCACGTCCACCAGTGGACGCTGTTCGGGGGCGAAAACAGCCCCCACCAGATCGCTGCGATGTACTGACCGGGCGGTTGTGGGCCGGATCTGGCCTGCGATGGCGTACCCGTTTGGGTTCTCGGTGGCGGGAGTCTGACCCACCTGGCCCGTGGGCACGTACAGCAGCAGGTCGGCGAAGGAGATGTCGGCCAGCGGTGCCCATGTCCGCATGAGTCTCTGGAGATGGTTCAGACGCGACTGGGGCAGGCCGGGGGCCAATTCCTCCAGGCTCGCCATCCGACAAGTTTATTGTCTATTGGACAAGGGCGAATCAGCTCCCGAAGCCGATGGATCGGCCGGATGCCGAGGGATCGAGCTCCACGTAGGCCACGCTGGCGGCTGGAACCCCGACCTCGCGGCCCCGATGGTCGGTCAGCCACAGCATCTCG
Source organism: uncultured Acidimicrobiales bacterium (assembly GCA_951813555.1). Lineage (GTDB taxonomy): Bacteria > Actinomycetota > Acidimicrobiia > Acidimicrobiales > Bin134 > Poriferisocius. Next base: position 2,757,879 of record OX638344.1, read on the forward strand.
CCGGAGGCCAATTCCGAGGTGATGGCCTTTTTCACCGACTCCACATCGGAGTCGGGATCCAATTCCACCTCGATTTCCTTCTGGCTCCGGATCACGCCGATACGAACATGCATTGAATTATCTCCTTGGGACTCGATCCTGCTAATTGATCTTGAGCTCGGGGCTGTAGATCCGCCGCGGCGGGGGGTTGTCTACCAAGTGGGCGGCCATCGCCGAGAATGCCCGACCGGCCTCCGAGTCGGGGGCCTCCGCCGCGATGGGCCGGCCCTTGTCAGCTCCCTCTCGCAGCGCGGGCAGCAGCGGTACCTGTCCGATCAGGGGCACGTCGAGCCGGTCGGCCAGCTCTTGGCCTCCCCCGGCACCGAACAGCTGGTACCGCTTGCCGTCGTCGCCGGTGAACCAGCTCATGTTCTCTATCACTCCCCGCACGGTGAGGTTCACCTTCTCGGCCATGAACGCGGCCCGCTGCGCTACTCGCTGGGCCGCAGGCTGGGGGGTGGTCACCACATACACTTCGGAACGGGGCAGGAACTGGGCCAGCGAGATGGAGATGTCCCCGGTGCCCGGCGGCAGGTCCACCAGCAAGAAATCGGGGTCGTCCCACGCCACGTCGGTGAGGAACTGCTCCAGCGCCTTGTGGAGCATGGGTCCCCGCCAGATCACTGCTTGGTCCTCCTCGGCGAAGAACCCCATGGAAATGCACCGCACGCCGTGGGCCTCGGGGGGCACGATCATCTCGTTCACCATCTGCGGGAGATGGTCGATTCCCAGCATCTTGGGAACGGAGAAGCCCCACACATCGGCGTCAACCACCGCGGTGCGGTGCCCGGCCGCGGCCAGGGCCACCCCCAGATTCACCGTGAGCGACGACTTGCCCACGCCGCCCTTGCCGGAGGCGATCAGCATCACCCGCGTGGTGGATGCCGGATCTGCGAAGGGGATGGTCCGGGGCGGCGGGGTGGGGGTGTCGCCAGCGGGAGCCATGCCGGTAGATTACGGCATCGACCCTGAAATCCCTGTGCCGTGAGCACTCCATCACCGTGACCATCCCTGTGCCGTGACCAGTCGCCACTATCTCGACCACGCTTCCACCTCGCCCATCAGGCCTGAGGCGGTGGCGGCCATGAACCGTTGGTGGGCCGCGGGCCTCGGCGACCCCTCCCGGATGCACGCTGAGGCGCTGGCTGCCCGATACGAAATCGAGCAGGCCCGCCAGCAGGTGGCCGACTGCTTCGGCGCCCGACCTCGGGAGGTGGTGTTCACCAGCGGGGCCACCGAGTCGATCGCGGCCGCAGTGTGGGGGGCATCACACCGGGGCACCCATCAAGTGCTGAGCGCCGTGGAGCACTCCGCGGTGCGGCTGTCGGCGCAACGCCTGTCAACCCAGGGGCACCGCGCCACCGTGGTCGGGGTCGACGGCACTGGCCGGGTAGACCCCGACGAGATGGCCGCGGCCATAGAGCCGGGTACCGCGGCGGTCCACTGCCAGTGGGCCAACCACGAGGTGGGGACGGTGCAGCCGGTGGCCGAGGTGGTGGCCGCCTGCCGAGAACGGTCCCCCGATGCGCTGGTCCATGTTGACGCTGCCGCCGCCGCCGGGCGGATTCCAGTCAGCTTCGAAGAGGTCGGCGCCGATTTGCTGTCGATAAGCGCCCACAAGTTTGGGGGCCCACCGGGTATCGGGGCTCTGCTGGTGCGCCGCGGGCTGCGCCTGGTGCCGCTGCTGGAAGGCGGCGACCAGGAACGGGCCCGGCGGGCTGGACTGGAGAATGGCGCGGCCATCGCCGGCTTTGCCGCGGCCTGCACTGCGCTCCTAGAGGGCGCTCTGGAACAAGAGGCCGGCCGAGCACGATCCCAAACTGACAGGCTCGGCTACCGGGCTCAGAACATCGAGGGCGTCGAGATCTACGGCCACCCCACCCAGCGTCTACCCCACCTGGTGTGCCTGGGCATCAGCGACGTAGAGCCCCAGGCCGTGCTGATCGCCCTGGACCGGTCCGGAGTGGCCGCCCACTCCGGCAGCTCCTGCGCATCCGAATCGCTGGAACCGTCACCGGTGCTCGAAGCCATGGGGGTCGACGCCCACCACTCGCTGCGCCTTTCCGTAGGGTGGTCGACTTCCGATGAGGAGATAGAAGCCGCTGCTCAGGCCCTCGAAGAGGCCCTTGCCGACTTGCGCCGTCTCAGACTCGGCGGCTAGCCCAGCCAGTCGAAGAACTCTGTTCCGGCCAGCGCGTCTGAGATGCCGTCGAGGTCCTCAACGTGCATGAACTCAAATCCGGCGGCCTCGGCGTAGTAGCGGTCCACGTCGGTGTCGCCGATGTGGACGTAGCGGGTGGCCTCGAACTGGTTCCGAACCTCGTCCAGATGGTGCTTGCCCCCCACGAAATCCACGTCGATTTTGTGGATATCCCACAGGCGCTGCTGGTCGGAGCGCACCCGGTCGGAGCCGCTGCCCACCACATAGCCCCTGGCCTTGGCTTGGCGCATGGCTTCCAGCGCAATCGGCCCGGGCGGATCGCCACACTCCAGCGTGCCGTCGATGTCGAACGAAATGAGGATGGAGCCAGCATACTGCCGACCTGCACCCGCCCTACCGCCGTTCACCATCTCATTCGCTGTTCTTGGGAAAATGTGTTTGCATCACGGCTGTGAGCACTGATGAGGGTCAAATCAACAGCATGCTGAGCATCGACGGCGATGAGTCGGGATTCTCGTTCTGACTGCACTGGAGATCTTCATCATCATCGGCTTCTCCACAGCCGGGGCTGTGGTGCACGGCTCCCTGGGACTCGGAGCGGCCCTCGTCGCCGGGCCAGCTCTGGTGGCTATCGACCCGGGGTTCGCTCCCGGACCGCTTATCGTCATAGGCCAAATCGTGGGGTTCCGGCACGCTATCGTCGAACGCCGACACACCGACCGCCGAGCAGTGCGCCATTGCGTCGTAGGACTCCCGTTTGGTTTGGCTGCTGGCCTCGCCGTTCTCACCGCGATCAGCGACGAAATTCTCGGGCTTTTGATCGGGAGTCTGACCGCGGCAGCTGCCATCTCGCTCCTTTGCGGCCTGCGAATCCGCCGCAACCCGCCCGTCGAGATAGCTACCGGCTTTGCCACCGCGTTTACCAGCATCACCGCCGGTTTGCCTGGCCCGCCGCTCGTGCTCACCTTTAGCGATATGAAGCCGGCCACATTGCGCGGCACTTTTGCCACATACGTCCTCATGGTGGCTGCCGCCGGATTTGCAGGGCTTGTCGTCACCGGTGAGTTCGGCCGCCACGAATTGGAGCTCACCGGTTGGCTGGCCCCAGGGGTCATATTCGGGCTGGTCATAGCCCGCTTCGTCCGCCCCCACGTAGATCGCACATGGTTCAGGCCCGCCGTGCTACTCGTGGCCCTTGCCGGTGCAATCGCTTTGATTCTTCGCCAACTCCTCTGAAGCCCCCTAACGTGGTGGCATGGCCCTTCGCCGCGGCACCGATGTCCTTGTGGAAACCGTCGATGTGGCCGGACAGGACGTCCTAGATGTGGGTTGCGGCGACGGCACGCTGGTCCGGTGGCTGCACAGCCAGGGGGCACGCGCCATCGGAGCCGATTGCGGTGCCGAGATGCTCCGACGAGCTCTGGAGGCCGATCCCGCGCACCCCGACAGGTACGTCGACGCGCCGGGCCAGGCCCTCCCGTTTGACGACAACTCCTTCGATGTCGTTGTCTTTTCGAATTCCCTGCACCACATCCCAACCGACGACATGGCCCAGGCCCTCGAAGAGGCTGGCCGTGTGCTCCGGCCCGGGGGGACGCTATATGTGGCCGAGCCCGAGATTGAAGGCCCCGAAGACTCGATGGCTTACCCGGTCATCGACGAGACCGCCGTTCGCACCGCGGCCCAGCAAAGGCTGGACAAACTCGACCAAGGCCGGTTCGAATCGCTATGCCGGTTCACCTACACCTCGGAGGCCGTGTACGAGAGCTTCGATCAGTGGTGCGATCGGGTGGTGGGCATCGACCCCGACAGAGCCGCCGCCCTAGAGCAGCACAGAGAAGACCTAAACGAACGATTCCACCGCATGGGCGAACGCCGGCCCGACGGTTGGGCTTTTGCCCACAACAGCCTCGTCACCGTCACCACCGCAAACTGAGATGAGCCTGCTCATGGCAACGGTTGGGCGTCGAGCAGTACAAAGGCCAGGCGAGCAGGCACCGCACCCCGGTTCTCCCAATGGTGGGCAGTGCCGCGCTGGACCACCGTGTCGTACTTGTGCAAGGTCACTTCGCCTTCGTCCAGCAGCAGTGTGACTTCGCCGTCAAGGACAACCATGTAGTCGATTGTCCTGGTTGTGTGCATACCGGGTCGGCCGTCGCTGTGCGTAGTGGCACCCTCCCTTGCCAGCCGCTCAGCGGTTTCTTCAACTGCTCCGGGGGCCAGTTCTTGGCTCGGAGGGAGCTCAACTAACCAGAACAGCGAGCCTTGCGGAGGGGCTTCGAGGCGAGTCTCCCTCAGAGCGGCATCGGCGACCTCCCCGGAGTTGTCGGCTGGGGAGCCCTCTGTCGTCCAGATCTGTACCCGGCGCTTGTAGTCGTGGACATCGTTGAAGGTGATCACCGACCGACCGTCGGCATCGTGGCCGGTGACCACCCGGCGGATCTCGTTGGCATTGTCCATTGTCTGCCTCCTTCTTGATCGATGAGAAGATGCTTCGGCCGCCCTCAGAGCGGCATTACCCGTCCGCCGCTGGCGTGAATGGTGGCTCCAAGCATTGCGTGGCTCGGAGCAGAGGCGGCATAGGCGATCACATCGGCCGCCTCATCGACCCCCAGGAGCCGACCCCACGGCAGCAATCCGCGGTGAACAACATTCAACATGCGTTCGTCCTGTTCAGGGGTTGGAGGGTTCTCGCTGCCCATCCCGCCGGTGGAGATTCCCCCAAGGGCGACGACGTTCACCACAATACCGTAGGGGGCCAGTTCTGCAGCAGCCGACTTGGTCCAGGCGATCAAGCCCCCCTTGGCCGCGTTGTACAGGGACACGGGGCTCATGTCGGCCGGAGGCGGGTTGAACGGCGCCGTGGACGCCACGCTGACAATCCGGCCATAATTTGCCTCCTTCATGGCCGGAACGACTGCCTGGGTGCACAGCATCGGACCAAGCAGGTTGACGCCGATGACCTGGTTGAATTCCTCGACTTCGAAATGCTCAGTGCTGCTGGCCCCGCCGATGGCGGCGTTGTTGACCAGCGCATCGATGCGGCCAAACTCTCCGAGCACGGTGTCGGCCATCGCGGCGACATCGTCACGATTCGATATGTCGGCGCGCACCCAGATCGCCCGCTGGCCGGTATCTTCCATAATGGCCCCAGCGCTCTGCTCGCCCCAGTCCTGGCGGAGGTCGACCAGCGCGACGTCGTAGCCCCGTTGGGCAAGGGCCCGCGCGGTCGCCCCACCCACTCCCCAAGGGCGAGCCCCAGTGACGATGGCAACCCTGTTCTCGCTGCGAGTGGTCATGTTCTGTGCTCCCTTAGCTCTTGTGAAGGGGGGAATTGTCGGACTCTGGTGGGCTATGGGTGGCATCGCCCATGGGATCGAAGGTGACCAGCAGCTGGGTGCGGCCGCGAAGGATGTAGCTGTCCATGAATGCGTCGGTGTGGTCGTTGGCCAGCATCACGTTGGGCAAGTCCAACATGGCGTTGGTACCAACCTTGGCCTCGAGGCGGGCCAAGCCCTGGCCAATGCAATAGTGCTCGCCGTATCCGAAGGCCACATGGTCATTGGATTCTCGGTCGATGTTGAAAGCGTCAGGCATCGGGCACGCTTCAGGATCTCGGTTGGCGGCCGCGAACGCCAGCCATGCGAACTCTCCCTTGGCTACCGGCTTCCCTCCGAGTTCGGTCTCGCGAGTAGCAACTCGGAATAGGCCAGTTACCGGCCCTTCGTGGCGCAGCGCCTCCTCGACGAACGCCGGCACTAGGTCCCGGTTCGAGGCCAGGCGATCACGCAAGTCGTGGTTGGTGGCTAGGCGGTGGCCAATGTTGCCCAACAGCGTGGTGGTTGTCTCGTTGCCCGCCAGTAAGAACTGCCGCAGTGCCCCCATGCGCTCTTCGTAGGTCAACGGCTCGCCGTCAACCTCGGCGTTGGCCACATCGGAGATCAGATCGTTTCGGGGCTCGGCTTGGCGCCGTTCGACCAAGGTCGAGAAGTACTCGTCGAACTCGTACTCCGATTTGATGTAGCTGCGCACCTCGTCGCGGCTGGGTCGGGCCCGCCCGATGGGAATGGCGAAGTCGTCCGACCATCCCTTGAACATCTCCAGTTCGTCTTCAGGAACCCCCAGCATCCGCGAGATCATGACCATCGGCAACAACACGGCGTATTCCTGGACTAGATCGGCCCGACCCCGCTGGGCGAAAGCTGCAACCAGCGAATCGGAAACCGACTTGATCTCGGGCTCCAATGCCCGAAGGCGCGCGGGCCGGAAGGCACGGTTCAGAGCTCTCCGCTGGCGCACGTGTTCGGGAGGATCGGCCGTGTTAAGCACCCGGCCCCTTGAGCGGCTGCGAAATCGGGCAACCGCCTCGGCCATCCCGGGTTCCTCTTCGACGGCGCTGGCATGCTCGGCTACTGGATTGCGAAATTCATAGGTGGCAGTGGGCGACCGGTTCGACCAAGTGGCCGGGTCGAGTACGATGTCGCGAAGCAATTGGTAGCTGGTAATGACCCAAGCCCCCATGGCCTCGCTGTAAAACGCGGGATCGGATTCCGACCGTACTTCGTCGAAGAGCTCCCACGGTGAGGCCAGCAGTTCCTCGTCGCGATCCAGCAACCGCTGAATCCTGTCGTCTAGAGATTCGATCATCGGCTCTTTTCCGGAATCATGAGCGGGGCGGGAAGATTCCCAGCGCCTCTCGGTCGTGGGTATCGGCGGTTACCCCAGCTTCCCGAAGCTTGTACTTCTGAACCCGCTGAGTGGGTGTCTTGGGGAGCTCGTCTACGAAACGCAGATAGCGGGGTACGGCATGGCGTGGCATGGTCTCACACAGGCGGCGAAAGAGTGCCTCCACATCGGGAGCCCCATCAGGACTGGGCACCACGGCGATCATGACTTCTTCTTCAGTGTCAGCAATCTCCGAAACCGCTGCGAACGCGGCACACTCCATGACCCCGGGCTCGCCCCGAACCGAGGCTTCGACTTCGAACGACGAGATGTTCTCGCCACGGCGCCGAACCGAATCTTTGATGCGGTCGGTGAACACGAAATAGCCGTCCTCGTCGACAAAGCCAGCATCGCCGGAATGGAACCAGAGATTCCGGAACGCATCGACCGTTTCCTGGGGGCAATTCCAGTATCCCTGGAAGATGGCATATGGCTCCCTGGGTCGCCACAGCGCCTCACCGACCACATTGGGGGGAACAGGATCGTCCTTCTCATCGGCGATCATCAATTCCACTTGGCGACAGGGCAGGCCCATCGTTCCCAGCTTCGGTGGGCCTGATCCCAGGCCTGATCCCAGCCCTACTTCAGTGGAGCCGTAGACCTCATAGAGAGTGACCCCAAAGCGCTCCTTCCAGGGCTCCATCAGCTCAAGCGGGGCGCTAGCCCCAAATGCTCGGGTCATCTTGTGGTCGCGGTCGGCGGATGACGGTTCTTGGTTGTACAAGAATGGAACGGTGGCACCGAAATAGCCCATCCAGGTCGCTCCCGAGGCTCTAATGTCCTCCCAAAACCCGTGGACTCTGAAATTCCCGCGCAGGGCGACTCGATTGCCGACCCACAATGCCGCAGTCGAACATGCCGACCGCCCCATCTGGTGAAACAGCGGGAACATCGAATAGCACACGTCATCGTCGGTCAGTTCGAGTCCCTCAACGAACGGCATGATGTAGTGGATCGAGCTGCGGTTGTTGTGTATGGCTCCCTTGGCAGGGCCGGTGGTCCCTGAGGTGTACATGATGTAGGTCGGGTCGGCGTCGTCGCGGGAAACGAGCGGACCGGGATCAGCAGCCAGGGTGTTGTCGAAGGAGTGGAGGGCAAAATTGGAGGAAATGTCGGATTCAATCTCTCCTTGGACGATCACATGCTCGAGGTCAGAAAGTTCGATCTGAGCAAGACGATCTACCCAGGCAGCATCAATGAAGATGGCCCGCGCTCCCGAGTCCCGCAGAATGTGCTCGAGGAAATGGCCCTTGAACTCATTGTTGATGGGCACGTCGATGGCATTGCGCCAGACGATTCCGTGCCACGCGGCTACGTAATCGAGATTCGTGGGCAACATCGTGGCCACGCGGTCTCCAGGTTCGATGCCGATGTCGGCCAAGAACGCCCCCACCCGGGACGCCCGGTCGACGAGATCGGCATACGACGCGCTGTCATTCTCGGAAGCAAACGCAATCTCCTCGCCGAATTGCTCGGCCCTGTCAACCAACATCGACGAGACGACCCAGTCGCCTTGGTATACCCGTGTCGTTGATCCCGGCATTTTGCTCATTTCCCCATCTCAATAAGGCGAACCGCCACTCCGTTCGCCCTTCATTTGCTATGTGCCTATGTCGCCGATACTGGGCAATCACCCTCTACGAGAAGGCGTCGCAACACGCGATCGCCCACCCACGGGTCACGCACCGCGAAGTGAGCAGTGCACCGCTCGTCCCACATAACGACATCTCCGTTGCGCCAGCGCCAGCGACAGGTCACGCTGGGATTGGTGGCGTGTTCGGTAACGGCGGCCATCAGGTTTTGGCTGGCATCATCATCGAGCCCTTCAACGGTGGCGTCCCCAACGCAGAAGATCGCCTCCTCCCCGGTCTCGGGGTGTCGCCGAAGCAGGGGCTGGTGCACCCCCTGGAGGTTGTCCCGCCAAACCTGGGCTTCGAAGTTCGGAAAGATCGTCTTCTTCAAGCCAATGAGGGTGTCGGGCACACTGTGCACTGTAGAGCGCCCCTGCATCTGCTCTCGCAGTTCGTCGGGCAGCCACGACGCGGCAAGCACCAGGTTGGCCCACATGGTGTCGCCACCCACAGACGGTACGTCGATGGCCCGCAAGATGCCGAAGGCGGGCGGGTTGGGGGCATACAGCACATCCAGATGCCATCGGTCGGTCAGCAACTGGTGGTCGCTGTTGACCCGCAACTCCGACGGCTCGGCCGAATCGACACCAGCAAGACGGTCCATGGGATGGATCCACGGCTCGCCGAGCGACTCGGCAAGTCGGATGTGCCCAGCATCGTCTAGGAACTGATCGCGAATGCCAACCACCTTGTACTCCAGCAAGGCTCTCCGCAGTCCCGAGGCCGTATCGGCGTCGAGTTCCCCGAGGTTGATGTCCACCAACTCGGCGCCGAGTGCCGCTGTAAGCGGTTCGATTCGCATACTGGTGACCTCCCGTTTCTACGTTGTGGCTGGTATATGGCTCTACTTGATCTGCGCCCAGATTGCGAATGCTGTGACCGGAATCGGCCGACGACCTCGCCAACTACCCCGTCAGCACCACCCGGGTACTGAATCCCGAGGGGTGTCCCCGACCTTGGGACTGGCCAAGGATGGAGATGTTATGATGCGCATATGCGCACCACAATCACCATTGATGATGAGGTATACGAGGAAGCCCGGCGAATCGCATTTGAGTCTCGGCGAACGCTCGGCGAAATCATCAATGAGCTCCTTACCGAAGGGCTCAGACTTGTGGCTCAGCCATCAAAGCGCCGCCAGCTTGGGCAGCTCCGGGGAACAATCACCATCGCCGCCGACTTCGACGACACCCCGGTTGACGTACGCGACTCCCTTAGTGATCCGATCTGATGGCCGACCTGCTGCTCGACACCCATGTACTGCTCTGGGCCAACGAGGCGCCAGAGCGGCTTTCTCCCGAAGCCGTTACCGCGCTGGAAGACCCGACGAATCGCCTACTGGTGTCAGCTGTCTCGGTTGCTGAGATCGAGATCAAGCGACGGCTTGGAAAGCTGGTCATGGAACACAGCTGCCAAACCCTGGTGTCTCGGCTCGGCGGGGCGTGGCTCGACCTGACTGCCGCGCACGCCATGGGACTGCGCGCCCTGCCCCTGTTGCATGCCGATCCGTTCGACCGGCTCCTCATAGCCCAAGCAGTCTCCCATGGCTGCCCCCTGGTCACAGCCGACCAGAAAATCCTCGCCTATCCAATTGAAACGCTCACTGCTTGACCGGCTCATTCCGGGGACCCATTTGGCCAAGGCCGGCACTCATTCAACTAGTGACCAGCGGTAATAGATCAGCCTAAAGAAGTCGTTGTGGGCTGGCTCAAGATCGGGATCGAGTTGCCACCCTTCCCGTTCGTAGAAGCGCCGAGCCCGATTGTGTACTTCGACGACCCGCAGTCGAGCGTGCGTGTGGCCTCGCCTAGCGATCCAGTCCAGTCCGGCGTCGAGAAGTCGGGGTGCGACTTGCGAACCCCATGACCTTGGATCGACGTACAGCATGTCGATCTCGGGCAAGTCACGTGGCGGCGGCAAGTCTTCGTTGGCCTGCATGACTCCAAGGACGCGATTGTCCGAATCCACTGCCACCCGCACCGTGGCCGTTTCCGATTTGATTTCCCGAGACCAGTCGAAGCCTGCTCGCTTCTGCGCTTCCTCACTTAGAACATCGGGTTGCAGGAATCCGTTGTAGGCCGCCCGCCATGAGCGCAAATAGCACTCGCGAATGCCGGGAATGTCCGCTTCGATGGCTTCACGAACAGAGAAACCAGTAGCGGCATTCTGCTGGCCATGGTTGGAATGAGCGAAGGCCTGCCACGCTCTCTTGCCAATTGACCAGGCTACGTCGACGCCAATTGTCGCTGGTGCATGAGGCTCGACTTGTGACTCGCCTTCATGATGGTACCCAAGCGCCTCCACAACGCTTCGACTGCGCGTGTTGGCTTTGTCATGGTGGATCTCCACCCGCTCGATGCCGGGGACGGCGAAAGCTGCGGAGGTGAGGCTTCGAGCCATCTCAGTGGCGTATCCCTGTCTCAGATGATCAGCGTGAACCCAGTAGCCAATTTCCAGTGTGTTCGGGCCTGATCGGCGGTGAAATCCACAACCGCCCACTACTTCGTCTCTCAAGTACGCACCGAAAACGACCTCCCTTCCGGCGATCCAGTCGTCCTCCCAGGTGCGGATGAGTGCTTCTCGGTCGCGGTCACTCTGCGGCTCGAACGCGATCCAAGACATCCAGGGCCGGAGATGTTCGAGGCTGGCCTGGATGGCCCCTCGGAGAGCTGGCATGTCGCTGACGCGCCAGCGACGCAGCTCCAGGCGGGGGCCGACGACTACTTCGGGCAAAACACCCACTCTCCAACACTTCCACAGCAGGTTTGTGTTTCTCAGCGGAATTACCACCACCGGGAAGATCGCTACCAGGGCGAGGGTGGTCTATTTTGCAGGTCGTCTATGACTACATGGAGCGAGTTCTGTGATCGGATTCGGGTTCTCGGGGAGGGCCTCGACGATGAGGGGCAGCGGCACTTGGCCAATCAAGTGGCCTGTTGGCTGACTTACTCGATAGGCCACAACGATCCCCGTCACCCTGCCCTCTTCCGGAGCAGCGATCCGGTGTACCAGTGGGGAGGACCCAACGCCGATCAGGTAGCCAGAAGGACCGCGATCGACGGGGAAGGGGTTTATCGAATCTCTGGCCACATGGGCTCCTGTGAGGAGTTTGTCCTTCAAATTAAGCTCGGGGCGACTCAGAGCGGTGGTGCAGGAGTTGGGCTGGAGGTGACCGGATCAAGTCTTGGGCTGGGCCCCGGCGACGACATCGACATAACGCTGGGCGGCGAAGAGCGTGACAACCAGAGTGGTAGCTGGTTGCCGCTCGACCCCGAAGGCTCGTTCGTCCACATCCGCGATTACTACTTCGACTGGCAGCCGGCCGAGCCGGCCACGCTTGTGATCGAGCGCCTCGACACGGTGGGCGAGCCGAAATCGGAGGTCGACGCCGCCGCCATCCTCAGCACTGCACTCGGCGAGATTGAACACTCCTTCGATTTCTGGAACGGCTACCAGGTGCGCATGCTCGGCGACCAGCCGCCCAATACGTTTCTGCCACCGGCAGGAATGGGCCGCGGCGTCAAGACGCTGATCTACAGCCACGCCGGGGTGGTCCTCGATGCCGACCAAGCCCTCGTTGTCGAGATCGACCACCGTGGGGCCACCATGTGGGATATCCAGCTCTACAACCGCCCGTGGTATGAGGCACTGGACTTCACCAACCGACTGACCTGCCTCAACCATGCGCTCATCGAGCCCGGGCCCATCGTCATCGCCGGTTCCGATCCTGGTGGAGCCAATTGGCTCGACACCGAAGGCCGAGACTCAGTTCTGTGCACCATCCGCTGGTGGCACCCGCCCGACACCCCGGCGGTCGACGCCCAGGTTGTGCCCCTCAGCGAGCTCGACCTGCCAATGGTGGACCGCCAAACCCAGATCGCCCGCCGCTCCTCCCATATCGCCTGGCGCTACCGCACCTAGCCCGAGCTGCAGAATGGTTCAGGTGATCTATTGTCCAGATCGCACGAGGCCGCAGGAGGTGTTATGTCGACGAAGCCACTCACAGGGAATGTCGCAGTCGTGACCGGCGCGGGGCGTGGTATCGGACGGGCGTGTGCTGAGCGTTTGGCCCAAGAAGGCGCCGCGGTGGTGCTTGCGGCTCGTTCTGCCCATGAACTCGATGGGGTTGCGGCCGGGATCGAGGCTGCCGGCGGACGGGCCGAAGTGGTCGTGACGGATGTGTCGGCACGGGCTGATGTCCGCCACCTTTTCGAACGCACCAAAGAGGTCTTTGGCCGACTGGACATTTTGGTGAACAATGCCGGGGCGATGCAGCCGCTCTTACCGGTGGGAGAGCTTGTTGACGAAGACTGGGACCGCTGCTTCGACGTTAATGTGCATGCGGTGCACTACTGCTGCGACACCGCACTTGAGCTGCTTGCCGCTGGCGACGGCGGGCACATCATCATGATCGGCTCCGGTCAGGGTCATTCGCCCTCACCGGGAGCCGCCGCGTACTGCTCGGCAAAAGCAGCTGTGTCTATGTACGTCCGCGTGCTGGCCCGAGAACTCCGGCCCCGGGGCATCACGGTCAACGAGATCGTTCCGGGCGCGGTTGCCACTGAGCTGTTGAGCTGGACAGTGGGGCTACCGATAGACCGGCTCAGTGAACTGGAGCCTGCCCTTGGCGGGGACCGAATGAAGGACCCGAGCGAGGTAGCCGACTACGTCTCATTCCTCGCCACCCGCTCAACCCGAGCCGGCCCGACCGGCCAGTGTTTCAGCCTGCTCGGACGAGATCTCTGAGCGGGGTGCTATGAGTAAGGGCCGGTGGTGCGGAAGGCGAAGTAGCCGTAACCTTGGCGCTCTGGTCCGTCTAGGGCCGGCACTGCCTCTAGGGGCGTGGTGATCTCCTCGATAGTGGGGCCGATGTGGTCGGCGATCCCCCGCAGCTTGTCGGCATCGAGGCCGTAGACGCGGGCGGCGTTCTCGCCGACGATGGCCCGGACTTTGTTGTGGGGTTTTCCGGCCATGGCGTGGCGCAATGAGAGATGAGTCATCGGCGACTCGTCGGGGTCATCCGAGTAGCGCCAGGTGCCCTCAGGATGGGGATAGTCGCGGCCCCAGAAGATGTTGGTCCACCACCAGTCCCCTACCGCGGCCTCAACCTCGAACGGGGCGATGAAGCTGGCCCCGACGAACACGTTGGTCTTGAAGTAATCGCTGGGTTTCTTGGACAGTTCCCCATTGGCCAGTGGCAACGGCGCCCTAGCTGCTGAGTCGAGTTCGTTCAACGAGGCCGGTATCCAGACCCCAGGCTGTTCGGTCATGGCCAGCTTGAGGCCGGGGAACCGTTCGAACACCCCGCCGAAGATCATGCGGGCAATTGCCCGGCGGTTGTAGGCGCCGCCGGCTTCCATCAATAGCAGCGGCGTCCCGTTCACCGCCCGCACCGCTGGATCAGTTGCTGCTCCAGCATGAGTGGCCAGAACCATTCCGTTCTCTTCCACCGCGGCCCAGAACGGATCCCAATGGGATTCGTTGTACTGGACCCACTGCGGGCGGGCACTGGGGAAATTCACCGCCCTCAACCCGTGAGCAGCGGCCCACCTCACCTCGTCGACAGCAGTGTCGAGATCCCACAGCGGAATGTGAGCCAGACCGATCAGGCGCTCGGGGGCGGACGAGCAGAAGTCGGCCAGCCAGCGGTTGTAGATCTGAAACCCCGCGCTGGCCAGCTCAGGATTGTCCAACTCGGGCCAACCCAGGTCGTTGAACGGCATCGGCTCGCCGTTGAAGCTGTTGTGGAACATCACCTCGGCAGCAACGCCGTCTCGGTCCATGTCAGCAAGACGAGCCTGCGGATCGTCGTGACCTGAAGTGCGCAAATACAGCGACTCGCCCCTCCTGACCCCGGCCCGCAACTCCTCAACCTGCTGACTCCCAGCGAATTCGTCAAAGGACTCGAAATAGGCCTGCGGGCAGTACGTCCGCAGCGCATCCAAGGTTGGCCCCACATGGGAATCCCCCGAAACCAACAACACCCGCTCGTCGACAACGCTTGTCAACTGATCCACCTCAATCGCCCTCGGCAAATATGGCATCGATCTGTCCGAGGGATTCTACCAATCCCTCTTCCGCGCCCATGGCCAACATCTGCTCCATAACTTCAGCAGATGGGAACGCAGATTTGATGGTCATCGTCGTCCCGCCGTCGGCTGAGGCTCCAAGCAAAATGGTGCTAACCGTGGTACCCAAGCTGTAGTCAGGCTCCCCGTCATCATCGGAGAATCCATCTTCGAACTCGAGCCGTTGCGGGGGTTCGACTGAGATCACCTGCCACCACCCGTGGTACTTCTCACCTTCGGTTCCGGTCATGAAATACGACACCCGCCCACCGGGGACAAGATCGTGGTCAACCACCGTCGAGGGAAAAGACGGCGGACCCCACCAGCGCTCAAGCTGACGTGGGTCGGCCCACAGCAACCAAACCCGATCTACGGAAACATCGAATTCTGAGGTAAACGTCATCGTCAGCTGAGTCGGGTCCTTGTCCACTCCTACAACCGTCATAGAACCTCTCCTAGTTGATGATCAGGACGCTATGGCACCGACGGCAGGTCAAATCGCGTCGACGGACAGCACGCGCGTCTCGAGTTGGGTGGGCTCTTCGGTGGGAAGCAGGTAGCGCCAGAAGATGGTGCCGGTGGGGGCACCGGCGGTGTCCAGCCAGTTGGGGACGCCGGGGTCGCGATGGGCGAGGATCATGCGGAACGAACCATCGGGCTCGAGCACCGTTTGGCGTCGATTCAGGGACACCCGTCGGCCCCGGTACGGCGGAGTCTGGATGAAGCGGTTGTTGAGCACCACGTTGGCGAACCGGCATTGCGGGAACCGGCCCCGAATCTCAAGCGCCTCGTCAGGACCTAGCTGATAGCGGGTCGAGCGGTAGGCGTTGTCGGCGGCGGCGTAGCCAATGGCCCGATTTCCTTCATCGAGCGGAGGATTTGTGAACTCGTTGGGAACAGATGAGCTCCACGCCAGTGGTTCCCGCGGGCCCGAGGGCCGGTCCACGGTAACGCTGCGAAGAAAGGTGATCGCCCGCTGGAGTCCTTCGGCGCAGGCTTCATCATCGGGAATGGCCGGCGGACCGGGATCGACCGTAGGCTCGATGGACAGGGGAACGTGCATGTTCGGGTCGGTTGCCACAGGACGATTCCACTCGAAGTAGTGCCGGGTGGTGATGCTGCCGGACTCCGGCGAGAGCGCGAGCCAATTGCCCGGCTGGGGGTTCTGGCTGACGTGCAACTCGTAGCTCCCATCGGCGTTGATCTCGATCTCATCGTCGTTGAGCGTGGCCCCGAGCCCGCTCGACATCGCACCGCCAGCAGTTCCCTGCTCGACCGTGAACGAGGTGTAGACCGCACCGGCCAGATTCCCCCGGATCACGTAGTCGCGACCGGGATCGATGACGCTGCCGTAGTAGATGGCATCCGGGTTGTCTCCCAGCAGCTTCTTAGTGGGCGAGAACCACCGATAGAACCATGGCCGGGCCGGATCAGCCTGCGACCAGAACTCCAAGGCATGCTGCAAGCCATTCAGAGCAAACACCCGCGCCTCCGCCCGGTCGTCAGCAGTCGGCATCGCTCTGGCCTCACGCCACCAGTCGCTCTCGATCTCGCCCATCAACTCCACGAGTTCGCCCCAAACTTGCCCTGATCGGTCAGTCATCTGATCTTCCTTGCTTCAGCAGCCGCACGTCGGTTGAACAGCATCGGCATCGCTAGGCAACGGTAGGCCCAAGGCGCTCCGACCTGCCAGGTTCAAGCTCAGATACCCGAATTAGTGGTCCGGATCGAGCAGCGGGCCGAAAGCGGCGGCACACCGCTGGGAGTCGTAGAACTCGCGGAAGCGGCTGATCAGGCCGTCGCGGAATTCCACCAGCGTGATATAGCTGTTCTGATAACGCTCCCCCGAACCAAGCATGTGGCCATCGCTGTGGTACTCGACCAGAAAGCAATCAGGGTCGGTGAGTTCGTAAATCTCGGTGATGTGGAAGGCCATGCTCACTAGGCCGTACGAAGTGGACAGCCGGTCATAAACCGCCTGTCTGCCAAACGTGCGTGAGGGCGTCCCGGTAAACGAGAACGGAGCTTCGAACACGATTTCGTCGTGCCAGTGCATTGACAACGCATCGACATCGCCAGTGGCTATCAGATCGAAGTATTCACGGATACGCTTGAGGTTGGCTGCTCGGCCAGCACCTAGGCCCACGAGCGGAATCTACCGCCTACGGATATGGCGCGTTTTCAACCGTAGACAATCTCACCCCGGGATATGCCAGCCAGCCCTAATGATCGACGCCGCGACGCTCAACACTAGGGTGGTTCCTAGTGCGGGTGATGATCACGGGGGCAACAGGATTCATAGGCGGACACACCGCGGCGCGCGCCATTCAGGCTGGTCACGAAGTCTGTGCCCTGGTGAGGTCGCCCGAAAAGCTTGAAGACCTCCGTGTGGCCTTCAATTTGCCCGCTATAGACCATGTAGCAGGAGACATGACAGATCCAGCTGCCGTCAAGGCGGCCCTCGAAGGCGCCGACGCGGTCATCCACTGCGCCGCCGTTGTGTCTCTCGACGCTCGGGGCAACGCCCAGGGAATTGAGAACAGCATCGACGGTGCCCGGCTTGTGCTCCATCAGGCTCATGCCAAGGGGCTTGACCCGATCATTCATGTCTCCAGTGTCGCTGCCCTGTTCGAACCTGGAGCTGGAGCGCTCACCACCGACCACCCGCCCTCATCGGCCGGCTACTCCTACGGCCAGGCCAAGGCTGACGCAGAGATGGTGGCCCGGAAGCTTCAAGCCGATAGTGCACCCATCACGATCGTCTATCCCAGCGCGGTGATCGGCCCGCCTGCGGGGTCGGCTTTCGGCGAGGCCAGCGAAGACATGGCCCGATTCACCGCATCCGGCATCATTCCCACCCGCCGGGCCGCGGTGGCGATCTCCGATGTCCGAGACATGGCCTCGCTCCTCGTTGCGCTGCTCGAACCGGGCCATGGACCTCGTCGTGTCATGTGCGGCGGTCATTTGGTCGACATGAACCTCTTCGCCCGCATCCACCGCGACTTCACTGGTCGAAGGTTCCCCATGATGCCGCTTCCCCCATCAGCCCTCCGGGGGGTGGGCCGTATGGCTGATGCCATTCGGCGTGTTGTGCCCATCAACGCAGCGATGAACAGATTCAGCATGAGCGTGCTCACCCAGTGGGAGGGATCGGAAGACAGCGATCTCGCCACCTACGGGGTGGAGTTCCGCGCCATAGAGGAGACTTTCGCTGACAGCTTGGTTGCTTGGCACGAAGCCGGCCTGCTCACTGACCGACAGTTTGGGAGAGGACTCTCCTCCCCCAATCCCCGCACCGCGCCAACGCCGCCCAAGGGATTCCGGATGCCCCCCGGAGTGGTCCTCTCTCGCCCCTTCCGCGCCATCGGTCCTCACGTCGTCCCACAGTTCCACCGGATGATCAACCGGCTCACCCGGGGAAGAACACTGCTCGATTCCTCCGCACAACCCATGCTCATGCTCTTCTCTATAGGCGCCAAGACCGGCCATACCCGAGAGACCCCGCTCGGCGCAGTTCCGCTTGAAGAGGGCCGCTTCTTGGTGGTGGGCAGCAACTTCGCCCGCCAAGATCATCCGGCCTGGACAGCCAACCTTCTGGCCAACCCCGATGCTGAGATCGCGTTCCGCGGCCAGCGGACTCCGGTGCGGGCTCGACTCCTATCCGGTGCCGAACGTGAGGCGAGATGGCTGACCGCGGTGGACTGGTATCCGCTGTGGACCCGGTACGACGCCATAACTGAGCGCGAGCTGCGCTTGTTCGAACTCGAACCCATAACCGAGTGAGAGGGCAGCTAGGTAACTGGCCCCCCCGGTATCTTCGTCGAGCGGACTCCTAGTGGTAGGTCAGATACTCGTTTAACTCCCAGTCGGTGACCGCTTGGGAGAAGCGGCGCCACTCCTCTCGCTTCATGGCCACGAAGTTGGCCACAAGTTCTGAGCCCACGGCTTCGGCCAAGGCCTGGTCGGCCTCTAGGGCATCAAGGGCCAGGCTCAGGTTCTCGGGAGCGCAGCGCTCTGTATTTGCGGTCTCTAGGCCGTCGCCCTCCTCGCACGGGGGTGGCGAGATTTGGCCCTTCGCCCCGAGGAGCGCGGCCTGCAACAGCGCCGCGGTGGCCACGTAGGGATTCGACGCGCCATCGGGCAGTCGGTTCTCCAGACGGGTGGCAGCACCGCGATCGCGGGGAACGCGAACCGCCACGGCGCGGTGGTCGTACCCCCAATTGGCCCAATAGCCCGACAACTGCCCGGGAATGAGCCGCTTGTAGGCGTTCACGGTGGGGGCGCACAGCGCGGTCAGCGCCTCGTGATGTTCGAGCATGCCCCCGATGCCGTGGTGGGCAAGGGCGGTGAGCCCATCGGCGGCCTGCGGATCTTGGAACAGATGTTGGCCAGCTTCATTCTGGAAGCTGATGTTCACGTGGAGCCCGTTGCCGCCGCGATCGCCAAAGGGTCGGCCGAGAAACGTCAACAGGAGCCCGTGCCGGGCGGCGACCTCTCGGCACAGCAGCTTGAGGAGAAAGGTGTTGTCGATCGCCTCAAGGGGCTCCTGGTGCTCGATGGTGAACTCGAACTGAGGCGTGTCGTACTCGCTGGCGATGGTCTCCAACCCGATGCCCGAGGTTGCGGCCGCGGCCATGATGTCGTCCAGCAATCCGGTGGGGTCCACCAGCGGGCCGGTTCCGTAGCAATGCGAACCTGGGGTGTCCCACTTCTCCCAGCCCCCCTTTCCGTCGGGCTGAAGCACGTAGGCCTCAAGCTCGATCCCGACTCTGGCCCGGTACCCGGAGGCTTCGAGGTCATCGACCGCCTTGGCCAACGCGTTCCGAGGCGAAATGGCGAGCGGCTTGCCGTCCTGGACGAGATCGCCGATGACCACCCCGGTCGCCTCCTGCCAGCATTCTCTGACCCGTTCTAGGTCGTAGACAGCACGGAAATCACCGAGTCCGTCGAGCACTTCGGCACCGGGGGCTGGAATCAAGGCCCGGTCGTATCCCACCCCGAAGATGGCGATGGAGAAGCCCACCTCCCCGGTGGCCGCGGCCATCGGAATGTATTTTCCGCGGGCGAAGCCGAACATGTCGGGGTAGAGCACCCGCACTCTGGTGTGGTCAGGATTGGCCATGGAGCACCTCCCATATCCGGTTCGGTGAAAGTGGTGTGGTCACGTTGGTCCAGTCCACGTCGGGCAGCGCAGCGCAGACAGCATTCACGACCGCAGCGTAGGCGCCGTTGGTTCCCCCCTCCCCCATCCCCTTCATCCCCCCTGGGGTGTACGGACTGGGGATCTCCATGTGCTCGATGCGGATGTCGGGCATCGTCGCGCTGTCGGGAACGTGATAGTCGAGCAACGTGGACATCAGCGGCTGGCCATTGCTGTCGTAGACGAACTCCTCGATCAGCGCCGCGCCCAGACCCTGCGCCACACCCCCCTCGATCTGGCCTTCGACGATGGTGGGGTTGACCAAGGTGCCGCAGTCGCTCACCACCACATAGTCCTCCACGGCTACCTGTCCGGTGCCGGGATCAACGGCCACCCGGCAAGCGTGGGTGGCATAAGAAAACGTGGCGCTGACGGGGTCATAGGAGTACGACTCCGACAGCCCAGGCTCGATCCCTTCGGGAAGCCGAAATCCCTGCCAGGCCCGTTTGGCCACGTCGGGCAGGCCAACCCCGATTTCCGTTCCCGCCACGCGAGCTTGACCTTCACCGAGCTCGATGTCGGCCGGACTCGCCTCCAGCATCTCGGCCGCGATGGCTCTGATTTTGTCCGCTACCCGCTGGGAGGCGACTACCGCGGCTCCACCGCCCACGGCAATCGATCGCGAGGCGGCCGTGCCGTACGGCGAATACGGGGAGGTGTCGGTGTCGCCGTGCACCAGCTCAATCGTGTCCAGCCCCACGCCGAGTTCGTCGGCGACCAGCTGGGGGATGGTTGTCTCCAGACCTTGGCCATGGGGAGAGACCCCGGTTGCCACTCGAACCGACCCGTCGGGCTCGATACGGATGTCGGCGCTCTCGAATCCTCCGATGCTGAGGCCGATGAATTCGTTCGCGGTGCTCGGCCCGATCCCGGCCATCTGCACGTAGCAGCAATAGCCGATTCCGCGGAGCCGCCCATCGTCAGGAGCGTCAGGGCCGCTGTTGATGAGCTGGCTGGCCCGCCGAAGCGATTGCGGGTAGTCGCCGTTGTCAAACTCGATCATGGTTCGAATCCGATACGGCAGCTCTTCGGGACCGATCATGTTCTGAAGCCGAAGCTCTACCGGATCACGACCCAGCTCCGCGGCCACCCGGTCGACCACTCGCTCGCGAATGAATGCCGCCTGGGTCTGTCCGAATCCCCGGTAGGCGCCTGTGGTCATGGTGTTGGTGGCCACCACCCGGCCCAGGCAGCGCACGGCATCCCAACGGTAGGGCCCGGGCACAACACCGAACACGGTGAACAGGGGTCCACCGCCGAATACCGTGAACCGAGCCCCGGCGTTCCGCAAACCCTCCACTCGCAGCCCCCGCAGAGTTCCGTCATTGTCGAACGCCACCTCGATGTCGTGTATCTCATCGCGGGCATGGGTGGTGGCTATTAGGGATTCGGATCGGTCTTCGACCCATTTCACCGGTCGACCCAAGTCCATGGCCGCCGCGGCCACGATGACCTCGTCCTCGTACACATGGTCTTTGAGTCCGAAGCCGCCCCCGACATCGGGAGCGATCACCCGCACTTGGCTCTGAGCCATGCCCAGCGCTTCGCACAACGAGTCGCGCACCGAATGCGGTGCTTGCGTCGAGGTGTAGGCCGTGAGCTTCCCCTGGGGTCCGGGCACCGCAACAATCCCCCTCCCCTCAATGGCCAACCCGTGAACCCGCCCGATCCGCAGCCTCATTTGCAGCGTGCGATCTGCCGCCGCGAACACCGCCTCCGTGTGATCCCAAGAATCGCCCGCTTCGAACGAAGCCAGCACGTTGGAACCGAGCTCGGGATACAACAGCGCCGTGTCGGCAGCCAGTGCTGCGTCGATCTCCAACACCGGGTCAAGGTCTTCGATGTCTAGGCCAACCCGTTCGGCCTGGTCTTCGGCCAGATACCGAGAATCAGCGATGGCCACGGCGATTGGCTGGCCCACGTACCGCATTACGTTGTCGATCACCGGTGTGGAGCGCTGCTGCTGGTTGCCCAATATCCACAGGACGGGCAGCTCGCCCGGAACGAGTTCTGCCAGCCGATCGGGGCTGTAGACCGTGGCGGGGCCGTCGTCGGCAGGATCGAATCCGATCAGGCGCCCGTGGGCTACCGGACTCCTGACAATGGCGGCATGGACCATGCCAGGCAGCACGATGTCGTCGAGGTAACGACCCGTGGCGCGTAGCAACCCGTCGTCGTTAGTGCGGGGAACCCGCTGGCCGACCAACCGGTGCTTCATAGGTGTCGCGACACTAGCGAGCGATTGCCAGGCCCATCAGCGGCGATTGCACTGCCACCGGCTCAAAGGCGAGACTCGCAGGAGATGCCAGACACCTTGATCCGCAACATCAGCCATCTGGTCACCTTCGACGAGAGCGACCGGGAAATGGAAGGTGCAGACATCCTGGTGTCCGGCCAGCGCATTGCCGCAGTCGGCCATGGCCTTGAGGTTGATGACTCGGTCGAGGTCATAGACGGCCAAGGACTACTGGTGCTCCCTGGCCTGATCAATGGGCACCAGCATCTCTACCAGGTGGGGTTGCGCTCATTTGCCGAACTGGAGCGGGCGCCCATTCACCCTTGGCTGACCGCGCTCCATGTCAAAACGCTGTATCTCTGGCGCCAGGGCCACTACACGCCGGCTTCAGTGGGCGCCGTCGCCCGAGCGGGGATGGTGGAGTCTCTACTTGGCGGGGTCACCACGGTGGCAGACCAGCACTATGTGTTCGTCGAAGGCAAGACCGAGCCCTTCATCGAGGAGATGATCGAAGGCGCCCTCGAAACCGGCATCCGGTTGCACGCCGGCCGGGGCTCGATGACCAAGGGCAAGAACCGAGGCGGCGTGGTGCCCGACATCGCCTGCCAGTCGATCGACGAGGTTCTGCGCCACTCGCAAGAGCTCATCGACAAGTACCACGACCCCGATCCCCTGGCCCGAATCAGAATCGATCTGGCTCCGTGCGGGGTGCACACCGACGAGCCTGAGATGTACCGCGAGTTCGCCCGACTGGCCGCTGAACGACCGGGAGTTGGCATGCACACCCATCTGTACGAGGTCATCGACACCGGGTTCTGCGTCGACATCTATGGCGTCACGCCGTGGAACTTCCTCGTGCAGAACGGCTGGGACCAAGACAGGGTGTGGCTGGCCCACATGGTCGATCCGCCCCATGAGGAGATTTCCGAATTCGCCCAGGCGGGGGTGGGCATCGTGCATCTCATCGCGCCGGACCTGCGCATGGGGTGGGGGTTGGCGCCCTTGCGGAAGTACCTCGATGCCGGATGCAAGGTCGGGTTCGGGACAACGGGTTCGGCCTCCAACGATGGCTGCAACCAACTCGGCGACATCCGATTGGCAGCTCTGGCCCACCGCGACATGCATTTGCCCGCACACAAGTGGCCGAGGGCGTACGAGTTGCTCCGGTTGGCCACGAGAGGCTCGGCCGCGTGCCTGGGACGCCACGATCTGGGAGCCATCGAACCGGGGATGGCCGCAGACATAGCCGCCTGGGATATGACCACCGTCGACCGGGTGGGGGTCCACGACGCAGTAATCGGCCTGGTTCTTGGTGGGCTCTCCGATAGAGCCTCATTGGTAATGGTGAATGGCGAGGTCGTCGTAAGGGAAGGACGCTGCACGACGGTGGACGAAGATGCCATAGCCGAAGCGGCGCGGGACGCATACCCCGTGCGTCCAGACCCAAAGCGGCGACGCAGCTGACGGCCCGCAGCCTTCGCAATCGACGCTCCTCGAAGAAAGGGCTAAGGTCGGTTGTTGTCCGACACGAGCGCTGTTCTGGTGGCAGCGCCGTACGAGGGGGAGGTACCCGTGTCACGACGTTCTTCGTTCCTATTCAGGATCTTCGCACTGCTGATGGTCTTCGGCCTGGTTGCCGCCGGGTGCGGCAACGACGACGACTCGGACGACGATGGCGCCCTTAAGGTTGCGCTGCTTCTGCCCGGCGTTCGTAACGACAACTCGTTCAGCCAGGCGGCCTACGAGGGCTTGCGTGACGCCGTTGCCGAGGATGGCAACGTCGAGACTGAGGTTCTCGAGGAGATCATCGACCCGACCGACTCGCTCCCGGCCATTCGCGACTTCGCCAGCCAGGGATTCGACCTGATCCTGGGGCATGGCATCGAGTACGTGGATCCGATTCAGCAGCTTTATGCGGAGTTCCCCGATGTGTCGTTCTCTATGACCGGCGGCATATTGGTGCCCGGCTCGGTCACGAGCGACAACGTGGTGGACTGGCTCTACAACGTGCAGGACATGGCCTATCCGAACGGCATTCTGGCCGCAAAGGCAGTCATCGGCGACACCATTGGGATCGTCGGAGGCCCTGAATTCGACTTTGTGAAGACGATGCACCAGTCGTTCCGCGATGCAGCCTTGTCGGTGAACCCCGACATCGAATTCCTCGAGGGCTTTGCCGGTTCGTTCGTCGACGTTCAGGCCGCGGCCGAGGTCACCCAGCAGCTCATAGACCAGGGCGCGGATTTCATCTACTGCTCAGGTGACGGAATCTGCATCGGTGCGGCTCAGACCGCATCCGCGGCCGGGATACCAATCTCGGTGGGATTCGGTTCCCAGGAGCAGACGGCGCCCGATGTCTATCTGGCCGCCACCGTCATCCGCATGAAAGACCTGTACCTGGATTTCTTCGCCCAGGTTCGCAACGGAACCTTCGGCACCCCCGACGGTGAAGTGCACGCGGTGGGCGAAGAGGGATACGCCTTCTATCCCGGTGGCATATTCAACGCTCAAGTAGAAGTCTTGCCGGTCAACACCAATGCGACGGTTGAGACCGCAGTGAGCCTTGACGAACTGCAAGCCGCGCTCGACGAGCTGGTCGCGTCTATCGAGGCCGGCGAGTTCTCAATCCCCTTCCCCGGCTAGCTGGCTGCACAATCATTGAATTCTGAGACTGGCGCGGCGCCCGCATCCGGCACTCCCCTGTCAGTTCGGGGCGTCTCCCGGCGGTTCGGGGCCGTCCAGGCCCTAGACGACGTGGATTTCACCCTTGAGGAGGGCGAGATCCACGCGCTCGTCGGCGAGAACGGAGCCGGCAAGTCCACGCTGGCCAAGATCGTCGCCGGATCCATCCTCTCTGATTCCGGGTCGATGAGCCTGTTCGGTGAGCCCTACCAACCGTCATCGCGCCGGGAAGGCGCCGCCGCCGGAGTCGCTCACGTGAGACAGCAGCTCTCGTTGGTCCGGGGGCTCACCGTCGCCCAAAACCTGCAACTGGGACGACCGGATGCGCCTGCGATCTTCAACGCGGGCGCGGCCCGGGCCGAGGTAGAGCGCTGGTCCGACGAATTCGGCCTGGGCGTCCCCGCTGAGACGCTCATCGACGACATGCCCCTGGCTATTCGCCAACAAGCGGAAATCCTTATCGCGGTGGCGTGGGGGGCACGGCTGCTGATCCTGGACGAACCCAGCTCGGCGCTGGGGCCCCTCGAGACCCAGGCCCTCATCGCACTGTGCCACCGTTTGCGCTCTGAGGGCACTCCGATCATCTACATCTCCCACCGATTGCCCGAGTTGACGGAGTTGGCCGACCGGCTCACGGTATTGCGAGCAGGCAAGGTCGTGGTTGCGGGGGCCGACGTACGGGACGCCGACCTCCGCGAGGTAGCGACGCTAATGATCGGCGACGTCACGCTGCTGGAGGTCGACCGGCCCGAGATCCAGCGGGGGTCAATTCGATTGGCAGTGAGCGACCTTTCGGTTTCGTCTCCGCACGGCGTCGGATGCCACGGACTTGACTTCGAAGTGGCCGCCGGTGAGATCCTCGGGGTCGTCGGCATTGCCGGGAACGGCCAAGATTCGCTGGCCAAAGCACTGACCGGACAGGTGAAGCTAACTGGCGGCCGCATCACGGTGGATGGCACAGACATCTCGGGATCGGCGGGCCAGGCAATCGCTGCGGGAGTGGCCCACATCCACGAGGACCGCTCCAACGGTCTCGCCGCATCCTTCTCGGTTGCCGACAACGCAACCGCCCGGCATATCGGCAATCGGCGATTCACCAGCTTTGGCGTGCGTCTGGGGGACAAAATCGCCCTCCACGCCCGAGAATTGATCGAGCGCTTCCAAGTCCGTCCTCCAGAGCCCGCAGCCAAGGCCAGCTCGCTTTCGGGTGGAAATCAGCAGAAGCTGATGGCGGCCCGGGAACTGGAGCAGAATCCCGCAGTGCTCGTAGCCCATGGGCCGACCAAAGGACTTGACCCCGAGGCCGCCAAGGCCATGCGCGATCGCTGCTTTGCCGCGGCCCAGGCCGGGGGTGCCGTGGTGGTGATCTCCGCCGACCTCGACGAGGTGGCCGACCTGGCCCACCGGATCATCGTGCTGTACCGAGGCGTGGTGACCGATGCGTTCTCCAGTGAGGACATGACGCCCGAGCGCCTGGGCGCGGCTATGGCCGGTTTGACCGAGACCTCGGGAGCAACCGGTGACTGACGTCGTAGCCGGGGGCGAACGGGGCGAAATCGAGCACGCACCCGCGGGGACCGAAGAGCGCAGCCTTACCACTTCATTGTCGACGAGCAGCCTTGCCGTTCTCATCGCGGTGGTGGTCGGCGGGCTCATCATGCTCTTTTCGGGAGAAAACCCCCTCACCGCCTATGGGGCCATGCTCGACGGCGCCTTCGGATCGAGATTCGCGCTGGGCGAGACCTTGTCTCGGGCCGCACCCCTGGCCATCGTGGGGTACGGCACCGCGGTGGCGCTTCGGGCCGGGCTGATCACCATCGGGGCCCAGGGCCAGGTTGTCGCCGGTGCCATCGGGGCGCTATTGACGGCCCAATTCTTCGAGACTGCACCGTCTGCGGTGGCCATTCCGGCCGCCGCCATCGGAGGCGCCCTCTTCGGCATGGCCTGGGTGCTGATCCCGGCGATGCTGCGGGCCTACTTCAGCGTAAACGAGATCCTCTCAACCCTGCTGTTCACCGAGTTCGCCGCCCTGCTCATCGAATACCTCCTCAACAACCCGCTCAAGCCCCCCACTGCGATCACCCCGCAGTCCGACCCTTACCCGGACAACGGCATCCTCGGACTGGTCATCGACGGCACCCGCTTCCACACCGGGGTCTTCGCCGCCGTCATCATCGGCCTCGCTTTCATCTGGTGGGTGCGCTCGGATCGGGGATTCAGCTACGACCTCTACGGTGAGAACCCGAACCTGGCCCAAAGCCTGGGCATCTCCAGCAACCGGGTGATCATCAACTCGCTCCTCATCTCCGGGGCCACCGCCGGTCTGGTCGGTTGGATCCAGGCCGCCGGCCTTCTCCAACGGGTCTACGTGGGGATCGCATCCGACATCGGGTTCTTCGGCCTCGTCGTCGCCTTCCTCGGGGGCGCGACCGCGGGCGGCGTGCTGGTGGCCGCGCTCCTGTTCGGAGCTCTCCAGGCTGGCGGGCTGGCCATGCAGTCTTCCGAGGGCATCCCCGCCTCGCTGTCCGACATCATTCAGGCGCTCCTCCTGCTCGGGTTCTCAATCCGATATGCCCCCCAGATCATTCGCCTCACCCGCGGGGTCATGGCCAACTTCACGCTCGTCGGGCGGAAACGCCGATGAGCCAATTGCTGGAGGCCACGTTTTGGAGCGCCACGGTGGCAGGCGGGCTGAGGCTGGCCACCCCTCTGATCTACGCATCCATCGGTGAGACCTTTGCCCAGCGGGCCGGCGTCTTGAACTTGGGGCTTGAGGGGTACATGATCATCGGCGCCCTTACGTCGCTCTACGTGGCCGACCCCACAGTGGCCCCGCTCGGATTCTTGGCCGGAGGCCTAGCCGGGATGCTGTTGGCCGCTTTTATGGTTTTGCTTTCGATTCGCCTGTACGCCAATCAGGTGGTCGTCGGTTTCGGCCTGACCATCCTCGGCATCGGGACAACCGGGTACATATTCCGGGTCACCACCGATGTCGGCGGAAGGGACCGCCAGGTGTCTTTGCCTTCAGAGGTCGACATACCGCTTCTGTCGGACATCCCCTGGCTGGGCGATGCCCTCTTCGGCCACAGCTGGTACACGTGGTTGGCCTTGGGCCTGGTAGTGGTGACCGGATTCATCGCCTCTCGGACCATCTTCGGCCTCGAAGTAAAGGCAGTTGGAGAGGATCCCGATGCCGCGGCGGCCCGAGGCGTGGATGTGGTGCGCGTCCGCACCATGGCCACGCTGATGTCGGGATTCCTCGGCGGGCTGGGAGGTGCCGCCCTGATGCTGGGCAGCGTGGGGCGGTTTCAGCCCTGGCTCACTGCAAACCGCGGCTTCATTGCGCTGATCGTCATCATCATGGCCAGTTGGAGCATCTGGGGTGCCGCCGTGGGCGCCTTCGTGTTCGGGTTCTTCGAGGCGCTGGGCTTCAACCTGAACAATGTGTTCGTCGACGTTCCCGTCGAGGGGCTCAATGCCATCCCATTCTTCGTGGCCTTGTTGATTCTCACCGCCAGCGCCCGCTGGGCCCGCATGCCCCGGGGGTTGGGCGAGAACTACGTCCCGACTGTTTGATCGAGCAGGGCTCGCAGGACTGCTCTGTCTTCATCCGAGCAAAAGGCGGCGTCGATGGCACGATGCTGGGCTGCGACCAGATCGGCCATGTCCCAGTCGAGATGTTCCGCGGCCAGCATGAGCTCGCTGCACAGTGAGATGCCGAGCGTCTCGGGATCATCGGTGTTGATGGTGTAACGCACCCCGGCGGCGTCCAGATCTTTGATCGGATGGTCGTCCAGGCTTGAGTACAGCAGGGTGCAGTTGGACGTTGGGCAGACGTTCAGCGTGATGCTGTTGTCCAGGACCATGGCCAATACCGCCGGGTCCTCAGCGCAGCGAACCCCGTGGTCGATGCGGCTCACGCCCAATAGCTCTATGGCATCACGGACACCCTCGGCGCCCGACGACTCACCCGCATGGGCGGTTCGACCCAGACCGATCCGGGCCGCGTCGGCATAGGCGGAGGCGAATCGGGGACCGGTCCGACCGGCTGCATCTTCGTTGCCATCTATTGACAGCCCGATGATCCGGTCCAAGCCTGCACCCTCGATCCACTCGACCAGTTCTCTGGCCTCCTGTTCGGATTGCTGTCGCAGAATTGATGGGAGTAGGCGATAGTCGCCAAGCCCATCCGCCTGGGCCCGATCGAATCCCCGGGCACACGCGAAAAAGAGCTCAGCCGTGGAGAGTCCCGACCAGTGGGTTGGGTTCACGATCACCTCGGCGTAGACGATGCCCTGGTCATGGGCGTAGGCCGCGAAGTCATAGGCCACCTGCTCGGCGGTCGGCCCGTCGCGGACCAGGCCGCAGACCCAGTCCAGGGTTTCCAGAAAATCGGCGAGGTTGTCTGCCTCGAAGAGCCGGTCGACCGGCCGGGGCGGCTCTTCGCCGGCGATGGCAGCCAGTTCGGCGACCCTCGCGGGGCGAAACGTGCCCTCAAGGTGGATATGGAGCTCAACCTTGGGGACGGCGCGGACCTGCTCTGCCCTGAGCGGCGTCATGTGTAGATGCCGGGGGAAGGATCCCATCCTGTGAGGACGTGGCGGCCGATCTCGACGTGCTTCCACTCGACCGGATCGTGAAGCGTGAGGGTGCGGACGTTCCTCCACCATTGATCAAACCCCAGGGGGCGACGAGCCGAGCGAGTGCCCATGAGCCCGTACACGCCCTGAGCGGCGGCCAACCCGGCCCGGTCGGCAGCCGACCGGGCGGCATAAATGGGAATGGCCAGTTCGGTTCGGCTCATCTCGCCCCGCTCAAATGAATCAAGGGCGTGGCCACACCGCATGGTCAGCTCGTGGGCGGCGGCAAGGTCGGCGACCAACTCCCCCATGGTCCGCTGAACCATGGGATCCTCGGCCGCGTTGTCCACCTCGGCTGAGGGCCACGGCCGGCTCTGCTCGTTAACGAACGGCACCGCAGCCTGAAGCGCGCCGATGCCGATGCCCACGTTCACCGCGGCAAAGCCGGCCTCGAACCGGACCCCGGAATGGGGCAGCGGCGCTCTACCGGGGATGCTGGCAACCCACTCGGGACCCACCCTCACATTCTCAAAGCTGATGCTCCCCGAGTCGGTGGCCCGCTGTCCCAGCGCATCCCAGTCGCGGTGGACCGTCATAGCCGGGTTGTCTTTGGCCACCAGGTTCAGCTGGAGGGCGAAGAACGGGTTCTCCGGGGTGAACCGCTCGGGATTGAAACCCCATACCGCCACGTAATCGGCCTCCGCGGCGCCGGTGGTGTAGATCTTCTGGCCGTTGACCACATACCCGCCGTCTTCTTGCTCGAGAGCCAACGTGGTGAACGGCTCGGCCACCGTCTTGCCCGCCTCAGCCACTGCCAGGCCCAGGGTTGCGCTCTCATCGAGGACCAGCGAGGCTAGGCGGGGCTTCAATTCCTCCGAGCAATAGCTGAAGATCTCTCTCACCAGTTCGTCGTGCACCTTGTAGACCTGGGCCACCGACGAGTCAGCGGTGGCCAGCCGCACCTGGGCGTGCAAGCTGGCGGTATGGGATGCACCGACGCCACCGAACTCCGCAGGGACGGCCAGCGCCAGGATTCCGCAGCTCTTGAGGGCGTCAACGGCCCGAGTGGGATACCGACCGGCATCGTCGTGCTCGGATGCCAGCGGCGCCACCACTTCGGCAATCACCTCGTCCAGCGTCTCCAGAGCGCGCTCTTCATCGCTGCTGAGCTCGGGGGGCGCGATCGCCGAGCCCAAGAAACGTGCCAATGTCATCGTTGTCTCCTCGTGGTTCGATCAGCCGGCTTCATCGTGTCACTCCCCCGCCATCATGAATGTGCTGGGGGCACCGACAGCACAACAGCACCGGTATGAACGACTGGGTCATGGTGTCGATGAGCCCCTTCTCAGTGAGGCCGTAGTCGGGCACGCCGGCCAACCCGACGAAAGCCAGGATCATGTACGGCGACGCGATCTCACAGCCGAGCGAGGCCGCGGCATGGTTGGCCTCGATCGACTCGTCGTACACCCGCTCCCACGGCTGGTCGCTCATTATGCCCCCGAGGGGAAGCGGGACGGTGGCCAGCACCTCGCCATTGGCCACACAGACGTAGCCCCCTCCGATCTCCTGAAGGGTGCTGGCGGCGTGGGCAAGGTCTTCGTCGCTGGTTCCCACCACCACCAGGTTCTGGTTCTCGCAGTTGCTGGTGATGCCCAGCGCGCCGCGGGCAAGACCGAACCCCCGCACGAATCCCGTGGCCCGGGTGTCGGTTCCGTGGTGGCGGTCGAAGACCGTGATCTTGGCGATGTCGATTGCAGGATCGGGGATCACGTTGCCGTCCACCACCTGGAGCTCGGCCTCAATGGCCCGCTTGAAGTAGCCGTCGTACATCTCCATGGCCCGAACAACCGCCACCTCGTCGGCCGCGGCGTCGGCTTCCACCCGAAACAGGTCGGAACCGAAGTCCTCCGGCAAGTGCACAGTGTTTCGCACCCAATCCGGCATGGTGTCGGGGTTGACGAAGGTGGCCTCGCCGTCTCTACCAGCGATCTCGCCCCCCACGATGACCAGCGAAGGCCGCACATCGCTCAATTCGTCGAGGATCATCACATCAGCCAGTCGGCTGGGGGTGATCGAACCGAGAAGGTGATCGAGTCGGTAGTACTGCGCCGCGTTGAGCGTGGCCATGCGATAAGCCTCGATGGCAGGCACACCTTGGGCTATGGCGCTGCGCACGTGATGGTCGATGTGGCCCTCGTCCCGAAGATCTTCCACATGGCGGTCGTCAGCGCAAAAGCTCATGTAGTCGAATCCACCGGACACTGCGGGCACGTCCTCGAAGACCAGAGGGACGTTGTCGTTCATCGACCCGGACATCACCGTGATCATCACCCCGAGGCGCAGCCGATCGATGACCTCAGCAGTGTTGAACGCGTTGTGATCATCGCTGACGCCACCGGCCAGATAGGCCCATAACGGCTCATCCGCGATGCGGGCGGTGTGACCGGTGAGCCTTCGACCGGCGGCCATCGCGGTATGGGCCTTGCGAGCCGCCGAGATGTCCAGATCGAAGGGGTTGCTCTCACCCAGGGTGGCCACACTTGTGGCACTCAGGCGCTCGATCACGTCGGCCTCTGGCATGACCGCTCCGCCCAACTCCAGATCGGGCACCCGGGGAATCTTGTGGGAGATCTGCTGGAAGATGCGCATCGGTGTACCAGTGGCTGCCATTACGTCGGCCCCCCGGGTTCCCACCACATTGGCCAAACAGTTGGGGTCGGCCAGCACCGTAGTGGTGCCCCTGGGCACAACCAGCCGAGCCAGCTCTCCCGGTGTGAGCATGGTGTACTCGATGTGGAGATGAACATCGATGAACGTCGGAGCGACAAACCGGCCCGTCGCATCAACTTCTGTGTCAGCCTCCAGCCGGCCGACAGGCGTAACCGCTGCGATGTGCTCTCCGACGATCAGAACGTCGCGTTCTATGAGCTCGCGGTTGTGGAGCGCGAGCACCTTGCCTCCCCGGATGGCCAGGTCGGCGGGCTGCTCGCCTCGGGCCACGGCCTGAAGCCGCAAGATCTGCTCGGGTTCGGGAACGAGGTTGGCGCCGATGAACATCTGGCTCACCGAAGTTCGAATTCGGAGACGGCAGGCAACCGGTTCACGACAACACGAGGTCGTCGACTAGCTGGCTCAATGTGCCGTCCACCACGCCGATGTCGGTCACATGCGGTCCCGTCAAGCAGGCCAAGCTCATCAACATGACCGAGAACAGCGGTTGGGTGAGCGGCCCGGGCGGCAAGCCGATGGCTTGGGCCGCGGCGCCGACCTCTGACTGGAGCCGAGCGACGTCGGTGGCAGGCAAAGGTGACAGAATCCCAGCCACAGGCAGCTCGAGAATCGAGACGACCTCGCCATTCTGGACCACTGCCACTCCTCCCCCGGTGGCGATCACCGCATTGGCTGCCACCGCCATGTCGGAGGGATCGCGGCCGAACACCGAGAGGTTGTGGGTATCGTGGCTAATCGTGGTGGCTACCGCACCCGTCCAGTGGCCCCAGCCGCCTAGCAGCCCGGCAACCGGCGTGGCCGGAATCCGCCCATGGCGGTGCACGACCACGTTCAGCAAGTAGCCATCGGGAACGGTGACGACCCCGTCGGCCACATCGACCTCGGCCTCGCCCCACTCGGTCATCACCACACCCTCTACCACCTTCATGCGGTGGCGTCCGTCCGGAACACCGGGCAGGCGGAAAATGAAGTCGTCGGCGGTCATTGTCGACAGCCTGATCGTGTCGAGCGGCGGGTTCGACGGGGCCTCGGAGACTGATTCAAGCATCACTCCCCCATGGGCCACCTGACGGCCGTCGAAGAACACATCGTCCACCGCGACTTCTTCCAAGGAGGACAACACCACGATGTCGGCCCGGCGGCCGGCGGCAACCATGCCGAGGTCGGTGCGCTGGAGGCGATAAGCAGCGTTGTAGGTGGCGATTCTCAAAGCACGCGTCGGCTCTAGGCCATAGCGGATCAATCGGCGCAAGAGATCGTCGATGCCGCCTTCTTCCAACAGCGTGGCGGCGAACAAGTCATCAGTGGCGGCAATGATGTGGGTGGGAAACTCCGGCAACTTGGCCAACTCCTCGACCAGGAGCGGCAGCACGAAATCGAAGGCGCCCCGCAACTCCACGGTCATGCCGGCGCGGAGCTTCTCCATGGCGTCCACATGGGCGAAGACCTCATGGTCGGAGAAGATTCCCGCGCTGAGATAGGCCTGAAGCGCGGGCCCGGTCAACCCGGCGGCGTGGCCGCTGACCAGCTTTCCGCTCTCGTGGCCGGCCGCCACGATGTCAACCATGCGGGCGTCGCGGCCCAAGACTCCACCCATGTCCATGACTTCAGCCAAGCCGCCGACCTCTTCCCAAGAGAGCATCTCGGCAATGTCGGCGGCGTGCAGGTCGTGACCGGACAGCTCCAAGCCCGGCAGCGGAGGAACACAAGAGGGGGCCTGCACCACGAACCGGACCGGCAGACCCCGGCTGGCGTCAACGGCGTAGCGGACTCCCTCGACTCCGGCGATGTTGGCCAGCTCGTGGGGGTCTATGAATACCGTGGTGGTGCCTCGGGGACAGATGGCGGCGGCGTACTGACCGGGGGTGAGCATGGAGCTCTCGAAGTGCACGTGCATGTCGATGAAACCGGGGGCGATGTACCGGTCGGTGCAGTCAAAGGAGTCGGCGGCGTCGGTGCGGGAGTCAGTCGGATGGATGCTGGCCACGACCGGGCCGACGATTCCCACGTCGGCTTGGCGCAACTCTCCTGTTCCGACGTCGACCACGGTGCCGCCGGTCAGGATCAGGTCGAAGGGTTCGTTGCCGAGCGCGGCCCCAACCGCTCGAGCCCGGGTCTCCTCCTCAAGATGGCTGTACATGAAAAGAAACTAGCCTCTAGCCATTACCGTGACCCGCAGAGGTGGCTTTGAAAGGCAGGCACGGTGACCAGTTTCTTGTTGCGCGGCGGAACGGTGCTCCCGATGGAGGGTTCGAAGGTCGTCTTCGATCCGGGATCGGTATTGGTGATCGATGGCAAGATCGAACTGGTGGGCGATGTGGCCGACGTCGATCAGCACCCCGCCGCGTCGAATGTCGAGGTGATCGACGCCACCGGCCATGCGGTGGTCCCGGGCTTTCACAACTGCCACCTCCACTCCGGGCTGCTGCGAGGCACGGCCGAATCCCTGGCCCTTTGGGAGTGGCTGGAAGACCACATCGACCCGGCCCACCGGGCGCTGACCCCGGAGATCGCCGAGGCGGCCTCGTGGATGGCCTACACCGAGGGGCTGCGGGGCGGCACCACGTCGGTATTGGATATGTGGCGGCACATGGAGGGTTCGGCGAGGGCCGCAGAGGCGATCGGCATTCGGGCCACGCTGGCTCCCTACACCGCCGATCTGTACGACTACTTCGAGACCTTGGAGACCAATCGGCGCCTGTTGGAGACGCATTTGGTGGCCGCCGATGGCCGGGTTCGAACGTGGGTGGGCTTGGAGCACATCTTCTACTGCTCACCGGACATGTTCCGGCAGGCGGCCGCGCTGGCCGAGGAGTTCAACACGGGGATCCACACCCACTCGTCGGAGTCGATATGGGAGGTGCAGGAATGCCTGCGCCAATTCGGCCGGCGCCCCATCGAGGAGTTCTACAACCGGGGAATCTTGGGAAGCCAGAGCGTGATCGCCCATGGCGTGTGGCTCGACGACCGGGAGGTGCAGTTGATGGCCCAGACCGGCACCAGCGTCACCCACTGCCCTTGCTCCAACATGAAGCTGTCGTCGGGTCCGGCCCGGATTGGCTTCTATCGGGAACAGGGCGTGACGGTGGCTTTGGGCACCGACGGGGAGAAGGAGAACAACAACCTCGACATGCTGGAGGAGATGAAGTTCGCGTCGCTCCTTCAGAAGGTGAGCACCCTCGACCCCACCACTGGAGACCCCTGGGACATCCTCGACATGGCCACCCTGTCGGGTGCCCGAGCGCTAGGCCTCGACGACGTGACCGGCTCGCTCGAGGCCGGCAAGGACGCCGACATCGTCACCGTGGACCTGGGCGGGCTGCACTTCGTGCCGGTTATGCACGGCGACGACTTCAATATCGCGGCCCACCTGGTGTTCACCGCGTCATCCCACGATGTGGCCAACGTCTGGGTGCAAGGACGACGACTGGTGGCCGATGGCGAGGTGGCCTCTGTTGACGTCGGCCAAGTCGCCGAGCAGGCACAAGCCGCGGCCGAGGAGCTATTCGAGCGTCGCCGCCAGCTTCAGGGCGCCACCCCCAGCCCCGCCACAACGCTGGGAAAGAACGCCTAGTTCAGCCGCACCCAGCGGCGCCATATGGCCAGCTGGGGTGCGCCTACCGTTGGCATTGGGTCAGCCCTCGTCAGCGGGAGTCGGGAAAGGCCGGTGACCCCAAAAGCTCGGGCGGGAGATCTGGTAGGTGCCGGCGTGGTCTGGGTCCTCGACCCGTAGCCCACCCCATCCGAACTCGACCATCATCGAGTCGGGCGCTTGGCAATAGAAAGAGATCATCTCGTCGTTGGTGTGACGTCCCAAGCACATGCGGACGGGGACTCCCTGGTCGAGGCAGCGGTCTTGCGCCATGCCGACATCATCGATGGTCGCCGCTTCGACCATGATGTGCCCAAGCGGATGGGTCCGAGGCAGACCGGCGCTGAATCCCAGCGTGTGGTGACGCGGGTTGCAGCCCAAAAACGCCATCGATATCGCACCGACATGCCAGGTGTTCCGCAGGTGGAAGCCGAGCACGTCTCGGTAGAAGTTCAGGACCGGCTCGAGTTCATCGACCTTCAAAACGGCGTGTCCGAAGCCCATGTCTCCGGTCACGAAGCTCGAAACAAGGGGTGTCACCACTGGAATGTCGTTGCGAATGGGGCCGTGGTAGAGCTCTAGCGGCGTGCCGGCGGGATCTTCGAATGAGACGTAACCGGTCACGAGACGGGCGGCGGCCTCTTCGTCGGAGCCTGCTCTCACGTCGACACCCGCCCGCTCGAGGCGAGAGACCTGGGCGTGCAAGTCAGTGTCGTCGATGACTTCGAACCCGATGGCGTCGACTCCCGCGGTGTCAGCTTCGGCGACGACCAGGCGGTAGGGGTAGTTGTCCCATCGGAAAT
This sequence comes from uncultured Acidimicrobiales bacterium, assembly GCA_951813555.1. Lineage (GTDB taxonomy): Bacteria > Actinomycetota > Acidimicrobiia > Acidimicrobiales > Bin134 > Poriferisocius. The sequence continues at coordinate 2,794,326 of OX638344.1, forward strand.
AGGCCGCGGTCGCGTCGGGGCCGGGTGTGGGCATGAAGCCGAGCACGTCGGTAGCGAACCTGCGCCACTCGTCCAGGTGTGGACTGGCGAGCCGGACGTACCCGAGGGACAGGACAGCGCTCTTTCGTGTGCTCATAGGGTGGTCTCCGACTCATCGCGGGTGAGGAACTCGATCACGACCCGCTCAAACTCGTCCTTGCGTTCGATCATCGTCCAGTGCCCACAGTCCGGGAAGATGTGAACTTCGCAGTCGCGAATCAGGCGCATTGCGGGGATCAACCCGTCAGGGGGCGTGACCCGGTCGTCTCGCCCCCAGGTGACCAGCGTCGGCGCCTGGATCTCGCGCAGCGTCACGAACTCGTTGGTGTTGTCGAGCATGATGTCGCGTAGAAACGACAGCATTTCCCGGCTGTAGATCTGGCGGATACCGGCGAGCGCCTCGGGCTCGGTTGCTGCCTCCCAGCGACGGTCGATCATCTTCTCGGTGAGGGTGGCGGTGTCGAAAACCATCGATCGCATCCAGGCGATGAGCAGTTCTCGGGTGGGGTTCTCAACGAAGTCGACGAGCCGACTGATGCCTTCCGACGGCAACGGGCTGAACAGCGGAAGTCCGACCCCGCCGATGGTCGCCAGCCGCCGCACCTGGTCGGGGCGAGCCGCCGCCACCTGAGAGGCGAACTTTCCCCCCAGTGAATTGCCGAGCAGCGAGAACGAATCCAGGCCGAGCCCGTCAACGAAGGCAGCAACGGCCTCGGCCCCGTGAAGTACAAGATTGGTGGGTGGGGTGTAGCTGCGACCGAAGCCCGGCAGATCCAGCACCAGGCAACGGAAGTGGGGAGCGAACGCCGCGAGGTTCTCGCCGAAGTTGGCCCAGCCGGTAGCCCCCGGGCCAGAGCCGTGCAGCATGACCAACGGCGGACCATGGCCCACCTCGTGAAAGTGCAGGACACCGTGCTCGGTGCGTAGCGTTCGGCTGGTGTCCTCTTCGGTGAAGAGTGGCGTCGTTGCGTTCATGGACTGAGAACCTCTGCGCTCAGATGGTGACCGCTGATGGACCGGTGGGCGGCAGGCCCATCAGGACCCCTCCGGCGAGGTCGAGCAGCGGGCCTCGGAGGAAAATGCCGTGATGGAGCCCGGCGTGCATGCCCCGCCAGAATCGCTGCACCGGCTTGTCGAGACGGATCGCGTTCCCACCGCAGATGTCATAAACGGTGTTGGCTGCCTCCGCCGCCCGCCACGCCGCGCGGACCTGATCGCGCCGAAGCGCAACCCGCTGGTCGATCCCAATCGTGTGGCCGGCTCGAACCGCGTCGTATGCCTCGCCGATGTTGTGGACCAACTGAATGCGAGCGCTGGCGATTTCGGCGGCCGCCTCGCCGAGCACCCGCCGAGAATGGGGGTCGTCGGCCTGCACGACCCCTAGGTTGGAGACCCGCCCTGCCTGGTATTCAATGCCCCGCTGGAGTACGCCTTCGGCGATTCCGATCAGCCCTGCTGCCACCCCACCGGGAAACACGGCTGACCACGGCACGTTGAACAGGGGATCGCCGCTGCGGACCGACTCCTTGGCGGCGCGACCGTCGAGGAGCTTGCGCACATCGAGTGTGCGATAGTCGGGCACGAACTTGCCATCGACGATGACGTCTTTGCTCCCGGTCCCTTCGAGTCCAATCGTGTTCCACGAATCCTCGACGATTTCGTAGTCGGCGCGAGGCAACATGACATGGAGACTGCCGATGGGCGGATCGTCCGGTCCGGCGGAGGCCGCCTTGACCATCGCACCCAGCACGATCCAGTCGCAGAGATCGGTGCCGGAGGAGAACGACCAGCGGCCATTGACGATGAAGCCGCCGTCGGTCGGCGTTGCGACTCCCGAGGGTGCGTACGGCGATGCAACCCATGTGTCAGGGTCGTCACCCCAGACCTCCTCTTGCAACCGAGTGTCATTGAGGGCCAGCTCCCAGGGGTGAACGCCGACCACACCAGCGGTCCAGCCCGCCGAGGGGCAGTAGTTCCCGATGTCCATCACGGCGTTGAGGAAGTCGCGGGGATCGGCCTCCAGGCCTCCGAAGTCCCGCGGCTGCAACATCCGAACGACTCCGGTCTCCTTCAGCAACTTGCCCGTGTCGTCGGGAAGCCGTCCGAGTGCATCGGCGTTGCTTGAGTGGTCGGCCAGGTAGGGCCCGAGCTCGGCGATCTGTTCGATGGTGGGATGGGCCATGCGTGTGTGTCCTCCGGATAGCACGATGGGTCAAGGGGCGGTCAGTAGCGTCACGCAGGCGTCGATGAGAATAAGCTAGTAACTTATCGCGACGTCTACTGCGACGGGACGCAGCCCTGCATGAAAGTGATCAATAAGGCCCAGGGAACGATCGATGCTGGCGACCGGGTCGAGGTTCTTCCGATGTCTCAGCACACGGGTGCGGAGATTCACGGCGTCGATCTCCGCGAACCGATGGATGACTCCACAATTAGCGCCATCCGCGCCGCTCTCTTGCGGTGGAAGGTCGTGTTCTTCCGGGACCAGGAACTCACCCGAGACGAGCACGTGGCGTTTGGCCGCGGCTTCGGATCAGTGATCTCTGGCCATCCGACGCTGGCACCGCGGTTCCCGGAGCATCCGGAAATCGTGATGATCGAAAAGGAACACCACCGCGACGACCCAGACGCCAACGAGATCGAGCACCGCTGGCACAACGACCTGTCGTACACGGCCGCGCCGCCGATGGGGTCGATTCTTCGCGCAATTTCCGTGCCGCCGTTCGGTGCCGATACCGAATGGACGAATCTCGCGGCGGCGTACGCGACCCTGTCTGCCCCCATCCGTGAGCTCATCGACGGGCTTACCGCGGTCCACCACAACGTCTTGCACGTCGTGAAGGGGGAACCGAACAAACTCGCCCGCGAGTTCATGGCCACTCCTCTCCGAGCCCGGCACCCCGTGGTGACCGTGCACCCCGAAACTGGCGAGCGCCAGCTGTACGTGAACCCCGACTACACAAGCCACATCGTCGAACTCTCACGCCAGGAGAGCGGCCATCTGCTCGAAATGCTCAACGAACACCTGTGCAGCCGAGAGTTCACGGTTCGGTTCCGTTGGCGCCCAGGCAGCATCGCATTCTGGGACAACCGGGCGACGGCCCACATTGCGCCGGCGGACGTGGTGCCGGGCCATCGGCGCGTCATGGAGCGCATCACGCTCGACGGTGCTTCGTTCGTCGGCCCGACCGGCTTCGAGTCGGTGACGGTGGACGAGTCAGGTGCTCCCGTGGTCGGCACCCGGAGCCCGTGAGCAACCCGGAGTACACAATCACACGAGCATGAACGACAACCATCGGGACCAGCCGCAGCCCTTCGGCGGCCACATTGCCCGTCTGGCCGGCGATTCGACCCCATGGTGGCCCGAACCGGTTCGGCCCGCTCAGGGCAACCCCAACATCATTGTCGTCCTACTTGACGATCTCGGCTTCTCCGACATCAGCCCCTACGGCTCGGAGATCTCCACCCCTACCCTCGACCGCCTCAGCGCCGGGGGCCTGCGCTTCACCAACTATCACACCGCCCCGCTGTGCTCACCGTCTCGTGCGTCCATCCACACTGGGATGAACCCGCACCGGGCCGGGTTCGCCGGAGTCGCCAACTTCGACCCGGGCTTTCCGGGTTGGACGATGGAGATCGATCCCTCGATCGACACGCTCCCCCACCTCCTTCGCGACGCGGGGTACGCCACCTTCGCCGTCGGCAAGTGGCACTTGACTCGCGACGGGGCGATGCACGACGGCGCTCCCCGCAATTCGTGGCCGCTACAGGTCGGCTACGACCGGTTCTACGGCGTGCTGGAGGGCTGGACCAACATGCACCATCCCCATCGGCTCGTGCGCGACAACTCACCGGTGGCGGTCGACACGTACCCCGACGGCTACTACTTCACCGACGACATCACCGATGAGGCGATCTCCTATCTCAAATCGCTGCGATCCCACGACTCGACCCGCCCTTACTTCCTGTACCTGGCCCACGGGGCGGTCCACGGACCGCTCCAGGCCAAGGCGAACGACATCGCCACGCATCGGGGCCGTTACCAGCAGGGGTGGGATGAGGTCCGAGCACGCCGATTCGCAAATCAGATCGAGCTGGGCTTGTTCGACAAGGGCACGGCGCTACCGCCGCGCAACCACGAGCCTGGCTACGAGGTTGAGGCTTGGGCCACCCTCCCCGCTGAGGCTCAGGACAGGTACGCAAGGTACATGGAGGTCTACGCCGCGATGGTCGACAACGTCGACCAGAACCTCGCCCGCCTCTTGGCTGCAGTCGAAGCGCTGGGCGACCTGGACAACACGGTCGTCTTGTTCACCTCCGACAACGGCGCGACCCGAGAGGGCGGGGCGCAGGGAACGCGGAGCTACTACCGCCAATTCGGAAACCCAGCAGGGTTTGGACGCGACTTCGACATCGAGCGCGATCCCGATCTCATCGGCGGTCCTCAAGCGATGGTGCACTACCCCCGCGGATGGGGGATGGCGTCTAACACGCCGTTTCGGCTCTACAAGTCCTGTACCCACGCTGGCGGCGTGCGGGTGCCCATGATCGTTTCGTGGCCAAAGGGCATCGGACTCGACCGCGCCGGCACGATCCATCGCCAGTACCAGTACGTCACCGACCTCCTCCCGACAATCCTCGAACTCGCTCAGGTCGAGACGCCAAAGGACCTCGACGGCGCCAGCTTCGCCTCCGCCATCACCCATGGAGCCACCGAAAGCACCCACCTGGAGCAATACTCGGAGTGCTTCGGCAATCGAAGCTTCTACCGCAATGGATGGAAACTCGTCACGCTCCACCAGCGTGGGGCCGCGTATGACGACACAGAGTGGGAGCTCTACAACATCACCACCGACCCCACCGAGGTCAACGACGTCGCCGCCCAGCACCCAGAAGTCATCGCGGAACTCGCCGATGCCTGGGAACGCACCGCCTGGAACAACCAGGTGTTCCCGCTCGACGACGGCCTCGGGCTTCTCCAAGTGTTGCGCCGACCCGATGAAGCCTCGCTCAACGAACCCGTCCGTCTCCTGGCGGGCACACCGTCACTCGAGCGCTACCGGTCCCAGAAGCTCGTCGCACTCCGGGACTTCGACATCGAGATCGACATCGTGCACCAAGACGCCGACGGTGTCCTCGTCGCCCACGGTGACCAGGGAGGCGGATACGTGGTGTACATCGAGCATGGCATCGTGCATTTTGGATATAACGAGTACGGCATCGAAAAGATCGTCGCGGCGAACCTCTTGGACCCGGGCCGGCACCAGATCCACATCGCGGCTCGTTGTGGCGAGCCCTACACCTGGAATTTCACGATAAGCGTGGACGGCCGCCCGCAGGCAACCCTCGACGGAGTAGAGATGCTGATGGGCTTTGCTCCATTCCAAGGCATCGACGTCGGCATCGATCGCCGCTCTCCTGTCCTGTGGTCGACGTTTGAGACCCACGGCGCCTTCGCCTACCCCGGCGTCATCGAAGCGGTTACCTACCTACCTGGCCCCCCGGCACCCTACGACCCGGCCGAACTCATACAGCTGATGCGTAGCGCAGGAAGACGAACGGAATAGCAGTGATGTCGGAGGGGGACCCACGAGGATCTATAACTGCATTTAAATACAACCAGGGTGTGCCCCCTCCCGCGGAGTGCACCTGGTGAGATGACGTGCCGCCACGGAGCGTGCGTGAACGAGCAGCCGAAAAAGAACGAAATGACGGACAGTAACAGCGGTGCGACATCGGTCAACGTCATCGGCCCGGTGCCACCTGATCCCGAGCAGCTCACCAACTAGAGCCGTCGTCTCCGTGTTCGTCGGGAAGGGACCATCGTCACCGTGGACCTGGGTGCCCTCCACTTCGTGCCGGTCATGCACGGCGACGACTTCAACATCGCCGCCCACTTGGTGTTCACCGCGTCATCCCACGATGTGGCCAACGTCTGGGTGCAAGGACGACATCTCGTGGCCGATGGCGAAGTGGCCTCTGTTGACGTCGGCCAAGTCGCCGAGCAGGCCCAGGCCGCGGCCGAAGAGCTATTCGAGCGCCGCCGCCAACTCCAAGGCGACACCCCCAGCCCCGCGACAACACTGGGCAAGAACGTCTAAATCAGCCTGTACCAGCGGCGCTGGATAGTCAGCCCCCGGTGGGGGTGAAGGTGAGTGGCATGGTCTTGGGGGCCCGGGTGAACACGCCTTCTGGCGTGGGTGGGAGGCCGTCGAACGCGACAATATCCATGGCATCCAGCAGCTGGTTGGTGGCGATGTCGACCTCGGTCTTGGCCAGCATGGCCCCGATGCAGAAATGCCGGCCCAAGCAGAATCCGGTGTGGTTGGCGGCCCCGGAGAACGCCTTGGACACGTCGAGATCCTCGCGGAAGATGTCGAAGCGGTCGGGATCGTCGTAGCGGCGGGGGTCGCGGTTGGCGCCGGCGATGAGACAGGTCACCGTGGAACCGGCCGGAATGGTCACCCCGTGCATCTCCACGTCCACTTCGGGCTGGCGCATGATCATCTGCACCGGTGGCGAGTGCCGCAGCGTCTCGGCGAAGGCATTGTCGATGAGGCTGCGATCGTTGCGAACGGCCTCTAGCTGATCTGGGTTGGCGACCAGGTTCATCATCATGTTGGCCATGGCCTTGTCGGTGGTCTCTCCCCCGGCCACCAACAGCAGCGATACAAACGCCTTGATCTCTAAATCAGTCATCTGCTCGCCGTCGATAACCGCGGTGCATAGCGTGCTGAGCAGATCGTCGCCGGGATTGGCACGCCTCTCGGCGATGATCGGCATCAAATAGGCCTGGAGCTCGTCTTTGGTCTGGAGCCCCTGGGCCATAACTTCCTCGTCGCCAGTGAGGTTGCTGAGGAACATCATGATCGAGTGGTACCACTTCTGGAATCGCTCGTGATCCGACTTGTCCAACCCCAGCATGTCGACGATCACATTGATCGGGAAGCGGATCGAGAACTGGTCGACCAGGTCGACCTTGCCGTCAGTGCGGAAGCCGTCGATGAGGTCGCGGGCATTGGCCGCGATGACCGGGACGAACTTTGCCGTCAACTCGCTGCCCCGGAAGGCGGGAGCGATCAGATTTCGGTGGGCGGAGTGGTCGCGCCCCTCCATCTGGAGGATCGTCCGTCCGTGGACCGGCTCGAGCTGCCACTCATAGTTCTTGTTGGTGAAGGTCTTGTCCTTGAAGGCCCTCTCGACGTCGTCGTAGCGAGAGATCAGCCATGCCTCGGTGGCCTCGTGATACACGACAGGGTATTCCTCACGCATCACCGCCAAGACGGCATTGGGGTCTTCGGCAAATGCTGTGGACAGAATGTCCGGTTCGATGGCGGCCACAGGCCAACCTTACAGATCGAAGCGATCCAGGTTCATTACCTTGGCCCAGGCCGCCGAAGAGTCAAGGTGACCGCTGGTCGACCATCACAGGCTAAGTGCGTTTCGCAGGATCTCGTCTATTGCCCGCAAGCGCACTGGATCGAGCCGACCTAGCCGTTCCACGAAACGATGAGTCGATACCGCCCGGACCTGTTCGACTTGGAACGCAGTGGCCGAAACAAGGCCGGTGCCAACATCGGGTTCAACCACGACATGAAGCGGCACCGAGCGAATCGTCGATGTGCCCGGCACCACGATCACCATCTTCAAATTTGGATGGTGCAGTCGGTCGTCAGAGACAATCAGCGCTGGACGGCGAAAGGCCTGCTCAGGATGCTCAGGGTCGGCGCCGAAATCCACAGACCACACATCACCCCGAGCGAACCGCCCCTCAGAGTTCATCCAAACCGTCTATTGCGGCAGCATCCAACCGCCTACTCTCCATCTGGTAGGCGTCAACCTCCGACGGGGCCAGATCATCAAGCGCATCCCGGACCGATGACCACCACTCGTCACGGCCAAGCCGATGTACCGCGTCGGCAACGACGTCAACCATGGACGTGCCTCGCTGCTCAGCCATCCAGGCGATCTCATCCCGCAACTCGCTCGGGACCCGCAATGTTGTCGTCTTTGAAGGCGCTATAAAAGTAGACTACCACGGATACCTAACAGGCTTCTATCCCGTAAGCCTACGAAGGCTGCCGGCCAGCGGGAGAGGGGGATCCCGCTGGCCGGCTGGCCATCACTGGGCTCAGGTCAGGTCGAACCGATCCAGGTTCATGACCTTGGCCCAGGCTGAGGCGAAATCGTTGACGAACTTCTCCTCGCCGTCGTCGCACCCGTAAACCTCGGCTATGGCCCGGAGCTGCGAGTTGGAGCCGAACACCAGGTCGGCGGCGGTGGCCGTCCAGCGGAGCTCGCCGGTGGCGCAGTCCCGGCCCTCGTAGACGCCGGACTGGTCGATTGAGGCCTGCCATTCGGTGTCCATGGTGAGGAGGTTGGTGAAGAAGTCATTGGTGAGGGTGCCCGGCCGGTCGGTGAGCACACCGTGTTGGGATTGGCCGACGTTGGCATTCAGCGCTCGCATCCCGCCGACCAGCACGGTCATCTCGGGAGCGGTCAGGTTGAGCAGGAACGCCTTGTCCACCAGCAGCTCCTCGGCGGGACGCTTGTGGAAGTCGGCCAAGTAGTTGCGGAAGCCGTCGGCGGTGGGCTCCAGCACGGCGAAGCTCTCGACGTCGGTCTGATCCTGGGAGGCGTCGGTGCGGCCCGGCGAGAACGGAACTGCCACGTTGTGGCCGGCTTCGCTAGCTGCTTTCTCCACTGCGGCGCATCCGCCGAGGACGATGAGATCGGCCAGTGAGACCTGCGGACCTCCTTGGGCGTTGAAGTCTGCTTGGACCTGCTCGAGGACGGCTACCACGTCGGCCACGCCCGCTTGGACGTTGACGTTCCAGCCGCTCTGGGGTGCGAGTCGAATGCGGGCTCCGTTGGCCCCGCCTCGCATGTCGGTGCCCCGGAACGTCGAGGCCGAGGCCCAGGCGGTGGAGACCAGCTGGGAAACCGACAGCCCGGAGCTCAGGATCCGGGCCTTCAGGTCGGCGATCTCATCGGCACCGATGGACTCGCCCTGGGGAGCGGGAACCGGGTCTTGCCAGATCAGCTCCTCATCGGGAACCTCAGGGCCGAGGTAGCGGGCCACCGGGCCCATGTCGCGGTGGGTGAGCTTGAACCAGGCCCGAGCGAAGGCGTCGGCCAGCTCGTCGGGATTCTCGTGGAAGCGGCGGGAAATGGGCTCGTAAATCGGGTCGAACCGCAACGCCAGGTCGGTGGTCAGCATCATCGGCGCACACCGCACGGATGGATCATGGGCATCCGGGACGGTGTCATCCGCGGCCCGGTCGGTCGGGCGCCACTGGTGGGCGCTGGCGGGACTCTGGGTCAGCTCCCATTCATAGCCGAACAGGTTGTCGAAGAAACCGTTGTCCCACGTCGCGGGGTCGTTGGTCCATGCTCCTTCGAGGCCACTGGTGATGGCATCGCCGCCCACTCCGGTTCCGAAGGTGTTCTTCCAGCCCAAGCCCTGTTCTTCGATGCTGGCTGCTTCGGGATCATCCCCGACATAGGTGTCGGGGGCGGCTCCGTGAGCCTTGCCGAAGGTGTGGCCGCCGGCGATCAGCGCCACGGTTTCCTCGTCGTCCATGGCCATGCGGGCGAAGGTCTCCCGGATATCGATTCCGGCGGCAATGGGATCGGGATTGGCGTTGGGGCCTTCGGGATTGACATAGATGAGGCCCATCTGCACCGCGCCCAGCGGGGTCTCCAGGTCGCGTTCTCCGGTGTAGCGCTCGTCGCCGAGCCACTCATTCTCCGAACCCCAGTAGATGTCCTCCTCCGGGGCCCAGATGTCGGGGCGGCCGCCGCCGAACCCGAAGGTCTCGAAACCCATCGACTCCAGGGCCACGTTGCCGGCCAGAATCAACAGGTCGGCCCAAGAGAGCCTGCGGCCGTACTTCTGCTTGACCGGCCACAGCAGCCGGCGGGCCTTGTCGAGGCTCGCGTTGTCGGGCCAGCTGTTCAACGGCGCAAACCGCTGAGCGCCGGTGCCGCCACCGCCGCGGCCGTCGCCGACCCGGTAGGTGCCCGCCGCGTGCCAGGTGAGGCGGATCATCAACGGGCCGTAGTGGCCGTAGTCAGCGGGCCACCAGTCCTTGGAGTCGACCAGCACGTCGGCGATGTCCTGTTTCACCGCCGCCAGATCGAGTGTTTCGAACTCTGCGGCGTAGTCGAAGCCATCCCCCATCGGATCGGCTTCAGGGGAATGCTGGTGCAGGATCTTCAGATTCAGCTGCTCAGGCCACCACTGCTCGGTGGCCGATGTGCCCTTGGCGGTGTTGGCGCCCGAAAACGGGCACTGGCTGGTGCTCTCAGTCATGGGACTCTCCTTTGAGTTGTTGCTTGGTTGTTGGTTGGCTCATCAGACGGCCGGCTCGCTGTCGGCGGCGAAGCACTCGGGGCAGCGGCCCCAGTAGATGACCTCGGCCTCGTCGATCTCGTATCCGGAGTCGTCGGCTGCGGTGAGACACGGGGTGTAGCCCACCGCGCAGTCGACGTCCACCATCCGATTGCATGAGCGGCAGATCAAGTGGTGGTGGTTGTCGCCCACCCGGTCCTCATAGCGGGCTGGCGATCCCGCGGGCTGGATCCTTCGGATCAGGCCCTTTTCGGCCAGCATCCCCACCGAGTCATACACCGCCTGGCGGGATATGGCGCCAATGTCGTTGTGGACCACCTCGGCCACATCATCCACCGTACCGTGAGGACAGGCCGAAACGGCACGGATGACGGCAATGCGCTGTGCGGTGACCTGGAGGCCGTGCTGGCGCAATAGGTCAGCGGGGGCGGGGGTGTCGCTCGACGGCATGGGGCCATCGTATCGGCAGGTTTGGAATTAGTCAAATATTTGTTTAACTCTGATTACTTCATTCTTCCCGTACCCGGACTTCGCGGGAAGTCAGTCAGGCCGGGTGATTCTCGACGAGGCGGCGGATGCCGTCCTGCCAGTTCACCAGTCGGTCGGGCCGCAGGGCCTCGATGCGGCTGGTGTCCATGACGGTGCTGGGAATGGCGGTATCAGACTCCACGATCTTGGGCGGGTCGCAGCCGTCTATCTCGGCCATGAACGCGCACCATTCGGCCACTGACACCAGTCCGGGGCTGGCCCAGTTCAGCGTGGTAGCCGGTACCGAGGCCTGATCGAGCAATACCGGCAGATCGGCGGCGATGTCCTCGTCGTGGACGAGGTTGTAGCGGGCGCCGTCGGTGTGGACTTCGATGTCCATGCCCGCTCTCATCATCAGAAGATGGAAGAAGGGCCATCCGGTGGTGTCGCCATAGGGCACGTTGAGCCGGGTGATCACCGTAGGCAGGTTGAATTCCTGAGCCCCGAACCGGGCCACCGACTCCCCCGCGATCTTGCAGATCGAATAGGTCGGCATCATGTGGGCGTGGTGGTTGCCATGAGGGCTGTCCTCGGTGAACGGCTGGCCGCCGTTGGGCTGATAGACCGCCCCCGAGGAGCAGTGCAAGAACGCCCCGGCGTCGCGGAAGTGGCTCATCAAGTGGCCGGTGGCCTCTGAGCACACGGCCAGATCGGTCTTCCAGTCGCCGGTCTTGATAACCGCTAGGTTCACGACGACATCCACATCGCGGGGAACCGCCGAGAAATCAGCTTCGACGAAGTCCACGGCGATGCACTCCACTCCCCCAGACTCAAGATCGGCCCGAGCATTGGCATCCGAGAACCGAGCCAACGCGATCACCCGATTGTCAGCCGCCAAGGTCTTGCACAACGGCGGCCCCACCATCCCCGTCGGCCCCGTCACCACGATGGTCTTGTTTCTTAGCTCCACTTTGTGCTCCTCTATCAACCAGAGGGCCCACAATCTAGTGCGAGTCTTCTTCGCTCAGAATATTCACATGCAGAGGTGAGAAGTGACGACGACAACTACTGGATACAAACCCGACCTTGTCCCCACCGGCATGGAGGGCGGCGTCGACACCAACGCCCTGCCTTGGATCGAAACACCCCAGGCGCCGGGATGGCGGATCAAGCCACTTCGCGCGTCGAGAGAATCCGGTGTGTTCTCCGCGATCGTGGGACTCGACGCCGGGGTCACGTTGCGCCCCGCTGTGCATTTGGGTGCCACCGACTTGTTCGTGTTGTCGGGGCGCATGCGCTACACCCAAGAACCGCTTGCCGCAAGCATCGAGACGGGCACGTGGGGATACATTCCCGCCAACGCTCGCATCGAAGGCCTCGAGGTCGACGAGGAAACCGAGCTGTTGATGAACTTCTTCGGCCCGGTCGCCTTCCTCGGTGCCGACGGGCACAGTGTGACCAGCATCCTCACTGCACTGGACATACAGGCCGCGGCCCAAGCCAATGGCCTGGCGCTGGTGCCCAACACTTTGGCCGAGTGCATGGTGCCGCGCCCCCAGAACTCCGACCTATCGCCCGCGCCGCTCCGCATCGCCGAGGATGCCGCCAACCAATTGTTGATGACTGCGGAGAACCGCCCGACAAATGCGACGACCCACCCTCATTTCGTGGACACCCGGGCGTTCGATTTCTTCTCCAATCCGAACGGGCCCGGCTTTGGCATAAAGGTCCTTCGGGTCAGCGAGGAGACCGGCCACGTTTCGATGATCATCAGGCACATCGGTGTCGCCGGGCCCCACTTCCACCTGGGTGCCGGCGACTTCCTGGTCATCAACGGCCGCATCGGGTATCGAGCCGGTCCGCCTGAGGGGTACGGGTCTGGAGTATGGTTCTACGAACCCGCTGGCGCCCGCCACGAAGCCACCCAGCAACTGGGCGACGAAGACCTCATCTACACCGCCAACATCTACGGCCCGATCCAGTTCGACGACGGCCCCGGCACCCCAATCACCACGGTCTCGTCGTGGATGCAGTACAAGGCAACCGCCGAAATCGCCGGCACACCGATGGTGGCCAACGTTTTTGAAGGCGACACGTCGCTGCTGGCCTGGGCGCCCCTGGGCAGCGATCCCGCCGCAAGCAAAGGAGCGGTCCGTTGATCCTCATCGTGGTCAAGTTCAAGACTAAACCCGAGTGGTCTGACCGCTGGATCGACCTGGTCGACGAATTCACCAAGGCCACCCGGGCCGAGCCCAAGAACCTGTGGTTCGACTGGTCCCGCAGTGTCGAAGACCCCGACGAGTTCGTGTTGGTCGAAGCGTTTGAAGACGACGGAGCAGTGCCCCACGTCGAATCCGACCACTTCAAACAGGTCATGCAAGATATGCCCCAGGCCCTCGCTCAAACTCCCAAGATCATCAACACCACCATCGAGGGCGCCAACGAGTGGTCCCAGATGGGCGAGCTCAGCGTCGACTGATCATCCTCGAGGTTCGGCGCCCAAACAGGTTGGCCGCCCCGTCACCTAGGAGGCCCGCTCAGCAGCCAGTTGGTCTTTCATCTCCTCGTAGCTGATCTCGCCGCGGAGCATGCGCTGGGTGACTTTGGACAGCGGACTTCTCGGCCAACGGTCTTCGCCTACCAGATGGGCCTCGCTGGTAACCGAACCGTCTTCGGCAAACTGGTATGTGCGGTAACCGGGCGGCATCGTGGTGAAGTTCTCATGGTCGATGTTGACGGACAGCGACGGGCACTGGTGGATGGGTCGACCGGCAACCTCCAAAGTCGTATTGGTGTGGGTATGGCCAGCTCCGATACCACGGATTTCCGGGGCCATTTCGATGAGTCGGGCGAACTCGGCGTCATGGTCGGCCATGTGGAAGAAGCCGAACGCCCCCGGGGGATGGTGGGTCCAGACGAAGGCGTGCTCGGCGTCGCTCTGCTCGACGGTTTCGGCCATCCAAGCCACTTCAGCATCGCCGAAGCGTCCGTGTTTGTGCGTCCGGTCCTCGCGATCGACCAGCGATCCGTCTGGGCGCCGATCCCGCCCTTCTGCATTGGAGTCGGCAAATAGAAACAGCCAGCTCCCGACCCGCAAAGTTCGCCCGTTGCTAACCCCCGGGCGGGGCAAAATGGCATCGAAGGGCACCTGTCGGTCGTGATTGCCTGGACACACCACCGCAGGCACCGGCAGACGGGCAAGCTTCTCAGCGATTTTCTGGTATTCGGCCTCGGTACCGTTGTGAGCGATGTCTCCGGTGATCACCACCAGATCCGGAGTGGGCCGACCTGAATCGAACGCCTCGCCGAAGACCGCATCCCAGGAGTCATCGGTATTGCGCGGCTCCCCCTCCGGCTCGGTACAGAAGTGCATATCCGAAAACTGCGTGACTCGAAACACGTCCTGAGTCTTCCAAAGTCGCCAAGGCTGCACCACTGTCATTTTTCCAGCACCGGCTAGGCGTCGAGTAGGTTCGAGCGCCGTGACGAGCATGATCCGACGGTTTTACGTCTTGCCATTGATGCCCGGGGTGCCCGACGTGAAGGCGCAGGAGATGATCGAGGTGTTGGGCGCCGCCGATCGCTTCATACCGGGCCTGTTGGATTCCTCCGCCGGCGTCGATCTCGACTCGCGCACGGTGCTGTGGGAGAACACCTTCGTCGACGAGGCCAGCTACTCCGGGCCCTACATGGTGCACCCCTACCACATCGGGGCCATCGACAATTACGTGATGCCCGACAGCCCCGAATGCATCACCGACAACACCTACGCCACGCGCTACACCACACCCGACGCCACCCAGGTGGTGCGAGGCGGCATCCGCCGAGTGCTGCTGTTGAACGCAAGCACCGATGCCGACGCAGCAGCAATCGAAGCCCTCGCGGCGCAGCCCCAGGAGATGGCGGCATCCGCCTTCGGTGCCGACGACGTGGGGTGGGTGTCGCCCAAGGGCCGGGCCTGGACCCATATCTGGGAGCAGGCCTTCACCGACATGGCCCAGTTGAAGCGCCACCTCGACACACCCAACGGCATGGCCTGCTCGAGTGTGGAGGGCTTTGCCAGCCTCAGCATCAAGCTGAGCTCGCTGAAGACTTTCACCTGCCCGTTCGAACTCTCACCGGTCGAGCACCAGTCGCCCCCCACCACCCCGCCGGACACCTCCCCAGTGCTGTACACCATCACCGCCCGCACCTCAGTGGCCCACGCCGACACCTACGTCGAGTTGCTCGAACGCCACTACGACCCATTCATGGTCGAAGGCGGCTGCCCCCTCCTGAATCGCTGGCGCACCGTCGATCAGGGCTATCTCGAGGCCGAGGTCCACTCCACCTGGCAGATCGACTCCCTTGCCGCCTACTGCGACCTCCGGGCCACAACCATCGCCGACCCGCACTGGACAGCCTTCGTCAAAGATGCCATGCCCCTGGTGCAGGGCGGATCTCGACGCTTCCACCACGCCGTATAAGCGCCAACGCCGTCCGGCATGGGCAACAAGCTCAGATCACCGGAGCTCCGCTGTTGCTAGTTCCGTCGGAACATTGGGGGTGCCCACCCCGGGTATTCGGGCCTGAGGCTGCTGGCCTCGTCGAGTCGAGCCATGTCGACTGTTGACAGATCCAGATCCACGGTGCCGAGGTTGCCCTTGAGCTGCTCTTCGGTTCGCGCTCCCACAATGACGCTGGTGACGCCGGGCTTGTGCAGCAGCCATGCGAGGGAGACCTGCGCAACCGAGGTGCCATGGGCATCGGCGATCTCGCGAGCAACATCGACGATGTCGTGGCCCCGCTCCTCGTCGACCGGGGGCAGCGCCAACTGGGCACGGCGCCCCCCGACGGCGTTCGCTCCGCTGTACTTGCCCGTCAGGAATCCGCCCGCGAGGGGGCTCCAAACCAGGATCCCGAGGCCGAGGTCGATCGATGCCGGAATGATCTCGCGCTCCAACTCCCGTCCGACCAGGGAGTAGTAGGCCTGCACTGAACAGCATCTTTCGAGACCGAGCTGACGGCAGATGCCGTCAGCCTTGGCCAGCTGCCACGCCGCATAGTTCGACACGCCGGCGTACCGCACCTTGCCCTGCTGCACGAGCTGGTCGAGGCCGCGCAACGTTTCCTCCAACGGGGTCGTCTTATCGAAGCTGTGCACCTGGTAGAGGTCGATCCAGTCCGTGCCGAGCCGTTGGAGGCTGTTCTCGCACTCGCGAATCATCGCCAGGCGGCTGCTACCGCCAGCGTTCGGCCCTTCACCCACTTGCGTGGTGAACTTCGTGGCGACGATCACGTCTTTGCGGCGAGATCCGAGCGCCTTGCCGAGCATGATCTCGGACTGACCCATCCCGTAGTTGTTGGCGGTGTCGAAGAGGTTCACACCCGCCTCGATCGACAGGTCGACCATGCGGGTGGCAAGGTCTTGCCCGGTGCCGCCGATTCGCGCGCCGAACGTGCCGTCCTGGTGGTCGAACGTCATGGCACCGAGGGTGAGCTGGGACACGTAGAGGCCAGTGGCGCCAAGCGGGACGTACTTCATCGTTGACTCCTTGTTGGTTTGAGCAAGGTTGGTTTGAGCGAGGTTGGTTTGAGCGAGAGCACGGTTGGTTAGAAAACAAGGACGGGTTTGACGACGCTGCCGTCGGCGCTGGCTGCTTCGACTTCGTTGATCTGGTCGAGGGGGAACTCGACGATCAGCTCGTGGAAGGGGAACACACCGTCGGCGTTGAGTTGGGCGAGGTGGGGGATGAATTCCGCTGGGGTGGAGTCGCCCTCCATGACGCCGGTGATGGTGCGGCCGCCGATCATCGTCATGTAGTCGAGGACCAGTTCGCCGAGTCCGACGCCGGCCAGCGCACACGTACCGATGTTGTTGAGGCCGTTGACGACGGCCCGCACGACCGGGGCAGCGCCGGTGGCATCGAAGGCATAGTCAGCGCCGCCGCGCGTCGCCTCTATGATCGCTCCGGTCATTTCCACCGGGTCGCCGCTGAGCACGTGGGTTGCGCCGTACGCGGTGGCGAGGTCGAGTCGTTCCTGGTGGCGGTCGATGGCGATGATCGTTCCGGCCTCGGCAACCTTGGCGGCCATGATGGCGCTGAGCCCGAGTGCGCCGGCGCCGGCAACCACAAGCGATGACCCGGCTTCGACGCCGAGCGTGTTGAAGACCGTACCTGCGCCGGTTTGCACGCCGCAGCCCAGCGGGCCGAGACGGGCGAGGTCCAATGAGGAGTCCACCTTCACTACCGAGTTGGCGGCGGCGATGGTGTGGTTGGCGAACGACGACTGGCCGAAGTAGTGCGACCCGACCCGGTCGCCGTTGGTGTCGGTGAACGCCGAGGTGCCGTCGGGGCGGCCGCCGGCTGTGTTGGCCATCGGGAAGTTGAAGCAGTACGGGAACCGCCCCTGGTTGCAGGCGGGGCAGTCGCCGCAGTTGTTGAACGACAGCACGACGTGGTCGCCGGGGGCCACGTGGGTGACGCCTTCGCCCACCGATTCGACCACACCGGCGCCCTCGTGGCCGTAGACCTGTGGGCCCATGAAGAACTCCGGTGGGAGTTCTCGGATGAGAACGTCGGTGTGGCACATGCCCGCGGCGACCATGCGGACCGCGACCTCGCCGGCCTGCGGTTCGCTTACCGTGAGCTCTTCGACTGTGAAGGGGTCCTGGCCCCCTCGAAGAACGGCTGCTCGTGTTTTCATCGGTACTCCCTTGTGTGGTTGGCGTTCGGCCAGTCGCCCTACGTGGGCACGCTGCCGTGGAGGTAGGAGGCCTGGATCTCGTCGAGACGTCCACTGAGCTCGTTGGCCGCACCGTCGAGGACCACCTCGCCGCGGTGTAGGACGTAGGCGCGATCGGCGTACTTGAGCGCAAGATGGGCGTGTTGCTCGACGAGCAGCACGCCGACCCCGCGTTGGTCTGCCGCTTCACGGGTGGCCTCCAAGAGCCGGGCCACGATCAGCGGGGCGAGACCGAGGGATATCTCGTCGGCCAGGAGCACGCGAACGTCTCCGGCCAGGGCTCTCGCCAGTGTCAGCATCTGCTGCTCGCCTCCCGAAAGCAGGCCTGCGGGGCGGTCGACCAGTGGCTCAAGCTCCGGGAATGTCGCCAACGCGTCGTCCACCGGACCAGGACCCAGTTTGAGGTTGTCGAGCACATTCAGCGAACGGATGACCGATCGCTCCTCAAAGACATAGCGCACGCCACGGCGAGCGCGCCTGTGGAGAGGTTCGACCGAACGTTCGCCCATAAGCTCGGTGTACCCGTCTGATGCCTTCAAGA
Source organism: uncultured Acidimicrobiales bacterium (assembly GCA_951813555.1). Taxonomy (GTDB): domain Bacteria; phylum Actinomycetota; class Acidimicrobiia; order Acidimicrobiales; family Bin134; genus Poriferisocius. Next base: position 2,812,454 of record OX638344.1, read on the forward strand.
GGCCGGCCAGACCCATGAGGGTGGTGGACTTCCCCGCTCCGTTCGCGCCCATGAGCGCGACCACCTCGCCGGCGCGAACCTCGAGGTCCAGTGCCGACACGGCTGGTACCGCGCCATAGCTGAGCGAAAGGCCCCGTGCCCCAATCAGAACTTCAGGTCCGGAGCTCACGCCGTCTCCTCCCCACCCACGGCATTGCCCAAATAGGACGACACGACGGCGGGGGAATTCGCGATCTCTTCCGGCGTGCCCTCGGCGATGACCACGCCGAAGTCGAGAGCGACGATGCGGTCACAGGTCCGCATGACCAGGCCGACGTCGTGCTCGATGAGCAGCACCGACATGCCCCAGTCTCTGGCCAGGCGGCGGATCAGCTGCTCGAGTTCGTCGGTGCTCGCCGCATCGAGCCCTGCTGCGGGCTCGTCCAGAAGGATGATCGAGGGGCTGGCCGCCAGCGCCCGCGCGATGGCCACCATTCGGCGTTTGGCATAGGGGAGTTCGTCAGGCTTGTTCTGCAGCACGTCGGCGAGGCCGAACTCGTTGATGGCGGCGATAGCGGATTCGGTGAGCTGTGGATTGCGAGGCCAGACCAGGTCGGTGACATATGGGCCCGCGCTCTTGGCGTCGGCTGCGGTGCGGATGTTGTCGAGCACCGTCATGTCCTCGAACAGCTCGAGCGACTGAAACGAACGAGCGATGCCTTGACGAGATCGCTGTGTAGCTGAACTGCTCGAGATGTCCGTGCCGTCGACGGCGATCCGGCCCGTTGCATTGACGAAGCCGGTAATGGCCTCGACCAGCGTGGTCTTGCCCGCACCGTTGGGACCAATCAGGCCAACGATCTCTCCTGGGTGCACCGTGAGCCTGGCGGCGGAGAGCGCCTGGACATTTCCGAATGACACTGAGACGTTGTCGAGCGCCAGCGCCTTGGGCGGAACCTCGGTGATCGACTCGGGGGCTGCCATGTCGATGTTCTCGGTTCCGCTTCGGTCCACGATTTCCTTCGCCAGGACCGCACCGGCGAAGGCCAGCGCGAATACGCAGCCGGCCACGGTCCATTCCCATGTTCCGTCCAATTCCAGGTCGTCGCTGAGCCGTGTGGTCGCAGCGATGCCGAGCAGGCTGATCACGGTGATGACCGCAGCGGAGATCAGATGGCTGGCGAGCCTATACGCGGCGATGGCCACCACCACCCCGATCACGAGGATGATCCGCGCCAGGCTGACCCGGTCGAAGTCGGTGCCCCTGACCCCGTCGGCTGTCCAGTTGGTGTGGATCGCCGCCAGCGAGATGACGAAGCCAAAAGCAGCGAGCAGGAGCAGCTTTGCCCGGGAAGGCTTCGCCAGCTTCTTGAAGCCCTCGACCAGGTAGGCGACGCCGCCGTGGGGTCGAAATATCACAAAGAGAACCAGCAGCCCGCCGGCCATAAGGCGCCACCAGTCCTTGGTGTCTACGAGGAGACCCACGAGACGTTCGGCCATGCCGCCTACTGCCAGGGTTCCGCCGGCCAGTGCTCCGCCGATGTACCCGATGCCCCCGAGCACACTGAACAGCACAATCTCGATGTTTCGGAACCTGGGGAAGCTGCTCCCGAAGACCAGGCTGGTGTTGGAGAACGCGATGATTGCACCTCCGAGCGCGGCAAGCGCCGATGCCACCGCGAAGGCGTAGGTCTTCACTCCCAGGACGCTGATGCCCAGGCTCGCGGCCGCGTTCTCGTTGCCGCGCACTGCGATCATCCGGCGACCAATACGACCGCGTCGCAGGTTGGCCACTGCGATAGCGGCCACTCCGAGGAGGATGATGGCGAAGGTTGCGTACCGAGTTGGGTGCCTCCGGGCAAGGATGTCGATTCCGAAGATCGACGGTTCGGGAACCAGGGCCGGTTGGAAGTTGACGATGGAGTACTTGGGGTTGCTCAGGACCATCGAGTCGATGACCACCGCCATGGCGAGCGTGATTATGGCCAGGTTCACCCCTCGAACCCGCAGCGCCGGCAGGGCGAGGAGCAGACCGAACGGGATGGTCAAGCAGACGCCGACAACGACCGAAGCCAAGGTTGGAAGGCCCCAGATCCCGGCGGCGACCCTTCCGGCGAAGAGAGCACCCAAACCCGCCACCGCCCACTGAGCCAGACTGAGCTGCCCTGCCATACCGGTGAGCGCCACCAGCGAGAGCGCTACCACCGCAACCGACGTCCCGATGATGACCGCCCTGGTCCACGGTGTGTCGAACGTATGCACACTGCCGATCGTCAACACCACTGCGGCGACCACCATCTCGGGCCGAATCCGCCCAGTCCCGATGCTGGGCAACCGGTCGGCGGCGAAGCTGCGAAGCGGCAGCGCACGCCCCCGAACGATCAGCACCAGCACGATGGCGAGGAGAGGTACAGCAGGGCGAAAGCCCTTCGTGAAACCGGTGTCGTCGATGTAGAGCAACGCGAGACTCTGGGAGGCTCCTAATGCGAGCGCCGCGGCCACGGTACCCAGGTACGAGCGAAAGCCTCCAAGGAGCGCAGCGGCGAGTGCCGGGATGATGATGAGCGTGTGGCTCACCGGCTCGATGCCCAGCAGCCCGAACAGGAACGAGCCGCCGAGGCCGGCCAACGCGCCGCCCAGCGCCCAGTTCCCGGTCGCGATCAGACCAGGAGACCACCCCTGAGACGCGGCCACGTTTTCATTCTCCGCGACTGCGGCCGTAGCCAACCCGAATCGACTCGACCGATACAACAGCCACAGGGCCAGCCCGAGCGCCACCGCCACCGCGAACAGATAGATGCGACTCTCGGGTATTCGGACATCTCCACCGAGATGCAGGATGTCGTTGGGCAAGAACGAATCGGGGGGCACGGGGTTCGGGTAGACGCGACGCCACACCTCTAGCCCGACGCTCAAAAGACCCAGGGTGGCAACCAAGCGGGCCAACGGTGACGACCCACGCATTGGACCCATGACCAGCACCTGGATTAGGGCACCGATCGCCGCACCTCCGAGGACGGCGGCGCCTATCGCGACGACGACTGGGACGTGCTGGTTGGCTTCGTAGTAGAAGGCGGCACCCGATAGCGCGATCGCGCCCTGAGAGAAGTTCACGACACCCGAGCCCCGGTAGACCAGCACCAGCCCCAGCGAGACCAGGGCGTAGATCGACCCGGTGCCCAGACCGAGAAGCACAAACTGTATGAACTCGCTCATCGTGTCGATTGGAGGTCACTGTCCGGCGCGCCAAGGGCCGCCCGCGCCCCCGGTGGGCGGCGGCACCGGGCGGCCCTGCTCGAGTCCATGAACTGCCGGACTAGCCGACGAAGATCGGCTCCCACTCACCGAAGTAGACGATCTCGCCGTCGACGATCTCCCTGGCCATCACGCTGACGTCGCGAAGGTTCGTAATACCGAGTGGGTTCACTCCGGGCACCGACCAATCGAGCGGCGTGGCCGTCAATCCCCCGGTGTCGTAGTCGACGACGACCTCAGGGACCGCCGCGGCGATCGCCGCAGGGTCGTCGCCAGCGGAGCGAATCACGTCCGCAGCGACGCGCAGCCCGAGCCATCCCATGACGCCGAGCGGGAGGGGCGGCGAGTCGTCGCCGGTCGTCTCCGCGACAGCAGCGACATACTCCGCGTAGCCTGGCGAGGTCTGATCGTAGATGTCAGCAAGAACGACATTGTTGGCGGCATCGCCGAGCGCCTCGATCACCGCTTCGGCCGCATTGAAGTCGCCCGGGATCTGGATCTGTCCGTCGTACCCCTGGTCCCGAAGGGCCTGGATCAGCGGCGGGACCTGTGGGAGGTTGACGCCAGCCGTAATGCAGTCGGGGTCCGCACCGATGATCTTTGCGGCGGACGGCGCGAAATCCGCCTGGGCGAAGCCGATCGGTTCGGTGTGGATCAAGTCGATCCCGTCGCGTGGCCCGGTGACCAAGGCCTCCACGAGCGGCGGGACCTGGGCCCCGGCTGGAATGTCGTTGTAGGCATAGGCGAGCCGTGAGCCGCCCACGATGATGCAGGCAACCGGGCCGCCTGCGCCCGCGGTAAAGGCTCCACCATTGGTGGAGTACAGGAACTCGACTCCGAAGTCCCCTGGGGTGTAGAGACCACCACCGATGATGACGTAGCCCGCCTCACCGATAACCGGGTTCACGGCATCGCCGAACGGGGTGAAATTGGCCACGAAGGTGGACACGCCGGCATCGATGTGCTGTTGTGCGCACTCGACAGCCAAGTTCGGGTCCCCAAGATCGTCACAGATCAGAACCTCGATTGGGCGACCATCAATGCCGCCGTCGTTGTTTATCGCGATCGTCGCTGCTTCCAGGCCGTTGACCATGGCGTCGAACGAGGCCTGTCCCGCCAGGATCGAGGTCCCGACGAAACCGATGAGCACCGGATCGCCGCTGAGCTCAGTCCCCTCGTCCGACTCTTCGCCGTCGTCGGCCGCCTCACCGTCGTCGGTCTCTCCCGCGTCGGCCGCCTCGCCGTCGTCGGCCGCCTCACCGTCGTCGGTCTCTCCTGCGTCGGCCGCTTCGCCATCGTCCGACCCTTCGCCGTCGGCCGCTTCGCCATCGTCGGCCGCTTCGCCATCGTCGGTGTCGCCCGCGTCGGTCTCCGTTGTGGCCTCGGAGGTGTCGCCCGGTGACGGTTGAACGTCTGCGGCGTCGTCGTTACCACACGCCGCGCCAATCAGCGCGAAGGCAAGAAGCATGCTCAGCAGCTTGTGTATTGGTCTCATGGCCCGGTCTCCTGTTCTCCCCCTGCGGCCTGTGCCGAAAGATACTAAACCAATAGTATGCATACGGCAGAGCCGCTGTCCAGAGTCGGATTTGCCTCCCTGCGTTGCTCGCGGCTATTCGGGGAGGCCGAGCACGCGTTTCGCGATCGTGTTCTTCTGGATCTCGTCAGTGCCGCCCCAGATCGAATGGGCGCGTGAGAAGAGCCATTCGCGAGTTCGTTCGAGCTGGGCTGGCTCGAAACCAGGGCCCTCCCAGCCCAAGCCCCCGGAACCCGCCGCGTCCATGGCCAGGTCATGCTCGGCTTTCATCATGTCGGCCCAGCGGAATTTCCCGACAGAGCCGATGTCGCGTCCTCGGTGGCCGGCGCTTACTTCTTCGACGGCGCGTTGCATGGTGAGGTCGAGCGCACGCGTGTCGATCTCGTGCGCAGCCAAGCGTTCACGCAGCACAGCGTCGGCCAGCACGCCATTGTTCATGCCCACCTCGCGTTTCACCAGTTCGACGATGGTTTCCTTCGACTCACCGACGATGTCGCCGTGGGTGGCGCTGTCGGTGGTGCGCTCGTGTTGGAGCAGGCGCTTCGCCACCGTCCAGCCGCCGTGCAGCGGGCCCACGATCTGATCCGCGCGCGCCCGGGCATCGTCGAAGAACACCTGGCAGAAGTGAGCGGTGCCATCGATGAGTTCGAGCGGCGTCACCTCGATGCCGGGCTGGTCCATCTCGAACAGGATGAGACTGATCCCGCGGTGCTTGGAGGCGTCGAAATCAGTGCGTACCAGACAGAAGATCCAGTCCGCCTCGTCGGCACCCGAGGTCCAGATCTTCGAGCCGTTGATCACGTACTCGTCGCCGTCGAGGTCGGCGCGGCACTGAAGGCTCGCCAAGTCCGACCCCGAACCGGGTTCGCTGAAGCCCTGACACCAGCGGACCGCGTTGCGTGCCACCCCGGGGAGATGTTGACGCTTCTGCTCCTCGGTTCCGAACTCGAGCAGAGTTGCCCCGAGCAACCTGACGCCCGCGGGGGACTCGACCGGGGCTCGGACGGCCCGGAGTTCGCCCCTCAGCACAGCGGTCTGCTCGCGATCAAGTCCTCCTCCGCCGTACTCGACGGGCCACTCGGGTGTGAACCAGCCGCGCTCGGCGAGCGCGGCCGTCCATTTCCGCAGCGGCTCCTCGGGCAGGTCGGGGCGGTTCCCGACCCGCAACTCGTCGGGGAGGTTGTCGGCCAGGAAGTCTCGTACTTCGCGCCGGAACGACTCGAGGTCGGCCATGTTTGCTCCTAGTAACCTTTCAGCGAGGCGAACCGTCGCAGGTGATAGCTCGCGCTAGTAACCCTTCAGCGAAGCGAACCGTCGCAAGTGGTAGCTCGCGTCGCCCAGGGTGATGTCTGCGGCCCGCAGGCGCTTGAAGAACAGGCCGATATCCAATTCGTCGGTCATGCCGATGCCGCCGTGCATCTGAATCGCCTCCGCGCCGATGAGCCGTGCGGCCTTGTTCGCCTGCGTCTTGGCGGCACTCGCGCTCAATGAGATGTCATCTCGATCCTCATCAACTGCCGAGAGCCCGTCGAGCACCAGCGATCGAGCGAACTCCAGCTCGGCGAACATTTCCGCAGCTCGGTGCCGTAGCGCCTGGAACATGCCGATCTTGACCCCAAACTGCTCACGCTCCTTCAAGTGCTCGAGCGTGCGCTCAAAGGCCTCTTCGGCCATTCCCACCATCTCCGCAGCAAGACCGAGCGTAGCCTCATCGAGCACGCGATCGAGCAACTCGGCGTTGCCCAGGAGGCGATCGGCACCGACGTCGACGCCGGCGAAGCCGACACGTGCCGCGTTCCGCCCGTCCATCATTGTCGTGCGTACGATCTCGACGCCATCGGTGTCCGCGTCGACGAAAAAGAGCGTCAAGCCGTCGCGATCTCCCGCCGCGCCGGAGGTGCGGGCGACGACGACGATCTGATCGGCGGTGTGACCGTCGAGCACGTACCGCTTCTCGCCGGTTATGCAATAGCCATCAGCAGTCAACACGGCTGCCGTGTTGATGGCGTAGGGATCGAATCGTCCCGTCTCCTCCAGGGCGAACGCGATGAGCCGCTGCCCTGCCGCGACCGCGGGAAGCACATCGCCCTTCAGCGCCTCGTTCGAGGAGAGCCGCACGGCGTTGGCGCCCAGCAACAGCGTCGAAAGCACTGGTTCAGGGGCCAGAACGCGACCGCACTCCGTCATGATGACCGCAACTTCACGAAGTCCCTTGCCGCTGCCGCCATGTTCTGCGCGAAGCTGGATCCCGAGCCAACCCAGGTCGGCCATGACCTTCCAGACGGCGCGAGAGAAGCCCGTCGCGTCTCGTTCGTCGCGCAACGCCCGCATCCGCGACACCGGCGACTTGTCATCCAGAAAGCTCCGGGCAGAATCCCGCAGGAGCTGCTGGTCTTCGCTCAAGGTGAGCGCCATCAGATCCCCCGCGCGGTCGCGGCCCGTTCGAATGATTCCTGCGTCTCGCCGTAGCTCCCGAAGAAGCCCTGCAACCTGCGCATGAACAGCTGGACGTCGCACTCGTTGGAGAACCCCAGAGCGCCATGAAGACGGAACGCATCGTTCGCAACACGCTCAAAGAGCTCGTTGGCCAGCGCCTTGGTGGCCGGTATCTCTTCGTCGGCGTTCCGACCGTTGTCGACCATCCACGCGGCCTGCTGCAACAAGATGCGGACCGAATCGGCGCTGACCCGCATGTCCGCGCACGGGTGCGAAACCGCCTGGAACATACCGATGGGCCGACCGAACGCTTGTCGCGAAGTGACGTGCTTGACCGTCATCGTGATGAGAGCTTCGCACCAGCCGACCGCCTCGGCTGTCGCCAGCAGCGAACCGGTCTGCAACCCGGCACGGAGCGCGGCGGCCGCATCTTCTCCCTCATGTATCACCCGCCCTGTGGGAACGAGCACGTCGGTGAACTCGGCAGACGACAGCGGTACACCGACCTTCGAATGGTGAGGGGTAATCGTGACGCCCTCGGTGGCCGGGTCGACGGCAACGATGGCCAGGTCATTTGCCGAGGTCGCCGCGGTGACCAACAGCTCGTTCGCCGCCGATGCGAATGACACGAGAACCTTTTTGCCAAACAACCGGAAGTCGTCGCCGTCCGACCGCAGTAGAAGCCGCACGGTATCCCACTCGTTGCGCCCGTGCTCGTCGATCAGTGCCGGCGCGACGATGGTCCCCGCAGCGATCGCCTGGAGCAGCCGGTCGCGCTGTGTCCCGCGGGGCGATCGTTGCAGCATTGTCGCGGCGACCCCGGAGCTGACGACCAGCGGCAGCGTCGCCCCGGCTCGCCCGGTCTCCTCGACCAGCACACACATGTCGAGAAGGCCGCGGCCTTTACCGCCGAACTCCCCCGCCAGTGGCACCCCCGACCAGCCGAGTTCGACGCCTGCATCCCAGAGGGTGCGGGGAAAGCCGTCGGCGGTGGCTTCGGCTTCGCGTACCTGCGCACTGGAGAACTGCTCGTCGAGCAGGCGCCGGGCGCGTTCCTGAAGTTCTTGCTGAGCCGGACTCAGACGAAAGTCCATGGCTATCGCCCCCGGGGAATGCCTAGGCCGTGTTGGGCGATGATGTTGCGCTGGATCTCGCTTGACCCACCCGCGACCTGCACGGGAAGCGCATGACCCCACCATGCGTACGCCCCGTCACCCAGTGTTGCCATCGGGTCGGCTTCGAGAAGGGCCCCTCGAGAGCCGGCGAGCTCCATGGCGAGTTGCGCGGCTTGCAGCGTGGTCTGCCCGCCGAGCACCTTGTAGATCGAGGGGTCGACTACCGCGGCCCCGGCACCTGTCTGGTCGGCAAAAACTCGATACATGATGAGCCGCTGCGCTCGGTTCAACGCTCGGAGACGAATGAGCTTGGCCCGAACATCGCCCCGCTCGGAGAGCCGCCGACCGCTGCTGTCGGTGGTTTCCTGCGCGAAGCCGACGAGCTCGTCGAGCTGCACCTGGGTTCGGCCCCCGTACGCCAACCCGATCCGCTCGTGGTCGAGCGCCGCCATGGCGACGCGCCATCCGTCGTTTCGCGGCCCCAGGAGGGCGTCGTACGGGATGTCTACATCCTCGAAGGTGAGCTCGTACAACTGGGGCGGGCCGCCCACGGTCTCGATGGTACGAACCGCGACGCCCGGCGTCGCCATGTCGACCACGAACATGGAGATGCCTCGGTGCTTGGGCGCATCTGGGTCGGTTCGGGCCATCAGCAGGCACTGCTCGGCGTATATCCCATAGCTGACCCACGATTTTTGGCCGTTGATCCTGAAGCCACCGCCGGTGTCTTCGGCCCGAGTTGCGAGGCTCGCCAGGTCAGAGCCGGCGTCCTGCTCGGAGAACCCCTGACACCAGATGACCTCTCCCGCGGCCATCGGCTTGAGGTACCGGTCTTTCTGCTCATCGGTTCCGAACGTCATGATGGCCGGGCCGATGAAGTTGAGATTCATGTACTGCGGTCCGCGGGGTTCGCCCATTCCCCACATCACTTCCCGCACGACGTTCTGATGCCAGATGTCGGCTTCGCCGCCGCCGTACTCCTTTGGCCAGGCCATCGTGAGCCAGCCCTTGGCGGCCAGCTTCTTGCAGAATTCGCGGGTGAACGGGATGTTCCGCTCATCACCGGAGAGGAAGTTCACCCACCACGGAGGAAGCTCCGCTTCGAGGAACTCGAGCAACTCGTCATGAAACGCCTCGGCTTCGGCCGGATATTCGAAGTCCATGGGGGCTCCCCGTGTCTCCTCATCGAACTCGGTGGTCTCGAAGACCCTATACTAAACAGATAGTATGCATCCACGAGGCCGTCGATACACTTGGCCGCGGTCGGTCACTGCCGCGAGCCGGCGGTCGAGAAAGAGCGACAGATGACCGCACAACTGACGTTTGGCTTGGACTGCACAACGGTGGTCAAGGCGGGACCGGGGATCCGAGCGTTGGTGCCGCCGACGATTGCCGGCTTGGGTTGCCGACGCGTGGCGATGATCACCGATCAGGGCTTGGTCGCGGCAGGGGTCGTCGAACAGGTGCGCGAGGCTTTTGGGGCCCACGACATTTCGCTGGTGGGGATCTTCGACGGGGTTCGTCAGGACAACGACACACGAGACATCAATGAATGTGCGGCGTGGTACCGCGAGATCGACGCCGACGGTTTGCTGGCCGTGGGCGGCGGCAGCGTCCTGGATACGGCCAAGTGCGTCAAGGTCATGCTCGGTATGCACGTGAGCGACGTCAACGAACTGGTAAACGAAGCCGGGGTCATCTCCTACTCACGCCCCCAAGCGAAGCCACTGGGGATCCCGCACGTTTCTCTCCCCACAACGGCCGGCACCGGCGCCGAACTATCGCAGGGGGCAGCCCTCTTCGACGAACAGGAACACAAGAAGATCCTGTTGTTCCACCACTACATGAACTCGGACTTCGCATTTCTCGATCCCGAGCTCACGGTCAGCCTGCCGCCCACCATCACGGCGGAGACCGCGTTCGACGCGTTGAGTCACTGCCTCGAGGCGTTTTTCTCGCCGCGCCACAACAGCATTGCCGACGCCTTGGCCCTGCGCAGCGCCCGATTGATTCTCGACAACCTTCCGACCGCCGTCGACCGCGGCAATGACATCGTGGCCCGAATGGAACTGATGACCGCCAGCGCCATGGCGGTTGTGGCCAGCATTTCTGGGCGAGGCGCAGCGCCCATCCACAACTTCGCCGATGCCGTCGGCCCAGTGTTCAGAATCTCCCACGGACGGGCCAACGCGGTGTATGTGCCCATCGTCATGCAACACCTGCCCAGCCACTATCTGCCCAGGATCCGGATGTTCGCCCACGGCCTCGGCATCTTTGTCGACGCAAAGAGCGACGCCGAGCTGTTGGACGAAGTGATCTCGGCTTTCGCGTCCCTTCAGGCGGCGGGTGGTATCGAGCCCAAGCTCGACATCGAGGTCGACAGCGATCGGCTCGCAGTCCTCCATGCCGAGGTCAAAGAGGATCCCGCCGGCCTCCAGTTTCCCTTGCCCGATGACGTCATCCGCACCTGCCTCGAAGCCAGCCTGACCGTCAAACACAACTGAAGGAATCGACTATGGACTATCTCCCCCTCGGCAACACCGGCCTCTATGTGTCAAGGCTGTGCTTCGGCGCCATGACGTTCGCCGAGCCCGAACAGAAGTACATGGCGTGGCTCGGCAACGAAGGCCAGGAATCTGCCGACCAGATGATCGGGACCGCCCTCGAGGCGGGGATCAACTTCTTCGACACCGCGAACATCTACGCCAACGGCGCCTCGGAGCAGATGCTGGGCAAGGCGCTGGCAAAAAAGCGCGACGACGTCATTATCGCGACCAAGCTGTACCACCCATCAGGAGCTGGCGCGAACAGCATGGGCACCAGCCGCGTCGCCATCATGCGCGAAGTCGAGGGCAGCTTGGAACGGCTCGGCACCGACCGAATCGACCTGTACCAGGTCCACAGCTGGGACACCACCACGCCCATCGAGGAGACCCTGCGCGCGCTCGATGACTGCGTTCGGCAGGGCAAGGTGCGCTACATCGGCCTGTCGAACTTTGCCGCGTGGCAGATCGCCCACGCCGACGGTGTCGCCCGTCTGCACGGAACTGAGCGTTTCTGCTCGGTGCAGGCGTACTACTCGTTGGTGGGTCGGGAACTAGAGCGGGAGATACTGCCCGCAACCAAGCACCTCGGCCTGGGGACCATGATCTTCTCTCCGCTGGCGGCGGGATTCTTGTCGGGGAAGTACACCGACACCGAGGACACAGGGGACACGGTGGGCCGTCGCTCCCGGTTCAGTTTCCCGCCGGTGGATCCTGCCGCTGGTGACGAGGTCGTGAGGGTTCTTCGGGAGATCGGCGACACCCATGGCGTGTCACCCAGCCAGGTTGCGATCTGCTGGCTTCTTCACCAGGACGGTGTGACCACCGTGATCGTTGGTGCTCGCAAACACGACCAACTCGTCGACAACCTCTCCGCGATCGATCTCGAACTCAGCGACGATGAGCTGAATCGCCTCAACGAGGTCAGCCAGCAGCGACCTGAGTATCCGCAGTGGATGCCGTCTCTGGAGCGGGCGGGGGATCCGGCGGCAGCCATAAAGCATTCGGCCAAGGTCGCCATAAGTTGACCGGACGGCTGAGGACCACCGATGAGTGACCTGCTGGAGGACCTCGACAACGGCGTGCTCACGCTCACCGTCAACCGGCCGCACGCGCACAATACGATCAGCCCGTCGCTGGCCGAGTCGCTCACGGATGCGTTGCGGCACAGCGCTGACGACCGCGACGTTCGCTGCGTCGTCCTGACCGGTGCCGGCACCATATTCTCCGCCGGCGGAGACATCGGCGACCAGGCGTCAGGAGCGAACTTCGACCAAGACGCCAGCCCAAATGCCGCTGACGCAGCCCTGGTGGAAACCATCCGGACCGGATCTGATCCCGCCAGGTTGCTGCATGAGATGCCGAAGCCAACCCTGGCGGTCATCGGTGGCGCAGCGGCCGGTGCTGGCCTGGCCTTGGCTCTGGCCTGCGACTTCCGCTTCTGTTTGGACACCGCAAAGCTGACCACCGCCTATGCGAAGGTCGGCCTGTCGGGAGACAGTGGTATCTCCTACTTCCTGCCTCGGCTCGTCGGAGCGGCCAAGGCACGAGAGCTGTGCTTTTTGGCCGACGTAATAACCGGTCGTGAGGCCCATGAGATGGGGTTGGTGACCAAAGTTGCCGCCGCCGACACCTTTGCCGAGGAGGCAAGAGCCTATGCGGAGTATCTCTCATGCCTGCCCACGGTCGCGGTGGGATACATGAAGGAGGCTCTCAATGCCGCAGAGCACCGATCTCTTGGCGACGTTCTGGACCTGGAGGCCGAAAACGTCGTGCGGGCGATGCGGACAGAAGATCACCAGCAAGCTGCCGCGGCGTTTGTGAAGAAGGAACCGGTGACCTTCAAGGGTCGCTGATCATGGGGAGTTTCCTGCGGCGCTCGGGTTGCACGGGCGCACACTGCATACTAAACAAGAAGTACGTAAACATCAGAGTCGTATGCGGGGAGCGCCCCGGAACCGCGGCAAAATAATTGGCATGACCCAAATCACCCAGCACCCCGACGAAGCCGCAGCTGACCGCGCCGCCAAAACCCCCAGGCGGATGGGGAGGCGAAGCGTCGAGGAGAGCCGTGCCACCCGTCGGGCGCTCCTCGACGCCGCCGTCGTCGTCTTCGCAAAAAAGGGTATGAACGGGGCACGGCTCGATGAGATCGCCGAGCGGGCCGGAGTGACCAAGGGAGCCATCTACAGCCATTTCGGCGGACGAGAGGATCTTCTCGTCGAGGCGTGCCGCTCGGCGATCCGTTCGCTTCGGCTGATGCGGTTGGCCGAGGAAGCCCCTGACCTGGCGACCTTCGTGGACGAGTCCGCACGGCTTCTCCTCGCGCCCGGGGGCGCGACGGCCAGGATGCTTCTCTCTGAGCTTCACGCCGCAGCGATGAGGTCCGAGCTCATCGCCGACCTGCTTGCCGAGTGGCACACAGGCTTCGTCGAAACCGTCAAGGACCGTGTGCCGCCCGGAGCCGGCTCGCCCGAGGCGGTCGCCATGGCGATCAACATCTTGCACGTCGGGCTCAGCTACGCCGACGTCTACCAGTCGATGCCCGCGGACTCAGACGAGGTGCTCGCAATCGTCAACCGGCTCACCGCAGCGCTGCTGTCCGAGTCCTAGGCCGAAGACCCGAAAGGAAAGCATCGATGCCGACCGACAACACCACTCACGGGAAACTCTCCACCAAGGCGTTCTGGAGTCAACCCGCGTCAAAGCGGGCGGAGACCTTCGCCCGGCTCCGAAGGGAGGCGCCGGTCAGCTTCCAGCCGCCTCCCGATTTCGGGACACCCCCATCGACCAGAGGCTACTGGGCGGTCACCACCGCCGACCTCGTTACCCATGTGAGTCGCACCCCCGAGACCTTTTGCTCGGGTAAGGGAGTGAACTTTGAAGACATGCCGATCGAGTTGCTCGAGGCGGGCTCAGCTTTTTTGGTCATGGATGCCCCTCGCCACACTGCCATCCGGGGCATCGTGAGCCGGGCGTTCACGCCGCGACGAATCGCAGAACTCGACGTAGCCATCAACGCTCGGGCCGCAGAGGTCGTCCGGGAGTTCGTCGCGGCCGGCGGCGGCGATGCCGTGGTCGACTTCGCCCGCAAGCTCCCGCTCTGGACGATCTCCACGATGATGGGTATCCCCGGCGAGATGCAGGACGCGATGTACGACGCCGCGGAGGTGATGACCGCCTACGTGGATCCATCGCTCGTCCCCGAGGGTCAGGATGGCACGGCCATGTCCATGGAGGCTGCGATGACACTTCACGGCATGGCAACACAGTTGGCGGCAGAACGCCGCGCGAACCCGGGTGACGATCTGATCTCGGCCCTCGTCCAGTCCGACGTCGAGGGCGGACTAAACGACCACATGATCGGCAGCATCTTCCTGCTGTTCGCAGTGGCCGGAAACGACACCACTCGAAACTCGACCAGCCACGGCCTGAAGCTCCTGTCCGACCATCCCGACCAGTGGCAAGCCGTCAAAGCCGATCCCGACCGCCTGATCAACCCCATGGTCGAGGAGATCGTCCGCTACGCCACACCGGTCATCCAGTTCCGGCGCACCGCCACCTGCGATGTGGAACTCGGCGGGCAACAGATCGCCGAGGGCGACATGGTCGTGCTCTTCTACGAGTCGGCGAACAAGGACGAGTCGGTGTTCGAGAATGCAGCAGCGTTCGATGTCACCCGGGACCCGAATCCCCATGTCGGCTTTGGCGGCGGCGGTCCCCATTTCTGCCTCGGAGCAAACCTCGCCCGAGCCCAGATCCGCGACCTCTTTCGCCACCTCGCCGCGGCCGACGCACACATCGACGCCGGCGAGCCGACCTATCTCGCGAGCCACTTCGTCCACGGCATCGTCGGAATGCCGGTCAGCGTCTGAGCGCTGCCGAATCAATCGCAAGTGACCTGATTCCAGATCCGAAGGGGTAAGGGCGATGACCTATCCAGGTGCGTTTGCCGAGACCACACCCGACAAGGCCGCGCTCATACTGGCGGGTTCGGGTGAGGTGATGACCTACCGCCAGCTGAACGACCGGTCCAATCAGATGGCGCAGCTGTGTCGTGCGGAGGGCCTCAAGGAGGGTGATCACATCTCGCTGTGGGCCGAGAACATCCTGGACTACTTCGTGGTCTATTGGGGCGCTATGCGGGCGGGTCTGTATTTCACGGCGGTGAATCGGTTCCTGTCCGGCGAGGAGGGTGGCTACATCCTGAGCGACAGTGGCGCTCGGGCACTGATAACCACAGCCCGCTATCGCGAGGTGGCCGCGGCGGCGTTGGAGCACGCGCCGGGTTGCACAATCAAGCTGATGCTAGGTGGTGGCAACGACACGTTCCGCGACTTCGAGGAGGCGTTGTCGGCATACCCGGCCGAGCCGCTCGAGCACGAACCGATGGGTTCGTTCATGCTCTACTCCTCGGGCACCACCGGCCAGCCGAAGGGGGTCAAGCGTCCGCTGCCCGGTGTTTCAATCCAGGAACAGCCGGCGATGACCGCGGCGTTTGCCCGGATGCTGGGCGGCATGGACGAAAACACCGTGTACCTGTGTCCGGCACCGCTATATCACGCGGCGCCGCTGGCCTACACCGCAGCCATCAACGAGCTCGGAGGCACCGCCGTCGTCATGGAGAAGTTCGATCCGCAGCTGTTCCTGGAGTACGTCGAGCAGTATCAGGTGACGGCCACCCAGGTGGTGCCGACGATGTTCGTGCGCATGCTCAAGCTCGACGAAGCTGAGCGCAGCCGTCACGACCTAAGCTCGATGAACTTCTGCATCCACGCCGCGGCGCCGTGTCCGGTGCCGGTGAAGCAGCAGATGATCGAGTGGTGGGGGCCGATCATCCACGAGTACTACGCGGGTACCGAGGGCAACGGCATGACCTACATCGGCTCCCAGGACTGGTTGGAGCATCCCGGTTCGGTGGGCAAGCCGATGATGGGCGTGCTGCACATCTGCGACGACGACGGCAATGAGGTCCCGACCGGCGAGGCGGGCACGGTGTATTTCGAGAACGAGGCGATGCCGTTCGAGTATCACGGCGCGCCGGAGAAGACCAAAGCCGCGCAGCATCCGCAGCATCCGACATGGACGGCGCTGGGCGATGTCGGCTACGTCGACGAAGACGGGTTCTTGTACCTGACCGACCGCAAGGCGTTCATGATCATCTCGGGGGGCGTCAACATCTACCCCCAGGAGATCGAAGACTGCCTGGTGATGCACGACAAGGTCGCCGACGTGGCCGTCTTCGGGCTTCCCGACCCTGAGATGGGCGAGTTCGTCCAAGCGGTGGTGCAGCCGGCTGAGGGGGTCGCGGCCACCGACGAGCTCGCCGCCGAACTCATCTCGTTCGCTCGCGACACCATCGCTCACTACAAGGTGCCCAAAGTGCTCGACTTCCGCGACGAACTCCCGCGCCTCCCTACCGGCAAGCTCTACAAGGGCCAACTCCGAGACGAATACCTCGCCACCACCAGCGGGTAGCGGCCAGGCGAAGCGTCAGGCATGCGCCTCGAGTGGTCGCGACATGATCGTCACCGCGGCTACGAGGGTTCCACCAGCACCGGTGTCGGTGAGGTCGACCCGGAACACATCCAACCCGCCGATGGTGCCGACGGGGGTGGCGGTCGCCCGCAGTGGACCCACCTCCCCCGGTTGCAAAAAGCGGATGTCGATGTCGACGGCGGCGCGACCGTGGCCGGTCAGGTGTTCGGCGGCGAGCTCGCAGAAGAGCATCTGGGCGCCGCCGTGGGGCGTTTGGATGACGCCATTCCAGATCTGCGGAGTCGGGTCGAGGTCGAGGCTGCGTTCGTCCACCTCGCGCCAGTCGAGCAACCGATCGAACGACGGGATCCGAATGGCCGGCTCGACGTCATCGTCGGGCACATAGCCGTGATGGTGGTTGTTGGACATCGTGGTCATTGCGCGACCGAACACGATGCCAGCAGCGTCGCGAGCCTCGAACTCCGAGACGATGAGCCGGCGTCCGACCCGCAACGGCCGACCCGTGATCTGCACCGCCCCTTCCGAGGGCGGCTCCGACAAGTACTGGGCGCGAAGGTCGATGGTCGGTATCCGCACAGGTGACGGGAGTTGGCCGGCGAGACCGTCGATCGCCATCGCCAGGATCGAGAGGCGCGGCCGGCTCGAGCCTGCACCCCACATCGACGGACGAACCGTGAACCGCCCGACCACGCCGACGCCGTCGGGTTCGATCCGCACCGCCAATTGCCTGTTGATGTGGTCGTCGGGAAGGGAGAGGTCGGCTATTGAGGGGAGGTCGCCACGCGCGCCGCTCGGGTCGGTTCGGTTGATCTGGGACATGCTGCCTTCTTGTGGGGGTGAGCCGATGGCGAAGTCGATCGGGTTAGTCGGGCGGGTTGAGAACGGCTGCGACGAGGAGGTCGCGGAAGAGTGCGCGACGCCCGTCTCGGCCGAGGTCGTCGCGGAGCAACGCGACGGTGTGCACCGTCATGATGAGTTCTACGGCGCGGGTGTTGCTGAGGCCGGTCCTAACCCGGCCTTGCGCACGCCCATGGCCGAGGACCACCGACCAACTCTCGAGCACTCGGGCCGCGATCGAGTCGTTGACCCGCAGCAAGAAGCGCTCGGGTGTACCGGCGTGCTCGTGACGGACGATCTCCGCCACGAGGTCGTCGGACTCGCCGGCCTCGACCGAGAACAACGAGCCCTCGATCAGCGCTGCCTCGATGTCGTCGTAGGTCGCCAGATGGGCCACGACCGAGGCGTGTAGCTCCGAGAGTCGCCGGTCGAGGATCTCGGCGACGAGCGCCGGTCGGTCATCGAACTGTCGGTACAGCGTGCGGCGCGAGATCCCGGCCTCATCCGCAATGTCGTTCATCGAGGTTCGCTGGGGCCCGTACCGCTGGAAGCAGCGAATGGCTGCGTCGACGATCTTTTCGCGCTCGCCGCCGACATCGTTGGTGGTGATCATGGGGTAGCTCGGGCCGCGGGCGACGTAACTCGCACGACCTGGCCAGGAGTCTGCCCGTTGCTGGCTCCACCTTCGTGCGTGACTTCGCCGTTGACGAGGATGTATTGATAGCCGCCGGCGTTGCCCTTTCGGCGCCAGTCGCCGTTGGGCATGTCGTGGACGATGTCGTACCGAGTCATGTCGAAGTAGAGGTCGTTCAAGTTGTAGACCAGAACGTCGGCCCAGAAGCCCGGCAAAAGCGCCCCGCGATCGTGGATCTGGACCGCGCGGGCAGTCTTGAGGCTGAGCTGGAAGTGCATGTCTTCGAGCGTCCGCAGGCCTTGCTCGCGGACCAACCAGATGAGCAGGTCGGTTGGATAGTGGCCCATGCCGAACGCCTTGGTGTGGGCGCCACCGTCGGACCCACCGCCGATGACTCCGGTGTGGTCGAGGTACGACATGGCTTGCTCGGGCCCGGTCGCACCGATTGGCGGCGACTTCAGCTGAAGAGCGAGGTCGGACCTGAGAGCCAGATCTGCCAAGACTGCGACCACGGATTGACCCGTCTCCTCGGCGATGTCGTTGAGAGTTCGCCCGAGGTGCCCCTCGAGGGCCTCGTTGCCGCCGACATCGATCACAGTCTGGCCCGCCAAGCCCGAGGCGCCGGTGGCTGCTGTGACTTCGCCGAGCTCGGCCGCGAAGCTCTCAACGAAGTCGCGGTCGCTAAGCAGGGCACGAATCTCGTCGTCGTCGGCACAGGCGACGATCCGGCGGACGCCTTTGAACTGGCCGCCGGCCGCGTCGAGCTCGCGCACGCCGGCTTCGACCCAGCCGCGGTTGAGCAGCGCGCCGGCGGTGATGTCGCGGCCCAGACCTCGCTGCTCGCTGAGCCACTCCAGATCTTGGGGCACGAGGAAGTCGAGCTGATCGTTCGTGAGGAAGGCGTTGTGAATGATCCGAACGCCGGATCCTCGTGCGAGTTCGGCGAGGCGTTCGGTGATCGAGCGGTCACCATAGATCGCAATCTGCGACAGCACCTGGATGATGCCCTCGCCTCTGTCGACCACGGCGCGACAGATCTCGACGACCGCATCGTGATCCATCGAGTCGGTCGGCATGGATGTGCCGTCGTAATCGACATGAGTGTTGCCCTCGGCGCCCATCGTCGACATTGATACGCCGATTGCGCCGGCGTCCATGGCCTGGTTGATCAGGCCATGGATCTCCGCCATCTCTTGCGCGTTTGGTGACCGGGTCTTGGCCGCGTCGACACCCATCACGTAGACGAGCAGTGGGTTGAGCGGCAGGTACGTCGAGACGTTGACGCCCTTGGGTAGCGCCTGTAGCCGGTCCATCCAATCAGGGAACGTCTCCCAGTCCCATGGCATCGTAGCTCGTTGATGAGCAACGGGAATCTGCTCGGTCGTCGACATCATCAGCATCGTGCGCTCGGCGTCTTGAGCCCTCACGGGTGCGAACCCGAACCCACAGTTGGCGTTGACGACCGTGGTGATGCCGTTTGCGCCCGAGTCGAGACAGTACGGATCCCAAAACAGGGCGGCGTCGTAGTGCGTGTGCTGGGTGACGTGGCCGGGAGCGACGATCATCCCGGTGGCGTCGACCGTCCGCTCCGCGTCGCAGCCTTTCAACCGCCCGACCGCGGCGATCCGGCCGTCGCGAATGCCGATATCCCCGTAGTAGCCAGGCGCGCCCGTGCCATCGACGACGAACCCATTCCTGATCACGACATCAAACGATGTGGAAGTCATGACCGTGTCCTCCTGCTTCCTCAGCTGCACCTCTACCTATCAGACTCTAGGCACATGGCACAAGTGATGCGCTGTGTGTCATGCCTTCGGCTCAGTCAATTCCAGCCATGGGTACCCTCTCCCCGGGCTCCCGTGCCGTACCTTTGTTAACAATTACTCATCAACAAAGGGCGAGGATGGGACGACTCGACGACAAGGTCGCGATCATCACGGGGGGCGCCAGCGGTATCGGCGCAGGCACGACACGCAGGTTCGTTGAGGAGGGAGCTCGGGTCCTCATCAGCGACCTCGACGCAGAAAAGGGCGAGGCGCTGGCGGCCGAGATGGGCGACGCGGCCGCCTTCCTCCAGACCGATGTGAGTCAGGAGGAGCAGGTGGCGGCCATGGTGGCCGAGGCCACCGACCGCTGGGGCCGCCTCGACTGCCTGTTCAACAACGCCGGCTTCGGCGGTGCCCTCGGCCCGATCGCCAAGACGACGGTCGACGACTTCGACCTGACGATGGACGTCCTGCTGAAGAGCGTGTTTCTCGGCCTGAAGCACGCGTCTCCGGTCATGTCGGCCCAGGGCTCCGGATCGATCATCTCCAACGCAAGCGTGGCCGGACTGCGGGCCGGCTACGGCGCCCACCTCTACAGCGTGGCCAAGTGCGCCGTGATCCACCTCACGAAGTCAGTGGCGCTTGAGCTCGGTGAGCACAACGTCCGGGTTAATGCGATCTGCCCGGGTTTCGTCGCCACTCCCCTCGCCACCGGCCGCCCGTCGGCGAGCGAGGAGCAGATCCAGCAGATTCGCGACGCCGAGGCCACCAACCAGTTGCTCGGCCGGGTCGGCGAACCGGCCGACGTCGCGAACATGGCGCTGTTCCTGGCCAGCGACGAGTCGCAGTGGATCACCGGCCAGGAGTTCGTGGTCGACGGTGGCATGGCTGCCGGGCGACCCTGGTCGATGTGGCCGGAGTTCGCCCGGATGGAGCGGCCGATTCGCCATCATCGCCCACCGGGGCGCTGACTCGGGCGGGGCCCCTCGTCGAGTTTCGACCCATCCCTCGCTGTGTCCTGTGAACTCATACCCGCGTAGCCTCTGTGTCCCGACTGCAGCACCGTAACAGCACTTGTTGGCACACCAGATGCACAGTGTGCCAGCGCGCGCACGTTGGCGTGGAATATGAGATCGAAGGCATCGGCAAACCGACTTCAGGCGTTGGTGTCGGCGACGAGCCGTTCTCGTGTGGTCACGCGCAAGTAGGCGAGCGCTTTGACGGGATCAAAAGATCCAGGCTCGAGAAGCCACTGATAGCCGATTCCCCGTAACCCGGCGACGAGGAGTTCGGCTTCGCGTTCGGGAGATGGTCCCTTGCGGATCGAGCCGTCGGTTTGGCCCCGCCGTACAAAGCGCGCAAAGTCGGCCCGCATCCCTTCGTGGAACTTGGCAAAGCGAAGCACCATCTCGTCCGTGGAGCCGACGGCTTCGAACATGAGCGAGTAGAGCACCCGAAGACCGCGCGGGTCTTTCGCAGCCTGCGCCTTGATGGCGTCGAGCAGCGTCATCGCGCCGTCGAGACCCGAGCGACCTTTGGTGAGAGGAATGACGTTGCGATGGCTCCACCTCGTCACGATGCGTTCGATGAGCGCATCGATGAGTCCGTCCTTGTTGCCGAACCGGGCGCTCACCATCCCGCGGCTGTATCCGGAGCGTTCACCGATGGCGGCGAAAGTGAGCGCTTCGAAGCCACCCTCCACGATCAGATCAGAGGCAGCCTCGAGCAAGGCGTTGGTTGAGCGCTCGGTTCGCTCCTGTTGCTTGTTCTTGGGCGGTTCCTCGCTCACACAGAACCCTCCGAGCGCGACGCGGAGATCTGGTCGAGCACCGGCAGCAGATACTCGGCGAACGCCGTCGGGTTCTCCTGCATCGGGAAGTGGCCCACCTTGGCCATGACCGTGTGAGTCGATCCCGCGATCGCCTCATGGGCGGCGCGCCCGCCCCGCACGGTTCCGCTCCAGTCGTATTCGCCGTTCAGGATGTGGACCGCCACCTGGTCGGTGTCGATTTCGGAGGCTCGCTCGCGGAGGTCGAAGTCGACCATGTAGTACCAGAGGTCGCCGAGGAATACGGGGGGCCAACCCGCCGAGTAGACCTGCGAGACCTCTTTGACATAGGCCTCGGGGGACGTCGGAGCACACATGGACTCCATCATCCTCGCCTTCGACTGATTGCCGACTTGGGGGTGCCACAGACCGAGCAGGCCGTCCCACGGGCCACCGATGTGAAGCGCTCCCTCCAGAGAGATCACGGCCGAGAACACGTCGGGATGGTGCAGCGCAAGGTCGAGCGCCAACAATCCGCCGACCGAACACCCCATGAAGACCGGTTGCCCGAGGTTCAGCGCCGATGCGATTGCCACGGGGATCTGGCGGAGCAGGGCGCCCTCGAGCCGGTACTCCCGCTCCCACCATCGCTGGTCGATGGGCGGAATCGATTTGCCATGGAACGGAAGGTCATAGGCGACCAGTCGAAAGCGATCCGTGATCTCGGGCATCTCGAACAGATGCCGCCACTGCACGCTCTGCGCGCCAGCAGTGTGTTGAAGCAGGAGCGGAATGCCTTCGCCAGCGGTCTCGTAGTAGATCCGGTGATCGACGGTTCCCTCCGGCGTTTCCAAATCGATGTGGAGGTAGCCGCCGACAGGACTGTCACTCCTCGACGGGCCGACCTCGAGGCGGCAGGCCGCTCGCTGTCCGCCCGGGACTCGGAGCAGCTCGGATGCCCGTTCCACAGCCGGAAGGTACTGCCACCACAGTGTCGGATCGGTCATTGACCGCTCCAGACCGCGCTTGCCGAGCTCCACTAGGACCGAGATCTGTGCGAACGGCGGAGGCGTAGCCTGACTGAGCGACTGCCAGTGCTCTGAGGGACCAGCGACCGAGATGACCCCCTCGCCGGGCATCGGAACCTGGGCGGTGATCGATCCGTCGGTCACCGAGAACCCGATCGTGGCCGATTCAGATTCGAAACGCAGCCCCCCGGTCCAGTGGCGGATCGCCAATCCGAGTTCAGGATCGGAAGCGCAGCGAGCGAAGAACACTTCCTGGCTCGGCAGTACCGGTGCCAGTGTCGTCTGTTCGGGTGCATTCACTGGGATTCCTCCAGCTCTGCGAGGATCTCGTCGCGGTGCTCGTCGAGCATCGGTGGACGTCGATAGATGCCGGCTTCGGTTGCACTGAACCGCAGCGGGGTGTTGGGCAGTACCGCAGGGCGCTGCGAACCCGGGTGCTCGACGGCTACGAGCATCTCCCTTGCTCGGACATGCTCGGAGGCAAAGAGGTCCGGGCCGTTGTTGACCGGGCCGACCGGCACATGGCCTCCGAGCAGTTCGACGATCTCGGCGGTGGTGTGGGCCTCGGTCCACTCCTCCATCAAGGCGTTGACGAAGTCGCGGTTGTCGCTGCGACGACGGCTTGTTCGGGTGCGGTCGTCGTCGATCAGATCGGGTCGATCGAGCACGTCGCACATGAACGCCCACTGCGGGTGCGTCAGCGATGCGATTGCACAAAGCCCGTCGGCAGTCGGGTAGATGTTGAACGGTGACAGCGATGGATGCTCGGTGCCTCTCGGTGCCTGAACCTCGCCGGTGTAGGAGTAGCGCCAGGTGACTGACTCACACAGCGCCATGACCGCGTCGACCATCGCGACGTCCACGAACTGGCCTTCGCCTGTGCGACGAGCGTGATGGAGGGCGCCGAGGATGCCGACCGCACACATGGTGGCCGGGTAGATGTCGCCGATCGATGGCCCAGCGGTGACTCGCTCACTCTCATCGGAGCCAGTGCAACTCACCAAACCTCCGGCGGCCTGGGCCACGACGTCGAATGCAGGCCAGTCGGCCTGCGGACTCTCGCCACTGCGGGGGTCGCCGAAGCCTCGGATCGTCGCATATACCAGTGACGGGAAGCGCTTGTTAAGCAGCTCCCACGACAGTCCATGGCGGTCCATCACCCCAGCTTTGAAGTTCTCGACCAGCACGTCGGCCCCTTCGAGGAGTCGAAACAGCGTCTCGACTCCCTCCGGGGCCTTGAGGTCGATCACGATCCCGCGCTTGTTCCGGTTGATGCTCGCGAAGTAGCCGCCGAAGTACTTTTCGGTGTCGTCCTCATGATGCGGGGGACTGAATCGTGGCAAGTCCCCGTTCGGCGACTCGACCTTGATCACGTCAGCGCCCATGTCGGCAAGAATCATCGTGCAATAGGGGCCGGCGAGCGCCTGCGTGAGATCGACCACTCGAACGTCTGTGAGTGGTCCGGTGCGGTCTGTGCGCATCGGCGCGGCGACCTCGTGGCCTCGTGTGTGATCAGCGGCGCGATCGCTCATCGCGTCGGTCCGTCCAACGTCCACGCCCGTCTCCGCTTGATCAGCACCAGGCGTTCGAGTTCGCAAACGACGTCGCCGTGCTGGTTGCGACCCCAGTGCTTGAACCGCACGATGCCGGCATCGTCGCGGTCCGGCGACTCGTCGATCGCCAAGACCTCCGTGTAGGCCGTGATGGTGTCGCCGTGGTGCACCGGCTTCTTGAACCGCACGTTATCGAGGCCGAGCTCGGCGAGGGCGTTCTCCGCGGTGTCCTGGCTGGCGAGCCCGACGGTCATCGAGCCGGTGATGAGGCCGAAGACCAAGCGGCCGTTGCCGAGATGCGACCCGCGCAACGCTTCCTCGTTCCAGTGTCCTTGTGCCGTGTTCATCACTTGCTTCGAGATGTAGTTGTTCTCCACCTCGTCGACGGTGGCCGAGCGGAAGTGCCGCATGCGCTGGCCGACGGCGAAGTCTTCGAACCAGTTTCCGTCACCCGTGAGCGCGCCGCTCGTGATGTCGCTGGGGGTCATGTTGCGATTACCGCCTTGTTCTGTCGTGCCGTGGTGTTGCGCCAGAGTTCCATCGTGGGCCTCAGCGGTGGGGCGTGGGAGGAAGGAGACAATCCGACACAAGGCGCAACATGATCTCGCTGGTACCTTCGAAGATCTTGGTGAGTCGAGCGTCTCGCCAGTAGCGCTCGATCGGGAAGTCGGTGGTGTAGCCCGCTCCCCCGTGGATCTGGAGCGCTTCGCTGGTCACCCGCTCAGACATCTCCGAGGCAAGGTACTTGACCATCGCGCCTTCCATGTCCGGCGAGGTCGCGTTGTCGTAGCCACCCATGTCGGAGTTGGCCGCGACCTGATACATGAGCGCTCGGCACGACTCGATGTCTGCGGCCATCTTGGCGATCTTGAATCGGGTGACCTGGAAGTCACCGATCGGACGCCCGAACTGCTCACGCTGTTGGACGTAGGCGATTGAGTCTTCCAGCGACGCCCGTGCCAGACCGATCGACCGGGCAGCGGTGTGGATGCGGGGGATGGTCATGCCCTTGGCCGTCCGAATGAACCCATCGTTGCCGGCATGATTCGGCTGCTTCTTCCCTGATTGGTTCGTCACAGCCTGTTGACGCTCGTAGCCGATCAGGCCGTCGTCGGGGACGAAGCAGTCGTCGAACGACAGGTCGAAGGTGTGCCAACCGTGGTAGCCGATCTTGCGGATCGGGTTGCCCGTGCAGCCATCGGGAAACTCACCGGGCCGTTTGTGGACGATGAATCGGCTGATGCCCTTGTGCCTGTTGTCCGGGTCATACGGCGTGGTTCGCGCAACTACCAGAATGGCGTCCGACTGATCGGCGAATGTGCACCACATCTTCTGACCGTTCAGCACCCAGCCACCATCGACCTTGTCAGCACGCGTGCGCACCGACGCGATGTCGGATCCCGCGTCAGGCTCGGACATGGCGAAACTCCCGAGCCACTCACCTCGCGCGGCTAGCGGGTAATACTTCTCCCTTTGCGCCCGATCGAGCGTCGCCGCCATGCCGGAGCGAGCGATGATGCTGGCCACGCTCATCCAGCCACGGGCGAGTTCCTCGGTGACGAGCGCGTATTCGAACACTCCCAGGCCGAGGCCGTCGTACTTCTCGGGCACGGTGATGCCGAAGAAGCCGAGTTCGCCCATCTCGCGGCGGAGCTCATCGGGGATCATCCCCTGCTCGGAGTCGAGCTCGTTGGCGGCAGGCAGCACCTTGTCCATGGTGAATTCGCGGGCCATCTCCTGGATGGCGACCCGCTCATCGGTGCGGTACGGCGCAGGAATCGGCGGCCGAGGGTCCACGATCTGCCGAGGCATCAGCTGGCCGCCGCAGGCTTGGGCTCGCGCCGCTTGGCGACGAAATTGGTCCGCTGATAGTCGACGATGAGCTCACCGCGTTGATTGTGAGCCTCGGTGTGCCAGGTCACGATGCCAATATGCGGCCGGCTGTCCGACTCACGAGCCTCAACCACCGTCGACGAGGCGGTGATCGTGTCTCCCGGATGCACCGGCCGATGGAAGGTGACGTCCTCCATGCCCAAGAACGGGCCGCCGACCTCGCTGAGATCTTCGACCGAGAGCCCGACGACAGCACACAGAACGAACATCGGGTTGACCACGACATCGTCATGACCGTGTGCCCGGGCATACTCGGCGTTGAGATGCATCGGATTCCAGTTGCACATGGCTGTCGAGAAGAGTGCGTTGTCGCCGTCGGTGACGGTCCGACCCCAGTGATGGACGAACACGTTCCCCGGGGTGAAGTCCTGGAACTGGTTGCCTTTCCGCGCAATCGGGAAAGCATCGAAGTCGATCTCGTCGCCCATCGACCACAACACTAGCCAACAAACAGAAAACTTGTCGAGCAGCCAACAATCTTTTAGGGTGAGGGTCCAAACCCGGCGGGCCGCCGGCGGGCGCAGCGAGCACACCAACCAGGGACCGTTACCAATGACCAGCTACGAGCGACAGAAGATCGACCGTATTCGGCGATCTGAGCTCTCGACTCCGGGCCACTCCCCCAAGATGATTGGCAAGGCGGCCCAGAGCGACGCCGACATGGTGTTTCTCGACCTCGAGGACGCGGTCGCTCCATCTGCCAAAGTCGGCGCTCGAAAGAACATCATCGCCGGCCTCAACGAGCTCGACTGGGGTACCAAGATCCGCTCCTACCGCATCAACAGCGTCGACACGCAGTGGTGCCACGACGACATCGCCGAGGTCGTCGCAGGAGCGGGCGCCAACATCGACGTGATCATGGTTCCGAAGATCAAGGGGCCCCGCGAGGTCTGGTTCGTCGACGATATGCTCACGCAGCTCGAGCTCAAGCTCGGACTCGAGGTCGGCCGCATCGGAATCGAATGTCTCGTCGAGGAGGTCGAGGCATTGCAGACGGTCGACGAGATCGCAGAATGCAGCCCCCGACTCGAAGCACTCACGCTCGGCGTCGGCGATCTGTCGGCCAGCCAGGGCATGCGCCTCGGCCACATCGGCGTGACCGACGGAGAGAAGGCACTCCGCTACCCGGGCGATGTGTGGCACTTCGCCCGGCATCGCCTGGTGGTTGCCTGTCGTTCTGCCGGCATCGACGCCATCGACGGTCCCTATGCCAACTTCGCCAACCCCACGGGATACGAGCGAAGCGCGGCAACGTTCTCGGTGATCGGCGGCCTCGGCAAGTGGTGCATCCACCCCAGCCAGATCGAGATCGCCAATCGGGTCTTCGCTCCCACCGAGGACGAGATCGCCGAGGCACAGGGCGCCATCGATGCGGTCGCTACCGCTGAGGCACAAGGCGAGGGCGCGGCGAACTTCAACGGGATGATGATCGACGCCGCCACCACGCGACTGTTCCAAGTGACCCTCGACCGGGCTCGCCAGTGCGGTCTCATCGACTGAGAAGTACGAGATGCGGGTGACCAACGACATGATCGATCCGCAGCTGCGGTTCACCGGTCGAATGCTCAAGCTGATGACGGGACGGAGATTCGGAACCGTCGAAAGCGTGCGTCGGGGGGCCGAAAGCCCAGGCCTGGTCGACAAGCTGATCATGCGGATGGTCCCCAAGCCCAAGGGCTTACAGGTCGAGGAGCGATGGATCCCGCGCCCCGACGGAGGGGACATGCGGATCCTGATCAAGAAGCCCCTGCAGCAGCCGAAGACCGACGTTGCCGGCATCCTCCACTTCCACGGCGGGGGCTACCACACGGGTGAGCCGGAACTCGACCTCCACTGTGCCAAGTTCATCGAGCTGGGCGACTGCGTGATCGTGTCGCCCGCGTACCGCTTGAGCGTGGAGGAGCCCTACCCCGCTGCTCTCGAGGACTGCTACACGGCCCTGCTCTGGCTCAAGGAGAACGCAGCATCACTCGGCGTGCGCGACGACCAGATCGCCGTGACCGGCGAAAGCGCCGGCGGAGGACTCACCGCGGCCACCACCTTGTATGCGCGGGACAAAGGGGACGTGAACGTTGCGTTCCAAATGCCCCTCTGCCCGATGATCGACGACCTCAACAACTCTCACTCTGCCAAGAACAACGACGCTCCTGGATGGAACGCAGCCGCCAATGAGGTGGGGTGGAAGCTGTACCTGGGCGAACTCTGGGGGACCGACCGGGTTCCAGCCTACGCCGCTCCTGCGAGGGCGACCGACTACACCGGGCTTCCCCCGACGTACACCTACGTCGGGGCCCTCGACCCGTTCTGCAGTGAGACCGAGCAGTACGTCACGAACCTACGGGAATCGGGAGTTCCGGCTGAACTCGACGTCTGCGAAGGGGCGTATCACGGGTTCGAAATCGCCAAGCGAGCAGGCGTGTCCAAACGAGCGAACGACAACCTCTA
Organism: uncultured Acidimicrobiales bacterium; assembly: GCA_951813555.1. GTDB lineage: Bacteria > Actinomycetota > Acidimicrobiia > Acidimicrobiales > Bin134 > Poriferisocius. The sequence continues at coordinate 2,840,739 of OX638344.1, forward strand.
CAACTGGTTCCAGCACGCGCTCCAGCACTACACAGCGCCGCAAGATGGTTGAGGCTGACGTCCCGACGCTCGAGGGTCGCTCCGCCCCGGTCAGCAGTAGGTCGCAGCGTATAGTGCGGCGACGCAGTGGTCAGCGGGGAACGAAGGCGTCCAATTCCGTGTCGTACACGAAGAGCCAGGTCAGCCTTCAGGGTGGGCGGGCTCCATGTCGAAATTCAAGCGCGGCGCCCACGTTGAGCTGGTCAGTCGGCGTCCCATCGAGATTCGCAGCTTCGACACCGATCCGGGCTGGCTCGGCCCGAAATACCTGCGGGCTTACTCCGCCGAGCCCGATCCCGCGGTGCGTCACCGGCAGGCGCTTGCGGCACGAGGCGGAGGCACGGTGCCTGGCTGGATGCACGAACGCCTCGAGGCGCTCGCCGCGTTAGGCAAGGTGCGGCTCCACGAGGGCCGCAGGGTCGTTGCCGCCGGCGTGACCAACGACCGAGCCGAACTTGATCTCGACGACGGCACGGCGCTCGACACCGACCTCCTCTGGCTCGCAACGGGAACCACGCCCGACATCGCCGCCCAGCGGGCCCTCGAACCGGTCCTGCCCGACATCGCCACCGTCGCCGGCCTGCCCGTTTGCGATCGCGACCTGCGCACCGGCCGTCACCCCATCCATGTCATGGGCCGCCTGGCCACCCTGACGCTCGGCCCCGCCGCCGGGAACCTCTGGGGCGCGCAACGCGCCGCACGGGCAATCACCCGGGCCATCACCGGCGTCGACCTCGAGTACGACGCCATCACCACCATCCCCCACCCTCGACCACCCCGGAGGCAACCCGCCATGTCCACCACCGACGATCACACCAACGCGGCCCGATGAGCCGGGTACCGGTCACGATCCTCACCGGCTTCCTCGGGGCCGGCAAGACGACGCTGCTCAACCGCATCCTCACAGAGCACCATGGCCGACGCATCGCGGTCATCGAGAACGAGTTCGGCGAGATCGGCATCGACCAGGGCCTGGTGGTCAACGCCGACGAAGAAGTCTTCGAGATGTCCAATGGGTGCATCTGCTGCACCGTGCGAGGCGATCTGATCCGGGTGCTCGGCAACCTCGGCAAGCGGCGCGACAAGTTCGACTACGTGCTGGTCGAGACCACGGGCCTTGCTGATCCGGGGCCGGTGGCACAGACGTTCTTCATGGACGACGACATCGCCGCCGAGTACGCGCTCGACGGCATCGTCACCGTCGTCGACGCCGTCCATGTCGACCAACAGCTCGGGCGCAGCCGCGAGACCGAAGAACAGATCGCGTTCGCCGACGTCGTCGTGCTCAACAAGACCGATCTCGTCGAGGAGCGCCGGCTCGACGAGATCGAATCGCGTATTCGGTCGATGAACGGCGTCACCGCAATGCATCGCGCGAGCTTCGGCTCGGTGGCCGTCGACGTCCTGCTCGACCAGCGGTCCTTCGACCTTACGGTCGCGCTCGACCGCCGGCCCACATTCCTCGAACCCGAGTACCCGTTCGAGTGGACCGGCGTCTACCGCCTCGACCCGGGCACCCACACCCTCCGTTTCGACGCCGGGCCCGATCCCACGATGGGCCTGGCGGTGCTGCCGCTGCCGGCGGCGACGAGCGAGGCCCTCGAAGCCGGCGCCGAGAGATGCGTGCGCGTGTTCGCCGAGCCGCCGGCATGCGTGCGGGTCGGTGACCAGGTGACCCTTGGCCACCATGTCGATGCGGCGCTCGATGCCGTCGACCAGACCGCGGTGACGCTCCTGATCGGCGAGGGCACCGGCGAGCAGCTGTACGGCCTGTTTTGCGAACACCTGGCAGAGGAGTACCACCCCACCGTCACGACCGCCGACGGCGCAACCATCGCGCCGGTGATCGAGCGGGCCTGGGTGGCCGCCCACGAGCACGACGAGAGCGTCACGTCGGTCGGGATCGAGGCCGATGGCAACGTCGACGGCGATCGCCTGAACGATTGGCTCGGCAAGTTGCTAGACGAGAAGGGCACCGACATCTTTCGGATGAAGGGCTTCCTCGCCGTCGCCGGCGAGACGGACCGTGTCGTGTTCCAGGGCGTGCACATGCTGCTCGATTCTCAGCCGGACCGGCCATGGGGTGATGATCCTCGCCGCAATCAGCTCGTCTTCATCGGCCGCGACCTCGACGCCGACGAGCTGCGAGCAGGATTTCAGGCATGCCTGGTCTGACCGGCCGGGTCGCACAACGGCGACGTGCGGGTGTACTGCGGCAGGGTTGGTCGCATCTGCTCGACGACTACCCCACGGCGCTCGCCTGGGCGTGCGGGGGCAGGCTCGTGATGACGGGCGACTCATCGGGCGCGCTGACCGCCGTCGACGCGGCGCGCAGCGACATCGTCTGGAGTGTCGCCGACGCGCACGAACCCGGACCGGTGCACCTCGCGGTGGGCGGCCCGTCGTTCGTCGTGAGCGTCGGCGCCGACGGCGTGGTGGCCGCACGTGATGCCGCCACGGGTGCGCTTCGGTGGCGTCACGAGATGGGAGCTGCCTGGCTCGACACGATCTCGGTGTCGCCCGACGGATCGCGTATCGCGACCGCCGCCGGTCGGTACGCGCATTGCTGGTCCGCCGACGGCGGGGACGCCTGGACCTCGTTCGAGCATCCGAGCACGGTGGCCGCCGTCGCGTGGACGCCGGCGGGCGAGTTGGTCACCGCATCGTTCGGTGCAGTCTGCGTCTTCGGCGACGATCCCGAGCCGAAGGCGCGTTTCGAATGGCAGGGCTCGCTGGTGTCGCTGGTACTGAGCCCCGACGGCGAGGTCGTCGCTTGCGGCAGCCAGGACAACACGGTGCACTTCTGGCGCACCGCGACCGGCACCGACGCCGCCATGTACGGCTACCCGGCCAAACCCAACGCTCTAGCGTTCGACGACGCGAGCCGACTGCTCGCCACCGGCGGCGGCGAAGCCGTGACCGTGTGGGTGTTCGGCGACGGCGGCCCCGAGGGCTCCACACCCGGTGTGCTCGACGCCCACGCCGACACCGTCACGAGCCTCGCGTTCGCGCCGCGGTCGACGACCCTCGCCTCGGGCGGGCGCGACGGCGGGGTACTGGTGTGGCATCTCGGGCCCGACGGCAACGGCGAAGCCGTCGGCTTCGATGTCTGCGACGGCCGCATCGAGGCCGTGGCCTGGCGCACCGACGGCCGATCCCTGGCCGCCATCGACGCATCGGGGCACCTCACGACCTGGCGCACCGGAAACTGATCCTTGATGTGTCGCTGTCGCCCCTTCTTGGCTGTATACCGCGAGCTCTGGCCGCAGGGACTCCCCGGCCGCGTTGGTGCCGGCCGATAGGGTCCCGGCTCATGGGGATCGACGTCGCAGAGGTCCACAAGCTGATCTCGGGTCGGATGCGGGAATCGGGTCAGCTGTACACCAAGGGCCGCCGCCATCTGGTCGAGCTGCTCGCGGCGGCCGGGCGTCCGGCAACGATCGCCGAACTGCTCGAGGGGGGACCCCGGCTCACGCAGAGCTCGCTGTACCGCAACATGGTCGACCTCGAGTCGGTCGGCATCGTGCAACGGGTGGTGGGCACCGACGATCTCACCCGCTACGAGCTGTCCGAGGAGATCATCGGGCATCACCACCATGTCGTCTGCACCGAGTGCGGCGCAGTCGACGACTTCGTCGTGCCGGCTCGCGCGGAGCGCTCGCTCGATACCGCGATCGCCAAGGCGCTCGAGGACACCGGCTTCGTGCCAACCGCACATCGCCTCGACGTACTGGGCACCTGCGCCGCCTGCGCCTGATCCAGCACCCCTGGCTTGGAGCAACCCACCAAGAATCCCAGCCGCACTGCGCGGCACCGAGCGTGCGTTGCGGTGTCGGAGGGGGGACTTGAACCCCCACGCCCGTAAAGGGCACTAGCCCCTCAAGCTAGCGCGTCTGCCAATTCCGCCACTCCGACGTGGGCGCCTTGAAGCCGGCGCAGAGGGCACACTATCGCGCCACAACCCTGCTTCACTACGAGATAGGTGATCCCGAAACCCTCATGGGTTCCGGGCAAAAAACAGCTGGAGCTCGACGATGCCGTGGTCTTCGGCTGACAAAACAATGGGGACTCGGGGGACCGAAACGTCGTAGTCGGAGAAGACGATCTCGGTGGAGCCGACCACGACAACGGTGTCGTCAACCAGCTGGGCCTCCAGTGCGATCTGTACCGGCTGGGTGATGCCTTTGACGGTGAGCTCGCCGACTGCGGTGGTGGAAATGGGATTGCCGGAGTCAGGGTCGGGGCCAAGGTCGATGGGCTCGGTGAGAGTGAAGACCGCAGTTGGAAACTCAGCAGTGTTGAGTGCGGTTTGCACAGGGCGGTCTCGGCGCGAGTCGTTGGTGGTGATAGCGCTCATGTCGGCCTCCACCGTGACGGCGGTCACAGTCTCGCCGTCAATGGTGATCGACCCGGTTACCACCGGGGTGCGGCCCACAGCGGTGGTGGAGCCGATGCTGGCCAGCTCTTCATCCACCCGGAAGCCAACAAAGGTGCCGGTGGAGTCTTCATAGCTGAACTCTCCGATAGAGGTGTCCACCGTCCAGAGGCCACTCACTCCCTCTAGGGCTGGGGCTGCCTCGGGTTCGACAGCGTCCGCCAAAGCTGTTGGCACAGTTGCGGTCGGTTCGGCTGTGGCCGGTACAGCCGAGGGGACTGGCGTCGGTGTCGAATCGGGTTCCACCGTTGCTGTTGCCGCGCCGCCATCATCGTCCAATGTCGAGACCGCGGCCTGAAGGTCGACCGAGGGTGGTGCGTCGTCCCTGGTCAACCACCAGATGAGGACAACAGCCAAGACCGCCACCACAACTACGGCGGCCACAACCAACCACAGGATGGGTCGCCGTCTCAACCGCTTGAGCACCAGCCGAACTTCCTTGGCTCTCTAGTTCACCCCGAAGCAGTGTCGGCTAGCACAGCGTCGGGTAGGGAGAGATCTGCTTGCAGCAGCTCGATGCGGATGCCGTCAGGGTCTTTCAGAAAGACAACTTTGCCGCCCTCGAGCGGTCCTTCGGTAAGGTCGATGATGCCTGTAGAGACCATGTCGGAGCCGAAAGCCTCCAGCTCGGCCCAAGTGGCGTCGAGATCGTCAACGTAGAAGCAGATGTGGCACGTACCGGGATTCGCCTGCTCGGGATTGATCGGCGTCCCCGACACATTCTGCACCTCAATGACCTCCATGATCGCCTGGGTGCCGGGTAGGCGCAGCATGGCTAAATTCAACACCGCATCCCGGTAACCGATCGCGGCACGAGCCGACTCCCCATCCTCGACGAACTCCGTCAGCACTTCAAGGCCCAACCGGCCAACGTAGAACTCCAAAGAGCGCTCAAGGTTGCTCACATGGATGGCGATATGGCTGAATTCGCTGGCGCCGCTGAACTTCATTGTGTCGGAGGAGGTACTTGAACTTCCAGGCCCGATTTGGGCACTGGTCGCCCAAACTAGCACGTCTGCCAATTCCCCCATTCCGAGTCCTACCCAGCGTGGAACGCCAATACCAACGCCTCCCGGACCAAACAACGAATTCGCGCAATGTCGGCTTGGCTTAGGAGTTACGACCCATTACCGCCGTACAGTCTTGGGCGAGTGGGTCACGGGATCGACTCGAATGAGAGCAAAGGGTCATGCAAGGAACTGTCAAGTTTTTTAACAACGAGAAGGGCTACGGCTTCATCTCGCGAGAAGGCGCCGACGACGTCTTCGTCCACTATTCGAACATCGCCGGCGAGGGCCACAAGTCTCTCAACGAAGGCCAACTGGTCGAGTTCGACGTCGCCCCAGGCCGCAAGGGCGAGGAAGCACAGAACGTACGGGTCATCTGAAAAACTGACGCTGTGACCTCCACAGCGTAACCATCTTGCCGGGTCACCTCCTATGACTCAGTACTACGACGAGTACTCGCCTACCTATGAGGATCGGGCGTGGTGGACCTCTCCTCGGGTGCTCCGGGATCGAGCGGCTCGGCATCCACACCGCACATATCTCGACGTGCCGTGGTCCGGCGAGTCGTACACCTTTGCCGAAACCCTGGATCTAGCTGAGCGCGTCGGCTCGGGAATGCTGGCTGCTGGGGCCCAAACGGGCGACCGGGTCCTAGTCATGATCCCGAATTGCTCGGCCTACATTCTCGCGTGGCTGGGTTCGTCGGTGGCCGGCCTCGTGGAGGTGCCGATAAACACGGCCTACCGAGGGTCGTTTTTGGCCCACCAAGTCCGGACCACAGAGCCGGTCCTGGCCGTCATCGCCCCCGAGTTCGTGGAGCGCATCGTCGATGTCGGAGACGCGGTTACGTCCATCCGGCACTACTTCGTGGTCGGAGAAGATGCTGAGGTTGCGGCCGGGATCTCCCACCTGGCGGCCGCCGGCTACGAAGCCAGCCCCTGGACCTCGCTTCTCACTGCCGCAAAGACCGAGTTGCCCGATGTGGAAGCCCGCCAACTCGGCTCGATCTTCTTCACATCGGGCACGACCGGGCTGTCGAAGGGCGTGATGATGCCGCACGCCCACATGCACCTGTTCGCCGACCAGTGCGTGTCGTTGACCCGGCTGACCGAAGCCGACACCTACATGTCGGTGGGCCCGCTGTTCCACGGCAACTCGCAGTTCCTGGCGGCCTACCCAGCGCTGGTCGCCGGGGCCCGCTACGTGTTGCACGAGCGCTTCAGCGCCTCGGAATGGATCGACCAGATCCGAGCAGCCCGAGCCACGGTCACCAACTTCGTCGGCGTGATGATGGACTTTGTCTGGCAACAGGAGCCCCGGCCCAACGATGCCGCCAACGACCTGCGCTGCATCTTCGCGGCCCCAACGGCCAGCTCAATCCTCGACAAGTTCAAGGAGCGCTTCGGCGTCGAGGCCTTCGTCGAGGTGTTCGGCCTCACCGAGACCTGCATGCCGATCCTCACGCCCTATGGCATCGACCGTCCCCCGGGTGCCGCAGGGCTCCTCAACGCCGACTGGTTCGACATCCGACTGGTGCACTCCGATACCGACGAGGAGGTGCCGGTCGGCGAGGTGGGCGAGCTCATCGTCAGGGGCCGGTTCCCGTGGACCACCTGCCAGGGGTATTTCGGCATGCCCGACAAGACGACCGAGGCTTTCAGAAACCTGTGGTTCCACACCGGCGACGGGCTCCGCCGCGACGGTGACGGCTGGTACTACTTCGTGGATCGCCTGAAGGACGCCATCCGACGGCGGGGCGAGAACATCTCGTCGTACGAGGTCGAACAGGGTCTGGCATCCCATCCAGCGCTAGCCGAGGTCGCCGCCATCGGCGTCCCTGCCGACCAGGAGGCCGGAGAAGACGAGGTGATGGTCTTTCTGGTGCCCGAGCGTGGGGCTGAGCTCAGCGCCGAGGAGATCTGGGCTTACGCCGACAAACATCTCCCGGCCTTCGCGGTGCCCCGCTATCTCCGGGTGGTCGACGAGCTGCCGAAGACCCCATCGGAGAAGGTCCGCAAGATGGTTCTGCGCGAGCAGGGTGTGGACGGCGAAACCCGCGACCGCGGACCCCAGTTGCGCCGCAGCAGGGGCCCGAAAGGCTGATTCCGGAGCATTTCGGGTTCTGTTGAACTCAGCGGGGCTCGCGCGGCAACCCTAGGACGCGTTCGCCCAGGATATTGCGCATCACGTTCGAGGTGCCGCCGGCGATGGTGTACGCGGAGGCATAGCAAATGCCCCTGGTCCACTCATCGTCGAGCAGGGCCGCCGGACCGAGACAGGCAGCAGCGAACTGGGCTACTCGCTGTTCGTGCTCGGTGCAGAACGCCTTGGTGGCCGCGCTGAATCCGGCGGGAGCCTGGCCCAGTGCTTCTCGGTACACCAGCAGCCGGCCCACCTGATACTCGCTTTCCAATCGGGCGATCTCCTGGCGGACCCGGGGATCGGATCGGTCGGCCCTGGCGCGGGCATGCAAGAACAGCGCCCGGTTGGACACCAGGCGGTCGATACCCCCCCGCTCGTGAGCCAGTTGCGCCATGGTCTGCTTGAAGGCGTCCCCCTCGGTGCCAACCAGGTTCTCGGCCGGCACCCGCACGCCGGAGAAGTAGATCTCGCAGAAGTGCTGATTGGCGATCATGTCGTTGATGGGGCGCACCTCAATGCCCGGGGTGTCCATCGGCACGATGATCTCGCTGACCCCCCGATGGGGCGGCCCCTCGTCGTCGGTGCGGCAGATCAGATAGCAGTAGTCGGCCACGTGCCCGAAGCTGGTCCAGATCTTCTGGCCGTCGATCACGAAGTCGGCGCCGTCCCGCACTGCCCGCGTGGAGATGGAGGCCAGATCCGAGCCGGCGTCAGGTTCGCTCATCCCTATGCACCAAGTGCTCTCCCCCGACAGCATCCGGGGCAAGAACTCCGCTTTCTGCTGCTCAGTGCCGTAGGCGATCAGCGTTGGTCCCATCTGGCGGTCGGCGAACCACATGGCCGCCACCGGCGCCCCGGCGCTGATCATCTCCTCGGCCACGATCAACCGCTCGATTGGCGGCCGGGCCTGTCCCCCGTATTCGGTAGGCCATCCCATGCCGATCCAGCCCTCTTTGGCCATGACCCGGGCGAACTCCTTGGAATAGCCGTTGATCCAGGAGTCGTTGTGGCGTCCGAAACGGGCCACCCCATCGGCGGCCACCACTCGCGCCCGGTCGCGCAGTTCAAGCAGTTCGGGGCTGAGTGCGAAATCCAACCGGCGGCTAGCTGGAATCCAGCAACAGGGCCAGCGCCAGCGTGGAGAAGGCGAATATCAACGCTGCCACTATGGTGAGCCGGTCCAGGTTCTTCTCGATGACCGTCGACCCGGCCGCCTGAGTGCCGAACCCACCGCCGAACATGTCAGAGAGGCCGCCGCCCCGGCCGCTGTGCAGCAGCACCAAGAACAACAGCCCCAACGCGGAAGCCACGTCGATCACCACAAGCGCGATGGTCACAGCGGCCAATCCTACCGCTCCACCACGCCGTTGACCCACCTGTATGGCCTCACCGAGCGGGTCCGCAATTCCGAGCTTCTGGACAGTTAACCTGACCCAATAATGAAGGCCGTCTTTCGCCGCTGCTGGAAGCTGGTCAGCGTAGCCAGAAGGTACATCTTCTCGCCCCGCGGACTCGCGGTGCTCGCTCTCGTTGCTGTTGGGTTTGTGCTGGGAGTCTTGATCGCCCAGATTTGGACCTCCGATGGCTCCAACGGCGACAGCGCTCGCCAATCTGCTGCTGATGCCGCCGAGCCGACAGCTGCTGCCCCTCAATCCGACATCGACTCCGGAGCCGCGTCAGATTCAACGGAAAGCGCAAACCAGCAGGCGCCGACACGTTCGACTTCCTCAGAACCCGTTGAGGGCCAATCACCAACCACGCCAGGAACGAGCGCCGAGCCGGCGGCCACAGCACCTGAATCATCTCTTGAACCGGTTGTCGTCGTTTTGGACCAGGAACCCCTGTCTTACGAAGCGGCGCTGGCCATAGCTGCCGGCCTGGCTCCTCAAACGGTGTATCCCAGCGACTGTATGTCCCCGTTCCCCCATCCCGACCTGCTTCCCAACGCCCCCCGGGCCTATCGCTTTGGCATCCACCAAGGAGTGGACTTCCAGTGCTTCTCGCTGGGCCGCCATGCGGTAGCAGCGCTCGACGGACGGGTGGTGCTGGCCGTCGGCGACTACCAAGACCCCGACCCCGATGACCGCGATGAGCTGCTGGACGTGGCTGGCGACCTTGAGGCAACGCCACCCTTCACGCTCTTGTCGCTCTATGGCAACTATGTGGTGATCGACCATGGAGTAGTGCCGTTTGTCGGGCATGTGATCACCCTCTACGCCCACCTTCACGAAGTAGACCCCGACATCCGGGTAGGCCAGACGGTCAGAGCGGGACAGCGAGTAGGCGAGATCGGAAACCGGGGAACCCACGCGGCAGCCAACGGGGACTTTTACGAAGATCCCCATCTCCACTGGGAGCTGCACGTCGACAACCAGTACCTGGGTGCCGGTCTGACCTCGGAGCAGACCCGAGAGGTATACACCAGGCTGTTCTCGGAGGCCTTGGGCTAAACGCCCCTCTGAGGACTAAAGAAATCCAACTTGGCTCTGCCAAACTTCCGGGTATGGATTCCAAGTTCATCAGACGAGCAGTGGAGCTGGCCGACTTGGACGCGGTGCGGGTGGCGCTGTTCCACCACACCGACGACCCCGAAATCGAGGCGCTGCCCCGGGCCCTTGAGCTCGACGACGACGAGCGTGAATTGCTGATCACCAAGACCGTGGCCTGGTTGGAGGAGAATGCCGGGCCGGGGATGCCCGACGAGCCGCCGGTGCCCCGACTTCGCCAGCTGATGAACCTGGCCACTAAAGAGGACATGGGCGATCTGGAGTTCGAGTCACGACGCGAATTGATGGCCTTCAAGCCCTTCCCCTGGACCGTCGACTGGACCAACGGCAAGCCCGAGTTGCCCGACGGTTTCCAGGTCGCGATAGTCGGAAGCGGGTTCAGCGGCCTGGCTGCGGGGATCCAGATGGAGCTGCTGGGAATCCCCTACGTGATCCTTGAGCGCAGGTCGGAACCAGGCGGCACGTGGAGCCGGCACCGCTACCCCGATATCCGGGTGGACACCATCTCGATCACCTACGAGTTCGCCTTCGAGAAGAACTACCCGTGGCCCGAGTACTTCGGCAAGGGCCAGCTGGTGAGGGAGTACCTGCTCCACATCTCGCGCAAATACGGGATGTACGACAACACCCGTTTCGACCACGACCTGAAGCGGGCCACTTTCGATGAGGGCCGAGACGTCTGGGTGCTCGAGGCCGACACCCCCGATGGAATCGAGACCATCGAGGCCAACGTGGTCATTAACGCGGTCGGAGCCTTTGCCAACCAAAGAACCCCCAATTTCGAGGGCCTCGAGGACTTCCCCGGTCCGGTCATCCACCCTTCCCAATGGCCTGAGGACTTCGACTACCGGGGCTGTCGGATTGCCGTCATTGGCAACGGATCGACCGGTGTGCAGCTGCTTTCCCCCATCGCCGAGGAAGCAGAGGAGGTCTACGTATTCCAGCGCTCCAAGCAGTGGATAAGCCCGCGGCCCAAGTACGGCCAGCCCATCGAGCCCGAGGTTCGCTGGCTGCTCGACAACTTCCCCGGTTACTGGAACTGGTGGCGCTACATGGCTATCGCTGCCCTGTTCGCCACCCACAACTACCTCTACGCCGACGAGGAGTGGCAGGCCGCCGGCGGCCACTGGAATGAGATGAACGACCAGCTGCGCGACTTCCTCACCAACTACATCCACGAGCAGACCGACGACCGCCCAGAGCTCGTCGAAAATCTGGTACCCGACTACGCGCCCTTCTCCCGGCGTCCGGTGGTGGACAACGGCTGGTATCGGGCGCTCACCCGCGACAACGTCGAATTGGTCACCGACCCGATTGCCCGGCTTACGCCGGCTGGAGTCGAGACCGACGACGGTGCCGTCCGCGAAGTTGACGCCATCATCACCGCTATTGGCTTCGATGTCGTCCAATTCCTGTGGCCCGCCGACTACTTCGGCCGAGACGGCCTCAACGTGCACGACTTCTGGTCGAAGGACGGCCCCCGCGCCTACCTAAGCATGATGGTGCCGAAATACCCGAACATGTTCATGCTCTACGGCCCGAACTCCCAGCCTCTGTCGGGCGGCACGGGCCTTCCCATCTGGTACCAGGTGTGGTCGGGATATGCCGGCCAGCTGATCGTCAGGATGCTCGAAGAAGGCAAGACCAGCGTCGAGGTCACGATGGACGCCTACGAGCGCTACAACGAGGCTCTGGACAAAGAGGCCTCCAAGCTCCTCCTCATGCACGAGGAGGGGGCCCCGGACAAGAACTACTACCTCAACCAGACCCACAACCGGCTTCAGATGAGCGCCCCGTGGTACGGCCCGGAGTACCACCGGCTCTGCACCGAGGTGGAGTGGGACGACATCGAGATCACCTGACCCTCGGGCATACCCCCGGAATCTCCATGCCGCTGGGTTCAATCGCGGCTAGAACATCGCCATGAGCTCGATCGACTACAACCCGTTCGACTACGACATCGACATCCGGGCTCACGATGTGTGGCGGCAGATGCGCGACGAGGCCCCGCTCTACCGCAACGACGAGCATAACTTCTGGGCACTGACCCGCTATGAAGATGTGCTCAACGGGCTGTTGGACGTGGAGACCTACTCGTCGCGCTATGCCACCTCGCTTGATCTCATGGGCGACGAGGAATGGACCGGGCCGCTGTTCATCTTCCGGGACCCGCCGGAGCAGACACTGCTGCGCAAGCTGGTTAGCCGGGCTTTCACCCCCAAGGCCATCAACGGCCTGGAGACTCGGATCGAGGCAATCTGCGACGACCTGCTCGATCCTCTGGAGGAATTGACCGTGTTCGACTTTGTCGACCGATTCTCCGCGTTGATGCCCCCTACCGTGATCTTGGCGCTGTTGGGATTCCCCGAAGGCCTCGAGCAGAGCCTGCGGGAGTCGATGGACACAGGGCTTCACATCGAGGAATCGGCCACGGCAGGCAGCAGCCGCGAGCTCATCGACCAAACCGGCAACCTGTCCCATGAGGTGTACGCCCTCGTTCCCGAACTCTGCGAGCAAAAACGGAGAGAACCGGCTGACGACCTGCTGACCATCCTGGCCACCCACGAAAGAGAGCTCCTCGATGGGTCGACCCGCCCCCTAACCCTCGATGAAATCTCCGGCTATGTCGCCCTCATCGGCGGGGCCGGCGCCGAAACCGTGGCCCGCTTTCTGGCCTGGGCGGTGGTGCTGCTCGCCGAGCACCCTGATCAGTTCGCCGAGCTGCGAAACGATTTCTCGCTCGTCCCCAATGCCCTGGAGGAAATCCTCCGCTATGAGGCTCCGTCGCCAGTACAGGGACGCCGGGTCATGGCCGATGTGGAGTTGCACGGCCAAGTGGTCCCTGCCGGGGACAACATGCTGTTGATCAATGGCAGCGGCAACCGCGACGAGCGCCACTTCGCCGACGCCGACCGCTTCGACATCCACCGCAAGATCGACCGCCACTTGTCTTTCGGCTACGGCGCCCACTTCTGCATCGGTGCCGCTCTGGCTCGGCTGGAGGGCCGCATCGGCCTAGAACAGATGCTCCGGCGCTATCGCGACTGGCAGGTCGATGACGAGCACCTCGAGTGGATCCACACCTCCACTGTTCGGGGCTACAAGACGGTCCCCTTGACTGTCAGCGCCGAGCCTCAGTATTGGTCATGATCGGGGTCGATAGCGCCAGCAGCGATGCAAGCCTCTTCGAAGGCCAGCGCCCCTCGTGGGCGGCGGTCTCGCTTCACCTGAATGCTGGTAGCGTCCGCTACTGCGGTCAATCACCCACCACTGCGGGCAGAACAAGCTCGGCAAACGACTGGAGGTGCTCGACTTGCTGGCTGGGACGGATGTTCAAGATAACCATTTCCACGCCCGCGTCCTCATAGGCCCGCAGCACAGAGATCATGTCATCTGGGGAGCCCGCCAAGACCCGCGAGCGCACTTCCTCGGAGGTACCGCCTCGATTAGCTTGAAATGCAGCCACCAGCTCGTTGCTTGCTGTCTGATCACCGGACAACTCCGAGAATACGAATGCGGTGCGTTTGAGGTCGGCGGGCTGGCGGCCATAGCGGGCCAAAGCGACATCCAGATTCTTGTTCACCTCGTCCCATTCCCACGGTGCCCAAAATCCGTTGTACCAATCAGCGCAGCGAGCGGCGATCCGGCGAAGTCGCTCTCCTCCCCCACCGATGAGTACCGGAATCCCATTGGGGCGCAGGGGCATGGGATCAAAGACCGCGTCATTCAAGTTGACAAAACGGCCGGAATAGCTCACCAATTCCGGCGAATCGCATAGCAGCCGGAAAGCCTCGACCGTCTCCTCTAGCAATGCCATACGGTCCCCAACTGCGGGATAGTCGACGCCGTACATGGCGTGCTCCGCGTCGTGCCATGCCGCACCCACTCCGAGAACGGCCCGGCCAGCAGTCACGTGATCCAGCGTGACCGCCATCTTGGCCAAGAGCGCAGGGTGGCGGTAGGTCACGCCGGTGACCAGGGTGCCCACCTCAAGCTTCGAGGTGACCGCTCCAAGCGCAGCCAAGACGACCCAGCCCTCAAACTGGGGACCAGACGGCACTCCACCAACTGTCTCTTGCCGGGGGCCGGGGTTGAGGGGTACGAAATGGTCGAAGGTGAATCCGGCCGAAAATCCGAGCTGATCAGCTGCTTGCCACAAGTCGCGCAGGCGCGAGAAGTCGGTATGCTCCGGAGGCGTTTGGATGGCCAGTTTCATGTCAGATCACTCCTCAAGTGGTCATTTGTCGATCTTGGGCACACAGCTCTCTATGCCCAGCGTTCCTTCCCCCAGCGCTCTAGCGCGCTAGCAGCTTGATAGGTAATGACTGCGAAGACAACCGCGAACACAATCGCAGCCCACGCTTCGGAATTCTCAAATGCAGCCCGCCGAGTGCTCAGGTGAAATCCGAGTCCGTTCGTACCCATCAGCCATTCAGCCGTCAAGGCGGCCAGGAACACAATGGACGCGGTAATGCGAATACCGGTCAACACGTTGGGCACTGCGGAGGGAACGGCCAAGAATACGATCCGCCGCCACCCCGGCGAACCGAGGGCCGAGAACACACTGTCTGCCCCTGGAGGACGAGCTCGGAGCCCTGAGAGGGCAAAGACATAAACCGGGAAGAAGGCAATCAGGCCTGCGACCACCAAGACCGTGGTCTGAGAAAACCCAGCTATGCGGGCGATCAAGGGGATTAGCACCACGATAGGCACGGTCGGCATGACGACCACGATGGGCGCCAGCGAGTTGCGCAATATCGGCGACAAGGAGCTGACCAAGGCCAGCACTGTGCCCAGGACAAGGCCTATACCGAGCCCACCTACGGCTGAGAGCAATGTTACGAGAGTCAATTCGGCGTAGAGCCCGGGGTCGTCGATGATTGCTTTCAGAGTTTCGTAGGGCGTGGGAGCAATCAATTCCGGAACGTCTTCGATCTCGATCCAGAGCCACCAACAGGCAATTAGGGCAGCGACAACCCAGAACTGGGTCAAGGCAGAACGAGCCCACCCTTGCTCGGTTCCCGACCGGTCGGTGTGAGCTCCGCAAATGGCGACTACCCGGCCGAAGATCCGCTCGACAATCCGCTCGACGGCACCCAACAAGATGTAAGCGCCGCCTGCAAGGACAATGAGAACCACGCCGACGGCCCATAGCTGTTCAACTTGGAAGTTCCTCATCGAGTTGAGCAGCAGCACGCCGAGGCCCCGTTCAACTCCGAACCACTCGCCCAGGACTGCTCCCGAAACTGCGGCCGGGGCGGCGACTCGGAGGCCGTCAATCAAGTTGGGGACGGCTGTGGGTACTTGGAGGAGGCGGAATCTGGTGATCTTGCTCGAACCCAAGGCCGAGAACACATCGTTGGCTGATTGAGAGCTGCTCCGAAACCCCGCGCCAGCCGCTACCAGGATCGTGAAGAAGACGAACATCAGCGCGAACAGGACCGGTGTCTGCGAGGTCCATCCCAGGGCGTAGATGACCGGTCCGAGCGCGATGGCCGGAATAGCGTGGACCACGACTGCTCCGGTGTAGGTGCTGTTCTCTAGACGCGGGATGAGCAGCGCTATCACCGCCAATGAGACGGCGATGAGTGCCCCAAACAGATACCCCCACGCGGCCCGCTCCAGAGTGGCCGCCGCCGCTCGCCTGATCACCTCATCCTTGTCGCCGATCGCTTGAAGTGCGTCCGACAACGGCGGGAAGGTGCGCCCGAGCCATCCGTTGCGCCCCGTCGCCTCCCACAGTGTCAAGAAGCTGGCAGCACCAAGGGTGCCCAGGCCTATCCGGCTGACTCTGCTATTGAGAGTCAAGCGCATTGATCAGCTCGTCGTAGAGGGCTTTGAATTCGGCGCTCTGGGAGACGTCCTTGTAGCGCGGTCGCGGGAAGGGAGCCTCTCTTTCCAGGATGACCCGGCCCGGCCGCTGGGACATCACTGAAACCCGGTCGCTCAGCAGCAGCGCCTCTTCCACCGAGTGGGTGACCAAGACTGTTGTGACCTTCAGGCGGGACCACAAGTGCTGGAGCTCGAGATTGAGGGCCCGCCTTGTGACCGCGTCTAACGCCCCAAACGGCTCGTCAAGCAGCAAGATGGTGGGGTTCAGTGCTAGCGCACGGGCTATCGACACGCGCTGGCGCATCCCGCCGGAGAGGTGCTTGGGCCGGGCCTTCTCAAAACCGGTGAGGCCGACCAACTCGATCAGCTCACTTACCTTGTCCTTGTCAACGGCCTCCCCTCGGATTCGGAATGGAAGTCCAACGTTTGACCGCACACTGAGCCAAGGCATTAGGGCGTGATCCTGGAACGCCATGCCAATGCCTCCTGCCTTGACCAATCTGTGAGGAGGCTCGGCAAAGTTCTGGACCGTTCCCGCATTGGGGATCTCGAGTCCGGCTATGAGGCGCAAGGCAGTCGACTTGCCGCAGCCAGACGGGCCAATGAGCGCCACAAACTCGCCGTCGCCGACGGCGAGATCGAATCTTTCCAGCGCAGTGACCGAGTGTCCGCGGCGTACTTCAAATACCTTCGACACTCCAAAGAGGCCGATTGCGGCAACTGGGCTCGCCTCCCCAGCATCCTCGGCGTCACCAGGTTGGCCTGCGTTGGTCATATTCCCTCCACAGTCGGCCAATGCGTACCCCGCTGGCGCACTCGGGCTCAGGTAAACGGGCCCTGCGGGGCCACCTCAGTCGGAGCTGTCTCAGTACAGGGTAGTCGCTCCATCGAATACCTCTTCGAGGACCGATTGATCCCAGAGGACGCCAATCTCCGGCAAATTTTCGCGGCCGGCAATCCTCAGACCCTCGTATTCGCCCTCTATGACCGCTTCATCCAACCACATCAGGCCCTTGGCCTCAGTGGCATCACTGGTCATGAAGGCACTTTGGGCGACGAGTTGGGCGGCCTCTGTGGTGGCATCTAGGCCGAGGTCGACACCGTACTCGTTGACCGTCAGATCCACGGCCAGCGCATTGTCGGCAAAGGCGTGCTCCCATCCCTTGATTCCGGCCCGCATGTACCCGACGACAGCGTCGCGGTTCTCAGCCAGATAGGTCCGAGTGGTGGTCCAAAGCCTGCCATAGCGGGTCCATCCGAGATCCCCGAGGCTGACCACACCGTGCTCTATTCCCCGGGCATCAAGGGCAAGGGGCTGATTGGTAAGGAATGCGTAATAGACATCGACTTCGCCTTCGACCACCGGAGAGGGGTCGAATCCAGTGGGCACGTACTCGTAGTCGGGTTCGATACCGTTGATCCTGAACAGCGTGTCAACGTCTGCGATCCCGGACTCGCCCTGGAGGCCAATCTTCTTGCCGATCAGATCTTCGATGGAGCTGACCGGGTTGTCGGGCATGTAGATGAACCCGATCGGCGACTGCTGTAGCGCAGCACCGAGCACAATGAGGTCGGCACCGGCGGCAATGGCGTCCACCGTCCGGGACAGGAACGAAATGGCACCAATCTCGATGCCCGGGCCGTTGATCGTCACCGGAGTCGAGATGCCACCGCCTCCCTGTACCAAGGTGGCCGCAATGTTGTTGTCGGCAAAATAGCCTTGATTGTCGGCGACAAAGTGGCCGGCGAACTGGACATTCTTGATCCAGTCGAACTGGAATCGGACATTGCTGACCATCGGCTCCGGCGCCATGGTCGCGGTCGGCGTGGCCAGCGCTGCCGTTGCCGTCGCGGGACTTGGCTGGTCGTCGTCGTTTCCGCACGCGGCAAGGAAGGCAGGAGTGGTGACTACCGCCCCCGCCACTGCGGCCTTTGTGATGAAGTCTCGCCTGGTTATGACGATCGAGTCTTTCTTCACGTCAACTCCTCCCCGTTTCCCCCTTGATCTGCCGATGTTCCTCGACTTGCTCGGAGCAGCCGGGACATCGTGCGGACGCTCGTGCCTCCGAATGTAGGGCGGCTCCTAGGCCCGTCCAAGACCAGATTCCCCTACTTTGATAATCTCCGCTTATGGACCTCTCGCTCCGGGTCGTGAGGTACTTTGTGACGGTGGCCGAGACCGGCCATTTCGGCCAGGCCGCCGATCGCTTGTTCATCTCCCAGCCCGCGCTAAGCCAGCAAATCAAGCGGTTCGAAGCCCAGTTTGGCTGCCAACTGCTCGAGCGGTCGCGATCAGGGGTGAGCCTTACCCCCGCAGGCCAGGTTTTCCTCGATGAGGCACGAGCCCTTCTTGCTGCGGGAGAGGCCGCTGTCGCCCGTACGTTGCGGGCCACGGAGCAAAGCGAGATCATGATCGCCTTTGTGGCCGGAACTCCGCACGACCTCACGGCAAGGCTCTTTCATGCAGCCGAATCCATGCAATCTGATTTGGCCCTCAACCTGGTCCGAATCGACTGGGCATCGCCATTTGCGCACCTGCGCAGCGGAGCGGTTGACGCCGCAATCCTGCACCTTCCCTGTCAAGAACCCAACATAGACTACCAGCCAATACACAATGAACCACGGGTTGCGGTGCTGCCCTCCGATCACCGCCTAGCCGGACTTGAGAAGGTCAGCATCGATGACTTGGACCCAGAGCCGATGCTCGACTCCAACTTCAATCGGGAGTTCTGGTTGGTCATTCCCCGCCCCAGCAGTCGTGAGCCCTGTGTGGTGCAGCCGGCCCCGAACTCGGCAGAGCAGCTCATGGATCTCGTCGCGCAACGAAGGGGCATCGCAATCACCGCTCAAACGGTGAGTGAGCTGTACCAACGGCCCGATGTCGTGGCCGTCCCAATCTTGGACATTGACCAGGTCCAATTGGGCTTGGCATGGCCGGCTGAACATCCGGCCTCCGCCGTGCTTCGACTGGCCGACGCGCTGGCCGTCGAGTGCTCCCCCTAGTCGAGCGGGCAGGGATATCAGCCAAGAAGGCTGTAGCGGATCGCGCCGTCGGCGTGGGCTGGACCGGAAATCCCCATCAGGTAGGCCAGGGTGGGGGCGACATCGCGTAGTTGAATCGGAGTCTCGGGCATTCCATGGGCACCTAGCCCTGCTCCAAACCAAAGCGCCATCGCGCTGTTGTGGAACTCCCCGCGTTGTGCGCTGGGCAAATACGGGGTGTGAACGCCTGAGACCACATGGGTGGGAGAAATAGGGTTGCGGGCCATGCGCTGCGGTGTCAGCTCGCCGATGGTGTTGACGTCGCGAGAACCGTCCCAGGTGGTGTAGGTGGGCTTCAGGAAGTACACCACATCTCCGATGCGGTCTTGGGCTAGCCCGCTCAGGTTGAGCGCCTCTCGACGGGCGACGAGCTCAAAGGGCTTCTCGCCAGTCTCGGGGTCTACAACCGCGGAGAGCGTGTCAATCACCCGTTGGCGGACTGACTCGAACTCCGAGGGCTCGACCGGGCCGTCAGGTTCGCGGCCGGCCAGATTGACCCAAACGTGCTGGGGCTGAAGTGCGGGACCAACCAGGCTGTTGGCAGGATCGAGGACGTATCGAGAGCTTTCGCTGTCCCAGTCATAGGAGACAAGGCCCTCTTGGCGGAGGATGTCGAGCACCGAGATGTGGCGCCAACAGGGCAGACAGGCGTGGTCGGACACCACCACGACGCTGGTATGCGGATCGGCGCACTCTCGGACGATCCCGGCCACAAGCTTGTCCACCGCCCGGTAGGCCTCTTCATAAACCTGTTTCGTCAAGCGGGTGTAGGACTTAGCGGCATAGGGGTACTCGGGGTCGAGGTAACCGAGCATGGTGTGGTTGATGTAGTCGATGAAGTGGTAATGGGACATCAACAGGTCGAATGGCTCTTCAGCGTCCTGCTCACATATGACATCTGTCATCCACTGGACTTGCTGATCGGCCAGATCCAGCATGACGTCGTCACTGAGATTGGACGGTCCGAACGGCCGCTCGTCTCCCGCCCGGACATTTGGGCATTCCAGCCCCTCGACATAGGGGCCATGGGTAGCACTGAGTCGGGCAGCCAATCCAGGGGGGTGGGTGTAGCCATCGACGGGCTCGACCCGGGTCCGGTACAGCTCGAACCCGCCGTCTCGGTCAGCCCTAATGAGCCGGAACCGAGTAGCGCTCTCTCGCCCATTGAGTTCGATCGAGATCCACGGCGACCACTGGCTGGGGCGCAAGTCAGCAACAATGGAACTGCCTCGGGCATCCCGGCTCAGTGCAAGACAGACCTCCCCGTCAACGACGCGGCGCTGAGCATGAAAACCGGCGGGCTCGAACCCCGAAATGGGGAGGAAGGTGGTTTCCGGGCCGCTTCCTGGCACCGAATCCCAAGCTTCTGTTTGCTCGAAGCCGACTTGCAGAGGGTTCATGGTGATCTCGTGGAGCTTCAAGACGGCATCGGTCACAGGTCCTTGGGCGTAGATCTCCTCAGGGGTTTGATGCCAGATCATCCCACCAGGCGTGTCGCCGCCGATTACCCGTACACCTTCGCCCTTAGGGGGCCAACCCACGGGATAGTTGATCACCAAGCTTGATCCGCCGAGGTCCCCGACTGTCTCCCACAGCAACTCGGCTCGCGAGGTTGTGGATCGCAGGCTTCGGGGTCGTTCTCTGTCTTGGGCAGTCAATTCCTCCCCCGCCCATTTGGCGATGAAGCTGTTGATGCCGTGGTTGACCGGCTCGGCACCAGTGGCCAGCGTCGTCCAGTTGGTCGGAGTGTCAACGGGAACGGCCGGCATGGCTTCAACCGCGGTGCCCGCTTCCAATAGCTTCGCTGTCTCGGGCATTGAGCCCGCCTTGAGATATTTCTTGACCATCGAAAGCATCGCGCCATCGACGCCGATCATCAGTGCCCGCTTCGAATCGGCTTGCTCATGTCGCATAATTCCCCGCTTCCGTGTGATCTGCCGACCGGTTGTCCAACAATCCGTCAGACAACTCGTGCTTTAGTTCCACCAACCACCGGCGGTACTCAAGAGACATTCTGTCTGCGGTGCGAACGTGGAGTTCCGCGGTCAGATCCTCCGGCAGTTCCTCTGGCCGCTGAGATTCGACGATCTGGCGGTCCTGCTCGGCAATCTCCATCTGAAATCGGCAGAACGGCGCATCTGATTCATCTAGAGCAAAATTGCGGAAATTCAACATAAATGTGCGGGAAACATTTTGCGATACCGGTGAAGCAGCCACAAGCAGTCCGAAGAACTGGTCGCCTGGCAAGCTCTGCTGCCACCACACAGTCAGCGGCATGTAGACCCTCCAGTTGTGGTTCGATGTAAGCGTCGGGTCTGACTCAACTAGCTGGCTGGAGTCCGTCTTGATGCTCTGCACCTCGGAGAAATGTCCCCACATGTGGATGTTGTCGGTGTCGCGTACAAGGTCGTGGACCGGGGCCTCGGGCCGGTCTCTGGTTCCCAACTGGCCGTCATGAATCCAAGGGATGTGGGCTAGATCAACGAAGTTCTCGATTCGCCGGGCCGCGCCGGCGTTCCAGTCCACCGGCGGTATCTGGACAACGCGGTAATCAGGGTCGTCGTGTTCTTGGAAAGGGGGGATGCCGAATCGGGGGACGTCTTCCAAGCAAACCCATACCAAGCCGCCCGATTCAGCGCATTGGTAGTTTCTCAGCCGGGCCTTGGCCGGAATTCGCTGGTCGAGACAACTGGGAATAAGCGTGCAGACACCATCGCTGTTGTAGCTCCAACCGTGGTACGCACATCTGATCTCGTCTTCTTCTACCCACCCGAGTGACAGCTTTGCTCCCCGATGGGGGCACAAATCAGCAAAAGCGCGTGGCCGGCCGCCCAGACGAACCAACACAATGTCGTCGTCACATAGGCGGGCTGCTACTGGCTGAGACCCGACATCGCTCGAATAGGCAACGGGATGCCAGAAATGCCGGAACGATTGGTAGACCTCTGCCTCGCCTTCAGCAGACAGTTGTGTATCTATCACTCTGCCTCTCAAGCACTTGGAATCCAATCTTTCGGATCCAACAGCGCAAACAGGATTCTTGCCAGTCGGTTCCAAGTCTTCCAACACCATTGTCCACACCAGAGATAAGCATTCGTTATCAAGCCTCTATCCGCTTCCATTATCTAGAGCCCGCTATTGCAAGCGGAAGCGGACGATGCGGGAGAAGCTGTCGACTTCGAGGGAGGCGCCGCCGACGAGGGCGCCGTCGATGTCGGGCTGGGCCATGAGCTCGGCCACGTTGACGGGTTTGACCGAACCCCCGTACTGGATGCGCACGCTGGCGGCGGCATTGGCGCCGAAATTGGCCGCCACCCGCTCTCGGATGGGCTCGCAGCCGGCCTGGGCGTCGACGGGGGTGGCGGTTCGGCCGGTGCCTATGGCCCACACCGGTTCATAGGCGATCACCATGGCACCGACCTGATCTCGCTTAAGTCCGGCCAGTCCGGCATCAACCTGGGCGGTGATGCGGGCCTCGGTCTGGTCGGCCTCCCGCTCTTCAAGCGTCTCCCCGCAGCACATGATCGGGGTCATTCCCGCGGCCAGGATGGCCTTGAGCCTCAGGTTCACGTTGTCGTCGGTCTCTCCGAAGAGCTGGCGGCGCTCGGAGTGACCGGCGATCACGTAGCTCACCGCCAGCTTGGCCAACATGGCCGGGGACACTTCTCCGGTGAACGCTCCGCTCTCCTCCCAGTGGCAGTGCTGGGCCCCCAGGGCGATGGGAATGTTGTCGGCGTCGAGCACCGTCTGGGCCGAGCGCAGGTTGGTGAACGGCGGATGGATCGATACATCCGCGGAGTCGTAATCGGCATGGTCAAGGGCGTATGACAGCTTCTGGATGAGCTGGATGGCCTCCAGATGGTTCATGTGCATCTTCCAGTTACCGCTGATCAGCGGTTTGCGCTCAGCCATGGTGTCCCTTCTCATGGTTGCCGACGGATTCTCTCAGTGCTCGCAGACCGGGCAGGTCGCCCTGTTCGATCAGCTCCAGCGATGCCCCTCCCCCGGTGGACACATGGTCCATGTCCCGGCCTAGCCCGAATTGGCGTACCGCGGCGGCGCTGTCGCCCCCGCCCACCACGGTGAACGCCCGACTGTCGGCCAGGGCCTGGGACACCACCTTGGTTCCCGCCGCGAACCGAGGGTCTTCAAACAGCCCCATGGGGCCGTTCCACAGCACGGTGCCGGCCTCGGCGATTAGGTCGCTGAACTCAGCCGCGGTGCCCGGGCCGATGTCCAGTCCCTTCCAGTCGGGGCGAAGGTCCACCCCGGCCTGCACTACTCGCTCCCCCGGCGCCAGCGCGGTGATGTCGGAGGGAAGCCGGATGGGTGCCCCCGAGCTCAATAGTCGACCGCAGGCCTCGATCTGATCTGGTTGCAGCAGCGAGTCGCCCACGCTGTGGCCCAGAGCAGCCAAGAAGGTGAAGCACATGCCCCCGCCGATCACCACCTCATCGGCGGTTTCCAGCAGCGACTCGATCACCCCCAGCTTGTCGCTGACTTTGGCTCCGCCTAGCACCGCGACAAACGGCCGCTTGGGTTTGGCCCTCAGCCCGAGGAGCACTTCGGCCTCTTTGGCCAGCAGTCGCCCGGCTGCGCTGGGCACATAGCGGGGCGGTCCCACGATGGAGGCGTGGGCCCGATGAGATGCCCCGAAGGCATCGTTCACATAGCCATCGCAGCCATCGACGAGTTGCCCAACCAGTCTGTCGTGGTTGCCGGTTTCGCCGGGATCGAAGCGCAGGTTCTCCAGCAATTCCACGCCCGGAGCGAGCTCGCCCAGTCGAGCCTGCACCGGGGCCAGCGAGTACCTGGGATCGGGCTTGCCGTCGGGGCGGCCAAGGTGACTGCACACGACCACCGCGGCTCCCTGATCGGTCAGCAACCGGATGGTGGGCAGTGCTGCTTTGATGCGGAAGTCATCGGCGATCTGGCCGCTGGCGTCGAGCGGGACGTTGAAGTCAGCCCGCAGCAGGATCCGTCGGCCGTCCAGCCCGCCCAGGGCCTCGCTCAGCGTTTCAAGGGTGGGCAGCACCTCGGTGCTCAGCGGCCTGCTGCGCCCACGATGGCGACCAGGTCGACCAGACGGTTGGAGTAGCCCCACTCGTTGTCGTACCAGCCCGACACCTTGACCAGGTCGCCCAGCGACATGGTCAGGCCAGCATCAAAGGTGCAAGATGCTGGCGAACCGACTATGTCGGTCGACACCAACGGTGCCTCGCTGTATTCGAGCACTCCGGCCAGCGGCCCGTCGGCTGCCGCGGCGGAAAAGGCGGCGTTCACCTCATGGACGGTGGGCTCGCCCCGAACCACCGCGGTGAAGTCGGTAATGGAGCCGTCGGGAATGGGTACCCGCAAGGAGATTCCGTCCAGCAGGCCGTTCATGGCCTGGAGCACCAGCCCGGTGGCCCTAGCGGCGCCGGTGGAGGTGGGCACGATGTTCACCCCGGCGGCCCGGGCCCGACGCAGATCAGAGTGGGGGCCGTCCACCAGCGCTTGGTCGCCGGTGTAAGCGTGGACGGTGGTCATCAGGCCCCGCTCCACCCCGAAGGCGTCGTCGAGCACCTTAACCATGGGCACGAAGCAGTTGGTGGTACACGAGGCGTTGGACACCACCAGGTGGTTTTCGGGGTCGAAGTCGCCGTCATTCACCCCCACAACAAAGGTGGCATCGGCCCCCGACGCCGGGGCCGACACGATCACTCTCGGGGCGCCGGCGTCGAGGTGGGCTGCCGCCTTGTCTCGGGCGGTGAAGAACCCGGTGGACTCCACTACCACGTCCACACCCAAGTCTTTCCAGGGCAAATCGGCCGGGTTGCGCTCTGACAGCACTTGCAGGATGCGGCCGCCGATGTCGAGCCCGCCGTCGACCACCGCAACCGGGTCGGTGAACCGGCCCATCACCGAGTCGTACTGCAACAGATGGGCCATGGTTTCCAGGCTGCCCAGGTCGTTGACGGCTACGAATTCCAAGTCGGCTCCGGCCTGGCGGGCCGCCCTGAAGAAGTTCCGCCCGATGCGACCGAACCCGTTGATACCCACGCGAATGCTCATGCGGCTGACACTAACGTAGGCCCGCTGTGACAATGCGCACCTATAGGGACATCCGTCTGCATCTCGCAGAAGTTTCGATGCTCGAGGCCATCCCCATCCCGTTCGACGTGAATGTCGACAAAGCTGGTTGCGACTGATGGACTTCAACCGCATCGACTGGCTGGCCCAGCGGGTGGAGGAGGCCATTGATCCCCACCGGGAGATCGTGGATCCCCATCACCATTTCTACGACGGGGGCTTTATCACGTATCTCGCCGCCCACCACTTGGGCAACGTCACGGGCTCGCACAACATCACGAAAACGGTGTTCGTTGAGACTGCGGCCTGCTACGACATGGCACTACCCGAGCACATGCAATCGGTGGGCGAGACGGCCTTCGCGGCGTCGCAAGGCGACGCCATTGATACGGCCGACGGACCGCCCCTTGCCGGCATCGTTGCCTTCGCCGACTTGATGCTGGGCGACGCCCTCGAAGAGGTTCTCGATACCCACGATGCCACCAGCAGTGGCCGCTTATGCGGAGTTCGCCACACGACGGGCATAGATCCCAGCCCTGAAGTCCCCCAAGGCCACGGCAATCCCTTCCACCAGATGATGGGCACGGACCAGTTCCGGGCTGGACTGCGTACGCTCGTTGAACGGGACTTGGCCTTCGACGCCTGGCTATTTCACCCTCAGCTGCCCGAGGTGGCTGAACTTGCCGCAGCCATGCCCGAGCTGAGGGTGGTGGTCGGCCACCTAGGGGCCCCTCTGGGCGTGGGCCTTTACCGCGAAAACCGCGACCAAGTGTGGGCCGACTGGCAAGCAGGGATGCGGGCCGTGGCCGCCCAACCAAACGCCGTGGTCAAAGTGGGCGGGATCGGAATGGACTTTCTGTTTGGGATGGGATGGGTTGACCTGCCGGTCCCACCCGGCTCAGAGGAAGTTGCCGCCCACTGGTCCGACGCAGTGCGCTTCTGCATCGACGCCTTCGGCCCCGACCGATGCATGTTCGAGTCGAACTACCCGGTCGACCGCGAGACCCTCACCTATCCGGTTCTATGGAACGCGTTCCAGATCATGGCCGACGGCTACTCCGATGCCGAGCAAGACGAACTGTTCTCAGGCACCGCAACCCGCACATACCGCCTGGACTAGCGCACGTTCCCCTGTCCGCCGTCGAGCCACCATACGAATGACTCGATACCATCGAGGCCAGGCGCGTTCCTGTTGACAAACTCCGTCAGAGCGTCGGCCAATACACGCACATGGTTTGGAGCCGAGCGGGGGAACCGACGGGGATGGGTATAGACCAGTCCTGAGTGCTTCTCGCCCGCAGCAGAGACATGCCGATGAAGCACTGCGAAGTCTTTGATGTTTTCCGTGACCACTGCTCGTCCCTCGATTGCCGCCGCGTGAAGCAGATCTACATCAGACAGCCCTCGGAGATCATCGCGCTCCGTTACGGCGATGGTGTCGATCCCGCGAATCCGCAGTGCTTCTGCTACCGCCGGGGCGTGCATCTCATCGAGTAGGAGCTTCACTCCGACAGAAGCCGTCGTTCGTTCTCCCACATGGCCATCTCATGATCGGCCGCCTCTTCATTGGCTGCCAGTTCAGCGTTGACCTCGTCAGAATATTCTGCGTAATAGCGGGAAGCGGCCCGCACTTGTCCCTCAGTCAAATTGAGCTGAGCAGCAGCCCTGCCGACTCGTTGCTCAACACTGCCGCGAAGATCGCGCAACAGCCCTGCGATCTCCCAGACATCAGGCCCCGCAGCCAAACCCGCTCGTCGTCCACTCGGCCCATCGCGGAACACGACCCCGGGATGGGCCTCCATTCGCAGCCCCTCGTCGATAAGACGCTCCCCCACCGCCGATATCGACCCACGCCCTTGAGCAGCACGGCGCTTGAGTCGCTCGTAGACACCGGGGCGCTTAAACCTTATCGAGAGCACCGTCATGGTGATAGTGTAGTCATATATCACCATTTGTCACCAACAAAGGGGCCGGGTGGCTGGGATGGCGACCTCGACACCATGCGCGCCTAGCGCACGTTTCCCTGTCCGCCGTCGACGGGGATGAGTTGGCCGGTGATAAACCGGGACGCATCTGAGGCCAGAAACACCATCACCGGCCCGAGGTCACGATCAGGGTCGCCGTATTCCTGGCCCAACGCGATGCTATGGATGTTCCGCCAGAACTTCTCCGTGCGCTCCTCATCGGTAGCCTGATCCCAGGATGCCTGGAACATAGGCGTCTTGATGGCCGGAAGCACGGCGTTCACCCGCACACTGTCGGCCCCCCAGGCTCCGGCCGCAGTGCGCGTCCAGGCGTGGACCGCGCCCTTGGACGCCGAATAGGCGGCCGCACCCGGTTCGGCCCGCTGGCCGGAGATCGACCCGAAATTGATGATGGCACCGCCTCCGGCAGCCTTGAGTCGCCGATATGCCGCCTGGTTGGTGAGCACAGTGCCCCGAACGTTCACCGCAAACATCCGGTCCCACTCATCAACCGTGACCTCTCCCGCAGTGGAAGCAGCATGAATGGCAGCCGGATGCGCCAGCGCATCCAACCCGCCCAATAGGTCATCCGCCTCCGCAAACGCCGCCTCCACCCGATCGCAATCGGCGACGTCAACTGAGACGTACGAAATTTCCCCGGGCCCTCCCGCCGCCGCATCGGCACAAACCGCCCGCCCCGCGTCGTTGGAAATGTCCATCCCCACCACGTGGGCCCCCGCCTTCACATAGGCCCGTACCGTCGCGGCCCCCATCCCACTCGCACACCCGGTAACGACGATCCTCTTACCGCTCAACTCCACAACAGCCTCCCCAATCTTAAGTCAAATTTTACACATTGAAGTGTATGATGGTGTCATGAGCCGCACGAACATCGACATCGACGATGAGCTCATTGAGCGCGCCATGCAGACGTTCGGACTTCGCACCAAGCGCCAAGCGGTACATCTCGCCTTGGAGCGCCTGCTGGGCGGCGGACCGATGACCATTGAAGAGCAACTGGCCATGGAAGGAGTCGGCTGGGACGGCAATCTAGATGCCATGCGCGCCGACCGGTTTGCCGACTGGGACACCAGTGCTGATAGCTGACACCTCTGTCTGGATCGACTTCTTGTCAGCGACGGGGTCAGCCCAGGCGAAGAGGATGCGCCAGGCAATCTCCAGTAGAGAGGTCATTACCCTCGACCCAATCCTGTTGGAAGTAATGGCCGGCGCCCGCCGAGATGCTGTAGCCCGAACCCAACGGCTTCTGGAGGCACAGCAACACGAAGCGCTCTCCCCCAAGCTCGATTGGCTCGATGCCGCAACTATCTACCGAGAACTCAGGTGGCGGGGAATCACCATTCGTTCTCAAACCGATGCCCTCATCGCGGCCGTCGCCATTCGCCTCAACGTCCCCGTGCTCCACCACGACCGCGACTACGCCCACATCGCCAAGCACACCGCCCTCCAACTCGTCAAAGTCTGACACCACCGCCTCTGGGCCAATGAAGGTATGCCTATGAGGTGGCGTGGGAGTACGTTGCCGGGGTGAATGAGGTGTTTTCGGTGGGCTTGGTTGAGGGCATTGCCAGGGCCTGAACTGGGGTGCGGTCGTGCGAATAGTTGACCTGTTGGAGCGTGATGCTGCGCTCTATCCCCAGCGGACTGCGGTAGCGGTCGAGGGAGGTCCTTGGGTTACGTTTGCCGACTTGCGCGATCGGGTTCGCCGGCTGGCAGCTGGACTTGAAGCTGCCAGCGTGGGCCCCGGCGACCGGGTGGCGCTCATGGCCGACAACGGGCTGGTCTTTTTTGACATCTATCTGGCGGTGGCCTATCTGGGCGCGGCGACTGTGCCGTTGAACACCCAGCTCACCGATCCTGAGCTGGCCTTCATCCTGTCGAACGCCGAGCCCACCCTCACCTTGGCAACCAGCGATTATGCCGAGCGGCTGGAGGCCATTGACTCCACTGGACAAGTGATCGACGTCGAGGGCGACGACTACGCCGAGCTGCTGGCGTCGGTCCCGTTCGCCGAATTGGACCGCGCCACCGAGGACGACGTCGCTTTGATCATCTACACGAGCGGCACTACTGGACGGCCCAAGGGCGTATGCCTCACCCAGCGGGGGCTGGCGTTCAACGGGCTCACCATGGCGCTGGTCCAGCGGTTTCAGCCCGACGATGTGTTCTTGTCGACCACGCCGCTTTACCACGCGGCCACTGGCACGCGGGTCAGCTCCATGCTGGCCGACGGCCAGACCCACGTGGTGCTGCGATCCTTCTCGCCGGAGTCGTTCTTCGCCGCCGTTGCCGAGCACCGAGTGACAATCTCGATCCTGGTCCCCGCCCAGCTGCGCCGCATCCTCGATCACCCCGGATTCGACGAGGCCGACCTCTCCAGCCTCCGCCTGATCGTCTACGGCGCGGCACCTACCGCCGGACCGCTCATCCGACAGGCTTACGAGCGCTTCGGCTGCGGGCTGTATCAGGGTTATGGCATATCCGAGTGCGTCACCAACCTCACCGGGCTGCTGCCCGAGGATCACGACATGGCCATGGCCGGGCGTACTGAGCTGTTGGACTCGTGCGGGCGCGTCGTGCCCGGGGTCCGGATCGAACTCCACGACGACGACGGCACCCTCGTCGCCCCCGGCGATGTGGGCGAGATCTGGGTGAAGAGCGAGAAGGTAATGGCCGGCTACTGGCGCGATCCCGCCCAGACTGCCGAGGCCCTGGTCGACGGTTGGTTGCGAACCGGGGACCTAGGTCGATTCGATGACGACGGCTACCTATACATCGTGGGCCGGGCCAAAGACATGCTGATCAGCGGCGGCGTCAACGTCTACCCCAGCGAGATCGAAGCGGTGCTCTATGACCACCCGGCTGTCGCCGAAGTGGCGGTGGTCGGTCGCCCCGACCCCGAATGGGGCGAGCGCCCGGTGGCCTTCGTCGAGCTGCGACCGGAGGAAACGCTCGACGGACTACAGGATTGGTGCCGCCACCGCCTGGCCAAGATCAAGGTCCCCGACGAGTTCATCGCCGTCGACACCTTCCCCCGCACCGTCACCGGCAAAATCCGCAAAGTCGAGCTCCGAGAACACCTCGCCACCAACTGACCGGGAAAAGGGCGCCTCAGGGCAATCTGATGATCTCCACCGCGTTGCCGGGCCACTCGTGATGAGGTGAGAAAACCTTTTCCTTTGGTACAACCTCGACTGATTTGTCGGTGCTACAGGCAACCGCGGATCTGCTGCAACCGCGTCTGACTACGAAGTCGGGATACGAGACCATCATCTGCGAGGGGACCTCGTTATCGTCGGCCCACCGCAACGGCGCCCGGAGCTCGAATCCCGGGAGGCCCGATTCGTGGGGCGGTTCATGAGCGATGATCGAATCCAACAGGACCGAGTTCGCTGATTCTCCCAGCTCTGCGATGACGTCGTCATAGATGCTGAGAAGCATGTTCCAGTTCCCGGAAGCTACGACAACCAGATCGTCCCGACCATAGAAAGCTCTCGGAGTCGTTCTCGCAGGGTGGAAAGTCGCGATGCCCACGACCGGGCCCTCAATCGGCGCCTCGCCGTCTTCTAGGTCAATCACAATTACCGCGTAGGTCCCCTCGACAGTGTCCGAGAGCGCTGGCCGAGCTCTCACGAGATACCGGTCGCCATTGAGCAACACTCCGGCGATCTCAGCTTCAGATGCCAGGTCGGGCTCCACGACGGATTCGGCTCCAGCGGCTTCATTTTGCGACTCGTTGCTGTCCAGGGAACCCCATTGGGGCTCAGAGACGAAGAGCGCGTCAACGACGAATAACACCAGTCGGTCGCCTGCCACCATGCCTGTGGCGTTGTACCCCGAAACTGGTGAGATTCCCAAGAGTTCCCAGGTCTCGTTACGGGGCTGGTAGCTCAGAAGCAAGGACTCCGCTGTGCCGAGGCCGGTTCCCAAGTGGCCAGTCGAGACGATGAGCTCGGTTCCAGTCCATATCAGCGTCTGGCTCCCCAAGTTGCCTTCATAGCTTTCTGGTTCGGGAAGAGGTTCAGGCATTGCAGTCCACACATTTGTCGAAGGGTCGTACGCCGAACCGACTGCACGCTCTGAGTAGCCGACATTCGCGGAGCCGGGAAGACCGCCCCACACAATGAGCTCTTCGTCGGTCCAAACCACATCGGGCATCGCCGGCCATGCGGGCGGATCGGGCAGCGTTCTCCAGGTGTTCTCAATGGGGTTGTAGGCGAGTCCCCTTTTCGTCGCTCGTGATGTTTCTGTTGGCCAAAGGACAAGCTCAGCGCCAGTCCATGCAGCTTCGCGGTTACGTCCCAGGGGAGTTGGTGGCGCGGCGGCCAACTCCCAGGCGTCTGTCATGGGGCGATAGACAGCGACTCTGTCTCCAGTCACAAGCAGGATTTCAGTGCCATTCCAGAGGATGTCGGCAGAAAACTCACTGGTGGTCGGTGCGTCGGGTAGTGAGCGCCATGTGTCAGTTTGCAGGTCATAGGCGGACACCGAGGGCCCCCAGAAGACGATGACCTCGCCATCGGTTTGGGCGCTCGCAGTGCCGTACATTGCAGGCCTGGGACTGGCAGCTAGCTGCCGCCACTTTGTTGTCTCCGGGTTGTAGGCAAACCCAAGACCGGCCTGGCTACCCCACAGCAGCAATTCGCTGCCGGACCAAGCGGCAATCAAATGCGGCCCCACCAGTGAATCGGGAAACTGGACTCTTGCCCATCCGGTGACCGGGAAGACTCCGGACGCCACCGGAATTTCAGAGCTGTCTTCGACAACGCCAGTCTCGACTTCACCTTCAACCGATGGCTGAGCCACCGATGATGACCCCACTTCATCGCCATCGCTTCCACAACCGCCCAAGACAGCCCCGACCCACACAATCACCACTAGCGTGCCCACTGCGCGAGCGGCAGCGATGGTCATGAACCAAGCTACCGCTTGATCTCGGTGTCGGCGTCTATGTCGATGTCGAGGATTAGGGATTGGTAGGACTTGCCGTGGGGGTCGGTGCGCAGGCTGCGGGACACTCCTCCGCCCAGGGCCTCGGTCATCACGAAGTTCAGGCCCTTGGTGCCGGGAAGTTCGTAGCGGGTGATCTCGCCCTTGACCAGGCCGCCGAACTTCTCCCGGACCTTGTCTACAGTGAGCTCGCGTCGCAGTACATCCCAATTGTCGTCGTCGTAGACGAATACGCAGAGGTTCGAGATGTCGCCCTTGTCGCCGGAGCGGCTGTAAGCGAACTCTCGCAGCTTCATGCGTCGATGACCTCGGTGATCAGCTTCACATCCTCGCGGGGCAACAGCGCAGGGGTGACCCCGATGGCCGGGGCCATCTGGGTGTTGACTCCGCCGCCACCTGCCGGGCCCATCCATAGGAACTGGCCCTCGAAAGCCACCGCATCGGCGGTTTCCCGGTCATCGCAGCGGGCCGCGATGCGCAGGCGGACCTCGGCCGGTTCGCCGCCGGGAAGCTGGCCCTCGAACAGAGCGCTCACTCCGTGGAGGTCATAACGGATCTCGTCGATGCCCGACTGAAACGGCTCCAACCGCTTGGCCACCACCTCGGCGCCCAGGTGGGCCCGCTCAACGCAGCCCGGGCCGCCGTAGGAGATCTCGGTCACCACCTTCCATCCCTCGTCTACGCCAACCAGTACCTTGAGCGTGTCGGGGCGGGGACGACCCGTCGCACCACCGACCCGCACCCGATCAGGGCCGATCTCCTCCACCCACACTTGGGTGAAGTCCGCGGTGCTGTCTGGGGTGAGGTAGGCCGCCGGGTCGTGGATCTCGTAGGCCAGCTGGGTCTTCATGGTGCCGATGTCCACCGCCCCGCCGGTGCCCTCCAGCTTGGTGATGATCAGCTCGTCTTCGCTCACGTGGGCCAGAGGAAATCCGAGGTGGACGATGTCGTCGAGCACCCGGTAGGGAGGATCGACGTAGTTCCCACCGGTGGCATGAGTGCCGCACTCCAGCAGGTGGGCAACCAGGGTTGCGGTGCCCATCTTGTCCCAGTCATCCAGCGCCCAGCCCATCTCATAGGCGATTGGACCTACATAGAGCGAAGGGTCGGCGATGCGGCCGCCGAGGATGAACTGCGCTCCTTCGTCCAGGAGTTCCACGATGGGATCGGCCCCAATGTAGGCGTTGGCCGACACCACCCGGGCGGCGATGGCCTGGGCGGTCACCCCCATCTCGGGCAGCTCCAGATCCTGATCGAGCACATGGTCGAGCACGTCGTCGCCGTGGATCACCCCGACCCGCACCCCGGTGACACCGTTGAGCTTCAAACCCCTCAATACATCGTCGGCCGCCGCAGCAGGATTGGCCGCGCCGAAGTTGCCTACCATCTTCCCGCCTCGCCCCAAGAACCCGGCAAAGCGGCGCATGAGTTCGGGAATGCGCTGATCGTGACCGGTGGTCTCGTCATCCAGGCGGCGCACATGGGCTAGCGCCATGGTCCGCTCGGCCAGGCAGTCGAATCCCATGTGATCAACCAGCCCGCTGTCGGCCAGCTCCTGGGCCCAGTCGAGCCGATCGGTGGAATACGCCGACCCGCTGCCGATGGAAATGCCCTTGCTCATTGCCGAGCGCTCCGGATGAGTTCGAAGACTTCGCGGGGACCGAGGGGAAAGGTCTCCACCTGCAAGCCGAGGGGGGCCAGAGCGTCGGCCACCGCATTGGCCACCGCAGCGGGGGCTCCGATGGTGCCGCCCTCCCCCATCCCCTTGAAGCCGCCCTCGGTGTTCGACGGCGTCTCGATGTGGCCGCACTCGATGGGCGGGAGTTCGGGGGCGCTGGGTATGAGGTAGTCCATGAAGGTCGATGCCAGGGGGCTGCCCTGGTCGTCGTAGGCCATGTTCTCCCACAGTACGCCGCCGATTCCCTGCACGACGCCGCCGGCTATCTGGCCGTCCACGACCATGGGGTTGATCATGCGCCCGCAGTCCTCGCTGACCACGAAACGCTCCAGACTGACCAGGCCGGTCTCGATGTCCACCTCGCAAATGCAGATGTGGGTGGCGTTGGAGAACGTGAACACGTTGGGCGGCTGATAACGGTGGCTGGCCTCCAGACCCGGCTCCATGCCCGGAGGCAGCAGGTCGGTGCTGCGGTAGGCCATCCCGGCAATCTCGGCCAGCGTGACCTGGCGGGCCGGCGTGCCCACCACCGAGGCCACCCCATCGCTCACCTCTATGTCGGCTATGGCCGCTTCCAAATGGTGGGCGGCAATCTCCACCACCTTGTTGTGCAGGTGACGAGCCGCGCCGATAGCCGCCCCGCCGCCGATAACCGCTGATCGGCTGCCCCCGGTGCCGGCTCCGAAGGGAGTGGCGGTGGTGTCGCCCTGCATGAACTCGATGTCATCCAGTGCGCACCCCAGATGCTCGGCCACCAACTGCGACATGGTGGTGGCCAGGCTCTGCCCGTGGTCCCCGCTGCCCATGAGGATGCGCACCTTGCCGCCCGGATCAATCCGGAGCGAGACCTGCTCGGTGGCCAACGAAGCCCACGCCATGCCCGATGGCTCCACATAAGAGCTGATGCCCAAACCGAGGTAGCGGCCCTCTTGTCGAGCGTCCCGCTGACACTGGCGGAATTCGTCGTAGTCCACCATTTCCGCGGCCTGGTCCAGGCACTCCCGTAGCGACACGTTCTCGTACACCATTCCGGTGGCGGTGGTGTAGGGAAGCTCGTCGGCAGTGACCGTGTTGCGGCGTCTCAGATCAAGGGGGTCAATGCCCAGTTCACGGGCCACATGGTCCATCATCTGCTCCCGAGCAGTGGTCTCCGACAGCCAGGGACCCCGGTAGGCGGCCCGCCCCACGGTGTTGGTGTAGGCCGACCGGCTGGCGAACCCGTAGACCGGGATCCGGTACGGGCCGGGAAAGAAGCGGGCCAAGTTGCCTGATGCGCTGCTGTGCCCCCCCACTGCATAGGCACCGACGTCTTCCACATGGCGCACCCGACAACCGAGTATGCGAGCTTGGTCGTCCAGCGCCATCGATACTTCGAGCACCTCGGCCCGAGCCTGATTAGCCGCGATCAGGTTCTCGCTGCGGTCCTCGATCCACTTGATCGGCCGGCCCAGATACCGGCTGGCCAGCACGATGCAATCCTCATCCCGGGTGACCATCATCTTCTGGCCGAACCCGCCGCCAATATCGCCCATGCGCACATGAACCTGGTGATTGGCGATCCCGAGCAGGTTGGCGAAGTGGACGTGGTATTCGTGGGGGTTTTGCGACGACACCCATGCTTGGAGGGTGTCGGCAAACGGCGTCCAGCTAGCGATAATGCCGCGGGGCTCCATCGGCGCGTTGGTGGCCCTCGACTGGGTGAACGTGCGGGTCACCACATGGGCGGCCGACTCGAACACCGCGTCCAGGTCCGGCGGTTCGGTTGACGGCATCGACTGGGCCTCGTTGGAATCGCGTTCGGGATGGACCAGTTCGGATGCGTTGTCCAGTGCGGCCTGCGCTCCGATCACCGGTATCTGCGGCTCGATGTCCACCTCAACCAGATCGGCCGCATCCCAGGCGGCATAGGGGCTATCGGCCACCACCACGGCGATGGGCTCGCCCACATAGCGGACATCCCCATCGGCAAGAGCCCGCAGCGGCGGATAGGGCACTTGGTCGCCGATCAACGCGGCAAACATCGGCCCGGCCAACCGATTCAGCTCTGCGGCGGTCAGCACATCGACAACGCGAGGATGGGCCTCGGCCGCCTTGTTGTCGATGCTCCGAATCACTCCTCTAGCCACACTGCTGCGGACGAACCGGGCATGAAGCATTCCCGGCACTCCCATGTTGGCGATGTAGGTGCCCCGTCCGGCGGTGAGCCGCCGGTCTTCTCGGCGGAGAATGCGCTGTCCGACGAACCTTCCGGCGCTCACTTCGTCACCGCGCCAGGCAGCCGCCATCGACCGGCAAGAAAATCCCCATGACGCTCACTGTGTCATCGTGCCAGGTAGCCGCCGTCGACCGGCAAAGTGACCCCGGTCACGAAGCTGCTGGCGTCGCTGGCCAAGAACAGGGCCACTTCGGCGATCTCCTCGGGTTGGGACGGGCGTTGCAGCGGCACCGAGGTCTCCAGGAACTCCTTCATGAGGGGCTTGACGTCGGTACCAGGCTCCCGCCCGAAGAACAACGGCAGCATGGGGGTGTCTACCGGGCCGGGGCAGATGACGTTCACCCGGACGTTGGGGGCCAGCGCCAGGGCCAGGGATTTCCCGAACGTGACGATTGCCCCCTTGGTCATCGAGTAGAGCGGCGAGAACGGAGAGCCCACCACGCCCGACGTCGAGGCAGTGAGGATGACCGATGCATTGCCCGACGCCTCCAACAAGGGCACGGCCCGGGCAACGGTGAAAAAGGCCGACTTCATGTTGATGGCCGCGGTCTCGTCGTAGTCGGCCTCGCTCATGTCGAGCCCGGCGGGACCGGGAATGCCGGCGTGGGCATAGAGCACGTCGATCTTGTGGTGGATAGAGCCGACCTCGGCCATCAGCGCCTCGATCTGGGCCACGTTGCTGACATCGAGCACGAACGAGCTGGCCGATCCCCCGGCCGCCGCTATCAGATCCACTGTCTCCCCAGCCGCTTCGCCGCGGATATCGGCCACCACCACATGGGCGCCCTCGCCGGCCATGCGGAGAGCAGCAGCCCGACCCATTCCCGAGCCGGACGCGGTGATCACTGCCACCCGTCCTTCCAGCACTCCCATATCAACCCCCAAGCGACGCAGCCGCGTCGCCGGCCGCTAGTTCCAATCTGTACGGGCAGGGATGCTACCCGAACGGCGAGAACCTACTATTCGCGACAGCGCCTACCTAAGAAGGCCCACGAGAGAGAACGCTATGGACCCACACGACCCGCTTGACGGCTTGAAGATCATCGACTGCGACTCCCATTTCACCGAGCCGCCCGAGCTGTGGACATCGCGGGCCCCGGCAGCAATGCAAGACCGGGTACCGGTGCAGAAGACCGTCAACGGCGTCACCGCCTGGTACCTCGACGGCGAGCTGTGGGCCAGCACCGGCGGCAACACCATCCAGACCGGCCACGAGAAGATCCTCGGCAGCCATGTGGTCCAGCCCTTCGACATCATCGACACCAGTGCCTGGGCGGTGAAGGAACGACTCGAGCTATGCGACGAGATGGGGGTCCATGCCCAGATCCTGTACCCCAATGGCGTCGGCTTCTCCTCGAACCACGTCTTCGCCATCGAGGAACTGGCCCAGCGGCGGATGGTTCTGGAGATCTACAACGACTTCTTCGTCGACGTGCAGCACGAGTCCAACGGCCGCTTATTCCCCCAGGCCATGCTCCCCATCTGGGACATGGAATTCACCGTGGCTGAGATGACCCGACTGCTGGACAAGGGCATCACCGGGTTCACCCTCTCCGACAAACCCGAGATGGTGGGCCTTCCCGAGCTGTGGGAGCCCTATTTCGAGCCCATGTGGGACGTGTTCAACCAAACGGGGGCGGTGGCCAACTTCCACATCGGTGCCGGCATGAGCCGGGCCGAGATGGAGACCATCCGGGGCGCCCGCTTCCAACAGGCCCGAGTGGGCGGCAAGGTCGGCCCTGAGGATCTGCCCCGTCCCATCCCCTCCGCCCCCAAGACCTGGTGGGGCCAGTTCGACCACCAGCGGCGGCTGGCCATCCACGCCACCCAGATGTACATGAGCAACGTGCGCATCATCGTCAACCTGTGCATGAGCGACTTGTTCGACCGCTACCCCAACCTCAAAGTCGTCTCGGCGGAGAGCGGCATCGGCTGGGTCCCGTTCATCCTCGAAGCCCTCGAGTACCAGTACGACGAGATGGTCACCGAGGCCCACGAGGTGGCCCTCAACGCCCGTCGGCCCCGGGAGTACTTCAACGACCACATCTGGGTCATGTTCTGGTTCGAGAAATCGGCCCCGGCCAAGCTCATCGAAGAAGTCGGGGTCAACAACGTGCTGGTGGAGACCGACGTCCCCCACCCGACGTGCCTGTACCCGTCCACCCGGGAGCATTTCGCCCGAGTGCTGGCCGACGTCGACCCCCATATCCGGCGACGAGTGCTCCAGGACAACGCCGCCGAGCTCTACGGCATCACTGTCTAGGAGCCTCCCATGCAGTTCGGCATGATCATCAGCGACGTGCCGCGTGAGGTTGACCCGATCGAGCAGTTCGACGGCATCCTGCGCCAAGTGGAGGCCGGACAGCGCAACGGTCTCAGCCATTTCGTCATCGGCCAGCACTTCTTGTACGGCGACCTGCGCTGGCTACAGCCGGTTCCCCTCCTGGCTCGCCTGGCCGCTGAGATTGACGACAACGTGCGGCTGGCCGCCACCGTGCTCCTGGCCCCCAAGTACCACCCGGTGATCCTGGCCGAGGAACTGGCCACCCTCGACATCGTTACCCGGGGAAGGCTGGACATCGGCCTAGGACTCGGATACCGGAGCGAAGAGTTCGACTTGATGAATATCCCATTCAACAAGCGGGTGAGCCTGTTCGACGAATGCCTCGACATCATGAAGCTGTGCTGGGCCATGGAGGACTTCGACTACCACGGCCAGCATTGGCAGATCCGGGGAGCTACCCCTCATATCCAATGCGTGCAGCAGCCCCATCCCCCCATCTGGATGGGAGCACACTCCCGCAAGGGGGCTCGGCGGGCTGGTCGAGTGGGCGACCGCTTCATCATCCCGCCCGAATACGACATCGAAGAGATGCGAGTCCGTTTGGGCATCATGGCCGCCGGATTTGCTGAACGAGGCAAGCCGATGGGCCACCAACCCCTGCGGCGCAACGCCTTCGTCGGCGCCACAACCGAGGAGGCCATCGCCAGTTTTGTGGAAGTCAGCAAAGACCGCTATCTCACCTACGCCCGCAAGGAGCTCGACATATTGGATGAGGAAGCTCTCGTGAACAATTTCTTCGACGAGGTGAAAGGCTCGGTGGCCGTTGGCACGGCCCAAGAGGTGATCGACCACTTCACCGAGGTGGCCCGAGAACTGCCGATAGACCCGTTCGTGGTCAAGCCCCAATGGCCCGAAATGCACATAGACGAGGTGATCGACTATCTCGACATCATGGGCCGCGAGGTCATACCCGCGCTGGCCGAAGTCCCGCCTATGCCCATCGAGGACATTCCTGCTTCGCTGGCTCCCGTGGCCGATGAGGTCGCCGAGGCATTGGAGGCCATGTGACATCAGCTTCATTCGACGAGGCCATCGCCCACACTCCGTTGGGCGATGGCCTTTTCCGCACCGCCACTCCCCCGTCGTGGATGGCCTCGGGCCGTGTTCCCGCCGGGCTCGTGGAGGCGCAATTGATGGCCGGACTCTCGGC
Source organism: uncultured Acidimicrobiales bacterium (assembly GCA_951813555.1). Lineage (GTDB taxonomy): Bacteria > Actinomycetota > Acidimicrobiia > Acidimicrobiales > Bin134 > Poriferisocius. The sequence continues at coordinate 2,880,137 of OX638344.1, forward strand.
CACGGTCGCCGACCCCCAATACCGGCCGCTGTCGTTTACCGCCCATCTGCTGCGGGCACCGGGCGAGGGCGACTATGAGGTGCAGACCGAAGTACTGCGCACTGGCCGTACCCTCGTAAGCACGGCGGCCAGAGTGGTGCAACAGGGCAAGCTGATCGCCGCCGCGTTGGCCAGCTTCGCCACTGACCGGCCCAGCCCGGAGTTCGACGAACTGCCCATGCCCGAGGTGGCACCGCCCACCCCAGGACGGGAGACGGACGGATTTGTCCCCGAATTCGCCTTTCCGTACGGCGACAACGTGATCATGCAAGACCGACTCGGACCGAAACCGTTCACCGCCCCCGATGGGCCTATGGAGCGAGTGGGTTGGGCTGGTTTTACCCAGGCCCGCCCTATAGACGCCCCCGGTCTGCTGATGATCGGCGACATCGGGATGATGGGCTGGTGGGTGCGCCTTGACCGCATGTACACCACCGCCACTCTCGACCACACCACGTATTTCCGGGCCGACCTGTCCACCGTGCAGGCCGACGACATGGTGCTGTTGCGGTCGCGCACCGGGCTGGTGCGGGGCGGCTACCTCGACTGGGACCTGGACATCTGGGCACCCGACGGCACGCTTCTGTGTCAGTCGCGCCAGATCCTGGCCATCCTCGGACCAAGCTGACATGACCCAGCCGGAGCCGCTTCGCATCGCGGATTTTTCGACCCACATGTCGGGCCCGCTGGCCTCGCACCTCCTGGTGGAGATGGGCGCCGACGTCATCAAGGTCGAACACCCTGTTCAGGGCGACGGCAATCGGGGAAATGAGCCCAAGATCGCCGGGATCAGCGACCTGCACCTCGCCCTCAACCCCGGCACCCGCAGCATCGCCGTGAGCACCCGCTCGCCCCACTGGCCCGACGTGGTGGCCGGGGTCACCGGGTGGGCCGATGCGGTAATCGTCGGCTCCCGCCCGAAGGACGCCGTCCGCCGGGGCCTGGACTTCCACACCCTGCTCGAGGCCAACCCTGAGCTGGTGTACTGCGTGATCTCGGGCTACGGATTGACGGGACCGTGGGCCGAGTACAAGGCCCATGGTCAGAACATGGATGCGCTGGCCGGACGGGTCGACATTGAGTGGAACGACGGCCAGCCCCAGACCAGGGTCGGATGGCGCTCAGCCGGCGTGCTGCTGGCCGGCGTCTTCGGCGCCATGGGGGTGCTGGCCGCCATCGTGAAGCGAGACCGGGGTGGCGGGCCGCAGTTCGTGCACACCTCCATCTGGAACACCGCGCTGTGGTGGAACTGGCGCGACGTGAACACCTGGGCCAACAACGACGAGCCTTGGCACGAGTACCGCTCGCTCGGTTCCCGCTACTCCATGTACGCCGCCTCCGACGCCCGGGCGCTGCTCATCTGCCCGCTGGAGAAGATCGCCTGGGAGCGATTCTGCGACTTGGCCGGGCTGGACGGACTCCGATCGCGGGGTGAGTGGACCCACAGCATGGACTTCGGTTACGACGACGAGTTCCCGCTGATTGCCGAGGCTTTCAGCCGCCGCACTTTCAACGAGTGGAACCGCCTTCTCGACGAGGCAGAGATCCCGTTCGCCCCGATTCTGACCCTTAGTGAGGCAGTGAACAGTGAGCACGCCCAGCTCAATCGGGTTCTGCGGGGAACCGAGGTTCCTGGAGGCCGGGCCCAAATGGCGGCCTCGCCGGTGCAGCTCTCCTCCGATCCTGATGAGGCTGCTCAACCCGACCTCGCCGACCTGCCGCCACCCCCCGACCTCGGTGCCGACACCGACGAGGTCCTGGCCGAAGTCGGCTTAGGCAAGCTCGTCGGTGAAGACCTCTCAGGAGGACTCGCATGACGAGGCCCCTCGATGGCATCCGAGTGTTGGACTTCACCCGTCACATGGCCGGCCCCTACGGCACCATGATTTTGGGGGACTACGGGGCCGACATCATCAAGGTGGAGAGCCTCCCCCACGGCGACGGCAGCCGAGGTGTCGGAACCGCGTTCGTCGATGGGGAGAGCGCCCTATTCCTCATCTGGAACCGGGGCAAGCGCAGCCTCGCTATAGACATGCGCAAACCCGAGGGGCTCGAGGCCGTTTACCGGCTGGCCGCCACCGTCGATGTGGTGTTCACCAGCTACCGGCCCGGTGTCGCCGACGAGATTGGCATCGGCTACGACGCCCTGTCGGCCATCAACGATCAGATCGTGTATGTCTCCCTCACCGCCTTCGGCTCCGATGGTCCGCTGGCCCCCTTCCCGGGAACCGATCCGGTGGTCCAGGCGGTCTCGGGGGTGATGTCGGTGACCGGTGAGCCTGACCGGGGACCCAACCTGGTCGGTGTCCCGATGGCCGACTTCACTGGAGCCTTGGTGAGCGCCCAAGCGGTCATGCTCGGGCTGTTCGCCCGACAGCAAACCGGCAAGGGCCAGATGATCGACGTCTCGATGCTGTTTGCTCTGATGTCGTCGCTGACCACCCGTCTGGCTTCGCACTGGGTGGACGGCGATGATCCGGAGCGCTACGGCAGCGCTCACAGCGTGGTGGTGCCCTATGAGGCTTTCCAAACCGCCGATGGCTACATCGTGGCCGGGGTATGGGGCGGCGCAGACGGGTGGGAGCGCTTCTGCCAGTCCATCGGCGAGCCGGAGTTGGCCACCGACGAGCGCTACCTGACCAACCAGCAGCGGGTGGACGCCCGGGTTGAGCTCACCGAGTACCTGCAAGGCATCTTCATAACCCGGACCAGCGCCGAGTGGGAGGAGTCGTTCAACCAACACCGCGGGCTGTTCGGGTCGGTCCACACCTTTTCGCAGATCCTCAACCATCCCCAGGTGCAGCAGGCCGGACTGGTGCAGTCGGTGGAACACGCCACCCTCGGCGAGATTCCCCAGTTGGGCCCGGTGATCGGCCTGCACGACACCCCCGGCGCGATCACCGGCCCCCCACCGGTGCTGGGCCAGCACAGCGAGGAGATCCTGGCCGAAGCGGGCTACAGCCGAGAGGAAATCGCGGCCTTGATGGAGGCAGGGGTGGTCGGCTCGGCCTGAACCCTATTGGCCTGAACCCAAATGCTGGCCCAGGGCTTCGGCGGCCTCCAGGGTCTCGGCGGGATCGTACGAGACGACCACCATGTTGATGGCATCGGCCCCGGCTTTGCCCAACTCAGTCAGAGTTCCGAGCGTGGCTTCCCGATCGGTCAAGTCGAGCACGTTCGGGTTGTGACCCCCCATCGCCGATGGCCAGGTGGTGGCCACGGTGAACGGCTGGTCGGCTCGGGCCGATTGCTTGCGCTCTTGGCGCAAGAAGCTCACATGCTCCCGCAAGCCCTCCGGAGTCATCCGCGAAGCCAGCCAGCCGTCTCCCACCGCTGCGGCCCGGCGAAGCGCGGGCCGGGAGTGGCCGCCCAAAAGAATGGGCAACGGCGACTGCACCGGCTTGGGCCTCATGTTGAGAGGCGGAAACGAGTGGGTTTTCCCCTCATAGGAGGGATGCTCTTGCTCCCACAGTGCGCGCAAGATCTGGATGCCGTCCTCCAGCGCCTGGCGACGCCGGGGATAGTCGGCGCCAAGGGCTTCGAACTCCTCGCGAAGCCAACCGAGCGTCACCCCGAAAATCACCCGTCCCCCCGACAGGTAGTCGAGGGTGGCCACGGCCTTGCCGACGATCACGGGGTTGCGCTGGGGAAGCACGCAGGCGTTGACCGCGAGCCGAATGGTGGACGTCGCCCCAGCAACAAAGGCCAAGGTGGTGAGCGCCTCCATCCGGGGGTTGTCGGTGGGATACGGATACTTGCCGTCGGCCGTGGTGGGGTTCGGCGAGGAGAACTCCACCGGGAAGGCGATGTGGTCGCCCACCCACACCGAGTCCAGCCCGGCCAACTCTGCGGCTTTCGCGACGTCTACGATGTCCTGAGCCGTGGCCGGGCCTTCATAGGGCAGACAGAGGCCGATCTTTGGACCGTGGTAGGGCGTGTTGTCCGATCCCATAGACTCTGCTTTCGGTAGTTGGGGCTTTCGGTTACCGAGCTAGCCGGACAATAGCGGGACCACCTCGGCGCCGAACCGCTTGAGTTGCGCCATGGCGTGGGCATGGTCGTATCCGGGCCACTGCGGTTTGTAGATGAAGTGCGAGTGCTCGACCTGCTCCATGAGGTAGGAGAGCCCCTCGGCCACCTGGGAGGGGTTGCCGAGCACGAACCGATCGTCCAGCCAGTCGCGGTGGCCGAGGCCGTCGTCCACGTCGAGCCCCCACGAGCGATACGTGCCATAGCGCGAGGCCGCCCCCGATGACACCGCCGCTTCGGCTTCGGCCGGGTTGTCGGCGATGTAGACCTCCCGACGGACCGGGATGGCTGTTAGCGCTCGATTGCCATAGGCCGCCCGCTCTTCCCGGTACGCCTGAAAGAGGTCGACGAGCTCCCGATGTGTCGGGAACGGTGCGGCGTACCAGGCGTCGCCCACCCGGGCGGCACGGCGCACCGAGGCCTCCACCTGGGCACCGACCCAGATCGGAGGGTGGGGCTGCCGGACCGGAAGGGTGGACAACTCGACGTCGTCGAGCTGGTAGAAGCGGCCATGGTGGTTGACCGGCTGTCCAGTCCACAGCGCTCTGATGATCTCCACCGACTCCTCGAATCGCTCAGTTCGAGTGGTGCGGTCTACGCCGAAGGCATCGAATTCGTCTTGGCTGTAGCCGATCCCCACTCCCATGATCACCCGCCCGCCGGTCACCGCATCCATGGTGGCCACTTCCTCCGCAATGGTGAGTGGATGGTGCAAGGGCAACAGCAGGATGCCGGTGGCGACTTCGACAGTCGGAAACTGCATGGCAATCGAGGTCAGATACGGGATGGGCTGGAGGTAGCGCAGCGTGGGCGCGGCAAAATGCTGGCCCGCCACGACGAGGTCGAACCCGTGATCCACGGCAACTGATATCAGCTCGTGGTGTTCGGCGATCTGTCGGTCCACAGGCACCGACCGGTCGTGTACCGAAGTCAACAGCAGGCCGAATCTCACCGGGCTATCTTTGTTCAAGCAGACCACAGTGTGCTGAACACGTGTTGCCGCCGGTCTGTAGACGTCGCTAGACAGTCGCCATGCGACAGGATACGCCGCCACCCCCGGCATCTATCTCATATGAGCATCGCCTTCCCCGGCTGTGGCAACCAGTCGCGTTGTTATCGCCCACGAGTCCCGTAGCCCACGGCGGGGCAACAGGAACGAACCGCCCAGCGCAACTTTGTTCGCTGAACAGGCTGCATTTGACAGATTGCTAGTACGAAGGGCAAGACCTAAGGGACAAGACTTAGGCATCCCCAAGGATCATGTCTGATGCCCTTTCTGCGATCATGATGGTGGCGGCTTGAGTGTTGGAGCTGACGAGATCTGGCATCACGGATGCACAACAAACCCGAAGGCCTTCTACCCCGCGAACCATGAGATCAGGCGAGCACACGGACTCGTTCCCCGATCCCATCGCGCAGGTGCCGACGGGATGGTACGCGGTCCGTCCAAAGTCCCGGGCATAACGTATCAACTCGTCTTTGGAGTTCCCGTAGGACGAACTCGGGTGATGCTCGCCCTGGACGTATTTCGAGAAAGCGGGCTGGTTCATGATTTCTCGCATCTGGCGCATACCTGCGATGCTGATTTCCACGTCATACTCCTCGGCGAGGTAATTCGGGTCAATTACGGGTTGAGCCATGGGATCAGAGGAGGCTAGTTGTACCGAACCCCGGCTATGGGGCCGTACGAAGTAGCTATTGAGTGTGCATCCATATCCTGGCTCAGTGGAGGTGATTCCCGCTTCAGCCCCCGCGGCGGGGAGAAAATGGAACTGCAAATCCGGTGTCGGAGCAGCGTCGTCGCCGTAGGTGAAGGCACCGCCCTCTACGACCGTTGAGGTGAGCGGGCCACGCCGACCGAATGCATAGCGCAGGAGCGCTCCGACGCTCTCCAGTCGGACCTGAAGCAAGCGATCGAAGGACAGCTTTTTCCGGAGCGAGTAAACGATGTCGAGGTCGCAGTGGTCTTGAAGGTTCTGGCCTACGTACGGCGATACGATGGCGGTTTCAATGCCGATTCTACCCAGCGCTGCGGGGTCACCAATTCCTGACAACTGCAGAATTTTGGGCGTGTTGATGGCACCGGCAGCCATGAGCACCTCCCGTTCAGCTTTGTAGGCGATCTTGCTTCCCCGAGCCGTCGCTTCGACACCGACGACCCGGCACCCGTCGAGAATGAGCCGCAACACATGGCTTTCGAGTTCCACTTTTAGGTTGGGGCGATGTTCGGCTGGCTTGAAGTAAGCGGTGGCGGCACTGCAACGTTTGCGGTTGCGGTTGGTGATCTGGTACGCACCCACGCCTAGCTGCGACTCTCCGTTGAAGTCACGGGTCTCGGGGATACCGGCCTGCTTGCCAGCCTCAATAAACGCCTCCGTCAGCGGGTGGAGTTGGAGAAAGTCTGAGACTCCCAGAGGGCCATCGGTTCCGTGCCATGGAGCACCCAGCCTGCTGTTGCCTTCCGAGCGGATGAAGTACTTTTGAATCTCGGCAAAACTCCAGCCGGTACAGCCGTATTTCTTGCTCCAACGGTCATAGTCTTCAGGGGCTCCGCGGGTGAATACCTGGGCATTGATCGAACCTCCTCCACCAAGCACCTTCCCCTGCGCGTACGGGATAGCACGGTTTTGGCAGTGCAACTGGGGACCGGTTGAGAATCCCCAGTCGTAAGGACCGGCGGTCAGCTTGGCAAAGCCGGCGGGAATATGGATCAGGGGGTGCCGGTCGCGCTTTCCGGCCTCGATGAGCAGAACGGAGACATCGGAATTGGCACTAAGTCGCGCCGCCAGGACACAACCTGCGGTACCGCCACCCACGATGACGTAGTCATAATTGCGGGTTGCCTTCAATGTGCGCTCCCGTTGGTTGCCGGTGTGCCTGCCACCCGTCGTCCAGCCTCAATGATGGTGCCACTAGTCACAGTCGAGCGGGGCGCGACTACTGCTCCTAGGCCCACAACCGCCCCAGCCAAGACGATAGCTCCGTCGCCAATAACCGCGCTGGCCATGATGTGACACCCTTCAATGTGGACGGCAGTGCCGATAATGGCCGAAGAATCGATGGTAGTCGGACGACCGGGAGTGACGTGAACAACGCAACGTGGTCCGATCACAACACCGTCACCGATAGAGATGGGGGCATCATCGGCGCGCAAAACCGCGCGGCTGCCGATCACACTGTGGGCGCCGATTGTCACGTCGCCGATCACTACGACGTCGGTTTCAACGGTTGCATGTGGATCAATCTCGGGTTCGGCACCGCCAAATGTGTAGCGAATCACAATCGTGGAGCCTTGAATTCCTGGCGGTCAGCGCAGCCTGGAACAGGACTGTGCACTCGACCCGCGTTCGCATTGCGTCACCCAAAGCTCTGCCGGTTGCCCGATTGCGGCCGCGCCAAAGACGAGTTGGGTAACCTCTAGGCCAGTTCGGCCAAACGACCGTCTCCACGTCGACGCTGGTTCTGACATCATGGGAGCACCAAGGACCGTCGCCTGGAGGGAACGAGAAGGCCTAGGCATGTGGGCCCGCACCGCGAGGGGAGGGGGTACCGCAGCGGTGCGGGCCCACATGCCGACAGGAGGATGGGCTTGAACCACTTCCTACAGTGCGGGGGTGTTGGCTCGGCTGAAGGGGTCGTCCCAGAGGGCTTGGTAGTTAGCGGGATCAGGGTCGCCGGTGAAATCGCCAACGTTGGAGGCGTCGATCAGCACGTCGTCGTGGAATGCGACTCGCTGTCCGTCCGGCACCGAGTTGATGTCGAGCTGGCCAGTGAGAACCTGGTGGCAGATCGCAAGTCCGATGCCACCCTGGTAGGGGGCGTCGGGAGAGATCGTGACCGCAAACTCTCCGGCCTCCACAGCGGCCAGGCCCTCAGGGGTGGCGTCGATTCCAACAACGGGGACGACACCGGCCTTGCCCGCAGCCCGTAGCGCCTCCACAGCCCCGATGCCCATGCCGTCGTTGGCGGCCCAGATGCCGCCAATATCATCGCCATACTGGGCCAGCCAAGCTTCGGTCACCGACTGGGCTTCATCGATCTGCCATCCAGCGGTTTGATCGTCGAGCAAGGTGATTCTGGGGAACTTCGCCAGCGCGTTCTGCAAGCCCTCGAATCGAGTCTGCGCGGCGCTGTTGTCCAAGATCCCCTGCAACGCGACGATATTGCCCTCGCCTCCCATCGCCTCAAACAGCGCCGTCGCGATGGCCTCGCCGCCAGCCACACCATTGAAAGTGACATGCGCAGCCCAATTGTCCGAGTCCAGCGGGCTCAAATCATCAGGACGACTCCACTGAGTCACCATACATGCACCGGCCTCTTCCACGGTCTCGAGGATTTGGGGTACGATCGAGGTCTCATTCGGGTCCACGTTGAGAGCTACGCAGGGCCCATCAACAGCTAAAATCGACTGGATCTGAGACAACTGCTGCGCCGAATCTGACTCCGAGGCCAAGAACTGATAGGGCGCACCTGCCGAATCGGCAAAGAACCGCGCACCCGCATCGGCAGCCACGTAGTACGGATTCGCCAACGTCCGACCCGAAAATACCAACGACACCTCATCAAGAGCACATACGCCTGCCGTAGCAGCGTCGCCTTCGCCGGTGTCTGTTGCTTCAGTAGTCGTTTGCTCACCAGCGTCGCCTTCGCCGGTGTCTGTTGCTTCAGTAGTCGTTTGCTCACCAGCGTCGCCTTCGCCGGTGTCAGTTGCTTCAGTAGTCGTTTGCTCACCGGCGTCGCCTTCGCCGGTGTCTGTTGCTTCAGTAGTCGTTTGCTCAGGGCTTCCGACAGCAGGGTCGTCATCGTCGTTGCCGCAAGCGGCAAAAGCAAGCGAGATGACAGCGAGCAGCGCCAACAGCACTTGCAATCGGCTGCGGTTTGGAGTGTATGGGTTTTGCATAAGCATTCTCCTTTATGTCGGCCAACGCACGCTGAGTCAACGCAACTCGGTTCAGATATCGATTTCTAGCCTATCCAACGCACCGTTGTCAAGACTCAGTTCTCTGCGCTGATCTGTGGGGGACAGCCAGCCCAACCAGCGTTCAACGGCCAAGGACGAGGAGTGAGTAATCGGTTGCTTGACTTTTCTCCGTTTTGCTGGTCGCGATGATCTGCGCGGCTAGACTCCCAGCGTCAGACTTTGTGCACAAGACGACCCTAGATGGAGTTCCTGCGGTGGCTAACCGGAAGCCCACAATCTCGGATGTGGCACGGGTTGCCCAGGTGTCAGAGGCCACGGTTTCTCGGGCGCTCCGCGGTATTCAATCTGTTGATCCAATCTTGGTGGCACGGGTTGAGGCAGCCGCCGAGCGGCTGGGCTACACACCCAATCCGGTGGCGCAGGATCTTCGATTCGGATCCTCTCGGGCAATCGGGATCATGGTGCCAGATCTTGCGAATCCCTATTTTGGACGGTTGGTGCGGGCGATATCCCGGGCTGCCACGGCCAAGGGTTACAGGACCCTGCTGAGCGACACCGGCGAAAATCCCGATGAGGAGCTGGGAGCGCTGGGAACTCTCGCTCGCCATGTCGATGGTGTGGTGATGTGCTCACCACGGATGTCGGACAGCAACTTGTCGCAGGCGGCAAAGTTGTTCCAGCCATTGGTCATGACGGCGCGGCTGAGTCGTGGCGTGGGCATCACGTCGGTTGCGGTCGACTCCTACCGGGATTGCGGCGAGCTCATCGGCCAACTTCACAAGCTAGGCCACCGACGACTTGTCTTTGTCTCAGGCCCCGAGCACAGTTGGCAGAACGCCGAGCGAGCACGAGCCGTCATCGACTCTGGGGCGTTTGGGATGCATTGCGATGTCGTGGCCGGTGGAACGGAGATCGTCGATGGCTACAAGGCGGTAGACCTTGCACTGGAAGCGAACCCAACGGTGATCGTGGCATTCAACGATATTCTCGCGATCGGCGTCTACGAAGCGCTGCGCGAGCGTGGCGTTGCGATCCCCCGTGACGTCTCGGTCGCATCGTTTGACGACATCTCTATTGCTGCGCATCTGACCCCGGCGCTCACGACTGTGCGCAGTCCCCGCGAGGAGATAGGACAACGGGCCCTCGACGCGCTGATGGCTCTAATCAAGGAAGAGGAGGTGCCGGCGACTCACTCCTTGACTGCGGAGGTGGTCATGCGCGAGTCAACGGGACCCGCACTCCAGATTGACGAGCAGTCAACCCGGCTGTGACGCAATGGGTCAATAGGGTTGGAGCGATGCGTATGAGGACACCACAGCGTCGAATGCCTCTTGAGGAGGCAGCGCCCACAGCCGATTACTGAGAACCTCTACCTCCACAGGGCCCGAGTAACCAGCGGCATCAACAAGCCCCCCAAGTTTGCAAAGGTCGATAAAGCCCTCCCCTGGAAGACCTCGGCTGGTAAGCCCGCCGTGGATAGGAAGGATCCAGTCGGAAATCTGGTAGCAGAATGTCCGGCCTGCCGACTGCTCGATCAGGGCTTCGACGTCCGGATCCCAAAAGACATGATAAGCGTCAAGGGCCACACCTACGTTCTCGCTCGGGAATCCGACAGCGAGCGCAAGCGCCTCAGCCAGAGTGACGATGACCGAGCGGTCGGCAACCATCATCGGGTGCAGCGGCTCAACGGCCAGTCGAACGCCGCACGAGGCAGCGTGTTCAGCGACGGCCTCGATACCGGCGCGCACCTGCTTACGGCTCCGCTGGAGGTCTCGGTCTTTTACGGGGCCGCAAACCAGAACAAGCGACGCCGCGCCAAGCTTGGCCGCTTCATCGATCGCCCGAAAATTATCCTCAATCGCGGCTTTCTCGTTTGCCGAGGTCGTGGCGGTGAACATGCCGCCGCGGCATAGGCTCGAAACTGCGATACCAGTGGCGTCAAGAGATGACCGAACTCTTTCGAGGCCCGCACTCTCGACGCGGTCACGCCAAAGCGCCACCCAACGGATACCCTTTTCTGCGCACTTTTCTATGAGATCGATGGAAGTCCATCCGCGGATGCAAATCTCGTTGACGCTAAGGCGATCGAGGGTGTGGATCACTTGATCACCGGGAGCCGCGAGCGATCGATGGTCACCGCTACGGAAACGATGGCGAGCATGCCAAATATGACGGGCTGGATTGAGGTCTCCACACCTGCGACATCGAGGCCTACTCGCAGTACAGCGACTATCAGCGTTCCAATCAGAGTTCGTCCTACGCCTCCGACACCCCCGGTAATTGCCGTCCCGCCCAGGATTACCGCCGCGATGGCCGGAAGCAGCAGCGAGTTTGCGGTTGTCGGCGATGCAATCTCAAGCCACGCAATGAGCACGGTCCCGGCCAGGCCGGAGAAAAAGCCAGAGATTGCAAAACCGATCAGCACAATCCGGTCGGCGTTAACGCCAGACAGCGAAGCCGGGCGCTGCCCGTTGCCGACTGCGAAGAGCCGTCGGCCGAATGTGCAATTTGCCAGCAGATACGCGTAGCCCACGGCTACGACAACAGCCGCAATAGCGGCGTTCGGAATGCCCAACGTGCGGTCGAAGAGCCTAGACGCCACGCCGGGGTCGACACTGAGACTCCGTCCCTCGGAGATGAAGAGCGCCAGCCCCGACCACACCCCAAGACCACCGAGGGTGATCATGAAGGAGGCAACCTGGGCCCGCATATGCAACCAGCCGTGAAGTGCACCGATCCCAGACGTGATGGCGATAACAGCCACGATTCCAAATGTTCCGAGATCTGGGGCCCATTTCGCCATCAAGATTGCTGCGAAGGAGGTAACGGCTGCATTCGCCAGATCGATGCGGCCCAAGAGGATGACGGTCATCTGCCCCATAGAGAGCATAAAGATCAGTGGAAACTGCTCAGCAAGCGTCCGGAGGCTGGCCGCTTTCAGGAAGCTTGGTTCAAGCAGGCTGACCCCGGCAACCAGCGCTACCAGCATGGCCAGGGGGGCCAATTGAGCTAGACGACGACGCAAGAGCCGAATTGGCGCCGTGTCGGCTACGACGGTCACGTCACACCATCCACTCGATGAGATCCACCGGGACCGGCTTGGCACTGGCCGGCGCCTCGATCTCGGCAGTCTGCCGACCATCACGCAACACGATGATGCGATTGGCAAGCCCGATAGCTTCTTCGAGCGTGTCGGCAAGCAACATGACCCCGACACCGCGGTCCGCGGCGTCGCGGATGACCTCATAAACATCTGCTTTGGCACCCACATCGAGCCCACGGGAAGGGGTCTCAGCGACCAGCACCCGGAGTCGGTTGGACAAAAGCCATTTGGCGAGTACGACCTTTTGCTGATTTCCGCCGCTGAGTGATCGCATGGGCACGTCGATTCCCGGGGTCTTGACACTCAGCCGCTCGACCCACTCCTTGGTCGCCGCCCGCTCCCGCCGACGCGAGACCATGTGCGAGGTGGCGAATTCGTCGAGGTAGGCAAGCGTGAGGTTCTCGCGCAACGACAGGCTCAAGAGCGCGCCGTCGGTCTTTCGCTCAGATGGCACATAGCCGATGCCGAGCTTGGCGGAATCGGAAGGGCGGCGGATGGCCGCGGGAGCACCGTCGATCACGATCTTGCCAGAACTTCGTTCCGAAACGCCCACTACCCCACGGGCGACGGCCTCGGTACCCGACCCCTCGGTGCCTACGAAGGCAACAACTTCACCCCCGCGGAGCTCGAAAGACAGTGGCTCCCTCATCCCCTTAACCAAGAGATCTGTCACCCGAAGCCGTACTGGGCCGAAGTCAGAGCGCTGGCGCTCGATACCGAAATAGTCATCGCTATGTTCGGCACCGACCATCAGCAGGTGCAGATCGTGCTCGGTCGCGCCTTCGGGACGGCACTCGGCAACGACCTCGCCGTCTCTGAGGACATATACCCGGTCGCTGATCCGCAACACTTCGTCGAGACGATGTGATATGAACACCACCGCACTGTCTTGTCGGAGCTTTTCGATGAGCGAAATGAGCCGCTCTAGGTCATCTCCCTCAAGAACCGACGTCGGCTCGTCGAGAAGCACCACCGGAGCTTGGCCCGAACTCTGGCCGATGAGCAGCACCTTTGCTATCTCGATCAACTGACGCTGCACGAATGTGAGGTCTTCAACAACTGTGTTCGGGTCTAGGTCGATTCCTACCGGTTCAAGTGCTTGGAGCGCGAGACGGCGACGTTTAGAGCGGCGTATCACTCCGAATCGGGTTAGTGCCGCCTCGCGGCCGAGAAAGAGGTTTTCAGCGATGGTGAGGTTGGGAATAACCGACTGCTCCTGGAAAACCATTCCGATGCCCTTGGCTGTCGCGTCGCGAACTCCTCGCAAATGCATGATTTCGCCATTGATCAAGACCTTCCCTGATGTCGGAGCTTCGACTCCGGTCAGAATCTTCAACAAGGTCGACTTCCCCGCACCGTTTTCGCCAATGAGTCCTAGTACCTCCCCGACCCGAAGCTCGATAGACACACCCGCAAGTGCGACGGTCCCCGGATACTCTTTGACAAGATCCCTGACAGCCAAGATCGGCACCTGCGAATTCATGCCACTACTCGCAGTTTCGCTCTGGCCGACCAATTCATCGCGATCACCGCGGCGACGACAATCGCCCCCTCGACCGCATCCTGAAGGAAGGGGTCTACACCCGCCAGGACCATGCCATTTCGCAACACAATCATGATGATGATCCCCACGCTGCTTTGGAGAACTCCCCCGCGGCCACCTGACAACAACGTCCCTCCCAGCACCACGCCAGCGATGGTGGTGAAGAGGCGCCCCTGAGAGGCCGTGACATCGGCGACACCAGCACGCCCTAGGGCAAATGCGCCACCGAGCCCTGAAAGCACCCCGGCCATGGTGAACACCATGACCTTCACCCTCCGGACATGGACACCACTTTGCGACGCGAGTTCTTCGTTTCCTCCGATTGCGTAGATGTGACGGCCTAGCCGGGTGTGGCGCAGCAGGAGAAAGCCGAGCGCTACCACGATTACCGCGATAAAGAACATCTGCTGAACGCCCAAGCGCTGCACCGTGACCCAGTTCCGTGCCTCGAGATCAATCCTGGGAGGTTGTCGGCCCAATAGGCGCTGGGCGACGCCGATGCCGACGAACCACATTCCAAACGTGACCATGAAAGACGGAATGCGCAAGTAGGCGTTCACCATGCCGTTTACTGCTCCAAATGCTGCGCCTATCGCCAGTCCGACGATGATCGCCAACACGCCAAGATCGAGATCATTGACATTGTTGGCGGCCATGAGAGCGACGCTGAACATCGTGGCGACCATTACTCCCTCGATCGAGAGGTCGATGGCTCCGAGCAGAATCACCATGGCCAATCCCACGCCGAGTACAAGTGGAATGGCGCTTTGATTTGCAATCGTCTTGATATTGGCAGCGGTGGCGAACTTGCTGTTGACAATGGTGAGAACCAGCACCAACGCACCAAGGGTGATAACCGGACCCCAAGCTGCGAGCATCCTCCGTCGCCGTGGTGTGAGCCAGTCCGCCCCGGACGGCGAATCAGGCAACGCTGATGCGCTATCGGCGAGATAGTCGGTCTGCACCACCAAGCTCACCTCCCCCGTCCTGCACATTACGCCGCAAGAAACCGATTTATAGTCGAGTCATGTCACACGGTCAAACATCTGTTGCTAGATCAGTCGGGGCAGATCGTCCAATGGGGCAGCCATTTGACGAAAACGAAGTCGCCGTATAGAAATCGATTACATGACATCCTGTGTGGCAGTGGTCACCGGTGGAGCATCGGGCATCGGTGCGGCCATTGCGCGCCGACTTGCCGGCGACGGATTCACGGTCGCGATTCTCGACCGAAACCGTGAGGATGCCGAGGCGGTCGCAGCTGATATCTCGCAATCGAAGAGGACCAGAGCCATCGCCCTGGAAACCGACATCACCGCTGCGGCGTCGGTCATCACCGCAGTCGAGACTGTCGTCAGGGAGTTCGGTCGGATCGATGTGTTGGTCAACAACGCTGGTTATGGGATCGCCAAGGGCATCGACGACACAACCGAGCACGACTGGGATGCCCTCATGGCCACGAATGTCAAAGGAGCATTCTTGTGCGCCCAGGCGTGTGTACCTTTCCTGCGTACTACCCGGGGCACGATAGTCAATATCGGATCTGTTGCGGGCCATGTCGGGCTCCCCAACCGGGTGGCATACTGCACCTCCAAGGCGGCGATACACGGACTGACCAAAGCTCTCGCTGTAGACCTCGCCTCCGACGGGGTCCGGGTCAACGCGGTTGCGCCCGGAACGGTCATGGGCCCGTTCTATGACAAGCTCCGCGGCCCTGAGGAGACCCGAGAGACCTTTCACAAGCGTCTGGCATCGCGCCAGCTCATGGGACGCTGGGGCGAGCCTGAGGAGATTGCCTCCGCAGTGGCTTTTATGGCCGGCTCCGGGGCCTCGTTCGCAACCGGTTCCATTCTGGTGATCGACGGCGGGCTTTCAGCCCAGTGAAACCCGAAAGAACTCCGTGAAGGCGACCATTCTCGAACCCGACGACGCAATTGCATCGATTCGCAATGGCGCCACAATCGCATTCGCTGCGTCGGGAGGAGGCTTGCTCGAGCCCGACGCGCTGTGCCAGGCGATTCGGCGTCGCTACGAGAATACCGGGGAGCCCCGGGATTTGACGTTGGTACACGCACTCGGGATTGGCGACGGCCAGGTGAGGGGGCTCAACGCGTTCGGTGCTGAGGGAATGGTGAGGAGCGTCATCGGCGGACATTGGAGTTGGGCCCCGTCACTACAGCACTTGGCCAAGGCGGGCCATGTAGAAGCACATGTGTGGCCCGCTGGAGTCATCTCTGCTTGGCTGCGAGAACTCGGGGCGCGCCGTCCCGGGTTGATCACGCAAACCGGAATCGACACCTTCGTTGATCCCGTCGAATCTCCCGACTCCATGGTGGAGCGAATCTCCCTAGACGGAGTCGACCATTTGTGGTTCCGGCCCACCAACATCGATGTCGCGATCGTACGCGCCAGCCGCTCCGACACGGCCGGCAATCTTGTATTCGACCGCGAAGCCGCCAAGCTTGATGTGCTAGCCGCCGCTCAAGCCGCAACGGCCAATGGCGGCGCAGTTATCGCCCAGGTGGAAGAGGTTGTCGAGCTTGGCGACCTCGACCCCCGAGCGATCCACGTGCCAGGTTTGCTAGTTGACATTGTGGTACCTGTTGCCAACCAGTGGCAGACATATGCCAGCAAATATGACCCAACCCTGTCCGGCGAGCTCCGTGCCACAAACATCTCACTAACGGAGACCGACCATCTCGGAAAGCGCATCGTTGCTAGACGTGCTGCACAGGAGGTAATCGACGGTGAGATCATCGCCCTAGGATTCGGCGCATCCGCCGACGTTATCGGGGTTCTTGCCGCCGAGAATCGGCTTGACGCCGTAACAATCTGCATCGAGCAAGGCCACATCGGGGGCGTACCCGAAGCGGGTGACCTATTCGGAGCTGCCCGCAACTCCCAGGCAATCCTCTCCTCCACAGACACCTTTGACATCATCGGAGGCGGGATACTAGACCTAGCGCTCCTTGGAATGGGAGAAACCGATGCAACTGGTGCCATCAACGTCAGCCACCTAGGAACTGTCGTAGGGCCCGGAGGATTCATCGACATTGCCCAGAACGCTGCCCGACTCGTCTTCTGCGGCACTTTCACTGCGAAGGGGCTTCACCTCTCAATCAGCGATGGGCAACTTCGCATCGAAAGCGAAGGCAGCATCCAGAAGTTTGTCGACGCTGTCCAGGCAGCCAGCGTGCGTACCGCAAGCCCGGCTTGCCGTGCCACCTCAGTCACTTGGATCACCGAGCGGGCCGTATTCGAGTTCACTCAAGGGGAACTCGAACTCGTCGAGGTCGCGCCCGGCATCTCCATTGCCGATGACATCATCGCCCACATGGGATTTGCCCCCAGAGTGAAGAACCCCCGATTGATGAACCCAGCCCTCTTCGAAGTCTGAAACGATCGCCGAGGTCGCCCCATGCCAGTCAACCAACTCCTCAGGGAAACGGTCGAGCGATTCGCACGAGACAGGGTCAGACCGCGCGCCGAACAACTCGATACGACAGAGGAATTCCCTGCCGACCTTTACGAGGAGATGGGAGAACTCGGCCTTCTGGGAATCACCGTGCCCGAAACCGACGGAGGCGTCGGAGGCACCGTGCTTGACTACACGACCGTCATGGAAGAACTCGCCTACGGCTACGCATCGGTAGCTGACCAGTGCGGCCTAGTTGAGTTGATCACCTCGCTGCTGACGACATTCGGGACACCCGCCCAGAAAAACCTGTACATGGCTGGGCTCCAAGATGCCAGCATCCGGCCTGCCTACGCCCTGACCGAAGCTGAATCCGGCTCGGATCTTGCTTCCATCAAAACACGGGCGGTGCGCGAGGGAGAGTCTTGGATCCTCAATGGAGAAAAGGTGTACATCCACAACGCACCAATCGCAGATATGGCCGTTGTGCTTGCGGTTACCGACCCTGAGGCCCGCTCCAGCCGACGACTCTCGATGTTTCTCGTTGACATAGAGGCGACTGACGGTGCCGAGAGGGCTTACAAAGAGCACAAAATGGGCCAGCGGGCATCTCAGGTGGGGGGGTTCGTATTCACCGACGCACGGCTCGATGCCAATGGCCTCCTCGGCGAAGAAGGGACTGGTTTCCCGGCGATGATGAATGTACTGGACAAGGGCCGTGTTGGGATCGCCGCCCTTGCTCTTGGGATCCATCGTGCCGCCCTCGACGCCGCCGTCACCTACGCCAAAGAACGCAAGCAGTTCGGCCAGCCCATAGGGGATCACCAGGGAATCGCCTTCCAGATTGCCGACATGGCTACCGACTATCAGGCGTCGCGCCAGCTCATCCTCCACGCAGCCAATGCACTCGACTCCGGCGAGCCGGCGGCCAAGCTTTGCTCAATGGCCAAACTCTTCGCTTCAGAAAAAGCGGTGCGCCACACTTCCACCGCCGTTCAGGTCCACGGAGGGAGCGGCTACATTCGCGGGGTCGAGGTAGAACGTCTGTACCGTGACGCTCGTATCACAATGATCTACGAGGGAACTAGCGAGATCCAGCGCATGATCATCTCCCGAGCCCTATTGCGCGACTAGAAGCCCCCTTTCGCCAGAAGTATCACATGTCGCCAAGTTGTAGCCCGAGCGCTCCCAAGTAGGACTCGACACGCCAACGGGCCAACTCGGGATCGGAGAAAAGGCCGATGTCGTCGGCAAGTCGCCACAGGGCGAAATAGTGAGCGACCGAGCGCCCCGATTCCGCACCGCCGACCATTCGGAAGTGGGTTTGGAACCCACCGAGGTAGGCGAGCCAAACCACTCCAGCCTTGTAGAACTGCGTCGGTGTCTCGAACAGTCGCTTGGCCAGTGGAATGGTCGGCTGGAGCAGACAGCGATACTCAGACTCGTCGCCACCCTCGAGCGCGGCCAGCGCGCGGGCGGCTATGGGCGCGAGCGGGTCGAACACCCCTAGAAGGGCGTCGCTGTGACCTTTATCGTCGCCGGCAATCAGATCCACAAAGTTGAAGTCGTCCCCCGTATACAGCCGCACGCCGTCGGGTAAGCGACGCCTGAACGCAATCTCGAAGTCGGCATCAAGGCGCGATAACTTGACTCCATCCACCCGGCCCGAGGCGCAAAGCTCTAACACCACTTCCGCGGCCTCATTGATCGAGTGCGGTGACCAATAGCCGAAGAATGCAGGATCGAACATCTCCCCCAACCAGTGGAGGATTACGGGGCGGCGGGCACCTTCAAGAACCTCTCGGTAGACCGACAGGTAATCTTCAGCGCTCGAAGCAGATGCCGCGAGTTGGCGACTGCACATGACGACTCCGATTCCGCCACGGGCCTCCACAAATTCGAGCTGCTCGAGATATGCCTCTGCCAATGCTGACAGTCCAACACCTGCACCCGGCGGCAGTTGATCGGTAACCACCCCGCAGGCGATCGGAGCCTGATCTCCAAGTTCGTTCAACGTGGCATCAATGAGCTTCTGGGCGATTGCCCAATCGACTCCCATACCTCGCTGGGCAGTGTCCATCGCTTCCGCGATGCCAAGTCCCAAACTCGAAAGGTGGCGGCGAAACGCCAGCGTGGCTTCGAAGTCGATTGTTGCACCAGCCTCCGACTGGCTCGACACCGC
This sequence comes from uncultured Acidimicrobiales bacterium, assembly GCA_951813555.1. GTDB lineage: Bacteria > Actinomycetota > Acidimicrobiia > Acidimicrobiales > Bin134 > Poriferisocius. The sequence continues at coordinate 2,899,369 of OX638344.1, forward strand.
TGGGACAGCCACAACGTGAGCAGCCGCAAACGCCGACCGCTGCCCACTTGTTTCATTCATGGCTCGCCTTCTTTCCAGCAATCGGTTTCTGCAAGCTATCTGTAGCTCTCGGTCTCAGCCAAGACACTCACGGCACAGCAACCATCACGAGCGACTTTTCGCTTTCTACTCCTACTCCGACAACGCGCCGAGAAGGCAGGGAATTGCCGTCGGTGAATCCCCCCTCACCCACCGGCATGCTCGCATAATGCACTACCCTCCTGCCCAACACCGCAATAGGGCATCGTGTTCACATGAACCAATCACAAACCAAGGTCGCCGTCGTAACCGGAGCAGCAGGCGGGGTCGGAGCCCGAATCCTCGCAGACCTCACCCACCACGGGATAGAAGCCATCGGACTCGATCTACGCCTACAGGCAGATCAACCTGGACGCTTGTTGAGTTGTGACATCACTGAACCCGACAATGTCGACTGCGTCATGGCCGACATCGCTAACCAATTCGGCAAGATCGATGTCCTGGTCAACAATGCTGGAATCCTCGAGGAATCACCGCTCGAAGACTGCGACCCTGAACTGTGGCACCGCACCCTTGCCGTGAACCTTACCGGCGCCTACTACTGCATCCGTGCCGCTCTCCCCCACCTTCGCAGATCCGACGCTGCCTCCGTAGTGAACATTGGATCCCAACTCGCCTTCAAGGGCGCCCCAAACACTGCGGCCTACAGTGCATCCAAGGCAGGACTAATCGGGCTAACCCGCGCCCTGGCTGTCGAACTTGCACCGTCAATTCGCGTCAACGCCGTCGCTCCCGGCCCAATCGAGACTCCGATGATAGAGCCCTACGCGACACAAGCGTGGGTGGCGAGCCGTACCCGCTCGCTCGCGCTTGGACGCCTAGGCAGACCAGATGAAGTGGCTAACGCAGTTCTGTTCCTGATATCAAGCGCCGCATCCTATTTCACGGGACAGACCCTCCACCCCAACGGCGGAGGTGTAATGCCATGAGCCTTAAGATGCCCCACATTTAGACGCCCACACTTTGTCGGCCACGTCGGCGTATACGGACTCCACATCATGATCATGCGAGAGGTTTACGGGAGTGTGCTGGGCCTGTATTGCCGCTCGCCCATGTCCGTCGCTAGACAGTCGCCATGCGACGGATTGCTATACAACTGCTGGGCGCATTTCGACGGATCTCCCTCTTGTTCCGGAAAATGCGGGGTAAGACCCTCGACGACGTGGCCGAACAGCGGGTGGTCAGCGGCAAAGCGTGGGAGGAGTTCTGCGATTCCTTGAAAGCGGCGGGAGCGGCGATGAATTTCCCCGGCGCGCCGCGAGACCCGTTCAACCAGGCGGAGGGCTACCGGCACCTGAGCCGGCTCACCCGTGCCGGGCTGATGGCGTTCGTGGAGCACGCCGACCCCAAAGCGCCCGTGATACATCGCGTGGCCAACGAGACTACCAAGCTGGGCGCCGACAACCCCGACAACTACTACTACACGGCCTCATTGGACGGGAGCTACGACTACAAGATCACCGGGCGGCGCAACACCATCGCCTACCTGAGCATCGGAACGCAGTCGGGCAACTACGGCCAAGGCGGCGGTCTGCCCCCCACCGGACACATCGAAGCCGACCAGATCGACATGGACGCCGACGGGTGCTTCGAGCTGATCCTCAGCAGCACGCCGCAAGAGAGCAACTGGCTGCCGATGACGCCTGAGACCGGCACGTTGGTGGTGCGTCAGACCTTTGCCGACCGCAACACGGAAGTTTCCGCTGAGCTGGCCATCGAGCGCATCAACTGTGCTCCCGAGGAACGCCAACCCTCACACCTCACGCCGAGAGCCTTGGATGAGGGCTTGAAGAACGTCGGGGCGCTGGTGATGGGCGCACCGCTGCTGTTCACCAAGTGGGCTCGAGACTTCTCCAAGCACAGCAACCAACTGCCGCAATTCGACCCCGACGTGTCACTGAACGCTGGCGGCGACCCCAACATCACCTACTACCACAGCCACTGGGCGCTGGGGCCCGATGAGGCGCTGGTGATCGAAGCCACTCCCCCCGAATGCGAGTACTGGAACTTCCAGCTCAGCAACTACTGGATGGAATCGCTGGACTACCGCCACTACACGATCCACACCAACAGCCATCTTGCCCGCTGCGAAGCTGACGGGTCAGTGCGGCTGATCGTGGCCCACCGCGATCCGGGCCTGCCCAACTGGATCGAAACCGCAGGCCACTCGCTCGGCACCATGTCGTTCCGCTGGGTGCGGGCCACCGAGACTCCGCAGCCTCATTGTCGTGTAGTGCCGCTGAGCAGCCTGCGGGACTAGCCGCTTGACGTCCACCGACTACCAGAGCCCCTATCGCCCGATCCCCATCCGGGCGCTCAACCGCCTGGCCCGCGCCGGGGAGCGCTTCGGGGTCACGGGCCGCTTGGACGTCGACAAGCTGGTCAAACATGCGAGGCGCAAGACCGGGCTCTCCGACTTCGGCGACGACGGGCACCTGGAGGCCTTGCGAGTGCTGGTGGAGTCGATCAACGACGAGGCCCAGTTGACTCCCACTGGCCTGCTGATTCAAAAGTCCAGGCTGGCCGGCGCGTTGATTCAACGGCTGCGCATTCAAGACCTGCTCAAACGACATCCCGAAATCGACGACATCGACCTCGGCACGGTCATCGTGATCACCGGACTTCAGCGCACCGGCACGACGCTTCTTCACCGCCTCATCTATTCCCACCCCGAGATCCGGGGCATCTCCGGCGAGGAAGCGCTCATACCCGTGGCAGCGGCCGATGCGCCTGAACGCGCCGAGCGATCCCGAAAGCGGCGGGCGGTGCTGGCCGAGCGGGCGATTTCCTACCTGTCGCCTGATTTCATGGCCGTCCACCCCATCGACCGGGAACAGCCCGAGGAAGACGTACTGCTGCTCGACCTCAACTTCATGAGCCAGTCAGCCGAGGCCATCCTGCACGTTCCGAGCTATTCCCGTTGGCTAGCAGAGCAAGACCACACGGCGACATATGAGTACTTCCGCCGAGTGTTGAAGGTGCTGACCTGGCAGCGGCCGGCCCGGGCCTGGGTGCTCAAGACACCTCATCACCTGGAGTACCTCGACGTATTGCTCAAGGTGTTCGGCGGGGCAACGGTCGTGCAGACCCACCGCGATCCCCGGGTGGCCGTCTCCTCCTTTTGCAGCATGGTGGCCCACGGTCGGGGCATGTTCAGCGATCACGTGGACCCGGCCGAAATCGGACGCCACTGGTGCGACAAGACGCATCGAATGGTTGAGCGGGCCATGAAGACGCGAGCAGAGACCCCCGGCGGTCGATTTGTCGACGTTTCGTACTACGACCTGACCCGCGACCCGATGTCCCAACTCCGGCGGATCTACGAGGTGGCAGGAATCGAATTCGGCGACGAAGCCCAGGAACTGGCCGAGCAATACGTGGCCGCGAATCCCCAGAACCGCTTCGGAAAGCACCACTATCGGCTAGAACACTTCGGTCTGAGCGAGCAGGTCATGGACGAGACTTTCGCGGTGTACCGAGAGGCCTATGCCATCCCCTTCGAATAGGCCACAAGGTCGGGTAGCTGGCTCAGGCCGTCTTCTCGCCAACTAACCAGTCTCTTAGACCGTCGTTAGCATCGGCAGGAACTTCAGGAAATGGCGGATCAGACTCATTATCCACAAGTGCAAATACTACTCCTCGTTCTGGATGGTCAAGGATCCAGCCCTGCGGCGTGGTGAAGTACCATTCATTGCCGTCGTTCCGAGTGTTCCACCAAACGCCTTCGAGAGGGTCGTTGTTTGGCTGCAAATAGATAACGTTTCGAGAGCCTATAGGCAGTACAGAACGAAGCTGTGCAATATCCGAATCCATTGGTCTAGGCAACTGAACGTAATATCTCGTCCTGTCCTCCGTCTCAAATACAAGATTTAGAGTCACGCCTTCGGGTTCTGTCACAGAAGCGCCAAAGAAACGTCCGTTCTCGATATCAACCAGCGTCGCTTCAACGACGACTGTTGAACGCTTGGCCAGATCCTCGACTGTGGTAGCCGGGTTGTAGTCAAATGCAAAGGACTGAAAGTACGAGTCGTAGGAATAGGAGAATGCTCCCTCGGACTCGGCGTTGGAACCACATGCAACCGCTATCAGGGCTGCGATGGCGAATGCAAGATATTGAAGCAGATGAACGTGGATATGGCGACTAGCCGGCCTCTGAACTGTTGGATGTGGGCCTAGTGCTGCGGTTGCAAGCGCTGAATGTGACTTCATAGTCTCCATTCTCTTTCTTCTGCTTGCAACCATAATGTGGATACACGGCTTGAAAAAAGGGAGTTTCAAAACATGACAAGTTGTCGTCATGTTTTGAAACTTGAAAAGCATGGAACAGGCATGTAAGTCGGCTGCTCTCGCTCGCAGGCGAGTCTGACCGGCCCGCGCCTGGGTGCTCAAGACCTCGCATCACCTGGAGCGCCTTGAAGTATCTTTCGAGGTGTTCGGCGGCGTGGCGGTCGTGCAGACCCTCCACCATCCCCTTCGAATAGGCCGAGTGCTCACCGGCAACGAGGTAGCTTTGGCCATGACACGAGCACCAAAGAGGCGCACCGTGGCCAACGCGATTGTTGAGGCGGTTCGTGACTTCCGCAATCTGAAGACACCCGATGTCGAACCGGTCCCCGACGATGTGCGGATCGACGGCAAGACGTGTCTGGTGACCGGGGCCAACTGCGGCTTGGGCCGGGCGGCGGCCATTGAACTGGCCCGGCGGGGCGGCAACATGATCCTGGCCTGCCGCCCCGGCCACGACGAAACCTGCGATGAGATCAGGGAGGCGTCTGGATCTGAGACCGTGGAGATGCTTGAGGTGGATCTGGCCGATGTCCGCTCGGTGCATCGCTGCTGCGACGAGATGCAACGACGCGGCATCCGCATCAGCATCGCACTCATGAACGCCGGCCTGATGACGCCCACCGCGCGGGAGACCCCGCAGGGGTACGACACCATGTTCGCGGTCCACTTCCTGTCCAAGCGAGTGATGATCGACCGATGGCTTCAAGATGGAGTGATCCGTCCCGCGGAGCCGGGCGGCGAGCCGCCCAGGATCGTGTTCGTCTCATCGGAATCACACCGGTCCGCCGACGCCATCGAGTTCGATCACCTCGGCGAGTACGCCGAATACGGGATCAAGGAGAGTATGCGGCACTACGGGCTGAGCAAGCTGCTGTTGAGCACCTATGCCACCGAGCTGTCGCGCCGACTGAACCCGAGCGGAACAACCGACGTAGCCGTGCACGCCTTGTGCCCTGGTGGCGTCTCCACGAGAATCGCCCGCGACGCTCCGGCGTTGCTGAAGCCGATCGTCAACCCGGTGTTGCGGCTGTTCTTCCGGTCCCCCGAGAAGGCCATCGCACCGATCACCTACCTCTGCTGCGCTCCAGAAGCAGGCACGTCCACCGGGATGTACCTCCACCTGATGAATCGCAAGCCGGTGTCGGACAGCGCGGCCAACCCCGACAACGGCGCCAAACTGTGGGAGGACAGCGAAGCCATGGTGGCGAGATCGCGGGACGCCACCTGAACCCTGTTCCTCCGTCTCTCCGGGCTACTTGTCGATGTCCCGGTGGATGACGAGGGGGCGAATACCGAGCTCTCGGTTCTCGACGAGGCGGCGGTTGATGTCCTCGGCCACGAAGACCGAGCGGTGGTGGCCCCCGGTGCAGCCGAAGGCGATGGTGAGATACGACTTGCCCTCCCGCACATAGGCGGGCACCAGCATGGTCAACAGATCCTCGGTCTTTTTGAGGAAGGACTCGGCCATGGGCTGGCCGTTGAGCAAGAAGTCCCTCACCGCCTCATCTCGGCCGGTGAGCGGACGGAGCTCCTCCACCCAGTGGGGGTTGGGCAAAAAGCGGCAGTCCAGCACCAGATCGGCGTCGAGCGGGATGCCGTGCTTGAAGCCGAAGGACATGATCCGGGTGGTCACCGACTCGGGTCCGGCGTCCAGCTCGAACACCTCGTCGATGAAGCGGTTGAGCTGGTAGATGCTGTACTCGGAGGTGTCCACCACCACGTCGGCTTCGCTGCGGAGATAGCCCAGGGCCTCCCGCTCGGCCTCGATGGCGTCGGACACCCCCATCGGCGAGGTGCCGGCGAACGGGTGGCGGCGCTTGGTGCTCCCGAACCGCTTCACTAACTCGGGGGTGGAGGCGTCGAGGAAGAGGATCCTCACCGAACCCTCGGACGAGGCCTTGAGGTCGGCCAGCGCAGGAGCTACTTCTTCGTGGTAGAGGTTCAATCCCAGCACCAAGCCCACTCGGGAGATGCCGCTGTCAGCGGCGTCGGCGAACTCTCTAACCTTGGGCAGCAGTGCGGGCGGCAAGTTGTCCACCACGTACCAGCCCAGGTCTTCGAAGTGGTTGGCGGCCTGCGACCGGCCCGCCCCCGACATCCCGGTGATCACCACGAACTCGGCCACCACTTCAGGCTAATGGCCGAGATGGGACTGCTCAGGCTCTTTCGCGAACTCCAGTGCGAAAGGGCAGGTCAAACCGCCTGCGGCTCTTTCCGGCACACCAGCACCAGCAGGCGGGGAATGGTCTCGGCTTGGGGATATTCCGGGGCTGCGGCCAAAAAGCCGGGCGGCGGGGCGGGCTCCAGCATCCGGTCGATGGCCAGCCCCGCGTCCCGCAGCGCGTTCACGTACCGGCTGAGCGGGCGGTGGACGAACGGCAGGAACACATCCTTTTGCACCTCTTCGATCATCACGCTCTCCCGCAGGTACGGACCGATCCGCCAGTACTGCTCGGGCGGGTCGAGAATGTGGTCGTCGATCCAGCCGCTGTCTGGGGTTTGCAGCAGCGGATGATTCAAAAACAGCAGGAACCGCCCACCGTCGCGCAGCATTCGGGCGGCCTCGGCCACCGCGGCGTCCATGGCGTCGATGTGCTCGAAGACCAGGCAGGCCACGGCCGCGTCGAACCGCTGATCGGCCAGCGGCAGCGCCTCGGCCTGTCCCCTCGCGTAGACCTCTCCCCCTCCTCGGCGGGCGGCCTCGGCTATCTGAGCCCGAGTGGGGTCGACCCCAACCACTAGGGACGCACCCAGCCCGGCCGCGAGCCGGGAGAGCTGCCCCTCGCCGGCACCGATGTCCAACACCCGGTCGTACCCGGCCAATAGCTCGGCGGCCAGCGGGACGATCAGCTCGGCGTACTCGGGATCGGCCCCATCGGTGCACTGCGCCTGCCACCACCCGGCGTGTTGCTCCCACAGGTTCTCGCCCGGGAGTTCTTCATTCATTGCGGGCCGTGAAGCTTCTCGTACACCGCACAGGCCACCGCGTCGGGGAGCCAGCGCAGCTCCAACAGGTCGTCGAGTGAGGCCCGCTCCACCGCCCGCACTCCGCCCAGCTCTTTGACCAGGCGGGTTCTGCGGGTTGGACCGAGGCCCTCGATCCCATCGAGCGACGACTTGGTCATCCGCTTGCCCCGCAGTTGGCGGTGGTAGTCGTTGGCGAAGCGGTGGCTCTCGTCCCGGATGCGCTGGAGCAGGTACAGGCTCTCCGATGGCCGGGGTATCTCCACCGGGTGGGGTTGGCCGGGCACGAAGACCTGCTCGAACTCCTTGGCCAACCCGGCCGGAAAGATCTCCCCGTCGAGGCCCAGCTCGGCCAGCACCCGCTCGGCCACACCCAGTTGGCCCTTGCCGCCGTCCACCACCAGCAGCTGGGGCGGATAGGCGAACTTCCCCCGCTCCTCCACCGGGCGGTCCCGCTCGGCCAGGTAGTTTGACAGCCTGCGGGTGAGCACTTCCTCCATGGCCGCGTAGTCGTCGTTGCCGTCCACCGTGCGCACCTTGAAGCGGCGGTATTCCGACTTGCGGGGCAGCCCGTCTTCCATGACCACCATCGAGCCCACGTAATCGGACCCCTGGAGGTGGCTCATGTCGTAGCACTCGATCCGCAGGGGGGCCTCGGGCAGAGCCAGGCACTCCTGAAGGTCGTTGAGGGCCCGTGCTCGGCTGTTGTGGTCGGAGGTCCGCTTGAGCCGGTGGCGGGCAAACGCATCGGCCGCGTTGCGGGCCACCGTCTCCTGGAGCTTGCGCTTGGCCCCCCGCTGGGGCACCGAGATGCCCACCTTCGACCCCCGCTGCTCTCGCAGCCACTCCTCATATAGTTCCTGGTTGTCGGGCAGGTCGGGCACCAGTACCTGCTTGGGGCCGCCCAGCGGGTTCTCCTCGAAATACAGCCGCTCCAGAACCCGGCTCACCAGCTCGGGGCGGCTGAGTTGGCCGGCCTTGTCCACGATGAAACCACGGCGGCCCATCACCCGGCCCTTGCGCACGTAGAACACCTGGCAGGCGGCCTCCAGCTCGTCGTCCACCAGGCCGATCACGTCGTAGTCCTCCGAGCGGCCCCCCACCATCTCCTGGCCCTCGATGGCCTTGCGCACGCTGGCCAGCCGGTCCCGGCAGCGGGCGGCCTGCTCGAACTCCAGGGCGGCCGCGGCCTGGGCCATGTCGTCCTCCAGCCGCTTGACCACCTCCTCGGTGTCGCCGCCGAGGAAGGCCAGCAAATCGTCCACCATCTCGTCGTAGTGCTCCCGCTCCACCTCGCCCACGCACGGCCCCGCGCACTTCTCGATGTGGTAAAGCAGGCAGGGCCGGCCCAGCCGGGCGTGGTGGTTGAACTTGTTGTCGCTGCATGTGCGGATGGGAAATGTGCGCAGCAGCTGGTCGAGGGTCTCCCGGATGGCGTAGGCGTGGCCATAGGGGCCGAAATAGCGGTTGCCCTTCTTCTTGCGACCCCGGATGACCATGGCCCGGGGCCACTCGTCCATCATGGTCACACACAGGAACGGGTAGCTCTTGTCGTCCCGGTAGCGGACGTTGTACCGGGGCTGGTGCTGCTGAATGAGGCTGTACTCCAGCATCAGCGCTTCCACCTCGGTATCCACCTGAATCCACTCCACTGACTCGGCCTCGGCCACCATCTGAGCGGTGCGGGGGGGCAGGTAGGCCGGGTTCTGGAAGTAGCTGCCCAGCCGGGACCGCAGGTTCTTGGCCTTGCCCACGTAGATGAGCCGTCCGTGCCGGTCCTTGAACTGGTATGAACCCGCGGCGTCGGGGATGGTGCCAGGGGGCGGGCGGTTCAACATGCTGGTTCCATCCTATGAGCCGAGCAGCCGTCGCTTGTCTTCTCGTATGGGCTCGACTTCCCCTTTTCTTTGGGGGATTGGGGCGGATATGATTTCTATCCACGCCGGCCAGGTATCCGGCGACATATCTAACTCTGAGGCCGACATCCCCGTGGCGAGGCGACCTGGCTGCCCCCACCGGCCGTTAATTGGAGTTCTCCTACCTCACGGAGGTTCCCAAAACATGTTGCGCGTTCAGCGACCGCTTCCCGAGCGGTACACAACGGCACCGCCCGAGCAGTTGTCGGGCTGGATCGCCGACGCCAAGGAGGCCTTGGGCGACCGGCTGTTCATTCTCGGACACCACTACCAACGAGATGAGGTCATGGCGTGGGCCGATGCCCGGGGCGACTCCTTCCGGCTGTCAGTGCTGGCCCAGCAGCGACCTGAAGCCGAATACATCGTGTTCTGCGGCGTGCACTTTATGGCCGAGTCGGCCGACATCTTGACCGGCGACCACCAGCAGGTGGTGCTTCCCGACCTGAACGCGGGCTGCTCCATGGCCGACATGGCTGATATCGACCAGGTGGAAGAGGCCTGGGAGGAGCTGTCGCGGGTAACCGACATCGATCGGGTGGTGCCCATCACCTACATGAACTCGGCCGCCAACCTGAAGGCGTTCGTGGCCCGCCACAGCGGGGCGGTGTGCACGTCGTCCAACGCCCGAGCGGTGCTCTCCTGGGCCCTGGAGCGGGGCGACCAGGTGCTGTTCTTCCCCGACCAGCACCTGGGGCGCAACACCGGCTTCGACATGGGATACAACGAGAGCAACATGGCGGTGTGGAATCCCCGCTTTGATGTGGGAGGACTGTCCGAGACCGAGTGCAAAGAGTCGGTGCTGCTGCTGTGGAGGGGGCACTGCTCGGTGCACCAGCGGTTCCAACCTGACCATGTGGCCGCTTTCCGGGCCGAGCACCCCGACGGCATTGTGGTGGTCCACCCCGAGTGCAGCCGGGAGGTGTGCGCCCTGGCCGACCAGGTAGGCTCCACCGACTACATCATCAAGGCAGTGGCCGCGGCGCCGGCTGGCTCGGTAATCGGCGTGGGCACCGAGATCCACCTGGTGAACCGGCTGAACAACGAGACGCCGGACAAGACGGTGATTTCCCTCGATCCGCTGATCTGCCCGTGCTCGACCATGTTCCGCATCGACGCCGCCCATCTGGCCTGGACGCTGGAAGGCCTGGTGGAGGGCAAGGTCCGCAACCGCATCAACGTGGACCCTGATATCGCGGCTGATGCCCGCATCGCCCTCGACCGGATGCTGAGTATTACCTAGCTGTCCCGGTCCACGCTCAACTCGGCGTAGCGCTCCACCGCGTGGTGATAGTGCTGCAAGCTCGGCTCATTGCGCCCGAACAGCACCTCGGCGGTGGCTCCGCTCTTGAGGGCTTTCTGGATCTGGAAGCCGACCCAGTAGTCCTCGTCGCGCACCGCCTGGAGTACTAGGGCGCTGAACTGCTCGGCTGCCTCGCGCTCTTCATCAGTGGACGGCTCGTGGCGGCACAGCACCGTCTGGACGGTGAGGCTGGTGTCGACGGTCGGGCCCGGAAACAGCTGGCTCAGCAGGCAGTAGTCGCCCAGGATCCCGGAGATCGAGACGTTGGGGAAGATCGAGTGGATCAGGCGGATGTGCTCGTCTAGGTCCCACTCGCTTTCGGGCTGGCCGACCAGCTTGGGCAGCGACTTGCGGCCGAACACGATGCGCTGGTGGGGACCCCAGGTGTCGTGGGCCATGAGATTGCCGATGGTGTTCAGCCCCACGGTCTTGGGGTGGAGCCGCTCCTGGTGGTAGCCCTCGAGGTAGCCGTCCCATGCCACCTTCCAGCCCGGGCCGTCGAGGGTGCGCTGCTCGAAGATGTGCCACTGGTCGAGGTCGAGGGCGGCAACGTAGGGGCCGAAGTCGCCCAAGAAGGTGTCGATGTCGAAGGTGACGCCGGGGGTGAGGCAGGCGAATACGAAGCCAGCTTTCTCGGCACAGGCCAGTGGGGTGAGCGAGAGGTGGTCTCGGTCGACATCGCCGAAGGTGTGGGCGCCGAACATGCCCACTAGGTCGCCGGCGGTGTCGTAGGACCAGGCGTGGTAAGGGCAGCTCAGCCGTTGAGCCGACCCCGACCCGGGCTCGCACAGCGGCGACCCCCGGTGGCGGCAGACATTCAGAAATGCCCGGGCCGCGCCGTCGGCACCTCGAGTGAGCAGCACCGGAACGCCCATGACGTCCATGGCCTTGTAGCTGTCCGGGGCGGGAAGCTCCGATCCCAGAGCCAGCGCCAGGGGCAGATGTTTGAAGATGCGATCAGACTCGAACTCGAAGCGGCCTTGATCGAGGTAGGCCTGAACCGACTGGCGCATTACGTCGGGGGCCAGGTCGGTGGTGTTGTCCTGCCACAGATCGAAGACCCGGCGGGTCAAGTCCCGGATCGCGTCGTCGGTGTAGGCCATCGGTCAACCCTACCTAGTGGGGAAATCTGACTTGGAACTAGACACGGCGGCTGTTGCGGCCCTTCTCTACGGCTGGCGGGCCAGGTATTCCTCGCGCAGGGGCTTCTTGTAGAGCTTGCCGGTGGGGAGACGGGGGAAATCGGCCCGGAAGTCCACCACCCGGGGCACCTTGTAGATGGCCAAGCGCTGGCGGGCGTAGCTGCGCAGCTCCTCGGCCAGAGCATCGGACGGCTCGATTCCGTCCTCAAGCTGCACCACCGCATGGACGTACTCCCCCATCTCTTCGTCGGGCAGGCCGATGACGGCCACGTCGGCCACCTCGTGGTGCAGGGCGAAGCAGGCCTCGATCTCCTGGGGATAGATGTTGACCCCGCCGCTGATGATCATGAACGTGGCCCGGTCGGTGAGGTACAGGTAGCCGTCGTCGTCGAGGTATCCGACGTCGCCCACCGTGGACCAGTTGTCGTGTTGAGGGTGGCGGGAGTCCTTTGTCTTCTCCGGGTCGTCGTGGTACTCGAAGGTCGGTGTTTCCTGCTCGAAGTAGACGACGCCGGGTTCTCCGGGTCCGAGCTCGCGGCCGTCGTCGTCGCAGATGTGGGGTATTCCCATGATCGCCTTGCCCACCGACCCCTTGTGGTCAAGCCAGTCTTCGGCACCGATGAAGCACAGCCCGTTGCCTTCGGTGGCGGCGTAGTACTCCTGCACGATCGGGCCCCACCACTCGATCATCTGCTCTTTGACCGGCACCGGGCAGGGAGCGGCCGCGTGGACCGCCATCTTCAGCGATGACAAGTCGTAGCGGTGGCGGACCTCGTCGGGAAGCTTGAGCAGGCGGATGAACATGGTTGGCACCATCTGGGTGTCGGTCACCGAATACTGCTCGACAAAGGCCAAGAAGCGCTCCGGGTCGAAGCGGTCCATGATCACCAGCGTGCCGCCCAGCTCGTGCACTCCGGCGCTGTACATCAGCGGTGCGGAGTGGTACAGAGGCGCCGGGCTCAAGTACACCGAGCTCTCGTCCATGCCCAGCAGGTGGTGCTCGAGCATGCCGATGCCCGACAGGCTGGCGTCGTCGATGGTGAGGCCCGTCAGGGGCCGCAGGATCCCTTTGGGGCGGCCGGTGGTGCCCGACGAATACAGCATCACCTCGCCCTTGGGCAGGCGGGCCAGCGGCTCAGGGGGCATGGCGGCCACCGCGTCCTCGTATGACTCGAAGCCGTCAGCGGCGCCGTCGATCATCAGCTTGTGCTGGCAGCCGGGGATGAGGTCGAGCATCTTGGTGGCTGGATCGGCCATCGCCGCGGTGGTGATCAGCGCGATAGAGCCGCTGTCGTTCACCAGATAGGCCGCTTCTTCGGGCGACAGATAGCGGTTGATGGTGGTGAAGTACAGGCCCGAGGTCATCGCCGCCCAAAAGACCTCGTAAAAGCGGCGGTTGTTCTCGGCGAAGATCGAAATGTGGTCGCCCTCCCGCAACCCCCGCTCGTAGAGAAGCTGGGCCAGGCGGTTGGCTGAGTCATCCAGCTCACGGTAGGTGGTGACCTCCCCCGTGGAGGCCATGATCTGCGCCGCCTTGTCCGGTGTGGTTTGGGCGTGCTTCCCCGGATACATGTGGTGGGTACTCCCCCTTGGTCAACTGACAGAGGGAGAGTAGTGGCCCGTACTTGAAGCAGTCTTCCTACAACTCGTTGCAGCCGCGGAAGCCGGGGTCGGGGCCGCCGCGGCGGGGCGGGGCGAAGAAGTCATTCTCATCGTCGTCGAGCCGGTTGCACTTGCGCAGCATCGCCCGCCTCTCGGCCTCCAAGAACAGATACCGGGCCACGTCGTCAGGGGTGTCGTCGCTGGCAAACAGGTCGCTGGCCACCGGATCGCGCATGAGTTCTCTGCGGATGTCGTCTTTGGTGATCGCCGTGCCGTCAGGGCCGACGGTGCGCACCTTCGCCAACTTCCGCCGGTACCACTTGTTTCTCAAGAAGGGGTACAGCAACCCCAGGTTGAACATCATCAACCCGAAAGACCCGTACACCGCCACCGTCAGGAGCACACCCATCCTGTGTTTCTCCTCGCATATGCGAATTGCCTGGGCGCCCTGAAGGTCGGGTGCGATACTTTCTAGCTATCATACTAATTTTCAATGTATGTTAATGCAAATGAAGATGTTGATGGTAGGTCAGCGGCATGGATCCTGCGGATCCGCAGTGCCTCGCCCAAGCTAGATGACACGAGACGAAAAGCGGTTGGAGAGAATCCGGAACAACCCGGGCGATGTCTCGTGGGCTGACCTGGTCGCGGTTTGCGACCTATGCTTTGGCAAGCCGCGGCGACGTAGGGGCAGCCACCTGATCTATGACACTCCGTGGATGGATCATCCGTTGCTGGTCCTTCAGCCCCGCAAGGGCAAGGCGAAGCCCTACCAGGTACGCCAGGCGCTGCGGGCGCTCGACGAGATGGAGGAACACGATGGCAATTGATCAGTATCGGTTCTGGACTGAGTGGTCTGACGAGGACGGCGAGTGGGTCGGCCTGTGCGACGGCTTCCCCTTGATCAGCTGGCTGGAGCCGGATCGGGAAGCAGCGGAGTCGGGCATCCGGGCCGTGGTTGCCGAGGCCATCGAACACCTATTGGATCAGGGCAAGCCTCTGCCTGAGCCTGGTGTGGCATGGCCGCCTCAAGTGGCGGCGCGCCGCCTTTAGGCCGATTTGAGGTCTCAAATGGTAACAACACAGACATAACCATGGGACGCAGCGGCTCACCTGCGGACTGAAGAGGACGTGATTGCGTACCTGGACGCCGCTTTTGCCGAGAGCGATCCAGGGTTGATCGTCGCCGGTCTGAGTGACGTCGCTCGCGCCAAAGGCAAGACAGAAGTCGCCAAGGATGCGGGGCTCCTTCCCGACGATATGTCAAACAGCAACAACCCCGGCCTCGGGTCCGTGCTCAGGGTGCTTGACGCCCTCGGCCTACGCCTCCACGACACTCTCGCGTCAAGTACCTGACTGGTAACAAGGGTGCAGCGTTTCCCATTGAGATGTACGATTCGTACATGACAGAAGTGCCAGTTAGCGAGGCCCGAAACCGGTTGGCCGAAGTGATCGAGGAGGCCCGGCGATCAGGCGAGCCCATCTCGGTAACCCGCCGAGGCCGACGAGTTGCTGTGATCTTGGATTCAGACGCCTTCGACCGGCTCGTCGACATCGCTGATGACATCGAGGATCGCCGTGAACTCGCTGCGGCGCGAGCCGACGACGACTATGTGCCCTGGGATGAGGTCAAGGCTGCACTGGGACTCTGGTGAGCCGATACACCGTCGAGATCGCCCGTCGGGCCGTCAAATCGATTGCTGCTCTGCCGCGCAAAGAACAGCAGCGGATTCGAGCTGCAATAGATCTGCTGGCCGACGAGCCACGGCCCCCTGGCTGCGTTGCGCTCACCGGTGAGCAGTCTGTGTATCGAGTACGCGTCGGTAACTATCGAATCTTGTATGAGGTCATCGACACCGGCTTGGTGATTCTGGTGATCCGTGTCGGACATCGCCGTGATGCCTATCGATCCCGCTGAGGCAAAATGAATTACCTTGGGACGTTCCTATAGATGTCAAGTGCGGGTTGTGAGGGTGGCGAGGTCGGCTCGGAGGGTGCGGTAGAGCTCTCGGGCGACGAAGCGTTTGAGGCAGCGGATGGCTTCTTTTTTGGTTTTGCCCTCGGCGACTCTGCGGTTCAGGTAGCTGCGGGTTTGTTCGCAGTAGCGGAGCCGGACGATGACGATCATGTGCAGGGCGCGGTTGGCTTCGCGGTTGCCGGCGAAGTTGAGCCGGTGACGTTTGGTGCGTCGTGGCGATGCGGGGACGGGCGCGGCGCCGCACAGGTGGGCGAAGGACGCCTCGGAGTTGAGCCGGTCGATGTTCTCGCCGGCGGCGACGAGCAGGGCCGCGGTGTAGTGGGTGCCGCATCCGAGGCGCGACAGGGTTGTGGGCGCTGCGACGGCGACCAGCCGGTCGAGGCGGCGCTCGAGTTCGGCGGCATCGGCGCCGAGTTGGGCGATGCGGCGGCCGAGGCGGCGCAAAGCGGCTTTGGCGGCCTGGGCGGGATCGGCGAGGAGTCTGGTGTCTGGGCGCAGCCGTGCGCACACCGAGGCCTTGCCCTCGAGGGTGCGACGGCCGTCGAGCTGCTCGCGCAGCGCGGCGGGTGCAGTGACCAACAGGTCGCCGAGCTGGCACAGCGCAGCCGCCCGGGCCTTGACGGCGCTGCTGCGGGCGACGCTGAGCTGGCGGATCGCCTCGACGATCCCGGTGGTGTCTTTGGCGGCAGCGGTCGCTTCGCCCGAGAGCACCTTGCGGGCCGCGGCCTTGGCGTCGATGGCGTCGTTCTTGCCGCGGCGGGCGCGCAGGTGCCGATGCGGCTGGTTGACCTCGACCACCGCACAGCCCCGCTCCAACAGAGACCGGGTCAAGGCGGCTCCGTAGGATCCGGTGGACTCGACGCCGACCGCGGCGATCTGGCCGAACGACGCGAGCCACTCATGGGTCGAGCGATAGCCGGCACACCTCGCGGGGAACGACTCGGTGCCCAGCACCCGGCCCAATGGGTCGAGCGCGGCGGCGACATGGAAATCGGTGTGGCAGTCGATCCCCGCGATCACCGTTTGGTTCTGATCTGAAATGCTGCTGTCCTTCTTCTCGAAGCGGCTGGCGTGCCGGGACGGGACGGACATAACAGTGATGAGGCATCTGTCGCACAGGTTCCTATAAGGTCACGTCGCTCGTCCCGGACCGGCCGCCGTCAGCAACCCCGGAGACGGGCCGCCAACATCGACGAGTCCCAACCAAGGCACCCGCAACGCACGGGGCCAGTTTCACGCCAACCCAGACGCCGACGGCCCGCCCCGCACACATCTTCACTGTTTCACGCAGGCCCTGGGACCCCCTGGGTTTGGTGGAGGCGTGAATGCAGATGTGCGGCATAAGCAGACGTCGCGGCGGTATTCGCCGGAGCAGAAGGAGCACGCGGTGCGGATGGTGTTCGCGCTGTGTGAGGAGCTGGGCACCTCGGCGGACACGATCACGCGTGTGGCTCGCCAACTCGGTTATGGGGTCGAGTCGGTCCACAAGTGGGTTGACCGGGCCAAGATCGACGCTGGGACCTGGGCGGGGCTGACCTCGGCGGAGAGCGAGGAGCTTAAGCGGTTGCACCAAGAGAACCGTGAGCATCGTGCCGTTGGCCACCACAGCACACGGAGAAACTGTCACAGCCGTCGATACGGTGGTCTAGGAGTCTGCAATTCTGAAAGGAAAACCACATGGAGACAATCGAGCGATTTACCTGGGGTGAACTGCTATGCACAATCTTGACCATATGGGGCGGATGGCTTTGGTTCTTCGCTGTCTTCGGCCTTGTCTTCTACGTCATGGACCTCAACCACATCACAGGACGTTGGAGATACCTGTTTCCACTAAGTATTGGGCTCGCGATTGTGTTATTGATCTGGATATTGTGTTGAATTCGATGAGCTAAGCTTGTTTGACAGATATGGTATAATTGGAGCCGCAGTACGAGAGAATGAATTGCAAGATATGGGTATTCACAAGATACTTAAGCCTCGTAGCCGTGAGGGACGAGTTCGCCTACTCAGCAAGCAAGGTCTGAATCATACTTGGTCAATAGCTCAAATTTGGATCAGCGCCTGTGTGCTTATGTATCCTGCCCATAGCGCACGCTATATCTCAAGCGCTCTGGTATTGACTGTGCTGATTTGCTTGCTGCTGTCCGTTGAGGTCATGCCTTTGATGACTGTACTGGCCACTGTGTACATAGCGATGGAGTTATTTGACAGGTTTGCTCAGTCGCGTCGCAGGAATTTCGAGGGGAGTAGATTCCACGATGTTGAGAAACTGGACAATTTACAAAGAATCCTTATCTACAAGCGAAAGCAATTCTGGGCACAACGATTGCTTGCATCCTATTTGCAAACCGAGCTTGACAGACGAAAATACTTGCAGTTTATGGTAGATGAGGGGCAGTGGGGAAGCCCGCCGTACGAATATGTGCGCATCATGGAATTCGAAGAGTGGCTAAATACGCGTATACAGGAATTCGGAGACTTCGGTCCCTGTGGGGAAGCGATTATGAACAATGCGCTCACTATTTCGCCTTGGGATCGTGAAAATACGGTCGATCAAGTGGAAAATGTCGTTGCAGCAGTGGACATGATGGTGGAACTCTGGGAAGGCGTTGCAAAATGGATACTGCGATGCCGTTCCGTGTGTGTGCATGACAGCGTAGGAGAAATACCTCAGGGCCTATCGGTGCTCGGCATGAGCATGTTCAGCACTCTACGCGATCTGCCTGGTGAGCTAACTTCTGTGATAGGCGAGATGATTGAAGAGCTAGGACGATATGGCGGTGAATGCAGTGTCACTGTGACTTTTGAGGCTGACGCTGAAGAGTTTTCTGGAGCCATACAAGATGTTCTAACAGCGGTTGATTAGAGGAAGCGATTGCATCTGAAATATGATCTCGGAAGACCATGCGCCACTCTCGTATATTAGTTTCATTAGAGGAAATATATTTACTGCATTGAAGCTTTACATCAAGCTTGGCCACCGTGGCCAGCGACAGGCTCATCTGAGCGGCCACATGGGCCTGAGACTTACCCCCCTGGATCCGCTGGATGATCAACAACCACCCCATAGGGGTCAGGCATGCACTAGCGTGCGACATCGAGCTTCCCTTGCCAACTGTGAATGATCGCAATCACCACACAGGCATCGGAGACTCACCTCATAGCGGAGCTAACAACCTCTGTGGACAGAATAGCTAGGGGCTGGTGGCCACGGGGAATCACTATTCGATCGACATGCGATTGTAAATGCCAAGAATACCTTTACTCTCTATGGGGCAGTCTCCATCCCAGGAAATTGTTGATTTTCGTAACCGCTGATTTTCTTCTTCGTCCACCGCATTAGAGAAATTGCACTTGGATGATCAGTTGCGTGGAACATGTGGTATTGTGGCCTCCCTGTATCCGGGTCCCTGATTGGCTGGGGTATCACATATTGATACCCCAGCCCTCGTAGAAGATCTGCGTAACGTTCGACTAGCGCGCCGCTGGGCTTGTCGCTTTCCCACAGATCCCACCAATTGCCTCGCCTTCCGAAGATGCGATCGAGTGTACTAGCGCTAAGGGTTTCCGGATATCTCGACCGATCATCAGGCCAAAGGCGATAGATTGCTTGGTGGGAGTTGAATAAAATCCAAAGTTCCACTTTGCAAGCCCTAGGTCTACCATTAGACGTTGGTGGCGGCTCATAGCTCTTCCAATGGGCCAATGCTTCAATAGTATTCCATTCAAGTTGAGTGGAATCCTGGTCCAACAGGACGAAGCACGGTCGAGAACAATCCAGGCGAGTCAGCTGGAGCAATTCTGGAATAACCTGGTTGCAGTCCCCCTGGTGCAGCGAGATGTTTGATTGAAGGCGATCGGGTAACGAGGCAATAGCGGATTGCAATAGTTCGAAGCTTGCTTGATTTTGTTCTATGAGGTGAAGATTGGAAAACGCTCCACTCTTTGCTGCGATTAGTGAGGAACCATCATGCAATTTACTCTCACCGTTAGTTGCTGAGGTCCCCTCACCAGTCCCAGCAAAGGCGTCAACGAACGTTCCACCACCTGCGACTCGTCGATAGAGCTTTAGGTAGAGATCGAGTATTTCGAGTTTGTCTAGCGTCCAACCGTGAAATTCCCTGATCTCCGTAATTGGGTCTTTAGCCCCTGGGACTGGACGTACCGATTCGCTCTCCACAATCATTGCGTCAAGCTCATCGTCGCTAAAGAGTGAGGTCCCCTGCTCCTCACATTTTCCTGTCATGAGGCGATGCGGACTGGATGGCTGGGGATGTCGTCATGGTGGATGCCGTCAAGCTCGCGGCCATTCGCCTTTGGGGTTCGGCCACCCCATTGTTTGAAGAAGAAGGCGACGCCGGCGGATGCGCACTGGTCGCGTAATTCGCGGATCCATGGTTCTTCGACAGGACGGGCGCCGTGGCCGCTTTCTCCTCCGGCGATTAACCAGCCGATATCCGTCAAGTCGAGATTTGGGAGTGGGCCGAGAAGGGGTTCTGCGCTGATGAAGCGGACCGCGGCGTCTACCGAGCGCAAGTGGTCGACGCGGAAGGCATAGCGATTCGTCTCCACGGTCACGCCCATCCAGACGTTGGATGGCCAAAGTAGGCCGCTAGCGAGAGTGGCGAGCCGTTTCGAGCGCTTGGTGAGGATCTGGTAGGTGTGCTGGGGTGTCTCAGCCATCACCTTGAAGACCCTCTGTATGAACTCTAGTGGGACATCGTTGTGGAAGAGGTCGCTCATCGAGTTCACGAACACCAGCCTGGGTGCTCTCCACCTGTAGGGAAGCTCCAGTTGGTACTCGTGCAGCGCCAAACCGAAACCTGGCCCGCTGGACTTGGGGTCACCGTCGTTCTGGTACTTGGGGTTCCCCATAGCCTTGAGACGCTTGGCCAGGGTGAGCGCGTAGCAGTTGTCGCAGCCAACTGAGACCCGGTCGCATCCGGTAGTTGGGTTCCAGGTTGTCTCGGTCCACTCGATACCGGTTCGGTCGGCCATGACCGCTGCCTTTCGGTCGCCAAGTTATCCACAGGCCGTGCAGAAGGGTGCAGACTACTCCCAAGGAGTGACATGTACCTACTTCGCTTCAGCTTGACATACCAGTGCCGGGAGGCTCACCGGCAGTCGCGAGGCTCTCGGCGAGGGCTTGGATTTCGGTTAGGGCGGATTGGAGGTCTTCGGCGATTTCGGCGGCTAGGACAGCGGGAGCGGGGAGGTTGTCGATGTCTTCGAGGCTTTCGTCGCGGAGCCAGAAGAGGTCGAGGCTGACCTTGTCGCGGGCGATGAGCTCGTCGTAGGTGTAGCGCTTGAAGCGCTCGGACTCTTGGCGCTGGTGGCGGTTGGCGGGGTTGTAGCTGGTTACGAATTCGTCGAGGTCGGCTCGGGTCAGGGGGTTCTGCTTGAGGGTGAAGTGCTTGTTAGTGCGTAGGTCGTAGACCCATAACTCCCTAGTCCAAGCTTGCTCGGCACCTTCTCGGCGGCGGAAGAAAAGGACGTTAGCCTTGACACCTTGGGCGTAGAAGATGCCAGTGGGGAGACGGAGCAGGGTGTGAACGTCGCAGTCGTGCAGAAGCCGGCGGCGGATGGTCTCGCCGGCACCAGCTTCGAATAGCACGTTATCGGGAACTACTACTGCAGCGGTGCCGCCGATCTTGAGCAAGCTGACGACATGTTGGACGAAGTTGAGCTGCTTGTTCTTGGTGGTGGCCCAGAAGTCCTCTCGCTCGTAGCTGTCGGAGGATGACCGGCCGAATGGCGGATTGGTGAGCACCATGTCGAAGCGTTCGCCAGGGTCGTCGCGGAGGGCGTCGTCCACGTTGATAGGGGAATCTGACTCCGGGCTCTCGATGCCGTGAAGGAGCAAGTTCATTGCGCAGAGTCGGGCGGGCAGGTCGGCGATCTCCCAGCCGGTGAAGGCGCCGGAACGCAGGTGGGCGGCCTGGTCGGGAGTCAGGTGGGGGAATCGCTCAACAATGGACTGGTAGGCACCTAGGAAGAAGCCGCCGGTCCCGCAGGCGGGGTCACAGATGCGGTCGCCGGGCTCGGGCTGCATCACATCGACAATGGCGGAGATGAGAGACCGGGGGGTGAAGTACTGCCCCGCTCCCCTAGCGCCCTCTTGGGCGGTCTTTTCGATCAAGCCCTCATACGCGTCGCCTTTGAGGTCGGCGTCGTAGCTCATCCACTCGTGCTGGTCGATGAACTCCTTGATGAGCTGCTCCAGCTTGGCTGGGTTCTGAATGCGGTTTCTGGCCTTGCGGAACACCACCCCAAGCATGTCGTCGGCTGATCCGAGTTCCGCGAGGGTCTTGTTGTACTGGGCTTCGAGTTGCTCTCCTGACCGGTTCAGCAGTGTCGGCCAGTCGTAGCCGACGGGCACCACCCGCTGGCCCAGGAGTTCGTGCTGTTCGTCGGCCATTTTGAGGAACAGCAGGTAGGTGAGCTGCTCCAAGTAGTCGCCGTAGGAGAGCCCATCATCTCGGAGCACATCGCAGAAGTCCCACAGCTTCTGCACCATGGCCTTGGGGTCTGAGGTCATCAGCCCCTCACCGTGTCAGAGCGCAGTGACTATTTCCAACCACGTGAGGGAGGTGTCGCGAGTCGATACCCGTCGTGGTTGAAGTGGCCATCTGCTTTGCCGAAGCTCAGTCGCCCAGGCGTTGCAGCGCTACGGCATGGCGCTGGGTGATGTCCTCTGCTGCCGTCGCAACTCGGTCGCGGTGATCGGCATTGGCGATGTACTCACGTACTGCCCGCCGCGCTGCCTCTTGCATCGATATACCGTCGAGCGCCGCTCGCTCTCGCAGAGCGTCCAGCTCCTCCTCAGTCAGTCGGAGTGTCATGGCCATCGGTGCATGGTATTTGCCAGGTACGACGCCGCCTGGCAAGGCAGGACGTGGCTCCAGAGGGCACCACAGGAGTCCCTTCAGTTTTCTTGCAACATAGCCCTGGGATCATGGTTGGGCAGTAGCGCACCATTTCGCATTCCCCTAGGTAAAGGGAGGTGTTTCCGGCGGTTCTGTCGAGTCGAGGGCATTAACCATCATCTGCCACCCGGCAGGATCTTCAATCGCATCGATCGCTTCCTCCAACGCAGCGACAGGATCCTGGGGGTGCTTGCGCAGCCAGTCAAGGATGGGCTCCACCAGGTAGTGCACTACCCGATATTCGGCAGTGTTCACTTGCTTTGCTCCTACGGAGTCCGGGTTGCCGTGAGCTGCGAACGGGCATCAGGTAGCGGTCAGGCGGCACTCGGTCAGAGCTTCTTCCAGTCACGGGTCTTGCGTCAGTGAATGTTGACAACCGCAACAGTGTGCTTGCCTCGCGAGAGGCAAGCGAGCCGATTTCTGAGCTTGCACGACATTCACAGCCAACGCCTTAGCGTCGATGCCTCCAACACCCAGCAGCCGAACCGCCACAGGCTGTAGGCGATGGTCGAGTTGGCCGGGTATAGGAACATGACCTACATTGATAATAATTTAAATATACCTGAAAGGCGTTCAGCGAGGTGCGGATCAGGTTCGCTGACGACGAGTTGCTGCGTCTCTACTTTGACGAGGGCTACTACCCCAAGCGGATGGATCGTGCCCTTGCGACGGCATTCCGAAAGAAGGTCGCCATACTGGAGGCAGCTGAGAACGAACTGGCCCTGCGGCAGTTGAGGTCACTCAACTTCAAGAAGCTCAAGGGCAAGCGTGCAGGCCAGCACTCAATCCGTATCAACGATCAGTGGCAACTCATCTTCACATTTCTCGACGGGGGAAGCAGTAGAATCGCTCTCCTGATCGAAATCGTGGACTACCACCGATAAGAGAGGAACCCAACATGGGCAGAGCCGAACCGAGTTTCACTCCAGGGGAGGTCCTGAACGATGAGTTGGAGGCGCGCGGCTGGAGCACGGCCAAATTCGCTGAGACCTTGGGGAGAACTGTCGAGGCGACCACGGCGATACTCGAAGATCGGACAGAGATCACCGCCGAGATTGCCGACAATATCGGGCGGGCACTTGGAACCGGGCCCGAATTGTGGCTGAACCTACAGGACAACTATCGCAACAGATACACCGACACAGACCATCGGCCGGTACCGGCCTAGGAGGGCTGCCGAGAGGCAGCCATGCGCTCTAGCAGCACCGAGGCTGGTTCGTCGTCGGGGTCTTGAGGCACGAGCTGGCCTGAGAAGGCGTCCGAGAGGATTGATCGCCGCAGGTTTGCTATGTGACGTTTCGCCTGGTTCAGATCAGTCTGCAGACTGTCCTCCATCTCCATGACTGTCCGCAGCTGGTCTACGACCTCTCGCTGTTCTTTCAATGAGGGAGACGGCACTGGGAACGACTTGAGGGTCGTGAGGTTAAGGGATGCGAGGTTGGTGGTCTGTTTGCCGTGGGTCTCGAACCACCGTTGTCCCCATGTGTTTCCGTGCATCGAGATGAAGTACGGGTCGAAGGCTTCGTTGTTCAGACGTGCCCGAAATACATGGTTTTGATGGATGCAGTCCTCGACTTGCCCCTCCCACACCCAGCCACGTCCGAGTTTGTCACGGTCACCGCCTTCATTGAAGAGGATGTCACCGGGCTTGAGTTCGAGTGAAAGGGCCTTCTCAGGCTTAACCCGAATAGTTGTGACCTGTTCAAGATCAAGATAGCCACGTTGAACATTGGCGACTCGGAGATAAGGGACTTCGATATAGGCAGGGTTACCCTGGTTCTTTGAGTCTTTAGTGACGCCGCCCTTCACCTCGGCAATCTGACCCAACGTGGTCCATGGCCAATCAGGTCGATCGAATAGTTCCTGAAATGATGAGCGTCGGAACGCTTCAAGCTTTTGCTGGGCAGCTTCTACAGCACTGTGAACGGCATCAAGGCGGGAGAAGTGTTCTTCGATGGCAGCAACGATGCGCCTTTGCTCAACTAGTGGTGGAATTGGCACGGCAGTGTTCTCGAACTTGCTTTTCGTAATATGAACCATTCCCGAGCCATGTGCTTGTCCATAGAGATCATCGAGTACATGCTGTAGGAGCCATCGGTGAAACTCAGTGCAGATTCGAGAATCAACTTTGAAGATATGTTGATTCAATACAGCTTCCTCACCACGCCAAACATAGACACCGAGAGTTGCTGCCCACGACATGAGCAGGTCACCGCTTCGAACTAAGTGCTTGTCCTCAACCTCACCTTGAAAGGAATTGTGGCTATTGCTTGAGCCTGTCAGGTTCTGAATGCGAATAATTGGACGGCCTGTCTCCTTCCAATCATCCTTCTTGATGGCTCGCCCATTCTGGTAATGGCCGACCTCACCAAGAGTCGCCCACACCCACCCTAAAGGCAGTTCACCCGTCATGCGGCCAGGACCTCGGTGAGTTCATCCAACAGCGGCTTCAAGTCGTTTCCAAAAAGCTTACGGGCCTTACCCAAGCCGCCATGGGCACTGAAGGGCGGGTGTTGGAGGTCGGTGGGGGTGATGCTGAGGCTGGAGGCGATGCGGTCTTTGATGAGGTCGAGGTAGGCGAGTTGGTCGGTGGTGAACTTGGTGCCGGTGGCGTGCTGTTGAGTCAGCCAGTTCTGGAAGCGCTCGTTTACAAGGTCGGGGTAGGCGACCAGCTCGTCGGTGTTGCCGAGGGCGTAGCGGACCAGGCTCACTAAGTCGGTGGCTACTCGGTGGCCAGTGGCTCGGACTTTGGACTTGTCGAGGGTTTCGTAGGCTTGCCAGAGGATGTCGGGGGTCCAGCGGTGTGGGGGGCGGCCAATGGCGTTGACCAGTTCTTTGATGTCGTCGTAGGTGAGGCCGCGGCCGTAGGGCTGGTGGTAGAGCACTTCTAGCGCGGTGATCTCGTCCCGATGGTCTTCGATGTACTTTCTCCACGACTCCACTTCGCTTCGGGCTCGGTCGGCGGCATCTACGGAGAACTCTCCGGATATCACCCGGTCTCTCGATGCCGTGTCGATTACTTGTTCGTAGCTGCGGCGGATATCTGCCAGCTTCTGCCGCAACTCGGAGTTGCCGGCTAAGGGCTGGATTGCCTCGGCGATCAGCTGCTGGGCAGTCGCGGCCACTTGCTCGGGGGGCGGGTCGTAGGTGCCCGCCTGAGCTGCGGCGGCATCGTGTTGTCGGTCGGGATCGAGGGCGTCGGTGATTTGGCGGACTAGCACGCTGAGTTCGACCCCAGCGACCGACTCCACCTCGGCTCGGTCTTCTGCGGTGATCCGGCGGTTGAGGCGAGCCAGGCGCGACGCTACCGACGACACCACGTCGGAGTCTCTGGAGCCGAGGCCGATCTGGTTGAGCAGCTTGTCGAAGCTCACGTGGCGCTGGCGCTCCAGTGGGACGGTGTCGTGGAGGTCGGCCTCTGTCACGCCCACTGCATCGACGATCACGAAGCGGTCTTTGGCCTGGGCGTCGGGGGTGACGGTGCGGAGCTGGTCGTTGTCGATCACCCGCACGCCTCGGCCCTTCATCTGCTCGAAGAAGTTGCGGCTTCGCACCATGCGCATGAACACCACGCACTCGATGGGCTTCACGTCGGTGCCGGTGGCGATCATGTCCACGGTCACTGCGATGCGGGTGGGATAGTCGGTGCGGAACTTCTGGAGCAGATGCTCCGCGCTCTCGCCCGACTCCCCTGAGCGGTAGGTGATCTTCACCGCTCCCTGGTTGCCGAGGCCGAACTCCTCCCGCACGATCTGCACGATGTCGTCGGCGTGGCTGTCGTCTTTGGCGAAGATCAGCGTCTTGGGGATGTTGACCAGGAAGCCGTCGTCGTCTTTCTCCCGGTCTTCGAACATCTCGGGCAGCGAATCGCGAAGGGTGCGAACGATTGTGCGGATTTGATCAGGGACCACTACCCGGCGGTCGAGTTCGCTGGCGTGGTAGGCGATGTCGGCATCGGCCTGCTCTAGGCGGATGCTGCGGGTCTCCCGGTCGCGGAACTCGGTCACGAAGCCGGAGGGGACGGCGCCGCCGGTCTCGGTGATCTCGGTGCGGATGCGGAATATGTCGAAGTCCACGTTCACCCGGTCGGCCACTGCCTGGGCGTGCCCGTACTCCATCACCAGGTTCTGGTCGAAAAAGGCGAACGTCTGGATGCCGGGCGTAGCGGTGAGGCCCACCAGGAAAGCGTCGAAGTACTCCAGCACCTGGCGCCACACGCCATAGATCGAGCGATGGCACTCGTCGATGATGATGAGGTCGTATGACTCGATCGGCACTCTCGGGTTGTAGGCCACCTCCACCGGCTGTTCGGGAGCAGTGTCGAAGCCGGTCCGCTCGTCGAGAACGTCGTCGAGCTCCTCTCCCCGCAGGATGTAGTAGAGGCGCTGGATGGTGCTGACGTGGACTTTGGCGGCGGCTTCATTGGCCATGTCGAGCTCTGATGAGGCGAGCCGGCGGACGTTGTACAGCTCGGTGAACTTGCGGCGGTCGCCTGGTACGTCGAAGCCCTCGAACTCCCGCACCGCCTGGCGGCCCAGGTTGGCCCGGTCGACCAGGAACAGGATGCGATTGGCTCGGGTGTGGCGCAGCAGCCGATAGCAGACGTTGGCCGCGGTGAATGTCTTGCCCGAGCCCGTGGCCATTTGGATCAGCGCCCGAGGGCGGTTGGCCTTGAATGACTCCTCCAGGTTGCCGATGGCCTCGGCCTGCGCCGGCCACAGCCCGGTGGTGTCGTCGCTCAGGTCGGGCAGTTCGCTGAATCCGCTGCGCAGGGTGGCGTTGCCGTCGAACTCGTTGTAGTTGGTTCGCCATTGAGCGAGCGCTTCGGGACGGTGAAAGCTGTAGACCCGACGTGAGGTGGGAAGCGGGTCGAGCCCACAGGTGAAACGGGTTTCGGCCCCGGTTGACTCGTAGCCGAAGGGCAGCGCGCCATCGACCTGGAAGGCGGGCAGTTGGCCGGGGTAGGCCGACTGGTACTTACGGGTCTGGGGCTCCACTCCCGTGAGGGTGTTGCCTTGCTTCTTGGCTTCGATCACCCCAACCGCTTGGGCGTCCACGTACAGCACATAGTCAGCGGGGCCAGCCTCAGTGGGCACCTCCCGCACCGCCACTCCCCTGGCGGCAGCCACCGCGGCGTTCTGGTAGTCCTGCACTACCCAGCCACACTCCGCCAACTGCTCGTCGATCGCCATGCGGGCACGAGCCTCAGGGTTGAGGTAGTCAGACGATGCGTTCATCCGGTTGTACATCGAGGCTTGAATGGAAGCCTGTGCTGGGTATAAGTGGTCATGCTGCGGGGCAAGTGTAGGCGGTTCGGGACTAACTGTCACAGGTGGTGGGTATAGTGCTCGACATGGCTAATGCCGCTGTGACCAGGGATTTCGTTCCCGATGAGTGTGAAGTCGAGATCGCCGTGCGGGTGCCTGACATGGACCCGGCGGGGATGTCGAGCGCACAGCGTAGGACGGCATTGGTCTCTGTCGGGCGGGCTGAGGCTCGGCTGGCCGGATGGAAGGCCAAGCTGATCGACGCCGAGCGAGATGAGCACGGTGAGGGAGTCGCTGAGCGGGTGTTGCGTGAGGAGCTGCAATCCTCCGGGCGACTGGCCAAGCGGGATGTGGAATCCTCGCAGCAGCTGACTCAACTCCCTGCTGCCTCAAAGGCTTTGGAGGCCGGGTTGATACCTGTAGATCACGCCCGATTGATTGCCCGTGCCGCCGCAGAGGGGCCGATTGACGAAGCCATGCTGGTCAATGCTGCTCGGCATGAGGGATTTGACAAGTTCGCCAAGACGGTGCGACGCAACCAGCAGGAGATGTCAGACGATGACGGCCAGTCGATCTTGGACCACCAACGCGAGAATCGCACGGGCCGGGCATTCACGAGCCGGGAAACCGGAATGTTCGTGCTTTCGGGCGAGTTCGACCCCATGACCGGAGCTCGGCTCGAAACGGTGCTGGCAACCAAGGAACGTGAGCTGTGGAACGCAGAGGATCCCAAGGCCCGGCGCACCCCGCAACAACGGATGGCTGACGCCCTGGCCGAGTTGATCCTCGAGCCCGGCAAGGGCAAGGCCAAGGGGACCGCGCTGATGGTGGTGGCCGACTATGACGTCGTCAACCAGGAACTGGTCAACGCCCGCCTAGCCGACGGCACCCCGATCCCCACCGCCGAGTTGATTCGGCTGGCCTGCGACGCCGACCTTCTGCCCGGGGTATTCCGTGCCGCAACCCAGGAGATGAACCTAGGGCGCAAGCGGCGGACAGCCTCCGATGCCCAGCGGGCCGCTTTGGTCTATCGAGACAAAGAGTGCATTGGCTGCGGGGCCAGCGCCCACCGAAGCTTCGCCCACCACGTCCGATTCTGGAGGAACGGCGGGCCGACTGACATGCCCAACCTGGTGCTGGTGTGCAACAAGTGCCATCACAACATCCATGACGACAACTGGGAAGTCACCCAAGACCCCGACTCCAAGCGCTTCAACGTCGATCCTCCGCCTGACCCTTTCCCCGACACCGGAGTCGATACATACCGACCATCCCAGTGCAACCCAGTCCTTCTCAACTGAAGAGCCGATAGCAGGGCAATCCGGCAATGCCCGCGGCCCGGTCCTCAAGTTCGATGCAGCTTGAAACAGGGCCTGTGACCGCCAAACCGGAACTAGCACCTTGATAACTGAATACAAGAGTCAGGAGCCCGACTTCGTAGGGTTTGACCATTGACCCGGACCAAGGAGGTTGGCTGTGCTGGTTGCGGGGATTGACCATGTTGCCACGATCACGAAGGACACTGACCGGCTTCAGCAGTTCTATGTGGACAATTTCGGGGCCACCATTGAGAGCGACGGGCCTGAATTCCCGGGTGGGCCGCGCATGACCATCATAAACATCGGCCCAGACTGCGAGCTGAACGTGTTCGAGATCGAGGGGAACACCGAGGCCGACAACCAGACGCCGATGCACGGGCGGGGGCGCCTCGATCACATCGGTGTGCTGGCGGCGGGCCTGGAGGAGTTCTCCGAGATCAGGGTGCGGCTGATGGCTGACGGCGCCACCGACGGCGTGGTCACGATATTCGGGCGCAAGCTGAGCATGTTCTTCCGGGATCCCGACCGGATGGAGTGCGAGGTGCTGGTGGCCAACCCCGATTTCGACCCCGAAAACGTGATCTTCGGCGTGCCTTCGGCTCGGTTCCAGTAGGGGCTCGCGGCAGCGGGCTGGCCGCGGGCCAAGGCTCGGAAGCGGGCAGTCAGATGCCCAACACGGGGCGGAGGAATTTGCCGGTGTAGCTGTGGTCGGAACGGGCCACCAGCTCGGGGGTGCCCTCGGCGACGACGGTGCCGCCGTTGTCGCCGCCCTCAGGGCCGAGGTCGACGATCCAGTCGGCGGTTTTGACCACATCCAGGTTGTGCTCGATCACCAGCACGGTGTTGCCCTGGTCGACCAGGCGGCTGAGCACGGCCAGCAGCTTGCGGACGTCGTCGAAGTGGAGGCCGGTGGTGGGCTCGTCGAGGATGTAGATGGTGTGGCCGGTGGGGCGCTTGGCCAGCTCGGAGGCCAGCTTCACCCGCTGGGCCTCTCCCCCCGACAGCGTGGGTGCGGGCTGGCCGAGGCGGATGTAGCCCAGGCCCACATCCACCAAGGTCTGCATGTGGCGGGTGATGGCCGGCTGGTTGCCGAAGAACTCCAGAGCGTCGGCACACGACATGTCGAGCACCTCGGAGATGGTGCGGCCTTTGAACTCGATGTCGAGGGTGTCGCGGTTGTAACGGGCCCCCTTGCACACCTCGCAGGGCACATACACGTCGGGCAGAAAGTGCATCTCGATCTTTATGGTTCCGTCGCCCGAGCAGGCCTCGCACCGGCCGCCCTTCACGTTGAAGGAGAACCGGCCGGGCATGTAGCCCCGCACCCGGGACTCGGGTGTCTGGGCGAACAGCTTGCGGATGTGGTCGAACACGCTGGTGTAGGTGGCCGGATTCGAGCGGGGGGTGCGGCCGATGGGCTGCTGGTCGATGTTGATTACCTTGTCGAGGGCTTCGGTGCCGTCGATGCCCTTGTGCAGGCCGGGCGGGATCTTCGACTTGTAGATCCGCTGCATCAGCGACCGGTACAAGATGTCGTTGACCAGGGTGGACTTGCCCGACCCCGACACGCCGGTGACGGTCACGAAGCAGCCCAGCGGGATGTCGATGTCGATGTCGGCGAGGTTGTGCTCCCGGGCGCCCCGGATGGTAAGCCAGTCGTCACCGGGGTTCCGGCGGCGTTCGGGCACCGGGATCGACTTGCGGCCCGACAGGTACTGGCCGGTGAGCGACCGCTTGTTCTTCATCAGGTCGGCCACCGACCCGGAGTGGACCACGGTGCCGCCGTGCTCGCCGGCGCCGGGGCCGATGTCCACCACATAGTCGGCCACCCGCACGGTCTCCTCGTCGTGCTCCACCACGAGGACTGTGTTGCCCAGGTCGCGCATCCGCTCCAGGGTGTCGATGAGGCGGCGGTTGTCCCGCTGGTGCAGGCCGATGGAGGGCTCATCCAGAACATAGAGCACGCCCACCAGGCCGCTGCCGATCTGCGACGCCAGCCGGATGCGCTGGGCCTCTCCCCCGCTGAGGGTCCCGGCCGAGCGGCCCAGGGTCAGGTACTCCAGGCCCACGTCGAGCAGGAACTTGAGCCGGGCGTTGATCTCCTTGAGCACCTGGCCGGCGATGGTCTGGTCGCGCTCTGACAGCTCCAGGGAGGCCAGGGAAGCGGCCGCGTCTCTGATCGACAGCGAGCACACCTCGTCGATGGTGCGGTCGTCCACGGTGACGGCCAGCGACAGCGGGTTGAGCCGGGCGCCGTTGCACCCCGAGCAGGGCACCTCCCGCATATAGCCCTCAATCTGGGCCCGCACCGCGTCGGAGTCCGACTCGCTGTGGCGGCGCTGGAGATAGGGGATGACCCCCTCGTAGCGGGCGTTGTAGCGGCGGACCCGGCCGTATCGGTTGCGGAAGCGGACCTCGGTGCGCTGGTTGGCGATGCCCTTCCCGTATAGCAGCAAGTCGTGGTGCTGGCGATCCAGGCTCCCCCACGGCTGGTCCATGGGAATTTCTCGGTCCTCGGCCACCGACTCCACCAGGCGCTTGAAGTACTGGTTGTGGCCCTTGGCCCACGGGGCGATGGCGCCGTCTTCCAGGCTCAGGTCGGGATCGGGGATCACCAGCCGGGGATCCACCTCGAACACTGAGCCCAAACCGTCGCACGACTGGCAGGCCCCATAGGGCGAGTTGAAGGAGAAGTTGCGGGGGGCGAGTTCCTCGAACGACTTGCCGTCGGAGGGCCGGGACAAGTGCTGGGAGAAGGTGATGGTCTGGGGATCGTCGTCGGAATCGGGGTCCTGGGGCATAATCATCAGCTCGGCCACACCCTCGGCCAGCCCCAATGCGGTCTCCATCGACTCGGTGAGCCGGCGCTCGATGCCCTCCCGCATGATGAGCCGGTCGACCACCACCGAGATGCTGTGCATCTCATAGCGGGCCAGGTCCAAGTCGTCGATGCCGTTGTCCAGCTCGATCAGGTCGCCGTCTACGATGGCTCGGGCAAAACCGTCGGAGGCCAGTTCGCCCAACAGCGTGTCGTAGGTTCCTTTGCGACCTCTCACCACCGGGGCCAGCACTTGGAACCGAACCCCCTCGTCCATCTCCATCACCCGGTCGACGATCTGCTGGGGGGTCTGGCGCACCAGGCGCTCGCCGGTCTCGGGGTCATGTGGGATGCCGATGCGGGAGAACAGCAGTCGCAGGTAGTCGTACACCTCGGTGATGGTCCCCACCGTGGAGCGGGGGTTGCGCGAGGCGCTCTTCTGGTCGATGGAAATGGCCGGGGACAAGCCGTCGATGAAATCCACGTCGGGCTTGTCCATCTGGCCCAGGAACTGGCGAGCATAGGCTGACAGCGACTCCACATAGCGGCGCTGGCCCTCGGCGTAGATGGTGTCGAAGGCCAGCGATGACTTGCCCGAACCGGAGATGCCGGTGAATACGATGAGCCTGTCGCGGGGTATCGTCAGATGGACGTCGCGCAGGTTGTGCTCACGCGCCCCATGGATGACGATCTCGTCGGCCACGCAGTGAACTTATCGGCCCGCGCTGACAATTGAGACAGGAGAAATGGAAAGAGTCGGAAAAAAGGGACCCGAATAGCCTCATGCCCTACCCCAACGTGTTCCAGCCGCTCGACATCGGCGGGTGCACCCTGCCCAACCGGATCGTCCGGGCCGCTCACAGCACCGGTGCGGTCGGCGAAGACCTGATCGCCTACCACGAGGCCCGGGCCAAGGGGGGTGCAGCGCTGACCATCCTCCAGATCGCCGGCGTCCACCCCACATCGCCCACAGACATCCCCGTGTTCACCGATCGTGTGCTCCCGTTCTACGAAGAGATGGCGGCCCGCCTCCACGCTGCTGGCGGCAAGGTTTTCCAGCAGCTCTGGCACGGGGGGGCGGCCATGGAGCAGCGGTCACTTAACAATTTCCAGCAGCCTCTGGCCCCCAGCTCCATCCCCAGCCCCATGGTGGGCGTCGTTCCCCAGGCACTCACCCAGGCCATGATCGACGAGCTGGTGGGGGCCTTCGCCGCGGCGGCCCGGCGGTGCGAGGAGGGCGGACTCGACGGGGTGGAGCTCCACGGCGCCCACGGGTACCTGATCGGCCAGTTTCTGTCCCCGGCCACCAATCTGCGCGACGACCACTACGGGGGCAGCCTGGAAGGCCGCACCCGCTTCTTGCGGCAGATCCTGGCCGCCATCCGGTCCGAGACCAGTCCCGGCTTCCCCGTCGGCCTCCGCATCTCTGCTGATGACCAGATCGAGGGCGGGGTTGAGCCCGAGGAGGCCGCCTCCATCGCCAAGCTGGTGGAGCCCGACATCGACTTCCTGGACGTGTCGCTGTCGTCGTACTGGCGATTCCACCGGCTGCTGTCCACGCTCGACGAGGGGCTGGGCTACGAAGTGCCTACCAGCGAGGTCGTGACCAAGGCGGTGGACGTGCCGACGATTGTCACCGGCCGCATCACCACCCTCGACCACGCCGAGCACCTGATTGAAAGCGGCGTGGCCGACTTGGTGTCCATCGTGCGGGGGATGATCGCCGACCCCGAGCTGGTGGCCAAGGCCCGCGACGGCCGGGAGAGCGAGATCCGGCCGTGCATCGGCACCTCGGTGGGCTGCGTGGCCCGGTTCATGGTGGCCGGCAAGATGCGCTGCGTGGTCAACGCCGCGGCCGGTCAAGAGACAAAGGTGCCGTTCGAGCCGGTCGACCGAGTGGCCGAGCCCAAGCGAGTGCTGGTGGCAGGGGGCGGCCCCGCCGGCCTAGAGGCAGCCCGCGCCGCGGCACTTCGAGGCCACGAGGTTGTGCTCTACGAGTTGACCGGCGAGCTGGGCGGCCAGGTGCGGATGGCGGCCACGGCCCCACCCAGGTCCGACCTGGGAGCCATCACCGCCTACTTGGCCGACGAGCTCGACCGCCTGGGGGTGACCGTCAAGCTCCGCTCCCCCGTCGATCCCGACGTGGTAGCCGAGGAGAGGCCCGACGAGCTGATCATCGCCACCGGCACCACCCCCCGTCGGGGCTTTCAGATCTCCGCGCCGTCGAAGCCGATACCCGGCGCCGACCTGTCCCACGTTTACACCAGCTGGGAAGTGCTGGGCTTCGGCGGCCGGGCCGCCGTCGGCAAAAGAGCGGTGGTGTTCGACGACACCGGCACGTTCGAGGCCATCTCGGTATGCGATGCGCTAATGGCCGCCGGAGCCGAGGTCACATTCCTCAGCCGCCACGAACAACTTGGGGCCACGATCCTGTATCCCGCTGCCACCGTCGAGGCCAGCCGGGAGCGGTTGTTCAGCGGGCCGTTCTCATTCACCCCCGCGGTCGCATTGCGGGAGATCACCCCAGAGACAGTGGTGGCCCGCGACCTGGGCACTTACGCCGAGCGGAGTTTCGACGCTGACACTGTGGTGATCGTGAGCTTCCACGACTGCAACAACGAGCTGGCCGACTACCTACGCGCCGAGATAGCTGATCAATCTGGGGTCCTGCCTTTCACCATGCACTTAGTGGGCGACGTGAACGGCACCAACAGCATCATGGCCGCCATCCACGCCGGCGCCCGGGTTGGTCGGGAGATCTAGCCCGGTAAATCAAGCGGTCAGGGTCAGCGTAAAGGAGATCTGGTCGTAGTAGATCCTGGTAAGGCCCTCGAATCCTGAATCGGTCCCCACGATCAGCCATGCCCGGCCGTCGCTATCAGTCTCAACGCTGAGAAACTGCGGCCCACTGTCCAGCTTCTTGATCCGGTACTCGTTATCGATGACGTCGGGGTTGGCCACGTCACCAATCACCTGCATAGCCGAGCCGCCTTGTGATTGGTTGCCCTTATCGATGTTCATTCGCAGGTGGTTGTTGGAACCAGTCGCAGCTACTGGCTCCACCGTGGATGCACCCGCCTTCACGTACACGCTTGAACCGGGGGAACCGCCGATCCCAAAGCTCGCCAGCGGCACGTTTGTGGCCAAATCGACTGAAGCCGAAACGGTATAGACCACTGACGGCTGCAAGCCGTCGACCTGCTGCTTGAGATACATGAACAGGTCGTCGCTGCGGTTGTGCCCCTGGATGTAGATGCCGGAGCCCTCCAGGCCATCGGGTAGAGCACGGTGATCGCTGTCGAGCTCGTAAATCGACTGGTCGTAGTCAACCGGCAAGTCCGCGAAGCCCACTGTCCAGCCATCGCCACCGGTTTCAAAGAAGAAATCGAATTCAGCTACAGGTTGAGGCGTTGCGGTCGGCTCCGGTGTGCTGGTCGGCTCCGGCACCGCGGTCGGCTCCGGTGTGCTGGTCGGCTCCGGCTCCGCGGTCGGCTCCGGCTCCGCGGTCGGCTCCGGTGTGCTGGTCGGCTCCGGCTCCGCGGTCGGCTCCGGCTCCGCGGTCGGCTCCGGTGTGCTGGTCGGCTCCGGCTCCGCGGTCGGCTCCGGCTCCGCGGTCGGCTCCGGCTCCGCGGTCGGCTCCGGTGTGCTGGTCGGCTCCGGCTCCGCGGTCGGCTCCGGCTCCGCGGTCGGCTCCGGCTCCGCGGTCGGCTCCGGTGTGCTGGTCGGCTCCGGCACCGCGGTCGGCGAGTTGCTTGAAGTGCAGCCAATGGCCAGCGAGATGGCCACGACAATGGCCAGAAGCAGTCGCAGTGCCGAATCCCTCCTCCTGCGGTGAGGATTCAGGGGGGCCGTGGGGGCCAAACTCGCCATTGTCGGTAGCATCACACAGATGAACAGCCTGGGGGATTCGGCCTTTCGGATAGTTTCGTCGTTCGAGCCCGCTGGAGACCAGCCCAAGGCCATCGCCGCGCTTTCCGAGGGGTTGAAGCGGGGCGATCGGTTTCAGACCCTGCTGGGCATCACCGGGTCGGGCAAGAGCGCAACGGTGGCGTGGACCATCGAGCAGGTGCAGCGGCCCACCCTGGTGCTGGCCCCCAACAAGTCGCTGGCCGCCCAGTTGGCCAACGAGATGCGGGAGTTCTTCCCCGACAACCGGGTGGAGTACTTCGTGTCGTACTACGACTACTACCAGCCCGAGGCTTACATGCCGGCCTCCGACACCTACATCGAGAAGGACTCCTCGGTCAACGATGAGATCGACCGGCTGCGCCACTCCACCACCGAGGCGCTCTTGACCCGCCGCGACGTGATCGTGGTGGCATCGGTGTCGTGTATTTACGGGCTCGGTGGTCCTGACGAGTACAAGAACCTGCTCTGCATCTCCAAGGTGGGCCAGAGCTACGATCAGCGCGACCTGCTGCGGCGTCTCGTGGACATGCAGTACGAGCGCAACGACACCAACCTGGTGCGGGGTCGGTTCCGGGTGCGTGGCGATGTCATCGAGGTCCACCCCGCCTACGAGGAATACGTGGTTCGCATCCAGCTCTTCGGCGATGAGGTGGAGCAGATCACCACCGTCGACCCCGTGACCGGTGAGCGGCTCGCCAGCCTGAGCGAGGTGGTCGTGTTCCCCGCCACTCACTATGTGGCCGGCGAAGAGCGGATGCGCCAGGCCATCGCCGGCATCGAGGTCGAACTCCAGAAACGGCTGGCCCACTTCGAGAAGGAGGGGAAGCTGCTGGAGGCCCAGCGGCTGCGGATGCGCACCACCTACGACCTGGAGATGATGCAGGAGATCGGCTTCTGCAACGGTATCGAGAACTACTCCCGCCATATCGACGGACGGACCCCGGGCGAGCGGCCCTACACACTGCTCGACTACTTCCCCGACGATTTCGTGACCGTGATCGACGAGTCGCATGTGGCCGTGCCCCAGCTCCACGGCCAGTTCGAGGGCGACCGGAGCCGAAAGAACACCCTGGTGGATCACGGCTTCCGGCTTCCCTCGGCCGTGGACAACCGGCCCCTTCGGTTTGAAGAGGTCATGGAGCGGGTAGGCCAAGTGCTGTTCTTGTCGGCTACTCCCAGCGACTACGAGCTCAACGTCTCCGACCAGGTGGTGGAGCAGATCGTGCGCCCCACCGGGCTGGTGGACCCCGAAGTGCAGGTGCGCCCCACCAAGGGCCAGATCGACGACTTGATGAAGCTCATCGAAGGCCGTGTTGAGCAGGAACAGCGGGTGCTTGTGACCACCTTGACCAAGAAGATGGCCGAAGACCTCACCGAGTACCTGCTGGAACTCGGGGTTCGAGTCCGGTACCTGCACAGCGAGGTGGACACCATCGAGCGGATCGAGATCTTGCGAGATCTGCGGCTTGGGGAGTTCGACGTGCTGGTGGGCATCAACCTCTTGCGGGAGGGCCTGGATCTGCCCGAGGTATCGCTGGTGGCCATTTTGGATGCCGACAAGGAGGGGTTTCTACGCAGCGAAACTTCGTTGATCCAGACCATCGGCCGGGCGGCCCGCAACGTGGACGGCCAGGTGATCATGTACGCCGACATGGTGACCGACTCTATGAAGAGGGCTATTTCCGAGACCCACCGGCGGCGTGGGTTGCAGCAGGCCTTCAACGAACAGCACGGCATCAACCCCCAGACCATCCGCAAGGCGGTCAGCGACATCCTGGCCGAGCTGCGCCCCGCCGAAGACGGCGTGCCCATCCCCGGCAGCGCTCAGCGTTCCCGCACGATGGACCGGTCTCGGCGCAGCTCCGAGGTGATCGACCTGGACTCAGGTGGAATCGAGCGCCTTATCCACACTCTCACCGAGGAGATGAACGAGGCCGCCACCGACCTGAAGTTCGAATACGCCGCCCGCCTGCGCGACGAGATCAAGGATTTGCAGCGCGACCTACGGGCGATGGCCTGAGATCAGCCCTCTTGCCAGGGCAACCCCGACTCTTGCAGCCAGAGATC
Organism: uncultured Acidimicrobiales bacterium; assembly: GCA_951813555.1. GTDB lineage: Bacteria > Actinomycetota > Acidimicrobiia > Acidimicrobiales > Bin134 > Poriferisocius. The sequence continues at coordinate 2,936,942 of OX638344.1, forward strand.
GGCAAACTCGCCGGCCGACAGCGAGCCCAGGTCTTGGCGAACAGCCTCTCCCTCCGACCACTTGAATTCTCGGAGAGCTGCCCCGGACTCAATTGACCTCACTACGAATCTCTGGCTTGACGGTGCTGGACCAAACCCCCACGTCACCAGGCCAACTATGAGCGACCCGACGATGCGAAAGGCGTTCTTCAGCTTGGGAACCCGAACGGTATAGACCCGAAAGACCGAGCTAGCAGGCGCATCAGCGTCGAAGTTCACGTCCTAACCCTATTCAGACCGGAACCCGGCCTTTGAGCCCTTAACCAATTCCTCATAATTCCGTGGGAGCATGGACGGCTGTGACGCAGGGAGCCGAGCCAGTGGTCGTGGTGGTGGAGGATGATCCCAACATCGCCAGCTTGGTGGACATGTACCTGCGCCAGGACGGGTACCGGGTTTACCAGGCGGCCGATGGCGAAACCGGGCTGGAGCGCATTAAGCAGCATCGACCCAAGCTGGTGGTACTCGACATCGGGCTGCCCGGCGGCCTCGACGGCATCGCTCTGTGCCGGGAACTGCGGGCCGACTCCGACATCCCCATCATCATGCTCACCGCCCGCGACAGCGAGATCGACCGGGTGCTGGGACTGGAGCTGGGTGCCGACGACTATGTGACCAAGCCGTTCTCGCCCCGGGAGCTCGTGGCCCGAGTCAAGGCCGTGCTGCGGCGCACCGACGCAGCGAGCTGGGCGGGCCTGCCGCCGACCCTGAGCATCGGGAAGGTGGAGGTGGACACCGCCCGTCGGGAGGTGCGGCTGAACGGCGAGCCGGTTGGCCTCACGACGCGGGAGTTCGACCTGCTCCAGTACCTGGCCGAAAACCAGGGCTTGGCCCTCAGCCGCCGCCAACTGCTCGACGGCGTGTGGGGCTACGACTGGGTGGGTGACGAGCGCACCGTGGACGTCCATGTGCTCCAAGTCCGCAAGAAACTGGGCGATGCCCTGAACCTCGCCACGGTGCGAGGCGTGGGCTACCGGCTGGACTGAGAGGAATGGAGCGTGCGACGGCGGCTCACTATTGCTGTGCTGGCAACGGTGGCGGTGTCGCTGCTGCTGGCCGGCATCGTCACCCTGGCCCTGGTCCGTAGGGCCGACCGCCAGGCCACGCAGGAGGCCCTGGAGCAGGAGGCCAAGGTGCTTGCCAGCTTGATGGAGACCATTCCCTTCGAGGAGAGGGGCCGCAACCCGCGCCTGCTCAGAGCAGCCGCCGAACTGAAGCGCAACGACGTGACCGTGTTACTTCTCAAAGACAACACCGCTTTCGGGACGTTCCCAGAGAAGATCCATCCCAAGGACCTCTTTCCCCTCGCGCTAGGAAGCAGACAGACGATCAGCGGTATCAAGGGCTCGACGGCGTGGGCGGCTGCAATAGGACAGCGCCCCGGAGAAGTGTCCACCGCGGTAGTGCTGACCGACGACGCCGACCAGTTCCTGGGCGATGTCATGCGATGGCTGATCGTCTCGGCAGCCATCTCGCTAGCCCTTGGGGCGGTTGTGGCCGCGGTGCTGAGCAGGCGGCTGACCGAGCCGATGAGCCAGGCCCGTGACGCCACCCGGCTGATCGCCGGCGGCGACCTGAGTGCCCGGGTGCCGGTGGACGAACGGCGCCGGGACGAGATAAGCGACCTGTCGGCGTCCATCAACGAAATGGCCGAGTCGCTGGAGCGGTCCCAAAGCCTGGAACGCCAATTCCTGATGTCCATCTCCCATGACCTGCGCACCCCGCTTACATCGATCAGGGGATATGGCGAGGCCATCGCCAGCGGCACCGCCGATGACCATGAGCAGGCCGCCGAGGTAATCGTCTCGGAGGCCGAGCGCCTGGAGCGCCTGGTGAGCGACCTGCTCGACCTCGCCCGGCTGGAGGCCCGGGAATTCACTCTGGAGCACCGGCTGGTCGATGTGGGATTGGCAGCAGAAGAAGTGTGCGCTGGATTCGCCCGGCGCGCCGCCGACCAGGGGGTGGAGCTGCGGGTGGAGGGTCCTGGTGAAGCATCCGGCGGGCCGGTCACCGCTTGGTGCGATCCGGGGCGATTGGCCCAGGTGATCGCCAACTTGGTTCAGAACGCGCTCAAGTTCGCAGGATCGCTGGTGGAGGTGGCCTATCGGGATGGCAAGGACTTGGCCATCATCACCGTGGCCGACGACGGCACCGGCATCAGCGAAGAGGATCGCCCCCACCTGTTCGAGCGCCTGTACGTGGCTCGGCAAACGCCGCAGCCCAAGGAAGCGGGCTCGGGTCTGGGCCTGGCCATCGTGGCCGAGCTGACCGCGGCCATGGGGGGCCGGGTGGGCGTGGACGCCCGCCAGCCCACGGGAACCCAGTTCACTGTGGAGCTGCCCGCAACCGAGCCTCCCCCGGCGAAGCCTTAGCGTGGTCTTGGCCGAGGGCTAACCGTTTCCTCACATCGGCCCGGGATGCTGGGCCCGCTCAGTTCACAACCCCTACCCTTCAGAAAGGCGGACACATGAGCAAGACAAGATTCCACAAGCTGGTAGCGGTGGGAGCGGCCGGAGTTGCCCTGGCTGTTGGATCCCTAGCCATATCCACCCTCTCCCCGTTCGGCTTGGCCGGTGCTCAAGACGCCAATGCGCCAGAGCCCGAGGCGGCCACCGCCGACTCTGGCGGCTCGACCGCCGAAAGCGACAGAAAGGCCGACAACGACTGCGACGGCAAGCGCGAGAGGCGCGACGGGCTCAAGAAAGGCCGTGCTGGCCGGCTGGCCGCGGTGGCCGAGGCCCTTGACATGGCGCCCGACGCGGTGGCCGAGGCTCTGCGCAGTGGTCAGTCCGTAGCTGATCTGGCCGGGAACCGGGTCGACGAGGTGATTGCAGCCCTGGTCCAAGACGCCATTGAGCAAGTCCAAGCCAAAGTCGACGACGGGTTGATTGATCAGGCCAAGGCCGACGAGATGATCGCCGCCCTCGAGGAGAAGGTGACCGCCTTCGTAAACGGCGAGCGCCCTGACGGGATCGACAACGGTCGCAAGGGCCACCGCGGACGCGGCTTCAAAGCCGGCGCAAACGCGGAGAAGACTGCCGCTTAGACCGGCTCGGCTAAGGCTTCGATTACCTCTTCGCCGCCATCGCCGCTCTCAGCATCGGGAGCGGCGGTGGCGGCTTCGTCGATTCCCGGCTCGTCGCCATCAACCTCGCCGCCGACAAGTTCCCCTCCGCCCGGCTCGCCACCGGGTTCGCCAATGGGCGCGCCGGTCTCGGAGTAGTACTGCGCCCAAGCCTCGTCCTGGTCGGCGGCCACGTCCTCGTTGATCGCGCCGATGTAGTTGCCCTCGGCGTCGTAGGCGTGCTCGCCGAAGTGCTCTTGGAACTCGGCGGCCACCACGCCGCCCTCGGCCGCCTGCTTGATCGACAGGCTGATGCGGCGCCGGTTGACGTCCAAGTCGATGATCTTCACCCACAGCTCCTCGCCGGGTGTGACCACCTGCTCGGGCAAATCGATGTGGTGAGAGGAGATCTCCGAGATGTGGACCAGACCCTCGATGCTCTCGCCCACCTGGACGAATGCGCCGAACGGCACCAGCTTGGTGACCCGTCCGTACACCAGCTCGCCCACCTGGTGGCTGGAGGCGAACTCCTGCCAGGGATCCTGCTGGGTGGCCTTCAGGGAGAGGCTGATCCGCTCCCGGTCGAGATCCACTTCCAACACCTGGATCTCGATCTCGTCGCCCACCTTCACCACCGCGCTGGGGTGGTCGACGTGCTTCCACGACAGCTCGGACACATGCACGAGGCCGTCCATGCCGCCCAAGTCCACGAACGCCCCGAAGTTCACCACCGAGGAGACCACACCGGTGCGGCGCTCGCCCGGCTTGAGGTTGTCCAGGAACGCCTCGCGTTGCTCCTTCTCGGTCTCTTCCAGCCAGGCTCGGCGGGACAAGACCACGTTGTTGCGGTTCTTGTCCAGCTCAATGATCTTGGCCTCCAGCGTCTGGCCGATATAGGGCTGGAGATCGCGAACCCGGCGCAACTCCACCAGCGAGGCGGGCAAGAAGCCCCGAAGGCCGATGTCGACGATCAGGCCGCCCTTGACCACCTCGATCACCGGGCCGGAGACCGTGCCCTCCTTCTCCTTGACCTCCTCGATGTTGCCCCAGGCCCGCTCGTACTGGGCCCGCTTCTTGGACAGGATCAGTTGGCCGTCTTTGTCCTCCTTCTGGAGGACCAATGCCTCGATCTCCTCCCCGAGGGTGACGATCTCGCTGGGGTCGATCACGTTGCGGATGGACAGCTCCCGGGATGGGATGATCCCCTCTGCCTTGAAGCCGATGTCCAGCAGCACCTCGTCGCGGTCCACCTTGACCACCTTGCCGGATACGATCTGGCCGTCCTCCACTTGGACCATGGTGGCGGCGTAGGCGTCTTCCAGAAACTGCTCTTCGATGTCATGATCAGTGATCTGACGGGGGACGTAGTTGCCCTCGGTGTCAAAAGTTCCCACGCCGTCGGGGGTGTCTATCACGGCGGTGGCCGATGGCGGGGCGGGTGGGGCGGTAGCGGAGTCGGACACGTTGGATTGAGCCTCACGGGAGGAGATGGATAGGTCAAAGGGCGCGGCGCAGCAGCCTGAACCGGCCGAGTGATGCTAACAGCCTCCGCCGCGTCGGGCTACTTGGCGTCAGCCCAGGTGCGCCCCGAGGAGAGGTGTACCTCCAGCGGCACTCTCAGCTGGCAGGCCCCGGCCATGGTCTCCACGGTGAGCTCCGAAACGGGGTCGCGCTCGGCCTCGGGGATTTCCAGAATCACCTCGTCGTGCACCTGGAGGATGATCCGGCCTTCAAATCCCTGCTTCTCGAGCGCAGAGTCGAGCCTCACCAGGGCCACCTTGAAGATGTCGGCGGCCAGACCCTGGATGCCGGCATTCATGGCTTGGCGCTCGGCCGCCTGCCGAAGCCGGAAATTCGGAGAGTTGATCTCGGGGATGCGCCGCCTGCGACCGAACAGGGTCTCGGTGTAGCCCCGGGCCCGAGCCTCGGCCACCGTTTTGTCCATGTAGTCCCGCAGCGCGGGGAACGCCTTGAAGTAGGCGTCGAGGATCACGGCGGCCTCACCGGTAGGGATATTGAGCCGCTGGCCCAAGCCGTAGGCCTCCATGCCGTAGGCCAAGCCGTAGGACACCATCTTGGCGGTGGAACGCTCCTCGATGCCCACCGCGTCGGGGTTGATGCCGAACACCTGGGCAGCAACGGAGGTGTGGATGTCTTGGCCCGACTCGAAGGCCCCGATCAGCCCGGGATCCTCAGCCAGATGGGCGATGCAGCGGAGTTCTATCTGGTTGTAGTCGGCCACCAGCAGAGCGCAGCCGTCGGCGGCCACGAAGACCTCCCGGAACACCCGCCCGGTTTCGGTGCGGACCGGGATGTTGTGCAGGTTGGGGGCGTCGGAGCTGAGCCGGCCGGTGCGGGCCACCGTCTGGTTGAACGTGGCCCGGATACGGTTGTCGGGCTCGATCTCCACCGCGGCCACCAGGCCCTCCCCGTAGGTGGACCGCAGCTTTTCCACCTCGCGGTAGTCCAGCAGCTCGTCTACAACCGGGTGCTCGCCGCGAAGCCTCTCCAGGGTGGCGGCATCAGTGCTGTAGGCGCCGCCCGGGGTCTTCTTTTGGGGGGTGAGCCCCAGCTTGTCGAACAGCAGCTCGCTGATCTGCTTGGAGGAGTTCACGTTGAATTTCCCCCCTCCGGCCGCCTCGATCACCGATGCCCGAAGCCGCTCAGCGTCGGAGGCCAGCTGGTCTCGGAGACGGGTCAGGCCTTCCGCATCCACCCCGATGCCCACATGCTCCATGCGGGCCAGCACCCGCACCAAGGGCACCTCCATGTCGTCGTTGAGGTCGCGCAGGCCCTGAGCGTCCAGAGCCTCCAAAAGCGGTGCGGCCAAGTGGGACACGGCCAGGGCCTGGAGCCCGGCCTGCACCGACGGCTCTGCCGGATCGCCGGAGTCATCGCCGAAAAGCCGGCCCTCGTCGGGTTGATCGGCGTCCGGGAACTCCAACATCGTATGGGTCCTCAGCAGGTTGTCCAGGTCGTAGCGCCCGCTGGCTGGATCAAGCAGATAGGCGGCGATTCGTGTGTCCAACACCAGCCCGGCGGCGTCGATCCCCTGCCCGAGCAGCCACAGGGCTAGCGGCTTGGCGTCGTGGGCGATGAAGAGGTTGCCCTCGCCGAAGAACTCGGCGAGGGCGCCCCGTCTCGATGATTCCAGCACGTCGGCCGACAGCCAGACGGCTTTGCCGCCTTCGATATCGGCCGAGAAGGCCAGGCCCAGCAGCCGGCGGCGGTGGGGTTGGCGCGGATCGAGGGGATTGCCCCAGGCTGCGGAGAGAGCCACCGGTTCGGCGCTGGCCGCCAGCCCCTTGAGTGTGTCGGCCGCCGCCTGTGCGGTCGATACCTCTTCCACGGTCGCCTCCAGCAACCCGGCACTGTCTTCGGTGCCGCCCAGATCCACGTTCAGCACGTCGGCCACAGAGTCGCCGAACCTCCTGAACTCCAAGAAGTCGAACAGCTCCTTGACCTCGGCCGCGTCGGGCCGGCCGAGGGCCAGATCTTCCACGCCCACCTCCAGGGGGACGTCGCGCAACAGCTCCATCAACTCCAGGTTCATGCTCACCCGGTCTTGGGCCTCGCCCAGATTCTCCTGAAGCTTGGGGGTCTGGTCTTCCACGTGCTGGTACAGCTCTTCGATGCTGCCATAGGCGTTGATGAGCCTGGCCGCTGTCTTCTCCCCCACCCCGGCTACACCGGGCAAGTTGTCCGACGGGTCGCCCCTCAATGCGGCGTAGGCCACGTAGTCAGCCGGTCTCACCCCGGTGCGCTCCTCGATGCCGGCCTCATCGTAGAGGGCGTAGTCCGACACGCCGCGTTTGTTGTAGAGCACCCGCACGTGGGGATCCTCCACAAGCTGGTAGGCATCCCGGTCGCCGGTCACCACGATCACGTTGTCGCCCCGGTCGCGGGCCTGGGTGGCCAGCGTGGCGATCACATCGTCGGCCTCCACGCCGGCGTGTTCCACCGCAGTAATCTGGAGAGTGTCCACCAGCTTGCGGACCAGCCCCATCTGCTGGCGCAGGGTGTCGGGGGTTTCCCGGCGGTTGGCCTTGTAGCTGGCAACCCGCTCGTGGCGAAAGGTGGGCTCGGGCCGGTCGAATGCCACCGCCACCCGGTCGGGGCGGTGGTCGCGCAGCAGGGTCAACAGCATCATAGTGAACCCATACACCGCATTGGTCACCTGCCCGCTGGCGGTAATCATGTCCTCAGGCAGGGCGAAAAAAGCCCGGTAAGCCAGCGAGTTGCCGTCGACCAGCATCACCGTGGGTGGCTCATCCATCGGTCTTGTCTCCGCTCAGGGCCTTCAATTGGTCTGCGCTCATCTCGATGACCTCGCTGGCCACGTCAGCCATTGGCCGGCGCTCGCCCATGGCCTGGTGCTGGATGAGTCTGTAGGCGTCGGCCTCCGACATGGAGCAGACGTCCATGAGCCGCCCCTTGGCCCGGTCGATGGCCTTGCGGGCCTCCAGCCGGGCCTCAGCCCGCTCTACCTGGTGGTTGAGAGCCACCAGCTCTCGGAACCGGACCAGGGCCACCTCCACTGCGGGCACCAACTCGGCCCGCTCGAACGGCTTGACCAGATAGGCCAGCGCACCGGCGTCGGCGGCCCGAGCGATCAGATCCCGCTGGCTGAACGCGGTGAGCAGCAGCACCGCGCACAGCCGCTCATCGCGTATCTGGCCGGCCGCGGTGATCCCGTCGGTCCCCGGCATCTTCACATCCAAGATGGCCACGTCGGGGCGCTTCTCCCGCACCAAGTCCAGCACTTGGTCGCCCCGGCTGGTCTCCCCCACCACGAGATAGCCCTCCTCCTCTAGGGTTTCCCGCAAATCGAGGCGGATGATGGCCTCGTCCTCGGCCAGCACGATTCGCACAGGATCGGACGAATTCGGGGCACCAGGCTGGGCTGACGGGTCAGACATCCGAGTAGAACCTGTCCAGCAGATCGTCCTGCTGCTCCTCCAAGCTGCGAATCTCCTCTTCCAGCCGGGCACGATGCCGGGCCATGGTCTCTGCTTGGCGGGCAGCGTCGCGATGCTGGCGCTCTGCGGCGGGAGTTTCCGAGACCAGCGCCCGCAACCGGGCGTCGTCGGCCAGTTCCTCAAAGTGCAGGCACTGCTCCTCGGCCACTTCCATATCGGCTCTCAGCCGCTTCAACCGGTCGGCTACATCTGACAATCGGCGTTCCACCCTGTTCTGGGTCACGAGTCGATGCTATTACCCGCTGCCTGTGCGAATACGTTCAGGGCTCTGCTCGGCCGACTCGGCTGCCCAAGGCCGGTGAAACCCCGGAGGGCGCTAGATTCTCCACGGTTGGGCCGACACGACGACACAAGGAGTACACCGGTGAGCGATGAGATCCGAGACAACGCGGTCAACGGGAAGGCATGGGCAGACTTCTGCGACAACCTGAAGGAAGCCGGTCAGATCATCCTCGAAAACAGCACCGACGACCTCGATCGGCTCGAGGGCTTCCGCTATTTGAGCCGCCTCACCCGAGGAGAGCTCGGGCGCCTGGAGAACAACGGGCCCGCCTATGCCCAAATCTTGCCGATACCGCATAACGTGAAGATCGGCTGCGACAACCCCGATGCCCTCTACCAGAGTGTCACCATCAGCGGCGCTTTCGACTACCGCATCCGAGGGCCGCGGGGCACGGTCAACTACCTGAGCCTGAACGCGTTCTCGGGTGGTTTTGCGTTGGGGTCGGCCCCGCCCGACCGGCAAGGGGCCCTGGCGTTCAACGATCCCCAACCCGGCGAGCAGGTTGACGTTATCGCCAGCGCCAACAAGCCCGATCATCTCGAGCCCGGGCAGCGCTGGCTCCGAACGGCACCCGAGACCAATCAGATCGCCATCCGCAACTTCTACCTCGACCGCACCGCCGAGCGGCCTTCCGAGCTCCAGATCGAGTGCCTCAACGGTCCCGACGAACTACCGCCTCCGCTGAGTGCGCAACGCCTGACGAACGGCCTCGCCCGGGCTGCGCTAGGGGTGCACGGCATCGCCCGGCGGTTCGTCGAGTGGCTGGACATGTTCCAGGAGCGTCCCAACACGCTCGAGTTCCTTCCGAAGCGGGATGGTCCCGGCGGCTGGGGCGACCCCACCCAGTTGTTCCGCCACGGCTACTGGACGCTCGAGCCCGGCCAGGCGCTGGTGATCGACGTGCCGCCCATCGACGTGTACTACTGGAACTTCCAGCTCAACAACATTTGGGAAGAGTCGCTCGACTACGACTGGCTCCAGGTGACGGTCAACAAGCACACCGCGGTGTACGAGCCCGACGGGACGGCCCGCATCATCGTGGCCGACGATGACCCTGGATTCGCCAACTGGATCGACACGGCATACCGCGGCCACGGCACCATGGGCCTGCGCTACAACCAAGCAGTAGAGGACATCCCGCCGTCACTTCGGGTGATGGATGTGGCCGACTTGGCCACCCTGCGCACCGGCTAAGCCGATAGGGCGGAAACCAGTTCGTCGCCCCGCTCGGTGGTGATGGTGAGCTGGCGGTCCTTTCCGCGGTGGAAGTACTCGACGGTGACCGCGTTGGTGCCGCCCAAGCTGTAGAGAAGGTGTCCCCTCCTTGCCCTGATACCCCAGCCCCCGAACTCCCGAAGTGGCTTGACGGTACGTTGGCGGGCGGAACGGATCTGCTCTGCTGGGATCTTCTTGGCCGGAGGCAGCGGCCACACCTGAACCCGCAGAAGGCTGTCGTCAACGTGAATCTTTAGCCGCAGCCCGAGCGTCGGCAGAATGCAGATTGCGAGGACGAGCAGCGATACCAACAGAAAAGAGATCCAGGCCCGAGACCAGCCGTTCCCACCCGCGGCGGCGGCAACCACCAACCAAATCACATTGGCCGACACAACCACGCCGACCATGCCTACGTAGAGGTGCTTCTGCGCTTGTGAAACTGGCTGGCTCTCTTCGAACAAAGTCATCGGCAGTCTCTTTTGTCTGGCCATGGCCATTGGGCCCGGAGCTTTCACCCACGGCGATCCTAGTCTGAAGGCCCTGTCGGATCGATCTCTGGTCGGGTCCGCCTCCGCTCCCCATTGTGCTCGATCCAACAGCTCCATTGTCGGGCACTGCCACCGGTATTACGCTTCGCGTATGAGCCCGGACCCCAGTCACGGCGTGTTGGGAATCTCCGGCGCGGATACGCCGGCATCCGAGAATCGCAAGAAGATCAAGAAGAAGGACTACGAGCGCGAGCTGGCCCGCCTCCAGGAGGAGTTGGTGCGGTTGCAGCGCTGGATCCGCCACAAGGGCCTCAAGGTGGTGGTCATCTTCGAGGGGCGCGACGCGGCCGGCAAGGGCGGGGTAATCAAGAGGATCTCAGAGCGGACGAACCCCCGGGTGGTGCGGGTGGTGGCGCTGGGCACGCCGAGCGACCGGGAGAAGACGCAGTGGTGGTTCCAGCGCTATGTGGCCGAGCTGCCCGCCGCGGGAGAGATGATCCTGTTCGACCGCAGTTGGTACAACCGGGGGGTGGTGGAGCCGGTGATGGGGTTCTGCACCGAGGAGGAGTACCGCGAATTCCTGCGGTCTTGCCCGGAGTTCGAGCGGATGATGGTGCGGTCGGGGATCATCTTGATCAAGTACTGGTTCTCGGTAAGCGATGAAGAACAGGAGCGCCGGTTCCACAACCGGATCAACGATCCGATGAGGCGTTGGAAGCTCTCACCGATAGACATCGAGGGCCGCACCCGGTGGGTGGAGTTCTCCAAGGCCAAAGACACGCTGTTCGCCCACACCGACATCAAACAAGCCCCCTGGTATGTGGTCAATGCCGACTCCAAGAAGGCAGCCCGGCTGAACTGCATGTCCCACCTGTTGTCGATGATCCCCTACGAAGAGGTGCCCTGGGAGGAAGTCGAGCTCCCCGAGCGCCAAGACCGTACCGGTTACGTCCGCCCTCCCCTGGAAGACCAGACCTTCGTACCCGAGATCTACTGAGCAGCGCCTCCGTCTTCTAGCCGCCACATAGAACGCACTTGGCGGTAGGGGTCGGATGCCAGAGTCGGGTTGGCGTCGAGGATCATCGTCATGCGCTGGTCGAGCTCGTAGCGGGGCCAGTGCCCGAGCCCGGTTGTCGATGGGTCGCCGCTGCGGGCAAAGGCCGCCCAAGCAGACCGCATGCCTCGGCCCAGCGATTCGGCAGCATTATCGGCGCCGATGAACTCCCGCCAGCCGTCCACGTCGAAGCCGTCGAACACAAAGGGCAGATCGATGGCGTGGAATGCCCCCTTGTCCGGGTCGGCCTGTGAGCACCACCGGAAGTCGTACAAAAAGGTGCGGGCCCTGGCCCTGGCTCGAAACTCGGCGACTCGCTGCATCGGCTCTCGCATGGAGACGTCGGTGTTGATGGCCGTCAGGATGTCGGAATCAGAGCACCAGGCAGTGCCCTCGGCCGCTTGGCGATACTTCCTCACCACTGCTTCTGCGTCACTCGCCGAGGGCTGAGCGCCGGTTCGCTCGGCGATGTAGCGACTCACGGTGCCGTGCAGGATCTTCTCGGAGTCCTGGTCGGGCAAGTCCTGCTGGAACAGGCGCAGCTCATGGGCGGTAGCCCCGATGACCACGTCGATGTCGGTTGCCGCGCCCGATTGGAGCAGTTCCGACGGGGTTGCCGGAACGAGCGATCCGTCGACCACGGGGTGGAACGGCATTGGGCCCACATCGGCGAACATGGCCATCACCGTCGGCAGCTGGGCCGACACCACCGCATCAGGCTCCAATTGCCGCAGCCCTGCGACGTCGCCCACACCGGCATTTTCCATGAAGGACCGGGCCACGTCAGCGGCCACGGCGGGCGACTGGGTCATATCCACACCGGGGCTCTGCATGATGGCCCGCCGCAGCACCGACGAGATGTTGGGTGAGCCGAGCAAATGCAGGATCGACCCGGCTCCGGCCGACTCGCCGAAAGCAGTCAGCGTCGCCTGATCACTGCCGAAGCGGGCTGCGTTGGCCGCCACCCATTCGAGCCCGAGCCGGATGTCATGAAGACCGCAGTTCGCAGTGGTGCCCTCGCCACCCGGAACCTGGCGCAGATCCATGAACCCAAGCGCCCCCACCCGATAGTTCACCGACGCCACCACCGCCTTCTGCTCGGCCGCCAGCCTCGCCCCGTTGTAGAGCGGAAACGAGCCTCCCCCCGTCAGAAACGCCCCGCCGTAAATCCACACCAACACCGGCGAATCAGCGATTTCCCCCACCGGCATCCACACATTGAGCGTCAAGCAGTCCTCCGATGCCGAGGTTGCATCGGCCCCCGGGATCAAGCCCGTATAGGGACCACCGACCGACTGAATCGGATCAGGACCGAACGCACTGGCATCCAGCACCCCACCCCACGGCTCCGCAGGCTCAGGAGCACAGAATCTCCGGTCTCCCACCGGAGGCCTGCCGTAGGGAATCCCCAAGAATTGCCTCACTGGCCCACAAGGCGTGTCGACAACGTTCCCCCGGATCGGCCCGTGAGTGGTCTCGACAACACCCGTGTCGTGCTGTGCCTTTCCCATACTCATACCGTCCCACCCCACGTCGCTCCGACGCCACCCCGCGACCTCAGTTGGTTCCGAGCATGGACTCGGAGTTCAAATTAGGATCTGTTCTAGATGGCAGAGTTTGAGGTGCTGCGGCGGGCGATGACCTGGGTCCGAGGCAAAGTGGCCCCGCGGGACCAGGTCCGCATGACCAAGTTCGAGACGCTGCGAGTGCTTGCCACCATGCTGGTTGTCTTCTTCGCTCTACTGATTGCCAGCTGGGTCACGGCCCTATGGGTCAGCGGCATCGTCGGCGCCTCCATGGCCTACGGGATAATTCGGCGCGCCGAACAAGCAGGGACAGAAACCCAACCCCAAGCCTGAAACTGGGCTATTTCTCAGCCAGCTCGCCAGCTGGGGGCGACTTCGCCGGGGGGTTGACGTGGACGGTGACGATCTCGAGTTCGTGGTACTGCTGGTGGAGCACTGAAGTCGCGTAGTGCTGGAGCAGCCGCAACGAGACGTCGCGCTCGACGGGCCGGTCTGCCGTCGGCTCGTCGAGCACGGCCAGCCGGTCCTCGATGTTCTCCCCCCGGGCCGCAGCCACGAACTCGAGCACGGCCCGGCCGTCCTGCTTGCTGGCGGTGACCCGCAGCGATCGGTCGGTTGAGGCTTCTCCGGCTTGCTCGGCATCTAGCAGCGTCGCCAGCGTCTCCTCGGCGACCGCGTCGAGTCGCTGCGACATCGATTTCCCCCAGCCATGGCGGGTTGCGAAGGCGTTGAGGAACTCCTGGATGCGGGGAAGTTCTGGCGGCGCCAGATTGGTGCGCAGCCGATGGCGGCGAGATTGGGTAGCCTCGGTGAACAGCGTCAGCACGATGGCCACGAGGCCGCCCGAAGTCATCCCGTTCTCCAAGAAGCCACCGGCGAAGCCCTCCAGGTATTCCGGGAAGATCAGGTTGTTCTGGAATCCGACGCCGAGCCAGAAGGCGACGCCCGCGATCAGACCCTTGCGGTAGTCCGCGGCCTCTTCGGAGACGATCTTCATGCCGACCACGAACAGCAGCGCCATCAAAACAGTGACGTAGGCAGCGACGACTGCGTCAGGGATAGCGAGAACCAACGCCAAGAACTTGGGCAAGAACGCCAACATGACGAATATGACGCCGATGGCGACACCCACGCGGCGAGCCGCCACGCCGGTCAGCTCGGTGATGGAGACGCTCGTGGAGTAGGTGGTGTTCGGCACTGTGCCGGCCAGCCCCGACAGCAGATTGCCGGTGCCGTCAGCGGCCACCGCTCCCTGCACGACGCGGTAGTCCACCGCTCGCGGCTTGCGCCACGACACGCGCTGGATGGCAACGGAGTCGCCGATGGTCTCGACCGCCCCGATGATCGTGACCAGCACGAACGCGGGCAACAGGCTCCAGAACGCCGAATCGAATGACAACTCGAACCCGGGCCATCCGCCGTCGGGCACACCCACCCAGGGGGCGTCGGCCACCTGGTCGAATTCGTAGAGCCCGAAGGCGGCAGCCGCGATCGAGCCGGCCAACACACCGATAACCGGCGCCCATAGGCGCAGGCCACCGGAAGACTTCAGCGCGATGGCGACTACCAACAGAATGGTGACGAGGGCGCTCGTCGGCGCGCTCCAGTCGGAGCTGTCTTCTGGTGAGGCACTCACCATGTCGAAGATAAGCGGCATCACGGTCACCGCAATGAGCATCAGCACGGTGCCGGCCACCACTGGCGTGACCAGTCGCCTGAAGAGCGAGAGCCTCGCGGCGAGCAAGAACTGGAACAACGACGATGCCACCACGAGCACCGCCAGCAAGCCGGGGCCTCCCTCGACTAATGCCGTCACGCACACGGCGATGAACGCCCCTGAAGTCCCCATGAGGAGCACGTACCCGGCGCCGATGCGCCCAAACCGGACCGACTGGAGGATTGTGCTGACACCGCTGACGAATGCCGCCGCGAACACTGCCCAAGTCAGGTATGAGTCGCTTCCGTCAGCGGCTCGAATGACGATCGCCGGCGTGAGCACAATGCCCGCGATGGTCAGCACCGCAAACTGGAGGCCCATTCCCACAGTCAGTGCGGCCGGCGGCTTGTCGTCGGGCTCGAATCGGATGTGACGCTGCCCTACGGGGCCGCCATCTTCCATGGCATCCATGCTTGCACAGTGCCCGGGGAGGGACTCGAACCCTCACTCCCTTGCGGGAACCGGATTTTGAGTCCGGCGCGTCTACCAATTCCACCACCCGGGCGGGATGGCCAGCAGGCTGGCTGGGGAACGGGCAGTCTACCCAGCGCAAGGCCAGGGAAGCTCGCCGGATGCGTTGTCTGAACCTCTGTCTCCCGTAGAGTGTTGAAACCCCACTGTCGTCTGAGAGGTCTGACACCTGATGATCTGTTTCACCTATCCCGGCCAGGGATCCCAAAAGGCCGGCATGGGTTCGGCTTGGGTTGACCATCCCTCGTGGGAGCTGGTGGCCGAAGCCTCTGAGGCAGCGGGGCGCGATGTGGGCTGGCTGTTGCTCGACGCCGATGACGACGAGCTGCGCCACACCCGCAACTCCCAGCTCGCCACGTTCATCGTCTCTATGATCGCTCTGGACGCTGTTACCCGAGTGGGAATCGAGACCGCGGGCCACGCTGGCCACAGTCTCGGCGAGTACTCCGCGCTGGTAGCGGCCGGGGTGGTGGACTTCTTCGACGGGGTCCGGCTGGTGTCGGAGCGGGGGGAGGCCATGCAAGTGGCCGCCGAAGAGCAAGACGGCACCATGGCCGCGGTCATGGGACTCGACGACGATTTGGTGGAGCAGGCCTGCGACCAGGCCGACGGCGACGTGTGGGTGGCCAACTACAACGCCCCCGGACAGGTGGTGATCGCCGGGGCTCCCTCGATGGTGGGGGCAGCCGGCGCCATCGCCCAAGACCTGGGCGCCAAGCGGGTCTTGTCCCTTCCCGTCGGCGGCGCCTTTCACACACCGTTCATGGCGTCGGCCCGGGACCGCCTCAGCAAAGCGGTGGACAAGACCGAGTTCCGCGTTCCCGACCACCCGGTGTACGCCAACGTGGACGCCTCTGCCCACACCGGTGCCCACGAATGGATCGACCTGCTGAGTTCGCAATTGACCAGCCCGGTGCGCTGGCGCCAGTCGGTACACAACATGTGCGACGACGGCTACACCACCTTCGTGGAGCTGGGTCCGGGCGCGGTGCTCACCGGCACGGTGAAGCGAACCGCCAAGGAATGCCAGCCGCTCAAAGTGAACGCCCCTACCGACGTCGACGCGGTGTTGGAGGCTCTGGCCGGGCCGCCGGTGGCTGCCGCAGGCCCGCTGGAGGGCGAGGCCCTGTTCGCCACCGAGCGGCTGGTGGTGAGCCCCGCGGCAGGCGTGTTCCAGCCCACCGAAGACGATTTCCTGGGCACCGGCGTGCCTGCTGGACAACTATTGGGGCACGTGGGAGATACCGAGGTCCACACCCCCTGGGCCGGTGTGATCATGGGATTTCTGGCCGTGGACGGCGAGCGGGTGACCGCCAGCCAGCCCATCGCCTGGCTGCGGACCAACTGAGGAGACAGGCTGATGACGAGAGCGGCCATCACCGGCCTGGGCACCGCGATGGGCCACAGTGTGGTGACCAACCACGACTTGGCCAAGACCCTCGACACCAGCGACGAGTGGATCGTGGAGCGAACCGGAATCCACGAGCGCCGGATAGGGGGAAGCTGCCTCGAGCTGGGGAGCCAAGCCGCCAAGATCGCCCTGAAGCAGGCCGAGATCGACGCCTCCGACCTCGACCTGATCATCTGTTCCACCTGCACCCCCGACCAGGTGTTCCCCGCAGTGTCCAACCGCATCCAAAACGAGCTGGGGGCGACGTGCGGCGCATTCGACCTCAACGCCGCCTGCTCGGGCTTCACCTACGGCGTCTCGTTGGCCCAATCCCAGATCGCCGCTGGCATGGAGCGGGTGCTGGTGGTGGGAGTGGACACGCTCAGCCGGTTCACCGACTGGGACGACCGCTCCACCGCCATCTTGTTCGGCGACGGCGCCGGTGCGGTGGTGATGGAGCCCACTAGCCGCGACGACCGAGGCGTACTCAGCACGTTCATGGGCTCTGAGGGCCGCTTCGCCGACCTGTTGATCTGCGACTTCGGCGACTACATCCGCATGGACGGCAAAGAAGTGTTCCGCCAGGCCGTGCGGGTCATGGTCTCGGCCAGCCAGCGGGTGCTGGCCGACGCCGGGCTGGAAGCGTCGGATGTGGCTGCGGTTGTCCCCCACCAGGCCAATTTCCGAATTATCGAGAGCGCCATGAAACGCCTGGGCATTCCCCTGGAGAAGGCCGCCACCGTGCTCGATATCACCGGCAACACCTCCTCTGCGTCCATTCCTCTGGCCATGGACTCCGCCGTCTCCAAGGGCAGCATCCAAGACGGCGACCTGGTGCTGCTCGTGGGCTTCGGCGCGGGCATGAGCGTGGCCGCCGCGCTGCTACGCTGGGGCCAGTGAGCGTGTCCAGGGTCGTCCTGGTTACCGGGGGGAACCGGGGCATCGGGTTGGCCACAGCTACCGAGCTCGCCGAAGACGGCCACCGGGTGGCCGTGACCTATCGCAGCGAACCTCCATCGACAAACGGCCAGGTCGATCTGCTGGGCGTGCATTGCGATGTGACCGACGAGGGCCAGATAGACGCCGCCTTCGCCGAGATTGAAGAGCACCTAGGACCGGTGGAGGTGCTCGTGTCGAATGCGGGCATCACCCGGGACAAGCTGGTGATGCGCATGAGCGAGAACGACTTCACCGACGTGATCGACGCCAATCTGACCGCGGGCTACCGGGTGGCCAAGCGGGCGGCCCGTTCGATGATGCGCAACCGCTGGGGCCGCATCGTATTCGTGTCGTCGGTGGTGGGGATCATGGGTCAGGCCGGCCAGGCCAACTACGCCGCTTCCAAGGCCGGGCTGGTCGGGCTGGGCCGATCACTGGCCAAGGAGCTGGCCAGCCGAAACATCACCGTCAACGTGGTGGCACCCGGCCCGGTAGGCACCGACATGCTCAACGAATTGGACGAAGCGCGCCGCTCGGCCATCATTGAAGCGGTGCCCCTCGGGCGATTGGGCAAACCCACCGAAGTGGCAGCTGCAATCTCATTTTTGGCCTCCGATGCCGCCGGATATGTCACCGGAGCGGTAATTCCGGTAGACGGAGGTCTGGGCATGGGAGGATGAATGCCCGTAAATCACACGATCGAACCCATCCAAGGACTTCAAGTCCACGAATAGGAGAAGAATCAGCGTGAGCGACGACAACTTCACCCGTTTCCAGAATTGCACCGTGGAGGTGCTTTCGGTGGAAGCCGACCAGGTCACTCCCCAGGCCAGCTTCGCCGATGACTTGGACTCGGACAGCCTCGACTTGGTCGAGTTGGTCATGGCGCTCGAAGAGGAGTTCGACATCGCCATCGACGAAGAAGAGCTAGAGGGCATCGAGACCGTGGGCCAAGCCTTCGACTTGGTGACCGTCAAACTGGGATGACCTCTCAGCCATCTGGCAGGATCAATACCGACCCCCGGCCCCGGAGCGCGAGAACATGACCGCCCCACGCCGGGTGGCAGTTACCGGTATGGGTGTCTTGGCCTGGCCCGGTATCGGACGGGACGCATTTTGGCAGGGACTGCTGCAAGCACCCGCCGATGGCCGACGGGTGATGGACCACTTCGACCCCCTCCCCCATTTCGACAGCCCCAAAGATGCCCGCCGCACCGACCGGTTCGGCCAAATGGCCCTGGCCGCGGCGGCAGAGGCGCTGGAACAAACTGGCGATCTCAGCGCCGACCCCGACCGGATCGGCGTGTGGGTGGGTACTGGCGTAGGCGGCCTTCGGACACTGGAGGATCAGATCCAGGTCCGCATTGAGAAGGGCGAGCGCCGGGTGTCGCCGTTTCTGGTTCCGATGCTGATGGCCAACGCCGCGTCAGCGGCCATCTCCATGCGCTATGGCTTCTCGGGGCCGTGCGAGAACACGGTCACGGCATGCGCCGCGGGAACCCAATCGATCGCCAACGCCGCCATGCTGATCCGGTCCAACCGCTGCGATGCGGTCATCACCGGCGGCAGCGAGGCCTCCAACTCCATCACCGGCGAGGCCACCTTCAAAAACATGACTGCGGTCTCCAGTTGCCACATCAGCCGCCCGTTCGACGTGGAGCGGGACGGGTTCATCCAGGCAGAGGGCGCGGCAGTCCTCGTGCTAGAAGAGCTGGAGACGGCCCGGAGCCGGGGATCGACCATTCTGGGCGAAGTCTTGGGCGGGGCCAGCACGGCTGATGCCTATCACATCACCGCCCCTTCGCCGGGGGGAGCTGGGGCGGTTCGGTGCATGGAGCTGGCCCTGGCTGATGCCGGGCTGGAACCGGGAGATATCGTCCACATCAACGCCCATGGCACCTCCACTCCGCTGAACGATGCCGCTGAGGCCGAGGCCATCCAGAAGGTGTTCGGCACGCCCGGGCCGCTGGTCACCTCGACCAAGGGGGTGACCGGTCACGCGCTGGGTGCGGCGGGTGCCATCGAGGCGGTGGCCGTGTTGTTGGCCATGGAGCACGGGCTTGTCCCGCCCACCTACGGGTATGAGACCCCTGACCCCGATATGGCGCCCATCCAGATCGTGGCCGGGGCCCCGGCCCCGTGGACTCCCGGGCCGTCGCTGTCCAACTCCTTCGGCTTCGGCGGACACAACGGGAGCATCGTCATCGGTCCTCCACCCGCATAGCCGGCAACCGCCGGTCGACGTCGATCAGCCGGCGTCGACCACCACGAACAGCAGTTCGCACTGACAGGCCAAGTCGCCGTCCACCGACGCCTTCCCCGTCCCCCGGCCACCTCGGGCCGACAACCGGGTCATCTCCACTTCGAGATCCAAGCGATCTCCGGGGCCGACCTGACGGCGGAAGCGGGCGCCGTCGAGGCCGCCGAATAGGGGCAGCTTGCCGGCGAACCTGTCGTCGTGGAGCACGATGTAGGCCCCAAGCTGGGCTATGGCCTCGGCCATCAGCACGCCGGGGAGCGTGGGCCGGCCGGGAAAGTGCCCAGGGAAGAACGGCTCGTCGCCGGTGATCTGCCAGTAGCCTTCAGCTCGCTCCCCGGCCACCATAAAGGTGACCTCGTCCAGGAACAGGAACGGAGGGCGGTGCGGGAGAACCTCGGCCGGAGGCCTCATGGGAGACCCTCTTGTTCCGCTATTCCTCGGGCAGCACCGCTGCCAGGTTGGAAGCGGTGTTCTTGGGGCTGATCTTGTACCAGTTGTGCTCTAGGCGGCCGTCGGCACCCACCAAGAAGGCCGAGCGGACGACGCCCCAATAAGTCCTGCCGTACATCTTCTTCTCCTGCCACACGCCGAAGGCCTCGGCGGCCTCATGATCTGGATCCGACAGCAGCGTGTAGCCGAGATCGCACTTCTCATCGAACCGCTTCTGGCGATCGGGCTTGTCTCCGCTGATGCCCACCGCAGCGATACCACGTTCTACGGCGATGTCACGCACGCCGATCGCCTGGGTGGTTCAACCGGGGGTCAGGGCCTTCGGATAGAAGAAGAGCGCCAACCTCTGGCCGGCAAAGTCGTCCAGCGACACCTCGTTTCCGTTCTGATCCGTCAGGGTGAACGCCGGCGCAGGGTCGCCGGGAGACAACAGCCAATCAGCCATGGGGCAAACTTAGCCGACTAAGGCGGATCAGGTTCCCTTGACGGCTGCCTTGAGCCGGGCTCCGGCGCTGACCTTGCAGCCCTTGGCCGCGGCGATCTGGATAGTTTCGCCCGTGCGAGGATTGCGGCCGGTGCGGGCACCCCTCGAAGTCTGCTCGAAGGACACAAAACCGGTGATCGCTACCTTGTTGCCCAAGATGACCTGTTCAGTGACAACGGTTTCCAGGCTGTTGAGCACAGCCTCCACGGAGCCCCTGGTCTCGCCGGTGCGCTCGCTGATGGTGCTGACCAACTCTGACTTGTTCATGGAATCCTCCTAAATTGTGAATTACGAGAGTGTAATTCAGTTGGCATTGGACACAAAGTCCTCAGAGTCAACCAGCCCGCCGAGGAAAAATGCCAAGTTCTCAGGCTCAATCCAGCGCTCGGCGGAACTGCCCGATCAATTCGCCCACCGCCATCGGACTTCCCTCACCCAGCATGCAGCGCACCACTGCAGAGCCCACCACGGCGCCGTCGGCCACCTGGCAGACCTCCTCGGCCTGCTCAGGGGTGCCCACCCCCACCCCCACCAGCACGGGCAGGTCAGTCATCTGCTTGAGCCTTTTGGCCATGACCACCGCCGATGTCGCCAACTCGCCGCGCACCCCGGTCACCCCCAAAAGCCCCACCCCGTAGACAAATCCCCGCGTTCGGGCACAGATCCGGCCCAGCCGCTCGTCAGAGGCGGTGGGCGCAGCCAACAGCACGGTTTCCACTCCAGCAGCGTCGGCGGCCTCGCTCCACGGCCCGGCCTCCTCCAAGGGGAGATCGGGCAGGATGGCCGCCGCCACGCCCTGCTCGGCGAGAACCGAGGCGAACCGCTCCAGTCCGAACCGGAAGGCGATGTTGTAGTAGGTCATCACCGCCAGCGGAATGCCGATGTCGAGTCGTCCTAGGGCGTCGAGCACGCCCTGCGGGGTGATCCCGCCGGCCAGCGCACGGTCGTTGGCCTCCTGGATGACCGGTCCGTCCATCACCGGATCGGAAAACGGAATGCCCACCTCTATCGCGTCGGCCCCGGCGTCGGCGGCCGCAGACAGCGTTGCCTGCCAGTCGCCCAGCCCTCCGGTGACGTAGGGAACCAGCGCCTTGCCGCCCTGGGAGCGGCGGTTTCTCAGTGCGGCCTCCAAAGGGCCTGGTTCAGCGCTCACTCAGTTCGCCCGCCGCCGGTCACTAGGCGGCCCATCATCTGGTCCACGTCTTTGTCGCCCCGCCCGCTGAGGTTCAACAGCACCGACTGGCCGGCCAACTCCTCTCGGGCTCGCGACACCCAGGCCAACGCATGGGCCGGCTCCAGTGCGGGGATGATGCCCTCGGTACGCGACATCAGCTCGAAGGCGGCGACCACCTCATCGTCGGTGACCGTCTCGTACCGGGCCCGGCCGATTGCCGCCAGGTGGGAGTGCTCGGGCCCGATGCCGGGATAGTCGAGTCCAGCAGAGATCGACTCGGCCTCCAGCACCTGGCCGTGCTCATCTTGCATCAGATACGACTTGGAGCCGTGGACAACGCCGGGCACGCCCCGGCCGATGGCCGCTCCCCCGGCGGGCTCCACCCCCACCAGAGCGGCATCGCCGTCGACGAAGCCGCTGAAGATGCCGATGGCGTTGCTGCCCCCGCCCACACAGGCGGTGACCACGTCGGGATCGGTGCCCAGCAGCCGGCGGCATTGCTCGCGAGCTTCGTCGCCGATCACCCGGTGCAGCTCTCTCACCATCCAGGGGTAGGGATGGGGGCCCATCACCGAGCCCAGGCAGTAGTGGGAGTTCTCCACGGTGGCCACCCAGTCGCGCATGGCCTCGTTGATGGCGTCCTTCAGCGTGCGGCTGCCTGAGAGCGCCGATCGCACTTCGGCGCCCAGCAATTGCATGCGGAACACGTTGAGGGCTTGGCGCTCCATGTCCACCTCTCCCATGTACACCACGCAGTCCAGGCCAAATAGGGCCGCGGCGGTGGCGGTGGCGACGCCGTGCTGGCCGGCCCCCGTTTCGGCCACCAACCGGGTCTTGCCCATGCGCACCGCCAAAAGGGCCTGTCCCAGCACGTTGTTTATCTTGTGGGAGCCGGTGTGGTTGAGGTCCTCCCGCTTCAGCAGCAGGCGCAGCCCCAGTTCTTCGGACAGGCGATGGCACTCGGTGAGCGGCGACGGCCGGCCGGCGTAGTCGGCCAGCAGCCGGTTCAGCTCGCCTCGGAAATCCTCATCGGCCCAGGCAGAGCGGAACGCCGCCTCCAGTTCCTCGCAGGCCGGCACCAGGGTCTCGGGGACGAACCGCCCGCCGAAGTCCCCGAACCGTCCGCTCACGGGCTCGGTCATGGTCACGGCAACAGCTCCTCCTGCCAGTCGTAGGGGGTGTATTCGTCCGGCTCCTGTTCGACGGGCTTGGAGTAAGCCGGCTCGGCCCCTCGGGCGGCGTTGATGAAGGCCCGCAACCTGGCCGGGTCCTTGCGGCCTGGCGACATCTCCACCCCGGTGGCCACATCCACCCCCCAGGGCCGGACCTTGGCGATGGCCGTGGCCACATTCTCAGGGGTCAGCCCACCGGCCATAAGCAGCCGGATACCGCCGGGTGCCCCCTCGGCCAGAGACCAGTCGAACACCTGGCCTGATCCGGGAGTATCTGAGTCCACCATCACGATGTCGGCGCCGTACCGGTCGGCTACCGACAGCGATGGGCTGCCTCCGGGGAAGGCCTTGATCACCGCGGGCACGCTCTCTCGAATCAGGCGAGTGTCTTCCATGCTCTCCCGGCCGGATAGCTGGGCGGCCTTGAGGCCGCAGCGGTTGACGATCTCGATCACCCGGCCGGGGGCTTCGTCTCGGAACACTCCCACGGTGAGAACGTCTGGTGGGAGGCGGCGGACGATCTCTTCCACCCGGGGCGGGACGATCTGACGGGTCGATGGGGCCATGATGAATCCCACCGCGTCGGCCCCCAAAGCGGTGGCCAGCAAGGCATCGTCAGCGGTCGTGATCCCGCAGATCTTGATGAACACTGGTTCCAAACTACCGGCTCAATCTCTCAACAAATGGGTTCTGTGCCCGATCAGCGGGGAACGGCTGATGCACGGGCCGGGCAATCGGCCACCCGCACCTCGGCCGGCATCTCAACGGCGCGCCTGATGTAGCCCAAAGCCACGGTGGATCCGATGGCCG
Organism: uncultured Acidimicrobiales bacterium; assembly: GCA_951813555.1. Taxonomy (GTDB): domain Bacteria; phylum Actinomycetota; class Acidimicrobiia; order Acidimicrobiales; family Bin134; genus Poriferisocius. The sequence continues at coordinate 2,960,457 of OX638344.1, forward strand.
CGTCCCAAGCCGCGCTGGTGACGGTGCCGACGTCGGCGCCGTCAGCGCTGGTGATTTGGTTGCCGCCTGCCAGGCTGGCCCGGCCTGGCAGGGACAGTACCCGTAGGTAACGGGGGGCGGTGCTGCCTCGGGAGTCCATGCGGGCGACCAGCTCCTGGCCGGTAAAGCACCCTTTGGTAAAGCTCACCGTGAAGGGCACTACCTCGGCCTCGGCGGGAATGGTGCGGTCGTCGATGTCGACCCCCATTCGGGGAAACCCCGCCCTGATCCGGTGCGCCTCCAGGGTTTCTGCGTCGACGCTGGGCACATCCGCCGACACCTGCGGCGCCGGGCCGAGCACGTCGATCCCCCCGGTGGGGACCGGGCCGACGATCTCGCCGGAAACGACTGCTTCGGCTGCTCCCGGACCCCGAACGGCAAAGCACTGCCAGTCCAGCGGCTCCAGAGTCACTTCGGTGCGCAGCATGAAGCGCTCGAGTCGAGCGATGACCTGGTCCAGCGGGCCGTCGGTGTCCAGAACGAACCGGTCGGCAGCCTGCCGGGTCACCCGCACCAAGGCATCGATACGCCCTTGGGGTTGCAAGATCAGCGACCAGGCCGACTGGCCTTCGGCCAACCCGGCGACATCCTGGCTGAGCTGCCCTTGCAAGAAGTCCTCGGCATCGGGCCCGGTCACCGCCAGCACACCCCGCTCGGTGGGGCAGGCCCCGACCGTGGTCGACAGGTCTACGGGACCGGTCACGACCCTCGGCTCCGGCTCATCCGCCGGGCGGCGGGCACGGCCAACAAGAGGGCTCGGGCCTTGTTGCGGCACTCCAGGTCTTCCTGTTCGGGGATGCTGTCGGCCACGATGCCGGCCCCGGCCTGCACGGAGGCCCGTTCCCCCTGGATAACCATGGTGCGGATGGCGATGGCGGTGTCGATGTTTCCCGAGAAGTCCAGGTAGCCGACCACGCCCGCGTAGGGGCCGCGTTTCACCGGCTCCAAGTCGTCGATGATCTCCATGGCCCGCACTTTTGGCGCCCCCGACACTGTGCCCGCGGGCAGGGTGGCCCGCAGCACGTCCACCGGGGTGCGCCCGGGGGCCAGATCACCCGATACCTGCGAGGTCAGGTGCATGACGTGGCTGTAGCGCTCCAGGGTCATCATCTCGTCCACCGTCTCGGTGCCGAAAGTCACCACCCGGCCGACGTCGTTGCGGGCCAAGTCCAAGAGCATGATGTGCTCGGCGATTTCTTTGGGGTGTTCGGACAGCTCGGCTGCCATCCGGCGTTCCTCCGCGTCGGTGCGGCCCCGGCGCCGGGTACCGGCGATGGGGCGGGAGATGACCCGCCCGTCGAGCAGCTGCACCATCGGCTCCGGCGAGCACCCCACCAGCGACACCTCGGGCAGGCGCACGAAGTACATGTAGGGGCTGGGGTTCACCTGGCGCAGCGAGCGGTACACGTCGAACGGCTCGGCTTGCAGGTCGAAGTCGTACCGTTGGGCCAGCACCACCTGAAAGATATCCCCGGCGAGGATGTGCTCTTTGGCGGCTTCCACCGCGTCGCAGAAACTCTGCGAGCCCATGCTGGACGCCACCTCCGGCAGCTGCTCGCCTTCCTCTGGGGGCTCCAACAGCGGCTCGGCCACCGGACGGGCCCCATCGGCGGCCAGCTGCTCGAGGGCGGACAACGCTCGGTCGTAGGCGCCATCGATCTCGGCAGATGAAGCGCCGGGGGGGATGATCACGTTCTCGATCAGGGTCACCCGCTGTCGCCAGTGGTCGAACACGGCTAGCTCCCCGATCACCGACAGCGCCGCATCGGGCAGTCCCTGGTCGTCTTCGGGCACGTTGGGCAGATGCTCCACTTCCCGCACCACGTCGTAGCCCAGATAGCCCATGAGACCACCGTGCAGGGGAGGCAGCTCGTCGATTGCCGGGGAGCGCCACTGCGACAAGATGTACTCCACTGCGGCCAAAATCCCCTGGTCGAGCGGGGTTCCCTCTGGGAACTCCCCGGTGGAAGTCACATGGCGGCCGCGGGCCACCAGGGTGCCCAGGGGGCGGCGGCCGATGAAGGAGAAACGGCTCCAACGCTCGCCGTGCTCCACCGACTCGAGCAGGAAACCGGGCTCTCGGCCCACGGTGCGCACGAAAGCGGCCACTGGGGTGGTGAGGTCGGCCACCAGCTCCCGCCACACCGGGACCACCGTCCACTCGGCGGCCAGCCGGTGGAATTCGCGGCGATCGGGGCTGGTTGCAGGTCGGGTCACGGAGAATGCGAGGGAATCGACTCGTCGAATGACCGGAAAAAGCATGAGTACTCCCCGGTGTGGCACGCCCCCCGGCCCTCCTGCTCCACGGTGAGGAGCAGGGCGTCGCCGTCGCAGTCGTAGTAGGCCCCCCGGAGGTACTGGCGGTCGCCGGAGGTCTCTCCCTTACACCAGTACTCCTGGCGCGACCGGCTCCAGAACCAGGTGCGGCCGGTCTCCAGCGTGCGCTCCAGGGACTCCCGGTTCATCCACGCCATCATCAGAACCTGTCCTCCCTCGTGCTCCTGCACGATGGCGGGAACCAGCCCGTCATCGTTGAACACCACCTCGTCCAGCGCCCCAGGCGCAGCCTCTATAGGCGTCGTTGCCGGCATGGCCCCATCGTAGGATCATCGCCCCGACTAATTGGTGCCATTTGGCGTCAACACTCGCCATCCAGGGGCAGGGTCAGAGATACAGGCCCGTGCTGCCCTCGTCGAGGCGGGGGGCGGCCACCGCGTGGATGTCCCGCTCGCGCAAGATGAGGTAGTCGGCGCCTCGCACCTCCACCTCGTAGCGGTCCTCAGGGTTGAACAGCACCTGGTCGCCGGCTTCGACGGTGCGAACGTTGGGTCCCACCGCAATGGCCCCGGCCCAGGCCAGTCGCTTGCCCACCTGGGCAGTGGCCGGGATGAGAATTCCACCGGTGGAGCGCCGCTCCCCCTCCGGCGCATCGAGCTGCACCAAGATGCGATCGTTCAGCATCTTGATGGGGAGCTTGTCCTCGGGCGCGACCTGACGTGCGGAGTTTGCTGCCTTGGCCATGGGGTGACAACGCTACCGTGCTGTTTGATGACAGACGATTTCGGGCCGACTTCCACCACGCTTGCCACCGCGGATGGCCTTAGCCTCGAGGCGCAATGGGCGGTGCCCGCTCAACATCGGGCCAGGGTCGTGATCGCCCACCCCCACCCCCAGCACGGGGGCAACATGCACTCGTTGGTGGTATCGACCCTGTTCACCCACCTGGTGGGCTCCGGCTGTGGGGTGCTGCGGTTCAACTTCCGAGGAGTGGGCCGATCCGAGGGTGAGCACGACTTTGGCGAGGGTGAGCAGCTGGACGTGCGGGCCGCGGTCGATGCCCTGGCCGCAGGTGGTGCCGGTCAAGCCCCTCTGGTGCTGGCTGGTTGGTCGTTCGGGGCCGATCTGGCCTTGACCTGCGATGCCCCCGAGCTGTCCGGATGGTTCCTTGTGGCCCCCCCGCTGCGGGTGCTGGGCGACGACCGGTTCAAGGCCGCTCCTGATCCCCGCCCCAAGTGGCTGGCCGTGCCTGAGCGAGACCAGTTCAATCCTCCCGATCAGGCCCAAGCCGCCATCGCCGACTGGGCCAACGCCGAAATCCACCCCATCGGCGGCGCCGACCACTTCCTGGTGGGCCGCACCGACAAGCTCAACGCCCTTATCGACGGCTTTTTGTCTGCTCTCTAGCCCGGCAGAGCTGCTGCTCAGGCGTCGGCGGGGCGGATGGGGATACCGGCGGCTGCCATGTGGGACTTGGCCTCGGCCACGGTGTGCTCGCCGAAGTGGAAGATGGAAGCGGCCAGCACGGCGTCGGCCCGGCCCTCGAGCACACCCTCCACCAGATGGTCCAGGGTGCCCACTCCCCCGCTGGCGATCACCGGGACGTTGACCACCTCGACCACCGCCCGGGTCAGCTCCAGGTCGAAGCCGTCGCGGGTGCCGTCGCGGTCCATGGATGTGAGCAGGATCTCTCCCGCGCCCAGTTCGGCCACCCGGATGGCATAGGCGATGGCATTGATCCCAGTGGGGGTGCGGCCACCATGGGTGAACACTTCGAAGGGGAAGGCGCCGCCGTCGGTGCGACGGGCATCGATGGACAGATCCCCGTCCAAGATAGGGGCACCAGTGCGCCTGACATCAATTGAGGCGACAGCGCACTGGCTGCCGAACTCATCGGCGATCTCGGCCACCAGTGCGGGGCGGTTCACCGCCGCGGTGTTCACCGAAACCTTGTCGGCCCCGGCCCGCAGCAGGAGGCGGGCGTCGTCCACGGTGCGGATTCCCCCGCCGATGGTGAACGGGATGAACACCTCCTCAGCGGTGCGGTGTACCAATTCCACCGTGGTTTCCCGCCGATCCGACGATGCGGTGATGTCCAAGAACACCACCTCGTCGGCCCCCTGCTGGTCGTAGCGGGCGGCCAGCTCCACCGGATCTCCGGCGTCGGCGAGGTCTACGAAGTTGACCCCTTTGACCACCCGGCCTGCGTCGACGTCCAGGCAGGGGATGACCCGGGCATTGCTGGGCACAGTGTCCGACGAGCTCATCGGTCCAGTGTCTCCAGGGCCTGCTCTACGGTGAAGCGGCCCTCGTACAGCGCACGGCCCACGATCACTCCGGCCAGCCGCCGGCTGTCGTGGCTGATCGCGGCCAACGCGGTCAGGTCGCCCAGCTCCGCCACCCCGCCAGAAGCGATTACCGCTAACCCGGTGACGGCCAGTACTTCGGCCAGGCCCTCGGTGTCGGGCCCGCTCATAGTTCCGTCCCGGCTGATATCGGTGACCGCCACCGCTTCGGCCCCCGAAGACTCGAAGCGGGCAGCCAGCTCCAGCAGGTCTCCGCCGCCGCCTCGCTCCCACCCGTGGGTAGCCACATCCCGGCCCCGGGCGTCCAGTCCCACCACCACCGGCTGGCAGGCGGCCACCTGGGCCACCAAGAGGGGGTTCTCCACCGCGGCAGTGCCGATCACCACCCGGGACACCCCGGCATCGGCCAGCGCATTGGCCGCGTTTAGGCTGCGGATCCCCCCGCTGGCTTGAACCGGTACGTCCACCGCAGCGGCGATGGCTGCAATCACCGGTAGATTGACCTGCTCCCCGGTGCGCGCCGCGTCCAGGTCCACCACGTGCAGCCACGACGCCCCAGCGTTGGCGAACTTCAGGGCCTGACTCACTGGGTCGTTGCTGTAGACGGTCTCGGTATCGTACGAACCCTGGTAGAGCCGCACACAGCGGCCGGCCCGCAGGTCGATGGCCGGGTAGAGCTGCATGTCACTACCGAACTGCCGCGGTTCGGGCCTGGTTCACGAAGTTCTCCAGCAGCCGAAGGCCAGGACGGGCCGACTTCTCGGGGTGGAACTGAGTGGCCCACACGTTGTCGTCTGCAATTGCTGCCGCCACCGGACCGCCATAGTCGCAGGTGGCGGCCACGTTGTCGGCCATTGGAGCGACAAAGGAGTGGACAAAGTACACCCAAGCCCCGTCCAGGCTCTCCAGCAGCGGGCTGGGACCGCGCACCTCGAGGCGGTTCCACTGCATTTGGGGCCGCTTCACGTTGCCGGGCAGCAGATGCACAGTACCGGGCAGAATGCCCAGGCCAGCGATACCGGGTGCTTCCTCAGACCCCTCGTAGAGAAGCTGCAAACCGATGCAGATGCCCAGAAACGGTCGGCCGTCAGCGGCGGCAGCACGGGCCTGTTTGTCGAGACCGGTTTCTTCGAGTGCGGCCATGCATGGCCCGAAGGCTCCCACCCCGGGCAGCACCACCCCATCGGCGTCGGCTATCACCCCGGGATCGGCGGTCAGCCGGGCGTCGGCCCCCATGCGCTCCAGGCTCTTCTGGGCTGAGCGGAGGTTGCCGATGCCGTAGTCCAACACCGCGATCAGCGGTCGGGTCACAGGATCCCTTTGGTGGAGGGAATGCCGGTGCCCTCCACCCGGACGGCGTCGCGCAGCGACCGGGCCACCGCCTTGAAGCTGGCCTCGATGATGTGGTGGGTGTTCCGGCCCCGAACCAGGGTGATGTGCAGGGTCAGGGCGGCCGAAGTGGCGAACGCCCGCCAAAACTCTTCGCAGAGCTGGGGGTCGAACGGGGGGTCGCCCAAGATCTTCTGGCCCGGAGGGTTCACGTCATAGTGCAAGAACGGTCGGCCCGACAGGTCGACTACGGCCTCCACCAAGGCCTCGTCCAACGGGACCGAAATCGACGCGAACCGGCGCACCCCGGCCTTGTCGCCCAGCGCCTCAGCAAAGCACGAGCCCAGCAGGATGCCCACGTCTTCCACAGTGTGGTGGGCGTCGATCTCCAAGTCGCCGGTGGCGTCCACCCGCAGCTCGAAGCCGCCGTGGCGGCCGAGCTGGCTCAGCATGTGGTCGAAGAACGGCAGGCCGGTGGCCGCGGTGCCGTTGCCGTCGCCATCGATGTCTATGGCGATGTCAATTGTGGTCTCGGCGGTACTCCGAGATGCGGTGGCGGAACGGGATGGAGTTGTCATGTCAGCACCTCGCTGAGAGCGGACAAAAACGCGTCGTTCTCGGCCGGCGACCCAACGGTGACCCGAAGACAACCGGCTAGCCGAGGCCAAGAAGAACAGTTTCGCACGAGCACAGACCGATCCACGAGACCCTGCCAAACTCTGTTGCCGTCGCCGGAATCAGGGCGGAGCAAGATGAAGTTGGCTCCCGAGGGCCAGTGGCAAACCGGGAGTTGGTCGAGCGCCGCGGCTATCCGCTCTCGCTCGGCCACCAGCGAGGCCACTCGGTGGGTCATCTCGTCCTCGTAATCCAGCGCCAGGCGACCGGCAATCTGCTTGAACGAGTCCAAGTGGTAGGGCAGCGTCACCTTGTCCAACTCGGCAACCACCCACGAAGGGGCGACGAGGTAGCCAAGCCGGGCGGCGGCCATCGACCACGTCTTGGAGTAGGTGCGAGCCACCGCCAGCGGTCGGCTCTCGTCAATCAGATCCACCGCGGTGTGGGGATCGAATTGCCCATAGGCCTCGTCCATCAGCAAGATGCCAGGCAGGGCCGACACGTCAGCCAGCAGCCTCTCGACCAGTTCCGGTGGCTCTACCATCCCGGTCGGGTTGTTGGGAGAGCACAGGAAGGTGACGGCCGGTCGATGCTGGGCCACCATGGCCGAGGCGTAGTCGGCATCCAGCGAGAAGTCCTCGTGCCGCTCGCCGGTAACCACCTCGGTGGCAGCCAGCCGGGAGATGTGGGAGTGGAGCGCATAGGTGGGCTCAAAGGCCAGCGCGCACCGGCCTGGCCCTCCGAACGCCAGCATGAGGCATTGGAGCACTTCGTTGGAGCCGTTGGCCGCGAACACCTGCTCGGGTGCCACTCGTTCGTGTTTGGCCAGGGCGGCCCGCAGTTCGTGCGCCCCCCGGTCGGGATAGCGGTGCCAATCGATGTTGGCCAAGGCAGCTCGCAATGCGTCGGCCCAGCCGTAGGGCGGCGGTACCGGCGACTCATTGGTGTTGAGTCGCACAGCCACGTCGAGTTGCGGGGAGTGGTAGCCGGACATCATGGCCACGTTCTGTCTCACTGGCAGACGGTCGGGGCTATTCATTCTCAATTCCTCCCTGGGCCTTTTCTTCGATGCCGCGCCGGCGTACAGACTGGGCGTGGGCTTCCAAGCCTTCGGCGTCGGCGATGGCCGCCACATGGGGACCGGCCGCGGCCAGGCCCTCGGGCGCCACCGAAATCTCGTGCATGGGTTTGACGAAGTCCCGCACACCGAGCGCGCCGGCAAATCGGGCGGTTCCGTTGGTGGGCAGCACGTGGGAGGGGCCGGCTACGTAGTCGCCGATGGCCGCTGGCGCTAGCGGGCCGCGGAAAATGGCTCCGGCGTTTCGCACTCGGTCGATGACCGCCTCTGGCGCCTCAGTCATCACTTGCAGGTGCTCCGGGGCGATGAAGTTGACCACCTCGGCCGCAGCCTCGGGGCTGTCAACGAGCACGATGTGGCCGCTGCGGCTGAATGTGGCCGTGATGTCGTCGCGTCGAGCAGCCGCCGACAGCAGCTCGGCCACTGCTTTCTCCACCGCGTCGGCGGCGTCGGGATCCCAAGTGACGAGCCAGGCCAATCCATCGGGGCCGTGTTCGGCCTGCACGATGAGGTCGATAGCGGCGTAGTCGGCTGGCGAGGTGGAGTCGGTCACGACTACTACCTCGGACGGTCCGGCGAACGACGCCGGAACGCCGACGGCCCCGGCCACCAGCTGTTTGGCGATGGCCACGTACACGTTGCCCGGCCCCACGATCACGTCCACCGCCCCAATCGACTCGGTGCCGTAAGCCATGGCGGCAATGGCCTGCGCGCCGCCCACTGCGTAAACCTCGTCGACCCCGGCAATGGCGGCCGCGGCCAAGGTGACATCGGCCACCCGGCCGTCGGGGCCGGGAGGAACGCACAACACCACCTGGTCCACTCCGGCGGCCCGAGCCGGCAGCGCGGTCATCAGCACGGTCGACGGGTAGGCAGCCCGTCCGCCGGGTACGTAACAACCGGCCCGACCCACTGGCTGGTCCCAGCTGCGGATGGCGATGCCCTGGCGATTGTGGGTTTGCTCTTTCGTAACCTGTCCCCGGTGGAACTCGGTGATCGAGTCGGCCGCTGCCTCCAGGGCAGCCCGCAGCGAGGGATCGATGCAATCTCGGGCCGCGGCTACCTCGGTTGGAGAAACCCGCCAGCTCGAGGGGACAACGCCGTCGAATTGATTGGTGTAGCGAGCCAGAGCGTCGTCGCCGTCAGCTCGCACCGCCTCGACGATCTCGCGGACCGCGGCCACCGAGCCCTCAGAAACAGGCTCAGGCCGGGGCAAACGGCCAGCGACGTCGGCCACGCCCCGCAAGTCCACTTGGTCTAGCACGACCCCCAAAACTACAAGCCCAAGCGACCCACCAACGAAGGGTTTGCCTCTAACAGCCGAGGGCGAATGTCACCGATTGGCAGATATGCCGCATTGTCAGGTCGCTCAGCTTGCCGACTCGGTTCGAAAGCGAGGTACGCCGAACGGTGTATAACCCATCGCAGTTCACCACCGACGCCTGGGAGATCCCAGCCTCATACTCATCAACCGGCACTTCGACGGCAAGCCCCCGAATCGTGGTGGTTAACTCGGCGACGGTCACCATCTCCCTAACGTCGACGACTTCCGGTCGGGTGAGAACGACCACCGGCCGCCGCTTGCCGCCGACCTCAGTCCACCAAACCTCGCCGCGATTCACTCGTCGCTCTCTGCTTTGCCCTCATCCCATTCACCCCACGCCTGAGCTTCATCCCAGAAGTCGTCCGGTTCCTCCGGATGTCGCAAATAGGCTGCTCGGTCAGCCTCCCCCAGCGCGCGTCTCACGGCAGCCAAAACACCCTCGCGAGCTGCCTCCGACATGTTGATTTCGAGCTTGCGAGCCTGCTCGGCTAGCTGCTCGTCAAGAGTAAACGTGGTTCGTGTTGTCGCCATCACTTGATGCTATCAGAGTTGATAGCATCGCTTTTCGCAGAAATCTGCCAATCAGTTTTGCGGTAGAACCTTCCCGTGGATGACAGGGCGATAGCGGCGGATGGGGCGGAGCTCAGCTCGCTGAGCAGCGTGATACGTGATCTGGTGGAGCGAGTGTCGGCGGTGGCCCGACGCTACGAGGGCACCGATCGGGAGGACGTGTCATTTGAGCTGTACGAAGTGGAGCGAGGCTTGCGAGGGGCAACCCGCCGTCTCGACCGCCTCACCCGAAGTCTGTAAACCTACTCATACCCAACGAGCTGACCGGGAGAAGAAATGTTCAACCTGCGCTTCGATCTGCGGACCCCTCCGTTCACCGAGGTCACCCATGGTGATCAGTACCGCGCCATGTTGGAAATGGTGAAGTGGGCCGACACCAGAGGCTTCGCCGGAGCCATCACCAGCGAGCACCACGGCACTGAAGACGGCTTCATGTCGGCGCCGCTGGCCATCTCAGCCGCCATCTTGGGGGCGACCGACAACCTGATGTGCACGCTGTCGGCTTTGCTGGTGCCCTACCATGATCCCCTGCGGCTGGCCGAGGACATCGCCACCATCGATTTGATGGCACCGGGCCGGTTCATCGTCATCGCCGGGTTGGGCTACCGGGAATCGGAGTTCGAGATGTTCGGCAAAGACCGCACCCGTCGGGGCCGCGACACCGAGGAGGCCATCGGGGTCATGCAGCAAGCCTGGACCGGGGAGCCGTTCGAGTACCAGGGCCGTACCGCCTGGGTGACCCCCAAACCGGTAACCCAGCCCCACCCCCTTGTCATGGTGGGCGGCTCGGTGCCGGCATCGGCCAAGCGGGCCGCTCGGCTGCGGCTGCCCTACATGCCGCCCATCGGCGATCAAGAGCTGGTGGATCTGTACTACGCCGAAGCCGCCGAAATCGGATTCGAGGGGGCGTTCGCCATGGCTCCTGACGGTCCGGGGTTGGTGCTGGTGACCGAGGATCCCGATGCTCTTTGGGCCAAGATCGGCCCCAACATGCTGTACGACGCCGCGGCCTACGCCAGCTGGCAGTACCCCGACCAGCGCTCGGGCTGGCACGTGGAGGCCCAAGACATCGCCGACCTCAAGGCCTCCGGCCAATTCGAAGTGCTCACTCCCAATCAATGCGTCGAGCTGGTCCGCACCAAGGGGGCGGCCACCCTCCATCCCCTATGCGGCGGCATCGACCCCGCCATCGGCTGGGAGACGCTGGAATTGGTGGTGAACAAGGTCATGCCCGCCCTCGCCGAGGGGGCATAACCCAAAACGGGGCTCGCCTAGCTGGCCAGGTCGTCGATGATTGCCCGGCCGACGTACTTGCCGGCTTGGAGCTCGTCGAAGATTGCGTCTAGCTCCGACAGGGCCCCGGTGCGCCCGACGTGGGTGGTCACCTGTCCGGCGGCGGCCATGTCAACCAGCTCTCGCATGTCCTGCACGGTGCCGACGGCGGAATAGATGAGGGTGGCGTCCCTCATAAAGAACTCGAACGGATTCAGCTCGATGTTGCCCTCGCTGGTCGGAGGCAGGCCCACGGCGACAAACAACCCCTTGGGCCGCAGCAACCTGAAGCCAAGGGTGAATCCGGCCATCGCCGCTGAGAACACGATGCTGGCGTCCACTCCGCCAATCTCCTGCTGCACCGCCTCGAGAGCGTCGTCGGCGCTGACCGCAACGTCGGCCCCCAGCGATTCCACGAACTCAAGCCGGGCCGCGCCGATGTCGACGCCCACTACTTTGTATCCCAGCGCCTTGGCGATCTGGACCGCATAGTGCCCCAGCCCGCCGGCTGCGCCAATGATGGCCACCCAGCGGCCGGGAGGCACCTGATTGCGGAACAGCTTCTTCACTGCCCCGTAGGCAGTAAGGCCGCCGCAAGCCAACGCAGCCTGGTCGTCGCCCACCGATTCGGGCAGCACTACCAGCGACTTGGCCCACACGCAGAACTGCTCGGCGAAAGTACCCATGATCCCCTGGGTTTGCGGGCAGTGCCGGGGCTCCCCCCGCAGGCAGTATTCGCACGCCCCGCACCAAAAGCCCCCGCCGGTGCCCCCCAGTCCGAGGATCACGCGGTCGCCCACCTGGCTGTAGCGCTCTGCCCCCGGACCCAGCGACTCCACCACACCGATGGCCTCGTGGCCCAACACCTCGATGCCGGAGACACCCGCCCAATCGCCCCGGGCCAGGTGGAGGTCGGAGTGGCACACCCCCGAGGAACTGATGCGAATCAGCGCCTCCTCGAATCCCGGCTTGGGCGCCGGCAGGTCCAGAATGCCAAGTTTGCCGTCAACCAATCGTGCTGCTTTCATGCTGGTGTTCCCCCGGTTTGCGCGAATGCCAATACGAGATGACACCCTAGCCAGACCAGCGGCCAGTCTTCACTGGCCAGCAGAGGGGCAGAACGAGGCCAAGACGCATTCGTGGCAGCGGGGGCGGCGGGCAATGCACACTCGGCGGCCGTGGAGGATGAGGCGCAGGGAGAACTCGCCCCGCTCGGCGGCGGGCACCATGGGGTTCAGCTCCATCTCGATCTTCACCGGGTCTTTGTACTCGGTGATGCCCAGCAGGCCGGTGATGCGGGCCACGTGGGTGTCCACCGGCAGGCCGGGCAGGCCTAGGGCCACGCTGCGCACCACATTGGCCGTCTTGCGGCCCACGCCGGGCATGCTCACCAGGTCGGACATCTTGCCCGGCACTTCTCCATCGAATTGCTCGACCAGGTCTTGGGCCATGCCCACGATGTTGCGGGCCTTGGTGGCGAAGAACCCGGTGGACCGGATCAGCTCCTCAACGTGGGCGAGGGGCGCCTCGGCCAGATCTTCTGGTGTGGGATAGGCCGCGAAGAGGTCGGGGGTCACCATGTTCACCCGCTTGTCAGTGCACTGGGCCGACAAGATGGTGGCAACCAGAAGCTGGAAGGCACTGTCGTGGTCTAGCTCGCATATCGCCTGGGGATATTCCTCGGCCAGAATTTCGTGCGTGCGCTTGGCCCGACCCTTTGGTGTACGCGGCTTGCCCATCGCTGGGATCGTATCGATCCCAGCGCCCGAAGTCGGGGCCGCTACCGTGGTTCCTGTGACGCTGACCGTTGTCCACGCCGACCAAGGGGAGTTCTCCTGGTCGATCACCGTGGGCGCCGATCAGCCCCGAGATAGCAGCACAGCCGGTCAGATCCGGGCAATCCTCGGCCAAGCCGAGATCGGGCAGTCGGTGCAGCTGTGGATCGAGCGGGCCAGTGCCGTCGACGATGCATTCGCCCTCGGGCTGGGCTTTGCCCCCTACCGGGATCTCTGGCGGATGCAGCTTCGCCTGCCGGCCGACCGCTCATCCATCGCTACCCGGGCTTTTGTCCCTGGCACCGACGAACAAGACTTCTTGCGAGTGAACAATCGAGCGTTTCACTGGCACCCCGAGCAGGGCGGCCTGACCGGGGGCGATCTGGCCGACCGCATGGCCGAAGATTGGTTCGACGCCGAGGGATTCCGGCTCTATGAGCAGCACGGACAGCTAGCCGGATTCTGCTGGACCAAAGTGCACTCCGGCGAAACCCCGTCCGCAGGTGAGATCTACGCCATCGCGGTGGACCCCGAATTCCACGGTCAAGGACTGGGCAAGCCCATGACCCTGGCCGGGCTCGATTACCTGGCCGACCAGGGGCTCACGGTGGGCTTCCTCTATGTGGAATCCGACAACGACCCGGCGGTGGCCACGTACCGCAGCCTGGGCTTCGACCACCACTCCACCAACCGGGCCTACCGACTGGTTGTCGAGTGAGCTCAGATTCTGCGCTGCCCCAGGGCAAGGAGAAGGTGGCCGCGGTGCGGTCGATGTTCGACGCCATAGCCCCCCGCTACGACCTGCTCAACCGACTGTTGACCTTCGGCATGGACTGCCGGTGGCGGCGGCGTTCGGTGCGGGAGCTTGGGCTGCCCGCCGGGTCCCGGGTGCTCGACCTGGCTTGCGGAACCGGGGACCTGTGCCGTGACCTGGAGGCTGCCGGGCTCAGCCCAGTGGGATTCGACCTGTCGGCCGGCATGCTCCAGGCGGCCCAGAAGTACCGGGACTCGGGCAAGCTGCAAGCCCCCATGGTCCTGGGCGACGCCCTGTGCCTGCCGGTTCCGGCCGAGAGCGCCGACGGCATCACCTGTGGCTTTGCCCTGCGCAATGTGGTGGATCTGGACGAGCTGTTTGCCGAACTGGCCCGGGTGGTGAGACCGGCCGGGCGGGTCTCCCTGCTGGAGGTAGCCGAGCCGACCAATTTGGTTTTGCGCCTCGGCCACCGGTTGTACTTCGGCAAGGTAATCCCCTTGGTGGGCGGTTTGCTGTCGGACCGGACTGCTTATGAGTATCTTCCCAAGTCGGTGGCCTACATGCCTCCCGCCAACGAGATGCTCGCCCTCTTAGCCGGGCATGGTTTTGAAGCGGTAAGCCATGTGCTGCTGTCTGGCGGCATCGCCCAGTTGATCACCGCCACTCGGAAGAGCTAGCCCGCACGGCAGAACCAACCACCCCCATGTCCCTTCTGGCTGAACACATCCCCGCCGCCGACGCCGACCAGATGGCGTTGGCCGACCCGCGAACCACCTTGGGCTGGGCCGATCTCGACCGGGTGATGAACCGGGCGGTCAACCTGCTGCACTCGCTCAACCTGGGCCCGGAGCGTCGGCTGGCGGTGTTCGCCGAGAACTCGGTCGAAACCGTGATCGCCTACGTGGCCACCGCGCTGGCCGGGGCCTCGGCAGTACCGGTGAACTTCCACCTCACTCCCGACGAGCTGGCCTACATCCTGGAGGACTCGACTTCGGCACTCCTGCTAGTGGGTCCGGAGACGGCCGAGCGGGGCCTACAGGCCGCCGAAGCGGTGTCGAGCACCACCGGAGGACGGCCCATCGCGGTGATGGGATGGCGCTGCCCCGACCACACCGGGGCGATCTCCTGGGAACAGCGCCTGGCCCAGGCACCCGATGAGCCTCCACCGACCGACATACCGCCGGTCCCCCACCTCTTCTACACCTCGGGCACCACCGGTTGGCCCAAGGGAGTGGACGCGCCCCCCGCCTTGTTCCGGGGCGGCGCGACGGTGGCCGAGTATTTCGCCACCTGTTCCACTCCCAACGCGGCCATCGGCACGCACCTGGTGGTAGGACCGCTGTATCACGCCGGGCCGTTCGCGGCCACCCGCAACCTCATGGGGGGCGCTCCGGTGGTGGTGCTGGGCCGGTTCGACGCCGAGGCCACCCTGGCGGCCATCGACCGCTATCGGGTGAACGGGGTGTTCATGGTGCCCACGCACTTCAGCCGGCTGCTGGCCCTGCCATCCGAAGTGCGACAGCGCTACCGAACCGACAGCTTGGTGTCGGTAACCCACAGCGGGGCCCCCTGCCCGGTGTCGGTGAAGCGGGCCATCATCGACTGGCTCGGGCCCATCGTCTATGAGGGGTACGGCTCTACCGAAGTGGGCGGCTCGTGCCACATCAACTCCGAGGATTGGCTGGCCCACCCCGGATCGGTGGGGCGGCCGGTTCTCCCGTTCGAAGTGCTGATCGTGGACGAGGACGGCAACGAACTGCCGCCAGGGCATGAGGGGCGGGTGTATTTCGCCGATGGCAGCGGGCGAGGCATCCGCTATCGCAATGCGCCGAAGAAAACGGCGGCCGCCCACCTGCGACCGGGGGTGTTTACTTTGGGCGAGATCGGCTACACCGACGATGACGGGTTCTTGTATCTGACCGACCGGTTTTCCGACATGGTGGTGTCGGGTGGGGTGAACATCTACCCCGCCGAGACTGAACTGGTGCTGGTGGACCATCCGGGGGTGGCCGACGTGGCCTGTATCGGCGTGCCCGACGAGGAGATGGGCGAGCAGCTCAAGGCCCTGATTGTGCCCGCCGACCCAAGCCGGCTGCCAGAAGAAGCCGAGGTCATTGCCTTCTGCCGCGACCGCATTGCCCACTACAAGTGTCCTCGATCGGTGGAGTTCGTCAGCGAAGAGCAACTAGGCCGCTCTGCCATGGGCAAGATCAACAAACAGGCGCTACGTGCCCCGTATTGGGAGGGCTAGAGAGCCAGTCCGACCGTCAAAAGCGCTCCCAGAACAAGGTGCAGGCGGGCAGTGTGGTTCAGCAGGGGGGCTTTGGCCGCCGAAGACAAGGCGATACTGAAGGCGGGGACGGCCAACGAAAGTGAGGCCAAGGTGAGTGGTGCCCAGGGACGGGCCACCGCTAGAGAGGCCCCCACCCCGATTGCACCCAGGACCAAGCCCGCGTAGAGCCAGGCAGCCCTTCGGTCGCCCAATCGGACGGCCAGTGTCACCTTTCCTGATTCCCGGTCTTGGGGAATGTCCCGCAAATTGTTGGCCACTAGGAGTGCGGAGGCCATAAGGCCCACGGGCACCGCGGCAGCAACGGCCAGCGCGGTAACTTCCTCGATCTGTACGAAAGTCGTGCCGACGGTAGCGACCAGGCCGAAGAACACGAACACAAAAACCTCGCCAAAGCCGGCGTAGCCGTAGGGCCGCCGACCTCCGGTGTAATACCAAGCGGCGATCATGCAGGCCAGCCCCACCGCCACCAGCCAGAGCGCCACCGCAATTGCTAGGGCCAGCCCGGCCGCTGCGGCTACCGCAAAGGCCCCGAACGCGGCCCGCCGCACCAGGGTGGGGGCCACTGCACCGCCGCCCACCAGCCGGGCCGGGCCCACCCGGTTGGCATCGGCGCCGCGAATTCCGTCGGAGTAGTCGTTGGCGTAGTTCACCCCAACTTGGAGGGCCACCGCCACCATCAGTGCGACCGCGGCCCGCCACCACACCACATCGGGAGCGGCTGCGGCAGTACCCACCGCCACCGGCACCAGCGCGGCGGGAAGCGTTCGGGGCCTCGCCCCCTGAATCCAGAGCCGAATCACCTTTACAAGTCTGGCCCATGGCTCCCATTCGTTAGTGTCGAAGCCATGAACCGACTCGGGGCTGAGACCAGTCCCTATCTTCGCCAGCACGCCGATAACCCGGTGGACTGGTACCCGTGGGGCACCGAGGCCTTCGCCGTCGCCCGGGCCGCAGACAAACCCATCTTGTTGTCGGTGGGCTATTCGGCCTGCCACTGGTGCCACGTCATGGCCCACGAGTCATTCGAGGATCCCGAAACCGCCAAGGTGATGAACGAGCTGTTCGTCAACGTCAAAGTGGATCGAGAGGAGCGCCCCGATGTGGACACCATCTATATGGAGGCGGTGCAGGCGCTCACCGGCCGGGGTGGGTGGCCCATGACCGTGTTCATGACCCCCGACGGGCGCCCGTTCCACGGGGGCACCTACTACCCCCGGGTCAGCCACGGCCAGATGCCGTCGTTCACCGAGATCATGCACCGAATCCAAGACGTGTGGGTCAACCGCCGCCAAGACGTCGACAGCCAGGCCGACCAGCTCACCCAGTCGCTCAACCGCACCGCGCTCATTCAGCCCGAGCCCCAGCGGGCTGGGGCCGGAACCGGCTCAGAGGCCCTGAACCGAGCCACCGCCGCCCTGCGCCAGCAGTACGACGCCGCCTGGGGCGGATTCGGGGGCGCGCCCAAGTTCCCCCAAACGATGAGCCACGAGGTGCTGCTGCGCTCCTATCTTCACAGCGGAGACCAAGACGTGCTCAACATGGTCATCAACTCGCTGGACGCCATGGCCTCAGGGGGAATCTACGACCACTTGGGGGGCGGATTCAGCCGCTACTCGGTGGACGCCCAGTGGATCGTGCCCCACTTCGAGAAGATGCTGTACGACAACGCCCTGTTCGCCCGCCTGTACCTGCATGCCTGGCAGGTGACCGGCCGACCCCGCTTCCTCCAGGTGTTGGACGAGACCATCGGGTTCGTGCTGCGAGACCTTCGCCACGACAGCGGCGGGTTCTACTCTGCCCTCGACGCCGACTCCGAGGGCGAGGAGGGCCGGTACTACGTGTGGACGCCCGATCAGATCACCTCGGTACTCGGGCACGACGCTGCCGACTTCATGGCGTGGTACGGGGTGACCGAAGCCGGCAACTTCGAGGGCCACAACATCTTGTGGCGGCCGGTGCGGGGCGATCTGCTTCGCCCAGCCAGCGTGGAACTGGGCCGGGAGCGCCTGCTGTCGGCTCGCAACCTGCGCATCCCGCCTGGCTTGGACGACAAGGTGCTGCTGGAGTGGAACAGCCTCATGCTGGCCGCCTTGGCCGAGGCAGCGGCGGCCACCGGAAATCAGCAGTGGCTGGAGGCGGCCATCAAGAACGGCGGATTCCTGCTCGACCGGCTCCGCCGATCCGACGGCCGCTGGCTGCGCTCCTGGCAAGCGGGCGACGGCGACCGCCCGGCCCAGGCTCGCCATCTGGCCTACGCCGCCGACTATGCAGCCGCAGCCGACGCCTTCACCCGCCTCGGCGAGGCCTCCGGCCAAGCCCGCTGGATCAACGAGGCTGTCCAAGCGGCCGACGGGCTGTTGGAGCTGTTCTGGGACCATGAGCGGGGCGGGGTGTTCACCACCGGCTCGGACGCCGAGGAGCTGATCTGCCGGCCCAAGGAGATCACCGACAATGCGGTTCCCTCGGCCAACAGCGCCGCCGCCGTGGCGCTGCTTCGACTGGGGACCCTCACCGGCAATTTCCACTACCTGGACCGGGCCCAGGACATCCTGGGGCTTTTGGGCGATGTGGCCGCCAACCACCCCAGCGGATTCGGCCACCTGCTTGAGGCGACCGACATGAATGCCACCGGCTTGACCGAGGTGGTGATCGGCGGCGACCGCCCCGACCTGGTGGAGGCTGTGCGAGAGGTCTATCGGCCCAACACCGTGCTGGCCTGGGGCGAGCCCTACAATTCGCCGTTGTGGGAAAGCCGCACCGAGGGGCTGGCCTACGTCTGTCGCGACTACACCTGCGAGGCCCCGGCCTCCACCGCCGAGGACCTGCTGGCCCGACTTTGAGTCTGACGGCCAGACCATCGGAGAGCGGGCCGAGCCAGCAGTCATGACCCGGCACACGAACATGGGCAGGAGAATCTCTCTTGTGGTCCTGCTTTGCCTTGTTTCGACCGCCCTGCTCACCAGCGGGAAGCTGGTCGAGATAGCGGAGCGCCAGCCGCTGGGAGACAGCCGGGACCGCTGGGTGAGCGTCGCCGAGGCTGTGGACCGGGCCGCGAACTTCTTGTCGTTGAATCGGCCTTACGACTTGATCGCCGACTGGCGGGGACTGGGACAAGACGTGGGAGAGCGATTGGACACCGTCGGCGAGGTGGTGGAGGCGCTTGAAGCCGACGGCCATGACCAAATCCCCCCGGCATTGGCTCAATCCACCGATCCCGTTGGCCGCGAGGAGCCGGAACCCACACAGGTCGCCATGGAGTTTGCGGTGGTTTCCCCCGACCAGCCTTTGCGTGTGCATGTGGCGGGCGACAGCCAGGCCGACGAAGTGGGACACACGCTGGAAGGAGTCTCCGGTGGCGTGTTCGACGTGACGGTCAACAGCCGGAACTCGACCAGCCTGGCTCGGCCCGACTACTTCAATTGGCCGGCGGAGCTGTTGAAGGTGTCCATACGAGACGACCCCGACGTGGTGGTGCTGTTCCTCGGAGCCAGTGAATGGCAGAACATGGAGACCAGAGACGGCAGTCTGGTCGAACCGGGGACGCCGGAATGGCTGGAAGAGTGGTCTTGGCGCTTGAGCGTGGCGCTCGAAATACTCGCGGCCGACCATCGACTGATCGTTTGGGTCGGCCTTCCGCCGATGCGCCTCGCGTGGAGCGTGGCCGGGGTCCCGGCCATCAACGCGGCCGCCGCGGCCGTTGTCGCCGACTTCCCCCAGGCGGTGATGCTTGACATCTGGGATCTGTTCGGAGGGGAGCCATACGCGGAGAAAGTGGCGACGCCGGCCGGGGGGTCGCCTGTGCGAGTTCGCATGGACGACGGGGTACACCTGAACCGCACGGGCTCGTCTTGGGTGTCTGGCGGGGTGGTGGAAGCAGTTGCCGCGGTCTGGGAAGGCAGGTGCGGCCGCATCGATGAGGATGGCGGCATTTGCTGGAGGGCGCGGGGGGACGCCGGCCAAGACCGCGGAGAAGGCACCCCGGTACCGGAAACCTGTGCCGAGCTGCCCGGCGGGGATCTCGTCTGCTGGTCGAACGACCGGGCAGCACCGCTATTCCAGCCCCCGGGAGAGTATGCGTCGGTGTCGGCCAGCTGGAACCAGGTATGCGCCCTGAGGGCTGCTGATTCAACCGCGACATGCTGGGGCGACGACCTGGACGGTCGCGCCGACATACCGGGGGGTGCGTTCGAGTCGATTGTGGCCGGAGCGTGGCACGCGTGCGGGATCAGGCCGTCAGGGCAGGTGCAATGCTGGGGCACGCAGGTGGCGAACATGGCGGTTGCTCCGGCCGGAACCTATACCGAGGTCACGATCGGAGAGCGCCACTCCTGTGCCATCAAGGCCAATGGGCGTGTCGACTGCTGGGGCGACAACGAGCTCGACCGCAGCGCCGTGCCCGATATCGAGTTCACCATGGTCAGCGCGGGACGGTGGCATTCCTGCGGGATTGTTCCCGACCTGTCCGCGGTGTGCTGGGGAGACGATACCCACGGCCAGGCAGATCCGCCCGGAGGGCAGTTCACCTCGCTGAGCGCGGGCGAGATCCATTCTTGCGGCCTGAGGGTCGACGGGACGGTTGAGTGCTGGGGAGCCAATCTGTACGGCGAAACCGAGGCGCCCGAAGGGGAGTTCGCCTCGGTAGCCACCGGGGAGCGGCACTCTTGCGGCTTGTTGACCAACGGTGAGGTTCGGTGCTGGGGCAACAATGACCATGGGAGAGCTGACCCCCCCGCTGGTGTGTTTCTGTCGCTGGACACTGGCGGGAACATCTCTTGCGGCCTGCGCCCCGACCAAAGCGTGGAGTGCTGGGGGCGGGAGCTGGCCGGCGAAGTTTCGCGCTAGCGGCGCGTCGCGCTAGCCGACGGGGGCGGGGGCGCAGAGACCGTCGAGCTCCACCACCTGGATCTTGTCGCGGTTCTCCCAGGTGATGGGCTGATCCGGATCGGGCCGCAGCCTGTACTCTCGAAACGACATCTCGCTGGCGTCGAATGCCAGCAGCCGGCCCACCAGGGTGTCGCCGTGGCCCAGGATCAGCTTGATGGCCTCCAGGGCCTGGATCGACCCAACGATGCCGGGCAGCACGCCCAGCACCCCGGCCTCGGCGCAGCTCGGGGCCATCTCGGCAGGCGGCGGCTCGGGGATCATGTCCCGGTACGTGGGGCCATTGCGGGGGTCGAACACGGTGACTTGGCCCTCGAACCGGAAGATCGATCCGTGGACCACGGGGATGCCCAGCTTCACCGAGGCGTCGTTGAGCATGTAGCGCACCGGGAAGTTGTCGGCCCCGTCCACGATCACGTCGTAGTCGGCGATGATGTCCACGATGTTGTCAGCCCCCAGCCGCACATCGTAGGTCACCACGTTCACGTCGGGGTTTAGGGCATTGAGTGTCTTCTTGGCCGAGTCCACCTTGCGCTCCCCCACCCGGTCGAAGTTGTGGAGGATTTGGCGCTGGAGGTTGGAGGCGTCCACCACGTCCATGTCCACGATACCCACGGTTCCCACCCCCGCGGCGGCCAAGTACAGGGCGGCGGGAGAGCCCAGCCCGCCGGCGCCCAGACACAACACTTTGGCCTCTAACAGCTTGAGCTGGCCCTCGGCGCCCACCTCAGGCAACAGCAGGTGGCGGTGGTAGCGGTTGCGCTGATCGGGCGTGAGGGTCACGGGCAGGGCCCAGTCGCGGCCCTCGTCCTTCCAGCGATTGAACCCGCCGTCCATCGAAACCACGTCGCCATAGCCCATCTCTTGGAGGGTCTGGGCCGCGAATGCCGATCGCACGCCACCCGCGCACATGACCACCACCGCGGCCTCCTTGTCGGGCAGGCGGTTCTCCACGTTGGGCTCAAGATTTCCCCTGGGGATGTGCACCGAGCCGGGTACGGCCCCCTGCTCGAATTCGTCGGGCTCTCTCACGTCGAGCAGCACTGCGCCCTCGGCCAGCATCGTGGCAGCCCCAGCCGGGTCGGTCTCCCGAATCTCAGACTTGGCTTCTCTGAGCAGATCTCTGAACGTGGACATGGCGACGGTCACCTCAGTCTTGGCGGGACATCAGGTCAGGCGTTGGGAAGGATTTCCCATAAATCCTACCGAGTTAGTCCGATTTTACCAATCCACCCCGATGGCCAACGGCAGGACTTCGCTGATCGAGGCCGGCAACACAACTGCGGCGAGGCCGTCAAACGGGGTCGGCTCGGCGTTCACGATCACTATCTGGGCGCCGGCCTGATGGGCAATCGGGACCATGTTGGCTATCGGGTACACGGTGAGGGTGGAGCCCACCGCCAGCAGCACATCACAGCCCATTGCGGCTTGCTCCGACCGGTGCAGGTCGGCCATCACCAGATTCTGCCCGAAGGAGATGGTGGCCGACTTCAAGATTCCGCCGCAGAGCCGACATGGAGGGTCGGCCTCCCCCGCCCTGACCCTCTCCAGCGCGAACTCCATCGGTGCAGTGTCTCCACAGTCGAGGCAGCGGACTTTGGACGTCGTGCCGTGGATCTCAACCAACCGCTCCTCAGAGGTGCCCGCCGCCCGATGGAGGCCGTCGACGTTCTGGGTGATCAGCGTGTGCAGCTTTCCCTGGCGCTCCAGCTCCACCAATGCACGATGGCCCGGGTTCGGCTCTCTTCCCTCCCACATCGACCCCTCAACCAGCCGTTGCCAGTTGCGCTTGCGCAGTCCATGGTCGGACACATAGGACGACAAAGTGGCCGTCTTCTCAGCCTCGGGGTTCTTGGTCCAAAGACCTTCCGGTCCCCGGAAATCGGGGATGCCGCTGTCGGTGGATATCCCCGCCCCGGTGAGCACGACCACTTTCTCGGCAATGCCCAGCACAGCCCGGGCCGCTTCAATCTCGTTGCCCAACTCTTCGATCGGCCGCATCAGAATTACCCCGTTTGACCCCTTGACAGACTTACATAGAAATATACACAATACATCTAAAGCTTCCCCTCTATATCGAGCTTGGCAGTTGCCAGCAGAAACGATCCTTCCATGACAACCCCCTTCTTACATTCTTCCCTGTGGATTGAGCCGTGGCGCGACTTGATCACTGAAGAGAACGGACACGACCCCCGATCGAGATACGTGGAGCAGTTTTGGCTGGGGGTCATTGGCCCCACCGCCGCCTGGCTCATGCGCTATGTGGCCCACGAGTTCGACAACTCACCCGATGGATTCGAGCTTCCCGTGGCCGACATCGCCCTGCAACTGGGAGTCAGCCCCAAAGCCGGGCCCCGGGGCGGCCTCCATCGCACCTTGCAGCGGTTGGTGATGTTCCGGCTAGCCGCAGAGGGTCACGCCGGCTTCGTCGTCCGGCGCCGGCTGCCCCCGCTCAACCACGCCCAGCTCCGCCGCCTGCCCCAGCACCTCCAACGCTCCCACTCCTCGTACTACTCGCTTGCCGAGCCCGCGGCCTGAAGGGGAGGTCGACCGCCGACTAGACATACAGCGTGGAAGATGACCTGAGGGATTCCTGGAACCGGCTGTGCGACTCCCTAAAGGAGTCGGTGGATTACATCTTCGACCCAAATTTGGGGATTGATGCCTCCGAACAGGCTGAAGGTCTGCGGTATCAACTTCGAATGCTGCACTTGGCCATCGACCGGACCCTGGAGAACTACGATCCCGAACGACCCGAGTTGGGCTGGGTGTACCCCTCCAAGATGGGCCAGGACAATCCCGACGCGCTGTATCAGTCGGCGCCAGTGGACTTGAGCCACAACTACCGGTTGACGGGGCGCCTCGACGCTGTGCGGTACCTGGGTTTCTCGCTCATGGATTTCTCATTCGGCCGGGGCAACATCAACCAACTGCTGAACATCGGCACCCTTGAATTGACTGACATCGGCGGTGGCCGGTTCGAAGTTATCTTCAGCCCTGACCCGGACCCCGGCGATCACGTGGGCAACTGGTACCAATTGGAGCCCGCTACCTGCCGCCTACTCGTGCGCCAGTTCTTCTCCGATTGGACGGTCGAGAACCACGCCGAGTTGTATCTGGAGTGTCTGGACTCCCCAGGACTGCCCACCCGACTCAACTCCGTTGCCACCGCAACCGCGCTTCAAGAGATCACCAAAGAGATCAACGTCTTGCCCAAGTTCTGGACCGACTATGCACTGGGCTACCGCGACCGGGGCGAGATAAACACCTTCGCCCACGTTGAGGGGAAATACAGCGGCGAGGGCCTCGGCGGCAGCGACCAGCAGGCCTACGGAGGGTGCTGGTACGAGGTGGGCCCCGACGAGGCCCTGCTGTTCGAGGTGACCCCGCCGAACTGCCTCTACTGGAACATCCAGGTGGGCGACACCTGGTTCCAGAGCCTCGACTACGTGAACCTCCCCACCACCATGAACGACTCCCAGGCCCGCCTCGACCCCGACGGCGTGCTACGAGTGGTGGTCTCCCACCAAGACCCCGCTATCCAGAACTGGATCGCCCTTGGTGGCTGTCCCCAAGGAGCACTCACCTACCGGTGGAACAACGCCGACTCCGCGCCGGTGCCCACCCTGCGGCTGATGCCGGCCTCAGAGATCGGCGGCTGCCTTCACCCCGACACCCCCCGGCTCAGCACCGACGAACGTGCCGAACTTGACGCCGAACGTCGCCGCCACGCCCTGCGCCGATTCACTCGATAGAACACCGGCCTTCGGTCTGCCCGTTTGGAGGAGTCGCGGCTAGACATAAGCCGTGGACAACGACCTGAGAGCATCCTGGAACCGGTTATGCGACACCCTCAAGGAGTCGGCCGACTACATCTTTGATCCAGCACGGGGGGCCGACGCATCCGAGCAGGCTGAGGGCCTGCGCCATCAGCTGCGGATGTTCTTTTGGGCCTACGACCGAATCGTGGAGAACAACGACCCCGACCACCCCGAGCTGGGCTGGGTGTACCCCTTCAAAGTGGGCCAGGACAACCCCGATGCGATGTACATGACCGCGCCGGTGGACCTGAGCCACTCCTACCGGCTGACCGGCCGGATCGACACCCTGCGCTACCTGGGGTTGTCGTTGATGGACCACAGCTTCGGCCGAGGGCGTATCACTCAGCTCGTGGACGTGGGAAGTCCCGACCTGACCGACATCGGCGATGGCCGCATCGACGTGGTCTTCAGCCCCGACCCCGACCCCGGTGCCCACGTCGGCGACTGGTTCCAAGTCGAGCCGCACCCGTGCCGGCTGTTCGTGCGCCAGTTCTTCTCTGACTGGGCGTCGGAGGACCAGGCCGAACTGTACTTCGAATGCCTTGACCCGTCGGGGCCTCCCGGCCGGCTCGATCCGGTGCGGACTTGCGAGCTGTTCGACGAGTTGGCCCGGGAGGTTGACACCGTGCCCGAGTTCTGGACCGACTTTGCCGGGGGTCAGCGCGACCGAGGCCAAATAAACTCTTTCGACCATGTTCCCCCCCACAAGGTGAGTCAGAGCGCCCAGGGGGGAAGCGAAAAGCAGTCGTACGGGCAGTGCTGGTACGAGGTGGGCCCTGAGGAGGCCCTTTTGTTCGAGGTGACCCCGCCCGACTGCCTGTACTGGAACATCCAGGTGGGCGACACCTGGTACCAGAGCCTCGACTACGTGAACCTCCCCACCACCATGAACGACTCCCAGGCCCGCCTCGACCCCGACGGCGTGCTTAGGGTGGTGATCTCCCATGTAGACCCCGGCATCCAGAACTGGATCGCCCTGGGCGGCTGCCCCCAAGGGGCCATCACCTACCGGTGGAACAATGCCGACAGCGCCCCAGTGCCAACGCTTCGGTTGATGCCCGTATCCGAAATCGGCGACTGCCTCCACCCCGAAACTCCCCGGCTCAGCGCCAACGACCGCGCCGCGCTCAACGCCGAGCGCCGCCGCCACGCCCTGCGCCGCTTCACGCGATAGCCCATGGAGTACGTGGCCGCGGTTTATATGATGGCCGCGGTCTTGTTGGGTGCAGCCGGAGCGTCCAAAGCAATAACCCCCGAGCCGGCGTCCGCCGCCCTGGCCCGTCTCCAGCTGTACCACCGCCATTGGGCGGTGCGGCTGTTGGGATTGGCTGAACTTGTCGTTGCAGTCGGCGCGTTCATTGTGGGCGGCATAGTCCCGGCCACCGCCCTCGCCGCGCTCTATGCCGGATTCGCTGTGGTGGCCGCGGCCATGGTCCGCTCGGGCTCAGCGGAGCCCTGCGGCTGCTTCGGCCGAGTCGAGATGCCGGCAACCAGACGCCATGTGGCGGTGAACGTCCTAGCCGTGGTGGTCGGACTGGTGGCGGCCTCCAGGCCGGTCGAAGCCATCGACATGCTGTTCGACTCCCGCCAATGGTTGCTGGCCCCGTTCGCAGTGATCGTGGCGGCCGGGTCCTACGGAGCGTTTGCCTGGCTCAGCCGTCCGCCGAATCCGTAGGCGGTTCGAAGTTGACTAGGGCGTCGAGGAGCATCCTCACGCCGAAGCCGGTACCCCCCTTGGTGGTTTCGCCGTCCTCGGTGTCGGTGAAGGCGGGACCGGCGATGTCGAGGTGGGCCCAGGGGATGCCGTCGTCCACGAAGTTGGACAAGAACAGTCCGGCGGTCAGCGCCCCGCCGTGGGGGCCGCCGATGTTCTTCATATCGGCCACCGACGAGTCGAGCTGGGCCTTGTAGTCGTCGGGCAGCGGAAGCCGCCAGACCCGCTCACCGGTGCGCTCGGCGGCGTCGGCCAACTGGTCGATCCAGTCCTCGTTATTGCCCATGAGCCCGGCCACCTTGGGTCCCAGCGCCACCATGCACGCCCCGGTGAGGGTGGCCAGATCGACAATGGCATCAGGCTCGGCCCGGCAGGCTAATGACAAAGCGTCGGCTAGAACGAGGCGCCCCTCAGCGTCGGTGTTGAGCACCTCAACCGTCTTGCCGTTGGCCATGGTGAGCACATCGCCAGGCCGGGTGGCGTCGCCCCCCAGCATGTTGTCGGTCATGGGTACGTAGCCCGTGACCATCACCGGCGGTGCCACCGTGGAAATGGCCGCCATCACCCCCAGCACGGCCGCTCCCCCGCTCATGTCGCACTTCATGGTCATCATCCCGGCCCCCGACTTGATCGACAGCCCGCCGGAATCGAACGTGAGACCCTTGCCCACCAGCGCCACCGACCCGCGGCATTCGGCCTCCGGGGCGGGCGCGTAGGACACCTCCACGAACCGGGGCGGCTGCTCCGACCCCCGGTTGACTCCCAGCAGACCGCCCAGTTCGGCCTCGCGGATGGCATCCAATTCGAGCACGGTGATGTCCAAGCCCTCCCGCTCGGCCATCTCCACGGCCATCTCCGCGAACCGGGTGGGAGTGAGCGACCCGCCAGGCTCGTTCACCAAGTCGCGCACAAAGCACACCGCCTCGGCCACCCGCCAGCCCTGCTCCAGCGCCTCGGTTACCGCCCGGCCCCCTGGGCCGATCACATGCACGTTCTCCAGCTTGTTGGGATTGTGCTCCGACTTGAGATCGCCGTAGGTGTAGGCCCCCAACGTCATACCCTCGGCCAAAGCCGCCAGCGCGTCGGCGCTGTCGATGCTGTCGGGCACGGCGTCGAGTACCGACACCGCGATGCGCTTCATCCGCTTGGCCGACCGGGCCAGCGATGCCGCCGACCGCCGGATCACCGCGGCGGTGATCTTGTCGGCTGGGCCCAACCCGACCACGGCAATCGGCCGGTCTTGCCCCGACACGATCTCCACTTGTCCGGGCTTGGCTTCGAACCCCCGGCCGTCGAGCACCTCCCAGTCCAGCTCGCTGGGCCGCTGGGCACCATTGCCTGGACACACCCCCACCGCGTGCAGTGCAGCGCTGGCCGGGATTTTCCTGCCGGTTCGAAACGCGATCACCTGGTCTCCTCGGATTGATTCAAGCCCCTGCGATGTTATCTGGCACGGGTTTGCCGCCCGATGCTTAGTAGCCTCGCTTTACATGGGTTCCTATGAGGATGCGGCCAAAGAGCGCGTCCTCATCTACGACGGCGCATTCGGCACCTATGTCCAAGAACAGCCGCTGAGCGCCGACGACTTCGGCGGCCCCGACTTGGAAGGCTGCAACGAGCTCCTGTGCTTGACTCGGCCCGAGCTCATCGCCGAGATGCACGATCTCTACCTGGGCCTCGGGGTAGACGCGGTGGAAACCGCCACCTTCGGGGCGTTCGCCGTGCCGTTGGCCGAGTACGGCATCGCCGATCAGGCCTATGAGATCAACTTGGCCGCGGCCCGCATCGCCAAGGAGGCAGCCCAGGGACATGCCTCAGGTGGGCGACCTCGCTGGGTGGCCGGATCGGTGGGCCCGGGTACCAAGCTGGCCTCGCTGGGCCAGATCCGCTACGCCGAGCTGCGCGACGCCTTTGAGGTGCAGGCCCGGGGTCTGCTGGACGGCGGGGTCGATCTGTTCATCATCGAAACCCAGTACGACCTGCTCGGGGCCAAGGCGGCCATCAATGGATGCCGCCGGGCCATGGCCGCGGCGGGGCGGGAGGTGCCACTGCAAGTGCAGGTCACCATCGAGATGACCGGCCGGATGCTGCCCGGCACCGAAATAGGCGCCGCACTGGCTGCGTTGTCACCCCTGGGTCCGGCGGCGTTCGGGCTGAATTGCGCCACCGGCCCGGCTGAGATGGGCGAGCACCTGAGGGTGCTGTCGGAGCAGTGTCCCGTGCCGGTGGCCTGCATCCCCAACGCCGGGCTCCCCCAAGTGGTGGACGGCCGCATGCACTACGACGTCGGCCCCGATGAGTTCGCCGACTACCTGGCCCGGTACGTCACCGATCTGGGGGTAAGCGTGATAGGCGGCTGCTGCGGAACCACCCCCGATCACCTGCGGGCGGTGATCGACCGCTGCGCTCAGCTCACCCCAGGACCCCGGCCCGGCGAGCTGCCCCCTTCGGCCACCTCCATCTACACCGCGGTGCCCTTCGCCCAAGACACGTCGTTTCTCATCGTGGGCGAGCGCACCAACGCCAACGGCTCCCGCAAGTTCCGCGACGCCATGTTGGAGGCCGACTGGGACGGCTGCCTCCAGATCGCCCGCGACCAGGTGGGCGAGGGAGCCCACCTGCTGGACCTGTGCGTGGACTACGTGGGCCGCGACGGCGCCGCCGACATGGACGAGCTGGCCCGACGGTTCGCCACCGGTGTGGCCGCCCCTCTCGTGCTGGATTCCACCGAGCCCGACGTGATGCAGGCCGGGCTGGAGTGGATCGGCGGCCGCGCGGTGCTCAATTCGGCCAACCTGGAAGACGGTGAGGCTGACGGGTCGCGCCTTGACAGAGTGTTGTCGCTGGCCCGGGAATACGGCGCTGCGGTGGTGTGCCTGCTCATCGACGAAGAGGGCCAGGCCCGCGACCTGGAGTGGAAGATGCGGGTGGCCCACCGCCTCTACCGGCTGGCGACAGAGCGCTACGGGCTGGCCCCGTCCGATCTGATCTTCGACGCCTTGACCTTCCCGCTGTCCACCGGCGACGACGACCTACGCAAAGACGGCCTGGCCACCATCGAGGCCATCCGGCGCATCAAGGCCGAGCTGCCCGGCGCCTACACCACCCTGGGGGTTTCTAATGTGTCGTTCGGGCTGAAGCCCGCGGCCCGCCACGTGCTCAACTCCATGTTCTTGCATGAGTGCCTGGAGGCCGGATTGGACTCGGCCATTGTCCACGCCGGACGGATCATCCCGCTGAATCGAGTGGATCCCCATCATCGCGACGTGAGCTTGGACTTGATCTACGACCGGCGGGGCTCGGACGGAATTGCCTCGGAGGATCGAGACAACTACGACCCACTGACCGAGCTCCTGGCCGCGTTCGAGAACGTGACCGCCACCGCTGCCGTCAAGGAGGATCGATCCGGGTGGCCGGTGGAGCAGCGACTGGAGCGGCGCATCATCGATGGCGAACGGGATGGGTTGGAAGGCGATCTGGACGAGGCCCTGGCTGCCACCCCGGCGCTGGAAATCGTCAACAACACGCTGCTGGCCGGGATGAAGGTGGTGGGCGAGCTGTTCGCCTCCGGTGAGATGCAGCTGCCGTTCGTGCTCCAATCGGCCGAGACCATGAAGACCGCGGTGTCGTATCTGGAACCGCACATGGAAAAGGCCGACGACACCGGCGGCAAAGGTCGGATCGTGCTGGCCACTGTGAAGGGCGATGTACACGACATCGGCAAAAACCTGGTGGACATCATCTTGACCAACAACGGCTATGAGGTTCACAACCTGGGCATCAAGGTGTCCATCAGCGAAATGATCGACCGTGTCCAGGCGGTGGACGCCCACGCCATCGGCATGAGCGGGCTGCTGGTGAAGAGCACTTTGATCATGCGGGACAACCTGGAGGAGCTGAACACCAGAGACCTCCACCACCTCCCGGTACTGCTAGGCGGCGCGGCCCTGACCCGCACCTATGTGGAACGGGACATGCGGGAGACCTACCGGGGCCGAGTGTTCTACGGCAAGGACGCCTTCGAGGGCCTGGCGGTTATGGACCGGCTAGGCGAACTGCGCCGCACCGGCGTTGACGACCCCGAATTCGGTCGCCGCCCCGGAGGCCGCGACCTGCCCCGCCGTCCTCGCCGCGACGCGGCCGGAGCCGTGGGCGACGGCCTGCCCGAACGAGCGCCCTCAGTGGAATCCGACAACCCCGTGTTCAAACCTCCGTTTGTGGGCTCCCGGGTGGTCAAGGGCATCCCGGTGGCCGACATCGCTGAATACGTGAACGAGACCGCCCTGTTCCGCAACCAATGGCAGTTCCGCCCCATAGGCGGCGAGGACGACTCGGCTTTCAAAGAGCGCATTCGTCCCACCATGCGCGAGCAGCTCACCTCGGCCACCGCCCAGGGCCTGCTGGTGCCCCAAGTGGTGTACGGCTACTTCCCGGTCAACGGGAGCGGCGATGACTTGGTGGTGTGGGACAGCACGGACCAAAAAGCCGAAGTGTGCCGTTTCCGGTATCCCCGCCAGCCCAAGGAACCGTTCCTGTGCATCGCCGACTTCTTCCGCCCCGCCGACGGCGATGAGGTGGACTACGCCGCCTTCCACATCGTGACCATGGGCGCCGAGGTATCCAAGGCCGCCGCCAAGCTGTTCGCCGACAACCGCTACCAGGACTATCTGCTGCTGCACGGCCTCGGTGTGGAGATGGCCGAGGCCCTGGCCGAGTATTGGCACCACCGCATCCGCACCGAGTGGGGCTTCGTCGACGAGGACGGCCCCACATTGACTGGACTATTCCGTCAGCAGTACCGAGGCGGCCGCTACTCCTGGGGCTACCCCGCCTGCCCCGACCTAGAGGACAATCTCACCGTGGCCCAACTCCTCGAAGCCCACCGCATCGGCATCCAAGTGGGCGAAGAGACCAGCTACCAGTACCAACCGGAGCAGACGACTTCGGCGCTCATCTGCCACCACCCCCAAGCCAAGTACTTCGTGGCGCGCTAAGTGGTGTCCAGTAAGACGCGGGCTACCAAGTCCATCCCAAATCCAGTCAGAATCCCCAGATATAAGAGCCCCGTGGCCGCCATCACCGCCGAGTAGAAGCGCTCGCGCAACGCGGCCCGAGCTAGCACGACCAAACCTGCCGTCGTCACCACGCATGCCACCCAGAACCAGCCCAGCAACCCGTTGTATCCGTCGTCGATACTTCCGTTGAGTACCGAGCCCATGCCGGTGGGCCACAGCATGACCACCAATTCGGGCAACCAGAGCAATCCGGTCCAGCGCACCAGTTCCAGCAATGGCCCCCGAGCCAAACCGGGCTGAACCAGGTACCAGTGGCCCAGCAGCATGGCATCGGTGACTGCCCCCAAGAAGAATGCCCCGATCACGGTGCGGGCCACGGCCAAAGCCGCCGGGTCGCCCGCGTCGAACCCGCCGGCCACCACCCCGATCAGGCCCACCGCGGGGGCAATCAGATCCAACACCGGTGGGAATTCCGGCAGGGCGCGATCGAACCGCTGCTCTGCCCGGTCGATCCCAGTCATCTCGGCGATCTCCGCGCTGCGCCGCTCTACCCGTTCCCGCTGACCGGTCACCCCGGCCCGGCGCCGGATGACCGACACCGCCAGAGCTAGGCCCGCAGCCGCGGCCGTGGCTGCCGCGGTCCAGTCCCGCAGCGCTAGCGGTTCGGTGGCGAACCCCAGCCAGGCCCCACCTGCGGCTACGAGGCCAAATATGCTTCGCATCAACCAGCCGTAGCCCAGCCCGGCCTCCCGCCGGCGGGTGGTGAGCCAGGTAAACGCCAGCCCCCCGACAGCCAATTGCAATAGGAGCGTGGCTGGCTGAAGGTCGATCACGCGTCGATCACGGCCAGGCGGTGATCGGTGGTGGTGAGGTTGTCGGGGCCATCGGAAGCAGCCACCACGATGTCCTCCAAGCGCAGCCCCCACCTGCCGGGCAGGTAGATGCCGGGCTCGATGGAGAAGGCGTGGCCGGGGCGCAACTCCAGACTGTTGCCTTCCACAATGTAGGGGTCCTCGTGGGCTTCGGTGCCGATGCCGTGGCCGGTACGGTGGATGAAGTTGTCGCCGAATCCGGCTTCGGCGATGATGGCCCGCCCCACCCGGTCGACCTCCTGGCAGGGCTGGCCGACTACGGCGGCGACCACCTGGGCGGCTTGGGCTTCGAAGAGTACGTCATAGGCCTCGACCAGGTCAGCAGGGGGCTCGCCCAGGTGGACGCATCGTGTGATGTCCGAGCAGTAGCCGACCCCGTCGGCATCCATCTTCGTCCCTCCGAAATCGCACAGTACGATCTCGCCCGGTTTGATCAACCGCTCCCCCGGCTCGTGGTGGGGGCTGGCCGCGTTCTCCCCCGCGGCCACGATGGCGAAGTTCACCCGCTGATGGCCCTCAGCCAACAACCGACGGCCCAGTTCGGCCGACACCTCGGCCTCGGTCCGCCCTGCTAACTCGATATCGCCTGATCGAAGTTCGACAGCCACCCGGTCGGCGGCGGCCGCCGCGGCCCGCAACGACTCCACCTCAGCAGCGTCCTTCACTGAGCGCAGCGGACTGGTCACCTCCGACGCCCGGCGGAACTCGACCGATGGCAACACCCTGGTCAGATCGACGAGGAACCCGGCCCAGGTGTGGTCACCGATGGCCGCGGTCGACGCCGGTCCGATCAGGGAGCGGACCAGGTCGATGGGGTCTTCGGTCTCGTCCCAGGGGACCGTCTGGAAGACGCCGGGGCGTTCCACCACCCGAGGGGCCTCCAGCCGGGGGACGATGAGGTGGGCATCGTCGTCGCGGGGCACCACCAGCATTGTCAACCGCTCCAGGGGCATGGCCTCGTAACCGCAGAAATACGGCAGGTCGGCACCAACGGAGAGCAACAGCACGTCTACCCGCTGTTCGGCCATTAGACGCCGTACTCGATCGATCCGCTGCTGGAACATCGGCAATAAACTACCCCCCGGCGCTCACTCCTACTCCGACTGAAGACGACACCGCCTGGTCGTGGGCGTGTTGGGCGTGGTGGGAGCTGCGGGTTAGCGGGCTGGCCTCCACGTGGGCGATGCCCAGAGAGCGGCCGAGTTCCCGGTAGTGCTCGAACTGGTCGGGCGGCACCCATCGGGCCACCGGCAGATGATTGGTGGTGGGCCGCAAATACTGCCCTACGGTCGCGATGTCGGTGCCCACCGCGGCGAGATCGGCCATGGTTTGGGCTACCTCGTCGTCGGTCTCCCCCATGCCAACGATGATCGACGACTTGGTGGTCAGCCCGGCGGCCTTGGCCCGGGCCAACACGGCCAAGCTGCGGGCATAGCCGGCGGATGGGCGCACCACCCGCTGGAGTCGGGCCACCGTCTCGATGTTGTGGTTCAACACGTCGGGCTGGGAGTCGAAGACCACCCGCAAAGCGTCGGGATCGCCCTTGCAGTCGGGAATCAGTACTTCCACACGTACCCCGGGAGTGCGGCGGCGGATGGCGGCAATGACCGCCGCGAACCCTGCGGCGCCCCCGTCGGGCAGATCGTCGCGGGCCACTGCGGTGATCACCGCATATTCCAACCCCATTGCCTCCACTGCGTCGGCCACTCGCTCCGGCTCGGCCGGATCCAGGGGCTCGGGTTTGCGGGTGTCCACCAGGCAGAACCCGCAGGCCCGGGTGCAGCGCTGGCCGTTGATCATGAACGTGGCCGTGCCCTCGTTCCAGCACTCGTAGATGTTGGGGCAGCCGGCTTCCTCGCACACCGTCACCAAATCCCGGCTGTGCAATACCGACCGCAGCCGCCGGAACTCGGGGCCGGTGCGCAAGGACACCCGCATCCAATCCGGTTTGCGCCCATTGATGGCTAGCCCATCGGTCAGCCCAGCCTCGTCCATCCGCGATTGCAGTCGGACGGGCCGACCGGGCACATCGCCCGGTCCCATGCCTCGGCTGAAAGGGCTCAGATCCTCAGGCCGCTGGCGCCAGGCCACGTCGGCCCGATCCACTCCCCCGCCGCCCCAGCGTTCGACGGCCCGGGCGGCCACCGCGTCCACCACATCTTTCATGGCCGCCCACCGTCCCTCGGCCGCCAGCGAGGTCACCGCTTTGTCAGGAATACCGCAAGGCACGATTCGGCTGAACCAGTCCAAGTCGCAGTCCACGTTGAGCGCGAAGCCGTGCATGGAGCGGGTGCGGCTGAGGCGCACGCCAATGGCCGCGATCTTGCGGGGGTTCTGGCCGTCGGGCGACACCCAAACACCGGGATAGTCGGGCAGGCGACCGCAGTCGGGCAGCCCCAGGTCGCCCAGCGCATCGATCACCAACTGTTCCACCGAGTGCACGTAGGCCACCGTGTCGGCCATGCCTCCGCCCCGCTTGCCGGGCACAGTCATCACCGGATAGCCGACAAGCTGGCCGGGGCCGTGGTAGGTGACATCGCCGCCCCGGTCGGTGTGCACCACCTCCGCGCCCACTTCGGCCGGATCCACCAGGATGTTGGCCTCGTCGCCCCGCAGCCCCAGAGTGAACACGTGGGGATGCTCCAGCAGCAGCAGGTAGTCGCCGCCTCGCTCGAACATGGCCTGCTGGCAGGCGTGGGCATCCCGATAGGACACCCGCCCCAGCCATCGAATGCGGAGCGGGCTCATTGAAGGCTCATGGCATCTCGACGTGCCAGTCTCGGGTTTCGATGATCGACCGCACATGGTCCAAGAATGCAGCCACGTAGGCCCCGTCGAACGCCCGATGGTCCCAGGCCAGGGCCAGCACGCCCACCGAGTGGATGGCGATGGCCTCGCTGCCGTCGGCCGCGGTGACCACCACCGGTCGGCGGCGTATCCCGTCGGTGGACAAGATGGCCACCTGGGGCTGGTTGATGATGGGGAACTGCATCATTGTGCCCCACTGGCCGGGGTTGGTGATGGTGAACGTGCCCCCGGAGATATCGTCGGCGTTCAATTTCTTGGTCCGGGCCCGCCTCGACAGGTCGGCCACCTCTTCGGCGATCGCCGTCAGACGTTTGCGGTCGGCGTCGACAACCACCGGGGCCAATAGGCCCTGAAAGTCCAGGTCGACAGCGATGGCCAGATTGAC
Organism: uncultured Acidimicrobiales bacterium; assembly: GCA_951813555.1. GTDB lineage: Bacteria > Actinomycetota > Acidimicrobiia > Acidimicrobiales > Bin134 > Poriferisocius. Next base: position 2,995,585 of record OX638344.1, read on the forward strand.
GTAGTTGTGTACCACCAGCTCTTCGTCGCCTACTGAGGCGTTGATGTGGGGATACTCGTGGATGGCGTCGCACACCGCCCGGGCAATGAATGGCAGGTAGGTGAGGCTGAAGCCGTGCTCGGCTTTGAACTCCTCCCGGTGAGCTCGGCGCACCTGCTCCACCCCTTCGAAGTCCACCTCCACCGCGGTCAGTACATGGGGCGACACGGCTTTGGAGCGCACCATGTGCTCACCGGTGATGCGGCGGATGTTGGTGAGCGGAACGATGGTGTCCCGTCCTGAGGCTCGAGACGGGGTGGGCGGCGGCGCGGCCGGCATGGGCCGGGAACCGGCGGCGCGATTCTGGGCGATGTACCCCTCCACGTCGGAACGGGTGATGCGACCGCCCTTGCCGGTACCGGAAACTTGCGAGGGGTCGAGCCCGTTCTCGGCGATGAGCCTCCGCACCACCGGCGACAACACAATGCTGCTGCCGACCGAGGCCGGGGCTTCGTCCGCAGAGGCCGGGGCGCTCACCTGTGGCTCGGGCGCGAGGGCAGGCCCGGGTGCAGGCGGCGGCGCAGGGGCAGGCTCGGGCGCAGGCGGCGGTGCCTCAACCGGAGCAGGCGCGGGGGCAGGCGCTGACACTACGCCAGTCCCGTCCTCGCTCAACACGGCGATCACCGCGCCCACCTCTACAATGTCGCCCTCGGCGGCCACAATCTCCACCAGCACCCCCGACATGGGCGACGGCACCTCGGAATCCACCTTGTCGGTGGACACCTCGAAGAGCGGCTCGTCTTCGGCCACCTCTTCGCCCACCTGCTTGAACCACTGGACGATGGTCCCCTCCATCACCGTCTCGCCCAACTGGGGCATCCTGACCTCAGACATCGAGCCTCCCAAGCTCTCTCCGCCCCTCCGTCTCAGACATCAACGCTCCTCATTTGACTCTTTGAATTCTCTCCGCTCAGTGCAGGGCCCGGCCGGTGAGCGACAGCACCGTCTCACCGAACAGCTCGCTCATGGTGGGGTGAGGCTGGATGAACTCGGCCACCTCGGGCACCGTGGCTTCCCAATTCACCGCCAAATAGCCCTGCCCGAGCTGCTCGGTCACCCACGGACCCACCATGTGGACCCCGAGGATGCGCCCAGCAGTCCCATCGTCGCAGCGGTCGGCGATTACCTTGACCAGCCCGTCGGTGTCTCCCACGATCATGGCCCGCCCGTTGCCGATGAAACGGTGCATCGAGGCAACCACTTCGAACCCGGCTTCCTTCGCCGACGCCTCGGTGTGGCCCACAAAGGCCACCTCTGGATGGCAGTAGATGGCCCACGGAACATTGGCGTAGTCCATCGGCGAGGGCGACTCCCCCAGCAGGTGCTTCACCACCATGATGGCCTCGGCAAAGGCCACATGGGCCAGCTGCGGCGTGTTCACCACGTCGCCCACGGCATACACCCCCGGAGCAGTGGTTTCGCAGAACTCGTCGACGGCCACAAAGCCCCCATCGTCCACTTTCACCCCAGCCGCATCCAGGCCCAGGCCGTCGGTGAACGGACGGCGGCCCACGCATACCACCACCGCGTCCACGCTCAGGGGGTCGGCACCTTCGATGGCCAACTCCACACCGTCGCCGTTGACGCGACAGCCGTTCACCACCACTCCGGTCCGAATCTCGATCTTGCGCTTCTTGAACGCCCGGGTGAGCATATTCACCACGTCGTCGTCGGCCCCCAGCAGGATTCGGGGCAGTGCCTCCAGCACCGTCACTTCCGACCCCAGATCAGCCAGCATTGAGGCGAACTCCAAACCGATGGCCCCCCCGCCGATGATCGCCGCCCGCTCGGGCAGGTCGGTGATGGACAGCAGCTCGTCGCTAGTCAGCACCCGCTCGCCGTCCACCTCGAATCCGGGCAGAATCCGGGGCACCGACCCGGTGGCCAAGATCACATGGTCGGCGGTCAGCTTCGCATCGCCCGATTCCCCGCCCGACACCGACACCGTCCGGTCAGACCCGAGCGAGCCCCACCCGTCGAGCACCGTGACCTTGCGGCCCTCCAGCAGCTTGCCCACTCCCTTGTGGAGCTGGTCCACGATCTTCTGCTTGCGGGCTTGGGCCGCCCCCATGTCCACCGTGGGCGATTCCGACGTGATGCCGAACTGATCGGCATGGGCCACAGTCCGGTATACCGAGGCCGTCTCCAGCAGCTCTTTGGCCGGGATACAGCCCACATGCAGGCAGGTCCCGCCCAGTTTGTGCTTCTCCACCAGGGCCACGTCGAGACCGGCGGCGGCACCGTACAGGGCGGCGGCGTAACCGCCGGGGCCGCCGCCCACTACCACCACGTCATGGCTGCTGCTCATGGCGTTCAGCCTACCGGTGCGTTGTTCAACGCAGGATGAGCACAGCCTGAACGGCGAACGCCACCAAGATGGCCACCCCGCACAGCAAGGACAGGAGAATCAACCGGCGCGTGCTCACTATGCCATCAGCGGCTGCGCCGGCGGCTCCGACGGCCCATGTACCAGCCCACGATCTCGGTGCAGACCACCGACAGAACAATGGTGATGAGCAGTAGCAGGAATACCGGCAGGTCCCAGTCCCACCCCAAGAAGTTGACCCGGGTGTCATCGGTGTTCTGGGCGATGAAGACGATCAACGCCACCGCGGCCAGCGTGCCCAACACCATCCGGGCGTTGATCTGCCGGAGCACATCCATGAACGACCGAGATTTTGGCTCTACCCTCTCGGTGCCCTGATGATCAAAGGGAGGTCTCGCTTCGGGCTCAGACATGGCACAACGCTACTCGCGCCGTGAGGCCCGAGGGAGCGTGACAGAGCCGAACTGACCGTACACTGGCCTCATGAGAGTGGCTGTTGCCGGAGCATCGGGGCTGATCGGTACAGCGCTGGTCAGCCACCTCGAATCTTGGGGCCACCAGGTGGTCCGTCTGGTACGCGATCGCGCATCCCGCGCCGACGACACCCGATATTGGAATCCGGCTACGGGCGACATCGACGACGATGCCTTCGACGGCATCGAAGGGGTGGTAAACCTGGCCGGCGCGGGAATCGGCGACCGCCGCTGGAGCGAGCGCCGCAAACGGGAGCTGCGCCTCAGCCGGGTGGACTCTACCGAGCTGTTGGTCGAGGCCATTGCCGCGGCCGCGGCCCCGCCCTCAGTGCTGGTGGCCGGCTCCGCAGTCGGCTTCTACGGCGACCGAGGAGACGAGGTGCTAGACGAGCAGTCGGGGCCTGGCACCGGATTCCTGGCCACCCTGACCGCAGACTGGGAGGCTGCCGCCCTAGGGGCTGAGAGCGCCGGAATCCGGGTGGCCCTGGCCCGCACCGGGTTGGTTGTGTCCGACAATGCCCCCTTCCTCACCCGAATGCTGCCTCTGTTCAAGCTGGGCCTAGGCGGCCCGTTGGGCAATGGCCGGCAGTGGTGGCCGTGGATCGCCCTCGAAGATGAGGTGCGAGCCTTGGCCTTCTTGCTGGAGGCTGAAGTCTCCGGTCCGGTCAACCTCTGCGCCCCCAACCCAGTCACCAACAAAGAGTTCACCCAGACGCTGGCCTCTATACTCCACCGCCCCGCAGCCCTAGCAGTCCCCCGCTTGGGCCCTCGACTGCTTCTGGGCAAGGAACTGGCCGACGGACTCCTTTTTTCCAGCACCAAAGCCCATCCCCTAGCGTTGGACAATGCGGGCTTTGAGTTCCGCCACCCCGACTTGCATCCCGTCTTGGAGGAAGCCCTGTCATGACGCCGCGATTGATTAGTGACAGCCGAGTGGTCCCCGCTCCTCCTGGGGAGATCTTCGCCCTGTTGGCCGATCCGTCCCGCCATCCCGAAATAGACGGCTCGGGAACGGTCCAGCAGCTCTTGTCCGACCCGGGTCCGATGCAACTGGGATCGGAGTTCAAGATGGCTATGAAAATCTTCGGCTACCCCTACAAAATGACCAACACAGTGGTGGAGTTCGAGGAGAACCGCCTGATTGCCTGGCGCCACTGGGGCAGACACCGCTGGCGCTACGAGCTCGAGCCGACAGAGGGCGGCACCCTGGTAATCGAAACTGCGGATTACAGCAGGACCCGCCTGCGCCAGCTCGTCATGATCGTGCACACCCCCAAACGCCTGAAGGCCAGCATCGCCGCTACTCTTGACAACCTCGTCAAGAGATACTCACCTTGATTCCTCAACCTCAGAACAGTCGTTGCTCCTCAACCACATCTTGCCCAGTCACATCTTGGCCGTCGGCCGCTTCGGTGGCCAGGCGGTCGGCCTCGTCGTTCCAGGGGTCACCGGCGTGGCCCTTCACCCAGACGAAGTCGATCTCACGGCCAAGCACGAGCTCAATCAACGGCTCCCATAGGTCGCGGTTGGCCACCGGCTTTTTCTGACTGTTGCGCCACCCCCGGCGGATCCACCCCTCCCACCACCGGTCCCGGAAGCAGTTGACCACATAGGTGGAATCGCTATACACCTCCAAAGGGCCCTCCAGCGCTCGTACCGCCTCCAACACCGCAGTCAGCTCCATCCGCTGGTTGGTGGTCTGCGGTGCCCCACCCGAATCCCGCTGTCCTCCTGGCACGACCCAGCCCCATCCCCCTGGACCAGGGTTCCCTCGGCAAGCACCGTCGGTGTACACCACCGTGGGCTGTTGGCTGTCGGTCACCGTCTCATGGTGGCACGATCACCCCAGAGTTGAAAGCATGGTGGCGTGGCCGTGAATTTCTCACACCAACTGCCCGACACCGATCCGGAAGAAACCCGGGAGTGGCTCGACAGTCTCGATGCGGTGGTCAGCGCCTCTGGCGGACAGCGGAGCCGGTACCTGCTGCGCCGCCTCCTCGACCGGGCCGACGAGTTGGGCGTAGGCCTGTCGGGCACGGTGCAGACGCCGTATGTGAACACCATCCCCACTGCCGACCAGCCGTTCTTCCCCGGCGACGAGAACATCGAGCGCCGGATCCGGGCCTTCATCCGGTGGAACGCCGCCGTAATGGTGGTCAAGGCCAACAAGCGGGCTGACGGCATCGGCGGCCACCTGTCCACCTTCGCCTCGTCGGCCTCCCTTTACGAGGTGGGGTTCAACCACTTCTTCCGAGGCAAAGAGGACGGCCTACCCGGCGATGCCGTCTACATCCAGGGCCACGCCGCACCAGGGATTTACGCTCGGGCCTTCCTTGAAGGACGCTTGAACGAGGAGCAATTGGACAATTTCCGGATGGAGATTGGCGGCAACGGGCTGTCCAGCTATCCCCATCCCCGGCTCATGCCCGACTTCTGGGAGTACCCCACGGTGTCTATGGGCCTGGGAGCAATCAACTCCATCTACCACGCCCGGTTCTACCGCTATCTCCACGACCGCCGAATCGAGGACACCAGCGAGTCGAAGGTGTGGTGCTTCGTGGGCGACGGCGAGTGCGATGAGCCCGAGACGCTGGGGTCGATCTCGCTGGCCGGCCGGGCCAAGCTGAGCAACCTCATCTGGGTAGTAAATTGCAACCTCCAACGCCTCGACGGCCCGGTAAGGGGCAACGGCAAGATCATCCAGGAGTTGGAGGGCAACTTCCGGGGCTCGGGCTGGAACGTGATCAAGGTGATCTGGGGCTCGCGCTGGGACGAGCTGCTGGCCGCCGACGTCGACGGTGTGCTGCTGGAGAAGATGAGGACCACCGTCGACGGCGAGTACCAGCGCTACGCCACCGAGTCCGGCGCCTACATCCGGGAGAACTTCTTCGGACCCGATCCCCGTCTGCGCAAGATGGTGGCCCACCTGAGCGACCGAGAGCTGGAAGACCTGCCCCGCGGCGGCCACGACTACCTGAAACTCCATGCCGCCTACAAAGCCGCGATAGAGGCCACCGACCGGCCCACGGTAATCTTGGCCAAGACCATCAAGGGCTGGACACTGGGCGAGGGGCTGGAGGCCCGCAACGCCACGCACCAGATCAAGAAGATGACCACCGACCAGCTCATGGACCTGCGCTCTCGGCTCCACTTGGAGGAAGAGATCCCTGCGGAGGCCCTCCAAGACGACGCCAACCCCCCGTACTACAACCCTCCGGCCGACTCCCCCGAGCACCAATATCTGATGGCCCGCCGCCGGGAGCTGGACGGCCCGCTCCCCACCCGGGTGGTCAACATCCGCCGGCCCATCAAGCTGCCCGACGACAAGCTGTTCACCGACTACGACGAAGGTTCTGATGGCCGCGAGGTGTCCACCACCATGGTGTTCACCCAGATGCTGCGCAACATGATGCGAGACGAGGATTTCGGGGCCCGGGTTGTACCCATCGTCCCCGACGAAGCCCGCACCTTCGGCATGGACTCCCTCTTCCGGGAGTTCAAGATCTACGCCTCCGAGGGTCAGCTTTATGAGCCGGTGGACCACGACCTCTTGCTGTCCTACGCCGAGGGTCAAGACGGTCAGCTTCTGGAAGAGGGCATCACCGAGGCGGGATCATTGGCCTCGTGGACGGCGGCAGCCACCAGCTTCGCCACCATGGGCGTGCCGATGGTGCCGTTCTACTCCTTCTACTCGATGTTCGGATTCCAACGGGTGGGCGACCTGATCTGGTCGGCGGCCGATTCCCGGGCCCGGGGATTCTTGATGGGGGCTACCGCGGGGCGCACCACGCTCATGGGTGAGGGGTTGCAGCACCAAGACGGCCACAGCCACTTGCTGGCTTCCACCGTGCCGGCCTGCTGCGCATATGACCCGGCGTTCGCCTACGAGCTGGGGGCCATAGTGCGCTCGGGGCTGAACCGGATGTACGGCAACGGCGGCGGGGAGGACGTCTTCTACTACATCACTATCTATAACGAGAACTACCGCCAGCCCCGCAGGGCCGATTTCATCAGCGACGGGCACATCTTGTCGGGGCTGTACCAATGGAACCAGGCGCTGGACGGTACCGATCAGCAGGCCTCGATCATCTTCTCCGGAACCGCCCACCAGGCCGCCCGCGACGCCCAAGCCGAATTGGCCGAGCGCTACGGCATCGGTGTGGACATGCTTAGTGCAACTTCTTTCAAGACAGCCAGGGAGGAAGCGCTCGCCGTTGAGCGCTGGAACCGCCTGCACCCCGAAGATGAGCCCCAGGTGCCTATGGTCACCCAACGGTTGAGCGGGGGCCGCGGGCCGGTGGTGGCGGTCACCGACTACATGACAATGGTCCCCGACCAGATCGCCCGGTGGGTCCCCCGCCGATTCGTCCCGCTGGGCACCGACGGCTTCGGCCGGTCAGACACCCGCGAGTCGCTGCGCCGGTTCTTCGAGACCGACGCCCACAGCGTGATCTCCACGGTCTTGAGTGCCCTAGCCGCCGACGGCGATCTCGACCCCGCGGTGGCCAAAGACGCCATCGCCCGCTACGACCTCCGCCACCCCCGCTTCGACCCCACCGGGTAAGCGGGGGTGTCGCGGCCTCGTCAGGCCGGTTGCAGCTGGTTCAGCTCGGTGACGTTGTCGAGGAGGATCTTCCTCTTGGTGGCGTCGTCGAAGCCCTTGTCTTTGAGTTCCACCAGGTAGTCCAGCGGCTGGGGCATGCCCTCGATGTGGGGCCAGTCGCTGCCGAATATCACCCGGTCGGCCCCCATGTAGTGCACCACCTCGGCTACGTCGTCCTCCCAGAAGGGGTTGATCCACACGTGTTGGCGGAACAGCTCCGAAGGGTCTTCTTTGAACCAGCCGATGCTCTTGTGGGTGGCTTGGCCCAGTTTGCGGAACATGTCGCCCAAGAACTGCGAGCCGTTCTCCACCGAGGCGATCCGCAGGTTGGTGAACCGCTCGAACAGCTTCTCCAGCGCCAGGGTGATCAGGTAGTCGTAGGCGGCCCGCTCGATGTTGTAGGCCTTGATACTGGGCTTGTACTTGCGCCTCTGTCCAATTCCCGCCGAGGCGAATCCGTCCACGTCGTAGCCGTGCGTGGTGTAGCCGCTGTCGCCGGCGTGGACCACCGCGCAGATGCCGGACTCGTTGACCCGGGCCCAGAACGGGTCGAAGTGCTCGTCGGCCGGTGACATGAAGCCATCTGCGGTCCACACCGCGGCTGGGCGCATGACGATGGTGCGGGCGCCCTTGTCAATGGCCCACTCCAACTCGTGGCAGGCCCAGTCGACATCGCCCAGGGGAATGTAGGGAGCGGCAAAGACGGTGTCGCGGTAGGCGAAACCCCACTGCTCTTCCAGCCAGCGGTTGAACCCTCCGAACAGGGCGCACACCGCTTCGATGTCCTCTTTGATGAGCTCCTCGTAGAGCACGCCCAGGGTGGGGAATAGCCAAACCGACTGAAGTCCCTGCTGGTGTACCTTGTCGACCCTGGCGTCCCGGTCGTCCACGTAGTAGCGAGGCAGCTTCTCCCGCTTGCTCAACATGTCGGCGGGATTGCGGCCCTCGGGGTTGCCCCGGAAGTAATCGTGCATGGCGCCGGGGAGGGCGATTGGATCCCAGGTGGGGTTCACCACCGCATGGCTGATCTTGCCGCCCACCAGGTGGTAACGACGGCCGTTCACCTCGGCCCACTGCACGCATCGGGCGTGCAATGCCGGGTCCACATGGCGGGTGAAGGCGTCCTCCGCCTCGTAGTAATGGTTGTCGCAGTCGAATGGGATGTAACCGAGCTCGTCCACGAAAACCAGGGTATCGCTGAGCAATGGGCGGTGTCTGCTTGGACGGCGGTCTCAAGCCCTAGTTGGCCGCGCTACCGTCAGCCCCGTGCCAGAAGCCCCAAGAACCGAGATCGCCATCTTTGCCGAGGACCGGGAGCGGGTGCGCTACATCACTTTGAACCGCCCTGAACGGCGCAACGCCTTGACAATGGCCCAGCTTGGACAGCTCTTCGACACGCTGGCCGACGCCGATGCCGCTCCCGATGTCGGCGCCATCGTGATTCAGGGGGCGGGCGGGGCGTTCTGCTCGGGCATCGACCTCGACCCCGACGAGATCGACTTGGACTACGACTCCCGCTCCTTCGAGCAGGAGTTGGCCCTGGTGGCACCGTTTCGGAGGTTCGAGGAGATGTGGCGGCTGCGCACCCCGGTCATCGCCTCAGTCCACGGCTACTGCCTGGCGGTGGGCACCGACATCGCCTTTCACGCCGACATGACCGTCTGTGCCACCGACGCCCAATTCGGGTACCCCATCGTGCGGTCGATGGCCTCGCCATCCACCCACATGTGGACCTATCTGGCCGGACCGCAGTGGGCCAAGCGCCTGCTACTCACCGGCGACATGATCGACGGCGCCACCGCAGCCCGCGCCGGGTTCGTGCTTGAGGCCGTGCCCGCCGACAAGCTAGCCGAGTACACCCACGCCCTGGCCCGCCGGGTGGCCACCGTGCCCAGCGACATCTCCGCCGCCAACAAGGCCATCTGCAACAGGGTCCTCGAGCTGATGGGCTACGCCATGGCCCAGGAGCTGGCCCGCGAGCACAACGTGGTCGCCCACCAGTCCCCCGCGGCCCAAGAATTTGGCCGCATTATTCGAACCGAAGGCTTCAAAGCCGCCCTCGCCTGGCAAACCGAGCAGTTTGGCTAGCAGCCTCCTCGCGTCGATATCTGCGACTTCAGCATCACGCTCTACGAGAGCAGCTGGTCCAGCGCTTGGTGGAAGTGGATTAGGGCTACTTCGTGGCGGCCGACGAGGGTCTCGGTGACCAGGCCGGAGGCCAGGGATTGCTGAATTTTGACCGCTTGGGGAAAGTCCTCGCTGGCGCCGACTCGCTGGTGCAGCTCCAGGGTGCGCTCGTAGTGGGGGCGGGTGCGGTCGGTGACCGACTCGGGGGTGTAGAGAGTCATGGTGATGTCGGTGTGGTCGACGGCGGTGGGGAGAAACTGATACACCGCGAAGTGGTCCACGCTGTGGCTCAAGATTGTGTTGGGGGCGATCAGATACTCCACGGTGGCCCGACTGAGCAGCTCCCACTCTTCCTCGGGCGCCTCGCCCAGCTCCAGGATCGACTTCTGGCAGGTCTGGAATCGGAGGTTGGGGCCGTACCCCCTGTAGGTCATGGGCTGGGACAGGTAGTAGCGGCCCACCGTAGTGCGGTGCAGCGAGAACACGTGGTAGGACTCCAAGAACGTGTCCACCAGCAGCTTCCAGTTGCAGGGCCAGCTCGACTCCCACCGGTCGAACGGGACATAGCCGCCCACGGCAAAGTCGTTGAGATCTTGGGAGGCATCGCCGACGAGCTCGGCCGCGTCCACCGGCTCTTCGCCCTCGGCCCGCACGAACACAACTCCGTAGGACTCCCCTACCGGCACCGGCGCCAAACCGAGCTCCGACTCGTGGGTCCCGCAGAACCCCTCCCCCGCCTGGGGACGGGCCAGCAGCGACCCGTCCAGCCGGTAGGTCCAGGCGTGGAACGGGCACCGAAGCGATGTCGCCCCCGACCCGCAGTCGCTCACCACCGAAGATGCCCGGTGGCGGCACACATTGCGGAACCCCCGCAGCACCCCGTCGCCGCCCCGCACCACCACCACCGGCACCCCGCCCACGGTGAGCGACACGTAGTCGCCCGCCGACGCCACCGCTCCCGACAGACAAGCCACCACCGGCCGGCAGCGGAATAGCGCCACCCGCTCGGCCTGCCAGTGGGACTCGCTGGTGTAGACATCAGCAGGCAGCGTCAGCACGTTGTCGGCCAGCTGCGTGGTGCCTGCGGCGTGGTGGGCCAGAAGTTCCCGTATCAGCTCCAACTGGGTCTCGCGGCGCATCCCTGGAGCCTACGCCGGTAACGTCGGCGGGTGATGTTCCGGAACAGACGCCCCACCACTTGGTCTGGAGGCCCAGTATGAACCGCGACCTGTACCTCTACGAGGTGGTCGACGTCATCGGGCAGGGCCAGTACGACTACATGGAGCACCTGTGGCAAGACCCGGTGCTGCGCATGCCGGAGATGTTCGGGCTCCAGGGCGCGTTCTACATCTTGGGCGCGGGCGGTGGGCGCTGGCCCCAGGTCATCAACATCTGGGACATCGGCTCAGAGGGCTGGAAGGGCCTGGCCAAGAACCTCGACCGGCTCAACCTGAAGCGGCGCAAAGCGTTCTACGGAGACTGGTGGGACGAGGCCGCCCAGTGGCGCTCCGGCGGCTTCGACCGGTTGTGCGGGGGCGTGCCCGGCAGCCCGAGCACCACTGAGATCGCCGAGGCCGGCATCACCGGCACCCTGTTCGTGAACGAGATCCTCACTGTGCGGCCTGGCATGCCTCTGGAGTTTCTGGCCGCGGTAGTCCAAGAGCGGGTTCCCCTTATGGCCGACTACGGCCACAGTCCCACTGGGCTGTATGAGGTGCTCAACAACCAGCACGAGGTGGTGATGGTGTGGGCCGCCGACATCGCCTCCCACATGACCTACCGCCAAAACCGGGACACCACCCGAGGCCTGTGCGATGAGGGAACCATCGACGATCGGATCACCGCCTGGGAACAGCGCTCGGCCGAGTACGTCACCGGCGGCGACACCCACTTGATGACCCCGCTGCCCCTCACGGTGTATGGCCCTGATGATTGGGAGGAGGCCAGCCTGGAAAATTGGCTGGCTGCCCAGGAGCAGGATTGACCCCGTGACGGACAACTTCGACCTGACCGGGCGGGTGGCCATCGTCACCGGGGCCTCCCGGGGCATCGGCCAGGCCCTGGCCCTGGGGCTGGCTGAGGCCGGGGCCAAGATTGTGGCCGCCAGCCGCACGCTGGGTGCCTGCCAGACACTGGCCGACCAAATCACCGCCGCGGGTGGAGAGGCCATGGGAGCCGAACTCGACGTCGGCCAGCTGAACCAGCATCAGCCGCTGCTCGAGGCCACCATAAGCCGCTTCGGCCGTCTCGACGTGCTGGTGAACAACGCCGGAGTGCTGCGGCCCCACGTGACCACCCGGGTCACCCCCGAGGAGCTAGACGACATCTTGGCCGTGAACCTCAAGGGCCCGCTGTTCTTATCGCAGGCCGCGCTCGACCACCTGGCCGACGACGGGGGCGGATCGATCATCAACATCGGCGCCCTGGGGGCCTTTCAGCCCATGGAGGGCATCGGCGCGTACTGTGCAGTAAAGGCGGCCATGGCCAACTGGACAACCACCATGGCCCGCGAGTGGGCCAGCCGTGGCGTGCGGGTGAACCTGCTGGTGCCCGGCCCGGTGGCCACCGACATGATCTTGCCCCGCGACCCCGACGCCCGGGCCCGCTTCGAGGAGGAGGTGGCCTCGGAGACCATCTTTGGGCGCCTCGGCGTTCCCGAAGATCTCGTGGGCGCCGCGGTGTTCCTGGCCAGCGACGCCTCGGCATTCATGAGCGGCCGCCCGGTGTTCGTCGACGGCGGAATGCTCCGCTGAACTGGGAAGTCGGCCTAGGCGGCAAAGGTGCGCCTATTGCGGACCGGCACCGGGTAGGGTCGGGGCATGGCCTCTGAGGTCTTGATCGCGCCTTCAGTGCTGCCCGCTGACTTCGCCCGATTGGGCGAGGAGTGCATCGGTTTGGAAAAGGCCGGAGCCGACCGCATCCACTGGGATGTGATGGACGGGCGGTTTGTGCCCAACCTCACCTTCGGACCCGATGTCATCGCCTCGATCCGGTCCCTGGTGTCGTTGCCGTTCGAGGCCCACCTGATGGTGGAGGAGCCCCATGAGCTGGCCCCCCGCTACGCCGAAGCCGGCTGCGAGCTGCTCACCGTCCACGCCGAAGCCTGCCCTCACTTGCACCGCACCTTGGGGGCCATCCGAGAACTGGGCATGGATGCTGGCGTGGCATTGAATCCGGCCACCCCGGCCTCGGCCGTGGCGCATGTGCTCGACCTGTGCCAGCTGGTGCTGGTGATGACCGTCAACCCCGGTTGGGGTGGTCAGTCCTACATCGCGTCGATGGAGTCCAAGGTGGCCGAGCTGCGGGCGATGATCGACAAGAGCGGCTACGAGGTGGAGGTAGAGGTGGACGGCGGTATCGGCCCGGCCACTATCGCCGCCGCGGCCGGGGCGGGCGCAGAGGTGTTTGTGGCCGGCAGCGCAGTGTTCTCCGACGATTTGGGGTTCAACCACGCGATCAGCCAATTGCGAGAAGCGGCCGCCGCCCGCTGACCATGCGAGTGGTCCGCCGCCGACTGCCGATTGTGGCGGTGCTGTTGCCAGCGGTTGCCGCGTTTGTCCTGGCCGTCGCGGCAATCGGCGCGTGCGGAGGCGAAAACCAGCCTGACCTGTCTGCTTTCTGCGAGAAGCTCCGCGTCGCGTCTGGACCCGAGGGAGCGCTGGCCTCGCTCGCACCCAACGACCCCGATGCCGCCGAAGTGGCTGCCGAAGAACTGGACAGCCTGCACCGAGCCGCCCCGTTGGAAGTCAAACCGTCGTTGGCCGTGATCAACAGCACCGTAGGCCTCGTTCTGACCGCCTTGAGCGGCTCGGAGGTCGCTGGCCAGGATTCCTTGCAGAAGATGAAAGGCGAGATGGCCGCCTATTCCGAGGCCGCCATTGAGTTGGCCCGATTTGCCGCCGACCATTGCGGCTTGGATCTGAACCCCGAGACTCCCGCCATCATCTTCGATGCAGACCGGATTACCGGCGAAGTGCAGTTGGACGTGGCGGGCTGATCCCTGCCGGCCGGGATTCGATTATCAGAAGAGGTCAGATCATCTCACCGCGCTTGACGATGACGTGGTCGATGATGCCGTACCGCTTGGCCTCTTCGGCGGTGAACCAGCGGTCGCGATCGGAGTCGGCCTCCACCTGCTCTACCGACTGGCCCGTGTGGGTGGCAATGCGTTCGGCCAACAGAGTCTTGACGTAGGCGTGCTGCTCGGCCTGAATGGCGATGTCGGTGGCTTGGCCCCGAACGCCACCGGAGGGCTGATGCATCATGATCCGGGCATGGGGCAGTGCATAGCGCTTGCCCGGCGCGCCGGCGCACAGCAGGAACTGGCCCATAGAGGCGCCTAGGCCCATGCAGATGGTCCCCACATCGGGGGCGATGAACTGCATGGTGTCGTAGATGGCCATGCCCGAGGTGACCGATCCACCCGGCGAGTTGACGTACAGCCAGATGTCCTTCTCGGGATCCTCGCCTTCCAGGTACAGGAGCTGGGCCGTGATGTAGTTGGCGATGTCGTCGTCCACGGCAGTTCCCAAGAACACGATGCGGTTCTTCAACAGCCGGTTGTAGATCTCGAACGCGCCGCGCTCAGGGCTGCCCGGCTCGAACAGGACGGGGTTTGTCATGGCCCCAATCGTACCGGCCTACGGCCCTCCACCGGCCACCCGATCCGCCGGCATCACGGTGCACACCGGGGCCTCAGGTGGTTCGGAGGGCAGCATGAACCGCCAGAACACCGCGGCCCGATGCTCACCGCAGGTGTCCAGCCAGTTAGGCACACCGGGGTCGCGGTGAGAAATGACCACCCGATAACGGCGGTCTGCACCTACCTCCATCTGGGTGTCGTTGAGCGACACGGTGCGTTCCAGGTAGTTGGCCGTTTGGCCCAACTCGTTCCAGATCACCACGTTGGTGAACAGGCCCTCGGGCAGCCGACCCTCCATCACTAGGGCCTCATCGGGGGCCAACTCGTACTCTCCGGCCGAGTAGGCGATGTCCACCGCTCCCCATCCGCCACCGTTGCTGTCGCTCCAGTCAACCGGCGGGCCCATTTGGTTGGGCACCTCGGAGTACCAACTCGGGCGGCGCCGGGGCTGCGGGCCGAGCATCTGCCCGCCGAACTTCGAGCGCACCCACGCCTCCACCCTCTTCAGGCGACGGGCCACCGAAGCATCGTCTGGTACCGGGGCCTGCCCGGGTCCATCGACTGATTCGATGCGCAGATCGGGTACCAATTCGATTTGGGCCGAGGCGGCTTCGGCCTCGCTGAAGTAGAACCGGACCACCACAGAGCCGGCGTCCTCCTCCAATGGCATCCAGTTGCCGCCTTGAGAGTCCGGCGACAGCACCACTTCGAAGCGGCCGTCGCCATCGAACACCATTTCATCCATGTTGAGCTCGGCCACGACCCGGGTTGGCCAGTGGCCGTCGCGGTCGCCGCCGTGCACGGTGAGCGACAGATAAACTTCCTGCCCCCGGCGTCCCTGCACTCGATACGAGCGGTCGCCCCGCAGCGGTGCGAAGAAGTAGATGGCGTCGGGGTTGTCGCCCCACTTCCGGTAGGGAGAGATGAGTCGCACGAAGTGGGGTTGCTCAGGTTCGTTCTCAAGATAGAGGTCCAACGCCCCCCACAGAGCCATAGCCAGGCCCCGAATGCCCAGGTGCTCTCTACCGGGGGCCAGGCCCCGCTGAGGCCCAATCCAGTCGGCGTCTATCTCCGACAGGGCGCTGAGCAAGTCCTGCCAAGCGCGCCGGGCCTCGCTGTCCGGCCCACTTTGCGGTCCCTCGCTCACAGCGCCTCCGGGCCCACCGGGTTCGCGGCCAGGGTGGCCTCGTCAGCGTCGAAGAGCACGGCCAGAAACGTGGTGGGCCGGTCGGTGCGGTTGCGCCAGGCGTGGACCGTCCCCCGCTGCACTACGCAGTCCCCGGCCCGGAGATGGACATCCTCATCGCCTTCCAATACCAGCCACAGCTCTCCCTCCAGCACGCAGATAAAATCCACTGTGGCGGTGCGGTGGAGATACTCTTCGTCGGCCACCAGCCGGGGGCAGCCGTCGGTGTCCACGTAGATCACCGAATCGGGCGGCAACTTGTTGCGGATTATGTTCACCCCGCCGGGCGGCGGCGACAGCTGGAAGCCGTCTCGGTCTCCGGGAGCGGTGTAGCTAGTTGGAAGCTGATCTACCGCCCAGATCGCCGTAAGAAACTGGTCGGGATGGCGGGGACTGATCACCACCGGCGGCGGACCATCGATGTCCACCACCGAGTGGCCATCGCTGTTTACCGCGGTCACGATGCGTCGAAAGTCGTCGGTCATGTGCGCCAGGTGGGATTTGAACCCACACGGGCTTGCGCCCACAGGGACCTAAACCCTGCGCGTCTGCCAAGTTCCGCCACTGGCGCGGCGGAACCAGGCTACCGGCCCAGTTGCTCGGCCAAAGCCTGGAATGCCCGCCCTCGGTGGGAGACAGCGTTCTTCTCGTCGGCCGACATCTCGGCAAAGGTGCGGCCGTCTCCCCCATCGGGTACGAACACCGGGTCGTAGCCAAATCCCTGATTGTCCCGGGGAGCCTCGGCAATGGTGCCGGCGGCCATGCCCTCGGCCAGCAACTCGCGACCGTCGGGGAATGCCACTACCGCCACGGTGCGGAAGCAAGCCGAGCGGTCGGCGGCCGCCTCCATCTCGGCCAGAAGCCGGCGGCGGTTGTCGGAGTCGTCGGCGTGCTCGCCGGCATAGCGGGCCGATCGTACTCCTGGCGCTCCCCCCAAAGCGGCCACCTCCAAACCGGTGTCGTCGGCCACTGCGGGCTGACCGGTGTGGCTGCACACTGCGGTGGCCTTCAGGCGGGCGTTGGCCTCAAGGGTGTCGCCGTCCTCTGTGATCTCGCCCAGGTCGGCGGGCCGGGGCAGCAACTCAACCGCCGATCCCAAGATGGCTGCGATCTCGGCCAGCTTGTGCGGGTTGGCGGTTGCCGCCACCAACCGCGGCGTTTCCTCTGGGGCGAAGCTCAACGGGGCGGGGGCGGATCGGCCAGCAGCAGCTTCTGCCGCTTGATGATCTGCTCGATACCCGATGTGGCCAAATCCAACAGCTCATCGAGATGGTCTCGGCTGAACGGCTGGCCCTCGGCGGTTCCCTGCACCTCAACGAAGCGGCCCGACTCGGTCATGACCACGTTCATGTCCACCTCGGCGGCCACATCCTCCTCGTAGGGGAGATCCAGCGATGGGATGCCGTCGATGACCCCAACCGACACCGCAGCGCAGGCCTCGATCATCGGGTGCTGATCGATATGGCCAGCGGCCACCAGGCGGGTGAAGGCGTCGTGCAGCGCCACATAGGCGCCGGTGATGGCGGCGGTGCGGGTGCCCCCGTCGGCTTGCAGCACGTCGCAGTCGCAAATCACCTGGCGCTCGCCGAGCTTGGCGGAATCGGTCACCGCCCGCAGCGAGCGCCCGATCAGCCGCTGTATCTCTTGGGTGCGGCCCGACTGGCGGCCCCGGGCCGCCTCCCGGTTGACCCGCTCCGGTGACGACCCTGGAAGCATGGAGTACTCGGCGGTGACCCAACCTCTTCCCCGGCCCTTCATCCACCGAGGAACATCGGGATCTACCGATGCAGTGCACAGCACTCGGGTGCGCCCGAACGAGACCAAGACCGAGCCGTCGGCCATCTCGGTGAAATCCCGCTTGAAGCTGATGGACCGCAGCTCGTCCGCCGCCCGGCCGTCGCTTCTCATATCGCTGCGCCCATACTTCTACTCCGCATCAAGAGGAACGGCCTCGACTCTGGCGGGATGAGTCGAGGCCGTTCGGCTGGAGCTGTGCTCCAGCGTGGTGGTGTGGTTTGGGTGTATTAACTTTAGCAGCGCGGGGGGCTTATAGCACATCAAGGAACAGAAAACCTGTCTGAGTAGCAATTTTCTGAAATCCAGGTTCAGAAGTAGATGATCGACTCGGCTCGGGCCGTCACCTGGTCGATCGGATCGGTCCACGCCCCAGTAGAAAGGTACTTCCACCCACCGTCAGCCGACACCACCACCACCGCGCCCTCGTCGGTCCGCTCGGCCACTCGGGCCGCTCCGGCGAGCGCCGCGCCGGTGGAGATGCCGGCGAAGATGCCCGTTTCCTCGGCGAGGCGCCGGGTCCACTCAATCGACTCCCGGGGCCTCACTATGCGCTTGCCGTCCAATAGCTGGTCGCCGCCCCACTTCTCATACACCGGGGGGATGAACCCGTCGTCCAAGCTCCGGAGGCCGTCAACCATCTCTCCCGCGGGAGGTTCCACTGCCAGCACCCGCACAAAGGCCTTCCGCTCTTTGAGGTAGGCCCCCACCCCCATGAGGGTGCCGCTGGTGCCCAAACCCGACACGAAGTGGGTGATTTGAGGGCAGTCGGCGTAGATCTCCGGGCCGGTTGTGTTGTAGTGGGCCCGAGGGTTGGCCTCGTTGCCGTACTGGTAGAGGAAAGCCCACTCCGGGTTTTCCTCGGCCAGCTTCTGGGCCATCCGCACGGCACCGTTGGATCCCTCGGCGCCGGACGACCAGATGATTTCAGCGCCGAACACCTCGAGGAGCTGGCGTCGCTCAGCCGAGACGTTTTCGGGCATGACGATCTTGATCGGATACCCCCGGAGCCGAGCGATCATGGCTAGGGCAATCCCGGTGTTGCCCGACGACGGCTCGATTATGGTGCGACCCGGTTCCAGCGTGCCGTCGGCCTCGGCTTCGAGGATCATCTCTCGGGCCACTCGATCTTTGACCGAACCGGCCGGGTTCACTCCCTCCAGCTTGACATGGATGGCCACCGACGGGTTCGGCGACAGCACGGTGACGTCCACCATCGGGGTGTTCCCGATGAGATCGATCACCGATTTGTACATTGCCACAGGTTCCAGGCTACCCCTCGACAGACACCGGCTCTTCGGTAATCTCGCCGTCGAGAATGCGGTAGCAGCGCAGCGAGGGTTCGGGATCCTTCAGCGAAACGATCACATAAAGCAGCGCCCCGAAGGGGTCAAAGGCCGAGGCGTCGCGTACATCGGTGGGCGATGGAAAGGCCGTGGTGTGGGTGTGAGAGTGCATCACCGCCACCAGGGCCAACCCCTCGTCATCGGCAGTGCGCTCCACTTGGAGGTACTCGGAGTCGTCCAACCGGTAGATCTGGCTCGACTCCGCCGCGTTGCGCACCGGAAAGAACCGGTCTACCTGCTCTACCCCACCCCGAGCAGCCAACAGCCCGCAGGCCTCGTTGGGCAAGCCCGAAAGCGCATGAGCAATGACCTCCGAGTAAACCTCACCACTCAACCGCAGCACCCGCTCACCCTATCTGGCCCTTCAGCCGCCCTTTCTGTTACAGCGCTCCTCGGGGGTGAGGCCGGACAAAGCAATGACGGGGTTTGGCGGGCTGGAATCGGCGGTAAGGTCAGCGGAAGCAAATGGGGACCCAAAGCGGGTGACCACGGGCACCACCCCCGCCCACCATGGGCCGGCGATGTCCTGAGGCTCGTCGACGGGGTCGCCATTGCGGATCTTGGCCGACGCCTCGGTCAGCGGCACCTCCAGCACCAGGGTCTTGCGCAGGTCCGACGGGGACGGAGGTCGACCGCTGTCCCAGTTCTCAACCACATGGTCGGTCACCAGTTTGAGGGCATAGCCTTTGCGCTCATCTTCGTCGACACGCCGGGCTGTTCCCCTGATCAACGCCGAGCGGTAGTTCATCGAGTTGTGGAAGGGCGTTCGGGCCATCACCAACCCATCCAGACATGTGACGGTGACGCAAACCTCCTGGCCGGCACCGGTACCGAGTAGGTGGTTCGCCACCGCACCGTGGAGAAAAAGGCATTCGCCGTCATGCCCGTAGGCCATGGGCAGCACCAGCGGCCCATCGGAAGTGGACACCCCCACATGGGCGATCAATCCAGCATCGAGAATGCTTAGTACGTCCTCCTTGGCATACCGTGCTCGGCCAGCCCCCCGACGCACCCTTACACGCTCCGACGGTGCCGCTGTTTGGCCATCTAGTCCCGGATCACCCATGGCCTGCGAAACTATCGGGGTGCACCTGCTCTTCTCCGCCGAATTTCTATGCCGGGTGTCGTCCCCGGCCGAAGAGATGGAGGATCAGAGAACCCAACCCTCTTCTGGTCGGTGGCCTACCCTTGCATATGCCCTTTCTGACTGCAATGAGTCAATATGACATCAGATGCGAGTAGCGGAATCGCTATATCGAGCTGCCGATTGGCACTTATGAAAAACACCCGGTGACACTCTTAGACCTGGACCGCACAGGACGGCGGACACAATGCTGACTGTAGAAACGGACCATGCTGTCGAAGCGATCCAACAAGTAACCAAAACTCCTGCTGTGTCGTTCTCGATTGAAGGGTCCAAGATGCTAGGTGCGTTTGAACTCCTCCCTGATGAGCATGAGAGACGGCAACGAGTTGGTGTCGGCGCAATCACCTCGAAGGCCCTCCTACACGGCCTTTGGTTACTGCCCCTCGGGGGCTTCGTGCCGAGTGGAGCCTTACCCGACTTGAAAGTACAGCAACTTCGCGAGGCTCCATACTCGGCCATCGAAACCAATCTTGGCTTCTGGCGAACTTACGATCCACCAGGGATTCTGCGATCAGTTGCATTCAGCAGCAACAACGTCGCACAGGCCGTTCAACGAGCTGTCAAGTTCACACCGATCTTTCAGCGGTTCGTTCTAACCAATGAAACGTGTGGCCCTGTTCCCTGGCCAGTCGAATGCCTAGCGCGCGAGTGGGGTATTGGCATCATCACCTTAAGCGAGCATGCTGACCCTCAGGTTGTAGTTCCGGCCAGTCCTCCCGAAATCGGGGTCCCGAGTGTCTACCGGTGGTGGGTAGCCGAATTGGCTTACCAGCGCTTCCTTTACAAAAGAGCCCAGCTTGTCAGCTGAGCCTTAGGATTCTCTGGACCCTGAATCCCAGCGAGGCCATACGACGTGACGGCGTCTCGACAGGCGTTGCGAAATATAGCAATCCGGTCAGCAGGCTCTGCATTGAGGATGTAGTCCGCGAAGTCTGCGAGGGCGTTCATGTTGTGCCATCTCGCATCGAGATCTGGGTCCAGGAACCGACCGAGCGAAGCTCCATGACAGCAAGCGAGAGGACAGACTACGTTGCTTCCGGCTGCCGTCCAGCCTGCGATGTCGTCGACCAGGAACCAGTCGAGCAATGGCCGTACAAAGAGCCGTGGCGAAGACCCGGGGCGACGACGAGGGCGCATCACCGCTGTTGCAAAATGACGAGTAGTGGTAGTAAGGCCGATTGAAGCATGCTCTGCGCCGAACACAACCGATCCAAATGCTCCATGGTCACTACGAAGTTGGAATAAAGAGTCAATCCTGGATGCGATGCGCTGCATACCCTCGACCGCGCCCCCCTCAGACAGTGGATCCGCCCGGTGAGCAAGAACGAGAGCTACAGGCTGGCCAGTGGATTGCAGAGCATCAACTACCAATTCCGTTCGCTTAGCCACCCACCTAACGTCGAGTGCAAGCAGAATCATCGCTTCCAGGTCCTCGGCGATGCGACCTTGTTCTCTAACAGTCTGCTTTAGGGCTGCATCCGAGTCTCTGTCCCAATGGATGAAGGCCCCTGGAAGCAGAAGGCGAGCCGCTCCAACAATGACCTGCTGTTGAATCCATTGCTCAGGCCCAGGGACATTCTCAACTGCATATCCAGTCCCATCGAAGATGAATGGACCTTCTAGACCAGCATCACGCAGCCGCTTTGCCGTTTCTGGCCCTTTCGGACCCGCAATTGTGATTGCATCAGCAAGCTCGACTGCAGACCTGGCCAATTCAGGATTTGTTTTGCAGGCATGGGCGGTGAGGTAGAAGGAGAACGAAACGGGACGTCTATCTACCTTCCATTCAGCCCGTGCGGTCATGAGAAAAGCCCTGCGTCATGAAGGTCGGGACGCACCTTAGGAAGCTGGTTGCGATGCAGGCTGAACCTCTTAGTTTCGTACTGGATATTTCCGATGACCACGCTCGGATGCACGTTGTACTGCGACGCTGCTTGAAGGATTGCTGGCACGGATGCCGACGTGAATTCGAAACCGCCTGGAAAGAGCCATTCAGTGGCCTGGTCGTTTGCCGCTATTTCATCTGGATCACTTTGAGGCCCCATGAGGTCGTCATCGAGGATCGCACCGGACTGCGCGGTGATATGGCCCAGTGTCAGGTGGGCACATTCGTGAAGCAGCGCGAAGAGCAGACTGTCGAACCGGTTGTTTCGCGTGGTCAGCCCGATCACGGGCCGCCCATCCGTTAGAAAAGTCACCGCGCCGTCGAGCTTGCCCCCCCGTAGCCCCTCTGCAAACACCAGGGAGACACCACGCTCTCCGAGCAGAAGTGGCAGCTTGGACAGTTCACTGGGTCCATCCTTGAGGATCCGGGGAAGGCTCTTTGCGAGGTGCCCCAGCCCATCAATATCGAACGCCGCGACGCCTTGGGTGTCCGCTACCTTCCGGATATACGCAAGCCAAGCAACCTGCTCGATTGTTATTGGATCAGCAGAATTGGAGCGCTTCGCCGCCATAGCAAACTGAGGACTGTCATCCAGGTTGCTGATTTCCAGTAGATCGCACACGGCCGACTCAGTGGCATCAAGGTCATCGGTCTCAGGGATCCACCCCCGAGACCGCACCTGGGCCAGCGGAATCCTCTGGCGTAGTCGAGCTCGCCGAGCAACAGGGGTGCGTTCATCTTGGCTTGTAACTGAGCGCTGTTCGTACAAGCGATATGCAGTCTGGAGGTTCAACCAAAGCTCAGGTGTGGTGCCGAGCGCCTCCGAGAAGGAAATCGCAGTCTCGGTGGTGATCTCCTTCTTTCCGTTCAGAATCTCGGAAACTGCCTGAATGGGCCGATCGATGATCTCTGCGAACTCAGTGACAGTCCACTCGCGCTCGTCCAACTCATCACGGAGATACTCACCTGCCGGAAAAACCTCAGCAGGAGTGTAGGTTCTAGCCATAGTGACGAATCTCCTCCCTAGTGGTAATCAACGACTTCGACGATGACCAGGAAGCGGCCTTCGGCATCGGTCTCAACCCGCAAGATGAGCCTCCACCGACGATTGAGCCGGATCGAATGCTGGCCAGCACGCCCCCCTTGGAGCTTCTCAAAGTGCAGCGCCTTGTAGTTCCGAAGATCGACCTCGGACTCCGCCTGCGCGAGAAATCCCACCTTCTTCCGAAAGGCCTTCACAACATCCGAGCTGAGGCTGGGCAGCACGAAGTCGCGTTCCTCGTACAGTCGCCGCAGATTGTCGTCCTCGAATTCCAGCCTCATGCTTCATGCCTTCACCCTAGAGGTGAAAACCCTATCACGCAAGTACCATTTTCGGGTTCATCCCGTGACGAAGCCGAACCCAATGATGAACCAACCTATTCCCTCTGCTGGCAAGCTTGACGAATACAACGATCGCCGTGATCTTCGCACCCTCCCTGCACTGATGGCTCGGCTGTTTTTGGCGGTATTTCCGCCGACTGATGTCATAGATCGGCTAGGCGGGTTGGAGCGACCCGCGGTTGACGGGCTGCGGTGGACGGGGCGGGTGCAGTGGCACGTAACACTGAGGTTTCTGGGGGAGGCGGAGTCTGGAGAGGTGAAAAGCAGCTTGCGTGGGTTTCAGGGTTCGGCGTCAACGGTGCGGCTCGGACCAGCTAGCAGGCGGCTGGGGTCACGGGTACTGGTGTTGCCGGCGGGTGGGCTGGGGCAGTTGGCGGCTGAAGTGCGGGCCCGGACCGAGGACATCGGACAGCCACCGGACCGACGAGGTTTCACCGGTCACCTGACGCTGGCCCGAGCTCGCAAGCGGATACCGGCCACGGTTGTCGGGCTGCCATTCGAGGCTGAGTTCCAGGCCGCCGAGCTGTGGC
Source organism: uncultured Acidimicrobiales bacterium (assembly GCA_951813555.1). Classification (GTDB taxonomy): domain Bacteria; phylum Actinomycetota; class Acidimicrobiia; order Acidimicrobiales; family Bin134; genus Poriferisocius. Next base: position 3,019,066 of record OX638344.1, read on the forward strand.
TGGTGTCCAGCGAGCTGCACCCCGACGGAGCCCGCTACAACCGACTCAGCCAGTGGCCACTGACGGCAGGGATCTGAGAGGAGTCTTGATCAAGACTCCTCGACGAGGGGGACGAATCTCACGGGACAGAACCGCTTGGAGGTGGTCTCCTCCCCCATTCGGGTTATAAGGGTCAGATTCTGGGACTGTGACGGCGACCCCAAGGGAATCACCAGCCTTCCGCCGTCAGCCAGCTGGTCTACCAGCGCGGGCGGGATGCTGGATGCGGCCGCGGTCACCACCACTGCGTCATAGGGGGCGCCGGGTAGGTGGCCCTGTGAACCGTCGGCGCACACCACAGTGGTGTTGGCGTACTCCAGCTTGGACAGCACGCGGGCCGCGGCGTCGGCCAGCTTCCTGTGGCGCTCCACCGAAACCACTGAGCTAGCCAGTTCGGCCAGCACGGCGGCCCCGTACCCTGAGCCGGTGCCCACTTCCAGCACCCGGTCGTCGGGGCCGATGGCTGCGGCCTCGGCCATGAGGGCCACTATGTAGGGCTGCGAGATGGTCTGGCCCGCGGGGATGGGCAACGGGTGGTCTTTGTAGGCGTCGCTGGCCAGTGATCGGGACACGAAACGGTGGCGGGGAACCGTTCTCATGGCCTCCAGGACCCGCGGGTCGCAAACCCCCCGCCCCTCGATCTGGCGGCGCACCATGGCCAACCGCCGTTCTCGATGCCGGTCTTCCGCAGCCCCGGCCATGTCTAATGATGCTTCAACCGCACCGACCCAGGGGCGGAGAATGGCCTACGAACGCGCCTGTGACTGCATGGCTGGGTAAACGCCGGTTTCCTCGAACACTGCTTGCAAGGCATCGGCATCGCGGGTGAAGTCTCTGTCATGCTGGGCGGTGGCCTGCTCGGCGGTGGCATCCCAGGGCGGTGCCGGAGCCCACCAGGGGGGCATCTCGGAACCTCCGTCGGCGGTCTCCTCGGGGATGAAGGCCAAGCACCATTGCCAAGAGCCCATCTGTTCTGGGTCGCTGGTGTCAGGATGGCCCCCGGGTGGAACCAGGGCATAGGTGAAACCCGGGCCGGGACCCGACGTCTCAACCTGGCGAGACGGGATTTGGCGAGAGCGCGGCAACCGGGCGGCCATAAACGGCAAGGACAGCAGCAACAAAACGATTATCGAAGTCACTACCGTGGTTAGGTTTAAATCGGGCATATCAGGTGTCTCCGTCGAGAGCAGAGCCATGATCTACTCAAGCAACACAGGCCCCTTGAACCCCACCCGCAACAACAAAGGTTAGCCACCCGTTCCGAAAACGTCAATCGGTAATCTTGTCCGCGGAATACAGGAAAACTCAGATCACCACTACTGAGCGGAGCACCTCTCCCCGCTCCATAGCGTGAAACGCCTCCTCAACGTCCTCCAGTGCGATGGTCTCCGACACGAACCGCTCCAGGTTCAGCCGCCCCTGGAGATACAGGTCGATCAGCATGGGGAAGTCCCGAGATGGCAGGCAGTCGCCGTACCACGACGATTTGAGGACGCCGCCCCGGCCGAAGACCTCGATCATCGGCAGTTCAATGCGCATCTCCGGATTGGGCACCCCTACCAGCACTACGACCCCGGCCAGATCCCGGGCGTAGAAGGCCTGCTCGTAAGTCAGGGGCAGGCCGATGGCCTCGATGGCCACATCCACCCCGTGCCCGCCGGTCAGTTCCCGGATCCGCTCCACCGGATCCTCCCGGCTGGAATTGACCGTGTGGGTGGCGCCGAACTCCTTGGCCCACTTCAGCTTGGTGTCGTCGATGTCCACTCCGATGATGGTGTGGGCTCCGGCCAGCCGGGATCCCTCAATGGCCGCGTCGCCCACGCCACCGCAGCCGAACACGGCCACTGAGTCGCCCCGGCCGACGCCGCCGGTGTTCATGGCCGCGCCCAGCCCGGCCATGACCCCGCAGCCGATAAGGCCGGCCACTTCCGGGCGGGCCTTGAGATTGACCTTGGTGGCCTGGCCGGCGGCTATCAGCGTCTTTTCGGCGAAGGCCCCGATGCCCAGCGCGGGCGACAGCTCCTGGCCGTCCAGCGTCATCTTCTGGGTGGCGTTATGGGTGGCGAAGCAGTACCACGGCCGGCCCCGAAGGCACGATCGGCAATTGCCGCACACAGCCCGCCAATTGAGGATCACGAAGTCACCGGGGGCCACATTGGTCACGCCCTCTCCCACCGACTCCACCACTCCGGCCGCCTCATGGCCTAACAGGAACGGGAACTCGTCGTTGATGGCCCCCTCCCGATAGTGCAGATCGGTGTGGCAGACCCCGCAGGCCTGCACAGCTACCAGGGCCTCGCCCGGTCCGGGGTCGGGCACCTCGATGACTTCGATGCTGACCGGTTCGCCCTTGGCCTTGGCGACTACGGCTCGAACCTGCTGGGCCATCTGCTGCTCCTTTCGACCCGCCACCGGCTACTAAAGCCGAGGCCATCTGCCGCGAACCTACTACGCCCCGAGAAAGCCAGGTGTCCAAGAAGTGCCGAGGAGGAGGGGTCAGCCTGTCAGGCGTCCAAAAAGCGGCTCACCGCGATCCCAGAGCCCACCGTGCCCACGATCGCGCCTAGCCCCACCATCTGGAAGCCCAGCGTCCAGACCCGTGAGGGATCGACGGTGAAGCCCCGTAGCAGTTCCAGCGAGACATCGTCGTTGATAACGCTGAAGAAGTTATTGGTTAGCCATATAAGCGGGATGGCGATCACCCCGCCGATCAGCCCCTGAACAAGCCCTTCGAACATGAACGGCACTCGGATGAACCAGTTGGTGGCACCAACCAGTTTCATAACTTCGATATCCCGACGGCGGGAGAACAGCGCCATTCGGATGGTGTTCAAGATCAGCACCGCGGCGGCCACCAGCAAGACGATGGCAATGATGATCACTCTCTGGCGCAGCCCGCTGGACAGATCCTCGATAGCCCGGATGGTTTCGCTGGCGGTGACCACTTTGGCCACCCCCGGCTGGGCCCGGAAAACGGCGGCCAGCTCGTCCACCCGCTCCGGGAGGGTGTCAGTGGGCTTGACCCGGAATGACGCCGGCAGCCGCTCGGGGGTGATGACGTCCACCAGTTCTGGGGAGTCGCCCAACAGATCCTGCACCTCGGCGTAGGCCTCGTCTTTGTCGATGTAGGTGAACCCGCTGACCTCGGGAGAGCCCTCGAGTTGGCGGCGGACATCGGACTCCAGCTCCGGGCTGATATCGGGTTCCATGAACACGATGAACTCCACCCCGTCCTTCCAGCGGACGGTGGCGTTGTCCACCGCGTCGCCGAACAGCAGTGCGGCGCCCAGAAGCGTCAGCGAGATCGTGACGGTGATGACGGTGGCCAGCGTGAGGGTGATATTGCGGCGGAAGTTGCTGGCCGTCTCCCGCAGGACGTAGTCCAACCTGAGGCTCATCGGCTCGCGTCCACCGATCGGCCCCCGCCGCCGGGATCCCACCAGCCCATCGGCTATTCGTACACGCCCCGGGACTGGTCCCGGACGATCTGGCCCCGGTCCAGCTCCACAACCCGGCGGCGCATTTTGTCGACGATGCTCCGGTCATGGGTGGCCATGACCACCGTGGTACCGGTGCGGTTGATGCGGTCCAGCAGGGTCATGATGCCCAGCGAGGTATTGGGATCGAGGTTCCCGGTGGGCTCATCGGCCAACAGAATCAGCGGCCGGTTCACGAAGGCCCGGGCGATGGACACCCGCTGCTGCTCTCCGCCCGACAGCTCGTCGGGATAGTTGTGCATCTTCTTGGACAGCCCCACCAGCTCCAAAATGGCCGGCACCTTGGACTTGATCACACTGCGGGGGCGGCCGATCACCTCTAGGGCGAAGGCCACGTTTTGGACCACGGTCTTGTTGGGCAGCAACTTGAAGTCTTGGAAGACGCAGCCGATGTTGCGCCGCAAAAAAGGCACCTTCCAACTCGGCAGCTCGCCGATGTCCCGACCGGCTACGAACACCCGGCCCCGATCGGGCCTCTCCTCTTTGTTCAGAAGGCGCATGAACGTGGACTTGCCCGAACCCGATGGACCCACCAAAAAGACAAACTCCCCCCGCTGCACATCGCAGGTGGCGTTCTGAAGGGCGAGCACCTCGCCCTTGTACACCTTGGTGACGTTCTCCATTCTGATCATGCGATGTGAACTCCGAAATGCGGGCTCGGCGCGAATCCCGCCGCGGCGGTCCGGCAAGCCCGACCTACGCTATCACCGGCCCAAGACGGCGTACGCGCACCCCTCCCATTGAGAGCGACAATGCTCACGACATCCGCCTCCAGCGGAGGTAGGCCTCGATCAGTTCGTCTAGGTTGCCGGCCAGCACACCCTCCACGTTGCCGATGGAAACGCCGGTGCGGTCGTCTTTTACTTGTTGGTAGGGGTGCAGGACGTAGGAGCGGATCTGGCTGCCCCACTCTGCTTTCTGGTAGTCGCCGGCCAGGCCGGCGATCTCGGCTTCCCGCTCGGCCCGTTTGAGGTCGGCGAGGCGGGCGGCCAGGATCTGCATGGCTCGGTCTTTGTTCTGGTGCTGGCTGCGCTCGTTTTGGCACGACACCACTACGCCGGTCGGTATATGGGTGATCCTCACGGCCGAGTCAGTCACGTTTACGTGCTGGCCGCCTGCCCCTGACGATCGGAAGGTGTCGATCCGCAGGTCCTTGTCGTCGATGTCCACCTCGTCAGACACCTCGTCGAAGAACGGGACCACCTTGAATTGGGCAAATGCGGTGTGGCGGCGGGCGTCGGAGTCGAACGGGGATATGCGCACCAGCCGGTGCACTCCCCGCTCCGACTGCAACAGGCCGTAGGCGTTGCGCCCTGAGATGGTGAAGTCGGCCGAGGAGATGCCCGCACCCTGGCCCGCCGACACGGAGTCCACTTTGAAGTCGAAGCCGCGGCTCTCGGCCCAGCCCTGGTACATCCCCAGCAGCATCTCGGCCCAGTCCTGGGCGTCGGTGCCTCCTGCCCCGCTGTGCAGCTCGCACACCGCATCGGAGCTGTCGTGCTCGCCGCCCAGCAGCGAGCGCAGCTCCAGGTCGTCTACTTTGGCGGTCAGAGATTCCAGCATTTGGGAGATCTCCGGGGTCAGCGACTCGTCGCCTTCCTCCACAGCAAGCTGGTGCAGCGTGTCGGCGTCTTCCAACGCGGCTTCCAGCCCGGCGAACAGCTCCACGTCCTCGGTCAGCTCGGCTAGCTCTCTGGTCACCTTGCGGGCCCGGTCGGGATCGTCCCACAGGCCGGGGTCGACGGCGGCCTTCTCCAGGTCGGGGCGGCGGGCTATCAGGTCGTCGATGTGCAGGTAGCGCCGGGCTTCGTCGAGTTTGGATCGGAGCAGGGCGAGGTCGCCGGTGAAGTCGGGCACAGGGCTTTTGGGAGTTGAGCGGTCAGCGCCCGTGGCACTGCTTGAATTTGCGGCCCGACCCGCATGGACAGGGGGCGTTGCGGGGGGTCTTCTCCAATTCCGATTTCACCACCGGCACCTTCGAGGCGGGGGCCGATTCCTGGACCACCTCGGGTGCGGCTGAAGCACGGGCCAGCGAGGACTGCGTGGACGGGTCGGCCGGACCCGACTCTGTGATGTTGCTGGTGCCGGTGTCGTCGGCGCGAGCTGGGGCCTCCACGTTGATCTCCACGTGCATGATGTAGGTGACGAAGTCCCGTGCCACCCCGGCCATCATCTGGCCGAACATCTCGAACCCTTCCCGCTGCCACTCGGTGAGGGGGTCCTTTTGGCCGAGAGCCCGCAGGTTGATGCCCTCCTTGAGGTAGTCCATCTCGTAGAGGTGCTCGCGCCAGCGCTGGTCGATGATGCGCAGCATGATCTGGCGCTCCACCTCCCGCATGGACTCGGCGCCGACTTCTTCCTCCCGCTGCTCGTAGTGGGCCACCGCCTCGCCCACCAGCAGGTCGTAGAGATCGTCGGTGGAAGTGGCGGAGGCCAATTCGTCGATGCCCAGCTGGGTGGGCCACAGCACCCGGATCTCGGTTTCCAGTTGCTCCAGGTCCCAATCAGCGGGATCCTCCGACGTGCACTGCCCGCCGATCACCGCGTCGACCGCCTCACCCAAGTGCTCGAGGGCGTCGGCCCTCAGGTCTTCGCCTGACAGAATCTGGGCCCGTCGCTTGTAGATCACCTTGCGCTGCTCGTTGAGGACCTCGTCGTACTTGAGCACGTTCTTGCGGGCTTCGGCGTTCTTCTGCTCGACGGTGCCCTGGGCCCGCTCGATGGCCTTGGTGACCATCTTGGCCTCGATGGGCACGTCCTCAGGAAGGGCCTTTTCCATGACCCAGTTCATGGCACCGGTGGCGAAGATCCGCATGAGATCGTCTTCCAGCGACAAGTAGAACCGGCTCTCGCCGGGATCGCCCTGGCGACCGGAGCGGCCCCGGAGCTGGTTGTCGATGCGGCGGCTGTCGTGGCGCTCGGTGCCCAGCACATAGAGGCCGCCCAACTCCCGAACCTTCTCGCCCTCGGCCCCGCACTCAGCCTCGTATTTCTCCAGCAGCTCGGCTGCCCTGGCCTGGCCCTCGTCGCTGGCGGGGTCGAGTCCCTCGGCGACCGCGTCCCGGCGGGCCATGGCATCGGGGTTGCCCCCCAGCACGATGTCCACCCCTCGTCCGGCCATGTTGGTGGCCACGGTGATGGCGTGCAGCCGACCGGCCTGGGCCACGATCTCGGCCTCCCGGAAGTGCTGCTTGGCGTTGAGCACCTCATGGGGTATGCCCCGCTTGTTCAACACATCGGCCAGCTTCTCGGAGCTCTCCACCGAGACGGTGCCCACCAGCACCGGCTGGCCCCTCTCATAGCGCTCCACCAGATCGCCGACCAAGGCGTCGAACTTGCCCTTCTCGCTCTTGTAGATGAGGTCGCCCTCGTCGGCCCGGATCACCGGCAGATTGGTGGGAATGGGGACCACGTGCAGGCCGTAGGTGCTGAACAGCTCGTTGGCCTCGCTCACCGCGGTGCCGGTCATGCCGGCCAGCTTGTCGTAGAGCCGGAAGTAGTTCTGGAGGGTGATGGTGGCCAGCGTCTGGTTCTCCTCTTTGATCTTCACCCCCTCTTTGGCCTCCACTGCCTGGTGCAGGCCCTCAGACCAGCGGCGCCCGTCCAGGATCCGCCCGGTGAACTCGTCGACGATCTTCACCTCGCCCCGCTGCACGATGTAGTCCTTGTCGCGGTGGTAGAGCTCCTTGGCCCGCAGCGCGGCCTGTAGCTGGTGGACCAAATTGGCGCTGACCGAGTCGTAGAGGTTTTCCACCCCCAGCGCCCGCTCCACGGCGTGGACCCCTTCCTCAGTAGGGGCCACTATGCGCTTCTCCTCGTCCACGTCGTAGTGGACGTCGCGCCGCAGTCCCCGCACGACGCTGGCGAACTTGTAGTACGTCTTGGCGGCGTCGGCCAAGCGCCCGCTGATGATCAGCGGAGTCCGGGCTTCGTCTATGAGGATGGAGTCGATCTCGTCCACGATGCAGTAGCTGTGGCCTCGCTGGACCCGCCGGTCGGCCGACATGGCCATGTTGTCCCTGAGGTAGTCGAAGCCCAACTCGTTGTTGGTTCCGTAAGTGATGTCGCAGCCGTACTGCTCGCGTTTGAACTCGGACCCTCGCTCGCCGGGGACCACTAGCCCGACGGTTAGGCCCAGCCAACGGTGGATCGCCCCCATCCAGTCGGCGTCGCGTGCGGCCAGGTAGTCGTTCACCGTGACCACGTGCACGCCCTTGCCGCCCAAGCCGTTCAGGTACACGGGAAGGGTGGACACCAGGGTCTTGCCCTCGCCAGTGCGCATCTCGGCCGCCCAGCCGAAGTGGAGGGCCGCGCCCCCCATCAGCTGCACGTCGTAATGGCGTTGGCCGATTACCCGCCAGGCTGCCTCCCGCACCACCGCGAAGGCCTCGATAAGCAGGTCGTGGAGGTCCTCCCCGTTTTCCAAGCGTTGGCGGAACTCCCCGGTGCGGGCCCGCAGCGCATCATCGGACAGCGCCTTGGTCTCCGGTTCGAGCGCGTTGATGTCGGGCACCAGATCTTCCAGTGCCTTGAGCTTCTTGCCCTCTCCAGTGTTCAGGATCTTCTTGAACACACTCATGCCAGCCCCACTTTACCGCCAAGCCCCATCTATCTAGTCAGCGGAGATGGGTCGGAATACGCGTCGCGTGCTGCCGTCTGCGGGCGCGATGATGTGCTGTGTGTCGCCTGCGCTGGGCTCAGCTGGCCCGGCGCTCGCGGGAGTGGTGCTGGCGGTCTATCCGGCGGGTCTTGGTGCGGCGGAGCTGGCGCTCCAGCTTGGCGATGGCCCGGTCGAGAGCGGCGAACGGCGTAGGCCCGTTGACCCGGCTGCGGATATGATAGCCGTGACCCTCCAGGGTGATCTCGCAGATGTCGGGCTCGGCGATGCGGGGATTCTTCTCCTCGCTGAACCGGACCGTGGCATGATCGATTCCCGACAGGTAGCGGCTTAGCCTGCCCACCTTTGTTCGGGTGGTCTCCCCCAGTCGCTGCGACACCTGCATCCCGCTGCTGCTGATGGTCACGTCCATGGCGGTTCCCTTTCGGCTGGGGTTGTGTTGTGGGCTCTCATGGTAGCCACACCGGGCGGCTGTTGTGAGGAGGGCAGCGGCGTTGCCCCGGCCACCACTGCTTTCACGTGCCGGGCACCGACCCGGATCAAAGCAGAGGCTGCGGCTTGGAGGGTGGCTCCGGTGGTGACCACATCGTCAACCACCAGCACCGCAGAATGCAAAGGACGACGGGGGGCGAAAACCGGGGCACAGCAACGCTGACTGCGGGTCCGGCCGGTCTGGCCCGCGGCGTCAACTCTCCTCAGCAAAGAGACGACGGGAAGACCGGTCTCCCGCCCCAACTCCCGGGCCAACAGCTCGGCCTGATCAAAACCCCGACGTCGTCGGCGCTGGGAAGATGTCGGCGCCCACGTCACTGTGTCCACAGCCAGGCCCGAGGGCAGGGCATTGGCCATGGCCGACGCCACCCAGCGCACACACGACCGCTGATTGCGATATTTGAGCCGGGCCAGCAACTCCCGGCCCGCACCCGTATAGGCGAAAGCAGCCCACAACCCAGCCAATGGCTCAGGCGGGGGCATCTCCCCCACTGCCCGCATACCAGCCCGGCACCGCCCGCACGGCGACGGCCCCGGCCCTCCACATCCTGCGCAAACCCGCATCAACAACATGGCCGCACCCTAAACACGACCAGTGACACATCCCCCTCAGGCCACGACCAGGCCAAATGGGCATCAACGAATGCGGTCGCTGACGCCTTCTTCGGTGATGTAGCCCGTGACCAGCTCTGCGGGGGTGACGTCGAAGGCCCAGTTCTGCGCGGCCATGCCCTCGGGGGCCAGCCGCACGCCGCCCACCTCGACCACCTCGGTGCCGGGGCGCTGCTCTACCACGATGTCCGACCCCGCAGCGGTGGCCGGGTCGATGGTGGATGTGGGGGCGGCCACGTAGAAGGGGATGTCGTGGTGCCGGGCCAGCACGGCCAGCGAATAGGTACCGATTTTGTTGGCCACATCCCCGTTGGCCGCGATGCGGTCGGCGCCCACGATGGCCAGATCCACCTCTCCGGCAGCCATCAGCGAGCCAGCCATGGAGTCCACCACCAGGGTGGCGGGAATGCCGAGCTGTTGGAGTTCCCAGGCGGTGAGCCGGGCACCCTGGAGCACTGGTCGGGTCTCGTCCACCCATACCGACGGCCGTCGCCCGGCCTCATGGGATGAGCGGATGACTCTCAGCGCGGTCCCCCAACCCACACAGGCCAGCGATCCGGTGTTGCAATGGGTGAGCACCCGGGACTTATCGGGAACCACCGCGGTGCCGTGGGCCCCGATGGCCTGGTTGACGGCCACATCGTGAGCCGCGATTCGCACCGCCTCGGCCACCGGGTCGGCCGCGGCCCGCGCTCGGTCCACCCCCCAGGCCAAGTTCACCGCCGTTGGGCGAGTGGCCTTGAGCAGCGAGGCCACTCCTCCCAGTTCACGGCCCTGCAACGAGGCCAGGGCCACTCCCATGGCACCGGCTGCGCCCAGCGCGGGCGCGCCCCGGATGGCCAACGCGAAGATGAGCTCGCATAGCTTCTCGATGCTGTGCACCTCCACCAGTACCAACTCGTCGGGCAGCCGCCGCTGGTCGATTAGCCGGATGTGGTCGCCCATCCACTCAATGGTGGGCGGAATGGGAGATTCCTCATGCGGCGGCGACGGCATTGCTCGAACCACCCGGATTAGTACCGGTAGTGGTCGGCCTTGAACGGCCCCCCGGTCGACACCCCCATGTAGTCGGCCTGGGCTGGGGTGAGGGTGGTGAGGCGCACGCCGAGGGCGTCAAGGTGCAGCCGGGCCACCATTTCATCCAACTCTTTGGGCAGCGTGGCCACATCGGTGCCGTAGGATTCGGCGTTGGCATGCAGCTCTAACTGGGCCAGCACCTGATTGGTGAAGCTGCACGACATCACAAAACTGGGATGACCGGTGGCGTTGCCCAGATTCAGCAGGCGCCCCTCCGACAAGATGATCACCGAGTGGCCGTCGGGGAAGACGTACTCGTCCACCTGGGGTTTGATGTTGATCCGCTGGACATCGGACAGCGCATTGAGCCCGGCTATGTCGATCTCATTGTCGAAGTGGCCGATGTTGCCCACCACGGCCTGGTGCTTCATCCGCCCCAGGTGCTCGGCGCTGATCACGTCCCGGCAGCCGGTGGCGGTTACGAACAAATCCGCGGTCTCCAGCACATCCTCGAGCCGCTGCACCTCGAAGCCCTCCATAGCCGCTTGCAGCGCGCAGATGGGGTCGACCTCGGTGATCACCACCCGGGCGCCCTGGCCCTGCAGCGATTGGGCGCATCCCTTGCCCACATCGCCGTAGCCGCAGACCACGGCCAGCTTGCCGCCGATCATCATGTCGGTTCCCCGGTTGAGCCCGTCGATCAGCGAATGACGGCAGCCGTAGAGGTTGTCGAACTTCTGCTTGGTCACCGAGTTGTTGACGTCGATGGCCGGGAAGCGCAGCGTGCCGTCGGCCTTCATCCGATAGAGCCGGTGGACACCGGTGGTGGTCTCCTCCGACACCCCCCGAATCCCCCCGGCGATGGCGGTCCACAGCCCGGGTTCGTCGTCCAGCGTGCGCCCCAGCAGCCGGCGGATCTCAGCCAAATCCTCGGAATCGGCCTCATCGGGGTCGCCGGCGTTGCCTGCAGCCTCAGCGTCGGCCCCCATGTGGACCAACAGGGTGGCGTCGCCGCCGTCGTCCAAGATGAGATTGGGGCCCGTGCCGTCGGGCCAGCGCAGCACTTTCTCGGTACACCACCAGTACTCCTTCAGGGTCTCGCCTTTCCAGGCATAGACCGGAACTCCTTGGGGGTCATCGGGCGTGCCACTGGCGCCGACGGCCACGGCGGCGGCGGCGGGATCCTGGGTGGAGAAGATGTTGCACGATGCCCAGCGCACTTGGGCGCCGAGGGCGGTGAGGGTCTCGATGAGCACCGCGGTCTGCACGGTCATGTGGAGCGAGCCGGTGATGCGAGCCCCGGCCAGGGGCTGGTCGTCGAAGTGCCGGGCTCTCAGGGCCATCAGCCCGGGCATCTCGTGTTCGGCCAGGCGGATCTCCTTGCGGCCGGCCTCAGCCAAGGCCAAGTCGGCTACTTTGAAATCGTGCTCCAGGGTCACAGCGACCCTCCCTTGCTGTCTAGGTTTCCTTGCAGGGGTTCCCATCTGAATCTATGGAATGGCCCCGCCGAAGCCCTCATCGGGTGCGACCGGCCAGCGCCTGTCGAGCGGCCACGACGGCCGGCACCGGACCGGGGTCGAGGCCCACCGCAGCGGCCATCTCCAACGATGTGATCGATCCCTGGTATATGAGGTCGAAGATCTGGGCCACCGGGCCCTCTCCGGCCGCCTCCACGGTATGGATTGCGGCCACCACCTCGTCCATCAGGTCGATCATGACGTCGAAGCCCCGCATCACCTCGGGATGCTCGTGATCGTGGCGCAGCACCACCATGCTGAACACCTGCCGGGTCAGATCGCCGTGCTGGCCCCACCCGGCGATCTCGTTGTGCAGCAGGTCGGGCACTCCGGCGCTGAACGCCGGGGCCTTGGCGCTGGTGTTGATCATGTTCTTCCAGTGCCGGGCGGCCACCGAGCCGAGCCCTCCCCCGCCGTAGATCAGCGGCACTGTGCCGGCGAGGCGGCGGGCCAGGGAGGCGGCCGGTGCCCGAGCCGCATCCCGGCGGTTGCGAATCTGCTCCACGGCAAAGCGCACCCATTGGGAGGCGCCGGGGAACAGGCCCATATGCTCGAGGATGATCATGGGGGCCACGGTGAGCACGCTCAGCCCGGCCCTCGGCGGGTACAGCATGGGATCCACTTCGACCAGCGGGGCACCCCAATTGCCGGCCATCTGGGCCAGTTGGCCGCCTCCGGTCACCGCCACCACTCGACCCCCGGCTTCGGCGGCCTGGGCCGCGGCTTGGACGATCTCCGGTGTGTCGCCGCCGGCGGAGAGGGCGAACACCAGGGTCTGCTCGTCCACGTACGAAGGCGGCTGATAGCTCTTGACCACCACGATGGGCAGGGGCATGAACGGCCCCGCCGTCACTGCCAGGAGGTCGCCGGCAAAACCGCCCGGTCCCATTCCCAGCACGAGCACATTGGTGATCTCCGAGCGATCGGGCAGCCCGCGCAGATCCCCCGTTCGATCCAGCGCGTCCAGCATCTGCTCGGGCAGCCGATTGACCGCCGGCCACATCCCCAGCGTGTCCACCCGCTCGCTCATCAGCGGCTCCGACCTTCGATGCGCGCCGTGCTGCTCACGGGGTAAAAGTGAAGGGAATGGACTCAGACTCAGCTCTGGCCACCAGGCGCTCGTGCTCGGGCTCGTCCACGGTGTCGGCCTCGTCGATGAGCATGTTGGGGATGTCGTCTTCCACCAGATAGCGGCGGTGCAGGCGCGGGTTGTAGAGCGCGTCCTCGTCGGGGAAATACAGCAGCGGCCCCTTGTCGTCGGGGCAGGCCAAGATCTCAAGCAGTCGGGGGTCCAGCGCCATGGCCACAGTCTTACCTATGGGCTGCCCCCCCTGCCCTATTCCAGCTGGTTGGTTCGGGCTCGGAACACCAGCCCGGTTCCAGAGATGGCGTACTCACCGGTCCCCGCCGGCAGCCACATTGCCCCACCGCCGGTGACCTCACAGCCGGCCGCGCTGACCTCGCCTGATGCGCACAGCACGATCTCCGGACCGACGGGCTGACAGCGAGTCTCTCCGTCCACGTGGATTCGGGTGAGGCAGAAATCGGGAACCGGGGGGCGAAATGTGAAAAAAGGACCATCGGGGGTTGTCACCGGTACTTCGTGAACCCGAAAGTCCACCACCTCCAAGAGGGCGGGAACATCCACGTGCTTGGGGGTGAGCCCGCCCCTCAGCACGTTGTCGCTGTTGGCCATGATCTCCACGGCCACCCCCTGCAAGTAGACGTGCAGATTGCCCGCCCCCAGATAAAGGGCTTGTCCCGGGCTGAGCTCCACCAGGTTCAGCATCAGTGCGATGGCCACTCCGATGTCACCGGGATGCTGCTGCCCGATTCGCACCGCCCACCGCCGCTCATTAGGAAACGAGCCCGGCTTAGCGCAGGCAGCCGCCACGTCGTGGGCGATTTCCGCGCCGGCCGACGGAGGGCGCTCCAGCAGCCAGCGGAGCGCCTGTTCGGCCTTGGCCTCCCGCAAGAAGCCGATTGCCGGAGACAGATCCGGGACATTGAGCGAGTCGAGCAGCTCTGCCGCAGTGCTCGGCGGCCGGAACCCGCAAAATGCGGTGAACGGCTCCAGCGCGCAGACCAGTTCGGGCTTGTGGTTGCGGTCGCGATACGAGCGATGGTCGGCATCGACGGGGATACCTCGCTCATCTTCGACGTCGAACCCCGCCTGGGCCTGTTGGCGGTTGGGGTGGGCCTGGAGCGAGAGTGGCTGGTCCACGGCCAAGATCTTGAGCAGAAAGGGCAGCTCACCGCCGAACAACCGAGCGGTTTCTGCCCCCAATTCGCCCACCGGGTCGCGGGCGATCACCTCGTCGAGCGGACTGTCCCCGCCGCCGCGCCGCAGCATCGACGGCCCCCGGGGGTGGGCGCCCAGCCACAGCTCGGCTTGGGGCTCGCCGGTGGGCGGCACGCCCATAATCCTGGGCAGGGCCTCCCGCGACCCCCACGCGTAGGGCTGCACCGTCCCGCGCAGCACGCTCGGCTTGCTCACATCCTCAAAGTAAGCACAAAGAACTCAACGGTGCCCCTCAAGCCAGCCAGATCAGGTTGATCACCGCGATCAGATTGAAGCCCACATGGGCCCAGATGGCCGGTCCCAGCCGCTGGTAGCGCCTTACCAGCAGGGCGGCGATGATCCCAAAGGCCATCAGCGCGGGGAACTGGAGGAGTTGGAGGTGCACTGCGCCGAACAGCGCCGAGGAGGCCAGCACCCCTATGATCGTCCCCCATTTCCGCTCGAACGCCCGCAACACCAGACCACGGAAGAAGAGCTCTTCGAAAATGGGCGCCCCCACCACCACCCCCAGCATCACCAAGGCGATGTCGCTCCCGGTTGCGGCCCGGTCGGTGATCTGTCGGGCGGCCTCGCTAACGTCGAAGTCGAAGAACTGTTGGAACGGCGCATAGATGAGCCAAACCACCGCGATTTGGGCGAACACGCCGACCAATAGCCCGACGGGCACATCCGATGCCTTCACCGACAACCCGAAGTCGCGCCGCAGTCCTCTCCCTCTCAGTGTGCCAGCTACCAGCGTGGTCAGAGCGAACCCGCCCCACAGCCCGATCTGCCCCACCGGGAGGGTCCAAAGGGGAAGCGCGGGATCGCTGCGCCCCTGGCCCATGGCATCGCTCAGCCCGTATCGCCCCGCATACGACCCGGTGCCGGTCTCACCCCCGGTATCCAGCCCGACCGCGGCCAGCACAACGAAGAAAACCACCACCGCGGCCACCCACGACACCACCACACCGATGAATACATCGGGCAAACCCCAGCGGATCTCCCGTGCTCTTGTCCGCTCAGTTGCTGCCACCGGTTCGCAGCGTAATGGTGAATTTGTCGCTGGCCGCTCGTAGAATTGCCCAATGGCCTCCCCGCCCCCACCGCCGCCTCCTCCGCCCGAGCGGCGCGACCCCGAGCGCGGGCCGGGTCAGCAGCCCGCCACGCAGGGCCGGATGCCTCGCTGGGTGTGGTTCATCGTGCTGGGTCTCTTGGCCGCACTGCTGTTCTCCAACGTGTTCCGCAGCGAGGACAAAGGCGAAGAAATCTCCTTTCGGGCCTTCGTCGACTCGGCGGAGACCAATCAGATCGAGGAAGCGGAATACAACAACAACACCGGCGAAATTAAAGGCACGCTGGTGGATGGCTCCAAGTTCCATACCACCGGGCCGGTCCCGCTGAGCGAGCAAGTCGAAGCCGACTTGCGGGGCAGAATCCCCACGTTTGAATTCCACACACCCCGCAGCAGCATCTGGGCCAGTATCCTGCCGCTGCTCATCCCAGTGGGGCTGATCTTCTTGATCTTCTGGTGGTTCCAGCGCCGCGCGCAGGGCCAGATGAGCGGGATCATGTCCATAGGCCGGTCCAAGGCCAAGACCTACACCACCGAGCGGCCCGGAACCACCTTCGAAGACGTGGCCGGTTACGAGGGGGTCAAGAAGGAGATCGTCGAGGTTGTCGACTTCCTCAAGCACCCCGACAAGTTCGCCCAGATCGGGGCCCGCATCCCCAAGGGAGTGCTGCTCGTGGGGCCGCCGGGCACCGGCAAGACGCTTATCGCCCGGGCGGTAGCGGGAGAGGCCGGCGTGCCGTTCCTGTCGGTCACCGGTTCGGATTTCATGGAGATGTTCGTGGGGGTGGGTGCCAGCCGGGTGCGAGACTTGTTCCAATCGGCTCGCAAGATGGGGCGGGCCATCATCTTCATCGACGAGATCGACTCCATCGGCCGCAAGCGGGGTGCCGGGCTGGGCGGCGGCCACGACGAGCGAGAGCAGACCCTCAATCAGATGCTGGCCGAGATGGACGGCTTCGAGGCCACCGAGGGCATCGTGATGATGGCCGCCACCAACCGGCCCGACATCTTGGATCCGGCGCTCTTGCGACCCGGTCGGTTCGACCGCCAGGTGGTAGTTCCGCTGCCGGAGGCCGACGACCGGCTGCAAATTCTCAACGTCCACGTTCGGTCCAAGAAGATCGCCGCCGATGTGGACCTCCCGCTGATCGCCCGGGGGTCGCCGGGAATGAGCGGCGCCGACCTCGCCAACCTGGTGAACGAGGCTGCACTGTTCGCCGTGCGCAGCGAATCCGATCAAATCCGCATGACCCATTTCGAGAACGCTCGCGACCGAATGCTGATGGGCCAGCGGCGGGAATCCATGGTCATGTCCGAGGAGGAGCGGCAGATAACCGCCTACCACGAGGCCGGCCACGCGGTGTGCGCCGCGGTCCTGCCCCACGCCGACCCCTTGCACAAGGTGACCATCATTCCCCGGGGCATGGCCTTGGGGGTGACCATGACCCTCCCCGAAGAAGACCGCCACACTCTGCGGCGCAACTACCTGGACGACATGCTGGTCATGCGCATGGGCGGGCGCATTGCTGAGGAGTTGGTATTCGGCGTGTCGTCCAGCGGCGCGGCCGACGACCTGGCCGGGGCCACTGAGTTCGCCCGGCGCATGGTGCGGGAGTGGGGTATGAGCGACCGCATCGGGCCGATGGCCTGGCGCAGCGCGGGACAGGTGTTCTTGGGCGATGACATGATGACCAGCCGCGAGTACAGCGATGAGACCGCCCGGGTGATCGACGAAGAAGTGTCTGAGATTTTGCGAACTCAGGAGAACCGGTGCCGAGAGGTGCTCTCAAAGCACCGCAACGGCCTGGATTTGGTGGCTCGGGCCCTGCTGGAGCACGAGACCATCTCTGGCGAAGAGGTCGGCCGGTTGGTAGAACTGGGCGCCGAAGGCCCCATTGGAGATCCCCGAGATGTGATCGGCGCTGCTCTGGGCTCTCGAAGCACGGGGGGAACGCTGGGCTCGGCTGCGACCACCATTGCTTCAGCGGCCGACCTGGAGGAGCCTGACGCCCCGGAGTCGTGGCCCGCACCCTGATCGCCCTGGGGGTCATTGCCGGTGCACTGGCAGTGGCCTGGCTCTATCGGCGCTATCGCCCCTCGAACCCGACTGCACCGACTTATTCGGTGCCCGCTCGACTGGAACGCTGGGATTTCGCCCAGCCCAATGCCGACTGGCTTCTGGCCGTGTTCACCTCCAAGACCTGCTCAACCTGTGCTGCGGTGGTCGATGCGGCAGAGGGGCTGGCCGACGACACGCTGGCAGTACAGGAGGTGGAGCATCGCCGCCACGGCGAACTCCACCGCCGCTATGACGTCGACGCCGTACCTTTGGCGGTGCTGGCCGACCAGACCGGAGCGGTCTGCGCCTCTCTGGCCGGCCCGGCCACCTCGGCCGAGCTCTCCGCCCTCATCGCCTCGGTCCGCCAATAACCTGTCGCCTGATGGGTGCTTTCTCTTGGAAACCAGACGATTTGACGGGGAATTCGAACTGATGGGCCTGTCTCGGGATTTGGCGCAGACCCGGGAGTTCTTTACTTCCCGGGCGGCCGGCTGGGAAGACCGCCACGCCGACGACGATGTCCTGTTCGACTGGGCGGTGTCCCAGCTAGGGCTGTCCCCCGGCGACGTTGCCATCGACGCCGGCTGCGGGTCCGGCCGGGCGCTGACGCCGATGCGTGCCGCGGTCGGGCCCCAAGGAGCGGTCCTCGGCATAGACGCCACCCCGGCCATGCTCCACGAAGCCGCCCGCCTGGGGCGGCAGGCGATTTCGGCTTGCGCGCTGGGAGACGTGGGGCGGCTCCCGGTGCGGGACGGCTGCGCAGCCGGAATCCTGGCCGCCGGGCTGCTCCCTCATCTGCCCGACCCGGTGGGAACGCTGCGAGAGCTGGCCCGGGCCGCTCAGCCCGGCGCCCGGCTGGGCGTGTTCCACCCGGTCGGCCGGCTCACCCTGGCAGCCCGCCATCGAGAGCGAGGAGCCGACGCCCACGACATGAACATCGACCCGGACCGCATCGAACCGCTGCTGGTCGAAGGGGGCTGGGCGCTGGAGTTCTTGGACGACGCTGACGACCACTACATGGCCCTGGCGGTGCGCGATGGCTGACCAACCTGCCGACGATGCGGTCGTGTACGAGGTCGCCGATGGGGTGGCTTGGGTGACCATCAACCGCCCCGAGGCCCGCAACGCCGTCAACCAGGCGGTATCAGAGGGCTTGGCTGCCGCGTGGGACCGGGTGGAGTCCGACGATCACATCGCGGTGGCCGTATTGACCGGCGCGGGAGAGGCCGCCTTCTCGGCCGGAGCCGACCTCAAGGAGATGGCTGCCCGAGCCGAGCGGGGGCTGCCCTCCCACTTCGTCGGAGGCCGCCTGGCCGAGGGCGGAGTTACCAAGCCGGTTATCGCCGCGGTGAACGGTGTGGCCTACGCCTTCGGCTTCAACCTGGTCATGCAGTGCGACCTGTGTGTGGCCGCCGACCACGCCCGCTTCGGCATCCTGGAGGCCAAGGTGGGCCGGGGCTCGCCGTGGGCCGCCCAGTTGGGCTGGCTGATCCCGCCCCGAGCGGCCATCGAACTGTTGTGCACCGCCGAGCCGATTTCTGCCCAACGGGCCTACGAACTCGGCTTGGTGAATCGGGTTGTGCCCTCGGCTCAACTGAAGTCGGCAACCGCCGAACTCGCTGCGGCAATTGCCGCCAACGCACCGCTCACCGTGCGCGCCGGCAAAGCCATGGTCGGGGCCACCGCCGGACTGTCCCCGGCCGACGCGGCGGCAGTGGCCGACGAGATATATGAGCCGGTCTATGCGAGCGACGACGCCCAGGAGGGCCCCCGGGCGTTCGTCGAAAAACGCCCACCCCGCTGGCAGGGCCGCTAGCCCAGCGCTTTCAGTAGCTCATCCAGATTCTGGGGGCCGGTGGCTCTGGCACCGGATTCGATCTCACTCACCATCTTGTAAACCGCGTCGTTGACCGGGGTGGGGATGCCCAAGCGCAATCCCTCCTGGCTGACGAACCCGCTGAACGAGTCGATCTCGGTCCTGCGGCCTCGCTCGATGTCGGTGGGCATTGACCCCTTGACTTCGCCCAATCCGGCCGCGGTGGCCTCCCAATCGGCGGCCAGCTCATCTGCCCCCGACCCTCCTGCACCACCTACCAAGATGCGCTCGGCATCGATGCCGCTGACCGGTTCGATCTGGTGGCCCCGCGCCCGCCCGACCGCCACTGCTTCGGACCCGCAGGCCAGGCTCACCCTCCGGGGACCGGGTTGCTCCCGGCAATCCCGAGCCCTGCCTCCAAGCACCGCGTTGACCGGGTTGCTCATGCAGTTCATCACCAGCTTCGACCAGATGGCCCCCCAGATGTTGTCGCTTACCGCAACGTCAATACCGCGGCACAGCGCCGACGACAACTGCTCCAGGCGAAAGGTGCGAGTTCCGTCGAGCTCGCCGATCTGGAGGGTGGGTTGCCCGTCAAGCCTCACCTGACCCGGCCCGACTGCCTCAGCGGGAAATAGCACCACCGTGCCGATCACCCGCTCCGGTCCCAGCAACTCGGCCAGCAGTGGCTCGTTGACCCCGTTCTGGGCCGAGATCACCGTGGCACCTTCGGCCAACCGAGGGGCCAACAGCGGGGCCAGCCATCGGTTGTCGAATGCCTTGGCCGCGATAACCAGAACGTCTATCGGGGCCAGCCGCCGCCACTCATCTATGTGCCATGCGGGAAGCTCCGCCGTCCGCTCCCCGGACGGACTTGGGCCTACGAGGCGCAGGCCCTCGGCCCGGATGGCCTCGACATGGTCGGCCCAGGCGTCGATCACGCTCACTTCCCCGCCGCCGAGGGCCACCTCACCGGCGATTGCGCCGCCAATTCCACCGGCGCCGGCCACAACCACATGCATCAGCCCCATGCTAGGAATTCTCTATGGCCCTCACCCGATATCGAGATGTGGAGTGGTTCCAGCCCGGTGAGAACCCCGATCCCGATGACACCGATCTGATGAAGGCATGGCTGCACCGGGGGTCGTTCTTCGCCCACGCCATCCGGTTGGCGCCCGGCTATGTGGTGCCACCCCACAGCCACGACCGGGACGAGCTGATGGTGGTGTTGGCCGGTAGCGCCGCCCTGGACAGCGGCGTTGTAATAGTGCCGCCCGACACCCTGCTGTTGGCCGCCAACGCGGAGTACGGCTTCACGGCGGGGCCAGAGGGCATGGAGTTCATGGTGGTCCGCACCGGCCAATCCGGCCTGACCATCACCGGATGAGCGCGTCGGCCAAGGACCTCACCCCGCTGGTGCGGCCCCGGTCCATCGCGGTGGTGGGCGCCACCCCGCCAGGAGGCAACAAGCTGGGATCGTGGGCGCTGAGCAACCTGCTCAAGCACAATGTCTCGGCCGATCTCTACCTGGTCAATCCCCGCTATGAGACGCTGGTGGATCGGCCCTGTTACGCCGACTTGGGCTCTTTGCCCGAACCCCCTGAATTGGTGCTGGTGCTGGTCCCGGCCGCCGCGGCCATCGACGTGCTGCGCCAAGCCGAGGCCATCGGCTCCCAAGCAGCCATATTGTTCAGCGGGGGGTTCGGCGAGGGCGACCGGGCAGGTTCGCCGCTCGACCTTGAGCTCCAGGCGCTCTTGGCCGACACCTCGATGGCGGTGTGCGGGCCCAACACCAATGGCATCATCAATTGCGTCGACCGGATCCCCGCCGGGTTCCCCCCCTACGCCATGGCCGATGAACTGCCCGTCGGCAACCTCGGCGTGGTGTCGCAAAGCGGTGCTTTGGTGTCGTCTCTGGTCGAGCACCTGCTGGGAAACGGTCTCGGCCTCACCGTGGGCTTCGCGGTTGGTAACGGCATCGATCTGAAGGTGAGCGACTACGTCCAGTACTTGGCTGGAGACGATCGCACCGAGCAGATCGTGGTGTATGTCGAAGGCCTAGACGACGCCGACCGGTTCTTCGACGCCGCTGATGAGGCCACCCGTGCGGGAAAGCCGGTAATCGTGCTCAAGGGTGGCCGATCGCCAGAAGGGGCTGATGCGGTCCGCGGCCACATTGGGGCATTGGTGGGCGACTACGACGCCTTTGCTGCCCGCTGCCGTCAACACAGCATCTTGATGGCCCATGACCTGGCCGAATTGGCCGCTTTGCCCATGGCCCAAGGCCAGTGGGGCAAGCGGGTCGGAGTGCTGTCGTCATCGGGGGCGGTGGCGGGAATCCTGGCCGACTCCGCCCGTCACAACGGCTTCGAGGTGCCTCCCTTGGGTGGCGCGACCCACTCAGCGCTGGCCGAGCGCATGACGCTGGGCGAGCCCCGCAATCCGCTGGACCTCACCGGACAGTCGGTGGTCGACTTCGATCTGATGCCGGCGGCACTCGAGGCCATGGGCGACGATCTCGGGCTGGACGTGCTGGTCCACGGAATGCTTATCGGCCCCGATCTGTCCATCAACAGCCAAGTCGACGCCCTGATGGCTCAGGCCGAGCAGGGCACGCCGATCGCGGTGTTCAGCGCTCCCGGATGGCATGCTGTGGACTACCCGAAGCTGCTCGAGGCCTCCATCCCGGTGTTCGGCTCAGCCGACCTACTCTTCCGCTGTCTGGCTGCCTGGCATAGGCGACACTCTGAGATTCCTTCGTCGGAAGAGTCACGGACGCGGCAGGAGGAGTCCCTCGAAGATCTGCTCGCCGACATCTTGGCTCCCGCCTGCGCACCGGCCGAATACGCCAACGACCGGCCCGCCGCGGTCAAGCTGCTGGGTGAAGACTTGGACCACAAGACCGATCTGGGGCTGGTGGAACTCAACGTGGCCCCCGAAGACATAGCCGATTCCGCCGCCCGACTAGAGGCTCGCGGCAAGGAGTTGGGCTTGGCCGACGCCGCGGTGGTGGTCCAGTCCATGTCCGATCCCGGCGTGGAGCTGATTGTCGGTACCCGGATCGACCCCGAGGCCGGTCCCTGCGTGGTGGCCGGACTCGGTGGCGTGTTCACCGAGTTGGTCGACGATGTGGCCATCGCCCCGGCCCCGCTGAGCATGGCCGACGCCCACGCCCTCTTGGACGCCACCAAGGTAGGCGCGCTGCTGGATGGATACCGGGGCGAGCCGGGCCGCGACCGACAAGCCGCCGCCGAGGTGCTGGTGCGACTGGGGCACATCGCGGCCCGCGACCACACGGAGGCCGAGATCAACCCGCTCATCGTGCATACTTCTGGGGTCACCGCCGTCGACGTGCTCATCGGCGGCCACTGAGCATCGTCCACCCAGCGAGGCGCCAATGAACTTCACCCCCGAACAGGAGATGTTGCGGGAATCGGTGCGGGCGTTTGCCGCCAAAGAAATGCCCGACGGGTTCGCCCGGGAGTGGGACATCAAGGGCGAGCCCCCGCTGGACACCTACCAGCGGTTCGCCGACGCCGGGTTCATGGGGGTGGGCATCCCCGAGCAATACGGCGGCCAAGGCGGCGGCATCGTGGAGGTAGCCATCGTTTTGCACGAGCTCAGCCGGGCCATGATGTCGTTCGCCATCATGGTCTACCGGTCGGCCATCCACGCGTCGGTGGGATTGCAGATCTACGGCACCGAGGAGCAGCGCGAGCGGTTCCTACCCGGCATCGCCAGCGGGCAGTACAAGTTCTGCTTCTCGCTCAGCGAGCCCGACGCCGGTTCAGACGCCTTCAACCTGAAATGCCGGGCGGTGCGCGACGGCGACGAGTTCGTGGTGAACGGCACCAAGATGTGGAACTCCTTTGCCCGCCACGCCGACTACGTGCTGCTGGCCACCCGAACGTCCGATGAGCCAAGGAAACAAGACGGCATCACATTCTTCGTGGTAAACCTCTCCAGCCCCGGCATCGAGATCACCCCCATCGAGACCATCGGCGAGCGGGCCAGCGGCACCAACATGGTCACCTACTCCGATGTCCGAATCCCGGTGGCCAACATCCTGGGCACCGAGGGCCAAGGACACCGCAACCTCCAGGCCAACCTGGAGCGGGAGCGGTTCTCCTCGCTGCCCATCAACCTCGGGCCGATGGAGGCCATCTTGGAGGAGGCCGTCGATTACGCCAACACCCGGGAGCAGTTCGGCCAGGCTATTGGCCGCTTTCAGGCCATACAGCACATGCTGGCCGATGTGGCGGTGGACGTGAACATCGCCCGCACCCTCACCTGGGACCTGGCCCGGCGCATCGCCGCGGGCGAGCAGTGCGCCCTTGAGGTGTCGATGGCCAAGCTGTGGATCAGCGAGGCCATGATGCGGGCCAGCTACACCGGAATGCAGGTGATGGGCGGCTACGGCTACACCCTCGACTCCAACATGCAACTCCACTGGCGAAACGCCCGCCTCGGCACCATCGGCGCCGGCTCCAGCGAGATCCAGCGCAACATCATCGCCCGCCAAATTGGCCTCGGCCGCGAGCCAACTTGAGCTATTGGCCGTGGTCTTGGCTGTTTACCGCGAAGGACTGCCAGGGGGGCGCCCGGTGGAATGATCCGTCTTGCATCACGGCGACGATTCGCGCGCTGTCCTGAAGGATTGAGATATCGACAGTCGGGTCCCCATCAATGAGCAGCAGGTCGGCCAGTCGGAGCTCCTCTATGGTACCGACATCGAAACCGACCATCTCGCCGGCGGTCTTCGTTGCAGCCACCAGCACTTCGACCGGTGTGTAACCGAAGAGATCGACGAAGAGCTGGAGATCGCGCGCATTGCGTCCGACAGGGTTGTACGGGAAGCCGTAGTCGCCCCCAGGGACGACGCGGATGCCGCGGCGCTTCATCTCGGGGTAGATCCTCTCCATGGACTCGAGACCAGAGACCGCGCCCATCCGCTCTGCGGTCTCACGGTCGATGCCGAATTCCTCGGCCTCGTAGATGCGGGAATAGAGCAGCCCCGGTGCCGGCGCCACGAACAGCTCATCTCGATGCTCCTCGAGCATGTCGAGCGCCTCCTCGTCGGCGAGGGTGCAGTGGTAGATGCACCGAAAGCCGGCCCGCACGGCCCGCTTTACCGCCTCGGCAGCTTGGGCGTGGCAGGCCAACCACATGCCCGCCTCGCGAGCAGCCACGCCCACCGCCTGGGCTTCTTCCTCGGAGTACATCAACACGTTGGCGCCGCCAGGGCTGAACCCTTCGTCGCTGGACATGAGCAGTTTGATGGTGTCGACGCCGAGGTCGGCCATGTCGCGTACGTACCGCTGAAGACCCGGAATGCTGCGGTCATGGGTCGGATCGTGCCCCTCGGGCACCCCCATGATCCCTTCTACGCCTTTTTCCATTGCCGAGGCGCGCAGTCGCGGCCCCGGCAGGCGGCCGTCGTCGATGTGGTCACGTAGAGCTACCTCCATCCGCTCACCGAGCGACCCGGCTGAGTAGGCGCTGGTGAAGCCGGCTTCGAGGGTGATGCGTGCGTTCACCGCGGTGGTGAGCATGTGCTCCTCGATCGGGAGTGCCATTGCGTTGACGATCTGCTCGATCGATGACGGCCAGGTGAGGTGAGCGTGCCCCTCGACCATACCGGGCATGAGGGTGCCGCCACGACCGTCGACGGCCATGGCCTCGGGCGCGTCGATCGTCTCACTCCCGA
Organism: uncultured Acidimicrobiales bacterium; assembly: GCA_951813555.1. GTDB lineage: Bacteria > Actinomycetota > Acidimicrobiia > Acidimicrobiales > Bin134 > Poriferisocius. The sequence continues at coordinate 3,043,796 of OX638344.1, forward strand.
CGACAACTTGATGGATGCGATTGCCACGCACCAAGACGGAACCCGGGAAGCGCTCAGCACCGGAGCCGTCGAAGATCTGCACGTTCTCGAAGAGGACGGCACCACCGCCGTGCCGTCCGATCATTTCGCATCTCCGGCGTCAGCGACAAGATCCACCGAGGTGATCCCGACGATGGCACAGATGTCGTCTTCATCGGACGTTCCTCCGCTGATGCCTACGGATCCGAGGAGAGTCCCTTCGTCTTCGCGGATGAGCACCCCGCCGGCGACCGGCACAATCCCGTGGGGCAGAAGCGGAGCAAGGGAGGTGAAGAACTTCGGCACGGCATCAGCTCGCCGAGCTAGCTCGCGGCCGCCGAAGCCCATGGCGAGACAGCCGTGGGCCTTGCCCATGGCGATCTCAAACCGGCCGATGCCGGACCGCTCGTCGCGCTTGACCACCAGTATGTGCCCGCCCGCGTCGAGCACTACAACCGTCATCGGTGGGAAGCCGCGCTCGGCCGCAGCGGCCAGCGCGGCGTCAGTAATACGGTTGGCAACCGCCAAAGACAGGGCGCCGCTCACACCGGCCCCGAAATCTCGTCGTGCGCCTCGGAAATCCAGTCCGCGATGAGGAACATAGTAGCCGCCTAATGAGACGCCAGACACCCCGGTGAACGAGTGTGGCGGCAAACGGGATCAGTATTGTCGATGCGGTGAGCAAACCCTCGAAGCTGTCGGAGTTGGCCCGGCGAGACCATGATGAGCTGGCACTGGAGGACGACTTCCACCAGATAACCTGGGCTGAGCTGGATCGCCGTACCCATGCCATCGGGCGAGGGCTGATGGCCGCCGGGGCCTCACCAGGGGATCACGTGGGGCTGGTGTGCTCCAATCGCACCGAGTTCGTGGAGGTCATGCTGGCCTGCTTCCGGGCCGGGCTGAAGATGACCCCGATCAAGACCAACTGGACGGCTACCGAGATCGCCTATGTGCTGGACGACGCCGGTTCAGCCCTGGTGGCAACCGACTCCCCCGCGGCCCGAGACGCAGCCGGCGACCGGCCAGTGGTGTGGATCGACGGCGACTTCGACGCCTGGGTCGACGCCCAAGATCCAACTCCGTTCCCAGCCGGGGGCACCGGATACCGCATCCCCTACACCTCGGGCACCACCGGTCGGCCAAAAGGGGTGGAGCGCACCCTGGACTCGGAGTCCACCTTCGAGCAGTGGTGGGAGTTCTCATCACTTGGGGCTCAAGGGCTGGGTCTGCCCCGCGACGGGAAGCACCTAATGGTCGCCCAGCTCTTCCACGGCGCTCCCCTGGCGTTTGCCCTGGGAGCACTGGCCAACGGCGCCCCCATGCGGATCATGGGTCGGTGGGATGCCGATCGGGCGGTGGACGTCATCAACGATGGGGTGACCGCCTCCATCATGGTGCCCACCATGTTCCGCCAGCTTCTAGGGCTGCCCGACGAGCGCAAAGCTGAGGTGGACCACTCCCGCCTGGCCACCGTCCTGCACGGCGGCGAGCCCTGCCCGGTTCCGCTCAAGGAGCGCATGATCGAATGGTGGGGGCCGATATTCACCGAATACTACGGCTTCACCGAGGGCGGCATGACTATGTGCAGCTCGACTGAGTGGCTAGCCCGGCCGGGCACTGTGGGCACCCCCATCGGCGAGCTGGCCATCCAGATCGTGGGCGGCGACGGCGAGATTCTGGGGCCCGGCGAGCCGGGCACGGTGTACTTCCGCCGTCCCGAGGGGCGCTACTTCCGTTACATCAACGCCGACGACAAGACCGAAGACGCCTACAACGACTCCGGGTTCTTCTCGGTGGGCGACATCGGCTACCTCGATGAGGACGGCTATCTATACCTTTCAGGCCGCAGCTCCGAGGTGATCGTGGCCGCCGGGGTGAACATCTACCCCGCCGAGATCGAAGACGTGGTGTTCGCGGTGGACGGGGTGGCCGACGCCTGCGCGGTGGGCGGGCCCGACCCCGACCGGGGCGAGCAGGTGGTGGTGTATCTGGCCGTGGTTGACGGCTTCGCCGATAACGACGTAATCGCGGCCATCAACGCTGCCTGCGCCGAACACCTGGCCGGCTACAAGCGCCCCCGCCGCTACATCATCCGTCCCGCCGTCGACCGCGACCCCACCGGAAAAGTCCTCCGCACCAAACTCCGCGACGAGCTTTGGTCCTAGCCGGTGCCCATTTCATATTCCCTCAGGTCATAGAAGGAGTTATCAGCTTGCCCGCTGCGATCGTAGGAAGGGGTGCTCATGCGGTTCTCCCGTGTGCATTGTCTCGCCATCTCTGTCCGAACGCCTCGAAGTAGTGCAGCGAATTCGGGTCCTGAAGAGCGCTGGCCGATGCGACCTGAGAGGCGGCTGCACCCAACAAGATGCGTTTCACGGGGACCTCGAGCTTCTTGCCCGAGATGGTGCGCGGGATGACAGGCGCGGCCTGAATCTCATCCGGTACGTGGCGTGGCGACAGTTCGGCGCGCAGCCTCGTACGCAACCACTCGCGGAGCTCTTCAGTCAGCTCCTGCCCATCTCGCAACACAACGAACGCCAGCAGATCGCCGAGCCCGCCTTGGTCGTCTTCAAGATGCACCACGAGCGAGTCGTCGACCATGTCGTGTTCCTCGATGACCGAGTAGAAGTCTGCTGTGCCGAGTCGCACTCCGCCGCGATTGAGGGTGGCGTCGGAACGACCACTGATAACACACGAGCCATCATCGAAAATCGTGATCCAATCGCCATGGGACCAGACGCCGTCGAATGACTCGAAATACGACGCCCGATAGCGCCGGCGATCCTCGTCGCCCCACAAGCCCACCGGCATCGAAGGTGCTGGACCGGTGATCACGAGTTCGCCATCAATTTCCCGCAGCGGTTGTCCATCAGGATCGAACGCATCCACTCGCCATCCCAGCTGACGGCACGCGATGACACCCGACCGAACGGGCAGCACGGGCGCCCCGCCGACAAACGCACTGCACACATCGGTCCCGCCGCTGATGTTGGAGACTGGCATTGGAGCAACGGCCTCGGAAATCCAGCGGTATCCCGCGTCGGGAAGGGGCGCCCCAGTCGAACCAATTTCCCGCAAGCGGCGTAGGTCCAGCGTTTCCCCAGGACGCAAGCCTGCGCTGCGGCACGCCATGAGGAAGGGGGCCGAGAATCCGGCGAGTGTCACGGCGCTCTGCTCGACGATCGACCACAGAGTGTCCAAGGTCGGCGAAGCGGGATCACCGTCGAACATGACGATCGACGCCCCCGCCAGCAGCCCCGACATCAGGTAGTTCCACATCATCCAGCCCGTTGTCGAAAACCAGAAGAACCGGTCTCCGGGTCCGAGATCGTGATGAAGCGCGAGTTGCTTGCCGTGTTCGAGCAGGATTCCTCCATGCCCGTGGACGATCTGTTTCGGCCGTCCAGTCGTGCCCGACGAGGAGAGGATGTAAAGAGGGTGGGCAAATGGGACCGGCTCGAATCGCAACGGCTCGGTCGTATCGGCAGTCAGGTCGGACCATCTCTGGACGTCCCCCGAAATGGTGGCATCCGGATCGAGATACGGCAGCAATACGGTGCTCTGCACTGACGGCAGGCCCCGTCGAATCTGATCTACGACGCCCGAGATGTCGATTGGCTTGGTGCCATATCGGTAACCGTCGACCGCGAGAAGCACTTTGGGTTGGACCTGGGTCCAACGATCGAGGACGCCGCGGGCTCCAAACTCGGGCGCGCAAGAGGCCCATGCCGCCCCGATTGACGCGGTTGCGAGAAAGGCGACGAAAGTCTCGGGAATGTTCGGCAGCAGCGCGACCACGCGATCTCCAGGTCCAACGCCGAGCCGTCGCAGGCCGGCGGCTGCTCGCCGGACCTTCTCGCGCAGCTCGCCCAAGCTGAGTTCTTGAGCAGGGCGCGTCTGGGACCTCCCGACTGCGGCAACATCGGTGTCGCTGAGCCCGTTTCCGCGCAAAATATGCTCCGCGTAGTTCAGGGTCGCGCCGTCGAACCACGTTGTGTAGGGCATGGGGCCGCCGCTGATGACCGACCGGGGCGCCTGCGTCGCATCGATCTCGAGGTAATCCCAGACTGAGGCCCAGAAATCACCGGGTTCTTCAACCGACCACCGCCATAGGGCCTCGTAGTCGCCCAATGCCGCCGGTTGGTAGCGCTCAGCGAACTGCCCCATGCGGGAACCCGCCCACGCATCAGGTGGCGGACGCCACACCACGTCGTCAGCGATCGCGGGCGTCTGGCTCATGGGCCAAAAGCAGGGATGCGCACGCCAGTCGCTTCAGTCCAGGCTGTTGTCGATGAGGACCTTCATCGCCCCATCGATCCGCCTATCGGTCACTTCTAGAGCCTTGCCGAACTCGTCGAGCGGATACCGATGGGTGATGATCTCCCCGGCTCGAATCCGCCCGTCGGCGATGAAGTCCAGGGTCGCCTGCATCTCACCGGCCACGGCACGGCTCCCCACCAATTCCAGCTCGTCGAGAACAAGCGGAGCCAGTGAGAGCGACACGTCTTCGATGGGAATCCCTACCGCGGAACATCGTCCACCTCGGCCGAGCATCGACAGAGCCAGCGCAATTGTCTGGGGCGTGCCCGCTGCGTCCAAAACGACATCAGCCCCGTACGGAACGAGTTCGCGAAAACGATCGAGACCATCTGGCAAGGACGTGTCGAAACCCTCGAACCCGAATTTCTCTACGACACTGAGTCGCGCACCGCGCCCTGCGACGATGACCTTGCTCGCGCCCAGCGCTCTGGCCGCATCTGCTGCGAGAATGCCCACTGGCCCTGCGCCGACGACCGCTACGGTCTGTCCCGTTTCGACGCCGCCCCGATGAGCGCAATGCAAGCCGATGGACGCCGGATCCGTCACCGCGCCGAGGTCGTAGCTCATAGCATCGGGCAATTTGAACACACTCCGGATCGAGTGAACGACGTAGTCGGCATAGGCGCCCTGCGCCGTGTGGCCATAGTGGCTATGGACTTGCGATTGCCCGTAGTTGAGGCAGAGGTTGTAGCGACCTTCAATGCACTTCGGACAGTGCATGCAGCCAGCATGGGACGAACCGGCTACGCGGTCACCAACGGCCCAGCCAAATTCATCCGCACCTTGACCCAGCTCGACAACCTGACCGGACCATTCGTGCCCTGGGATGAACGGATAGTAGGCGGGCCAGTTGTCGTAATGGCCCTGCACCATATGGACGTCAGTGCCGCAGATCCCGATTCGTTCGACTCGACAAAGCACTTCGAGCGGGCCGGGTTGCGGATCGGGCACCTCTGCGACCCCGAAATCGTTGGGTGCGCTAAGGACGAGCGCCTTCATGCGTTCTCCATTCTAAATGATCGCGACCGGATCGAGCATCGATCCGGTTCCGCCCTCGATCTTCGTTGGGAGGGCAATAAAGAGGAATTCGTAGACGCCCTCGCGTGCAATCTCCTCGAGGTAGATCGACTCAAAGAGATAGATGCCTTCCTCAATGAGCAGAAGAGTATGGACCGGCTGCGGGTTGGCTGGGGAACCAAGGTCGGGGGCTGGTTGGACTTCGTAGGTCTCGGTGTCGGTACCGGTGGCGACGACGCCTACTTCGAGTAGCCATCTGGCAGCGGAGATGTCGGGGCCAGCGGTCCGATGCCGAGCCAGGGCCTCTGGGTCCGGCCACTTCGAGAGGTAGCCGGTGCGGATCATGACAATGTCGCCGCGGCGGACCTCAGTCCCTTGGCGATGCGCGACGGCTTGAAGCTCGCCGGCATCGATCGGTTCACCGGCCGGAAGGGCATCAATGCCGCGATGGCCCGGCACGTCCAATAGAACGCCCCGCGTCACGAAGTGGGGCAGCTTGCTGGCATCGCCGATTTTGGGGCCGCGATCTCCGAGGTGTTCGTGAGCGGAAACTCCGGCGTACCAGTGGTCGTCGGGCCCAATGGTCATGTGAGCGAGGGCATCGACGTGGGCACCAGAGTGTGAAGTCCCGCTGGTTACTTCCGCCATGTAGCCGAGATTTACCTCGTTCACCGGACCCCACGGCTCCTCTCTGTCCCCGCGCAGCCCCAGCGGCGTCCGATACATCGACACCTCGAACGGCGGATGCGACGCAAAGAGAGGCATGCCATGGAATCGCGGCAAGGCAAGTGAGAAGACCCGGCCCTGCTGGGGGATTCGCAATGCGTCGAGCAGTGCGTCATTCGCTTGGAATGCCGCAGGCCCGCGTTCTTTGTCGCGGTGAGGGGTTTCGTGATCCATTCATCTTGCCTTTAGTGATTAAGGGGCCTCGTCGGAACGGACGGCAATGGCGCAGAGGGGATCGCCATGCCGCCCATTCCGACGGTTGGTGGTTGGCTACGCCAGGACCATTACCACTCGCAGTTGTTGTCGTCGTCGCACTCCGCTTGTGTAGCGATGGCGTCGATGATCTCCAGCGAGCGAACTGGGTCAAGGATCACGGCGGTTCCCGTGGTTCCGTCGGAGTTGAATGGGGTGTACGCCGACGTCACGTTGTTCACGCCGCCCGCGGTGTAGTCGCCAGAACCGGTCACACCTTCGTAGTCAACGTCCTCGCCAGCTCGGATCAACGCCAGGCAGTCCAGGTACGTGTAGCACACGGTGCCCGGAGCAGAGCCGACCGCCCGCATCGCCGGAACCCATTCCGACGCATTCAAAGAGCCGGCGGCTTCAACCGCCAGGGCCGTGTGGACCAAAACGTCGTAGGTCGAGAAGTGATAGAGGTCGGTCGCCGGGCCGAACTCGTCGCCATAGCCAGGAGCGCCGTCCCAAGCAGCCGAGAAGTAATCCCATGCAGGCGTCGAATCGTCAAACGTAAACGCAGCAAAGCCGATGCCCTGCTGGGTGTCGATGACATCGACTCCCATAGTCTCGACGAACTCTTGCAGCACCATGCCGGTCTCGCCAATCCACTCGAGCGACAAGCCTGCTTCGGCGGCCTGCTTGATGATGGTACCTGCCTCGACCGGGCCTACCTGGAGGATGACCACGTCCGGATTTAGGTCTGCGATGCGCTCTACCTGCGCCCGATACGAAGGCTCCTCGGCAGGCGCATCTATTCGGTCCAGCACATCGATTCCGACGCTTTCGGCAGCGGCCTGAGCCGCATTGGCGGCAAGCTGGAAGCCCTCAACCTGGGTCGCGAAGATGACAACCGAATTGGCACCGATCGACTCCGCATACAGGATGCCTGTTGTACCAAGCGCCTCGTCCAAGCCCTGGGCACGGAAAATCGGTTCCGACGCGGTTCCACCGAGGTTGCCCGGAATTGCCCCGCCGTGGACGGATGGCACGATCGGACTGTCGTTCTCGGCCCAGTGCTCAATCATGAAGGGCCGGTACGTACGGTATCCGTGGGCGATACTGACGATGACGTCCGCGTCGTGGAGGTCCAAGCACGCCCGGGCCGCCTGCGGCTCACCGACCGTCCCGAGATCCTCCGATACAAGTCTCCATTCTCTGCCGAGGGGCGGATCCTGATTGATCACCTCCTCGATCGGGAACCGCACGTCGGCGGTCAGGGATGGGCCATACGCGCCGAACTCGCCTGTGTAGTAGGCAAGCTCGCACACTGTCACAGGTTCATCGGACGGCGCTGCACCCTCGTCGGCGGTATCGCCAGCGTCAGCGGTATCGTCATCATCAGCGGTATCGCCAGCGTCAGCGGTATCGCCAGCATCAGCGGAGGAATCGGGCGCCGACGGCTCGACGGAACTCGGGGCGTCGTCATCGTTTCCACAGGCGCTGGCAATCAGCACTAACCCGAAGATCAGGGCAATGACCTGCATCCACCTTTTTTTGGTCTTCATGGTTGGTCTCCTTTTCTTGACTGCTTGGGCCCTGGTAGAGGCCCAAGCTCTGGCTCCCCAGGGAGCTAGATCTGATATCCCTCTCGTAGTAGTTCGGTGGTGACAGCGTCGGCAGCCATCGGCTCCGAGCCGACGCCGAGGCTGAGGACCATCACCCGGTCGGCAATGCCGAGGGCTTGGGTTGCGTTCTGCTCCGTCAGCACGATGGACACGCCGCGTGTGCGGTGTATTTCGGCGACTTTCTCGAAGAAGAGTTCAAGGTATAGCGGTGACAGGCCAGCCGTGGGTTCGTCGAGTAGCAACACGGTCGGGTCCTGCATCAGGGCACGACCGCAAGCCACCATCCTCGACTCCCCGCCGCTGAGATTCCCTGCCCGGAGATGAAGCTTGCCGCGCAGATCGGGAAACGTCTCGAACACTTCATCGAGACGTTCCTCGTGAGGTCTAGTGCCGATCATCCCGCCGACAGTGAGGTTCTCAAGAACGGACAGATCTGGGAATACCGCGGCCTCCTGGGGAACGTAGCCAACACCGAGGCGCGCTGACTCCGACGCCGCGAGGTTCGTGACGTCGGTTCCGTGATAGGCGATGGAGCCCGAAAGAGCTGGTAGGAGCCCGGCAAGCGTTGTGAGCAGCGTTGTCTTTCCAGCACCGTTCGCACCCAGGACAGCAAAGATCTCGTGGCCTACGGTGAAATCGACTTCGTGGAGTACTGCCACGCTGCCGTATCCGCTCGAGAGCCCGTTTACGGACACTGCCGGCGTCACGGATGCTCCGCCACTATGGGCCACCGCTTGTTCACGCACTTCCGGCCCCCAAGTAGCTCTCGACCACCGTTGGGTTAGCCCGAATCGTAGCGGGTTTGTCCTTTAGGAGAACTTTCCCCTCAGCCATGAAGATCACCTCATCGCACAGGTCCCAGATCACATCGAGGTCGTGCTCGACGATCACCACAGACGTGCCCCTGCTGGCGAGCTGTCGAACAGCGGCCTTCACCCGCTCCGTGTGGTCTTCCGAAAGACCGGCAGTCGGCTCGTCCAACAGAAGAACTGCGGGCTCAAGCAAGAGGCAGCGCACGATGTCGAGCAACTTCTTGTCTCCGCCTGAAAGGGCGACGGCTAGCGGATCATCGAAGCCGAAGTAATCGAGCCAGTGTCGGATCTCTTCTTCGTGTCGCTTGCGCACGGTTCGATCGGCCGCCGCAGCGAAGGGGCGCTCATAGCGCGCCTCGGTCACCGCTAGTAGCGCGGAGTCGAGGATGGTGAGGTGTTCGAAGTCGGTGATCACCTGTGTCGACTTGACAACGCCAAGCCCTGCCATCTGGCTAGTGCGAGTGGCGGACAGCAACACATCGCGCTGTCCAGGACGGCTAAGAGTGACCGTACCCCCGTCCAGCGGGATGGAGTGCATGATTAGGCGCATCAGCGTTGTTTTGCCGGCACCGTTGGGACCAAGCAATCCTTCCACCGGGACATCCCCGAGCACGAGCTCGTCAACGTCGACCACAACGCGGCCCGAGAACGACTTGGAGACGTCGCGAACAAGAATCTGCGGCCGGAGGTCCTCACCAGTCACCGTGGAGCCTCCGCATGAGCGCCGGACGCCGCATCTGTCCGAGCAGTCCTTGTGGCCGGAATATCAACATGAGAACGATGGCGGCTCCGAACACGGCCTCACGGGCCACGGGGAGAGCCTGGGTGTTCCACCCGTCTGGAATCGGGAGATAGAACTGGATCACGATGTCGAAGAGGGCGACAGTCAGCAAGACGCCGACGACAGCCCCGAACACCCGGGCCGTGCCGCCGAGTATCAACGCCGCCAGAGCAGCCAGAGTCACGCTGACATCAAGACTGTTGATTTCCAGCGATCGCACCATAACCCCGTGCATCGCACCGAGTAGGCCCATGGCCCCCGACGTGACCATCATCATGCGGAGCCTGGCCGCGGTCGCGGATTTTCCAAGGCTGCGCGCCAGCGCTTCGTTGGCGCCAACTGCAATCAACAAACGGCCGTGGGGCGTGCGGTGGACCCTCCAGGCGTAGGCAAAGATCAGGGCCACCACTGCTGCTGTAATCAGCAACCACGTGAACTCGTGGGTCTTCACCCGACTGAAATCGTAGGGAAAGCCAAGGCCACCGAGGCCCAGCGCCCCTCCCGTCAACCCTTGTTGCGTAGTCGCAAGGATCACCACAATCGTGGCGAAGCCGAGGGTTCCGACGAGTGTTCCGTCGTCGTCGAGATCTGAGATCAACCATCCGACGACTAGGCCAGCTGCCGCGGCCACAATCGTCGCGATCGCCGCACACACGAGGAACTGGTATGGGTCCCCGAATGGCCAATCAATTTTCAGATGGGCAACGCCGAACGCATACAACCCCACGCCCCAAAAGCCCACGACCCCGAAGTTCGCGACCCGGGTCAAGCCGAGCTGGAGGTGCACCAAGAGGCCAAGGCCCATGATCTCCACGACCTTGAAGGCACCGAAGATGAGGAACGCGTCGAGCCAGTCGAGGTTCATCGTCAAACCTTCGATCCGTCGGTGAGCCGACGACCACGGAACTTGAGCACACCGAGAAAGGCGACGACGAGGACAAGTTCCGCGTAAAGGCTGTTGCCGTATTCCAGCGTGATCCCGGTCAGGGCGACCCCAGTGGCCATGCCGACCACCACGACGCCGAGAAGGCCCCAGATTCCACCGACCAGCACCACAAGCAGGATCAAGAGGAGTTCGTCTATGCCGAGGAAGGACTCTACTGAGGCTCCCGCTCCGTAGAATACGCCGGCCAGACCACCGCACAACCCGGCGACGAACCAGATCAAGATGGTCACGCGGAGCGGCCGAACCCCACTCGCCTGCGCCAAACCCTCGTTACTGGCCAGGGCACGGATTTGAAGCCCAAAGCTCGTACGCTGGATGAACTGGTACACGATGGTCGTCAACGCGGCAACGCTCGCGAGCGCCAGCAATCGGAACGAGGAGACCCCGACACCGAACACTTCAATCGTGTTGGGAGGCGGGATATCAAAGGCCCGTCTGCGATAGCCAAATACGAACTGCAACGCGTGTTGCAGGAAGATCGACAACCCGAATGAGATGACGATCATCTCGAGGTTGCCCACGCGCCGTCCCTTGGCAAAGCGGAATATTACGAGGTAAGTGACGACACTGAGCACACCGGCAAGCAGGCCGGCGGGGAGAAGCACGACGTAAAAACCCAACCCCCACGAGTTGTTCATCCAGACCGCGAAGTATGCGCCAAGCGTGATGGTCTCGGCGTAGGCGACGTTCAGGAGGCCGGTGAGGCGGTAAAGCAGGGCAAATCCGAAGGCGGCGAGCACCAGCGGGGCGTTCTCGGTCGCGCCCACCACGAAAGTCGTGGCCCAGAAGTCGAACAACGTCGCTAGAACCACAACGACCACTCCGACGACGACGCTGATGGCCCATCCCGGCGAGAGACCGAACTTAGACCAGCCTTTGCGCTCTCCGGGTGGAACCACCGTCTCCGGATTCGTCGATGCTTCCGACGTCTGGGAGGTCACGAAAGACATCCGCCCGCGTGATTCAGTTGCAAAGCGGTCGTCGACATCTTGGCCCCCCCAGCCCCCTCGCTAGTCGATAATCGATTATCACAAAGACTCAGTGGATGGTCAAGATGATTGCTCGCCGTGGTCGGCTTGAAAGAACATCTTTCGCACACTGAGCTGGTGCGCTCTCGCTCGGCTAGCAGCCAAGTCCGGATCGCGCTGGATGAGTGCCTCAAGGATGCCGCTGTGCTGGGCCAGAATCCCTCGTAGCGGCACGTTGGGAGACGTGAGCGTGATAAAGGTGCGGGCAAACGGCTCGAGTTGTCCGAATACCCTTTCAGCTGCACCGTTCCCCGATGCTCGGACAATGATTCGATGAAATTCGGCGTCTGCCTCAGTCATTCCGACATAGTCACCAGCTTCGAGTCGATCAGACATGAGCTGATGCGCGCTCTGGAGCGCCTCGATAGTTTCGTCGTCCAGCCGTTCGGCCGCGAGCCGGGCCGCCAGCGCGTCGATCTCGGCCCGCACTTCGCTGACATCGCAGAGCTCGCTATTCGTCGGCTTTCGGACTCGCGCCCCTCGCCGTGACTCGATCTCAACAAGACCGGCGGCCGCCAAGTCGCGAAGCGCTTCACGAACCGGGGACTGACTTATCTCGAGCTCCTTCGCCAGACGGCTCTCGACGATACGCTCCCCTGGCACGAGCTCGCCCTTGACTATCCGGTCGAGGAGGAGACGCTTGGTTGTGGTCGAGAGAGGTTCGGAACCGAGGACGGAACTGTCGAGGACCATAAGAGGCGAATTCCTGGGTGGGCTTTCGATTATCGATTGATTCTGGTCATGCTACACCGCGTAGCCGTAGGCGCTCACGAGCCTCCGTCGGAGAAGCAATACTACGATGGACAGCTTCGGCCAGCATTCGGACCCGTTCGACCTGGTCCCGGTTAGCCTCAGCGAGGTGGCCCGGGCCGTCCCACAATGAGTCCTCGAGGCCCACGCGTGCATTGTCGCCCAGTGCGAGCGAAAGGGCGGCAACACGGATCTGAGCCGCACCTGCGCCGAGTACCGACCACTCGAAGTCGTCGCCGAAGAGCCGTTCAGCTGTGCGGCGTTGATGTATCACATCATCAACATCGGCTCCCATCCCCCCGAGAATGCCGAACACGGACTGCACAAAGAACGGGGGCTCCACGAGGCCACGGTCGACGAAGTGGGCCAGATTGTAGAGGTGGGCGGTGTCGTAGCACTCGAACTCGAACCGGGTGCCTTGATCTCCGCAGGACTTGAGGATGCGCTCGATGTCCTCGAAGGAGTTCCGGAAGATCAAGGCCTTATTCCCTAGGTGGACGCGTTCCCAGTCATAGCGAAAGTCGGTGAAGCGCTCCAGCATGGGGTATAGGCCAAAATTCATAGTGCCCATGTTGAGCGAGGCGAGTTCGGGCGCGAGTTCCAATGCCGGGCGAATGCGCTCATCAATGGTCATGTGGGGACTGCCGCCAGTGGTGACGTTGATGACCACTTCACTCTCGCTCCTAATGTGATCTAGAAGCTCCCGGAACAGGCCGACATCCTGGACCGGGTGACCATCCTCAGGATCACGCACGTGGAGGTGTACGACCGCGGCGCCAGCCTCGGCAGCCCCGATGGCGGCAGTGGCGATCTCACCCGGTGTAACGGGCAGGTAGGGCGACATCGAGGGAGTGTGGATGGCGCCCGTTGGCGCGCAGGTGATGATTGCGGATCGCATCAGGTTTCCCCGAATCCGGGTCCCGGCTTTGACGTCGCCGGGATCTCCCCTGTGTCGGTTTCAAACAAAGAGAACGAGATATCGCCGGTTCGGCCAGCGATAAGGGAGAAGCCATGGAGGAAAGGGGGCTCACGCGTGTAGACGTTTTGGAATCCAAGCCGAACGGCCCTGAGCACTGGCGAGTGGGTGATGGCCACGATGGTTGCTCCCGCCCGCCCGGCACCGTCGCCGAGGCTCCGGACGAACGACACGATCCGCCGCGCGACGGCGTGGGCGTCCTCTCCGGGCGGATTCGGATGTTTCAGCCAGTAGCCGACCCGCTCTTCGGCGCTGATCAGTTCGCCGAAGAACGGAGAACGGACCACGTCCTCGGCGCTGACGCCTGGTGCCTGCCCGGCGATTGCCTTAGCCCCCTCCGCGATATTGACGCGATGTCCTCCAAGGTAGAGGTCGGGGTTTCGGAGAGCGAAGCTCACCGCGGGCTCAGGGAGTTCGGGGGAACCGGCCACGCCGCGATAACCGGCTGCGAACGCGGTTGCCGTGTCGAGGGTCCGTGCAGTCTCGCCGCTAAGCAGGCACTCGATCTCAACGCCCCCTTCTGCAAACCAGCGACCAGCGGCCTCGGACTGGGCAACCCCGAGATCGGTGAGACCCACATCGCTGCGGTGGTGGGCGACTTGGCCGTGCCGAAGTAGAACCGCCTGCACAGCCCGGCCGCCTTCAGAGGTCATCGCGGTCGCCCCATCCCATCGTGGCCAGCACTCACTGGGCCTGCGCCTGCTTCCAGCGTTCCATGAACAAATCGAAGACCGCGTCGGCGAAGGGTTCGTCGTTGATGAGGTTTTCCATCTCGACAAGTTCAGTGGACGGATCGAGAGTTGAGCGAATGGCGTCGAACAGCGGCGTGATGTCCACCCCGTGCCATTGGCTGCCCTCCTTGAAGTAGTTATCGAGGCCCTGGAGGGGCAGGGCAACTGCTTTAGGCCCAATGCTTCGGTTCACGTGATCGGCCAGATATTCACCTAGTCGAGTCATCTCGTCGGGGGTCGCGAGCAGCGAGGTGATGTTGGGGTTGTGAAGAATGATGTTGCGCTCAGGGGTGTTGTACTTCTCGGGAATAGTCTCGGGCGCCGCAAAGTTGAAACACTCGATTGCGCCTGGAACCACCACGAGCGGAATGCTGTTGCGAGTCGCGGCCGACATCCGCTCGATGTCGAGACAGAAGATGCCGTCATTCCAGGTGTTGAGCAATTCAGCCAGCGTGAAGTCGATGAGTCCGTCGATGATGCCCTCATCAATGAGGTGCTCCATGCCAGCACCCTCTCCAACGGCATGGAAGGTAACGACCTGGAATCCCTCGGCTTCGAGTTGTTCACGTATCCGCATCACGCCAGGGGTTGTTACTCCGAACATCGAGATGGCGATCAGCGGCTCACCTTCGGTGGCCAACGCCTTAGTGGCCTCGTATCCCTGAGCCATCCCCGCGATCGATCCTGCGGCATTGGACAGGACCAGCTTGGAGACGTTGTTGATACCGGCAATGTCGGTCACCGCGTTGGCCATGTGCATGTCGGAATGCCCGACATAGGGACGGACGTCGCCCGACGCCATGGTCGAGACCATGAGCTTTGGAAAGCCGAGCGGTAACGTCCGGAAGGCATCGGTGAGGAGGTAGGTGCCGCCGGACCCACCCAAGCCCATCACACCTTGAATTCGTCCGCTCGAAACGAGGTCGCCAAGCACGGTGGCGAGGCCCTCGCCCATGCTCTCAACTGCGGCGACGCGTCCTCCGGCGCCTTCGACGCCAGCACGGAAATCAGCGAGGTCGATCTCGGCCGCGCTGGCGACCTCGTCTGCGGAGATGTCGGGGGCGAAGTGCGGAGTTCCGAGAACCCCGCAGTCGATCACCAATACGTCGACGCCAGCTTCGATAAGGCGATCGCGCACGAACTCGTACTCAGCGCCTTTCGTGTCGAGGGTACCTGCGAGGCACACGGTGGTGTTCGGCATTGGTCTGTCTCCTTTGTTGTTGTCAGTTTGTTCTGGCTGTGAGGTGTCGCACGACTAATCCGGCGAGTCGCGGTTGGCGTCGCGGATAGTGCGCCAGACCCGTTCCGCGGTGATCGGGAGGTCGCGAACCGGTGTGCCGATCGCGTCGGCAACCGCCGCGCCCACGGCGCCTGCTGTGCAAAGCAGCGCTCCCTCGCTGATTCCCTTGCACCCGTAGGGACCAGGACCGTCGTGGTTCTCAATGGATGCAGTCTGCATGTCGAGCGCGACGTCGTTGAAAGTCGGGATCCGGTAGTCGATCGCGCCCAGGTTGAGGATCTGGCCGTGGTCGTCGAACAGCATCTGCTCCATGAGGCTGTGACCCAATCCCATGATCGCGGCGCCTTCATCCTGAGAGACGACCTGTAATGGATTGATCTCTGTCCCTACATCGCCGACTGTCACGTGCTTGGTCAACAAGATCTCTCCCGTGGAGCTATCCACCTCGACTTCTATGGCCGTGGCGTTGAATTCGTAGAACGACGCGTCGCCACCGAGCGGGTGACCCTTAGTGCCCCATAGCCGGCTGGTTCCCTGGCCGACGAACTCACCTCGCAGCCCACCCAGCGCGGTCTGGGCTGCCTCGACCAGCGAGAAGGCCCCTGACGGCGTCACAAGTTGGCCGGGCAAGTGGGCAAGCTCCGACTGTATGGTCTCGGTGGCTTCGGCATAAAGCTCGAGAACTCGGCCGCGGATGTCTTCACACGCCGCGAGCACTGCGTTGCCCATGAACACGGTCGAACGACTCGCCGACGTCTGAAGATCGAATGGCACGGAGTTTGTGTCGCCGCTGATGATGGTGATCAGATCCAGATCGACGCCCAACTCGTCAGCCAGAATCTGCTTCCAGAGGGTCCTAGCCCCCTGCCCCATATCCGACGTGCCCGCATACGCGATCGCACTGCCGTCGTAGAGCAGGCGGACCAGGCTCTGGGACAGACCCGTTGTCGCTCCCGGCTTGATCCCGACGGAAATGCCTCGTCCGCGGCGGGATGGTGTCGGCTCGTGCCAGCCGATTAGCTCCGCCGCCTTCTCAAGGCTCTCATGCCAGCGGCCGTCTGCACGGGCCTCGTAGTCACCGCGGATGAAGGCCTCGTCGTGCTCTACGAGGTTGCGTCGGCGAATTTCAAGCGAGTCGAGCCCCAACGCGCGGGCCCCGGCATCGATCTGGGACTCGGTCGCCCATCCGACCTGGGGGGCACCGAACCCTCGGAAGGCGCAACTGGGAACGGTGTTGGTCAGGACCGCACGTGCCCTGATCGAAACGCCGGGGATCCGATAAGGCCCGGCGCCCACATAGCTGCCCTTGGTCATGACCCGAGGAGCGACATCGGCGTAGGCCCCGATCACAAAGTCGGCCTGCATCTCGTGAAAGGTCAGCTCGCCAGATTCTGTGAATCCGGTACGAGCGTGGATGCGACAACCCGATCGTCGCATCATCTGGAACGACTCTTCGAGGGAGAGAACGAGGCGGCAAGTGCGCCCCGTCTGAAGGGCGAGGAACGCCATCAGGGGCTCGTACCGCGGAGTCTGTTTTCCGCCGAAACCCCCGCCGGGATCTGGGGCGATAACACGAACTCGCGACAGCGGTATCGACCACACATCGGCGATGGTCCTCTGGAGGAGGTAGGGGTGTTGGACTGGGGAATGAACCTCCACGCCGCCGTCGTCGGTCGGTGCCGCGACCACTCCGCCGGGCTCGATTGGAAAGTGGGTGACCATCGGAAACGTGTACGTGTTCTCGACGATGGTGTGCGATTTCGCGCTTTCCGAGTCGACGTCGCCCCATGCGTAATCGGCTTGCTCAAGGACATTGGACGAGTTCAGGTCATCGCCGGGACGCACCGATGGGTCCTGGACCAACCGGGCGTCGTCGGCAAGGGCCACGTCGAGCCCGTACACGCCAGTCAATTCGGTGTAATGGATTACGACGGCGTCGGCCGCAGCGCGGGCCTCATCTGAGGTCTCGGCGACAACTGCAACGACAGGCTCTCCGTGGTAGTTGACCGTCTCGGTCGCGATCACCGGCCGGTCCTTGTGCGAGATCCCGAACCGCGCCACAGGCTGCGGAAGGTCATCGGCATGGATTACCGCGATGACTCCAGGCATCGCCGCCGCTGACGCGGTATCGATCTCATCGATTGCGGCGCATCCGACGGGGACCGTGGCGAACGCGACGTGCGCGGCATCGACGAACATGAGGTCGCTCAGGTATCGCTGAGCCCCGGTGACCCGGTCGACCCCGCCGTAGCGGAGCACCGGTTGGCCGACCACTTGGTCGGTGCCGCTACTGGAATCCCGGAAGGAGGAGCCCTGGTCCTCGTCAGGCATCGGTCCGCCTCCCGGCAGCCGCCACCTGGATCGCCTCGACGATCCGCTGGTAGCTGGCACATCGGCAGAGGTTTCCCGACATTACGTCTCGAATCTCCTCTCGGGAAGCGTCGGGATTCGTGCGCAGGAGCTGCTCGGCCGCCATAACCTGACCGGGGATGCAGACACCACATTGCACGGCCCCTGCGGTCAAGAACGCCGCCTGAAGGTCGGTGACGCCGTCCATGGAGAGTCCCTCGATTGTGTTGAGGGATCCGCCGTCGGCCTCGGCACCGAGCACCAAGCAGGAATTTACCAATTCGCCGTCCAAGAGCACGGAGCAGGAACCGCATTCACCTTCAGCACAACAGCGTTTGGTGCCGAAGAGGCCCAAGTCATCTCGGAGCATGTCAAGCAGCGTCCGATGCGCTGGTACCGTGGCAAGAACGTGTTCGCCGTTCAGCTCCAGAGCTACAGCGACCTCACTTGTCGGGGGCAGAGGGGAAGCCGTCAAAACGACCACCTTTCAGGAGCGGCCGCGGCGGCCTGGACGGCCCGGGTGGCGAGGACGCGAACCATCGCCTCGCGATAGTCGCGGGCGGCCCGGACGTCGGAGATCGGCGTTGCGATGGACACCAACGACTCGATTGCCCTCTCAACAGCGGCCGAATCAGCGAGATCGACGGGTGGGCTCGCATCAGTCAAGAGCGGCGTCGGTCCAACACACCCAAGCCCGAGAACGATGTTCCCGACCGCGTCGACGCCAGCCGCAACACTGACCGTTGCAAGGTCGACCCCCCGACGCCGGGTGAGGCGTTGAAACGCTGATCGATGTCCACGATCAGGAATCGGCACATCAATACGGATCACGATCTCGTCTGGGCCGCACCGGGTCTCTCCTGGCCCGACGAAGAATTCAGCCAATGGCATCGTCCGTTCGCCGCCGGGTCCGGTCATAGTCACCGCCGAGCCGTAGATGAGAAGTGCAGGGGCGGTGTCGGCCGCTGGTGAAGCGTTGCAAATGTTGCCAATGAGCGTCGCCCGGTTCCGGATTGCGACTGATCCGACGACTCGTGCCGCTGCGCCCAATGCCGGCAGGTGGCCTGCGACGAATGGGTCGTTTGAGATCGCGGCCATCCGGGCAGTCGGACCAAACCGCACCACGTCGTCGCCAACCTCGACCGCTGGCGGGAGGTCAGCGACCGACTTCAGGTCAACAATGACGGTCGGGGCGAACGGATCCTTGCGAAGGTGGACGAGAAGGTCCGTACCACCGAGGAGGATTCGACCGTGACCCTCAGCACCAGCCATTACGGCGAGCGCCTCGCTCACCGTGCGAGGCCGGCAATAGGCTGCCATCGCAGGTACCCCCCTTGGCTCCCTGGTGTGATGGTGGGCAATCGATAATCGGTCATCCTACACAACATGGTTCAGTGGTCAAGTGGGCTCTGACGTCTGATTCGCTTACCGCTCCCATAGCAGGGTGTCAGCCATGAATTGGCTCCAGGCAAACCAGAACGCCTGGTGACCCGTGATCTCGTCGCCGTCGGCGTCGATGGCGCGCACCCCGCCCCCGTCTAAGCGGAGCTCCACGCCGCTCAACTCCACCGCCTCGCCAGCTCGCAGCGCGGCAGCGGCAGCCTCCACTGGGAACGCCGCGGGGGTGCCGTCGTCCAGCACCACACCGAACACTTGATCTTGAACGCCGAGGCGTTCGTCCACGTCGCCCACCGGGAAGATAGGCCCATGATCGTCGCGCCCGCCCAGTGGGTTGGAGGGGTACACCCGGCCCACCCCGCCGCCCTGGGCAACAATCGTGGTACCGGGATGCGCAGCTTTCCAGTCGCCCCAGGTGGTGGTGACCACCGTGGCCTGCGGCAGCACAACCCCTTGTTGGCGGAGCGGACCTGACACTGCACGCCCGGTGAATGTGTCGAACACCGACTTGGTCACCAGGTCGTACATCACCTTGTTCGACCGCGACAGCAAACCCGATGTCCGCAAGACGGGCATCTCGACCCCGTCAGGGACGTCGTCGGTGAAGTAGACCTGGGCGGAGCCGCACAGGGTGCAGTACGGCATGCCGATGCGGCGCCCCCCGAGCTCGTCGTTGACCATCTCGTGGATTTCCATGATGTGGCGGGGGTAGGCCCGGGCTTCGTCGCCGATCACCACCGCAAACACGATGCCGTCGTCGGGGTACCACGAGCCTCCCTCGGCTTCGGTCACACCCGGGTCGTCGAGGGCCGGGATACAGCCCAGCGGGCACGGCCGGGGGTCGCCAAAGTCGCGAGCGTCAATCAGCACCCCGCCCCAGCTCACCAAGCGCCAATCGATGTCGGCGTCGGTGTCTTCGAAGAACGGTTGCCAATCCGGCTCGATCAGCGTGAACAGCCGGCCCTTGTAGTCGGCGTAGCCGTCGAAGGCAGGCAGGTCCCAGGCAATCAGGTGATCGGTCAACGATTGCCAGGGGCTCCTGAGGGCCACCGGATCGTCGGCCAGCACCGCGCCGGTCAGCGCTTCAAAGGCCGAGACCGCCCCGTTGAAGATGTCGCCGGGGCGAACGAACCTCAAGAGGTCAGACAAAATCCAGGCCAGCCGGGCATCTCCCGATTCTGCAAGCCTGGACACCTCTGCACCGTCGAGCCCGCCGGTGCGCAATTTGGACCAGATGAAATCGAGTTGGTCGGCGGCTGCCGGTGACAGCGGACCCGTGGGCACCTGCGGTGCAGGAGGGAACTCGTAGCCCAGGAAGTTCCTCAGCTGCCCGGTCTCGCGTGGATCCATCAGCACCGCGGCGGTGACCGAAGGGGCTGGTGTGGTGGGGGTGACGATCGCTGCGCTCGGGGTAGAGGTGGGTTGGGTGCTGTCCTCGCCGGGCACCGCCGCTGTCGCGGCGGGCGAAGCTGGATCCGGGTCGGCGTTGTCGGCGCCCGCGCACCCTGCGGCAAGCACGGCGGCTCCCACCACCAGCGCTCCCAGGCGGACATGCACAGGGCCACACTAGGTAGCCCAGGTCAGACCTAGTGGTTGGACTTCATCAACGCCTTGAGTTTCGAGGGTGTGACGGGCAAATCGGTGACGGCTCCAGGGCGGCCGATGGCCTGCTCGATGGCGCTGGCCAGCGCAGCCCCGCACGCGTTGGTGCCGCCCTCACCTGCGCCCTTTACTCCGAGAGGGTTCAACGGGCTGGGGGCGTCTTCAGAGAGCAGCACCTCCACCGCCGGCGTCTCCGATGCCGTTGGCATCAGGTAGTCCATAAACGAGGTCACCAGCGGTTGACCCGCGCTGTCGTAGAGGAACTCTTCGAGGAGGGCGCCGCCGATGCCCTGGGCGGCACCACCTTGGATCTGCCCCTCTATCAGCATCGGGTTGATCGCCCTCCCGACGTCGTAGGCCACCACGTATCGCTCAATGTCAACCGCCCCCGTCTGGGGATCGACATCGACCACCACCGCGTGGGCCCCATATGGGTAGGTCATGTGGTCGGTGGTGAAGGACGCCTCGGCTCGCAGCTCTCCGCCATTGGCCGCGGCGATCTCAGCCAAGGTGAGAGACCTGTCGGGTTGCCCGCGCACTCCGATAGCGCCCGCTCGGTACTCCAAGTCTTCTGCGTTGGCTTCGAGCAGGTCAGACGCGAGGTTGAGGGCGGCTTCTTTGACGGCATCGGCAGCGAGGCGGGCGGCCGACCCGGTCATAACCGTCACCCGGCTGGCGAATGCGCCCATGCCGCGCGAGATGCGATCGGTCTGACCGTGGACCACTTCGACGTTGCGGTAGTCCATGTCAAGGTCATCGGCGCAGATCTGGGCTATGACGGTCTCAATCCCCTGTCCTACTGAGGCCGCGCCGGTCACAACCTCAACAGACCCATCGCTCCGGATCGAGATCTGAACGTCGTCGAAGGGCCCGAGTCCCGACTTCTCGACGAACATGCCGATACCGAGCCCGACCAGCTCCCCTTGCGACCGCCGTTGCGCCAACTCGCGGTCGAGTCGCTCGAAGTCGATGTGGTCGACAAGGCGCTCCAGAATCCGGGAATAGTCGCCCGAGTCGAGCACAACGGAGGTGCCCAACACGGCTAGGCGGCGGTCGAACGGCATCGCATCGGCCGGAATCAGATTTCGGCGTCTGACGCTGACCGGGTCGAGCCCAACCAGGCGGGCTGCGGCCTCGACCACTCGCTCGCAAACGTAGGTCGCCTCGAAACGACCGGGAGCCCGATACGTGCCCGCCGGCGTCTTGTTGCTGAGGCAGATGCGACCCCGAGACCGGTACGCGGGAAATGCGTAGGGCCCGGGCAGCATCGCCGCGGTCAGCGATGGCACGGTGGCACCGTGGGTGCGGACGTACGCCCCTTGGTCGTACCAGAACTCATCGTCGACCGCGGTGATGAGCCCGTCGCGGCTCACGGCTGCCCTGATTCGATGGCGCTGATCGCGGCTGTGGTTGGCAGCGATGAGATGCTCGCGCCGGTCTTCGATCCACTTCACGGGGCGATTCAGGCGAAGGGCAGCCCACGCCACCAAGACATCTTCCGGATACAGCTCGCCGCGGATTCCAAAACCGCCTCCCACCGCGCACTCCCGGCCGACAACCGAATGGGGCTCCAGGTTGAGCATGGCCGAGATAGCGGAGCACGTGTAGTGCGGGACCTTTGACGCCCCGTGAAGCTCGAGTCGTCCAGTTTCGGGATCAGGCCGAGCAAGCAGACCCCGGGTTTCCATGGGGATTCCCGAGTGGCGGCCGACGGTGAGCTCAAGCTCCAGTACGCGGTGCGCCTCGTAGAACGCCTGGTCCACCGACCCGTACTCGCTCTCGAGCACCATGGCCTCAACCGATTCGTTCTCGAGGGGTTCGATATCCACGACGACCATCTCTGCGATGTCCTCGGCCACATAGGCGTCCTCGGCGACGACGATGGCCACCGGTTCGCCCACGTACCGAACCGACTCCCGTGCCAGCACAGGTTGGCGGTAGGGCAACAGCTCGTCGTATCCGATCTGGCGGAAGTCGATCGGCGGCACGGCAGCCAGGTCCTCACCTGTCCAAACACCGACCACTCCAGCCGCCTGGAGTGCCTCGGAGACATCGATGTCGACAATCGATCCGCTCGCGATCTCAGAGCGAACCACACGCAGAAAGACCTCATTGGGAAACGACACGTCGGCGACGAACCTGGCCCGCCCCCGAAGCAGCGGGTCATCCTCTAAACGGCGAACTGACTCCCCGATCACGATTGGTCGCGAACACTGCGCACCGCTTCGATGATCGTCTGGTATCCGGTGCAGCGGCAGAGGTTTGAGGACAGGGCCTCGCGCAACTCGTCGTCGTCGATGTCGGGCTGTCGGTCGAGGATCCCTTGGGCCAGCATCAAGAACCCGGGGGTGCAAAACCCGCACTGAAGGGCGTGATGAACTGAGAAGGCCTCCTGAAGCGGGTGCAGCTCAGAATCGTCGCTGGCCAGACCCTCGACGGTGGAGATCTCACAGCCTTCCGCCTGCACGGCGAACACCAGACAGGAGCGGACAGGGTCTCCATCTATCAACACGGTGCAGGCACCGCAGACTCCCTGCTCGCATCCCAGGTGGGTTCCGGTCAACCCGCAATTGTCGCGAAGCGTGTCGGCTAGGGTCCGCCGCGGCTCCACATCGATGTCGTGCTGCTCACCGTTCACGTTCAACGCCAGCGGCCTTCGATCCGAACTCATCGGGGGTCCTCCCGTGAGCGGATGAGCGCCCGGACCCGATCCGGCGTTGCCGGTAGCTCATCGACGGCCAAGTCCATGTGCGCCAGAGCATCGGAGACCGCGTTGAGAATCGCGGCGGGTGCCCCGATGGTCCCTCCCTCTCCGAGGCCCTTGGCGCCGGTGATGGAGGCATCGGTGATCGTCTCGAGATGCCGTATTTCAATGTCGGGAATCTCGGCCGCAGTCGGCGGAAGGTAGTCCATGAGCGACGCAGTCAAGATGTTCTCGTCTTCGTCATAGACAACCTCCTCGTACAGCGCGTTTGCTATTCCCTGGGCGACGCCTCCCCGGATCTGGCCGTCGACGATCATCGGGTTGATCAACTTGCCGGCGTCCTCCACCACAACAAACCGGGTCACGGTCGTCGCGCCGGTCTCGGGGTCGACCTCCACCTCGGCGATATGGCATGCGTTCGAGAAGGTGCCCGCGGGATCGTAGGAGCCTTCCACCGACAGCCCGGCCGGGGTATCGGGTTCGAGACGCTCGGTGTGGTGATGGGCGATTCGCGCCAACTCCGAGACGGGAACCCCTACGTCAGTCCCGGCCACGCTCGCACGCCCTGCGGCGAAGACGATGTCGTCAGCGTTGGCCTCGAGCACCGCCGCAGCCACTTGAGCCAATCGGTCGCGCAATCGGCCTGCGGCGATCTGGACGGCACCGCCCGCTATCACCATCGACCGGCTGGCGAAGGTCCCCCAGCCGTAAGGCGTTCGATCGGTGTCGCCATGGATGATCCGGATATGAGGCACGTCGACGGCCAGCTCATCGGCGATCACCTGAGCCAGTGTGGTTTCGAGTCCCTGCCCGTGAGGGGAAGCTCCGATGCAGGCTTCGACGAACCCGGATGGGTCCATGTTCATGGTGACCGTTTCGTAACCAATGGTGACGCCCATGGATCGAGTGGCGAACACCGGCGTGCCGTATCCGGTCCGCTCCGCGAAGGTGGAAATCCCCACGCCGAGCAACGGGCCGCCGCCCTTGCGGGAGTTCGCCTGCCGGTCGCGAAACTCGTCGAGATCGAAGTGCTCCACCGCCGCGTCGAGCGATTCGACATAGGTGCCGGCATCGTGCACCACGCCGGTCGCCGAGGTGTGGGGAAAGTCGGTGGCCAAGTTCCGACGACGGATCTCCACAGGATCAATGTGCAGGCGACGCGCCGCGGTATCCATCAGCCGTTCTAGCGCAGCGGTAATCACTGGACGAGATACACCCCGGTAGGGGGCCACGGGACAGCGGTGGCTGCTCACGCCCCGTGAACGGACTCGGTAGTGGGCCACCGTGTAGGGACCGCAGAGCTCGCCCATCGCCATCAACGGCTCCACCGCCCAGGTCACCGGATAGCACGACCACGCACCTACGTCGCAAGCGACCTCGGCGTCGATCGCCAGCAGGTCTCCGTCGGAAGTGAATCCACCCTTGACTCGATATTCCTGATCGCGGCTGTGCCACGACGACGTGAGGTTCTCCGACCGGTCTTCGATCCACGCGACGCTTCCCCGCCTGTGCAACGCCAACCAGGCAACCACCACATCTTCGCGGGCCAGCGGAAGTTTCTGGCCGAATCCACCGCCGACGTCGGGAGCCACTACCTGAACATCGGCCTCGGGAATACAGAGCAGATCACTGACCGCAGTTCGCAGGACATGCGGTGCCTGGGTGGATGCGTGGATGGTGAGACGCCCAGTCCTTCGGTCGAACTCAGTAGTCGCCCCGCGTGTCTCAAGTGGCAGGGCGGCCTGTCGATGAGAGGTAAGCACTATCTCAACCAGGCAATCCGCTCGCTCGAGGGCATCGTCGATTTCCGGGGTCGCGAACTGCCCTTCGACAACCGTATTGGTGGTCGCTTCGGTCGGATGGACCAGTGGCTCGTCGACTGGGTCAATTTCCACTACGACCTGCTCGGCCAGGTCTTCGGCCTCCTCCGGAGATCGCCCGACGACCACGGCGACGGGCTCACCCACGTAGCGCACTCGGTCGCGGGCCAGCAGAGGTTGGCTGACCTTGACGAAATCTGGCCGATGAAGAACAGCTTCGATCTCGCCCACTCCGGCCGCGTCGAGGTCGGCGGCGGTGTAGCAGGGTCCATCGATGAATCGAATCAAACCGGTCGGCGACGCACTGCGGACGAAACGGGCCGTCGCCATACCGACCGCCACGTCGCCGACGTAGCGGCCATCACCGCGCACCAGCGCGGGATCCTCGACCCGACGAATGGAACGCCCGACCCACGTGTCGCCCAGGGTCACGAGAGCGCCCGCCGGGTCAGCGCCTGCACGAGATCGCGCCGATAGTCGGCGGACCCGTGGATGTCGCCTCGGGGATCTACTTCCTCGCTGGCCAACTCCGATGCTGCGTCGATGGCATCGGGGCCCAAAGGCTGACCAGCCAGCGCCGCCTCGGCTTGGGTCAGACGAATCGCGGTTGCACCCACCCCCGCAGCCCCGATTCGCGCCTCGGCTATCCGTCCATCGGCAAGCCTTATGGCGGAGGCCACCGCGACCACCGCGAAGTCGCCCGCTCGGCGGCTGAACTCCGAGAACCCGGTTTTCCAGTCGGGGCCCAACCAGGGCAAGCGAACCTCGGTGAGCAGTTCGTCGTCGTCGATCGATGTGATGAAGGCCGACTTGAACAGGTCGCCGGCGGCGATGACCCGTTTCCCGCGAGCGGAGGCGACAGCAACGTCGGCATCCAAGGTTTGAGCCAGCAGGCACCATTCGGCCGCCGGGTCGGCGTGGGCAATGGAGCCGCCGAAAGTGCCTCGCAAACGGATCGGGATATGGCCGACGTGGCGGGCCGCCACGGCCAGCAACGAGTTCAATGGCCCATCGAAGTCGGGGCGCTCGAGATCTACATGGCGCACTCGGGTGCCAATCGTGAGGTGGTCCCCGTTTCTCGTCACCTGGTCAAGGCCGGATACCGCGCCAATATCGATGATCATCTCCGGCCGGGCCAGGCGGAAGTTCATCATCGGAACCAAGCTCTGCCCTCCGGCCAAGATCTTGGCTTCGTCGCCGTGCTCGGCCAGAAGGTCCAGAACTCCGGCTACGTCACGAGGCCGTTCGTACCTAAAGGCGGCGGGCTTCACAGTATTGAGCCGTCATACGACAGGCCATAGACATCGGTGCGTCGGTCGGCTTGCGGCCGGATCAGCGATCCTCGGTCCTCAGCACGCTCCACGTCGTCTAAGTCGACGGTGACGACTTGTTGTTCATCTTCGGTTCCCGACATCGGACCGGCTGCCACTCTGCCAAAGCTGTCAATCACCAACGACGACCCCAGGAACTCGAATCCAGAAAGCGCTCCCACCTGGCTGGTGCAAGCGATGAACACCTGGCTGAGTTTCGCCTGCAACATGGCGCCATGAGCCTGGGGACAGAAACCGTCGGCGTCCCAGCGCTCCGTGTCGAAGCCCGTGATCCACGCCGAGGGCACGCAGATGAGTTCGGCACCCGACAGTGCCAGCACCCGGACAACCTCGACGAACCGCAGGTCATAGCAAATGCACAGGCCAAGACGCCCTATAGGAGTATCGACAACCGGCAGGCCCCGATTACCGGGCGTGAAACAAGTCTTCTCCCCTGCGAACAAGTGCAGCTTGCGGTAGTGGCCGACAATCCCGGTTTGGTCGACGACGACGGCGGTGTTGTAGAACGTCTCGCCGTCGCGCTCGCAGAAGCCGCCCACAACAAGGCCAGAATGATCGGCAGCCACCGCAGCCCAGGCATCCACGGTTGGCCCCCATAGGGGCTCCGCCGTGCGAGCCACTTCCTCGGGGTTGACCATGTACCAGGGCACGGCCAACTCCGGGAGAACCACTAGCTGCGCTCCCTGGTCGAACAGCAGTTTCGCTGCTTCGGCGGTCGCGGTTCGATTGATGCCTGCGTCTCCAGGTGGGCTGCCCATCTGGGCCAACCCGATCGAGACGGGGCGCGTCATAGGGCGCCACTCAGTTTGAGCAGATAGCGGTCTGGGGGGCAGGGCCCGCCGACGCTGACGATCCGGCTGTCTCGGTCAGCTCGAACCGCATGCTTCACTCCGGCTGGCACATGGACCGCGTCTCCAGCTTCGAATTCGAGGACACTGTCGTTGTCAAGATCGGCCACTGACCCGCGGCCCTCGAGGATGAAAATCGTGTCCTCCGATTCTGAGTGGGCATGGGGAACGTTTTCTTCGTCGGGTTCGAGCACCACGTAGTTCATGTTTGCCATCTCGGAGCCCACCCCTGGCCAAACCACCAGACGGGCGTCTTTGGAGATCAACGGCATGTAGTGGTCGGGCTCGTCTCGATGGAATTGCTTGATGGCCATTGCTCAATCTCCTAGATGGGCGTAAAGCGCGGGATCGGGGGGACAGGGACCGCCCAAGAGCACTGCCCCTCCTGCACCTGCAATGAATCGGTAACTCGTTGCCGGCTCGATCAAGAACATCGACCCAGTGGTGGCGTCGTAACTCTCGTCGGTGTCGAGGTCGACCATGGTGCCCGAACCGGTAGAGACGTGGTAGACGCACTCCGACTCATGGCTCAAGTCGACCGTGCGACCGCCGGGATCGAGGGTGATGAGGTGCATCGAGCGTTGTTGCGCCCCCGAGCCAGGCCACACGACCGCGCGGGCCGATCCACCGGTTTCGACCACCGTCAGACCGGGCCCGGGCTCCGAGGCTCGAACCACCTGTACACGTGCTTGCCGCATATCTTCTATGGGTTTGAACGCTACCACGACCCCTCAGTCGCAGAGTTTCCGGTGGTTCAGCCTTTTTGAGCGATATCCAAATGCTCCGACTAATCTCCCGCCTACCGACAACGGGGTGAGTAGGTGAGTCAAGCCGAAAATATCGAGCAACCTACGCGACCATGGTGGAAGCTCCCGCCTAGTTCTGAGCTGCCTCCCTTTGTGAACACAATCCTCTCGCTGGCAATCACACTCGTGCTGGTCGCGGCGTTGATTCTCGCCATCGGGGCCAACCCCTGGGAGGCGGCCAAAGCGATCATCAAAGGATCGCTCATCGAGCCGTTCTTCCTCGGCCAAACCCTCATGATCGCGTCCATCCTGGCGCTTACCGGCCTGGCCGCGGCTCTGCCCTTCACGTCGAGGTTGTGGAACATCGGAGGCGAAGGGCAGATGTTCGCTGGCGCCATCGCCGCGGTGGCCCTGGGAATCGAGTTGCCGTCTAACACTCCGAGGGTGCTGTTCATAGCAATCGTCATCCTGGGATCGTTCCTCGGCGGGGCGATCTGGGGGCTCATCCCCGGGGCATTGAAGGCGTTCTACGGCGCCAGCGAGATAGTCACGACGCTGATGCTGAGCTTCGTCGCCGTGTTCGTCGCCAACTACATCATCGCTGAAGTCTGGCCTGACCCCTTCAGCCAGAAGACCGTTTCGATTGCCGAGAACGCCCAATTCCCAACAATCTGGGATGACGGCACCGTCGATATCAGCGTGCTCATTGCTGTCGGGGCGGCGGCGTTGGCCTGGCTGCTGATGACGAAGACGTCGCTTGGCTTCTCCATCCGTGCGATTGGGGCCAACGCCAACGCGGCGCGGCTGGCCGGCGTGCGGACAAAGCAGGTCACGCTGCTCACCTTCTTGGTCGCGGGCGGGTTCGCCGGTTTGGCCGGTGGGGTCGCCGTAGCGGGAATCTTCGACGACCTCGACCTCAACTTCTCGAGCAACTTCGGCTTCATCGGCATCGCCGTCGCGCTATTGGCACGGCTGAAGCCGTCCCTGATCATCCCAGCCGCCTTTTTGTTCTCGATGCTGCGGGTAGGAAGCAACAGCCTCCAGGCCTCGGCGGACATCTCGCCGTCTTTGGGCGACATCATCGTCGCGGTCTTCGTGATCTTGTTGATGGTCACCGGTGCTATTCGATTCCGCTACGCCCAGAATGTGGCCGACTGATGCCGTCCGAAGCAATCATCATCGCCTTCTTCGCCACTGGCTTGCAGCTCATGGTGCCGATTCTGCTGGCCGCGCTCGGCGAAACGATCTCCGAGCGCAGCGGCGTGCTCAACGTGGGCATCGAAGGGTCCATGCTGATCGGCGCGCTGGCCACCGCCCTCGTCGGTATCGAGACCGAGAGCGTCACGCTGGCCCTGGTCCTCGGCTGGTTCGCCGGGATCTGTGCCGGAGTGGTATTGGCGTTCCTCTACGTCAACCGCGGGACGGACCAGATCGTCACCGGCCTGCTGTTCAATGTGTTCGCGTTTGGCCTCACCGGAGTGCTGCACGATCGATTCATCGGGGGCAAGATCGGCCCCACGCTCTCACCCTTGGACATCCCGTTGATCGGCGATATCCCCAAGGTCGGAGAAGTGCTCAACGGACAGAACTCAGTTTTCTGGATAACGCTCGCCATCGTTCTCCTTGTCTTCTACTTGTTGAACCGCACCTGGTGGGGTTTGTACGCCCGCGCCGCGGGCGAGCGCCCGCACGCAACCGAGTCCGGAGGACTCGACGTACAGCGATTGCGCTACCCGGCAGTGATCCTGGCCAACGGTTTGGCCGCGTTCGGAGGGGGCGCCCTGGTCATGTCATCTGCGGGCGGCTTCGTGCCGGGCATGACCGAAGGCCGCGGCTTCATAGCCCTAGGTGTTGTCGTGGTCGCCCGTTGGAATCCGCTCTTGGCGCTGGCCACGTCGGCACTGTTCGGCCTCAGCCAGGCACTCCAGTTCATTGCCGGTCAGGTGGACTTGCTCGATGGCGTCCCCCACCAAGTGTGGCTGGCCCTTCCCTACGTTGCGACCGTGCTGGCGGTGTTGTTGTCCCGCGGCAGTCGGTATCCGGCCGCGGTGGGCATCCCGTGGCGAAGAGAAGCTGCTGGTCGGGCGTGAGCTCGCTGGCGCTCTTGTGGATTGCCATCTACATTTGTAACAAGGCCGAAGAGGCCTGAATCCTAGGGGGGGATATGTCAAGTCATCGAATATTGAAATTTCTAGCCGTCTTTTTCGCGCTTGCTCTCGTGGTAGCCGCGTGCGGAAACGACGATGACGAGCCCGCGGCCCCTGCGCCAGAACCAGAGCCGGCCACAACAGAGGCTCCCGCACCAGAGCCCGCCGCGACGGAGGCACCGGCCCCGGAACCAGAACCAGACCCGATGGAACCGTTCCGCGTCGTGTTCTTCTACCCAGGGACCAACGACGACCTCAGCTGGTCGAACGCGTGGTATGACGGAGCGCAGGCGGCTATAGCCGACAACCCGAATATTGAAGTCGATTTCGTTGAGCTGCTCAATGAACCCGACGCCTATGTGCAGCAAGGATCGGCGTTCGCTGACCAGGGATACGACTTCATCCTCTTTGCCCATGGCGCTATGGTCGACCCCGCGATTCAAGTAGCCGAGAACTTCCCCGACACCCAGGTATGCATGGCGCCGCACCACCCCACGGACGCGACGCCGGCAGCACCGGACAATCTGTGCTGGGTCGAGGTTGACCAGCACAACGCCAACTTCTTGACCGGGGTCATTGCTGCTCTTGTTACCGAAACCGGCTCGATCGGGTCACTCAACGGATTCGAGTTCCCGGCGCTGACCCGTCAGCCCGAGGCATTCCACTTGGGCGCTCGGTGCGTGGACTCCAATATCAGCTTCTCGCAAGAGTTCATCAACACCTGGGGCGACACTGCCGTGGCCAAGGCAGCCGCACAGTCACTCATTGCCGGCGGAGCTGACGTGATCCTCTCCGCAACCGACCAAGCGGTGCTGGGCATCATCGATGCCGCACAAGAAGCCGACTCCCAGGTCTGGGTGGTGCCGTCCTACTACGACAGCTTCGATATCGCCCCCGACGTGGTGATCACATCGGCCATCCACGGACTGGCCGATGCCGGCCGGGTGATGATCGAGCGGGCCTACGCTGGTGAGATCGGTCCTGCTTCGTACCATCAGTTTGACGTTACGAACACCCCGGGCATCATCGCGGCGCCGCTATACGACAACGCCGATGCCCTCAGCGCAGAAGACCAGGCTATATACGAAGACATCGATGCCAAGGTCCGCTCGGGGGAGATCAGGATCCCCGACGAGACTGCCGGAGATCCCACCATCGGCGCATCAGGATCTGCTGCGGAAATCGATGTGACTGCGCTCGGCTGCACGCCGCGCTAGCCCGACGGCGGTTTTGAGCAAAGGGCTTGCCCGGGGGCATGGAACTGCGGTTTCGGCCTCCGGGCGAGTTCTATAGCGAAGCTTCGGATGCTGGCCACCGCGACCCCGCGCCAGAATGGCGAACAACCAGAAATGAACAGGAGAGGACATCATGGCTGAGAACGATCGGGTAGCCGTATGGGGCGGTGAGCCAATGCCCCTCATGCCCTACAGCCCCGCGATCAAGGCGGGTGGCTGGGTCTTCATTGCCGGCCAGCTGGCGTCTGACTTCGTGACCGGCCTCGCTCCGGAGGCCGGCGGAGACGGTCGGAACCCCAACGGGTACAACGCCCTCGAACTTCAATCTCGGTACGTGCTGGAAAACCTCCAATTGACCCTCGAGGCGGCGGGTTGCGACATCGCCACCGACATCGTGCGGATATACCAGTGGTTCAGCTCACCCCACCCGACCATCGAAGAGTTCTGGGAGGGGAACGCCTGGCCGAAGATCAGCATCACCCCTTATCTGCGAACCCGAGACGAATTCGTCCATCCGCCGCGGCCCGCATCGACGGGCATGGGCATACGCGAGACAGGGCTCCTGGTCAACAAGACGATCCTCGAAGTCGACATGATCGCCATTCCCGGCGGGGGCACCCAGGGATTCGAAGTTCCCGAAGGCGTCCCATCGCCGCTGGCCGGCTACTCGCCGGCGGTTCGGCGTGGTGACTGGATCTTCTGCGCCGGCGAGATCCCCGTCGACTGGATGGGCGACTACTTGCAGGGCAACGACATGGGCACGCCCAGCGGCGTTGCCCCCGAAGCCCGCGTCAACCCGTACTACTGGTACGGCTCCGAGATCGAGAGCCAGACCGATTACGTGCTCCAGAAACTCGAGAAGATCGTCCAAGCCGCCGGCGGGTCGATACAGAACACCGTGAAGGCGACCGTGTACCTGGCCAGCCCGGGAGACTTCGAGGGCATGGAGCGCGTCTGGAAACAGTGGTTCCCCGAGAATCCTCCGGCCCGCGTCGTGATCCCCTACATGGGACTGGGAGGCAAGGGCAGCCGCGTCGAGGTCGCGCTCAAAGTGCTGGCCGACGATGCGTCGATCCAGAAAGAGACCATCGAGACCTCCGCTGCGGTGGAGTCTCCCTGGCACGAGCCCCAAGCGGTGAAGGCCGGCGATTTTCTGTTCTTCAGCACCGCCATTGCCCACGACGAGCTCGGCAATCTCCCCGAGTCGGTACAGCGCCATCCGGAGTTCCCCTGGTACAAGCAGCCGCCGAGGCTGCAGATGGCCTACATCATGGACAACGTCTCGGCGATCTGCGAGGCGGCCGGAACCAGCGTCGAGAACATTGTCCGACGCCAGTGCTTCCACGATGATTTCACCCATTTCCAGCAGTCGATTGAAGAGTGGGCTAGCTACTTCCCCGGCGACCGGCCGGCTTCGACGACGCTGGAGATCGGCGGACCGCTCCAAGTGCCGGGCGCCCAGTTCCTCATGGACCTGATCGCATACGTACCGCCTGGGTGAGCATCCTCGGAAATTCCGTCCTACGCGTCGAGGATCTTGGCCTACTGACGGGCAAACGTCCGTTCACCGCCGATCTCGTCACCAGCGACACTCTTCACGCCAACTTCATTCGCTCCCCAATCGCCCACGGCAACCTCGTGAGCGTGACCGGCAATGTGGACTTTTGCACGGCCGCGTCTCTGGAGCTGCCCAAGCTCGTGCCGTGGCCACCAACCTCCGACCGATACGCACGGGATCTGCTGGCGGTCGACAGGGTCCGCTATGTCGGCGATCCGCTCGCCGTGGTCACCGGCGAAAGCGCGGCCGAGGCGGAGGACCTGGCCGGCGACGTGGACGTGGAGATCGAGCCGCTCCCCGCCGTGGTCTCTCCCGAGGACAGCCGGGAAGTCGCGTACGAAGTCGAACCGCTGATGGATCCCTCGGCGCTCGAAGACGCGGACGTGGTCGTTGAGGCCACGTTTGTCAATCAGAAGCTGGCTCCGACTCCCCTGGAGACCAACAGTATTTTGGTGATGCCAGACGACGACGGAGCCGGTCTTTGCATCTGGGTGTCTACCCAGTTTCCCTGGGACGTCCAATTTTCGGTCGCAGCTGCCCTGGATCTCGAACCTGGTCGCGTCCGGGTAATCGCACCGGCAGTCGGGGGAGGATTCGGAGCCAAAGGCCACACCTATCCTGAACACATCGTTGTCGCCGCCCTCGCACGCCAAGGTGGCCGGCCGGTGACCTGGCAAGAGACTCGGTCTGAGAACCTGCTCAATATGACCCCAGGAAGGGGACAGATTCAGCATGTGGCCCTAGGAGCGATGCGCGACGGAACGATCACTGGGCTTCGGGTCGAAGTGATCGCCGACGCCGGGGCATATCCCCACGTCGGCGCCTGGCTCCCGAACTACACCCGGCTGATGTGTACAGGAACTTATCGGATTCCCCGGGTTGACTTCAGGGCTCGAAGCATGGTGACCAACACCGCCCCAGTCGGCGCTTACCGAGGGGCAGGGCGGCCGGAGGCGACCGCGTTTCTCGAGCGAGCGATGGACTTGCTTGCCCGTGAACTCGATATCGAACCGGTGGAGATCCGCCGACGCAACCTCCTCGAGCGGCACCACACCAGCCATGTCACCCCCAGCGGCGCCGTCTATGACTCTGGGGACTATTGCGGGATTCTCGACCGCGTTGTCGAACTCTCCGGCTATGAGTCCCTTCGCAGTGAGCAGTCCATGCGTTGGGCTCGTAACGATCAGTGGCTCCTCGGTATCGGGGTGTCCACCTACATCGAGGTGACCGGCAACGGACCCACCGAGGAGTTCGCCTCGGTTGCTATCGAGTCCGATGGCAGCGCCACCGTCCTCAGTGGAGTCTCGTCTCACGGACAAGGCCACCAGACCACATACGCCCAGATCGCAGCCGCACAACTGAGGCTGCCCATGGACAAGATCCGGGTGATCCAGTCCGACACCGCTGTCGTGCCGCGAGGGAATGGGACCTACGGCTCCCGCTCGCTCCAGTTGGCCGGGAGCGCAGTGGACAAGGCCGCAGAGGCGGTGGTCGCCAGGGCCTGCCAGCTTGCCGCCGAGCGGCTGGAGGCCAACGCCGCGGATATGGTCGTTTACGACGGCATCGGGGTCGGCATTGTCGGCAGCCCCGCCACCGCTATCCCCTGGGCGGAACTGGCGCCATTGGCCGTCGAGTTTGACTTCGACCAAGGCGCCCGCACCTATCCCTCGGGCGCGCACGTCTCGGTGGTCGAAGTCGATCGCGAAACCGGCGCCGTTCGGGTAAAGCGCCACATCACCGTGGACGACTGCGGGAACGTGATCAATCCGATGCTGGCGCAGGGCCAACAGCATGGCGGGATCGCCCAAGGAGTGGCGCAGGCCCTCTGGGAGGAGATGCGCTATGCCGCTGACGGCCAACCCGTCACATCAACCCTGCTCGACTATCTCGCACCTACTTCCCAGGAGCTGCCCTCGTACGAAACCCACAGCATGGTTACGCCGACTCCTCTGAACCGACTGGGCGTCAAGGGCATCGGCGAGGCCACCACCATCGGATCGACGCCCGCGGTACACAACGCGGTTCTCGACGCTCTTGCCCCATTGGGTGTAGAACATCTCGATATGCCCCTCTCCCCCGAGAAGATCTGGAGGGCCATCAATGGATGAGATCCCGCAAGTCAACGGCTATCCCAGATATTCGTCCGAGGAGATGGCCCATCGGTACCGCCAGCTCCGAGAGCTCATGGTCCGCCACCGGTTGGACGCGGTCCTGATAGGCGGGTCCACAGGGCCACACGACACGTCGGTTCAGTACTACTGCAACTGGCCACCGCTTTTTCCGGTGTACTTGATCGTGCCCCGCGACGATGACCCCGAACTGGTGGTCCGGCTCTGGAATCACATTCCCGACGCAGAGCGCATCTCGGTAGTCAAGAACATCAGCTTTGGCGGCGATGACCACTCTGACCTGGTGGCTCGCGTCGCCGAGCGACTCGGTGGCTACCGGCGTATCGGCACGATCGGTGTGGTTCCCTACACCGACGCCGCCGCTTTCGGATCGGAGCGCCTGGTCAACCTCAACGCCGACTACTTCGCGCTTCGACTAGTCAAAACGGACGAGGAGATGAAGTACGTCCGCATCGCCTCCAGCATGAACGACGACGCCGTCGCGGCTCTGGCTTCGAACACCGCTCCCGGTATGAACGAGTACGAGCTGGCCAAGGTGATCGAAGACGTCTATTTGGATCGTCGGGGGACAAATCTCATCCACTTCACCCTGACCACCTCCATGGCCGATCCTGAGTTTTTCGTGCCTCACCAATATCAGCCCGACCGGATCATCAAGGCCGGCGATGTCTTGGTGACCGAGATCAGCACCACGTTCTGGGGCTACACCGGACAGATCCTGAGAACTCTCTGTATCGAGGGTGAGCCCACGCCGCTCTACCAGGAAATGTACGAGGTGGCAGAGAACACATACTCGAGCATTGTGAGCATCATGCGCACCGGTGCGACGATCGGCGAGGTGCTCGACCGGGCCGAGTCGATACACGAGGCGGGCTATGACATCTGGGACGATCTTGTGCATTGCTACGGGGGCGGCGGCTACCTGGCTCCCATCGTTCGCACCCGGCAGAACCGCGGCGCCACACACCCCGACGACTGGGCCTATCCCGACGGCGCGGTCTTGGTCGTTCAACCGAATGTCATCGAGCCCAGGGTGCGAGCAGGCGTCCAAGTGGGAGACTCAATGTGGCTTCGACCGAATGGAGTTGAAGTGACCCAGAAACACCCTAGGGAAATGATTCGCTGTGGTTGAGAGCGTTGTAGAACTCCACAGCATTTCCAAGCGGTTTGGCGACGTCCAAGCCAACGACAGCATCGACTTTGATGTCCGGGCCGGTGAGATTCACGTCCTGCTCGGTGAGAACGGAGCCGGCAAGACCACGCTCATGAACGTCATGTTCGGCCACATCCTCCCGGACTCCGGCTCCATGTTCGTCAGAGGTCAACCAGCCGACATCCAGTCCCCCCATGACGCGCTCGAGCTGGGGATCGGGATGGTGCACCAGCACTTCTCATTGGTCCCCACATTCACGGTGGCAGAGAACATCGTGCTCGGATCGCGACCTGCCCTCGATCTTCGCCTCAAGCCTCTGGCCATTCGCCGTGAGATCGCCTCGCTGGCCGAGAAGTACAGCATGCCTCTGCCTCCCTCCACCCCCGTCCGGCAGCTCCCAGTCGACCTTCAGCAGCGGGTCGAGATCTTGAAGGTCCTCTATCGCGGCGCGAACATACTGATCCTCGACGAGCCGACCTCGCTGCTCGGACCCCAGCAAATCGAGAATCTACTGGGCATCCTCGAAGATCTGCGCTCCAGCGGGCATTCGATCGTGCTGGTCACCCACAAGCTGGCCGAGGTCACCCAGGTCGCGGACCGAGTCACCGTGATTCGCTCCGGCAAAAAGGTGGTCGAGGTCGAACGCGGAGACTTCGACGAGCGCACCCTTACCCGAGCGATGACCGGCCAAGACATCACCGCCGTCAAGGTGGACCACACATCGCTTGGCGACGAGGTTGAAACCCTTCTTGAGGCAAGAGAGCTGGTGACGGCCGGGGTCGGGGGCAATTCCCTTGATGGCTTGAGCCTGTCGGTTCGAGCCGGTGAGATCCTCGGCGTTGCCGGGGTCGAAGGGAACGGACAACGCGATGTCGTCAGCGCCATCACGGGGCTGAGCCCCCTTGAGTCTGGCACCGTCGTGATCGATGGCGCCGACGTGACCGGTTCTGAGCCGGCCAAACTCCGCGACAGCGGCCTGGCGGTCATCCCTGAAGATCGCCATGGCTGGGGGCTGATTCTTGACATGTCCCTGGCCGAGAATCTGGCCATCAATGAGATCCCTGCGGGCCGGTTCTCCCGTCGAGGATTGCTGGACTGGAAGCGAATCAAGGACCAGGCCACTGGTCTGCTCAAGGAGTACGACGTCCGACCCGCCAATTCGGATCTTCTTGCAGGCACCCTTTCCGGCGGCAATCAGCAGAAGGTTGTATTGGCGCGCGAGTTCTCCCGGGAGCCGAAAGTACTCATCGCCGACAACCCGACGTGGGGGCTCGATGTTGGTGCTGTTGACTACGTGCACCGTCGACTGCTCCAAGTCAAAGAAGCGGGCGCGGCCGTCCTCCTGTTGACGTTGGACCTGGAAGAGCTACTCAAGCTCAGCGACCGTGTGGTGGTGATGTTCCGCGGGCGTATCGTCCTGGAGCGCAACGTGGACGAGTTGACCATGGATGAGCTCGCATTGGCTATGGCGGGCAGCCCCACGGGAGTTTCGTAGCGTCTAGGAGAGGAGCGCAATGGGTTTCGTCGGGGACTCTATAGCCCGGCTCGAGGACCCTCGGCTCCTGCGCGGGGTGGGTCGGTTCGTGGACGATATCGATCTGCCGGGCCAACTTTGGATGCGGGTCGTGAGATCGACCTTGGCTCACGGTCTGCTGACAGGGATCGATGCCTCCGCGGCTTCTGCTATGGCCGGTGTTCGATTGGTGCTCACCGGCGCCGACGTTGCCCATATCGAGCCCATCCCGCTGCGATTGCCCTTTGACGGCCTCGGACTCGAACAGGCACTTCAACCGGTCCTGGCACAAGACCGAGTTCGCTACGTGGGTGAGCCGGTGGCGCTCGTACTTGCCGAAGATCCGTATCTGGCCGAGGATGCGGCAGAGGCAGTGGTCGTTGATGTCGAGCCGCTGGATGCGGTGGTCGACATGCTCCGCGCCCCCAGCCAACCTTCGCTGTGGCCCGATTCTTCGAATGAACTCTGCGCCCTCGAAAAGGGATACGGCGACATTGAGGCGGCGTTCGAAGAAGCACAACGTGTGGTTACCGCAGAGGTCGCCATCGGGCGGCACTCAGGGGTACCCCTTGAGACCAGAGGACTGGTTTGCGACTTCGATGCCGGCCGCGAAGAGCTCACGGTATGGGGTGCCACCTTGGTGACGCACTATCACCGCAAGGTCTTGGCCCGCTTGCTAAAAAGACCGCCCGCGACCATCCACATGCGCTCGACCGATGCCGGCGGGAGCTTCGGGGTCCGCGGTGACTTCTTCCCCGAGGACTTTCTGGTCGCCTACGGCGCAGTGTTGACCGGACGTCCGGTCAAGTGGATCGAAGACCGGACTGAGAACCTCACCACAACTAACCACGCTCGCGAACAGACCCACCACCTGCGGGGCGCCTTCGACTCAGAGGGCCGCCTGTTGGGGCTGGAGGCTGAGGTTTGGCACAACAAGGGGGCCTACATCCGCCCCACTGGGGTCATCGTGTCCGAGCTCACTCTGGGGATGATCCCCGGTCCCTACCGTCTGCCCGCCTATGCGTCCAAGATCCATGTACTCACCACCAACAAGACCCCGGTAGGCCCCTATCGGGCGCCGGGTCGCTACGAGCTCACCGTCGCCCGAGAGCAACTACTAGATCTGGCCGCCGCCGAATTCAACCTTGATCCGGTTGAGATTCGCCGCAGGAATCTGCTCACTGCTGCCGAGTTGCCGTATGAGCCGGGATTCCAGTTGGCCGGCGAGTCGTTCATGCTTGACTCGGGCGACTTCATCGGTCTGATCGATCAAGCCGGAGCCAAGTACGCCGAGTGGCGTGATGAGCTAGCCGGTGACAATGGCGATCGCCGAGGCATCGGATTGTCGATATTCATGGACAAGAGCGGGCTGGGTTTCTATGAGAC
Source organism: uncultured Acidimicrobiales bacterium (assembly GCA_951813555.1). GTDB lineage: Bacteria > Actinomycetota > Acidimicrobiia > Acidimicrobiales > Bin134 > Poriferisocius. Next base: position 3,082,865 of record OX638344.1, read on the forward strand.
GGGGGCGGTTGACATCGATACCGCCGGGGCCGTTCGGGTATTCATCGGGGGTGCATCGTCGGGTCAGGGCATCGAGACCGTGATGGCGCAGATCGCCGCCGACGAGCTGGGCGTAGACCCCGCCGATATCCAAGTCATCCATGGTGATTCCGACCTGGTCCCCGACGGCGTGGGCTCGTGGTCCAGCCGCTCGACGGTGATCGGTGGCATGGCTGTGCAGACTGCGGCCCGCCACACCGCCGACAAGGCCAAGCGAATTGCCGCCGACCTGCTTGAAGCCGCCACCGGCGATCTGGTGTTGGCCGAAGGTCGGGTGCATGTTGCGGGGGCACCGGCCAAATCGGTGACGCTTGGCCAGATTGCCGACGCGTGCGGGACGCTTGAGGCGGCCCAACGGGGCGAGGAGCCGGGGCTAGGCGCCCGTGAGGTCCATTTCGACGAGCGAATGAACTATCCGTACGGGGCGGTGGTGGTCGACGCCTCGCTCGACTCCGAGTCGGGGCAAGTGCGACTGCATCGAGTGTGGTTGGGTTGCGAGGTCGGCAAGGCGGTCAACCCGAAGCTCGTCGAAGGCCAGGTGCTCGGAGGGTTCGCACAAGGACTGGGAGGCGCATTGCTCGAGGAATTCGCCTTCGACGAGAACGGTCAGCCCCAAGCAGCCAACTTCATGGACTATTTGATGCCCACCGCTGCCGACCTACCTCCGATCGAGACAGAGATCCTCGAGAACGCCCCAACCCCGACCAACCCGTTGGGCGCCAAGGGCGCAGGCGAGGCCGGGATCGCCGGTGCCGGAGGGGCGATCGCCGCCGCAGTAGGCCATGCGCTCGGCGACCCCGGTGCGGTGAGGGCGCTTCCGATCACGGCTGATTGGGTACTGGCTCAGCTCATAGCCAAACAAGAGTCCTAGGGCTTGTGGCGCTTTTGTCGCCCAGCGATTAAATTCGATCTCCTAGAAGCCCAGCCCTACGAGGCAACCCACGAAAGCCGAGCCACCCATGAAGACTGAGATGTACGCATACCTTGAGGGTCGAGACCGCGTCGTGTTGCCCTCAGGCACGAGCAACTTCGAAGACGCGTTCGAGCGCTGGCTCGACCCTGACAAGACCGCTATCGCCTGTATCGACATGCACCGCGGTCACATAGGCCCCGAGGACGATCTGACCTGTCCGTGCCCGCGGGCTCGGGTGAAAATCCCCGCCCACGACATGTTCCACCGGATGGCGCGGGCCATCGACATCCCGATCATTCACGTCCAGCACTGGCAGAGGTACGGCGGGATCGACGACTTGAACTCCAAGCAGTACAACCGCATGGCCAACTGGCGGGTGCTGTACGAGCTGTATCTGCCCCCGAATCCGTCAATGGACCAGCACAGCTGGGAAGGCACCAAGTGGCTGGACATCATGGTCGAGGAGGAAGAAGGGGACTACTACGTCCGGACCAAGAAGCGCCTCTCGTCCTTTGTCCCCACCGATTTCGAGTTCCTGCTCCGCCAGCTCGACATCAAGAACCTGGTCCTTACCGGGACAATGACCGATGCCTGCGTTTTGTCGACCGCCTTTGATGCCGCCAACCGCGATTTTCGAGTCATCGTGCCCGGCGACATCGTGGCCGGGGCCAGCGAGGAGGCCGAAGCCGCTGCGCTGCTGGTCACCTCGCTGCACCTTGGGCTAGTCACCGACGGCCCCGCCCTGATTCGCGAGTGGTACGCCCGCAAGGGTGTGGCCGTCCCGTGGGAGTTGGACGGCATCGTGAAGATGACCGAGGCGTCTGGCGTCCTCGAGGACGCCGAGGTCTTCGCCTAGAGCTATGTCAGACGGCGGTGTAGCCCCCGTCGACATACAACAGGTGGCCGTGGACGAAGTCTGAGGCCGCCGAGGCCAAGAAGACGGCCGAACCGGCAATATCGTTCGGCTGGCCGACGCGCCCGGCGGGAACCCGCGGGAGAAATGCCTCCAAGAAGCCCGGGTCGTCGAGGAGGTACGCGTTCATCTCGGTTCGAACCGCGGTGGGTGCGATGGCGTTGACATTCACACCGTGGGGGGCCCATTCCAAGGCCAGTGTCCGGGTGAGCTGCATGACGCCGCCCTTGGAGGCGCAGTAGGCGGCAAACCCGGGAAAGCCCACCTCACTGAACGTTGAGGCGAGGTTGATGATTTTGCCTGCGCCCGCCTCGACGAAGCGAGCACCCGCGGCTTGACAGCAGAAGAACAGGGCCTTCAGATTGGCGTCGATGGTGGCGTCCCAATCCTGTTCGGACACATCGAGCGCCGGCGCGGTCAACTGCACGCCGGCTGAGTTCACCAAGATGTCGAATCCACCGAGCCCATCGGCCAGTTCCGCGAACACGCCGGGAATGCTGTCGACATCGGTGAGGTCGGCGACCTTGACCGCGGCGGACTGGCCGAGGGCGCGAACCGCAGCCGCCGTGTCTTCGAGCAGTTCAGCCGTGCGGCCGATCACCGCCACGTCGGCGCCCGCCTCGGCCAACGCCACCGCTATGGCTGCGCCGATCCCCCTCCCTCCGCCGGTGACGATCGCTTTCTTTCCGGCCAAGGCATTCTCAGACATCTTGCTGTTCTCCAATTCGGATTGGGGCTAACTGGCGTTTTGAAGCGCCCGGTAAACCGTTTCCGGCCCCAGCGGCGTTTCGGTGATCTTGGCTCCCAGCGGGAGCAGGGCGTCGGCCACGGCATTGGCGATTGCGGCCGGAGCGCCAACCGCACCGCCCTCCCCCGCACCCTTCATCCCATCGGCGTTCAGGGGTGTGGGGACCACCATGTGCTCCACCACCATCTCGGGCATATTGCCGATGGCGGGAACCAAGTAGTCCATGAAGTTCGCATTCAGTGGTTGGCCGTCGTCGCTGTAGGCGATCTCCTCGAGGAGCGCGCCGCCGATGCCCAGCGCCACGCCGCCCTGGACCTGACCATCCACCAAGAGTGGATTGATCAGCGTCCCGGAGTCATTGACCACCACATGGCGAATAAGGGTGACCACACCGGTCTCGGTGTCGACTTCTACGGTGGCAACGTGGCATCCATAGGAAAAGGTGTTCGTCGGAGGGTGATAGATATCGGTCGCATCCAGGGTGTAGTTGTCGACTCCCATCGGTAATGGCTGGCCCGGAGCCACCCTTCCCGCTACCTGGGCGAGCGACACTGAGCTGGCTGGCGACCCCTTGACCCGGACTTCGCCGTCCACCAGTTCGAGGTCCTGCGGCGAGGCCTCCAGCATCTCGGCGGCGATCTTGATCGCCTGCTCTTTGATCGAGCCAGCGGCATGGCGCACGGCGGTGCCGCCTATGGGTGCGCTCCGGCTGGCGTAGGTGCCCACGCCGGTGGCTACCAGGTCGGTGTCTCCGTGCACGACCACAATGTCGTCGAATTCGACACCGAGCTCGTCGGCGGTGATCTGGGCGAGGACGGTGTCGTGGCCTTGCCCGCTGCTGCAGGCGCCTGTGAACACGATCACTTGGCCGGAGGGTTCGACTCGGACGCGACCGCTTTCGTAGGGGCCGAGTCCTGTCTCCTCGACGAAAAAGCCGATGCCAATGCCCAGATAGCGGCCTTCAGCCCGGGCCCGTTCCTGTTCGCCGCGGAACTCGTCCCACTCGGCGGCGGCCAGGGCACGGTTCAGGCATTCCGGGTAGTCACCCGAGTCATAGACAATCTCCCCGGCCAAGACGTTGCCGATCCCGCGGTGGAGCGGGAACACATCCTTCGAGAACATGTTGCGTCTTCGGACCTCTCCCGGGTCGATGCCGACGGCGGCGGCAACGACATCGATGATGCGCTCCATGGTGAACGCGGCCTGAACGTGGCCGACGCCTCGGAATGGGTTGAGGGGCGTGGTGTTGGTCATGACCACCGTCGACAACAGTTGCTGATGCTCGATGACGTAGGGCCCCGAGAGCATCGAAACCCCAATGAAGGGCTCGACCAGCGTCAGACGCTGGAGGTAAGCGCCGGTGTTGGTCACGGCATGGTCGCGGATGGCCACGATCCTGCCGTCGTCGTCGTAGCCCACGTCGACGTCGTGATATTGCTCGCGGCCGTGGGTGGAAGCCAGGAAGTGCTCGTAGCGGTCCTCCACCCACTTGATGGGTCGGCCGATCTGTCGGCAAGCCAAGCCGAGGACGACCTCCTCGGGATAGGGCTGGAGCTTCACCCCGAAGGCGCCGCCGACATCGGGGGCGATCACCCGGACGGCGTTCTCGGGCAGCCCCAGGTAGCCGACGAGCGTGGCCTTGAGGCTGTGGGGAACCTGGGTCGACGACCACATGGTGAGGCCCTGGCGCGGCTCGTCCCATTCGACGATCACTCCCCTGGTCTCCAGCGGCGTGCCCGCATACCGCTGGGTTACGAACCGCTCGCTGAGGGTGTGGGGCGCGGTCGCCAGCGCCGACTCGGCGTCACCCAACGAGTACTCCAGCACATCGACCACATTCGATTCAAAGTGAACCAGCGGCGCGTCGGGAGCCACCGCCGCTTCAGCGGTCGACACCGCGGGCAGCGGTTCATAGTCCACGTCGATCAACCCCGCGATGTCTTCGGCGATGTAGCGGTCGCCCTCGACAACGAGGAGCGCTACCGGCTCGCCCACAAACCGGACCTTGTCGGTGGCCAGGATGGGCTGGTTGAACGGCTTGGTGGTCTCCTCGGCATCGATACAGGGCAAAGGAGGCAGCCCGTCCGGTAGATCGTCAGCGGTGAGGACGCAGACTGCTCGCGGATCGGCGGCCGCGGCACTCGAATCGATCCCCCGAATCAGCGCATGGGCGTGGGGGCTGCGCACGAACACCGCGTGAACCAGGCCGTGCAGCTTGATGTCGGACAGATACCGGCCATCTCCCCGAAGCAGGCGGGGGTCTTCCTTTCGGCGAATGCTGGCGCCGAACAAGCTCATGGCCCACCTCCCCGAAGGGTCACCGCTTCTTCCACCGCTTCCACGATCTTGACGTAGCCCGTGCAGCGGCACAGGTTCCCGCCCAGGCCCTCGATGATCTCCTCCCGGGTCGGTGTGGGATTCTCATCCAGCAGCTCGGAGATGGTCATCACGAACCCCGGGGTGCAGAAGCCGCATTGCATTCCGTGCTTGGCCCAGAACGCCTGCTCGATGGGACCGAGCTCGTCGCCGGCGGTCAGGCCTTCGAGGGTGGTGACCTCGCTCCCGTCGGCCTGAACGGTAAACAGCAGGCATGCTCGGGCCGTCTCCCCGTCGACGAGAACGGTGCAGGCGCCGCACACGCCGTGTTCGCACGCCAGGTGGGTCGCGGTGAGGTCCAGCCGCTCTCGCAGGAAGTCAGCCAGCGTGAGGCGGGCCGGCACCGAATCGGTCCTCTCGACGCCATTTACGGTGATGGTGACAGCGTGATCGCTCATACGGCGCGCTCCAGGGCTTGGGTGAGTGCTCGTCGGCTGGTAACCGTGGCCAGGTGCAGTCGGTAGTCACTCGAGGCGTGTACATCGCTGCCGGGGCTGAGGCCTTCGGGGGCCAGCGCGGCTGCTTCGGTCGGGCTCGCCCCACCGAGCATGGCCGCCTCGACCGCGGTGGCCCGCATCGGCCGATCCCCCACCCCGATCAAAGCCAAGTGGGCGCCGACGACGCTGCCGGAGTCTCCGATCTCGACCTGGCAAAGCGCACCGCACAGGGCATAGTCGCCTGGTCGGCGGGAGATCTCCACCACTGACCATCCGGTCCGCGGGCCCGACGCCGGCAATTCGACCGCGGTCAGTATCTCGTCGTCGGCGATGGCGGTACTCAAGAACCCCTGAAACAGCTCCTCGGCTTCGATGGTCCGCTCCCCCGCGGGGCCGGTGACGTGCACGCGGCCCCCCAGCGCCAACACCACACCGGGCAATTCCCCGGCGGGGTCGGCGTGGGCAACGCTTCCGCCAATCGTGCCCCGCGACCGGATTTGCGGGTGCCCCACCTGGCGCAGCGCCTCAACCAGAAGCGGACATCGATCGGCCAACCGCGGATCGCGCTCTGCGCCGCGTTGCCTGGTCATCGCACCAATGACCAAGCGATCGCCCTCATCGGTGACGTGGTCGAGCCCATCCACCCGGGCCAAGTCCACCAGGAGCGCAGGACTGGCCAGCCGGAAGGCCAGAAGCGGAATCAGGCTTTGGCCCCCGGCCAGCACCTTGGCCTCCGAATCGCTCCCCAGGGCGGTGATCGCATCGGCAATCGATGTCGGGGCCACATAGTCGAAGTCGGGAGGCTTCATCAGACCTCGCCTCGAATGCGAGCCCAGGCGTGTTTCAGGAGGTCAACATTGGACTCCCGCCAGCACTTCAGCGGCACCGACCCCTCGTGCATGAGGCAGATATTGCACGAGACGCAGTCCACCATGCCGGTTCGACCTGCTTCGATCTGGCGAACCAGATCGGGCTCGCGGATGAAAGGGCGGGCCAGGGAGACGAAATCGGCCGACCCGTCTTCGATTACCCCGTTCATGAGCTCGATGGTGCGCACGCCGCCGACGAGAATCGTTTGCCCCCTGGCGGTGGCCCGGTGACGGCGAGCCTCCTCCCGGTAGTACGCCTCTTTGACCGGGGCGGCGAGCACCCGATGCAGGAGTTTGTCCTGCAAGGCCCGCGTCCGGGTCACGCCCACATATCGCGCCGCGCTTTCGGCCTTCGGCGACATGAGGCCGGCAGAGAGCTCGATGGCGTCCAGCCCGGCGTTGTCCATCATGGTGACCGTGGCTCGACCTTCCTCAACCGGCAGGCCTTCGGGAACGTAGTCCCACAGCCCGATCTTGTTGGTGATCGGAAAGTCGTCGCCCACCGCTGACCGCATCGACTTGTACGTCTCGAGCAGCAGGCGCTGGCGGTTCTCCAGCGACCCGCCCCATTCGTCGTCGCGGCGATTGGTGGCCGGCGACAGGAACTCCGAAAGCAGATAGCCATGCCCGGCGTGGACGTGAACACCGTCGAAACCGGCCTCTCTCACCCGCCGGGCCGCGTTCCCGAACGCCTCGATGGCCTCCCAGATCTCGTCTGAGCTCGCTGCGGCCAACGGCAGGCGGTGAAACTGCGGATTCTCGACCACCGAGGGGGCCAGCGGCTCGATCGAGTCGTCTCGGCTCTGGCTGCCCGCATGGTTGAGCTGGGCAAAGATCTTGCCCCCTTCGGCGTGGATGGCCTGAGTCAGCTTCTGCATCGGGGCGATGACCTCGTCGCGGTCGAGCGCGGTCATGCCCCGGATGTAGTTGCCCCGGGGGTGGACCGAGCAGTGACCGGTGAAGATGAGCCCGACGCCGTTGCGAGCCAGCCGGGTGTGGAGGTCGAGGTACTGCTGGGTGATGATGCCGCGATCGTCGGCCATGGTCTCGGAGGTGGACGATCGGATGATCCGATTGCGGGTCTCCACCCCCGCGAGGTTTCCCGGCCTCAGCACCGCAGGCGTCGACATGGGCTACTCCCTCAAGTTCCGGGCCAGGTAATCGGCCATGCGAGGCCGGACGACCGGTCCCATGTTGTGACAGCAGTGGTCGCCATCGAGTTCGACCACGATCTCGGCCAGGGGGTTGTGGGCCAGGCCGGCCCGCAGCAAATCGGTCTGGTGTGGGGGAAAGATCGGATCGTGGAACCCCTGGATCAACAGGGTGGGACACCTCAGATCACCGATGGACTGGGAGAGATCGAACGTCTCTTGCAGATAGGCGCGGCCCTCGTCGAGGTCTTCGAAGCCCGACACGTACACGAATCCACCCCGGGTGTGGGGAGGCATGCCGTCGAAGTCGGACATGTCTGAAAACCCGCCCCAAGCCACGCAGCTCTTTAGCCGCTTGTCCAGGGCCGCCGACTGCATGGCGTAGTAGCCGCCCAGGCTGCGACCGAGAACGCCGATCCGGTCGCTGTCCACCTCTGGACGGGGGGCGATGGCGTCAAGAACTGCCGAGGTATAGCGATGGAAGTCGGCACAGAGTTTGACGTCGAAGTACATCTCACCCTGACCAGGACCGTCGAAGGCGAAAGTTGCCAACCCGCGCCGATGGCAGAGCGCCTCGAAGTGGTAGCTCTCCTCTTTGGTGGACTCCAGGCCGCCAATGAGAACCGCGCAGGGGTGCGGTCCAGGCCCAGCCGGGAGGCGGAGATAGCCGGGGATGACCGTAGATTCGAATTCGATCTCCACCCGCTCGGCCGGGGCAACGAGATGGGGGGCCGCCAGCTTGTACATCTCTACCTTCTTGTGCTGGCCGTGCTCGCGGCGCTCCGGCTCGTGGAACCACATGAGCTGTCCGTAATGCCACGACAGAGATGCGTGCCACAGCCATTCGCCGCCGCTGACCCGGTCACCGGCTTCGATCGCCTCCCTGCCCAGCGCTTCGTAGCGCCCGGCGGTATCGGCCCAGAACGGCAGCCATTCGGCCAGGTCATCCAGCGCACGGGCTGCCGCGAAGTCTGGGTAGGGAATGCCGTCGGAGAGCATCCGGCCCGGGTTCAGGATTGCCTCGACCTTTTGGGGCACCAAGTCGTCAGCACTCATGAGCGGCCTGCAACCCCAGGTGCGGACAGCTGCTCATCAAAATTGGGCACATTTACCCCCCTATTGGACACTAAACGCTGCCGCGGAAATCCGCTAGCGACCTTCCTTTCGACGGCTGTCCACAGTGGCCTTCACCGCTTCAACGATGCCCTGGTATCCGGTGCAGCGGCAGATGTTCCCGCTGAGCGCTTCTCGGATCTCGGGCTCGGTCATCGTGGACAGCTCATCGAGCATCGATTCGATGGTCATAAGCAGGCCCGGTGTGCAGAATCCGCATTGCAGCGCGTGGGCCGCGCTGAAGGCCGCCTGGAGCGGGTGCAGTTCCGGGCCGTCCGCCATGCCCTCGACGGTCCTGATTGCCGAGCCATCGGCTTGCACGGCGAAGAGCAGGCACGACCGAACGCCGTCGCCGTCGAGTTGAACAGTGCAAGCTCCGCAGACGCCGTGCTCACAGCCGACGTGCGTCCCGGTCAGGTGCAGCTCGTGCCTTATGAAGTCCGACAGCATCAAGCGGGGCGAGACCGTACGCTTGTACACCGCGCCATTGACTTCGACCGTGATTCGGTGGGTCGACATTGGAGTTCTGTCTGAAAAGTGATCCCTCACCAACGGCCCCGGTTAGTCCTCCGCCGCCTGATCCAGGTGCTTCGGGCCCTTCATGTAGTTCACGATCCACCAGCTGAAGAACACATATCGAAGTACGTCCGCATCGGTCTCACCGAATTCTCCCGTCGCCACCAGCTCATCGAGCATGGTCTGGTGCTCGGGGCTCAAGCTGACGGGAACGTCGGTAAGCGTGATGGGGTAGTTGACGTAATTCGGGACGTACGAATCGTCTTTGTAGAGCTCCCGATCGGCCTTGATGGGCTGCGCTGCCAAGTCCGCCGTGGTGAGCTGGGATCTGTACTTGACCAGCTCCGGCCGTCCCTCGAACTGAGCTAGGTCTTCGGGCAGACCCTCATAGATGGCAAGCCGCAGTGGCTTCAACTCGAAGCTGCTGGTGGCGAAGGTGTCGGCGCCGCACACGTTGGGCACGGCCAGCAGGTCGATCAAGGCGATGATCTCCACATAGTCCCCGTGCTTGGCCACGTTCTCGGCGATGAAAGGGTGCCCTGCCTGGTCAACGCCGGTGTGCATGAAGAAGTTGAACGAGTCGTGCACGTCGTCGCTGGTCAACCCGTATTCCCGCTGCGCCTCGGCCTGGATGTCGTGGCAGTTCGTGTGGGGCTCCACCCCGAACTGGTATTCGTACAGCAAACCGCTGCATCGGGGATACAGCACATCGTTGGTACCAACGGTGTCGGCAATGATCGCCGCTATCGGCCGATCCCGCGGCGGCGCCGACCATAAGAAATCGCCCGTGGTCGGGTGCATTCCGTGCATGTGCCTGGTGCGACCGGTGTGGAAATACTCCTTGTAGTCGTGGAGGTTGAAGCAGTTGAAGTCGGCGCACTGGCCGGCGACTCCTATCTGTTCGAGTCGCATGACCTGTCCGGCCATGAGTTCGACGGCCTTGCCGGTCGCCGGTTCCATCACATGCTCATACAGCAGCTTTCGCTCGGTCATGAGGCGTGTTCCTTGTGGAACTCCCGCAATGCCCGGAGCAAGAGTTCTTCTCGGTCTCCTGAACTGGTTTCGTCAACGGAATCGTCGACCAGCTCAAGTTGTTGCTGGTTCAAACGGACGACTACTTCTCGGAAATATCCATCATCTTCGTCGGCCATGACTTGTTCTCCGCTCGTTCAGATTGCCCTTGTCTGAGGCAATTTACCAGAGAATCTCCGACTCAATTCGGGAGAGTATCCACCACCGCGATGGCGTCGATTTCGACCAAGAGCTCGGGCACGACGAGAGCGCTGATCTCAATTGTCGAGCTCGCCGGAGGGTCCACCGGAAAGTACCGCGCCCGGACCTCTTGCACCGCCGGAAGGTGAGCCATGTCGGTAAGAAACACGGTCAACCGCACAACATCTCCCAGCGTTGCCCCGCCCTCGTTGAGCACTCGCTGGAGGTTCTCCAACGTTGCCTCAGTCTGAGCCGCCGGGTCTCCCACCCCGATGACGGCACCGTCTTCGTCTAGAGCGACTTGCCCAGCGGCGAAGACCATCCGGCCCGAGTCGCACACGACGCCCTGGGAGAACGGCTGAGGATGCTCAAAGCCGGCTGAGGACGGATCCCACACCCCCGCCGGGCGCAACACGTGCTTGTCGACCATCGATTTCAAGCCTCCACGCAGAAAACGCTGACAACCCCCTGCCGGGCAAACCCTACTGTCTGGTCTCACCCCAATTGTCGAATTCTTAGGCGGTTGGCGAAACGTCCCAAGATGACGGCGAACGCCTCAACTAGTAGGTCTGTCAGGATTCTTGTATATCGGGCGTGGCGGAGCTTTGGTGAGGCGACTCCGCTAGGGGCCGAGTGCGGTGATGGGGGCGACCTGCACGCCGTCGGGGCGGCGATAGGCGGGTCCGGTGGGGGTTATCACCAGCAGGGCCGCCAGGCTGGCTGCGCGCTGACGAGTTGTCTTGTGTTTGAGGCGGAGCAGTGTCCTGGCGGCTTTGTCTATGACGTTGGGGCTGGAGTTGAGCTTTACCTCTGCGGCGATCCATGAGCCGTCGGTGCGCTCGATGACGGCGTCGGCTTCCAGACCGCCGCTGTCGCGGTAGTGGAACACCGTGGCGCGCTCAGCTTGGCTGTAGATGCGGAGATCGCGCACAGCCAGCGACTCGAACAAACAACCGAAGGCCGTAAGGTCGGACATCAGCCGCTCAGGGGTGGCTCGCAGCATGGCAGCAGCCAGCGAGGGGTCGGCGAAGTGCCGTTTGGCCTCTTTCCTCAGGGTGGCTTTCGATCGAAGGCTCACCGCCCAGGCGGGCTGATCTTCAACAACATAGATGCGGCGCAAGGCGTCGAGGTAGGCGGCGACGGTATTGCGGGCTGGAGGGTGGCCGATGTCCATGTCGGCCGCCAGCTTGGTCATCTTGGCCTCGGTAGCCACGTTGAGAGAGATCGACGCCATGAGCCGCTGCACCATGGTCGGGCTGTGCCGCACACCGTTGGTGGGGATGTCCACGCGGGCGATCTCATTGGCATAGTCGCCTACCGACGCCAGGGCGTCATCCTCACTGTGGCCGAGGTTCTGGGGCCAGCCCCCGGCGCATATCGCAGAGGCGATGTCCCGCAAGCGCACCGCCTCGTCTTGCAGGCAGGAGACGGCTTCGCCGTCGAACAGCCTCTTCAGCGAGACGATGCCGGTTGATTGCCCTATCTCCCACAGTGACATTGGCCGAAGCAGCACTCGACTAATGCGGCCGGTACCGGTGTGGCGGGTCACATCGTCTTGCGGGACAGCCGAGCCAGTGAGTATGAATTGGCCGGGTTCGGGTCGGTCGTCGCACTCTCGGCGCACCCTGTTCCACAGGTGCGGGGCATTCTGCCATTCGTCCAGCAGCCGGGGAGTGGCGCCACCAAGCACCTCCACAGGATCTGACGAAGCCAAAAGGAGCGCCGCTTCATCGTCAAGCCGGACCTCGCTGCGGGCGAAATGCCTCGCCATCCAAGTCTTGCCGCACCCTCGCACCCCCTCGACAAGGACCGCTCCCCGCCTGCGAAGGGCACTCTCGACCACTCGGCCCGCGATGCGGGGCAAATAACCAGGCATCGTGAGTGTGGCAGCCTCATCGGCCATGAATCGCCTCCCGCTTCCCTAGGCTTCACAGGGCGTTCTGAATAAAGATGATAACGCGTTCTAGTGAACTTTTGTAACGCGTTTTGTAGACAAAGGGAAGCTCACGCTGTGCTAAAGCGTCAGATTCTCTCCCCTCTCACCCAGCGAGACCATCAGATCCAGCAGGCGAAAATCTCCGCCGGGTGCGGTGAGCAGGCCGATGCCAACCGACCGGGATTCGTCATGGTGGCGGACGGAGAAAACCGCCTGAGGGGCCCCGGTGAGGCTGCTGGGTGCGGCTAGCCGAAAACAGCCGCTTCTGAATTGGGCCAGTTGGCCGTCTTCCCATGCTCGCATTGGACCGTGCTCGAGCATCACCGGGAGCACGACGACCGTTCCTGGTTCGACCGCGCCGCTGAATGTCCGGACGTATCTGAGCCTCTCCTCGTGGTCTTGCTCCTTGACCTCCGCTGGATCCCGGGACAGGCGTTCGCATCGCTCCAGCCTCGACCGCACATCGTCGGCCAGAGTTGATCCGTGCTCTTCGACCCAGCGCCCATGGTGCGACCAGATTTCTCGCCCTTGAAGGTGGGCAAACAAGTCTCCGACATCAGTGCTGGTGAACCCGCCGAACTCGATCTCTCCCAATGGCACAGCCAGGATGTCGGCTGCGGCATCGGCGACGGCTCTTCCGATTTGGGCGGTGTCGGCGTCAGCCGTGTCGAAGACGTCAACGGCAAATTTGACCACTACCGGCGCCGCGCTGGCTGCAACTTGCGGCGCGAGCACCCTGAGCACCTCGGCGATGGTCGAGGGCCGAAGTCCGAATACGCCGACGACGTCGAATGAGGGCGCCAATGGGATCACCCCGTCGGGGGCGATCAGGCCATGCGATGGCCTGATGCTGTGCAGGCCGCACGCGGCTGCGGGCACTCGAATAGAGCCTGCGGTGTCGGTGCCGAGCCCGATATCGGCCAGACCAGCCGCCACCGCGGCAGCCGACCCCGAGGATGAACCTCCGCAGAAGAGCCGGTTGTCGCACGCGTTGCGCGGCGGCGCGCCCTCTCCCACGTTGCCTATCAGCGAGTACGCCAGCTGATCCATCTTCGTCAGCCCGACGAGGTCGGCACCGGCATCGAGCATGCCAGTCAAGACCGGCGACGTGGCCGTTGCTTCTGGATGGGTTGCCCGCCAGCGCTCGTGGCCGAAGGAGCTGCGATGTCCAGCAAGACTGAAGAGGTCCTTGGCCACGAAGGTGCGGCCCCGCAGACTGCCTTCTTCGGAGCCGCTTATGGCAACGCTGTTGGGCACGAAGGCCCCGACGTCGGTTGGGTCAGGGGTCATGGTCCTTTCCATCCTTCGTGCCGCAGTCTGCCAATATCTAGGGACCTTCAACGTTAGTGAAACCGAGGGAGCGTCCGTCCGATGCCTTTTGAAGTGCGCAAGATCCCATTCGAACACGTCACGGACACCGCCGGGCTCGAACAGGCCATAGCGGAGGGCGCCTTCCGGGGCGATCAGATCGTCGGAGTGGTCGGCAAGGTCGAGGGCAACGGCGGCGTCAACGACTTCTCCCGCATCTTGGCCGACAGGGTGCTCCGCGACTTCCTCGTCGAGCATTGCGGGCACAGCCGGGAGTCGGCGCTTCAAGTTCCCATAGCCTGGTCTGGCGGCACCGACGGGGTGATCTCGCCCCACATGACCGTGTTCGCCAAAGTCGATGGGCCGGCTGAGCCTGCAAACGAGAAGCGCCTCACCGTCGGGCAAGCAGTCTCGGTGCCCATCCTGCCCGAAGAGATCGGTCGCCTGGCCATGCTCGACAAGGTGGCCGACGCGGTGAAGCTGGCCGTCGCCGACGCCGGCATCGACGATCCGGCCGACGTCCACTATGTGCAGACCAAGACGCCCTTGCTGACCGCCGAGCGCATCGCCGATGCTCATGCCCGGGGAAAGACCGTCGCCCTAGAGGACACCATGGAATCGATGGCGGTTTCCAACGCCACCTCGGCGCTGGGGATCGCCACTGCGCTCGGCGAGATCGAGCGGCCCCGAGAGGACCAGATCGCCAAAGACCTCTCGGTCTACTCGTCGGTGGCCTCGTGCTCGTCGGGCGTTGAGCAGACCCAGGCCCAGGTGGTGGTGGTCGGCAATCGCCTCGGCGTCGGCGGCCGCTACCGGTCGGGCCACTCGATCATGGAGGACAACCTCGACTTTCCCGGCATCTACCGGGCGATTCGCTCGGCCGGCCTCGACCTGCCCGATCGGCCCATCCCCGAGGACCTCGGCGGTCGCGTGGTCAACTGCTTCATCAAATGCGAGATCCATCCGAGCGGCCGGCTCCGAGGGCGCCGCCAGGTCTCGCAGAACGACTCAGACATCCACCACACCCACCACACCAAGGGCGCCGTCGGAGGCGTGGCCGCCGCCGCCCTAGGTGATCCCGCCGTGTTCGTCTCGGTTGCCGGTCTCCAATCCGGCCCCGCGGGGGGCGGATCGGTGGCCGCCATCGTCGACTTGGGCTGAGATGGCGCGACTGCCCGGCCTTCCTCCAGGAGACCTCAACCCCGAGCAGCGGGCTCTGTACGAGTCCATCGCCGGGGGCGATCGCGCCAAGGACGCATCGTTCCCCCTGACCGACGGAAGCGGCGCCCTGATCGGTCCCTTCAATGCATTGCTGTACAGCCCTCGGGTGGGCGACGCAGTTCAACAACTCGGTGCCGCGCTCAGGTTCCACGGCAACCTCACCGCGCCCGTGCGCGAGCTGGCCATTCTCGCGGTGGCGACATACCACGACTGCGAGTTCGAGCGGTGGGCCCACGAGCCGATCGCGCTGCGGGTCGGGCTGACCGATGAACAGGTCGCCGCCCTGCGGGCCGGGACGCGGCCCGACCTACATGCCTCCGACCTAGAGGCTGCCTACGACGTTTGCCAGTCGATACTCCACAACAGATCCGTCGACGACGACGTCTACGGCCAAGCTATTGAGGCGCTGGGGGAAGATCGCGTCGTCGAGCTGATGACGGTCGTCGGCTACTACGGGATGCTGGCCCAGCTCATGAACACTTTCGAGGTTGAGCCGCCTGATTGACGATTCCCCGCTCAGCCGTTCGGAATGCGCGGCACCAAAACCCAGTTCGGATGATCGGGGCCGAAATGGACGGTGATCTGGTTGTCGAACACCTCGGGCGGGCGGTTTCTGACATCGTCGTGCAAGAACGGGCCGCAGCCCCGTAGCTCATTCTTGAAGTTCGACAGCTTGAGCCCAGTGGTATCGCCACCCCATTCGTAGTCGCGTCCCCGAATCGAGAAGCCGATCCGATAGCCCGGGGGAATCACTATCGACGTGGGCCAGATCTCGATGTCCAGCTCGTAGACCTCCCCCGGGGTAAGCGGCTGCTCCTCGTCGTGGGTGTGATATGGCCTCCACTCTTCGGACAAGGACTCGTCCAGCTTGCGATGCGATGCTCGCAGCCAGCCCTGGGCGATGGGCGTGTGGGGGTCGATAGCGCCCATGAAGGTCACTTCGTCTCCATCGGGGTCGAAGACCCGGAACACCAAGAACAAATCAGCGTCAGTGGTGGACGACGAAATGTGGAGCTTGGCCGAGAGCGGTCCTGTCACCTCGGTCTCCTCTTGGACCGGCGCCATGAAGAATGTGAGCCCGTCGCCCATGGCCTCATACGAGATCGTCGCCGGCGTCGCAACCGGGTCATGCACCAGCGTCTGGTCCGTCGGGTCGAGATGCAGCTTGGTCCAGTCGGTGCGCGGGATGGGCCAGTCGGATTCGGCCCGCTCGACAAAGCGGTCGACGTGGCGGACCAACAGCTGCACCCGAGGCTGATCGTCCCACGCCGCGTCGTCGCCCTGGAGGTACTTGGCGAAGAAGCGCTTCTGGAGCTGAACGCCGTAATCGGTGTAGTACTCGGTCCAGTGCTCGATGCCATGGCACTCGAGGAACTTCTCGGTGGAAGCGGCCCGGATGTAGGCCTCGATGTTGCCCCGGGGGTGGAGTCCCTGCCCGCCCCAATTCGACGCCGACAAGAACGGCACGGCCACCTTCGACCAATCGGGAGATCGATCCTGGTGGTACTGGTCGTCGAGGGGGTGAGAGGCGATCTCGTTGCCGAAATCGCACCGATTGGCCCGCAGCTCCTCTTCGCTCAGCGTCTCGGGACCGGCAACCAGCTCACCGGTCACGATGCTTCGGGCTCCGTTCTCGCCGACGCCGTACTGCACGGTCTTGATCTGCATGTCGTACCAGTTGTCCCAGAACGTCGACAGGATTCCCCCGTGGTAGGTCATGTCCCGGTACCAGTCGGCGGCCCCCTCCCAGGGGATCATCGCCGTGAGGTGGGGAGGCTGGAGCGAGGCAACGTGCCACGAGTTGATGGCGTAGTACGAGATCCCCGACAGGCCGACTTTGCCGTTGGACCAGGGCTGCACGCCGGACCACTCGATGCACTCGTAGAAGTCCTGGGTCTCGCGGGGTGAGAAGTGGTCGATGTAGCCGGGGCTGCGGCCCGCCCCCCGGGAGTCCACCCGAACGCACGCGTAGCCCTCTGGCACCCACTTCTCGGGGTCGCACACTTCCCAGTTCTGGTACTTGTTGGTGGAGCCGGCCGCCACATCGGGGTGCTCCTCGACCATGCGGTCCCAGGCGCTGGGGTACCCCTCTTGGAAGGCTAGGCCCTTGGCGTACGGGCCATAGCTCAAGATGACCGGGTATTTGCCGTCATCGTCGGGGCGATACACATCGGCTCGCAACTGAAGGCCGTCGTCCATCTCGACGATCACATCCCAGTCGATCCGCATGCCGTCTCGAACCTCGCTGCTCGTGCTCATGAGTCCCCTCTTTGGATTGGGTCGCTTGCGTCAGCCCGCGCAGTCTAGGAGCCTTCTCAAAACCGTTCTCCAAAACTCCAACTGGGAAGCTCCTATGCACGCCTTCACACCCGGGCAAATCGGTCGCCTCGAGATCAAGAATCGCTTCGTCCGGGCGGCGACGTCGGAGACAATGGCCACCGACAGCGGCACGGTCACGCCAGCGCTAATCGAGCTCCACCAGGCGCTCGCCGCCAACGGTGTGGGGCTGTCACTCCTCGGGCATGCCTTTGTCCACCCTCGCGGCCAATCGTTGCCCAACCAGACCGGGATCCACGACGATGCCATGATCCCCGGGCTGGCCCAGCTCACCGACGCTGTCCACAATGCTGGCGGGCGGATCTTCGCCCAGCTCGCCCACGCGGGAAACCAGGGAGGGATGCCCGGCCTCGCACAGTTAGCCCCGTCTTCGGTCGCCAACGCGCTGACCGGGTCGGTGGCCGAGCCAGCCCGCGACGACGAGATCGAAGAGGTGATCGACGCTTTCGGCACGGCGGCTGCCCGAGCGGTGGACGCGGGGTTCGACGGTATCCATATCCACGCCGCCAACGGGTACCTGATCAGCTCGTTCAGCTCTCCGCACTCGAACATCCGTACTGATCGGTGGGGCGGCGATGCCGAGCGGCGATCACTGCTGCTGACTCGGGTGTACCAGTCGATCCGCCAGGCGGTCGGGCCCGATTTCCCGGTGACCGCCAAGGGGGGCATGGTCGACCAAGTGGACAACGGCTTACTGCTCGCCGAAAGCGTCGAACGGGTACGGGTGCTGGCCGGCCTCGGACTCGATGGCGTCGAGGTGAGCGTGGGGCTGATGGCCTCGGGAGCCGACTCGTGCCAGAAGTACGTTGCCGTCGATGGGCGGCGGGCCTTGGCTGACCACCTCTACCACCGGATGTTCTCTCCGCCCAGAAGCGAGGCGTACTTCGAACCGTACGCCCGGGCTATCCGCGACGCCGTTCCCGACTTGACGTTGCTGCTCGTGGGCGGGATCCGGACCACCGACACGGTCGAGCGGGTACTGGCCGAGGGATCCTGCGACTTCGTGTGCCTGGCCCGACCACTCATCCGCGAGCCGGATGTGGTGGCCCAGATCGAGGCTGGTCGTAGCGGCAGGTTGGATTGCACCTCGTGCAATCTCTGCCTCGAGAACGAAGGGACCCATCCTTTGAAGTGCTGGCGCACGCCGCGTGTTCGGCTCCTCCACGCTGCGGCGGCCCACGTTTGGCGCCGGATTCAGAGTGGTACCCACTAGCCGAATCTCTACAGTGCTGGAATCGGGTGCACACATGAAACTCGAATGAAAGTATGCACCCACGCCATGATCGCCAGCTTCGTGGCCGTTGCACACCCGAGGGAGGAGTCGAGGGTATGGCTGCACCGGAGATCACCATTGAGTTGTTGAACCACTACTGCGATGAGTACCGCAACTGGGGCCGCTGGGGTGACGACGACGAACTCGGGACCCTGAATCACATAACCCCCGAGAAAATCGTTCAGTCGGCCGGTCTCGTTCGCCAGGGGAAGGTCTTCTCGCTGGAACTGCCCCTGGACGGAAACGGCCCCCAGACGGGCGCATTTGGCCGCGTCAACCCCATCCACCAGATGGTCGCCACCGGCACCGATCACGTTGAGGGCACCCAAGGCTGGCCGATGGGTTGGGGGGTGGCCGACGACACATTGTTCTTGTTCTTGCAGGGCGGCACCCAGTGGGACGCGCTGGCCCACATCTTCTACGACGGGAAGATGTACAACGGTTACGACGCCAGGCTGGTGTCAAGCAGCGGCGCCGAGAAGAACGGCATCGAGAATCAGAAGACCGTGGTGTCGCGCGGCGTGTTGTTGGACATTCCGCAAGCGCGCGGCGTCGAGCACCTGCAACCCGGCGATGGCATCACCGGCGATGATCTGGACGCTGCCTGTGAGCACCATGGAGTCGAGGTGGGCACCGGCGACATTGTCCTGATCCGAACCGGTGACATGGCCCGGCGGCGCGAGCTGCCAGGCTGGGATGGGTTTTCGGCCGGCGACTCCCCCGGGCTGTCGCTCTTGTCGGCGCCCTGGCTGGCCCATCGCGAGGTGGCGGCGATAGCCACCGACACTTGGGGCGCCGAGGTGCGGCCCAACGAGATCGAGGGCAGCTTCCAGCCGCTGCACTTGGTGATGGTGGTCAGCATGGGATTGTTTGTCGGCGAGATCTGGTACCTCGACGAGTTGGCTGCTGATTGCGCCGAAGACGGCGTCTATGAGTTCCAACTCGTCGCCCCGCCGCTGGTCATACCCCGCGCCGTGGGGTCGCCCCTCAACCCACAGGCAATCAAGTAGAGACCAAGCAGAGGTGGTAGAAGGATTCGCAGGCCGCCCAACGCGGCTCTCTTCCCACGCCGTCGGGCTGCTCTTAACCACCCTCGGCGTCCTAGTTCTGTCGCCGGACAGCCTTTTCATCCGGCTTGTGGATGCCGATGTGTGGACCATCGTGTTCTGGCGTGGACTCCTCATGGGCCTGACCATCGTGATCGCAACGGCGGTGTGGTCGCGAGGTGGCGCTCCGGCCCAGTTCCGCTCTCTCGGTCGCGTGGGGCTCGTCGTTGCCATGCTTTTCGGATCGCAGCTCACCTTGTTCGCAACGTCGATCACCCGCACGAGTGTGGCCAACACGCTGGTCATCTTCGCCACCGCGCCGCTGTTTGCTGCAGTGCTCAGCAGGATCTTCCTCGGGGAACCAGTCCCCCTGCGGGTCTGGCTGGCCGTGACAGCCAGCTTGGGAGCGATCCTGTTCATCTTTTTCGGCAGCATCGGCACCGGTCGTGTCAGCGGCGATCTTGCCGCCGCGGGCGCCGCCTTAGCCATGGCCATCGGTCTCACCGTCATGCGCCGCAACAGCCATGTCAGCATGGTCCCGGCTTGGGGGATCGGCGCCTTGTTGGCCGCTGGTTTCGCCGCCTCTTTTGCTGATCCGTTCGGCATCTCCGGTGAAGATGTTGCGGTTCTGCTTCCCAGCGGGATCCTGGTCCTTCCCATCTCCTTCGCCCTGATTGGACACGGCCCGCGACGAATCTCAGCCCCTGAAACCGGTCTGCTCATGATTCTCGAGACGATCATTGGCCCCTTGTGGGTGTGGTGGATCTTGGAGGAGCAGCCCAATGCTGAGGCGCTGATCGGAGGAGCGGTGGTCATCGCCGTTCTGGTGGCCAACTCATTGGTCGGACTTCGCCAACCCGCTCCTTCGTGAGCTGGCCTGCAAATGAGTCGGGACAGCCGGCTCAGTCTCCCGGACCGAGCAGACCGAACCGCCACGCCGGATCACCAGGAATCATGGTCGATTCGAACTGCGCCCGCTCGCCCATGCGCCGCGACTTTGCGGCCACGGTCTGGGCCAGGTCGAGTTGTTGACGCTCCCAATCAGCCAGCGCCCCATTCAGGTTGTCCCCCGTGGCCAGATGGTCGCGCAGCGCATATCCGTCGGCGCACGCCTTGGCCGTTCCGGCGGCCACGTGGGGACGCAACGCAGTAGCTGCATCGCCGATGAGCGCGATCCGACCATGGACGAATCGGTCGGCTGCCATGTCGAATATGGCCTGGATGAACGGCTCCTCACAGGCGAGGACAAGTTCCCGCAACTGCGGAGCAAGCAGCCGCTCTGCGTCGTGGCGGAGTTCGGCCACAAAACGATCTTGGGCCAAGCCCGGCGGCATAGTGGCGGGGCGGTGCACGCCGTTTCGGTCCACCATGAGCTCCTCGAACTCCGTCCCCGGCGCATTTCGATACCACACAAAGTTGAGCGCCCGCTCTCCAGAGACAATCGAGTCTCCCGGCCCCGGGATGGCATAGGCCAGGATGTGGGCATGATCTAGCACTTGGTACACCATGGCGTCCTCGAAAATCGATGCAGTGCTCGACTCAAGGTCGCTTTCCAGCACGGTGCCCCGCCACGCCACATACCCGGAGTAATCGGTCGTTGTGTGTGGTGAGACGATGCTGCGCACGGTCGAGGCGATGCCGTCAGCGGCCACCAGCAGGTCGCAGTCACGCGTCTCTCCGTGCTCGAACGAAATGCTCACGCCCTCCGGTGTCGGAGCACACCCGGCGACACCGTGGGACAAGTGATAGCGCTCGCTGGGCAGCACCTCGAGCAGCGCTCTATAGAGGGTGTTCCAAGAAGTGAAGCGGTTGTGCGTCGCAGCGGCGTCGACAATGGACCCGGACTGATCGACGTAGCTCCAGTACGTGAGCGTCAGTGCCACGTCGGCGGATCCGGCCCGGCCTTCGCCCAGCGCTGAGCCCCTCTCGGTGAAGTAGCGCTCGGTCATCGGCAGCACGACGATTCCCGCGCCCCGGCCTTCCAGAGCGCTCGTGGACCGCTCGTAGACGTGGACGTCGTGTCCGAGCTCGTGAAGCAGGATTCCGGCCGTCAGCCCGCCGATGGACCCGCCGGCGATGGCGATTTGGAGCGGGTTGATCCCCGACGATGTCATGCAGCGGTTCCCCGGCAATGCTCGGCAACAGGTGGGGCAAAGAATAAGTGGCGGGCAATGGCGGTGCACTGCGATGACTAGGGGCGACGCGATTGCCTGCCTCTGTAGGCTGTGTCCGATCGGAGAACAGATGGCGGGCTACGCAAAAGGGCCATTCTCAGTCGACTGGGAAGCCCGATACGACATGCCTCGACTGCGGGTCGAGCGCGTCGAGGCGGCGCAGAGCCAGTTGCGCCAAGAGGGTGTCGACGGCCTGTTGGTCTGGAAGGACGAGAACGTCCGGTATCTGACCTCACTGCGAGGACAGCTCATCGCCGGCAAGACCACCGCGCTGAACGGTGCTCTGCTCCAGCCCGACGACGATCCGGTGCTGCTGTGCTCGGGCGGTGAGATCGACAAGGCCCGTCTGGGCATGCCGTGGATCGGCGAAGCGCACGCCATCCCCATCATGGAGCAGGCCGAGCTGGTGGACGGCTTCGTGAAGGACATCCTCCGTCCCATCCTCCGCAACCGAGGTTTGGACAGCGGTCGGCTGGGTCTTGACGCGGCCAATGTCTCGTTCATCGAAGCCCTCCGCAGCCATCTCCCCCACCTCGAACTGGTCGACGGCGACCGGCTCATGCAGCGCGCTCGGCTCATCAAGTCCGACGTCGAAATCGACATCATCGAGGAGGCGTGCGCCATCGGCGACGCGGTCACCCAACGGGCGCTCGACGAGACCCGAGCCGGCCGGCGCGAGCTGGAGATCGCCGGCGACGCCATGCAGACGCTGTTCTATCTCGGGGGCGAGATGGCCCACGTCATCACCCCTTTCGTCGCCTCCGGCGAGCACATGTCGCCCCCTCATCGGCTGGCCACCGACAAGCTCACCCGGAACATGGACCTCTGCTTCATCGACATCGGCGCCATGTGGAACGGGTATTTCGCCGACATCGGTCGGACCACGATCATCGGGAAGCCGTCCCGGCGCCAACAAGAGATCTATACCGCCGTATATGAGGGCCTCATGGCCGGCATCGACAAGATGAGGCCGGGCTTCACCAACCAGGACGCCGCCGACGCCATCGTGGAGAAGATCGGCGGCCACGGGCTCGACGATCACCTGTTCAGCCTGTTCATCGGCCACGGCATCGGCTTGGGCGCCAACGAGCCGCCCTACATCGGCGAAAGTATGCCCGGTGCCACCGTGTACCCGTTCGAACCCAACATGGTTTTCGCAGTCGAGCCTCTCGTGTGGGTGCCCGACATTCCCGGCGGCGGCGGGGTGAGAATCGAGGACATGGTGCTGATCACCGAGGGGGAACCCCGTGTCCTCTCCAGAGTCGAATACGAGGAAAGGCTTTTGCTATGACTCTCGGTCATTGGCTCGACCATGGGTGACGTCGTTGAACTCGAGGCCTAGCTACAGCCCAAATACCCTGGCGGCGTTGCCCCCCTTCATGGCCCACCGGTCGGAATCGGTCAGCCCATCGGTCCGGTCAATTAGCCCCATGGGGTCGGGCTCGCCCATGTCGAAGGGGAAGTCGGTACCGGCCATCACCCGGTCGCTGCCCACCACCTCGACGAGATGGCGGAGGTAGAGCGGCTGGAAGACCATCGTGTCGTATAGGAGGCGCTTCATGTAGTGGCTGGGCGGGTGGTCGGGGATGTTCACCCGGGTCTCGGGTCGGACCTCCCACGTGTGGTCGGAACGCGATGCGTAAAACGGCAGGTACCCGCCCCCGTGCACTAGAACCAGCTTGAGGTCGGGAAGCTCCTCGAACAGCCCCGAGAAGATCATGCGGTTGGCGGCCACCATGGTCTCAAGCGGGTTGCCGATGCAGTTGGTCATGAAGTACTCGCCGAATCGGTGGCTCTCCTCGTACCCATTCGGGTGCAATATGACCGGGATCCCCTTGGCTGCCACTGCCTGCCAAAACGGCCGAAAGCCCGATTCGTCGAGGTTGCGGCCCGCGATGGTGCCACCGATCTGCAACCCCTTGAAGCCCAGTTCGTCAACCACCCGGTCCATTTCGGCGATGGCCAAGTCGATGTCTTGGAGGGGCACGGTGGCGCCGAACGCCGAGAACCGAGACGGCCGATCGGACACCGCCTGAGCCAGGTTGTCGTTTTGGAGTCGAGCGGCTTCAGCTCCCACGGAAGTCGGCGCCCAATATCCGTACTCAGAGACGAACGTGGACAGGCCCTGAATGTCGACTCCCATCGCATCCATGTGCTCGATCCGGGCGTCGGGCTTCGTCAGCGCATCGAAGATCTTGGGAATCATGACCTTGTTCTGGTCAAGGGACTCCTGGCCCATGAAGTAGATATAGGGCTCGTCTTGAGGCCGCCCGTGGGGGCTGAGCAGCTCACCAGCCGACGGCGTGGCCAAATGGCAGTGAACGTCGATCGTCGGCGCCTGTTGAGCCATTCCCGGTCCCCCTGACCACATTCTCCTAAGACAAGACCGAACCCTATGTGATGGGAAAAGCGACTAGCTGCCCGGACCCGGTATGAATCGGCCCTGGGGCGGGGCGCCGTCTTCAATGACTCGACCGCGCAGCAATACCGTCTCCACGCAGCCCCGCACGTCGCGACCGGCGTATGGCGTCCATCCGGCCCGAGAGACCACATCTTCGTTGGTAATCTCCCAAGTGGCATCGGGATCGAGGATGACGAGGTCGGCGTCGTAGCCGACCTCTACTCGGCCTTTGCCATGCAGTCGATACTGCTCGGCGGGGCGCTGGGCATAGGCCTCAACCAGCCGCTCCAGCGATGTACGACCCTTCAGGGCGGCATCCACCATGAGGGGCACGGTGGTGTCTAGTCCGGGCAGGCCGAAATGGCACTCCCAGATGGTGCCCTCCCTCTTTTGCGCCTCGGTCGAAGGGGCATGATCAGTGGAGAGGTGGCTGATTGAACCATCGTTGAAGGCGTACCACATCCGGTCTTGGTCTTCGGCCGATCGGATCCGCGCCGGCGGCGTGAATTTACGGAACGGACCATGTTGGTGGATCTCGGACTCGAAGAGATAGAGGTACTGGGGACAGGATTCCGCCACGATGGGAGACCCTGCGGCCCGCTCCCGCTGGATCAGGTCGACGACATCTGCGCTGCTGGCGTGGGCCACGGTGGCCCGGACGCCGGTGACCTTGGCCAGGAGGGCGGCCGACCCCACCGCCACCAATTCCGCCTCTCTTGAGCGCCATTCGGGGATGACTCCTGGATCGATGCGGCCTTCGGCTTTCAAGCGGCGCTCGTTGCGAGCGGTCATCACATCGTCTTCGCAGTGAACCAGGCACGCGGCGTCGAGGCTGGCCAGTTCCTCGAAGACCTCCAGCAGTATCTCGGGTGTGACGGCGGGAACCCCGTGGGTGGCACAGGTGAAGATTTTGAAGAAAGTCACGCCCGCCCCCCAGAGGCTGCGGATCTTGCTGGCATGCTCCGGGAATACGTGGGCTGCCAACGCATAATCCACATACGACCGATCCCGCAGGTGGTGCTGTTTCTCCTCGAAGCGCCCGGCATCGGTGAGCGGCCAGCCGTGGGTGTGCTCCACGATTGTGGTCACGCCTCGGCGCGCAGCCGCCCGTGTCCCCGTCGGGAAGTCCTCACGGGTCGAATCGCCCGGCTCCATCAGATGCACATGGGTGTCGACCATCCCGGGGAGCACAAACCGACCATCGGCTTCAAGCACCGCATCGGCGGATTCGGGCGAGTTCGGATCGAGGACTGCCGCCACGCGGCCATCCCGAACGTACACATCGGCCCGTGAGCGACCGGTAGCGGTCACCACCGTTCCGCCCCGGACCGCAAGATCGAATGTCATGTCGGCTTTCGGACTAGTCGCGGTAGCGGCTTACGCGCAGATCGGCTTGCGCTTGATGGCCGGCAAAGTTCTCGATGGCGCACAGCCGGGAACAATATTCGCCGATGGCTACGCTCGACGCGGCGCTGGTCACCCGCTGATAGGTCACCGTCTTGATGAACTTTCCGACCCAGAGCCCCCCGGTGTGGCGGGCGGCTGACTGGGTGGGCAGGGTGTGGTTGGTGCCGATGACCTTGTCGCCGTAGGACACGTTGGTCATAGGACCGAGGAAGACGGCTCCGTAGTTGGTCAGGCCTTCCAAGAAGAAGTCGTCGTCGGTGGTCATCACCTGCACGTGCTCGAACGCCAGCTCGTTGGCCAGCTGGAGCATCTCGGCGTGGTCCTCACAGAGGATTACCCTTCCGTAATCGGCCCAGGCCTTGGAGGCCACGTCTGCGGTCGGCAGCGTCTCGAGCTGCCGCTGCACCTCTTCGATCGTCGCTTGCCCGAGCTCGCGGGAGGTGGTCAACAGCACCGCCGGGCTGGTCGGTCCGTGTTCGGCCTGGCCCAGAAGATCAATGGCGCACATCTCGGCGTCGACGGAGTCGTCGGTCAACAGCAGTATCTCTGTTGGCCCGGCCAGCAGATCGATTCCCACCCGTCCGTACAACTGCCGCTTGGCCTCGGCCACGAACGCGTTGCCCGGGCCGACCAGCATGTCGACCGGCTCGATGAAGTCGGTCCCCAGAGCCATGGCCGCCACGGCTTGAACCCCGCCCAGCAGATAGATCTCGTCGGCGCCCACCAGGTGCATGGCCGCAATGGTCTCGGCCGGTACCGACCCCTGGATCGGTGGTGTGCAGGCGGCCACCCGGGGCACACCCGCCACTTTGGCAGTGACCACACTCATATGGGCGGAGGCGACCATGGGATACCGCCCGCCCGGCACATAGGCACCCACGTTGGCCACTGGGATGTTCTTGTGGCCGAGCGTGACTCCCGGCAAGGTCTCAACCTCCACATCGGAGAGCGACTCCAGTTGGGCTTGGGCGAAGTTTCCGATCTGGGTCTGGGCAAACCTGATGTCGTCGATAACCGCCAAGTCGACGCCGGATACGACCCTCTCGATCTCCTCATCGGTGAGATGGAACGACTCCGGCGACCACCCGTCGAGGTCTGCTGAATACTGCCGGACGGCTTCAGCGCCTCGATCTTCGATGTCTTGAATGATCTTCGCCACCCGCTCGGCGAGTTCAGGGTCTGCGCCGTGAGAGCCCTTGGCGGTGGCATCCTTGAGGGTCTCGGCCATAGTCGCTCCGCACCTCTCATAAAGTGGCTCTTGGATGGCGATCGGTCCCCGATGCAATGCGCCGGGGCTGGGGATGTACGACGATATCAGCATGGCAATACTGGCCCGACCGAAAGCAGGTGCCCCATGAAGCTCGACGGGAAGGTCGTCGTTGTCACCGGCGCGAGCCAGGGAATCGGCCGGGAGATCGCTCTGACATGCGCCCGAAAAGGGGGCAGCATGGTCTTGGCGGCTCGCTCGGTCGGAGCGCCCGCTGCTCAACCGCACCGCCTCCGCCAGCGGCGCTCATCGGACTCACTCACACACTGGCCGTAGAGACCGGACCGCACCAGATTCGGGTCAACCTCGTCTCCCCTGGTTTCGTGGAGGGCGAGCGGATCGAGTGGATTTTCGAGCAGCAAACATCTCAGCAAGGTCGCCCTGTGGCTGCCGTCCGTTCAGCCGCCGAGCAGATGACGCCGACGAGGCGGCTAGTCGCCGCAGCCGATGTGGCCCGAACCGTGGCCTTCTTGGCCTCCGATGAGTCCGCGGGGGTCACCGGAGACGACGTCAAAGTAACCGCTGGTCTGGTGAAGTACTGAGGTTGGTCAGTAGACGATCATCTCGATCATGTTGCCCCAGGGATCGTTGAAGAAAACCTGGCGGAGGGCGGCCGGTGAATCCGGGAGTTCCCAAACGGCAACGCCGTGCCCATCAAGATGTTCAATCATTGCCTCGACGTCATCAACCCGAAACGCCAGGTGGCTCTCATTCGCCTTGATCGGAGAACCGGTGCCTCTCAAGGTGCCGTCGGTTGTCAGGTGTACAGGGGTGCCGCCGGCGTCGAACCAGGCTCCAGGGAAGCCGAAATCAGGTCGGGGGATCTGGGGCAGACCTAGGACATCGCGGTAAAAGCTGACCGCCTCGTCGATGTCGCCAACGCATATTGACCCGTGGTCGAGTTTGGTGAGTCGAGGCATGAGAACTGAGAGCGCCTTCGTCGGTCGAGGTCGAAGGACAAGAATAGCCCCAAGCAAGGCGACCTCGGCAAGGGGCTATTCTCAGCAGATGCGGGCCGCACAACTCATCGAGCCTGGAATCGTCGAGGTTCTTGATATCCCGACGCCCGAATCCGGAGATGCGGCTGTCATCCGGATGGAGACTCTCGGATTGTGCGGTACCGATCTGAGCATCGTGGCTGGCAAGGTCCCGGTCGAGATGCCCCGTGTGATGGGCCATGAGGGATTAGGCACCATTGAAGTGGCTGGCTCCTCTGGAGCCTTCGGTGTAGGCCAGCGGGTCCTTATCAATCCTGGATTGTTCTGCGAAGTCTGCGAGCTGTGCCGTCGCGGGTACCCCAACCTCTGTCCCAACGGAGGCCTGCTGGGCCGAGAGATCGACGGATTGTTCGCCGACTACGCGTCAATGGACGAACGCCAACTGCTCGCCGTCCCCGATCACGTGACCGCGGACGCGGCTGGCGTCATCCAAGTGTTGGGCACCTGCGTCCACGCCGTATCCAAAGCACCGGTATCGCCCGGCGAAACCGCCGTCGTCCTCGGCCTTGGCGTGTCCGGCCAGCTCATCGCCCAGCTCCTAGCGGCCAAGGGAGCTCAGGTAATCGGGGTCACTCGGTCTGAGTGGAAGCGAGAGCTCGCTCTCCAGCATGGCGCGACGGCGGCGGCCGCTCCTGAAGAAGCGGCTCGGGTGGTGGCTGAACTCTCCGAAGGTCGGGGATCTGACGTGGTCTTCGAGGCGGTGGGCACAGTGCAAACCTTTTCCCAGGCCATTGAACTTGCCGGTTCGGCGGCCATCGTCGTGTTCTTTGGCACTACTACCGGGATCGGGGATGGCCTGCCCTACTACCAGCTCTACTACAAGGAACTGACACTGCGAAACCCGCGGGGGGCCACGATGGCAGACTACGAGCAGGCAATTGCCCTGGTGGCCAGTGGAGTTATCAATGGAGTCCCCCTTATCTCGTCTCGATTCGGCCTTGATGAAGTCAACCACGCCCTTGCCGCGACACAAGCTCCATCGACACTGAAGGTGTTGATGGAGCTGAATTGAATGGAGCAAACATGAAGGAAGCATTCGGCGTACTCGCCACCGATTGGCGCGAAGGCATCAATTGGCAAGAGGTCCGCGTATGGCGCTTGCGAAGGGCTCGAGAAGCCATGCGCCGCCATGGCCTCGGGGCGATGCTGCTGATGTACGACGAGAACATCCGCTATGTGACCTCCACCATGACCCCAGGCTGGAACCAGCTCAAGCCCGGCCTGCGCTATGCCGTGCTCACCGAGGGCAAAGAGCCCATTCTCTATGAACAGGGCGACATCGGCTACCACATCCGCGAGCACTCGCCCTGGATCCCCAAGGAGAACGTCCGCTACTCCTACGCCTGGATAAAGGGCGCCGCCGGACCGGCTTCGACCGCACAGGTCGACAAGTTCACCAACGCTCTGATGAATGATCTGGAGGACGCAGGAGTTTCCGATCAGCCGCTAGGCGTGGACTTCATGGACCTCAATATGATCCGCGCCTTCGAAGAGCGGGGCCTCAACTGGGTTGACGGCATGACCCCCATGATGGAAGCCCGGGCCATCAAAAGCCCGAATGAGCAGAAGGCATTGCAGATGGTGGGGTCGATCTGCGACGTAACCCACTATGAACTGACCCAGTGGCTGAAACCCGGAATCACCGAAAACGAGGTCACCGCATTCACCATGGAGTACCTCTACAACTTCCCAGGTATGGAAAACGTGGAAGACGTCATCGTCTCTTCGGGGCCGAACGCCTGGCCCAACTGGCGCAATCACGGCGACCGGATTATCCGTCCGGGTGACATCGTGATCATCGATCTCGCCGCGCTGACCTGGAACGGGTTCAAGTCGTGCGTCTACCGGACCTACTGCGTCGGCGGTGAGCCTACCGACGAGCATCAGCAGTACTACGACCTGGCGTCCAAGTGGCTCTGGGATTCGATCGAATTAGTCCGGCCGGGAGTCACCACCGCTGACATCGCCTCCGTCTGGCCGTCGGCCAAGGAGATCTGGGGCTACGAGGAGGAGGATGAGGCCGCCGCCAATCTGTGGGGCCACGGCCTTGGCTTGGCCCAATATGACCAACCGGTGATCTCTAGGATCTGGTCGCTCGACCATCCCCAGGAGATCCAGCCCGGCATGGTTTTCGCCCTCGAAACCCAGCACGGCAAGCTCCATGAATTCGGGGTCCGGCTCGAAGAAATGCTGACCGTCACCGACACCGGCATCGAGATGTTGTCCACTTACAAGAGTCACGAGATCATCCGCGCCGGATGACTGCAGACCGCTTTCGAGTCCGCGGTCTCGACGATCCATCTGCTGTTGACCTTGCTATCAGCGGTGCCAAAGGCGCCGGTCTGGCCCGCGCCCGTGCGGCGGGGTTCCCGGTGCTCGACGGTTTCGTAATCCCACCAGCGTGCTCCGAAGAAGCCTTGCGTCGAGCAGTCGAGGTGCTCGATTCCCGTGGTACCGGGGGGTCGAGGATGACCATCATTGGGCATCAGTTGCCCGACTTGCTGATTGAAGAGGTCGAGCAGTTCGCGGCCGAGCTCCAGCCACCCTTCATCGTTCGCTCCTCCAGTGTTCTCGAGGGTGGGGGCGAGTGGTCGGGGGCGTTCACATCGGTTCCCGAAGTCCAGCCCGGTGAGATCGGCCAGGCTGCCAAGAGCGTCTGGGCAACCAGCTTCGCCATCGAAGTGCTGGAGCGATTCGAAGCTTCTGAGTTGGAGCCGGGGAGTGCGCCGATGGGCGTGGTTGTTCAGCCTGAGGTGCAGCCCGACTTTGGGGGGGCGGCCATAGTTGATGCTGCCGGCGCGGTGACCGTTAACGCGGTGAAGGGATCACCGCGGGACTTGATGGCTGGCTGGGTGCCCGGAGTCCGGGCTGTCTACGAGGAAGGCACCCTCAGAGGAGACGAGTGCGTCGACTTGATGGGCGAAGACCAGACCCTGGCCATTGCAGAACTGGCGCTGGAAGTGAAGGAAACGCTGGGCTCCAACCTTATCGAGTGGGCAATCGTGGAAGGCGCCCTCATCTTGTTGCAGGTCCAGCGTTCGGCCGTACACGAAGTCGAGGAGGCAATGGTTGTGCCCGCGGCGCTGGCCCATCCGTTCGCACTCGAGTTTGTGCGACTGGCGCAGCGCTACCCGAGTTCGCTCGGCGACGAACTGGTGCTCGGCTGGATGTCGGCTGCCCCCGCCGAACTCGAGGCGGCGGCGTACATCCAGACGGGCAACCGAGACGCGGTGCTCGAAGAGGCCCGGGAGATCGCGGCAACGCTGACCGCTCAGGCATGGGGAAAGCCCGCCCCCCAGGCGTTGGCCCAGGCTGAACTCGTGCTCAGGCGAATGCGAAGCGACCGTCCCAACGAATCGATCGACGCGCTGCGAGAACTGCAGCCAGTCGACCTGGCTCTGGCCAGCAAGCAGTTGGGCATGGTCGAGTACCTCATGAGCACCGATGTTGCTCCTCCACGACGCGGGATGGGCCGCTGGGAGCCGGTCTTGGCGGGGGTGCTGGCTCTCCAGGGGGATGCCTACGAGGGCGAGCCCAGCGTTGGCGGTGTGGGTGCGGGCCGAATGGTGTGGCTCGACAGCTCAAAGCAGACTGGTCACGTGCAGCCCCGTGACATCATCGTCACCCAGTATCCGCTTCAGAACTTCTCTCCCCTCCTGTGGGATGCGGCTGGGATTGTGACCGTCGGGGGCGCGCCCACCGCCCACCTGTTCGAGGTTGCCCGATCACTGACGGTTCCCGCAGTCATCAACTGCCCCATTGCCCACATCATCAAGGATGGCCCCTGTTTGGGAATGCTCGACGGCGACGCCGGCCGCGTGGCCATTGTCAAGGATTGAGCAACATGAACGAAAGAGCCCCGGTCGGGATCATCGGACTCGGTGTTATGGGATCGGCCATGTCTCGCCACATCCTCGCCGGAGGCCACGTGGTTGTCGGGTTCGACATTGATCCCGTTCGACGGGGCGAGTTCCCCGGATCGGTCGCCGAGTCGGTGGCCGACGTCGCCAGACAAGCCCAGATCATCCTCTTGTCCCTCCCCTCCTCTAAGGCGCTGGCGCAAGTCGCGGCCGAGCTCGCGGCCAGTGCCACGCCTGGGACGGTTGCCGTGGAGATGGGAACGCTGCCGCTCGATGACAAAGAAGCGGCCCGCGCCCTCCTGGCTGAAAACAGAGTCGATCTGATCGACGCCCCCGTCAGCGGCACTGGGCTCCAGGCCGCCGATGCCACCTTGGTGGTGTACTCCAGCGGTGACGAAAGCGCTCACGAGCAGGCCATGCCGATCTTCGACCTGATCGGCAAACAGACGTTCTACCTAGGCCAATTCGGTAACGGCTCGCGGATCAAGTTCGTGGCCAACCTGCTCGTAGCGATTCACACCCTGGCCGCCGCCGAGGCCCACCAATTGGGCAGTGCCTGCGGGCTGGATCCCGAGCTGGTCCAAGAGGTAATAGCGGCCGGTGTGGGCTCGTCGGCAATGTTCGAGATCCGAGGCCCGATGATGGCGGCGGGCACTTATGAGCCGCCATCGGCTCGCCTGGCCATCATCCTGAAAGACGCGAGCATCATCGCCGACTACGCCCGGAGTCTGGACACCCCCACTCCCCTGCTCGACGCCGCTATTCCCCTCTACCAGGCCGCAGCCGAAGAAGGTCTTGGGGACCTTGACGCCGCCGCCCTGCGCCAGCTGCTCGCAGAGCTCAGCTAGCGATCGGTCAGTTAGCCGTCGGCCAAGATCATGAGGTGATCGACGACGACTGCGCCGTGGCCGCGGTCGAGAACGACCACTGGGTTGAGGTCGAGTTCGGTGAGGCGGTTGCCGAGGGCGGTAGCCAGGGTGGCGGTGGACATGATCGCCTCTACCAGGGCGTCCACATCGGCTGGCGGGCGGCTGCGGGCGCCGTCGAGCAGGGCGAAGCCCTGGAGTAAACGGATCATCTCGTAGGCGTCGGCCTCGTCAAGGGGCAGCGGGCGCACGGCCGTGTCGGCCAGCACCTCGGCGAACACGCCGCCGGTGCCCACCATGACGGCGGGGCCGAGTGTGGGATCGCGGGTCACCCCGACGATCATCTCGGTGCCACCTGAAACCATCTGCTGAACCTCTACCCCGTCGATGGCCGCGTCCGGAGCGGCGGCCCGAGCCCGGTCCAGAACCGACTGGGCGGCCTGTTCCACTTCGTCGAGGGTGTCCACCCCCAGCACCACCAGTCCGGCGTCGGACTTGTGGGGGAAGTCGGCCGAGGCGATCTTCACCGCGACCGGCAGGCCGATTTCCGCAGCGACCCGTCGGGCATCGCCAACCGACGAGACCACTTCGCTGGCGACCAGCGGAAGCCCGAAGGATCGCAGGACGGCGCCCGTATCGGGAGGCGAGGCTTCCAAGGCAGTCTCCGCAGCTTCCGGCCGCGCATCGGGCAACGGCGGTCGCACCCGGAATGTGGACCGGTGACGCTGGTAGCTGTGGTAGGCGGCCAGAGCAGAGAAGCACCCCCGGAACGAGCGGAACAGCGGTATCCCGGATTCCACCAGGCGGTCGAAACCCACCTCGTCCACCTTGAACGAGTTCCAGGTGGCAATGATGGGTTTTTCCACCTCATCGGCCAGCGCCACGATGTCCTCGCCCAGCGGGTCGGTCATCGACGGCACCGCCCCGGTGATTCCGATTACCGTGTAGCCCACCGCCGGATCGTTGTTGATATCGCGGATCACCTGACGGCGGATCTCGGCGGGTTGGGTGGTGATGAACGTGCCCCCGTTGTCCACGGGATTGGACACCGACAGATAACCAGGAATGTGGCAATGCAGCTTCTCCTGGGTTTCCTCGGCCAGCGGGGGGGCCGCTACCCCGGCCAACTCGGCGGCCTCGGCCATCAGCGTGCTCGACCCCCCGGAGATGGAGTACAGCCCAGCGCCCTCGTTTACATCGGGCCCCAGCTTGGCGAACAGGGCGGCCGTCTCCAGTAACTCGTCGAGGTCGCGTACCCGAACAACCCCGTACTGCTCGAACAACCCATCGATCACTGCATCCGACCCGGTGAGATGGCCGGTATGAGACGACGCCATGCGCGATCCGGCATCGGTGGCCCCGATCTTCAACAGCACCACCGGCTTGTGCTGGGCGTTGGCCGCCTCCAGCGCGGTGCGCAGCTTGTCGGCTGACCGGAAACCCTCGATGTAGCCGGCGATCACCGCGGTGTCTTTGTCGTAGGCGAAGTACTCGATAAAGTCGCTCACCTCAAGATCCACCTCGTTGCCGCAGGGCACCTGGCGGCTGAACCCGATGCCAAAGTGAACGCCCTGCACGATGGGCCGACCGTTGTGACCCGACTGGGTTACCACCCCGATCTTGCCCCCCCGCAGGTTGGGCACCTCAGGCACGGGTTCAAAAGCGTTGGTGTTGGTGTTGGGGCCGAAGATGCGGATGTTGTTACGCCGGCCCGCCTCCCCCAGCTCGGCCTCCAGCGCGGCGCCTTCGGGGCCTACTTCACTGAATCCCGAGGAGAACACCAAGGCGTAACGGATCCCGGCCGCGCCGCATTCGTCCAATACTGAGACGCACACCGCTGGAGGGGTGGAGATCACTGCCAACGCCACCGGCACGGGCACGTCGGCCACTGACTCGTGTATGGGCACAGATCCGATGGAGCCGCCCTTGGGGTTGACCAAGTGCCAGTTTCCTTCCCCCCACCGGGCGTCCATTGCGTCCCGCAGCGCAGCCTCCGTCTGGCTGCGGTCGACCCCGCCGATCACCGCCACCCCGTCAGGGTGGAAGAACTCCTCTAAGTCGGCTCGACGCTGGGCCATGGGAAACCGATGGTAGTTAGCGAGCACTTCGCACCTAGAGGCAGAACCGACCCGGCACTAGGCTGGCCACCATGGAGATTGGCCACGTCTATGAGATGCCACCTATGCGGCCCGACGACGCTTACACCACCTACTTCCCCGCCGGAGTGATCAAGATCGGAGTGGAGTACCGCGACCTCACCCCTGAGGCGCTGGTGGAGTACTACGGGGGCGACGAGGCCTACGTAGAGGAACTGCGCCGCACGGCACCGTTGGGCATCGAGGATCGGGGCGTGTCACTGCACGTGTTCGACGCCGACGGCCAGTGGGAGTACCTGCGCTTCGATCTGTTCGAGGATGCCCCCCACTACCACTACAACCACCTTGGCGGCGGTCGAAACCACATCATCCCCTTCGACGAGACTGCACACGGCCCCATCGCCGAGTGGGCACTGAACAAGATCCGCTCCGCCGATCTGGCTTCCATGCTCGCCCAAGCTGGCGGGGCAGAGTTGGCCGAGGGGCTCGACCCCGACGTCCTGGCCGATGTGGCTGACCAGGTGGCCGCCTATGCCACCGAGCTCCAGGCTCGGCTAGCCGCTGCCGTCTAGAGGCTGGAGCTAGCCGGCCAATTCGCCGAAGTCCACCTGGCCGGTGATCATCGAGCCCTGGAAGGCGTTGTCGATGTTGACGTTCACCCCCGAAACGAACGACGCCGCGTCCGACCCCAGATAGGCCAGGAGGTTGGCCACCTCGGCGGCGGTCACGTAGCGGCCTCCGGCATTGGCTGCCGTCCAGTCGATCATCCCCTCGCCCATGGTCTTCTTGAAGTCGGGCAAAAGCGGGGTGTCAATGGGGGCGGGGCAGGCGCTGGCGATGCGCACGCCGTTGGCCAGCATTCCCTTGGCGGCCTGCATGGTGAAGATCTGCACGCACTCCTTGGAGAACATGTAGCCGTCGGCCACCACCTCGGGGTGCTCCTCTACCCAGGCCACCGCCTTGTCCCAGTTGTCGATAGACAAGAGCTCGGTGATCTCGGCCTGGTGGGCCGGCCAGTTCATCCCGGCAATGGAGGCGGTGTTGACCACGGCGCCACCGGCGGGGATCTTGGGCAGCAGGGCGTCGGTCAGCCGCATCAGCCCCAGGGTGTTCACCTTCATCACATCTTCAGGCGAGAAGGTGGCCGCTATGCCGGCGTTGTTGAACAGCGCGTGCACCGGGGCGTCGATGGCCGCGGCCGCCTCGTCCACCGCCACGGGGTCGCCCATGTTGGTGGGGATGTACCGGGTGATCGGCCCGGCAGGCTCTTTGATGTCCAGTGCGGTGATCGACGCCGCTCCCAAATCGGCCAGCAGCTCCACCAGCGCGGCTCCCACGCCGGAAAACGCGCCGGTGACCACAACGTTGCGGCCTTCGTAGCTCATGGGGTTGGACATCGGGGGCCTCCTGGGGGGGTTGATCGGCTGGCGAATTCTACTGCGACAAGTATCGTTGGGGTCACACTGGCGAACGACGAAGATCGACGGAGGACGCTGTGGATTTGAACGACATGATCCTGGTGAGCGTGGACGACCACCTGTGCGAACCGCCCGAAATGTTCGACCAGCACCTCCCGGCCAAGTGGCGGGATGAGGCCCCCAAAGTGATCCGCACCGATTCGGGTGACGACGTGTGGTCGTTCAACGGCGCCATCATTCCCAACGTGGGCCTGAACGCAGTGGCCGGGCGGCCCAAAGAGGAGTACGGCATCGAGCCCACCGCCTTCGATGAGATGCGCCCTGGCTGCTTCAACGTCCACGACCGGGTCAAGGACATGGACGCCGCCGGGGTGCTGGGCTCGATGTGCTTCCCGTCGTTCCCCGGATTCGCCGGGCGACTGTTCGCCAACCACCCCGACAAGGAGTTCGCCGCCGACCTCATCCGGGCCTACAACGACTGGCATATCCATGAATGGGCCGGGGCCTATCCGGGCCGGTTCATCCCCATGGCCCTGCCCATGATCTGGAGCGCGGAGGAGTGCGCCGCCGAGGTGCGCCGGGTGGCCGAACTGGGCTGCCACTCCATGACCTTCACCGAGAACCCGGCCAAGCTGGGCGAGCCCAGCTTCCACAGCGACTACTGGGATCCGCTGTGGGAGGCGTTCAGCGACACCGGCACCGTGTGCTCGATCCACCTGGGCTCATCGGGAGAGATGGTTATCACCGCGCCCGATGCCCCTATGGACGTGATGATCCAGCTTCAACCCATGAACATCAGCCAAGCGGCCGCCGACCTTTTGTGGTCGTCAATCCCCCGCCGCTTCCCCGACATAAGGATCGCCCTGTCGGAGGGCGGCACCGGGTGGATTCCCTACTTCATGGACCGGGCCGACCGCACCTACGACATGCACCACCTATGGACCGGGCAGGACTTCGACAACCTGCTGCCCAGCGAGGTGTTCCGGCGCAACTTCTTGACCTGCTTCATCAACGATCCGGTGGGCGTGGTGCTGCGCCACGAGATCGGCATCGACAACATCTGCTGGGAAATGGACTACCCCCACAGCGACTCCACCTGGCCCAACGCCCCCGAGTTGCTGGCCGAGACGCTGACCGGGGTTCCCGACGACGAGGTCGACAAGATGACCCATCTCAACGCCATTTCCTGGTACCAGTACGACCCGTTCGCCCATCGGGGTCGGGTCGACTGCACCGTGGGGGCGCTGCGGGCCTCGGCCGGCGACCACGACATCTCGGTGCAGTCCATGGACAAGGGCCGCCACCAGGGCAAAGACCGCGACCTGGCCGGGTTCACCTCTCGGAACAAGGGCGTCAACCGCTGAGGCAGCGTCCAAACTGACTGCTCCGGCCTTCGGAGCTGTGCGCATCGGCATCGATACCGGAGGGACGTTCACCGACGCTGTCGTAGTTGCCTCGGTCCCTGATGGGACAGCCCGGGTCGGCCTGGGCAAGGCGCTGTCCACACCGGGCGATCTGACTAAGGGGGCATTGGCCTCAGTGGAGGCCGCCGCGGCCGACTTGGAACGGCCGCTGGGACAAGTGCTGAGCCAGGCCGACTCAATCGGCTACGCCACCACCGTCGGGCTGAATGCCCTGTTGACCGAGACCGGAGCGTCCATCGGCCTGATAACCACCGAGGGGTTCGAGGCCACCCTGCCGGTGGCCCGGGCAGCCAAAGTGGCCGGGCTTTCCCCGGCTGAGGCTACCGAGGCCGTCTGCTGGGCCAAGCCCCCGATGCTTTTGAGCCGCAAGCGAATTGTCGGGGTGCCGGAGCGAATCGACGCGGCTGGCGAGACAGTGCAACCGCTGGACGAGGCCGCGGTGGTCGCCGCGGTAGAGGCGTTGCGCGACGACGGGGTGCAGAGCTACGCCGTGTCCTTGTTGTGGTCGGTGGCCGAACCCCGCCATGAGGCCAGAATTGCCGAGCTGATCGACCAGATACACCCCGGTGCCCATATTTCGCTGTCGTCGGCTGTCCCTCGGATCGGTGAATACGAGCGAACCATGTCCGCGGTGCTGGACGCCTATGTGGCCCCGCTGGTAGCGAAAGAGGTTCGGTCGCTGGCTGATGTGCTCGCCGACCGGGGATTCAACGGCACGCTTCAGATCATGCAGTCCAGCGGCAGCACCAGGGCGGTTGATGCCGCTTTACGCCCGGTGGAAACCCTGCAATCCGGCCCTGTCGCCGGGTTGACGGCATCGGCGGGGCTCGTCGGGCGGCTGGGCCGAACTGAGGCCATCGCCACCGATGTGGGCGGAACCAGCTTCGACGTGGGCCTCGTTACCGACGGCCAGGTCACCATGGCATCTCGCCCGATGATCGGCCGCTGGGCTCTGGCCCATCCAGTGGTGGAAGTGGTGTCGATCGGCACTGGTGGGGGGTCGCTGGCCTGGATAGACCCAGTGTTGGGCAGCCTGCGGGTAGGTCCCCAGTCGGCTGGTGCCAGGCCCGGCCCAGCGTGCTACCGCCGAGGGGGAACGGCCCCCACCCTGACTGACGCCGCGGTGGTGTTGGGCTATCTCAGCGGGCTAGGGGATGTGCTGGAGTTGGACCAAGACGCGGCGACTGGAGCGGTGGAACGGGAGGTGGCTGCCCCGCTGGGGCTGTCAGTACCCGATGCCGCCTACGCGGTGGTGGGGGTGGCCTGCTCCCAGATGGCCGACCTGATCCGCCGGGTTACCGTCCAGAGGGGCCACGACCCCGCGGGTTTCACCATGCTGGCCTACGGCGGGGCCGCCCCCCAGTACGCCACCCGATACGCGGCCGAGGTGGGTGTAGCCGAAGTAGTAGTGCCCGCGGCCGCGTCGGTGTTCTCTGCGCTGGGAGCCACGGGAAGCGATATCGGATCTGGACCGCTGACCGTCTCGGCGACGGAGCCGCCGTTGATCGGACATCGCGACGCCTGGTTCGGCCGCCAGCTCATCTCCTGTCCAGTGTTCGACGGCCACCGCCTAGTACCGGGCACTCGCCTGGAGGGCCCTGCTCTGATCGATCACCCGTCGACTGCCATCGTGTTGCGTCCCGGCGACCGGGCTGAGGTCACCTCCGAGGGCCACACCCGCCTGTTCCCCGGACCGCCGTCATGACCTCGAACCCCACTCCCCGGCTAGACGCAGCTTTGTTTGAGGTGCTCCGCAACCGACTGTGGGCCATAAACGACGAGGCGGTGGACGCCATCGTGGCCGTGTCGGGCTCGCCCATCGCCACCGAGGGCAACGACTTCAACTCCGGCATCCTGACCGCATCCGGCGAGGTAGCGCTGGCCGGTCCCTATGTGCTGGTCCATGCCGCTGCGATGGGCCAGGTAGTCCAGTTCGTCATTGATGAGTTCAGCGACGATTCCAGCATCGGCCCCGGCGACATGTTCATTACCAACGACACCTATGTGGGCGCCCCCCACCAGCCTGACGTGATGGTGGTGGCCCCCGTGTTCCGAGGCGACCGGCTCATTGCCTGGTGCGGGTCTTGTGTCCACCAAAACGACGTGGGCGGCCCGGTTCCGGGGTCCATAACCGTGGGGGCCTCATCTATCTACGAGGAGGCGGTCCCCATGGCCCCCACCCGAATCGTGGCGGGAGGAGAACTGCTGGCCAACGTCGAGGCGGAATATCTGGGGCGGTCTCGCACTCCGGAGCTGAACCGCCTCGATCTGCTGGGCCAGATCGAGGCCAACCGGGTTGTGGTGAGCCGGCTCAATGGACTGTGCGACCGCTACGGCACCGACACAGTTGTCGCGGTGTTCGACGGGTTCATCGCCCGCACCGAGGCCGCCTTGCGCGCCCGGCTGAAGACCCTGCCCGACGGGCGATGGCGCCACCGGGGACTGGTGGAGCACGACGGCATCGAGGATCGGATCTACGAGATCGGGCTGACCATGACCAAGCGGGACGACTCCCTGCACCTGGACTTCGCTGACGCCAGCCCCCAGGCTCCGGCGCTGATCAACACCAGTCGGGCCATCACCTCCAGCTATGCCATGGCCGCGGTGATGACGGTGCTGGGCTACGGCCTGCCCTGGACCCCGGCGGCGTTCTGGCGGGTCATGGACATCGACACCCAACCGGGCACCATCGTGGACTGCCTGTGGCCGGCGGGCATGTCGATGGGAGTGACCGCCGCGGGCCAAGAGGTGCGCACCGCAGTCAATATCTGCCTTAGCCGAATGTTCGATGCCTCCGACGATCCGGTGCTGCACAACCAGATATTGGCTTCGTGTGTGTCGGGCTCATTTACCCAGACCATCTCGGGATCGTTCGACGACGGAAGTGGCTTCTCGGCCATGCTCTTAGACGGCCTGCCCGGCGGATCTGGCGCCCGGTGGGGTGGCGACGGACCCGACACCGGCGGCTATGTGACCTCCCCAGCCGGGTTGTGCACCAACATCGAGACCAACGAGCAGCACTACCCGGTGCTGTACCGCTACCGCAAGGAGCGGCCCGACTCGGGCGGACCGGGCCGTTGGCGGGGCGGAGTGGGCGTGGAACACGCCTACCGGCTCCACCGAGCCAACGGGACGGCAACCTCCACCGTGTTCGCCCATGGCCAGCAGCCCCCCACCGCGGCAGGAGTGGTCGGCGGGGAGCCCGGCATGCAGCACACCGGGGTGTATCAGCGGTCAGATGGTGTAATTGAGGTGCCGCCCCCCAAACAAGTGGGTGAGCTGGCTGTTGGTGACGTGTACGCAAACCTGTGCGGCGGCGGAGGCGGGGTGGGCGACCCTCTGGACCGGGACCCGGCTGCGGTGGAGCACGACGTGGCCGAGGGCCTGGTCACCCAGGCTGGTGCCGCCCGGGACTACGGCGTGGTGGTTGGCGATCGCTCCGCAACCGAAGCGCTGCGAACAGCCCGACGCCGAAAGCGCATCGGCCGCAACCCCGCACCACCCCTAGCTGAACCCTCCGCCGGTCGGCGGCTCAGCTCCACCGTGATCATGGCCGACAGCCACTACCTATGCCGCCGATGCGGCCACAACCACGGCCCCACCACCGAGCCCCTAGTCAGCCTGCTCACCCTGGCCCGCTCCCCCGTCGCCCAACGCACCCCCTGGCCATCAGCCCGCCCCGGTGCCGACCGCTTTGAGATCAGACGGCTGTACTGCCCCGCCTGCGCCGTCCAGGTGGACGTTCACGTGGCCTTGGCCGACACCCCCCTTCTTGAAACCGCTGAGCTGCTGTAGAGGAATTGAAACCTCCGGCGGCCGTTCTATGGGGCTGGCGCCACCATGAGTCCGAGATGGGAGGCGGCGGCGGTGAGTTGTTGGTCGCCACTGGCGAAAACTGTGTCCCCGTCGGCAATTGCCTGCGCAGCGGCCAGGTGAACTGCGTCGTAGCCGCGGAGTTGCTGCTCTTCGGCCAAGGCGCCCGCAGATCGGACCAGTCGGTCGGTGATCTCGATGTGATCGATTTGGGCGCTGAGGTCGTTGAGTAGCGAAACCGCAGAGGCAAGCCCTCCTCCGCTTAACCGCCCGAGTCGCTGAGCCCGAGCCAACGCGGCTCGGGCCTCGACGTAGATGAGACGCACACTGACGATCCGCCCTGCTTCATTCCAAAGTCGCTCGCAGGAATCGGAATTCGGCTCGTCGATGATCAGGGGGATGAACGCGGACGTATCGAAGTAGACGATCACTGGCGCTGTTCGGCTACGAGGTCGCTCACTGTTCCCTTGCTCTTAACCCTGGAGTGGGCCAGCCTTCTCTTCGCCCCCTGAGCCGGAATGACCAGCCCTTCGTCAATCAGCCGGTCGATGGGTCGGGGCTCATGAAGAGGGATCAAGAGCGCCACCGCCTTCCCGTGATCGGTCACGGTGACCTCGGTCCCTGCTCGAACCGCGGTGAGGTAGCGACTCAAATTGTCCCGCAATTCTCGAACTCCAGCTTCCATAAGACAATTATGGCGCTTTTAACAACGAATATCTAGCCATATCTCTCTATGATCTAGCTACCAGCGCTGTCCGCCGGCGACGGTGATGCATTCGCCGGTGATGAACGAGGCCTCGTCGGAGAGCAGGAATGCAATGACCGCGGCGGTTTCGTCGGGGTCTTGGAGGCGGCCGAGGGCGATTTTGGAGCGCACCCATTGGCCGCGGTCACCGCCCGACTGGGCCACGGTCTGGTCGAGATAGGGATGGCCGCTGTCGGAGGCATCGGGGTTCACCCCTAGCGGCCGCACCCCGTTGACCCTGATCTGGTGGGGAGCCAACTCCATGGCATAGGCAGCCACCAGACGGTCTACTCCGGCCTTGGCCGTGGCGAACGCCGAGGTGCCGACAGCCGCAGCCACAGTGGCGTACGACGAAAGCAGCACGATCGACCCGCCGTCACCCTGGCTAACCATCTGGCGGGCGGCAGCCTGGGCTACCAAGAACGCCCCGGTCAGGTTCACGTCGGTCGACCGCCGCCACGATGCCTCGGTCAGCTCCAGCAGCGGCGCCCACCCCATTTCGGGCCCCAGCCCGCCGGCCACGTTCACCACCAGATCGAGCCGCCCCAGCTCTCTGGCACACCGCTCGACCGCCTCATTGACCTGGGTGGCGTCGGCCACATCGGTCTCCAGCCGCAGCGCCGCCTGCCCCTCAGCTCGCACCGCCTCGACGGCGGCATCCAACGCTTCTGGCGATGCACAGGCTGAATCGGGTTGACCAACTTCCACTCGGTCGGCGCAGGCCACATCGGCTCCGGCCCGAGCCAGCCGCACCGCCACCGCCCGCCCAATCTCCGGTGAACACGCCGCCCCCATCACCAGCGCCACTTTCCCACCGAAGTCATGCATCCCCCCAGCATCCCCCACCCACTCGCCTGGCTTCCACCATTCGGCCCCGGTATGTCGAACAGTAGGGTGGCCCGGTGCAGGTCGGAGCCGGGCGCTATCAGATGGCGGGGGGAATTCACCGGATCCCAGTGCCTGGGGCATCCGGGAATCTCCACGCCACGGCTTTTGCAGTGTCCGGGCCCGATCCGGCGGCGGCACTGGAGGATGTGGGGGCCGAAGTGATGGTGTGCCTGCTCACCGACGCCGAGATTGACATGCGCTTTCCCGACTATCCCGAATGGCTGGCCAATCCCTTACCTCACCAGGCCATTCACGTGCCGATGGTCGATCAAGGAGTCACCGGCGAC
The DNA here is from genome assembly GCA_951813555.1 of uncultured Acidimicrobiales bacterium. Lineage (GTDB taxonomy): Bacteria > Actinomycetota > Acidimicrobiia > Acidimicrobiales > Bin134 > Poriferisocius. The sequence goes on from OX638344.1 coordinate 3,125,917, forward strand.
GACGACGTTCGTGATTTGGTGAAAACCATCAACCACCACCTCAACCGGGGTACCGGGGTAGTCGTTCACTGCGGCGCCGGATACGGACGAGCCGGGATCGTGTGCATCTCGGTGCTCACCTCCCGGGGGATGGACCTCGACCATGCGGTGGCCGCGGTGCGAGCCGCACGGCCAGCGGCCGGACCCCAGTCCGATTCACAGCAGGCTCAGATCACCCGCTTGGCCGTCACCGGCTGACCCGGCTACATCCCTCCGGCGATCTTGAAGTCGTGGCCGGTGACATACGACGAGGCATCGGAGGCCAGATACAGGGCCAGGCCGATGATCTCGTCGCAATCAGCCACCCGCTTCATCATGGTGGCCTGCCCCGAACGGGCGGGAAACTCGGGGTCGAACCGCATCGAACCCTTCATCATCTCCGACATGAACGGCCCCGGAGCGATGGCGTTGACCTTCACATTCAGCCCAGCCCACTCGGCGGCCATTGCCCGAGTGAGGTTGTTCAGCGCCGCCTTGCTGGAGGTGTAGATGCTCACCCCAGGACCACCGCCATATGCCCCCATAGTGGTCACGTTGATGATCGACCCGGTGCCAGCCTCGCCCATGCGGGGGGCCACCAAGCCAGCCAGGCGAATCGGCCCCTTCACGTTCACCGCATAGACCTTGTCGAAATAGGCCTCGGTGCACTCGGCCACCGTGACCGGCGCGGGGTTGATTCCCGCGTTGTTTACCAGCACGTCGATCCGGCCTAGCTCGCCATACACCTGCTCGACCAGGGCGTCGATCTGGTCCCACTCCCCCATGTGGCAGGCAATACCCCGCACCGGCTGACCGCCCAGCTCGTCGTTCAGCTCGGCGGCGGCCTCGTCGCAACCCTCTTGGCGCCGCCCGGTAATCACCACGTCGGCACCGGCCTCGGAATAACCCTTGGCAATGGACCGGCCGATGCCCTTGGTGCCCCCGGTGACCAGCGCCACCTTTCCCGTCAGATCGAACAAGCTGCTCATGGCCCGATCTTACGAACCGCCCTCCGGCCGACAGCCATGCGGGCTGAATGTGACTAGCGCATCTGCGCTCAGTAGATGCCCAGCTCCAAACCAGCGGCCAGTGTCATGCCCAGCTCCCGACAGGCTTCCAGGTGGTCGTCGGTCAGCTCACCCACGGCCAGCACCGGCGGAGCCACCGCTTTCCACCCCAGCCCGGTGACTAGGGGCTCCACTGCCCGCACCGCCCCGGTGCCGTCGTTGCCGGCCCGCACGAAGAGCCCGTAGGGCCGGCCCCGGGTGTGGTCCAGGCAGTCGTAGTACACGGTGTCGAAGAAGTGCTTGAGGGCGCCGCTCATGTAGCCGAAGTTTTCCGGGGTGCCCAGCAGATAGCCGTCGGCGGCCATCACGTCGTCGGCGGTGGCCTCCAGCGCGGCCGCCTGCACCACCTCTACCCCTTCGATGTCGGGATGGCCGGCCCCGGCCACCACCGCATCAGTCATAGCCCGGGTGCCCCCGGTCTTGGTGTGGGAAACGACCAGCACTCGCACTGCCCCGACCGTACTCCCGCATCGACGGCGAACAAGGCCTAACTCGCGGCTGTGCCCACATCCATCGATTCGAACCGGCGGGTGCCCACCAGCCAGGCGGCCAGCACCACGATGGTGCCCGCGCCGATGGCCACTGTGATTCGGGCGCCGATCCAGTCGTACAGCGCTCCTTGGACCATGGTGCCCACGCCAATGGCCACGTTGATCGCCATCAGGTACAGAGCGATGATCCTTCCCCGCATCGACTCGTCTACTTGGAGCTGGATGACGGTGTTCAGCGTCGACGCGGTGGTGAGATGGCAGCCCCCGAGGATGAGTAGGAACACGATGGCCATGGCGTACCAAGGGGCAAGTCCGAACCCGGCCAGCGCCAGGCCGTAGACGCTCAGCCCAATGGCCAGCAGTCGGGAACGGGCTGTGAACTGCCCCCTCCCGGCCACCAGCGGGAAGAAGATCACTGAGCCGATACCGGTGCCCGAGGCCAGCAGGCCGAGTTGCCAGCCGGTGGCATTGAACTCCTCTTCGGCGAACACCACGATCAAAAAGATGAGGGGCTGCGCGCAAACGGCGGTTATGAGCACCGTTTTGAATGCTCTTTGGATGCCGGGCTGAGTTCTCCAGTAGCCCACCACGTCCCGCAGGTCGGCGAACACCCGGATGGGGGGCGGGTCGTCGGGCAACAGCCGGGGCACCTGGATGAGCACCACGGCGAACAGCACCGCAAAAAAGGACATCCCGTTGGCGAAGAACACCCAGCCCGGCCCGAAGAACCCCAACAGCACGCCGCCGAGGGCCGGCCCCGCGGCCCGGGTGGCCTGGAACTGGGTGGAGTTGAGGGTCACCGCGTTCAACAGCAGCTCTTTGGGCACCAGCTCGGAGATGAATGCCTGCCAGGCGGGCAGCATGAACCCGTTGAGAATCCCATAACCCCAGGCCAAAAGCATGTATATCACCGGCGAGCGCACCCCTGTCGCCCACAGGGCGGAGAACCCGAAGGCTCCCACGCAAAGCAGGCTCTGGGTCACCAGGATGATGCTGCGCCGGGGCACCCGGTCGGCCAGCGGACCGGCCCACAGGTTGGTGAGCACCGTCATCAGCATCTGGGTGATGGTCACCAGCCCGACCCAGGCTCCCCGATCGGTGATCTGGTCGATCACATAGGCCAGCACCAGGATCTGCATCCACGTCCCGGTGTTGGACACCAGGGCCCCGAACCAGAACAACCGAAAATTGCGAAGCCGCAAGGCCCGAGTCGAAGCCCGAAACCCCCGTCGATCAGCCACCCAGCGACCCTACCCCCATTCAACACCATGCAACGTCGGGCTTCTGGAGACCAAATATTCATAAAATTGACTGAAACTAGTGTATTGCATTCAATTATGCCTACATATGATTCGGTCCGAGGTGGCGCTCAACCAGGAGATGGACGTTCCTGTGGCCACCCATAAGCAGCCGAAACGGGTTGCCATTGAGAAAGGACCCATCAAACTGCTATGGTGAAATCACCATACCCTGCCACCGGAAAGGAACCCCTCAAGCCACTCCTGTGGGTGGGGTCAAGCAAGGAAGACCTGATGCAATTTCCCTCCAGCGTGCGACGACATGTCGGCTTTGCCCTGTACCAAGCCCAGGCAGGCGTGAGGCACCGCGACTCCAAACATCTCAAGGGGTTGGGATCGAATGTCTTGGAGGTGGTCTCACGTCATGATGGGGACACATACCGAACCGTGTACACCGTCCGGTGGAAGGCAGCGGTTTATGTTCTTCACGCGTTTCAGAAGAAGGCGAAGCGGGGCGCGATGACACCGAAGCCTGAGATCGACCTGATCAAACGCCGCCTGCAGGCGGCCGACCAACACTACGCAGACACTTTCGGAGGGAAATAGCGCCATGAACGACGAGAACGTCAAGATCGAGCACAGCAGCGGAAACGTGTTTACTGATTTGGGACTCCCAGACGCTGACGCTCACTTGCTCAAGGCAGGACTGGTTACCCGAATCGAGCAGTTCATCCGCGAGCGTGGCCTCAAGCAAGTGGAGGCTGCCAGCCTGCTCGGACTGTCTCAACCTGATGTCTCACGGCTATTGCGAGGCGACTTCCGGGAATACTCCATAGAGCGACTCTTCCGCTTGTTGACCGCACTCGGCCGCGACATTGAGATCAAGATATGCGAGCCGGATTCTCAGAGGCAGGGCAGGCTCACTCTTACAGGGTGAACGACCCCTTCCCAGCTGGCATAGAGTCCCAAACCGTGTGGGCGTGGCGGGTTCATCGGTACGGGAGGCTGTTGAGAGCATTTCGGGTGGACAAGAGCCAACAGACACTTAAGGCCACACCAGGAGAGTGGTCGTGACGACGGTGGTCGAGGTCGACCGCGTCTCGAAGTCGTTTGGTGCCCAGCCGGTCTTGCGGGAGCTCTCGTTCTCAATCGACCAAGGGGAGATCTTCTGCCTGCTCGGCCCGAATGGCGCCGGAAAGACCACCACTTTGGAGATTCTCGAAGGATTCCTCACCCCTGACAGCGGCTCGGTTCGAGTGCTCGGCTGTGACCCGATGACATCTGGCGAGACTCTTCGGCGACGCGTCGGGGTCGTGCTTCAGGAAAGTGGATTTCCCAAGTTCTTTCGCGTGGGGGAATTAATCGACACCTGGCGGTCGTACTACGACCATCCGCTGCCCTACGACGACATACTCGACTTGGTCGGCCTTCGCAGTGACGAGGCGAAGTTGGTTCGGAAACTCTCTGGCGGGCAGCGACGTCGACTCGATTTCGCCCTGGCCGTTGCCGGTGACCCGGAGATCATATTCCTCGACGAGCCGACCACCGGCTTCGACCCAGAAGCGCGGGCGCGCTGTTGGGAGGCGATTGCCGGTCTGCGCGAACTGGGCAAGACCATACTGCTGACCACCCACTATCTGGACGAGGCCGAGCGCCTTGGAGACCGCATCGCGGTGCTCTTGGACGGAGCGGCCGACGCGATCGGCAACACCCAGGAACTGGCCCAACTGGCCCGCATAGGGGTGACGGTCTCGTTTCAGGCACCGGCCAGGGTTGCCGATCAGCTTGCTGGCGAGTTTCCCGGGCTTGATGCAGCCGACGAGATGGTGGAAGGCCAGATCGACGATGTCCGCGCCCTCCTTCGCCGACTCGAGATGCTCGAAGAACAGGCGTCGCAGCGAGCATTCACCAGCCTCCGAGTTCAGCCCCCGAACCTTGAGCAGGCCTACCTCTCGCTGGTGGGAAGGCAGTCGAATCCGACGGAGCCAACCCCTCGATGACGTCGCTCCTTGTCCGATTGGGTCGCCAGACGAAGCTAGAGCAGCGGGCATTCTGGCGGAACCCCGACTATGCCTTCTTCACCTTCCTGCTGCCTCTCCTCTTGCTGGCCCTGTTAGGCGCCGTCAACTCTGGTGACGAGATAGGTGACCGAACCGACATAAACGCCATCAACCTGGTGGTTCCCGGAGTGGTCGCCTTCGCGGTGATGGTCTCCGCCTACGCCAACCTGGCATCTCGGCTGGCAGTTCTCCGGGCCGATGGGGTCTTGAAGAGGATTCGGACCACGCCGCTGGATCCTCGGGCGTATCTCACCGCGCAACTCCTCAACACCTTGGTCACCACCCTGTTGGCCAGTGCCGCGACCATCCTCCTTGGATTCGTCGCCTTCGACGTCTCACCCCGAGCCGAAGGTGTGCTCGCTCTGTTGGTCGGCCTCGTCCTCGGCATCATCTGCTTCGCCGCCCTGGGCCTCGCACTCAGCTCGGCCATCTCCCATGCCGACGCCGCCGGTCCCATCACCCATGCCACGTATCTTCCCCTAGCCCTGGTCTCCGGCGTCTTCGACCCAAGCATCAACATCCCGGGTTGGCTGGAGACCCTCGTGTCCCTCTTCCCCGTCCAAGCCCTGGTCGAGCTCTTGGTTGCGGCCTACGACCCGACAGCCGACGGAGTGTCTCTCGGCCCTGTTTTGGTGCTAGCAATCTGGGGCATCGCCGCCATTGCTATCGCCATGCGGACCTTCAGCTGGGTCCCGTCGCGAAAGTAGACCGCCCGCGACGCACCACTAGGCTTCGCTGCCGTGCGAGCTTGGCGTGTTCATCAATATGGGAGGCCGTCGGAGGCGCTGCGGCTGGACGACATCGACGAGCCGGTGCCTGAGCCGGGCAAGATCCGGGTGGCGCCCACTCGGACGGTACTGAACTTCAACGAGATCGACGGCTGCCACGGGCGCTACCGGACCGTGAACCCCGAGCTCCCCTACACCTTGGGCATGGAGGTGCTGGGCACGGTTGACGCGGCCGGGGAAGGGGCCGAGGAGTGGCTCGGCCGCCGGGTGCACGCCACCGCCGAGTCGGCCTTCGGGGGCTACGCCGACAAGGTGATCGCCCAGCCCGACATGGTGTTCGACGCCCCCGAGTCGTTGGACGACACCGAGGCCGCCGCATTCTTCTTCCCCTTCCATTTGGCCTGGCTGGGCTTGCACGAGCGGGGCCACGTCCAGCCCGGAGAGTGGGTGCTGATCCACGCCGCGGCCGGCGGGGTGGGCTCGGCCGCGGTGCAGTTGGCGGTGGACGCCGGGGCCCGGGTGATCGGCACCGCGGGCAGCGAGGCCAAGTGCGAGCTGGTGCGCTCCCTGGGGGCCGAGGCCGCGGTTAACTACCGCGACGGCGACTTCGCCACCGAGGTGCGAGACATCACCGGCGGGGCCGGAGTCGACCTGGTATTCGACGGAGTGGGCGGCGAGGTTACCGAGGCCTCTGTGCGGTGCATGACCCGGGGCGGACGGCTGATGATCATCGGCTTCGCCAGCAAGATCGAGGCCGAGGATGCCGTCGGCCTCCCCCCGAGGCTGCTGTGCTTCGGGCAGGTCTCGATCGGAGGGGTGCTCTTGGCCTACAGCAGCAACCCGGCGGTCTATGGCGGCATGGCCGGGTTCAACATCAACCCTCGATCGCTGGGCGACCGGGTCCACGAGGAGCTCTGCGGGCGGCTGGCCGAGGGCCGGATCGCCCCGCTGGTGGGCGGCACCGTGGCCTTCGACGATCTCCCCTCCGCCCTCGAGCAGATGGAGGACCGCCTCACCACCGGGCGCATAGTGGTGGTCTGCTGATCCAAGCCCGGTTCTGGCCTCGCCGGTGGTCGCTTGCCCAACAAACAAGCCAAAATAGGATCATGACCGACCTCGGGTATCTCGCATTCGACGCCGACAACCACTATTACGAGGCCACCGACGCCTTCACCCGCCACATCGACCCCAAGATGGCCAAGCGCTGCATGCAGTGGGCCGACATCGGGGGCAAGCAGCGGCTGATCGTGGCCGGGCGCATCAACCGGTTCATCCCCAACCCCACCTTCGACCCGGTGGCCAAGCCCGGCATCCTCGACGAGTACTTCCGGGCCAAGACCTCGGCCAGCGACATGCGAGAGGCCTTCGGCGAACTCGACCCCATCAGCCCCGCCTACCGCAACCGCGACGAGCGCCTGGCCCTCATGGACACCCAAGGGCTGGGCGGGTGCTTCATGTTCCCCACCCTGGGGGTGGGCATGGAGGCCTGTCTGGAACACGACATCGGGGCCATAACCGCCGCGTTCGGGGCCTTCAACCGCTGGCTCGACGACGACTGGGGCTTCTCCTATCAGGAGCGACTGTTCACCGCCCTGTACCTGAGCCTGGTGGACGTCGAATGGGCGCTGGGCGAGCTGGAGTGGGCCGTCGGCCGGGGTCTGCGGGTGGTGAACTTCCGGGCCTCCTCGGTGCCCGACGGCCACGGCAACTACCGCTCTTTGGGCCATCCCGACCACGACCCTGTGTGGCAGTTCCTCAACGACCACGGCATGTGCGTGTCGTTCCACTCCGGCGACTCGGGCTATTCGTTCATGAACCACCGCTGGGGGCTCGGCACCGAGACCGAGGCCTTCCGCTACAACCCCCTCCAGAGCCTGTTGTCGCACTCCCCCATCAGCGACACCATGGCCTCGCTTCTGGCCGACGGGGTGCTGGTGCGGTTCCCCAATCTGCGGGTGGCCACCATCGAGACCGGCTCGTACTGGGTGCGGCCCCTCATCCAGAAGCTGGCCAAGACCTACGGCCAGCACCGCTACGCCTTCGATGAAGACCCGGTGGAGACGTTCCGCAACAAGGTGTGGGTGTCGCCCTACTACGAGGACGACCTCCACGAGCTGGCCGGTCTGATCGGCACCGACCACATGCTGTTCGGCTCCGACTACCCCCACGCCGAGGGGCTGGCCAATCCAGTGTCGTTCGTAAACGACCTGGACGGGTTCAGCGACGCCGACATCCGCCGCATCATGTGTGACAACGGCGCTGGCCTGTCGCAGCTGGCCGTTTAGCCAGTCCCGAGCCGACAGCATCCTCTTCCCCAACTGAAAGGGGCCTCACATGGCCTGGGATTTCGAGACCGAGCCCGAGTTCCAGGAGCAGCTGGACTGGACCCGGGCGTTCCTAGATGAGCACATCCTGCCGTTGGAGACCATCGAGCTGGAGGTGACCGACGAGCAGTGGAAGGCGCTGACCGCTCCGCTCAAACAGCAGGTCAAGGACCGGGGGCTGTGGGCCTGCCACCTCGACCCCGAACTGGGAGGCCAGGGCTTCGGCCAGGTGAAGCTGGGGTTGATGCACGAGATCTTGGGCCGGTCGTCGATCGCCCCGGCCATCTTCGGCAACAACGCCCCCGATTCGGGCAACGCCGAGCTGTTGGCCATCGGCGGCAGCGAAGAGCAGAAGAAGCGCTGGATGGAGCCGCTGTTGGCCGGAGAGCTGCGCTCGGGGTTCTCCATGACCGAGCCCGACACCGCCGGCTCCGACCCCACCCTGCTGGAGACCTCGGCGGTGCGCGACGGCGACACCTGGGTCATCAACGGCCACAAGTGGTTCACCTCTGGCGGATCAGGGGCCGACTTCCTGATCGCCATGGTGGTGACCAATCCCGACGTCCACCCCTACCAGGGGTCGTCGATGATCGTGGTGCCCACCGACACCCCCGGTCTGGAAATCGTGCGGGACGTGCCCAACATGCACCACCCCTATCCCGGCCAGTTCGCCCGCCATCCCATGGGCCACTCCGAGGTGATCTACCGCGACGTGCGGGTGCCGGCCGAGAACCTGATCGGCAACCCCGGCGACGGCTTCGTTCTGGCACAGAAGCGCCTGGGCCCCGGGCGCATCCACCACGCCATGCGCTGGATCGGCCAGTCACAGAGGGCGCTCGACATGATGTGCGAACGGGCCCTGTCCCGATTCGCCCACGGGAGCCTGCTGGCTGAGAAGCAGATGGTGCAGGACTTCATCGCCGAGACCCGCATCGACATCGCCTCTGCACGGCTGCTGTGCCTGCACGCCGCCTGGCACATGGACAAGCACGGGTCCTCAGCGTCCAGAACCGAGATCGCCATGATCAAGGTTTACGGCACCAAGATGCTCTACAACGCCATCGACCGCTCCATCCAAGTCCACGGCGCCCTGGGCTACTCCGCCGACATGCCCTTGGAGGAGATGTACCGCAACGCCCGGGCCTCCCGGCTGGTGGACGGGGCCGACGAGGTGCACAAAGTGTCCATCGCCCGCCGCACCCTCAAGGGGTACGCCGCGGTGGACGGCCACCCCGCCGAGCACATCCCCACCCGCCGAGCCGCCGCCCTAGAGCGCTTCGCCGACCTCCTCGACATCGAGGTCATGAACAGCTAACCGCTGGCCATTTCAGAGCCATTCTCCGAAGTGCGCGATCCTGCATTTCAAGGGTGGTATATTTTCCGGTATGAAATCGCTTAGAAATTCCGAGGAGGTGGTCGAGGGCCTCGGTGAAAAGGTAATTGAAGCTCTTGGGGCTGCCATCCCCCGAACACGGCTTGACCTTGCCAGATATCAGGCGATGCTCCCGGACATCGTTGCCACCTCCAGTTCTCGGGGACTGGCAAATTGGTTCCACGATCGCATTTGGTTCCACGTTGTCTCTGACATTGAAACCCTCGACAACACTGTCATTGTCGATAGGGGCCCGACTCGGGAGATCGTTATTGACGGCTCATACCGGATCCGCGTCAAGCGTCATGACAAGAAAGGCCAAATCAGCACCTACCCAACCCAATCTGCACTTGAGTTCCTTTCTCAGCCGCCGGAGCAACTCGTACTCGATGGACTCGCTGAGGTCCACTTGATCGCTGGATACCAGTGGAACCCGACGACACATGAGATAGGACCAGCTGTCCTGTCACTTCGCGACGGTCGAAACAATGTGATCTGGATGATGGAGCTCCCCGACCCGGCTACTGGTGCCCCAGTCATTGACATCACAGGCCCAAGAACCCCGGAGATCCCGACTATAGAGTTCCCGAGCAGCAGCGTTGGAGAAACGGAGGTCCGCCCGCAGTGAGCTTGGGGGAAGCAATCGCCACTGCACGACGAGCTCGAGGCTTGACTCAAGAAGAACTGGCAGAATGCCTGAACGTAACCCAGGCCGCTCTTTCCCGGTACGAAAACGACCTTCGAGACCCTACGGAAGAAGCTCTGAGCGAGATCGCCTCAGCTCTGGGAGTTGTACCTGAGCTACTGAATCGAGCTGACCGCATGGAGGGAGCTCTGGCCGTTGGCGCTCACATGCGGCGACGAGCAACTGCCAAGCCGACGGTGTGGCGCCGTCTTGAAGCTCAGCTAAATCTCTATCGGCTCCATGCTTTACGCCTCTTTGACGAGATCGGACTGCGCACCGACTTGTCTATCCCTGCGCTTGATCCACTCGAGTACAACCCCTCCTCAGCAGCCCGTATCCTCCGGATGCAATGGCGAATGCCGAGCGGACCGATTCACAATCTATGCAACTGGATGGAGGCCGCTGGCTGCCTGATCGTTGATACAGATTTCGGCACATCTCGAGTAGACGGGCTATCTCAGTGGAGTGGTGCTCATCCGGTGATCATGCTCAACGCATCAGCACCGACAGATCGCCGTCGGCTCACCTTGGCACATGAGCTGGGACACCTTTGCCTTCACAGCCAAGACATCTCTGACGATGTAGAGGCCGATGCCACTGAATTTGCTGCTGAGTTCCTTATGCCAGCAGAAACCATAAGGCCACAGCTTCGTAACCTCAGCCTCGGACGTCTTCATGACCTCAAAAGACTCTGGGGGGTTTCGATGCAAGCGCTGATTGAACGTAGTCATCAACTGGGACTCTTGAGCCCTCGGGAACGCACCAATTTCTATAAGCGGTTCAGCTCACAGGGTTGGCGCACCCGGGAGCCGTTGAGTGACGAGTTGGCACAAGAAAAGCCCCGTCTCGCCGCGGAAATTGGCCAAGCCCTGATCGCTCGCGGTCTCACCGACAGCGAAGCCGCCATCATCTGCGGCTTCTCACCTGACAATCCAGACAATCCCTTCCTTTCTGACGCTTCCCGACTTCGCCTTGTTTGAAGCCCTATTGGAGCTCATGCAAGGCCTGTAGCCTTTCAGCATGTCCAAGCCGCTGGCGCTGAGTTTTCTCAAGTCGGCCAGCGATGCCCGCCAGCTACCGGAGTCCCGCAGCGAGGTGGCGCTGGTGGGGCGGTCGAATGTGGGCAAGTCTTCGCTCCTGAACTCGGTGGCCAATCGCAAGGGCCTGGCCCGCACGTCCAAGGCGCCGGGGGCAACCCGTCTGATCAACATCTTCGAGCTCGATGGCGAGCCCGGCCGCTGGCTGGTGGACCTTCCCGGCTATGGCTTTGCCAAAGCGCCCAAGGCACAGCGAGTCGGCTGGCAGAAGATGATGGACGGCTACCTGCTCGACCGGCCCACCCTGGTAGAGGTGCTGCTGCTAGTGGACGGCCTCATCGGCCCCACCCCGCTCGACCTCCAAACCGTGGAATGGCTGGCGCACCACGACGTACCCCTGCAACCGGTGGCCACCAAGGCCGACAAAGTGAAGTCATCCCAAAGAGGCGCCCGAAAGGCCGAGTTGGCCAAGGGCCTCGGCGTATCCCCTGGCGATGTCATCTGGACCAGCGCCACCAAGGGCCAGGGCATCCCCGAACTCCGAGCCCAGATTGGCACCGCTCTCCGGCTCAATTCCTGAGCGGAAACCCCACCACGGCCTCCAACTCGGCCAAGGCGTCGGCGGCGTCGACCACCTTGATTGTGGTCATCCCCATGGCCCGGGCCGGCTTGAGGTTCACCCCCAGGTCGTCCAAGAACACACACCCCGAGGGCTCAACATCCAGAGCCTGGCAGGCCATGGCATAGAACGCCGGATCGGGCTTGCGCACCCCCACCACCGACGACTCCACCACCACATCGAACCACCCCATCACCTCAGCCATCTCCGCCGACCGCTCCGACGACGCCATCGGCGCATAGTTATTGGTCAACAGCCCGGTCTTCAGCCGCTCCGAGCACCGCCGCACCGCCTCAGCCACGCCAGGAAGCAGCTCGCCGCCCAGCCCATCGAGTACCGCCATCCCATCCACCCGATACCCCAGCGCCGCCGCCTCGGCTTCAAACGCGGCAGCGAATTCCTCTAGCCCAATCTCCCCCCGCTCCATCCGCGCCCAAGCATTGCTATCCGCATCAGTCGAATTGATCCGCCGAATCAACCCCTCCGGCAGCCCATTGGCCCGCTCATAAGCCGCAAACCCCTCCCAAGGCCCCGAAACAATCACCCCACCCATATCAAACAAAACCGCCTCAACCACCGCCCGACCCTACCCAACCAGACAACCTCGCTGGGGAAGGAAAGAGATGCACCGCAATCGCGGTTCAGCCGAGTAGAGTAGGACTCACGTGGTCCCAGGCAGTGGGGCCGAAAACATGAGGAGTCCCTGATGAGAATCTTGCCGGATGTTTCCCCCACCGATGAGCAGCTCAAGATCATCGGAGACGTAAAACCGGGGTTACGGATCATCAGAGGTGCCGCTGGGAGCGGAAAGACGACCACAGCTTTGCTGTGCCTGAGCCAGTTGGTGGTCGCTCGGCTCAGTCGGCGGCAACGCCTTGGACACCAAGCACCGGTGCGGGTACTGGTGCTCACCTTCAACCGTACCCTTGAAGGCTATATCGCTGAACTTGCCCGTCGCTCCACACCGAGCAGCGACGCGCTTGACCTCACAATCAGTACCTTCGCCCGTTGGGCAAGAACCATGGTGGGCGATGTGAACATCGCAGGCCGCGACCAAGAATCGGCGATGCTTCGCCCACTCCTGCAATCCTTCGTCACCTCCCAACAGCATGACTTCTTCTCCGACGAAGTCGCATACGTCCTTGGCCGCTTCACACCCCAGAACCGCTCCGAATACCTCACCGTAGTGCGGCAGGGTCGAGGAGTCGCTCCTCGAGTCAACCGTCCTGTCAGAGAGAAACTGCTTCAAGACGTGCTCCCGGCTTACGAGGAAACCAAGGCCAAGCGTGGCCTCATCGACTGGAGCGACCTCGCCGTCTTGGCAGCAGACGCCCAGCCAGACCTCCGTTATGACGTGGTGATCGTCGACGAAACGCAGGACTTCTCCGCCAACCAGGTGCGAGCAATTACTCGCCACCTCCAAGACTCCCATAACGCCACCTTCATCATTGACGCCATCCAGCGCATCTACCCCCAGTACTTCACATGGCGCGAAGTAGGCATCACTGCTCGCCCTGAGATCATCCACACCCTCAAGGAGAACTACCGCAACACCCAAGCCATCGCCGCCTTTGCCCTTCCCCTTGTAGATGGGCTCCCAGTAGAAGATGACGGCACGTTGCCGGATTTCACCGCGTGCAACCGCTCGGGTATCAAACCTCTGATCGTCGCAGGCAAGTACAGCGCCCAACTTCAGACAATGCTGGATCGGCTCGCGAACATCACCGACTTCCACACGGAGTCCATCGCTTTGCTCCAACCTCGTGGCGGTGGTTGGTTCAAGGAAGCCCGCAACATCCTTCGTGCTCGTGGAATCCCTTACTGCGAATTGGCCCGCGAGAACGAGTGGCCTTCGGGCTCCGAAGTCGTCGCTCTCTGCACTATCCATTCAGCCAAGGGCCTCGAGTTCGACCACGTGCTGCTTCCTGGCCTCAGCCAGCAAGTCACGCCGCACGGCCCCCAAGATGGCGATGCTGACCTCGAGCGGTTGCGTCGTATGTTGGCAATGGCCATCGGACGCGCCCGCAAGTCGGTCATGATCGGCTACAAGCCGGGTGAGGAGTCCTCCCTGGTCGGATTGCTCGATCCTTCCACATATGAACTGGTCGAGGTGTAAGCACCATGGACTGGGCACCAGAAGCCATCCCTCAGACTGAGGCACAAGTGCGACGTGTGCCGCGTTGCCCCCAGGTCGTCGAAGCCGCCATCGAGCGCGGCATTACCAGCATCGTTCATTTCACCCGAGCCCGTCCCGGACTGGTTGGAATATTGGCCCGCTCAGCCGTCATGGCCCGGCGCGACCTCCCAGAAGATGTCCGGCTCAGGCATGTGTATGAGGAAAACGCAGTTGACAGAAGCCGAGATCAGCCTTGGCATGGCTACGTCAATCTGTCAGTGACGACGATCAACGAGAGGTTCTTTCAGTTCTCTCAAAGCGAACATCCACACGAAGAGTGGGTGATCCTTGAGTTCGGCCCAGAAATCTTGGGAGACCCTGGCGTGGTTTTCTGCACAACTAACAATGCCTACCCAGTCGTACATCGCAGCGCGGAGCTTCGGGGTTTCAATCAAATGTTCGCCCCAGTCGTCCCATGGGGCTACCAGGGAAGCGTCTCCACTCGCAGGGCACAACAGCGGAACCAAACCACGGACCCCCAGGCAGAGATTCTCTACCCATTCGCACTCTCCCTTGACCACCTTCATACGATTACCGTGAGTGACGGTGCCACCCATGACATAGTGGCTGGCACTCTGTTCAACCTCCGCAGCGAACTCCCCCACGACCCCCGTATCATTCCAAGACCGGAGGCATTCCGATGACAATGACGAGCGAACCTTCCCAAGCACAGGCGGAACTCTTCTACCCCTCCAACAGTTCCGGTGACGACCGGGCTGTTCGGACTCGGAACTCCATGCTTTGGGCGGCCTATGGCGATGCGCTGGGATTTATCAGCGAGCTGACAGACGAGAAAGGCCTCAAGCGCAGAACTCAGGGGGCTCCGCTCGACCGGCTGATGAGTTGGACACGACGGGTCGGAGGGCGGGGAGGGGTGAACGTGGAACTGCCCGCTGGATGCTGGTCTGACGACACCCAGCTTCGAATGGCGGTGAGCCGATCGATTGGCAACCATGGCTTCGACGTGGAGACTCTTGCTCGCATCGAGCTCCCCGTTTGGCCGTCTTACGGCCTCGGAGGCGGGCGGGCCTCCAAAGCCGCGGCCAAGAACCTCTCCGCGTCCGGTGCCCTGTGGTACGCCAACACCTTCCCTGACTGGTGCGATGCCGGCGGTAACGGCGCCGCCATGCGGATCCAGCCTCATGTGTTGGCATCTCCCGACCTTGACGGCGGCTATCTCCTCGATGTGATTACCGACAGCATCTGCACCCACGGACACCCCCGGGCCATCGTGGGAGCCTGTTTCCACGCATCAATCCTGGCCCGTTGCATCAGGACCGGCACCGCGCCCAACCTAGACGAGTGCGCGGAAACCGCCTCCAACCTGGGCAATGCCCTCTCGCTCATCCAGAACCATCAGAACATCAGCACTGTATGGACCGGCCTCTGGGAACGAGAAACCGGCAAACAGTTCCAAAAAGTATGGCAAGACACCGTTGTCGAACTTTGCGACGCCATCCATCAAGCCGCAACCGCCGTCGACGGCACATCGTCGCTCGCCGAAGCCTACAGAGCGGTCTCCGACCGCCTCGAACTCACCGACAAACGCCAACAAGGCAGCGGAATCCTCACCACAGCAGCCGCCGCAGCCCTCGCCGCGCTAGCTCCCGGCCCCTATGAGGGGATCTCGGCCGCCGCGAACGCCATCGGTAGCGACACTGACACGATCGCCTCCATGGCCG
Organism: uncultured Acidimicrobiales bacterium; assembly: GCA_951813555.1. Taxonomy (GTDB): domain Bacteria; phylum Actinomycetota; class Acidimicrobiia; order Acidimicrobiales; family Bin134; genus Poriferisocius. The sequence goes on from OX638344.1 coordinate 3,141,414, forward strand.
GCGCACTGCTTGGCGCCTGTGATGCCGCCCCACAGCCCCCAGAAGAACCCCTCGACAGCCCCTATCTGTTGAGTGAGGCCGACCGACTCGCCGCCATCTCCCAGACCCACCAAGTAGACAACCACCAATACCCCGACACCCTCACGTGGGCTGCGCCACAGACCCAGGCCGACGCCTTGGTAACAGACGGCGAACAACTCGCCATAGAAGGCCTCGGGCCAGTGAAGGAACTGGACACAGAACTGGCATGGTCGCCCCGCAAGGATTTTGCCTGGCAGTGGGTCCAAACCGATTTTGGCCAAACGCTCCTCATCAAACGCCGCCCCGAAATCCGTTCTCGCAAAGCAGGTAACACTCTGGTACCTCCACCCGCACCTCACTCGCCTTCTCAGCACCGACAACCAGCCAAGACCGACAAACAGAGTCCCTGTGCTTACGATGAGATACCAGCAGTCCAGAGTTTCAACATCGATGGCGTTGTCAAATATGCCAAGAAGAACATCGATGACAATAAAGCACTTGGGCTTAGCCTTCGACAAACAGCTCGAACCGGCACTATCGAAGACATGATCGCATTGACAATCGCCCTCCGCGAGGAATTGCGTAATTCGTAAAACTAAATGTAGAACTCAGCTATAGGAGCAACGTCTTCGGACCCATAACTCATGATGACATCGAGGTTGGGGGCATCAACATTAGCTTCGCCCGAATTTACTCTAGCCCTGAATCGAATGCCACCCCTAATGTTACGCGAGAGATCCTCAAACCCAAGTCTAGAAGCTAGATATTTCCAAGCCTTTAGTTCATCAGCCACTTCCCGAAATGGGCGTTCCGTATCCGCCAATGCAGCCAAAGCGCTTACGGCAATGCACTTCACAATTTGGGAGCTCTCATATACCCGTTCGTCATTTACTGTCACCCGGTTCATAAGATCCAGTACTGCGATCACCCTACCATAATCTTCTTCTGCGCCGTATCCACGTAGATGATCGTTCATTGATACAATAATTGATGCATTGTCTCCTGTGTCGCTCCTGTAGAGTTCCACTTGCACTTCGTTCAAAACGTCCTTGTATGGGTCTACAACGTAAACCAGATTAGCGAATCGCTGTGGCTGATCAACAGTGGCCGAAACAAAAGCCGTTTCATTGTCACGAGTAATGGAAATGTCATTCCATCCAATACCAGTGAGGAAGGTTTTTGCAACAATATCACCACGCGGCAATAGAACTACATCTACGTCAATTTTCTCTGCTACAGCATAGAGTGCTAGCTCCATGGCGCTAGCAGCTTCAATCATCACCAGGGACTCATCATGCAATTCGAGAACGTCAACTGCGATTTCTGGCTCCTTGTCTCTCTTACGTCTATTTGGCGACAGAGAGACTTCGTGTTGACCGACAATAGAATAGTCTCGGTGTGCAAAAGCGTTTCTTATATTTGAGCTCCCCAAACTCTCGGCCACTATCCATTTCTTGTTGCTAGCAATATTGTACAATTCTGAAACATCGCATCCTTGCGTGTCGTCGAAAGACTTTTTTGTATGAATAGCGCACAAGATGCCCAGATGTAGCTTTAATCCTTGCTCTACAATTAAGTGACCAGTTTCCAAGATGTCTGAGACCTCTTCGCGAAGGGAGTCAGGGTCCCCTCCAAACGAACTCCGTCTTGCATGGGATAAGTAGTCGTACGCTGCATCCGAAATGCGTTCGGTGAAATGCGATGATTGCAACATCTCCTTGAGAGTTGTCAGATCATGTGTTAGAAGGGCAATGTGAGCATTGACAATGTTCCAAAAGTTCTGCTCGTCACCATACAAAGATATGGACAACTCGTTTACCGCAGCGATCATTGATGTCGCCACACCACAAGAATGTTTAGTTTTTTCTTCGAATTTCGATCTCCCGAGTTCAAGAATGTGTGATGGATCACCAAATCCAGCTTCCCGTAAGAGACATCCAGCAGGATCATCAGCGGAATATATTTCATATGCCAAGTCAAAGATATCCCCCGCTTTAGCTACGGTCTCTGTCGCTGAATCTATGCTTTCTTGGATTCTGCTCTGCATTTCTTGAGCTTCTACGAGGCTCTCGCACCGAAGAGCAGAAACAACGGCATCACACAACACCACAATCTCGTGAAGTGCAATTTTCGCCAGTCGTACTACATTTATGTTCGGACGAAGTTCAACAACGGATTCGTGCCAAGCTTTTAGTGCTTCAACTGTAGCCAGAACGACAGACAGCGAATTTGGCCCATCGCTGTTACCGGCCACGATCTCATTTGCTGCTTCGAATACCTCGTCTATCACCTCTACGAGAAATCCTGAGCCGAGAAGAATGTCGAGATCTAGATCCTCTTTCCTGTATCTTGGTTCTGCATCTTGGATTGCTTCTGCTTGTGCAACAGCCCTTTGCCTTAGTTGCACATACTTGTCTACTTCAACTTCCTTGGGCTGCTTTCCACACTCGGGACATGGGAATCGAGCCTGCCTCATTGACTCACAACGAATGCACTGTATGGAGCAAAAGGTCAGTTCAACTCGAGGCAGCGCGATCGCTTCATCTGGCTCAGCACTCTCTTCGTCAATTCTTCTGGGTCTGTTCATTTCCTGGGTGGTTTTCTTTGAATGGAAGTTGGGGTGGGGAGGTTGGTGGCGGGGATAAGGGGGGAGGCGAGGATGTTGTCGAGGAGTTTGGCGGCGGTGGGGGTTAGTTGGATGGTGTGGTGGAGGATGGCGAGGAGACGGAGGAGTTCTTCGGTTTGGGTCCAGTGGGTGGGGCGGATGTCGTCGAGGGGGCTGGACTTCTTGCCTTTGCGGGTCTTCATCCGGTAGCCGAGCCAGGAGCGGAGGACTTTGAGGCCGGAGACTTCGAATTCCCACACTTCGGGGGCTACTGGGGCGAAGGTACCGGTGCCTACCGTAAGGGTTTGGGTTTCGGGGTCGTAGGTGAACTTCTCAGGCATTTCCTCTACGGGGGTGATCTCTTGGGTGAGGCTTCGGGGAGGTGAGGTTGGCCGAGTGGGGGCGAAGCGCTCGCCCCAGGTGTGGTGCCGCAGGAGGTCTCGGCCCAAATCCACTGCTTGCTGGAACAGGTCGGTGTTTGTGGTAAAGGGGAGGTGGACGGGGCCAGCCCCCTCGGCCAGCTCTGCAGCGAAGTGGGTGCCAAATGCGGGGGTGCCGCCGAGGGCGTAGACATAGGCCAGCAAATCCTCGGGGGTAACCTGAATGCCGAGTTGTTGGCTCAGGAAGTCGAGCAGGCCGTCGGTGATGTTGGGTGCCTGGCCGCTGCTGTCGCAGTAGAGGGGCATGGCGTTCTTGGCGCCATAGGAGCCGCGGAAATGATCCAGGTCGGGAACATAGGGGGTGGCTGTGAGCACGGGACCGTGCCCGAGCTTGGTGGAAGTGAGGGTGGTGAGAAAGATCTGCCGGGAGCCGCGAGCCTGCCATAACTCTGGCCTTGCACGATCTGCAAGACGGTGGTCAGCAATGATCCACTGCCGGTCGAAGCTCCGGTACCCGTATTGTTCGATTCCTTCGGGGTCGTCATCACGGTCAAGAGAATCAAGGGAATCGAGCAAACGCGTTGATTCGCTCCCAGGCAGCAGTGGCTTCGGTGTGCTTTCTGGACTTCGGAACCCCGTGTCCTTGAGCAGCTTTCCTCTATCTCGAGGAACAGCAGTTACTAGCTTTTGCCAGCGACGTTGAAGAACCGCCTTGGTCTCTGCGATTGGCCATGTCCGCTTGAGCTGGCATCCCGAGTGAGTCCAAGGAAACAGGTCAGTGATCTGGGGCCAGTCGTAGTATTCGGCATCGCTGCGAGGGGTGAAATCCTCTAGACCCGCGCCGAATATCTCGTCGGTGACGCCCTCCAGAGACAATTTGGCCAGCGCGGTGAGCTTGTCGGCTCGGGAGCCATTGACCCGGTGGTAGCGAACAGCGCACTCGCCGGAGCGCTCTGAGCCTGTGCGGATGCCAATGGCGATGCTTACGGGGGTTTGAATGTCGAAGACGTTCTCCTCCTTCTGCGCGCCGCGGCCTTCGCCGCCGAGGTCGATGATCCATAGCTCGTCGAATGCTTGACGGAGCAGGTGGCGGACGCCTCCCATGGAAACACCGTCGAGATAGGACGAGGCGGTGATGAAGGCAACCACGCCGGGGCCGCGGGGCTGCTCAGTAGCCTGCCAGGCGGCCCAGACCCAAAAGTAGACGTAGTCGTTGTAGACGTTCTTCAGGTGAACGCCCAGCCCGGCGGACCTCATGGGCTCGGTGACGACGTTGAGCAACGGGACGGGCTTGTTCGAACCGGACCTTCCCGACCCGGTGGCCACTCGCCGTTGGGCGGTTTCGGCATCGAACAGCGGAGAGATGCCGGGTACCCCGTAGCGGACCACACCCCCCTTGCGCTTGCCGGTGCTGCCGATCTCCCGTTCCTCCCGATCATAGGGAGGATTGCCGATCACTACCGTGAAGCGCTCGGAGTCTTTGAGTTCGGCGGCGCGCTCTCCTTCTTCGGCTACGGGGTTGCTCATGGTTTGGAGCTGGCCTTGGCGGGGAGTGTGGTCGAGAGTGTCGGTGAGCAGAACTTTGGGGTCGCCGTCGTCTACGCCTTCGCTGTGCAATTCCAGGGCGACCTTGAGGTGGGCGATGGCGTAGGGGCCGAGCATCAGCTCGAAGGCGTGCATCTGGGGTAGGACGTGGTCGCGCAGGTGTTGGGGCCAGTCGTCGGGGGCACCGGCTGATGCCAGGAACGACCGTTTGGCTTGGCGAAGCCAGGCCACGAGGAACGTGCCTGTTCCGGTGGCCGGGTCGACCATCGAGACGAACGGGCGCTCGGGGTCTACGCCGTCGGGTACGTCGAAGCCATTGCGGCTGGCGGTCTCGCGCCATGAGGACGGGTCGGCAATGCCCATAGGCAGACCAAATCGCGTTCGCAGAACCTCGTCGGCAGCCCGCACGATGAAGTCCACCACTGGTTGGGGGGTGTAAAACGCCCCTGCGTCAGCCCGCATCTTGGCGTCGTACTTCTTGAGGAACTCTTCGTAGAAGTGGATGACGGGGTCGCCGCCCTTGGCGGTCGCACCGAACTGGTCGAGGATCGACTCCACGTTGGTGTCCCGTAGGTCGGCCACCAGCTGGTTGATGCCGCTCCCGGTCAAGTCGAGGGCGGCGGCCTCGTCGTGTACCTGCTCGAAGAAGGCGGCCAAGAAAGGGTTCGCCAGTGGCACCGCCGAGAAGATCGGAGACGACCCGAATCCCTCGGGGTCGGTGATCCGGCTGGTGAGCGTGCCGTACACCAGGGTTTGGGCGCACATGTCGGCGAACTTGGGGCCGTCCACATCGGACACAAGCTGGGCCTGCACTTCATTCATCAAGGTGGTGAACGGTCCGACCTGCTTGTGGGTTCGTTCGTGAGCTTGCTCGCGGGCCAGCACGGCCTCGATCTGGTCCCGGAGATCTGAAGCCGTGCGGGCCATGCGGTCGGCCAGCCGGGCGGCGTCGCCGATGGCCTGGCCGGGTATCAACTTGAAGGCACCCCGCCAGTCGTGGCGCCACTGGTCGGCATCATTTGTCTCAGTCGGCCACACGAGAGATGGCATTAGCTCCTCGGCCAACCGGGTCAAGTGCGGGTGGGGCGACTGGGCCGGCCGCCAAGCCAGAGACCGGACTTTGGGGAGGCGGTCGCCGTCGTCGAAGAAGGCCACGAAGTGCATCTCGACCGCGGGGTCGCTGCCGGTGAACACGATGAAGAGCAAATCGTCTAGCGCCCATGACGGGCGGGTGCCGTTGCCCACGCGGCGCTGGCGGGTGACCAGCGCCTGGAGCAGCCGCCGAAGCTGAGTGATGGGCAGGCGCGGCCCGTCGAACTGCACCAGGAACACACCCCAGGGCTGGTCGGCGGTGAGCGGGCGCATCTGCTGGAGTCTCACGACGTCGCGGAGCTTGTCGGCGGGGACGCCCAGCTCGGCGGGATCCCAGTCGTAAGTGAGGTCGTCGAGGCTCTCGTCCTCCAAGTCGGCCCCCTCTAGGGGCCAGCCCAGCTCGTCGCGCAAATACACCGACACTTGGGCGAATGTGCGGATGTCACGCAGAGCATCGATTCGACGCTGGAGCTCTGTGGACATCAATTCAGCTCCATCCAGCACATCAACTTGGGCTTGGGGGCATCCAGGGGAACATTCACTTGCTTGAGGTACGTGTCTCGGACGTGGCCGAGCACCAGCTTGCGTGCTTCGGTCAAGGTCGGCTTATCGGTGACACATCGGCGAGGGGTGTTGGGCTTGGAGCGGATGCACTCGATGATCTCACCGGGCGACTCCAAGACCCTCTGTTGGTCGAGATCCCAGAGGTACCATCTTGTCGGACCTGCTTCCAGGGTGAATATCTGCTGTTCTGTGTCGAGAGCTGGCAGCCCGTAGCAGAAGAACACCCCACGGGCACCTTTGCTGAGCTTCTTGCGGCCTGAGAACGCCGACCCAGGAAAATTGTCCAGCCGCTCGGCCAACTCTGGGTGCTCCTTAACCAAGGTCTGGTACTCCAGATGCATGTCCTCAACCGCGGTGCGGGCGCCCTCGTAGGAAGCGTTGAACTCCTTCAGCGCCTCATAGTCGTCCTCAGGGGTGAGGAGCTTGCGCCCCTCGATGCCCATCGTCTTCGAGATCAGAAGGGTCTTGTGAGTGACTCGCTCATACAAGGTGAGCATCTTCTTGAGATCGTCCGGCGGCAGGAAGTTCCAGAACAACACTTGATCTCGCTCGCCGGCTAGCTCTGGATGGTCCGCCACCATGCGGTCCTCGACCTCTGGATTCATGCGCCGGTCTACACGGCCGATGCGCTGCATGAGCCGCACGGGATTCCAGTGGATGTCGTAGTTGACGAGCCGGCTGGCGTCTTGAAGGTTGAGGCCTTCCGACAACACATCAGTAGAGATCAGCACCCTGATCTCTCTATCGCCGTTGGCAGCCAGTTCAGTCGAGCTGCTGGCGTTGTAATAGGGGGCAAACCGACGGATGACATCGGCCCGATTCGCCGTCGATCCTCCGTCTATCTGCTCCACGCCGTCGATGCCCGCCTCCTTTAGATGAAGGGCGACATAGCGGGCAGTGTCGGCAAACTCGGTGAACACCAACACTTTGCGGTCGGCCAGGTCCTTGCTTCGCAGCAATCGTGTGAGCTTCTTGAGCTTGTCGTCTTGTGCTGGGGTGAACCGATTGGTGAGATCGAGGAACTGGGAAATCTGGTCGAGATCTAGGTAGATCTCGCTCAGGATCTCAGTCACGTCGTATTCGTCGCGGGAGAGCCGCCTCTCGGCCGCAGCGTCGAGCAGCTCCGGGGGAATGACATCCTCATCGGCATCGGCTTCGTCGTCTTCATCATTGAAAGGCAGGCCAAGCTGGTTTTCGGGGTGGTAGCCGATGACGGAGGCATGTTGGCGCTTCCAGCGGTCGTAGCGCTTCTTCTCTGACTCGGTCTCGCTGTGAATCTCGACAAAGGCCAGCAGCTTCCGCATCAGAAGATCGAGCGACTTCTCGAATGCGTACACCGAGCTCTCAAACCGCTTAAGGAACATGGTGCGAATGAGGCCGACAACCTGCTTTTGGCGATTTTCCTCAAAGGCGTCGATGCTGTCGTCGGGGCCGATGTAGTAGGCCAGCGGGTAGTAAATGGCCAGGGAGAAGAGCGGGTTCTTCTTCTCGAAAGCCCTCTCGAATAGGTCAAGCACCTCACCGTAGGAAGACCGGATGGAGTACTCAGCCACCTTGGGAGGGCGGCGCTCTGGAAACGCCGATGACTCCCCTCGCTCCTGGATCTGGCTGGCCTTCGCATAGGCTCGGCTTCGCTGCACTACCAGCGCTCCGAAAATCTCGTTGCCTGAAAGTGCCTCGCTGGCCTCGGGGGTGAATCCCTCGAAAAGCGTGACTTCCTCTCCACCCAGCTGCTCTTTAAGCCGACGTTCCATGACGTTGAAGCGTCCTGTGAGGCTGTGGACGCCCAGGGTCTGGGAGAAATAAGCGTCGTCGCGCTGGGTGAACAGCTCGACCATGTGGCGGAAGTCAGCCAGGCGGTTGTTGACCGGCGTGGCGGTGAGCATGAACACCTGCTTGGGACGCGCCGAACTTTCAAGCAGGTCGTAGAGACGCCAGTAGCGGGAGCGGAGATCGGGTTCATCTGGGGTTTCGGGGCGACGGCCTTGGCGACCGGGGTTGCGGAAGTGGTGAGCCTCATCGATGACCACGGCATCGGCCAGCTCTGAGATGCGTTCGAACCGCTCGGGAAAATCGCCGGTGCGGTTTAAGTCGGTGTGGCTGAACACGGTGAGGTTGGAGAAATCTGCCCCGCCCCCGAATCCGCCGATATGCGACAGCCATCGGCGGAGGTGGGGTTCCCAGACCCCTTCCTTGGCGGCTTTGGGGGCGAAGATCACCACCCTCTTGTTCTCGTGTAGCACCAGCCGCTCCACCAGCATCAACCCAACGAAGGTCTTGCCCAGGCCGACGCCGTCGCAGAGGAAAGCTCCTCCGTATTGGCGGGCGATCTTCATCAACGACCAGTAGGCCTCCCGCTGGTACTGGTCGAGGTGGGGGAACATCCGCGAGTGGGACTCATCCCACTCGCCGGCGGTTAGCTCGCGGCCCCGGAAGAACTCGTGGAGGGCTTTGGCGTAGACATCGAAGGGGGTGAACTCGGCGGTATGGCGGGTGATGGTCCGCAGCACATCCTCGGTGACCTCTTCGGCTTGTTCCCAGTGGATGTCGAACCAGTCCTGGAGCTCGGCCACCTCCCGGCCGCTCTGGATTTGAATGTTCAGCTCGATATTCTTGGTGAGCCCGGCCCCGGTGAAGTTGCTGGAGCCGACCAGCGCCTTCGCTCCGATCACATCGAGCTTGGCGTGGGTGATGTAGGCCTTGGCGTGGAACTTGTCCTGCTTGTACACCCGGCACTCGATCTTGCCCTCCTTCAAGGCTTCGACCACTGCCTCTACGCCTTCAAGGAAAGGGTTGTCGTCTTTCTCGGTTTCCAGGCTGTCGTCCAGCCGCCCGACCCGGCGCTTGATCGCCTCGGCGAAGGCATTGCGGGTCTTCAGCGATACCTCGTCGCCCATGAGGATGCGGATCTTGTCGAGCTGCTGCCACCTGCCATCGAGGGCCAGCAGCGCCCCGATCTCGAAGAACCCCGTGGCGATGTCGAACGTGTCGGCGATCTCAGTCCACTGCTGGAGGTATTGCAGCCCAGTCCACCCCGACACACTGTTGTCAACAATGAACAGCTCCCCGCCGCCCCTATCGCTCACGCCAGCAAGCTACACCAAGGGTGTGACAGCAAGGGGAACAGTGCGTTGAATTATGGGTGCTTGGAGATGCCGGTGGATAGCATCACCGGCGTGGCGGCTCCGATCAGGTCCTCGAACATCTTCTCCATCGGGTATGAGCAGCGCAGTGTCGACGATCTCGTCGCGGCCCTGCAAGATCACCAGGTAAGCGTGCTGGTCGACGTCCGCATGAATCCAACCTCCCGCAAGAAAGGCTTCTCCAAGACGGCGCTTACCAACGCCTTGGCTGAAGCTGGCATCGAGTATCGCCACGAGAGGGATCTGGGCAACCCGAAGGAGAATCGCGATCCATTCCGGCGAGGGTTGATATCAGCCCGCGAGCGCTATCTTCGCCATCTCCGTGACGGCGCCTCGGAGGCATTTAACGACTTGATCCAACTTGCTCGATCCACGCGGATAGCATTGCTTTGTTACGAGCGTGATCACCACCAGTGCCATCGCTCCTGCATAATCGAAACCGCCCAGGAGGAGCACCCCGGGCTCGGTTTCCTAGCCATCTGATCAATCGACAAGGTCGTAATCGCTTTACAAGTTTGGTTCGTGAGACTCCACAGAAGCTGTCACGGTTGCTAACTGGGAAAAATCAAGACGTTCGAGGAAGCTGGTACCGTGTTCTTCGCAGAAGTTCTCAGTTGCACCAGCAATCATCTCTGCAGCAACTACCAGGGCCGGTAATGCAAATTCGTGGTCTGGGCCAATACTCAAGTTAACCCAGTTGAGATAAAAAGAGTGAGTGTCCCCCAACCTGTCGCCCGGCAGGTCTGTCTCATGATCGTCACCTCTCACAAAAGTACAGTCGAACCCCAGTGGACTGATTTGACCCAGTACACGCAGAAGACTCATCTTGGGAATTCCAGTATATCGACTCAATAGGTCTGCATTCATATGAACATTTCTTGGTAGGTCCGCAGGACAACCAAACCGAATCATGCTTAATACTGCACCCCTTTCTTCAATCGTCATTCGAAGAAGTATGTCAAAAAATGAACGTGCATGATGTTCTGCAACACCTTGAAGTTGAGCGTCACCAGATATATCGAGACGCTCATGAAGCCGGTCCAACACAGGCGGCATGTAACGCTCTCTCAATTGTTTTCCAAGCTTGTTTGCAATTTCATCGCATAGTTGTTGTGGTGTCATCTGGCTTAAGTCCATATAGTCTACTGTATCAAGTAAGCCTGAAATCGGAGTGTCGTCAAACCTGGCAGGAAGAATATACTCGTAATCGTCCTTCAGAGCGCGTGCTTGTGCACTCTTAAGTTCCAAATTGGGCCAAACTTTGTCCGCATATTCCTTAGAGACAAATATCACACAATATTTGCATGAATTTTGAAATACATCACTCAAGTAGTCATATAAATTCTTTCCCCACAATTCAGTCCTCTTGTCTTTGTCATAAAATGCGCGGATGCCTCGACCCTTGAGTCCTTCGGCGACATCTTCCACATACTGACGTTGTTCACCAGCAAATGAAAGACCGACATCGTATTCGAAATATTCTTCCATGACCCTTGCTCTTCCTACGGTGATCCAAGTTCACTTGATCCCATTTATTAGGATGCTTTATAGCAGTAACAGGACGGCAAAGAGAATCCAAATAGTGGACGAGACCCGAAGCAGCCAGGTGGGGTGGCACTGCAATCAGCGCCACCCCACCCTTCTGAAGTCTGCTACCAGGAGCTTAGCCAGTAGCGAGAGGCCTACCTGGAGCGTACGCAAGTCACGATAGCGGAACCTCAGGCCCTGGGGATCTCAGAGATTCAGTACAAATGCAAGAGGCTTTCTCGAACTGCATTGCGCGCTTCCATCTCACACGAGAGGTTCAGGAGTGCTCGGTCAGGACTCCTGAGCTAGGAGCTCCCGATTGACGGCCTGTCGAATCCACGATGACACTGAACGGTCGTCGGCTTCGGCGGCTGCCCGGACCTGTTCGAGCACGTCAGGAGGAAACCTCACCGGTACCAACTCGGTCAGACGCTGCTTACGTCGCCTCACGGGTCCTTGTGGAGTCAAGTTCTCGGGGTTGCTATAGAAGGCGTGCTCTTCTTCTGGGGTCATTTTCGACTCGTTCACCGATCCTCCATGTACTGAATTGCCAGGCGTGCTGGCGCGACGTAGCACCCAATCGGGCGGCACTTCGCTGGGTTGCCAGAATCTGGCGGAGCCAGTGGCACAACCAGAACTCTTCCTTCCAAAGCAGACACCATCAGCCAGTGGGCTGGGGGTTTCGCCGGGTAGAAGTGCGGATCGCTCTGCCAGACCTCGTTGACGTCATCAATGCCCAGAGAGGCGTGCTTGAACAGGTGAGCTGCCTGGCGGTCGATCTCAAATGGATTGTGGTCATCTAAGAGGTCCAAATCGAATGGGTTTTCTGCCTGCATATTGTATTACAAGCGGATACGAAAACCAACACACTCCCCCATTGGGGGAAGGCCACGTTGGGGTCCTCCTCGCCGATTTCTTGCGCAAGGGCCCATAGGTCGTCTCCTTCAAACAGTTCTGTCAAGGCCCGACGACCCTCGGGCGATAAGTGCGGATCTCTATCACCTGACCCGCGATAGCGACTGTACCGACTGACTCTCTCGAATACTCCTAAGTCACTTCGGCAGAGGCTGATTACGGCCGCTGGCGGACGGAGGCGGGGGTTAGGTCGGATGCTTTGGGGACGCCGATTAGGGCGAGAGTTCGGGTTAGGTCTTCGGTGAATTGGTCGAGGAGGTGGTCGACGCCGGGTTCGCCGGCGGCGGCTAGGGCGTATAAGTAGGGGCGGCCGAACATGACGGCATCGGCGCCGAGGGCGAGGGCCATGGCGATGTGGCTGCCTCGGCGGACGCCGCCGTCGCAGATGATGTCGAGGGTGCCGCCCACTGCGTCGGCTACTTGGGGGACGAGCTCCAGGATGGGGGGTGCGCCGTCAAGCTGGCGGCCGCCGTGGTTGGAGAGGATTATCCCGTCAACGCCCTGTTCGGCAGCGATTTGGGCATCGCCTACCGATTGCACGCCTTTGAGCACTAGCTTCCCGTTCCAACGCTCACGCAGCCAGTCCAAGTCGTCCCACGAGAGCGCCTGGTTGAACTGGTTGTGGGCAAACTCGGCCAAGCCCAAAGCGGAGCTGCCGTCGTAGCCCTGTACACCGGTCAGGTTGGCGAACGTGATCGGGTCGGACCGCAGCAATGACCACGTCCAACCCGGGCGGCGCAGCCCGTCCAAAACGGTGTCGGGTCCCAGTGTGGGCGGCAGGGTGAAGCCCCGGCGCACGTCGCGCTCACGGCGGCCGAACACTGGCGTGTCCACCGCCACCAGCAGGGCCTCGTAATCGCAGGCCGCGGCCCGCTGAAGCCACTCGGCCACCAGACCCCGGTCCCGCCAGAAGTAGAGCTGGAACCACAGCGGGCCGTCGCTCACCTCTCTGATCTCCTCGATCGAGCGGGTGCTCAAAGTGGAAAGCGAATAGGCGATCCCTTTGCGGGCCGCGGCCCGGGCCACGGCCCGCTCCCCGTCGGGGCACATGATGCGGGTGAATCCTGTGGGTGACAGGGCCAGCGGCACCGGATGGCGCCGGCCCAGCAGCTCCACCGAGGTGTCCAGCTCCGACACGTCTCTCAGCACCCGGGGGACGAATTCCCATAGATCGAACGCCGCGGCGTTGCGCTCCATAGACAGCTCGTCCTCAGCCGCCCCGTCGATGTAATCGAACACCCCAACAGGCAGCCGCTTACGGGCTAGTTCCCGAAGATCAGCCACCGACGCTGCCCGGCTAAGCCGCCGCCTGGCCCGATTCGGCTCAAACCGCCGAAACCGCGCCACCGACCGCAGCGTCCGGATCATGCCCACCACCTGAATTTACCGCGCCACTGCTCACCGCCCCTGTTCCGACGCACCCTTCTTCTAGGGGTGGTAGATTGCCAGCGGACCGCTTGGTCCAATTGGGGGGGGTATCCATGTTCCCACACACACACGTAAGTTCCGACTATTAAGCATTCTTATCGCTTTCATATTGGTGGGAGCACTAGCTGTTGGGTGCGGGGACGACGATGATGGTCGACCCAGCAAGCTTGTTTTCAGCCAAGTGCCAGCCGAAGATGCAACCGGCATGGCCGAGGCCTACTCAACGACGATTGATATTCTCATTGACAATGTTGAAGGCCTAGACGAAATAGAATTCGTCCTTGCCACTGAATACGCTGGAATGGTAGAAGGCATCATCGCCGGGCGAATTGATATAGCCCAATTCGGTCCTTTTGCCTATGTAATCGCAACCAAGAATGGGGCCAACCTTGAAGTCGCTGGTGCCGCGATAAGGAAACAAGGAGCGGCTCCAGGGTATCGAAGTTACTTGGTAACTGGAAAAGACAGCGGAATTTCAAGCCTCGAAGATCTTGCCGGCAGGTCAGTATGCTTCACCGACCCAGGTTCAACTTCGGGATTCCTATTCCCTTCAGAGGGTCTACTCTCGGTAGGTCTTGACCCATCAGAAGGCTCAACTGATATAACCCCAGTCTTCGCCGGTGGGCACGACGCATCGATCTTGAGCGTCGCGAATGGAGATTGTGACGCAGGATTCGCGGCCGATATTTTCCTAAAGAGCCAACCAGATGACGCTGGTCCCGGCAGACTCCAGGAATCGGGAGACCTTGATGGCATTCTCGACAGAGTGAATGGACTTGATGTCAATCCTGAAAGTGCTGAATTAGCGATCATCTGGAAAACGGAATTCATTGCTGCCGCACCCTTCGCAATTAACATAGATACACTTCCTGAGGACATGGTCGACGAGATCACCGCTGTCCTGACCGAAAAAGCTAATGCTACCTACGCCCTAGCCAACGGCTATTGCGAGGGGACAGACGCAGACCACAATTGCAACATCGGTGCAGGAGGTGTTGGAGATTGGGGATACATCGACGTAGGAGGCGACTCCTATTACGACGGCATCCGCCGTGTCTGTGAAGTAACTGGCGCTGTCGAGTGCGAAGGCTAGTCAGAGAAGCCACACCTAATCGCCAAAACCCTCAATGAACAGCAATATGGTTTCCCTCGAAGATGGCAACGTAATCGTTCCAGATTCGGGGGAAACCGCTGTTCGAGTTAAAGACCTAGTCAAGACGTTTGACAATGGTAGCGTTACGGCCCTTGATGGGGTTTCCTTTTCCGTACCTAAAGGTCAATTGCTCGTTATTATTGGGCTCTCTGGCTCAGGAAAATCAACGCTGCTTCGGCATCTCAACAGATTACATATACCAACAGAAGGGTCAGTGGAAGTTCTCGGCCAGGACGTGCCTGCGCTGACCCGAGCAGAACTGCGAGTCCTTCGACGCAATATTGGTTTCGTTTTTCAGCAATTTAACATAGTTGGAAGAGTTACCTGCATAGAGAATGTTTTGAGCGGGGCGCTAGGTCGACTCCGAGGTCCACGTATCGGCGCGCTGATGTATCCAAAATGGTTGCGCGTCGAGGCATTCGAACAACTTGACAGAGTTGGGCTGGCCGATCGGGCTTGGCAGAGAACGGACACACTTTCTGGCGGCCAACAACAACGTGTCGCTATCGCGCGAAGTTTGATGCAGAAGCCTAAGATCGTTCTTGCCGATGAGCCTGTTGCGTCCCTAGATCCTGAAATCTCTGGACAGGTAATGGATTTGCTTGTCCAATGCTGCATAGAAGATGAGATCACAGTTCTTTGCAGTCTCCATCAAGTTGATCTGGCGTTGGGATGGGCACACCGTCTAATAGGGCTTCGCGATGGCAAGGTCGTTCTAGATTCACCAGTCGACGAGTCGCTGGACCACAATCGGGTTATGGATGTTTATCGCGAGCTAGACCCAACCGGAGCTAAACGAGATGAATACATTGCCTCCGATATTGACCCAATCTCATAATGAGTGCTCTAGACACCTCAGATCAACGTACTCAACGAAACCGCAACGTTGAAAGAAGCGGTTTCTCGAATCAGATCTCTCGCCCATGGACCCTCCAGAGGGCGCAAATCTGGAGTGTCGTTGCCCTGTGTGTGGTTGCCTTCGTTTGGGCTATTGGCCGTGTAGGTCTTTCAATCGGTGGCATAGCTGAGATCATTGAAGGTTGGCCGGCAACCTGGCGCCTACTCGGTAGAATGGTGCCACCGTTTATACCCAGTGAAGATTGGGACGTAGTCACATCCGCCGCTTTTGATACGTTCTTCATGGCCTTTGCCGGTACAGCGCTTGGATTAGTCCTAGGAATACCTCTCGGTCTTCTCTCAGCAAGGAACGTTATGCCATGGGCTCCTGTTCGTGGGCTCGCAAAATTGGCAATAGTCTTCTCACGGGCTATACCTGCTCTGGTCTTTGCAATCTTCTTCGTCAGGATATACGGCATCGGCGTTCTACCTGGAGTAATAGCGATTGGCATTCACTCAATCGGTATGATCGGCAAACTCATAGCTGATGCAGCTGAAGACATTGATCCCGGCCCCCGTGAAGGAGTGGCTTCTACGGGTGCTGGCCCTATGCAGGACCTTTCCACCGGTGTGTGGAGTCAGATGGTTCCAACAGCCATCACTATTTCCCTGTACCGGCTGGAACTTGATTTCCGTTCCGCTCCTATCCTTGGCTGGGTGGGAGCAGGAGGGATTGGGGTTCTTCTCCGCACGTACCAAGGCAGCCTCCGATATCAGGAAATGCTCGGAGTCACGCTACTGATCGTAGTCCTTGTAATTGTCTTGGAAGCGCTCTCTGCATTGACTCGCCATGCACTTCTGGGAACTACTGAGAGACTCTCGGGCAAGACAAAGGAAGCTAAGCCCAAAAGACTGGGAAGTGGCCTGCCTAGTCCTGGAACAAAGATAGCAGATTGGATTATCGATAGATCCAGGAAAAGAGCGGCGCTACGAAATCAATTTTCGTCGAGGCGTCTAACTCCGCCCTGGACGACAGAGCGTGTAAGAGTAAATGCAGTCAGTCTAATATTCTCTCTGCTCCTCGTGCTTTCGGTGATCATCCCAGACATCGGTGCAAAAGAGGTAATTACCGATAGTGGGAACATCCCAGAGATGCTAAGAAGGCTAACCCCTAACGATTGGTCTTGGTTCACTGATCGAATTGTATCTGACCTCATTGACACATTGGGAATAGGAATTGCTGCGACGGGGTTGGCGTTACTGTTCGCAATCCCATTCTCATTCCTTGCTGCGAGCAATACTGCCCCAGGACGGTTTGTTTATTTCTTCTCACGATCATTCATGCTTCTTGTCCGTTGCGCTCCCGAACTAGTAGTCGCCGTTATATTCGTTGCTGCAATCGGGCCAGGTCCTAGAGCTGGTTCACTTGCACTGGCTATTGCATTGTTTGGCTTTATCACAAAACTATTTGCTGATGCCATAGAAGAGGCGCGTCAAGGCATTCGTGACGGAGTGACTTCAACTGGGTCAAGCAGGCTTCAAGAGTCAACTACTGCGGTTTTGCCACAGGTAATCACTTCCAAGATCAGCAACTCTATGTACCTATTGGATGTTTCAGTACGAAATTCAGCAGTTGTGGGTATCGTCGGTGGCGGTGGAATAGGGTTCCTGATGATCAATGCCTCTAGACAACTTGAGTGGGAAACTCTAGGCGGTATCATCTTCTGCATATTCATCGTGGTATATGCCATCGAGCTTCTCGCAACCTGGGTCAGAAGGAAAGTTACATAATCTGCGTTGTGGGATAATGACTAGTGATGGGCACCGACTACTGGCGAGACGGCTATGTGGTTCGGCGCAAGCTGGTGCCCGAGGAGATGATCGGGGGATTCAACCAGCGTTTCGCCGACATTGCCGACGGCACCATCGCCCCTGCTCCCAACATGCAGGTGGCCCGCAACGTTGAGGTTGCCAAGGGGCTTGTAACTCCCCGAACCCCTGCTCATGGGATCGCCAAGGTGAATTTCGTGAACGGCGACCCGGTGTTGTCCCGCTATGCCCACTTCGAACCGCTGGTCGACCAAATAACCGAGCTCATCGGCAACGACCTGATCGCCTTGAACAGCATGTACTTGAACAAGCCGACCGACGTCGACGGCCGCCACCCGCTTCACCAAGACCTGCTGTACTTCCCTCTCCGTCCCGCCGACCGCATCGTCGGAGTGTGGACTGCGCTTGACACAGTCACCCGAGAAAACGGCTGCTTGGTGGTTATCCCCGGCACCCACACCGGCGAACTCCTCGAACACGACTATCCCGATTGGGAGCACAAGAACTTCCTGTTCTTCGGCGCCAAGGGCATCGACGTCGACCAACGCGTCCACCTAGAGATGGACCCCGGCGACACCCTCTTCTTCCACCCCCTCCTAGTCCACGGCTCCGGCTTCAACCGCACCGAGAACCTCCGCCGCGCCATAGCCGTCCACTACGCCAGCTCCCACTGCCAAGACATCTGGCAAGGAGAAACCAAAACCATAGGAACCTTCAACCCCCGCCTAGACATCCGCCTAGTACGAGGAAACGACCCCAACCACTACGCCCAACCAGCCCCGTAACGACTGCTACGCGCAACGAGTACACAAGTACCATGACCAAGCGATGACCGCCCCCCGCAACGTCCCCCAGAAGCCCGCGCTCGAGGGCCTAGAAGCCAAATGGGACGAAATCTGGGAGTCCAACGGAACGTACCGCTTCGACCGCACCGCCCTCCGCGACCAGGTGTACTCCATCGACACCCCACCCCCCACCGTCAGCGGCTCCCTCCACGTCGGCCACATCTTCAGCTACACCCACACCGACACCCTCGCCCGATTCCACCGCATGCGAGGCAAGCAGGTGTATTACCCCATGGGCTGGGACGACAACGGCCTGCCCACCGAGCGCCGGGTACAGAACTACTTCGGCGTCCGCTGCGACCCCTCCCTCCCCTACGACCCCGACTTCCAGCCCCCCGACGAACCCGGCAAGGACCAGCTCCCCATCTCCCGGCACAACTTCGTGGAGCTGTGCGTGCAGCTCACCGCCACCGACGAGCAGGCCTTCGAGGAGCTGTGGCGCCGCCTTGGGCTGTCCATCGACTGGAGCCTCACCTACGCCACCATCGACGAGCGCAGCCGCCGGGCCTCCCAGCGGGCCTTCCTCCGCAACCTGGCCCGGGGCGAGGCCTACCAGAGCGAGGCCCCCAGCCTGTGGGACGTGACCTTCCGCACTGCGGTGGCCCAGGCCGAGCTGGAAGACCGGGAGCGTCCCGGCGCCTACCACCGCCTGGCCTTCCACCTTCCCGACGGTGCCGACCTGCTCATCGACACCACCCGCCCCGAGCTGCTCGCCGCCTGCGTGGCCGTGGTGGCCCACCCCGACGACCAGCGCTACCAGCAGTTGTTCGGCCAGACCATCACCACACCGCTGTTCAAGGCGACGGTGCCCATGGTGGCCCACACCCTGGCCGATCCCGAAAAGGGGACCGGCGCGGCCATGATCTGCACCTTCGGCGACACCACCGACGTGACTTGGTGGCGGGAGCTGAACCTGCCGGTGCGGGCCATTGTCGACCGGGGCGGCCGCATCGTGGCCGACGCGCCAGAGGGGATCGACCCCGCCCCCTACGCCGAGATCGCCGGGCGCACCATCCACGGCGCCCAGCAGCGCACGGTCGAGCTGCTCAAGGAGTCGGGCGAGCTGATCGGAGAGCCCAGGGCCATCACCCATCCGGTGAAGTTCTTCGAGAAGGGCCAGCGCCCGCTGGAGATCGTCACCTCCCGCCAGTGGTACATCCGCAACGGCGGGCGCGATCCGGCCCTGCGCGACGCCCTCATCGAAAGGGGCCGGGAGCTCGACTGGGTCCCCGAGCACATGCGGGTCCGCTATGAGAACTGGGTCGGCGGCCTCAACGGCGACTGGCTCATCAGCCGCCAGCGCTTCTTCGGCGTGCCCTTTCCCATCTGGTACCCGCTCGACGCCGGCGGCCAGCCCGACTATGACCACCCCATCGCGGCCGACGAGGCCAGCCTCCCGGTGGACCCCTCCTCCGAAACACCCTCCGGCTACACCGAGGACCAGCGGGACCAACCCGGCGGGTTCACTGCCGACCCCGATGTGATGGACACCTGGGCCACCTCCTCGCTGAGCCCCCAGATCGCCTGCTACTGGGAAGACGACCCCGACCTGTTCGAACGCACCTTCCCCATGGACCTGCGCCCCCAAGCCCACGAGATCATCCGCACCTGGCTGTTCGCCACCGTAACCCGGGCCCACTTCGAACACGGCGGGCTGCCGTGGTCCACCGCAGCTATCTCGGGCTGGGTGCTCGACCCCGACCGCAAGAAGATGTCCAAGTCCAAGGGCAACGTGGTCACCCCCATGGATACCCTGGAGACCTTCGGCGCCGACGCCCTCCGCTACTGGGCGTCGTCAGGGCGGCCCGGCACCGACACCGCCTTCGAGGAGGGCCAGATGAGGGTGGGCCGTCGCCTGGCGGTGAAGATCCTCAACGCCAGCCGCTTCGTGCTTGGCCAGGAACCGGCCGCCGACGCCCAGCCCACTGAGACCCTCGATCGGGCATTGCTCTCCCGTCTGGCTGACTTGATCGACGACGCCACCGCCGCCTTCGACAAGGGCGACTACGCCCGAGCCCTGGAGAGCACCGAGACTTCGTTCTGGTCGTTCACCGACGATTATCTGGAGCTGGTGAAGAACCGGGCCTACGGCGGCCGGGGCGGACCGGCGGGCGAGTCGGCCCGCTACACCCTGGAGACGGCCCTCACCACCTACCTCAAGCTCTTCGCCCCCTTCCTGCCCTATGTGACCGAAGAGGTGTGGTCGTGGTGGCAACAGGGCTCGGTCCACCGATCCGGCTGGCCTGTCGGGGCCGAGCTGCGGGCCGCGGCCGGCGACGTGAACCCAGAGGCCGCGGCAGTGGCGGCCGACGCCCTGCGGGAGATCCGCCGCATCAAGAGCGACGCCAAGGTGCGCCTTGCCACCACGGTGACCACCGCCACCGTCACCGACACCGCCGAGCGGCTGGCCATCTTGGAGCAGGTGGCCGACGACGTGGCCGACGCCGGGCGCTGTCAGGAGCTGCTCACCGCGGTGGGTCCGGAGCTGTCGGTGACCGCGGAGCTGGAAACCGAGACCGCGGCCTAGTGGCCCAGTGATCTAGTCATGCGCACACTGGGCCTCGGTGTTCTGGCCGGGGTTCTCGCCTGGTTGGTGACAGGATGCGGGGGTGGAGGCGAGACCACAGTGACCGTGTACGCGGCGGCGTCGCTGTCGGAGGCGTTTGAGGACCTGGCCACCGAGTACGAGGCCGCCAACCCCGATGTCGACGTTAGGCTCAACTTCGCGGGCAGCGCCCGGCTGGCCGCCCAGATCAGCGCCGGCGCCCGGGCCGACGTATTCGCATCGGCCAACGGCGCCACCATGAGCCGGGTTGAGGCAGAGGGGCTCACCGCCACACCCCCCGTATTATTCGTCCGCAATCGACTGGCCTTGGTGGTGCCGATCGAAAACCCCGGCAACGTCACTGAATTGGCAGACCTGTCAGACGACGGCTTGGTATTGGCCGTTTGCGCGCCCGAGGTGCCCTGCGGCGCCCTGGCCCAGGCCGTGCTGGACGACGCCGGAGTCGACGCCGAGCCCGACACCGAGGAGACAAGCGTGCGAGCCGTGCTCACCAAGGTGACGCTCGGCGAGGCCGACGCCGGTCTGGTGTATGCCACCGACGTGGCCGCTGGCGGAGACAAAGTAGCGTCGGTGCCCCTCGGCCCCCAGATAAGGTTCAACGACTACCCGGTGGCCGCAATCAGCGACCGGGCTGTTGCCACCGATTTTGTGGACTTCGTCCTCGGTCCCGACGGCCAGGGAATCCTTCGCAGCCACGGATTCGAATCACCATGACCGGCCGCTCCAGCGCCAAAAAGCCGAACAGCCGGCCGCCGATCGCAGTCTTGGTGATGGCCCTCATCGCGGTGGCCGTACTGGCGCTGCCCCTGGTGGGCCTGTTGCAGCGGACGCCGTGGTCTTCGCTGGGCACCACTCTGGGCGAAACCGCCACTTTGGAGGCCCTCCGGGTGTCGGTGGTGGTGTCGCTGGTGGCCGCCGGAGTGTCAGTGGTGCTGGGGCTGCCCCTGGCCTGGGTCCTGGCCCGGCTGGAGTTTCGGGGACGGGCGCTGGTGCGGGCCGTGGTGCTGCTGCCCATGGTGCTGCCCCCGGTGGTGGGCGGCATCGCCCTGTTCTTCGCCCTCGGTCGCCGGGGACTCATCGGCCGGGCGCTGCACAACTGGTTCGAAATAGACACCCTCATCGGCACCACCGCTGGCGCGGTGATCGCGGCCGCATTCGTGTCGATGCCGTTCTTCGTCATCACCGCCGAGGCCGGGCTGCGCCAGCTCGACCCCCGGCTGGAATCAGCTGCCTCCACCTTGGGCGCCGGGCGCTGGACGGTGCTGCGCCGCATCACGCTGCCACTGATGGCCCCGTCGCTGGCCGCCGGCGCCACCCTGGCGTGGGCCCGGGCTCTGGGCGAGTTCGGGGCCACCATCACGTTCGCCGGCAACCATCCGGGCCGCACCCGCACCCTGCCGTTGGCCATCGCCCAGGCCAACGAGGCCGGTCAGCCCGAGGCGGCCATCGCCATGTCGGTGCTGCTAATCGGGGTGTCGCTGCTCATTCTCATCGGCCTACGCCACCGTTGGATCGCCCCCCGACAGACCCGGCCACCAAGTTCACAAGAGACTTCTCCCTCATGAGCATTCAAGCCGACATCCACGCCGCCGCCGGAGATTTCACCATCCGCGCTGCCTTCGATTCTCCGACCGGAAGCTGCACCGCCATCGTCGGCCCCAACGGGGCGGGAAAGACCACGTTGGTTCACGCCTTGGCCGGGTTGGTCCCCCTGCGACAGGGCAAGGTCGTGTTGGCCGGGCAAGTGGTCGACGAACCCGCCCAACGGATCCGAGTTCCTCCCGACCGCCGCCCAATCGCCCTGCACAGCCAGCACAACCTGCTGTTTCCCCACCTCAGCGTGGTGGACAACGTGGCCTTTGGCCCCCGGTGCTCAGGCCTGGGCACCCGCTTGGCCCGACAGCGGGCCGAGGAGTGGCTCAACAAAGTGGGCCTGGCCGACCTGGCCGACATGCGCCCCGCCGAACTCTCCGGTGGACAGGCTCAGCGGGCGGGGCTGGCCCGGGCCGCGGCGTGCGAGCCCGCCGTGCTATTGCTCGATGAGTCCCTGGCCTCTCTCGACGCCGAGACCCGCACCGGCGTGCGCCATCTGCTAGCCGACATCGACGCTACCCGGGTGCTGATCACCCACGACCCCGTTGAGACCCGTGTGCTGGCCGACCAACTCCTGGTGATCGAGGAAGGCCAGGTCGTGCAGTCCGGGACCCCCGAGGAGGTGACCGCCGACCCCCGAACCCCTTGGACCGCAGGACTCTTGGACGTGAACCTGCTCACCGGCCACGCCACCGGCACCCAGGTGGCCCTCGACTGCGGGCTCGCCCTCACCACGGCCACTCCCATGACCGGACCGGTGTTGGTCACCTTCTCCCCCGCCGCCGTCACCTTGTCGACTGCCCAGCCCCACACCAGCGCCCGCAATACCTGGGAGGCCGAAGTGGCCCGCATCCAACCCGAAAACGATCGGGTGCGGGTACTTCTGGAATGGCCTCTGCCCTGCCACGTATGGATCACGCCCCAAGCATTGGGCGATCTCGGCCTGACTGCGGGTTCGCGGTGCTGGGCCGCCCTCAAAGCCACCGAATTGACCGTTCGAGACGCCTAGTCAGCGCGCGCCTTAACACCCACCCTTTGCCAGCCCCATTCTAAACCCCCTGGTCATGGACCTAACATCTAACGTCTATTGCGTAATTTCGCAGTTGTAATTACACTTTGAGGACTTGGCGCTGATCGCTGGCAAGCCTCATCCGCAGGGGGAACAGATGACACTCATACAGGAGCCACTGGCCGCAGTGGCCACCAATGGGGCAGATGCCGACCAAAATGAGGCCAGCGCAACCGGGATGCGGGTCCGCAAGCGCAACGGCGAGTTGGAGCCGGTGGACGTCAACAAGATCGTCAACGCGGTGGCCCGCTGCGCCGAGGGTCTGGTGGGCGTCGATCCGATGCGGGTGGCCACTCGCACCATCTCCGCGCTGGCCGACGGCGCCACTACCCGAGAGCTCGACGAGCTGTCCATCCGCACCGCAGCCGGGCTCATCGTCACCGAGCCCAACTACTCCAAGCTGGCCGCCCGGCTGCTTTCCACCTGCATCGACAAAGAGGTCCGCAACCAGAACATCCCCTGGTTCACCGAATCCATCAAGACCGGCCACAGCTTGGGCCTGATCAGCGATGAGACCGCCGACTTCGCCGAGAAGCACGCCCCTTCGCTGAATGCCTCCATCAGCTCGCTGCGCGACCGGAACTTCGAGTTCTTCGGCCTGCGCACCGTGTACGACCGCTACCTGCTGCGCCACCCCGACACCCGCCAGGTGATAGAGACCCCCCAATACTTCTTCTTGCGGGTGGCCTGCGGCCTGTCGGCCGACGCGGATGAGGCCATCGCCTTCTACGATCTCATGAGCTCGCTGGCTTACCTGCCGTCGAGCCCGACGCTGTTCAACTCCGGCACCGCCCACCCGCAGATGTCGTCGTGCTACCTGCTCGACTCCCCCACCGACAGCCTCGAGGGCATCTACGAGCGCTACACCGACATCGCCCGGCTGTCCAAGTTCGCCGGCGGCATCGGCGTAGCCTGGCACCGCATCCGCTCCAAGGGATCGCTGATCCGGGGCACCAACGGCCTGTCCAACGGCATCGTTCCCTGGTTGAAGACGCTGGACAGCTCGGTGGCTGCGGTCAATCAGGGCGGCAAGCGCAAGGGCGCGGCCTGCGTGTACCTGGAGACCTGGCACGCCGACATCGAGGACTTCTTGGAGCTCAAGGAGAACACCGGCGACCACAATCGCCGGGCCCACAATCTGAATCTGGCCAATTGGGTGCCCGACCTGTTCATGGAGCGTGTGGAAAAGGACTGGCAGTGGTCGCTGTTCGACCCCAAGAAGGTCCCCCACTTCACCGACCTTTACGGCGATGAGTTCCGAGAGGCCTACGAGGAGGCCGAGCGCGAGAAGCTGTACGAGGTCCAGCTACCCGCCCGCCAGCTCTACAGCCGCATGATGCGGTCCCTGGCCCAGACCGGCAACGGCTGGATGACGTTCAAAGACGCATCCAACCTTCGCTGCAACCAGACCGGCCAAGAAGGCCGTACCGTGCATCTTTCCAACCTGTGCACCGAGATCATCGAGGTAACTAGCGCCGATGAGACCGCGGTGTGCAACCTGGGATCGGTGAACCTGGGGACCTTCGTCGACACCGGCACCGGCAAGATGGACTTCGATCGGCTCGGCGAGGTGGTTCGCAGCGTGGTGCCGTTCTTGGACCGGGTGATTGACATCAACTTCTACCCCACCCCTGAAGCGGCCAACTCCAACGCCAAGTGGCGCCCGGTGGGCCTGGGTCTGATGGGCCTCCAAGACGTGTTCTTCCACCTGGCCATGCCGTTCGACAGCGACGAGGCCCGCCATCTGTCAGCCCGCATCTCCGAAGAGATCTACTTCAACGCCCTGTGGGCCTCCACCGAGCTGGCCGAAAAGCACGGTCCCCATCCGGCGTTCCCAGAGACCCGGGCGGCCGCCGGCCAGCTCCAGTTCGACCTGTGGGGCAAGGAGTCGTCCGACCCGGCCCGGTGGCAGACGCTGCGGGACCGCATCGCCGAGCACGGCCTGCGCAACTCCCTGCTCATCGCCATCGCCCCTACCGCCACCATCGCCTCCATCGCCGGCTGCTACGAGTGCATCGAGCCACAGGTGTCCAACCTGTTCAAGCGCGAGACCCTCTCCGGGGAGTTCTTGCAGATCAACCGCTACCTGGTGAACGACCTCCAGGAGTTGGGCCTGTGGGACGACCAGATGATCGCCGACGTGAAGCGATCTGAGGGCTCGGTGGCCGACATCGAGCGCATCCCCGGCGGTTTGAAGGCGGTCTACCGCACCGCGTGGGAGCTGCCCCAGCGATCGCTCATCGACATGGCCGCCGAACGGGGGGCGTACATTGACCAGTCCCAGTCGCTCAATCTGTTTATGGAATCCCCCACCATCGGCAAGCTCAGCTCCATGTACCTTCACGCCTGGAAGGCAGGGCTGAAGACCACCTACTACCTGCGGTCCCGCCCGGCCACCCGGATCAACCAGACTACTTCCGGGATCCCTGCCCCGACCGCCGCGGCAACGGTTACCGATGATGAGGCGGTGGCCTGCTCGCTGGAAAACCCCGAGACCTGTGAGGCCTGCGACTGATGGCTCTGGCTGAGACCCCTCTCCCCGAAGAACGCTTCAACCGCGTACCTACACCGGTGCCGTCGGCGGCACCCGCCCAAGGGCGCATCCTCGATCCTGGCTTCAATCTGACACTTCGCCCCATGCGGTACCCGCAGTTTTTCGACATGTACCGCGACGCCATCAAGAACACCTGGACTGTTGATGAAATCGACTTCTCCGACGATCTGGTTGATTTAGAGCGCACCCTCTTGCCCGCCGAGAAGCATCTGGTCAACCGACTGGTGGCGTTCTTCGCCACTGGTGACTCCATAGTGGCCAACAACCTGGTGCTCAACCTCTATGGCCACATCAACGCCCCCGAGGCTCGGATGTATCTTTCCCGACAGCTCTACGAGGAGGCGCTGCACGTTCAGTTCTATCTGACCCTGCTGGACAACTACATCCCCGACCTCTCCGAGCGGGAGGCCGCCTTCGCGGCCATCGACAACATCCCGTCCATCCGAAAGAAGGCCGACTTCTGCTTCCGATGGATGAACTCGATGGACAACATCGAGCAGTGCGACACCCCCCAGCAGAGGCGCCAGTTCCTGTTGAACCTGATCTGCTTCGCCACCTGCATCGAGGGGCTGTTCTTCTTCGCGGCGTTCGCCTACGTGTACTTCCTGCGGTCCAAGGGGCTGTTGAACGGGCTGGCCGCCGGCACCAACTGGGTGTTCCGCGATGAGAGCTGCCACATGAACTTCGCCCTGGAGGTGGTGAACACCGTTCGGGCCGAGGAGCCCGAGCTGTTCGACGCCGAGCTCAGCCAGCAGGTCACCACCATGATCCACGAGGCGGTGGACTGCGAGTACCAGTTCGCCGAAGATCTTTTGGGCCAGGGCGTACCCGGTATGTCGGTGGGCGACACCCGCCGCTACCTGGAATTCGTGGCCGATCAGCGCCTGGCCCAGCTCGGCCTCCCCAAGCAATTCGGCGCCAAGAACCCGTTCTCGTTCATGGAGCTCCAAGACGTGCAGGAGCTGACCAACTTCTTCGAACGCACCGTGGCCTCCTACCAGGTGGGCGTCGAGGGCGACGTCGCCTTCGACGAGGACTTTTAGAAGATGCTCGTTGCGGCCTCGAAGGCCGCACGGGTAGAATTCGGGTGGACCTGGAGGGAATCGAACCCTCGCGGTGGACTGTCAAGATCGTGCCGCCTCGCCATGAGCAGGCCCACCGCAGGAGCGTAGCTCTTGTACGGGAATATGGCCGAACCACTTCTGGTTCGGCCATATTTCCGTTAATGTATTGAGGGTGATTGAAACGTACTAAAATAGCAATTGTGTCCGCCGCCTAGATCTCCGGCCCAAGCAGTTCAAGCAGCGCTCGGGCTTGGTCGGCCTCCCACTCCGATTCCCGTAGCTGGTCGGCCGCCGTCTTTACACTTGTCACTCGGCGCAGCAGGTCATCATCGACCGAGCCGGTAAGGGCCTTGCGCTCCAGATGGATCAACTCCCGTTGGGCCGACTCATAGATCAGGACAGCCATCGCAACGTCCTGCTTGTGTTCGCTGGTGCGCAATCCTTCGTTTTCTACTACAAGCAGTTCCTGCATCAGTGACACAAGACTTGGCTCGGCCTCTACCAGCAGAACTTCTAGCGTCGAATCTTCCAACATCGCCTTGAAGGCATCCCGGTACAGAGGGTGGTGAAACAACTCAGGCACAACTTCCGACCAAACCACACCTGGCTCATTGACTGCCAGCCATAGCACTTGCCGTTCGACATTGTCGGGCAGGGGCTCGTCCCCACTGTAGGCATCATCGTGCTCTTGATAACCTCCATGCTCCCCTTTTGCGGGCCCAGAGGTAGCGTCAGCAGGGTGAGGGGCATCCTCCAACTGACCAGAAGCAGAAGAGCGGGCTGCGCGAGGAGTAGGTGGACGGTAGTCCTGAGCTATACGGCGCAGGCGCTCCAAGGCATCCGAATCGTCTTGTCGGCACTGAGTGGCGATTTCCAACAGGTAGGGATCGCGAACAAGAGGATTCTTGATTGAAGCCACAACTTCTGTGGCTTCCCTGGCCGCATTGAAACGACCCGTGATCGTCGTCAAGTCCGCTTGCGACAAGACTCGTTCAAAGCGAAACCGCGGAAAAGCCACCGCTGCATCCACAGCAGCAACAAGCCCCTCCGGATCACTCTTGGCCAATTCTCCCGGATCAGACCCTTCAGGAAAAATGGCCACTTTGACGTTGATGTCTCCTTCCCACTGCAAGAAACGCTCTGCCGCATTGCCTCCGGCCGTATCCGGATCAAATGCCAGCACAATACGGCTGGCATACTTTTGCAACATCTGAATGTGCTCGTCGGTTGCGGCGGTGCCGCAGGTGGCCACCGCCCGGGAGATGCCGGCCTGGGCGAAGCCGATCACGTCGGTATAGCCCTCGCACACGATCACCTCGCCGGCGTTCACGATGTCCTTTTTGGCCCAGTTGAGCCCGTACAGCACCCGGGACTTGCGGTAGACGGCGTTGTCCACCGAGTTCTTGTACTTGGGCCCCTCCCCGCCGGGCAACACCCGCCCGCCGAACCCCACCGGCTTGCCGCTGGGGTCGAAGATGGGGAACAGCAGCCGAGCCCGGAAGCTGTCCTGGATGCGTCCGCCCTTGTTGCGGAACCCCAGACCCGCATCGCAGAACACCTGGGCAGCCATACTGCTATCGGCACCCACGCCCAGCTCTTTGGCCAGGGCGTCCCAATCGTCGGGGGCCCATCCCAGCTTGTACTGGCGCACCACGTCGCCGTCGTAACCCCTTTGGCGCAGATAGCCCCGGGCGGGGCCGGCGTCGGGCGCGGTCAACAGCCGCTGGTGGTACCACTCCACCGCCTGCTCCAGGGCCTCGGTGAGCTTGCCCCGCTTTTGGCGGTCGGCCCCCTCGCCAGGCGCGGTGTAGCGCAGCGTGATCCCCGAGCGACCGGCCAGGCGCTCCACCGCCTCGGGGAAGTCGGCGTGCTCCACTTCCCGCAGGAAGGTGATGGCGTCGCCGCTGGCCTTGCACCCGAAGCAGTGGTACACGCCCATCTCAGCGTTGACCGAGAACGACGGGGTCTTTTCGGCATGGAACGGGCAAAGGCCCTGCCAGCGGCGCCCGACCCGCTTCAGCTGCACGTACTCGCTGATGACCGCGACGATGTCCGTCGCCTCTCTCACCCGGGCCACGTCTTCGTCGTGGATGCCCACGGTGTGAGACTACGCCGAACCGGTGACAGCTTGGGCGGCTGCCAGGCGGGCGACGGGCACCCGATGCGGAGAGCAGGACACATAGTCCACCCCCGCGGCGGCCAACAGAGCGATCGAGGCCGGGTCGCCGCCGTGCTCACCGCACACCCCGATCTCGGTGCCAGGACGGCTGGCCCGTACCTCAGCCACCGCGTCGGCCACCAGGCGGCCGACCCCGGCCTCGTCCAGGGTCTCGAATGGGTTGGCCGCCAGAAGTCCGTGCTCCAGGTAGGGGCGCATGATCTTGGCTTCGATGTCGTCTCGGCTGAAGCCGAAGGTCATCTGGGTCAAGTCGTTGGTGCCCACCGACAAGAAATCGGCGTTGGCGGCGATGTCGGCCGCGGCCAACGCCGAGCGGGGGGTTTCGATCATGGCGCCCACCGGAATGGCCCGGCCATCCAGGCGGCTGCCCACCCCGGCCAGTTCGTCGGCCACCTCGGCCCGAACATGGGCCAACTCGGGACCGCTCACCACCAGGGGAATCATGATCTGAACCTGCGGGTCGCCCCCGGAGGCCACCCGGCGAGCCGCAGCCTCTGCCACCGCCGCAGCCTGGGCCCGGTACAGCTCGGGACGCAGCACTCCCAGCCGAGCACCACGCACGCCGAGCATGGGGTTGTCCTCGGCCAACTCGGGGTGGTCGGGCAGAAACTCGTGCAGGGGCGGATCGAGCAGCCGGACAGTCACCGGCAGTCCGTCCATCACCTCCAGCAGCTCGACAAGATCGTTCACCTGGACTTCGACCAGTGCGTCCAACGACGCACTTCCGCCGTCGGTGATGGCCCGCTGTACCAGCGGCAGCCGCTCCCCCAAGAACATGTGCTCGGTGCGGCACAGCCCCACTCCGGCAGCTCCGAACTCCCTGGCCAGCCGGGCAGAGAAAGCGTCATCGGCGTTGGCCCGCACCGCCAGCCGCCCGCCGCGCAGCTCGTCGGCCCACCCCAGCAGCGTGAACATCTCGTCGGGGATCTCCACCTCGCCCACCTCCGAGGCGCCCAGCATGATCGTTCCCGCCGAGCCGTCCACGGTGATGGGATCGCCGTCGCGCAACTCCACGTCGCCCAACCGAGCCACCCCAGCGGCGTCGTCCACCGCCAGGGTCTCCACCCCTACCACCGCGGGGATGCCCCAACCCCGGGCGATCACCGCCGCATGGCTGGCCATGCCTCCTTTGGCGGTGACTATGCCCACCGCAGCCGACATGGCCACCTCATCGGCGGGAGTGGTGAACGGCCGCACGAAAACGGCGGGAATTCCCTCGTCGTCGGCGTCAAGGACCGCGTCCACCGACAGGCACACCCGCCCCGACGCCCCTCCCGGAGAGGCGGCCACCCCTTGGGCGGCCACGGGTGCCGATGGGCCGTCGGCCATTTGGGCATGCAGCAGATCCTCGACCGCACCAGGGGAAGCCGCCAGCACGGCTTCAGTCTTGTTCAGCTCGCCGCGCTTGACAGCCTGTACCGCGGCGACGACCGGGCTGGTCACCCCGTCTGCCTCACAGTCTGAGCTTGGCGTCCAGGTGCTCGGCCAAGGCGTGGATGGCCACCCGGTCCTGGTCCATGGTGTCGCGGTCGCGCACGGTGACGGCCCGGTCGTCCAGGGTGTCGAAATCCACGGTCACGCAATACGGCGTGCCGATCTCGTCTTGGCGGCGATAGCGGCGCCCGATCGACTGGGTGACGTCGTAGTCGGTCATCCACCGGGGCTGGACCAGGCCCAGCACCTCTTCGGAAACCGCCTGGAGCTCGGGCTTTTTCGACAGGGGCAGCACCGCCACCTTGTAGGGGGCCAGTCGGGGGTGGAGCCGCAAGACCGTGCGGGTCTCCCCTCGCACCTCCTCAGTGTCGTAGGCCGCCAGCAAGAACGCCATCATCGTGCGGGTGGCCCCCGCGGCCGGCTCGATCACATGGGGTGTGTAGCGCTCGTCGGCCTGCTGGTCGTAGTAGTCCAAGTCGACGCCGGAGTGCTTGGCGTGCTGGGTGAGGTCGTAGTCGGTGCGGTTGGCAATGCCCTCCAGCTCGCCCCACCCCCAGGGGAACAGGTATTCCACATCGGCGGTGCCGGCCGAATAGTGGCTGAGCTCGTTGGCGTCGTGGGGCCGCAGCCGCAGCTTGTCGGCAGGTATTCCGAGGCCGGTGTACCAGTCCATCCGGGCACCGCACCAGTATTCGAACCACATGGCGGCCTCGTCGGGGGGCACGAAAAACTCCATCTCCATCTGCTCAAACTCCCGGGTGCGGAATATGAAATTGCCCGGGGTGATCTCGTTGCGGAACGACTTGCCGATCTGGGCAATGCCGAACGGCGGCTTGTTGCGCGCGGTGTTCAAAACGTTGGCGAAGTTGATGAACATGCCCTGGGCGGTCTCGGGCCGCAGGTACACATCGGCCCCGGCGCCCGCCACCGGGCCGGCCTGAGTGCGGAACATCAGATTGAACTCCCGAGCCTCGGTGAACTGGCCCCGCTGGCCGCAACTCGGACAGGCCTCAGGGTCTTCCAGCTGATCCTCGCGGTGGCGAGTACCGCAGTTGCGGCAGTCCACCAGGGGGTCAGTGAAGTTGGTGAGATGGCCCGATGCCCCCCACACCTCAGGGGGCGACAGGATGGAAGCGTCGAGGCCGACCACATCGGTGCGGAGCTGCACCATGGTCCGCCACCAGGCGTCCTTCACGTTGCGCAGCAACAGCACGCCCAGCGGGCCATAGTCGTAAGCGCTGCGGAACCCGCCGTAAATCTCCGCCGACTGGTACACGAACCCCCGCCGCTTGCACAGGTTCACCACCTTGTCCATCACATCGTCGCCCACACTCTCGACGACATCACCGCTGCTCATGGCCCGCAGGCTACCGGCCCCCGCCGACAGTCCTGATACCGAAAACGCCCCGTCTTGAGGCGCACAGCCCTAGGAATAGGCGTTCGACGCGCGGAGGCGGCGTTCTAGGTGGTGTTCCATGGCGGTGGTGGCCAGGTGCTCTACCTCGCCGGTGGCGGGTGACGGAGGCTCGGCCAGTGCGACGCTGAGGCTGCCGCCCAGCACCATCCGCATCAGATCCAGCGCATCGGGAGACAGCGGGGAACCCCGTCGGCAGCTGCGGCACAGCACGCCGCCGCTGCCGTAGTCGAAGAAAACCAAGTCGCCGGTCTCCCCACACGATGCGCACCCGCCGACCTCGGGACCCACTCCGTCGTGGGCAAGGAGCTTGAGGTAGAAGGCGGGCACCACCAGCGGGGAGTCGCCTGCGTCCAGGGCCCGCAGCCCGCCGAGCAGCATCCGGTACAGCGCGCCGTCAGGCTCCCGGTCGACCCCCACCTGGTCAACCGCTTCCAACATGGCCATGGCCTTGCCCAGCCGGTCCAAGTCCTCCCGAACCGTCCGGAACTGGTCCACCGACTCGGTCTGGGTCACGATGTCGAGTTCGCTTCGCCCCCGGTGGAGCTGGAGCTGCACATGGCTGGTGGGCTCGAGTCGCCCCCCGAACCGGCTGCGGGTCTTGCGGACTCCCTTGGCCACCGCCCGCACTTTGCCGTGGCCGCGAGTGCAGAACACCACGATGCGGTCGGCCTCGCCCAGCTTGTAGGTGCGAAGCACGATTCCGTGGTCTCGGTAGAGGCTCACCGCAACTAGTCTCCCACCCTCTCGCCCTGGGAGAGGCGCACCGGGTCGGCCTTTATCTCACCCGGCCGAATCGACGGTCGCGGTGCTGGTACTCGGCGATGGCGGCAAACAGGTCGTGGCGGGTGAAGTCGGGCCACAGCACATCGGTGAACACCAACTCGGAGTAGGCCAGCTCCCACAGCAGGAAGTTGGAGATCCGGTACTCCCCCGAGGTGCGGATGATGAGGTCGGGCTCGGGCATCTCCTGTTCGTACAGATGGCGGGCGATGGTCCGCTCGTTGATCCTGCGGGCTGGGATCCGCTGGGCGGCGATCTGGCGCACCGCGTCCACGATCTCAGCCCGTCCGCCGTAGTTGAAGGCCACCGCCAGCGTCATCCGCGTATTGTGCTGAGTGAGCTCGATGGCTTCGTCCATCTCCTTGATCAACCCCGAGGGCACCCGCCAGTCGCGGCGTCCCACAAAGCGGATCCGCACCCCCATCTCATTCAGCTCGTCGCAGCGCCGCCGCAGGATGGTGCGGTTGAAGTTCAGCAAGAAGCGAACCTCGTCGTCGGGGCGGTTCCAATTTTCGGTGGAGAAGGCGTACACCGTGAGCCACTCGATTCCCAGTTCCAACGCGGCCTCTATCACGTCGAACAAGGCGTGTTCGCCCTGTTCGTGGCCTTCGGTGCGGGCCATGCCCCG
This sequence comes from uncultured Acidimicrobiales bacterium, assembly GCA_951813555.1. Classification (GTDB taxonomy): domain Bacteria; phylum Actinomycetota; class Acidimicrobiia; order Acidimicrobiales; family Bin134; genus Poriferisocius. The sequence goes on from OX638344.1 coordinate 3,174,583, forward strand.
CTGCTCGGCCCAGCGCCCGTTGCCATCCATGACACAGCCGACATGGCGGGGGATTCGATTCAGGTCAAGGCCATGGCCGGACACGCCCACACCTGCACGGTACTCCCCCGCGAGCACCGACAGGGTGCGGGAGAGGGCGATCATTGCCGATACACCCCACCTCTTTCGCTGCATGGCGGTAGCGTCGAGACAATGCCGGAGAACACCGGGGTCGAGAAGGCTCTGGAGACGGCCGTCTCTTCGCTGGACGGCGGCGGGGAGCGGCGACCCGGGCAGCGGGACATGTGCGAGGCGGTGGCCGAGGCGATGGACTCGGGGCGCCATCTTGTGGTGGCCGCTGGCACCGGAACCGGCAAGTCTCTCGCCTACCTGGTGCCGCTGGTCATGGGTGAGGGCCCGTCGGTGGTGGCCACCGCCACCAAGACCCTCCAAGACCAGTTGGTCGACAAAGACCTACCCCAGCTGGTCGATGCTCTGGGCCTACCGGTGCGATACGCCGTGCTAAAGGGCCGGTCCAACTACCTGTGCATCCAGCGGCTGAAGGAGCACATCGAAGACGAGCAGCTGAGCCTGGACATCTCCGACGGCCCCAGAGCGGAGATCTCCCGGCTGGCCCTGTGGGCCCAGCAGACTGACACCGGCGACCGGGCCGAGCTCGACTTCGAGCCCTCTCATGCCGCCTGGGATGCCCTCAGCGTCTCGGGCCGGGAGTGCCCGGGGGCCCAGCGGTGTCCTTCGGGATCGAGTTGTTTCGCCGAGAAGGCCCGTCACCGCGCCGATGTCGCCGACATCGTGGTGGTGAACACCCACCTCTATTGCCTGCACCTGTTCAGCGACACTCCGATCCTGCCCGAGCACGACACCGTTGTCATCGATGAAGCCCACGGCTTGGAGGACATCGTGTCCGATACCGCCGGGCTGTCGCTGACCGGGGGACGATTCGACGAATTGGCCCGCAGCATCCGAGCTGTAGTGGCTGAATCAGCCGCCGCGGGCGACCTTGAGGACGCCGGGATCCGGCTGCGGGAAGCCCTGGCCCCATTCCGGGACAAGCCGCTCCCTGCCCCTCTCCCTGATGAACTCCAGGGCGCGGCGGTGCTGGCCCGGGGCCGGGTAGAGCAGGCCGCGGCCGAGTTGCGGGCCATTCCCGATGATGCTCCTGGCGAGGCGGGGGCCCGCAAGCTGCGGGCCGTGCTGGCCACCGGGGCTTTGATGGAAGATCTGGGCCGGGCAGTGGAGGCCAAGTCAACCGAGGTGGCCTGGGTATCGGGCACTGAGTCGTCGCCTGCCTGGCGGATAGCACCTATCCAACTGGGCAGGCTGCTGTCCGAACGGCTGTGGGAGCACACCACGGCGGTGCTGACAAGCGCCACCATCCCCATGAACCTGGGTGAGGTTCTGGGGCTGGAGCCCGAAGAGCACCGAGCCATCGACGTGGGCAGCCCCTTCGACTTCGAGACCAACGGGCTGCTGTATTGCGCCAAACATCTACCAGACCCCCGCAACCCCGGCTACGAGCCGGCTGTCCACGAGGAGATGGCCGCCCTCATCGAGGCCGCCGGAGGCCGGACCCTGGCCCTGTTCACCAGCTACCGGGCCATGGACCGGGCCGCCGAAGCGCTGTCGGCCCAGCTTGACTTCCCGATCTATACCCAGCGCGATCTGCCCAAGCCCGAGCTGCTGCGGCGATTTGCCGCCGAAGTGGAGAGCTGCTTGTTCGCCACCATGAGCTTTTGGCAGGGCGTGGACGTGCCCGGCGAGTCGCTTTCGCTGGTAACCATCGACCGGCTGCCGTTCCCCCGGCCCGACGACCCCCTGCTGGAGGCTCGGCGGGAACGCTACGGAAGCGAGGCTTTCCGGCTCGTCGATCTGCCCCGGGCCGCCACCCGGCTGGCTCAGGGCGCCGGCCGGCTTATCCGCCGCGGCGACGACCGAGGCGTGGTGGCAGTACTCGACTCCCGGATGGCCCGGGCCGGCTACCGCTGGGAACTGGTACGGGCCCTTCCCCCCTTCCACCGCACCGCCGAGCGCGACCGGGCCGTCACCCTGTTGCGAACGATCCGCGACGGCCTCTGATCTACAGATCGGGCCTGGCCATGGACCCCGGTCCGTAGCCGAAGCGGTCGAGCATCTCGGGGCGGCGCTGCCAGTTCTTCTCCACTCCCACGCGCAGTTCCAGGAACACCCCCTCGGGGAGCTGGGCCCGGGCCGCTATGCCCACCTCCTTGAGCACCGACCCTTTCTTGCCGATCACCATGGGCTTCTGCGACTGCCGCTCCACCAGAATCTCCACCCTGATGCGGGGCCACTCCCACTCAGTCACCGCCACCGTTATGGAGTGGGGCAGCTCCTCACGGGTCACGGCCAAAAGCTGCTCGCGAACCAACTCGGCCACCCAGCGAGCTTCGGGCATGTCGCTCACCATGTCGGCCGGATACAGCGGCGGGCCGGGGGGCATGAGCTCGCACAGCCGCTCCACCAGGGCGTCCATCCCTTTACCGGTGCGAGCCGAAGTGGGGAAGTACTCGGCAAAGCCCAACTCTCCGGCCGCGGCCAGCTGGGCCACCACCTTGGAGCGGGGAGCGGCGTCGATCTTCGTCACCACCACGATGGAGTCACCGCTGAGCCGCTCGGCGATGAACCGATCGCCCTGGCCCAGCGTCTGGGTGGCGTCGATGCACAAACACACCACGTCCACATCGACGGCCGCGTCGGCCGCAGTGGCATTCAGCCGCTCGCCCAGCGCAGTTCGCGGCTTGTGGATGCCGGGGGTGTCCACAAACACCACCTGCACCTCGTCGCGGTGCAGCACGCCTCGAATCGCGTGCCGAGTGGTCTGGGCCTTGTCGGACACGATGGCCACCTTGGTGCCCACAATGGCGTTCACCAGGGTGGACTTGCCCGAATTGGGCCGCCCCAGCAGGGTCACAAACCCCGACCGGAAGCCCTCCCAGGGGCTTTTGTCACCGGCTATTTCCGTATCCGGTGCCGCCCCCTTGTCGACCACGACATCCAGACTACCCGCCAATTGCCGCCGCCAATCCGCCATCGGCGGGGTACTTTGAGCAAATGTCCAGGACCAAGCCGGGATCAATCGACGAACAGGGGCGCACCAAGGTGGTCGCCACCAATCGCCGCGCCCGGCGGGACTACGAGATTCTCGAAGAGTACGAGGCCGGCCTGGTGCTGGTGGGCTCGGAGGTGAAGTCGCTCCGGGAGTCCAAAGTGACGCTGACTGAGTCGTTCGCCCGCATGGCCGACGGCGAGCTTTGGCTCCAGTCGCTGCACATCGCCCCTTACTCCCACGCTGGCGGCTCCGCCGGCCACGATCCTGACCGGCCCAAGAAGCTGCTGTTGCACCGGGGCGAGCTGAACCGCATCAAGGCCCGACTAGAACAGGACCGCCTGACGATGGTGCCCCTTTCGCTCTACTTCAAACAGGGCCGGGCTAAGGTGCTGCTCGGCCTGGCCCGAGGCCGCCGCCGAGCCGACAAGCGCCAGGCCATCGCCGAACAAGACGCCCGTCGCGAAGCCCGCAACGAGATGGGGCGAGCGGCCCAACCCTGAAAATCAATCCAGCAGGGTGTCCAAGCGAACTCGCTCTAGCTCGGCATTTTCGTGGGCGGGGAGGACACGCCCGAAGAGCTGTCGGGTGCGCTCGACGCGCCCGATCACACCGGGCTCGGGGGTGTAGGCCAAGATGGTGGTGTGGCGGGGCCGCGATGTCTCCCCCACCCTGGTCACCCGGTGCATCGAGAAGCGGCCCATGAATATCTGGAGGTCGCCGGGACGAAGATCCAGGGTCTTCACCCCGCGTCGCCCTCCGGCCAGCACATCGGCGATAGCACCGAACCCCTCGTCGTCGGCCGACCGGATTCCGGGCGCGTACTCGAACATGCCACCCTCGTCGGCAGGCTGTACCAAAACGGTGACGGTGAACTCGTTGGTGTCGAAGTGCCAGGTGAGCTGTTGGCCCGGATCGCAGACGTTGGTGACCAGCCGGGCCAGCGGATCGTCGTAGCAATACAGCGCGGGGATCTCCAGGCAATCGGCAACGAAGCGAGCCACCTCCGGACACTGAAACAGCATGTCGGTGGCGGATTCCTGATCCCAGGCGTCGCCGGGAATGAAGCCGCTGGTGCGCTCGATGAGGGTGTTCACGGGGTGATCGGCCGGATAGTCGGGGTTGACGGCGGTGTGGAAGTACGGATTGATCACCTGGGTGGAATAGTGGGTGGCGTGCTTGCGCTCGTGCACCTCATCGTTGAGCAACTCCACCGCCTCGGCCCGTACAAAGCCGCTGAGCACGGCACAGCCCTCGGCCCGCAAGCCGGTCCGGGCACCGTCCACAATCGCGATATACGACGCCGAGGTCGGATCATCGATAGGAAATGCCTCCAGATCTACCAAGTCGGCCAATTCGAAGGGCGGGGTCGGTTTCATCACACCTCCCAGTGGGGTATCCAGTCTCCGTCGAGTTGCAAGCAGACCTCGGCGTCGTCGGCAATGCGCCGGGCGACGCACAGCTCAGGCGCATCGGCGCCGTAGCGCTGTGCGGCGCGCTCGAACGCCCTGCGGGCCGCCGCGATCATGGGCAGGTTGGCGCCCACGCTCGGCTCAAGCTCGCCGATCAAGCCCAAGTCCTTGAGGCACAGCCCGAGAGAGAACGACGGGTCGTAGTGGCCGGCAAAGATGCTGGGGGCGTCGTGGCGGGCCACAAAGCTGTCGCCGACGCTGTTGCAGATGGCCTCCCACAGCGTTCGCAGCTCCACGCCGTTGGCCACACCCACCGCGAGCCCCTCTCCCAGCGCGGCCGCAGCGACGAACCACAGCTGGTTGGTCACCAGCTTCACCACGTTGCCGGTGCCCAGCGGCCCGCACTCCAGCACCGTGCCGAGATGGCTCAGAATTTCTCGGGCCGCGGCCACCGGTTCGGGATCGCCCCCGGCGAACACGGTGAGCTCCCCCCGGCGGGCACCGTCAACCGCTCCGGTCACTGGAGCATCCACCACCGCCACCCCCTCCGGGGCGGCCGCGGCCAACTCCACCACCACCTCCCGTCGGTTGGTGGTGAGGTCCACCCACACCGAGCCCTGCTTCATGGCGGCCAAAACGCCGTAGGGCCCGGCCATCACCGCTTCCACTTGGTGGGGCGCCGGCAACGACGTCAAGAAGAAGTCGGCGTCGTCCGCGCACTGGCGGGCCGACTCCCCCGCCACCGCCCCGGCCTCGACCGCAGCAGCCAACGCCTCCTCGCTGAGATCGAACGCTGTCACCCGATAGTCCGCGGCCACTAGCCGCCGGCACATGGGCCCGCCCATCGTCCCCAACCCAACGAAACCAACCCGCAGTTGAGCCTCCTCTGATCCGGGCACTTCGCCCTGCCCGGCCATTGGCGAGAAATCTAGCCCAGAATCCCCGCAGAATCAGTTCTCTTGTCGGAGGCAAAACCCGGAACGCGACGACCGAGGCCGCCAAATCCAGCGGATCGCTGTCAGGCTGAGCCGGTATCATTGCGGGGCACCTTGACAACTGTGCACACGGGGCTGATCGGTTTCGACGTTGGGACCGGGGGCTGCGCTGTGCGACCCGAGTTGCTCAGACTCGCAAAACGGGGCAACCAACTAAGCGGCAATGACCGTGAACTTCTCGCAGCCTGATCTTTCTGGCCTAGAGAAGCACCGCGACCGGTAACGGCACGCGGGGCCGGTCCACCGCAGCCCGGCAACAGAAGCGGTGGAGACAGTAGGGACAGACCACTGACGGCGGGAAAGACCGCTGACCCCGAGGAACAGACTCGGTGGCGGGCTCCCTAGCGGGGGCCACCCGACCCGGCGACGCAGCTGCCATCGACGCCGCACACCGGGAATGGTCGTATCACAGTCAGACACCGCCCAGCGGACGGGGGTTCGATTCCCCCCAGCTCCACACCCTCAGAGCGGGCACGCTCGACCAACAGCTCGGCCCAGTCCTGCATCGCCGCCTCATCGACGGCCTCGTCCGCCGGCACCGCCGGCATTTCATGATCAGTCACCGACATGATCTTTCCCGGCCCACAGCACCCGGCCGCTGACCCTCAGATCACGCCCGATACACAAAATTCCCGAGTGTCTGACAGACCCGCGGTGAGGCACTCAACTAGAAAGCCACCGCCAAACAGGCGGGGCATGTAGCGCAGAGCCATCCCCGCCGGTGCTGCCACCCACACAATCACACGCATGTAGTGGCGGGACACATTTCACTCAACCACTGCACAGCCTCGGCCGCCGCGCCGGAGCACGACGTGCCCAGCACCCCGACCACATCCTCGTCGGCCACGATTGTCTGGGCAGCGGCCTGGCCGCCGACATTGGAGCACAGATCATCGAGGCTGGTGCCCAAGTCAACGCTGAAGCCCTAGATTGGGCCGTAATCGTCCACCGCGATGTAGGCGGCCCGGTCGATGGGCAGACCAAACCCGGCCACATCGCCGGTGATCGTCTGCATAGACCGGATTTGAATCGCATCTCCCGCCTCGACTTCGACAATGCCGAGCGACCCGTCACCCAAGGCATCGCCCTGGTTGCCAAACCCGTCGTCATCGCGGCCGCAACCCGCCGATAGCAGCGAGAGGGCTGCTAGCAAGGCAATGACAAGGGGAGATGTGCTGTGCCTCTTCCAGTTCTCGTGGGTTGAGAACCATGGGGCGGAGTTCGCGTCGGTGCCCATGGCTTAGCACAGGATCTCACCCGCTAGCCGGCGGGCGAGCAGGTCTGCATCGGTTCAGGTCATCATGTCGATGAAAACCAATTGGACTGGCAAGAATTCGGCGTTGGTGTAGCAGTCAAATATGTCGATGCCTACTTCGGCGATTTCGACGAATTCTGCCTCGGTCATGGCGGCCGGGTCGAAGTCTCCGATTGCCATGAGCTCCAGGTACTCGGGATTTTCTAGGCCGAAGGTGCGCAAACAGCCCACTGTCTCGTCGCTCAGCCGTCCGGCGAGTGCTACGGAGAGGGTGACGAGGATCTCGGCGAGGGTGTCGTTGGTAAGGCAGTCAGGCGCTTGGGCGGTCGACGCTGTTCCCGCGGCGAATGTGGTCTCGACGACTACCTCGAACTGGTCGCGGGAGATGCCGAGTACGTCGGTATAGCAGTCGATCACATCGTCGCCCATAGCGTCGAGGAATTGGCGGCCGGTGATGGAGGCGGTAGTCGCGATGTGGTCCAAGATGAGCACCGTCAACTCGACTTTCTCGCTGACGCTGAAGCACTCGTAGAAGTCTCTGGTGAAGGGACGCAGCACATTGGGGTCGTAGGTGCCGGTGTATTCCTCTAGGACCCCGAAGGTGATGTAGGCCAATGCCGGGCTCGCCCGGCCGAGGTCGGTGATGCAGCCGCTCGTTTCAACACTCTCTGCACCAACCTTGGCGGAGATGATCGCTGTGCTGTACACCACGAAGTTCTCTTCGGTGAGGCAGACCGCCATCGGCTCTGCGACGGCGAGGTCTGAGCCTCCCTCGAGCAGCACAGTGTCGACAATTGACTGGAAGGCGTCGCCGGCCCGGTCGCTCACGCACGACGCCTCTGTCTGCGAGACCCCATCTAGGAGGTCGCCACCCGTCGTGTCGGCTTCTACCACGAACCCTTCGAGGGTCATCGGAGCCTCGGTTGGCGCGGGCGGAGCCTCGGTTGGCGCCGGAGCCTCGGTTGGCGCGGGCGGAGCCTCGGTTGGCGCGGGCGGAGCCTCGGTTGGCGCGGGCGGAGCCTCGGTTGGCGCCGGAGCCTCGGTTGGCGCCGGAGCCTCAGGCGCAGCGGTGGCGGTCGGTTGGGGAGCCTCCGTGGCCGTCGGCTGCGCCACCGGCTCGGCGGTCTCTCCGCCATCGTCGTCATCGCCGCAGGCGGCGGCGATCATTATGACTGCGAGCAGCGCGGCGGCGATCCGTAGCCCGCTGATATTGGACAATTTCATGTGGGTTTCCTTTGCGCTCGGTCGGCGCTGCGGTTGTCGCTTACAACGGCGGTCACAATATTAGTAGTCAGCGCAACCAGAGTGTTTGCCCGGTGTATGTCGGCCCCCAGAATTCGAGACCGCCACGACATCTGTTGACTCGATATTCCCGCCCCACAACCAGCAAGGTCAATCGGCCGGGGTCAGGCTGACCTCCGTGGTGTCCCCATCGGCCAGGATCACTCCTCGGTTAGACCTAGTGGTATGTCGTGATCCTCCTCCATCCAGCAATACCGGACAACGGACTCTCACAACAGGGCACAGATCAGGTGGACCAACCTCACGGGGTCACGCCAAGGGCATGTGGGAATAGTCCGCAGGCCTAGCGCTACTTCTGTTTGCGAATGCGACTGCCGAAGAACAGGCAGTGCCTGCGCAATGCCCGGGGATGTTCAGGGACGACAAAGTCCAAGCAGCCAGCTTTGCCTTCCTCCTCGGTAAGGCATCTAGCATCCCCACCGTGCCGGAAACAGCTCCAGTAGGAGGCATAGGAGCCAAGCGTCTATTGGCTGGATTGTCTCGCTGCGTTTCGGTTGACCTTGAAGTGGCGACCAAGACGAGACGAATTCACTCCTTCGCCGGAGTGCGCCTCGATACCGACGAGTCTTTCGTCTACCCGTCAGCGGGTCGCAGCTTTCATCAGGCGTTGGATGAGCTGGATGCTCTTGCCAATGGTGCGGACTTCGTTGTGGGGCACAATTTCATCAAGTTCGATAAGGGCCATTTGCAAGAGGCAAATCCTGGTTTGCGCTTGCTGGAGATGCCGGTGGTGGACACGCTGTGGCTAAATCCGCTGGCCTTTCCTTGCAACCCGTATCACCATCTCGTCAAGCATTATCAGGAGGGCCGGCTCATAACCGGGCGCAAGAACGACCCGGAGCAAGACGCCCGGCTTGCCCTGGAGGTATTCGCCGACCAGCAGGAGAGGCTGCTGAAGGCACCCTCAGACTTGCTTGTCGCCTGGCACTGGCTGACTGGAGGGCAGCACGGCTCCGGCTTTGATCTGGTCTTCCGGAGTGTGCGCGGTTCGCCGAAGCCGTCTGACTCTGAGGCCCGCGAGGCGATCTACTCCCGTGTAGACGGTGTTTGCTGTCGTACCCACGCACACCAGGCCATCGATTCCGCCGACGTGCATGGCTGGTCGCTGGCCTACGCGTTGGCGTGGCTGTGGGTGTCGGGGGGCAATTCGGTTATGCCGCCTTGGGTTCGGCACCAGTTTCCCGGCGCCGGAAAGTTGGTGCGGCGCCTGCGGGACAGCCGGTGCGGCGACCGAGGTTGCCCGTGGTGCCAAGAGCACCACAACGCACGCAAAGAGCTGAAGCGCCTGTTCGGCTTCGAGGACTTCAGACCGGAACCGGCCGGCGAGGATGGGCGCCCGTTGCAGCAGGCCATCGTAGAGGCGGCGATGGGGGGCGACCATGTCTTGGGGATCTTGCCTACGGGTACGGGCAAGTCGCTGTGCTACCAGATTCCGGCGCTGTCGCGATACAAGAAGACCGGGGCGGTGACCGTGGTCATCTCGCCGTTGGTGGCTCTGATGGCCGACCAGGTGACCAGGCTCGAGGCCCACGGCGTCACCTCTTGCGTCACCATCAACGGAATGTTGTCGATGCCTGAGCGTGCCGAAGCGTTGGAGAAGTTGAGGCTCGGAGACTCCGCCATCGTGTTGATCTCTCCCGAGCAGCTTCGCAGCGTTTCGTTTCGACGCTGCTTGGATCAGCGCGAGATCGGTGCCTGGGTGCTGGATGAGGCCCACTGCCTTTCGAAGTGGGGCCACGACTTCCGCCCCGATTATCGCTATGTGGGGCGCTACATCCGTGAACGGGCGGAAGGCGATGTGGTACCCCCGGTGTTGTGTTTGACGGCGACGGCCAAGCCTGGGGTCAAAGAGGAGATAGTCGAGTACTTCGCCGAACAACTCGGCGTCGAAATGCGGGTGTTCGACGGGGGCAGCGAGCGCGCCAACCTCGAGTTCGTGGTGGTTGAGACAACCACTTCCAAGAAGTACAACGACATCTACGAGATCTTGTCCAAGCATCTACTACCAGAAGGAAACGGCGGCGCGATTGTGTACTGCGCCACTCGACGGCGGACCGAGGAGGTTGCGAACTTCCTCTGGGATTTGGGATTCTCCGCCGATCGCTTCCATGCCGGGTTGCAGCCGGAAGATAAGAAGTCCGTCCAGCGCCGCTTCATCGAAGGTGAGTTGAGTGCGATTGCGGCCACCAACGCTTTTGGGATGGGCATCGACAAGCCCGATGTGCGGCTGGTGATACACGCCGACATTCCGTCGTCGCTGGAGAACTATCTGCAAGAGGCGGGTCGGGCCGGCCGGGACCAGAAACAGGCTCACTGTGTGCTGCTGTTCACGAGAGACGACGTGGAGCGGCAGTTCGGCATGTCGGCGCGGTCCCGGCTCACTCGACGCGAGATCAATGGGGTTCTGAAGGCCCTGCGCCGGCTGAGCAGGCGCAACAACAGCGACGAAGTCGTAGCCACCATGGGCGAGATCCTGGTCAACGACGAAGACACCGACTTCAGGCGGGATTCTGCCACCGACGACACGCGGGGGCGCACGGCGCTGGCCTGGCTTGAGGAGGCAGAGCTGCTCAGCCGGGAGGAGAACCGCGTCCGGATCTTTCCGTCGTCGTTGCGGGTGAGATCGGTGGAGGAGGCAAAGGAGAAGCTGGAATCCAGGGGGCTTGACGAACTGGCTCGCGGCCGGCTCCTAGCCGTCGTCGAGGCGCTGATCGGTGCCGACCCGGACGAGGGGATCTCCACCGACATGCTCATGGACATCGCAGGCCTCAGCTCCGACCAAGTGAGGGGTGCGCTCTACGACTTGGAGAGATGCGGTATCGCCAGCAACGACACCACGCTGACCGCCTTTGTCCACCTGGGCGTTGCCAACAGCTCGAAGCGGCGGCTTAAGGAGGCAGCAGGAGCAGAAGAGGAGCTCTTGGAACTCATGCGGGAGATGGCCCCAGATATGGGAATCGGCGATGAGGCGCCCCTGAATCTGCGGGTTGCCTGCCAGCGGATCAAAGACGCCGGCCATGACCATGTCCGGCCCGAGTACATGGCCCGTCTTCTGCAAGGGATCGCCGGCGCCGGCCGCGGCGGGGGCATCGGCGGCGGCAGCATCGCGGTGAGAAATCATGATGCCGAAAGCGTTCGGGTAACGCTGAAGCGCGAGTGGCATTCGCTAGTGAGGATGGCCAAGCGTCGCAGGGACGGTGCCTCCCGCCTGCTGGATCACCTGTTGTCGTGTGTGCCACAGGGCAAACGCGGCACCGACCTGCTGGCGGAGACGACTTTGGGGAAGCTGACCGAGGCGGTGAAGGGAGACCTGACTCTCGCCGGGGAGACCACGGACTTGCGCCGGTTGGTGGACCGCTCGCTGGTGTGGCTGCACGAACAAGAGGTCATCAGGCTCAACAAGGGCCTCACCGTGTTCCGCTCAGCGATGACCATCCGCTTGTCTCCCGAGCGGCGCGGCTATTGGGGGTCTGATTTCGAGTCCTTGCAGATCCACTATGACGAATCGGTCCGCCAAATCCATGTGATGACCGAGTATGCGCAGCGGGGGCTCGGCAACAAGGCGGAGGCCCGGCGCCTCGCTATCGACTACTTCGCTCTGGGAGAACCCGGGTTCTTGCAACGCTGGCTGCCTGATCGCAGCCAGGAGCTCTCGCGGCAGACCACGCCGGACTCGTGGCGCAACATCGTGGAAGGCCTGAAGAACCCCGCCCAGCGCCAACTTGTGGCCGACACCCGCGAGAACACCAACGTGCTGGTGTTGGCCGGCCCCGGGTCGGGCAAGACCAGAGTGCTGGTACATCGCATCGCCTACCTGATAAGAGTCAGGCGCGAAAACCCTCGGGGCATCCTGGCCCTCGCCTACAACCGGCATGCCGCAGTTGAGATCCGCCGCCGACTGGCCGAGCTGGTCGGCGACGACTCGCGAGGAGTGCTGGTGCTCACCTGCCACGCCATGGCGATGCGCCTCGTGGGCGCCAGCTTCTCAGAGCGCGCCGATCGGATGGACAGCGAGCACTTCCAAGAAGTCCTCAAGCAGGCGACCGCCTTGCTGCGGGGCGATGGGCTGGAACCAGAGGAAGCCGAGGAAACGCGGACACGACTGCTGGCGGGATTCCGGTGGATTCTGGTGGACGAGTACCAAGACGTCGGCCAAGACGAATACGACCTCATCTCCGCGTTGGCCGGCCGGACCCTGTCAGACGACGACTCCAAGCTCACTCTGTTCGCAGTAGGCGACGACGACCAGAACATCTACTCCTTCAAGGGATCGTCGGTGAAGTTCATACGCAGCTTCGAGCAGGACTACAAGGCCAAGCCCGCATTCCTAATCGACAACTATCGATCAACCCGCCACATCATTCGGGCCGCCAACGCCGTGATCGAGCCAGCACAAGACCGGATGAAGGTGGACCACAAGATCCAAATCAACAAAGGACGTGCCAAGGACCCCGCGGGAGGTGTGTGGGCCAAGCGAGACCCAGTAGGCCGAGGAAAAATCCAGATCTTGCCCGCCGGCGGCAATGCGATCTCTCAGGCACAAGCAGCAATCGCCGAACTCAAGCGGCTGAGCGGACTCGCTTCGGACTGGAACTGGTCGAGCTGTGCCTTGATCGCCAAGGAATGGAAATACCTAGAGCCGGTTCGCAGCATCTGCGAACTCGAGGGCATCCCAGTGCAAATGGCGAACGAAGACTTCCCCAGCATCTGGCACCTACGCGAGACGCAGTCACTGATCGGTTGACTCCGCAACCGCGACTCCCGCCTGATCCGGAACGCCGACTTGCGCAAACGGCTGACCAGCCAGCCCCAAAGCACCTGGATCGAACTCCTGCAAGAGGCCATCGAGGCCCACGAGGTTGAGGCGGGCATGGCTGAGATTCCTGTGGACTCATTCATCGAATGGCTAGCGGAGTGGGGACGAGAAGCGCGCAAGCGCCAACGAGGGCTATTGCTCTTGACCGCCCATCGTGCCAAGGGCTTGGAATTCGACCACGTGATCGTGCTCGACGGCGGCTGGGACCGGGAGGGGCGAGGAGAAGATCCTGATGCGTCGCGCCGTCTGTATTACGTCTCCATGACCCGCGCCCGCCAAACACTCGCACTCGGGCGCCTAGGCGAACAAAACCCAATTCAGAAAGCGCTGAAGGACAACCCAGCCGTCGAATGGCGAGAGCCCTTCGAACTCCCACCACCGGCACCCGAGCTGCGCCGGCGCTACCGGCATCTCAACCTAGGCGACGTCTATCTGAGCTTCGCCGGCCGAGAGTCCCTCCAGAGCCGCGTTCATCGCGCCATCGCAGCCTTGTCGCCAAACGATCCGCTACGCGTTCGACAGCAGGCCGGCCGGTGGGAGCTACTCGACCACTCGGGCGTAGTAGTAGGAAGGCTGTCCCGAAGCTTCGAGCCCCCTGAAGGGATGGTCTGCACCCACGCAAGCGTCCTGGCCATCGCTACCTGGAGCCGCAACCACTCAGACCCCGAGTACCAAGAGCAACTCCAATGCGACACATGGGAAGTCGTAGTGCCCGAACTCATCTTCGAGCCATCCTGAGCTTCCCGGGGATTCCCGCAGGCTCTTTCGCCGACCAACCTCTGAGTTGGCCCTTGTTCCTATTCCATGAGTGGGAACGGAAGTGGGAAGACCCGACATATCGAGACCGCATATGTGGCTGACCAGCGCCTTTGGACACCATATGATTCCGCCCAGCTCCACTCCGCATGTCGCACCTGCTGGCGGATCAGCTCAGCCGGGGGACCAGGCCAGGCCGCCGTCGATCTTGATGATGGCGCCGGTGGTGAAGCTTGAGGCGTTGGAGGCCAGGTAAAGCGCGGCGCCGACGATCTCGTGCGGCTCTCCGCCCCGGCCCAGCGGGATACTGCGAGCTGCCGACTTGTTGAAGGATTCCATATCCCACGCCGCGGCCACATCGGTAAAGAACGGCCCCGGCATGATGCAGTTCACCCGCACAGTGGGGGCGTACACCCGGGCCAGCGCCAGTGTGAGGTTGTTGAGCCCGGCCTTGGCCATCGCATAGGGGACCTCCCCTTGGGTGGGCTGCACCGCGGCCGCGCTCGACACGTTGATGATGCTGCCACCGCGGCCGGTGCCCGCCATGTGGTCGCCCACTAGCACCGACAGCCGGAACGGGCCCTTCATGTTGAGCCCGGTCACCGAATCGAAGAGCCGTTCGCTCACATCAGCCAATGAAGGGTACTGCGGAGAGCTGCCGGCGTTGTTCACCAAAACGTCGATGGCCCCAAACTCGTCGACCACCCGATCCACAAAGGGCTCGCACTCCTCCCAGCGCCCGACATGCAGGGCCAGCCCGAGAGCCTCCTGGCCGGTCCGCTCGGTGATCTCGGCGGCGAGCGCTTCGCATTTCTCCAGCTTCCGGCTGGCCACCACCACTGTGGCGCCCCGCTCGGCAAAGCTCAGACACATCTCCCGTCCCAACCCCCGGCTTCCGCCGGTCACCACTACAACTCGGCCGTCGAGGGAGAAGAGATCGTCTTTATCGGTCACGGCTTGCTCCTATCGCCGGGAGCGTACACCGCCCCATCCCGGCTGTTCGGTTCAGGAGTCGCGTGACGCCAATCCGTGGCGGCGGCGGAATTGGACGTCTCGGTATTGGCTCAGCTCATCGGCCAACTGCTCCTTGAGGCTGAGGCGCTTGGCCTTGCCGGTGACCGTGAAGGGCACGTCGTCGCCAAAGAGCACAACCTTGGGGCAGTAGGCGAATTCCAGCCGCTCGGCACAGAAATCCAGAATCTCCTGCTCGGTCACGGGGCTGGCCTGGACTACGTAGGCGGCGATCTCCTCGCCGTAGTAGCGATTCTCGAAGGGGACGGCCAGGCCGAACTGAACGGCCGGATGGGCGTTGAGCACCTCGTCTACCTGGAAGGGGGAGATGTTGATGCCGCCGCGGATGATCAACTCTTTGATCCTCCCGGAGATGAAGAAGTACGGCGTTCCGTCATCTGCGGCTATCCAGAAGCCCTCATCGCCGGAATGAAACCAACCGCCCGTGAATGCGCTCGCGGTCGCCTCGGGCCGCCCGGCATATCCGCCCATCACCGTGGCGCCCCGGATGACGATCTCTCCGCGATCCCCTTCAAGACATTCACCGCCGTCGGGGTCGTGGATCTTCACTTCGACGTGGGGAACCGCGCCACCGATACTCGGGAATCCATGGTCGATGTACCAAGACCGACGAACACCATCGGCGACTGCCGGAATCATCGTCGACACCGCGGTGACCTCCGACAGCCCATACAGATGGCGAACTGGGATGCCGAAGAGGTCTTCGAAACCCACCACGGTTTCGGTCATGAGTGGCCCCGCACCGCAGAACACCTCCTGAAAGCATGCCGGTGCCGGCCCGCGGCCTTCAGCGATGAGGAATTCGAGCAGGGTCGGTACCAGGCTCGAGACGGTGGCCCGTTCCGACTCCACATCGGGCCAGAATCGTTCTGAGCGAAAGCGGTCGCAGAGAACGGCTGACCCGCCCACATACCAGGCCTGAAGGCACGAGACCACGAGCCCGTTTACGTGATGAATCGGGAGGACGACGATCACCCGGGTATCGGCGCTCCACCCGGTTGCCCTGCTCAATGCGTCACAGTCGGTGATGAGGTTGCCGGCGCTGAGCTCGACGCCCTTGGGCTCGCCGGTAGTGCCGCTGGTGTACACCCGAAGCGCAGGGGTCTCCCACCCGCTACCCGCACCGGGAAGATTTATGGGAGCAGCGTCCACCTCTCGGAACGGAATGGTCAAGACGCCGGTGGCCTCGCTCAGCTGAGTCGACCGGGAGGCCTCTGAGGAGCTGTGGACCAAGATCCGAGCCTCGGCGTGGGACAGTATGAAACCTTGGCGCTCCGCAGACTCGTGGGCATTGAGCGGCAGATACACCCACCCGCGCGTCCAGCACGCGAACGCAACCGCTAGGGCGTCGGCGGAATTGCCCGCGAGCACGGCGACTGAGTCGCCATGCTGGATGCCCCGGTCCGCCAGCCCAGTAGCGGTGCGGGCCACCTGGGCAAGCCACTCCATCCGCGTCCACTCGCGACGCGTGCCGCAATCGTGGTTGATCTCAGTCAAGTAGGGCGCGTCGGGGTTTCCGATCGCCTGCTCCGGTAAGAATTCGCGGAACGAATTCCAGTCAGGCTGCCAGTCGTCGACAGGATGCGATGGGCTCATAGCGGCGCGCTAAGCCGCAAGCACCGGGGGATGTTGGAGGTGGTGATCAGTGGCAGACTGGATCGCAGCCGCACACCGCAGCAGCGTCGCCTCCGCGAACGGGCGCCCGATGAGCTGCACACCCACCGGCATGCGATCCTGGTCGAATCCGCCCGGCACCGATACGGCGGGAAGCCCGGTGAGCGACGGAAGCCCGGTGAACTGCATGATCGCCGACAGCATGTCCTCGTCCTCACCGTCGATGTTGACCAGCGTCTCCCCCAGGGGTGTGGCCGTGAACGGAAGCGTCGGGCACACGATCACATCGACTTCGGCGTAGGCCGCCAGCATCTGCTGGCGCAGCAGCGCCCGGTAGCGCTGGGCCTGGACGTAGTGGACGGCGGGAATCAGCTCCCCGACCTGGAGCAGCAACCGGACGTCGTCGGCATAGTCGTCGCGGTTGGCCCGCAGCGAGCCCTGGTGGTACGTGCTGGGCTCCACGGACTCCACCGTGAGCTGTGCAGAGATGTTGCCTTCGATATCGGGGATGGACACCTCCCTCACCACGGCGCCGAGATCTAGGAGCACGTCGACGGCCTCTCGAACCGCCTTCTCGACCGCGGCCTGCATGTGGTGGAGCGAATAGCCCTCGATCAACCCGACTCGCAGGCCGCCGACCCCGGCTTCAAGCGCGCCCGTGTAGTCGTCGACGCCGACGTCGGCCGAGCCCGGATCGCGGCCGTCGTGGCCGGCCAGCGCACCGAGAAGAAGCGCGCAGTCACGGGCGCTGCGGGCCATCGGCCCAACCGTGTCCATGCTCCAGGCCAGCGGGATGACGCCCGCGTTGGAGACCCGCCCGATGGTGGGCCGCACGCCGGTTATCCCGTTCAACGCGGATGGCAGCCGGACCGATCCGCCGGTGTCGGTTCCCAGGGCGCCAAAGCAGGCCCCGGACGCCACCGCCACGCCCGAGCCGCCGCTGGAACCGCCGGGCATCCGCCCCTTGTTCCAGGGATTCTTCACAAACCCGAAGGTGACGTTGGCCGAAGTGCCTCCCCAGGCGAATTCGTGAAGGTTGGTCTTGCCGATGATGATGGCCCCGGCCGAGCGCAGGCGCTCGACCACGGTGGCGTCGATGGTGGAGATGTTGTCTTTGAGAACCGCGCTGCCAGCGGTGGTCAGCTTGCCGGCCACGTTGATGTTGTCCTTCAAGGCGATGGGCATGCCGTGCAGCGGTCCTATCCGGTAGCCGGCCCGAATCATGGCGGCCGACGCCTCGGCAACCTCGAGGGCATCCTCGAACAGCGAGATGTAGGCATTGGTGTCGGAAATGGCGGCGGCCTGGTCGAGGCATGCCCCTACCAGATCGACTGGCGACACCTCGCCGGCAGCCACGCGGCGCGCGGCCGTGTGGAGTTCCATGGTCAGTAGTTCGCTGCGGGCCGTCATCCTTTTGCCCCTGCCAAGTCATGGGGGGCAATTCCGGTGACAGTGTTGAATGTGGAGGCCGGCATCAGCTCTTGAACCGACTGCATGCGGGTGCTGAGGGCGACCGCGGCAGGCATCCAGGCGCTGAGCAGCTCGGCCACCTCCTCGGCATCGGCGTCGGTGAGCGGAAGGTTGATCAGCGCGGCGGTTGCCTTGACGTTTTCGACGGTGAGCTGGGAACTTCGCATGTCACTCATGGGGTCTCCCCTCGCCCTCCCGAGACGGGACGATGGCCACCGGCTCGCGCGCCGGTGGGTGGTGGTGAGCATTGGCCGGCGTCGCCAGCACCTCGGCGGTGCGCCGGTCGAGCTCTTCGGTCTCGAGCATGCCCTTGTCGCCCAGGAGCTTCTCGAGAGCCTCCATCCACCGGTCGTAGTAACTCCATCCGGTGGTCGAGCCGGTGCTTGACTCCCAGTTTTGAATCGAGCGGATCAGCTCTTCCTGGAACTCCGGCCAGTCGAAGGCGCCATCGTCGTGCATGGCGGTGGCGATGGCAAAGGCCCGGATCTCCCAGGCATGGTTGAACGCCATCTCTCCGGATCGGCGGGGTATCTCCTCGTTGAAGGGCAACTCGTCTACGAGGCGTTCGAGCTTCTCCCGGACATCGGGAGGGATCACCTCGTTCATCGGGGGCAGGGTCACACCGATGGCCTCTACTTCGGGGCGGTGGCGTCGGTGAGCCCGAGCAAGGAATCACGGGTGACGAGGGCGGCGAGCTCTTCCTCACTCCACCCTTCGGTGCCCTCCGGCCGCCGGGGCAGAACCCAATAGCGCAGCTCGGCGCTGGAGTCCCACACCTTGACCTCGATGTCGTCGCCAGGGTCGAACCCGAATTCGGCCATCACACCGCGGGGGTCCCGCACGGCGCGGGCTCGGTAGGCCGGGTACTTGTACCAGTTGGGGGGGAGCCCGAGAACCGGCCACGGGTAGCACGAGCACAGCGTGCACACCACGACGTTGTGCACGTCTTCGGTGTTCTCAAGGACGATCATCTCTTCGCCCTGGATGCCCCCGATGTCGATCTCGCGGCAGGCCGCGGTGGCATCGGCCAGAAGGAACAGCTTGAACTCGGGGTCGACCCAGGCCCGGGCGGTGGCCCTGGCGCCGAGATGCGGCCCAAGCTCGTTCTCGAACACCGAAGACATGTAGTCGATGGCGTCGCTGGCGATGAGGTCCTTCTCCACGAGGATCGACTCCATCGCCTTGACCCGAGCGGCAATCTCCTCGTCGCTGCGGGGGAAGGATCCCGATACCGGGTTTGGACCTTGCGTTGTCATTTGGGCTTCCTATCGTGGTGAAGGGGTTGGCGGTGGCGAACAATGCGAGCCGGCCTGGGTCGCTCAGGCAGGGAGGAGATACGGCTCCCACAGATCGATGTAGACAGTAGAGTTGGCGCCCTCTTCGCCCCACAGCTCCTCTCCGGAGAACTCGACGGTGTACACGTACTCCGATCCCTCGCCCTCGCCCATGGCGTTGGTGTCGGGATACACGTAGGAGCCGTGGAGGGTAGCGATGGTCCCGGTGCGACCTCGGACGTAGGCGGGCCGTCGGGTGTGGCCCAGCGAGGGCCCGTCGACCACAGTCACCCGGTCGCCGGTAGCGAACTTGGCGGGCTGGTCATTGGGGCGGTGGTAGTCGTCGCCGGAGGCGATCAGCCCCTTCAGCGTCTCGACCATCTCCGGCTTGCTGCTGGGGGGAAGCTCCTTGTCGGGATTGTCCAAGTAGTACTGGGTCCGACGCTCGAGCTCTTCGGCGTCGAAGATGCCCCTTTCCACGCCGTAATGAACCATGGAATCGATCCAGTGCTCGTAGTACCGCGCCGTGATGTAGTCGTGCGGGGGGATCTGTTCCATGCCGTGGCGGAATTCGTCGAGGTTGAAGGCCCCCGCCATGGCCATGGCCGGAAACATCACCAAGACCGTTTTCTCCCACTCGGAGTGGAAGACGGGCTCATCATCGGGGTGAAGAATCGGGCCGAAACCATGCCGCCCGCCGAGGTCGTGAATACCGTCCATATCAAGCGCCTCCTCTTCCTAGAGCTTCGACCCTAGACCGCGCCTCTGAACGTGTCAATCAGCATCGACCTATAGACCTGACGGCCGAGCTGCTGCTAGGCAACGACCTCGTCGAGCACTCTGATCACGTCTTCTTCTGCTCGGGCCAGGTACAGCCTCTGCATTGCCAAGTTGCGCTGACCCACGCTTTCTTGGTCGGATTTGCGGGTTCGCCAGTCGATGGCGAGCTGGCTGGGAGTGGCGTCGGGGTGGAGCGCCGCCAGCTCGAGGTACTGCCTGATCGCCTCATACATGTTTGTCGACAACGATGAGAGCGGAGGCGCCCAGGGCCCGAAATGCTCGCGATAGGCCCGCAGCAGCTCGGCATTGCCCGGACTCGACACGCTCTGGAAGTAGTTGAGGGCGGTCCAGATGCCGTTGCCGGCCGCCGGGCCGACATGCTCCAGCGTGCACTCGTCCATCACCAGCGACACGCGGCTGGCCAGATCTCGCAGTCCGGCCTCGTAGGCCTGCTGCTGGAACGCGACCTCATCGGCGCCAACCAGCGACGACATCACGACGTCGGCACCGGACGCACGGATGCTGTCGATGATGGGGGCGAACTCCCGCGTCCCGAGCGGGGTGAAGCGCTGCGCGACCACCCGGCTGCCCGAGGCGTCGAGGATCTTGGCGGCCGCCCGATGCGCCCCGAACGACCAGCTGTACTGCTGACCCACCAGGAACCACCTGTTTCCGCCGGTCTCGCGCTCCACGATCTGAGACAGCGCCCCCATTTGAGCCTCAGGACGCTCCCCGAACCGGATCACCCGTCTGGCCTCCATACCGCCCTCATTGATCACGGGATGCACCATGAGGACGTCATGCCCGTCAGAGGCCGCGGCGGCCGCCGCGAAGCTCGCGGAGGTGGCGCAGGCGAATATGGCCTGGCAGCCAGCCTTAATGAGCCTGAGAGTCTCCCTCCGGGCCTGGAGGTGGTCGGTGGCGTCGTCGGCGATCAGCAGCTCGACCGGACGATGGTCAACTCCCCCGCAGGCGTTGGCCTCCTCGACGGCCAACTGGGCCATGTACTCCGCAGCCATCGAGTAGACGGCCCCCGACCCCGACTTGCTGGTCAAAAGGCCTATCCGGCGCGCCGCCGTGGGTGCCGGCAAGGGCAGCGATGCCCCTCGATGGCGGGCCAGCCACTCAATGCCCTCCGACGGCACCTGTGCCCGGAACCGGACGCGTGTCTGGGCCAAGCCCGTTCGCTCGAATTTGATGCGAAGCTGTCCCCGCCATGGCTGATCGTGCTCGATCACGATCTCCCGGCCAGGCAACACAACTCTCAAGCGGCCCAGCACCTGGGCATCGCAACCCCCGGGCAGATCGATGGCCACCGCGTAGCCGGGTGCGACCCGGTGGCACCGTGCCCGGAACATCCACCCCGCGTCATCCCGCCTGCCGAATCGCTCGAATGCCTCCGCTGGCGTCAGATTGACGTCAGCCTCGCTCGACAGGGTGACCGTCGCGGAGTTCACCCCACCGCCAGAGTCTCCTCGTAAGCATCGCCGGGGCCATCAGTCGAGGCAGAGGCGCTCAACTCGTCGGCTGCCTGCGTCATGATCCGCTGGAGAAAGTCCAGCGCCTCCCTCACCGAGCCGTCGGCGTCGAGCCGCACGTACCGATAGCGGCCCACCTTGCGCTCCTGAACCACGCCGGATGTGCGGAGAACCCGGAGATGCGACGACACCGTCGTCCTGCCGACCGAGCTGATCCGCTCGGTGATCTCCGAGACGGTGCACTCACCGTGCTCGCTCAAAATCGCCAGTATCTGCCGTCGGACACCGTCCGACAGGGCATCAAAAGCGAGACTCTCAGTAGATGGGCGCACTGTTACATCCTAATCGTCGATCCGCATCGACTCATATTGTTCTGGCATTTCACTTGCGGAAACCTCGATGACATGATCCGCCGCCTCACTTGACCAAATTCTGCATGCGGCCCCGATCGATCGTGACCAACACGGCCAGGATCACCACCAGTCCCCTGAGGATGTCCTGGGTGAAGATCGACACGCCGGTTACGTTCAGCCCATTGCTCAGCACCGTGAGCAGCGCAACGCCCAACAGCGTCCTCGGCATGCCACCCACTCCCCCGGTGAGCGCCGTGCCCCCGATCACAATGGCGGCGATCGAATCGAGAAGGTATTGGTTGCCGAGGCTCGGGGTGGCCGATCCGAGCTGAAGAAGCAAGATCGCCCCGCCGAAGCCGGCAGTGGCCCCAGATACGACGAACGCCAGGGTCTTGTATCGCCGGACAGGCACCCCGCTCAACGCAGCCACGGGCTCGCCGGCACCGATGGCTACGAGATACCGCCCGAATCGGGTGTAGCGGTTTATGAACACCAAGAGCGCCCACACGATGATCCCGGCCAGGAAGGTGTTGGGCACATCCGGGATCAACTCGCCCCGGGCAAGCCAATCGAAGGGTAGCTCATAGACGAAGACGGCCCTTCCCGACAGGATGTGCAGGGTGATCCCCGTGAATATGGAGAGCGTTCCCAGGGTCACGATGAACGAAGGGAGCCTCAGCAAGATCGAGCAAAACGCATTGACTCCGCCGAGTGCCATCCCGATGACGATGGTGAGGATGAACCCGGCGGTACCCCATCCATAGTCCGAGATCAAAACGGCGGCCGCGGCGGCAGAAAGGGCCGCGATCGCACCGACGGACAGGTCGATCGATCCCATCAGCACGACCAGCGTTGCCCCCAGCGAGATCATCAGCAGCGGTCCGGCCTGGGTGAGCATCACGTTGAGATTGGTGATCGAGATGAAGCGCGATTCGAAGGCGGTGAACAGCCCGATCAACACCGGCAACACCAGCACAGGGACCAGCGGCCGCCCCCACCGCTGGATGAATTCCACCACGTCGAGCAAGACGTCGGCAGGGCGTGCAGCGACCTTCTCGGCGGTAGATGGCTCGGTGTCGAGAGTCTCGTTGTCTGCCATCGGTGTCTTCCTTATGTCATGAGCCCGATGACGTAGGCCTCATCGGGTTTCTTGTCGCGGGATGCGTCGATGGTCTCCACCAGGCGGCCGCTCCTCATGACGAGGATGCGATCGCTCAAGCCGATCAGCTCGGGCAGGTCGTCGCTGACAATGATGATGCCCGCATGGGTCTCGGCCAGGTCGCGCAGGATGCCGTAGATCTCGCCCTTGGCGCCCACGTCCACGCCGGCGGTGGGGTTCTCGAGGATGAGAACGCCCGGCTCTCGGCGGATCCACTTGGCCAGCGCCACCTTCTGCTGATTGCCACCGCTCACTTGCGAGATCTTCTGGCCATCGGTCGCCCTGATGTCGAACTTGCCGATGGCGACCTCGGTCTCGCTTCGCTCCAGGCGGTTCTTCCATATGCCTCCCCGGCGCACGAATCCGTATTCATCGCGATCTCCGCTGGGCAACGAGAGGTTGAACCTCACTGAATCAGCCTGGATAAGGCTGTCGGTGTGGCGATCGGGAGACAGGTAGCCCAGTCCCTTGCGCTTCATCCGCACAGTGGAGGTGCGGTGTACCGCAGCATCGTTGAGGGTCATGTGCCCCTCATCCATGCGGTCGGCGCCGGCCAAGCTCCGGGCCAGAGACGACTTGCCGGAGCCCAGCAGGCCGGCGATGCCCAGAATCTCGCCCTGGCGCAGATCGAAGCTGATGTCCCGGAACAAGAACTTCTGCGCATCGGCTCGGTTGTACTGCGCCCGATCGCGGCACCCGACGCCTTGCACCGACAGCACAATGCGCTCTCGCAGTCCGCTGCCCTGGCGGTCTTCGGCATGGAAGTCGGCCTGCCGGACCCGACCGACCATGAGCGCGTGCAGGGCGGCCTCGTCGGTGTCGGTGGCGATGGTCTGCGCTACCTTCTCACCGTCCTTGAGCACCACGATGTCCTGGCAGACCTCCAGCACCTCCTTCAGACGGTGGGAGACGAACGCCACTCCCAGCCCGCGGGTGGCCAGCTCGGTGACCATGGCGAGCAGATGGGGCACCTCCTCGTGGCTCAGCGCGGCGGTGGGCTCATCGAAGAGCACGAAGGTGCGCGGCAGGCCGAGAACGTCGGGCACGGCGGTGGCTTTCACCGCTTCTGCTGCTTGGCGAATCGAATAGTTGAACTCGCTGGTGAGGCGGGTTACATCCACATGGATGCCGAATTCGTCCACCACCCGCTGAGCTTCTCGGATCATGCGGGTGCGACTCAAGACCCCCCGATTGGTGAACGCGACCTCGTGGCCCAAGAACAGGTTCTCGTAGAGCGGGATACCCGCGATCAGCGCCGGCTCCTGGAACACTCGCCAGATGCCGAGGGTGTTGGCCGCCTTGTAGGCATGGGGTTCGAAGCGCTCCCCGTTGAGGAACATCGCGCCCCGGTCGGGTCTGGTGATGCCGCAGACGATGTTCAAGAGCGTCGACTTTCCAGCACCGTTCTCGCCTACTAGGCCGGTGACCGTTCCAGGCTCAATTGACAGGAAGACATTGTCAAGCGCCAATTGAGCGTCGTAGCGCTTTGTGACGCCCTCGATCCGTAGCATCGCTACGCTCTTTCCCCCTTCACCCCGGGTCGCGGAATGGTGGAACCTTACGCGTGAAGCACTAACACGTCAACCATGATCGACGTATCACAAAGGTCAGTCCAACCCCCATGAGGCTGGTGAGCAGGCTGGTGAGAAGTTTGGGTTAGAGCTGCACTCCGGTGAAGTCGAAGTTGTCCATCTTTATCTTGTAGTGGCTCTCGTAGAGCGCATCTGTCTCGGCGATGCCCCCGGCCGCTTCGGCCTGGGCCCAGTCGGAGGGGATCTGGTAGCCGGAAGGCGGATCGGCGATCCCTTCCCAGTATTCCTCGAGATGGATCGCGGCCAAGCTGGTCTGCGGGTCCCAGCTATCCGGGTTGTGCACTCGCGAGGCAAGAATTGGATCGAACGGGAGCCGGTCCTCAGCGCCGTAGTAGCGACTTATCAAACCGTCCACGTTCTCCTGTGTGACGTGAATGCCGTTCACCCACATCTGCCGCTCGATCGGGCCGAACTCCACCCCTTGCAGCGTGTCGTACATGCGGGTGATCGGGTGGACCGCAAAGGAGTGGGGCCCGTGGAAGTTCGTCGAGAACACCTCGCCGCGCTGGATGTTCTCCAAGATGTCGGGGTTGCCGTCTTGACCGCAGAACAGCACGTCGTCGCCTGGGGTATAGCCCAAGCCCTCCGCGGCAGGGAGGACACCGGTGAGCATGGCGTCGTTCGAGCACGCCACTCCGTCGGGCTTGCCGTGCCGTCCAACGAGGTCCTGGAACGCCTGCTGGGCAAGCACCGGATCCCAGCTGCCCGGCAACTCTCCGACGATGCTGAGGGTGGGAAACTCATCCACTGCCTGGTGGACACCGGCGGTGCGCCGGAAGGCTAACGACCCGCCGGGGAAGCCGGCGATGTGGAGAATCTTGCCCTCGGCCGAGCCGAGCCGGTTCACGATCTCCTGGCACATGAGCTTGGTCGACCCGTAGATGTTGGGCGGATCGTGCAGATCCCAGAACGCCGTGTAGAACTCGTTGGTGTCGACCGGCATAAACCACGGTCCGGCGGCCCACATCTGCGAGTGGTAGGCCCCGGCCGGGGTGGCCGCCTGGTTGATGGGTCGGACCTCCGAACCATCGATCCCGGACACCCAGATCATGTTGTGGCCGCTGCCGATGTACTGGCGAGCAAGGTCGACAGAGTTCACCGGATCAAGGTTGGTGTTGCCCTCGGTATAGGCCGAGATACCCAGCACCTCGACCGTCTGGCGACCGGCGTCGGCCATGGTGCGGGTGTACTGGTTTGGCGTCAAGATGAGGTGGGCCAATCGGCCCTCCTTGCGGGAGACAACAGCCACCGTCTGAGTGGGCGCCGCCGTAGCAGGCGCCGCCGTGGCGGCAGGTGCGGGCGCGTCATCATCGTTGCCACAGGCCATTCCGATCCCGGCCATCGCCAAGCCGACGGCCGACATCCGCAGCACATCCCGACGGGACATTCCCTTTGTGTCGAGGTGCTCCAGGATCGGATCGATGGTGCTGTTGTCACCGGGGGTCGGAACCGTTGAGGTAACAACCGATTTGGACTTTGAAGAACCTGTCATTGTGGCCTTCCCCTCTCTTGTTTTCTCTGCCCCCCAAGGGCCACGAAACCGCGGGTTTTCGTCGGTTCTTGATGCAACGGAACAGATTTGTGGGAACCTTACGCCCAATCTGCCAACACGTCAACAGCTATCGACGCATCAACGTCCGGCGTCATCTGTCGATATCCATTGACCTATTCAGCCAGCTGTGGTTAGCCTGTCGCCATGCGCTCCCCCACCACCCAAGTCATAGGTTCTCTTTCCAGTGGCCGGTTGGCGTTGGCCGAATGGGCGCTTATGGCACTCGCGCTATTCGCGGTGCACATCCTGCTGCAGGAAAACGGGCTCTTGTTCTCCGACCAGATTGCCCACTATCTGCACGAGTTTGCCCACGACGCCCGACACTCCCTCGGCGCTCCCTGCCACTAAATTTGATCAATCCATGGGGGGCGAAAACTGGCGCCGGCGGATCAGCCGCGGTGCAATCGCTGGCTTAGCAGGCGGTGCCGCGTCTGCGGTGATCCTCTGGGTCGCAGTTGAACCCTCCATCACCCAGGCCATTGACATCGAAAACGCCGCCGGTGACGGTCACTCTGAAGGCAACGCGGCGGCTGTTGGCGACGAGAATGGCGAACTCATCTCGCGGACAACGCAGCTGGTCGGGGGAACGGTCACCGCAATCGTGGTGGGCGTTCTTCTGGGCATCGTGTTCGCAATCGTCTTCGCCCGAGCCAAACACCGCCTGCCGGGCAGGACCGATCTCGGACAGGCGTTGAGCTTGGCCGCATTCGCATTCTTCGCAATAGGGCTGCTCCCAGCCTTGAAGGTGCCGGCAAACCCCCCAGGAGTCGGAGATCCGGGGACGGTCAATGACCGAACGCTCATCTACTTGGGGACAATCCTCTTGGGAGTATTGCTCGTTCTGGTGTGTATCGCTGCCGCCCAAACCGCCGGCCAGCGCACCGAGCGCATGGAGCTGAGATGGATCGCCGTCGCGGCAATGGCCGTGATCGGCGGTGCCGCCATCCTCATCGGCGCCCCCAACGGCACCGTGGAAATCCCGTCAACGGTTCCGGCTTCGCTGGTGTGGAAATTCCGGGTCGGGTCCCTCGCCCAGCACGCTGGGATGTGGCTCGGAATCGGCCTGGCCTACGGTGCCCTGGTCCTCCGGCGAACCCCCTCTTGAGATCAGACCTCGGTAGCCCGCCAGCAGTACCAGGCAGCGACGCTGCGGTAGGGGCGGAACCGGTCGCCGAGGGGTTCAAGCTCTTCGGGGGTGGGGGGTTTGGTCCAGCCGTGGGCCAGGCCGTAGCCCTTGCGGACCCCGAAGTCACCCACCGGCCAGACGTCGAGGCGGCGCAGCGAGAAGATCAGAAACATCTGGGCGGTCCATGTGCCGACGCCCCAGACTTGGCTGAGCTGGACGATCACTTCCTGGTCGGACAGTCGGCCCAGCCTGGCCAAATCCAGCGAGCCCTGCTCGCAGTGGGCGGCCAGATCCAGCATCGCCCGTGTCTTGGCCCCCGACAGCCCGGCGCCCCGCAGCGGCTCCTCCCCCAAGGCCAGCACCGCACCCGGTGCCCACACCAGGGTCTGCTCCCTCACTCGGCCCCAGATGGCCCCGGCCGCCTTGCCGGCCAGCTGCTGGTAGGCGATCTCGCGGCTCAGCACCTCGAACCGCTCCCCCACCGTGGGCTTGGGGCCGAATCGGGCAGGTCCGAACCGCTCCAAGAGCCCGGCCATCACTTCGGACGTCTCCCCCAGGGCAAGGCTGGCCTCGGTCAAGCTCACTTTTCCCACGCTGATGCTCCTGAGATGTACTGATCAGTGGGCCGCGTTACCCGCCCGGCATCGGCTCCGAAACCGGCTTGACGACCACCCTGGCGATGCGCCTGCCGGTGACCCGCTCCACCAGCAGCTCCCAGCCATCCACTTCCAGCGTCTCACCCTCATCGGGAACGTGGCCCAGGGTGTTGAAGATCAGCCCGCCCACGGTGTCCCAGTCGCCGTTGGGCAGTGGCGCGTCCAGCACATCGCTCAGCTCGTCTATGGGCACCCGCCCGTTCACTCGCACCGTGCCGGGCGATACCCGCTCGATCATGGGCTCCTCCACGTCAAACTCGTCGACGATCTCGCCCACCAACTCCTCGATCAGGTCTTCCAGCGTGACCACTCCAGCAGTTCCGCCGTACTCATCCACCACGATGGCGATGTGGAACTTCTCCGCCTGCATCTCCCGCAGCAATAGGGATATCCGCTTGGTCTCGGGCACGAATCGGGGGGTCCGGGCCACCGCAACCGCCGGGGACCCAGCGCCCTGCTCCCGCTCAGCCCGCATCAGGTCCTTGGCATGGACCACTCCCACCACATCGTCGATCCCCTCGGCGTACACCGGCACGCGGCTGTAGCCGTGCTCGATGACGATTCCAATGGCTTCGGCCACCGTGTGCTGGTCGCTCATCGACACCATGTCGGTGCGGGGCACCATCACCTCGCGCGCCACGGTGTCGCCGAACTCGATGATCTGTCCGATCAGCTCCCGCTCCTCGGGCTCGATGGCGTCGGACGCCTCAGCCGCTTCGGCCATGGCCAGCAGCTCTTCCTCAGACACCTGCGGTGACTCCCGGGTCCAACTGGCCCGCAGCAGCCGCCCCAGGAGCCCGAATCGGCCCGGGACGCTCATCTCGACCCCGCCTGTGCCCCGGCTGGTGTAGTCATGGCCCATGCTTGAGCCAGCAGCTCCTGCTCCCGACCCTCCATCTTGCCGGCATCAACATCGTCAATGTGGTCATAGCCCAGCAAGTGCAGGGTGCCGTGCACCACCAGCAGCGCCAGTTCCTCGTCGACGGGATGGCCCTGGGCCACGGCGTTGGACGCGGCCACTGAGGGGCAGATCACCACATCACCCACCAACCGGGGCTCGTCGGGGTCCCGGGGGGCGCTGCCGTCGTCAGCGCCGAAGGCGAGCACGTCGGTCGGCCGGTCGATTCCCCGGTGCCCGGCGTTGAGCGCGGCCATCTGGTCGGCATCCACGAACGTGAGCCCCGCCTCCCAAGGAGTCGCCACCCCCTCACCAGCAACCACCCGGCGCATCAACTCAGCCCATCGACCCTCGTCTACCGCCATGTCCCGTTGGCAGTCGAACACCGCGACCACACCATGATCAGATTCTGCTTCGGTGGGTCTAGGACCCGAATCGCCGTCAGCCATCGTTGCCGGCCCGCTCATAGGCATTCACGATGTCGGCCACAATGCGGTGGCGTACAACGTCGCGGGAGCTGAGATGGACGAACGACAGGCCGTCGATTCCCCCCAAGATCTTCTCCAGAGAATCCAGGCCGCTGCGGCCCCGGTCCACGTCCACCTGGGTCACGTCACCAGTCACCACTGCCCTGGAGCCGAACCCGATGCGGGTCAAGAACATCTTCATCTGCTCGGGGGTGGTGTTCTGGGCCTCGTCCAGAATGATGAAGCTGTCGTTGAGCGTCCGGCCCCTCATATAGGCCAGCGGCGCAATCTCGATGACCCCCCGGTCGACCAGTGACTGCACCTCCTCGGCCTCGATCATGTCGTAGAGGGCGTCATAGAGCGGGCGCAGGTAGGGGTCGACCTTGGCGATCATGTCGCCGGGTAGAAACCCCAAACGCTCCCCTGCCTCCACCGCCGGCCGGGTCAGGATGATGCGCTCCACGGTGCGCGCTTTCAGCTCTCGCACCGCGGTGGCCACCGCCAGCCAGCTCTTGCCGGTCCCCGCCGGGCCGATGCCGAAGGTGATGATGTTGGCCCGCATGGCATCGACATAGCAGCGCTGGCCGGCTGATTGGGGCCGGATGACCCGACCTCGGCCCGACCGAAGCACATCGGTATCCATCACGCCTGAAGGACTTTCGTCTGCCTCCACCATCTGGATCGCCCGGCCCAGCGCACGGGCATCGAGCTGGTGGCCGCCCTGCACCAGCTGAACCATCTCGTCGAACAGACCGGCCACTCGGTCGGCGCCTTGGCCTGACACCGTGATCCGGTTGCCCCGCACGAAGATATCGGCATCGGGGAACGACTGCTCGATCAGGCGGAGATGCTGGTCGCGCTCACCCAGCAGGGCTGCCATGAGCCCGTTGCGCGGAATGTCTATAGTGACCGGCGCGGCGGTGGTCATTCAGGAATCGGCATCTGCGTCGCTGTCATCGCCCTTATCGCCGTCGCCGGTGGAGACGGGATCGGGATACAGGTGACCCAGTGTGCCGGGTTCGATGCGGCTGCGCTCGATGAAGTCGTCCACATCGGTCTGCTTGACCCGGATCACCCGACCCATACGATACGCAGGCAGGCCGCCTTCGTTAATGAACCGGTACAGCGTTCTGGTGGTGATTCCCAGCCGCTTGGCCGCGGTCTCGGTATTCAGCCACACAATTTGGGTATCGCTCATCTATCCCAAACTCTATCCCATTCCTCTGCCACCGCACCGCAAAAATTTGGGTATCGCTCCAGCTACAGTCCGACCACGCAAGACCGACAGCGTGGGCTTCTCACACTGCCTCTACGGTTGGAGGAGCCTCGTTGGCGTGACGAAGCATCTGCACGGCGCTGACGATGAGCAAGATGGCGAACAAGTTGGCCGACAACCGAGGGCCGAGCTCGCTGGCACCCAACGCACCGACAAACGCCGAGGCCACCCCGGAAACACCAACCACCAGCGCCGCTTTCGGATCGATGTTGCCCGAGGTTCGGTTCCGCACAGTACCGATGACGGAGGTGGGAAGGATCACCAATAGCGAAGTGCCCTTGGCGGTAGCGTCCACAAAGCCGAAGAGAAGGATCATGGCCGGGATCATTATCACTCCCCCACCCACCCCCATAGTCCCCGACAGCAGTCCGGTGAACAGGCCGCAGGCGACATAGGCAAGGGCTAGACCCACTGTGATGTCGCTGTGGCCGTCGGTGTCGGGGACGACGGCCAACAGGCGGGCCGCAGTGGCCAAGAGCAGCAGGGCGAAGCCGATCCGCAGCATTCGGATGGGGACGCTGTTCAGCAGCGAGGTGCCGACGGTGACTCCTACGGAGGAGCCGGCGAAGATGAGCAGGCCGGGCAGCCAGGCCACTGAGCCTTCCAGCAGGAACCCGCCCAGGGCGGACGCAGAGATGAGCACCATGGCCCCCAGCGAGGTGCCGTGGGCCCGGCGCTGTTCCATGCCCAGCAGCAAGACCAAGCAGGGAACCATGAGGATCCCGCCTCCAACCCCGAACAGCCCCGACAAGAAGCCAGTGGCCACCCCGACCCCAACCGCCCCCCACCGCGAGCCGCTCATGCGGAAGCAGCAATCGACGGTTCGGGCAAACCGGAGGGCAAAGCGCCGGTCACTCGGCGGCTGCTTGCTGGCGCAGCACGTACTTCAGGACTTTGCCCGATGCGTTGAGTGGGAGGACGTCGGTGAACCGCACCCGGCGGGGCACCTTGTAGTTGGCCATTTGGTTGCGGCACCAGGAAATCACCTCATCCTCGGTTGGATCCGTGCCCGGGGCCGGCACCACGGTGGCCACCGCCATCTCGCCGAGTCGGTCGTCGGGAACCCCGATCACCGCCACCTGCCCGATCTGGGGATGGGCCAGCATCATGTTCTCGATCTCGGCGGGGTAGGCGTTGAACCCGCCCACGATAAACATGTCCTTCTTGCGGTCGGTGATGTCAATGTTCCCGTTGGCGTCCATCACCCCGATGTCACCGGTGTGGAGCCAGCCGTCGGCGTCTATGGTCTCGGCGGTCTGGGTGGGATCGTCTAGATAGCCGAGCATGACGTTGTAGCCCCGCACCACGATCTCACCGGGCTCCCCCCGGGGCAGCTCATTGCCTTCATCGTCAACAATCTGCACTTCCACATCCGGGATGGCCCGGCCCGAGGTGTTGGCGATGGTCTCGGGATCGTCATCGTGTCGGCACATTGTGGCGATACCCGACGCCTCAGTAAGCCCGTATCCGGTGACGATGGTCTCGAACCCCAGCCGGGCTCGCATCTGGAGGATCATCTCCACCGGGATGGCGGCGGCCCCGGTCACCGCCAATCGCAGGGTGGACATGTCGAAGCTGTCCAATTCAGGGTGGTTGAGGATGGTCTGGTAGATGGCCGGCGGGCCAGGGAGCATGGTGATGCGCTCCTCGGGTACCCGGGCCATCACCGCGGGCACGTCGAACACCGGGTGGGGGATGTTGGTGGCCCCGGTCATGAGGCAGGCCAAGATGCCCGAGTTGAGGCCGAATGCATGGAAGAAGGGATTGATGATCAGATAGCGGTCGCCGGCCTGCAAACCGATCACCTGGCACCACGACTCGAAGCCCCGACAGATGGCCGAGTGGATGAGCATGGCCCCCTTGGGCAGGCCGGTGGTGCCCGAGGTGAACATGATGTGGCAGAGATCGTCGCCGCTCACCGCCGCGGCCCGGGCGTCGCCGTCGGCCTCGGCGATCTGACCGGCCCGACCCAAGAAGTCGGCGAAGCCGGTCGTCCCCTCAGGCACGGTGCCGCGCAGAACCACGATCTCGTCGAGGCCGTGGCCACCGTCGGCGTTGCGCAGCAGGGCTACGTAGTCCGTGTCGAGGAAGTCGGTGACGGTGAACAGAATGCGGGCCCCCGACTTCTCGAGAATGAAGTCGGCCTCCCGGCCTTTGAATCTGGTGTTCACCGGCACCAGCACACCGCCGGCCAAATGGACTCCCAACCCGGCCACCACCCATTCCCAGATGTTGGGGGCCCATATTGCCACCCGATCGCCGGGCTCTATTCCCGAGGCCATCAGCGCCCGAGCCGAGGCACGAATGCGGTCGCGCAGTTCGGGGAACGTCCAGCGCACATCGCCGTCCACCAGCGCCTCCAATTCGGGGAACCTACGGGCCGCGTCTTCAACTAGCTCGCAGATTGTGGTCCACGATCCTTCGGACATGGCTGCGACCCTAATTCACTGCTTTCGGCTCAACGGAGTTGGCCAACTAGTCGGCGGACCGTACTGCGCCTTGTTGAATGAGCTGGGCCATTTCGTCGGTGCTCAAGCCGAGATCGTCGGCCAATACCGAGCGGGTGTCCTCGCCCAGTCGGGCAGATCGGTGGATGACTCCCACGGTGGCGTCGCTCATGGCGAACGGTTTGGCCGGCACCGGAATGCCGGGACGGATCTCGGCTATGAGTCCCCGGTCGGCGGCCCAGTCGGTTGCGGCTAGCTCAGTTACCGAGCCGATGCGGGCCGCGGGCAGCGGTTGGCGCTCAACTACTTCGGCCAGATCCTCGTAGGTCGAGAAACCGGCCACCAGACCTCGCAACACGGCCAGGGCCTCTTCTCGAGTGGGCTGTTCGGGGCAGTCCTCGGCATTGCCTCCTAGAGCGGCCACCCACCTCGGCAACATGGTTTCGGGATTGCCGATCAGCGACACCGCCTGGCCGTCGGCGGTGCGGGCGACGGCGTAATTCCAGGTGTCGAAATCCCTCAGCCCGTCGTAACCCGAAATGTCGTTGCCCGCCTGGTCGTTGGCGTAGACGAGGGTCTCGGCCATGGCGATGTCGAGGTGCTGGCCGGTGCCGGTGTGCTCTCGCTGGTAGAGCGCGGCCAGCACAGCGGACACCGAGATAAACCCGGCGTACAGGTCGCCGTGCTGGTGGATCTCCTGGAGGGGCTCGGCCTCCCGCAGGCGGGCGGCCAGTTCGATGGTGCCGGCGACGGCGTGCATCATGGGTGCGTGGGCTCGGCGATGGGTCCACGGCCCGGTCTGGCCGAACCCGGTGATGGAGCAGAACACCAGCCGGGGGTTGCGGGCCGACAGCTCTTCATACGACAACCCGTAGCGGGCCATGACTCCGGGGCGGTAGTTCTCCAACAGCACATCGGCCCGATCGGCCAGCGCAGCCACCAGCTCGGGGCCATCCTCGGCTTTAAGGTCGACGCAGATGTTGCGCTTGCCCGCGTTCATGTGGCTGAACGTTACCCCTATGCCGTCGGAGTCCACCGGCGGGACCGGACGGGTGAGGTCGCCGGAGGGGGGCTCGACTTTGATGACGTCGGCGCCCAGGTCGGCCAGCACCCGCCCGCAGATCGGTCCGGAGAAGATCCGGGTGAGGTCCACCACCCGAATGCCGTCCAGCGGCCCGCCGGTCATGGTACGTCAGCGGCTGAAGACGCGGCCGTGCCCGACCCGCCGCCTGTGGGGCAGCCGATCGGGCACGGCACAGTCGTTAGTGGTTCAGTTGGCTTAGCGACCGGGATCGCCGTAGCAGACGAACTCGTAGGCCACCTCATAATCGGCGTCCACCACTTGCACCATGCCGGTGCAGTCGGGGGCAACCACGTGGTCGGCCGGCCACTTCACCGGGCCGAGGCCACCGGACTGCTGGGTGGTCTCGAAGCCGTCGATGTTCACTGCCTGGTAGAAGCTGGCGGTGTTCAGGTCTTCACCGGCAGCGGCGATCAGCTGAATCAATAGGTCAGCCGACCAATAGCCGACCAGGCTGCCGAAGCCGGGGAAGGCCCCGACTTCTTCATAGTCGGCCAGAAGCTGCTGGATTGCCGGCTCGGAGTCGTCCAGCGGGGGTACCTGGGTCACGGCGTAGCCGCCCTCCAGGGCTTGGCCCAAGTCGGGACTGGACCCGGGGAGGCCGGGAACATAGGTCAGATAGTCGGCCACTGGGCCCTCATATCCCGAAGCGGCGATGGACGCCTTGAGGGTGATGGCACCGGCGAAGTCGGTGGACAAAATCACCAAGTCGGGGTCGTGCTCTAGCACCGTGTTGACGAATCGGGTGGGATCGGTGATGCCCCCGGCGGTCTGGGTGGGCACGAAATCGCTGAAGGCCAGCTTGCCAGCCCACAGATTCTCGTACAGCGCATGGCCGGCGCGACCGGCGTCGTCATCACTGTTGAAGATGCCGACAACGATGTCCTCGGTGCCGAAGAAGTCGTACCAGATGTTCTGGACCGACACGAGGGGATCAGCACCTTCGACTCCGAAGGCAAAGCCGCTGAGGCAGCCGTTGAACCCGAAGCCCCAGTCGTTGGGAGCGCAGAATCCGGGCATGAACCCCCAGCCGGTGAACGGCACCTGGTTTTCGTCCAGGTAGTCGGTGGTCTGGGGAAGCGAGACCGCCGAGGTGACCATGATCCCGAAGACCTCGTCGTTCTCCACCATGCTGCGGGCACCTTCAAAGTTGGCCTGCGGATCGCTACCGTCATCCACGAACTGCACGAGTTCGAGCATCCGACCGCCGGGCAGCTCGCCGTCGCGGTTGGCCCGCCCCAGACGGGCATTGATGCCGTCGGTAAATCCGCCGTACAGCGCATCCTGGGTCATCGCACCGAGGCGCACGGTGTCGTCGGTGACGCCCCGGGTGGAGGGCTCGAAATCAATCTCATAGGTGTAGGCGCCCCATGTGCGGGAGGTAGCCATCTCCTCGTCGTCCATAGGCTCTTCTGCATCGTCCATAGGCTCTTCTTCGTCGTCCATGGGCTCGGCATCGTCCATAGGCTCTTCTTCGTCGTCCATGGGCTCGGCATCGTCCATAGGCTCTTCTTCGTCGTCCATGGGCTCGGCATCGTCCATAGGCGCCTCGGTGGCCTCAGGCGCAGGCGCGGCTGCTCCGTCGTCATCGTCGTCGTTGCCACAGGCCACAGCCACCAGCGCTAACGCGGCCATGAGCGCGAGAAGCTTGTACAACAGTGATTTCTTCATGTCCCCCTCCGAGATTTGGGCTGCCGACATAGTAGGACAGCGCCTACCGGCTGTCACCCCGAGCCGGTCAGTCTGAATTGGCGGTTGCCTCGCCCAGATAAGCAGCGTCGAGCTGGTCGTGGTCCACCTCCGAACGGGGGCCATGCCAGGTGATGTGCCCCAGGCTGATGAAGGCCACCGAGTCGGCGATCTCCAGCACGTCGCGGGCTTTCTCCTCCACCAACAGCAGTGCCACACCCCGCTCTTTGAACTCGATGAACAGCTCAAGGATCTGGTTCACGATTAGCGGGGCCAATCCCAGCGACGGCTCGTCGGCAATCAGCACCTCGGGAGGATGGGCCAACAGCGGGGCCAAAGTGAGGATCTGCTGCTCGCCTCCGGAAAGGTTGCCAGCCAACTGGTTCTGGCGCTCCCCCAGGATGGGGAACCGCTCGCAGCACAGCTCGCGGTCGTCGGGGTTGGGCAGCCAGAGCTGCATATTCTCCCGAACGGTCAGCCCGCTGAATATACCCCGGGCCTCGGGGGCCAACACGACGCCCCGGCGAGCTCGGCGATGACTGCGCAGTGCTGTAATATCTTCCCCGTCGAGCCGGATGACACCGTGAGTGGCAGGCAGAAGGCCGGAGGCCACCGCACAGGTGGTGGATTTGCCCGCACCGTTGGGGCCCAGCAGCGCAGTGATCTCCCCTCTGGGCACTGACAGGTCGATCCCATGAAGGGCCTCCACTAGGCCATAGCTGGCCCGCACACCCACGAGTTCCAGGGCTGGCGGATGGTCGCCGGCGTACTGGTCGCCCGATGATTCGGCTGACTCTGGAATCTCAGAAGGCTCCGAGGTGGCCATGGCTGCGACCGGAGGACTGACATCGGCTGGAGCTCGTTCGGCAACGACAGCACCCTCGCTCCATACCGCGAGCCGCCGGCGCCATGCATCGCGGCGGACTCGGTTCTGAGCAGCGGTAAACGCCAAGATTCCATCGGGCTCACGGGCCAGTTGCATGGCACCGATACCGAACATGAAGGCGGTGATGTTGCGGGCCTCGTCGTATTGGTCGAACCCGTCCCAGTCGATGGGATACCACGAGTACACCCGGGCCAAGCAGATGAAGGCCAGCACTGCCAGCACGCCGATTATGGGAGGCGAGAACGGCAGCCCGACTTGGCGGTCCCGGATAGCGGTGGCCAACGCTGCCGCCCCGAAAACCGACGCCACCAGCACCACGTGCCACGACTCCATCCACTCCCAGTGCCAACCGGTACCGAAGGTGTGGCCGCTGGCCGCCACCATGATGCCGGCCATCACCGCGGCACCGGGCCGGCGGATACCGACCAAGACCACCACGGCCAACCAGAACAGCCCGGCTTGAGTCGTCGCGGTGAACGGGGTCACATTGCCGATGAACGTGGCGAAGAACACCCCGCCGAAACCGGCCAACAGCGCGGAGAGGGCAAACACAGCCAGCTTGGTGCGGACCACTGAGTGGCCCGAGGTGGCCGCGGCGGGCTCGGAGTTGCGCACCGCGATGATGGCCCGGCCCGTGACCGAACGCTGGAGGTTCCGCACCAACCAGGCCGCGGCCAACACCAGAATCACCAACAGCACGGCAAGGGATTTCTCATCCTCGAAGTCGAAGGGGCCCAGCTCGGGGCGGGGTATGTCCCACCCCTTGGTGCCTTGGCCGTTCTTGAACCAACTCCACTCGAACAGCACCCTCTCGCTCATGAAGGCCAACGCCAGGGTGGCCAGCGCCAATGGCAAACCGCCCAATCGCAGGGCGGGCAGGGCCACGATAACGCCGAGCACTCCGGCGATGATCACCCCCACGATCAGCGCGGGAATGAACGGCAGCCCGGTCTTGTCCAAGATCAATCCGGCGGTCATGGCGGCCATGGTCACGAAGGCGGCCTGGGCCAGGCTGACCATGCCGCCAAGGCCGGTGAGGAGCACCCAGGACATGAACACCAAGCCAAAGGCCAAGCCGGTGACCCACAGCCCCAGCCAGAACTGATCGGCGAAGACGAATACCTGAAGCACGATGAAAGCCGCGCCCGCCATCCAGGGCAATCGCACTCGCCATGCAGGGAGGTCGCTGGTGTAGTCGGTTGCGGGGGGAGCGTCGGCCACCACCCCGCTGCGGCGGGTGCGCTCCCGGGCCATGAACAGCAGCCCCACCAACAGCACCACAAACGGCACCGAGCTCTCGAACCCCCGAATGTCCTGGGCAAACGTGGCGTACCGACCCACCCAGCTGGTGACCACTCCCAAGGCCACGCCACCGGCAAACGCCAGCGGTATGGAGCGAAGGCCACCCACCACCGCGGCCGCGGTGGCGATGAACATGAACACGTTGTATTGATTGGACTCAAGCGAGTTGAACACCGGGGCTCCGATCACCCCGGCCAGCCCAGCCAGCATGGTGCCGATGATCCAAGCGGCCGACGAGGTGAACGACTCGCTGACCCCCCGCAATCCGGCCAAATCGGGGCGGTCCACTACTGCCCGCATCTGGAGCCCAATTCGGGTGTGGCGCATCAGCGCCCACAGCGCCACCGCCACAACCACGGCCACCACCAGCACCGCCCATTGGTTGCTGCTGATGCGCAAGTCGAAGCTGCCGAGGTCGTAGGTCCAGGTCTCGCTGGGCACCTTCCACACCCCGGGAGTAAGGAACACATAGTCGGTGCTCTGGAGGCCCCAATCCCACGTCTTGGTGCCCAAGTCGACGATCAAGTCGGTTAGGGCAGGCAGAGCCACCAGAATTCCGATAGTGGCCATGACTTTGGCCGCGTCGTTGGCCCGGGCCAGAGGGCGGAACACCGCCACGTTCAGGAGCTGGCCGAGCAGCGGGCAGAACACCACCACCACGAGGAAGAACGACAGCAGCCGCATGCCCAGGCTCTCGATCCCCAGGGCATTGATGAGCTGGAAGTAGAGCATCGCCGAGGTGTAGGCGATGCCCCCATAGGCCAGGTTGAAGATGCCGGTGGACGTATAGCTGAGTGTGAGCCCGGCGGCGATCAGCGAGTAGATGGAGCCGGCGATGGCCCCGCTCACTAGCAATTGGATGAACTCGCCCACCCGATTATTTCCCCCTGGACCATTAGACCTGCGCCACTCTAGTGGCCAACTCCGATCAGTACATTCGTTGGCCTAACCGCTGCCGGGCAACCCCCAACCCCGATCAGTACATTCATTGGCCTAACCGCTGCCGGGCAACCCCCAACCCCGATCAGTACATTCGTTGGCCTAACCGCTGCCGGGCAACCCCCAACCCCGATCAGTACATTCGTTGGCCTAACCGCTGCCGGGCAACCCCCAACCCCGATCAGTACATTCGTTGCATGGACGACGTGTTGTTGGGCGACCTCGCCGCCGAGCATCGGGTGTTGGACGATCTGATGGCTCCTCTGCCCTCAGACTTGTGGGCCAAGCCGTCGCCGTCGCCGGGGTGGACGCTGGCCCACCAAATCCATCATCTCGATGTGAGCGAGGGGGCGGCCCTTCTGGCGCTCACCGGCCACAGCGACCAGGTGTTCGGCCTCACCGGCCGCTGGCCCGACCGGCCCCTGCCGAATGATCCGACCGAATTGCTGGACAACTGGCGGCATTCTCGGGCCGCCAGCTTGGAGGCAATGGCCACGCTGGATGCCAAAACCACGGTGATCTGGGGCGACGGCCCCATGACCTGCCGCTCCTTCGCCACCGCTCGGCTCATGGAGACCTGGGCCCATGGGCTGGACTGCTTCACGACCGTTGGCCTTGAGCCGGTTGACACCGACCGACTCCGCCATGTGGCCCACATCGGCTACCGAGCCCTCCCCTACGCCTTCCGCAGCCAGAGTGTGACCCCGCCGGCTCCGCTGTCGGAACTCCGCTTGGAGCTGACATCACCGTCGGGACAAACCTGGAGCTACGGCGACGATCTCGCCCCCCAGAGCATCACCGGCTCGGCCAGCCATTGGTGCCGTGTCGCCACCCGCCGAATGCCCGCCGAAGACTCTGATCTCATGGCCAACGGCCCACTCGCCCAGGCAGTGCTCACCATCGCCCGCGCCTACCTGGCAGATGGGGCCTCGACCTGACCTGCCGCCCCGCCGGTTGGAGTCAAAACATGACAGACTTGGACATGACCGCAATGCGAGATCAGATCCGAGTAATTGACGTCGACACCCATCTAACTGAGCCTCACGACCTATGGAGCAGCCGGGCGCCCGCGGCCTATGCCGACCGCCTCCCGAAGGTGGCCGATGTGGACGGACGACCCCACTGGATCCTCGACGGGGAGCCCCTGGGCTTCGCCACCGCCAGCGGGGTGGTGCGCCCTGACGGCAGCAAGGCGCTGGGCACCGACTTCATGGGCTGGACTATCGACGAGGTCCACCCAGGGGCCTACGACATGGACGCCCGGGTGGAGATTATGGACGAGCTCGGCATCCACGCCCAGATCATCTATCCCAACCTGGCCGGCTTCGGCAGCCAGAAGTTCGGCCAGATCGAGGACGGGGAGCTCAAGCGGCTATGCGTGTCGGTGTACAACGACGCCATGGCCGAGATCCAGGAGAACTCCGGCGAGCGGCTGTTCCCGATGGGGCTGATCCCGTGGTGGGACATCGAGGGCTCCATGGCCGAGGCCGAGCGCATCGTCGGCTTGGGCCTTCGGGGCATCGTGATGTGCAGCGATCCGCAGCTGCGGGGGCTGCCCGACCTGGGCGAGGAGGCTTGGCGGCCACTGTGGGAGTTCTGCTGCGACCAGGAGTTGCCGGCCAACTTCCACATCGGGGCCAGCGAGAGCTCGATGGGCTGGTACGGCACTTCTCCGTGGCCATCGCAGGGCGACGACCAGAAGCTGGCCATCGGCTCGGCCATGATGTACCTCACCAACGCCCGAGTGCTGGCCAACCTGATCTTCTCCGGAGTGCTGGAGCGGCACCCGACGCTCAAGATCGTGTCGGTGGAGTCGGGGATTGGCTGGATCCCGTTCGTGCTGGAGTCGCTGGACTACCAGATGGACCAGCTCCGCACCGACGTGCAGGCCCAGTTCAGCCTGCGGCCCAGTGAGTACTTCAGCCGCCAGATGTACGGCTGCTATTGGTTCGAGGACCTGTCACCCGACTTGCTCATCAATCAGATCGGCCCCGACAACGTGCTGTTCGAGACCGACTTTCCCCACCCCACCTGCCTGTATCCCTTCGGCCTTGAGCAGGCGTCGAACGCCTTGGGCGATGTGGACGACGACGTAGCCCGCAAGGTGCTCCAGGACAACGCCGCCGAGCTCTACAAGATCGCGGTCTAGCCCTTAGAGATCCTCATAGTCGATCCGGTCGCTGCGGTGGGGCTGGCGGCCGGTTCGGAACGGGCTGAGGGGGGCGTCGACCAGCAGGAACCGGTGCCAGCCTTCCACCAAGTGATCCACCCCGGCCCGCCATAGAACAAGCCCCGGATCGCTGCGCTGGGCCATTTCGAAGTCGGCCCACGCCTCCCAGGTGGGGATGGCCCACAGCAAGAAGGCCTCATCGTCGGCCACCATGGCCGTTTCCCACGCCCCGGCCAGCTCCCAGCCGAAGGGCTCATAGGCGGCGATAGCGTCGGTGCGCACACGCTCCAAGAACTCGGCTGACGCGCCCCGCTTGAGGCTTACCTGCTCGTGGGCATAGCACTCGCCGGTCACGCCGTCGGCGCATAGCTCCTCGATCGTGCGGGTCCACGGGGCGGGCACCAGCAGCCGGTCGGTGCCCGAGCGGCGGTAGTTGGCCGCCTGGGCCCACCACTTGGCCAGCTTGGGATCCTGCATGCCGGCACCCTGGCACTCATGGCGAAACGAGGTAGCCATGCCGTCCCAGCCATCCTCCTCCCAAAGATTCAGCACCTGGGGCCATCCCCTGGTGGTGCCCACGATGCCCCACACCCCGTAGCAGAACTGGTCGCGCTCGTCTTGGGCGATGGGCGACCAGTTAGCCGTCATGTGGTGCATGTAGTTGGCCCGGTTCTGGCCGATGATGTCGATGAACTCGTGGATGTAGAGCTTGTGGTTGGCCACGGTCAGCCTTTCGCCCCGCCGCCGAAGTTCGGAGTGCGCTTGTTCAAGAAAGCGTCCACCGCCTCGCGATGGTCGTCGGTGTCGAAGGTGATGGCCTCCAGGGCGAAGGCCAGATCGTAGAAGCGGTTCACCCGGTCTTCCAGCTCTTTGTTGCACAGCCGCTTGTTGAACTCGATGGCGTGTCGGGGCCCGGCCGCCAGTCGCTGGGCCATGGCGACCGCCGAGGCCAGAACCTCATCAGTGGGAACCACATGGTTGACCAGGCCGAATCGCTCCGCTTGGGCGGCGTCGAGCAAGTCGCCGGTCATGAGCAGCTCTTTGGCCCGGTTGAGCCCCACCAATATCGGCCACAGCACCGCTCCCCCGTCGCCGGCCACCAGCCCCGCATTCACGTGGGGGTCGCCGATCCGAGCGGCGTCGCTCAGATAGACGATGTCGCAGAACAGCGCCAGCGACGCTCCCAGGCCGATGGCGTGGCCGTTGACCGCGGCCACCATCGGCTGGCGCACCCGAAGCGCGCCTCGGGCGATGTCGATGCCGTCGTCGAGCAGGTCGGGACGGCCCTCGGGATAACCGCTTTCCAGATTCTCCTCCATGACCGCGAAGTCGGCGCCCACGCAGAATGACCGGCCCGCGCCGGTGAGCACCACCGCACGCACATCGGCGTCGGTGGCTATGCGGCGATAGAGGTCCCGCAGATCGAGGTGCATCTGCTTGTTGAGACCGTTGCCCCGATCAGGCCGATTCAGCGTGGCGGTGAGCACTCCAGAGGAGTCGATCTCGGTGGTGATGGTTTCCAATCCGTACCGGTCGGCCATGGCGTTAGCTTCGCACTTGGCTGGCCGAATGGGGAAAGCTAGGCAAATGCGAGCTTGGGTGGTCGAAGGATCGGGAGCGCCGGGAGAGGTACTGCGCTTGACCGACAGGGACGCGCCCGATCCTCGGGAGGGAACGTTTCTGATGAAAGTTGGGGCGGTGGGCGTGGGCCTGCCTGACGTGTTCATGTGCCGAGGGGTGTACCCGCTGGGACCCTCGAAGGGTTGTTTCACCCCCGGCCAAGAAGTGTGCGGAACCGTCGTCGAAGCCGGCGACGGAGTAGACCTGGAACCCGGCCAGCGGGTGATGGCGGTCACCTCGTTTCAGACCGGCGACGGCGGATTCGCCGAGTTGTGCCTCGGGCTGGGGGGCTCGGCGTTCACCGTGCCCGACTCCATGGACGACGCCGCCGCGGCGGGATTCTTGATCCCGTACCACACCGCCTGGATCGGCCTGGTGCGCCGAGGCGGACTGGCACCGGCCGAGACGCTGCTGGTGCTGGGGGCGGCCGGGGGCACCGGGGCGGCGGCCTGTTCGCTGGGCGCGGCATTGGGGGCCCGGGTTATCGGGGTGGCCGGCGGACCAGAGCGCTGCGAAGTGGCGGCTTCTTTCGGCGCCCACCAGACGGTGGACCACCGGGTGCGAGACATCGCCGCCGCGGTCATGGACCTGACCGACGGGCGAGGGGTGGACGTGGTGTACGACCCGGTGGGGGGCGACGCCTATACCGCCGCATCCCGGTGCGTGGCCCGCGACGCCCGAATCGTGCTCATCGGGTTCGCCAGCGGCGAGTGGGCGCCCGTGAACGTCCGCCATGTGGTACAGCGCAACTACTCGGTGGTGGGGGCCATTCCGGCCCGCTACAGCCGAGA
This sequence comes from uncultured Acidimicrobiales bacterium, assembly GCA_951813555.1. Taxonomy (GTDB): domain Bacteria; phylum Actinomycetota; class Acidimicrobiia; order Acidimicrobiales; family Bin134; genus Poriferisocius. The sequence goes on from OX638344.1 coordinate 3,217,835, forward strand.
GGAGCGGCTGGCCGACCACCGCGAGCTCAGCGCGCTCTGGGACGCGGGCAGCATTGCCTCTGTGGTCACGGCCTCTTATCCGCTAGAGGAACTTCCTGAAGCCATGAGGGCCTTGGAATCCCGCGAGGTGATCGGCCGGGTTGTTCTGGACCTTTCGTCGGGCTGAGCCTGCCCAGAAACCGGCGAGTATTCTGCGGGCCGCAGCCATAGAGGGAGGAACACCGTGGAGTTCGCCATTTTCTTGCAGGGATCGCCCCGTCGGGGCGGGGCCCGCAGCCCCTACTGGGAGCATCAGTCCTTCGAGAACGAATTGGAGATCGTACGGGTCGCCGACCAGCACAACTGGAAGTACATCTGGGTGAGCGAGCACCACTTCCTGGAGGACTACTCCCACACGTCGGCCAGCGAGGTGTTCATGGCCTACTCCTTCGCCCAGACCTCCCAGATCCACATGGGGTCGGGCATCTTCAACCTGAACCCCATCGTGAACCACCCCATCAAATTGGCCGAGCGGGTGGCCATGCTCGACCACATGAGCAAGGGCCGGTTCGAGTTCGGCACCGGCCGAGGAGCGGGCAGCCATGAGATCGGCGGCTTCGGCCTCGACCCGTCGGATACCAAGGCCAACTGGGACGAGGTGATCTGGGAGTTCAAGAAGATCTGGGGCGGCACCGCCTACTCCCATCCCGACGGCGCCGCCTTCCAAACCCCCGAAACCGGTACCTGGGGCACCTTCAATGTGCTACCCAAGCCCTACTGCCACTCGCATCCGCCCATGTGGGTGGCCGCGGGCAACACCCCCACCTATGAAAAGGCCGCCCGCCATGGGCTCGGCGTGCTGGGGTTCAACGTGTCGGCCATCTACGACATGGCCCCCCACGTGGAGGCCTATAAGAACGCCATCCCCTCCGCCGAGCCCGCCGGTGAGTACGTGAACGACAACGTGATGATCGCCAATGGCCTGGTTTGCCTGGAAGACGGACAGGAGGCCCGCCGAGTGGTGGTCGAGCAGATGCAGCTCAGCTACCTCCAGTCGCTGGTGTTCAAGTACCACGACACCTTCCCCAAGCCCGAGGGATTGCCCGTTTACCCCGAGCTGGTCCCCGAGCCCACCATCGAAGACGTGGAGGAGCGCATCGAGGCCGGCTTCCTGCTGTGCGGCGACCCCGACGAGGTGCTGGAGCAAGTCAAGCGCTACGACGAGATCGGCTGCGACCAGGTGTCGTTCGGCCTCCCCATCCAGCTCGACCATGAGGTTTGCCTGGAGACCATCCGGCTGTTCGGCACCCATGTGATCCCCAAGCTGGACAAAGACCCGCTGCACCGCAGCACCCGCCAGCGGATCGAGTACGGCGGCCCGCTGGAGATGACCCCCGACCCGCTCTACGAAGTTCCCCGGGCCGAGGAATACAAGTAAATGCACGCCGCTCTTCCCCTAGCGCGCGTCCGGGCAGCGGGTCCTGTCTCCGAGGCGGCTCGGCGGACGGTGCCACCCAGTCCTGGCCTCGGAGCCACCCACCGCCCTCGGGGGACCCAGTTCAAGCGGTGAGCGGCGGGACAATGGAGAGGGAGGAGCTGCGGGCGCCGCTGGCCGGGTGGCTGGCCGACCGGCTGGGTGCTTCCAGCGTGGACGTGGGCTCCTTCGAAGTTCCCTCGGGCGGCTATTCGGCGGAGACCCTACTGTTCGACGCGGCCATTGATCGGGGTGCCAACTTTACTGTCGAGCGGTTTGTTGTCCGCCGAGAACTGCCCGAGCCGCCGGTGTACCCCCAGCAGGCGCCGGGTGAGCTCGATGTCGAGGTGGACATCCAATACCGGGTCATGGCCGCGGTGGCCGCCCACAGCGACGCCCCCATCGCCCCTTTGGTGGGCTACGAAGCCGACGACACCGTGCTCGGAGGCCCGTTCTTCGTGATGGGGTTCGTGGACGGCGACATCCCCCGGGAAGATCCCATCTACACCAGCGCTGGCTTTTTCTTCGACGCCCAGCCCGAACAGCGCCGCCAGCTGGTGGACCGGGGTCTGCGGACCATGGCCCAGATTCACGGCATCGACTGGGAGGCGGCCGGGTTTCACTGGTTGGTGGCCACCGGTGACCGACCGGGAACCGACACCCAGGTGAGGATCTGGCGGGACTACTCCGACCGGGAGCTGAACGGCCGAGGCCACCCGGTGCTTGAGGCCGGTTTCGCCTATCTCTACGAGAACATGCCCTCCGACGACGGCTTGTGTCTGAACTGGGGCGATGGTCGACCCGGCAACATCATCTGGCAGGACTTCGAGCCGGCCTGTGTCACCGACTTCGAGGCTGCCTGCATCTCCTCGCCGCTGGTGGACCTGGGGTGGTGGCTCATGTTCGACCGGTGGTCGCACGAGCACATGGGCAACCAGCCCCGCCTGGATGGCGAGCCCACCCGGGCCGAACAGCGCGATCTTTACGCCTCCCACGCGGGCCATGACCCGGGCGACACCACCTGGTACGAGGTTTTCGCCGCGGCGCGCTACACCGCCATCGTGGTGAGGGTGATGAACCGCACGGTGTTGCGGGGCGAGATGCCCGCCGACAACCCCTTCTGGCTGGAGAACCCCTCCAGCGACTGCCTCAGAGCCCTGTTAGACGAACTCTGAGCGGTATTCGGCTGGCCTTGGTTAGCTGCCGACCACCCGGTCGGTCTGCTCGCGGTATTCGTAGATGAGGCGCACCAGCCAATAGCGCATGAAGCGCTTGAACGAGCTGATCGCGATCATCACCAGGCCGATGAACGTGAGGGTGAGGCCGAATATGGCGGAAACGACCAGGTCGATGTGGTTGGACTGATGGAGATTGCCACCCTCTGTGTCGTAGGGCTTGCCGGTCAAGAAGAAGGAGACCACGGTAAAGGCCAGGCCGACAATCGTGAGGATCAACCCGATGCGGAACACCCATCGATCGGGATTGGCCCGGCCGCCGGAGGCCCGGAGCTGGGCCACCTCTTGGTGGAACTCCTCCAGCCGGCCGCTGTCGCCCGCGGCGTCGGTTGCATCACTCATAGTCTTCTCCTCAGGACATGCCTAGGTAGGCGGCGGTCAATTCTTCGGCGATTTCTTCGGGCGGCCCAGTGCGCTGGATGCGACCGTGGAGCATGATGGCAGCCTCATTGGCCACTCCCAAAACTGCTTGGGCGAACTGCTCGACGATCAGGATGGAGAGTCCGGCTTCTGCCAGGGTCGCCACCTGTTCGTAGAGCTCTTCCACGATGATGGGGGCCAGCCCCATAGACAGCTCATCGAGCATCAAGATGGCCGGGTCGGTGGACAGCGCTCGGGACATGGCCAGCATCTGCTGCTCGCCTCCCGACAATGTGCCCGCCATCTGGGTGCGGCGTTCCTGCAAGCGGGGGAACTGGGCGAAGGCCCGCTCCTGCACCTGCTTGTAGGACACGCCGGCGTAGGTGGACATTCTCAGGTTCTCGGCCACGGTCAGGTTGGGGAAGATGCCTCGGCCCTCGGGGATAAGGCACACCCCGGCTCGGGCCAGGCGGTCGGGGGAGACCCCGTTCACCTCGTGGCCGTCGAGCAGCACCGAGCCAGCGTGGGGCTGGATCTGGCCGCTGGCCACCCCCAGCGTGGTGGTCTTGCCCGCCCCGTTGGGTCCCAACAGGGCGTACACCGTGCCGGGCATGACCCGGAGGTCCACCCCGTGAAGCACGTCGATGGTGCCGTAGCCGGCCCGGATGCCGACCAGCTCCAACAGCGGGGTTGCCCCCTCGGCGCTCATTCGTCGACCCCCGTGTAAGCCGCCCGAAACTCGTCACTCCCCAAGTAGGCAGCCCGAACCGCAGTATCGGCCTGCACTTCAATGGGGGTGCCCACCGCGATGATCTTGCCGAAGTCCAGCACATGGATGCGGGCGCAAACACCCATCACGAAACTCATGTCGTGTTCCACCAGCAATACTGCGAGATCGTTGTCTTTGTCGGCGACTAGTTCCAGCAGCAGCTGGCCAATGGAAGTGGTCTCCTCCTCGTTCAATCCAGAAGACGGCTCGTCCAAAAGCAGCACCCTTGGCCGACAGGCCAACGCACGGGCCAACTCAACCAGCCGGGCACTGCCGGTGGGGAGCGTGCCCACAGTTACATCGGCCACTTCATCGAGGCCCACCTTGCCCAGCATCTCGTGGGCCACTTCGCCCACCCTCCGGTGCTTCCACTTGGCCCGGTGGTTCTTCTCCACCGCCACCCGCACGTTGTCGAACGCGCTCAGCGTGTTGAACGCCTCCAGCTTCTGAAAGGTGCGGGCGATACCCATCTGCGACCGCTTGGCCACGGTGGACCGGGTTATGTCGTGCCCGTCGAACTTCACCCTGCCGCTGGTGGGGGGCAACAAGCCGGTGACCACGTTGAACAGCGTGGTCTTGCCCGCGCCGTTGGGGCCGATGAGGCCAGTAACCTCACCTGAGTCGATGTCCACCGAGGCGTTGTCGAGGGCCACCACGCCGCCGAAGCGCATGACCACTTGCTCAGCTTCGAGAAGTGCCATAACCCTCCTTCGGAACGACATCGTCCAAGATCTCCAACCGCCGATCGATGGCGATCACCTCTTCGGGAGTGAACGGACGCTCTAGCCCCAGCTCGCCGATCTCCGGCTCGCGTTTCTGGGCATTCTCGGCCGCGATCTCTGCCCGAGCGTCGCTGCGCCACGGCAGGATGGGCGAGAAGCCCCGTCCCATCTCGAATATGGCCCCTCGGGGGTTGAACACCATGCCCAGCACCATCAACCCAGGTCCGTATGTCGTCATGATGTCGAGCAGAGTGACCAGGAAGTCGACGTTGCCGGCGTCCTCCAAGCGAAGGCCAAAACCCTTGAACAACGGGATAAAGATCAGGAAGATCCCGGCCATGGGAATGGATACCCCCGCAGCCGCTACCAAAAGCACGATGTTGAAACCTAAGAGGAGATCGAATCCCTGGACGCTGTCGACATTGCCCGACACGGTGGCCCAGAACACCCCGGCGATTCCTGCCATTGAGGCTGAGACGGCATACACCACTACTTTGGTCCACACCACCGGCACGCCAAGGGTGGCCGCAGCCGCTTGCGAGTCGTTGATAGCCATCCATCTTCGGCCGTAGCGAGACCTACGCAACAGCACCAACGCGTACACAAAGATGGCGAATACGCTCACCATCAGCATGAAAAAGCCCCGGCGGTCGTCGAAGGTGATACCGAATAGGTCGATATGGGGGAACTGCCGACCGGTGCCGATGATGGGCATAACCCACGGATGGGGGAAGAAGATCAGCGACATGGCCTGGGCGAAGGCCATAGTCATGAGGGCCAGGTACAGGCCCCGCAGACGGGCGGCGGGTAGGGCCACAATGGCGCCCAGCGGCGCGCACAGCAATCCCACCATAAGGATCCAGTAGCCATTGCCGGTGTCCCCGGCCAGTTTGAGGTAGACGAACGCGCCGAATCCGGCAAAGGCCAGCGGAGCGAAGTTGATCTGGCCGGCCCAGCCGATCAAAGGCACCAACGACAAGCCGATCAGGGCCAATGCCATGGCCTCATTGGCCGAGTTCAGCTCCCGGCTCCCCCAGGCGCCGGGGTCCCAGCCGCCGAAGTCCAGCCAACCGCCAGAGAACGCCGCGGCCAAAAGGATGACCACCCCGCAGCCCAAGAGCCCCTCCCACCATTTGGTGTAGCGCTCGTGGCGGCGGAGGTGATGGGCCAGCCGTCCCACCTCCAGGCGGGCCTGGGGCAAAGCGATGACCACGAACAGCAATAGCAGCGGGGCGATGGAGAGGTGGGCGAAGCGGAAATCTGGCCCAAAGTCCAGCCATGCCCCGGTGTGAGCCCGCAGCAGGCCGATCAACATGGCTCCGACCACCGCCAGTGGGAGGTTCCTCAGCGCGCCGAACGCAGCGGCGGCAAAGGCAATGATGACCACGTTGTTCAAAGTGGCTGGGTCGAGTCCCAGCTCGGGAGCGATGAGGATGCCACCCAGCGCCCCCATCATGGAGCCCAGCGCCCACGAGGTGGACGACACCACATTGGGGCGAGCCCCGTTGAGGGCGGCCAGCTCCCGGTTGTCCACCACCGCCCGCATCGCCGTCCCGATTCGAGTGCGGCGCAGCAAGAACCGCATGGACACGGCGATGGCAATAGCCACCACGAACACGATGAGCCGGTGCCAGGGAAGCTGAGACGGCCCGAGGTCGATCCCGTTGTTGATGCCGAACAGGTACGGCACCCGGCGGGGGGTGTCGGCCTCCCAGATGTCGCCCACCACTGATAGGAGCAGCACCATGATCGCCACCGTCACCATGAGCTGAACTACCAGCGACGCGGTGCGCAGGCGCCTCATGATCAAGATGTCCAGCACCACGCCCAGCGCGGGGGCAAACAGGCCCACCACCACGAACAGGGCGAGGATGGAGTGCCAGTCCCGGTTTACATGGAGTTCCCAGTACAGGAAGGCGGCGAACACGCCGATAGCTCCCTGGGCGAAGTTGAAGACCCCGGTGGTGGTGTACACCACCACCAGACCGGTGGCGTACATGGCCCACAGGGCCCCCAAAAAGAGCCCGATGTAGGTGGTGACCAGGAAGGTCTCGCTGGTGACCGGGGCGCCTTTCCAGGTGAGGACAGCGATGATCACTGCCGCCAACGTCCCCAGTGCGGCAGCAACCGCAACCGAATGACGTACCCCGAATATCACGAGAGCTCAGCCCTTCCCGGCCTGCTTCCTGTTATGCCGGCTAGCCGCCGAACTCAGCGCCCCAGTCCCTGGTCAGGCCAACCACGTTGTCGGGGTTGCAGTCCAGTTCGCCCCGCTCGGCGGGATGCACCCGAACGAACTCGTTGTTCTGCACCTGCATCAGCATGAAGCAGGGCATGATGTTCTCGGTGGTGGAGTAGTCCGCTGGGCTCCACCAGCCGTTCACGTCGAAGGATGTCAGATTGCGGGCGCCGTCCAGCACCGCCTGACGGGTCAAGGCGTTGGGGCCGCTCTCGGCCACGATTTCATTCACGACCTGCTCGAAGAGCACGCCGTCGGCCCACGAGCCCGCTGCCCATGCTGGCGGGAACGGGTCATCAATGGCCTCCATGAAGTCAGCCAGCTCTTGGTTGGTGTCGGCCTCATCGAAAGGCAGGAACCAAATCCATATGTAGGTGTTCTCAATCACATCGCCGGCTTCAAGGAAGCTGGGGGTGTAGCAGGCCAACTGGCACATCCAGATAACACTGTCGGCGTCCAGGCCTTGAGCTTCGGCCTCACTGCGCCACTTGATCATGGACTGATCGTCAGAGCCGGAGTAGGCGAAGTTGGAAGTGTTGTCCCGCATGATCTGGATGAAAGCGCCGTACTCCGACTGGGTGGTGAAGCCGCTGATACCGGGCTCTCCGTCAATGACGACGCCGATCTCCTGGAAGGCCCTTACCTGAGGCATAGACGTAGCGATGGTTGAGGGCAGATCGGAGGGAATCAAATACACGCCGTTGAGCTCCGAAGACACGTTCTCGAGGAGGTACTGCACGTGGCCGACCTGACTCTGCACGGCCCGGTCGCCGGTGCCGGCGTAGGGACATTCGCTGTTGGGCCGACTAGTAGCGAACGTCACGACCGAGCATTGGTGCGGCGGCTCAGTGGTGATGTAGGCGAAGTCGGGTACTCCGATTTCGTTGCCTTGAGCATCGGCGCAGCTCTGTAGATCGGTGGTGTCTAGAGCGAATAGCGCCGTCGTGCCCACCAGCGCAAACGCTTCTTCACAGGCCACCAGGAAACCATTGGTGGTCTCGGTGGGGTTGATGGCCGAGTCGTGCTCGAGGACTTCGATTTGGCGGCAAGCCAGGCCGCCCTCGGAGTTCACCTGGTTGGCCCACGCCTTGACCCCGTCGATGGAGCCTTGGAACAGGCCGGGGGCCAGCGGGGAGCCGACATCGGCCATTACCAGCACGGTGATGGTGTCGGAGGTGATCCCGATGTCGGTGGCCTCGAGGTCCACGGCCTCACACGGGTCGACTTCGGGTTCTTCGGTGGCCACTGGCTCGGCGTCGGACTCGTCCATCTCGTCGTCCATGGAATCGTCCATCTCATCGTCCATGGAGTCGTCGCCCATGTCGTCGCCCATGGAATCGTCCATCGAGTCGTCGCCCATGGAATCGTCCATGTCGTCGCCCATGGAATCGTCCATCGAGTCGTCGCCCATGGAATCGTCCATGTCGTCAGCCGTGCCGCCCGATTCGTCCATGGAATCGTCTGGAGCTTCGGTAGGCGCAGCCGCAGGGGCCGAGCCGCCTGAATCGTCGTTGCCGCCGCAGGAAACCGCGACCAAAGCGAAGATGGCCAGAAGGCCTATAGTCCAACGGAGATGCTTCACGTTTCCCCCTTCAATGGACCGGCGCGCTTCTCTTGACGGCGTACCGGCTATACAACGCGGCAGACAGTCTTACCCATGCCACCGTTCTTGCGCCACCTGCGGAAGCACCAAGCTCGGGAGGGAGGACTCGAACCCCCAATATCGGGACCAGAACCCGGTGTGTTGCCTATTACACCACTCCCGAGAGCAGCGGCCAGTGTACTCCCCCGCCTCTGCTGAGGAACAACGCATTAGAACAGGAGGATCAGAGTTGGGAGCGGGCATTCCGCAGTCGGCGGAGGACCTCTTCTCTGCTCAGGTGCTGCACCATCGGTTCGAACAGCGGGGGCCCTACTGAGCGGCCGGTGACGGCTACTCGGACGGGGGCTTGGGATTTGGAGCGGTTGACGCCGTGGGCCTCGCCTGCCGCGAAAACGGCGTCTTTGACGGTGTCGGGTTCCCAGGGGCAATCGGCTAGGGCGACGATGGTGCGGTCGAGGATCTCGGCGGACGCCCTGCCCCGCACGACCGACTTGTCCCAGGACTTTTCGTCCATAGGCGGCTCGGGGCAGAACAACCAATCCAACTGGGGAATGATGCCTGACAGGGTGCGTAGCTTCTCTTGCACCAGCGGAATCATCGAGGCCGCCACGTCGGGCCGGTAGCACTCGGGGGGCCAGGGGACCTGGTCGGATTCCAGATATGGGGCCAGCGCTCCCAGCAGCTCCTCGGAGTCGAGCTCTCGGATATACACCCCGTTGAAGTGCTCCAGTTTGGCCAGGTCGAAGAAGGCCGGCGCCTTGTTCACGTCCTCCAGCCGGAACTGCCCGATGATCTCGGCCATGGGCCGGATCTCCACCTCATCGCGCGGCCCCCAGCCCAAAAGGGCCAGGTAATTGGCCATCGCCGAAGCCAAATAGCCCCGCTGCCGGTAGCTCTCCAACGACACGTCGTCGCGGCGCTTCGACAGCTTCTTGCGCTGCTCGTTCACCAGCAGGGGCAGGTGGGCATAGGCCGGCGGGGTGGTCCCCAGCGCCTGGGCCACCAATACTGCTCGGGGGGTGCTCGACAGCAGGTCCTCGCCGCGAATGGCGTGGGTGATGGCCATGTCGGCGTCGTCAACGGCGTTGGCCAGCACGAATGTGGGCGAGCCGTCGGAGCGCCAGATCACGAAATCGCCCAACTGGGCGTGGTCCACCGCAACCTCGCCTCGGATTACGTCGTCGATCACCGTGGTGCCCTGCTGGGTCCGAAACCGCACCGCCCGACCGTCGGCCATCTCGCTGCCGGGCAACTCGTTGTCGTCGGCATCGCAGAGATAGGCCCGACCGTCGTCCAGCAGCTGCTGCACCGCCTCCCGGTGACGCTCCCGGCGCTCCGACTGGTAGTACGGCCCCTCGTCGTAGTCGATACCCAGCCATGCCAGGTATTCGAAGATGGCGTCGGTCAGCTCGGGACGGTTGCGGCTCTCGTCGGTGTCTTCGATCCGCAGCACCATGGTCCCGCCAGTGGTGCGGGCAAACAGCCAGTTGAACAGCGCCGTTCGGGCCGAGCCGACGTGGAGGTAGCCGGTGGGCGACGGCGCGAACCGGACTCGCGGCAGCTCAGCCGAGCTCACTGGTGGGTCAGCAGATTGGATCTGTCTGCGGCACAGGCGGCCTCGACTTCGCTGGGAGGCATCCGCAGAACCGATTCTGGCACCAGGCCCACCAGGTGCCGGGCCTCGGCGTAGTGGTGGGGATGGCTGACACCGGCGAACAGCTCCTTTCGCCAGGCCACCAGCGGATTGTCAGGGGCTGGGGGCAAGAATCCGAATACTCGCAAGGCCACGTCTAAGTCAGCAGCCACCGGCGCCCTGCCAAACAAAGCAGCCCGCTTCAGTGCCACCCCCACGCATCCGGCGATGGCATCGGCGGCGTGCTCTCCTGGGCTCAGCAGCAGTTCGCTCTCGAAGCGACGGGCCAGCCGGAGGGCGTAGCCCTGGTCGGGTCCGGGCACCCCCAGCCCGGCACCTATGGGCTGACCCTCGGTCAGCTCGGCCGGCCGGTCGGCCAGCCACGGCTGAGGCCTGCGGGGCGGCGAGACATAATGACGGTCGGCTACTGCGGTGTCATTGGGGACATAGTCAGGCGCGGCCATCGCCACCCCCCGGAGCTTCGACATAGTCAGGCGCGGCCATCGCTACCCTCGGCTTTCTTTGTCGGCACCGTCTTCGCTGTGAAGCAGCCCGTACACCAGGCTGTCGACCAATGCCTGCCAACTGGCTTCCACGATGTTGGTGGACACCCCGATGGTGGTCCAAACCCGGTCGCCGTTGGTGGAGTCGATAATCACCCGGGTCACCGCCGCAGTGCCCGCCGCGGTGTCCAACACCCGCACCTTGTAGTCGATGAGGGAGATCGACCGGAACGCCGGATAGCGGTCGCCCAATGCCAACATCAGCGCCGCGTGCAGGGCGTTGACCGGCCCGTTGCCCTCGCCGGTGGCCACTTTGCGCTCGCCGCCTACGTGGAGCTTCACGGTGGCCTCGGTGTCCATTTCCACCGCCACCTCATTCCAGGCCCGCGCCCCCGTACCCGACCGGTGCTCGGTGGCCACCTTGAACGACTCCAGCTCGAAGAACGGCTGCGTCCACCCCGATGCCCCCCGCATCAGGAGCTCCAAAGAGGCGTCGGCCACCTCGAAGTGGTAGCCGGCGTGCTCCAGTTTCTTGAGGGTGTCCACGATCTCGCCGACTGCTTTGCCGTCGAGGTCGAGGCCCAGCTCTTCGGCTTTGAGCTCCACCGTCGAGCGCCCCGCCATCTCCGACACCACGAACCGGGTGCCATTGCCCACCGCCGCCGGGTTGATGTGCTCATAGGCATCCGGCCGCCGGGATATGGCGCTGGTGTGTAGGCCGGCCTTATGGGCAAAGGCCGACGACCCCACATAAGCCTGCTGGGGGTCGGGCGTGAAATTGACCAGCTCGGCCACATGGTGCGATACCGCGGTGAGCCGCTCCAGCCGATCGGGTGGGACCGTCTCCACCCCCATCTTGAGGCTGAGGTTGGCGATAATGGGCACCAGGTTGCAGTTCCCGGTGCGCTCGCCGTAGCCGTTAATGGTGCCCTGCACCTGGGTGGCCCCGGCTCGAACACCGGATAGGGCGTTGGCCACCCCGCAACCGGTGTCGTCGTGGAGGTGGACTCCTACCGGTGTGTCCAGGTAGTCGACCACTGCTCCCACGATGTCCTCCACCCGGGTGGGCAGCGAGCCCCCGTTGGTGTCGCACAGCACCAGCCGGTCGGCTCCGGCCACCGCGGCCGCTTCCAACACCGCCAAGCTGTACTCCGAGTTGTCCTGGTAGCCGTCAAAGAAGTGCTCGGCATCGAAGAACACCCGCATGCCGTTCTCCTTCAGGAACCGCACCGAGTCGGCCACCATGGCCACCCCTTCGTCCAAGGTGGTCCGCAGGGCCTCGAGTACGTGGTAGTCCCAGCACTTCCCCACGATGCAGGCCACCTCGGTGCCCGAGGCCACCAGGTTGGCCAGCGTGAGGTCTTCGTCGGTTCGTCCTTTCACCCGGCGAGTGGAGCCGAAGGACACCAGGGTGCTGGTCACCAAATCCAGCTCGTCGCGGGCCCGGGCGAAGAACTCGTCGTCTTTGGGGTTGGAACCGGGCCATCCGCCTTCGATGTAGTGGACGCCGAGGGAGTCGAGCTGGCGGGCGATGCGGAGCTTGTCCTCCACCGTGAGGGAGATCCCCTCGAGCTGGCTCCCGTCGCGAAGGGTGGTGTCGTAGATCTCTACAGAGCTGGGCAGGGACCGGGAACCGGCCGCCTCAACGGTCGACATGCTCGTTCCAGTGCCGATATTGGGCCTGCCGGCCCCGCACCGCGTCCTGGAACACCTCTTGGATCTTGCGGGTGATCGGGCCGGGGTCGCCGATCTCGCGGTCATCCACCGACCGGATGGGCACGACCTCGGCTGCGGTGCCCGACAAGAAGGCCTCGTCGGCCAGATACAGGTCGCTGCGCAGCAGGTTGTCGGCCACATAGGGAATACCCAAATCAGAGGCCATGGTACGGATGGCGTCCTGGGTGATTCCCTCCAGGGCCCCCACCGATGTGGGCGGGGTGATGATGGTGCCGTCGCGCACCACGAACAGGTTCTCGCCGGTGCACTCGCTCACAAAGCCCTGGGGCGACAGCAAGATGGCTTCGTCATAGCCGGCCTTCACTGCCTGCACCTTGGCCAGCTGGCTGTTGATGTAGTGACCGCACCCCTTGGCCGCGGTGGGCATGGAGTTGGGGTCGTGGCGCTGCCAGGAGCTGACCATCAGCCGCACCCCGTTCCTGATCCCCTCATCGCCCAGATAGGCGCCCCACGGCCACACCGCGATGGCCACGTTCACCTGGCACGGCAGCGGGTTCAACCCCATCTCGCCGTAGCCCAGGTAGGCCAGCGGGCGGATGTAGCCGCTGGTCATCTTGTTGACCCTCACGGTTTCTTTAGTGGCGGCCACCAACTCCTCCACCGTGTAGGGAATCTCGATCTGGAGAATCTTGGCGCTGGCGAACAGGCGGCGGATGTGGGGGGTAAGCCGGAACACGGCGGCACCCTCGTCGGTCTCATAAGCCCGAATGCCCTCGAAAACGCCGTTGCCGTAGTGAAGCGTGTGGGTGAGAACATGCACGGTGGCGTCCGCCCAGTCCACCAGCTCGCCATCCATCCACACCTTCTCCGTGGTCTCGATTGGCATCGTGCTCAGTTCCTCTCTGGATTCACAGCTTTGCTATTCGCCGGACCTATACCCGCTCGGCGATGGCATCGCCGATGTCGGTGGTGGTCCCATATTGAGTTGTCGGGTCGGCACAGGCAGCCCGAATCCGACTGGCGGCGTCGGTCTCGCCCAAGAACTCAACCATCATCGCGGCCGACAAAATCGCGGCGGTGGGGTTGGCCCGACCGGTGCCCACAATATCGGGTGCCGAGCCGTGAACCGGCTCAAACATCGACGGCCCGGTGCGATCGGGGTTCAGGTTGGCCGAGGCGGCCAGCCCTATACCGCCGGAAACCGCCCCTCCTAGATCGGTGAGGATGTCGCCGAACAGGTTGTCGGTCACGATCACGTCGTAGCTCTTGGGGTCTTCTACGAAGTAGATGCAGGCGGCGTCCACGTGGTTGTAGGCAGTGGCCACGTCGGGATACTCCTCGGCCACCTCATTGAACGTCCGCTCCCAGAGGTCGCCGGCGAAGGTCAACACGTTGGTCTTGTGCACCAGGGTCAAGTGGCGCCCCGGACGGCTGCGGGCCAGCTCGAAGGCGTAGCGCACGCAGCGCTCCACCCCGAACCGGGTGTTGACCGACCCCTGGGTGGCCACCTCGTGCGGGGTGTTGCGGCGCAAGAACCCGCCCTCGCCCGCGTAAGTGCCCTCGGTGTTCTCTCGTATCACCTCGAATTCGAAGGAGCCGTCGGGATCCCGGAATGGACGGCGGTTTATGTACAGATCGAGCTCGAAGCGCATCCGCAGCAAGAGCCCCCGCTCAATGACCCCGGGGGGCACGTCGGGAGTCCCCACCGCCCCCAGGTAGAGGGCGTCCAGTCCCCGCCACTCCTCCATGATCTCGTCGGTCAGCACGGTGCCGTCCCGCAGATAGCGGGCGCCTCCGAGGTCGTAAGCCACCGTGTCGAGCTCCACGCCAGCCGCAGTCAGAACCTTCAGGCCCTCGGCGACGACCTCAGGGCCTATGCCATCGCCGCCAACAACTCCAATTACGTGGGCCATGGACCATCAGAATACGAATACGGAGACTCTGAAAGCGAACACTAAACTGGTTGACTATGCCGGAAACCCATGAACTGTCGCAAACGGCATACGACCGTTTGAATGCCGAGTTCGAGCAGCTCACCACGGTCGGGCGGGTGGACATCGCCCGCAAGATCGAAGCGGCCCGCGAGCTGGGCGATTTGAGTGAGAACGGCGACTACCACGCGGCCAAAGACGAGCAGGGCAAAATGGAGACCCGTATCGCCCAGCTCGGCGCGCTGCTGAGGAATTGCCGAATCGTTGAGGCAGGCGACGGGACCACCGTAGCGGTGGGTTCGGTGGTCACCGTGGCCCACGACGGAGATTCCAATGATGTCGAGACCTATCTGGTGGGATCGATCGAAGAGCGCCATGACGGCCTCGACGTGATCTCTCCCGCCTCTCCGATGGGGTCGGCCATCTTGGGGGCAAGAGTGGGTGACACCTTGTCCTATGAGAGCCCCGCTGGGGGCACGCTTACCGTGCAAATCGTGTCCCTTGAGCAGTAGCGGCGCCCTCCTCCGGGGAGCAGGTCGGACGGTCTCCCTTGAGCAGTAGCGGCGACCCGGTCGGCCCCAGCCTGCCGCCGGGAGAGTTTGTCGATCTGCCCGAGCGAGGCCGGGTGTTCGTCCGCCGGACCGAGGGGCCGCCGGGCTCGCCCACCGTCGTGCTGCTGCACGGCTGGACGGTGACCGCCGATCTGAACTGGTACCCGGCCTTCAAGCCGCTGTCCCAGCGGGCCTCGGTGGTGGCGTTCGACCATCGGGGCCACGGCCAGGGGCTTCCCACCCGGCGATTCCAGTTCTCCGACTGCGCTGCCGACGTTCTGGCCGTGGCCGACGCCTTGGCAATCGACCGCTTCGTATGCGTGGGCTATTCCATGGGCGGCGCTATCGCCCAGATGGCTGCTCGGGCCGCCCCCGACCGGATGGCCGGGCTCGTTCTGGGCGCCACGTCCACGAGTTTTCGGGGTCGAGGATTGCGGGCTGTGCGCTTCTCGCTACTCCCGGTGGTGGCCGCTGCCTCCCGTTTGGCCCCGGTCAAGCTCCGGCATTGGGGCTGGGAGCAAACCGTCTTCAACGTTATCGGCACCAATATCGGCCGCTGGGCCCAGGCCGAGGTTCTCAGAGGCGACCCTCAAGCTATACTCGATGCTGGAACTGAGCTGTTCAACTTCGACTCCTCGCCGTGGATCGCGGAGTTGGCCATGCCGATCGCCCAGATCCGCACGCTGGGCGACGAAGTGGTGCCCGACTATCTCCAACAAGAGCTGGCCGACGGCGTCTCAGACATTCGGGTCTTCTCCTATCGGGGCGGCCACGCATCGGTGGTCACCGATTTTGACAGCTTCTGGGGCTGCCTGAGCATGGCCCTCGACTCGGTGGGGGTGCCCGCACAGAACCAGTCTGCGAGCAGTTCATCGTCTGACCCATCCACGTCTGAGGCCAGCCGATAGCCTCAGCCCCAAGAAAAGAAATCGGAGCGCAAATGGGCCGAACCCTCAGCGAGAAGATCTGGGACCGCCACGTGGTGCACCAAGCCGATGGCGAGCCCGACCTGCTGTACATCGACCTGCACCTCATCCACGAGGTGACCTCGCCGCAGGCCTTCGACGGGCTCCGCTTGAACGGCCGGTCGGTGCGCAGGCCCGACCTCACGGTGGCCACTGAGGATCACAATGTCCCCACCGACAACATCGCTTGGCCCATCGCTGATCCCGTCTCCCGCCAGCAGGTGGAGGCGCTGCGGGCCAACTGCGAGGAATTCAGCATCACCCTCTACCCGATGGGAAGCCCTGGCCAGGGCATCGTGCACGTGATCGGCCCGGAGATGGGCCTCACCCAGCCGGGCATGACCATCGTGTGCGGCGACAGCCACACCTCCACCCACGGAGCGTTCGGAGCATTGGCCTTCGGCATCGGCACCAGCGAGGTTGAGCATGTGCTGGCCACCCAGACCCTCCCCCAGCAGCGGCCCGGCACCATGTCGGTGACGGTGGACGGCACCCTGCCGGTGACCTGCACCGCCAAAGACGTGATTCTGGCCATCATCGGGCGCATCGGCACCGGCGGGGGCATCGGCTCGGTCATCGAGTACCGGGGATCGGTGATCCGGTCGCTGTCGATGGAGGGGCGCATGACGGTGTGCAACATGTCGATCGAGGCCGGGGCCCGAGCTGGATTGATCGCCCCCGACGACACCACCTTCGAATACCTGCAAGGGCGGCCCCACGCTCCGAATGGGGCGGATTGGGATACCGCCCTCGATGACTGGCGCAGCCTCTATAGCGACAGCGACGCCGCTTTCGACAAAGAGGTGGTGATCGACGGTTCTGAGCTGGTACCCCACGTGTCATGGGGCACGAATCCGGCCCAGGTCGCCCCAATCAACGGCACCGTGCCCGATCCCGACAGCTTCGCCGAGGGCAGCGGGCGGGAGTCAGCGGCCCGAGCGCTCGAATACATGGGCCTGAAGCCGGGAACTCCTCTGAGGGAGGTCCCGGTGGACACCGTGTTCATCGGCTCCTGCACCAACAGCCGCATCGAAGACCTCCGGGTGGCCGCCGCAGTGGTGGAGGGCCGCCGGGTCCGGTCCGGCGTGCGCACCTTCGTGGTCCCCGGCTCCGGCGCGGTCAAGTCCCAAGCTGAAGCCGAGGGCCTTCACGAGGTATTCAAGGCCGCCGGGTTCGACTGGCGGGAACCGGGCTGCTCGATGTGTTTGGCCATGAACCCCGACAAGCTGGCCCCCGGAGAGCGCTGCGCCAGCACCTCAAACCGCAACTTCGAGGGCCGCCAGGGCAAAGGCGGGCGCACGCACCTGGTGTCGCCCGCGGTGGCCGCCGCCACCGCAGTGGCCGGCACCTTCGCCACCCCGGGAGACCTGTCATGAAGCCGGTTCGGACCATCACCGCCACGGCACTGCCGTTGGACCGCAGCGACGTGGACACCGACCAGATCATCCCCAGCGACTGGCTCAAGCGGGTGGAGCGCACCGGCTTCGAGCAGGGACTGTTCTCGGAGTGGCGCGAAGATCCCGACTTCGTCCTCAACGACACCCGCTTCGCCGAGTCCCGCATCCTCGTGGCCGGGCCCAACTTCGGCACCGGCTCCTCCCGAGAGCACGCGGTGTGGGCCATTCAGCAGTACGGCTTCGAAGCGGTCATATCCCCCCGCTTCGGCGACATCTTCCGCAACAACGCCACCAAGAACGGCCTGGTCCCGGTGCAGGTGAGCGAAAAAGTGGTCCGAACTCTGCTCGACTTTGTTACCGCTCACCCATCCATCGAGATCATCATTGACGTCGAAGAGCTCTTTGTCGTATGCCCCGTCGCCGGCGTCAAATCCGACTTCCTCCTCGACCCCGCCGTTCAGCACCGCCTTCTGAACGGCCTAGACGACATCGGCCTCACTCTGGCCCATACCGAAGCCATTGACTTCTTCGAGGCAGACCGGCCAGCCTGGATGCCGTCTCTGGCCTAACCGGCCAGCCATTCAGGCCAGACCGACAGCCAAGATGGCGCCCCAAGTCGGCATCGCCAACCCCAGCATGGTGAACACCATGGTGCGGGTCTGCCTGGCGAACTGAAGCGCCATTTCGCTCCGCACGCTTTGGAACTCAGCCCCGGTCTCGGCCCGCAGCGTCTTGAACTCCGCGGCAGTCTCGATGCGAATGCTGCGCAGTTCGGCATAGACCTTGGTGAACTCGGCGTGCATCTCGGTGCGGAGACGGTCTTCGCTGGCTCTGATGTCGTCTTTGAGGAGAAAGACGTCGTCTTTGGTGGCGAGGTCGTGCCAAGGCACGGGGGGAAGGCTCTCCATCAGGGTTCTAGCCTCCTCCTCTCCCAGCGCTTCGATCAGACGGTTAATCAGCGCCACGCGCCGTTCCTCGCCTAGCGGCCCACTCGCAGGCATAGCCAGCCTCCTCGGATTTCGTTGTCCTTATGGGAGGACTGCTCCACGTCCTCGAGTGGTGTTCAACACCCTACCGAGGTGCACGTTGCGTTTCAACCACCGCCACATCTCTAGAATCGCTGTTTGTGGGTTGGATGTGGCGAATTCGCATTGGCACTGTGCTCGCGGTGGCGCTGGCCTTGGCCGGGCTTACCGCGGCGGGGCCAGCGGCGTCGGCCCAGTCGACACGCGATGTAGGGGTGCGGGATCGGCTTATCGCCGACCAGGAGAACCTGTTGAACACCTACCGCTGCCGCTTCAGTGTGGACGTGCATGCAGTTCCCGGCGGGTGCCCGAATCCCGACGCCGTGTCGCCTGGGGTTGCGCCGCCGAGCCCGTCGCAGCAAGACATCGACGTGCGCGACGGGCTGATCCAGAGCCAAGAGGCCTTGTTGAATGTATACCGCTGCCGGTTCGGCATCGACACCGAGATCGTGCCCGGCGGCTGCCCCGAACGAGCCTCATCGCAGTCGACGCCGGATTCCGGTCCTACCCCCGTTCATGCAACTGCCAAAAGCTACAGCGATGTGCCCGCCGACAGCCCGCAAGCCAAAGGCATCGACCGGCTGCGCCGTGACGGGATACTGGCAGGAACTGATTGCGCTGAAGGGCAGTTCTGCCCCGATGAGCCCGTCGACGGCCTGACGTTCGCCACCTGGCTGACCCGCGTCCTCGACAACCCGAGTTCCGCCGATCCTATTTCCCGGCTCGTTGAGTTGGGGGTGGCTGCCGACTGCGCTGATCAACACATGGGCCTGTGCGCGGACGGGGCTGTGCCCAGAAACCAGATGGCAACTTTCTTTGCCCGGGCCTTTGAGCTGGAAGAAGCCAACCCCGCCCGGCTGGTCGATGTTAAAAGCGACAACCCCCACCATGACAACATCAGCCGCCTGATGGCAACAACGATTGGCCCTGATTGTGCCTACCACCAGCAGCATCCCAGTTGTCGCCTGGTGGTAACGACGATTGACCCTGGTTGTAGCTACCCCAGTCGCTTCTGCCCCGAGGAAGTTGTGACACGAGCCCAAATGGCCGACTTGTTGTCCCGGGCTATTGACTGGCAAGAGGCTAGGGCAGAGGTAGCCGTCACTGGCACCGAAGAAGCGATCAGCCTGACAGTGACTTATGACGAAGAAGAGCGCAAAGCTACCGTTAGCTGGCGCAAGCCGCCCGCTAGCAATGGCCGCGTCGACCACTATATTGTTCAATCGCGCACCATGCTGGAGAGCTTTGGGCCCAGGTTTTATCAGCTAGTCGAAGCTGAGGGCGGCAAGACTAATCACCGGGTGATCGCCTCTAATACCCCCAGCGTCAATCACCTCTATGCTTTTAGGCTGATAGCTGTTTATGCCAACGGTGAAAGACTAGCGACAGAAGAAGTTAACATTCCAAGCAACGCCCGCAAAGTGCGCGACGTTATCTGGGACAGAGTCGTCGAGCCCAACCAAGGAGAACACCCCTGGCTGGCTGACGCTTGGATCCACATGAACGAAGCTGGCAGGTTTGGGATTGGTTTGGGTGCAAATAGAGTTGCGTTTTCCAGTGACTACCCTTATCCAAATGGACTGAAGCGGAGCTTTGTCCACAACCTTTCGGTTACACGTTTTGTTCTTGAAAGCCAGTATCCAGTAATGCCCCTGCTTATCGAAGAAATGGGTCATGTTTATACGGTAACCAACGATATAAACGAAAACCCGGCTCCGATTGCTATTGGTCACCTCTATTTACATTTGCTTAAAATCAACCATGGCTCAAAAGCAAAAAATCCCGCCCGATGCGGCACAACTGAACTTTACGGCGACTTGGGCCAGTTGGTTTTTGGAGAAAGATATTCTCGGTTCGACGCCTATCGGGGTCTGAGGGGTAGTCTATCCGATGGATTTAGTATGGGGGAGTGGAACTCCTGCGGCTTTCGGCTTGACCAGGCAACCAAATCGCGAGTCGAAAGAGAGGTGCCAGAAATAGCCAAGAGTGTCTTTGTTGACCAAGAAATGCCTCAATGGTTTTACGACACCTACCAAAAAACAGACGAAACGATCGACCTCGAAAAGCTTTGGTCAGATATCACAATCGACAAGCGCTACACCATAAATATGAGTCTCATAGCCTACCACCTACGTAATGAATTCGGCGGTTACTGCTCCCAAGAGCAGGTCCGCAAATTCATTGAGGGCAAAGCCACAGGTATCACCAACCCATGGAAAGATGGTGGTTGCGAAGACGAAGTGGTCATAGAGGAAGAAACCCGAGCTCCGACGACAAACCCGGATCAACCCTACGATGTGGCGGAGCTGATGAGAAGTGGTAACTACGGAAGCTACCCCTTAGTATTCTTGCAAATGCTGGGCAATCGACCCAGTAGTTGCTGGATCGCCGTCGATGGATATGTCTTCGATATAACGCCTGGTGACAACGGTTATGAATACCCTGGTCCCGGGCAATTGGCCGACCTGTGCGGCAGGGATGTGTCAGAACACTTCTCATCCAACAATTTGGAGTTGCCCCCAGCCATGTATCTCAGGGGTGGCCTAATCCAGTAGGCCGTCAGTCTAGGATGTCGCCTTCGGTGGTGAGGTCGCGCCAGTGGACGTCGGGCAGGCTCTCCAGCAGAGTTCTCCCCTCCTCCTGTCCCAGCACCTCGCCCAAGCGGTTCATGAGAGCCAATCGCTGGCCCTCGCTGATCGGCCCACTCGCAGGCATAACCAGCCTCCTCGGATTTCGTTGTCCTTATGGGAGGACTGCTCAACGTCCGCGAGTGGTTGCTGCAACCCCTATAGCTGGCAGCCATTTGTCACAACAACCGATGAGGCCCCTAGACTCGGCTTTCTCATGTTGGTCTTGGCGTTGAGGCGGGTCCGAATCGGCGTTGCGCTGGCCTTGTTGGCGGGGTCCTTGTTGGCAATCGAACCGGCGGCGGACGCTGGTCTCGCGGCAGGCCTGGCCGATTCTGACCCCTCCCGAAGGCTTTACAGCGATGTTGAGCCAGAGTACTACGACGAAGATAAGGAGCGCCCGGCCGGGTCTATTTATGACAGCGTCAATCGGTTGCGGGAGCTGGGCATATTTGAAGACACCGATTGTGACGATAATAAATTCTGTCCCGATGACCCGGTCGACCGTAAAACTTTCGCTGTTTGGCTGGTCCGGGTTTTGGATGGTGACGATGCCCCCGATTTCCTCAAAAAAGGTCAGAGCTTCAAAACCCGTTTTGAGGATATACCAAAGAGCTACCCCGAGGGCAAGCTCATCGAACGCCTAGCCGAGTTGGAAATAACCACCGGCTGCTCCCTGGAACCGGCCCGCTACTGCCCCGACGGCACCATCCCGCGAAGCCAGCTGGCGACATTCATTTCCCGGGCTCTGGCCCTGCCCGAAGCCGACCCAATTGGTTTTTGGGATGTCAAAGAAGACAGCTATTACTTTGACCATGTCAATCGCCTAGTGACTACCGGCATCGACGATGGTTGCAGCGTGGTTAGATTCACACCTTTTAATTTCTGCCCCAACCAGATAGTCTCCAGGGGAGAACTGGCCGAACTGCTGTCTGAAGTTGCCGATTACCTCGAAGCCGAAAAGATGATTAGAATAACCAAAGACTCCAAACCCGACAACTCAATTGGCTTGTCGGTTAGCTTTGAGGAAGCTCGAGGGTGGAGCGAAGAGATTAAGGTTGCTTGGGCCAACCCCAAGAATAATCGGGGTGGGGTTTCCCACTATATCCTGCAATGGCGACCGTCATGGGATGGCTTCAATTACAGGCGCTATCAGGTTGTCGAGTATAACAAAAGTGGCCGCTACGAGGTTGAACTACCACGAACCCCCTCGAGTAACATCTACGCCTTCAGAGTCATCGTGGCCTACAGCAATGAGAACAAAGACCACCTAGCAACTGACGAAGTGAAAATGGCCAATAAATCTCATAAGTTGCAAGATGCGATCGAGGAGCACATAATCGATGCTTATGGAGAGGACCAACCTTGGCTAGTTGATGCTTGGAGGTATTCAAGCGGCCCAGCATTGAGCCTATACCCTAGCGACGGAAGCAGCAGGGTAACCAGATCTTCTGTTGGTGATTACAACCAGCTACAACAGATTCACGTCGGCACGCTGACGTTATCGCATGATCTTGCCTCCGACCTAGTTAATGGAAACTTTAGTCGTGGCGACATTGGCATCGTGATCCACGAGCTTGGGCATGTATACACTCTCACCAACGGCATAGCTAAAAATGAGGCGCCAATAGCTGTTGGGCATCTATATTTAGGGCTTTTAGACAAAGACTACTCTACCCGTCCATGTGAATCCAGCGAGCTCTACGCTCGCTTGGCAATGGCTGCGTCTCATGGGGGGATATCCCCAGAGATTAGCAATGACCCCAACGATTGGGGGGGGGTATTGGTCTAATTGCGGATTCGAACTAGACCAAAAGACTAGCAGCCGGGTCCTCAAAGATCTCCGGGACATAACACAAAAAGTCTTTTTGGACCGGGGGGATATTCCTCAATGGTTTTATGATGAATACCAAAAAAGTGACGGCTCAATAAACTTAGACAAGTTGTGGGCAGACATTCCGAGGCTCTCTGGTAGGGAAAAAAGCCTTATTATCTATGGTTTGCGTAATGAATTTGGGGGCTACTGCTCAACTGAAGATCTATATCGACTTCATATTGGCGAAATAGAAATAGACTCCCTAGACACTCCCTGGAAAGATGCTGGGGGCTGCCCAACCGAAACGGAGATTGAGCCAGGGGAGGAAGAAGGCGACTCTGAGGCTAGCTCTAAGCCCCAACCCACCCACAAAGACATCGTAGCTCGAGATACCCTAATTGCCGCCCAAGAGTCTTTGCTCAACATCTACCGCTGTCGTTTCGATATCGACACCGAGGCTGTCCCCGGTGGCTGTGTTGATGAAGAGCCAGCACAAAAACTTGCCGCCCCGGATGCATTTGGCGGAACCCCAACCGAAGACGACATAAGAGCGAGAGATGACCTAATTGCCGCCCAAGAGTCTTTGCTCAACATCTATCGCTGTCGCTTCGATATCGACACCGAGGCTGTCCCTGGTGGCTGCATCAATGGGTACCCCAGACAGCTAATCCAACAGTCTCTAGATTCTGGTTTTTGGTACTAGAGGCTGGCGGGAATGTCGAAAATAGCCTGGGGCCCTTTCACCCAGTCGTCGAAGACCGAGGCGGCTGGAGTGACGAAGTGGTAGTGGGGCATTAAGACAACAACCTCCGAAGCCTTGGTATTGGCCTGCGTGGCCAGGGTCGGCTCGCGGCCCAGAGGGTCGCTGGGGCCGGCACACAGGTTAATCGTACCTCTGCGGATGAGGCTTGGGTTGTCCGG
This sequence comes from uncultured Acidimicrobiales bacterium, assembly GCA_951813555.1. Taxonomy (GTDB): domain Bacteria; phylum Actinomycetota; class Acidimicrobiia; order Acidimicrobiales; family Bin134; genus Poriferisocius. The sequence goes on from OX638344.1 coordinate 3,241,262, forward strand.
GTCCCGGACCGGGTAGGCAATCAGGGCGGCGTCGATCCGGTTAACCCGGGGATGGACATAGATGTTGCCGCGGACGATCAGCTGGATTAAGCCCATGTCGGAAAAGCCAAAGTACGGCCCGCCGCCATCGGTCCCCAAAATCCGCCGGCTCAGCCGCAAGTGGCTGTCACCGCCCCCGTGTAGGGTGCCCGGCATGGATTTCTCCGCAAGTTGGGAACCAACCAGTGCGGTCGCGTCGTCATAGGGAGCATGATGAAGCTCTTGAAAGCCGCCCTCGTTGCGCTGGCATTGCTAGCTGGGGCCTGCTCGTCCGATTCCGCTGATTCGCCGGGAATCACGGGGGGAACTTCGCGCCAACCAACGGAAGAGGCCACCGGAGAGCCGGATGGCACGTCGGTCCCGACGGTGGTGCTCGACGACATCGAGCTGTTGTCGGCGCTGCGGAACTTTGGGGATTGCTCCACGCTGCTCGACTATCTGCGAACCGAGACCGTCGCCCGGGTGGGCCCCTACGGGCTTGATGACGGGCCTCGCTTCGGCATTCCCGAGCGAATGATAGTGGAAGAACCCGAGATGATGGCCGACGATTCCGCGGCCCAGTCGGCCCCGACCGCCGGCAGCGACGGCGATTTCTCCAGCACCAACGTGCAGGTGGCCGGGGTAGACGAGCCCGACATCATCAAAACCGACGGCAACCGCATCCTGGCCGTGGCCCAGGGCCGGCTCCACTACGTGGACGTATCCGGCGACCAGCCTCGGTACCTTGGCAGCGTCGATTTGGTGGGCGAGTCGGGCTCAGGCTGGGGCCAGGAGATCTTCATCCGGGGCGACCGGGCCATGGTGTTCTCCACCAGCTACGCCGACTGGCTGGAGCCGGTGGGAGCTAGCAACCTCGAAGGCGACCACGTGATCGCCGAGGACATCATGTTCCGAGGCATCCCGGTGTCTCTGATCCAAGAGGTGGACCTGTCCAACCCGGCATCCATGGACGTGGTGTCCGAGCTTCGGGTGGAGGGCAACTACCTGAGCGCCCGCTCGGTGGGCGACGTGGTGTGGATGTCGATGTCCAGCTACCCCGCACAGTTCCAGTTCGTGTACCCCAGCGGCCCCGCTGCCGAAGCCGCCGCCGAAGCGGCCAACAAGCAGATCGCGGCCACCGCCAACCTGGGCGCCTGGCTGCCGGCCTACCGCTTCGACGGCCCCGACGGCACCCGAGCCGGACTGCTGCCCGATTGCGAACAGCTCTACACCCCCGCCGAGTTCGACGGCTTCACCGTGCTGTCGGTGCTGAGCTTCAACTTGGACGAGCCGCTGGGCACCGGCGACGCCGCCTCGGTGCTGGCTGATGGCCACACTCTCTACGGCTCCGGCCAATCGCTCTACCTGGCCTCCAGTGAGCCGGTGTGGACCGAGCCCGTGGACGACGGAGACTCAGTCAGCATCCCAGCACCGACGGAGTGGACCACCGTCGTACACAAGTTCTCAGTTTCGGTTGACGGCCCGGCCCGCTACGAGGCGTCTGGCACGGTGGAGGGCCACCTGCTCAACCAGTTCTCCATGGACGAGCACAACGGCTACTTCCGAGTGGCCACCACCATAGGCGAGCCGTGGGACAGCGAAACCTCCGAGAGTCAGGTGGTGGTGCTTGAACAGCAGGGCCGGCGGCTCACCGAGGTGGGAAAGGTCGGCAACTTGGGCCGAGGCGAGCGCATCTTCTCGGTCCGCTTCGCCGGCGACACCGGCTATGTGGTCACCTTCCGCCAGGTCGACCCCCTCTACGTGCTCGATCTGTCCGAACCCGTTGCGCCGACAGTGGCCGGCGAGCTGAAGATTCCCGGCTTCTCCACCTACCTGCACCCCATAGGCGATGGCCTGCTGATTGGCGTGGGCCAGGACGCCGACGACACCGGCCGCACCCGCGGGACCAAGGTTTCGCTGTTCGACGTGAGCGACCCAACCGACCCAACCGAGCTCGACGTCATTGTCTTCCCCAACGCCCACAGCGAAGCCGAATGGGACCACCGCGCCTTCCTCTACTGGGCCTCCGAAGAAATGGTGGCCATCCCCCTCACCCGCTACGACTACGAAGAAGGCGAGGAGAGCTTTTTCGGTGCAGTGGCCCTACGGGTGAACCGCGCCGGCGTGGCCGAGCTCGGCCGGGTGTCACACCGAGAGCAGCAGATCACCTTCGAGGGCTGCCGCCCGGTGGACACCGACGAGCTCGACCGAGCCTTCAGCGGCGAGAGCGAGATCCGTATCTGCCCCCTCGACGCCCCCGACCGCTACGGCAATCAAGACTGCGAGCCCATGAAGCCGGAATGGGCTCGGGAAGAATGGCCCTCCATCGACATCGCCGACGACGAAAAACTGATCATCTGCTGGATCTGGACCCCACCCATCCAACGCCTACTGGTAATCGGCGAAACCCTCTGGACCATGTCCGAACACGCCCTCCAAGCCAACGCCCTAGGTACGTTCGAATATCAGGACCAGTTCGAGCTGAACTCAAACTGAGCGATTATCCCAACCGAGCGCTAGCCCGGTTCAGCGCACTCACGATGGCCCGCATTGAAGCTGTCGTTATGTCGGTGTGGATACCGCACCCCCATAACTCCCGTCCGTCAACCAGCAGCTCGATATATGCCACGGCCTCAGCATCAGTCCCCCCGCCCCTGGCGTGCTCGCTGTAGTCCACCACCTTGACCGGGCTGTCGATGATCTCGTTCAAGCCACTCACAAAAGCGTCCAGGGAACCAGCCCCCTCACCGTGGACCACCACTTGGTCGTTGCCGGTGGTCAGCCGGGCCGTCACCACAGTGCGGTCGGCCCCCCGGGCGTTCTGGGCTGACTCGTAGCCATTCAGCCGGTAGGGCTCGTCCAGGTCGAGGTACTCGGTGGCGAACTCGTTGTAGATCTGGTCGGCGGTGATCTCCTCGCCGGTCTCGTCGGCGATCTGCTGGATGACCCGGCTGAACTCGATCTGCATGCGCCGGGGCAGGTCGAGCTGCACCTCGGCCTGGAGCAGGTATGACACCCCGCCCTTGCCCGACTGGCTGTTCACCCGAACCACGTCCTGGTAGGAGCGGCCCACATCCTTGGGGTCGATGGGGATGTAGGGCACCTCGAACAAGGACTGGCCGGTCTCCTCCATGGCCTCGAACCCCTTCTTGATGGCGTCCTGGTGCGAGCCCGAGAAGGCGGTGTACACCAGATCGCCCACATAGGGGTGGCGGGGGTGGATGGGAAGCTGGTTGCAGTCCTCGGCCACCCGGCGCAGCCCGTTGATATCGGATATGTCCAGCTCGGGATCCACCCCCTGGCTGAACAGGTTCATGGCCAGGTTCACCACATCCACGTTGCCGGTGCGCTCCCCGTTGCCGAACAGGGTGCCCTCCACCCGGTCGGCGCCGGCCATGAGCCCGAACTCGGCCGCGGCCACCGCGGTCCCCCGGTCGTTGTGGGGGTGCAGGCTCAACACGATCCGGTCCCGGCGGGCCAGGTTGCGGTGCATCCACTCGATCATGTCGCCGTAGATGTTGGCGGTGGACATCTCCACGGTGGCCGGCAGGTTGATGATCACCGGCTTGTCATGGCCGTCGGCCAAGATATCGGTCACCTCGTCGCACACCCGCTTGGCAAACGGCAGCTCGGTGCCGGTGAACGACTCGGGCGAGTACTCGTAGAACACCTCCGTGGCAGGCACCTGCGACTCCAGCGACCGGCACCACTCCGATGCCTGGGTGGCGATCTTGGTGATCCCGTCCATGTCGAGGCCGAACACCACCCGGCGCTGGACGGTAGAGGTGGAGTTGTACAGGTGGACGATTGCGTCGGCCGCCCCGTCGATGGCCTCGTAGGTGCGCTCGATGAGCTCCCTGCGGGCCTGGGTTAGCACCTGGATGCGGACATCGGAGGGGATGGCCTTCTGCTCGATGATCTCCCGCACGAACCCGAAGTCGGTCTCCGACGCCGAGGGGAAGCCCACCTCGATCTCTTTGAACCCGGCCTCCACCAGCGCGGTGAACATCTTCCATTTCCGCTCGCAGTTCATGGGCTCGATAAGGGCCTGGTTGCCGTCCCGCAGGTCCACCGAGCACCACCGGGGGGCACCGGTCAGCACCGCGTTGGGCCATGTCCGATCGACAAGCTTGACCGGCTCGAACGCCTGGTATTTGTGGATCGGCATTCCCGACGGCTGTTGGGGGTGTAATCCGGTTTTCATGGGCATGGCCTCTATTGGAATTGACTCACGAAAAAACCCCCTGCCCTTGCGGGTTCAGGGGGTCGGGGCGAGCACCTCTGGGTGCTCGCCCTACAAGAGCAGCAGGTGGGTGTGGATGCGGCTCATCGGGTTAATCCTACGCAGAGTTCATAGCGGTTACAAAACACCGGGCCGTATCGATCAAGCCTCAGCCCGGGCCAGTCCCAGATAGCGGGCGGCCTGCACGCCGTCGAGGGCCACCAGGGCATCGGCCACTGCTTTGGGCACCGGCTGGGACGTGGCAATCACCATAGAGGCCCCCTCTCCGGAGGGCGACTGGCCCACGTCCATGTCGTCGATGTTGATACCGGCGTTGCCCAGCAGGGTGCCCACCGCGCCGATCACGCCGGGACGGTCTTCGTTGGCGAGCAAGATCATATGCTGGGCGGGCGGCATGTGCAGGCTGTGGTCATCGGCCAGCACCAGTACCGGCTCTTGGCGCGCCCCGGTCAGCCGCCCACCGAGGCTGTGTCCTCCGCCCCGCACCGTGAGCAGGTTCACGTGGTCTTTCGAGGTGGGCGTGCTGATCGCCCGCACTTCCATCCCCCGCTCGGTGGCCATGGTCAGGGCGTTCACATAGCTGACCTGCATGTCCGACACCGCGCTCAGCAAGCCCTTGACCACCGACATCACCGCCACCGTGTTGTCGGGCTTGCCGATCTCGCCGATGAGCTCCACTTCCAATACCTCGGGCAGGCGGTCGCACAGGTTCCCGAACAGGCGTCCGAGCTGTTCGGCCAGCGGCAGATAGGGCCGCAGCACGTCGGGAACGTTCTTGGCCGGAACGTTCACCGCGGCGGGCACGAACTCCCCGGCCAAAGCCAACAGCACCTGCTCGGCAATGGCGTCGCCCGCCTTGCTCTGAGCCTCTTCGGTACTGGCCCCCAGATGGGGGGTGACCACCACCGAGTCGAGGTCGAACAGCGGCGATTCGGTGATGGGCTCGCCGTCGAACACGTCCAAGGCGGCGCCGGCGATACGCCCCGAGGCCACTGCTTCGGCCAAATCGGCCTCGTCCACGATCCCGCCTCGCGACACGTTGACGATCCGCAAGTTGGGTTTGGCCAGCTCGAGCAGCTCGGAGTTGATCAGCCCGATGGTCTCGGGGGTGCGGGCCACATGGATGGTGATGAAGTCCGACTGAGCTATCAGCTCCTCCAGCGACACCAGCGCCATCACGCTGTGGAGGGCCATCTCCTCGGACACGTACGGATCGCTGGCGATCACCCGCATGGCGAAGCCCATCGCCCGTTCGGCCACCAGCCGGCCGATGCGGCCCAGCCCGATGATGCCCAGCGTCTTGTCGCTCAGCTCGATCCCCTCCCAGAGGCCGCGCTCCCAGCGGCCATCGGTCAGCGCGGCATGGGCCTGGGGGATGTTTCGGGCCTGGGCCAAGATCAGGGCCATGGTGTGCTCGGCGGCCGAGATGATGTTGGACAAGGTGTCGTTCACCACCAGCACCCCGTGCTCGGTGGCGGTGTCCACGTCCACATTGTCGAGGCCCACCCCGGCTCGGCCCACGATCACCAGCTCGCGGCCCGCTTCGAACACCTCGGCGGTCACCTGGGTGGCCGACCGGATGATCAGCCCCTGGACCCCAGAGACCGCCTCCAGCAGCTCGCCCGGAGACATCCCGGTGCGGACTTCCACGTCGTGGCCAGCGTGGCGGAGTTTGGCCACTCCGATGTCAGCGATCTTCTCTGCAACCAATACTCGGGCCATCGGCCCTCACGATAGACCGCGCTCTGCAACCCGCCGGGGACCAATTGTCAGCCGCGGAGTTGATTTCGGCTAGCGACGGATATCCACCAGCGGGATGTCGTCGGCCAAATTGAATCCCAGTATCTCGGCGAAGAACGCTAACTCGGCTTCTAGGGCGGCCACGATGTTGCCGGCTTTTCGGAATCCGTGCTGTTCGCCTTCGAACAGCAGGTAGGCCACGGGGATCGAACGCTGCTCCAGGGCGGCCACGATCATCTTGGCCTGGTTGGGGGGCACCACCACGTCTTCGGAGCCTTGAAGCACGATCATTGGGGCCTCGAAGTCGTCCACGAAGTGGATGGGCGAACGGGCCTTGTACACCTCGGCTTCCTCGGGGTACCGCCCCACCAGACTGTCCATGTAGCGGGCCTCGAACTTGTGGGTGTCGATGGCCAGCGCGGCCAGGTCGGCGATGCCGTAGCGGCTGGCCCCGGCGGCGAACACTTTGTGGAAGGCCAGCGCGCACAGGGTGGTGTAGCCGCCCGCACTGGAGCCCCGGATGATGAGCCGGTCGCCATCCACCTCGCCGGTGCGCACCAGGTGGCGGGCCGCGGCCACGCAGTCATCCACGTCGCTGATGCCCCATTGGCCTTGAAGCGCCTCCCGGTAGGCGGTGCCGTAGCCGGTGCTGCCGCGGTAGTTGACGTCTACCACCGCGATTCCCCGGCTGGTCCAGTACTGGACGCCGAGTTGGAGTTGGCTGCGGGCGGCACCAGTCGGCCCTCCGTGGCCCAGCACCAGCAGCGGCGGGCGCTCACCGGCTGGTGCCCTCGCGCTCGGATTGGCGGGCGGGTAGTAGAGCCCGTGGGCTTCGGCATTATCGGTTGTGGGAAAGGCGATGGGCCGGGGACTGGACAGATACGCCGGATCGACTGCGGCCCGCGCTGGCGGGCGGATCACATCGAACGACCCGTCGGCAACATCAATGCGCACCGCGGTGGGCTCTTGGGTCGGCGACGCGGCGACAGCGGTGACGGCATGGGGTCCGGCGGGGCGGACGCTCCCATACGAAGTCCAAGGCAGATCCAAGTGCTGGGGATCCGATCCGTCGGGGGGAACAGTCCAAAGCTCGGCCAGCGATCCCCGCATGGCCGCCACCACCACCGTGTTGTCGCCGCATACCGCGTAGCTGGGGTCGTCGAAAACCCAGGCCGGGCGGTGCATCTCGGCGTCGAGCTCAAGGACCGGGTCGAGGTCGCCGCCATCCAGCCAATAGAGGTTCCACCAGCCGTTGTGGTCGCTCACCACGTAGAGGCGGCCGTCTGGACCCCACTGGGGCTCCACCACCGAGCCCATTCCCGACACCGTGCGCTGGCCGTCCACCCACAGCTCGGTTTGGTCCCAGGGCATGTTGGGGTGGTTCCACTGCACCCACGCCAGCCGCTGCCCGTCGGGGCTGGGTCGGGGCCAGGCGTAGAAGTCAGCCCCAGTGGCCACGATCTCTTCCTTGCCCGAGCCGTCGCCGCTCAGCCGTACAATCTGGTTGGCCTCCTCCAGGGTGCGGCCCTCCTGTTGGGCCACCCGGGCTGCGTGGTGGTCCTCCCTAACGCACACCGTGGCATCGCCGAGGGGTCGGCCATCGGCGTAGCGCCAGCCGTGGGCGAAGGCGGGCTCGGGGGTAACTGGGCGGGCTGAACCGTCGGCCGACACGTGCCACAGGCGGCCGTCGGCGTCGTCGCAGGCATACACCCCGTCGGCGCCGTCGGGCCACCAGGCACCCCCGCCGTAGCTGTGCACCCGGCTCCGCACCGAAGCCGAGGTCCACAGGTCGGCACTATCGCACACCAGCGCGTTGCGGCCCGACTCGGCCGGGCGCGACTCGGTCCACCACATCCGGCCCTTCTGGTGCCACAAGCTCACCGGCAGTGCGGCACCGGCCACCATCGATTGAGCCGAAATGGGCGACGGCCAACTGCCGTAGGGCAGCGTCTGAAGCTCGCTCACTGCAACAGATCAGCGATCCGGCCGATGCCCTCGCCCAAATCGTCGTCTCCCAGGGCAAACGACAGCCGGGCATAGCCCGGGCCGGCGAAGGCCTCTCCGGGAACGATGGCCACCTGCGCCTCGTCGAGGATCCATCCGGCCAACTCGGCGGTGGTGTCGGGGATACCGGGCCGGCCCAGGACGCCTTCGAACGATGGGAAGGCGTAGAACGCCCCTTGGGGTTCAAGGCAATGCACCCCGTCGATTCCGTTCAGCAACCGGTGCATGGCCTTGCGTCGGCGGTCGAAGGCGGCTCGCATCTCGGCCACGGCGTCCAGCGGCCCGCTCACCGCAGCCAGTGCAGCCCTCTGGGCCACGTTGGACACATTCGAGGTCTGGTGCGACTGGAGGCTCACCGCCGCGGTGGCCGCATCGGGAGGACCGATCAGCCAGCCGACCCGCCAGCCGGTCATGGCATAGGTCTTGGCCACGCCGTTGAGCACCAGGCAGCGATCGGCGATCTCAGGGACCACCACCGGGATGGAGCTGAACTCGTGGTCGTCGTAGGTCAGATGCTCATAGATCTCATCGGTGATTACCCACACGTCGTTGTCGGCGGCCCACCGGCCGATGGCCTCCACCCGGTCGCGGGGGTACACCGCTCCGGTGGGGTTGGACGGCGACACGAAAACCAGCGCCTTGGTGCGATCGGTGCGAGCCGCCTCAAGTTGCTCGACGGTAACCATGAACCCGTCCACCGACGTGGTGGGCACCTGTACGCTGACCCCGCCGGCCAGCGAGATTGCCTCGGGGTAGGTAGTCCAATAGGGAGCGGGCAAAAGCACCTCGTCGCCGGGATCGAGCAGCACGGCGAAGCCGTTGTACACCGCGTGCTTGCCCCCGTTGGTCACCACCACCTGTGACGGCTCCACCTCATAGCCCGAGTCGCGGAGGGTTTTGGCGGCAATGGCCTCCTTCAGCTCGGGCAGTCCCCCGGCCGGGGAATAGCGGTGGTTGCGGGGCTCGTCCACTGCGGCTCGAGCAGCGTCCAAGATGGCCGCCGGAGTGGGAAAGTCGGGCTCGCCGGCCCCAAAGCTGATGACCGGGGCCCCCTGGGCCTTCAGTGCCTTGGCCTTGGCGTCCACCGCCAGGGTGGCCGAAGGGGCGATGGCAGAAATGCGCTTTGATATGCGAGCCATGAGCGCAGCTTTTCACACCGCCACCGGGATAATGGTGCTCAATTCCTGGTTGGCCGAACACCACCGAAAGTGCGCTCTGCATAGATAACGTGGGGCCTCGTGAGCAGTGTTGCGCAGACCCCAACGATCACCATCCCTCCCGACCTGCTGCCCGAAGACGGCCGCTTCGGCAGCGGGCCGTCGCGGGTACGGCCGGCCGCCGCCGTAGCTTTGGCCGCGGCCGCCGACAACTTCCTCGGCACCAGCCATCGCAAGTCCACCGTGAAAGATGTGGTCCACCGTCTGCGGGCCGGCGTGGCCGAGTTGTTCTCGCTGCCCGACGGCTACGAGGTGGTGCTGGGCAACGGGGGCACCACCGGGTTCTGGGACGCCGCCGTTTTCAACCTGATCGAGACCCGCAGCCAGCACCTGAGCTTTGGGGCGTTTTCGGCCAAGTTCGCAGCTGGGGTGGCGGGCGCCCCCCATCTGCAAGAACCGGTGATCATCAGCTCAGAGCCCGGCACGCATCCCGAGGCGGTGGCCGACTCATCGGTGGACGCCTATGCCCTGACCCACAACGAGACGTCCACCGGGGTGTCGATGGAGCTGCGCCGCCCGAGCGATGAGGGCCTCGTGCTGGTGGACGCCACCTCGGGCGCCGGCGGGCTGCGCTTCGATCCCGCCGAGACCGACGTGTACTACTTCGCCCCCCAGAAGTGCCTGGCCGCCGACGGAGGGCTATGGCTGGCCTGCTGCTCCCCCGCGGCGATGGAGCGGATCGAGCGCATTGTCGCTTCCGACCGCTGGATTCCGCCATTCTTTGACTTGAGCATCGCGATCAACAGCTCTCGCAAAGATGAGACCTATAACACTCCGGCGCTGGCCACCGTGTTCTTGGCCGTTCACCAAGTGGACTGGATCAATGGCAACGGAGGACTGGAGTGGGCCGCCACCCGCTGCGACCAGTCGGCCGACGTCATCTACTCCTGGGCCGAGAGCAGGGATTTCACCACGCCGTTCGTGGCCGACACCGCCATTCGCAGCCACGTGGTGGCCACCATAGATTTCGACAGCGTGTCGGCCGACGAGGTAGCCGCGGTGCTGAGAACCAATGGAGTGGTCGACGTGGAGTCGTACCGGGCGCTGGGCCGCAACCAGCTCCGGGTGGCCCTGTTCCCCGCCATTCCCCCATCGGATATCGCCGCGCTGTGCGGCTGCATCGACTACGTGGTCGAAAATCTGTAGCGATGGGCGTTGGGGCTGACACCGCGGGCAAGCTGCTGGTGGCCACCCCGCTCATCGGCGACGGGAATTTCGAGCGCACCGTGGTGCTGATGCTGGCCCATCAAGAAGAGGGAGCGGCCGGCGTGGTGCTGAACCGCCCTTCGGGCCTGCTGGTGAGCGACGCCCTGCCCCAGTGGGCCCCGCACCTGGCCCCGCCGCCAACCATGTTCATCGGCGGGCCGGTGTCCAACGAGTCGGTGGTGGCCCTGGCCAGAGTGCGCCAAGACCCCGACCAGGGGTGGTGGACGCCGGTGCTCGGCTTGGTGGGCACCCTCGATTTGGAAGCCGACGCCGACGAGGTGGCCGGCGCAGTAGACGGCGTCCGCCTGTTCGCCGGCTACGCCGGCTGGTCCCCCGGCCAGCTTGAGGATGAGATCGACTCCGGCGCCTGGTTCGTGGTCGACGCCGACCCCGCCGACCTCTTGACCGAAGACCCCGGCGACCTGTGGCCCGCCGTCCTAGCCCGCCAGCCCTCCCCCATCTCCTGGTTCACCCACTACCCCACCCACCCCAGCCACAACTGACCGGGACTACCCCAAGAGAGTGCGGAGATCGGCGGCTAGGCGCGCTATCTCAGGTGGGAGGTTGAGGGTGTCGAGGTGGTCGAGATCGGCGCGGGCTTGGTCGGGGTCGCCGAGGCCGATGGATAGCCAAGCTCGCCAGAGACGGGCTTCGGGGTGCTTGGGAGCGGCTTCGACTGCTTGGTAGATACGGCGGACGCCTTCGGTGATCTGTTCCTCCAGGCCGGTCTGGATAAGGAGTACTCCGCTGAACGTCAGAGCCCCGGGATGATTGGGGTGGTCGGCTAGCACGGCCTGGTACACCCGGAGCGCAAGTGCTGGGTCGCCCTGGTCGGGAGTGGTTGGATCCCATAGAGCGCGGGCCGCGGCCACCGCGTCATCGGCGGCAAGTCCAAGGTCGGCCAGCGTCTCAAATTGCTCTTGGGCCTGCAACACAATCTGGCAGAGGGCGATGTTGGTCCTCAGGCCTTGGGTTTCCACTAGCTGGGAAATGAACTCAGGGGGATTGGTGGCGTCAAAGGCGGCCAGTTCCCCCGCCGCGCCGAAACAGTCGCCGGTGCGATAGAGCAAGATGGCCCGAAACGCCCGGGCATCGGGATAGTCGGGGGCGGTCGCCACCGCGTCGGCCAGCACATCGGCCGCCTCGGCCTCCCGTCCCTCCAAGGTCAACATCCAGCCCTTATAGGCCAGCGCAGCGGGGTTGGCCGGCGACCGCTCCAACACCCGGTCGTAAATGGCAATGGCCCCGGCAATGTCGCCGGACGCGGCCGACTCCTCCGCGTTTCTGAGCAGTCCGGGCACGCTCGTCACCGCGTCGTTGCCGGTGATGGTGTCACCCGAATGGCGCGACCCCACCGCTCGGCCCAGCAACACTCCGGCCACAATCCCAACCACTACCAAGCCAACCACCACCGCGATCAGCTTCCCTCGCCCCCGGCCATCTGGCTGCTCAGGCTCCTCCTGATCTCCCCGAAGCGCATCTGCCGCCTTGCGGGTGTAGCTCCGGCTCAGAACCTGATGATCCTCCGGCTCCAAGTCACCCGCCGCCAACTCCTCATCAAGGTCATCCAACGACTCCAACCAGAAATCCCGCTCACCATCCTGAGGATCACTCACCCTCCTCTCCCTCCATCACAGCCTCGGGGTCCTCAACTTGGGATGGTGCATCGAGGTTGCCGGAGTGGGGGGTGGCTGGGGCGGGGGGACCCCGTCGCCACCGCGCGACGGGGGGAGCCCCAGACAGGACCCGCCGCTCTCGCAACCGGACGCGCTCCGATGCAACCATTTCTCGATCAGCTTCGCTTAGCTCCTCACCATCAAACGAAGCCCGCCGCCACCGGCTCAGCGTCACCGCCAGCAGTCCGACCCCGACGACCAACCCCACCACTGGAATGACCCAAACCAATCCACTTACCCCCGACCGCGATGGCGTCAAGATCACCCAGTCCCCGTACCTCTCGGCGAACCTGGCTCGGATGTCGTCGTCGCTGTGTCCGGCCACCACCAGCCGGCCGATCTCGGCTCGGATCTCCCGGGCGATGGCCACGTCCGACTCCACCACCGACTGTCCCACACACTGGGGACAGGCGATGGTTGCACCGATGTCATGGGCCCGCTCGGCGTTGGTACGGTCGTCGCGACCGTCCACCACCCCGAACACCAACATGGTGGCGGCGGCCACGCCGACCAGCAACCACGACAGGACCACCTTGCGGCGACGGGAGATCACAGGGCGGCCCCCGCACGAACTAGCTGAGCCTCGAGCCCAGCCAGGGTGACGCCGCCGGTGAACTTGGACACCACCCGACCGAAGGGATCCACCAGGTAGGTCTCCGGCACGGCGGTCACCCCGAAGTCGATGGCGATCCGACCGGTGTTGGAAATAACCACGGGCCAGTCCCCGCCCCGCTCGGCGAAGAACCGGGAGATGACGCCCAGGTCATCCTGGAAGACCACGCTCACCAGCCGCACATCAGGATCGTCCCGGTAGCGCTCGTTGAACGCCACCAACTCGGGATGCTCCACGACGCACTGCACGCACCAGGTGGAGAAGAAGTTGACCACCACCCAGCGACCCCGCTGGGCGGCCATGTCGAATTCGCCCCCATCCAGCGTCTCCCCGGCAAACTCAGGGGCGAAGTCGGGCACCGGCGGCCCTCTTCGGTCACGCTCAGACACGGCGAACACCACGATGAGGGCCACGGCTAATACACCGACTGCCAGCCCCACCCACCGAACCGTTCGCAGCCGCGGGGGCCTCTCAGACTGATCGGAATCGACGGGCTGGTCGGCGGACGACGGCTGCTCAGGCAACGGGCACCCCGCGTTCTCGAAGGGGAACTCCGGGCACCGGGGCCGACACCGGCATGGTGGGCGACCTCCGACGGCCGGGGAATGCCGAGAACACCGCCCCCAGCAGCATGATTGCGCCGCCTATCCACAGCCACAGCGTCAGCGGCTGAACGGTCACCCGCACCCCGGCGGGGCCACCGGGCCCGTCCGGCAAGTCCAACACCGCCACTTGGATGTCCCGCACCGGCGACGACTTGGTGCCGGGGGTGCGCACCACTCCCCCGTTGGCGAACCGGCTCACCCCCGGCCGGACCACCGTGCCGTCCACCAGCACCACTGCCTCGGTCTTGACCTTGTTGTCGAACACCTTCTCCTCGGTGCCTAGAAAAACGATCTCGTGTCCGCTGACGTAGGCCGTCTCCCCTGGCGCGATGGTCAGCTCGCTCTGGTGCAGATAGCTGTTGCTGGCGGCCAACGCCACCGCCACCACGACCACACCGATGTGCACCACCATGCCGCCATTGGCCCTCCCCACCAGGCCTCGCCACCCCTGCCGGCGGGTAGCTAACACCAACTGGCGCACCGCCGCGCCCCCTGCGAACCCGGCCAGGCCGAACGCCAGCAACGGGGCCAAACCACGAGCCCCCACCAACAGGGCAATCAGCAGCCCGGCCACCGCCGCCCAGCCCGGCCACATCAACCGCTCCGACAGCCTCTCAGCGGTGGTCTTGCGCCAAGGGAGCACCGGAGCCACCGCCATCATGAACAGCAACAGCAGTCCGACCGGCATCGTCATCCGGTCGAAGAAGGGGGTGCCCACGCTGATCCGGTCGCCGTTTAGCGCCTCCACGATCAGCGGGAACACCGTCCCCAACAGCACCACAAAGGCGAACACCCCGAACAGCAGGTTGTTGGCCAGAAACGAGGCCTCCCGCGACAACGCCGAATCGATCTGCCCGGGCGAGCGCAGCCGGTCGCCCCGCCAGGCGATGAGCCCCACGGTGACCACCACGATCAAGGCAAAGAACACCAGCAGGGCGGGACCCACGGCGTCGGCGGAAAAGGCGTGCACCGAGTCCACCAGCCCCGAGCGGGTCAAGAACGTCCCCAGGATGGTCAGTGAAAAGGTGGCGCACACCAGCGACAGGTTCCACACCCGGAGCATTCCCCGGCGCTCCTGCACCATCACCGAGTGCAGATAGGCGGTGCCGGTGAGCCACGGCAGCAGCGAGGCGTTCTCCACCGGGTCCCATCCCCAATAGCCGCCCCAGCCCAGAACGTCCCACGACCACCACGCCCCCAAGATGATCCCGGCGGTGAGGAAGGCCCAGGCGAACAGGGTCCACCGGCGGGTCTCCACCAGCCAGCCCTCTCCCAAACGACCGGTGGCCAGTGCCGCTATGGCGAAGGAGAAGGGCACGGTGAACCCCACATAGCCCAGGTACAGCATCGGGGGGTGCACCGCCATCAGCCAGTGGTTCTGCAACAGCGGATTGGGCCCGGGACCGTTATAGCCCGGCGGCACGTCCACCCGCCGGAAGGGCTGAGCCAAGTCGAGGTTCGGCCAGTTGAACATCAGCACGAAAAAGAACAGGCACACGATGAACAGCACCGCCATGGCCCAGCCCACCAGCGGGTCGTCCAAGCGATGACGGAACTTGGTGACCACCAGCACCAGATACCCGGCCAGGATAAGGGCCCACAGCAAAATGGAGCCCTCCAACGCAGCCCACAGCGTGGCCACGTTGAACAGCGCAGGCGTGGCGTGGCTGCCGTTTTCGGCTACGTACGACACCGAGAAGTCTCGGGTGATGAGGGCCCGCTCCATGGCGAACACCGACAATGCGGCCCCGCCCAGCACCAGCCAGGCGCACAACCGCACCCGGTCGATCCGGCGAGCGGCCACCATGAAAACCCCGAGGGCCGACGAGGCCATCGCCACCGAAATCCCCAGAACCCCCAGGGTTATGTTCACCGCCTCAGCTCATCTTTCGGGAGGCAGCCGCCGCTAGTCATTCGTATTGCCCGCGCTCTTCGGCGTCGTCGAGGCGGTCTTGGTTGTCCACCCGGTAATCGTTGTCGTGCTTGACCAGCATCCGGTTGCTGGCGAAATACCAGCCGTCGTCGGCCACACCGCCATAGGCGCTGCTTCGGACCCAGTGGCCGTCGATCACCACGGGCACCTCGGGCTGGAACTGGTCAGACACCCCGCCGGTGTGAACCACGTCGGCCACCACCCCGTCGAGGGTCACCGAGAACGCCACTGCCGGGCGGCCGTCGTCCAGAGTCACGTCTTGTGGAGACCCGCTCACCGGCGAGCCGATCATCCGGAACCGGTCGTCGCCCAGATCCTCCCGGCGCTCCACCGCATCGTCCACCTCGCGGAATACCAGCGTGGCGTCGGCCAGCACCTTCCACAGCACAAAGCCGATCACCAGCAACACCGCGGCCACCAGCAGAATCGGTCCCCACCGGCGGATGCCCCTCCGGGCGGGCCGGGGCGGCCTCGGGCTCAGATCCATGGCCTCGCCCGGGTCCACCAATTCCTCGGTCGGAGAGTCAGTCATCGGGCATCATCCACCGGCGGCGGTTCTCGGGCACCCGACGGCTCAGCGATCGGCCCCGCATCAGCACCCACCCGGCATAGGCCACCACCGCGGCCACTGAGATGCTCCAACCGGCAACCAGATAGCCCACATGAGTCATGGCTGCTCCTCCGAATCATCTGACAGTCCTGCCTCGGCTCGACGTTCCTCCAAGGCCTCGTCTACCTCGAGTTGCTCGATCTGGCCCTCGAGGTAGGCCAGGCGGAATCGGTGCAGCAGCAGCCAGGCGAACAGCACCATGCCCACCGCGAACGAGAACGACAGGGTGAACAGCGTCTCATCCCGGATCTTGCGGGCGATGAGCGTGGACTGCTGGTGCAGGGTCCGGTTCTCCCACCAGTCCACCGACCGGTTCACGATCACTATGTTCACCGCCCCCACCAGGGCAATCACCACCGAGCGCCGAGCCCTCACCGCAGTCTCAGCGGGGATGCGGCGCACCGCCAGATAGCCCACGAACACCAGCACCATCACCAGCGTCGTCACCAGGCGAACATCGCCCCACTCCCACCAGGTCTGCCAGGTAGGACGGCCCCAGATGGAGCCGGTCGCCAGGGTCAGCACCCCGAAGACTACGCCGATCTCGGCGGAGGCGTGGGCCATCATGTCCCACCAATCCGTGCGCCACCGCAGGTAGGCCAGGCTGGCCAAAAGGGTCAGGCCGAACCCGGTGTAGGCCAAGATGGCCGACGGCACATGGACGAACATCAAGCGCACGGCGTCGAACTGCCCCACCACGTCGCCCTGCTCGGTGATGCGGGTGTCCTCGGGCACCCAGGCGAAGGCCAACGCCACCAGCACCGAGAACCCTGCCAGCGTCAGCCAGCCCAGGACTTTCGTCGCCTTGGACGAGGTGGTGGCAGCCACCACGGTGCTCATGCTTCCTCCAAGAGAGCCCCGTAACTCAAGGCTCCGAATACCCCATAGATTGCGGCGAAACCGGCCAGAAGGCCCAACCAAGCCCACCCTTCGGCCCCGGCCACGCCGAAAGCGTCCTGAAATGCCCGGGTGGCCCCGATGAGCACCGGGGCCACCACCGGCAGCAACAGCATCGGCAGCAGTGTCTCCCGCACCCCAAGCCCAGATACCAGCGCCCCATACAGGGTGCCCGCGGTGGCCACACCAACGGCGGCAGCCAGTCCCGCACACACCAAGAGGCCATAGCGATGCACGGTCACGTCGAACAAGAGCACCACGCCGGCTGCCAACAGCACCTCCAGCACCACCAGCTGAATGGCGATGGCCGCCGCCTTGCCCCCGAACACGGCGATGGGGTCGATTCCCGACAGAAGCAGTCTGTCGGAGGCTCCGTCGGCCAAATCCACCGCGAACGAGCGACCGATGGCCAAGAGCGAGGCCAAGAGCACGGTTACCCAGAACAGCCCGGGGGCATAGGTGCGCAAGGCCTCCTGATCGGTGTCCAGCGCGAAGGCGAACAGCACCAATACCGTCACCGCGAACGGCACGATCTGGTTGATCCCCACCCGAGCGCGCATCTCGATCTTCAGGTCCTTGCCCGCGATCAGCCACGCATCACGGAACACGGCGGTCACCCTCAGTGGAACCATCCTCGCCGTTTGGCGCATCAGCCGAGTGGCTCCCGGAGCGCACCATCCCGCCTACCACGCTCACCACCCGGGGCTTGAGCACCTGAATGCGCTCTAGTTCGTGGGTGGCCAACACCACCGTGGCTTCGGCCGCGGCCGCGCCGCGTACCAACATGTCGACGGTGTCGCGCGACTGCTGATCCAGGCCGGCATGGGGCTCGTCAAGCAGCCACAATTCGGGGCGCCGCACTACCAGCGAGGCGATGGAGGCCCGGCGACGCTGCCCGGCCGACAGCCGGCCCACCCGGGTATCGGCTAGGCGCCCGGTGAGCGAGAGCCGCTCAATCGCTTCGTCAACGTCTGTGCCACCGGCCCCTGCAGCCCGGGCCCAAAAGGCCACGTTCTCGGCCACCGTCAGATCGTCGTATAGCCCGGTGCGATGGCCCAACAGCGCCACCCGACGCCGCACCATCCGGCGCTCATCGTTCAGATCGTGGCCCAGCACCCAACCCTGGCCCGAGGCCAGCGAGCACAGCCCCGCACACAACCGCAACAGAGTGGTCTTGCCCGCCCCGTTGGGTCCCTTGAGCAGGACGATCTCCCCCGACGTAATGTCGAGATCAACTCCGGCCAAGGCGGGAAACCGCCCCAATAACGTCACAGCGGCCCGGAGCCGGACGGCAGGTTCCACAACTCTTCTCAGGCTACAGGTGCGCTTTCTGATCGCAGAAACCAAGCCCGTCGCAACAGCGATTCCCCGAGTAGCCGAAGTCGCAACAATTGAACCAGAAAATTGCTTGCCCGTTAGCAGGTGTCCCGCTAGGTTTCGCATCTAGCCCTAACGGCCGGGGAGGGTGGATCTCCCCGGCCTAAGGCTCGCCCTAGCCAGGGGCGAGCCCTGTTCGGAGTATTGCAACAGGGCTCGCTTGTGTCAACATTGAATGAAATTTACTGAAATGGGCGCAATTCTCTGCCGCCACTCCCTCGCTCGCCCCTCAATGCCATAGCATCGGCGATGTGTTCGCTCTGGTGACCGAGAAGGCGTATGAGCGGCACAGGCGTCATTTCGATGCGTTCGACAATGAAGGGCACGGCCTCCAGTGGCTGCGCTTGGGCGACGACGGCCAGCTCCATGGCCCTACCGATGCCCACCCCGAAGTGGCGTGGCTGTCTAGCGATTTGTTTTTCGGCGGGATTCTGGACCGATTCTTCGAGATCGTAGAGGGCGCACCCGATTTCCTCTGGCTTCAGTCGGCCGCTGCCGGGGTAGATCTCGATCCTTACGAACGCCTGTTGAGCCGGGGCGCTCGGTTATGCAACTCCCACCTCACCGCCATCCCCATCGCCGAGTTCGTGCTGCGGGCAGTGCTCGACGTGTTCCAAGACGCCGAGCGCTGGCGGACCGCCCAGGCCGACAGCCGATGGGAGCACCACAATTTCCGAGAAGTGTGGCGATCCCGCTGGCTGGTCATCGGGCTGGGGGCCATCGGCTCAGAGACCGCCCGCCGGGCCCAAGCGTTCGAGGCTCACGTGACGGGTGTGCGCCGCCATCCAACCGGAGATGAGCCGGTGGACGCCATGATCTCGCCTGACCAGGTACCCGATGCCCTGCCCGGCGCCGACGTGGTGGTGCTGGCCGCCCCGGCCACTCCCGAAACCGAGAACCTGGTGGACCACGATTTCCTGTCGGCCATGAAGCCGGGAGCGGTGCTGGTAAACGTCGCCCGGGGCAAGTTGGTGGACGACGAGGCCCTGCTCCGGGCTTTGGACAGCGACCGGCTGGACGCCGCCATCCTCGATGTGTTCAACACCGAGCCCCTCGACCCCGACCACCCCTATTGGTCTCATCCCAAGGTGGTGCTGACCCCCCACTCCTCTGGCGGGGGCATTGGCCGTTGGGATCGAGGGGCCGAGCTGTTCTGCGACAACCTGCGCCGACTCCTGGCCGGCGAACCGCTCGTCAACGAGGTGACCTCCATGCAGTTGCCCACCGACCTCCCCTTCGTCTCGAGCAAGGACAAGCAATGAGCCCGAACGCGGGGGCTTTGGCCGGTCTTCGAGTGCTGGACATCTCGTCGTTTTTGGCCGCGCCCCAGGTGGCCACCTTCCTAGGCGACTTCGGTGCCGATGTCATCAAGATCGAACCGCCCTCGGGTGAGGCCCTGCGCCGTATCGGGGCCAGCCGCGACGGAGAGTCGCTGGTGTGGGCCATGGTGTCACGCAACAAGCGGGTCATCACCTGCGACCTCAACCGCCCCGAGGGCCGCGACATCCTCCGCCAGCTAGTAGCCGAGGTCGACGTGTTGGTCCACAACTACTCCCCGGCCATACTGGAGCGCTGGGACTGCACCTGGGAACAGCTGCGAGCCCTCAACCCAGGCCTGGTCATGGTGTCGGTCAGCCCCTACGGGCACACCGGCCCGCTGGCCGACCGGCCGGGTGCGGGCACCATGGCCGAGGCCTTCGCCGGGCTCACCCATATGACCGGAGAGTCCGATGGCCCGCCCATGCTCACCTCCATCCCGCTGGGCGACACCCTGACCGGAATATTCGGACTCATCGGGGCGCTGGTGGCCTGCTACGGCCGAGATGTGAACGGCCTCGGTGGCCAGCATGTGGACGTGTCCATGTATGAGCCCGTCTTGACCCTTATGGGAAGCACCCTCGCTGCCTGGGACCCCGACGGCGACGTCCCTCCTCCGGCCCGGTTTGGGTCGCGCTTGGAAACCGGAGTCCCCCGCAACATCTACCGCACCGCCGACGACCGCTACCTATGCCTGTCGGGAACCACCGACCGCCAAGTGGAGCGCATCCTGGCGCTGACCGGGCGGGACAGCCCCGAGGATCGGGCCAAGTTCGCCCGCATGGCCGACCGGCTGGCCCACAACGACGAGCTCGACGCCCTGGTAGCCGGTTGGATCGCCCAGCGCCCTCTGGACGAGGCCGTCGCCGTCTTTGTCGAGGCCCGCATCCCGGTAGCCCCGGTCCACGACCTGCCCGGCCTGCTGGCCGACGCCCAGGTGCAGGCTCGCCAGAGCGTCACCCTGGTGGCCCACGAAATGCTGGGATCGGTACCCATGGCCACCCCCGCGCCCCTCTTGAGCGAGACCCCCGGCACCATCGCCCACCCCGGTCCCCCCATCGGCGCCCACAACGCCGAGGTCTACGCCGAGCTGCTCGGCTGGGATACCGACCGCCTGGCCCAAGCCCAATCCGACGGCCTGGTCTGACGGTCAACCGACGGCACCGGGCGGCACTCGGCGACGCGGCAAGGGCCCTTCAGCGGTGAACGGTGAACGCCTGCCGCAAACCGGGACCGTAGCGGTACACGGCGAAGTCGGCGTCGAACGACACCGATTCTTCGATCCCATACCGCTCCATCAAAGCCCAGCTAGTCCGGTCGATCATCGAGAATTCCTGATCGCTGAACAACTCCCCAATTCTCAGAGCCGCCAAGATGTCCTGAGGTGTCGCGGTCAGCACTTCGGCGAGATCCTTTTCCAAAATGGTGGAGATCAATGTGTCCGCCGCAGCCCGATGGCGTCGGTTGCGGGCAACGGCCCACGTCTCCACCAGCACATGGTCGGTGGTGGCCAGCCTGCCCGAATGCTCGCTGAGCAGCGCAGCAGCCCGGTCGTGGGATAGGTCGTCGCTGGCCCCGAGGGCGTACCACGCCCCGGTATCAACAAAGACACGAGTCATTCGGATGCACCGCGAGCCCGCAGTTTCCTATCAAAATCCTCGCCGAATGCCTGGGCAATCATCTCGTGCTTGTCACGGGCTATGTCGGTTGGCCTGTCCCCGCTTCCCAAGATGCCGATGATCGGGGTGATGTCGGCAGTCGCAGCTCGGGCCGCGGCATCATCGGAGCGAATCAACTCCCGAATGTAGGCCGACAGGCTCAAACCACGCTCCTCAGCGCGCTGTTTGGCCACCGCGCGCAACGACGGATCTAGCAGAACATTGGTGGGCTTCACCATATGCGTACGCTATCTGTGCTACGTATGCTACACAACACAGGAACCACAATTGGTCTCCTTCCTTATCCCCCGAAGACGCCCGTTAGAGTGCGGCTCCATGACTCCAGAAGAAACCGCCGCAGCTACGGGGATTCCGATTGCGGCCATGGGGCGCAGCTATTTTGCGGCCGACGCGGTGGGCCAGGCCCTGGGCGAGGCCGGGTTCAGCGGAATGGCCCGCTATGTGGGCGTCCGGGGCGGGGTGCTGGGCGATGTGGCCACCGACGTAGTGGTATCCGGGTTCGCCCTGTTTCATCCGGCCATAATCGAGGCAGGCTGGAACCAGACCAAAGAACAGGGGACGCCCCCCGACGCTGCCGCCGCGTTCGCCTCCGGCATCGGCCTGTGGGCGGCCGACACCTTCGGCCATCTCGACGGGCTGGACGACTTCGCCGCCGCCGCCCGCGCGGTGATCGACGCCGCCGAACCCATGAGCCAGGCCCTCTACGCCGGCTGGCGGGCCATGCCGGTGCCCGACGACCCCGCGGCCGCGGCCGGCTTGGCCATCCAAGTGCTACGAGAACTGCGCTTCGGATTCCACGTCCATGGCCTGAGCGCCGTTGGCCTCACCCCGGTGGAGGCCATCATCGCTCAAGCCAACCCCCAGCAAGCCCAGTTCTTCGGCTGGAGCAAACCCTTCCCCGACCCCGAGCCGCTCAAGGGCCGGCACCGCCAAGCCGAGGAGATCACCTCAGCCCGGATGGCCGAGGTCTATGAGGCCATCGACGCCGACCAGCGGGCACACGTGGCTGCCACCATTGAGGCCATCGCCGAGATCACCAGGAATTAGACGTCCAAGACTGATGAGCGGTCTCGGGCCTCGAACTCGGCCCTGATGGCCGCCGCAGCCTCAGCAGCCAACCGACGGTAGCCGTCGCCCTCGCGCACCCAGGTCTCGTCGCCTGATTCCCAGCGCTCCCGGCGCAGGGTGCGCTTGAGGATCTTGTTGGTCTCGGTTTGGGGCAGGGAGTCGGCCCAGCGCACGTAGCGGGGAGCCCACTTGGTGCCCAGGTCGTCTTGGGCGGCCAAAAAGCCAGCGAAACCCTCGGGATCGAAGGCCGCACCCGGGCGGCGTACCACCGCGGCCATCACTTCGTCGCCCACCGTCGGGCTGGGCACGGCGAATACCGCGGCCAAGTCGATGTCGGGATGGCGCACCAGGATGCGCTCCACCGGAGCGGCCGCGAAATTCTCGCCGTCTACCCGCAGCCAATCGAAGTTCCTCCCCGCGAAATACACGAACCCTTCGGCGTCCCGGTAGGCCAGATCGCCCGACCAGTAGATGCCGCCGTGGGTGCGCTCCTCATCGGCCTCGGGGTTGTTCCAGTAGCCCTCGAACGTCGGCGCTGAGGCCATCGACACCAGCTCGCCGATGGCCTCATCGGGGTTGAGCAGCTTGCCGGTGTCGTCGAACACGGCCGGCGGCACCTCCTTCCCGGTGTCGGGATCGAGGATCTTCACGCTGTCGTCGGCCCGGCCCAAGGCGTTGGGCGGCGTTTCGGGGGTGCGGCTCACCGCCACTCCCCCCTCGGTGGAGCCGTAGGAATCCTCCACCGGCACCCCGAATCGGCGGGAGAACCGCTCCAGGTCGTGAACCGCGCCCTCGTTGCCGAACACGATCCGCAAGGTGTTGTCGGCGTCGCCGGGCTGCTCGGGGGTGGCCAAAATGTAGGTGAGGGGCTTGCCCACGTAGTTGAAGTAGGTCACGCCGAACCGGCGCACGTCGGGCAGAAAACCCGACGCCGAGAACCGCCGCCGGAAGGCGGCGATCCCCCCCGCGGTCAGGCACGGCACCCAGCCGGCCATCAGCGCGTTGGAGTGGAACATGGGCATGGCCTGGTAGAACACGTCCTCGGGCGTCAACTTCCGCATCTCGGTGATGACCTGGCCGATCCGGGCCAGCCGGGTTTGTGAGCAGATGGCCGCCTTGGGGTCGCCGGTGGTGCCCGACGTGAATAGCAAAAGGTACGGGGCCAGCGGGTCGATGTCGGCCTCCGGCGGCTCGGCCCCGGCATAGGGGGCCAGGGCTGCGACCCACTCCGGCGAGTCTGCGTCCAGCACCCGGCCGTTGGCCGCGCCCAAGTCCAGACCCTCCAACAGCCCCCGGTGGCGGCTCTCGGTGATGATGAGGCCGCAGTCGGCGTGGGTGATGTCGCGGGCCAGCTCCGCCCCCTGCCGAGTGGGGTTGATGCCCACCACCGCCGCCCCGGCCACGGCGGCCCCGCCTAGCAGCATGGAATACTCCGGCCCGTTGTCCAGCAGCGCACCCACATGGAACGGCCCCTCCCCCCGGCGGTCCAGGAGCAAGTGGGCCCGGGCGATGCACCCGGCAGTGAACTCCCGGTAGGTGTGCTGCTCGTCCTCAAACAGCATGGCCAAGCGGTCATCATCGGCTCGGCCCAACACCAGATCTCGCACGGTGGGCAGGGCTTCGATGGCGGCATCCATGACTGGATCGTAGACAGCAGGCGAGAACGGCTAGAAAGCTGAGGGATCGAGAGCGACGGGATCGAAGGGGACAGCGCCTCCAGAAGCTGAGCCCGTCCCGACCCGGGCCAGCAGCGAGCGGCTCACAGCCACCGGTTGGCTGGCCTCTACCAGCAAGGCGTAGGAGTCGCCGTCGGCCAGCCGGTCCACAGGCACCACCAGACGGCCGTGCGGTGCCACCTCCACTGGATCGAGCTGGGCGATCGGGGCTACCTGCCCGTCAGCGATCTTCGACACGGTGACCAGCGCAATGGAGTCGGACGAGGGATTGACCACGGCCAACGCCACTTCAGCCCCATCGGCCCGATTCCCCGCGATCATGTGCCGGACCGCGGTGACCGGAGCCCCTGCCGCGGTCGCCACTCCCGCCGATGACGACAACGCCGGCGCGGCAGCCACCCGTTCAGCCACGATGGGAACTCCGTTGTATACCTGCACCGCGGTCCAGAACCCAACGCCGTCGGGCAACGAGCTCGCTGCGCTATAGGAGAAGGGTGCAGGGGGCACCGGATAGGACCCGACATCTCCGAACACCAGGGCGATCTGCTGCCGGGGTGGCACTGACACCTCGAACGGCGCTAGTGCGCTACGGGAGTCGGAGGAGTCCAACCGGATACCGACATGGGCGGACGCCTCCTGTTCCGAAGGGTTGTACAACACGATGTGCTCGACCATGCCGGAGTCGGCCGGTCCAGCCGGGAATACCCACTGCATCCGGGGTTCCGGGATCCCCGGGCCCGCGGTCAGCCCCTCCAGGCCCTCGGCGCCGTCGAAGAGCTGGAGCCTCCCGGCGACGATCCGCCCGGCCTGCGCCTCGATAGTGGTGGAGACCGACGAGAACCGGGGAACCACGTCGGCGGCATTGACCACTACCAGCGACCGGGCCGGCACCAGAACACCTCTGAGCGTCTGAGGCTTGCGGATACCCTCGTCGGTGGAGAAGGTGAACCTCACTACCGCGCGGTCGGGAAACGGGTTGAACAGGGCGAACACCAACCGGGCATCTCGTCGAGTCGATCCGGCGGCAAAATGCCAGACCGCCGACGACCGGGTCGCGCAGGGCATGATGTCCATTCCGGTGGGCCCCTGCACCCGCTGCTCGACAATCGCCTGGCCTGAGTCGATCTCAACCAGCGCCGCGGTGTACTGCGACTCCACCACCTCGGCCAGCCGCAGAAATGCCTCCGACTTGCCCGCCACCGCCAGCGTCACCTCTCGGGGAGCCGCCGACGCCGATACCGAGCCTGCCGGCGTCGCCGGGAACACCGATACTGCGGCTGTCATCGGAGTGTCGGTGGGGTTGGCCACGATCACCGAGTGGTCGGCGAACTCTCCCGGCATAGACGTTCCCTCCCCGCAGTACCAGACCCCTCCCTCCGCGTCTGGGCCAGGCGCCACGCTGGTAACCCCCAGGCCCACCAGGAAGGCACCGGCTGCCGACTCGTCCTCACCCTGGTCTGCCACCGCCAGCCCGACCACCGCCACCAAGGCCAGCACTGCCAATGGCCAGCGCACGGTCCTGCCGCGCCCTTCCCTGGCGCTCATCGCCCCGCCGCTCATTGCGTCTCACCCTGGGGTGCTCTGCGGCGGCGGTCCTCGTCGGTGCTGAGACGGGCCAGTCCGATCAAGGCTGCCACCCACAATGCCATCTGAATCGCCAATAGCAGCCGAGTCAGTCCAGAGGCGCTGTCGTCGGGTGACACGGCAACCGAGAGTTCAGCTGTGGGCGGTTTCAGGGCGGTGTTCTGATACGTGACGATGCCTGCGGTCAGACTCCCAGGTGCCAAATCGAGCTGGCCGTCGAGCATGTCGAGCAGCCACTCAGGCGCGGGCTGCGACAGCTCTCCATAGGGTGCGGGCGCTAGGCGCTCAGCCACCAGAATCGTATCAATCCCCCACTGGGATAGCTCGGCACCCAACCGCTTGGTGCCCGCCGTCGGTGCTCCGACGACCGCTTCCCCCACTTGGCGGGTGGCATCGTCCAGCTCGCCGACCCAGCGTTGAGCCACCGTGGGGAAGGCGTCGCTGCCCGACACGGCAAACGACAAGCCGTTGTCCAGCTTCCAGCTTCCCAGCGGCAACACGTCGGGATGGCCGATCCACAGAACCCGGCCCTCGCGGCCGTCGCCATCTCCGGTGGACTTGCTGGAAAACGGGGCGACATCGCCGTAGTCGTCGTCGGTTGCGTTCCAATGGCCGCCGGAGACGACGGCCAGCAATGGGAGCATCGCCGCCACCAGGGCGACCAGGGTGGTGAACGGCACGAACTGTCGCCATCCAAATCGGTAACGACGCACATCCACTTGAAATGCGGCCACTCCCATAGCTGCGGCGATCGCCAGGCCCACGGCGCCGGGCACCTGAATGACCTCGGGCCGAGGCAGGGGCACCGGGGACCAGCCCTGCTCAGAGGCCAAAGCGACCGCCGCGGAGCCCAAGTACAGCGTCCACCCCCGCACCGTCCATGCCAGGCGATAGTCGTGGGCCAAAGCTAGTGGGAGCACCGCGACGACTGGCAGCGCCCAGCCGAAGCGGACATCGCCGAAGGGCCCGGTGTCAAACCGGAGGAGCTCCACCCAGGAGCTTCCCCGGCCGCCTCCCGGCCTATCGCCGAAGAGTGACGGCAAGCCGTCCAACAGCCAGGGCAGGTTCAGCACCGCGGCGATGGCCGCCCCGGACACCGCCACCAGCACTATCCGCACCGTCCCCTCGGCAGTCCCGGCCAGAATCGATCCCAGAAGCAGACCAGCCAGCAACAGAGCCACCACAATCAATGCCTCAGACACCATGGCAACGGTCAAACCAAGCAGCAGGCCGACGGCCAGGATTTCCCGCAAGACCAAAGGCCGTTGCTTCGGCTGCCACAAGCTGGGTAGCCAGGTACGGGTCTCCCTCAACAAAGTTGGCCGGCGCGAGTCCGGGCCGGGGATGCCCTCCGACCAGCCGAAGGGGGTGAGTCTCGCCCCGGCCAACACACACCGCATCAACCAGGGAACCGCGCCGTACAGCAGCAACGCGTCCCACACTCCGTTAGCCAGAGCGTTGTACGGCACCGGATTGGCCAGATATACCGCGAGGGCCACGACCTGGACCCAAAGGGCGCCGAACGGGCGCATGAGCCTCCACACCCCCAACCCCCCCAGCGGAACCATCCCCACGATCAGCACTGTGCGCAGAAGGCCGGTCTCCCCAAAGAACAGCCAGCTCAGCAAGGTCAAAATCCCCAACCCGGTGGGAGCGAATCCTTCTTGACCCAATCCGACAGGTCGGAAATCGCTCCACCAGCCGCTCAGGAGGTCAGAACTGGATCCCAGCCGGGCCAACCCGCCCGCCGCGGGAATACCCCCGGTGATGAGGCCGCGGGCACCCAGCAAGACCAGGATCAGAGCGGCAAGCCACACCACCACCGAAACCCGTGAGCGGCTCAACCGGGATAGAAGTGCACTCCGAGTCGACGGGCCGCGTCCGAATCCAGAATTGCCCGCCGCCGCCCCCCGGTCGGTCAAGAACGAGGCCATCTGGGCGTAGCCCCGAGCCTGGGACAGCCGAATATGGGCGTCTCCGACATGGCGGACGCGGATCACCTCCCGCCGCCGCTGCCTGATGGATCGTAGGCGCACCAGGTTGTATCCCCACGACGCCGCGATCTGCCGGGCTCGACTCAGATGCCCGGTGAGCACAGCCGCCAGAAGCCCGAACGCCGACAAGATCATCGCCTGGGGAACCACCCGCAGCGAGTGCCAGAACCCGTAGACCGACAGCAGAGTCCGCACCCGGTGGCGGCGGTAGAGCCGACCGACCAGCGCCGGGGGGAGCCGTTCGTGCAGGCGTTGTCGGTGGCGGACTACCGCCGAGGGCACCACCATGACCCGCGCTCCCACCGTGCGGGCCCGCCAGCAGAGGTCTACATTCTCGTAGCAGAACGACATCTTCGGATCGAAGCCGCCGACTACCCGGAACAGGTCTTCACGGACCAGGACGCACCCTCCCGGCACCGCGAACATGTCCTGAACGGCATCGTGCTGCTGTTGATCCAGCTCTCCCGTCTCCACCGTGGGGATCGGAGTCCCGGTCTTGTCCACCAGAAGGCCCACCTGTCGAATAGCAGACGGATCGTCCCAGTCCACATACTTCGGACCGACTATCCCGGCGTTAGAGCGAACCGCCTCCTCGGCCAGCAGGCGCAGCGCATTGGGCGCCAGCACCACATCGTCGTGGCACACCGCAATGAACCCAGGCGCAGGATGGGCGTCCAGCACGCGGTTGGCCGCCGGGGCGAAACCGGGATTGGACTCCAGCCGGTGGACGCTGGCCTGGGGCAAGAATCGGTGGATCCGGGCTGTGGGGTCGGCCTCGCTGCCGGTGTCCACCACAGTCACCTCCACCAAACGATGGTCTTGAGCGGCAACCGACTCCAACATTTCGTCGAACCACAATCCTGGATCGTGGCTCACGATCACGACATGGATCCTGATGTTGGATTTGGCTTCCATCAGGATTCGGTGCGGCTGAGGAATTCTCGGAGGGCGGCCGCAAGGGCGGGGGCCTGCTCGACGGCATCGGACAATACGGTGCGGACGGAGTCGGGGAGCTGCCGGGCCAGGTCAGCCACGGCGTACCGGACGTCGTCGGGGATCTGCTCTGCCAAATCGGCAAAGGCTTCTCTCAAATCGTCGGGCATCTGCCCGACCAGATCCCGCCGAGCGGCCTGCAAGCGGTTGACGGCCAGCAGTCCGAGGCCCACCGCGGTGTAGATGCCGTTTTGAATGCACTCGACCAGCGGGTCATCCTCGGTTCCGGATTCCTGTTCCGACCGCGTTTCGCCCACCTCACCACCGTACCGGCCCGCCCGACGGCAAAAGAGGCACGGCTCCGACCTCTTGACGACTCGTCACCGAGTACGGCAAATGCCCGCTCGAAGTGGCACACTCGTGGCGATGCGAGCCCTGGTCACCGGGTCGCGGGGTTTTGTGGGAACTCACCTCGTCGCTCATCTGAACGCCTGCGCTGACGACGTGATCGAGGTGGATCGCGTCATGGGCAGTCCCCCCATCGAGGACGCAGGGGCGGTTTCCGAGCTGATCGCGGAGGCGAAGCCGGATGCGGTGTACCACCTGGCCGGACAAAGCGACGTGGCCGCCTCGTGGGACGACCCCATAGGCACTTTCCAAACCAACGCCGACGGCACGCTGCACGTGGTCAGGGCCTGCATCGACGCAGGCGTCGAGCGCCTGCTGTCGGTGACCAGCAGCGATATCTACGGACCGGTAGGCCCCGAGGACCTGCCGCTCGACGAGCACGCCCCTCTCCGGCCGGTAAACCCCTACGCGGCCAGCAAGGCTGCTGCCGAGATGGTGTGCGTCCAAGGTTTTTTGGGCCATGGCCTCGGGGTGATCCGGGCTCGGGCCTTCAATCACCTAGGTCCCGGCCAGAGCGACCGCTTCCTGGCCCCTGCGCTGGCTGCTCGGATCGTCGGCAACGAGGAGACCGGCAAGACCGAGGTTCCCGTGGGCAACCTTTCAGCCCGGCGCGACTTCACCGATGTGCGCGACGTGGTGCGGGCCTACCGCCTGCTGGTAGTGGATGGAGTGCCCGGCGAGGCCTACAACGTATGTTCCGGCCAGGATGTGGCCGTGTCCGAGATCGCCGAGACCCTGCTGGGCCTGGCCGAGACACCGCTGGCCCTTGAGCAGGACCAGCGCTTGTTCCGCCCCGTTGATGTGCCGGTGATGCGGGGCGACAACGCCAAGCTCCGAGCGGCCACTGGCTGGGCCCCCGAGATCGCCTTGGCCGACACCCTGGCCGACCTGCTAGCCGATGTGCGCCAGCGCCATGGCCGCCCGACTGGAGCGTCCCATGGCTGAGCACCATGTCCGCCATTCCCTCCCCACTGGAGACTCCCATGGCTGAGCACCATGTCCGCCATTCCCTCCCGACTGGAGCGTCCCATGGCTGAGCACCATCCCCGCCGAGCTCTGATCACCGGAATCACCGGCCAGGACGGCTCCTACCTGACCGAGCTTCTGCTCGACCAGGGGTACGAGGTGGTTGGCTTGGTGCGGCGATCCAGCACGGTCAGCTTCGAGCGCATCGCCCACCTCCAAGACCAGATCACCATCGTCAGCGGCGACCTCCTCGATGAAGCCTCCCTCATCGAGGCTCTGCGGCTGCACCGGCCGGCTGAGGTGTACAACCTGGCGGCCCAGTCGTTTGTGCAGACCTCTTTCGGCCAGCCGGTGCTCACGGGGGAGACCACGGCCCTGGGAGTGACCCGCCTGCTCGACGCCATCCGCATCGTGGATCCGAGCATCCGCTTCTACCAGGCTTCCAGCAGCGAGATGTTCGGCAAAGTGCAGGAGGTGCCCCAAACCGAGACCACGCCGTTCTATCCCCGCAGCCCCTACGGCGTGGCCAAGGTGTACGGCCATTGGATCACGGTCAACTACCGGGAGAGCTACGGCCTCCACGCCAGCTCGGGCATCTTGTTCAACCACGAGTCCCCCCGCCGGGGCCTGGAGTTCGTCTCCCGCAAGATCTCCCACGCGGCGGCCGCCATCTCATTGGGTCGCCAGCATGAGTTGCGCCTCGGGAACCTGGACGCCAAGCGCGACTGGGGATTCGCGGGCGACTACGTGAGGGCCATGTGGCTGATGCTCCAGCAGGACGAGCCCGGTGACTACGTGGTGTGTACCGGGGAGACCCACTCAGTGCGGGAGTTCTGCGAGTTGGCCTTCGCCCACCTGGGCATGGACTACGGGGACTACGTGGTGATCGACGAGGCGTTCATTCGCCCCGCCGAGGTGGACCTGCTGGTGGGCGATGCCAGCCGGGCCGCCTCCGACCTCGGGTGGCACCGGGATGTCGGATTCCAGGAATTGGTCGCCACGATGGTGGACGCCGACTTGGACCTGCTCCAGGGCAAGCTCAAAGGGATTTCGTGACAGAACTCGCTGGCTGCCCCTTCAAGGGGATTTCGTGACCCCCAGCGTCGTCACGCTGGCCGGAGGAGTGGGAGCAGCCAAGCTGCTCACCGGACTGATACGAGCCCACCCTCCCGACGACCAGCTCGCGGTGGTGAACACCGCCGACGACACCGTGCTGCACGGTCTCCACGTGAGCCCCGACTTGGACACCGTGGTCTACACCCTGGCTGAAGCGATCAACCCCGAAACCGGCTGGGGTCTGGCCGGCGAGACCTGGCACGCCATGGACGCCTTGGACCGCTACGGCGGGATCACCTGGTTCAGGCTTGGGGACCGCGACCTGGCCACCCATCTTTACCGCACCCACCGCCTCGGCCAAGGGGCCGACTTGGCCACCATCACCGCAGAGATCGTTGCGGCCTGGGATCTGGAGCTGGCCGTTGTGCCCGTTACCAATGACCGGGTCGAGACCAGGGTCACCACTATCGACGAGGCCGAGATTGGCTTCCAAGACTATTTTGTGCGCCGTCGCCACAATGTGGCCGTAACCGCCGTCCGGGTAGATGGATCAGCAAGCGCCCGGCCCGCGCCCGGTGTCATCGAGGCTTTGGCCGCGGCCAAGCAGATCGTCATCGCCCCTTCCAATCCCATCGTGTCCATCGGGCCGGTGCTGGAGGTACCCGGCGTGCGGGAGGCAGTGGCCGCCCGTCGGGACGCAGTGGTGGCGGTGTCGCCCATTGTGGGCGGGGCTGCACTGAAGGGCCCCGCCGACCGGCTCATGCGGGAACTGGGCCACGAGTGCTCGGCAGTCGGAGTCGCCCGGCTGTACCGGGATGTCGCCGCCACTCTGGTGATCGACGAGATCGATGCCCACTTGGCCGACGGCGTGGAAGCCGCTGGTATGGCCTGTGTGGTAGCGCCCACCATCATGGACAGTGTCGAATCGTCCATTGCGCTGGCCCGAGTGGTGCTGGGCTGTGCCACCGACAGAGCCCACCGATGAGACTCGAGATTTTCGGCGTGGAGGGTTTGCCCGAGATCAAAGCGGGCGACGACCTGGCTGCTCTCATCGCCGAAGCAGCCGATCTGGCCGACGGCGATGTCGTGGTGGTCACCCAGAAAATCGTGTCCAAAGCCGAAGGAGCCATGGTCGAGGTAGACCCCGACGACCCCCTGGCGCACAAGCCGGTGGTGGAGCAGGAGTCGGTTCGGGTGCTTCGGCGTCGAGGCGATCTCGTCATCAGCGAGACCAAGCACGGGTTCGTGTGCGCCAACGCCGGGGTTGACCGGTCCAACATGGACACCGACCTGGCCGCACTGCTGCCCGACGATCCCGACCGCTCGGCCCGGCGCATCCGCGACGGGATCAGAGCCAAGGCCGGCGTGGAGGCGGGGGTGATCGTGTCCGACACCTTCGGGCGTCCCTGGCGGCGAGGAGTGGCCGACGTGGCCATTGGCTCGGCTGGGGTCCGCCCAATCCTCGATCTGCGGGGTACCGAAGACACCACGGGCCGGGAACTCCAAGTGACCGAGGTGGCCATCGTCGACGAACTGGCCGCCGCCGCAGAGTTGGTCATGGGCAAGGCCGAGAACATCCCGGTGGCCGTCATCCGGGGCATTGACCCAGCCTGGCTCGGCCCGGGCAGCATCCAAGCCGACCTGATCCGCTCCCCCGCCGAGGACCTATTCCGATAGTGGGAATCAGCCAGCCCCCGGCACCGGCTCGCCGCTCAGAACGGCGGCAGGGGGAATCACAGCGTTGTCTCCCACCACCGTGAGATCGCTGAGCCGGGCACCAGCCCCGATCTTGGCCCCAAAGCCCACAATGGAACGCCGCACTGTCGCCCCTCGGCCCACTGTGGCGTCGGGAAGCAGTGCTGAATCGGTGACCGATGCGCCCGAAGCCACTTCCGCTCCCTTCATCACAATCGAACCTGAAACGAAGGCATCGGTCTCTATCACGGCTCTCGGGTGGACCCAGCCGCCATCTGACAATGCCAATTGCACCTCCAGATAGGCCTCGGGTGTGCCGGCATCCACCCAGAATCCGTCCCATGACACGGCGTACATCCCGCCCTGGCCCACCAATCGAGGAAACACCTCCCGCTCGATCGACGCCCGAGCACCCTGTGGCACCGAGTCGAGCGCCGAGGGCTCCAAGGCGTAGATCCCCACGCTGATCTGGTTGCTGGGCGCCTGATCGGCCGGGGGCTTCTCCACGAACGCCCGCACCCTGCCGTCGGAGTCGCACACCACCACCCCGTAGCGAGAGGGATCGGCCACCGGGGCCAGAGCGATAGTGGCTTGGGCATTTGCCCGGCGGTGGGTTGCCAGGAGATCTAGCAGGGGGAACCGGTTGATCACATCGCCGTTCACCGCAATGAACGTGTCCTGAACGTCGGCCTTGCGGGCCGCGAAGCCAATCGCTCCCGCGGTGTCCAGCGGCTCGGGCTCCACCGCGTAGATCAGCTCCACCCCGGCACAGCGGCGCTGGGGATAGGCGGCTTCGAAGGCATCCGGCCGATAGCCCAGCGACAATACCGCCCGGGTGACTCCCTGCTGGCCCAGACTCCCCACGACGTGCTCAATCATGGGCCGGTCCACCACCGGCAGCATCTGCTTGGGACGGGTCAGGGTCAGGGGCCGAAGCCGGGTTCCGAAACCGCCGACCAGTACAACTGCGTCCACTATGGGCTAACCGTCGTCTTCCACCCTGACGCCGGGAACATTCTCGTCGATGCTCTCGTCGAACTCAACCGGCCCCTCAGGTTGAGAGAGGTCGGCAACCAGCGACGGGGAAACCCCGAGGAGATCATTGACGGTGGGGGGCAGCGGCACCACCGCATCGCGGGGGGCCAGAGCGATGGTGAAGGCTTCGCCGTCCCGCTTGAAGCGGACATCGCCGAAATCCTCGTAGATCCGCTCGTCGGGCTCGGCGGCGGCAGTGGTGAGCGCGCTGGACCAGCGCACGATCTGCATCACAGCGGGCTGCCCGCCGCACTCCGCGTCCACTGCGCTGATCACCCCGAACTCGGAGGCGGTGATGCCGTTCACATCCATCTTCACGAACATCGACTCGAAGAACTTGGCCATGGTGGCGTCCTCGCCCGCGGCGTTGGCCGTGAACGGGTGGATGTGGATTAGCCCGTCGGAGTGGGAGTGGATGCCCTCGGGGTCGTAGGGATAGCCCTGGGGGTTCAGCCGACCCTCAAAGATCGGCTGGAACGCCCCTTCGCCATCGCCTTCGGTGCAATCCCATACTCCATAAGCCGCGTGCCAGTGATCGCTGAGGCCGGGGCGAGACTCAGCCTCCCGCAGACTCCAGGCGATGGCCACCACGCCGGAGCCGACCAAGATTATGAGCACCACCAAAGCGGGAAAGCCGATGATGCGGCGCCGCTGGCCGACATCGCCCATCGACGCCGCCCGCGCCACCTTTCGAGAACCAGAGGCTCTTGCCACGGCCTACCACGCTACCCGGCCAGGACCTCCAACCCACACCTGTAGCCGGAGACCGACGGCTACTTCCCCACCAGACTCTTGAACAGCTCCAAGTACTGCTCGGCCACCTGCTGAGGGCCCGCGGCCTGCTCAGCGTAGGCCCTTCCCCGCCGACCCATCTCGGCCAAGCCGTCGGGGTCGTCGGCCATCTCGGCCACCGCGGCGCAGAAGGCATCAACGTCGTCGGGACCTACCGTCCGGCCCGCCCTGGAGGCGGCGAGCAGCCGCTCCACCTCACTGTCCCGATCCACGCAGGCCAGAACCGGGCGTCCTGCGGCCAGCACTGAGTACACCTTGGAGGGCACACTGGACGCGCCGAGCCCGGCCCGCAGCAGCACCACGTGTAGATCGGCGGCGGCCAGCACCTCTCCCAGACGCTCCGGCGGTTGCCAGCCCACCAGGTGCAGATTGTCGAGCCGCTTGGCCGCCGCGGCCACCGATGAACGGGCCACCCCGTCGCCGTTGACCACAAACTGGACATCGGTCCGCCCCCGATGGGCGAATTGCTCGGCTGCGGCCACCACCAACTCGAAGGGCTGGGAGTGCCCCAGGTTGCCGGCGTACATCACCACCGTCTTGTCCAAGTCGCCACACGACCCCAGGTCGGCCCGATAGGAGTTGTGCCGATCAGACGGGGTAATGCGATCGGCGTCGGCCGGATTGGGAATCACCACCACCTTGTCCGGGTCATCGCCGGAATCCAGCTTGGCCCTCACGTTTTGAGCCATGCCCTCCGACAACACGGTCACTGCATCGGCCCGCCGATACACCCAACGCTCAAGCCTGCCGGCCACAGCCGCCGCACGGGGGCTGCGCAGAACGCCAGTCTCCACGGCGGCATCCGGGAACACGTCCTGCACGTTGAACACCAGCGGCACCCGTCCCCGCCAAGCGGCGGCGCGCCCCGCAACCCCCAAAGTGAGCGGGGGCGACATGGCGAACGCCACATCGCAGCGGCCTGCTGCGGCGACGGCATCGGCTCCCGCCAGCACGGTAAACCCGGCGAACGCGGCCGCCCGCGCTGCCAAACGCCCCTTGTCGGCCGGAAACGGATGCCAGCGCCGGATCCGACCCCACGATTCGCGCTGGGTGCGGACGAGGCGCCCCGACCATCCCTCGGCCACTGAGTGGTCCCGGTACCACGGGAGGCTGGTGACCACCTCCACCTGATGGCCGCGGGCCGTCCATTGCTCGCAGATGGCGGTCATCACTTCTCCGGTGGGAGCGGTATCCGGCTGATAGTGCGGACACAGCACCAATATGCGGAGGCGATGCCCACTCATAGACCAGATGCCTCTCCATGAGCATCGATGAGATGATCCATCATCGGGCCAGCCGGGTGTAGAGGGCGCCCAGCCCCGTGGCCGAGTCGAACTCGGCCAGCTCGCGCACCCTGGACTCACCAGCCTCGCTCAGCACCCGGCGGGCGTCGGGATCACCCGTCAGGTTGCCGATGGCCTCGGCCCACCGGGCATCGTCGTCGGCGTCCAACAGGCGCCCGCCCGATCCCACCACTTCAGGCAATGCCCCGGCGTCAGCGGCCACCACCGGACATCCTCTGGCCATGGCCTCGACAACGGGGAGGCCGTAACCCTCGTATTTCGACGGGAATACCGTAGCCACTGCCTGTCGGAACAGGCCGTCCAGCACCGGGCGGGGAATGCGGCCCAGCCGGTGCCAGCGGCGCCCCACGCCCAGCTCGACGGCCAACTGGTCCAGCTTGGCATCTCGCGGGCCGGGGGCCCCGGTGGCTACCAGCTCCACGTCCACCCCGTCGGCGGCCAGCCGGGCCAGCGCCCGCAGCAGCACTTCGTGGTTCTTGTGGGGGTAGGCCACCGCCGGATACAGCACGAACGGGTGGGACAAATCCGGCACTGCGGCGGCCAGCGGCCTGGCCGGTACGGTGAACGGCGGATCGACCGGCGCGGGCAACACCGCCACCCGCTGGGCATCGACCCCCAAGCGCTCCACCAGGCGGCTCCGGCAGAACTCGCTCACAGTCACGATCGCCTCGGCCCGGTGCACCGACCACGGCAGCATCGTCCTCAAGTACAGCCGTTTGATCAAGCTGAAGCGCTTGGGACAGTCCAAGGGCTGCAAATCGTGGATGGTCACGATCGCGGGCCGGATACCCACCCAGGGCACAGTCCCCCCAAAATGGTGGACCATCGCGAGATCGCGGCGACGACATTGGCTGGCCAGCCAGGTGTTCTCGACAAATACTCGCAGCGGCCGACCCCTCACCGGTGGCGACGCCACCACCTCGTGGCGCTCGGCCAGCGACGGGTGAGCCTCGGCAAACCCACGTGACGCAAACAACGTCAGCCGCACCGGGGCGTCCGGCGGGACAGCCGACAGCAGCCTGACCGCATAGTCCTCGGAGCCCCCCACTCTGCCCGACCGCAGCCACAACAGGTTCACCCCCACCGAGACCACTGGATCAGACGAGCCCGCCGGATCTCCCACGACCGCTGGGCCAGACGAGCCCATCAGCCAGCCAGCTCTCGGTACACATCGACAAGCCCATTTGCCGTGCGCTGCCAGGTGAACTCGGCCAGCGCCCGCTCCCGGCCCTGCTTGCCCAAGCGGGCGGCATCATCGGGGGCGTCGAGCAATCCGGCCAGCGCGTCGGCGATCTCCTGAGGCCTGGTGGGATCCACCAGTACCCCGGTCGAGCCGGCCACTTCGGCGGTGGCCCCCGTCGCCGACGTCACCACCGGCGCCCCCTGCACCATCGCCTCCAAAACCGGCAGCCCGAAGCCCTCGGTCAGGCTCGGATAGCACACCACCGCGGCGGCCCGCATCAGCGCCCGCTTATCGGCCTCGGCCACGAACCCCAATCGGCGGATCGACTGGCCTGACGACGCCAAGTCTCCACCCAGATTCGACTTCCACCCTTGCGGACCGACCAGCACCAGCTCTTCGGCCGTCCGACCCAGCAGGTGCCACCCCCCCAGCAAACCGGCCAAGTTCTTGCGGGGCTCGGCCGTGCCCACCCACAGCACGAACCTCTCCGCCAGTTCAAACCGCTGTCTCACATCCGCCGCTTCCTGCGCCGGAACCAAGCGGTCGTCTGTCCAGTAGGGAACGAGCCGCAGCTTGTCGGCGTCAATCCCAGCTCTCGAGCAGTCGTCCGCAGTGTGCTGTGAGGGGCACACCACGATGTCGGCCTCATTGCGGGTCAGTTCTAGTGATTGAACAAAGAACCGCATGCCTCGAGGAGTGAAGTGGTCGGGATGGCGCAGAAACGCCAAGTCGTTGACCGTCACCGCCAATGGGGCGGTTCGTGGAGGCACCGCCATGCCTGTGGCATGGATCACGTCCACCCAACCGGCGGCCTGCTGCACGGAGGGCCTGCGCATCTGGTGCCAGGCCCAATATAGACCGGCCCGGGGCAATCGTAGGGCGGCCATCTCAATTCCTGGAGCGAATGGCTCTCGGGGAGGGTTCCGGTGCCAGGCCGAAATGCCAACCATCTCAGGCGGCACCGACAGACGCCCCAGGGCATCCACGCATCCCACGGCGGCCGTCGCCGTCCCCCCCGGCACCCGATGCCAGCACTGCTCCAGCGTGATCGCTACTCGCACTGCTCCGATTCTGCCAGCCCAGCCCCCTCAAGGCGCTTCGAACCGTCTGACAAGTCTCTTGACCCTTGACCCCCCAAGGAAGTCCGGGATCCCTTATTGTGGGAGTCGATGAGCGGCTTTTGGGTTGGCAAACGAGTGCTGATCACCGGCGGCACCGGATTCTTGGGCCAAGCGGCTTGCCGACTGGTCAACCAGCAAGAACCCTCCTTGCTGGCCGCCCCGTCCAGCGCCGACTACGACCTGCGCACGGCCGAAGATGCCCACAGGCTGCTGGCCGAGACCCAGCCCGATGTGGTCATCCACCTGGCCGCCCGGGTGGGGGGCATCGGCGCCAACCAGCAGCGGCCCGCCGACTTGTACCTCGACAACCTGCTCATGGGCACCAACGTCATCGAGCAGTGCCGGCTGGCGGGAACCGACCGGCTGGTGGTGGTGGGCACCATCTGCTCGTACCCAAAGCACACGAAGGTGCCGTTTACCGAGGACTTACTTTGGACTGGGTACCCCGAAGAGACCAACGCCCCCTACGGGGTGGCCAAGCTGACCCAGCTCGTGCATCTCCAGGCCAACCGCGACCAGTACGGCCAGCAAGGCATCTACCTCATGCCCACCAACCTGTACGGCCCGGGCGACAAGTTCCACCCCTCGGTGTCCCACGTCATCCCCGCACTCATCAAGAAGTGCGTGGACGCCGTCGAGGCCGGCCACGACTGCATCGAGGTGTGGGGCACCGGCACGGCCAGCCGGGAGTTCCTCTACGTGGACGACGCCGCCCAGGGCATCCTGCTCGCCGCCGAGCACTACCGGGGAGCGGCGCCGGTGAACCTGGGAGCCAACCATGAGGTCGCCATCAAAGAGCTGGTACACGACGTGGCCGAGATCACCGGATTCGCTGGGCGCATCGAATGGGATGCGGCCAAACCCGACGGCCAGCCTCGCCGCTGCGTCGACCCCGCCCGGGCGAAGGAGCTGTTCGGCTTCGAGGCCACCACCCCGTTCGCCGAGGGGTTGCGCCGCACCTATCAGTGGTATCTGGCCAACCGTCACGAAGCCGAGTCGCGAGGCGTGCCGGAAACCGCGGCATAGTCAGCACCCACCACCAACTCCACATCGGCGCCGTCGATCTCGGCCACGAGCTCCAGCCTCGGCACGGGCTCCACATACCGGGCCAGCATCTGTGCCTCTTCCTCGAATGCCCCGGTATAGCGAACCACCGTTCTGCCCACGTCGAACCGGTCGGCGTTGACCCGTTCCACCACGGAGAACCCGGCCCGCTCCAATGCATCCTCCACCCCGGCCACGGTGCCTGAAGGAGAACCATTCAGCACTCTCACCCGAACCCCGGCCAGGCTCCCAACCCGGAAGAACTCCAGCACCGGCTGGGCCATCTCCTCCGCCAACAGAAGCACCTGCTTGCCGTCAATGGTGGCATCGGCCACCGGCAGCTTGTAGCGCTCAATCTGATCTATCCGGAACGACCGGAACTCTTCGCCCAAATCCACGATCTGACCTACGGTGATGCGGTCGTCCAGGGTGATGCTGGGGCTGTCGCCGTCCAATAGCTCGTTGGCCACCCGTCTCAGGGTCAGCGGATTGCGGATGCCCTTCTCCACCGCTCGTTTGAGGGTGGCCACCATGAAATCCTGCTGGCGCTGGTTGCGCTCCAGGTCATTCCACACGCCGAGGCGCACCCAGTCGTCGTCGTTGGCTGGATTCCCCCCCTCAACCAGCGTCAGCGGCCGGCGGGTGCGCACATAGGACAGCGCCGCGTCGGGATCGAGGGTCGCCACCCCGGCCTGCTCGATCCTCAACCCCACCGAGTCATCCCGGATGGGCTGGGCAATCTCCACCGGCACCCCGTCTACTGCCTCCACGATCCGGAGGAATCCGGCGAAGTTGATCTCCACGTAGTGGTGGATGGGCACTCCCAGATAATCCGACACGGTTTCGATCAGGGTGCTGGCCCCGCCGATGCCCCGGGCGGCGTTCACCCGCTCGCTCCTTCCTTTGCCGGCGATCGGCACCCACAGGTCGCGGGGGATCGAGAGCATCGCCACCCGGTCGGCATCAGGATCGATGCGCACCAGGATCACCGAGTCGGTCAGCAGGGTGTTGACGTCCCGGTCGATGTGAATCGGGCTGTCGGGGTCTACACCCAAAGCACTGTCGATCCCCACCAACAAGAAATTCTGGGCCTCCGAATCGCTCTCCTGCTCGACCGAGAGCGACAGGCCGACCGACACCCGGGGAATCTTGTTTATCTGCGACTTCACTACGGCCAGCCCTGCGGCCCCACCCACCGCCGCGGCGAACACCAGCAACCCAAACAGCACCACCATGAGTTGCCACCAGGTTCTTTTGCGTACCCGCCGCCTGCCGCGCCTCATCTGCTGCCAGTGTAAGTACAATGCACCCGATGGAGGTGGCGGCTGTTGCCGTGGTGGGACACCATCTGTGTTCCAGGCTGGCTGACGTCACCGACGATTTAAGCGCCCTGGAGTCGAGCGGATTCTGGGCGGTGGCCATCGACTTCCACGGCAAAGCAGTGTGCGCCCGCTTCGACTCGGTGCGCCCCGCCCGCCCCTGGAAGGGCCGTCCTTGGAAGGGCCTCCCGGCCGACACCTGGACCAGCTCTCTTGACCGGGCCGGTTTCACCAGCGGAGTGTCGGCCATCCGAGAGATGATCGGTGCCGGTGACGTCTACCAGGTGAACCTCACCCGCCGGCTCAGCGCGCCGCTCATCCACCCCGACACCGACATTGCCGCTTTGGGGGCCGCGCTGGCCGAGGGCAACCCCGCCCCCTACGCCGCGGTGCTGCGCCTGCCTGAACACGGGGTGCATATCGCCTCGGCTTCGCCCGAGCGATTTGTGGTCCGCGACGGCCCGTGGGTGAAGTCGTCCCCTATCAAGGGAACCGCGGCTGAGCCGTCCGAGCTGACTCCCAAAGACCAAGCCGAGAATCTGATGATCGTGGATCTCGTGCGCAACGACCTGGGCCGGGTCTGCGACTACGGTACGATCAGCGTGCCCGCGCTGTTCTCCCTGGAGCACCATCCTGGACTGGTGCACCTGGTGAGCACCGTTCAAGGGCGTCTGCGCCCCGGCTGCGGATGGCCTGAGTTGATCGAGGCAACATTCCCCCCCGGTTCGGTCACCGGCGCGCCCAAGATGGCTGCGCTCGACGCTATCGCGGCTTTGGAGCCGCAGGCCCGCGGGGTGTATTGCGGTGCGGTGGGTTGGGTGGACGCCGACCGCCAGCAGGGCGATTTGAACGTGGCCATCCGCACACTCTGGCTTGAGGACGGGCACCTCCACCTCGGCACCGGCGGCGGCATCACCTACGACAGCAATCCCGAAGGCGAGTGGCAGGAAACCGAGCTGAAAGCCACCCGGCTACTGGCCGTGGCCACTGGTGAGTACATCCCGATATGACCGAGACGACGCCCCGCATCGTGTGGATAAACGGCGAGCTGATTCCCGAGGACCAGGCCCGGATCTCCCCCTTCGACCACGGCTGGCTGGTGGGAGACGCGGTGTTCGAGACCCTGGTCATTGTGCGGGGCATGCCGTTCGCCGCCCGCCGTCATCTGGACCGGCTGGCCTACTCGGCCGAGCACCTGGGCGTCACGGTGCCCGATGCCGACGTGCTCCGGGAAGCCATGATCGCGGTGGCCGCGGCCAACGAGCTCGAAGAGGGACGGTTGCGGGTGACGGTCAGCAGCGGCACTGGCCCGCTGGGCAGCAGCCGGGGCGACAGCCCGCCCACCGCCACCGTGGCCGCCACCCCCCAGCCTCCGTGGCCAGCCACCACCGCGGTGGCCACCATGCACTGGACCATCAACGAGCGCAGCCCCCTAGCCGGCCTGAAGACCGTGTCCTACGGCGCCAACGTGCGGGCTCTGGCCTCGGCCAAAGCGACCGGGGCCAGCGAGGCCGTTTTCGCCAACACCCAGGGCCAACTGTGCGAGGGCACCGGCAGCAACGTGTTCATGGTTCACCAAGGCCGGCTGATCACACCCTCGCTGGCCTCAGGATGCCTGGCCGGCATCACTCGCCAACTGGTGATCGATCTGACCGGCGCCGTCGAGCAAGACGTGCCCCTCAGTGCCCTCGCCGCCACCGACGAGGCGTTTCTCACCTCTACCACCCGCGACGTTCACCCCATCCACGCCGTCGACGGCCATCCGCTGCCCGCCGCCCCCGGCCCCCTCACCCAAGCCGCCATCCAAGCCTTCGCCCGCCTCAAGGCAACCCAGATTGACCCCTAAGGTGCACGACATCTCCAACCACAACGCTTCGCCCATCTTCCAGTAGCAACGCACCCCGCTCATCCAAATCCTGGGCCAATCCCTCCAACACCGTTCCGTCGCCTAGCTCCACCGATACCTGGCGGCCCAGGGTGGCCGACTCGTGGCGCGCCGCAGCCAACAACGCAGCCTGGCCGCTAGCTCTCTCCATTCTCCCCATCCAGTGGGCGAATCCGGTCAGAATCTCCCCCAGCAGCTCTCGGCGGTCGACCACCGCACCACACACGTCTTCAAGAGCCGTGGCGGTGCCAGCAGCTTCGGTGGGGGCCGCACCCGTGCGCACGTTGAGACCCATGCCCACCACCACAGCCTCCAGCCGTTCCCCGACCACCACCGATTCGGCCAGCACACCGGCCAGTTTGCGATCGCCCACAACCAGATCGTTGGGCCACTTCAACCCTGGCCGCACCCCGGCTTGGGTCCGACAGGCCTCCACTGCTGCGAGGGCCAACGCGGTGGTCACCAAGTGGGAAGCTCTAACGGCGAGCTTGGGCCTAGTCAGCACCGAGAACAACAGGCTGGACTCCGGAGACGCCTCCCAGGTTCTCCCCCGTCGGCCTCGTCCGGAGCTCTGGTAGTCGGCCACTAGGACTTGGTTTGGCTCGGCGCCGAGGCGGGCCGCAGCCAAGAGGTCGGCATTGGTCGAGCCGGTTTCAGCAACCCACCCGACGCGAAAGCCGGCAATCAAGCTCTCCTCCACAACCCACCTCCTGCCAACTGATCCGCAATCATCTCGCCTGCCATTATTCGCGTGCTAGAGAATCCGTCTGCCACCATATTGCCGTGTTGTCCAAGGTATTGGTGGCGAACCGGGGTGAGATCGCGGTACGAGTGATCCGGGCCTGCCGGGAGATGGGCATCGCCACGGTGGCGGTGTACTCCGAGCTCGACCGCAGCGCCCTCCACGTGCGCATGGCCGACGAGGCCCATGCCTTGGGCGGCCAGACTGCGGCCGAGAGCTATCTGAACACCGAGGCCATCCTCGGGATCATCGAGCGCACCGGGACCGACGGTGTCCACCCCGGCTATGGGTTCTTCTCCGAGAACGCCGACTTCGCCCGGGCCATCACTTCTCTGGGGGTGGCGTTCATCGGCCCCAATCCCGAGGCGATTGAGATCATGGGCGACAAGATCTCCGCTCGCCAGGCCGCCGAGCGGGTGGGGGTACACGGCGTGCCCGGAACCACCGAGCTCATCACCGACCCCAGCCAGGTGCGAGCCTTCGGGGCCGAATACGGTTACCCGGTCGCCATCAAGGCGGCCTACGGCGGCGGCGGTCGAGGCATGAAGGTGGTAGCCGACGAGAGGGCAGTAGAGGAGGCCATCGAGTCGGCCCAGCGGGAGGCGCTCAGCTATTTCGGGCGGGACGAGATCTACATGGAGCGCTATCTGGAGAAGCCTCGCCATGTTGAAGTGCAGGTGCTGGCCGACGGCCACGGCAACTGCGTGTACTTGGGCACCCGCGACTGCTCGGCTCAGCGCCGCCATCAGAAGCTCATCGAGGAGGCCCCCGCGGCGGGCATCGACCCCGATGTGCTCGCCGCCATGGGCGAGGCCGCGGTCAAGGTTGCCCAGGGCTGCGACTACGTGAATGCCGGAACGGTGGAATTCCTGTATGAAGACGGCGCGTTCTACTACCTGGAGATGAACACCCGGCTCCA
Organism: uncultured Acidimicrobiales bacterium; assembly: GCA_951813555.1. Taxonomy (GTDB): domain Bacteria; phylum Actinomycetota; class Acidimicrobiia; order Acidimicrobiales; family Bin134; genus Poriferisocius. The sequence goes on from OX638344.1 coordinate 3,285,121, forward strand.
GGTGGAGCACCCGGCCACTGAGCTGGTCACCGGTGTCGACCTGGTGGAGCAGCAGATCCGGGTGGCCTCGGGCGAGCCGCTGCCGTTCACCCAGAACGACATCGCCATCTCCGGACATGCCATCGAGGTGCGCATCAATGCCGAAGACCCCGCCGAGGGCGCCTTTCTGCCGTCGCCGGGGCCGATTACCGGCCTGCAACTGCCCAGCGGCTTCGGCACCCGCTGGGACGGCGGATACGAGGCCGGCGACGAGATCAGCCAGTTCTACGACAACTTGGTGGGCAAGCTGATCTGCTGGGGCCGGGACCGGCCCACCGCCATCGCTCGCACCCTGCGGGCCCTCGACGAGCTGGAGGTGAGCGGGGTGGCCACCACCATCGGCGCCGATAAGGCCATTCTGGCCCACCCTGATTTCGCCGCCTTGGCCCACTCCACCAAGTGGGTGGAGGAGACGCTGGACCTCACCGGGATCGGGGGGGGCGACACTGTGCCACCAGAGGTTGACGACGACGAGCCCCGGGTGCAGAGAGACATCGATGTGGAGGTCAACGGCCAGCGCTACTCGGTGCGGATGTGGGTGCCGGAGACCGCTTCGACCGCGGCCTCGGCAACCGGTGCGGTCAAGCGCCCCAAACGGGCGGCTGCCGGCAGGAGCGGGGACAGCGGGGGCAGCGGTGACGTGGTCGTTCCCATGCAGGGGACCATCGTGAAAGTGATAGTGGCCGAGGGCGACGCGGTAGAGGCCGGCGACCCCATTGTGGTGCTGGAAGCCATGAAGATGGAGAACAACGTCTGCGCCGAGAAGTCCGGCACCGTGGTTGAGGTCCGGGTGGCCGAGGGCGACGCGGTGGGTGGCGGCGACGTCGTCGCGGTAATCGATTAGCGAAGATAGAGACGAGGCATGGGCTGTCTGCCCGGCTGGACCACCAGTAGCATCGATCAAGCTTCATGGCCGCGCTCAAAGTCATCGCCCAAGGTTCGCCCGACATCGGCCTCGACCCCGATGACATCGCTTTGCACCTGCCCAGCGACGCCCAGCTCGAGCCCAGGGCTGGCCAAGAGATCCTGGCAGCAATGGCCGAACACCCTCAGGCGGTCGCAATCTACTGGGACATCGTGGTGGGTGATCGGCGACAAGCCCGGCCAGCGTGGTCGCCCACCAGGGTGCAATCTGAGCCAGGTGTGTGCCTGCCCCTCGCCGTCCGGGCGAGCTGGCCGCAGTTCGACCCGTTGGGCGACCCGCTGGAGGTCGAACGCCGATTGGCCGCATCCAATGCTGTGGTATTCCATGCCCCGAGTGTGCTGACCCGCCACGCTGATCCAGCCGGCTCCACAGTAGAGCCAGTGGGCGACGACCCCCGGTTCGAGCCCGGCCCTCGGCCCGGCACTCGCCGCCGACGCCCCTCAAACCCCGGCCAGGCCAGCACGTCGATCATCATTCCCAGCGCTGGGCGTTGCCAGCCCGGAGCAACCACCCCAATGCTGTTCCGCTGCTTGCAGACGCTCGCTCTTCTTGACCCTTCGCCATTGGAAGTCATCGCGGTGATCGGCGACGAATACCAGGGCGAGCTGCCAACGCAGGATTGTGGCGCGCCGGTGCGGGTAGTGAGCCGCGGCGCCGGTCCTTTCGACTTTTCCAGGGCCATCAATTGCGGGCTTCTGGCCAGCCGAGGTGAGCTCGTACTCCTGCTCAACGACGACATCGAAGCCGAGACCGCCGACTGGCTGGGCCGCATGGCCGCTCACTTGCAGGATCCCACCGTGGGCGCGGTGGGCGCCGCTCTGGTCTACCCCGACCGAACAGTGCAGCACGTCGGCATGGTGATCGACGACGCCCACCCCCTGCACCCCTTTCAGCATCACCAGCTGGCCGATACCGCGGGCCACGGCGGCGACGTGGCCCGCGACACGATCAGCGTGACCGGTGCCTGTCTGCTGGCCCGCCGCCCCGATCTGCTGGCGATCGGCGGCATGTCCCGGGAGTTTCCCACCTCCTATGGCGACATCGACCTGTGCCTGCGGCTGCGCCGTTCGGGATTTCGGGTGGTGGTCGAGCCCGCCGCAGTGCTGGTCCACCACGAGAGCGCCAGCCGAGAGGCGACTATCGAGCCATGGGAATGGGGCAGATTCATCTATCGATGGGGTGAAGTGATCGATCCGTGGTACCACCCCGGGTATCAGAGGCCCGACGACCCGGACCACAAGAACCGCAACGCAGATCATCTCGGCCCCGTCGATCCCAAAGGGTCATGGCCTGCCCGCAGCTCGGAAGTTCATTCAAGGATGCACGAATCTCAGATACATGAATACCGGCTGGGAATCCCTCCTAGGATTCACCCATGACCGCTGATCTGGTCGATGGCGAAGATCCTGAGCAGCTCCGCCACGAGATTCTCCGTCTTCGAGATCAAGCACTCGGGGCCGAAGTTCACGGTCAATATCTCCGCAAACGGGTTGCAGAGCTGGAAGACCAGGTCGCCGAACGCGATGCCCGCATCGAGGAATGGAAAGACCGCGTTCTCGAGCGAGACACCCGCATCGCCGAGCGAGACACCCGCATCGCCGAGCGAGACACCCGCATCGCTGAGCGAGACGCCAAGATTCTCAGCCTGCACGGCGACCTGGCCCGCCCGGTTTTCATCCGGCTGGCCCGACGACTCGCCCGGGGATCGCGCAAGAATGCCTAGTCCCGACTCCATCGACACCGAACGGGTCAGTGCGACAATCGAGGCTGAGGCCGAGAAGCAGCGCCGTCAAGACGGCATGATCGCCCAGCTCGAACTCACGATCGAGCAGACATGGGCCGACATCACCCCATCAAGGGCGGTGGTCGACGGCGGCGAGGGCCATCTCTTGGACCAGGCCGCGAGCCTGGCTGCGCTCGACCCGCAGGTGCCCGTCGGATCGCGTCGGGGACTGCGCGGCGTCAAGTGGCTGATCCGCAAGCTGACCTACTGGTACATCCGGTTCTTGACCGACCAGTTCAACGTGTTCGCCGGAGTGCTGATCCGGCACCTGCGCAGCCTCGAAGCCCGCCTCGGACACCTGGAAGCGGCCGTCAGCCAACCCGTCGACCACTCCGGTCCGACGGCCTCGGACTGCTTGGACGATCCCCCTGAGCCATCGCCCACGGTGGTGTCCCGCGTGGCGGACTTGGCGGGCTCCGGTCCGTGCTTGGTGCTGTCTGGCGGGGAGGGCGCCATCGTGCAGGCCATCGGCGACCGAGGCATCCGCGCCCGCGGCGCCGAGCAAGACCCCGACCGCGTCCTCGCCGGCCTGCGCCGCGGGGCCGACATCCGACCCGGTGACGCGCTCGCCTATCTGGCCGATGCCGATGACGAGGGATTTGGCACGATCGTATTGACGGGACTCGTGGAGAAGCTGCCGCCGAGTGCCTTGCAGGGAGTTATCGACCAAGCCGGCCGCAAGCTCAAAGGGACCGGCCGGATCGTCGTTGTGGTGGCCGATCCAGCGAACCGGAGCCGAGTCGATTCGGAACTGGGATCAGGGCTGGGCATCTCGCCGACAACCTGGCGACATCTGTTGGAGCGGGCCGGATTCGACGCCCGTCTGGAGCCCTGCCCCGACTCTCGCATCGCGGAGATCGTCGTGGCCCACCGCACGGCAATCCCGTCGGTCGACTCCAGCCAGAGCCAACCATGAGCCCTGTTGTCGATATTCTGATTCCGCAGCTGGCCACTGGTGACGCCACTAGCAACCACACCCGGCTGATTCAAGAACTCCTCGAGGGGCGGGGCATCGAAGTCCGCATAGTGGTTGAGCGCAAGACCCGGTCAGGCAGTGGCGCGATCTCCATCGACAAATGGAAGGCTGATGGCCAAGTGTCGATACTTCAGCACTCCATCGGCTCAGAGGTTGCCGAGAAGGTTATCCGGCGCAAGATCCCGATCGTGCTGAACTACCACAACATCACGCCCTCGAGCTTCTTCGATGCCTGGCAGCCGGAGTTGGCCAAGAGCGTGGCGCGCGGGCGCCAGCAACTGGGCCAATTGGCAGCCCTCACTGTCCGAGGCATCGCCGACTCTGAGTTCAACGCCCAAGAGCTCAGAGACTTGGGCATCAACGACGTGGTGGTATCACCCGTGCTGTGGCAGATGTCCGGCAGCGCATTCCAGGCCGAGCAGAGCACCGGCGCGGTATCTGAAGACGGCGGAACCGTGCTGTTCGTGGGTCGGCTGGCACCCAACAAGTGCCAGCACGATCTCATCGCCGCCTTCACTGTCCTATCCCGATTCCGGCCCCAGGCGCGGCTCGTGCTGGTGGGCGACGCCTCCCCGCCCCAATACCGGCAATCCCTGAAGAGGCTCGCCCGGCAGCTTGATGTTCATGACCAGATGGTCTTCACCGGCAAGGTCTCCGACAAGAACCTGTTCGAGTGGTATCGGAAGTCGGACGTGTTCGCCTGCGCGTCGGAGCACGAAGGCTTCGGCGTGCCCCTGGTGGAGGCCATGGCCAACGGCCTGCCGGTAGTGGCCTATGACGCGGCTGCCGTAGCCGAAACAGTCGGCAATTCCGGCATCGTGCTCCGGGACAAGCGGCCATTGACGATGGCCATGGCCCTGAACCGGGTGTTGGGCGACGGCCAGCTCAACCAGTGCCTGCGCGACCGCGGCATCAGATCAGCCCAGCGGTTCGAAAACTCCGTCACCCGCGAGCAGATGTGGATCGCCCTAAAGGACTTGCTCGACACTGGGGCTTGATCTGGCCGACGGCCTCAGCGCTGGCCGAATCGCCGAAGGAGCCCGCTGATCTTGTTGTGGATCCGCTCCCGCCAGGCCACCCGGGCCAGGCGGGCCCGAGCCGCAGCCAGCTCTGCCCGCTCTTGCATCAGCTCCGCCTCGGCTTGGACTAGGCGGGCTTGGGCCTGCTCCAACTCATCAGCCGTCTGACGGGGGCCGGCGAGCTCGGCAATCAGCTCCTGTTGCCGGTGAACCAGGTGGTTCATACGCCGGTACGGGGCCAGCGGAGACCATAGAAGATCCATCCGGGAGCGGCTTCCGGCATCTTTCAGTTCTGCCAACCGGACCGCCGGCAGGCGGTAGACCCGACGAATCAGATCCTCCTCGGCCTGCCGCCACTGTTCCATCAGCTCGTCGTCGATGTCCTCGCCGATTAATCCGCCCAGGTAAGCCACCAAGCGGTCGTTGCTCCAGGTGACCGGCCAGGGCAGGTGGCAGCGGGCGCTCAACATGGCCGACACTGCCTTCCAAAGCCCTCTGACCATGGCCAACCGGGCATCCACTCCCCCGGCGGCCACCCATTCCCGGTCCACGAACTCGAGGCCGTCAGCAGTCACTACGAAATTGTCAGGCCCGGCATCCAGCCACTCCGGGGGCAGCACCCGAGCAGCATCGGCCGGCAGGTAGGGGTGAGGCGTAGAAACCGAGTCAATCGGCCTCTCATGAGCGGCCAATGCGGCCCGCCACGCGCGCAGCAGCCCGGCTATCCCGTCGCCGTCGCCCTGGCGAGCGCAGTCCAGCAAGCTCTGCTCGAGATTGCGGCCTGCCACATAGGCCTCCTCAGCCACCTCGACTTGCCCGAGCCATTCTTCAAAATCTTCGGCTCTGTCTTCGGCCAGGAGACGGCGTCTCATGGTCAAGCCCTGATTCGAGTTGACCATCACGGCTTGTTGCCTCCAGCGCCGTCGGCGGTCGGGTGCCACCCGCCACGCCAGCACCCCCTGGTCAACCCGCTCCGCCACTGCCTCGGGTTCCCGGCCAGCCACAACCAAGAACGAATTGGCAACATCGGTTCCCAGGCCCGCCGTCAGCAGCGCTCGGTGGGCAGCTCGGTCATCGGCGACCAGCACCGGACGGAAGTACTCAGTGCTGGTCGGATGACCCACAATTTGGTCGACCATGTCAACCCCGCCTGGCTGGCCGTAGATCTCCTCGGCCAGCACCGCGGAGGGCAGTTTGTAGTCGGGAAATGGGTAGAGCCATTTCTGAGCAGCCAATCCTGCGTCGGCCAGCATCTGGACCAGTTCCCGTCGAGACCACGTGGTCGGCTCGCCGTCGCGGTAGCCTTCGCAGCCCACCCAGGGCAGACCCAGATGGTCCTCGGGAAAGCCCAGCAGATACTTGAGCCCCAGGCGGTTCTCGATGGCCAGCACCACCACCCCGCCTGGGGCCAGGGCATCCACCACCAGGTTGAGAAATGCGGCAGGCCCGTCGCTCCCGCCGTGGCTGGTCCCGGCATATTCCAGCACCCCCACCACCAAAACGACGTCGTAGGCCTCTCGCCGGTCGGCACCCAGCCCGTCGAGTGGGCCGCACAAGACATCGACGCTCTCAAGCCCGGCGCAGCGATGGGCGATCAGCTCCGCTCGGGCCGCGCTGCCTTCCACCGCGGTCACCGCCGCCCCCCGGTCGGCGCATATCCGGGTATTGACCCCCGAGCCCGCCCCTACGTCCAGCACTCGGTCATCGGAGCCGATGTTCACCGGGGCCAACAGGACGGCCCGCTCTGGCGCCAGGTGATAGGCCGTGGGCCAATCTCGAATGGCGGCAGCCAATTCATCAGACCCCACTCGGCGGTCTTCGACGGTGCGGAACAGGGCCAACAGCTCGGCCTCGGCCCCGTCGGCATAAGGCAGCGAGTCGCCGATTGAGATGACCGGGCGGGGCTCAGGACTCACCGGCGCATCCCAAGCTCAGCACCGAGCCCGCCAGTCGCCGTCCAGGTTCAACAGTCCGTTGGCCTGGGGGTCGGGCTCACCGGAGACTTGCAGCCAGAATTCCCGGGCCCGGCGGTCGTAGAGGAAGGAGGCTTCAGAATCCTGCACGGCGGCGTTGACATGGAACGCACCCGAGCGGAACGGGATGCGAGGCAATCGGAACTCCACCCACCCCTCTCCGTCCAACTTGCCGGGGCGGAACCCGCCGACATGGGAGCGGGGGCCGGCCAGATGGAAATTGTTGTGGTCGTAGAAGCCGAGCGAGAACACCGGGTCTTCAATCGGCTCGGAGGCGCGGTAGTGGATTCGCACGATCAGGGGGTCGCCGGACGCAAAGGTCTTGGGCCGGTGTCCGGCTTCGTCATAGAACTCCAGATCGGTGATGCGCAGGGGGGTTTCCCCCTCGTCCTCAGGGCGGGGCCGATGCCCTACCAAAGCCGCCCCCTCGGTATCGACGGTATCGAGGTAGGCGTTGATCACATCCTGCGGCTCGCCCACCGCGGCCACCAGACCCCGATTCAGCCACGCCATCTGATCGCAGTTGGCCCGCAGCATCCCCAGATCGTGGCTGACCAGCACAATGGTCACCCCTTGGGCTCGCAGCGCCTCCAAGTGGCTGAAGCAACGCAGCTGGAACTCCTCGTCGCCCACGGCCACCACCTCGTCGACAATGAGGACCTCGGGATCGACGTGGACGGCCACCGCGAATCCCAGCCGCACGTACATGCCGCTGGAGTAGATCTTCACCGGGCTGTCGATGAACTCCTCCAAACCCGCGAACTCGACGATCTGATCCACCCGGTCGTCGATCTGGGATTTGGGCACGCCGAGCACCGAGGCATTGAGGTAGATATTCTCGCGCCCGCTCAGCGCCGGGTGGAACCCCGCCCCCAGCTCCAAGAGGGCCGATGTACGGCCTTGGACCTCGACTCGGCCCTGAGTGGGCCGGTAGATGCCGGCCATGACTCGCAGCAGGGTGGACTTGCCCGATCCATTGCGTCCGACCAGTCCATACAGCGAACCCTGGGGCACCTCCAAGCTGACGTCTCGAAGCGCCCAGAACGGCTCGCTGCGCACCCGGCGGAACGGTTGGCCCGATCCGGGGCGCAACCCCGTCCACGCCTCCTTCAAGCTGAGGGGCCGGTCCAAGGTCAGCCGGAAGCGCTTGGACACGCCATCGACGATCACCGCGTTCTTGCCCATCGGCTACAACTCCTCGGCGATGTCGCGGGTCCGCACCTTGAACATCAGCCAGCCGCCCGCGCCCACCGCCAACGAGATCAGAGCCATAAGGCCCAATCGAAGCAGACCGGGCCAGTCCAGCCCGTACAGCAGCTCGCGGGAGGCCTCGGTGAACTGGGACAGAGGATTCAGCCGGATGATGTCTCGTGCCGGCAGCCCCATAGCCCGTTCGGGAATCAACGACAGCGGATAGACGATCGGCGTCACGTAGAAGAGGAACTGCAAGGCGATCGTGGACAGATAGCCCACGTCGCGATAGCGCACGTTCCAGACGCTGAGCACCAGTCCGATCCCGAGGGCGAAGATCGAGAAAAACAGCAGGAGAACCGGCCACAGCAGAAAGGTCCAACTCACATTTGCCAGACTGATGAGGATAAGCATCAATATGGACCCCTCGATGGCCGCTTGAAACAGCACCGTAAAAAGGGCGGCCACTGCTGGCGCCTCCGGGGGGAAATACACCTTGCCCAATAGCGACCCGAGGTCCAGCAGCGCGCTCATGGCCCCGGTGATCACCCCGTAGAAGGCGTTCCACATGACCAGCGCACAGAACAAGTAGAGGGCGAAGTTGTCAAAGCGCCCGTTGCCCGCCCGGGGGGGGTCGAACTTCAGCAGCACCCCGAAGACCAGGGCGTAGATGGCCAGCGTGGCCGCCGGATTGAGCATCGACCACAGCCAGCCCAGCACCGACCGCTTGTAGCGCGCCCCCAGCTCTCGCTGCACCAGCCGCCCGATCAGCTCGCGGTAGCCCCAGATCTCCAGTACGCCGCCCCGGCTGGTCATCTCAGTCATGACCGGACTCGGGATCGCACAGGTAGTCGTACACGTCGGCCAGGTTCTCGCCCCAGCGGGCGTGGCGGGAGGCGATGTCGGCCAGGCCCTGCTCGGCCAACCGCCGGCGGCGGGCCGGATCCCGGGCCAAAGCGACGATCTCCGCGGCCAGCCCGTCGGCGGTCTGAGGCGATTGCATGCAGTTGTGGTCATGGCGCAGCAGCCAGTCGCCGGCGGGGTTCTCGAACGACACCACCGCGGCGCCGCAAGCCATCAGCTCCAGCGGCAAATAGGAAGGGTGCTCGGAGGTGGTGAGGGCCACTCCGATGTCGCAAGTGCGATACAGCGGGCCCGTCTCCCGGTAGTCGAGCTGGCCCATGTGGGTGATGAAGGCGTCCATGTGCTCGGGGAAGGCCCACGATCCCGCGGTCACGATGCGCACGTCGTCGGCCAACTCGTCCTTCACCAGGCGCACGGCTCGAGCGGCCAGCTCCCAGCAGTTGCGCAAATGGCCGGGGCGGGCATAGATGAACACGGTCACCGGGCGGTCGGGATCAGGCTCGATGCGGTCGCGGGCGTGGAAGACCGAGCCGTCCACCGCGGGCCAGAAATGACGGGCGACGCCCCCGTAGCGATCCCGGTAGACGTCGGCCAGATGCCCGGTGTTGCACAGCCCGTAGAGCCCCAGGCGGTAGCTGTGCTCAGCCAGGGCATAGAGCGTGCCCGCCGGGTAGAACATGGGCTCGAAGTCCTGGATGAGATAGAAGCGGCGGGCCTGGCCGGGGGTGCGGGCTGCGAAGTAGGCGGTGGTCCACATGGTGGCGATGGCCGCGTCGGCCGGAGGCACATCGTCGGGATCGAAAGCGAATGAGTCGTGATAGACGATGGGGCTGCCGGCCAGCGACCGGAAGGCGGCGGCGATCCCCGACCGGTACCACCGCTCGTCGTGGTCGACGGGGCCGGTCATGACCATGAACCGGTTCTCCACCCCATGGTGGACGGCCAAGTGGTCGGCCAGGCGGAACACGGTGTGGATGCCCCCGTAGAACGGATTCTGGAATTCGGGCACGTACCAGTTGACCGTTCTCACCTCTCGGCGGCTCCCAACCGCCCGGTGGCCTCGGCGAACCGCTTCGGCAAGGTCCCGGTCAGCCTTGGAGGCGAGCGCCAGGGCGTGGGCCTCTCCCGTTTCGTTGCGCTGGTAGAAGACGTCCATGGGCCGCCCCAGCATCTCGGTCAGCTGCTCGAGCACGCCCGGCCTCTCCTCGCAGTGCAGCACCGGCTCGGGATGAGCCGCGCTGAGGTTCGGGGAGAAGTAGGGGTCGCCCCCCATCAGCCACCGCTGGTAGGCCCAATAGCTGGCAAACACGTCGTTGTCGGGCACATGCGGACCTCGGGTGGCCGACTCCCTGTGGGTGATCGGGGTGGCTGCGGCGACCACATTGCGATATCCGGCCTGCCGGGCCCGCAGTCCGAGCACCACATCGCTGCCGCACAGCTCCAAGCGCTCGTCGAATCCGCCGACCTCCTCGAACACCGTGCGACGGATGGCCAGGCAGGCGCCGGTGACGGCCACGGTGTTGCGGGTCCAATCGTTGGGTCCCAACAGGGTGTCAGAGTGCGGTGCCATGCCCTGGAACAGATGACCGGCCAGGCCGGTCATCCCGATGATCACCCCGCCGAACTGGATGAGGCCGTGGTCGTCGATGAGCTGGAGGCCGGCCACCCCGATCTCCGGGCGCTGGGCCCAGCCGACGAGGTTGTGGAGCCACTGGGGGTGGCCGGGCGAGGTGTCGTCGTTCAAGAACACCAACACTTCGCCGGTGGCCTGCTCGGCAGCCTGATTGTTGACCGCGGAGTAGTTGAACGGCTCATCCCACCAGATGATCCGAGGGCTGAGGTCGCCGACCTGACCCTGATACCAGGCCTCGTTGTCGGAGCTTTGGCCGCCGTTGTCGACAATGATGAGCTCGAGGGCGGGATATTCGGCCGAGCGGATCAGCTCGAACGCCCCCTCCAACAGCTCTCGGTTGTGACGAGTGGCGATGATGACGGTGACCGGCACATCTCGATCCCGCGTCCACACCAGATGGACGCCGCCTTCACCGGCTTCGGCCCGAGCCGGCCACCCCCGACTCAACAGCCAGCGGTTGACCAGCTCGAGGTGGTGGGGCCCGATGCCGTGATCGCGTCTGCTGAGCGTTTGCAGCACCGCCGACAATCGGCCCACCTGCTGGTCGTTGAGTTCGAGGCCCAGCAACAGATCCCACCACAGCGAGTCGTCGTCGATCCCGGCCGACCGATATCGGCGGGCGGCATCTGGTTGCAATTTGCGCGCCCGCACCGCAAAAGACCGCCCGATGTAGTTGGCACACACCAGAAGATCGGGTGACCAGCCCGGCTTGAGGCGAGGCTGGCTCAGGCGGTCCAGGTCGCCCTCGAAGTAGACACCGCCGGGCATCCCGTCTTGGTGCCACTCCCACACCTGGGCCAGGCCGTCGAGATCGTCGTCCCAATACACCAGCTCGAGCCAAGGGTCGCGCCATGCGGCCTGCGCGATCTGATACACCGCATCGGGCCTCAGGCGATCGCCGGCCCTCAACAGCACCACCAAGTCTCTCGGGCATTCTTGCGACAGCCGATGGAATTCATCGGCCAGACCGCTGGGCTCCACCTTGACCACCTCGACCAGCCCCCACGACTGGTTTGTCAACGACGCCTCGCTGGCCGCTACATCGCCGCCGTCGTCCACCACCAGCCCCCACACCCGCCGGGGCCGCGGCCACTCTTCGAACCACTGGCGCTGAACCGCCAAGATGCTGGGATCGGCCGGCAGTCGGCAGAACCAGTCTTGATAGGAAATCCCGGCGGGCTCGGCCGACGATTCGGGCCGCGGCCCCAGCCCGGGCTGAGGCTTGGAACCGCGCCGACGCCTCTGCCACTCGAATCGAGTGCGGACAGCGGCGTTGCGGGCCTCTCGAACAATCACCATTGCCCCGCTGATCAGCCTTCGGCGACGAGTCCCCGGAGGCAGAACTCGCTCGAGAAGGCGCCGGACCACTACGACACCCTATCCCGACACCAAGGGCCGACTTTCACCCACGGAATCATTCTGCAAGCCGCCGATGGCCCCACCACACCGCTTCATGGCGAGGTGTACTTGATGAGCGGGGCTGAGACTGGGAGAATGTCGCAGCGGGCGGCCAACCGTTTTGGACGTTCTATGCATTGGCAGCGGTCGGCGTTGATGAGACGCTCTCGCTTATCCCCATTACTTGCCGCCGCATCGGCTCTTGTGGCCGCGGCATCGATGCTGGCCGCGGCGCCGTCTTCGGCCCAGGACAGCACTGATCCCGAGCCGGTGCTCATCGTCGATCCCGACGGGGCGATCACCTTCTCCGGAAGCGGCTGGGGCCACGGCGTGGGCATGAGCCAGTGGGGGGGCCTCGCCCAGGCCCAAGCCGGACAAAGTGCCCAGCAGATCCTGGGCTTCTACTACGAGAACGCAGTGTTGGTGGAGAACTACGGTCGCCCAGTCGGCGACCCGGGACCAGCGCCCATCCCCACCACTCCGACTCCCACACCGAGCATCGCCGCGACACCGACGTCTAGTGAGGAGGCGGCCCAGGTACTGCTGGCCACCACCGATACCACCACACTCACCCCCGAAGGCATCAACCGGATCACCGTCGACGACCAGAACATACCGGTCGGCGGCCAGGACACGGCCCGGCCCCCGGCCGGAACCCCCCTCACCTTCACCCATCATGAGGATCGCTGGCATATCAGCTACAACGGAGTTGACATCTGCCCCAACGGCTGCATCGGCGAGACCGCCCAACTCCACTTCGCCACCGGCACCGCCGTGGCCGTATCCACCACCGGCCGCTCCTACTCCCACGGCCGCATCAACCTCATCGCCACCGCGGCAGACCCGAACCGCTTCCACGTCACCCTCGACTCCCTCACCGTTGGGAAGTTCCTTGACGACCCCCACAACGACCCTGCTGTGCCCACCTCCGTAGACGACGCGCCGGAGGACTCGATACAGATCGTGTTGGCCACCGCCGAGGCAACCACACTAACCCCTGAGGGCCTGAACCGGATCTCGATCGACAACACCGACATTCCCTACGGCGGCCAGGGCGTGGCCCGGTCCCCGGCCGGCACTCCCATTGTCGTCACCCGAGTCGGCGGCCTGTGGCGCTTCCAGTCCGGCAGCTCCGACGTGTGCGGCAACGGCTGTGTCGGACAGACCGCCCAACTCCACTTCGCCACCGGCACCGCCGTGGATGTATCCACCACTGGCCGCTCCTACTCCCACGGCCGCATCAACCTCATCGCCGTCGCCGGAGACCCGAACCGCTTCCGGATTGCTCTGGACTCCTTGACCATCGAGAAGTTCTTCAGCGATCCCCACAATGCGATTCCCACCACCTTCACGGGCACACTCCCAACGACTCCAGAGCCGGTGATCGAAGCTCCGCAGCAACCGGTGCACCCTGAAGACGCCATCCGCGTCCACCTCAGCACCACCACTAGCACCAGGCTGACCCCCCTGGGGGCAAACCGCATCACTGTCGAAGGCCAAGGCGACATCCGGGTGCCTGCGGGATCCTCAGTCGCGGTCACCCGCCACGTCGGCCACTGGCATTTCAACATCAACGGCACCGACGTGTGCGGCAACGGCTGTGTCGGACAGACCGCCCAGCTCCACTTCGCCACCGGCACCTCGGTGAGGGTGTCCAGCACCGGCCATTCCTACTCCCACGGCCGCATCAACCTGGTGCCTGCTGGAGGGGACCCCGGAACCTTCTATGTGATCCTCGACTCCCTTTCAATGGAGAAATACCTGCGGGGCATCGCTGAGTCGCCCATGAACTGGCCGCTGCCGATTCACGAGGCTCAGGCCATTGCCGCCCGCAGCTACGCCAGCGCCACACTTCGGGAGCGGCGGGCCTCTGACTCTTGGACCCGGCCCTTCGACCTGTACTCCACGGTGTGGGACCAGGCGTACGTGGGAGATCTCCGGGAAAAGCACGCCGATGCCGCCACCTGGCTCCAAGCGGTGGAGGACACCGCGGGGAAGGTCCTGCACCACGGCGGCGCCCCCATCCGAGCTTTCTATTCGGCGTCCAACGGTGGCCACACCGAGCGCAGCGGATACGTGTTCTCCACAGATCTCCCCTACCTGTCGGCCAAGCCCGATCCCTTCGACAGCCAAGGCAGCAACCCCTATGCCGCCTGGTCGCGCACCTACACCGTGGCCGACCTCAACCGGTGGTTGAACGACCATGCCGACACCGCGGTGGGCCAGCTGATCAGCATGGAGATCTTGGACAACATCGGGGACTCGGGGCGGCTCGACCGGGCAAGGATCACGATCACCGGCACTTCCCGAACCATCACCATCACCGGCAATCGGCTTCAAAGCAGGATCAACACCGCGGCCCGAGAGAGCGGCCACAACCAACTGCTGTCCACACTTTTCACCTTCTCTGTGCCTCAGGCCACGGTCAACGTCGGGCAGGTTGAACCGATAGATCCCGAGGAAACGCCCCCGATAGAACAGATACCGGAGGACGAGATGTTCTACTCGGGCGTTATCAACGGCCCGGACTTCTGTTTCAACCGAAGCCTGGGCGGCCCGATCACCTTGGCCTTTGACAGCGACGACGACGGGATCGCCGATGTTTGCTCCCTGCCCCGTACTCGTCGCGAGGCAGTTGCCCACCAGCGGACCCTGGAGAATTTGGCCTTGGTGGAGCGGGACATCTTCACCGCCCGCTTCGCGGAGGAGTGCCGCTCAGTGGCGGAGACATTCGGCGAGCCGGACAAAGAAGCAGCCGACGAGTGCCAGCAGTACCGGGAGTTCGCCGGCAACGCGCCCGGTGAACTCACACCGGCCAACGGCGGAAACGGGGCCCAGACATTTCCGACCGGCCAAGACCCCGATGCCTACGACGCGGATGACCGGACGTTCTACTCCGGCATCATCGACGGGCCGGACTTCTGCTTGAACTTCAGCTTAGGCGGCCCCACCACCTACCCCTTCGACAGCGACGGGGATGGGGTGGCCGACGTCTGCGCCCTACCCCGGACTCGACGGGCCGCAGTGGCCCGCCAGAAGGCTCTCGAGCACCTAGCCAACGCCTCCCCCGAGCTGGAAAAACTCTATACAGCGTTCTTCATCGTGAATTGCCACATGGGGCCGCCGACGCTCGGCGAACCCGCCAAAGAGGCCGAAGACGCTTGCCAGCCTCATATCGAATCAGGTCCGGCTTAGCCGATCAGCTCAGCTACCAGTCGCGTCAGCGGCTCCCGAAAATCAGCGGGGAGTTCGAGTCCCGCCAAACGCAGCGCCCGGTTCTCGAGCGCCGAGTTGGCCGGGCGCGCCGCAGGACGGGGGGGATCGAGCTCAGCGGTGGTGATGGGCGCCACCCGGTCGGGGTCATGGCCGGCGGCCGCCATGATCTCACGGGCGAATTCGTACCAAGACGCCGACCCCTGGTTGGTCACGTGATACAGCCCCGGGCGGCGGTCGGCGCACAGCCGCTCGATCACCGCGGCCACATCAGGAGTGAACGAGGGAGACCCCCGCTGGTCGTCCACAAACCGCATCGGCCCGCCTTCTGAGGCCAGCCGCAACACCGTGGCCACCATGTTGGAGCCGTGGCGGCCGCACAGCCACGAGGTTCGCACCACAGTGGCCTCCTCGCCGGCCTCCTGCTCGCCGGCCAGCTTGCTGGCCCCGTAGACCGACCGGGGAACGGGCCGGTCCCATTCGTGATAGGGCCCTCTCTTGTCACCGGAGAAGACGTAGTCAGTGGAGACGTGGCAAAGGTAAGCGCCGAACCGGCGGGCGGCCTCGGCCACATGGCGCACCGCCATGGCATTGACCTGATAAGCCCGGTCGACATCGGTCTCGCAGTCATCCACCGCGGTGAAGGCCGCGCAGTTGACCACCACATCGGGGCCCACACTGCCGACGACGCTCAGCACCTGGTCGCGATGGGCAACATCCAACTCTCTGCGGCCAGCGGCGACGACTTCGTGGCCCGAAGCGGCGAACCGCTCAGCTGTGTCCCGACCAAGCTGCCCGGAGGCGCCGGTGACCAAGACCCTCACGGCATCGCCCTCTTGAGCGGTTCCCACCACCAGCGGTTGTCCCGATACCAGGCCACCGTGGCGGCCAGAGCCTCATCCAGCTCCCGGGTTGGCCGCCATCCCAGCTTGCGGATCTTGGCGGTGTCCACCGAGTACCGCCGGTCGTGGCCCAACCGGTCGGCCACCGGCTGGATGAACGACTCGTCCCGTCCGCACAGCGCCAGCAGGCGGGCGGCCAGATCGCGGTTGGCCAGCTCGTTGCCCCCGCCGATGTTGTAGATCTCACCCGGCAGCCCCTGGCGCAGCACCAGGTCGATGGCCGCGCAGTTGTCCTCCACATGGCACCAATCCCGCACGTTCTTGCCGTCGCCGTACAAGGGCGCCGCCAGCCCGTCCAGCAGGTTGGTGGTGAACATGGGGATGACCTTCTCCGGGTGCTGGTAGGGACCGAAGTTATTGGACGACCGGGTAACGGTCACCGGCAGCCCGTGGGTCTCCCGATAGGCCAGCGCGATCAGATCGGCCCCGGCTTTGGACGCCGAGTAGGGCGAGCGGGGCACCAGCCGGTCGGCCTCGGTGAACGATCCCACGTCGATCGACCCGTACACCTCGTCGGTCGAGACGCAGACCACCTTGTCCAGCTCCAATCGCTGGGCGGTGTCGCACACCACGTTGGTGCCGCCGCAGTTGGTACGAACGAAGGCGTCGGGGTTGACAATAGAGCGATCCACATGGCTTTCGGCCGCGAAATGGACCACGGCATCGCATCCGTCCATGGCCCCAGCAACCCCGTCACGGTCGCACACGTCACCCTTCACGAACGCTAGACGGCGGTCGCCCTCAAGGTCCCGAAGGTTGTCCCGGTTGCCGGCGTAGGTGAGGGCGTCGTACACCACCACGGTGTCATCGGAGTGGGACAACGCCCAGCGGACATAGTTGGAGCCGATGAACCCGGCGCCCCCGGTGACGAACAGCTTCATCTCATACCTGAGTGCCGAATCGAGGACGCAAATGTTTGGGTATTTCCGAGCGGCGGGGATTCGACTGGTCTCGGGACGACAGGATGGGGTTGTCCACCCCCCAGTCGGCGGCGACCTCGGGGTCGTCCCAGGCCACGCCCAACTCGTCGGCCGGGTTGTAGTAGCCGTCCACCAGATAGGTGATGGTCATGTCGGACAGGGCAGCGAACCCGTGGGCCACCCCCGGTGGGATGTATACCCCGCGATGGCGGTTGACGCCGTCGGGCTCGGTGCCCAAGGGCAGCGCGATGGTGCCACCGTCGGTGGGCGAGCCTGTCCGAAGATCGTGAAGCACTACCCGGGCCTGACCAAACGGCACATACCAGTAGTCGGCTTGATGCAGGTGGTAGTGCAGGCCCACCACCGCTCCCGCCCGCCGGTCGCCCCGGTTGGCCTGCACCATCTCCCCAACACCGGGAATCCACTCCCGGCGATAGGTCTCCACGAACACACCTCGCTCATCGCCATGGACATCAGGGGAGACGGTGAATACGCCCGAGATCGCCTCACAGGGGCTTACTGCGGCCACTGTCGCTACTCCCGCTTCCCTGAGGAGCTCTCAAACCGCGACATGCCCCTATCCCAGTTGCAGTTGGGAATGGTCGCCCAGCGTAAGCCGGACGGCCTGGCGGTGCTCCGGCGAGCGGGATACCCGCACCTGCTGGCCGATCAGCGAGTCTGTGATGCGGCTGATGCCGACGATATGGCTGCCATCCATCACCACCGAGTGGTCCAATTCGGCATCAGCAATCACGCAGTCGGCACCGATCGAGGTGTAGGGGCCGATGAACGCGTTCTCGATGCGGGCGTCGGCGCCGATCACCGCCGGGCCCCGCACCGTGGAGTTCACGATCTTGGCCCCCTCGGCCACCACCACCCGGCCCTCCACCCTGGAGGCGTCGTCCACCGCGCCGCCCACGCTGCGGACCACGGTGTCGAGTACCAGCCGGTTGCATTCCAAGAGCGGATCCTTCTTGCCGGTGTCGATCCACCAGCCGTCCAGCATCTGGTGGCTCACCCGGTGGCCGTTGCGGATAAGCCAGTCGATGGCGTCGGTGATCTCCAGTTCGCCTCGAGACGATGGCTCGATGGCCGCCACCGCCTCATGGATGGCAGAGTCGAAGATGTACACCCCCACCAGCGCCAGATCAGAGGGCGGGTCGGCGGGCTTCTCCACCAGATTCACCACATCGCCGCCAGGGCCGATCTCAGCCACTCCGAACGATGACGGGTTCTGAACCGGGGTCAGCAGGATCTGGGCCCGGCACGGCTCGGCCGCGGAGTCGTCCAGCAGGCTGGGGCGCGATTGGCGCCCCCGCTCGAATTGCTCGACGAACTCGCCCAGCCCCTGCTCCAGCATGTTGTCGCCCAGATACATGACAAAGCAGTCGTCGCCCAAGAAGTCACGGGCCACGAGCACGCAGTGGGCCAGTCCCAATGGAGCATCCTGGTGGATGTAGGTCACGCTCACCCCAAACCGCGACCCGTCGCCCACTGCGTCTTGGATCTCCAGCCGGGTGTCGCCTACCACAATGGCGATGTCGGTGATGCCAGCGGCGGCCATATCCTCGATGCCGTAGAACAGCACCGGTTTGTTGGCGATGGGCACCAGCTGCTTGGCCCGAGTGTGGGTCAGCGGGCGCAACCTCGTCCCCGCACCCCCCGACAAGATGAGTCCCTTCATCGACCGCTCAGTGTACGACCTGCCTGTCGGCGCCGCGACACTGGCAAACCCGAAGGCGCTTTTAGGCCTCTCGGGGATCGTCGATGGTGACGGCGCTCACATCGGCCAGACGGGTGCTCACCATATCGAGGGCAATCTGCTCGAGGAACTCCCTGGGCATGACGCACTCCCGGCATTCGGCACCCTCAAGGATGAGGCGCAGTGACACCGTTCCCGCGCCGGCGGATACCAACTCCACGTCACCGCCATCGAGAGCCACTATGGCTCGCAATTCGCCGACGGCCTCGTCCAATAGAGCTTGATCCATCACGGTGCCTCCTCGCTGGCGTCTTGTCCGAGGTTGGGGGGTCGGGTTCGAGATAAGAATGCCCCGGCGTCGGCCAGAATGAGCTGGCCGGTGGTGCAGCGGGCCAAGTCCGAAGCCAGGTAAACCGACAGGCGGCCCAGCTCTTCGGGCAGGGTTTCTCGGCGAAGCGGGGTGGCGGCCACGATGGCCTCGTAGTGGTCGGCGGGGAAGGCTTCTCTTATCAGTTCGGTGGGGGTGGTGCCAGGGGCGATGGCGTTTACCCGGATGTTGTGGGGGCCGAGCTCCACGGCCATCGACCAGGTGAGGTGGTTTATGGCCGCTTTGGCCGCGGCGTAGCTCGACATCATGGGCGACGGCCGGGTGGTCTCCCCTGAGCTGACGTTGATGATCACCCCACCACCCTGCTCCATCATCACCAGGGCCTCGGCCCGGGCGCACAAGGCGGTCAGAATCAGATTTTGATCGACGAGATCCCGCCAAAAGGCGCCATCCATATCCACAAACCGAGTGGGGGAACGCCCCGCCATCATCCCGACGTTGTTGACCGCGATGTCCAGCCTCCTGCCCCAGGCCACCACATCGGCTACAAATTGATCGACAGCGGCGTCGTCTCGCAGATCGGCCACGAACGCTGAAGCGGTGCCTCCTTCTTCGGTTATGAGAGCCACCGTCTCGTTGGCAGTCTCGCCCCGGACGTCGTTCACCGCTACCGAGGCGCCTGCCCGGCCCATCCACCGGGCGATCTCCCGGCCGATGCCCGCGCCCGACCCGGTGACCAGCGCCACCTTGCCGGAGTGATCGATTTCTACGCTCATCCTCGGGTGGCTCTAGCCGTGCCGAAGTCCGACCCTGACCGCGTCATGATCGGCAGTGCGCTGGAGCAGGGCCATGGCCTCGTCTATCTGGTCGATCCCGAACACCTCGCCCAACAGCGGGCCGGTGGGGAACTCCCCGCTGTTCAGGATGGCCACCGCCTCCCTCATGGAGCTCGGCGTGGAGCCGCTGCCCCCCTGGATGGTGAGACCCTTGTACACGATCTGATCGGTGATCAGCTCCACCGGTGCCAGGTTCTTCAACCCAGCCAACAGCACCTTGCCCCCCGAGCAAACCAATTCGACGCACAGCGGAACGGTGGCGGTGGTGTCTGCGGCCAAGTCCACCGCCAAGTCGGCCATGGCCCCTCCAGTGATCTCGGCCACCAGCGCCACGGGGTCAGTGGCGCTCACGTCGATGGTCACATCTGCTCCCACCTCTCGGGCCACTTCCAGGCGCAAGCCATCGGCATCGGTTCCGGTGACAATCACCGTCTCCGCACCGCGGCGCTTGGCCTCAGCGGCGCACACCAGGCCCATGTGACCCGGCCCCTGCACCACCACTGTCTCGCCCTCGACTACCGGCATCCGACCGAACCAGTTGCACACGTTGGCCAGGGGCTCGAACACGGTCAGCTCGGCAGCTTCAATGTTGTCGGTCAGTTTGACAAGGTGGGAGCCGGGCAACAGCCCCATGTATTCCCCGTAGCCGCCCCACAGCCCGTGGTCATCTTCGAGTCCCAGGGTGTATCCGTACACCTCGCCTAAGCCAAATGGGTTGTTCTCCGTGACCGGCGCCCGAACAACGAGATCCACCGCCACCCGGTCCCCTACCGCGACTCCCAAGTCGGCATCGTCGGCCAGCGCATGCACCCGGCCGACGATCTCGTGACCAGGCACCAGCGGCGCCTTCTCTCCGGGGACGTGCTTGTGGCCGTGAAGCTGGGCCACGTCGCTGCCGCACATGCCCACGGCCTCCACCTTCAGCACCCCGCCGCCCGGGGGCGGCTCAGGCACAGGAAAAACGTCGCGCCGCACATACGTGCCGTCGCCGTTGAAGACCACGCCCCGACAGGTGCTGCTCATGGTGATGGCCTCCTTCCGGGACTGGGGGATCAGTTGATCCCGCTCTTCTCCAGAATGTGGACGCCGCAGCTGGAGCCCAGACCGATCACATGGGCCAGGCCCACGTTGGCCCCCTCCACCTGGCGATCTCCAGCCTCGCCCCTCAGGTGGGTGGCCACCTCGTAGACGTTGGCCACGCCGGTGGCGCCGATGGGATGGCCCTTGGAGATAAGGCCACCGGAAACGTTTACCGGGGTCTGGCCATCGCGCCACGGGGCGCCCCGGTCAATGAATTCACCTGCACCGCCCGGCTCGCACAGCCCCAAGTTGTCGTAGTGGATGAGCTCGGCAGTGGCGAAGCAGTCGTGCAACTCCACCAGGCTGAGGTCCTCAGGACCAACCCCGGCCTGCTCATAGGCAGCGGTGGCGGCGTTGTGGGTGAGGGTGTTCACGTCGGGCTGCATCTGCCCCGACTCCACGTAGGGATCGGTAGTCAGCACCGAGGCGGAGATCTTCACCGCTCGAGACTGCTGCTCCCGGCTCAAAGAAGCGAACCGCTCCTCCCCCACCAACACGCAGGCAGCGGCTCCATCGCCGGTGGGGCAGCACATAAGCAGAGTGTTGGGGTACGACTGCATGGGCGAGCCCATGACCTCTTCCAGGGTGAACTCCTTCTGGTACTGGGCCAAGGGGTTCAGCGTGGAATGGGCGTGGTTCTTCTGGGCCACCTTGGCGAACTGCTCAAAGCCCACCCCGTCGTTGTCGTTGGCGTACTCCATGCCGGCCTGGGCGAACACCCCCGGCATGGTGTCGGTGCCCAAGATGCCGTCGATGGGCATGACCGCGCCGTAGCGGCCCGAGGGCTCGTAAACGTTCTTCTCCTTGCGGGCGCCGCCGGCCAGAAGGCCCATCTTGCCCATCTGCTCCACGCCGATGGCCAGGCCCAAGTCGGCCTCGCCGGCCCGGATGGCCATGATCACTGTGCGCAGGGCGGTAGCTCCGGTGGCACAGGCGTTGGACACGTTGTACACCGGTATGCCGGTCTGGCCGATCTGCTTCTGCACCTGCTGGCCCATGCCGGCGTTGGCCTGGAACAGGGTCCCGCAGGCCAGGATGTCCATGTCGGCGATGTCCACCCCACCGTCGTCCAGTGCTCCCAACGCCGCGGCGGTGGCCAGGTCCACCGCATCCTGGTCGGGGTAGCGGCCGAACGCCGTCATGTGCGTTCCCAGAACCCAGATGTCTTGTGCCATTTCCGGCCTCCTGTCAGTTGGTTTCGATCAGATTGTCACGCCGGGGCGTAACCGAAGGCGACGGCCTCTTGGCCGTCGTCGTCGGTGCCCACGACGTAGGTGTCGAGTTTCACCTTCATGCCCAGCGTGATCTTGCTCGGGTCGGGCTCCACGTTGATGAGGTTGGAGCGAACCGAGGTGCCGTCGTCGGTGAGCACGATGACCGACACGTAGGGCGTGGGAATGGTGGGGGCAGCCCGGTACACGATGCTGAAAGTCCGCAGCGTGCCGGTATCGCTCACCCGCACCGCATTGAATTCCCGGCCCCCGCACTGGGCGCAGGCGTTGCGGCGGCCGAAGAACCGGGCACCGCAGCTTTGGCACTCGTTGGCTTGCAAATAGGGGCCGTTGTCCAGGACCAGATAGTCCACCAGAGGGATCTGCACGCCGAGAGGATACTCCAGCGGTCCCTTTGCTGGCCCAACCGCTCTCGGTGGCCCAATCGCGATGATCCGCTATTGGGGGATGTCGAAACCCTCGGGAAAGCCGCCATCCATGTAGCCCGATGTCTCCACCTTCTTGACGATACGAAATCCGTCGGGGGTCCGGGAAACGGTGTCGTGGTACCAGCCGCCCACGTAGAACAAGTGCAACTGCGATCCATTGGGGTCGAACTTGCCGTCGTCGTTTATGGGCATGCCCATGGGGTTGTGGAATAGCGTCGTGCACTCGGCGGTGTCGCCATCCCAGCTGCGGATGTAGGTCTTGCCCACCATGTGCTGGGTCATGGGAAAGATGGACAGGGCCATCTGGAGCCAGCCCTTGACCGTGGGATAGTCGGCGTTGGCATCGTCCACGCCGGGGGCCGACGAGGAGTAGTCCAGATGGGCGTCGGGAGTGAATACCGTGTCCAGGAGGTCCCAGTCCTTCTCATCAATAGCGATGGTGTAGCGGACGATGGTGTCCTCGATGGCCAGGCGGTCGACGGGATCAGGCATGTTCATGGCGGGGAACCGTAGTAGATGACCTCATCCAAAGACCTACGGGGGCGGGTGCTGGAAGTGCTGGGACGGTCTTGGGCGGGATAGCCCAGGGCCAAGGTTCCCACTATGCGGCGGCCTTCCGGGATGCCGAGGCCCTCGATAACGGCCTCCTCATGCTCAAAGGCTCCAAAGAAGCAGGAGCCCAAATCGGCTGCTGATGCTCCCAGCAGAAGACTGTGTACGGCCATACCGGCGTCTACCCACCAATAGGGGACGGGCCAGGCTTCGGGGCTTTCTCCGAGGGCGGTGTGGGACTTGTCGGCCTCGGAATAGCGGTGGATGTACCGCCCGGGCTCGGTGAGCACCACCACCAGCACGGGGGCAGCCAGCAGCCCGGGCCAACCGAACTCGGCTCGCCGCTCGGGAGAGAGTGTCAGTCGCCAGTAGTGCTCAGGATCGGCGACCACACAGAACTCCACGGCTTGGGTGTTGCCCGCCGACGGAGACCGTCGGGCCTGATCGAGCATCTCGGTCACCAAGCCATCGGGGAGCGGATCAGGGAGAAAATTGCGGCACATGGGCCGCCGAATGGGAGGTGAGTTGCTCAGGCGTACTTGAGCAGGTCTTCGGCCATGATCCAGCCGAAGGCGATCATGGTGTCACCGCCGCCGCGGTCCACCTTGTCGAACAGGGCAACCACGTCGGGGTCGATGCTGTCGGGTTTGGCCGTCTCGTAGTCGAGCAGACAGGCCTGGTTGTCGTCGCCCACCACCCGGAAGTCGCGGTCGAGATACCGAGAGGCGCTTATGTTGAACCGCTTGGCCAGCCGGCGTCCCCAGGCCCGCTCCTCGCCTGAGGCCTTGTGCCCGGGCCGGGGAACGATGTCCACCAAGGGTTTGAAGGTGTCAAACCCACCGGGGTTGTCGAACTGGGTGCCCATCAGCACGTCTTCGTCGGGGAAGGCCATCAGCGCTCGATGAAGCTGGGCCTCGGTTATTTGGCGGAGAACGGTGCTGCGCTTGGAAGTACGGGCCACCGACGCCAGCCCCACCAGCACGCTCGGCGTTCCACCGATGCGCTCCAGGGTGGAGAAGGAGAACCCCCGGAGCTTCCCGTTCTCCCGAGCGGTGGAGATCAGCACCCACTCTTCGGTTTGCTTGGAGAGCAACCCCACTGAAAACGGGTTAGGGCCGTCAGCGCACATATCTGCCATCTCGGCCAGCTCAGCGTCGGTGACCGCTGTGCAGTCCTTGGTTTCGACGTCGATAGCCATGTGCTGCTCGTCCTCCTCGCTCGCTGATTTCCCACAGATTCCCCCCGTGGGTACCCCTATAGTCCATCAATCACCCAGGTAGGCGTGCAAACCCGCAGGAACACAAGGGTTTTGCCAATGGCTTGGACGGCGGCAAAATGCCAGCTTGTCGGGCTACACGGCGATTGCGTTCTTGCCCAGCATCTCCCGCAGCTCACCGATCAACCCGCTTCCCGTGTCCACCCTGTAGGCCGGTGAAAGCTTGATACCCCTGTCGACGCCGAGCATCAGGATCACCTCCGATTTGCCGGGATGACCGGCGAGAGCCGACTTGAGGGAGTCGATGCGACCGGGAGACAGACCACTGGCCCCCAGGTTCAGCCTCAGGGTGGCCGTTCCGTTAGCCGAAGCAGGATCGATCGGCTCCACTCCGTAGCAAATCAAGTTCGGCTCGTCATCACGGCGGTCAAGGCGCCCTTCGACGACAACTACCAGGTCGTCTTCCAGTTTGTGGCCGTGCTCTTCCATCGACCGGGGGAACAGCGTCACCTCCATGGTTCCGTACATGTCTTCCAGATCGCATGAGGCCATCTGATCGCCCTTGCGGGTCCACCGCTTGCGCAGGTTGCTGACCACCCCGCCCACTTTCACCGAAGTGCCCTCCTCGACTTCGGTCAGCTGGTCGATCCGGTGCGTAGTCCTTCGGGAAAGCACGCCCTCCATTCCCATGATGGGGTGGTCGGACACGTAAAGCCCCAGCATCTCCTTTTCGGCAGCCAGCCTCCGGGTCTTGTCGAATTCGACATCGGGGATCTCGATGCGCTCTTCGAAGCTCTCGTCTGTGCCCTCGCCGAACAGGCTCATGATTCCCTGGCTGCGTTCCCGCTGTTGCTGGATACAGCGGCGGACGATCGTTTCGGATACGTTCAGCAGGCCTTGGCGGGGATGGTCCATCGAGTCGAAGCAGCCCGCCTTTATAAGGGCTTCGACAACGCCCTTGTTTAGCACGATCGGATCGACCCGGGAGCAGAAGTCGTAGAAGTCGGCGAACGGGCCGTTCTCTTGCCGCTCGTCGAGGATCATCTGCGCCGTGCCCGTGCCCATGTGGCGGATGGCCGACAGCCCGAAGGAGATGCACTGCTCGCCTTCAGGGGAAGCGATGGCGGCGAAGTCTGACTCCGACAAGTTCACATCGGGCAAAGCCACCTTGATCTTCATCTGGCGGCATTCGGCCAAGTACACGGCAGCCTTCTCCAGCTTGTTCTTCACGCTGGTCAGCAAAGCGGCCATGTACTCCACCGGGTACTGCGCTTTGAGGTACGCACCCTGGTAGGCGATCAGGCCGTAGCCGTAGGAGTGGCTCTTGCCGAAGGCGTAGTCGGCGAACTGCTCGATGATGTCGAAAAGCTCGGTGCCCAGCTCTTTGCCGTAGCCGCTGCGCTCGCATCCCTCCACAAAGGAGTCCCGCTCTTTGGCCATCAACACGCGGTCCTTCTTGCCGCAGGCCTTGCGGAGGTTGTCGGCGTCAGCCAGGGAATAGCCCGCGAACCGCTGGGCCACCCGCATGACGCTCTCCTGATAGATCATCAACCCGTAGGTGTCACCCAGGATGTCGGCGGCTTCATCGTGGAAGACCTGCACCGGTTTTCGGTCGTTCTTGCGGTCGGCGTAGTCGTTGTGCATGTTGGCCGCCATTGGCCCCGGCCGGTACAGAGCCACCAGCGCGGCCACATCGTCGAAGCAGGTGGGCTTGAGTGACCGGATGAGCGACCGCATCGGTCCGCTTTCCAACTGGAACACCCCAATGGTGTCGCCCCGGGCCAGAAGCTCATAGGTGGCCGCGTCATCCAGTGGCACGTTGTCGATGTCGACCTGCACGCCGCGCGATTGCTCAATCAGCCCGACGGCGTCTTCGAGCACGTCCAGATTCCGCAGGCCCAAGAAGTCCATCTTGAGCAGGCCCAGGTCCTCCACGGCGTGCATCTCGTACTGAGTGACGATGGGAGCCTCTTCCAGGGTTTGGCCTGGCGATGCCTTGCGCTGGATGGGTAGATACTCAGTGAGCGGCTCCTTGGTGATGACCACTGCGGCGGCGTGGATGCTGTCCTGGCGACGCAGGCCCTCCAAGCCCCGGGCCACATCTACCACCTTCGCGGCGTCCTCATCGCTGTCGTACATCTCCCGAAGCTCAGCCGCCGCGGTATAGCCGTCGGCGTACTCGTCGGTCTTCTCCAGGCAGGCCCACAGCGGGGTGTCACGGCCCAAGACCAGCGGGGGCATGGCCTTGGCCAGCTTGTCGCCCAGGGAATAGGGGAAGTTCAGCACCCGGGCGCTGTCGCGCACTGCGGCCCGGGCTTTGATGGTGGAGAAGGTGATGATCTGGGCCACATGGTCCTCGCCATACTTCTGGGTGGCGTAGCGGATGATCTCGTCGCGGTAGCGGGAGTCGAAGTCCATGTCGATGTCGGGCATGGAGACCCGCGACGGGTTGAGGAACCGCTCGAACAGGAGGTCGTAGCGAATCGGGTCGAGGTCGGTGATCCGAAGGCTGTAGGCCACGGCGCACCCGGCCGCGCTCCCCCGACCCGGGCCTACGCGGATGCGCCGCTCCCGGGCGTAGCGGATCAAGTCCCAGGTGATCAGGAAATAAGAGGAGAAGCCCATGTCGGAGATGACCTTGAGCTCGAAGGCCAGCCGGTCGGCCACCTCTTCGGACAGCGGACTCCCCCACCGGGCCTTGGCCCCATCCAAGGTCAGGGCTTGCAGGTAGTCGTCGGCGTTCGCGTAGGCGTCGGGAATGGGAAAATCGGGGAGCTGCGGATTGCCGAACTCGATCTCCACATCGGCCCGCTCTGCGATCCACAGCGTGTTGTCGCAGGCTGGGCTGAGGTCGGAGAACAGATGGCGCATCTCCGCCGCCGTCTTGAGGTAGTGCTCGCTGCCGTCGAACTTCAAGCGGTCGGTGTCGCTGACCAGCGAGCCGGTTTGCACACACAGCAGAGCATCGTGGGCCTCGGCATCGGCTCGATGCGTGTAGTGGCTGTCGTTGGTGGCCAACAAGGGGGCACCGATCTGGCGGGCCAGCCGGATCAGATCGGGATTGGTGCGTTTCTGTTCGGGGATGCCGTGGTCCTGGATCTCCACGAACAGGTTGTCTCTGCCGAAGATGTCTTGGAGGCGGGCCGCCTTGGCCACGGCGTCGTCGTAGTCGTTGCGCAGCAGGGCCTGGAGCACGTGACCGCCCAGGCAGCCGGTGGAGGCGATCAACCCCTCGCTGTGCTCGGCCAGCAGTTCCCAATCCAGCCGGGGCTTGTAGTAATAGCCCTCGAGGAATGCCCGACTGGAGAGCTGGATCAGGTTCTTGTAGCCGGTGTTGTTCTCGGCCAACAGCGTGAGGTGGTAATAGAGCTTCTGCCCTCCCTCAGTGCTGCCCCCGCTGTCGTCGAGCTTGCCCCGCCGAGGCGGCCGTTCACTCCGGTCCTCGTGGGCCATATAGGCCTCGATGCCGATGACCGGCTTGATGCCCTCCTTCCGGCAGGCCCGGTAGAAGTCGATGACCCCGTACATGTTGCCGTGGTCGGTCATACCCAGCGCGGGCTGCCCATCGGCAACGGCTGCTTTGACCAATTCCCCCACCCGGGAGGCCCCGTCGAGGATGGAGTATTCGGTGTGAACGTGGAGGTGGGTGAAGGAACTGGACACGGCGCTCCTGTGGACGAATTGTGGCCTGCATGTGGATAACTACAGGCTTGTGGTTTGGCCTGCCCCGACCATACCAAGACCCGGCGACACGCGCAGATCTCCGACCGATTACTCGTATGTTCCCCGACAATCGGCTACTAGAGGGATGAGCTAGAGATACGTGCCCGGGGCCCGGTCGGGGCCGGGGGCCGGAGCGCCGGGAGGGAGCTCGGCCCGGATGTTGGCCAGCTGCTGCTGCGCGGAGACCTGCTGGGCAAACAGCGCGGCCTGGATGCCCTGAATGAGGCCCTCCAGCCAGCCCACCAACTGGGCTTTGGCCACCTGGAGCTCGGCTTGGCTGGGGGGGTGGTCCTCGGGAAACGGCAGGATCAGGCGGTCCAGCTCCTCGCGCAGATCGAGAGACAGCGCCGAGCCCAGCTCTTCGATCGAGGTGGCATAGATCTCCCGCAGCCGATCGCGGCTGGACTCGTCCAGCGAGGCGAGGCGGACCTCGTCCAAGAGCTGCTTCATCATCGTGCCGACCCTCATCACCTTGGCCGGCTGTTCGATGGCCTCACCGGCCGTCTCCGGCCTTGTCTGCTCGCTGTCGGGAAGCGCTCCGTCGTGGACAACCTCGGCGGGCTCAGCGGGCGTCGGCTGGCGGGTGTCGGACATGGCTGGCAATCTACTCCCTGCTACCGAGACCCGGGCATCGTTGTTCGGCCTCGGGTTCCGTAGGCGGCCAGACAGGGGACCAGCATCTCGGCTGAAGTCAGCGAGCCGTGGCGGGCGATCAGCTGGAATGACGGCTTGGACTTGTTGCCGGGAGGATTCAGGGCTGGAAGCTTGGGCTCGGTGAACGCCACCGGGTCGCGGGGCACCAAGGCCACGTCGCCCATCCGCGACCTGGCCTCCGGGCTGACAAGGGGGCCGAGCCACTCTTCGTCCAGCACCTGCTGCCTTCCGGCCACCAGGCCAAAGCGGCCATAGCGCTCAGCGGCCGCGTCCAGGAGCTCGCCGGCCCGGCCGGGCCGGGCGTGCAGCCAGCGGAACCGGGCCTCCCCCGAGACCACCGACGACAGGGACAGCACGTCGCGGGCCAGCTCCACGATGGCATCGCCCACCATCACCTGGCCGTGGTCGGACACCACCAGCAACGCGGCCTCCGGCGGCAGCGCAGCGAGGAGCTGCCCTACCAAGTGGTCCACCTCGGCATACTCGGCGTCCAGATAAGGGCCGAATCCGTATTCGTGGGCCACGCGGTCGGGTCCGTCGTAGTAGGCGTACACCAGGGGCTCGCCGCCGTCCACCAGCATCTGCACCTCCACCGCGATGGAGCTGGTCAGCTTGTAGCCCCGGTGGTGGACTCCGTCGAGATGGGCCCGGGTGAAGCCGGTCCCGCGGAATTCGCTCCGGCCCACAACAGGCACCCGCCGCCCGAAGAAGGCGGGGCGGGTTTGCACCTGCTCGGGCACGATGCTCTTGCGGGCATCGGCCTTCTTCGGCCCCGCCGTCCACCGCAAGGCGTTCAAAACCCGTCCCTGGATGTGGATCTGGTAGCCGATCAGGCCATGCTCGCCGGGGGCCGCACCGGTGACCAGCGAGGTCAGCGCGGTGGTAGTGGTGGTGGGCGCCACCGTGGTTATGGGACCGCCCTCCATAGCCGACAGCACCGGGGCCAGCCCGGACCGCTCCTGAAGCTGCTCCCAGCCCATGCCGTCCACCAGCAACAGCACCACTGCTTTGGCCTCGCGGGCCGGGGCGGGCAGCCAGCCGGAGGCATCCGGCGGGCCGAGCAGGGCAGGTACCACGTTGCTCAGACAAGCCCCCCGGTAGTCAGGCAGCACGGGGAAACCGGCTGCCAGACTGCCGGTGGAGAATCTGTCGTTGTCGAAGTGACTTCCCATCCGACCTTCAACCTAATCGGCGCCGCCTGCCTGACTACTAGGGTGAGAAGCGGTGAGAGTATCGACGCGGGGGGACTACGCCAGCCGGGCGCTGCTGTCGCTGGCCCTGCACGCTAATGAGGCCGGCCCCACCTCGGTGCGCGACATCGCCGAGCGCACCGGCCTCCCCCAGCCATACCTGGAGCAGATCCTGCAAGCCTTGAAGGGTGCCGGGCTGGTCCGCTCCAAACGGGGGGCGGGCGGCGGCTACGCCTTGGCTCGCCCGGCGGATGAAATCAAGCTGAGCGAGATCGTCAGCGCGGTGGACGGACCCATCGTGCTGGGCGATTTCGGGGAGCCCCACCAAGACGGGGCCTGCGACCACGAGGGCCAGTGCGTGCTGCTGGCCATCTGGACCCACGCGGGCGACATCATGCACGACCTGCTCAGCAATTACACCCTTGCCGACATCGCCAAGACTGCTAACGGCCTCCTTCCCTGGCCCGGATCCGACTGACGCCTCCCCGACGGCCTCCTTCCCTGGCCCGGATCCGACTGATTTCCCAGCTACTGACGGAGAAGCCGGTAGAGCCGGGAGAGGTCCTCGGGTAGCTCGGCCTCGAAGTGGAGCTGCTCGCCGGTGCCGGGATGGTCGAACGCCAGGGTACGGGCGTGCAGCGCAGGGCGACTGATGCCCACGACGGTCGGGCCGCCGTAGAGATCGTCGCCCAAAACCGGGTGGCCGATGGCGGCCAAATGCACCCTGATCTGATGAGTGCGGCCGGTTTCCAACTCCAGCTCCAAACAGGCGGTGTCATGAGAAGCCGCCTCTTCCGACGGCTCGGCGCTGACCGGCATTCGAGCCGTCACCCGATAGTGGGTTCGGGCCGGGCGACCGTCGGCGGTAACGGCCATCTTGAGGGGGTGCCGGGCAGACCGGCCCACGGGAGCATCGATCACCCCCCGGTCATCGGCCGGAATCCCCGCCACTAGGGCGCTATAGCCCCGGTGTACCTCCCGGCGGCCCAGCGCCGCGGTCAGCGCCTCATAGCCAGCCGGAGTGCGGGCCACCATGAGCAGTCCCGAGGTACCCCTGTCGAGCCGGTGGACGAGACCGGGGCGCTCGGGCGCACCCACCTCGGCAATCTCGGGGAATCGAGCCAGCAAGCCGTTCACCAACGTCCCGGTTGCATGGCCCGATCCGGGATGGACCACCAGATCAGCGGGCTTGTTCACCACGATTACCTGCTCGTCGGCATGCACCACATCCACCTCCACTGAGAGATCGGGCGTCAGCGCCGGCCGGCTCACCGCCGGGGCCTCCGACAGCGTGATCCGGTCGCCGGTCGCCATCCGCTGCGACCGACCGGCGGCTGGGACACCGTTGACCGCCACCTTCTCGCCGTCAACCAGGCGGGCGGCCTCGGCTCGACTGCAATCCCAAACCAGCGCCACCACTCGGTCGAGGCGCTCGCCGGCCAGTGCTTCGGGCACCACTCCGTCAGGTCTCATCGAGGTCACCGGGCCCGCCGGGCTCATCGGACCCATCGACCGCTTGGGGCGGGCGGTGGCGGGGAGCGATCAACACCAGGGTGATCCCGGCCACCACGATGGCAGAGTCGGCCGCATTGAACACCGGCCACCACTGGAGGTCGATGAAGTCGACCACGGCCCCGCCCAGGAAACCGTCACCGGCCCGCACCGCCCTGTCGGCCAGGTTGCCGATAGCACCGCCCAGCACCATGCCCAGAAGCACCGGCGGGAGCGACAGCCGACGACCTCCCCAACTGGCCCATGCCACCACGATCACGAATAGCAGGGCCACTACCGCGATCACGGTGTCCCAGTCTTGGGCCAGGCCGAAGGCGGCCCCGGAGTTGTGGACCAAGTGCAGCCGCAGTGTCCATACCAAGTCGATGCTCCGGTCGTCCAACTCCTGCAGCGCCCACCATTTGGTCAACTGGTCGACGGTGACAACCAGCGCCGCCACTCCTAGCAGTACCAGGTTGTGGCGGCGGCGAAACCGGTGCTCTGCCTCAGCCGCGGGAGCTAGTGGCGCGTCAGAACCCACCGGCTTTGTGCTCAACCCGCTCAGCCGCCCACGGGATAGCGTTGAGCCGCTGGCGGGGAATTGGCTTTCCCGACACCTGGCAGACGCCGTATGTGCCGTTTTCGATCCGGGCCAGGGCGGCGTCGATCTGGTCGACCGCGGCCCGGGCGTGGGCGCTGAGTGCCAGGTCCCGCTCCCGCTCCACCGCCAGGGTGTCGCCCTCGCCCGACTCCTCGTCGAACTGGACATCTCCGGGTTCCCGCTCCTCCACCAAGGAGTCGGCCTCGGCCTTGAGCCGGGTGGCCGAGGTGATGTAGCGGCCGCGCTCTTCCAACAGGAGACGGCGCTGCTTCTCCAGATACTTCTCGTCGAAGAGCGGCTTTTTGGCCGCGGGCTTCTTCGCCGCGGACTTGCCGTCGCCGGCCTTGTCGTCTGCTGACTGTTTTGGTGCGGTCTTCTTCGCAGTCATCGCAGGCGGCAGTGTAGCCGCCGCTGCCGCCAATTACTTCCAAATGGTCCAGGGAGGCTTAACAATGTCTGAACCGGCCCTAGGACGGGTTATTTTGTGATTTCCTGCCACGCTTGGAGGCCCGTTGTCCGATCCGACCACCCCCTACCCCGACGTCGACCCCAAGCCCTCCTTCCCGGAGATCGAGCGCCGGGTGCTCGAATCGTGGGCCCAGGACAAGACCTTCGCCCATTCGGTGCAAGGCCGGTCCGGGGGCGCCGACGGCGACAACGAGTACGTGTTCTACGACGGCCCCCCGTTCGCCAACGGACTCCCCCACCACGGCCACCTGCTGACCGGCTACGTGAAGGACGTGATCCCCCGCTACCACACCATGCGGGGTCGCCGCGTGGAGCGCCGCTTCGGATGGGACTGCCACGGCCTGCCCGCCGAGATGGAGGCCGAGAAGGAACTGGCGGTGTCGGGCCGGGCCGCCATAACCGCCTACGGCGTTGACCGCTTCAACGACTACTGCCGCCAATCGGTGCAGCGCTACACCCGGGAGTGGGAGACCACCGTGACCCGCCAGGCTCGCTGGGTGGACTTCGAGAACGACTACAAGACCATGGACCTGCCCTATATGGAATCGGTCATGTGGGCGTTCAAGACGCTGTGGGACAAGGGCCTCGTCTACGAGGCTTACCGGGTGATGCCCTATTCGTGGGCCGCCGAGACCCCGCTGTCCAACTTCGAGATCCGCCTGGACGACGCCACCCGCCCCCGGCAGGACCCCGCCATCACCGTGGCCTTCGATCTGGTGCCCGAGCCCGGCGACCCTGGGCCGCTGCGCATGCTGGCCTGGACCACCACCCCGTGGACCCTCCCGTCCAATCTGATGTTGGTGGTGGGCCCGGAGGTGGAATACGCCATCGTGGAACAAGACGATGGCCATGTCGTTCTGGCTGCGGAAACGCTGGGGGCCTATGGGACCGAGTTGGACCAGGGCCGGATGGTGGGCACTGTGGCCGGGACCGAGTTGATCGGCCGGCGCTACCAACCCCTGTTCGACTACTTCGCCCCCCTGGTCTCAGACGGCGCCTTCCGGGTGGTGGGGGCCGACTTCGTGGACACCGCCGAGGGCACCGGAGTCGTGCACGCTGCCCCTGGCTTCGGTGAAGAGGATCAGCATGTAGCCGAGGCCAACGGTGTGCCCGTGGTGGTGCCGGTGGACAACCAGGGCTGCTTCACCACCGAAGTGTCCGACTGGTCCGGAACGAACGTTTTTGAGGCGAACAGCGGCATCATCGCTCGGCTCAAGCAGGAGGGACGGATCTTGCGCCATGCCACTTACGAGCACAACTACCCGCACTGCTGGCGCACCGACGAGCCGATCATCTACCGGGCGCTCAGCTCGTGGTACGTGCGGGTCACCGAGATCCGCGACCGGATGCTGTCGCTGAACCAGCAGATCAACTGGGTGCCAGGCCATGTGCGCGACGGCCGGTTCGGCACCTGGCTGGAAGGGGCTCGCGACTGGTCGATCAGCCGGAACCGGTTCTGGGGCTCGCCCATCCCGGTGTGGCGCAGCGACAACCCCGAGTACCCCCGAGTCGACGTCTACGGCAGCCTGGATGAGATCGAGCGGGACTTCGCGGTGCGGCCCGTCGATTTGCACCGGCCGTTCATCGATGAGCTGACCCGGCCCAATCCCGACGACCCCACCGGCGCGTCGTCCATGCGGCGGGTCCCCGAGGTGTTGGACTGCTGGTTCGAGTCGGGGTCGATGCCCTTCGCCCAGGTCCACTACCCGTTCGAGAACAAGGAATGGTTCGAACACCACTTCCCGGCCGACTTCATCGTGGAGTACATCAACCAGACCCGGGGCTGGTTCTACACCCTCCACGTCCTTGCCGCTGCCCTGTTCGACCGGCCGGCGTTCAACAACGTGATCTGCCACGGCATCCTGCTCGACGCCAAAGGCCGGAAGCTGTCCAAGAAGCTGAGGAACTACACCGAGCCCGAGGAGATCTTCGCCACTAAGGGGGCTGACGCCCTGCGCTGGTATCTGATGGGCTCGCCCATCGTCCGGGGCGGCGACCTCCGCCTGGACGACTCGGGAATCGATGACGTGCTCCGTCAGGTGATCATCCCCATCTGGAACGCCTATTACTTCTTCGCGCTGTACGCCAATGCCGACGGCATCCAGGCCAGTCCCCGAACCGGCTCCGAGGAGCTTTTGGACCGCTACATCCTGGCCAAGACCCGACAGCTGGCCGAGGCGGTCACCCAGCGCATGGACGCCTACGACCTGCCCGGTGCCGCCTACGAGCTGGAGGGGTTCATCGACTCCCTCAACAATTGGTACATCCGCCGCAGCCGAGACCGGTTCTGGGCTCCGGCCCGCCCGTCGTCAGCCGTCGACAAACAGGACGCCTACGACACGCTGTACACCGTGCTCACCACCCTGACCCGACTGCTCGCCCCATTCCTGCCCCTGGTGTCCGAGGAGATCCACCGGGGTCTCACCGGAGAGTCGAGCGTTCACCTGTGCAATTGGCCCGACCCAGCCGAGCTGCCAGCAGATCCCCAGCTAGCGGCGGCCATGGACCGGGTGCGCGACGTGTGCTCCACCGCACTGCGAGTGAGAGAGGACGAAGGCATACGGGTCCGCCAGCCCCTGCTGTCGCTCACGGTGGCGGGCCGGGAAGTGGACGCCTTGGCGCCGTTCACCCATCTGATCGCTGATGAGGTGAACGTGAAGGATGTCCTTCTCAGCGACGACCTGACGGCCTACGGGCAGTTCGTGCTCCGCCCCAACGGCCAAGTGCTGGGTCCCCGTCTGGGCCAGGACGTGCAGGGGGTGTTCGCCGCCGCCAAATCCGGCCGCTGGGAGCAAAACCCCGACGGCACCGTCACGGTTGCCGGTCACACGCTGACTGACGCCGAGTTCGAACTGGCCCTCAACCCGGTCGAGGGCACCACGGCCGCCGCGTTGCGCACCAACGATGCCCTGGTGGCCCTGGACACGGCCGTCAGCCCCGAACTGGCGGCCGAGGGGATAGCCCGAGACGTGGTCCGGGCGATCCAAGCCGAGCGCAAGAATCAAGACCTGGACGTCACCGATCGGATCACTTTGACCTTGACTGCCGGATCGGAGATCATCGACGCGGTCCGAGTCCATCAGGCCTATGTCGGCGATCAGGTCTTGGCATCCGCTCAGCCAGAACTCATCGTCACCGGTGTGGAGCCAATTCCCGTCGGCTCCCCGGCCATCGACGCGGGACCACTGCACATCGAATTGGCCAAGACCGACTAGACGCCGGCCATCGCTCAGGAGTTCTGATAGTCGGTCTGCTCCATGCGGCGCCGCTCCTCGGCCGACACCTCCACATTGGAAGGGGTCAGCAGGTACACGTGGTCGGCGACCCGCTCCATGCGGCCGTCCAGCCCATAGCAGAGACCGCTGGAAAAGTCGATGAGCCGCCGGGCCACCTCTCGGCTGCCATGCTGCAAGTTCACGATGACCGCCTGCCCGCCTCGGAAGCAGTCCCCCACATCTTTGGCATCGTCGAACGAAGTAGGAGTCACCACTGACGGTTTGGAAGAAACCGAGGGTATGGGTCGGACAAAGCTGGTGTGGGGCTGGTCGGCACTGGTCTCGGCCTCAGACGACTCGCTCGAGGGAATCGGTCGCACCGAGCCGGTATCGCCTCCCGGCGAATATTGGTCATCGGGCGTTGGCGCAACGAGGCGCATGTCGGGCTCCTGCTCCATGTAGCCCCCGGAGGGGAACTCCTCCTCAGTCCCGAATCCGAGCCAGAACTTTGTTTTCTGCCACACGGATGACATAGGCGCATCCCCCTCTCGGCAGTCGCTCACCTGATCCTGTCGATGGTACAGGAATCAGCCGCCAATTCGGGGACAGGCACGGTTTCCCGAGCATGAGGCCGTCAAGCAGCCCGCATTTCGAGGACGGAGGGCTCTGGCCCCTCTTTCCCGTGCAGCTCCAAAACACTCAGCGGGGGCGAGGGCCGAACAGCGCGGTGCCCACTCTGACCATGGTGGCCCCCTCCTCCACTGCGACCTCGATGTCGGCGCTCATGCCCATTGACAGCTCGGGAAGGCCGAGATCAGCAGCCTGGGCCGCCAGCAGACGGAAGCCGGGTCGGGAGCGCTCCGGCGGGCCAGGCTCCCCCACCGCCATCAGCCCGGCAACTTCGAGGCCAGCCTGCCGGCAGCCGGCGACGAGTTGCGCGGTGCCCTCCGGAGGGCATCCCCCGCGGCCCCCGATGTCGGTGATGTCCACCTGGACGAGCACGCGGGCGCCCGGCGCCCACCGGGCGATCTCAACCGCCGCCTCGGGGCGGTCCACGCTTTGCCACAGGTCTACGAGGTGGGCGATCTTGCGGATCTTGTTGCGCTGGAGCCGGCCAATGAAGTGCCAGCAAGGTCGGAGCTCAGCCTCCAGCTCTTCGCCGACGTGGCCCGCTTTAGCCAGCAGTTCTTGGGCATAGTTCTCCCCCATGTCCACCAGGCCGGCGCCCATCGCAGCAACCACTGCCTCGAGGCCGAAGCCCTTGGTCACCGCCACCACCCGAACTCGGTCGCCCCCGACGCGAATCAACCGCTCTCGCAGGGCGCCAAAGCGCTGCGCGACCTCCGACGCATCGGTCACGGCATTTGCCAACCGAAGCCGGCCATCGGGCTACCGAAGGAACGAGGGAATGTCGAACTCGTCGTCGACATCGGAGGCCAAGAGGTCGCCGTCTGCTCCACCGAACACATCGGCCACGTCCGACGTGCCCGACGGGTCGGAGACCGACATCCGAGTGGCCCGCTCGCCTTCCCACCGATCGAATCCGGCGGCGATCACCGTGACCCGGATGTGGTCGCCCATCGAATCGTCCACCACCGTGCCGAAGATGATGTTGGCGTCGGGGTGGGCTACTCCCTGGACAATCTCCGCGGCCTCGTTCACTTCGAAGATGCCCAAGTCTGGACCGCCCGAGATGCTCAGCAGAATCCCGCGGGCCCCCTCGATGGAGGCTTCCAGCAGCGGGCTGGCGATAGCCTTGCGGGCCGCGCTGGCCGCCCGCCCCTCGCCGGAGGAGGTGCCGACGCCCATGAGCGCCGACCCGGCGTCCTGCATGACCATCCGCACATCGGCGAAGTCGGTGTTGATCAGCCCTGGAGTGGTGATCAGGTCGGTGATCCCCTGCACTCCATGCAGCAGCACCTCGTCGGCTTTGCGGAACGCGTCCACAACCGAGGTGTGGTCGTCGGAAATGGAGAGCAGACGGTCGTTGGGGATCACAATCTGGGTATCGACCTTGTCCCTTAGGGCCTGGATCCCGCCCTCGGCCTGCACCGAGCGGCGGCGGCCCTCAAAGCCGAACGGCCGGGTCACCACCGCAATGGTCAACGCGCCGAGGCTCTTGGAGATGTCGGCGATCACCGGGGCGGCCCCGGTGCCGGTGCCGCCACCCTCGCCCGCGGTGATGAACACCATGTCGGCGCCGCTGAGAGCCTCTTCGATGTCCTTGCGGTGATCGGTCGCAGCCTCGGCGCCGACTTCGGGATCGCTGCCCGCGCCCAACCCTCGAGTCAGCTCTCGACCAATGTCGAGCTTTACCTCGGCTGAACTCATGAGCAGGGCCTGAGCATCGGTGTTGACGGCCACGAACTCAACGCCGCGCAAGCCGGCCTCGATCATGCGGTCAACCGCGTTGACACCGCCGCCGCCCACGCCGATGACCTTGATGACTGCCAAATAGTTCTGGGGTTCAATCATGTGGATTCCTCACTCCAAATCTCAAACCTTCACTCTCAACAAATGGTTTATCTGAATGGAAGATTGAGGCTTCAGAATCTATTCCTCTAGTTAAGGTATATATAGCTTAAGAGCAGGCGTCCTTTGGGGTCAAGCTAGGAAGCTCCGGAACGCTCAGATCGATCTTCTCCAATCTTTCCAAGCAGTCTGCATCAACGACCTTGGCCAACATGGTGGCGAGCGCAATCGCCTTCCCGCGGGGGTCGTCTCGACCTCCCCAATAGACCTTCCCACCCCCAGGAAGGTCCACCACCACCTGTCCGTTCTCCAAAGAAATCGCTCCTATGTCATCCCCTTGAAGAGGTATCAGAGCCTCGCTGGCCTCCAAGAGGAGCAGGGCGGCCTCCCGCAGCCACCCCCCAGGCCGGGGAACCGGGCTGAACAGCACCACCGGCAAGTTCCCAGGGGTCGGGGTCACTTGGAGCACCCTCCCCTGGCCATCGGCCAGCGCCCATTCCTCATCGACCGGGATTTGGGCAACCGCTTCTCGCTCGGTGACGTCGAAGGTGACCTTCCCCCCCCAGGTCCGACTGGACCGGACTTGATCCACCCAGGGCAGGGCGGCGATGGATTTCCGGGGACCCGACAAGTCCAGCCCCAAGAGCGGGGCCCCCGCCTCTACCCCCGCGGCCTCCAAGATCTGGTCGGCGCCAGTGCGCGGCGCCCCGATGACCTCAATCTCGTCCACATCCAGGAGAGGGCTCTGGGAAATTCCGAAGGCGGCAGCCGCCAAAACGACGGCAATCCCCGCGGTGATCCATACCCGAAGCCGACGACGGGACCGAACGTCATTGCGCCGGGCCTCAATCCGGGGATCAACCGGAGGGACGTGATCCTTGAGCTCGTTGTCAGGTGTCTGGTCCGAGGTCATCTCAGCCTGCCTGATCACTCCATGGGCCTGGACCGAAACCGATGAGACGGGTCTCCGGCTGCAACGAGATGCCGGATCTGGCCTGGACCAGCGCGAAGACACTGCACATCAGCGCGAAGACATCGTCGGCCGAGCCATTCCGGTCGGCGATAAAGAAGTTGGCGTGCTTGTCCGAAACCGAGGCTGTGCCCACCCGCCGCCCTTTCAAGCCTGCGGCATCGATGATCCGCCCGGCGCGGTCGCCGTGGGGGTTGGTGAACACTGAGCCTGCATTCTGACCTCCGGGCTGATTCTCGCGTCTCCACGCCACAATGTCGGCAATGAGAGCTTGCGAAGCGGCCTCGTCCCCTGCGGTCAATCCCACTTCGGCCCACACAACCAAGTGGTGGTCCGCCAACGCAGAGCTCCGGTACCCCAGCTTCAGCCGCTCCACATCCCACTGCTCCACACCGCCGCCCCCCAGATCGGCCACTTCGGCCCGAATCAGGGATGCGGCCATGTCGGCGCCGTGGCCACCAGCGTTCATGTGGACCCCGCCTCCCAAAGAGCCCGGCACCCCGACCGCCCACTCGAAGCCGGTCAAACCGGCGGCTGCGCTCCGGCGGGCCATCACCGGAAGCCCGGCCGCGCCCCCGGCCCTGAGCCGCAGGCCGTCGACCTCCACCCAGTCGTGCCCGGCGCCCAGCCACACGGCCACTCCGTCGAATCCGGCCTCGGCCACCAGCAAGTTAGAGCCCTTGCCCACCACCAGCACATCGGTGCGGTGGGCGGACAGCACCTCG
Organism: uncultured Acidimicrobiales bacterium; assembly: GCA_951813555.1. GTDB lineage: Bacteria > Actinomycetota > Acidimicrobiia > Acidimicrobiales > Bin134 > Poriferisocius. The sequence goes on from OX638344.1 coordinate 3,324,840, forward strand.
GCCACCGCAGTCATGTCAACGTCAAAGGCGAGGGTCGCCCCAACTCGGGCCGGGCCTCCCACCCGGTATGTGGTGACGGGACCAACCGGGTGCTCTCGGCACACCGCCTCTGCTCCCAACACGCCAGCCAGATCCTCAGCCAGCCGGTCCCAGCCAAGGACGCTCATCGCCGCCCGCCAAGCATTGAAATCACCCGCTCTGGCACGTCAGTCAGGTCGCCGGCCCCCAAGGTCAAGCACAAGTCTCCGGGGCGCAGCACGTCAACCAGATGGTCGGCGGCGTCATCGAGGCGGGCCACATAGGAGACATCCCGCCCCGGGTGGGCGTCGGTCACCGCCTGCCAGATGAGCTTCCCGGAAACCCCGGGGATAGCCGATTCGCCCGCGGAGTAGATGTCGGTGATGATCACCATGTCGGCGGCCTCGAAGCAGTGGGCGAACGCCGTCCACAGGTGCGATGTCCGGGTGTAGCGATGGGGCTGGAACACGCACACTACGCGATCCCAGCCCCCATCCGATGCGGTCTTCAGCGCACAGGCCACTTCGGTGGGCAAGTGGGCATAGTCGTCGATGAAATCCACTCCGGCGGCTTCGCCCCGGCGCTCAAAACGTCGAGCCACCCCTTCGAATCCGGCCAAGGCGCCGACGGCGTCCGACCAGTCCACCCTTAGCTCATGGGCCATGGCCAAGGCTCCCAACGCGTTGAGGGCGTTGTGATCTCCGGGCATGGGCACGGTCACCGGCCCCAAAGAGCCATCGCGGCCGGAGACCTCGCCGACAATCGTGTGCCGGTCGCGGCCCAGGGTTGTCCAGCGGTAGTCGGCGTCGGGCCCAGTGCCATAGAGAACCCGGTCGCAATTCTCAGAAGCCTTGACGGCACCGGCGTCGTCGGCGCACACCACCAGCCCATCAGCAGCACCGGTGCAAAACCGGGCGAATTCCGCCTCCAGTTCGGCCACCGGGCGGTCGCGGCGCAGATGATCGGGCTCAACGCTGGTCACCACCGCCCGGCTCACGATCAGCTCTCCGAATGTTCCGTCGCTCTCATCGGCCTCTACCACGAACCACGGACTGTCCGACCAGCGGGCCCCGATGCTGCCGTCGGCCAGAACCCCGCCGACCACGAAGCCGGGATCGGCTCCTGCCGACAGCAGCACATGGGACAGCATGGCCGCAGTGGTGGTCTTGCCGTGGGTGCCGGCTATCGCCACCGTGGTGCGCATACCGGTTATGGCCGACAGGATTTCAGCCCGGCGGTGTACCGGGATGCCAGCCCGGCGGGCCGCGACAACCTCGGCATTGTCGTCGCCTATCGCGGTGGAGCGTGCCACTAGGTCTGCCCCCGACACCTGGGAGGGGTCATGGCCGACGAAGACATCCACTCCCTGCTCACGCAGGCGGTCCAGCACCGGGGAGTCGGCCACGTCGCTGCCGCTCACCTGGCAGCCGAGACCGCGCAGCACGACGGCGATTGCCGACATACCTGCCCCGCCCACGCCCAAGAGGTGAACCCGGGTTGTCGGGCGCAAATCGACCATGGCCCTATTTTTGCTTCCCCCGGTAACCTAGGTGGGGTCTGCGGGCATGCTGCTCCAAGAGATCGGCTACCCGATTGTCGGCGTCGCGGCGACCGACACCGGCCGCTTCTTGTCCCATGGCCCCAATAAGACCAGGAACCTTCAGCAGGCTGTCCACCTCATCAACCATGCGAGTGCCGTCCATCTCGGCGTCGGGAACCATCACGGCCCCTCCGACAGCAGCCAGGTGGGCGGCGTTGGCCGTCTGGTGATCGCCGGGCGCTCCCGGGAGCGGAACCAGCACTGACGGCAGCCCGACAACAGCCAATTCGGCCACGCTGGAAGCCCCGGCTCGTCCCACTACTAGATCGGCGGCGGCATACACCTTGGGCATGTCCATCTCGTACTCAACCGCGTTGTAATCCAGCGCCGCATGAGACAGGTCGGGTCGCAGGTGGGCCAGTTCCTTCCAATCCCTCCGGCCAATCACATGGTGTACCGCCAGATCTTCCCGATCGGCCCAATGGCGAACAGCTTCGAACGCGGCCCGGTTGATCCGAGCCGCGCCCAACGACCCACCGGCTACAACCACGAGACGGCGTCCCTCACCGATCTCGAGGGAGGCGCGGGCCCCAGACCGGTCATTGTCCCGGTTGACCCTCTGGACCTCGCCGCGCACTGGATTGCCGGTGAGCACGGCCCGGGGCAGCTCGGTTCCGGGGAATGACACCGCCGAGGCTCGGGCCCAACGCCCGGCCAAGCGATTGGCCAAACCGGGAATGGCATTCTGCTCGGACACCACCAACGGGATCTTGAGCAGTCGAGCCGCCAAGGCACAGGGCACGCTGGCGTAGCCACCCAGCCCCAGCACAACCGCTGGCCGCAGTCGCCGCAGCAGTCCTATGGCCTGAGCCGCCGCCTGGACCAGCCCCCAGGCCGACGACAGGTTCTGCCAGGAGAGTTGCCGCTTAATGCCCCGCCCGGGCAGCAGGGCCAACTCGAATCCGGCCTCCGGAACCAATTCTCGCTCCACTCCACGGGCCGAGCCCACAAAGCGGATGCTCTCAGGCGCGTGGCCGCGCCGAACCAGGGCGCGGGCCACTGCCAACCCGGGGTGGACATGGCCGGCGGTCCCGCCTCCGGCAATCACCGCCCACACCGGTAAACAATCAGAAGACGGGCTCTCTTCTCCTGGCTCGCCTGGTTGAGCGGAGGGAGTCACGGCTCGACTCGGATTTGTCGGGCAATGCTCAACAACAAACCGGCGCCCGCCATGTTCATCAACAGTGCGGAGCCACCGACCGACAAGAACGGCAGGGGAACCCCGGTGATCGGCAGCACTCCCACCACCGCGGCGATGTTCACGAACGCCTGGGTGCCCACCCACATGGTGATGCCCGCGGCCAATACTTGCCCAAACCGGTCGGGGCTGCGGAGGGCCACCCCGATCCCGCAGATCACAAACGCGGCGAACATCCCGATCACGAATACCGCGCCCAGCCAACCCATCTCCTCAGCCAGAACAGCGAAGATGAAGTCGGTGTGAGCCTCGGGCAGGAATCCCCACTTGATTCGGCTCTCCCCCAATCCGACGCCAGTGGCGCCACCCGATGCGATGCCCACCCGAGACTGGATGGTCTGCCAGCCAGCGTCGAGCGGATCGGCCCACGGGTCCAACAGCGACATGACTCGATTGCGGCGGTAGCCCGACCCCCAGGCGGCCAGCGCGGCAGCCCCTGCGCTGAACAGCGACCAACCGGTCAGCGGGAGAAGGGGCACACCAGCCATGAACAGCGCGGCAAAGGCGATCAACCCGATGATCACCGCAGTGCCCAGATCCGGCTGGAGCAAGATGAACCCGGCCATCAGACTGCACACCACCAGCACCGGACGGATGGTTATGCGGGCATCATCCTCCTGGCCCGCCTTGTCGGCCAGCCACGCGGCGGCGAACAAGGCCATGGCCAGCTTGGCCAGCTCGGAGGGCTGGAAGCTGATCGGACCGAAGTAGATCCACCGGGTGGCCCCCTTGGCCGTCGTTCCGATCCCGGGCACGAGCACGGCCACCAGAAGCAGCATGGTGAGGGCCACCACGGCGTTGGCGTACTTCCGCCAGTACCGATAGTCCACCCGCATCACCAGGACCAGGGCGATCAGCCCCCCGATGCTCCAGACAAGCTGACGCTGAAAGGTAAACCAGGTGGACTGGCCGACATAGAGCCCGGTGACCGACGAGACCGACAGCACCATGACGAGGCCGATGGCCGTAAGGGTTATGACGGATCCGAACAGCACGTAGAACGGCACGGTGGCCTGACCCACCGGCGCCGACAGGAGCGCAGTCGCCCACGCTCGTCGTGGGATCCGAGGAGTAATTGCCGTCATGACGAGCCTCCGATCATCTCTCGAACCACATGGGCGAAATGGTCGCCCCGCTCCGCATAGGAGCCGTACCAGTCGAACGAGGCGCAGCCTGGCGACAGCAGCACCGCGTCGCCGATTCGGGCTCGCTCGGACGCCAGTCTCACCGCCTCGTCCATCGACTCCGCCGTCGTGGCCGGACACCGCCCGACGAAGGCCCTCACCACCTCGGACGCGGCCTCGCCGATGGCCACTACTGAGCGCACCCCGTCGGCAATCTCGGCCAGCTGTCCCAGGTCGAGGCCCTTGTTGTGCCCTCCGGCGATGAGAACCGCTGGTTTTGCCGACCGCACTGCGGCACATACCGCGTGGGGGGTGGTGGCTTTGGAGTCATCGTAGTAGTGAACGCCGCCGTGCTCGGCCACCAGCGTCATCCGATGAGGCAATCCGGTCCATGCCCTCAAAGCCGTCCTCACTCCCTCCAAGTGGGCGCCCGCGGCCATGGCCACCGCCGCAGCGGCCAGCTGGTTGGACAGCTCATGGGGCTGCGACCGGCGCAACTCAGCGACGTCGGCCAGCTTTTCCGACCCGGCCCACAGCGCCCCGCCACTCACGTGATAGTCGCCCTCGCTGAGTCCGTACGCCACCACTCGGCCTTTGCCGGGCGTGTGGGAGACGACCACCGGATCGTCGCGGTTCACCACCGCGGTGGTGTGTTCGTCGGCCCGGCACCACAAGGCGGCCTTGGCCTTTCGATAGCTGTCCAGCGACGCATGGACGTCGAGATGGTCGGGGGCGAAGTTCAACCATGCCCCTACCCGGGGGCGAAAGCACTGGCTGTGGCCCAGTCGGAAGGAGGACGCCTCCACCACGAACGCAGCCGGCTGGGGATCCCGGATGGCCTCCACCAGCGGCGTTTCCGTGTTTCCCGCCACACCCACCGCGACGCCGGAAGCCTCCAGCATGGCCGCGGCCAGAAGCGCCACCGTGGTCTTGCCGTTGGTGCCGGTCACCGCCAGCATCGGACGGGAATCCCACCGCTGGGCCAAATCGAACTCGGATACCACCGGCGTGCCCGCGGCCACCGCAGCCCCGAGGGCAGGATGGTGCTCGGGCAGCCCCGGGGTGGGAATAACCGCTCGGGCATCAGACGCCAGTGCGAGCCAGTCGTCGGGAGCGGGTCGCTTCCGCAGATCGACGCCCAATGCGGCCGCATGGCTGCGGAGCCGGTCATCAGCAGCATCGTCGGTGGCAACCACCGGATGGCCGCGCTCGGTCAACTGGGCGCAGACCGCCTGGTTGGTAACGGCGAAGCCCACCAGCAGAACAGGTGCCCCGCTCAATCTGCTCCTCCGATGGAAACGAAGTCGGCGTAGAAGAGTCCAAGTGCCACAGCTGTGGCGAAACCGGTCATGATCCAGAGTCGGATGATCACTGTGGTCTCCGGCCAGCCGCCAAGCTCGAAGTGGTGGTGGATGGGGGCCATGCGGAACAACCGGGTGCCGAACACGCGGAAGCTGAACACCTGGATTATTACCGAGAGGGTCTCCATCACGAACAGGCCGCCGATTATGGGCAAGAGCAGGTGTGTGTTGGTGGCCAAGGCCAGCGCGGCCATACCGGTACCCAGGGCCAGCGATCCGGTGTCGCCCATGAATATGCGGGCCGGAGCGGCATTCCACCACATGAACCCCGCACTGGCGCCCAACAGGGCCGCAGCCAGAATGGCCAAATCCAAGGCATGGGAGATGCCGTAGATGTCCTGGTTGCGGAAGGCCCAGAAGCCGATGATCACAAACGCGGCAAAGGCGAAGATCGAGGCCCCTGCGGCCAGGCTGTCGAGGCCGTCGGTCAGGTTCACTGCATTGCTGGTTGCCAGGATAAGCAGCACCGCCCAGAGTCCCCAGCCCCACGGTCCCAAGTCGATGTTCAGGGAGTCATATCGAGTGAAGGAGAGCTCGGTGCGCACATCGGTGAGATGGATCATGAGCACGGCGAATCCCACCGCCACGAGCAACAGGCCCAAGATCTTGGTCCGCTTGCCCAGGCCCAGGTTGCGCTCTCGGGACACCTTGAGCCAGTCGTCGACAAAACCGACGACTCCCGAGCCGACGATGGCCAGCATCACTATCAAGCCAGTGCGGGTGAAGATGCCGTTGTAAAGGTCGCTGATGCCATATCCGGCCAGCGCGCCAACCACAATGGCCACTCCGCCCATGGTGGGTGTCCCCGCCTTGCTGACATGGCCTTGAGGCCCGTCCAGGCGGATGGGCTGGCCGATGGAATGCTTGCGCAGGAAGGTGATCAAGAAGCGGGTGCCGATCACCGAGACCACCCCGGCGATGGCGACGGCGAACAAGAGGCGGATCATTGGATTTCCCCCTTGTCGGCCAACAGTTCACGGGCGACGACTCGGTCATCGAAGGGAACCTCCCGGTCTACGATCACCTGCGTGGTCTCATGGCCTTTCCCGGCTACCACCACCACATCGCCGTCAGATGCGTTGGCCAGGCATTGGGCGATGGCCGCCCGGCGGTCGAGCTGGGTCGAGATGCCATCTGAGTTCTTGGGCACTCCGCTCAAGATGTCAGCGATGATGGCCTCCGGATCCTCGGAGCGGGGGTTGTCGGAGGTCACCATGACCTGATCGGCCATCGCGGCCGCCGCACGGCCCATAAGGGGCCGTTTACCGCGGTCGCGGTCGCCCCCGCAGCCGAACACCACCCGCAGACACCCCGACCCCGCCACTAGCTCCCGAGCGGCAGCCAGCGCCTGGGCCAGACCGTCCGGGGTGTGGGCGTAGTCCACCACCACTGTGAACGGCCGATCCGACTCGACCACTTCGAAGCGGCCTGGCACCGGGGTAGCCGATTCCAGCCCACCCACTACTTCGGGCACTCCGGCGCCGAGCAGGAGTGCGGTTTCCGCCGCAGCCAGCGCGTTGGCCGCGTTGAATCGGCCGATAAGGGAGAGGTGGACGTCCTGGCCCCGCCATCGCAGGACCATGCCACGGGATCGGAGCTGTACCGGCAGGCTTTCGGGGTCATAGCCCACGGTGGGTATACGGGATTCCGACGCCAGCCGGGCGCCGTGCTCGTCGCCTCGGTTGACAACCGCCCGATCAGCAAGGTCGGGAGCAAACAACCGGGCCTTGGCCGCGAAATATTCGTCAGCGGTGTCGTGATAGTCGAGGTGCTCGGGAGTGAGATTGGTGAACACCGCGGCGTCAAAGCGGACGCCGTCCACTCGGTACTGGTTCAGCGCATGGCTGGACACCTCCATTGCCACCGCATCCACGCCGGCTGATCGCCAACAGGCCAGCTGGCGCTGCAAGTCGAGGGATTCCGGGGTGGTTCTCGTTCCTGTCAGCGTGCCGAGAACCTCGGTGCGAAGTCCGGCGGCAGCCAGCACCGAACCCAAGAGGCTGGTGACCGTGGTCTTGCCGTTGGTGCCGGTAACCCCGACCACAGTCATGGAACGCGACGGGTGGCCGTAGAAGGTCGAGCTCATAGGCCCCATGGCCTGGCGCACCGAAGCAGTCTCCACTTCGGGGCACCCCAGCCCCAGCGGGCGCTCCACCACCAGGCCAGCGGCTCCCCGGTCGATGGCGTCGGCCGCGAACTGGTGGCCGTCGTGATCAGCCCCCGGCACGCAGAAGAACAAGTCGCCCGGCTTCACAGCCCGTGAGTCATGGGCCAGCCCGGTGATCGCGGCCTGACCGCGGTGACCAACCAGCCCTGGGGCAGCCTCCGCCAGTTCTTGCAGCGCCATAGCCGGGATTGTCATGGCCCGTCCTGTGGTGGGGGTGTCTCGTGGGGCGCCCCCGATCCTTGGGGTGCAACTGTCTGATCAGAGTCATCCGAGGTCGCCTCGGGTGTGCTCTGGGGAGTCGGCTCGGGAGTCGGCTCGGGAGTCGGCTCAGGCGTGGGCTGGGGAGTCGGTTCGGGAGTTGCTGCCGGGGTCGGTGAGGGCGCGGGCTGAGGGGTCGGCGCGGGGGGCGGCTGGGGTGTGGGGGCGGGCCCCAGCTTGGGCGTGACGGTGACGATGTCGGCGGGTGGAGCGATGCGTAGACGTTGCAGGGAGTATTTGGCCAAATCAGCGAACAGCGGGGCGGCGGCCTGACTGGCGTAGTAATTGGTGACGGGTTCATCGATTACCACAATCATCGAGAGCTGGGGATCTTCTGCCGGATAGAAGCCGGCGAAAGTGGCTGTGTAGCGGCTGAACCCCTCGCTGTCCTCGTAGCTGCCACTCGACAACACCTTCTGACCGGTCCCGGTCTTGCCGGCTATGGAATAGCCCTCGACCTGGGCATTTCGTCCCGTCCCCTCCCGCACAACCGTGACCAGCATCTGGGTCATCTGCGCGGCCGTGCTCTCCGACACGACCCTCACCGGCTCGCCCCGCTCCAACGGGACTTCCTGGCCATCGGCCCCGACTGCTGAGCGAACCAGGGTGGGCGGCACCCGCACGCCGCCGTTGGCCAAGGTGTTGTACGTCATCAGCACCTGCAACGGGGTGGCAAGAATGCCCTGACCCAGTGCGAAGCTGCCCACGTCGGTGCCGCTCCAGGTCAAGAGCTGGGGCACCAGACCGGAAGACTCACCCTTGAATTCCAGTCCTGTCGCCGTTCCCAGCCCGAACCGGGACAGGTACGCGGCCAAGCGGGTGGAGCCGAGAACCAGAGCCCATTCCACGGTGCCGGTATTGGACGAACGGCCCAGTATCTCCTCCATGCTGTAAAGCGCGGTGCCGTACTCGGTGTGGTCGGTGAATTCCCGATCGTATAGCTGAAGCCAGTGGTTGACTTCGCGCACATGGTGCGGGGCACCCAGCCCCTCCTCGATCACACCGGAGAACACCACGCTCTTCATCACCGATCCGGGCTCATAGGACCAGGTCACAGACCGATTCTCACCGAGCGCGACCGGGTTGCCCTCCCGGTCCTGTCCCACAGAGGCCATGGCCAGAATCTCGCCGGTTGTGGGGACCATGATGATGACGGTGCCGCTGGCCGCATTGACCTCCTCGATTTGGCGCTTAAGCGCCCGTTCAGCCTCGAACTGCAAGGAGCGGTCGATGGTCAAGTACAGATCAGCACCCGGCTCCTCAGGCTTGATCTTCTGGGCGCCGGTGGGGATCGTGCGTCCATCGTGGCTGCTCTCCAACATCATCTCGCCGGGCACTCCGCCCAACAGGTCGTCGTACTGGTACTCGAGGCCGCTGATGCCTTTGTGGTCCACGTCCACGGCCCCAACCACGGCTTGTCCCAAGCGGGCGCCAGCTGGATTGAACCGGGCCGACTCCTCCAGCAGGAACACACCGCTCAACCTGAGGGCGGCCACCTGGGCAGCCACGTCATCGGTCACGGTGCGGGCCAGATAGGCATGCTGGTCGGGCTCGCTCAGCAGCTGGAAGAGCCGCCCCTCGTCCATTTCCAGCACGGGAGCAAGAGCGCTTGCCGCGGCTGCTGGATCCTCCACTTGGCTCGGATCGGCCCAAACGGTCATTTGGGGCACCGATATGGCCAGCTCCACTCCATGGCGATCTAGGATTCGGCCCCGGTCAGCCGTCAGCTTGATGGTTCGCATCCGCTGCTGCTGGCCGTACTCCACATAGGCATCTGAGCGAAATAGCTGAAGATCGGCGAGCCGAAAGCTGAGAACCAGCCCCACCAGGGCGAATGCCACCATGACCGTGGCCCCTCGCCGGCGCAGGGAGCGAGACCGCACAGCCTTCTCGGAGATGATCACCCCACTCCACCCTCAACCAGTTCCACCGGCGACAAATAGACGCGGCTATCGGGTTCCACCATCCCCAATCGGTACAGGGCCTCCGCCCTGATGCGGTCGGGGGCCTCGGCCCTGGCCACGAAGAGGCGCAGCTTCTCGTTCTCGACCCGGACTTCCTCGAGCTGTTCGTTCAGATCGTCAAGGGTGGTCTGACGATCTACGATCACCGCGTGGAACAGGGCCAGGGCAAAGAGGGCGACCACCACCGTTGCCGCGGTGGCCCAGCCCACGAGGGACATCAAACTCCGGCGGGGCCTCGGGGCCGGCTGGAGATGCCGGTGGGGACGGGCGGCGGGTCCATTCGGCGCTGGGCGAGGACGGTGTTGCGGAGCAGCCATCACGCCTCTCCCTCATCGATGGCCGCGTTCCGCTTGACGAAGGCCCGGAAGCGGGCGCTGGAAGCCCTCGGGTTGTCGGCAACCTCAGCCGGGCTCGGACGGCGGCTGCCCCGGGGAACCAGCTCGATGGCGGGTGGGGCTTGGGTTGCCGCGCGGGGCAGACCTCGAAGGCGAGCTTCGTCGTCCAGTCCCGCTTGGCGACGCAGCACCCGCTTCACAATGCGGTCTTCTCCGCTGTGGTAGCTGAGGACTACCCCCCGGCCTTCTGGCGCCATCCGGCCGATGGCCGTTTCCAGAGCGGGCTCTATCTGGTTCAACTCGTCGTTGACCGCGATGCGAATGGCCTGAAAGGTCCGCTTGGCCGGGTGGCCTCCCCGGCGGCGGGCGGGAGCGGGAACGGCATCGCGAACAACTTCGGCCAATGCGGTGGTGGACGCGATCGGCCGAGCCGAAGCGATGGCGGCAGCTATGCGGCTGGCGTAGCGCTCATCGCCGTAAGACCGCAGGATTCCGGCCAGCTCGTCCGTCGGCCAAGTGTTCACCACTTGGTCAGCCGAGAGCTTCTGGGCGCAGTCCATCCTCATATCCAGCGGTCCGTCTCGCCGATAGCTGAACCCGCGCTCGGGCATGTCCAGTTGGGGAGAGCTGACCCCGAAGTCGAACAGCGAACCCACAATTCGAGAGATGCCCAGGGAATCCAGAACGTCACCCAATTGGCCGAAGCTGGCGTGGCAGATCTTGGCCCCGCGGCCAACCAAGACGGTGGTGGCGGCCTCGACCGCGGAGGGGTCACGGTCGAGGCCTATCAGTGAGAGGTCAGGGCGGGCGTTTAAGAGCGCCCGAGCGTGACCTCCCCCGCCCACGGTAGCGTCGAGAAAGGCTCCCGACGGGACCGCGGCCAGGTGCTCCACCACTTCTGTCACCATGACGGGGTGATGGACGAAACGACGTTCAATCGCTGTCGGTGTCCCCCCGTTCATTCTTATTCACCTCCCTGGCGATTCAGCAGACGGACCCGGTGATGGGTCAGTTTTTTGCGCCCGATGTGATCGGACGGCAAGAATGTCGCCCATCGGCAGTCCTCCGCCCGGCGACCGCACTCCGGGATTTCTCCCCGGTCGTGTCAGATGGCAAGCGGGCGGAGTAGGGGCCTTCCATCTCGTCGGACGGAGGACTGCCCATGAGCGCACTCCTGGTTGGCCTACATGGAGGTCACCGACCCTGTTTTCGGTATGCGGATCCACATCACAACCACCGGTCAACGTCTGCCTCGCCGAGTTCGGCTTGCAGCGACTGCCATTGCACCGCGTCCCACACCTCTCCGCGGTTGAACACACCGACCAGAACCACGTTCTTGTCCAGACCCAGCACTTCACGCTTGGAGGAGGGGAGGTTCAATCGGCCTTGGGCATCCACAGTCGCCGGTTCCAGGCTGGAAGAGAATCGGCGCAATTCATCGCCGGTGGCCTCCCCAGCCCGTACGGCTGCCTCGAGCCGCTCCAGCGCGCTGCGGGCCTCCTCCGCGGTCCAGATACCGAGGCACTGCCTATAAATCGCCACATATGCCCCTTCGGCCAGCACCGAGCGAAAGGCCGGCGGCAGCGAGAGCCGGCCCTTGTCATCCAGGGAACGCGCGTGCTCACCGGTAAGCACAATTCCCTCCAATGGGTCCCGGACAGTTCCCCTTTTCTCCCACTTCGCCCCACATTATCCCTCAACATCCCACCAACGCAACCTAATGCCGCAAATAGGAGGGCGAGGTGCCACCGCGGCCGAGCAAGGGAAGACCGTCAGGTAGAAGGCCCCTCGTGCTCTGCCTAACGAGGCAGGGAGGCAATAAACGCGGAGTGGATCTCGTCGGGGCGGGCGTCTACCGGCCAAGCCGCCGATGAAAGGTCGTTTCGAAGCTGGTCAGATGACTCCGCCAGGCGAGCAAACAGCTCTTCCGGGTTCCAACGCCGATAGAGAAGGGTTTGGAAGCGTGCGGTGGTCCGGGTGCGCCGCTGGGTGACACCAACTGCTTTGCCTCCGCCGACGAGCACCTCACCCGGCCCTCGGCTGGCAAAGCATGCAATTCGTCCCCATGGGCCGGGCTCATATCGGTCGAAAACCTCTCCGTGCCTGACGCCCAACGAAGCCAGGGCAGCGGCCCAGACTTCGCCCAGCCACAGGGGTGCCCGGTTCACATCGTCATTCCAAAGCGGGTCGCTGCGGCCAATCACCGCGTCGATCCACACCGAGTTGTCCGGCGCTACCAGCACAGCGCCCCCTCCGCTGCGGCGGCGTACGACCGCGGCCCCGTCGGTGATTGCCCTCGAAGCGGTCTCCTGGGGTTGGGCCGAACCGAGTACCAGCGCGGTGTTGTGAGGCGACATCAACCATACCTCCCGATCAACATCGGGATCAGGGTTGAGCTCGTGCAACTCCCCCACCGATCCGCTCAATCGGCGGATTGTCCATCCACCTTCGATGGGCAAGGGATCAGGCGACCGACTCAGCCGTAGGATCCAGATAGGGCAGCCAGTCGGAGGGCACATGGCCGACCGCGGAGGCCACCCAGGCCGAGCGGGGCGGCTCGGCCGGTGGGCGCATCAACCGCATCGGGGTCTCGGAGAGCAGCCGATCCCGCTTGGCCATGTTGCACCGCCGGCAAGCAGCTACCACGTTCTCCCACGAATGGGTTCCTCCCCGACTGCGGGGCTGGACGTGGTCGATGGAATCGGCATGGCGGCCGCAGTACTGGCAGCGGAATCCGTCGCGGGCGAACACCCCCCGCCGGCTGAGCCCGCCCGTGCGGAAGAACGGCACCTTGACGTAGTAGCGCAGCCGAACCACCGAAGGCACCGGCAGGTCGAGCCGCTCGGAGCGGAACCGCTCGCCGGACTCCAGAACGACCTCGGCCTTCTCGGCCATCACCAGGATGACGGCGCGCCGGGGTGACACCACGCTCAGCGGCTCGAAAGAGGCGTTCAGCACCAGCGCCCGGACCATGGGCAAAACCATAGTGAACCTGCCGGGCTGCCATGCGCGGTTTACTGAGAACACGCCCCCGCGTTGCACCGCTGAAGGCAGCGGTTGAACGCGGCTTTACCTCGCGGTCCGCTCCCAGGATCTGCACCAACGCAGGTAGGTAATCAGGTCATCGGTGCGGGGCTGGGCTTCAGAATCCCCGTACATAGTGACCATTCGGAATTTCAAGTACGCCGGATCGGGAAGCAGCCTCAACCGCCACCCCAGTCGAATCGCCGTCGTCCAAAGGTCAGGACGCACGAGTAGTTTTCCCAGCGATCGGGCCACCTCTCCAGGCTACGCGTTGTTATGTGAGACCAGTACGATGGGCGGATGGGAACACTTGCCGTTACCGGCGACCACGACGCCGACCAACTCCTCATCGATGATCCTTTCGCCTTGCTGCTGGCCATGATGCTCGACCAGCAGGTCCCCATGGAGTGGGCATTCAAGTCGCCCCTGCGGCTGAAAGAGCGCATCCCCGACGACTTCTCGCCCGAGCGCCTAGCGGCCCTGGACCCCGAGAAGGCCGAGGCCGCCTTCAAGAAAAAGCCCGCTCTGCACCGGTTCCCCGGATCGATGGCCCGCCGAGCCCAAGAGATGGCCCGCCACCTGGTGGACCACTACGACGGCGACGCCGCCCGAGTCTGGACCGAGGCCGCCACCGGCCAAGAATTGCTCAATCGGCTCAAGGCCCTCCCCGGCTACGGCGACGAGAAGGCCAAGATCTTCCTCGCCGTGTTGGCCAAGCGTTTCGGCGTTACCCCCGACGGCTGGGAAGCCGCCGCCAGCCCCTTCTCCGACCCCACCCCCCGCACCGTCGCCGACATCGACAGCCCCGAAGCCCTCGCCGAGGTAAGAGCCTGGAAGAAAGCCCAAAAGGCCAAAGGCAAAACCAAGCAAGACTGACCACCTGCCCCCAGTATTCGGAGCGTCAGGGGATGAGGGTTATCTGGGAGTCGAGCCAGCCGAGGAGGATGGCGATGCTACGGGGGTCGGAGTGGAGGCGGTGACCGGCACCGCTGATAATGCGCAGGCTGGCGTCGCCGTGGGCGTCGGCGATGGCCCGGGCGTCGAGGGGCGACACCTCCTGGTCATTGGAGCCGTGCAGCACCAGCATGGGCCGAGGGGCGATCTCGGCGGCGCACTGGTCAACTCGGATCGACCGGTCGGTCTCGGCCCACAGGTCCACCGGCGCCCCCATGGTGGCCACTCCCCTGACCCGGGAATCGTCCTGGGTGATGCAGGCCGCCAGCGCACCGCCGATGCCGAACCCTGCCAGCCAGACCCCTTCCACCTGCTCAAGGCCATGCATATGGGCAACCGCACTGCGGACATCGGTCGTCCACTCGGCCGGAGCGAAATCACCCTCGCTGTCGCCGCACCCCCGGTAGTTGAGCACCGACGCGGCCCACTCCATGTCCTGGGCGATTCGATCAGCCAGGGAGTAGATCCGCTCAGCCGCCCTCGAACCCCCGTTGGCCGCCGACGGAAAGCCGGGACACAACACCACTCCGGGCAGCGCCCGCATTCGCCGGCTCTCCGGCAGGGCCAGATGCCCGGCAAGCTTGAGCCCGCCGGAGGTCGGCCACTGGGTCACACCGACCGGGGCCGATAGCCGCGGTTTCGGGCTTCGGCCAGGGTGTCGGGTCCGAACACCAAGAACTGCTCCGATGCAACAAGTTCTTCGATGACCGACTCGTCGCTCACCTCATCCAAGTCGTACACCAACTGGTACCGCTTGTCCCCCACGTACCGAAAGCCCTCCAACGACCGCGGCCTGTCCATTCCCAAACCGTACCGTTTCACTAGAGGGATTCCTCGGCTGGAGGGCCTAGCGCTCCGATTGCCTTGAGGTATTGGCTCTCAAGGTCGAGCACTACCACCACGTCGAGGGCGTCAATGTCCCTTTCAGACTCCGAGGCCTTGGCCAGCACGTAGTCCACCGAGTCGTCGTCGCTGGTCACCACCTCCTCGTCCTGGCTCTCCGCCTGCGTGGCGGTCACGTCGGCCCGCCCATAGGTGGCAGAGCCCTGAAGCCGCAAGTGATCCAAGCGCCAGAGCAAGATCTCCTGCACTTCGCCATAGCTCAGCTTGGCCGAAAGAGCGTCGGGCAGACGCTCGGCCACAAAGTCCACCGCCTCGATGAGGTCATAAACCGCTCGATTCCGGGTGTGGGCCAGACGGGACGAAGCCCGCATCACCGCATAGGCAGCCAGCCCGACCACCAAGACCGCGGCGAGGATCAATAGGAGCGTCAGATGCCGATGCGCTGAGCCAGCAGCTCGCGGTGGTAGGTGGGGTCACCGAAGAGCAGCTCCGACGACTTGGCCCGCTTGAAGTACAAATGGGCGGGGTGCTCCCAGGTGAAGCCGATCCCGCCGTGGATCTGAATGTTCTCCGCCGAGGCGTGGAAGTAGGCCTCCGAGCAGTAGGCCTTGGCCAAGCTGGCCACCGAAGGGAGCTCATCGTTCAGCTCCGAGGCGCACCAGCCGGCGTAATAGGCGGCTGACTTGGCCGACTCCACCTCCAGCAGCATGTCGGCGCACTTGTGCTTGATGGCCTGGAACGACCCGATGGGCCGTCCGAATTGCACCCGGTCTTTGGCGTATTGCACCGACATGTCCAGGCACATCTGGGCGCCACCCACCTGCTCGGCGGCCAGGGCCACCGCGGCCAGGTCGAGCACTCGCTCCAGCACAGACCAGCCACCGCCCTCGGCCCCAACCAGGGTGACCGGAGTGTTGTCGAAGTCGAGTCGGGCCTGCTTGCGGGTCTGGTCCATGGTGGACAGCGCAATGCGGGTCAACCCCTCGGCGTCGCCCGGACACCAGAACAGGCTGACCCCGCCGGCGGTGCGGGCGGCCACCAGCACCACATCAGCGGTGTGGCCGTCGATCACGAACATCTTGGTGCCGCTGATGCTCCAGCCGTCGCCCTCAGAGTCGGACTCAACAGTGATGCCCGACTCGTCCCAGCGGCCGTTCTCCTCGGTAAAGGCCAGCGCGGCCACCGTCTCACCGGCGGCGATGCCGGGCAGCAGGGCGGCCTTGGCCTCCTCGTCCCCGCTGTGGATGAGGGCATTGGCGGCCAATACGACGCTGGAGAAGAACGGAGCGCACAGCAGCGCCCGGCCCATCTCCTCGAGCACCACGATCAGCTCGACATAGCTGAAGCCGCTGCCTCCGTATTCCTCGGGGATGATGAGCCCCTGCAATCCGAGTTGCTCAGCCATCTGGTTCCAGACCGCGTCGTCATAGCCCTTCTCGGTGTCCATCTGCTCTCGGACCGCCGATTCTGGAGATTTGTCCTCTAAGAACTGCCGCACGAAGCGCCGCAGTTCCTCTTGTTCCTCGCTGAAGGCAAAATTCACAGCTCTGTTTCTACTAGACCGCGCCCCGAGTAGCCACGCTCGAACCTGTCACCGGTTGTCGTGATGGGGCACAATCGAGGTGACAATCAGAATTCCCTGAGTCGGAGAGTGAGTAGCACCGCCATGACCCTGCACTGGCAAGACACCCAGGCCGAAATCCACAAGGTGGTGGTGGGCCCGATGGACAACAACGTCTTCGTAATCCGTTGCCGCCAAACGGGCGATGCAGCGCTGATCGACGCGGCCAACGAGCACGAGCGGCTGTTGGAGCTGTGCTCCACCCTCGGCGTCCGCACCGTTCTGGAGACACATGGGCACTGGGACCACATCCAGGCCATACCCGCAGTGCGCGACGCCGGCTACGAGGTGGGAGTCACCGCCGAGGATGCCGTCATGCTCGACTCCTACGACTACTTGCTCGAGGATGAATCGGTGATCGATGTGGGCCGGCTCCGCCTGCACTGCATCCACACGCCCGGCCATACCCCGGGGTCGATGTCGTTCCGCTTGGAAGGATCACCCATCCTGTTCTCGGGCGACACCCTCTTCCCCGGCGGTCCCGGTGCCACTGGCTTCGAGGGCGGCGACTTCGACACCATCATCGCCTCCATCGAACAGCGCCTGTTCTCTCCCCTGTCGGCCGACACTATGGTGTTGCCCGGACACGGCGACCAAACCACCATCGGCGCTGAAACCCCGTCCCTCCAAGAATGGATCGATCGGGGCTGGTAGTCCAGCGCCTTGACCGGCGTTCCCGCTTTCCGGTGGTAGGGATAACGACTCCTCCGACGTAGACTGATCTGGTGAGCCAGCCCGAGGCCCCGCTGTTCGAGGTCGAAAATCTGCATGTGGCCACGGCCGAAGACGGCATCCCGATTCTGTCGGGTATCGACCTCACCGTTCGAGCGGGTGAGGTGCATGCCCTGATGGGGCCCAACGGCTCGGGCAAGTCAACTCTGGCCAGCGCACTATTGGCCAGTCCCGAATACGAGGTAACCGGGGGGCGGATCCGCTTCAAGGGCGACGACATCACCGACTGGCCCGCCGACGTACGGGGCAAGGCCGGGCTGTTTCTGGCCTTTCAATACCCTCAGGAGTTCCCCGGCGTGTCGGTGATGAACTTCCTGCGCCAGGCCCTGTCGGCCCGCAAGGGCATCGACCTGTCGGTGCTTGAACTGAGGCTGGCGGTTATGGAGTGGATGGAGCGGTTCAACATGGACCCCTCCTTTGCCGACCGCTATCTGAACGACGGGTTCTCCGGCGGCGAGAAGAAGCGCAATGAAGTGCTCCAGCTGGCCATTTTGGAGCCGGAGATGGCCATCTTGGACGAGACCGACTCCGGCCTGGACATCGATGCCCTCAAGATCGTGGCCAGCGGGGTGCAGGAAGTGCGGGACTCCCGCTCGGAGATGGGGGTGCTGGCCATCACCCACTTCCGCCGGCTGCTCGACCACCTCAAACCCGACCACGTCCATATCCTGATGAACGGGAAGATCGCGGCCAGCGGCGGCTTCGAGTTGGCCGCCCAACTGGATGCGGAGGGGTACGAGGCATGGCGCTAGACCCAGCCTCAATCCGTGCCGATTTCCCCATCATGTGCCGGCAGGTACACGGTCACCGCCTGGTGTATCTCGACTCGGCGGCCACCTCGCAAAAGCCCAAACCGGTGATCGACGCGCTAACCGACTATTACGAGCGCTACAACTCCAACGTTCATCGGGGCTCCTACCAGTTGGCGGTGGAGGCCACCGAGGCGTTGGAGGCGGCTCGGGCCAAGGTCGCCGCGTTCATCGGAGCCTCTCGAGACGCTGAAGTAGTCTTCGCCAAGAACGCCACCGAGGCAATCAACCTGGTGGCCCGAACCTGGGGTCGTGCCAATCTGGGGCCGGGTGACCCAGTGGTGATCACCGAGCTTGAGCACCACGCCAACATCGTTCCCTGGCACATGCTGACCGCCGAACTGGGCATCGAGCTGCGCTGGATTCCCATCGACGCCAACGGCCACTTAGACCTGACCGACCTCGACCGCCTGCTCGACGGTGCCCGGCTAGTGAGCGTGGCCGCCGTGTCCAACGTGCTGGGCACCATCAATCCCATCCGCCAGCTGGCCGACGCCGCCCACCGGGCAGGAGCGCTCATGATGGTGGACGCCAGCCAGTACACCCCCCATCTGTCCACCGACGTGGGGGAGATGGGGGCCGACTTTGTGGCCTTCACCGGCCACAAGATGTGCGGACCCACCGGAATCGGGGTGCTGTGGGCCAAGTCCGAGCTGTTGGAGGCCATGCCGCCGTTCTTGGGCGGGGGCGAGATGATCCTCAACGTGACCAAAGAGGGTTTCAGCACCGCGGCGGTTCCCTGGAAATTCGAGGCCGGAACCCCGCCCATTGCCGAGGCGGTCGGGCTGGGAGCAGCGGTGGACTATCTCAATGGGCTGGGCATGGAGCAGATTCGAGAGCACGAGGTGGCCCTCACCGGCTATGCCCTGCGCACCCTGAACCAGCGCTATGGAGACGACATCACCATCCACGGGCCAACCGAGCCGGCTGAGCGGGGCGGAGTGCTTTCGTTCGAGTACAAGGGCATCCATCCCCACGACGTGGCCCAGGTGTTGGACCGTTCCGGGGTGTGCGTGCGGGCCGGCCACCACTGTGCCAAGCCGCTCATGCGGGTGCTGGGCTGTGCCGCCACCAGCCGGGCATCGATGTACGTGTACAACGATGAATCAGACGTCGATGCCCTGGCCGATGCCCTGGCCGATGCCGACGCCTTCTTCATTGAATAAAGCCGCTGAGAGCAGAATGACTGCATATCTTCGGGCTTTCAGCCGTAAACTGGTGATTCCCTGCCATGCCTGATCTTGAAGACCTCTATCGCGAGATCATCCTCGACCACTACCGCAATCCCCGCAACCGGGGAGAGCTGGACACCCCGCCTGCGGTGCGGGCCGAGGGGTTCAATCCCCTGTGCGGCGACGAGGTGATTGTCTACGTGCGCTTGGCCAACGGGGTGATCGACGACATCAAGGTGGGCGGCCAAGGCTGTTCGATCAGCCAAGCCTCGGCATCGATGATGTCGGCCACCGTCATCGGTCGCACCACCGAGGAACTGCACCGGCTCAACCACGCCTTCAAGACCATGATGTCGATAGAGCCCGACCCTGACGACCCGCCCCCCGCCAACGGCAATGGCGCCGATATCAAGCTCGGCGACCTGGAGGCCCTCAAGGGCGTGGTCAAGTTCCCCGTGCGAATCAAGTGCGCCACCTTGTCCTGGCACACGCTCACCCAAGCCCTCGAAGAAGCCCAAGCCACCGCCTGACTCGGCCTCGCCGTTCCTTCTTGAACGGCCGTTCAATACTGCTAGCTTGGAATCAGTGCTGCGGGGCCGTATTCGAATCCAGAACATCGCCCAATGAGCGAAGGGGCTGTTGTCGACATCGGGCAGGGTTGGCATCCCGATCCCGGCGCCTCGTACTCGCTGCACGCCGATGCGTACACCAAGAAACGGTGGTTTGACGCCGACCAATCGGCAATCATCAGCCGGACCTGGCAGTGGATCTGTCATAGCGAGAAGCTCCGCGACCGGGGGAATTTTGTGGCCGAAGCCATCGCCGGGCAGCCGATTGTTGCCATCCGCGGACAAGACGGCGAGCTTCGAGCGTTCTACAACGTGTGCCAGCACCGGGCCCACGAGCTCGTAGAGGGCGAGGGTCGGCTGAATAACCTGGTCTGCCCCTACCACGGATGGTCCTATGACCTAGCGGGCCAGCTTCAAGCCGCTCGCCACACCAATCACCTCGTTGACTTCGACACAGATCAGATCTGCCTCGAACCGGTGCAGATCACCGAATTCGGCGGGTTCGTATACGCCAACCTCAACCCGGGGGCCGCTCCTCTGCAACAGCAGTCGGGTGACTTGGGGGCTGAGATCGCCCATTGGGCCCCCGATGTGGAACAGCTCACCTTCGCCCACCGCCTCTCATACAAGATCAACAGCAATTGGAAGAACGTGGTCGACAACTTCCTGGAGTGCTACCACTGCCACATCGCCCACAAGGATTTCGTGTCGCTGGTGAACATGGACACCTACGTGGTTACCACTCACGGCATCTACTCCAGCCACATGGCCGAGGCCGGCAAGACCGCGAACACCGCCTACGACGTGAGTGAGGCCACCGTTACCGATCACGCCGTGTGGTGGCTATGGCCCAACACCTGCATGATGCGATACCCGGGCCGGGGGAACTTCATCGTGTTGAAGATCACCCCCGTCGCCCCCGACCTCACCTTTGAGACATACGACTTCTACTTGGAGACTGCCGAGCCCAACGAAGCCGAGATCGAGTCGATCCGCTATCTCGACGAAGTCCTACAGGTGGAGGACATCAACCTGGTGGAGAGCGTGCAGCGGGGCATGTCGACTCCGGCGTTCCAGCAGGGCCGCATTGTCAACGACCCCAGCGGGTCGGGGCTATCAGAGCACGGTGTCCATCATTTCCATGGTCTTGTCCTCGATGCCTACAAGGGAGCCGCAACATGACGGGAACGCTGGAGGGACGGGTCGCCTTGGTGACCGGCGGACGGGGCGGGGCCGGAAGCGCCGTCTGCCGACGCTTCGTGGATGAGGGCGCCCATGTGTACGCCGCCGGGCTCAGCGACGAAGGCTCGATTGGCGGCGAGCCCGCGGCCGGTGAATTCCTCCGGTTCGATGTCACCTCCGAGGATGAGGTCACGGCCGGCATCGCCGCCATCGAGTCGGCTCGGGGCCGGCTCGACATCGTGGTCAACGCAGCCGGCATCGAGATCGAGAAGACGGTGGAAGACACCTCGCTGGAGGATTGGAACCGCATCTTTGCCATCAACGTCACCGGCACGTTTCTCACATCGAAGCACGCTCTGCCGCTGCTTCGCCGGTCGAACCACGCGTCCATCGTGAACTTCGGCTCCTACGACGGCTTCATCGCTGATCCCAAGTTGGCCGCCTACTGCGCCACCAAGGGGGCAGTGCACGCCCTCACCAAGGCGATGGCCTGTGACCACGGGCGAGAGGGCATTCGGGTGAACGCCATCTGCCCGGGCTACATCGACACCCCGATGCTCGACCAGTTCTACCCCGATGGCGTCGATCCGGCCGATGCCCTCGCCGAAGCCGAGCGGATCCACCCTCTGGGCACAATCGGCACACCCACCGACATGGCCAACCTGGTCCACTGGCTGGTCTCCGATGAGGCCCGCTACGCCACGGGCCAGTTGTGGGTGCTCGACGGAGGAATCTCCGCGCAAGTCCAACAAATGAGATTCTAGCCGTGGCGGAGGCCGTGGCCCTGGCCGACGAGCGAATCCTCGACGCCACCCTCGCCGTTCTGGCCCGAGAGGGCATCGCTGGCGTCAGTATGCGGGCCGTGGCCCGTGAGGCCGGCGTCGCCGTCGGCCTGGCCAACTACCACTTCGAGAACAAGACTTCGCTGATATGTGCCGCTCTGCGCCGGGTGGGCGAACAGGACCTTGAGCTGGTTACTCCCCCGCACGATGCAGCCGCCCCCGATCAGCTTCGCCACTGCCTGCGACAAGCCCTCGACCCTGCCTTTCTGGCCCCCGACTACCTGAGCCTGCGTCTCCAGCTGTGGTCGCTGGCCGGTGTCGATCCTCAGTTCGCCGACATCAACCAGACCGCCCAACGTCGCTATCTCGCAAAACTCGCCGACCTCATCGCTTCCGCCCGTCCCGATCTCCACCGCACCGAAGTCGAGCGGCGGGCATCCGACATACTCATAGAACAAAACGGCGTCTGGCTCACCGCCATCCTCATCCCCGACCGCAAAGCCGTAGAACGAGCCCTCAACCGCTGCGAAAACCTCGCCTTCCGCTGAGCCGATCCTGACTATGTTCAAGCTGTGACCATCACTGCCCAAGGAGATCATCGAGGCATGCAGAGCCGCTCTCGTCGATGGCAGCCTCGAAGTGGATCTCAAAGCACTCGCGGCGCGTTTCTAAGAGGGTCAGCAGCAGAAATGTCGGGTGGTGGGCCAACTGCTCCCCCTATACTGACTAGAGCGCTGACTAGTCAGTAAGTGGTCGGAGGGAACATGGAAGAAAAGGCGTGGCAGGTGCAGGAGGCGAAGGCTCGTTTCAGCGAGTTGCTGGAGACCAGCATTGCTCACGGGCCCCAAGTGGTCACGAAGCGGGGGGTGGAGACGGCGGTAGTGGTCCCAATTGACCAATGGCGCCAGCTTGTGGGGAAGGCCAAGCCGAGCCTGAAAGAGCTACTGCTCGACACGGAGGCTCGAACAGAAGCGTTGACCCCGCCTCGTGGAGGACTCCGCCAACGAGAACCGTTGACTTTTGACTAGACCATGTACCTCCTTGACACCAACGTGGTCTCTGAGCTTCGTCGCCCCCGCCCCCACCAATCGGTGCTGAACTGGATACAGGACATCCCGGCAGAAGAACTGCAATTGTCAGCGGTCACCATTGGCGAGATCCAGGCTGGAATCGAGATCACCCGAGAGCAGGATCCGGCCAAGGCAGGAGAAATCGAGGCCTGGCTGGAACGGGTACTTGATGCCTACGACGTCTTACCGGTAGACGCCGCCGCGTTTCGTCAGTGGGCCCGGTTGATGCACCGACAGTCTGACAAGCTGGTTCAGGATGCCTTGATTGCTGCCGTTGCCATTGTCCACCGGTTGACCGTGGTCACTCGAAACACACGCGACTTCGATCAATTCGATGTCCCAGTGCTCAATCCCTTTGCCTAATCCAGGGCGTTGATGAGGCGGGCGAACTCCAAGCCCAGCTCGGTGAGGCCGCCGGCGGCGTGGTTGGTGAGAGATACCAACGGCGGCTGACGGATGGGTTCACCCCAGGCCTACGGCCAGGATGGTGCCTAAGATCGGCATCGCCAGGCCCAGCATGGTGAACACCATGGTGCGGGTTTGTTTGGCGAACTGAAGCGCCATCTCCCCCCGAAACTCCTTGTTCTCCCCCCGAAACTCCTTGTTCTCAGCGCGAAGCATCTTGAACTCGGCGGCAGTCTCGGTGCGGATGTTGGCGAACTCGGCATAGACCTTGGCGAATTCGGCGTGCATCTCGGTGCGAAGCCGGTCTTCGCTGGCCTTAATGTCGTCCTTGGTGGCGATTCGGTCCCAAGCGACGGGGGGCAGGCTCTCCATCAGAGTTCGCGCCTCCTCTTCTCCTAGAACCTCGCACAGACGATCCATGAGCGCCCAGCGCCGTTCTTCGCCGATCGGTCCACTCTCAGGCATTTCCACCCTCCTCAGAATTTCTGTTCTTAGAAGGAGGACTGATCCACGTCCTCGAGTGGCTGCGGCCAACCCTACCGCTAACAACAGGATGTCACAACCATTTCCAGAGACCTAGGGACGCTGCTCGCATATTGGTCTTGGCAAGAAGCGTGACGGAACCGAGTTTGTGCTCGCGCTGGCCATAGCCGGGCTGACCGCGGCTGGGCCAGCGGCTGCAACAGCGCAGCGTTTCTAACCCACGGCGTTGACGCGGCGGGCGAACTCCAGATCCAACTCCGTGAGGCCTCCGGCGGCGTGGTTGGTGATGGCGATCTCTACGGTGGACCAGACGTTGGACCATTCGGGGTGGTGGAAGAGGCGCTCGGAGATCAGGGCCACCCGGGACATGAAGCCGAAGGCCTCGGAGAAGTCAGAGAAATTGAAGGTGGCCGCCAGCTTGTCGCCTTGGCGCTCCCAACCGGGAAGGTCTTCCAGGGCGGCGGCGATCTCCTCGTCGCTCAGCAGTCTCTTGGCATCGGCGTCTACGGCCATGGGTCTCCTCCTAGGTGGATTTCAACGGGGGCGACAGAGCGGTCATCGACCCAAGGATCGTAGCCAGTGTCCTCTAGTTGGGCAGCTAGTTCCGGGCCTCCGGTCTCCCGGATCACGCCGTCGATGAGGATGTGGACCACGTCGGCATGGAGCACGGTCAGCAGACGGCTGAAGTGGGTGATGGCCAGCACGCCCAAATTGTCCTGGTGGGTGGCCAGCTCGATGCGATGGCTCACCGCGGCCAACGCGTCCACATCCAGGCCGCTGTCCAGCTCGTCCAAGATGGCAATTCGAGGGCGGAGCACGCCGAGCTGCACCGCCTCGCTTCGCTTCATCTCGCCCCCAGACAGGTCTACGTTCAATGACCGGTACAGCAAGTCGGGGTCGAAGCCGACGAGCTCAGCCTCGGCAGCTACTTGGGCTTCCACCGCGCTGCGGTCCCCTCCAGTAGCGGCCACTGCTTCTTCCAACATGATCTCCAAGCCCACACCCGGCACCTCGGTGGGATATTGCTGGGTGGAGAACAGCCCAGCGTGGGCCCGTTCCCACGGGGACAGATCCACCAGGTCGGCGCCGTTCAGAGTGATCGACCCCGCCGTGACCTCGTAGCTGGGACGGCCCATGATGGCGTAGGCCAAGGTGGACTTGCCCGAGCCGTTGGGCCCCATCACGGCATGGACTTCGCCCGATGCCACCCGCAGATCTACCCCATTCAGCACCATCTGCCCGCCGACTCGGACATGCAGGCTCTCAACGATCAATTCGCTGATTGACTCGCTCATGGCTAGATCACTCCGCGGCTTATTCATCTTGGCCGACCTCCAGCCAGACCTGACCGTCCTCCACGCCCACGTCATAGACGGGCACCGGGCGCGTGGCGGGCAGAGTCTCAGCCTCTCCAGTGGCTAAAGAGAACAAGCTGCCGTGTTTCCAACATTCGATGGTGCCCTCTTCGGCGTCTACTTCGCCCTCAGCCAGGGAGTAATCGGCATGGCTGCAAATGTCGCCCAGCGCGTACAGGTCATCTCCCAGCCGGACAACCGCCACCTGGTGAGCCAATCCGCCAGCCTCAATGTCGAACCGCCGGGCCTCCCCATCGCCCACCTCATCAAGCGGGCACAGGACCACTCGATCCCCGGTCACGCCCCCGACCCGCTTCTCTCAATGGCGTGGTGATGGCTAAACCCCTCGATCTTGGACTGGAGCCGATCTCGCACCGCAGGCACCGCCTCGAGAACAGGGAATTGATCGAGCACCTCGTCGAAGAACCCGGTCACAATCAGGCGCTCGGCGGTCTCGGTGGGAACCCCCCGGCTCTCCAGGTAGAACAACTGCTCGCCGTCGATCGGACCGACCGCGGAAGCGTGGCTGCAATGCACCTCGTTGTTTTCAATCTCCAAGTTGGGCACCGACTCGGCCCAGGCGTCCTCCGACAGCTTGATGTTCCGGTTGGTCTGGTAGGCGTTGGTGCCTCGGGCATCGGGCCGAACCCGGATCAGCCCGGTGTAGACCGAACGGGAGGAGTCGTCCACCGCACCCTTGAAAAGCAGGCTGCTGGTGGTATCGGGAGCGGCGTGATCTTGGAAGGTGCGAAAGTCCAGAGTCTGGTCGCCGTCGCCGAAATACAGCGATATGAGATCACCGGTGGCGCCTCGGCCGGACAGATGAGTGTCCAGCCGCATTCGGGCATACCCTCCGCCCAGCGCGGCAGTGGAGGCTCGCATATGGGCCTGCGAGCCAATGTGGCTGACCTGCGAGCCAATGTGCCAAACCTTGGGACCCAGGTCCTGCATAGCTAGATAGCCGACCCGGGCGGCGGAAGCCACCCTGATCTCGACCACCGGGCTCACGAAAGCGGCAACGTCGGCTGAGCCGTACAGCTCCAGCACTTCGACCGAGGAATCGGCCCCCGCGTCCACGATCAACCGGGGGAAAACTGCGGCTCCTTCGGCGTCGATCCAGTGGCGCACCACGATGGGCCCTTCCACGCTCACCCCTGGGGGCACCCGCACCAACACCGGCTCAACGGAGAACGCCGCATTCATGACGGCGAATAGGTCGACATCAACCGATGCGGCCAGCTCGGCGTCACCATCGCCCAGCGGGCGGACCTCCACCCCTTGGTCGGCCGCCTCAGGGGACAGCTCCACCCCGCACAGCCGGCCGTTGCTGGTGTCGGCGATCGCACAGTGACCGGGAACGGAGGTCGGTGATTGGGCACCGGCGTCAGAAGCCAGCTGATAGCGGCCGAGATCTAGCTGTCCGATGGGGGTATAGCGCCAGAGTTCTTCTTCAACCGAGGGCATGGTCGCAACGGCCACCTGCTCGGCGGCAGCTACTCGACGGCGGGCCAGCCAATCGGGGCCGGGTATGGCACCGGCCGCCTCGGGAGTGAATTGTGAATCGATCACGAACGCCGACGGCGCTTTCGCCGCTTGGCCTTTCCGCCGCCGCCCGCTCTCAACCGTCGTCGAGACTTGTCCTTCTCCAGCTCGGCCAACACCCGGGGTCCGGCCTCGTTCACGATGTCCTCGGCGGCATCCAGCAGAGCGCCAATGCTGTCGTCGCTTCCCACGCTGGACGGCGCTTCGGGAGTGGGCGGTGTCACCAGGGTGCCGTGCGACCAGTTCACGTCTACCAGCCGCCGCTCAAAGGCCGAGCAGTCGTCGGGACAGCGCCACGGGGCCTCGGGGGCCAAGTCCAAATCGCACTTCCGCACGGTCTCCCCATTGGGGTACGACCGGCTCTCGAAGTACTTGCAATCCTGCCGCATGGGCATCAGCCGACAGATCCCTCCATCTGCAACTCGATAAGCCGGCTCCACTCCACGGCGTACTCCATCGGCAGGGTGCGGGTGATGGGCTCGATGAAGCCATTGACGATCATGCCCATGGCCTGCTCTTGGGTCAGCCCCCGGCTCATCAGATAGAACAGCTGCTCATCGGCCACCTTGGAGACGGTGGCCTCGTGGCCGATCTCCGCGTCCCGGGTGCCCACCTCCATGTAGGGGTAGGTGTCGGACACGCTATCCTCGTCCAAGATCAGCGCGTCGCACTGGACGTGGCTGCGGCAGCCGTAGGCATCGTCCTCTACCCGGACCAGACCTCGGTAGCTGGTGCGACCGCCGCCGTTGGAGATCGACTTGGACACGATCTTGGAGGTGGTCTCGGGAGCGGCGTGGGTCATCTTGGCCCCGGCATCTTGATGCTGATCGGGACCGGCGTAGGCCACCGACAGCACCTCGCCCGAGGCCTTGGGGCCGACCATCACTACGGCGGGGTACTTCATGGTCAGGCGGGAGCCGATGTTGCCGTCGATCCACTCCATGTGGCCTTCGGCCTCGACCTTGGCACGCTTGGTGACCAGGTTGTACACGTTGTTGGACCAGTTCTGGATGGTGGTGTAGGTGACCCGGGCCGATTTCTTGACCAGGATCTCCACCACTGCGGAGTGCAGCGAATCGCTGGTATACACCGGAGCCGAACACCCCTCGATGTAGTGAACCTGCGAGCCCTCGTCGGCAATGATGAGGGTTCGCTCGAACTGGCCCATGTTCTCGGCATTAATCCGGAAGTAGGCCTGGAGCGGCATCTCCACCGTCACACCGGGCGGCACATAGATGAAGCTGCCCCCCGACCACACTGCGGAGTTCAGCGAGGCGAACTTGTTGTCGCCCGGCGGGATGATGGAGCCGAAGTGCTCCTGCACCAGCTCGGGATACTCCTTGAGCGCGGTGTCCATGTCGCAGAACAGCACTCCTTGGCGCTCCAAGTCTTCCCGGTTGCGGTGGTATACCACCTCGGACTCGTACTGGGCGGTCACCCCGGCCAGATACTTGCGCTCGGCCTCGGGGATGCCCAGCTTCTCGTAGGTGTCCTTTATCGAGTCCGGAACCGCATCCCAGTCGTCGGCCAGACCCTCGGTGGGCTTGATGTAGTAGTAGATGTTGTCGAAATCGATGCCCGACATGTCGCCGCCCCAATTGGGCATGGGCCGCTTCTCGAACCGGGCAAGCGACTTCAAGCGGAAGTTCCGCATCCAGTCGGGCTCGCTCTTCATCCACGACATCTCCTGGACGATGTCGGTGTTCAGCCCTCTTTTGGGCTTGAAGACGTAATCTTCCTCATCGCTCCAACCGAGTTTGTATCGGCCGAGATCAAGGGCGAGGGCTTCCGACGACATATCCAAATCCTAGCGACAGGGGTGAAGTGGTTAGTTCGAATACTACCGGCGATTAGCTCAGTAAGCGCATCTCAGTCCGATATCGGTGGCCCCGGGCCACATAGCCCTGGGCGTCCTCTCGATTCTGACCCTCGGCCATGTGGCCCTCTCGGACTCTTGCCGGCACGCCGATGGCCAAGGCCAGCGGTGGAATCTTCATGTGGTTGGTGACTACTGCACTGGCCCCGACCAGCGCCCCCCTCCCCACAACCGCTTCGTGGAGCACGACCGAAGCTACCCCGATCAGCGCTTCGTCCTCGATCGTACAGCCTTCCAAGTGGGCCAAATGGCCGACGGTGACGTCATTGCCCACCACCGTGGGCAACTCATCGGTGTTGTGGATCACGGCATTGTCCTGGATGGAGGTGCGGGCTCCGATGGTTATTCCCGCTCCGTCGCCCCGGAGCACCGCCCCCGGCCAAATCGTGGACTCGGCTCCCACACTCACTTGGCCGATGATCACGGCCAGCGGGTGAATGAATGCCTCCGGGTGGATGTCGGGCTCGATGTCTCCCAGTGCAAACAGCGGCATGGCCCGTCAGCCCAGCGGGTCGAAGGAGCCGTACTTGCCGGCCAAGAACACCAGCGGCCCCACGTCGTCTCGCTGGACCCCCAGATCCAATACCCTCCCAAGGACGATCCAATGATCGCCGCCCTCCACCACCTCGTCGATCTCGCAGTCGATCCACGCCAGCGAGGACTCGAAGATGGGGGCGCCCGTGATCCTCATCGCCCACTCCAAACCGGCGAACTTGTCCTCGGCTTTGGAGGCGAACAGGTTGGACATCTCTACTTGGTCTTCAGCCAGGATGTTCACTCCGAAATGGCCCGCAGCCTCGATGGCCGGCCAGCTGGTGGACGACTTGCCCGGCATGAACATAACCAGCGGCGGGTCGAGCGACACCGATCCGAATGAGCCAATGGCCAGCCCGGCGGGTCCATCGGGTCCTGAGGCTGTCACCACGGTCACCCCGGTGGGGAATTGTCCGAGCACTTGGCGGAATATGGCCGAGTCGAACGGCGGGCTGTCAGACACATGGACTCCTCGGGCGGGACAGACTTTGCCCCTGGCAGGAAGAAGGCTAGTGCCTGCCTTCAAACGAGCCCGCGTCGGGCAGGGTTGCCGCGCCGTCATCGCCGATGACGGCCATGCCGTCGGCTACCAGTCCGACCAGGATCCGCTCGGCCCGAATCGGATCATCCGGCCAGCCTGCGGCCTCGGCCACTTCTGATGGCGACAACGGGCCGCGGCGGAGCGCAGCTACCAGCCGACCTCTACCCTGGCGGTCTGAACCGGCGAAACGGGACTGCCCGGCGCTCACCCGAGCCGAACCGTCGGCCGGGTCAATCCCCTGGCCTCGCCAGCGGCATTCTGAGCGCACCGGGCACTGCTCGCATTGAGGGTTTCGCCGAGTACACATCTCAGTCGCGAGATCGAACAGAGCCTGGTTCCATGCCCAGCCTGATCCAGCAGGCACGGCCGCATCGGCGATCGCTTGAACCTCGACAGACCCCAGGCGGCGACCCTGCCATCGAGCCAGTACCCGGCCCACGTTGGTGTCCACCACCCCGGCGTCGTCCTCATAGGCGAATACCAGCACGGCCCGAGCGGTGTAGGGCCCCACACCGGGCAGCTTCAGCAGAGCCGAGAGATCGCGCGGGGGGATTCCTCCATGAAGCTCCTCTACCTGCTGGGCGCAGCGATGCAGCTGAACGGCGCGGCGGTTGTACCCCAATCCTTCCCAAGCCCTGATCACTGCTGATATGGGGGCGGCTGCGCATGCCGACGGATTGGGAAACTCAGCCACGAAGGCCTCATAGCGGGGAATCACCCGTGCGACCTGGGTCTGCTGGAGCATCACCTCTGATACCAGGATCGCCCAGGGGTCTCGGGTGCGCCGCCAGGGCAAATCCCGCCGGTGACGCTCCCCCCAGGTCAACAGTGCTGTGTGCTGGCGGGCCTCAGGCGCCGTCTTCTGGCTCGGGGTCATCAGGCTCACCCTGTCCCTGGTTGAGCAGGCTGGCCGGTGAACCCGACCTCCACGCCATAGCTCCGTAGTGTGGCGGTGGTCCGGGCCCACGACTGCTCGAGCTGTCTGGTCAGCTCGGGGCGGGCGGCAGCCAGTGCCGCGCCCACGTCGATGATGGTGAAGGTTCGCCGGTCCACCCATGTCGGCACCGCTTCGACGGCGACCACCTCGATGCTCCCCGACTCGCCTTCTTGCAGCTCAACCACCGCGATCACGCCATCAGCGGACCCCGGCGGGCACGACCGGCACGATTGGGGCGACTGGTTGGACAGGAAGTTCCCCAGGCCGTAGATCACGTAGTTGCCGCCGGTGAACTCCACCGGCTGAATCACATGGGCGTGGGTGCCGACGATGAGATCGATCTCGTCGCCGGCGAGGATCTCTTTGGCCAGCGCCCGCTGCCGAGCGGTGGGCGCCACCCGGTACTCCGCGCCCCAGTGGATGCTCAACACCACGAAGTCGGCCCCGGCCCCGGCGGCTGCTCGGGCCTCGGCCAGGATCTCCTCGACGGAGATGACGTTCACCGCCCAAGGCTGGTCAGCTGGAAGGATGAAGCCGTTGAGGCCGTAGGTATAGGAGAGATGGCCGATGGTGATGCCGTTCGCCTGATACAAGGTCGGGGTGGCGGCTTCCTCTGAGGTACGGGCCATGCCCGCGTGGCCCAGGCCGGCCTCGTCGAACAGGTTGAGGGTGGCGGCGATCCCCAAGGTTCCCTTGTCCAAAGAGTGATTCGACGCGGTGGAGCAGCCGTCGTAGCCGACTTCAGCCAGGGCGATGGCCAGATCACCGGGGGCGTTGAACACCGGATAGCCGGAGAGATCGCGGTTGTCGGGCGAGAGCGGTGTCTCCAGGTGGCAGATGGCAAGATCGGCACCGCTCAGGGCAGCTCGCACCGGTTCGAACATGGGCCGATAGTCGTAGTCCAGCTCGTCGTTGCCGTTGGCCTGCGCCTGCTGGAAAACCGCGGTGTGCGATAGCAGATCGCCGGTGAAGGCCAGCCGGGCCTGCCGAGGTGCTGGGGTTGGCGCAGCGGTGGGGGTTGGCGTGGACTCCTGAGTGGGTACCGGCGTGGGGGCCGCTTCGGGGGGGCCGCTCGGTGGGGCGTCGGGGAGCGGTGCTGCCGTAGCAGGGAAAGACGGGGCCGGAGTCGAGAAGGCAGTCGGAACCGGCTCGTCTGTAGCAGTTGTCGCGACGCGAGCCGTCGGGGCCACCGGAGGCGGACCGGTGGCGGGGTGATCGCCGCCACAGCCGCCGGCCGCGGCAACGGTCGCCGCCGAGAGAACGGCGACCAATCCCCGCACTGCGGAGCGGAGCATCCGTTTGCCGGTCAAATGGCTGTGCTGAACAACTCAGGGGTCACCGGGCAGTCGGTGCTGGAAACCGCCTCGGCCACTGAGACCAGTCCGTCGGGGCCGGCGACTCGGTCCACCAGGGCGAGCGGCACAACCTCTTCGTCAGCCTCCCACGCCTCCAACATTCCCAATGCCCTTTCGGTCAGCGAGTCCCACATCGGACCGGGCAAGACTGTCCCCTTGCCAGCCACCAGCCACACCGGGACCTCGGCCGCTTGAGCCACCGCCGCGGCAGCCCGAGAACCGGAGACCGCCAAGAATCCGTCGGGGCCGACCGCGGCTGTCTCCAACAGCACCAAGTCGGCTGAAGCCGCGGCCGCACCCAGCCCGCTCTCGGCAACTTCGTCTACCCAGCCATCCTGCTCCGACAGCCGGCGGGCCAGGTTGCGCCCCTCTCCCAACACATCGACGACCAGCACCCGAAGGTCGCCCCGCCGCCTAAGGGTGCCCCCGATCAGGTCGGGCCAGCCGAGCACACAGACTGCGGCCTCGACGGGCAGCTGACGCGACAGCAGGCGAGCGGTTCTGTCCTCGGCTATCGCCTGCATGCACGCTCGGACCTCCGAGCGGGGGTCGGCCGCAGCGAGAACCCGGGAGGCCAACCACATGAGCGGACCAGAGGAGGGCTGGCGGGCAATCATGCGCCGGCAGGTGGTGACCAGCCCGGCGGGGTCGTAGCCGAAACTCAACAGCGCCCCGGCCGTCTCCCGCACCAGCGATTCCTGACCCACCCCCGACGACCGGGCCACATAACGCAGGTGCTCGATCGGGTGCACGACATGAGGTTATGCCACCGTCCTGGGGTAACTTCGAATGCGATGTCCACCCCGCTTGACGCCGATGTGACTTTGACTCCGCTGAACGGGATGCCCCGCCCTATTGGCGACTGGGTTACCGTCTTCCATCTGGTCATCGTCGTGCTCGACCCATACACCTACGAGAGTTCGTGGATGATCGACACCGCCGGCCGCGTTCTGCGCAACTTCATCGGCGCCGACTGCCGGGTGGCGTTCTTGGTCACCGCATCGCCCGATGAAGCCGAGGAGTTCCTCGGGCCGTGGACCAAGGAGATCCTTGCCTTCGCCGACGAGGATCGCTCAGTGGTGCGGGCCTTGGGGCTGGAGTCGCTCCCCGCCATCGTCCATCTCGACCACCAGCTCAACCTGCGGGCCTCTGCCGAGGGCTGGAATCCCCCTGACTGGAGGGATTTCGCCTCCCAGCTCAGCGCGGCGATGAGTTGGCATCCCCCGGTGATCCCCGACGCTGGAGACCCGTCGCCGTTCGCCGGCACCCCGGCGTTAGGCTGAACAGAACACACATTGGACGAACCGAGCGCATGGTCGAATTCGCCTACTCCGAACTGCTCCCCAAGGGGCCTGACGCCACCACCGAATACCGCCTGCTGACCGCGGACTACGTGTCCACTGTCACGCTGGGCAACCGCTCGTTCCTCCAAGTCGAACCCGAAGCCCTACGCCTCCTCACCAGCGAGGCCATGAGGGACATCGCCCACCTGCTGCGGACCGGACACCTGGCCCAACTGGCCGCCATCTTGGACGATCCCGAAGCCTCGCCCAACGACCAATTTGTGGCCACCGAACTGCTTCGCAACGCCAATATCGCGGCCGGCGGCGTGCTGCCCGGCTGCCAGGACACCGGAACGGCCGTGGTGATGGGCCACAAAGGCGAGCGGGTGCTCACCGATGCCGACGACGAGCGGGCCATCGCCCGAGGAGTGTTCGACACCTACCAGACCTCGAACCTTCGCTATTCGCAGTTGGCCCCGCTGTCCATGTTCGAGGAGCGCAACACCGGCAACAACCTGCCCGCTCAGATCGAGATCTATGCGGTGCCGGGAGATGCCTACTCGTTCCTGTTCATGGCCAAAGGCGGCGGCTCGGCCAACAAGTCGTACCTGTTCCAGGAGAGCAAGGCGCTGCTCAGCCCCGACTCGCTCACTCGCTTTATGGACGAGAAGCTCCGCACCCTGGGCACCGCCGCCTGTCCGCCCTACCACCTGGCCGTCGTCATCGGCGGCACTTCGGCGGAATACACGCTGAAGGTGGCCAAGTACGCCTCGGCCCGCTATCTGGACACGCTGCCCACCGAGGGATCGGCCATCGGCCACGCCTACCGAGACTTGGAGTGGGAAGACCGCATTCTGGAGCTGACCCGGCACTTCGGGATCGGGGCCCAATTCGGCGGCAAGTACTTCTGCCACGACGTTCGGGTGATTCGGCTGCCCCGCCACGGCGCCTCCTGTCCGGTCGGCGTGGCGGTGTCGTGCTCGGCCGACCGCCAGGCCCTGGGCAAGATCAATTCCGAGGGGATCTTCTTGGAGCGGTTGGAGACCGACCCGGC
Organism: uncultured Acidimicrobiales bacterium; assembly: GCA_951813555.1. Classification (GTDB taxonomy): domain Bacteria; phylum Actinomycetota; class Acidimicrobiia; order Acidimicrobiales; family Bin134; genus Poriferisocius. Next base: position 3,358,988 of record OX638344.1, read on the forward strand.
CCGCTTCCTGCCGGAGATAACCGACGACGAGCTGAGCGACCAGGTGGTGCGCATCGACTTGAACCGACCCATGGCCGACATCCGAGCCGAGCTGTCAAAGCACCCGGTGAAGACTCGTCTGTCGCTCACCGGCACTTTGGTAGTGGGCCGAGACATCGCCCACGCCCGAATCAAAGAGCGGCTCGACGCCGGCGAGCCCATGCCTGGGTACCTGCGCGACCACCCGGTGTACTACGCCGGCCCGGCCAAGACTCCCGAGGGCTACGCCTCCGGCTCGTTCGGCCCCACCACGGCGGGGCGCATGGATGCCTACGTGGACCAATTCCAGGCCGCGGGGGGCAGCCTGGTCATGCTGGCCAAGGGCAACCGGTCGCGCCAGGTGGTCGACGCCTGCGCCCGCCACGGCGGGTTCTACCTGGGCTCGATCGGCGGCCCAGCGGCCCGGCTGGCCAAGGATTCAATCCGCAAGGTCGAGGTGCTGGAGTACCCCGAGCTGGGCATGGAAGCGGTGTACAAGATCGAGGTGGAGGACTTCCCCGCCTTCATCGTTACCGACGACAAGGGCAACGATTTCTTTACCGAGGTATCTACCCCTGTGGCTATCAACTAGAGAGCTAGTTGATTCTCCGATCCCGTTCGGCCCAATAGGGCTCGCGCAGTCGGTACTTTTGGAGCTTGCCGGTGGCAGTGCGGGCCAACTCGCCACGGAAATCCACCGATGTGGGGCACTTGTAGTGGGCCAAGCGGCTGCGGCAGTGCTGAATCAGCTCGTCTTCGGTGGCCGCTGCACTGGGGGCCAGTACGACGAGGGCCTTCACCGTCTCGCCCCACTTCTCGTCGGGCACCCCGATGACAGCCACCTCTGCCACTGCCTCATGGGCGAACAGGGCGTCCTCCACCTCGATGGACGACACGTTCTCTCCGCCGGAGATGATCACGTCCTTCTTGCGATCCGACAGCGAAAGGTAGCCCTCGTTGTCGATGTGCCCACCGTCGCCGGTGTGAAACCAGCCCCCGGCTAAGGCCTCGGCCGAGGCGTCGGGCTGCTCCCAATACCCCTCCAGCACATGGTTCCCCCGGGCCAGAACCTCGCCACTTTCGTCCACGGCCAGCGAGATGCCCAGCGCGGGCACCCCCTGGCGGGACAGCTTGGAGGCCCGCTCGGCCGGACTCAAGTGGTCCCATTCGGCCCGACGGCGGTTCATGGTCAGGTAGGGAGCGGTCTCGGTCAGGCCGTAGAGCTGCATGAACTCCCAGCCCAGTTCGGTCTCCATCCGCTCGATGGTGCGGGTGGGCGGGGGCGCCCCAGCCACGGTCATCCGCACCCGACCCGAACCGGGAATCTCCCCCTCCCATTCCTGGGCGGCGTCCAACACCGCGGCCACCACCGCCGGTGCTCCGCACATGTAGGTCACTCCGTGGCGCTCAACCCGGCGAAGAATCTCCTCGCCGTCCACTTTGCGCAGCACGATGTGGCGAGCCCCGGCCCCGCTGACGGCATAGGGCATGCCCCACCCGTTGCAGTGAAACATCGGAAGCGTGTGGAGGTACACATCCCGGTCACTCACACCGGCGGCCCAGCCGAAGGTGGCGGCGTTCAGCCACAGCGAGCGGTGGGTCATCTGCACGCCCTTGGGGCGGGCGGTGGTACCCGACGTGTAGTTGATGGTGGCAGTGGCGTCCTCTTCGGGAGTCCACGGCTCGGGCTCAACGTCGAACCGGTAGAGGGCGTCATCAGATTCGGCGCCGATCACGTAGCGATGGCGGCACTCGACCCCGGCCAGCGCGTCGCCCAGCTCGGGGTCGATCAGCAGCATCGTCGCCCCGCAGTGCTCAACGATGTAGCTGATCTCGTCTCGATTGAGCCGGAAGTTGATGGGCACGCACACCCGGCCGTTCCCGCTCACTCCGAACAAAGAGACCATCAGCCGCGCCGCGTTGTGAGACACGATGGCCACCCGCTCACCGAAGCCGATGCCGTGCTCGTCCAACCCCGCCGCCTGGGCTCGGGCCAATTCGGCCATCCGAGAATAGGTCAGCTCGCCCCACCCCTCTGCCGGTTGATCCGGTTCGTCTACGATTCCCACTCGATCGCCGTACACCGTCTCGGCCCGGGCCAGGAAATCCCCCACGCACAGAGCAACTTTCATGCCCCCACCGTATCCACCCCCCTGCATTGAGCGCCTGCTGTGGGTTGGCCGCAGTCCACTCCTACAATTTCAGTCGTGACGGTTGCGCGAATCCTCGGAGCGTTCGGCAAGACGGTCATCTCCATCGGCATCATCATCCTGCTGTTCGGAATCTTCCAGCTGTGGGGCACCGGTGTCATCGAGGCCCGGGCTCAGCAAGATCTAGAAGGCCAGTTCTCCGATCTGCTGGAGACCTCCGAGGGCCTCAGCCCCCCGGCCTCCGATCCGGTGGTGTCCACCACCCCCGAGCCCACTCCTGAGCCCACCGCCACCCCCGAACCCACCGAAGACCCTCTTCCCGTGGAGGAAACCGACCCGGTCCAGACAACGACCCCGACAGCCACCCCCCAACCCACCGCCACCCCTGAGCCCACCCCTGAGCCCACCCCTGAGCCCACCCCTGAGCCCACCCCCGATCCTGCGTGGCTGGAACTGCTCTACCCCGACTGGGGATCGCCTGTCGCCCGGATCCACATCCCCACCATCGGATTGTCCAAGACCGTGGTTGAGGGGGTTCGGGTCAGCGATCTCCGCAAAGCCCCTGGCCATTACCCCAACACTCCCCTTCCCGGCCAGGCAGGAAACGCGGCCATCGCCGGGCACCGCACCACCTATGGGGCGCCCTTCGGACAAATCAACGAGTTGGTTCCCGGCAACCAGATCTTCATCGAGACCATCCAGGGGAGATTCGTCTACCAAGTGGTGGCCCAGGGAGACGGCCACGGACACCTCATCGTGTCGCCCAGCGCGGTTGAGGTACTCGACCAGGATTTCAGCGAGCACCCCAATCGCCTCACCCTCACCGCCTGCCATCCCAAGGGCTCGGCCCGACAGCGCATAATCGTGGTGGCCGAGCTGGTGGGCGAACCCGTTCCTTCCTATCGCCAACTCGGCGCCGACGGTCAAGCGGACGCTCAGCTGGCTGATGAGGATGTGAGCGAGATGGCCGACCCCACCGAGACGGTCACCCAGGCCCCGACGCCAGCGGCTGCTCCAGCAGGAGAGGCAACGGCGACCCCGACGCCGCCATCTGCCAACGATGCGACCCCAACCCCGACGCCAGCGGCTGTTCCAACTGAAGAGGCACCCGCGGGAGCCCCGACTCCGGAGGCCGCCGAAGAGGCGCCCGAGCAAGCGCCGGTAACTGCCGCTGGAGATCAACCGCCTACCGAGCCGCAAAGCCCCGTCCCTGCGGCGCAGGCACCCACCGCGAGTACCGATTCCTTCGGTGAGGGGCTCAACGGTGACGCCGACGCATGGCCGCCGGCCGTATTGTGGGGTTTGGCCGCGCTGGCCATCTGGTTCTTCGCCCTGTTCGCGGGCCACCGGTGGAAGAAGCTGCCTGCCTACGCCCTTTCGGCTCTACCCTTCCTGGTCGTGATGTTCATGGCGTTCTGGCACATCGACAGGATCCTCCCCTCCTACTGAGTTATGGACTGATTGATGGACCACCGGACGCCGGGAATCAACCGCATCCTGACAGCCGCGGCGCTGTCGCTGGTGCTGGCCCTTACCGCTACCGGCTGCGCCGGCGAAGAGTCCGAGGAACCCCGGCTTGACGAGGTGTTCGTCGAGCCCACGGCCGAGCCCGATCTGCTGCCCACGGAGGAGGATCTGCGGGATCGGTTCGAGGGGCTCGTTACTGAGCCCTACGACCTACTGGTGGGGACGTGCTTCAACCAGTACCGGTATCTGGACCGCAACGACCTGCCCGCGCAGCTGACCACTGCCATCGGCTGTACCCGCCCGCACAATGCCCAGGTGTACGCCATCGTGATCCACGAGGCCCCACCCGGTGCCCCCTATCCCGGAGAAAAGGCGGTCAACGATTGGGGTCAAATGCAGTGCTATGACCGGTTCGAGCCGTTTGTGGGTCTGGCCTACGAGTTGTCAGAGCTCGACATCGGCATGATCACCCCCAGCCGAACCGACTGGGAGGGCGAAAACTACCACCGCCGGATCTCCTGCTATGTGTTCGACCGCAATCGGTGGCTCCTGAAGACCGATGTGGAAGGCATCGGGCTCTGAGCTCTAGCCCTGAGCCCGCATCACGCCATCAGCGCGGCCAATGCCGTCCACGACTGCGGCACGGCACCACCCCCGGTGCCGTCGTCTGGGTTCCAGTACTCGGCAAATCCGCTCCGCATCGCCCCTCTCACGGTGGATGAGGCCACCGCCTCAGCGGCTTCACCCCGGCCGTGCCGGCGCAATCCCACCCACATCAGGTAGCTGAGCTGGGGCCATGCCGGCCCTCGCCAATAGGCCCGGGGATCGAAACCGGGCTCGTCCCGGTGAACGCCCGCCGGCCCGCAACTTCCGCCATAGGCCGAGAGGTCGGCCAGGTCGGCAGCCACCGCGTCAATCCGGTCGGGCTCGGCGGAAACCAGCATCGGCAGCAGACCGTCCAACGTGCGCGCCCGCCCCGATCCCCACTCCGACGCGCCGGCATCCGTCCAGGTCCGACGGGACTCGTCCCATCGGGTGGCCAGACATCCAGCCAACTCGTCCGCCCGGTCAGTCACCTCTGACCGCCCGGCCACTGCGGCCAGTTCCCAGGCATTGAAAACCACCAATGCGTTGAACCCCGCCGATGCGGACTCGAACGCCGGATTGGCCACCGGAGAGCCCGTCGGACTGCGCTCGATCGACGCCATCAGCCGGTTCTTGAGCGGTCGCCAAGATTCCAATGAGAATCCGCCGGGACAGAAGTCATCCCAGCGGGGACTGTCGTCGGCGCCGCTCTCCCACGGATGACACAGCGCCACCAGCCCACTGGGATGGCGGTGGCGGTCGAACAGCAGAAACCGCAGGCCGTGCTCGGCCTTGGCCAACGTCTCATCGTCGACGTCTGCCCCCCGCCGCGCCAACTCCGCTACGGCATGCCCGTACATGGGGGGCTGGGTGATAGACGATGCCTCATTTCGACCCCACAAATCGGCGGCCACACCGGGACGGCGCACATAGTTCATGTGGGGAACGAACCCGTCGACGGATTGAACCGACAGCGCAGTCTGGAGCTCGGTCAGCCCGCGATCGTCGCCCAGCTCAGCCCAGCACACCGCGTGAAAGCACGAATCCCACAACCACTGCCAGGGGTAGGTCGCAGGATTCGGAACGGCATAGCCCTCAGGAACCCAGTGGGCTTCCAGTACCGCCCGAGCCGCATCCCGCACCGTCGAGCGGTTGAATTCCTCGGGCTCGTCCATATCTCCAGAGTCTCACGATAGGGCGCAATCTGGTTACCTCGTGGGAATGGTCCGGGCCGCGATCGTCTCATTTCGACTGGGGTTGAGCGACGGCGTGTCGGTCGTAGCCCGGCTCTGGCAGAAGATGCTCGCCGAAATCGGCTTCGACATGGTGACGGTGGCCGGGGAAGGTCGGGTAGACCGGCTGGTCCCCGGCCTCGGGATCGACCAGCTCAACGGGCCCGACCCCGTCGAGTTTGCCGCGGCAGTGTCTGATGCCGACTTGGTAGTGGTGGAGAACCTCTGCACCATCCCGCTGAACCTCCCGGCTGCCCGGACGGTGGCCCGGGCTCTGGCCGGGCGCCCCGCCATCCTCCACCACCACGATCCCCCGTGGCAGCGGGAGCGGTTTGCAGCGGTGACCGAACTGCCCTCCGACGACCCCTGTTGGCGCCATGTGGTCATCAACCGGCTCACCGCCGACCAGTTCTCCCGGCGGGGCATCGAAACCACGGTGATCTACAACGGCTTCGACACCGCCAGCCCCGAGGGCGATCGGGCCGCGATGCGGGCCAAGCTGGAAGTGGATGACGGAACCCTGCTCGTCGCCCACCCGGTGCGGGCCATTCCCCGCAAGAACATCCCCGCGGCCATCGCCATCGCCGAAGCGCTGGACGGCGCCTACTGGCTGATGGGGCAAGCCGAAGAGGGATACGACGCCACCTTGGAGCGGCTGCTGGCCGAGGCCCGCTGTCCGGTCATCCATCGGCCAGTGGCCCGCACCCCCGACATCTACGCCGGCGCCGATCTGGTGGTGTTCCCCTCTACCTGGGAGGGATTCGGCAACCCCCCCGTTGAGGCTGCCATCTGGCGGCGTCCTTGCGTTGTGGGCGACTACCCGGTGGCCCATGAGCTGGCCGAATTCGGGTTCCGGTGGTTCTCCCCCGACCGCCTCCACGAGGTGCAGGCGTTCCTGAACTGCCCCGACACCGACCTGTTGGACCAGAATCAAGCCATCGCCCGACAGCACTTCTCCCTAGACCGAGTCCGATCAGACTTGGTCGCACTTCTGGACGACGCCGGCTGGCTCCCGTGAGCGCCGACGACCTGGCCGCCCGCCGACGGCTGATCGCCCAGTTGACCACCGCCGGCCAGCGACTGGGCTACCTGCTGTATCTGGCCGCCGCCGCCCTGTTCTTCACCGGCTTCGCCACCAGTTTCCGCAGCCCACTGGTCACCGCCATTGTCGCCTGCCTCCTCGTCGGCTCCCTCGTCCTCGCCCCCGCCATCATCTTCTCCTACGCGGTAAGAGCCGCCAACCGCGAGGATCCCTTGCCCTAGGGGCTTATATCTATCGGCTCCTTGGGCAACCGCCCAGCAACCACAGAAGGCAAGAACTCACGCAGCCTCTCGGGCAGCATTTTTTCCTCAGAGGCAAGAACCTCTTCCAGACTCCACCAACGAGCATCCTCGAACGCCGCCGCTTCCAATGCCTCTAGATGCTGGGGATCCCACTCGCCCCCGTCGGGGCACCAAGCCACATGGATGCGCTCGTTGGAGTCGAAATGGATGCCGGCAAAGTCGAACTCCACATGCTGAGTCCAGATGCAGGGGCCAACTTGCACATCGGCGAACCCGGCCTCCTCCCAAAGCTCCCGGCGGGCACCGGCGGCAGAGTCCTCCCCCGGCCCCAGCCCTCCCCCGGGTATCTCCCACCACGGGTCTTTGCGGGGATCTATGGGGTCGCTGGCCCGCATCAAGAAGATGCGCCCTTGCCGGTCCAACAGCACCACTCGAGCTGCCGGTCGGCGCAAGGTCCATACCATGGGCGCCGACCATAGCCCTCTCTGCACCCCACACCGCAGTGCAGCCGATTACGCCCTCGGATAGATCGCTGACGGCGAACGCCGGTACAGTGCCGCTCGAAAAGCCAATACCGGGGGTTGCCCACGATGGAGTTCGGATATTTTGCCCAGTGCTTCGTGCCTGACTTCGGCTACGAGGACAATCCCGACTGGGAGGCCCAGCGCATCCGCGACAACCTGGAGATCTCCCAGCTTTGCGACCGCAACGGGTTCAAGTACATCTGGGCCTCCGAGCACCACTTTCTGCGGGAGTACTCCCACATGTCCTCCCCCGAGGTGTTCCTGTCGGCGGTGGCATCCACGACCGAGAACGTGCATCTGGGCTCGGCCATCTTCAACATCACTGCTCCGGTGAACCATCCGGTGCGCTCGGCCGAGCGGGCGGCCATGATCGACGTGCTGTCCAACGGGCGGTTCGAGCTGGGCACCGGCCGGGGCTCCTCGTCCACCGAGGTGATGGGATTCGGCATGCCGGGCACGCCCCGCGACCCGGCCACCGGCCTGGCCGACACCGAGATCACCCGCGGCCTGTGGGATGAGGCCATCGCCCAGATCCCCGACATGTGGCGCGAGGGGGCCTACAAATATGAGGGCGACAGCTTCTCGATGCCGGCCCGGGAGATCTTCCCCAAGCCGGTCACCAAACCCCATCCCCCTCTGTGGGTGGCGTGCGGCAGCCCGGGCACATTCGAGAAGGCGGGCAAGCTGGGCATCGGGGTGCTGTGCTTTACCATCGGAACCCCCGACGAGATCGCCCCGTTGATCGAGATCTACAAGAACGAGGTGGCCAGCTGCAAGAACCCAGTGGGCGACTACGTTCACGACAACGTGATGTGCGTGGGCTTCGGCATCTGCCTGGACGATCGGGAGATGGCCATCGACCTGGCCACCCGGAGCCACATGTACTACTACCAGTGCCTCGTGTACCGCTGGCTGGACACCTTCCCCAAGCCTGACGGGATTCCCGAATGGCCGGCGGTCATCCCCGAGCCCACCCACGACGACGTAAAGATGGCCATCGAGGGCGGGTCACTGTGCGTGGGCAACGCCGAGGACTGCATCCACGTGTCCCGCCAGTACGAGCGGGTGGGGGCTGATCAGTACGTGATCAGCCCGCTCACCTCCACCCTGCCCATGGACGTGGTGCGAGAGACCATTGTGAAATTCGGCGAGCACGTCATCCCGGTGATCGACACTGATCCGGTGCACCGCTCAACCCGTCAGCGGGAAGCGGCCTTGGCCGCCGGAGGCTGATCCACTCCCTTCTTAAAAGATCCGTTACAGGTCTTTGGGGTCTAGTCAAGCTGCGATCCACCCGCTAGCGTTTGACCATCCCTTGAATCCAATGATGGGAGCATTGACATGCAAAGATCTGTACACCGCTGGCTGGCCCTGCTCGGGTTGGTGCTGGCCTTCTCGTTGGTGGCCGCCTCGTGCGACAACGACGACGATGACGGCGGCGCGGCCCCTGCGGCCCCTGAGCCGACTGAGGCACCGGAAGCCACTGTCGATCTGATACAAGACGGCGGAACCTTGCAGGCCGTGATGGATCGCGGCCACGTGCTGTGCGGCTCCCGCGACGACGTGCCCGGATTCGCCCTGCTGAACGAAAACGGCGAGTACGAAGGCTTCGACATCGACATGTGCCGCGTGGTGGCCGCCGCCATCTTCGGCGATGCCAGCGCAGTGGAGATCGTGCCGGTCACCAGCGCCGAGCGCTTCACCGCCCTGGCTTCTGGCCAGTTCGACGTTATGAACCGCAACACCACTTGGACGGCCACCCGCGACGGTACCGAGGGCGCCGAGTTCCTGTTCACCACCTACTACGACGGCCAAGGCATAATGGTGCCAGCCTCAACCGGCTTCACCACGCTGGAAGACCTCGCCGACGCCAACATCTGCGTAAGCACCGGCACCACCACCGAGCTCAACCTCACCGCGGTGTTTGCCGCCCGGGGCATCCCGTTCAACCCGGTCACGTTCGAGGGATTCGACACCTTGGTGCCAGCCTACGAAGAGGGCCAGTGCGAGGCGATGACTTCTGACAGCAGCGTGCTCGGCGTCTACAAGTTTGAGATTGAGGGTAAGGGCGGACCCGACCAGCACATCATGACTGAGATCATCTCCAAAGAACCGCTTGGCACGGTCGTGCGCGACGGCGACTCCCAGTGGGCACAAGTTGTGAACTGGGCCACCATGGCTACCGTGCAGGCATGGGAGTTCGGACTCGACTCCACCAACATCGGCAGCTATAGCGGCACTGACCCCAATATCTTGAACTTCCTGGGCCAAGACAACTTTGACCCCGGTCTGGGCCTGCCCACCGACTTCGCCATAAATGTGATAGAGCAAGTCGGTAACTACGAGGAGATCTTCAACCGCTATCCGCAGTTGGGTGTCCTCGACGGCAGCGTGAACGACCTCTGGTCCAACGGCGGGCTCATGTACGTCCCGCCCTACCGCTAGGGAAAACCCCGCTCGTCTCCTGACGGGCTGAAACTTAACAATACGAGCGGCCCACCGGTCACCGATCGGTGGGCCGCTCTCATCTACAGTTCAAGGTCACACTGCTATGAGCAGCACGGCTGATTTCGCCAGCACACAAGCTGATCTCACCGCAGTGCCTTCCGCGCCCTTCAGCCGCCGGATGCTGGCGCTTCTGGCCGACCTCCTGATTCTGGCCCTGGTGGGGGTCATCTCGGTTTGGCAGCTGGGATTGCGCCTGCTCGACAACTACAGCGACATTTCCGAGCTTGCCCTCGCCTGGGTCTTTGCCGCGGTGGTGCCGGCAACGATCGTCGCCATCGTGGTGGTCGACGCAGTTCGCATCGGCCAGACGCCGGGCATGGCCGCAATCGGCATCCGCGCCGTCCACGACGGCAACCGCCGAAGGGTCGTGTCTACCGACGATCCGAGGGTCCCCGAATCCGGTATTCCTGCGCTTTGGCGCGACGTGCGAATCCTTCGTCTGGCCGCACAAGTGCTGGCCGTGATCGTAGTAGTGGCCCTCATCCGATGGATGTTCCACAACCTCATCTCGAGTATGGATCGAGTCGGTCTGCCCAAGGACTTCGACTTTCTCGAAAAGCCATACGGTGTGGCTGTACGTGATGCCTTCGGCTTGGGCGTGCGCGATCCAGTTTGGAAGGCATTACTCGTAGGTCTCCAGAACACCCTCGTTGCCTCGGTAGTGGGGGTATTCATCGCCACCGTGGTGGGTTTGTTGGTGGGCATCGCGCGACTGTCTTCGAACTGGCTGGTGGCCAAAGGGGCCAGCCTTTTCGTCGAGAGCTTTCGCAACATCCCGCCGCTGGTAGTCATCATCCTCTTTGGCTCCGCCCTGTTTACCTTCGGCCCCCTTCCTCAATTCACCGTCGACAACCCGCCCTGGCAAGGCAAGTTCTTCGGTTCGGACAGCAACTGGATCATCATCAGCAAGGATCGGTGGGGCATTCCCTCGCTGGCCGAGGGAGACAACGTTGGGTTGTTCTGGCTGTTGGTTCTAGCTGCTGCCATCATCGCTGTGGCCGTTTGGAGATGGCGAACACAGCACAACAACGCCACCGGCCAACCCCATCATCGTGTGCTGTGGTCATTGGGTGCCTTCGCGGCCATCGTGGTTGTGTGCTTCGTGGCTTTGGGAGGTCCTTACTCGTGGTCGTGGCCCGCGATATCGGAGAGCGGACGACGGGTGGCCGGTGGGTTCAGCACCAACTCCGGCTACATGGCGCTAACCCTCGGCTTGGGTCTCTATACGGCAAGCTTTGTGGCCGAGATCATCCGCGGTTCGATTCTGGCCGTTCACAAAGGCCAGACCGAGGCGGCAATGGCAGTAGGGCTGAAATCTGGCCAGCGCTACCGCCACGTAGTGTTGCCTCAGGCACAGCGGATTGCCATACCCCCGTATATCAGCGAGTGCGCCAATCTCATAAAGAACACTTCTTTGGGCATCGTCGTCGCGTATCCCGATCTAACGCTCATCGTCATCACCGCCTGGGGTATCAACTTCCCCGCACCGCAGTTGCTTCTCATCCACATGCTTGTGTACCTGATCATCAACCTCTTGGTATCGGCGCTGTTGAACGTCTACAACCGATCCATCCAACTCAAAGAGCGATGAGCCGATGACTGCTACCTTGCCGCCTTCTGAGACCAATCCCAAAGACAGCCAATCGACACTGCCCCCGGACATGCGGGTATCGCCCGGCGTATGGCTGCGAAAGAACCTGTTCAACACCTGGTACAACGGCTTGGTAACAGTAGTCGCCGTCGTGGTGGGAGCGATCCTCATCTTCTACGGCGGGCGATTCATCTTCATCACCGGGCAATGGGAGGCGGTGCGCAAGAACCTCACCCTGCTCATGGTGGGCATCTTCCCTCGTGAGGAACAGTGGCGGCTGGTTGCTCAAATGTACCTTGTGGCCTCGGCCCTAGGGCTGGCCTGGGGGACAGTCACCGCAAGAAGCCAAGATCGGGCCGACGACACCGACACCGAAATAAGACGGCCCACCCCGCTCGACCTGCTTCGCCGCTACTGGCCCATCCTCCTGTTGCTCTTGGTCATTCTGGTGTTCACCCGTACCATCTGGCCGACGTTGTTCACACTTTCTACCCTCTCGGTAGGGCTCTGCGTGCGGGCCGTTGCCATACGCCTCCCCCGCTCCGCCCGGCGGCCGTGTTGGTACGTAGCCGGATTCATGGCCATTGCATCCTTCCAGGTGGTCTCGGGTACGAGTGGGAACGCCTGGTGGTGGACAAGCGGCCTCTTCGGATTCGCCGCCTTCCAATTGGTCGGCGCGAAAGATTTCACCAGGCTTTTTGGAACTTCAATAGTCTGGCCCATTTTCGGCCGCACGCGGCTTGTCACTCCAAGAGATCTCGTGTGGTTCAAGCGAGCGGTCCAGATCTTGGCCGTGGTCGCCATAGTGGTCGCGGTAAGGGTGGTCTACTGGCTCATCGGCGACACGTCCGGCGTGAGCTGGGACGACTGGTCGGGGCTTTATCTCACGCTGGTTGCCTCCGGGGCTGCCATCATCCTGTCGTTCCCTCTGGCCTTGCTGTTAGCAGTGGGCAGGCGCTCCTCGCTTCCGGTGGTGCGCTGGCTGTGCGTGGGCTACATCGAACTATTCCGAGGGGTGCCCTTCATCGCCCTGCTGCTAGTCGCCAAGACATTCATCGACTTTTTCCTTGACGTCGATACCCCCCTTTCACTAACTACCCGGACAATCATCGCCTTCACCATCTTTAGTTCGGCATATGTCGCTGAGGTGGTGCGAGGCGGCCTGCAAGCTGTGCCCAAAGGCCAGATCGAAGCGGGACAGGCTGTTGGCCTTCAACCACCCGGAGTGATGCGCCTCATAGTGCTGCCCCAGGCGCTACGGGCGGTAGTCCCCGCAATGGTGGGCCAGTTCATTAGCCTGTTCAAAGACAGCTCGCTGTTCGCCATCATCAGCGTGGTGGAGTTCTATCGAGCCCGCGAGCTGATCCACTCCCAACAGGAATACTCGACCGTCGCCATTGTGGAGACCCTCGTTTTCGTGGCGTTCGCCTACTGGGCTCTCAGCTACACCATGTCCAAAGAAAGCCAGCGCCTTGAGCGCCATCTCGGAGTAGGAAAGCGATGACAGACACAACAACAACCACATCCAATGTCAACAGCGACGCAACCCAGATCGGCGGGCGCGAGCTCATGGTCGAGATGTCCGGCGTAGACAAGTTCTTCGGAACGTTCCAAGCGCTCACGAACATCGACATGAAGGTGGGCGCTGGCGAAGTCGTGGTGGTGATCGGTCCATCGGGATCGGGAAAATCCACCCTCATCCGCTGCATCAACCGGCTGGAACACCACGACCGGGGCCGCATTATGGTGGACGGTGTTGAGCTCACCGACGATGTGCGCAACATCGCTCTCATCCGCCGGGAGACCGGCATGGTCTTCCAGCAGTTCAACTTGTTCCCCCACCTCACCGTCATCGACAACATCACCCTGGGCCCTCGCCAAGTTCTGAAGATGCCCAAGAAGCAGGCTGAGGACCGGGCGATGGAGCTCTTGGAGAGAGTCAAGATCCCCGAGCAAGCCCGCAAGTTCCCCGGTCAGCTCTCCGGCGGTCAGCAGCAGCGGGTGGCCATTGCCCGGTCGCTGGCCATGCAGCCCAAGATCATGCTCTTCGACGAGCCCACTTCGGCCTTGGACCCCGAGATGATCTCTGAAGTCCTCGAGGTGATCCTCGAGCTGTCCAGAACCGGCATGACCCTGATTGTGGTCACCCACGAGATGGGCTTCGCCCGGGAGGCCGCCGACCGAGTCATCTTCATGGCCGACGGCGAGATCGTCGAAGTAGGCGAGCCCGAGCACTTCTTCACCAACCCCCAAGAAGAACGCACCCAGCTCTTCCTCTCTCAAATTCTCTAGCCGGGAAGCTCTCAGATTCGCAGTCCTTCAAGCTGGAGTTCTGCCTTCATCTCCTTGCATTCAACACGTCCAGCCGTCCTGATTGACCGGCCCAATCGAGTATGGCCTTGTCGGTGGTAATCAGCGGAATGCCCTGGCGCGCAGCTGTGGCGACGATCGTCTGATCAAAGGGATCTCCGTGGAATCCCTCATCGGCGAGCAGCGGCGCAGCAGCGGCAATCTCCCATCCAACGGGAATAGCAATTACACCTGAGGGGACACATCGTCGGCACCAGTCGAAAGTCGGCATATCGAGGCTGACGATGCCATCACGGCACAACCGGGACACCTCGTGGAACGAAACGGCTGACATCGCCAACTCATTTTGCTCCGCTCCTATGCGGAGTCGTTCTCTGGTCTGGACCCCGATTAGCGCGTCGCCGCTGCGCAGACGTATGAGGACGTTTGTGTCGAGCAGCGTCAACAACTGTGAGGCTTCCCTCAGCTCACGATCTGACGGGGGCGGGCAATCATGTCGAAATCGTCATCAGACCATAGAGGCTGGTCAATGTCTCCGATTATCTGGAGTATGTCTTTGTCGCAGCCGAACATATCTCCGGGAATGTCGACTTCGCGGATAATGCGCACATAGGGCTTGCCCCGCTTGGTAAGCACCATCGGAATCCCCGTCTCATGAACCTCCCTGAGCACGGCAAAGAAGTTGTCCCGGCATTCACGGGCGGTTGCTGTCCGCTCCTGATCGTCAGACTTGGGGACGGATCCTTCAGACGAAGTAGGCATCGGCAGGGACATGGAAGAACCTTGCCACCTAATGTGGCCCTTTCACAGGGCCACATTAGAAATTCCTAACTAAACGGCCAGGATATTGCTTGTCACCCCTCGATGTACCGGGCTCGGAAGCGGAAGCGGACCGGGTCTTCGTCGTATTCCTCTAGGGCGTGAGCGATCCAGCCCGCGGTGCGAGCGATGGCAAACACCGCCTCGCCCGCTTCGGGTCGCATGCCAGCCAAGAACGTCATGGCGCCCAACGGGAAGTCCACGGTGGCGGGTGCAGCGGTGCGCTCGCTGGCCAGGCTCTGCACGGTGAGCACCTTGGGAAGATGCTCGTGCGATGCCCACGCTCCGGCCACCGCCTCCATGAGCGCGCTGCAACGAGGGTCCCGCTGGCGGTAAACGGCATGACCGAACCCGGGGGTGTAGCCAGTCCTTCGCTGGGCCTCGCCCAGCGCCCCGGCGGGATCACCGTTGGCCACAGCCTCCTGAAAGATGCGGTGAACAGGACCGCTGGCCGCCCCGTGCAGCCGCCCGCCCAGAATCCCAAGGCCGGCTGCCACTGACGAATAGGGGTCGGCTCTCACTGACGCCGCCACCCGAACTCCGAGCGTGGAACTGGCCAGGCCATGGTCTAGCAGTAGGACTAATGCGCGATTGAGGACGGCCCGCTGCCGTAGGTTGGATCGACCCGGAGCCAATCGACTCCACAGCCGCTCAGCCAGATCGCCCTCTCTAGCCTCAGCGACCAGGGGAAGTGAATGCACCATCAGGTGCAGCAACCGTCGGCCCGCAGCTCGAACTGATGAGATCGAGAGGTCGTTGCGGAGAGGGTCGGTGGCCGACGCGATACTCACCGCTACCCGGAGGCGGTCCATCATCGGGGCAGTATCGGGCAGCAGACCTTGGATTTGGCGGGACAACTCCTCTGCCTCGTCGCTGCTGGACCACCCAGTATCAGGCTCAGCCCCCCACACCCAACCGACGGCATCCTCAAATCGGGATTCGGCGGCCATCCCTATCAGGTCTCGCCCCCGAACCTGCAAGTTCCCATCAGCAACCCTGGTAATGCCGGTGGAAACCAAGACTCCAATCTCGTCTTCGCGTCGACGGCCCGAACGGGAGCGCAGGCGATCCACTTCCTCGGGATCGAATCGAGAGCTGCGCCCGTCCAAATCAACCACTCGCTGCAATAGACCCCGGCTCACATAGGAGTAGAGCGTGGCCCGCTTAACCCCCAGACGGGCCGCGGCCTCAGCGCTGGTCAGCCAGCCATCCATTTCCACCTCATTACATTGATTGGTCAATGTAGATATTGATCAATGTTGTCGATATATCAATATAGCGGCATCATAGGCGGCATGAATGTTGATTCCCTGCTGACTGAGAACATTGCTCCGCCTGGCCTCAAGGGTCTGATCGTGGCCGACACGGAGGTGGGCTCGGTTCGCGGGGATGAGGGGTGGTACCACTATCGGGGACGCAACGCGGCTGACCTGGCCCGACAACACACTTTCGAGGCGGTGGCCCACCTGCTGTTGAGCGGCGCGCTTCCGGACCAAATGGCCGAGGAGGCGTTTCGGGCCGAGTTGGGTGCGGCTCGACGCCTGACACCGGAGGCGGCGGAGATGGTCGCTGCGCTGGCGCAGACTGATCTGCCCCCGATGTCCGTCTTGCGCAGTGTCCTGGGGATGGAGGTTGATCCACGGCCCACCTTGGACCTCGACAATGACGAACGACGAGCTGCGGTCATGCGGGCCATTGGGATCACCCCAACCGTGCTGGCCGCGGTCAACCGCATTCGCTCAGGGGCTGCACCGCTTGACCCCGACGGGTCGCTGTCCCACAGCGCCGACTACCTGCGAATGACCCTGGGGCAGACTCCACTGCCAGGGCACGCACGGGCGGTTGAGACCTATCTGTGCCTCACCGCCGACCACGGCTTCAACGCTTCTACGTTCGCAGCTCGGGTCATCACCAGCACTGGCACCGACGTGGGCGGGGCCATGGGCGGAGCACTGGCCGCCCTGGCCGGACCCCTGCACGGCGGGGCTCCAGGCCGGGTGCTGGACATGCTGAGGGCCATCGGCCATCCCGACAACGCCGTGCCCTGGATCGCGGCTGAGTTGGACGCCGGACGCAAGATCATGGGATTCGGCCACGCCGTATACCGGGTGGCCGACCCCCGCTCTGAGACCCTGAAAACCGTCGCCCTCAAGTTGGGCGGCGATCTGGTTGACCGAGCTCTCGAGATCGAAGCCCGGGTCTTGGACTATCTGGCCGAGTGGAAGCCAGATGCCGTGATTGTGACCAACGTGGAGTTCTATGCCGGCGTGGTGCTGCATCTCGCCGGGTTGCCCCAGGAGACGTTCACCCCCACGTTCACCACCAGCCGAGTCGTCGGTTGGGGCGCTCACCTGCTGGAGCAGGCCGCCAACAACAAAATCATGCGCCCCAGCGCCCGCTACACCGGGCTACTCCACAACGGCGACTAGGTCATTCGTCGAAAGCGGTGAGAATCTGGTCAGCGGCGGCGGCGGGGGCCAATTGGCCGGCTGCCATCTGTTGCTCTAGGAGATTGGCGAGGCTGGCCACTTCAGGGGAGGCCCGGAGGCGATCTCGGAGGCGGTCCTCCACCATGGCCCACATCCAGCGCACCTGCTGGTCGGCCCGGCGGTCGGCCAGTTCACCGGAGTCGGTCAAGACCCGGTAGTAGGCCTGGACTTGCTCCCACACCTGGTCGAGTCCGGTGCCTTCGATGGCGCTGACCGCCAGCACGGGGGGGACCCAGTTGGGATTGGCCGGTGCGGTCATAGCCAGCGCCGCCCGGTAGTCCCGCACCGCCCTCTGGGCGGCGATCTCGTTGCCGCCGTCGGCCTTGTTCACCACCAGGGCGTCGGCCAGCTCCAGCACTCCCTTCTTGATGCCCTGAAGCTCATCGCCGGCTCCGGGCAGCATCATCACCAAGAAGAAGTCCACCATGTCGGCCACCGCGATCTCCGACTGGCCCACGCCCACGGTCTCCACCAGCACCACATCGAATCCAGCCGCCTCCACCACTGTCATGGTCTCTCGGGTGGTGCGGGTTACCCCGCCCAGCGAACCGGAGGACGGCGACGGGCGGATGTAGGCGGCATCGTCGATGGCCAGGTTGGGCATCCGGGTCTTGTCGCCCAGAATGCTGCCCCCCGACACCGACGAGGACGGGTCCACCGCCAACACCGCCACACGGTGATCCTGTGAGGTGAGGTACGTGCCCAATGCGTCGATGAAGGTGGATTTGCCCACCCCGGGCACGCCGGTGATCCCCACTCGTCGAGCCCCTCCGGTGTGGGGCAGAAGCCAATTCAGCAGCTCGGTGGCTGACACCCGGTCGTCGGGCCGAGTGCTCTCCACCAGAGTGACCGCCCGGCCCAACCACGTTCGGTCGGCGGCCAGCACCCCCTCGACACAGGCGTCGAGATCGAAATCCATCACCGACATCCTGACGGTCGACGGCGAGATCGCTCAGCGCTCATTGGCGTCGAGATCGATCACTCGCGGTTGTCCAAGGCGGCCAGCAGCTCCATGGCCGCGTCGGCAATCACGGTTCCGGGACCGAAGATGGCCTGCGCCCCCGCAGCCCGCAGCTCGTCGTGGTCGCTGGGCGGAATCACCCCGCCGACCACGATCATGATGTCGCCCCGTCCCAGCCGCTTCAGCTCAGCCAGCAGCTCGGGCACCAGAGTCAGATGTCCCGCGGCCAGCGACGATGCCCCCACTATGTGCACATCGGCCTCCACCGCCTGGCGGGCCACCTCGGCCGGGGTTTGGAACAGCGGTCCGACGTCCACGTCGAAGCCGAGGTCGGCAAACGCGGTGGCGATCACCTTCTGGCCCCGGTCGTGGCCGTCTTGGCCCATCTTGGCCACCAGTATTCGGGGCCTACGCCCGGTTCGGGACGCGAAGCCGGCCACTGCGTCCCTCACCTCGCCGGTGCCGCCGCCGTTGTCGTCGCTTCGTCCCATTTCTGATTGGTACACCCCGGAGATGGTGCGAATACGGGGCGCATGGCGACCATACACCCTCTCCAGCGCGTCGCTGATCTCCCCCACCGTGGCCCGGGCCCGAGAGGCGTCCACGGCGAGGGCCAAAAGATTGGAGCCGGCGCTGCCGACTGGGCGCTCGGCCCCCGCCGTCAACGCGTCCAAGGCACGACCGCAGGCATCGTTGTCCCGTTCGGCCCGCAGCCGCTCCAGTCGGGCTATCTGGGAAGCCCGCACCTCGGCATTGTCCACCTTCAGCACCTCGATGCCCTCTTCGCCGTCCACCTGATAGCGGTTCACGCCAACCACGGTCTGGGCGCCGGAGTCGATGCGGGCCTGGGTGCGAGCCGCGGCCTCCTCGATGCGCATCTTGGGGATACCGGCCTCGATGGCCTCGGCCATACCGCCGGCGGCCTCCACCTCGCTTATGTGCTCCCATGCCCGTTGAGCTAGGTCATGGGTGAGACGCTCTACGTAGTACGAGCCGCCCCATGGGTCGGCCACCCGGCAAGTGCCCGACTCGTGTTGCAACAGGAGCTGGGTGTTGCGGGCGATCCGGGCCGAGAAGTCGGTAGGCAGGGCCAGCGCTTCGTCCAGGGCATTGGTGTGCAGCGACTGGGTATGGCCTTGGGTGGCGGCCATGGCCTCGATGGTCGTCCGCACCACGTTGTTGAAGACGTCTTGGGCGGTGAGGCTCCACCCCGAGGTCTGGCTGTGGGTGCGAAGCGACAGCGACCGGGGGTTGGACGGATTGAACGGGCGCATCAGCTTGGCCCACAGCAGGCGGGCGGCCCGAAGCTTGGCTACCTCCATGAAGAAGTTCATGCCGATGCACCAGAAGAAGCTGAGCCGAGGGGCGAAGGCGTCGATGTCCAGCCCCGAGTCCAGGCCGGCCCGCACGTATTCCACGCCGTCGGCCAGGGTGTAGGCCAGTTCCAGATCAAGGGTGGCTCCGGCCTCTTGCATGTGGTAGCCGGAGATGGAGATGGAGTTGAACTTGGGCATGTTGGCCGAGGTGAAGGCAAATATGTCGGAGATGATCCGCATCGACGGTGCCGGCGGATAGATGAACGTGTTGCGGACCATGAACTCCTTCAAGATGTCGTTCTGGATGGTGCCGGCCAGCTTCTGGGGCTCTATCCCCTGCTCCTCTCCAGCCACGATGTACATGGCCATAATCGGCAGCACCGCGCCGTTCATGGTCATCGACACGGTCATCTGATCCAGCGGAATGCCGTCGAACAGAATCTGCATGTCGGCGATGGAGTCGATGGCCACCCCGGCCATTCCCACATCTCCGCTCACCCGCTGGTTGTCGGAGTCGTAGCCTCGATGGGTGGCCAGGTCGAAGGCCACCGACAGGCCCTTTTGACCGGCAGCCAAGTTGCGCCGGTAGAAGGCGTTGGAATCCTCGGCGGTGGAGAACCCGGCGTACTGGCGAATGGTCCACGGCTGGGTGGCATACATGGTGGCGTAGGGACCCCGCAGGTAGGGCTCCAGTCCGGGGTAGGTGTCACAGAAGTCCAGCGGGGCCCGATCCTCAGCGGTGTACAGGCGGCGCACGCCGAATCCCTCCGGCGTGGCCCAGGTGAGGCGGTCGGGGCTCTCCCCCACCTCGGCGTCCATCAATTCAGACCAGCCTGACCCGTTGGCCCTCGAGTCGGTCTCGGAGTAGAGGTCGACGCTGGTGAAGTCGGGGACCGTCACAGTTCCAACCTCTCGTGAATGGCCCCCAGGGAGGTCAGAACGTCGCAGCCCATGTAGATGTAGCCGTCGGCCCCCCAGCTCTCATCGGGGCGACCGGCCACCAGCACATACCCGCACCCGGCCTCTTTGAGCGCGGCAACGGTGACAGCAGCATGCTCCCGGTACATCTCATCGGACGAGCACACCACAGCAATCGGCGAGCCCGAAACCGCCCAGGCCTGAGCCGCTAGATCCGGCGTGTTGTGGCCGCCGTTGGATAGGGCATGGATTCCTCCCGCGGCCAGCAGGTTTGCCGCGAACGCGGACCGGGCGGTGTGGACGGCTACCGGGCCCAGACTGGCCAAGAACGCAGTTGGACGACGAGGGGCAGCATCGGCAGCATCTCGCAGTGCCTCGAACGGCTCGGTCAGCCGGCGCAGACCGGGGTCGGGCTCCATCGGCGGCCGCGCCACCACCGGCTCATCCAGATCGGGGAACTCGCTTACCCCGGTGAGCGGCAGCCGGCGGGTGGCCACATCCCGGCTTCGGGCGGCATGGGCGGCTTCGATGCGCTCGTTGAGGTCTGCTCCGGCTTCTAGCTCTTGGAACAGGCCCCAGGCGGTGGCCGCCAGAGCATCGGTCAGCGATTCGGCGTAGTAGGAGCCGCCAGCAGGGTCGATCACCTGATCGACGTGGGATTCCTCCCGCAACAAGAGCTGGGTGTTGCGGGCGATTCGCAGCCCGAGGGAATCGGGCACTCCGATGGCGGCGTCGTATGGGCTGACGGTAATAGCATCAGCGCCTCCTGCCGCGGCGGCAAAGCAGGCCACCGTGGTGCGGATCATGTTCACCCACGGATCGCGGCGGCTCATCATGGCGCCCGCGGTCACCATGTGCTGGCGTTGCGGGGCGGGGTCGATGCCGCACGCCTGGGTAACCCTGGCCCACAGCCGTCGGGCGGCCCGCAACTTGGCGATGGTCAAGAACTGGTCCACCCCGGCGGCGTAGCGGAATTCCAGTCTGGATGCCGCCTCAGACAGGTCTATCCCTGCCTCCTCACACGCCCGAAGGAACGCCACCCCGTCAGAAAGCGAACCAGCTAGCTCCAGCGCCTCGCTGGCCCCACGGTCGGCCAGCCGGGCGCCGTTGGCCACCGATACCAGAACACCGGGATAACCACGTGAGAGCGTATTCTCCACTGCTTGGGTGGTCGTTGGATCGCGGGCGTCCAGGCCGAACCCTCCCTGTGCCTCATTCGAAGACACGCCTCTTTTCTCCCAGAGGCTCACCAGCGCCCATACAGCCCCTCCGCTGCCCGGTGCCAGCATCACCGGCACGGAATCGGGCACCCCCTCTAGCAGGGCCTCCAGCTCATCGAGTCCGACCTCGCCATCCAAACGCAGTTCGATGGCGTCCGCTCCCCCGTCCAGGTCGGCCAAGATGGCCTCGTTTCCGGTGGCCGGACTGTGGGCTTGCCGGACTTGCCACGGTCCGCCGGCCACCCTGCTGCCCCGGGTAAACGGCGCCACCCCGGGCAGGCCGGTGTCGCCGGCATGGTCGGCTCCGGTGTAGAGCGGCTGGATCCGGATGCCGTCGTAGGTGGTGCTCACCAGCTTCTTGTCGAACGGCGCCCCCCGCAGCACCTGCTCCACCAGATCCATCCACTGGTCCCGCCCGGCCAGGTCGAAATCTCCCGCCAGGCTCATCACGGCGTCGCTCACAGCCAAGATGGTACGCCCTGCTCCCCGGCGATCCTGCCTTGGAAAACGAAGACGGGCCTTCGTGTCTGCCAGTGCAACTTGTTGCCGATTCCCGAAGGCAACGAAAATCAAGGCGACTCTCCCCCACCACATCCCATTCACATTTGCGAGGTAGCGACATGGCAGAACTGCCGTACAAGGTGTTCGACGCCGACAACCACTACTACGAGGCAACCGACGCCTTCATCCGCCACATCGACCCAGCCATGAAGAAGCGCTGCATGCAATGGGCCAATATCGACGGCAAGCAGCGCTTGCTGGTGGCGGGCAAAATCAACCGCTTCATCCCCAATCCCACTTTTGACCCGGTGTCCAAGCCGGGGGCGCTTCAAGACTTCTTCCGGGGCCGCAACAAAGACGGCGTGGACGTGAAGACCATGTTCGGCGAGCTCGACCCCATCTCCGAGCGGCCCGAATACCGGGACCGGGACAAGCGCCTCGAGCTCATGGACACCCAGAACATCGAAGCCGCCCTGTTCTTCCCCACATTGGGCGTGGGCATGGAGCAGTCACTGCGCCACGACCCTCCGGCCGTGGTCGCGGCCTTCACTGCATTCAACCGTTGGCTGCTCGAGGACTGGGGATTTGCCTATCAGGAGCGCATCTTCGCCGCCCCAGTGATCTCGATGATCGACGTGGACTGGGCCGTGTCCGAAGTGGAGTGGGCCTTGGCCAACGACGCCCGCATGGTGGTGATGGTGCCCGGGCCGGTGCCCACCGCCGACGGAGGAAGCCGCTCACCGGCAATGCCCGAATACGACCCGGTGTGGGCCCGCATCGCCGAGGCCGGCATCACCATGGGAATGCACGGCGGCGACGGCGGCCTGCACGAATACAACGAGATGTGGGAGCCAACGGAGGATTTCCAGTCGTTCCGCACCTCCACCTTCAAGCAGATCACCGGGCATGACCGCCAGATCTTCGACACCATGGCCGCCATGGTGTGCCATGGCCTCTATGACCGCCATCCCAACCTGCGAATTGCCTGCATCGAGAACGGGGGCATGTTTGCTCCCCGGCTGGTGGAGGAACTGAAGATCGCCTACGGCAAGATGCCCCAGGAGTTCCGAACCGATCCGGTGGAGCAGTTCGTGAACCACGTTTGGGTGTCGCCTTACTACGAGGACGACATCGACCTGATCAAAGAGACGATGGGTGCCGACCACATGCTTTTCGGCTCCGACTATCCCCACGCCGAGGGGTTGGAAGTGCCCACCGACTTCATCTACGACATCCCCAACTTCACCGATGCCGAGGCCAAGGCCATGATGCGCGACAACGCGTGGGATGTGATCACCCCCCGCTCCGCGCTGGCCGCCTGAGAGAGGAACAACACCATGGCCATGCCAACCGACATACCGATCATCGACACCATGATCGGGTTCCCCAAGCCGGACTTCTCCACCTATGACTTCATCCGGGCCCAGACCAAGGACTCCCAGTCGTCTGAGGAGTTCGACTTCCCGGTGGAATACATGTTCAAGGGGGTGCCCAAGGAGCTGTACGGCACCGAGGACGACCCGGTTCAGGTAACGCTCAAGGAAATGGACCGGTTCAATATCGAGCTGGCCCTCATCTCCTGTGAGGACGAGACCGGCCAGCGGGCGCTGAAGACCCATCCCGAGCGCTTCATCGCCTCCATGAGCGTCGACCCCAACGATGTGATGGGCCAGGTTCGCCTCATAGACCAGCTCCACCGGGAGTGGGGGGTGAAGGCGGTGGGGGCGTTTCCGGCGGGCTGCTTCCCCCAGGTGCCCATCGACGACGCCAAGTTCTATCCGATCTACGCCAAGTGCGTGGAGCTGGATCTGCCCATCTTCGTGTGCGCCGGCGTGCCCGGCCCCCGGTTCCCGTTCTCCCCCCAGCACGTGGAGCGCATCGACCGGGTGATGTACGACTTCCCCGAGCTGACCTTCGTCACCCGCCACGGCTGCGAGCCGTGGGAGGATCTGGCCGTCAAGCTCATGTTGAAGTGGCCCGGGCTGCACTATTCCACCTCGGCGTTCGCCCCCAAGCACTACCCCGAGGCCATCATCCGCTACGCCAACACCCGGGGCGCCGACAAGATCATCTACGCCGGCTACTTCCCCATGGGCCTGTCGTTGGAGCGGATCATGACCGACATGAAAGACGTGCCCTTCCGGGACAGGGTATGGCCCGGCTTCTTGCGGGAGAACGCCCGCCGAGTTCTCAAATTGGATTGAGCTACAGGAGACAGAACATGAGCGATCAAAGAGTTGAGCAAACCTGGGAGACACCCTCTTTGGAGGAGATCCCGGTCATAACGAAGATGCACGTAGAGGCCATGGAGTCGAGCGACGACCCCCTGGTGTGGGCCCAAGTGGGCATGCACCATGTGCTCATCCGCACCATCGGCCGGCGCTCGGGCAAAGAGCACAAGGTAGCCCTGCCCTACTGGCGCGATCCCAACGGCCACCGCATTGTGGTGGCGTCTTTCGCCGGGGCCAAGGCCCACCCCTCGTGGTACTTCAACCTGGCCGACAAGGAGGCCAATCCCGAGCTGTTGATCACCGATAAAGGCCAGCAGTTCTGGGCAATGGCCGACATCTGCGAAGGCGACGACTACCAGGCCACCTGGGACGGCTTGGTGGCCGACCGGGCCTGGTATGCCGACTACCAGGCCAAAGCCCCTCACCGCCAGATCCCTCTGGTGCGGCTGGTCGAGCAGCGCCCGGCCTAGGGTTCACAGCCATGGCCAACCAACCTCTACGCACCCTGCCCCCAGCCGGGGCCATCCAAGACGAGCGCGAGATCGAAGCCGTGCTCGACGTACTGCGCTCCGGCAACCTCAACATCGGAGAGAACGTGGCCCGCTTCGAAGACGAGGTGTCCACGATTCTGGGCAAGGAACTGGGAGTGATGGTCAACTCCGGCTCCTCGGCGCTTCTGCTGGCCATCGGCCTGCTGGACCTGGAGCCGGGCGACGAGATCATCACCTCGGTGCTGACCTTCTCCACCGACGTGTCGTCCATCGTGCAGTTGGGGCTGGTCCCGGTCTTCGTGGACGTGGAGCCCGACACCTTCCAAATCGACGTCAACCGCATTCCTGAGATGATCGGCCCCCGCACCAAGGCCATCATGACCCCCAACCTGATGGGCAACTGCCCCGATTGGGATGCCATCCGGGCCATCGCCGACGAGCACGGGCTGAAGGTGATCGAGGATTCCTGCGACGTGCTGGACACCCGGCTGCGAGGCACCCGGATCGGCGCCCGCAGCGACATCAGCCTGACCAGCTTCGCCATCTCCCACTCGCTCACCTGTGCGGGCAACGGGGGCATGGTGGCCATGGACGATCCCGAGATGCACGACAAGTGCCTGACCCGGCGCCGCTGGGGGCGGCGCTCAGAGTCGTATCTGTACGGATCCCGCCAAGGGCAGGACACCCGATGGGGCCCGTTGAACGACGGAACTATGTACGACCAGATCTTCATCTTCGATGACCTGGGCTACAACTTCGAGCCATCGGAGATGGGCGCGGCCTACGGGCTGGTGCAGCTCTCCAAGCTTCAGGAGTTCAACGCCCGCCGCCGTCACGCCTTCGATCGATACAACGATCTGCTGGTCAACCACACCGAAAAGGTGATCCTGCCCCGTACCACACCCGAGTTGGAGACCACTTGGATGCGCTATGGGTTCATCCTTCGGCCCGAGTCGGGCTATGACCGCACCGAAGTGCAGAACTTCCTCGAAGACCGCAACGTGCAGTCCCGCATGGTCTGGACCGGAAACATTCTTCGCCAGCCCGGCTTCTCACATATCGAGCACCGGGCCCCAGACGACGGTTTCCCCTACGCCGACCTGGTAATGAACCACGCGCTGTGCATCCCCACCCACCACGGCCTGGGGTCAGACGACGTGGGCTACGTCGTCGACACCCTCTCTGAGCTATTGGGCGGCTGAGCTAGCCGCCGACGAGCTTGCCCATATCGAAATAGTCCGACCAGCGGGCGATGCGCCCGTCGCGAATCTCGAACACGCCACACACCGGCAATGCCAGCTGACCATCGGCAGTGTTGATGTAGTCGGTCCGCTCGTTCATGACCACATTGCCGCTGGCCACCTGCAAGTGAGTCTCGAATACCACGCCTCCGGAGGTGGCGAAGAAACCCTCCAAGAATGCCCGGATGGCCTCCGCTCCTTCTAGGGGATCCATCGGGACGTTGTGATAAACGGCGTCCTCGGTGAAGTAAGCCATCAGCTCATCGGCGTCGCCGTTGGCCCACGCCGTGCAGAACTCGCTTACCAGCTCTTCAGGACTTGTCGGCAGATCGGCCATCGCACTCTCCTGCGGTCGGGGAGTCCAGCATGGCCCGCCCGATGACTGCTCTGCAAGACGCGAAGTCCCTCTAGCGGGTGGCTAGGCGATGTGCTATGTTTCAAAACAGTCCAGCTAGCCTGTTTTTGGCATTTCAGACAAGGGGGCGCAATGCGGGCCTACAAGGCCAAACCGACGTGGCAGTAGCCGCTTAGCTGCTGGAGAGCAATCTGGGGCACACCGTAGAGCGAGTAGTTATCGACAAGAGTGCTTAGTGGGCCTCGATCAACACCGGTGACATCGACGCCTTGCCGGAGGTATCGCCATCACAACACGCCGACAAAGTGGCCGATTGCATCGTCAGCGGCGACGGGAACACTGACAACTATGGGAAACGTCTGGAGCGCTTGGTTCCCCTCTTAGGCTCCAGCTGTGTACCGGTGTCGGCGGCTTGCGGGAGCTGCCGACACCGGTACACTTTTACTCTTTTTTCATTGAGGAGCAGTCGTTGTACGAGTTCATCATCGTGGGAGGCGGCTCTGCTGGCTGCGCCTTGGCCAACCGGCTCAGCGCGGATCCCGACAACAGAGTTCTGGTCTTGGAGGCAGGGCGCAAGGATCACAAGTGGGACGTGTTCATTCACATGCCCGCAGCCCTGGCATTTCCCATCGGAAACCGCTTCTACGACTGGAAGTACGAAAGCGAGCCCGAGCCCCATATGGGAGGTCGAAGGGTCTATCACGCCCGGGGCAAGGTGCTGGGCGGCTCCAGCTCCATCAACGGCATGATCTTCCAGCGGGGAAACCCCGCTGATTACAACAAGTGGGCCGCCGAACCCGGCATGGAGGCGTGGGATTACCGCCATTGCCTTCCGTACTTCAGGCGCATGGAAACCTGCTTGTCGGGAGCCAACCAATGGCGGGGCGGCGAGGGCCCCCTGGTATTGGAGCGGGGGCCCGCTGAAAGCCCTCTGTTCGCTGCATTCTTCAAGTCAGTGCAAGAGGCCGGGTATCAGCTGACCGACGACGTCAACGGATACCGCCAAGAGGGATTTGCCGCGTTCGATCGCAACGTCCACCGGGGTCGGCGGCTTTCAGCATCTCGGGCCTACCTGCACCCGGTGATGCAACGCAAGAACCTCAAGGTTGAGACCGGTACCCTTATCAGCCGCGTACTGTTCGACGGGAACCGGGCGGTTGGCGTGGAGTACCGCCGACGGGGACGGAGGCACATCGCCCGGGGCGAGAAAGTCCTCTTGTGCGCCGGAGCATTCGGCTCGGCCCAGCTGCTTCAACTCTCCGGGGTGGGCCCGGCTGACCTTCTGGAATCAATGGACATCCCGGTGGTGGCCGACTTGCCCGGAGTGGGCAAGAACCTGCAAGACCACCTGGAGGTCTACATCCAGTATGCCTCCAGCCAGCCGGTGTCCATGCAGCCCGCCCTCAAGCTGTGGCGCCGCCCCTGGATCGGCCTGCAATGGTTGGCTCGAAAAGGACCCGGGGCCACCAACCACTTCGAGGGCGGCGGCTTCGTGCGCTCTAACCCCGAAGAGTCCTATCCGAACCTCATGTTCCATTTTCTGCCGCTGGCCATCCGCTACGACGGCTCGTCGCCGAGCGGTGGACACGGGTACCAGGTCCACGTCGGCCCCATGTACTCGGACGCCCGCGGCCAATTGCGAATCAAGTCACGCGACCCCCGGGTGAAGCCCGCCCTCCAATTCAACTACCTCTCCACAAAGCAGGACCGCCGCGAGTGGGTGGAGACCATCCGAGTGGCCCGCCACATCATGAACCAGCCCGCTTTCGCGGCCTACAACGCCGGCGAGCTATCGCCGGGGCCTGATGTCTCCACCGATCAGGAGATCATGGACTGGGTGGCCCGCGATGCCGAGACTGCGCTGCATCCCGCGGGAACGGCCCGCATGGGGACCGATGACCAGTCGGTTGTGCATCCTGGATCTATGGCAGTCCACGGCACCGAGGGGCTGATGGTGGTCGACGCCTCGGTGATGCCCACCGTCACCAACGGCAACATCTACGCCCCGGTGATGATGATCGCCGAGAAGGCGGCCGACCTCATTCTGGGCAATGAGCCGCCTCCTCCGCAGGATGCTCCGTACTATTCCGCTGAGACGATCAGGTCCCGAGCCGCTCAATGATCGGCAATAATGTCCGAGACCAGGTCGAGCACCTTGCGGCGTTCCTCCGCGTCGGGCGGGGCCAATCCGAACAGGTCGATGAGCCAAAGCCCATCGCCGACAATGCGGGCCAGCAGCGCCTCCACCTCGTCAAGCCCATCGTCGTGCCGTAGCCGGTCCTGCCAACTTCGGAAGGTCGCCCGGGTACTGTCCAGAAGATCGTCGTCCACCGCAGCTGCGGCCAGAATCGACACGGCCGTATCGGTGGCCGCCTTGCTCGGCTCCCGCACATAGTCGAGATAGGCCAACGCAAATGCCCCCTGGCTGGTATCGATACCCTCAGCCAGAACATTGAGCTCGTGGTCGAGCACTCCCATCACCTGGTTGAGCAGCCCGATGATCAGTGCGTCTTTGGAGTCGAAGTGATAGAGGAAACCGCCTTTGCTCACTCCGGCTCGGGCCGCCACCTTGTCGAGGGTCAGCGACGACACTCCCTCCTGCTTGATCACCTCGGTGGCCGCTTGCAGAATCCGGTCGCGGGTCAATACGGCACGCTCTTGTACCGGCTGATTCCTGAACCGCTCTCTCGCTTCTGCCATCGCAGTGTCAGGGTAGGCCAAACCAATACCCGTCTGTGCCCCCCAGCTGCTTAGCCGCAGGCGATTATTGGCCGGCTTCGATCCACGCCGCGGTGGCGGCCGTCTGCTTGGCGCCGTCGAACGAGATGCGCTGGGTGGGCTCCACCTCGAGGATCACTCGCCGAGGGGAATCCAAGAAGCGTGCGAAGTGGCGCCGCATCTCCTCATCGGCGTGCAAGGCGGCAGCCAGCTCGGGGTAAAACCAGGCCTTGGTCTCATCGTCGTCGTGGAGATGGCAGATGCCCTTGTAGGTCACCGTCTGCCTCCGGGGCACCCCGGCGGCGCCGGTGCTGGTCACCACCAGGCACACCCGGGGATCGCGGCGCACCGCGGAGATCCGGGCTCGCTGTCCGCTGGCCGTCAGCCAGAAGCGTCCCTGGCGCCAGATGAAGCTCATGATGACCCCCACCGGCCAGCCCTCTTTGTTGGCCCAGATGAAGGTGCACTCGGTTTGGGCGGCCAGCATGGCCTCCTCGGCGTCGGTTTCCAGCCCCCACCCCGTCACATCCTCGTAGTCGGCTGCCGCCGCCTCGGACTGGTATTCGTCGCTCATCGGTGCCTCCGCCCGCTCAGCCCTCGGCCATTGTTTGTACTTGGTATCGGGAGATCTTGCCCAGAGGGCTGCGGGGAAAGGCTTCCACGAAACAGATCTCGCTGGGAACCTTGAACGAGGCCAAGTTGGCCCGACAGAGGCCGATCAGGTCTTCTGCCGTCACTTCGACGCCAATGGCGGGCTGTACGAAGGCCACCACCACCTCACCGAGACGATCATCGGGCCGGCCCACTACACAGCACTCGGCCACTCGGCTTTCGGCCCCCAGCACCCGCTCGATCTCGGCCGGGTAGATGTTGTTGCCACCCCGGATGATCAGCTGGCTGCGGCGCTCCACGATGTACAGCTCGCCGTCGGCGTCGAAACGGCCTAGATCGCCGGAGTGGACCATGCCGCCCCGCAGCGTCTCTGCTGACAGCTCAGGGCGGCCCCAGTAGCCCAGCATGGTGCGATACACCCCGGCCCACGGGCCGTCGCGACGGGGGCCGAAGCAGATCTCCCCCACCTCCCCGGTCGGCACGGACCGGCCATCGTCGTCAAGCACTACTACTTGGATGTGGGGCAGCGGCCGCCCACAGCTTCCCTCGATGATCGGACGGCCGGGATCTTGGCGGGCCACCAGCGTCGGTCCCTCGGTGAGGGCATAGCTAGTGGCGGGCTTGGCCCCGAAGCGCTCTTCGAATAGCAGCTTTGCTGCTTCGGGCATTCCCGCTCCCCCCACCCGGGGCTTGGTGACCCTGGCCAGGTCTTCGGGATGGATTTCGGGATGGGTCAACAGGTCGTAGGCCACCGTCGGAACGACTGCGAAGTGAGTGACGCCTTCCTGCCTTATCCAGCGGGCCAGCGATACCGGGTCGGGGCGGTCGGCAATTGCACACGTGGCAAGAGCCTGGACGGTGGTCAGCGGATTGAGCACTTGCAGATTGAGGATCGTCAGCGGCTGGACGCACAGGAACACGTCATCGGCGTCGAAGCTGCCCCGGGCCACGGCCACCGCCCCCGGCAACAGGGCATTGTGCTGGCTGTGCATCACCCCCTTGGGATTGCCGGTGGTGCCCGAGGTGTAGGCGATTGCTGCTACCGCCAGCGGATCGACTTCGGGCCACTGGTCGATGGGGTCGACGCTGGCCACCTTCGATCGCCATTCCTCTAAGCCCACAACACGCGGCGCACCGACCCCCTCTGAGGGATCAGCCGTCAGATACAGCGCGGGGTCGCAATCGTCGATCAAATGCCGCTTCTCGGGCAGGGCCAGAACAGTGTGGACTCCCACAAACACCGCGCCCCGGGCCCAAATGCCCAAAAGCGCAACCACGAGGTCGATGTCATTGGGAAGCGACACCGCCACCCGATCACTGGGCTGAACCCCGAGCCCGGCAAACGCCGTGGCGGCTCGCGAGACTTCGCCGGCCATCTCGGCATAGGTCAAACGTCCGCGGGCACCGACTAATGCAGTCTTCTGGGGCACCACGGCCACTGCCCGATCCAGCAGCGGGCCCAGCGACAGGGGCTGGCTCAAGTCGATCGGAGGGGCATCCGGCACCGGAATGATGCTAGACACACGACGGGCACCACGAACGACCTCTAATGTCGGGCCATGAGCGCCTCCATCGCATTCGGCACCGGAAAGGTCCCCGAAGACCTGTCGACCTACGGGGCTTGGGCCCGTCTGGCGGAGGATTGCGGATTCTCCATGGTCGTCGCGGGCGACTCCCAGTCGTTGTGGGCCGATCCGTTCATCACCCTCACTGTGGCGGCCAACAACACCGAGAACGCCCTGCTGGCCACCACTGTTACCAACCCCGTCACTCGCCACCCAGCGGCGGCGGCATCCACCGCCATGGCGCTTCAGCAGATTTCCGGGGGGCGATTCCGCTACGGCATCGCCTCGGGCGACAGCGCGCTGCTCAATATCGGCGAGCGGCCAGCCACGGTGGGCTATCTCCGGGACTACACCGCAGCAGTGAAGGCGCTCAGCAACCGCCAGGTGGCCCACTGGGAGGGCAAGGAGCTGCACATGCGGTGGGGTCCTGCCCCGGTCCCGGTGTGGATCGCCGCTGAGGGTCCCCGCACCCAGTACATGGCCGGGCAGATCGCCGACGGGGTGATCTTGTCCAACAGCCTGCCCGCCGACGTGTGCGAGATCGCGCTGGGCAACATCGCCGAAGGGGCCCGTTCGGTGGGCCGAGACCCCGACGAAATCGAGGTGCGGTGGTTCGTCAACCTCCTTTTCGCCGAGTCAGAGGAGGCCGGCTTGGAGCAGATCAAGTTCTTGATCGCGGGCACCGCCAACCACGTGTACCGGTTTCACATGGACGGCAAGGGCCTGCCCGAAGACATCAAGCCCAAGGTGGCCGCCATGATGGCCGAGTACGACAGCCGCCACCACGCCTTCGCCGACGGCGACAACGTCAACGCCGGACTAGC
The DNA here is from genome assembly GCA_951813555.1 of uncultured Acidimicrobiales bacterium. Lineage (GTDB taxonomy): Bacteria > Actinomycetota > Acidimicrobiia > Acidimicrobiales > Bin134 > Poriferisocius. Next base: position 3,390,918 of record OX638344.1, read on the forward strand.
CGACAAGCACGGCCTGACTAAGTTCCTAGCCAGCCGGGGCACCATCGCCGGCCCGCCCGAATACTGCATCGACCGATTGACCGAGTTGGCCGAGCGGGGCGTGAACAAGATGGTGTTGGCGCAGTTCATGGACGACAAGGAAACCTGGATGCGCAACTTCGCCCAGCACATCGCCCCCGTTTTCTGCTGACCGTCAGTCGTACCTGCACAATCGCATCGGATAACTGATACGGACCGGAAATCCCAGGTTAAGGCTATTGCGGTCACTTTATTTGTTAGTTATGCTTACAAACTAGTGCGAGGGGCCTCTGATTCACGTTTGCTCAGGCTGCTAAACGGGCAGCGCATCGTCGATGCCATGTTCGACGCTGCTCCCCAGGGAATCTCGAGGGCAGACATTGCTCGCGTCACCGGGTTATCCAAGCCGACGGTCTCAAATCTGGTGGCAGATCTGGAGGCCTCGGGGCTCATCCGCCTGTCCCCAGTGCCAACCACAACCGGAAACGTGGGCAGGCCGGCCATGCTTTATGAGTTCGTGCCGGAAGCAGGGTTCGTTGTGGCGGCCGATATCGGCGCCACCAAGATAATTGTCGGCGTGGCCAACCTCCTTGGAACAGTGGTCACAGAACAGGAGTTGGAGACCGGCCCGAACGCTGAGGCAGCGCTCAACCGCGTGGCGGAAACGGCCCATCAGATGCTGTCAGAGATCGGCGGGCAGGCCGGATCGGCCTGTATAGGCGTCCCCGGCATTTACCGCCCACATTCTGACAGCGTCGAACAGGCGCTGAATCTGCCGGGATTCGAGGGCCTGCAAGTACGAGCCAAACTCGAAGAACTCCTCGACATGGAAGTCCACGTGGACAACGACGTGAATCTGGCTGCTCTAGCCGAGGCGGATCTGGATATGGACCAAACCAATTTTGCGGCCATCTCGATCGGCACCGGAATCGGAATGGGCATCATCGTGACCGGGGAACTGTACCGGGGGGGAACTGGAGCGGCTGGAGAAGTCGGGTCGCTGGTGCTGCATGATTCGCCCGCCGACTCCAATTCGTCTTTCATCCTGGAAGACGTCTCATCGGCACCCGCCATCCGCAAGCAATTCGGACAGGCAGCAGAGTCCGGTTATCCGACAGAGCTGCATGGCAGTGCCGATGTCCCGGAGATCTTCGACGCAGCCGCCCAGGGCGACCCGGCTGCCGTGCATGTCTTGGAAAACGCGGCGTCCGCCATGGCGACCGCAGTCATGCAGCTGTGCCTGATCATCGATCCGGAGCGAATTGTCTTCGGCGGCGGCGTGGGGGCAAATCAGGTGTTTGTGGAGGCGGTAAATGCCGAGCTACATCGGCGGCACTCCCAACCGGTGGAGATCTCTGCTTCAACGCTCGGGCGGCGCGCCACATTCCTCGGGGCTGTGTCATGGGCGCTCGATGAGCTGCATGAGTCACTGGTCACCGACACTCTCGGGAGCCAGCGGTGACCCCTAAGGCCGTTGCCGATGCCGTCAACCCCGACGGACTTATCGAGCTCGTCCAAGAGGCCGTCCGCATCCCCAGCGTGACTCCCCATGAGGGGGACTTCGCCCACTGGGTGCATGGGCAGCTCCAAGATGGGGCTTGGGACCGAGCCCAGCTCTCCCCTTGCGCCGACGACCGCCCAAATGTCTACGCCAGCGCCGGACAGACAAGTCCCTCTTTGGTTCTGGCCGGGCATCTCGACACCGTGCATGCCGCCGACTGGGAGGCGCACTGGGCTGGGACCGACCGTGCTGATCCTTATGCGGCCCCGATCATCGACCGGGCGATCTGGGGCCGGGGGGCCGCAGACCAGAAAGCAGGCATCTGCGCCATTCTTGAGGCCTTCCGGGCGATCGGTCGAACTGGCTGCCAACCGAAGGGCCGCGTCACTGCGCTGTTCGTCTGTGACGAGGAGTCAGGCCAGCCGGGCAGCGGCGTTTCGGCCGGCATGAAGACAGCCATCGCCGATGGGGTTATTCCGCAAGATCACCGGCCCGACTTCCTCATCTATACCGAGCCCTCTACCTCGGCCATCTACACCGCTCAAATGGGCTTTCTCATCGCCCAAATCACGCTGACCGGGCAATCGGCCTATTTCGGACGACCCGAACTCGGTGTGGACGCCCTCCAGGCCGGACACCACCTTCTGTCCGCACTGTGGACGCACTCCGATGGTCTGCGCGCCCAGCCCCAGCACCCTCTGATCGGGCCGGCATTTCTGCTTGTCACCGAGGTCAACTCAGGAGGGAACATCGCGGTTCCCGGACAGTTTCACCTGTCGTTGATCCGCAAGGTCCTCCCCGATGAGCGCCTCGACGCCGCGGCGGATGCCATCCGAGACATCGCATCCCAGGTGGCCTCAGATCACGCAGTAAAGGCTTCGGTAGAGTTCTCCGCCTCTCGCGACCACCCGGTGGGCGGCACTCCAGACGAGATCCCCACCGACCATGCCGCGGTACGAGCGCTGGGAGAGTCTATTTCAGCGGTAACGGGCGAAACGCCCCGGATCGAGGCCGCGCCGTTCTGGTCGGAGAAGTCATTCCTCGCTTCTCTCGGTGTGCCCGGCGTGTACTTCGCTCCCGGTGACATATCCAACTGCCACACACCGTTCGAGCACGTTGAGATCGACGAACTCATAGCCGCCACCCGCACCCTGGCCCACTTCGTGGCGTCGTGGTGCGGTCTCGAGCCAGCCCCAACCACCTAACGAAGGAGAAACCCATGCACCCACAAAAGAGATCGAGATGGCTCGCACTCAGCGCCTTGCTTGCTGTCTTCGTTCTGTTGGCCGCCGCTTGCGGCAACGACGACGACAGCGAAAGCGACGCCCCGGCTGCGCCAGCTACCGCCGCGCCCACTGCCGCTCCCGAACCGACTGAAGAGCCTGCCCCTGAGGCCACACCCGAGCCTGAGCCCGCCGAAGCAGAGGCCCCGGCGATGGAGGCCCCGGTAACCCAGGGGCCGAACGGCGAGCCAGCCAGTCCGTCAGGCGACATCGCGCTGACCGCCGACGAGCTGAGCCAAATACAAGAGGGCGGCTACACCGCCGCCCTCCTTTGGCACATCTCCGGCGCGTTCACCGACGCGGTGAGCCAAGGGGCGCGAGACGCTTTCGCGGAGATGGGCATCGAAGTAGTGGTCGAGACCGAGGCGGGTTTCGACGCGGCCCAACAGGCCAATGACGTTGAAACCGCCATGGCCCTGGATCCCGACATCATCCTCAGCCTCACGATCGACCCAGTTTCTGCGGCAGAGGGTTTTCGGCCCGCCGTGGACGCTGGGGTGCAGCTCGTGTTCTTGTCGACCACTCCCGAGGGGTATACGCAAGGCGAGGAGTTCGTGGGTGTGGTGACCGACGACTTGGCTGCCATGGGCATTGCCGCGGCCAATCTGCTCGGCAACGCGCTCGGCGGTGAAGGCGAGATCGGCTTCATCTTCCACGATGCCCCCTTCTACGTGACCAACCAGCGCGACCAGGCGTTCAAGTCCTGGATCGAGATCAACTTCCCCGGAATCCAGATCGTTGCTGAGCAGGGTCTTGCCGACCCCGCGACCGCGGAGGACATCGCTTCAACCATGCTGACCCGCAACCCCGGCCTCGATGGCATCTACGCTCCGTGGTCGGCCGGACCGGCCGACGGAGTGCTCGCCGCGCTGCGGGCGGTGGGTGCAAGCGATGTGGCCGTGGTGACCATGGACCTGGACACCAACGTCTCCCTCGACCTCGTGGAAGGCGGCAACATCGTGGGCATCGCAGCCGACGAGGCCTACGAAATCGGCCGCACGATGGCCACTGAGGGTGCCTACGGCCTGCTCGGGAAGGAAGCGCCGCCATTCGTAGTTGTACCTGCCATAGAGGTAACCGCCGACAATATCGTCGAGGCATACAGGGTGTCGCTGGCCGCTGATCCACCTCAACAGGTGCTAGACGCCCTCGGCGGCTAGACCTGGACAGGTGACCAGGAGATCGATCCACGGAAAGGCCTCGACCGGACTCCCCTCCCCGGTCGAGGCCTGGATCGACCGCTACAAACATGACGGCGGACTCCGCCGGTTCGTCGTCTATTTTGCGTTCGCTCTGATTCTGGTGACGTTCAGCATCATCCTGCACGACGACGGTTTCCTCAGCTCCTCCAATCTGCTCAATATCGGCCGGCAAGCAGCCCCCATCGCGGTCATGGCGGTCGGGATGGCCTTCGCCTTGGCCGCGAGGGAAATCGACCTCTCGGTTGGCTCAGTGGTGGCGCTTTCATCGCTGGTGGCCGCAGAAATGGTGGGCAACTATGGATTCCTGATCGGCGTGCTGGTGGCCTTGGCAGCATCAGTGCTCGTCGGTCTCGTGAACGGGCTGATCACTGTGAAGGTGCGAATCCCGTCATTTTTGGTCACGCTGGGCATGCTGGGCATCATCAGTGGGATTGCCCGCAACTGGAATGACTTGCAGTCGCTGCCCATCCGCAACGACAGATTCAGCGGACTGTTCGGCGCCGGCGGACTGGGTCCGGTCTCCTCGCTGCTCATCTGGATCATCGTTGTGGGCGGCCTCGGCCACTTCGCGCTGCACCACCTGCGCTGGGGACGCCATGTCCTGTCCACCGGCGCCGACCGCGACGCGGCCAATGCAGTCGGGATCAATACCGCCAGAGTGAAGATCTCAGCGCTGGTGGCCAGTGCCACCGCGGCGGGCTTCGCTGGGGTACTCCTCGCCGGCCGACTCAGCATCGGACGCCACGACCTCGGAGAGGACTACCTGCTCACCGTGATTGCTGCGGTGGTGATCGGCGGGACCAACCTGTTCGGAGGGAGGGCCTCGGTTATCGGGGCTGTCACCGGCGCCCTCATCATGGCCATGCTCAACAATGGTCTGATCCTCATGGGACTGGAAGTAGCCGATCAGCGCATTGCCCGAGGAGTGATCATCATCTTGGCCGTGGCTCTGAGCATGAGAGAAGCCAAGGAGAGCTGACCGTGTTCCTGCAATCACTGCTGCGCAAGAACCCGACATTCATGGAAGCCGTTGTGGCGCTGCATCAGGCCGGTTCCATCCCGGCCAACAGCTACGTGATCGACCTCGACGCGGTGGCAGCAAACACCTCGCACCTCATGGACGAGGCCAAGAAGCTGGGATTGACGGTGTACGCCATGACCAAACAGCTTGGGAGGGCACCAGGTGTCCTCGATGCCATGAGCGGTGCTGGGGTGGACGGATTTGTGGCTGTGGACATGACCTGCGCCCGGCCCATATCCACCAACGGGCACAAACTCGGACACATCGGGCATCTCGTGCAGGTGGCTGCGGGCCAAACCGGCGAGGCCGTGGCCATGCAGCCCGACTACTGGACCGTGTTCTCGCCCAACAAGGCGGCAGAGGCGTCGGCTGCCGCCTCCCGCATCGGACGGGTCCAGGATCTGCTGGTACGGGTCTTTGCCCCCGGAGATGAGTTCTACCCGGGCCACGAGGGGGGCATTCTGCTCGAAGACCTGCCCGCAATGATCGCCCACATCGACAAGCTTCCTGGGGCCCGGTTCGCCGGACTTACCACGTTTCCGGCTCTGCTCTTCGACTCGGCCACCGGCCGCGTCCGAACCACTCCCAACATGGCAACCCTGGCCCGGGCCGCGGAGTCGGCCGGGCAGTACCTAGGCGAGGACAACCAGGGGCTACTCCAGATCAACGCCCCGGGCACGACGTCCACCGCGGTGCTGGCCCTGCTGGCGGCGGCTGGCGCCACCCAAGTGGAGCCGGGGCACGGGCTCACCGGAACCACTCCCCTGCATGCGTTGGACGACCTGCCTGAGCAGCCCGCCGTGTGCTACGTCAGCGAGATCGCCCACATCCACCAGGGCACGCCATTCTGCTTCGGCGGCGGTCTCTACATCGACCCGGTCTTCGGGGACTACCAGACCACTGCTGTGGTGGCCCGCGACCCCGGTGAGGCAATCACCCGGCCCATTCCCGTGGATATGCCCGACCCTGCGTCCATCGACTACTACGCCAAACTGAACCCCGAATCGGATCGCACGGTCAGCGAGGGCGACACGGTAGTGTTCGGCTTCCGCATCCAGGCCTTCGTGACCAGGGCATTTGTCGCGGGCGTGGCCGGTGTGCGGTCTGGAATCCCGTCGGTCGCCGGTATTTGGGATGTGCTGGGCAACCCTGTGAACTGGGAGGGCAGCCGATGAGGATGACTCCCGCGCTGGCTGCCTCTGGAATCTCGAAATCATTCCGCGCCGTACAGGCCCTCAACGATGTCTCCATCGAGTTGCACCACGGTCGAGTCACCGCGCTTCTGGGCGACAATGGCGCCGGCAAGTCAACGCTGGTGAAATGCCTTGCCGGCATCTATCAGCCCGACGCGGGCAGCATCTTTGTCCAGGGGACCGAGCATCGCATCAACTCCTCACGTCATGCGCGAGAGCTGGGCATAGAGACGGTTCACCAAGCCCTGTCGGTCATCGACCCACTCGATGTGGCGGAAAACCTCTTCTTGAATCGAGAGCAAACCCGAGGCGGAAGGCTGGGTGCTCGCATCGGCCTGCTTGACAAGCGGCGTATGCGCGAGGAATGCGCGGCCACGCTGTCAGGCCTCGACATCCGGATCCCGTCCTTGCGGCGCTCAGTCGGCTCGCTGTCCGGCGGACAGCGCCAAGCGGTCGCCATTGGCCGTGCGGTGGCGTGGGGCCAGAAGATCGTGCTGCTCGACGAGCCGGCCGCCGCACTCGGCGTCGAGCAGACCCAGAGAGTTCTCGATCTCATCGCCAACATGCGCGACCAGGGAGTGGCGGTTCTGCTCATCACCCACAACATGGACAGAGTGCTGGCGGTCTGCGACCAGGCAGTTGTGCTCTACCAAGGCCGGAAGTGCGCGGAAGTCGACGTGCCCGATGTCACCAAAGACGATCTGGTGTCGTTCATCACCGGTGCCCGTGGCACAGGGTGAGTGCCGAGGATCAGCGGTGCGCTTCCATATCGCCGCCGATGCCGCAGCCACCGCCGAGATGGCAGCCGACTCTGTGGAAGGTGTTATTCGGTCGAATCCCCGGGCGAGCATCGGGCTGGCCACCGGCGCCACGATGGTGGGGGTTTACCGCTCTCTGGTCAGACGATGCCGAGAGGGCCCGCTCAGCTTCGCCGAAACGACGGTCTATCTGCTCGACGAATACATCGGCCTCGATGCCGACCACCCGCAGACCTACCGAAACGTCATCACAAGGAGCTTCACCGAACTTGTCGACCTGCGGGATGACGCGGTGTTTGCCCCCGATTGCCAAGCACCCGGCCTCGACATAGAAGCCCGGCGCTACGACCGCCTCGTGCGCGCCGCCGACATTGACATCCAACTTCTCGGAATCGGGAGAAACGGCCACATCGCCTTCAACGAACCGGGCACGCCATTCGATGCCGAGACCACCGTGGTCTCGCTTAGCGAGGCCACCAGGCGGGACAACGCCCGCTTCTTCGACTCAGCAGAAGAGGTTCCCCTCCAGGCCATCACCCAGGGGATAGGGACCATCCTGCAAGCTAAGCAGATCCTGCTCGTGGCTCAGGGATCGCACAAATCCCGACCCATACGAGACGCTCTGGAAGGGCCAGTGACAACCGAAGTTCCGGCGTCGGCGCTCCAACTTCATGGTGACGTCTCCGCGGTTTTCGACCTCGAAGCAGCTTCTCGCCTATCGACTGGCCACCCGCAGGTTTGACGTCTAGCCCAAGTTGAGCAGGTGGCCGAGGCGCTGTTGTTTGGTGCGGAGGTAGTCCATGTTCTCGGTTCTGGGGGGCACCTCTAGTGGAACGCGGCGGGCGATCTCCAAGCCGAAGGAGGCCAAGCCGTCGTGTTTGGTGGGGTTGTTGGTCATCAGCGCCACACGCTTGACCCCCAGCTCGGCCAGGATGGCCGCTCCGATGCCGTAGGTGCGGTCGTCCACCGGCAGGCCGAGTTCCAGGTTGGCGTCCACGGTGTCGCGGCCCTCGTCCTGAAGGGCGTAGGCCTGCACCTTGTGGCCAATGCCGATGCCTCGGCCCTCATGACCCCGCAGATACACCAGAACACCGGTGCCGCAGGCAGCGATGGCATCCATGGCCGCGTGAAGCTGGGCTCCACAGTCGCAGCGCCACGAGCCGAACACATCGCCGGTAAGGCACTCGCTGTGCACTCGAACCAGCACCTCGTCGGCTGAGTCCACGCCGCCGAGGGCGAACGCCACGTGCTCCTCCCCGTCGTCCATCGACTGGAAGGCGTGGCAGCTGAACCGGCCCCAGTTCGTGGGCACCTCGGTGGTGGCGATCAGCCTGATCTCAGGTTGGCGTCTCATGAGGTGGCCCTGAGAGTACCGCTACCAGCCGCGAAACAGTCAGCCCAAGCGAAATACGCTTTAGCCATGAGATTCGGAGTGATGATGCAGACCACCGACCGGTCGATGTCGCCAGTACGACTGGCCGAGGAATCCGAGGCCCGGGGCTACGCCTGCATCTACCTGCCCGAGCACACCCATATCCCCACCAGTAGGCGCACCCCGCCCCCCACCGGGGCCGACGAGCTGTCCGAGACCTACTTGCGGACCCTCGACCCCTACATCGCGTTGGCCGCCTGCGCCCAGGCCACCACAACCGTCGGGCTGGGAGTGGGAGTGGCACTGCCCGCCCAACACGACCCCATTGCCTTCGCCAAGGAGTGCGCCACCCTCGACTGGATGAGCGGAGGCCGTCTCGTGTTGGGAATCGGCTACGGCTGGAACCACGAGGAGATGGAGAACCACGGCATCGACGTTCGCCGACGGCGGGCCATGGTCAGAGAGCACATGCTCTGTGCTCAAGCGCTCTGGGGGCAGGAAATCGCTGAGTTCCACGGAGAGTTCGTTCACATGGAGCCCTCGTGGAGCTGGCCCAAGCCGATCCAGCAGCCCCGCATCCGCACCATCATCGGCGCTGCCCCCGGCCCCACCACCTTCGCCCACATCGCCGAGTTCGGCGACGGCTGGATGCCCATCGGCGGTGCCGGCATGCGAGCCGCACTGGCCGACTTGGGCGAGGCCATGGCTGCGGCTGGCCGCAACCTCAACGAACTGGAGCTCATCACCTATGGCACCCACCCCGACCCCGGCAAGCTGGCCTACTACCGGGATCTCGGCATCACCGAAGTGGTGCTGCGGCTCCCCCACGGCGACTCAGCCGACGAAGTCCTGCCGGTGCTCGACGACTACACCCACTGGATCAACGAATTCGGGGAGTAGTGACAGGTTGTGCCTGATTGCCCGGCGCTCTGCTTGATGGCCCGGCACTGTGTCTGATTGCCCGGCGATAATCCGCCGGGCGAGGTGCTTGATTGCCCGGCGATAATCCGCCGGGCGAGGTGCTTGATTGCCCGGCGATAATCCGCCGGGCGAGGTGCTTGATTGCCCGGCGATAATCCGCCGGGCGAGGTGCTTGATTGCCCGGCGATAATCCGCCGGGCGAGGTGCTTGATTGCCCGGCGATAATCCGCCGGGCGAGGTGCTAGATTGCCCGGCGATAATCCGCCGGGCGAGGTGCTTGATTGCCCGGCGATAATCCGCCCGGTTATTCGTCGCCGATGTCCAGCACAGTGCGGACCACGCCGCCGGTGTCCAATTCTTCTAGGGCGGCGGTGACGTCGTCGAGGGGGCGGTGCTGGGTGATCAGCTCGTCCAGCAGAAGTTCGCCGGAGCGGTAGAGGTCGAAGATCCACGGAAAGTCCCGGGCAGGCGAGGAGTTGCCGTACATGCTGCCGGTCAACGCCTTGCCGAAGTAGATCTCGGTGGCATCGATGTGGAACGGGGTTCCCGCGGGCGGACCGCCGACCATGACCGCCAAACCGCCCATGCCGATTGAGTGCCAGGCGTTCATGTAGGTGGCCCCGGTGCCGATCACCTCGAAGGCGTAGTCGGCGCCCCGGCCCCCGGTCATCTCCATCACCGCGGCCACCGGATCATCGTTGGATGCGTCGATGGTGCAAGTGGCGCCGAAATCCTCGGCCAGGGCCAGCTTGTCAGCCAGCAGGTCCACTGCCACGATCTCGGCCGCCCCCATGATGCGGCAGCCCTGGATCACGTTGAGGCCCACGCCGCCGCATCCGTAGACCACGCAGGTGCTGCCCCGGCGCACCTGGGCGGTGTTGACCGCCGAGCCCACCCCGGTGGGCACCCCGCAGCCCACCAGGCAGGCCACGTCCAAACCAACGTCGTCGGGCACCCTTACCGCCTTGGAGAAGTGGACCACGGCGTGCTCGGCGAAAGACCCCACCGTGCAGAACGAGTGGTGCACCTCCCCGTCCCGTTCGAAGCGATGGCCACCGTCGTAATAGGTGCCTATGGGGAAAGCAGGCAGCACCTGGCAGCGGTTGGCGTAGCCCGAGGCGCACGACCGGCACCGCCCGCAACTGGCCACCAGCGACAGCACCACCCGGTCGCCGGGCTTTATCCCGGTCACGCCCTCACCCACCTGCTCCACCACTCCGGCCCCCTCGTGGCCCAAGATCATGGGGGTCTCCCAGTCGCGGTTGCCGTGGTACACGTGCAGGTCGCTGTGGCAGATGCCGCTGTGGGTTATCCGCACCAGCACGTCCTGGGTCGCCAGATTGCAAATATCCAGCTCAACGAGATCCAGCGGCGTATTCGGCTCCCGGTACACCGCAGCCCGAGTCCTCATCGTCTCGCCTCCCCTACAGCAGCCGTCTCCACAACCCACCCCACGGTACTTGTCGCACCACCGCGGGGCTCACCCCGAACCAGCAGCTCTCTCGGAGCCCAGATCGAGCCCGGCGAAGCCATTGGATCGGATCGCGGTGATGAGCCAGAAAACGGCCAGTAGGCCTCCGTAGAGCAAGAGCACAAACCGCACCGACACTAGATCGCCCAGGAACCCTCCCACTAGCGACCCGATCGGCAGACCGGTCAATACCGACATCAGCCATACCGACATCACGCGGCCCCGATACTGCTCGTCCACCTGCATTTGCAGGGCGCTGTTCACCGTTACCCCGTGGGCCATGTGGGCCGCCCCGAACACGAAGTAGCCCAAGAGCCCGAACGCCAGCCATGGGGTGGCCCCAACCATCAGCACCCCGAGGGCGTACACCCCCACCGCGGCCATCTCCACCCGAGAGCGGAGGTGGCGGTCGCCGTGGCGGGTCACATACAGGCCCACCGCCAGCGATCCACATCCGAACGTCGCCGTGAGCCACCCCAGCCCCCCGTCACCCAAGGAGAACACGTCATCGGCCACGCTGGCCACAAGCGCAAAGGCGAATACCGCGCCGATGCTGGCCACGAAGAACGACGTGGACACCACCAGCCGCATTTCCGGCCGGCGCCAGATGTATTCCATGCCGTGGCGGAACTGCAACCAGAACGGCTCCTGCTCAACCGGCTCCGCCACGCGAAGCCTTATCGGGGCCATAAGCAGCAAGCCGGCCGCAAAGCCGACGATGGTCGCCGCGAACGCCGGTCCCGGCCCCCAATACAGCAATGTGAGTCCGGCCAAGGCGGGGCCGAGAGCGCGTCCGGCAGTGAACGACAGCGATACGAATCGAACCGCTGACAGCAAGTCCTCCGGTGGCACCAACAGCGCGGTCATCGCCTGGGTGGGGGCCCACTGGAATCCCGATGCCATTCCCACCACGACCTGGAGACCGAGCATTAGCCACGGGGTCAGCTGGTCGGAGACGAACAGAACCAAGAACGCGGCCGAGCAGGCCAGCTGGGTGAAGAACGACCCGAACAAGATGGCCTTGCGGCTGATCCGGTCGCTCCAGATGCCCGCTACCGGGGTCATGATCAGCGATGGGATCAGTACCGCGAAAGCCGAACTCCCCACCCAGAAGTTCGAGTCGGTCAGCTCGTTCATGTAGAAGGGCACAGCCAGCGACTGCATGAACTGGCCCGATGTGGCGATGGATACGCCGATGAAGAACAGTAGAAACGATCGGTGGGAAAGAGCGCGGAGGGCAGACGTCGATTCAGGCACGATCAACCGACAGTACTTGCCGCGGTGACCCGTCTGGTCGTCCGATTGCCTCCGCTGCGGCCCACCACGACCCCAAACCACCGGCTTCGGTGTGCCAACATCGGACAATGCCCAAGTTGGTCCGCAATCGCCATGGCAGCGGCGCGTTCCGCCGGCGGCTTCGCATGATTGCCACCGATCTCAACACCGTGGTGGTGGGCCTCGAAGACGACATGCACCACTACGAGGCCTCTCTATCCCACGACACCCGGCGGATCACCGGGGTTCAGGCGACCGGTCCCCGCATGCCCTGGGAGCCGTGTGAAGGAGCGCTCGATCAGCTCCGCCTCCTGGTGGGCTGCCCGCTCACCGACGCCGCCTCCGAGGTCTTCGCCTGGACCGAGGTACGCGAGCAGTGCACTCATCTCTATGACGCCGCCGTCCTCGGGGTCCTCCACGCCGCCCGGGGACAGATCGGCACCCGCCAGTACGACGCCACCGTGCCCGACTGGGACCAGCCCCCCTTCGACGCCTGGATCGCCCGGGACGGAAAAGAAGTGCTCCGCTGGCGGATGGCCAAGACTCTGGAGATCGAGTCCCCTGAGCCGTTCTCCGGCCGGCAGATCAAAGGCGGGTTCGTTCGCTGGTGCGAGGATGTCTTCGATGCCGAAGCGGCGGAGGCGGCCTGGGTGCTCCAGCGCACCACGTGGCTGTCCGGGGCCCGGCGCAGCGAGCTGGAGGACTGCGACGACGCCATCGAGTCGGGACTGGTCGCCGGGGTGTGCTGGACGTCTCAACCCGAGAGGTACCAAGTCGCCTTCAGGCGCCGGGGCACGCTGCGCGACCACGGCCCCAGCTCCGACGGAATGCTCGTCGACATGCCCGCGCGCTGGCCGCAACTCCGCGCTACCTGAGAGACTCAGCGACATGGCAATGAGCAGAACAGAAGAAGATCTGTTCGCCGAGCAGTTCCAATCCATCACCGCCAACATCGGCCGGGCCATCCTGGGGAAGCCCAATGTGCTGGATTTGGCTGTGACCTGTCTGCTGGCTGAAGGGCATCTGCTCATCGAGGATGCCCCCGGCGTCGGCAAAACCAGCCTGGCCAAGGCGCTGGCTATTACCGTGCAGGCCGAATTCGGCCGCATCCAGTTCACCCCCGACCTGCTCCCCTCCGATGTGGTGGGGGCCACAATCTGGAATCGGACCGCAAATACCCTGGACTTTCAGCCTGGACCGGTGTTCTCCGGCATCGTGGTGGCCGACGAGATCAACCGAGCCTCCCCGAAAACCCAGTCGGCGCTGTTAGAGGCCATGGCCGAGCGGCAGGTCACCGTGGACGGCACCACCCACCCCCTGCCTCGGCCATTCATGGTGATCGCCACCCAGAACCCGCTGGAGCACGAAGGCACCTACCCGCTACCCGAGAGCCAGCTCGACCGATTCCTGATGCGAATCGAGGTGGGCTACCCCTCGAAGCAGGCTGAGCTGGACATTCTCGATGCCCACGGCGCCGACGGCCCGCTGGACACTCTTCGCTCCGTGGTGGACTCCCAAGCAGTCAGCGCACTGGCCGACCACGCCAGTGCGGTGTTCGCGGCGCCGGGGATCAAGCGCTATCTGGTGCAGATCGCCAACGCAACCAGAGACCACCCCAACCTCATCTTGGGGATGTCCACCCGGGCCACCCTCGCACTGCAACGGGCCAGCCGGGTGCGGGCGGCGTCCCAGGGGCGCGATTACGTGCTCCCCGACGACGTGAAGCAGCTGGCCGTGCCCGTCCTGGCCCACCGGCTGCTGTTGAACCCACAGGCCCGGGCCCAGGCCACACCGCCCGCTCAAATCGTGGACGACATCATGAGCTCGGTTCCGGCCCCGGTCGACTGACTGCCCGCGCCCGATGGCAGATCTCCCCCCTATCTCGCCAGGGACGACCTCCCCGGTCGACTAGCAAGCCACCGACCATGCTCACCCCAACGGGCTGGCTGCTATTGATCTCTTCCGCACTGCTGGCGGCGGCGGGCCGGGTGTTCGGCACCAGCGAGCTGCTGGCCGTGGGCATCGCCGGCATCTCGGTGGCAATCCTCTCCGTGGCTTACGTCAGAGTCCACCAGCCCTTACGGATGACAGCCCGATCGGTCAAACCTCAGCAAGTGCATGTCGGCGACGACTGCCAAGTGCGCATTGAACTTGCCAACCCCAGCCGCCTGCGCAGCCCGGTGCTGCGACTGGCCGACGGCCAGTCTTTTTCCACCGAGACCACTACCGACCATTTCCTGTCGCCCGTCATGCTGGCGGCCCCGATCCCGGGCCGTGACCAGCTGACGGTTTCCTACCGGTTGCCCACCGTGAAGCGTGGGCGACTCAAGACCGGACCGCTCGCCCTAACGCTGACCGATCCGCTTGGTCTTTCGACTAGGCACTTCGAGATCGGCGAGCCCGTTGAGGCTCTGGTTTACCCTGCCGTGTTCCCCGTCCGACCCCCTCCTCGCCTGCCTGGGAACACATTTGACGCAGTAAGGCGCAGCCCCATGGCCCAAAGCGGTGATGAGCTGTACGGTCTGCGCCCGTTCCAGAGGGGCGATGACCCCCGGCGCATTCACTGGCGGTCGTCGGCCCACCACGACGAGCTGATCGTCCGCCAGTTCGAAGAGTTCTCCCATACCCACACCACCGTTCTTCTCGACACCAGGGCTGTCCTGCTGGACTTCCAGTCGAATTTCGGAGACGGGGAGCGGTTCGAGGCCATGGTGTCGGCCGCCGCCAGCATCTGTCGGGCCAGCCAGCGCCGGGGGGACCAGGTTCGTCTGGTGACCACTGCGGATTTCGACAGCGGTTACGGGTCAGACTCTGCCCACCTGCACAAGATCTTTGGGCACCTGGCCATGGTCAATCCCGATGTCGGCAGCCTGTTCGGTGCCGTCGATTGGCTCAGCCGAGGGCAAGGCGGCGGATTGGTGGTAATGGTGGCGGCTGCGGTGGACGGAACCGAACCGGGGTCGCTGACATCGTTGGGCTCGCACTCCAGCTCCAAAACGGTGGTGCTGTTCGCCGGTGCCGAGCAAGACCAACCGGAGCAGCCGCCCCCGCCGTACATCCCCGGCACGACCCTTCTGTTCCTGGACAACCCCTTGAGATTCGCCGACGTGTGGGAAGCGCAAGCGGACTCCGGTGAGGATCCCTCGACCATGCCCAACCCGACCGAATCAACCGCACCCAATCCCCGTCGATGATCGGCTCTCAAGGTTCGAACAACCGATGGCCAACCGGGTGGGAATCCGCGCTGGAAATCACCGGGCCGATTCTGACCGCAGCCACCGCGTTCAGCCTCATCCGAGTCTTTGAGGGAGAGGCCTGGATACTGCCCGTATTCGGGGCCGCCGCGGTCAGCCATCTGCTGGCGCTGGCCGTTCGCCGCATCGGCTGGGGAATGCTGTTCTCCACTCTGGCCACCGCCGTTGGGTTGATCCTAACGGTCACATGGTCCCGCTACTGGACCACCGCCTCTTGGGGTTTGCCCGTCGGGGATACCTGGACTGCACTAGCCGATGACCTAGAGCAGGCCTGGACCTCATTCGGCGACCTCAGCCCCCCCGTGGAGCCGCGGGACGGTTTCACCGTGAGCGCCATGGCCGCGGTGTGGCTGCTCGCCTTCCTCAACGACTGGACCGCGATGCGAATGCGGACCCTGTTCGAACCCATGGTGCTGCCGATTGCCGCCATCGGCTTCGTAGGGCTAGTGGGCGACGACCGGCACCGGGTTCTAACCATTGGGGTGTTCACCGCGGCCCTGCTGTTGTACACCTCGGTCCACCGAATGGCAGCCCGCACCGCGGATGCCGTGTGGTTGGGAGGAGAAAGCCGGGCGTCAACCGGACGCCGGGCGCTGTTAGCCGGAAGTGCGGCTATGGCCGCAGTCGCTTTGGCAGCAGCGATCGCCGCCGGACCGGTTCTGGGCAGCGACGAAGACCCGATCGTCGACCTTACCGAGACCATCGAGCGGGGCAGGAGGAGTTCGGGAAGAGTGGTTATCAGCCCCCTGGTGGACATCAGGGGCCGACTGGTGACCCAGGCCGAGACGGTGATGTTCCGCGTGCGGGCAAAAGAACGGTCTTACTGGCGCCTCACTTCGCTAGACCAGTTCGATGGACGGGTGTGGACTTCCCGAGCCGACTACGCAGCTCAGCCCACGCAGCTGCCGTCGCTGTTCCAGTCGGGCTCCAGCGTTCAGGAATCCGTCCAGGAGTACAGCATCGAACAACTGGGCGCGGTGTGGCTACCCGCCGCGTTCGAACCCCGGTCCCTGGTAGCGAACACTGGCGGTATGGACAGTGTTTACATCGGCAGTAGTGACATCAGCTATGAGCCCTCTTCTTCCACACTCATCGTGGGCCGCTCGCTGGCCGACTCCAACGGACTGACCTACACCGTCTCATCGGCGCTGCCTCGATTTGACCCCGAGGTGCTCAAAGCCATCCCCCTTGAGGCGGCCCCGATCCCCGAGGTGGCTTCATATACGGCGCTGCCATCCGACTTCAGCCCCCTAGCGAAGGCTCTGGCCGACCAGCTGACCGTGGGGGCCGGATCAGGCTACGAGCAGGCCCTGGCCCTTCAGGGCTTCTTCCGCAATGGGAGCTTCGTCTATGACGCCAATGTTGCTCCCGGCCACTCCGGAAACCGGATCGAAGAGTTTTTGGACACCCGAAGGGGATATTGCGAGCAGTTCGCCGGGACATTTGCCGCCATGGCCCGTTCGCTGGGACTGCCGGCTCGAGTGGCGGTGGGGTTCACCGTGGGCGACGCCGACCCGGACGACCCCGACCTCTATGTGGTGCGGGGAAGGCACGCCCACGCCTGGCCCGAGGTCTACCTGTCCGGAGTTGGCTGGGTCGCCTTCGAGCCCACACCGGGCAGAGGAGCTCCAGGCGCTCGGAACTACACCGGTTTGGCCGAGAATCAGGCGATGAGCGGGCCCGACCTGACGGTGCTCGGGGAGGAATCGGCTGCCAACCGGCCCGACGCCCTCGACCCCCCGACCGACTTCGAGAGTCTTATCCCCCCCGAGTTGGACAATCTAGGAGGTGCACAGCCACCGGCCAGCAGCGGCCCCGGCGGGTTGGCCTGGAAGAGTTGGGTTTCCATTGGCGCCCCCCTTTTGGTCGTCTTGCTGATATTGCTCATTCCCGGGTTCAAGCGAATCCGAAACCAGCGGAGATTCCTGAGGGTTCAGGGCAACCGGGGCAAGATCAGGTTGCTGTGGGATGAGACGGTCGAGTCTCTCGCTCTTATCAATATGGTCCCCCGGCTCGATGAGACTTACGCCGAGTTCGCCCGTCGCGCCATTGACCAAGTCCCGCTCCACAGCCCTGACTTGCGCCAACTGGGCGACCTGGCCGCGGCCGCGACCTTCGCCCCGACGGAGCCCACTGATCGCAACCAGTGGCTGGCCCGGACTTGGTCGCTGTCGGTGCGCGCCGAAGTCAATTTCAGGGTGAGCCGCGGGCAGAAGCTGATGGCCGCATTCAATCCTCAACCGCTCTTCAGTTCACGGCGGCGGGATTGGCGCGGGCAAAACCCCTGATCTAGTGGAGAGTTCGGGTTAGTCCCGCCCGGTTTGCTCGGCACCGCCGCGGCGCAAGCGATTGAGGATGCGACGGCCCGGCGACCGCAGGTAGCTGCTCACTTCGCCCCGGCTGATGCTGTCGCTGATCTGCTGAAGGCCGAACCGCCCGAGCTGCCGCAGGTTGCTCCAGCCCCAAAGCGATGCGGCCAGCATGACCAGGAACCCCAGGAACGACAGCCAAAACGATGTGGAAAGAGTCACAATCATGTACACCAGCCCGGCGATGAAGGCCAGGATGGCCAGCCGCAGATTGCGGGCCGGGTGGGTGAACACCGTGGTCCGGCCGACCTCGCGGGCCAGTGCCGGATCGGTTTCATAAAGCTGCTCCTCTATTTCGCTGAGGATGCGTTGTTCGTCCTCGGAAAGTGGCACCTGTTTAGTGTCTCACAGGCCGGCTCTCCAGACAATGCCAGTTGAACTGCTACTGCCGGTTGCCGCAGACCGCCAGGCCTAATTCGGCCGGTTCGAGCTGGTTCCCCTAGACCCGGTGTCGGCGGCACCTCCAGGGCGGATTGCCCCCGATCCGAATCTGCCTCTGATGCGGTCGATTGCCATATCGACATCGTGCCAAGACGGGACGGCTGTGTCATCGAAGGAGAGCTGTCGCTGGCTGGAATCCTCCAACTCGGAAACACCCACCCCGATCAAGCGCACGCCCGGAGCCACATCCACTGTTTTCAGCAATTGCTTGGCTTCTCGAGCGAGGACCACCCCAGAATCGACTGAGCTGGCCAACGTGTGCGACCGGGTGATGGTGCTGAAATCTCCAAATCGAATCTTGATGGTGACCGTCCGCCCGGCCACTCCGGCAGCCCGCAGCCGGGAGGCCACGGAGTCGCTGAGCGCCACCAGCTCGGCGCCGAGCTCCACATGAGTGTGCAGATCGCGGACGAAGGTCTCCTCGCGGCTCATAGACTTGGCTGCTGTCTCCGGTATCACTGGACGAGGGTCCACCGCATTGGCCAAGTTGTGCAGGTGCTTGCTGTGAGCCTTGCCCACCACCTCCTCCAGCCTCTCCAGGGGGAATTCAGCCAACTCCCCGATGGTGGCGATCCCGATGCGCTTGAGGTGAGCCAATGTGACTGGACCCACTCCCCAGATGTCGGTGACCGGGCGAGGAGACAAGAATGCTCGTTCTTCGCCGAGCGGAACCACAAACACCCCGACCCCGGCCGATGGCCCCGCCGGCGTGGGGGTGGGCTTGGCCAGCTTTGAGCCCAGCTTGGCCAAGAACTTGGCTGAAGCCACCCCGACCGCGCAGTTGATGCCCTCCTCGTCGAGCACCTCCTTTCGGATCAAATGGCCGATTTCCACCGGGGGGCGATGGGCACCGGACACGTCCAAAAACGCTTCGTCCACGGAAAGGGGCTCCACCAGCGGGGTGAACGACCGCAGGATGTCCATGATGCGCCCGCTCACCTCGGAGTACAGCTCGTGGTCGCCGGGCAGAAACACGATGTCGGGACACAGCCGACGGGCCTGCCCCGAAGGCATGGCCGAGTGCACCCCGTAGGCCCGGGCCTCGTAGGAGGCCGACGCCACCACCCCCCGGCTGCCCGGACCTCCCACCGCCACCGGCAGACCCCGAAGCTCGGGACGGCGAAGCTGCTCCACCGACACGAAAAAGGCGTCCATGTCCACGTGCAGGATGGTGCCCGACTGAGTCGGCCTGCTGTCGCCGCTGGAATTCTCCTTCGTCATTAATTCTCTACCGTCTTCGATACAGTCTCGCTACAGCCTTGTGACCGCGAGGCCATCGATCTCGGTGCCGGTGACCTCATAGCGGTAGCTCTGCATCTGCTCGGGGCGCTGGCGCCACCATTCCAACAGCGGCTCGCGCACCCAGCGGGGGCTCTGGACCAAGCGGGCTTCGCAATCGTCGGAATCATAGAAATCAGCGTGCTCCACGATGCCGTCGGGATCTTCCAGGACAATCTCGCCGTTCCAATCAACCGCCCGATGGACCTCCACCTGCATCAGCCAGCCCAAGTCAGCGAAATCAACCGTGATCTCATACAGCGGCCCATCCCAAAGAAGCACTTGAATGCCCGTCTCCTCAAGCACCTCCCTACCCAACGCCTCGAGGAACGTCTC
The DNA here is from genome assembly GCA_951813555.1 of uncultured Acidimicrobiales bacterium. GTDB lineage: Bacteria > Actinomycetota > Acidimicrobiia > Acidimicrobiales > Bin134 > Poriferisocius. Next base: position 3,410,611 of record OX638344.1, read on the forward strand.
CCCCGGATCCACCACTCCGCCAGGTGTGCTCCATTCCACCGAGTCGTTGCGGCGCCGGTTGCGCACCAGCAGCAGTTGCTCTCCCTGAAGGACAACTCCCCCGGCCACCGCCCAATCCCGAACTCGCTCCGGCACCCCTCCAGTATGGCCCGATCCAGCGACAACACGCCCCGAGGTCAACTCAACAGCACAGACTGGCCATTGATGGGCCGCTGGTAGCTCACCCCTACATCAGGAAATGGATCAGCCTCGGGGGGAGGCGAATTGGATAGGGACTTCCAAGGCGGGATGTCGGCGTAGGGCGAGGGCGGTGGTCGTAGTTCGTAGGCGCCGTTTCGGTTTCGGTGGACCGTCCAGCCGTCATCGTGGATGTTGTGGTGACAGCTCTTGCAGACCAGCACCAGGTTGTCGATGTCGGTGGGACCGCCGCTCAGCCATTCTTCGATGTGATGCGCTTCGCACCACACGGCTGATCGTCCGCAGCCGACACAGTGTTCGTCGCGAATGATGAGGGCGGCCCGCTGGGCATCAGTGGCCAAACGGTGTTTGCTCCCCACCCACAGTTCCTGGCCCTTGGAGTTGAACACGGCGGGCAAGACGTCGGCGTTGCAGGCCAGCCGCAGTGCCTCAGACACCGGCAGAGGCGTGCCGTCAAGCAGGCGGGCGTCAGCCAGCTTGTTGTTCAGCGCGTCCCAGTCGGCAGTCAAAATCAAAGTGGTGCCCTGCGGTTTGCGGTCTTTGGTGTCAGCACAGACCAGGTTCTCCAAGGCGTCGGCCATCCGCTGGTCGAACCCAGTTTGGTCGCCGGCTTTGCTGCTGTTGCGCAGGCGGCGCACCTCATCGGCCAGCGCAGCCTCCATACGGTTCCCCGCGACCGGGTCGAACCGGCCGTTCAAGACGAACATGCCGTCGTCAGGGGACTTGAAAAAGCGAAACGAGCGCCGCTCCCGCTGCTTGGCCATCAACGAGGTACCGTCGTCGCCCGACTGCTCATGCTGATGGTCGCGAAGCGTCCGGGAGAACGTGCCGAAGTCTTCGCGTCGGGCCGCTTCCACCAGCACGCTTTCGTCAACCGGCCCCTGCGAAGCGGCCTTGGCGATCTGCTTGGCATGGGCCTCAGGAATCTCGCCGGCGCCCAGAGCATCGAGAGTCTCAGGAACCTGCGAAAGCTGAGAGGCCGTCTCCACTTCCCGGCGGGCCTGCTGCTTAGAAGCCTGCAACTCCTCCAACGCCACGCGCCGCGCCAAACCTTCGCCTCCCCGGCTGGCATACGCAGCCAACGTCTCCGTCTTCATCGCGGCCAGCCGAGCCTCGGCTTTCTTGATCACACCAAGCCGCACACGCAGCTCCAACAGCGACAGGTCATCAACATCAACCGCCTCCGGCCAAACCGGCACCGAAGGCTCGAAACCAGCTCGTTTCCCCTGTTCAAGGGGCCTAAACTCCATACATGCAAGTATACCGACCCCAGTGACAACAACCCCCTGAAATAACGGGCATAAGCGAGAATATCTTGTCATTGATTGAATGTGATTTGCACATAAGCAACATCCCTCACATATTCCCGTTCTGTCGGTAAGTGAGGCCCTCCGTGGCCTGCCCACTGATCCATTTTCGCTGGTCGTCAAGGCAGTTCCTCGGGGCGTGGCCACCACTTTCGATCACCTTTCGACGAGGGCCTCTACATCATAAGGCATGAGCAGGAGCAACTTGATCTCAAAATCATGAAGCCGCGATGACCACGGACGAATAGCTTCTCAAGGATGCCTGAAGATGTCTTCAGCGTGGACCGCTGCCTTGCCTTCATTTTCGAAACCGAAACAGCGGTGACCTTCGTGGGGGAAGGCGTCCAGTCCATCGCTGAATGGGACGCCACAAAAGACCGAAGAATCGTCGGCTTGCACTTGTTGGCCCAGAGTTTTGAGCGTCTCCTCAAGGTGACGAAGGCTCTCATACAACTGGGCGAAGAAGGCACCCTCCAATCGTCGAGGGAATTGAGAAATTTGTACGGGCATGTCCTCTCAGGGCTGCTTGACGACGTCTTGGCAGCATGCCGCAGTGATGAGACTTTCACCGCTGGTCCCGCCATCAGATGCGACATCGAATTCCTCGCTTCCAATGAACTCTGGCGGGCCATGCTTGATGTATTAAGCGAGCTTGGGTCAGGCGGTCGGTACCACGACCTCGACACGATGCTCGACGGAAATGCCAGACCGGAGAGCCCGCTGGACCTTTGGGAGATCATTGAAATGGATATCTGCAAGACCGACCCGAAGTGGCTCGCCCTAATGGAGGCCGACCCAGCGGCATTCAGCCGCCAGTGGTATCCCGTCCTGTCAGAAATTCAAGCTGAGACACTCCATAGAGCGGCCGAGCGATCACCAGAATGTGGACTCTGGGCCCTGCCCAACAGAATGGTCGCACGATGACAGGCACGATTAGCAGGTACTTGTACCTAGAGGACGACAAGCTCAAGACGCCGTCGGCCTTGTGATCCTTGTCTTGCCCAATGATTGACAAACAAGGCTGAGCAAAGCAGCCGTTGGATGACTTCGGGGATGGAGATTGCCGCGGCGGTGGCAGTGAGGCATCGCGAACTCTCCAATGTTCTTGAGGCCACCGATTTAGAGACCCTATTGGGGGAGTCTGAACTTCCCGGTTGGAGCCGGCTGACTATCGTGTGCCATCTCCGGTACGGGGCTCAAGCTAGTGAACGGATGACAAGTGACGCACTGGCCGGATTGCCGACTGGCTTCTATCCGGGCGGCAGGTCGGCTCAAAGACCATCAACGCTTCGGCCCGGCCCAGATGAGAGCGCTGCAGACGTCATCCAATCGTCCAGCGAGAGCAGTGCCGTGCTAGACGAGACGTGGGCGCACATCCCTGCTGAGGCGTGGGACGAGACATCGATCCACGAACCGGTGGGCAACCCAGATCTTGGATCCTTCACTCTGAAAGAGCTCGCGATCTTGAGGTTGACCGAGGTCGAAGTGCATGGAACTGACCTCGACCTCGGCCTCTCAGATTGGAGCGATACCTTCATCAATGCGGCATGGCCCATGAGAGTCACTTGGCTCCCACGACGCCACTCCATCAGCAAATTCTCACCCATCTCTTGGAACCTCGCCCCCACCGACGGACCAGCGTTCAATGTGTCGGTCCGTCAGGCAGAGGTAACTGTTTCTGAGGGCACGTGCGACAACGCCGGGGTGGTCATCTCAGGGTCACAGGCCCAGTTGCTCGGCATGCTCTTGGGTCGAGTCGACATCTCTAGACTCACTGTCAGCGGAAACGAGGTAACCGCGCTCCAATTCCCAAACGCCTTTCTTCCACCCTGAGGTGCCCACACCGCAGTGCCTGTGCAGCTGCCGTGGGCGTTGCCGATGGGTGGCAGGAAGTCTGTGCTGTTCCGTAAACCTCCAGCGTAGCGACCGAATCTGTCAGTGAGCAGTTGTAGGCTGCTGCCAGTTGATTTGGATCTTCTCCTGAATGATTGGGGAACGGAATGCCGCAATTGACCTCTAGAAATGTCAAGAACGCATGTCCAAGAAAGTACCAGGACGGACAGGGATCACTTCTCCGAGTGAGAAAACCCGGGTCGAGATATTGGGTCTTGCGCCTGGCTGTGGACAGGCACCGCCGCGAAATCGAGATAGACGGCCGGCTCAGGGCGAGCCCTGCCGATGCCCGCACTAAGGCGTTTGAGCACCGTGAGACGGTAGCGGGCGGGCCCGAACCATTTGCTGAGAAGCTTCGGTGCGATGATGCGACGTTCCTGGAGGCGATGCGCTCTTTGAATCTTGCGCTGCCGCAATCGGCGTTGGATGAGGCCGTCGAGCAGTTGCTCCGGGATCGGTCGGCAATGGATCGAGTTCGGGCGAATCGGGAGGTTCATGGCCTCTTGCGGGATGGGGCGAGGGTCGAGATCACTGGCGGCGAAGGCGAGCGCCGGATGGTCGCTGTCCGGTTCGTGGATTGGAACCGCGCCGACGCCAATGACTGGCTTGCGGTGTCAGAGTTTTGGATTTTCGGTGAAATGTACAATCGGCGGGCCGATGTGGTGTTGTTCGTCAACGGCATCCCGCTGGTGCTGGTTGAGCTGAAGGTGTCGCACAAGAACGTCCGGGATGCCTTCGACGGCAATCTGCGCGATTACCGGGACACGGTTCCGCACTTGTTCTGGTTCAACGCGTTCGTGATGCTCTCAAACGGCGGGGACACTCTGGTCGGCTCAATGTTTGCTGATTGGGGATATTTCGCCGAGTGGAAGAAGATCAACTCAGAGGGCGAACAGAGCGTGGTTTCGCTGGAGACCGCCCTGCGGGGGACGTGCCAGCCGCAGCGTCTGTTGGATCTGGTGGAGAACTTCGTGGCATTCATGGAGCGCCCGGGCGGGTTGGTGAAGGCGTTGGCCAAGAACGGGTCTGTGTACCGCTGACCGTCCCCGTAACATGGGCGGATGGTCGATTCGGGATCTCCTGAAGAGCGCTCGGCACTACCCCCCAGGGGGGCTCGCTGGCTGGCCTTTGCGGCGATATTGCTCGGGGGACTGTGCGGTGGGCTGATCGGGTTCGCCTATATCGACCTCCAGTGTGAGGGCAATTGCGGCCTGTGGACCGGGCTCGGCGCCTTGATCGGCGCGGTGGCCGGCGCGGTGGGATTGGCCGTGGTGGCTGTCTTGACCTTGCGGGCAATGGACGAGTGGCGCCGCTTCGGCGGCCGCCGCCAAGACCGCGACGGCTACTAGGCGCAATTTCAATTAGCTGGAAGCAGAAGACAGCGCGGCGACAGCCCGGTCGATGTCGGCGTCGTCCACATCCAAGTGAGTGACGAAACGCACGATGCCAGGAGCCAGCAACCCGGCTCGTACTCCGGCCTGCCGCAAGTGGTCCAGCAACCCGAGGGCATCGGGATGCCGAAAGGCCACCACGTTGGTGAACGGGCGCCCGCAGGAAGCTACCGCTTCGCCCAACCGGGTGCCGGGCCACCGCTCGGCCACCGCCTGACCCAAGCGGTCGGCCCGGGCGTGGTCGTCGGCCAGCCGGTCGATGTGATGGTCCAGCGCATACAGCCCGCCGGCGGCGATCACACCGGCCTGTCGCATGGCCCCGCCTAGCCGCCGCCGGTGCAGTCGGGCCTCGGCAACCAAATCGGCCGGCCCGGCCAACAGCGACCCCACCGGCGCCCCCAGCCCCTTGGACACGCAAGACATGACTGTGGCCGCCGTGTCAGCCAGTTCCGCCGCTGGAGTTCCCAACGCTATGGCGGCGTTGAACAGCCTGGCGCCGTCCAGATGCACCGGCGGTCCCAACCCAGCCGCCGCAAGGTCCTCAGCCCCGAGGGCCAGACCGCCCGAGGCCAAATGGGTGTTCTCCAGGCAGATCAGCGACACCGGAGGCCAAAAGCCGCCGCGGCCCGCGGCCACTGCCTCAGCGGTTGCCGCCGCGTCAATCACACCGCCGGTATCGTCCACTGCGTAGATCTGGAAGACGTTGTTCCAGCCAGCAGCACCGCTCTCATAGGACATCAGATGCTGCCGCCTGCCCACCACCACGTTGCTGCCCGGCGCTCCGTGCAGCCGCAAAGCAATCTGATTGCCCATTGTGCCCGACGGCACGTACACCGAGGCCGGCTTGCCCACCAGCGCCGCGAACCGCTCCTCCAGGCGATTGACTGAGGGATCCTCCCCGTAGCGGTCGTCGCCCACCGGGGCAGCGGCCATGGCCGCTCGCATGGGCTCGGTCGGCTGGGTCAGCGTGTCTGACCGAAGATCGACCACGCCGCGAGATGCCACGGTGATCAGCGTAGAGTCTCCATGGTGTCAGAACCCCAACCATCTCCAATGCCAGGCATTCCCGCATGGGACTACCTGGAGAAGCTGGCCGCTGAGGCCGCCCAAGTGGCGGCATCGCTGCTGCGGGCCGAGACCGGTGCCAAGCGTCAGATCACGGCCAAATCATCGCGCACCGACTTGGTAACCGACATGGACCTGGCCTGCGAAGCCGCCATCGTCGACTTCCTGACCGCTCATCGGCCCAATGACGGGATGATGGGCGAAGAGGGTTCGGGTCACGACGGCACCAGCGGCGTGCGCTGGATCATCGACCCCATCGACGGCACAGTCAACTTCGTCTATGGCCATGTCGGCTTCGGGGTGTCGGTGGCCGCCGAAGTCGACGGCCAAGTTGTGGCCGGCGCGGTGATCGACCCGGTACTCAACGAGACCTTCACCGCCCACCGAGGCGGCGGGGCCCGCCTCAACGGAGACCCCACCGCTGTCCGCCCCGACGGCGACCCCGCTCTGGCCCTGGTGGCCACCGGGTTCTCCTACGCCCACGAGCGGCGACCGCGCCAAGCCGAGGTACTGGGGGAGCTGCTGCCCCTCATCGGCGACATCCGGCGAGTGGGCGGGGCGGCGGTCGACCTCTGCACAGTGGCCTGCGGCCGAGTGGACGCCTTTTTCGAGGTGGGGCTCAACTCGTGGGATTACGCCGCCGGAGCGCTCATAGCAGAAGAGGCCGGCGCGATTGTCCAAGACCTGAAAGGCGGCCCTCCTAGCAGCGATTTCGTGTTCGCAGCTTCTCCGGGAGTGGCCGACACCCTGCTTAAACTGCTGCAAGACGCCGAGGCCGACCAACTATAAATCCCCCTGCCACGCATTTGACCGGAAAATCGGGCACCATTCAAGGGTGGAAACCCGCATCTTGGCTATTGAGGACGACGAGAGGATTCGTACCGCGGTGCGCTTAGCTCTTGAAGACGAGGGCTGGGACGTTCAGGAGGCAGCCAATGGACAGGAGGGGTGCAACGCGTTCTCCGAGACGCCCGCCGACGTGGTGCTCATCGACATCATGCTTCCCGACATCGATGGGTTCGAGGTGTGCCGCACGTTGCGCCGGACCAGCGACGTGCCCATCATCATGGTCACCGCCCGAGCCGACACCCATGACGTGGTGGCCGGATTGGAGGCAGGGGCCGACGACTATCTGACCAAGCCCTTCGCTCCCAAAGAGCTCTCCGCCCGCATCCGCGCCCTGCTGCGCCGAGTGCGAATCACCGACACCGCCATGAGCGATCTCCGATTCGGCCAGCTGGAGATAATGCCCGAGCAGGGGATGGTGACCGTCAGCGGCCAAGAGGCCCACCTCACCAAGACTGAGTTCCGGCTTCTGGTGGAGCTGGCCACCAATTCCGGCAAGGTACTCAGCCGAGAAGTGCTCCTTGAGCGGGTGTGGGATCTCGGATACTTCGGCGATGGCCGTTTGGTGGACGTCCACATCCGGCGGCTGCGCACCAAGATCGAGACCGACCCGGCCAACCCGCGCTACGTGGTCACCGTCCGCGGCCTGGGGTACAAGCTCCAGGCATAGGGACGATACTGATGCCGACGCGGCCGGGACTCCGCTCCCGCATTTGGCACCGAGCGGGCTCCCGGGCCCGGCGACTAGGACTTCGCACCCGCATCATCTTGGCCTTCGTGTTCACCACCCTTCTGCTGTCGGCACTGCTCAGCGTGACCGTGTTCGCGCTGACCCGACAAAATTTGCTCAACGGGCGGGAGAACGATGCCCTGGCCACGGTGGGGTTCAATGCCTCCACGGTCAGCCGCCGCCTCAATCCCGACATCGAGTCGGAAGCCCTCCAGAACCTGATCAGCACCCTGGCCACACCGGAAGGCTCCCGCCCGGTTCTTCGGGTGGGTGGCGACTGGTTCCAACAGTCCTTCGAGTTCGAGTCGGGCGACATCGACGAGCGCCTGCGCCGCACGGTGGAAGGCGGGAGGCCAGCCCAGATGCGCTACCGGGTCAGGGGCAAGCCCTTCCTGGTGGTGGGCATCCCCATCCCCGACCGCAACGCCTCTTACTACGAGGCCACGCCTTTGGACGAGATTGAAGACACCCTGGGCTCACTGGGATTCATCCTGGCCAGCGCCGGCGGAGGGGTGACCCTGGCATCGGCCGGAGTGGGCTTCTGGGCCAGCCGCCGCCTGCTGCGCCCACTGGTGAGCATCGGCGAAGCCGCTCAGTCGATCGCCCAAGGCGATCTCAGCACTCGTCTGGAGGCCGGGGCCGCCCGAGAGCTGGTTGCGCTCACCGACTCGTTCAACGACATGGTGGGCGCCCTCCAAAACCGGATCGCCCAAGACGAGCGGTTCGCATCTGAAGTGAGCCATGAACTGCGGTCGCCCCTCATGACCCTTTCCGCTTCGGTTGAGGTCATGAATACCCGGCGGGCCGAACTGCCCGAACGGGCTCGAACCGCGCTAGACCTGTTGACCGAGGACGTCAACCGATTCGAGCACCTCGTAGAGGACCTGCTGGAGATCTCCCGATTCGATGTGGGCACCGCCGAATTGGATCTCGACGTATTCAACCTGCTCGAGTTCGTTGAGAACGCAGTGTCGGCCACCAGCCCGGTCGTCATCCCCATCCGCTGCGATCCGGCCACCGCCCTAGTGCGGGTCCAAGCCGACAAGCGCCGGCTGATGCAGGTCATCGACAATCTTTTGACCAATGCTCAAAAGTACGCTCGGGGGGCCACCGGCATCGTCCTCAAGCATCGGGGCCAGAACATCGAGATCGTCGTGGAGGACGGCGGACCGGGTGTTGCCACCGACGAGCGGGAGCACATTTTCGACCGGTTCTCCCGAGGCCGGGAAGCGGGCGAGCGGGGAGCCAGCACTGGAGTGGGCTTGGGACTGGCGCTGGTAGCCGAGCATGTGCGCCTACACCAGGGTCGAGTTTGGTGTGAGGACCGGTTCGACGGCCTCTCTGGTGCCCGCTTCGTCGTCCACCTACCTATCGCAGTCGTATGACCCGGCTAGCAGCACTCTGGCGCTTGTGGGCGGGACTTGCCGCAGCCGTGCTCTTGGCCGCAGCGTGCTCAGTGCCCGAGGACAATCGACCCCGAGCGCTGGACTACTCCCAACTCCCCGACGACCTGATGGCAGCCACCGAAACTCCAGAGCCGACTCCGCTGGTCACCCAGGAGGTCCTCATCTACCTGATCGACGAGAACAACCTGCTGGCTGCCGTAGCCCGCAACGTGGCCAGCCCGGCCCGTCCTATCACGGTGCTGGAAACTCTGTTCTCCGCGCCCAACGAAGCGGAGTCCGAACAGGCCTTGTCCACCGCTCTGCCGGCCGACGTCGAAGTGGTCTCCGTTGACATCGACCAAGCCAACGACCTCGTGACTGTGGCACTGGAATCAGAGGTCTTCGAGGAGCGCCTCGAAGGCGAGAACCGCCAGTTGGCTGTGGCGCAGTTGGTCTTCACAGCCACCGAGACCACCGGGACCGCCCGCTTCTCCTTGCTGCTGAACGGCAACCCCGTGCCGCTTCCCACCGACAACGGCGAGAGCGACGTTCCGGTGACACGCGGCGGCTTCCAGTCGGTCGACCCCGACTACCAGCCCGAACCAACGCCTGAGCCCACTCCGAGCCAGACCCCCATGCCGACCGAAGCCCCCACGCCGACCGCGCCGCCCGAGACGCCCACGCCCACAGCTACACCCACCGTCGTAGTGACTCCTACCCCCGAGCCCGGGCCCACCCTGCCGCCCGGGCTTCCTCCAGACTTCACCCTCGACTTCTCCTGAGACCGCGACCTCGACCGCGAGTGTCGCCTTACGACAGCCAGCTAGGGAAAGAAGGCCTTGGCCACGTCATAAAGAGCCGGGCTGACCGGTTTCAGCTCGGCCACCGCATCGGCCAATCGCACCCGGGCCATTTCCCCGCCGCGGAAGGCCACCATCGACCCCCAGTCCCCGTCGTGGACGGCGTCGATGGCCGCGATGCCGTACCGCGAGCACAGAACCCGGTCCAGCGCGGAGGGGGTGCCGCCCCGCTGCACGTGGCCCAATACCGTCACCCTGGTGTCGAACCCGGTGCGGGCCTCGATCTCGGCGGCCACCATCTGGCCGATTCCCCCCAGCCGGGCATGGCCGTACTGGTCGATCTCAGGCTCGGGCATCTCCAGGGTCCCCTCTTTGGGCCGGGCGCCCTCGGCCACCACCACAATGGACGCCCACCGGCCCCGCCGATGGCGCCGGGTGATGGCCTCGGCCACCGCATCGATGTCGAAGGGCTCCTCGGGAATCAGGGTGAGCGTGGCTCCTCCGGCGATGCCCGCCCAGGTGGCGATGTGCCCCACATAGCGGCCCATCACCTCCACCACCATCACCCGATCGTGCGACTCGGCGGTGGTGTGCAGTCGGTCGATGGCCGCGGTGGCCACCCCCACCGCGGTGTCGAACCCGAAGGTGAGCTCGGTGAGTCCGATGTCGTTGTCGATGGTCTTGGGAACGCCCACCACGTTGGCTGCTCCCGCCTCGTTTACCCCGACACCCGCCGACAGGGTTCCTTCACCCCCGATGACGATCAAGGCGTCGGTGCCCGTCGCCCCAATAGTCGACCGCACCCGCTCGATCCCGTCCCCGTACATCCGGGGCGACATCCGAGATGTGCCCAGAACGGTGCCGCCCCGGGGCAGGGTGCCCCGCATCCGCTCCACATCCAACTCAATGAAGTCGCCCTCTAGAACCCCTCGCCACCCGTCCACAAAGCCGAGCACGGTGTCGCCGTAGTGGCGCTCGGCCTTGCGCACGATGGCCCGTATCACCGCATTCAGCCCGGGGCAGTCACCGCCTCCGGTCAGCACGCCGATTCTCATAGGGGGCTAGCCCACTAACCCAGTTTGGTCAGTGATTGGCGGAGCTGGCGGACGGCCTGCGCGGTTCGCTGCTCATTCTCGATGAGGGCGAACCGCACATGGCCCTCACCACCAGGGCCGAAGCCAACGCCGGGAGACACCGCCACCCGGGCATCCTGAACCAACCAGGAGGCGAATTCCACCGACCCCATCTCCCGATAGAGCTCGGGGATCTTGGCCCACACGAACATTGTCCCCTTGGGAGGCTCCACCTCCCAACCCATGCGGCTCAGCCCCGAGCAAAGGGCGTCTCGGCGGCTCTGGTAGATGTCGCACACCTCTTTGGGAAAGCCTGGAGCCTCATTCAAGGTCACCGTGGCCGCTATTTGAATCGGCTGGAAGGTCCCGTAGTCCAGATACGACTTGAGCTTGGCCAACGCCGCTACCACTTTGGGATTTCCCACCATGAACGCCACCCGCCAGCCGGCCATGGAGAAAGACTTGGTCATGGAGTAGAGCTCCACCGCCACATCCTTGGCCCCCTCAACCTGCATGATCGAAGGCGGCAGGTAGCCGTCGTACCCCAGGTCGGCATAGGCAAAATCGTGGACCAACAGCACATCGTGCTCTTTGGCAAAGGCCACGACGCCGGCCATGAATTCCAAGTCCACGCATGTGGTGGTGGGATTGTGGGGGAACGACAGCACAATGATGCGGGGCTTGGGCCAGGAGTACTGCCAGCGCTCCTGCATGGTGCTGAAAAAATCGGTCCCGGTGCTCAGCGGGATCTCACGTACCTCGGCGCCAGTGAACAGCGGGGCATACAGATGTATCGGATAAGAGGGCGACGGGACCAGGGCAGCATCTCCGGGTTGGAGCAGGGTCCACATGAGGTGGGAGAACCCCTCTTTGGCCCCGATTGTGTTGATCACCTCGGTATCGGGATCGAGATACACCCCGAACCGCCGGGCGTAGTACCCGGCAACGGCCTCTCGCAGCTTGGGGATGCCCCGGCTGGCCGAATAGCGGTGATTGCGGGGGTTGTGGGCGGCCTCCGCCAGCTTTTCCACCGCTATTTCGGGCGATGGAAGGTCGGGGTTGCCAAACCCCAGGTCGATGATGTCGTGGCCGGCTCGGCGACCCTCCACCTTCAGGTCGTTGATGATGGTGAAGACATACGGAGGCAGGTTGTTAATGCGGCGAAACTCCACAGAGTCAATCTACTTTCCGGCGAGCGGATTTAACGTGGTTTCCCGGCACCGGATTCGGCACGGCGGCGAAGGTCCTCCAGCGCGGTTCGCATGACTCGTGCCTCAGCCCGGCGCTTCACGAACCCGGGCAGGGGCATCACCATCTGGACGGCGAGGTGGTAGGTGACCTCGGTGCGATCCGGCTCGCCGGAAACCGGGTTGAAGCAGTACTCCCCGTCGAGGCGCCGGGTCAGATCGCCTTGCACCAAACGCCAGGACACCCGCAGCGGGTTGGACCCGTAGTAGTACTCCAGCAGGTAGTTGGTGCTGCGGCCCATGGCCGCGGCCCGAAACGACACCAAACCGCCCCGGCCATCGTCGTCCCGTCGGATCACCTCGACCTGCTTCACCTCGGTGGCCCATTCGGGGTAGGACTCGAAGTCGCACACGACCTCAAAGCAGCGCTCCGGCGATGCCTCAATCGAAATGCTCTTGGTGGCCTGGTCAAACATCGTCACCCTCAATCGAAATGCTCTTGGTGGCCTGGTCAAACATCGTCACCGTTCCTGCTGGGATCGCCGCGTTCTGGAGTTGTGCTGTCGGAGCGCCGGGGCGGGAAGGTCCCGTGCCTGGCTCCCCATGCGCCAGACAAGCCCAGCGCATAGACAGGTACCAGGATACCGAACGCGGAGGCGGTGAAGGGACGCACCGAGGCGGCGGCCAGCGCCACGACCACTTCGACAGCCAGCGCGGCCATCATCGAGAACCGCACCGAACGGGGAGCGCAACCGGCCAGAAAATACAGGCCGCCCACGCCGATCAGCTCATAGCGGCTGCGCCGCAATCCCCGTTGGAAGGCCCACAGCATGGCCGCGCACCCAACGGCCAGCAGTCCAAGCGACACCACGGCAATGGGAACAGCCATCGGGTCGGGAAATGCCGTGGTAAGGATGGCGATCGCGGTGAAGACACCGGTCCCTGCCCAGCAGGCCTGAAGGAATTCCCGACCCTCGACACCCGGAGGCACCAAGTAGTCGCTCCACACGTTCAGCGGCTCTTTCCGCGGGCGATGACCTCGGCGATCACCGTTCGAAGTCGCTCGGCCATGTGGTCGTAGGAGAATTCGGCCACCGCCCTCAGCCGGCTGTCCAACCCCATCTGCCGAAGGCGAACCCGATCCGACAGCAGGGCGTCCAAGGAGGCGATCACCGCATCACGATGGCTGGGCCTGTCCACCACCAGGCCGGTCCTTCCGTGCTCCACCGCCTCGGCCGCTCCCCCGCTGTCTCCGGCCAACTGCGGCACTCCCGCCGCGGCTGCCTCCAAGAACACGATGCCGAAGCCTTCCTGCTCCAAACCTCCCCAGCGCTGGCGGCACATCATGGCAAACACGTCGGCGCAGCCGTACAGGTCGGGCAAATCCGAGTCGGCCACCCGGTCGAGAAGACGGGCGGGTGCGCCAGTGCGCCCGATGAGGCGATCCAGCCGGGCCCGGTCGCGCCCCGCCCCGGCCACGGCCAACGTGAGCCCCGGATGCCGGTCGGCCAGGCGGGCCGTCGCCGAGATCAGCACATCCATGCCCTTGCGAGGCACCAACCGGCTGATCGACGCCACCACCGGGGCGTCGACGGGTAGACCGAACCGAAGGCGGGCTTGTCGCCGCTGGGCCGCATTCAGGGGCTTGAAGCGCTCGATATCCACCCCCGGGGGCACGATGACTGCGGGCAGCGGTCCCCCCGCGGCCCTTTCGGCCTCAGCCACCGAATACCGGCCGGCGGTGACAACCACCATCGCGCCGCGCAGCACTTGGGCTAGGACCTGCTTGGTTCCCGGCAGACGTCCCGGAACGGTCACCTCAGCACCGTGGAGAATCACGCCATAGGGATGGGGCAAGCGCGGGGCCAGCGCTCCCAAGGGAACGGCGGGGTCATAGAGGACCAGTTCGGCGCCGATCTCGTCGGCCAACTCGGTGATCTCTTCGCCCATATCAGGGGTGGGAAGAAGGAACTGGCGGGGAGAGCGGATCACCTGGTGATTTTGCCGGGCATCCCATTCCGCATCTCCGGGATGGGAGCGGGTCAGAACACAGACATCGTCAGGAGGCAGCCGGCGCCACAGCTCCCACAGGTAGTTCTGAATGCCCCCGAGCTTGGGGGGATAGTCGTTGGTAACCAGCAGGTGCCGGGCCATTGTTCAAACCGTCGCCACTGAGCCCACACCGAGGCGACGGGCGGCCCAGTCTGCGTGGTGGACCAGCATGGGATCGGGATCCGACAGATAGCGGTGCACGATTTCAATCACTTCAGGATCGGCCCCCCGCCCTGAGTTCCCCAGTGCGATCAGCGCGTTGCGCCGCACATAGCGAGGCTCCCGCCGAGGGATGTACCAGCGGCCGTAGCGGGCCATCAGCTCGTCGTCGTCCGATTCCAGCAGGTCCACAAGGTCTACCCAGGCAATGCCATCATCGAGCCCTTTCCCCGCACTGCTGCCGTTCGACTCGGCCTGTCGGTTGGGCGGGCACACCTCCTGGCAGTCGTCGCAGCCGTAGATCCGATCGCCCAGCGCCTCGCGGAACTCGAGGGGGAATTCTCCGTCGGCCTGCACCAGCCAGGCCAAGCACCGCCGGGCGTCGACCACGCCAGGGGCCACAATGGCGCCGGTCGGGCAGCCTTCCAAGCAGCGGCGACACGGCCCGCACTGATCGGGAACCGGGGTCGAGGGTTCGAGCGCGGCGGTGGTGATCACCGAACCCAGCACGAACCAGCTCCCCTGACCGGGCAGCAGGATATTGCTGTTCTTGCCGTACCATCCCAGCCCGGCCCGCCGAGCCGCCTCCCGATCCACCAGCGCGTTGTCGTCGGCCACCACCGCGGCCTTGTGCCCAACGCTCCTCAGGATCTCGGCTATGTGGCCCAGGGAACCTCGCAGCTTGGCGTAGTGGTCGCTTCGGGCGTAGGCAGCCACCCGCCCCGCGGCCCGGTCCGGAGCGGCCGGAGCGGATTTGCGATAGCCGAGCGCGCCGACCACCAGGGACTGGGCGCCAGGAACGGCTCTTGCGGGGTCGGTGGAACGGTCGGGGTTGCAGTAGGTGAAGGCCATCCCCCCGTGCAGCCCTCGTTCTCGCCGCTCCATAAGCGTGACCCGGGTGGACTCGAACGGCTCGGCCGAAGCCACCCCGACGGAGTCGAGTCCCGCAGCCAATCCGGCGGCGATCACGTCATCGGCGCTGACAGTGCTCACCGTACCGCGAACCCCACAAAGTCGTCTCCATCGTCCATCTCAACGCCCATCAGCGCGAGGAGCTTGCTGGGCTGAACAAGATTGGCCCCCAGCTTCCGCGCGCTCTCCCGGACCCGGCTGTCGTGGGAAACCACCACCAACGGCTGCCACAGCGGATAATCGCGGCATCGCTCGATGATCACATCGTCGGCCTCGACACCCGCCGAGGAGAAGCGAACGGTCACCCCGAGCGAACGAGCCGTGGTGGAGATGTAGTCGTAGTCGGTCGCCGTGCCATCAAAGACCACCACAACCTCGGCCTCTGGGTACCGGGCGCTCATTTCCTCCAGTTTTTGTAACAGACGCATCCGCTGCTCCCGTACCGGCAACTCTTGCCAGCTCTTAAAGGTCACGTTGTAGCCGTCCACCAGCATCACCACCTTGGGTGTCCGCAGAAGGTGCTCTGTGGCATCCACGGTGTCCTTGAGCAAGCCGGGAGGCAAGGTAACCGGTGTCCGACGAGTAGGCGGAGGCGGAGACTCGGGCTCGGGTTCCTTAGGAGGCTCGAACCCTGCTTCCCGCGCCGCGGCCACCTCCTCCTCAGCCGCCGACAATCGCTCCTTGAGTTTTCCGACTTCTTCCTCGTGCTGTTGGCGAGAATCTCTTAGCTGCTTGTTGAGCCGCTCGATCTCCTTTTGGGCTTTCTTGAGCCTGTCGTCCGTTCGAGACTCCTTCCGCTGGATGCGCTCCAGGTTCTTTTGGATGGCGTCCCGATCTCCACGAGTCTGGGCCAACTCGCCAGCCAGCCCGCGGGACTCCTCTTGGGATTGACGGGCCTCGGCGCGGGCTTGCGAGGCCTCCAATCGGGCCTCATCGCGGTCGCGCCAGGCCTTCTCCCGCTGACGCTCGGCCTTCTCCAACGCTGCCTCGGCCTTTCGCAACCTCTGCTCCAGCACTTGGTGGCTCTGAGCGTCGGCTGCCATTTCCGACTCCTGCTCGGCCACCGCGGACAGTTTTGCGCACTCCAGCTCCCAGCCGTCCGGGCGGGCCAGCCACAGCCACCCGACCCGGCTCATCTTCTCCTCGCTGATGGCCTCCACCACTCGTTCTCGGAACTCTTCGTCGTCTTCCACCACCTGGCGCACTCGGTCCAAGGCCCGTTCCGAGAACTTCTTGAATGTCAGGAACTGCTTCAACCGCGTCGGCGGGTCCACCGGAGGCTTCTCCTTCAGCCCCTTCCGAGCCACCTCCACTACGGCCATCAACGCTTCTCTCAGAACTTCATTGGTAGGACTATCTCCCGTTCTCATCCTTGTTCCTCCTCGGCGCGAGCTCTATTGGAGACTGAGACGAAATTCTCAAGAACCTGCCCAGCCAGGCCCTCGTCTATCGACGCCGCGGCAGCCTCCAGCCCTTCTGCCCATGTGTCGGTAACCTCGGCTACCACCAGGGCGGCAGCCGCGTTGAGCGTCACGATATCCCGGTGCGCTCCCCCCTGGCCTTCGAATACCCGGCGCAGGCAGTCGGCATTGACCGATGCATCCCCTCCCCTCAGGTCATCTAGGGTTGCCGGTGCCAAACCGAACTCTGCTGGGTCCACTGTGTAGCGGAGCGTATCACCGCCCCGCAGCTCCCAGACGTCGGTCGGGCTGGTGGTCGACAGCTCGTCCAAACCGTCGTGGCTGTGCACGATCATGGCCCGCTCCGAGCCGGTGGCGGACAACACCTCCAGCATGATCTCGGCCATCGCCCGGTCGCTGGTTCCCACCAGCTGGCGCCTGACACCGGCCGGATTGGCCAGCGGCCCCAGGAAATTGAACACCGTGCCCACCCCCAACTCCCGGCGGGGCGGACCGGCATGGCGCATGGCCGGGTGGAATCGAGGAGCCAAACAGAAGCCAAAGCCGGTTTCAGTCACACACCGGGCCACCCCGACCGGGCCGAGGTCGATGACCGCACCCAGCTCTTCCAGCACATCGGCTGAGCCGCAAAGCGACGAGGCCGACCGATTGCCGTGCTTGCACACTCTGGCCCCCGCCCCCACGGCTACCAGCGCCGCGGCGGTGGACACGTTGATGCTCCCGCTGTGATCGCCGCCGGTGCCACACGTGTCGATGAGGCCGGCGGCGTCCAATGGGACTGTTTCCGAAGCGGCGCGCATCGCTGACAGCAGGCCGACCAGCTCCTCGGCGGTCTCCCCCTTGGTGCGCAGGGCCATCACGAATCCACCGATCTGCGCCGGTGTCGCCTCTCCGTTCAGTATTTCGGTCATAGCCGCATTGGCCGCATCGGTGGTGAGGTGGCCGCCTTCCGTCAGCCGCCGGAACAACCCGGCCCACCCTCCGTGTTCGTCCAGGTTCACCGTCTTAGTGTGGACCATCATCCCCGCCCTGCCACAATCTCTTTCATGAACATTTGCGTCATAGACGTGGGCACCAGCAGCATCCGCTCGGCGGTGACCGACGGGCACCGGGTGATCTGCTTTCGCCAGCAGCGCACGCCGCCCGACATGCCCGAGCCGGGACTGGTGGAGTTCGACGCCGACGAGATGGCCGGAGTCATCCTTCAGACTGCCACGGAGGTGATCAAAGAGGTTGGCGGCGTCGACGCGGTGGCCGTAACCAACCAGCGGGGTTCGGCGGTGGTGTGGGACCGGCAGACCGGCGAGCCGGTGGGTCCGGCCTTGGGTTGGCAGGATCTCCGCACAGTGGGCGAATGCCTGGTGTGGCAGGCCGAGGGACTTCGGCTGGTGCCCAACGAGTCGGCCACCAAGCTGGTCTGGCTGCTCGACCAGCACGACCCCGACCGCACCCGTGACCTCTGCTTCGGAACTGTGGACACATGGGCGGTGTGGTGCTTGTCGCAGGGCGCCAGTCACGTGGTGGATCCCTCCAATGCCGCTATGAGCGGGATGCTCAGCGACGACGGAACCCGCTGGTCGAACGAGATCACCGACAGGATCGGGGTGCCATCTAGCTGCCTGCCCGAAATCGTGGACTCCACCGGCGTGGTGGGCGCGGCCACCGCCCTTCCAGGTGCCCCTCCCATCGCAGGGATCATCGGCGACCAGCAGTCGTCGCTGATCGGACAGCGCTGCGTGCTCGAGGGCTTGGCCAAGCTCACATTCGGCACCGGCGCCTTCCTGGACGTGTGCACCGGCCCCGACCGGCCGATTGCCGACAAGCGCAGCGACCGGGGCACGTTTCCCATCGTGGCCTGGCAGGAAGACGGGGCCATCGTGTGGGGCGTGGAGGCGATGATGATCGCCGCAGGGTCAAACATGAGCTGGCTGATCGACGATGTGGGCCTGCTGGCCGACCCAGCCGAGTCGACCGAGTTGGCCGGAAGCGTGGCCGACACCGGCGGGGTGGTGTACGTGCCGGCCCTCTACGGCCTGGGCACACCGTACTGGGACTTCGGGGCCCGGGGGGCGCTATTTGGCCTCACCGGGGGAACCACCGCGGCCCATATCGTGCGGGCGGTGTTCGAGGGGGTGGCCCAGCGAGCCGCCGACTTGGTGGAAGCCGCCGAGGCCGACAGCGGCCACCGCTTGGAGCGGCTCAGAGTGGACGGCGGGATGTCGCAGAATCCGGTGTTCATCCAGATCCTGGCCGACACCCTGGGCCGGACGGTGGAGCTGTGCCCGGTTCCGGAGGGAACTGCGCTGGGCGCGGCGGTGCTGGCCGGCCGGGCGCTGGGCCAGTGGTCGAGCTGGCAGGAGGTGGCCGACTCGTGGTCGCCCCGAGCGGTGATTGAGCCCCAGGCCTCCGTGGAGCGCGATCGCTGGCACGATGCCGTGCAGCGGGCCTCCCGCTGGTACCCCGAGCTCTCTGATATCGGCCTGTAAAACCCCCTCGCCTCACGATGGCGAGGCTGGCAGACTGGATGCGACGGTGAGTCGGCCGGGTGGCCGCGGCGTCGGGGTTTCGGCCTCGGCGTCGAGGAAGGTCGGGACTCCGCAGGGCAACGGTGCTGGCTAACGGCCAGTCGGGGCGACTCAAAGGAAAGTGCCACAGAGAACAAACCGCCGATGGCCCGGATTTCCGGGCACAGGCAAGGGTGAAACGGTGCGGTAAGAGCGCACCAGGGGCCGGGGCGACCCGGCTCGCTCGGCAAACCCCACCGGGAGCAAGGCCAAGCAGGGGACATGGTGGCCCGCCGCCCCGTCAGGGGCAGTCCCCGGGTAGGCCGCGTAGATGGATGGCCGCCCAAGGTCCGCAAGGACCCGGACAGAATCCCGCCTACAGGCCGACTCACCGTCCAATCCCTTCGGAGCCCCCAGAGATGGGCGTATCAGCGCTGCCGCGGCCGGGCACCTCCCATCTGAACCCGATCCAGCTGGCCCTGGGTGCAGAACAGGCGTAGCCGCTCCCGGTCGGTTAGGCCGTAGCGGCGAACCGCCCAGGCCCCCACGGCCACTCCGATCAACTCCATCGCGATCAGCAGCGCCGCGGGCTTAAAGTCGGGCAGGTCGCCGCTGTCCACCCGCACCCCCAGAACCGGCCACCAGAACAACTCGGTTCGCAACCAGGCCCCATCCAGCACCAAGTACAGGAACAGCCCGATGGGCAGGCCCAGCCACCGGCGGCGGGCCAGGCGGCGTCCCGCGGTAACCAGCATCACCATCACCAGTACCACCAATGGGGCCAGCAGGGTGTGCAGCGCCCACGGACCCCCGGCCAGCAGCTCGATCACCGGCAGCACTGAGCCGAGCATCACCATCCGGTAGTCCAGCGCCGGAGAGTCGAATACCAGCGCCACCAGCACAAAGCTGAGGGCCAAGAACCAGAAGAACACCGGGCCTTACCGGTCAGGTCCGCACCAAGATGCGGCCGCATTCCTCGCAATGGCACACCTCGTCGGCCGGTGCGTGGCGGATGCGGTCCAACTCCATGGCCGACAGCCCGAGGTGGCAGCCCTCGCAGGTGCCATTGCGGAGCCGGGCCACAGCTACCCCGCCCATTCTGGTTCTCAGGTCTTCATAGCTGGCCAGAGCCGCTTCACCGATGTCGGCGGCCTCGGTTGAGCGTGCGGCGCTCTCTTGGTCGATCTCGGCTCGGACAACCGCTTTAGCCTCAGCCAGCTCTTTCTGAGCGGCGGCCACAGCGGTTTCAGCGGACTCGAGCCCGGTGGCCAGCGCTTCAACCTCCGTTTCGATCTCGTCGATCGCCTCCATCAGCTCCAAGGCATCGCTTTCCATATCGGAGCAGCGGGACCGCAGTCCGTCCACCTCCTCTTGGAGGGTCAGCAGCTCCCGGGTGCCGGAGATCTCTCCGGAGTAGAGCCGGTCTTTCTCCCGCTTGGCTCGGTCTTCCAGGGCGGCCAGCTCGTCCTCATTGCGCTTGAGCGTCCGCTGGAGCTCCAAGCGCTTGACCTGCTTCGTTTCCCGCTGATTGTCGACCTGCTGACGAGCCTGTTGGCTGGCGGCCAGGGCGGCCTGCTCGGGCAGAGTGTCCAAGCGATGGCGAAGCTGGTCGATCCGGGTGTCGTGGTCTTGCACCGACAGCAGACGCTGGAATTGATCATCGCTCACGATGCGATCCTAGTGATCAGGGTTCGGGATCAGACACCGCGCCCGGATCAGGGCCGTCAACGGGTTCTGGCCCGACATCGGAGTCGGGGTCGTCCGGGGAGCCCCTACCGGATCCGGGGCCCACACAGGTATCGGCGACGCCGTCATCGTTTGAGTCCAGGGGGAACTGCCCGTCGAGGCATTCCACCTCGATGGGCGAGGGGGTCCCGCAGTAAAGAGGAATGGGCTCTCCGCCTTCCACCGCGAACTCGCTGAACCCGCAGGGCTCGACTCCTTCGGTGATCAACAGGTCCACGCAGGCGTCGTGAGTGCCATCGTCGTCGGTGTCCACCGGCACGATGATCGGCACGATCACCTCCGGGTCTTCGGGCTCGAGCGGCGTCGCGCAGGGAACACCCACGGTAAACACGTCCTCCAGCTCTATCAGCTCGCTGATCCGGAGCTCGCTGGAACAATTCGGAAAGTCCACCACCTCAAGGCCCTCATGGTAGCTGGTCATGAACCGGCCCCACGCCGCCGCCGGATAGGAGCTGCCAGTCACCTTGCGCATGGGGATGCGCTCGTTGGGGTTGCCCAGCCACACCGCGGTGGCCAGATGGGGGGTGAATCCCACGAACCAGGCATCAGCCGACTCCTCGGTGGTGCCGGTCTTGCCGGCGGCGGTCTGAAGCGGAAGCTGGGCCCGTCGCCCGGTGCCGTTGACCATGTTGTTCTCGAGCACGTCGGTGGCCCAGCAGCTCGAGCGCTCTGATACCACCCGCTGGCCCGACAGCTCGTGGTCGTAGAGCACGTTGCCCTGGCGGTCGACGATCCGCTCGATGAAATACGGCTCGTAGCGGATCCCGCCGGTGGCCATCACTCCGTAGCCCGACGCCATGTCGATGGGGTGGACTTCCTCAGACCCCAGCGGGAGCGATGCGACCGGCTCCAGCTCGGTGGTGATGCCCATCTTTGATGCGGTGTCGATGACCGGTTCAATTCCCGCCACCCGGCCCAGCCGCAAGAACGCACAGTTGGAGGAAACCCTGATCTGATTCGTGATGGAGTCCACCTGTCCCGGCGAGCTGGCGAAGTTGTTGGCCACATATGGGTCTGGGACGCCGCCGGGATTGGGAATCTGGCAAGGCCCCCGCCCGCTGATCCGGTCACTGGGCTGGTATCCCTGTTCGAACAGGGTCATCATCACAAACGTCTTGAACGCCGACCCCGGCTGGCGGGAGCCCTGGGTGGCCAGGTTGAACTCCTCTTGATCCTGGGCAAATCCCGGTCCCCCCACCACCGCTCGCACCGCCCCGGTATCGGGCTCGAGGGCGGCCAGGGCCATGGTGGCCTCCACGCCGCCGTGTTCTCCCTCGTTGTACTCAACCAGGGTGGCGGCTACCGCGTCCTCGGCCTGTCGCTGGGCGACGGGGTCGAAGGTGGTGTAGATGCTGAGGCCGCCGTTGAACACCAGGTTGAAGCGATCATCGGGACTCCCGCCCAGAAACCGGGGGTCGTCGAGCAGCTGCAGTTTCACCTCCTCCACGAAGTAGCTCCTAGGGGGCAGCTCGATCTCGTCAATCTCGGTGGGCAGCGGCTGGAGGTGGAACAGGTCGGCCTGCTCCTGCGTGATGTAGCCCAGCTCAGCCAGCCGGTTCAGCACGATGCGCCGCTGGCGCAGGGCCCCCAATGGGTTGTAGATGGGGTCGTAGCCACTGGGGTTGCTAATGAGAGCGGCCAGCAGCGCGGCCTCCCCCCAACCCAGATCGGCGGCGTCCAGCCCCCAGTACACCTCGGCGGCAGCCTGCACGCCGTAGGCCCCCTGACCGAAGTACACCGTGTTGAGATAGAGGTGGAGGATCTCGTCTTTGCCCATCTCCCGCTCCAGGCGCTTGGCCATGGCCATCTCCTGGAGCTTGCGCTCGGCCTCGACCTTGTTGCCCACCACCAGGTTCTTGATGAGCTGCTGGGTGATGGTGGACCCGCCCTGGGTGATGCCCCCGGCCCCGACGTTCTCGAGACCCGCCCGGAATACCGCACTGAGGTCGATGCCGGTGTGCAGGTAGAAGTTCTCGTCCTCGATGGCGATCACTGCGTTTTTCACCTGCTCGGATATGTCGTCGAGATCCACCAGACCCCGGTTCTCGACGTAGCTGAACACATCGATGATCCGGCGATCCGCGTCGTACACGTAGGACCGGATTGACAGCTCATTCAGGCTTACGTTCTCGGTGAGATTCACCTCCACCGCGGTGGACTCCCACGACTTCAGCACATCGGCCGTTGGAGGCCATGCCACGAACAGGGTGGCGGCCAAGGCCAGCGCCAGCATGGGCATGAGCACAGCGAGCCGGAGCAGGTGGGACAGCCACCTCAACAGGTCCTTCACCAGACCCCCAACGCTACCGGCCGGTCAGTCGACACCGGGCGCGGACTGGGGGCCGCGATGCTGAGGGCACAAGCGGTTTCAGTAGGTGCCACTCAGCTTGGTGTGGTCCCAGCTGATGACCTTCTCGGCCTTGACCACCACCGCCGTGCGCTTCAGGGCCATGCTCTCGGCCGCTTTTGACAGCATATCCCGATCGACATCGGGGTTGTTGCGATCCATCACCTCCAGGGCGTAGCGGTGGACCACGGAAGGGTCGGTGTGGAGCTCGGCATGCCCATTGATCGCTACGCCCCTGAGCTTGTCGTACTCAAGACCGTCCTCCAGCAGCAGCGCGATGCGGGTGTCCCGCTCCAGGTTCTTGATTTTCTGCGACTTGGTGTAGGTCTCGAACACGATGTCGCCATCCACCACTGCGAACCACAGAGTGCTCAAATGGGGGGTGCCGTCTCGGTTGATGGTAGCCACCTGGAGGCTCTTCTGCTCTTCGATGAATACCTCGAGCTCCTCGGGAGAAAGGCGGATTTTGTCACGACGCTTTGCCATGCGCTTAGCCTCCCATACCGGTATTGGCGGCAGTCATTCGTCCAGCAGCGCTCGGGCGCGACGCGCCAACGGCTCGTCGATCATTTGGCCCTCATAGGCCACCGACGCTTCGCCTCGGGCCTGGGCTTCGTCCCATACGGCCAGCAGCGCCCGGGCCCGCTCCCGCTCCTCGGGCGACGGGGAGAAGCACCGGTTGGCCAGCGGCACCTGGGCGGGGTGGATGCAGAGCTTGCCGCTGTAGCCGATAGACCGCCCCACGGCGGCGTCGGCCAAGAAGCGCTCTTCGTCACCGAACGCGGTCACCACCTGGTCGAGAACCGGCACCCCGGCCAGGCGGGCGGCCAGCGCCACCTGGGAGCGGGCGTACAGCACCTCCAGACCGTCGTCAGTGCGGACGCCGCTCATGTCGGTGATGAAGTCCTCGGCACCGAAATAAGCCAAATCGACCCTGGGGTGCTCGAGCACTTCGGCGGCTCTGGCCACACCGGTAGCGGTCTCGATGCCCGCCAGGAGCCGGAGATGGCCGCGATCTGCCTCCGACAGCGCCTCGTGGACCCGGTCAACCTGGGTGCGGCCTTCCAGCTTGGGCACAACCACGCCGATCAGCTCAGCAGCCAGACTCTGGGCGATGTCGGCGGCGAACCACTCGGTGCCCGGCGGATTCACCCGCACGAACACGGCCAGATCAGCGTGCTGGCGACGCAGTTCGGCAGCCGTGGAGGCTGCTTGCCGGCGAGCTTCGGCTTTGGCCGCGGGAGCCACCGCGTCCTCCAAGTCGAGCACCACGCCATCGGGACCGCTGCGGGGCAGCTTGGCGCACATGTCGGGTCGGCTGGCCGGGGCGAACAACAGGCTCCGCAGCCGGGGCAGCGTGTTCTTGATGGTGAGATTTGTGGTCATACCAGCTCCGGTCGGTTGCGGGAATAGTCCAACGCCTCCGGATTGTCCAGCGCCTCGATGTTGGCGATCGGCCGCCCGCTCACGGCGTCGCGGACCGCCAACTCCACTGTCTTGCCGCTACGAGTGCGGGGGATGTCGCTCACCGCGCAGATCACCGCGGGCACGTGCCTGGGGGAAGCTCCGGACCGGATGACGGCCCGAATGCCGGCCTCCAAATCGTGGTCGAGGACAACGCCGGCGGCCAGCTTCACGAACAGCACCACCCGGGTGTCGCTGCCGACGGGAGTTTCGCCTTCCTCGCTTGCCACCGGAGTGTCTCCATCGACTGGCTGGCCCACCACAACGCTCTCGACAACCTCGTCCATGCCATCAACCAGGCGATACATCTCCGCCGTGCCGATGCGGACCCCGCCGGGGTTCAAGGTGGCGTCGGACCGGCCCGAAATCACATAGCCTCCGTGCTCGGTGGCGCAGATGTATTCGAATCCGTCGGGCGACAACGGCGACCCGTTGGAGCAGATCGTCCGCAGCGTGCCCAGGCTGTCGGTGTGGCGCGGCGAGATACCGGCCTTGCGCAACGAGTCGATGTAGCGGGCCGATGTTCCAAACAATGTGACTCCGGCCCGGTCGACCACGTCGAACAGGGCTTCGAGGCTCGGATGGGCGGGGTTGCCGTCCCACACCACCGCGGCGGCCCCAGACGCCATCGCCGAGGCCAGCCAGTTCCACATCATCCATCCGGTGGTGGTGAAATACAGAATCCGGTCGCCGGAGCGCACATCACAGTGGAGCTGGTGCTCGCACAGATGCTTGAGCAGGATGCCGCCAGCCCGGTGGACGATGCATTTGGGCTGACCGGTGGTGCCCGAAGAGTACAGCACGTACAGCGGATGGTCCAAGGCAAGCTGCTCGAACTGGATCGGCCCGGCGGGATGCGGCTCGATCCAGGCATCGAAGTCCTCGATGCCGTCGGGCGGGTCGCCAGGACCTGTGCGGTTCAGCATCACAGTGGCAGCAAGGGTGGGCAAGCAAGCTCGAACCTCAGCCAGACGCGCCCGACAGTCGAACTGGTTGCCTCCATAGACATATCCGTCAACCGCGAACAGAATCACGGGTTCGATCTGACCGAAGCGGTCGAGCACTCCGGCGGTGTCGAAGTCGGGAGACGTGGACGAGAACACCGCCCCCACCGAGGCCGCGGCCAGCATCACGGCATAGGCCTCGGGAATGTTGGGCATCCAGCACGCCACCCGATCGCCGGGACTCACACCCTGGGCCCGCATAGCCGACGCCAGCCGGGATACCAACGCACGGAGATGTCCTCGGGTTGTCTCCATGTGGGCACCGGACTCATCGGCGAACACCATGGCTATATCGTCGTCGCCGCCGTCCATCAGGTTCTCGGCGAAGTTGAGGCAAGCGTCGGGAAAGAACCTCACGTCGGCATTGTGATCGGCCCTGACTAGCGCTGCACTTCCCCGATCCGAGGCCACTACACCGCAGAAGTCCCATACCGCCGACCAGAAGCCGCCCAGGTCTTCTACCGACCACCGGTGCAGACTCTCGTACCCTCCGTCGGCTCCTATGTTGATTCCCACGCCGGCGGCGAAGCGGGCCAGATTGGTTTGGGAGGCCTGATCCCGGTCAGGCACCCAAAGTGGCCGGCTGGTCATGGTGGCACGTTATTGGGCGCCGGCCAGCCACCACCACCAGGCCGCTCCCGCCACCGAACCGAAGATCAGGGCGACGATGAAGGCCCTTTTCATCAGCTTGTACAAGAACACCAGTGACGCCACTACCGCAATGAGCACTGCCGCCAGCGCCAATTCGGGGTTGTTGGTGGCGAACTCGATCAGCTCGTCAGGGATCTGATCCCGCACTTCGGCGGGCAGGCAGTCGAGGGCGCGCTCGGGGAGCCTCTCAATCACTCCATTACGCAGCTTTTGCAACACATCGGGATCGACGCAGTCAAGCCCGTCGGGCAGCTCGGGCGTTTGGCCCTGCAATTGCATCCCGACATTCTCCCCGACCGGCGGCCTGATTCCGCGCACCCCATTGTCGGCGGTCACAATTGAGCCATGGAAGGCCTGTTGATGATCTCCGCCGACTGCCACGCCAGTGCGCTGCCCGACACCTACCGGCAGTACTTGGACCCCGGACTAGAAGACGCCTACGACCAGTGGCTAGGCGACACCGCGAGCAAGAAAAGGAGAAAGGCCGAACACACCGGCGCGGCCATCTACAGCGAACAGGCCCTAGAAGAGTTCGGCACGATCGAGGAGGTGGCCGCCGGTGGCGTTGGCGGGGGCTGGGACTCGGCCCGGCGGCTTCGAGAGCTCGAGGCCGACGGGACCGTCGCCGAGGTGCTGTATCCCGGAGCGGGCGACCCGTCGGTGACCCCCTTCGACGTGGGACTGATGACCTACCAATACGAGCAGGACCCGGCCCTCTGGCTGGCCGGTTGCCGGGCATACAACCGCTGGCTGGGCGACTTCTGCAATGACGCTCCTGGCCGAAGGGCCGGTGTGGGCCTGATAACCGTTGACGACATTGGCACCACGGTGGCCGAGATCCGACAGATGCGCGATCTGGGGCTATTCGGTGGCGTGTTGCTGTGCAGCGGGACCGGCGATAACCCGCTGTACAACCATCCCCGCTATGAGCCGGTGTGGGCGGCCTGCGCCGATGAGGGGCTGGCGGTTCACACCCACTCCGGCTGGACCCCCAACTACGGGGACTTCACCGGCTCACTGGGCATCTTCCTCACCGAGATCAGCTGGTACGCCCACCGCCCGTTCTGGCTGCTCATGTGGTCGGGTGCCTTCGAGCGTCACCCGGGCCTGCGCATGGTGATGAACGAGCAGGGAGCTTCGTGGGCCCCGGCAACGCTGGACGAGTTGGACCACTTCTACGAGCTGAGGATGTTCGACCAGCTCCGTCGAGACCTGCCGCTCAAGCCCAGTGAGTACTTCCGCCGCCAGGTGTATCTCGGGGCGGGCTTCACCGATCCCGAGGAAGTGGAGGTGGTGAATCTGCTTGGTGCCGGACATCTGATGTGGGGCTCCGACTACCCCCATATCGAGGGCACATGGCCCCGCTCCCAGGAAATGCTGGTCGAGCAGTTCGCCGGACGGCCTGATGACGAGGTAGCCCAGTTGGTGGGGGGCAACGCCGCCGACCTCTACGGGTTCGACGTCGATGCTTTGAGCGCTCTCAGCGCAGATCTGACAGCTTGACCAACTCCGGCTCGATACGTTCCACGCCTCTGGTCGGCAGGAAGAACCGCCAGAAAATACTGCCGGAGGGGCGGCCTTCTGTGTCCAGCCAGTTGTACACACCGGGGTCTTCGTGGGCGATGACCATCTTGAACGAGCCGTCGGCCTCCAAGGTGGTGTTGGCCCGGTTGCGGCTGGTGACGCGGTTGGCGTAGTCGTAGGTCTGGCCAGCCGCGTTCCACAGGCACACGTTGCCGAACTTGCACTCCGGCCACCGCCCGGTCATCACCAGGGCCTCGTCGGGGCCGAGCACATAGCGGCCCAGGGTGTAGTAGGCGTCGAAGGCTGCGAAACCCATGGTGCCGGGGGGCTGGGGGTCGGGAAGCACGTTGGGCTCGCGGCTGACCCACGACGGCATGGGGTAGGTGCCGGGGATGGGCTGCTGGAGGGTTTTGCCCAGCACGTGGTTGTTGACCCGGTTGATGGCTGCGGCCACCGTCTCGTCGGTCCACAGCGTGGCCGGGCCCACCGGCGACAGGCACTCGATGGTGAGGGGAATGTGGAGCGACTCGTCAGCCGCGGCCGGCTTGGGCACCTCGAAGTAGTGGCGGGTGGTGATCCGGCCCGCGTCGGCGGGCAGGTCCAGCCAGTTGCGGTCCCGGGGTTCACCGCCCAAGAACACCTCGTAGTTGCCCTCGGCGTCCACGTCGATGTCGTCATCGTTGAGCACGCCGCCGGTGCCGGTGGCGTACTTGCCGTCGGCAGAACCCAGCTCCACGGTGAACGACGTGTAGACCGCTCCGGCCAGATTTCCGGTGACCCGGTAGGCCAGGTCGCCGCTCACCGGAGCCTCGAAGTACACCGCATCGGCGTTGTCGCCGGTGAACTTGCGGGTGGGCGACACGATTCGGCGCCACACCGGGCGCTCGGGGTCGAACTCGGCGTGGGAGAAAAGCGCCGACTGGAGGATGTGCAGCACCAGGCGGTGACTGTCGGCGATGTCCTGGTCGCCGGACACCCCCCACTCCTCGCCACAGAAGCGGTCGCTCACCTCCGAAAGGGCGTCAACCATCTCGGCCCACGCGGCCTGGGTCTTGGTCTGATCAGCCATTTCAATCTCCCCCTTGGTTTTGGTCGGACGTTACCGCAGTCGCTTGGCTGCGCCAGTATCCACCAAACCGTCATCCCCCGTCGGTATGGTCGCACTGTGAATTCGACCCTCGTAAACACGGCATCAGGGGCCGATTTGGACGTGGCCGTTGATGCAGCCCCGGAGGCGCCGCCGCGGCTTCCGATCCGCGTCATCCGCAGCCCGAAGCGCCGCAAGACGGCCGCAGCCAAGATCCTGCCCGACTGCATCGAGGTACGGGTTCCCGCCGGGATGACCCCCGACGCCGAGGCCGAGATGGTGGCGAGTCTGGTGGTACGCCTCGAGCGCAAGCGGGCTGCTGAAGCCGGAGGTGTGAACCTGGCCGAGCGAGCCGCAAAACTGGCCTACCGCTACGGCCTGCAACCGCCGGAGTCGGTCACCTGGGCCGAGCAAAACGACCGTTGGGCCTCGTGCACCTCGGTTCGGGGCACCATCCGCATCTCTACCCGTCTCGCCCGAGTGCCCGCCTGGGTTCTCGACGCCGTCATAGTCCACGAACTGGCCCACCTAAGCGAGCCCAACCACAGTCCCGCCTTCTGGAAACTGGCCAACCGCTACCCCCGCCAAGAACGCGCCTCCGGCTTCCTCGAAGCCATGTCCGCCGGCCACTCCGACCCCTGCCACACTGTCTGAAGCCAACAAACTGAACTGTTCGGCGCAGGCTTGGACTGCTGCTTTGATCACGGCTTCCCGGAGCAGGTGGGGCAGACTGAAAGCGAATGGGCGAGCGGATTTTCTATGCGGCCAGCGTGCATGATGAGGCCGAGATCGATGCGGTGGTGGAGGTGCTACGGAGCGGGGCCGCCGCGCTGTGGCCAGGGCGAAATGTAAACGCCTTTGAACGGGCGGTGGCCGAGCGGTTTGGCAAGCAGCGGGGGCTCATGTGCAACTCAGGCTCCTCGGCGCTGTATTTGGCGGTCGAGTTGGCCGATCTGCCTCCGGGCAGCGAGGTCATCACCGCGGCAGTGACCTTCTCCACCGATGTGGCGCCGCTGGTGCGAGCAGGATTGGTGCCCGTGTTCGCCGACGTGGATCCCGATACCTTCCAGATCGACGTAGGCGCCATCGAAACCCTGGTCGGCCCAGAGACCAGGGCAATCTTGGCCCCCAACCTCATCGGCAATGCCCCCGACTGGGATGCCATTCGGGAAATTGCCGACCGCCACGGGCTGTTCGTCATCGAGGACAGCTGCGATGCCCTGGGGCCCACGCTGCGAGGCACCCCCACCGGCACCCGAAGCGACCTGACGGTCACCAGTTTCGCGTCGTCGCACATCATCACCTGCGCCGGAGGCGGCGGCATGGTGCTACTCGACGACGAGGGCTTGCGGGACCGGGGCCTTTTGCTGCGGCGCTGGGGGCGGCGCTCCGAGCTGCACTTCTACGGGTCGAAACGCCGGAACCGGGACTTCTGGGAGGACTTGGACGGCATCCACTACGACAACCAGTTCATCTTCGACGAGCTGGCCTGGAACTTCGAGCCCTCCGAGATCGGCGCCGCCTTCGGGCTGAAACAGCTCGACAAGGTGCCCCAGAACTTCACCCGGCGCACCCGCAGCTTCGCCCAATACACCGACTTCTTCTCCAACCGCACCGACCGGTTCCGCCTCCCCTACCAGACCGAAGGGCTGGACACCGCCTGGCTGTGCTACCCGCTCACCATCGCCCCCGACGCCGGCTTCGTGCGGGCCGACCTCCAAGCCCACCTCGACGGCAACGGAGTGGATACCCGCACGGTGTGGACCGGCAACGCCACCCGACAGCCGTTCATGGCCGGAGTGGACTTCCGCCAGCCCGACGGCGGACTGCCCCACGCCGATGCCATCATGGAGCGGGGGGTCGTGCTCCCCATGAACCACTCACTGGACGACGACGACATCGGCTACGTCATCAGCTTGGTAGAAGATTTCTTGGCCACTACCTAGCACAAGCAAGCGCATGAGGAAGTTGCGCGAGGGCGGGGGGTGGCGCC
Source organism: uncultured Acidimicrobiales bacterium (assembly GCA_951813555.1). Taxonomy (GTDB): domain Bacteria; phylum Actinomycetota; class Acidimicrobiia; order Acidimicrobiales; family Bin134; genus Poriferisocius. The sequence goes on from OX638344.1 coordinate 3,441,350, forward strand.
GGAGGTGGACCTGGCCGCTCCGACGGCCAGGCCGCCATAGAGCGACAAGACCCGCCGCCCGGACACTGCCTAATCAGCTAGAGGCGTTTACTCTTTTCCCAAGACACAGCAACCGAGGAGAACCCCATGCGCGGCGCCGTCCTTCACACCAGCCCAGGCGAGCTGGTTGTCGAGAATCTCACCGTCGACAAGCCGAATCCCAACGAGGTGCTCATAAGCACCACCCACGCTGGGCTGTGCCATTCCGACTTGCACTTCATGGACGGGCACTGGCCGGTGGCGGAGTCGATGGTGATGGGCCACGAATCGGCCGGCGTTGTGGCCGCTGTGGGCGAAGACGTGACCTACGTGAAGCCCGGCGACCACGTGATCACCTGCGTGTCAATGTGGTGCGGGGTGTGCCGCACCTGCCTCCAGGGCAAGCCCTACCTGTGCCTCGACGCCGACACCATGCGCTCGGGCCGCCCCACCCCATCGCTGAGATTCGAAGACGGCCGAGGCTGTATTGCCTTCGCCGGGCTGGGATCGTTCGCCGAGGAACTGCTGGTGCACGAGCGTGCGGTGGTCAAGATCCGCGACGACATGCCGCTCGACCGGGCCGCCCTCATCGGCTGCGGGGTCACCACCGGGCTGGGCGCGGTCATGCGCACCGCGGCGGTTCCGGCCGGGTCGAGCGTGGTGGTGGTCGGCTGCGGCGGCATCGGGCTGTCGGCCGTCCAGGGAGCCCGCATCGTAGGAGCCACGCCCATAGTCGCCGTGGACCTAGTGGCCTCCAAGCTGGAAATGGCCCGTACCCTGGGCGCCACCCACACGGTGAACGCTTCGGAGACCGACCCGGTGGTCGCGGTCCACGAGATCACCGAGGGCGGGGCCGACTACTCGTTCGAGGCCATCGGCCTTTCGGCCACCGCCGAGCAGGCTTGGGCCATGATCGGCGTCGGCGGCACAGCCACGGTGATCGGGATGCTGCCCATGACCAGCCAGGTGACCATCCCCGGCGGGGAGATCATCTTGAGCGAGAAGAAGCTTCAGGGATCTCTCATGGGCGGCAACCGCTTCCGCCTGGACATGCCCAAGTTCATCGACCTGTACCTCGACGGGCGGCTCAAGCTCGACGAGATGGTGTCGGCCACAATCGGTATCAACGAGGTGAACGACGGATACTCGGCCATGAAAGCGGGCGAGACCCTGCGCTCGGTGATCGCCTTCTGAACCCTCTCCCACTCAAGCAAGTTCTGAAAGGAGCATGATATGGGACAACTGGACGACCGGGTGGCGGTGGTCACCGGCGGCGGCGACGGCATCGGCCACGGCATCTGCCGTCGGTTTGCCGCAGAGGGAGCCACGCTGCTGGTCACCGACATCGACAATGCGGCCGCCGAGCGGGTGGCCGGCGAGCTGCGTGACGAGTTCGGCGCCGATGCCCGGCCAATGCGAGTAGACGTGGCCGACAAGGGCGAGGTGCTGGCCATGGTTGATGCCGCCGTCGACCACTGGGGGCGCCTCGACGTGCTCATCAACAACGCCTGGGGCGGCGGCGAGCTGTGCCGGGTGGAGGTCAAGACCGACCAGTTGATGAACGACGCCATGCACGTGGGCCTCTACGGGCCGCTGTGGGCCATGCAGGCCGCCTTCCGGGTCATGCGCGATCAGCAGTACGGCCGAATCGTGAACTTGTGCTCGCTCAACGGGGTGAACGCCCACATGGGCACGCTGGAGTACAACTGCGCCAAGGAGGCGCTGCGCACCCTTAGCCGCACCGCGGCCCGGGAGTGGGCCCCCTACGGAATCGTGGTAAACGTGATCTGCCCGGGGGCGAAGACTGCGTCGGCCCGCCGGGTGGAGCAGATGATGCCCGATCTCATCCGCAACGCCGAGGCGGCCAACCCCATGGGCCGGATGGGCGACCCCGAGGGCGACATCGCCCCAGTGGCGTTGTTCTTGTCATCGGAGGACGCCCAGTACCTCACCGGCAACACGCTGTACGTGGACGGCGGCAGCCACATCAACGGCGCCAACTGGGCCCCCGACATGCCGGAAACTGATTAGCGCCGATGCCGCCGGCGTCGGACCGAGAAACCGTGAACAGCAATCCAAACCGCCGGCATGGGACCGAGGAACCACGATGAGCAATAGTCGCTCCATGGCTGGCAAGGTGGCCATCATCACAGGGACGGGGCCGGGGTTGGGTCGGTCGTGTGCGCTGGCTATGGCCGCGGATGGCGCTGACCTGGCCCTGGCGGCCCGCCGGGCCGAGCCGCTTGAGGCGCTGGCCGCCGAGGTGGCCGCGGCTACGGGACGACGGGTGCTGGCCATTCCCACCGACATAGCCCACCACGATTCGGCCGCGGCCCTGGCCGACACCGCGGCCGCCGAGTTGGGCCGGGTGGACGCGGTGGTGAACGTGGCCACCGCCGGAGGCGCCCGCGCCACAGTGGCCGACATCGACTGGGGCGACTACCGCTATTCCTTCGAGTTGAACGTGGTTGGCACCCTAGAGGTGAGCCGTCGCGCCGCCGAGCACATGAAGGGCGTCGGCGGCGGCTCCATCGTGCAGATCAGCACCCTCAGCACTCATTCAGTGCCCGAGAAGATGGCCATTTACAGCTCCACCAAGTCGGCCATGCACACCGCTTCGATGGTTATGGCCCGAGAGCTCGGCCCCCACAACATCAGGGTGAACATCGTCACCCCCGGCTACATTACCGGCGCCAACCTGGATCGTCTGTGGCAGGGCATCGCCGATCAGACCGGCAAGACCGCCCAGCAGGTGTCCGATCGGGCCGCACGGGCCGCAGCCTTAAACCGGCACGTCGACCCCGAGGACATCGCCGAGGCCGTGCTGTTTCTGGCGTCGGAACGGAGTCGGGGCGTTACCGGCCTGGAGATCCGAGTCGACGCCGGCCAGATGATCGGCTGAGTGGGCTATCCCTGGTCGGGCCCCTGGCCCAAGACGTCGGCCATGGTGTCGAACAGCACGCCGATCTCGTGGTCGGTGATCACCAGAGGAGGGCATATGGCCAAGGCCGTTCCAACGGGCCGCAGCACCACGCCGGCCTCCAGCAAGCGCATCCGAGTAGCGGCGGCGTCGTAGCCCAGCTCAGCGGCATACACCGCGCCGGTGCCCCGGTAGCTCTGGATGAGACCGTCGGCTTGGAGTGCGGCCAGCCCCTCGGTGAGCTTTTGGGCCAAATGCGGCACTCGCTGCACCAGCTGCTCTTTTTCCATGAGGGCCAGATTGGCCACCCCGGCAGCCATGCACGTGGGGTGCCCGGCGTAGGTGTAGCCGGTGCGCAGCACCAAGCCGGGCTGCTCCAGCACGTCGCACACCCCTCTGCTGCAAATCACCCCACCCACCGGCTGGTAGCCCGAGGTGACCCCCTTGGCGAACGTCATCAGATCAGGGGTGACGCCGTAGTGCTGGGACCCAAACCAGGAGCCGGTGCGGCCGAATCCGCAAATCACCTCGTCCATGATGAGCAAGGCCCCGTGCTGGTCGCACAGGCGCCGCAGCCCCTGCAAATAGCCGTCTTGGGGCGGGAACACGCCCCCGGCTCCCTGCATGGGCTCGGTGATGACCGCGGCCACCCGCCCCTCGTTGGCGGCCATGGTAGTGCTCACTGCTTCGATGTCGTCGCGAGGCACCTCCACGAAGTGAGGCACCAGGTCGCCCCAGCCCTCCCGGTTGCCGGCAATGCCCTGGGCTGAGGTGCCCCCGAAGTTGGTGCCGTGGTAACCGTAGGTGCGCCGGATAACCACCTGGCGGTCGGGCTCGCCCCTAAGCTGGTGTATTGCCCGGGCGATCTTGAGGGCGGAATCCACTGCCTCGGAGCCCGAGCCGCAGAAGAACACCCGGCCATCGGGCAGCGGCGACCGCTCGGCCACCATCGAGGCCAGCTCCTCGGCCGGCTGGTTCGTGAACGGGGCGAAGGTTTGATAGGCGTCCAACAACCGCATCTGGCCGGCAACCGCGTCGATGATCTCGGCCCGGCCGTGGCCCACCTGGCAGTACCACAGACTGGCCAGGGCATCGAGATAGCGGTTGCCCTGGTCGTCCCACAGCGTGCAGCCCTCGGCCCGCACGATAGTGATGAAGTCGTCGGCCGCGGCTGGAGCGAAGGGATGCAAGAACTTTGTAGGCACCGCCGAATTCTACCCACCGCCAATTCACTTGCCGACCGACGGGAGTGGGATAGTCAGAGAATATGAAGCTGGGTATCGGGGTAGATCTTTGGAACCAGGCCAAGCTGGATATTCCGCTGGCCAAAGAGCAGTTGGCCAGGGTGCAACTAGCCGAGCGGTTGGGGTACGACTCGGTGTGGTCGGCGGAGATATACGGGATTGATGCCATTACCCCGCTGGCTTGGATTGCGGCCCATACCCGTCACATCCGCCTGGGCACTGCGGTGTGCCAGGTGGCCGCCCGGCCGGCGGTGACCGCTGCCATGCAGTTCGGCACCTTGGAGGCGCTGGCCGGTCCGGGCCGGGCCATCTGCGGATTGGGACTGTCGGGTCCGCAGATTGTGGAGGGGTGGTACGGCCAGCCCTGGGGCAAGCCCAACGCCCTGCTTCGCGACTACGTGTCCATCATCAAGAAGGTGTTCGCCCGAGAGGGCCCGGTTAGCCACCACGGATCGCAGATCAGCCTGCCCTATGACGGCGATGGTGCGCTGGGCATCGGCAAGCCGCTCAAGTCGATCCTGCACATGAACCCTGACATCCCCGTGTTCTTGGCCACCGGCGGGCCGGCCAACACTGCGTTGATGGCCGAGCTGGCCGACGGGTGGCTGCCGCTGGGCTACACCCCGGGCAGCGCCCACCTCTACACCGAGGCCATCCAGAAAGGGCTCGACCGGGCGGGACGCACCTGGAACGACATCGAGATCCAGGCGGGGGCCCGGGCGTCGATCACCGACGACGTGCAGGGGGCCATCGACTCGGCCAAACCGCAGTTCGCCTTTCTGGTGGGGGGCTACGGGACCCGGGAGCACAACTTCCACCGCGACGCAATGGTGCGGAGGGGCTTCGGCGAGGCGGCCGAACGCATTCAGGAGCTGTTCATGGCCGGGCGCCGGGATGAGGCGGTGGCCGCGGTGCCCGACGAGTACATCGACGACGGGGCGTTGATCGGTTCCCGCCAGCGAATCAAGGAGCGCTTCGCCCGCTGGTTGGACACCAAGGCCACCGGCCTCACCATCCGAGCCGACACCGACGAGGAGCTGGCCTATATCGCCGAGCTCGCTGAGGCGAAGCCGAGGACTACTTAGCCATCAGCCGAGCCGGAATGGGCAGATGCGACATGCCGCCGGGCATCGGTGGGTAGGTCGCCCCATCCACCACCGACATCTCCGCCACCCGGTCGCACAGCACATTGACCGCGCAGGTGGCCTCGATACGGGCCAGAGTGGCGCCGGGGCAGATGTGGGGGCCGCCACCAAACCCCAAGTGGTCGCGGGGGTCTTCACGGTCCAAGCGGAACGCATCGGGATCGTCGTACACGGTCTCGTCCCGGTTGGCCGAGCCGATGCCCACCTCCACCCATTCGCCGGCCTGCATCTCCACCCCGTCGAGCTCGACACCACGGGTGCAGCGGCGGGTGGTGGCCTGCACCGGGGCATCGTGGCGCAGCGATTCCTCTACCAGCGGAGCTACCAGCTCGCGCTCCGCGGTCACCCGCTCGAACAGCTCCCGGTCCCGCAGCAGCCGGTGGGCCAGGTGTACCAGCAGCGCCCGGGTGGTGTGGACCCCGGCCATGACCATGAACTGGAGCTGGGTGACGATCTCGGCGTCGCTCAGCGCCACCCCATCGATCTCGGCGTCCACTAGCCCGATGATCACGTCGTGGGGCCGTTCCTGACCGGCAGCCGCCGATGCCCGGCGTTCGGCCAGCGCTTCTCGGAAATAGTCCAAAATAGGCGGCCCCGATGGCTTGATCCCCGGCGTTCCCGGACGCTGCATGAGCGTGCCGTCGAATGACCAGCCCATGAACTTCTCCCCTGCCTCAGCGGGCAGGCCCATTAGGTCGGCCAGCGTGGCACTGGGGATCGGCATGGCGTAGCCCGCGTGCAGATCTCCCTCACCTGCCGCCAGCATCGGATCGAGCAGCCGGTGACAGGTGCGGGTGACGAACTCCTCAGTGTTGCGCAATCGGTGGGGGGCAAAATTGGAGTTGTACAACCGCCGGATGCGGCCGTGGCGGGGCTCGGGAATCTCGCTCAGGAACAGCTCTTCGGGCGGAACCACCTCGGTACCGGGCAGTCCGGCCATCGGGGCCAGATCGGCCACAAAGATCTCCACCTCTTTGAGGGCGGTGTCGATGTGGCGGCGAGTCGAAAGGTACCAGCCTCCTTTCGGCGAGGGGCAGATGGGCTGTTCGGAGCGGATACGGGCCAGCGTGTGAAACGGAACTCCTTCGATTTCATGGGCCGGGTCGCGGGCGTCGAACTCCATGGCCGCACGGTAGTGCGGGGACACACCACTAGTCTCGGCCCGTGAGCCATCCGCCCTATCTGTGCACGGGGACACTCGGCCGGGTCCCATGGGATGACAAGGCCCGGGCCGCATCGGCCGCCGGGTTCGCCCGGCTGTCGATCTATGGGTGGGAGCACCGCAAGCTGCATGAGCGGGGATGGGACGATGCCGCCGTCGTGAATCTGTTGAAAGAGCTGAGCCTTCGGGTCGCCGAGTACGACGGAGTGGTCATGACGATGCGGTCGCCAGAGGGCGCCGAGGATGCGGTGGCCTCGGCCGCGGCCTTGGGCGCCCGGTCAATCACGGTATTGGAGCATTCCGACTGGCAGCCGGGCGAGCACCGGGAACAAGCCGCAGCGACTTTGGCCGAAATCGCCGATGAAGCTGCTGACCACGGCATTCTGGCCTTGATCGAGCCCTTTTCCTGGTCGCCGTTGGACGATCACCGGGTGGCGGCTGAGATTGTCGAGCGGGCTGGTCGTCCCAACGCGGGACTGCTGCTCGACACCTGGCACCTGTGGCGGGGACCGGAGCGGGGCCAGGTGGACCCGGCCATTGACCCAGCCATGATCAAAGCCATCCAGATCGGAGACACTGGCGCTGACCCCGTGGGCCAGCCGACCCCCGATGAGATCGCCCACGAGTGCATTCACCATCGCCTGATGCCCGGCGAGGGCCACGGCAACATCGCCGGTCTGTTGGCTGATCTGTTCGACCGCGGTGTCGACGCCCCTGTCGCAGTCGAGGTGTTCTCGGATGACCTCAATGCCCTGGAAACCCATGTGGCGGCCCGCCAATCAATGGAGTGCTTCGCTAAATTGGCCTTGTGAGCACTGACGGCATCCCCCAAGAAGTTGACGACGCCATCCACTCCCTCTTGGCTGACCACGATCCCACCACCATGTCGGTGGAGGAGTTCCGCGGCTTCCAGTACGACTACGGGCTGGCCTGGGTGCATTTTCCCGTGGGCTTCGGCGGTCTCGGCCTGGCTCCTCGCTACCAACGCCATATCGAGGGGCGGCTGAGAGACGCCGGAGCGGGACCAGCCGACCCCGGTGCATTCTTTTTCACGCTGGCCGGGCCCACTGTCGTGACCCACGGCACCGACGAGCAAAAGCGCCGGTTCCTGCGACCCATGTTCACCGGCGAGGAGCGCTGGTGCCAGCTGTTCTCCGAACCGGGCGCGGGCAGCGACTTCGCAGGATTGGCCACTCGGGCAATACGTGACGGCGAGGTGTGGACCATTGACGGCCAAAAGGTGTGGAACACTCTCGCTCACCTGGCCGACCGGGGCATGTTGGTGGCCCGCAGCAATCCCGATGCCCACAAGCACAAGGGCATGACCTATTTCGCTCTGGACATGCACGCCGAGGGGGTGGAGGTGCGCCCGCTGCGCCAGATCACCGGTGAGGCCGAGTTCAACGAGGTGTATATGACCGGCGTGCGGGTACCCGACGCCGACCGCATCGGCGATGAGGGTGAGGGTTGGCGGGTGGCTCTCACCACGCTGATGAACGAGCGCACGGTGATCGGGGGCGGCGGCTCGCCCAAGCGAGGCTCGGGCAGCATCGCCGAGTTGGTACGGGTGTGGGCCGAGCTGCCTGCTGAGCAGCGAACCTCGACCCGCCAAGACCGGTTGATGCAGCTGTGGAGCCAGGCCGAGACGCTGCGGCTCACCAACATGCGGGCGTCGCAGAACCGCCGGGCCGGCAATCCCGGCCCCGAGGGCTCGGTGGCCAAGGCCATCCATGCCGAGCTGAACAAGGACATTTTCGAAGAGTGCGTAAACCTTCAGGGCCTAGCCGGCTCAGTGGAATTCGACTACACCTTTCGCCGGCCCGACATGGTGTCGGAAACCGGAGTCGAGAACGGGATCGGCCACGCATTCTTGCGGTCTCGGGCCAACTCCATCGAAGGCGGCACCACCGAGATCATGCGCAACATCTTGGGTGAGCAAATCCTCGGCCTCCCCGGCGAACCCCGAGTAGACAAGGGAATCCCCTGGAACGAGGTGCCCCGAAATTAGTGCCGAAACGCCGTCAAACGCTCGCTTCAGCCCGGCGCCGATTGAGCCAGCCGATCACCGTTTCGGCCACCGCTTCGGGCTGCTCGGGCAATAGGGCGTGGCCGGCGTTGGGGATGACCATCACCTCCACGCGGTCGCCTACCGCTTCGACCAGGGCATCGGCGTTGGCCGGCACGGCCAGCTGGTCGTCGGCCGGCTGCACCGCCAGCATGGGGGCGGTGCCTCCGGCCCACCATTCGCTAACTGGGGTGTTCACGGTGGCCTGTTCTTGATGGCGGGCCAGCGACCCGTACCAGCCGTCGGCCCACACGCTGGGGTCGTTCCCCGGTGCGAAAAACGCCCGAGCCACCGCGTCTAGGCGGGCTTCGGGCGGGTTGCGGGGGTCGAAAATGGTCCCCATCGCCGCGCCCATCTCCCCGGTGACCGGAATGAATCCGCCGCAGGCCAACAGCACCAGGCTCTCCACCAGCTCGGGATGGTTGGTGGCGGTCATGCGGGCGATGCGGTTGCCGTAGGCGTGCCCGACCACCACCGCGGGGCCGCCGCCAATTTCGGAGATCACCGCGGCCACATCAGCGGCCAGCGTCACCAGGGTCTCCTCCCGGTTGGGCACCGCGCTGGCCCCCAGGCCCCGGGGCTCGGGACAGGCCACCCGGTATCCTGCCGCCGCCACGTCGTCGGCCAACTGGTCGAAGTCACCCGCCGCTCGGCCCATCGACGGCAGCATGACCACCAGCGGCCCCTCGCCGCAAAGGTGTACCTCGATCGGTCCGTCGTCAGTGGGAACCATCGTGACCTGACGCCAATCCTGGGGCATGGCCAAGCACTGTAGTTCTGCGTCAGATCATCTCAATAAAGCTAGCCTTACATTTTCATGGCCCTTGTCCCCCCGGTTTCGCTGCTGTCGGTGCAGAACGTCTCCAAGTCCTTTGAGGGGACCACGGTGATCGAGGATTGCAGTCTCGACGTCGGATGGGGCGAAATGGTGTCCTTGCTCGGGCCAAGCGGATGTGGAAAGACCACGCTGCTTCGAATCATCGCCGGCTTGGAGCGAGCTGACCGGGGAACGATCCACATCTCGGGTACCCAGGTGGCTGGCAACGGAACCTGGGTCCGGCCTGAGGACCGACATGTCGGCATGGTGTTCCAGGACTGGGCGCTGTTTCCCCATCTGGATGTGTCCAGAAACGTCGGCTACGGAGTCCCCCGCGGCAAGCGGGCAGAGGAAGTGGCCAAGACGCTGGAGTTGGTGAACCTTCCAGGAATGCAGAACCGGATGCCCGAAACCCTCTCTGGTGGACAACAGCAGCGGGTGGCGTTGGCCCGAGCTCTAGCCCCCCGGCCCACCGCCTTGCTCTTGGACGAGCCATTTTCCAACTTGGACTCCGCGCTGCGCCGTGACGTCCGCACCGAGGTGCGCCAACTTCTTCGGACCACGGGCATGACCGCGGTGTTCGTGACCCATGATCGAGAGGAAGCGCTGGTGCTGGGCGACCGAGTGGCGGTCATGGATGCGGGGCGCATCGTGCAGATCGGATCGCCAGCGGAGATCTACCAAAAGCCGGCCAACCCATGGGTGGCCGCTTTCATCGGCGCGGTGTCGATGTACCCCGCCGACGCCAACGGCCATACCGCCCATTCCGACTTCGGATCCATCCCCCTGCTCGACTCCCACCAAGGCCCAGTCGAGGTGGCAGTCAGACCCGAGGACGTGGAATTGCGCCCTGATACAGGCGGCAACCCAACCCACACCGTGGAGGATTTCGAATTTCAAGGGGCGGACTCCATGGTCACCGTGGCCAGCCCCGCGGGCATTCGTCTCCTGGCCCGAGTCAGCGGGACGCAGAGCTTCACGCCCGGTGACCGGGTGTCGCCGGTCTACTCAGGGTCGCCGGCGGCGGCCTTTGCCCGGCCTGTAGCCAACTGACTGCCAGCCAGAACCAACTGTCCGATCATTCGGCGCCCGTCTCGTCTCTTGTAAAGCAAGCTTTACTATTAGGGCGACCTGTGGATAGAGTCGCACTTCGTGCGCTCGACGGCATTCCGGTCTCCGGTTCTGTTGAAGGTCGTAGCCATCGTGGTGACCGCTGCCTTCGCCTTTCCGGCGGGCTATCTGGTGTGGCGCAACTTCACATTCCACAGCGACCCTCTGGGCGTGCTCTTTTCCCAGCGCACGCAAGGACCGCTGCTGCGTACCCTGTGGCTGGCCGTGCTGGTGTCGACTTCCACCGCGGTGTTCGGCACTGCTCTGGCCTGGCTGACTACCCGTTGCGACGTTCCCCTCAAACGCATGTGGCAGGCGCTCTTGCCCCTACCACTGGTGTTCCCCACCTTCATCGGCGCCGCAGCGTTGATACGCACGCTCAATCCCGGAGGTCTGCTGTCCGACTGGCTGGACAACCTGGGGCTGGTATGGGACGTGGAGGTACGAGGTCTGTTCGGCGCGTGGCTGGCACTCACCCTGTTCACTTACCCGTACGTGTATCTGCCGGTCGCCGCCCGGCTGCGGCGCCTGCCCGGATCGGCGGAGGAGACCGCCCGGCTGCTGGGCGACAGCCCGCTGAACATCATCCGGCGAGTCGTGCTGCCTCAGACGGCAACCGCCATCAGCGCCGGCACCCTGCTGGTGTTTCTGTACGCCATAAGCGACTTCGGCGCGGTACAGCTCATGCGCTACGACACGCTCAGCCGGGCCATCTACACCACCCGGCTCAACAACCAAACGGTCTCGATGGCCCTCAGCGTGATCCTGCTGGTGCTGGCCGCTGCTGTGGTGCTGGTCGAGCGAGGCGTCACCCGGCGCTTTGAGCACGCGGCACCGGTGCGATCGCGAAGGCCCGTGATCTATCGGCTGGGCCGCGCCAAACCGATTGCGGTGGCGTTTTTGGTCGGTGCGGTGGCGCTCGCCCTGTTGGGTCCGATGGCCTCCCTGGCCGACTGGACCATCGACGGGATCAGGCTGGAAGCCTCCGGTGGGCGGGATCTCCTCGTGGGGTGGGACGACGTATGGTCGCCGACCTGGCACACCGCCTACGGCAGCGTTCTGGCTGCTGTCGTGTCAGTGGCCGTCGTGCTGCCGGCTGCCTATCTGGTGGTGCGCTACCGGTCCCGCATCGGCACGGTGGCCAATGCGGTAATCGTGTCCGCCTTTGCCCTGCCCGGAATCCTCATTGGGCTGGCACTGCTGTTCTGGACGCTAAAAACCGACATCGGCAGCCACCTGCGCAACACCCTGGTATTGCTGGTGTTCGCGTACATAGTGCGTTTCGGAGGCCAGACCATGCGCACCTCCCAAGTTGCGGTGGCCGCAGTGTCGTCCCGGCTGACCGACGCGGCCCGCACCATGGGGGCCAGCTGGTTACGCCGTTTCCGATCTCTGGAGCTGCCGCTCATGGCTCCGGGGCTGCTGGCCGGAGGCGGCTTGGTAATGCTGTCGGTGATGAAGGAACTGCCCATCACCCTGCTCATCGCCCCATTCGACTTCCCCACCCTTACCACCAAGGCGTTCAACAGCATCGAAGAGGCTTTCGTGGCCGAGGCCGGGATCTGGTCGGGATTGCTGGTACTGCTCTCTGGGGTAATGACCTGGTTTTTCATCGTTCGGCGCGCCGAGCATTTCGACTAGGCCTTTTCGATTCGGCCATTTCGATTCAGCCACCCCGGCGTGACACGCTGCGGGCATGAGCATCGAGCCGTTTGCGATTGACATTCCCCAAGCCGACCTGGACGACCTGCGCCGACGCCTGGCCATGACCCGGTGGCCCGACACCGTGCGACCGGGTTGGGAGGACGGGGCTTCGGTGGCCTACATGCAGGAACTGTGCCAGTACTGGGCCGATGGTTATGACTGGCGGGCCCGGGAGGCGTACCTCAACGCCTTTCCCCAGTTCACCGTCACCGCGGCTGGCGAGCAGGTCCACTTCTACCACGTGCGCTCGCTGGAGCCCGATGCCATACCAATGGTGCTGATCCACGGCTACATGGGCTCGGTGGTGGAGTTCCGGGAGATGATGGGGCCGCTGTCAGATCCGGCGGCCCACGGCGGCGACCCGGCCGACGCCTTCCACATTGTGGTCCCTTCGCTGCCCGGTTACGGCTTCTCCGGTCCCACCGCCAACCCGGGCGTGGATATGCACCGCTGCGCCGACGCCATCGCCGGGGTAATGGAGCAACTGGGCTATGACCGCTACATAGTCCAGGGGGGCGACTGGGGGGCGCTGGTCACCCGGCGTATGGCCGAGGCGTACGCCGACCGGCTCATCGCCGCCCACTTCAACATGCTCTTCGCCCAGCCCACCGCTGAGGAGTCAGCCGACCCGGCCAAGATGATGGAGGGCGTGTCTGAGGCCGAGCAGGAGGCCATAGGCCGCTCGCTGGAGGTGATCACCGGGGGCACCGGCTACATGGCCATGCTGAGCACCAGGCCCCAGACCCTGGCCGTGGCCCACAACGACTCCCCCGCCGGTCTGGCCGCTTGGTTCATTGAGAAGTATCAGCACTGGTGCGACTTGGACGACGGCGAACTGGAGAACGTGTTCACCAAAGACCAGCTGCTCGACAACGTGATGCTGTATTGGATAACCGGCACCGCGGCGTCATCCGGGCGGCTGTATCTGGAGTCGGCCCGCACAGGCACCTCGGCGCTGGACTCCTGGGCCGGCCAGATAACCGTTCCCACCGGCCATGCGACCTATCCCCGGGAGTTGCTGCAAACCCCCCGCGTGTGGGCCGAGCGCCGCTACAACATCGTCCACTGGTCGGTGCAGCCCAAAGGCGGCCACTTCGCCCCCTTCGAGCAGCCCGAGCTGTTCACCGACGACCTGCGGGTCTTCGGCCGCCTGTTCCGCTGAGGTTTAGGCGAATCGGGCGGAGCGCATGGCCAGGAGGTCGCCGTCGGCAGCCTCTTGCACCTCGCGAGCCTCGTCGGGGCCCTTCATCCGCAGCGGGCAGGACACCACCACGTCCATCACCTGGTTTAGGCGCCCGAAGGCGATCCAGCAGCCGATGGCAAGGGTCATCTCCACCACCAACTCGTCGCCGAAATGGCCGACCATGCGATCCATGAATTCCTGGTCGATGGACAGGTGGTCGGCGGCGAACTTCTCCGCGTACTCCAGGGCATCGCGTTCGGCCTCGCTGAAGCCGTCGTAGTCGTCCCGACTACCCACGTTGAGGTAGTCGTCCTCGCTCAGTTCATATTGCGCCAACGACGCAATGCGAGTGTCCAGTCAAACCACACACTGGTTGATCTGGGCGATCCTCATTCGAAGCAGCTCCCGCAACCGCACGGGAAGCTTGCTCTCGTTGTACACCGCGCCGCTGAACGCCGATGCCGGGCCGGACAGCTCCGGGGTCATCATCCACAACCGATGCAGCTCCTCCTCGGGGCCGTCGGGGATCTTGATTCGTGCCATGCCTCCTCCTTGGGTGGGGTGCCAACACAGTAATTGCTCGCAGCCGATGAGCACTTACAGTCGGGGCATGGGCAGCAGGTTTGATGCCGCTCGGCTGATGGCCGTCTTCGCGATCGCGGCCATATTGGTCCTGGTCGCCTGCGCATCGTCAGAGGATGCAGCAGATCCGACCACTCCGACGCCAATGCCACCAGAATCTGCTGAGGCGACGCCCGCTGAGGCGACGCCCTCGGCGTCTCCCGAGACGATTTCTGAGCCCGAGCCCACGGCCGAGACCCCGCTATTGGGCAGCCCGCCCGAGGTGGTCGCGCACGCCAACGACTGGCCGCTGCCCAACCGCGACCTCGCCGCCACCCGGGCCACGTTCGACAGCCCGATCGACTCCACCACCGTCGATCGCCTAGAGGTAGCCTGGAAAGCCGATGTCCCCGGCGGGAGCACGTGGGGCAACCTGGCCACCTCGCCGTTGATTTTGGGCGACCGGGTGTATGTGGCCGGTCTCGACGGCGGGGTCCAGGCCATCAACGCTGACACCGGGGAGATCTTGTGGACCGCAGGACGCCGGGGCGGGATGTACGGTCCGTCAGGAGTCGCTGTGGGTTGGGGCAAGGTCTTTGCCACCAAGATCGGCTGGCGCCAGCGGGGCCAGCTCATCGCGGCCTACGACGTAGAGACCGGCGAGGAGATCTGGGCCACCGACATCACCGGTGGAGACCTCAGCGAGATCAATGTGCAGCCACTCGCCTACGACGGGTTGGTGTACGCGGCCACCAGCGGGTTCCCTGCCGGGGCACGGGGCACCATCTACGCCTTGGACCAGGCCACCGGCGAGATCGTGTGGTCGTTCGCCACCGTGGAAGACGAAGAACTGTGGGGCAATCCCAGCATCAACAGCGGAGGCGGGGCGTGGTACCCGCCGGCGCTCGACGCTGCCACCGGCACTCTGTATTTCGGGGTGGGCAACCCCTACCCCTTCCCTGGTGCCCCCGATTGGCCGGCGGGATCGAGCCGTCCGGGCAATAACCGCTGGACAAGCGGCACGGTAGCGCTCGACGCCGCCACCGGCGAGCTGCAATGGGGCTTCCAAGCCTTCCCCCACGACATCTTCGATCGCGACCATGTGCTGGTGGCCCTGGCCAAAGCCGAAGACCACGGCCTCGACCACGACATGCTGGTGACCGCCGGCAAGGGCGGGGTGGCGTTCGGCCACGACCCAGCCACCGGCGAGGTGCTGTGGCAAACCTCGGTGGGCCAGCACCAAAACGACCACCTGGAGAGCTTCAACGCGCCGGTTGAGGTGATGCCCGGTGCCCAGGGCGGCATAGTCACCCCCGTGGCCATCGCCGACGGAGTGCTCTACGCCGTGATGGTCAACGCCCCCAGCTACTACGAATCCGACCAGGTGAGCAGCGGCGGCGAGGGCACCCAGTTGTTCACCCGCCCCAGCAACGTGGTGGCCATCGACATCGCCACCGGCGACATAATCTGGGACGTGGAGATCATCTCCCAAATTCCCGAAGTTCCCGCCGCAGATGTGTTCGGCGGCATGACGGTGGTGAACGACCTGGTGTTCACCTCCACCTTTTTCGGCGAGCTGTTGGCCCTCGACCGGGCCACTGGCGAGATCGTGTGGCACCACCAGGCCAAAGGCGCCACCAACGGCTGGCCCTCGGTGGCCGGTGACATGATCATCTACCCCATCGGCCTGGTCGAGGAGCCCCAAGTCCCCCACCTGCTGGCCCTTCGGCTGGGCCAGTAGCGGGCAAGAACCGACAGGCTACTCCAGCTCGGGAAAACGGCTGCGGGTACCGGCCTCGGCCCAGTCCATGTGATCGCGCACATACTGGTTGGCGGCGTCTTGGGCCGGTGAGTAGTCCCACGAGACGCGGCCGCCACTGCCCATGGCGGCATGGAGCAACCGTCGGGTCCGCTGGGAGGCCAGCACCTGGTCCCGGATGGCGGCGCTGTCCCAGCGCCGACCTACCTCGGCGGCGAAACCAGCGGCCAAGTCGGCATGGGCCGTATCGTCGGCCAGGTTGGTGCGCTCTTGTGGATCGGCCACCACGTCGTAGAGCAGGGAGGGGTCGGTGTCGCAAGCGATGTACTTGTAGCGGCCCTGGCGGATCATGAACATCGGGTGGGAGGTCATCTCCGCGGTGTACTCGGCGATGGCCTCGTCCACCGGGTCGCGCCCCCCAGTGGCGGCACCCCACAGGCTGCGCCCGGCCAGTGGTCCAACCGGCTCTATTGGAGTACCGCCGTCGGCGGCGATGTCCAGCAGGGTCGGGAACAGGTCGAGCAACGAGCAGGCGTTGGCCACCGTGGTGTTGGCCACGCCGGGGCCGGCCATGATGAACGGCACCCGAAGCGACCGCTCGAAGAAGCTCATCTTGAACCACAGCCCCCTCTCGCCGAGCATGTCTCCGTGGTCGCTGGTGGCGATCACCACGGTGTTGTCGAACTCGCCGGTTTCCTCCAGGGCTTGGACCATCCTGCCCAGCCACCCGTCGATGTAGCTGGTGTTGGCGTAGTAGCCGTGGCGGGCATTGCGGCACTGGTCCTCGGTGTAGCCAATAGTGTCGGCCTCGATCCCTCGGCGGACCCGCTGGCTGTGAGGGTCTAGCGACTCCAGCGACACCTCATCGGGCAGGTCGATGGCGTCGTGGTCGTAGAGATCCCACCACTCGGGTCGGGCAACGTAGGGATCGTGGGGGTGGATGAACGCCGCCGTCAGAAAGAAAGGCCGGTCGTCGGTTTCGCGGGCGAAGTCGTAGAGCTTGCGAATGGCGGCAAAACCCACCTCCTCGTCGTAGTCGAGCTGGTATGTCGCCAACGCTTGACCAGCCTCCGACAAGCTGTCCATGTTGTGGTACCACTTGTCGATCCGCTCACCGGCGTTGTCCCAATCAGGGGTCCAGGCGAAGTCGGAGGGGTAGATCTCGGTATTGAGCCGCTCGGCGAACCCGTGGTGCTGGTCGGGCCCGATGAAGTGCATCTTGCCGGCCAATACAGTTCGATAGCCGGCCAGGTTGAGATAGTGGGCCAGCGTGGGGATCGACGCTGGGAACTCAGCCGCGTTATCCCACGCCCCGATGTCCGACGCCAACCGACCCGACAGCATCGAGAACCGAGACGGAGCGCACAGCGGAAAGTTGCAGTACGCCGCATCGAACCGTGCCCCCCGCTCCGCCAGGGAGTCCATCGCCGGCGTTCGCACTAACCGATGCCCATACGCACCCGTAAAGTGCGGCGCCAACTGATCCGCCATCACCAGTAGAATGTTGGGTCCTGCCATAGACTGCGACAGTATCGCCGATGCCAGCGTCCCGCTTCGGGATGGCGCCATCTGCATGTGAGGCTCACAATGGCTCAACATCCCTGTCTTGCGGCGCGCTCAGACCTGCGCAATGTGGCGATCATCGCTCACGTCGACCACGGCAAGACCACTCTCGTCGATGCGATGCTCTGGCAATCGGGAGCCTTTCGGTCCAACGAGACAGTGGCCGAGCGCGTTATGGACTCGATGGACCTTGAGCGGGAGAAGGGCATCACGATCCTGGCCAAGAACACCGCAGTCCGCTACACCCGCGACAGTGGCGAGGAGATCAAGATCAATATTGTCGACACGCCGGGCCACGCCGACTTCGGCGGCGAGGTGGAGCGGGCCCTGACCATGGTCGACGGTGTCCTCCTCTTGGTTGACTCTAGCGAGGGCCCGCTGCCCCAGACGCGCTTCGTACTTCGCAAGGCATTAGGGCTCAAGCTGCCCGTCGTACTGGTGGTCAACAAGATCGACCGGCTCGATGCCCGCATTTCCGAGGTGGTCGACGAGGTGTACGAGCTATTCCTAGATCTCGACGCATCCGCAGATCAGATCGACTTCCCGATCGTGTACTGCAACGCCCGCCGAGGTACCGCGACTCTCGACCCACATCAACAGGGCACTGATCTGCGCCCCATGTTCGAGACACTGCTCAACGCTGTCCCCGCACCCCGACACGATCCTGAGCACCCGCTCCAAGCCTGGGTCACCAACCTTGATGCCAGCCCTTATGTGGGGCGCATCGCGCTGTGCCGGGTCATGCACGGGACCATCAAGAGGGGCCAGGATGTGGCGTGGTGCCGCGCTGACGGAACGATCACCACCGCCAAGGTCACCGATCTCTACGTGACTGAGGACCTCAACCGGGTTGACGCCGAGGTGGCCAGTGCCAGCGAGATCATCGCCATCTCGGGCATCCCCGAAATCACCATCGGCGAAACACTGGCCGATCTCGCCAACCCCGCCCCGCTTCCCGGCATTACGGTGGACGAGCCCAGCCTCTCCATAACGATCGGAACCAACACCTCTCCCATGGCGGGGCTCGACGGCGACATACTCACCGCTCGTCTCATCAAGAACCGCCTCCAGACCGAGTTGATCGGCAACGTGTCGATCCGAGTGCTGGACACCGACCGCCCCGACACCTGGCAAGTCCAGGGACGAGGCGAGCTTCAGCTCGCGGTGCTGGTGGAGATCATGCGCCGTGAGGGTTTCGAGATGACCGTCGGAAAACCCGAAGTGGTCACTCGCACCATGGACGGAAAACTCCATGAGCCCACCGAGCGGGTCACCATAGACATCCCCGAAGACTTCGTCGGCGCGGTGACCCAGCTTCTGGGAGAACGCAAGGCAACCATGGTGAACATGTCGAACCACGGCACCGGCTGGATTCGGCTCGACTACATAGTGCCGGCCCGCGGCCTCATCGGCTTGCGCACCGACTTCCTCACCGAGACCCAAGGCACCGGCCTGATCGCCAACGTGTTCGAGGGCTACACCCCCTGGATGGGCGAGCTTCGCACCCGTCGCTCTGGCTCGATCGTCGCCGACCGAAAAGGCCCGGTCACCGGATACGCCGTGGCCGCCATCCAAGAACGGGCTTCGCTGTTCGTCGCTCCCGGCGATGAGGTGTACGAGGGCATGGTGATCGGCGAGAACCCCCGCCCCGAGGATATGGACGTCAACATCTGCCGGGAGAAGAAACAGACCAACGTCCGCGCCGCCGCTTCCGACGACACCGTCCGGCTGACCCCGCCTCGCATCTTGTCGCTCGAGCAGTCCCTTGAGTTCATCGCCGACGACGAGTGCATCGAAGTCACCCCCCACTCCCTCCGCCTCCGCAAGACAACCCTCGACGCTGGCACCCGCGCCCGCAACAAGAAACGCCTCCAGCGCTAGCCTGACAAAAGCGCGCCTGCTCTTCCGCTTACCCAGCAGCCGCCGAGGCCTGAGCCCGGGTGGTGGCGACGGTGCCGTAGAACACGCCGACCAGGACGATGGCAGCGCCAACGGCGGCGACAGGCCGGGGCAGCTCATTGAAGAACGCGGCAGCCCAAATTGTGCCAGCCACCGTCTCAATGGGTGAGAACAGGGCCACGTCGGCCACCGGAGCGAAGCGGGGTGCGTTGGACAGGGCCAGCCGGCCGAAGGGGTTGAACACCAGGCCCATGGCGGCGATGGACAGGTAGGCCCGGACGTCTAGTGAGAGCGGCGATGCCGAGTACACCAGGGCCACCACGGTCATCACCCCGCCGATGGACAGTCCCACCAAGCGGCTCATGTCGGGATAGCGGCGCCACATGGTCAAGCTCACCGAGAAACCCATAATGGCCAAGACCCCCAGCAGGTCGCCGGTGAGGGTGGGCTCGCCCACCGAACTCGACACAATTGCCCCTATTCCCGCCATGGTGATGGCGATGGCGATGGCCATCTTCCGGCTGATGCGCTCCCTCAGCCATATCCAGGCGCTCACCGCCGCCAGCAGCGGCACCGCGGCCACGATGGCCACCACGTTGGCCACCCGAGTCTGGGTGATGGCGATGACGAAGCAGAGCTGGCTGCCCCCGGTCAAGAACCCAATAACCAGCTGCTGCCAGGGATGGCGGCGGAATGCCTCCATTGGCCAGCAGCCGTCCACCCGTAGGCTCAACGCGGTGTAGAGGGGCACAGAGCAGCACGCCACCCAGAAGGAGACATCGATGGCGTCAGCCTCCGAGAGCCGGATCCACAGCGAATCGGTGGACACCGACAGCATGCCCACTCCGGCGAGCAACCAGCCCAGCCGCCGACGATCACTGGACTGGGCGACATCCATTCGGTGGGCCGTAAGGGACTCGAACCCCTGACCCCCTGCGCGTCATGCAGGTGCTCTAGCCAACTGAGCTAACGGCCCGGAAAGGGTCAGGCTAGCAGGATCACCGCCGTGTACGCCGATGCATATGTGATAGAACCGAGTGCCACACCAGCAGTCGAATCACTCTTGAGGAGGGAAGATGTCAGGCGATACCACGATGGAGAAGTGCACGGTTGGCTTTGTCGCTCTCAATCGCTTCAATGCGATCGGGCTTGCTGCCATGGCCGGCATCAACGCCCTTGGCATCGCGGCACTGGGCCTGTTGAACGCGATGGGCCTGGTGACGTTTGGCGCAGTCAACTCAATGGGCATCGTGACGGTGGGCGGCGTAAACGCAATCGGCCTGGTCACGCTGGGCGGGGTCAACTCAATCGGCATCGTGGCCATCGGCGGACTAAACGCCACCGGAATTGTCGCCATCGGCGGAGGCAACGTCACCAGCATGGTGTAGCCGCCACCACTCCTGTGTTGTTCTGGGTGGCTAGCGCGTCAATGACCAGCGGCGCTTGCTTTGCCCTTTTGCTAGGCGAGATGTCCCCTGCCACCGGCGGCGGTCGACTCCTCTTGGAGCGCGGAGGGTTATCGAGTCGGAGTATTGATAGAGCACAGCTCCAGCAAGGGTGAGGATGATGACGTAGGCGGCGGCGAGCGCACCGAGGTCGCTCTCGCGGGTGATGCCGAGCTCGGCGATGACAATCGAGAACTCCCCATGGGCGATGAGGGCGGCTCCGGCACGGGCCCGGCCGGGTTTGCCGATGGCGGCTCGTCGGGCCCCGATCCAGCCGGTGGCGAACTTGGTGGCGATGGTGACCACGGCGATGACGACGGCGGCGACGGCGACATCGGGGAGGAGGCCAATGTCGACTTGCAGGCCGAAGAACACGAAGAAGACCGCGGCGAAGAGATTCCGCAGCGGCAACAGCAGCCCGCGGGCATGGGAGACGATGTCGCCTGACAGCGCGACGCCCACGACGAAGGCCCCCACCGCGGTTGACAGGTTGAGGCGTCCGGCAATGCCGGCGAACAGAAGTGTGCCGCCGAGCAGGGTCAACAACAACGCTTCGCTGGATTGGCTCAAAGCAATGGCGCTTAGCCGGTCGCCGAACAGGTAGGCGGCGCCGAGCACGGCAATCACGACTATCAATGAGACAGTGACGGTCACGGTGGTGCTCAGCAGCGACCCGCCGAAGAGCACCCCCGACACGATGGGCAAATAGAGCACCATGGCAAGGTCTTCGATGACCAGCACGCTGAGGATCACCGGTGTCTCGTGGTTGCCGATGCGGTCGAGGTCGGCCACGAGTTTGGCCACGATGCCCGACGACGAGATGTAGGTCACGCCGCCGAGCAGGACGGCAACGATCGGGTCGAACCCCAGCAGCAGGCCGGCTACAAAACCGGGAGGGAAGTTGAGGGCCAGGTCGACGACCCCGGCCAGCGTTGACCGTCGCACGTTGTCGATCAGCTCGTGGGCCGAGAACTCGAGTCCCAGCATCAGCAGCATCAAGATGACGCCGATCTCGGCGCCCACCTCGATGAACTCCGTGGACGCCGGCAACTCGACGAGGCCGCCGTCGCCGAGGGCCAGTCCCACCAGCAGGTACAACGGAAGCGCAGGCAGGCCGATCCGTCGGGCCAGGCGGGCGACGATGGCCAAAACCAGCACCACCGCCCCGAGCTCGATCACAAACAGATCGCTGGCCGTGTGCATGGGCTAGCCCGATTGGGTCAGCAGCTTGGTGGCCGCTTTCACCGCGACCGGGACGCCGACAACCACGGCCGTAGCGCCGGCTTCGAGGCGGTCAGCTCCGCCTGGAATGGGAATGGAACCCGAGTCGGTAACGAGCGCCATGACGCCCGCGCCGGTTTGTGCCCTCAGCCCGGCCTCGGCCAGGGTGAGCCCGGCCAGAGACGATTTCGAGTCGATCTTTACCCACGAGATCACTAGATCCTCGAGCCGGTGCACGACGTCGTCCAGATGCTCCAGCACCGGGTTGCCGCCCAACAGCTCACCGAGGGTGTGCCCCTCGTCCTCAGTCAACTCCACGCTCTCGCAGGCGCGATCGACGTCTCGTTCGTCATAGATCACCAGATCGCGCCGACCGGTCTGATGAACGACCACGCCGACGGCGCGGCCAGCGTTCGTCTCCAGGTCGAAGCGAACCCCCACACCGGGCAAATCAGTCTCGGTTGCCTTTCCCACTGGTCTCTCCTCCCAGTCGTCGTCGAGGCGACAACAGCCATATTGGCAGAACAGCGCCACCAGGGGTGCCTGGAGTTCGCAGTACAGTACGCATCGGTCCACCCGGAGCTGGGGTCTCAGCGCCTGCGCAATGGATGGTGGCGAGAAGGGAGCCGTTCACATGAGCACCAAGCGGGTCGTCATCGTCGGTGGGGGCTTCGCCGGGCTCAGCGCCGCCTACGAGCTGAAGAAGCGGGGCATCACCCCCATTTTGCTCGAGGCCAAGGACCGTGCGGGCGGACGCGGCATCGGCGAGAGGGTGGACGGGTTCTCCGTGGACAACGGCGCATTCGTCTTCACCACCACCTACGACACCGCATTCCGCATCTGCGAGGAGCTCGGACTGCCGCTGGTGGAGTCGACAATGATCTTCGGCCACTTCCGCAACGGGCGGTGGGTCACCACTACCCCAGATCAGTCGTTCAGGAATTTCATACGGCAGCTGCCCGCGGCCCTGGCCATGGGGTTCCTCTCGCCTTCGGGTATGCGGGCCGGTTCCAAGGTCATGCGGCAGATGTACCGCCAAGAGGAATACCTGAGCTTCGCCAGCGACAGCCGCCTCTCCGAGATCGACGACGACGAGACCTACGGCGACTACCTCGATCGGCACAAAGTGCCCGACAAGCTGCGGGTAACGCTCAGCGGCCCCCTGAAAATGATCTTGGGCGATGCCGCGCCCGCCGGCCAGGCGCTGATGCGGGCCTACATCGGAGAAACGATGCTGAGCGGCGGCAAGGTGTACATGCCCGAACGGGGCATCGGCTCATTGAGCGAAGCGCTGGGCGCTGCCTGCTCCGATGCGATTCGCCCGTCGGCCCCCGCCAGGAGAATCGTTGTGGAAGACGGGGCTGCGACCAGCGTCGTACTCGACGGCGAGGCCATAGAGGCCGACGCCGTCATCTGCGCTGTGCCCGGCACGAAGGTCTCAGATCTCGTCCCAGACCTGCCGGAAGCGACTCACGCCGCGCTCGGCACCGTCAGCTACTCCACCGGCTGCCGGGTGGTGATCGGCCTCGACCAGCCGCCGCTCCCTCCCGGATGGCATGGCGCTCTCTACCCCGAGGACGACGACACCCCGCTCTTGATGGACCGGACCACATTCCTGCCGGCCTGCGCGCCTGCGGGCAAGAGCATCCTCGACATGCTCATCGGACTCGACCGGGCCAAAGAGCTCATCGGTCTCGACGACGATGAGGTGAAGCGCCAGATGCTGGGCGCCGCTCGCCGCAATGCCCCTCCCGGCTCCGCCCTTCCCGGCGACGATGAGGGCCTGTTCTACCGCGTATACCGCTGGGAAGAGGCCCTGTGCATGGGCAAGCCCGGGATGCTCGCCGAGATGGCAAAGATCCCCGGCCAGCTTGCCGGTCGCATCGACAACCTGTTCTTGGCCGGCGACTACATGGGCATCCCGTCAGTAAACGGCGCCCTCTCCAGCGGCCACAGTGCCGCAACCCAGATCGCTGACCTGCTCGCGTCTAGCACCACCTAGGCAAGCCGACTGCCCAACTTCTCGACACCATCTCCACTCAAGTCGCGGAGTGCGATAGGCCGGTTGGAGACTGTCAATAAGATCGCCTCTGCTGGTCCTGACACCAACGCTCCCTCACCGGCCGACCAATCCACATCAGTTGCCTCGAATCGAAGGCCCTCGGTGCGCTTCCTAGGCACAAAGCCGTAGGCTCGCCCACCGCAGCAGTAGTCAAGTGCCGCACGCAGGCCCTCAGGGAGGAGAGTTGCCGAAAGGCCCAGCGGCCGCTCGATGTCTCGAGTGTGGACCAGCACATCGGTCAACGGCGCGATGGGACCGACGATGGGCGGAGCGAACTGTCTGTTGGCTAGCTGGCGGTACTTTGCCACAAGCTGGGCGGGTTCTTGTAAGCCGTAGTCTGTGGCCACAACTGCGGCGTAATCGTCGAAGCTCCTGTCCCGAAGCGACCCCCACAAGACGCGGCGAGTTGGGATTTCCAAAATGCTGACCAGGTGGCCCACCACATCGCGTACCCGCCACTTCTCGCACAACGACTGCGCGTTCCACTGCTCGTGGCTCAGGCCGTCAAGAACACCGATCAAACGGTGCCGCTGCGACGCAACAGCATCGAACAAAGCCGCTTTCTCCATTATCGAACAATACAGATGGTCTGGTATGTACCGGGTTTCGCACGGTCGGGTTGTTTGACTGTTGGGTAGACTGCCGGATTCCCTTAGGCCAGCCCTGCCATGGCGGAGGATCGACGAGGCAATGACGGAACAGGACGTTCAGAATTGGCTAGATGAGTACGGCCGTGCCTGGATCTATGGCAACCCGGACCATGTGGTGTCGCTGTTTTCCGACACCGCCACTTATCGAGAGACGCCCTTCGATGAGCCGATGAGAGGACGACACGAAATACGAGAATATTGGCAAGATGGCGCTGCAGAGGCACAGGAAGACGTTGAGTTTGCCTCGCAAGTTTGGGCGGTCAGGAACGACACCGCGATTGCCGGCTGGCAGGCTCGTTTTGCTCGAAAGGCCTCCGGGGCACGGGTCGAGCTGGAGGGTGTATTTCGACTTGTGTTTTCAAAAGAACAGGGCACTCTTGAGTGCACAACCCTCGAAGAGTGGTGGCATAGCAAAGAATCCTGAGGCGGCCCGCTCTGCCAAGCTCCAAGCCGACGAGGTGGCGTCGGGGTGCCGGGCGGTAACGTCGAGGCGTGGTAGGCACCCCTGCTGTCGAGATCCGTCAGGCAGCAGGAGTTGATGAGCCCGGTGTGCGCGCCTGCGTCGACGCGGCCTATGCACCGTATGTCGAGCGCATGGGCAAACCGCCGGCACCCATGACCGGACCCCGTTTCTTGGTCCACAGTCGGCAGTGGTCGCTGCTCCCCCACCCCTCGGGAGAGTTCATAGCTCTAACTGTGATCTCTTCGTGGAAGCCGTGAGAGGTGAACCTTTCCGTGTAGTGCGCAGGCCCTGGTCTGCCATAGGTTTGGCGTAGGTCTTATGTGGGAATTGATCTGTAAGCGGCTGGTGGTTTTCGACTTCGAGCGACTGGACGCAACCTGACCCTTCGGGAATCAAGGCTCGACGATCTGGGTGACTTCGTGGAGTGTAGAGATGACACCGAAGCGGGAATGCGGGTCGGCTTGCTGTTCCTTTCTTGTTGATTCTCGGATCAGGAGCAGCGCAGCAAGGCCGAGTTCGAGTGCTGGCTCAACGTCCCGGCTGTGACTGTCGCCGACGGCGACCGCCTGTGCCGGGGACACTCCGAGCATCCGCAGCGCACGCTCGAATGGTTCGGGGTCGGGTTTGCCAACGCCGATGTCGCCTGAGATCACTGTCGGAAGCCCGAATCGGTCGAGACCACTGTGGCGTACCTTTGCTCGCTGTGTGTCAGGAGCGCCATTGGTCACAACAACCATTGGCACCCTCTGGCAGAGATGGTCGATGGTCGATCGGGCGTCGTCGAACATTCTTATTCGCGCCCTTCGCTCGACAATGAAGCGGTCGGCAAGCTCGGAAATGGCCTTGGCGCTCGGATGCAACTGGCGCTCGACCGCGGCTCGCCAGACCGACTGCCGGTACGACGGCGCCCTCGAACGCAATTCAGCCAACTCCGGTCCGGGCCCGTCGAATGTCGCCCACAGACCTTCCCAGCTGCTGATCCCGACATCCCGCGCGTAGCGAATTGTTGGGAGGGCTCGCCAGTGGGATTTCGCCAATCCGAATACATCGTCGCAAAGCTGAACCGGGTTGACGCTGAGCGTCATCGCTGCCCATTCGCAAGTAGCCAACATGGCTGCTTCGGCGGCTGCCCGCTCGACCACGAGGGTGTCGTCTAGGTCCCAGATTACCGCGCCCACAGGGCCAAGGGATGGCGCTCCGGTAGGTTGAGTCGTCACAAATCGTCGCTCCGTTCGTTAGCTGAACCGCCCATAGAGGTTGATGGCTCCGCTAGGGCTTGACCTCCTCAATATTGCAATTCGGCAGTAATGAAATCGCTGTGGCCGATGATACGGGTGGGGTCATGATGGTGCGGTGGGTTCTGTCGATGAGCTAGTGGCCGCGGTGGATGCTGCGTTCGTCGAGACGGGACGCGGGCTGTCCGGGTGGCGGGACCCTCACCCCGATCGCAGGCCCTTGAAAGAGGAGTACTCCCGGGTTACGAATCCGCAAAGGTGGAAGATCTTGGCCGCTCGGGCCGAGGCCTGGTTCGAAGCGCTGGCCGCCGCGGGCCTAGCCGAGATAGAGGCAGAAGCGGAAGTTGCCTGGCGGGAGCCGACGAGATTCCCCGCGGCCCGCACTATTAGGGCTGTGCCGCTGGCTCCGGGCGCAATCCCCCTAGTTGTGGCAATGACCGGCTTCGAAGGAGTTGAATGGCCTGGGGTCGCAATAGGCGCTGGCGACCCTGCCGACGTTTTGGAAGTGGTTCCCGACTGCGCATGCGATGCATGCAACTATGGATCCCAAGACGCCCTCGACGTACTTGACGAACGCGTGATCTGCGTGGTGACTGGCACCTACCGCAAACTCTGGCGAGGCAGACGGGAGATCACCGTCTACTCGAAGGACCGAATGAGCTGGTCGGGTTTCGATAAGCGACGGGTGAGACTTGGGAGATTCGCCAGGGGGCGGCTTATGACCAGCCAGGGCATCCCAGATGGCCGTCCCGGGCGTCTCCGCCTCCGGAGATTCGTCGGTGGCCGGTTCTCGGCCAGCCCGACAGCGATCCCAGACGACTACTACACCACCACCAACGACATCACCCACCAACTCAAGCTCAGAAGGCTCGACACCCTTCACAGAGCCATCACCAACAAGTTGCGCCGCGGCGGCAACCGCCGCAACAAGCGCAAGAAGACAGAGAAGATCCTGGCGCGCCCCAAGAGATGGAACCAGATCCACGGATCACCCTGGCTCGAATGCAACGACCAGCAATGACCCCCCTCGAAGTGGTCCCAGACTTCACCGGGTATCGCGCGGACTACCCAAAGCCCAGGGAGATTAAGTCCTCCGCATGCCGCGTCGGAGTGGCAGATCTCAGTCATCGCCTGAAGAGTCCGACGCGAGGAGTGCGTCGACCATGTCGAGGTCGCTCACCGCGAGCACGGCCCTCTTGAACTGATGGTCAATCAGGTCTAGCACCAGCAGGGGCAGTTCCGGCCCACTGGCAGCCGTGACCCAGAACTGCTGGCCGACCACATCGCGGCCGAGATGGATACCGACTCGACGCCCGCCCGGACGGCGCTCGCCGGCGTGAGTTCCGACTCCCCATTGGCGGTGGTCGATGCGGGACTCAAGCTCATGCCGCGGGATGACAGCCGCTCGGGCGATGTTGGCCCGGTCGATCTCGACGATGCGGCGGAACGTGGCAAAGCGGTCCCACCCATAAAGCACAACCCGAAGAGTGCAACCGGTCCACTCAAACTGGAAGGCCATTGCCGCTACGGTAATAAACCTCCTGCGTGAAGCACGGGGAGGCTAACCAGGCCCGTATTCTGAGAGGCGGAAGAGTCTAGATAGCTCTCTTTCCCCTAGGGTTTTGCAGCGGAAAGCGGATCGACTGACTCCCGACGTTTTGAACGATAATTCCCCATGCTTCTGGTAGAATTGGGGCATGGATACCGCTTGCGCCCCCTCCACCCAGCGGGCTCGCTCCGAGGGATCCGCTTGGGATCGCCTCGTTGAGGTCAGGTGGCCGGGTGGCGTGGAGTGCCCGAGGTGCGAAGCCGGCGAGCCGGTGTTTCGGCCTGGGCGCTCGACGTGGAGGTGTCGTTCATGCCGGTACGACTTCACGGTCACAACTAGAACGGCCATGCACAGATCGAGAGTCGGTGTCTCCAAGTGGGTGAAAGCGGCCTGCCTCTCTGATATCCGCCCTGCGGTTCTGGCACGCGAACTCGATGTGTCCGCTCCTGCCGCCCAGCGCATGGCCGCTGCATTGGAGATGACAGGGCAGCCGCCCGGAGAGGGCCGCTTGAAGGCACTGGTGCATCAGCCCAGCGATCCCGAAGCGGCGCTTCGGAGCCGCCTGCCCTGCACGTTCGATCCAGATGCCAGCCCTGTCGCTGGCCTGAGCAGAGGCCAGCGGGCCGTAATGGGAGTCCTGAGGGGCAGGATCAGGGGCACAGCGCTCAGCCAGGTGGCCACCGAAGCCAGACTGTCCGAAGACCATGCGCGGCGATGTCTGAACGCCCTTGCCGAAAAGGGCTTTGCGCGGCGAGAAGACGCCAGCGTGCCTTGGGGCTATGGATCGCTGAAGACCGTCCTGTGGTCGCTCGACCTCACCGAAGAGTGCGTGACAGCGTTGGCGTACCTGCCACCGCGGCCCCGACGGGACGACGACACCTGCCCTGAGCGGGTGCCGCCCGAGTTCTGGAGCCTGTTTTGGAACGGGGCGAGCGCCAAGGTCCTGAGGCTCCCCGACGACGCCTTCTTCGTGGCAACTTCCCTGCTGGACGGCCCCGACCCAGTGGCGCGCACTTGGGCGCTGAGATGCCTCCCCATCGACGACCTGCGTAGATGCCGGGACATGCGCGGCTACGACACGGGCGAGATCGCGGCCAGAATCGACAAGGCCATCGCCCAGCGCGCCGATGGCTGAGATCGACGCATGGAAGGACGTGCTCCCAGACCAAATGCGGGCGGTGTGGCCCATCCTGCAAAAGGCCACGCACCCGCTCGAAGGCTGTTTGACGGGCGGCACCGCCCTGACCATCCATCTGCGCCACCGCGTGTCCTTCGACCTCGACTATATGACCGCCGATGGCTTCTCCGGCGACCACCTTGCCAGGGAGTTCGAGAAGGCCGCGGACAGCATCGATATCTACACCAGCGGCCCCGACCAGATGCACGCCAGAGTCGACGGCGTGCAAGTGCAGGTGTTTAAGACACCGTACCGGGGGGCCAACCCCGGCTACGTCAAAACCCTCAAACAGCCCGTTGAGTTAGACGGACTGCCCGTCGCCTCCCTGCCAGACCTGCTCGCCTCGAAACTCGACGTGATCATGTACCGGCCGAAACTGCGCGACTACGTCGACCTGGTGGCCATAGACACAGCAGGCCCCTACACACTCGAAGACGGGCTGCGATTCCACATGCACCGCTACGGCATCACCCCCGCATCCACCTACGCCGCCCGCATCATCAGCCTTCTCGAAAGCCCCGGAGACCTCGACCACGATCCCCATTTCGGAGATCGCAAAGTCGAGGTTCTCCAGTACCTCGCAGATCGCGCACCCGACCTGGAACAGCTCCTACACCAAATGCGAATAGAACACAGCGGCCCGACCACCCAAGACCCTCCCGACAGGATCAGCGCCGCCGGCCTCACCCCAGACTTCGACGAGTCCCTCGGAACCCTCTCGGATAAGAACCGTTAGAAGGTTATTCGCCAGAGGAAACTACATACCTAGCTAGCCACGAGTTGATCGCAGTGGCGTTAGGACCCTCTGATGACAACACCGGAAATGGCTGTGCCCGGCTGGGGTCCAGACGCATGGCAAGAAGACAGGTCAGCTACCGTGACCGGACCCCGTTTTTTGGTCCATCTGTTATGAGAGTTTGTTCGGGTTGTTTTTCGCCCATTGGTCTGCGGTAACTTGCCACCTGCGCAATACCCGGTGAGGTTCATAGCTGAAATGTCCACACTGGTTACGTGCCTGTGAGGTGACCGCGCTAAACCCTTCGTGGTTTCACAAAGGCTGGTTCGTTGGGGCGGTGATCTCAGGGTCATGACCCTGGCATCCTTGTAACCAGGTGTGTAACAAGAGTCGGCTGAGGCCACAAATAGTTCAGCAGGCGACGTTGAGGTCTCGGAGATTGATGAGGGCGTCGTCGTCGGAGATGTCAACAGGCCAGCCATACGCCTCCGCAACGGCAGCATCTAGGGTCGCATGTGCGTTGTCGAGCCACTGAGGGCGCTTGTTTTAGAGATTGGTCAGGGTTCGCTTCTTGAGCTCCTTCGCAGCGCTCTCATCGCGTGGTCGCGGCTGTTTCGGGTAGCCAAGCACCGGTACGTCCACCTGGATCTCTTGCGTGGAACAATGCGAGACGTTCCTGCAAAGAAGTACTCGTTTGCGAATTTGTCAAAGAAAGCATCATCTCGATAGATGGTCACCTCTTTTTTCAATTCCTCCCCTGGAACCACGTAGTTCGCTCTCTGGCGATACATCTCTCGTCTTTGAACCAGTGCCTCTCGTCTCACGGCCCTGAGCTTCATTGGCAACTCGACATACCGCATCGTTGATTCTCGTGCGGCACGAATCTGCTCGGCTGCGGAGGGCCATTGAGGCGATGGGCTTGGGGGTTCACCGGATGGTCACGGGCCGCTTGCAGCATCATCGCCTGCGGTAGCGTCGAAGGGATCGTCATTCTGCTCTGTCACTTGACCAGAATAGGTTTCCGTAGGAGATCAGCCATGCGCACGAAGCCGACCTATCCTGGCGGGAGTGGCCCACGTCAACCAGGGCAATCACGAGGAATTGGATGCCGACGTAGGCACCGAGCTGCTCGGGCTTCGCAAGCCCGCCCAAGGTGGGACAAATAGTGGGACACGCCAATTGACAAGCCTTCAAATGTAGGCTGACCTGGGCAAGCAATGCGCCTTCGAATCCTGCCGGGCTGGTCGAATGGCTCGAAGTGACCGGCCCCCGGGTGTGCGAGACCACCTCGCCTCGGTCGGCGACGCGCTGATAAATCAATGCGGCTGAGACCTCCCCACAACCCCGGGCTCCGCGGAACTGGGACGCGTCCCCGCGCCGATCGATGACGGCGTGCGGCGTAGTCTCCGGGGATCGGCAGTCACCCGGCGGTCGGGGATTGTTGCGGCCCGCTGTTGCGCGCGTGTTTGGGGATACGGGTTTGCCAGTACCCGAGATCAGGCCGCGCTACACCGATGCCTGCCCGCCAGGTCGAACGAACGCCTGTTCATGTCGGCGGGGCGAGCGCAACCCTTAACCCACGGCATCGAAGCAATTGGATCAGGCTCGACCGGGCACGTCCCGCTCCGAGCCAGCGCTTCGTCGGGGCTCACCCCGCGGCGTGACCCTCCGGGAAGACGCCTACGTGGAGGTGATCGTGGTGAACCTCGTCGGTGAAGTTGTGCGCGACCGCGTCGTCGAACAGCCACGGGCTTCCGAACTCCCTGATGTCGTGCCGCGACACCAACCACTCGGATAGCGCATAGATCGATGACGTCGCGTCGTGCGAGTCGATTACCAGCTCCGAGTCCACTTCGTGGATGTCGACCGCCCGGCCCACCGTGTGATTGCTTACCCTGTCCGTTCCGAACACGTTGTGCGGGTGTCCCGTTTTCACCACGATGACGGAGTAGGGGGTTCGCTCGGCGATGTCGAGCATCGCCTCGAGCAGCGCATTGTC
Organism: uncultured Acidimicrobiales bacterium; assembly: GCA_951813555.1. Lineage (GTDB taxonomy): Bacteria > Actinomycetota > Acidimicrobiia > Acidimicrobiales > Bin134 > Poriferisocius. Next base: position 3,473,037 of record OX638344.1, read on the forward strand.
GGTGTACCCGGAGTAGATGTCCCAGATCGCCGAATCGGGGAGATCGATTCGGGGATCGTCGACCACCGAGGCGGCAAGGGGCGAGAGGTCCGCAGGCCGAGCGACCGGCTGGCCTCCGGCCGAAGCGAGCTCCTCGAACTCCCATGAGCCCGAAGCGCCCCTCACAAGGCGCACGTCCATCGTCCGGGTCTCGGCTCGCTCGGCATCCGCTGTGCCCTCCCCACCCAGCTCCTGGTGGACAACGACCATTATCGAGATCCGGTCGTCACGGTGACCGCCGAGTTGGGCGTACTCGATCGTGCCGCGTGACCACATCCCGGGGTGATGCACGGTCGCCGCCTCACTCGCGAGCGCTTCGGCGCGGGCAGGATCGGCTGTCACTCCCGCCGCCAATTCAATCTCCGACGAGTCCGGGCCGTAGTTCGTGATCTGGTAGGCCACCACGGCACCGAGCCGCTTGGCGTCGGCCTGCACCTCATTGGGCGAAGGCTCGAACTGGTCCGGGAATGGAGGAGGTGCAACTGGCGCCGCGGACACGTCCTCTACTGGTTCGGTCGTCGTTGTGACCCCGTCGGCGGAAGGAACCCCGCCTTCCGCGACCTCGACGTCCGCGCCGATGTCAGCGCCGTCCGTCTCGTTCGGAGCCGGCACGTCGACCGCCCCGTCACCTTCGACGGGAATGGCAGGAACATCACTATCGACGGGAATGGCAGGAGCGTCAGCGTCTGCCGTGATCACCCTTTCGTACACCAACAGGACGGAGCTCGCGAAGAACAACGCAGCACCGGCCAGAGCGAGCAACTGCCGGAAGACGGAGGATCTCTTCATGGCGCCGGCCGCTACGCCGATAGCGCTGGAATTGTCCGGGCCTGACCCTTCCGCCTTGCCGCCCAGCGCAGGACCGGCTGTTCAAGGAGATACCACGAGGCGGCGGTCGCCGCGACGGTGAGGACGAGGGCCAGCCAGAGGGCGATGTCAGAGCGGATGAACACGTAATGCCAGAGGTAGAGCCCGAAGGACAATTCGGCGACCCGCAACAGGACTCGGTTCGCCAACCATACGGGGCCAGTCAGCGCGTACTGGACCGTGAGCGAACTGAGCGCCAGGGCCACGAAACCGCCCCAGAGAACGGTTGTGCCCGTGTTGCCGAATGCGGGCACCAGCATTAGCGCCAGCAGCGCCGGAACCGACCAACTCGCGAACCGCCACGTGTTGGGCCGAGCGACGGCCAGATAGCACCCCACCAGAAGTGCCGCGGCGTTGGTGTCGGTCGCGTTGTACACCCAGCCCGGCGACATGACTTCGATGGCAATTGCTCTCCAGGCGATGGCAGCCAGCGCCAGGCCTCCGACGATGCGGGTCCGATGCTTGGTTCGTAGTGCAGCGATGGCGAGCGGCCACAGCACGTAAAAGTGGGCGATCACCGCGACGAACCAGGTGTGCGTCAGCTGCTCCAGGTCGAGACCTTCGATTCGCGCATAGTTGGCGTAGAAGCCGAGCACCGCAATCAAGCGGGACCAGTCGGTCCCCACTGCGAACATTACGAGACAGACAGCCAGAAGGGCAGGAAGCAGCCGGAGCACTCGATTTCGATAGAACGAGCCGAGGTCGACCCGACCGGTCCGGTCCATCTCGGCACACAGCGAGCCGGTGACCACGTAGCCCGACAAGACGAAGAACAGGCAGACGCCGTAGTGCCCTGCAGGCACGACGGCACTGTCGATGTGGTAGCCGACCACTACCGCAATTGCTACGGCGCGCAATCCATCGAGCGCGGGGATCCGTCGCATCGCACCTCCTAGTGCTACTTTCGCAGCGCAGATCAGCTGACGATAACGCATCGCCAGCCGGAGCGCAGAGCCTGCGCTGAAAGGACGGAGGGAGATACCTCCGACACCCAACAGCATGGAAACAACCCGACGCATAGGAGTCACAATTGCGGTCTTCCTGCTGCTGATCCTGCTGTCCGCCAGCGGCCGTGATGCCGTCGAGTCCGCCACTGCCGCCGGAGTCGCGCGCCAAGTTGGGGAGACCACGGCGGCCCCTCGGATCGTGACCGTCCCCCCCACTGCGGCGGCCCCTCGGATCGTGACCGTCCCTCCCACAGCGGCGGCCCCTCGGATCGTGACCGTCCCCCCTACAGCGGCTCCCACTACGGCAACCGTCCCCCCTACAGCGGCTCCCACTACGGCAACCGTCCCCCCTACAGCGGCTCCCACTACGGCAACCGTCCCCCCTACAGCGGCTCCCACTACGGCAACCGTCCCCCCTACAGCGGCTCCCACTACGGCGACCGTCGCCCCTACGGCGGAGGCCGCCCCCTCCCCGACCACCACGACCACAACAACAACGACTCTGCCGCCACTCGATCCTGTGACATTCGAATCGCTTGACCGGGTTAACTTGATCCGCGACTTCAGCAAATACGTGTCCTCCGGCCGGTCTCGGTGGGAGCGGTCGGTCCCAGGAATCGAGCAGCTTCGGATTATTTCGACCGCCGACGGCGTCGAACAACCCGTCTTCTGGCTGGCTCCGAGTGGCGACCGCGATCAGCCCGTGTTGGTGATTTTGCACTCTTGGAGCGCCCCGTACACCCAGCACGCCGGGATTCCCTTTGCAATGTGGGCCCAGGAAAATGGTTGGGCAGTCATCGTCCCCGAGTTCCGAGGAAAGAACGACGACGCCGACGCGGTCGGATCCGACTTGGCGGTCCAGGACGCGGCAGATGCGATCGACTATGCCGTCGCCCAGGCAGGGGTGGATACCAATCGGGTGTACGTCGTCGGCTACTCCGGCGGCGGGATGATGGGGCTCCTCCTTGCTGGGCGACACCCTGACAAGGTCAGCGCGGTCTCGGTCTGGGGGCCACCGCATGACCTTGTGGAGTTCTACGAGCACGCGAGGAGGGCGGGTCTGGGCTATGCCAACGACATCTGGCGGGCCTGCGGAGGTGACCCGAGGGACGCCGGCTCGGCGCAGGATGAGTGTCTGACCCGTAGTCCGGCGACGTACCTGGAGTCGGCCCGCGACCAGGCGGTCCCGATCTTCATCGCTCAGGGCATCCGCGATCAGTTCGTGCCCCCGAGTGTGGGGGCCGAGGTGTTCAATCAGCTAGCCGACCCCGACGACCGCCTCAGCGCTGAGGAGGTGGACCTTTTCGGTCGGGGGAGGGTTCCCGACCATCTGTCGATCACGACCGAGACCTACTTCGGGGACGGAGACCCCGCCCCCGTATTCGCCCGACAGTCGGGTCGAGCCTTGCTCGTCTACTTCCAGTCAAGCCACGAAATGGTCTACAACGCGAGTGCACGGTGGTTCGCAAGCGATCCCCGCTAGCGAAAGTCGCCCGGTCGAAACTGGTGTGAGCCGCGCCGCAAAGGTAGGTTGGGCCGATGCCCGTTCTGAGGAAGCGACTCGTCGCCGGGTTATTGGCGGCAGCGATGTTGTTCACCGCCGTCGCGTGCAGCAGTGACGACCCGAGTCCAATCGAGCCCGACACCCCGCAGGTCGGCTCCTAGCCCTGAATCCAGTCCTGCGCTCCAAAGTGGCGTGTCGGAGGGGGGTACGAACGGGGTCTCACGCAGTGATGCCAGAAGTTCCCACATTCTTCACAAAATCCCAGGTTATCGACCGGATTTGTCAGACCTAGAAGCTAGACTGTGCTCAAACGCTTCCTAGTCATCCCCCACGAATAGGGCACGACGCGAACGGGCCGCGATGGCGTAGCGAGCCTCACGACACCCGCTGGTGGGAGTCGCTGGAGAACCATGTCTTCCCGGTTATCGGAGACATGGCCGTGGACCGCATAACTTAGTCCAACGTGCTCCGGTGCGTTGAGCCGATCTGGACCACCCGCCCCGAGGCTGCCCTCAGGGTCCGCCAGAGAATCCGCACGGTGCTGCGGTGGTGCCAGGCCCTCGGCTTTGTCCAGTTCAACATGGCTGGCGAGTAAATCGACTGCGCTTTGCCACCAATGCCGCGAGTGCAGTCCCATTTCGGATCGCTGCCCTATTCCCAGGTTGCAGACGCGCTCGCTTTGGTGGACCGGTCCGGAGCGTCGCAATCCACAAAAAGGCCGCCGAGGGCAAGATCCGACGCGAAGCCCGGCGCGCTCACAAACCCCACCACTTGAAGGGACGCCCCCCGCCTCGCCAACCGAATCATCCGCCGGATGTAGCGCCACGAAACCGCCCGACGACACCCCCAACCGCTCGCCGCCTGACAAGGGAGCGCCTGACAAGGGAGCGTCTGACAGGCCCCAACTGGCCAGACAACAACACCCCAACTGGCGAATTACCCCTAGAGCGCCGGACGGGATTTGAACCCGTGAATCATGGCTTTGCAGGCCACTCCCTTAGTCCACTCGGGCACCGACGCGTGCCTGGCTGCCGGAGCAGCCAGCCCTGACAGTGTATGGGATCGGCCCGGCAGGACCACACAGGGGTTTAGGGTTTCGGGCATGACTGACGGCGGGACCCGCTCTCCACTGGAACTGCTTGACGTGATGGGGATCGTGGAGGCGGAGGCGGGTCCAGAGCTGCGGCACTTGGAGGTGTACTGCCCGGACGGGCTCTTGACGCTGCTGTGGCACGGGCCTCGGGATGCAACCGATGTGGTGATTTCTCTGGGCGGGGCCATCGGGGGGCTGCTGGGGCCGGCCCGGGCGCTGTATCTGCGGCTGGGTGAGGGGCTGGCTGCCGACGGGATTGCGGTGATTCGGGTGCACTACCGGCGGCCGGGGATCATCGAGCGCTGTTTGCTGGATGCGGCCGCGGCGGCCGATTTGGCCGCTCGGGAGCAGGGGCGGCGGTTCATCTTCATGGGGCACTCCTTTGGAGGGGCGGTAGCGGTGCAGGCCGGGATCGCTCTGGGAGAACACACTGCGGGGGTGGTGGGGCTGGCCACCCAGTCGGCGGGCTGTGAGAACGCGGCGGCGCTGGGGGGCACTCCCCTGCTGTTGATGCACGGTGGGATGGACCAGATCTTGCCGGTTCACGCCAGCGAGGCGGTACGGGCGCTGGCGGGGGGCGGGGAGCTGATCGTGTACCCCGAGGCCGATCACGGCCTGGCCTCGGTGGCCGATGAGATCGCCGCTACGCTCGCCGACTGGATACCGGCCCGGTTCGCCGAGCACGCCAACCAATAGAGGAGCTACCGCATGGGAGCAGCTGAGGACGCCCTGATCGGGCCGGAGGACGACAACTTCCACCCCCCTTCCGACGATCCGTGGGAGACCGAGACCTGCTGGTACGCCTTCTGCGTCCCCAAGCGCAAAATGATGGGCTACCTGTACACCTGGATCCGCCCCAACCTGGGCATCGCCGGGGGTGGGGCCATGGTGTGGGACGACACTGCGCATTTGCCGTGGGAGGTGCCGTTCTTCGACTACAACCACAGCATCCCGCTGCCCGAAGGCCTCGACCTCCGCGATGCCGTGCTGCCCACCGGGATGCGGGTGAAGGTGATCGAGCCGCTCACCAGCTACGAGCTCGGCTACCGCTATCGACGGGGCGACATGTTCGAGGCCGAGCTGCGCTTCGACGCCCTCACCCCGCCCCATGTGTTCACCCGGGGCGAGCCGCCGTTCACCATCGCCAGCCACATCGACCAGCCCGGCCGGGTCACCGGGAGCTTCCGCCTGCACGGCGAGGAGATCGCCGTGGACTGCTGCGCCATGCGGGACCGGTCGTGGGGGCCGCGCAGCGACCTGCGGGGCTTTCGCATCGGCTACTCCTTCGCCACCGCGTCGGGCCAGAGCGCCTTTCTGTGCTACTCGCTGCCCCAAGAAGACGGCGAACCGATCAACGCCGGCTACTACCTGCGCGACGGCGTTAGGGCCGACATCACCAGCGGCCAGCGCCGGGTGGAGCGCGATTCCGAACACGGCTACGCCACCGCCTTCGAGATAGAGGCGACCGACGAGCTGGGCCGGGAGCTTCGGGCGACCGGCACCCCGGTGAGCCGCATCATCTTCAACCCCTACCCCAAGATGCTCACTTGGATTAGCACCACCGCCTGGGATTTCGACGGCACCACCGCCTGGGGCGAGGACCAGGACTGCTGGCGCCCCGACCAGTGGTCCCGCTACCGCCGCAGCCTCCGCCAGTAGTCTCTGCGCCATGTTCACCGCCAGATTCGAGCTGCGAGTTCCGCCGTTCGCCGATGTGACCCATGCCCAGGTGCACCGCGAATACCTGGACATGGTGTCGTGGTGCGACGACAACGGAATCGGCACCATCATCGTTTCGGAGCACCACGGTGCCGACGACGGGTTCATGGCCTCTCCGCTGGTGTTGGCCAGTGCGGCATTGGCCCGCACCGACAACATCATGGTGGCCATCTCGGCGCTGCTGCTGCCGTTCCACGACCCCATCCGCATCGCCGAGGACATCGCGGCCATCGACCTGATGGCGCCGGGGCGCCTGTCGGTGACCATGGGGGTGGCCTACCGCGAGTTCGAGTTCGACATGTTCGGCAAGGACCGCACTCGCCGGGGGCGCGACACCGAGGAGGCCATCAAACTCATCTTGAAGTGCTGGTCGGGCGAGCCCTTCGAGCATGAGGGCCGCACCATCTGGGTCACCCCCAAGCCGGTGACCGAGCCCCATCCAGTGTTGATGGTGGGCGGCTCAGTGCGGGCCTCGGCCCTGCGGGCGGCCCGACTTGGCCTCCCCTTCTCCCCCTCTACTCCCGACCAGTCGCTGGCCGACCTCTACTACGAGGAAGCGGCCCGGCTGGGCTATGAGACCCCCTTCGCCATCGTGCCCGACGGCCCGTCGATGGTGATGGTCACCGAAGACCCTGAGCGCACCTGGGCGGCCATCGAGCGCCATGCCCTGTACGACGCCGGGCTGTACAACAGCTGGCAATACGACGATCACCACAACCTCACCGCGGTTGATGCTGACGACGTGGCCGGGCTGGCCGCCAGCGGGCAGTGGGATGTGCTCACCCCCGAGCAGTGCGCCCAACTCGTGCGGGACAAGGGCAGTGCCATGCTGCACCCGTTGGTGGGCGGCATCGACCCGGCCATCGGCTGGGAGAGCCTGGAGCTGACCAAGAACAAGGTCATGCCCCTGCTGGCTGCCGATGGGTAACAGCGATGACGACTGCTGACAACGATGCCGATGGGTAAAACCGGCGGGCGCCTGCTGAGCCCGGAAGATCTGGCCAAGCTCAGCCAGCCGCCCCGGGCCGATCTGGTCGACGCGCTGGTCGACGGCCCCGAAGCCGCTATCGAGGTGTTTCGGCGCATCGACCGGGCCTATCGGAACTTCATCGACGGGTTCGGGGCGTGGATCGCCACTACCCAGCGCTTCGTGGCCGAGCGCTACGGTATCGAGGGCTTGGCGCAAGTGGGCTCGTCCGACGACGCCTACCGGTCGGCGCTGTTGCATGGGCTGACCGACGAGGACATCACCGGCCGCCACCAAACCGACCGGGCCGACGCTATCGCGCAGCTCATCGAAGCAGGCGATCACGTTGCCTCTATGGCCGCATTCGACGCCTTGGAGGCCAGCTACCGACGGATCCACGACGTGGAGCGCGACCGGGTGGCCTCGGTGCTGTCGCTGGTGTACCGGGCTTGGGGACCCGATGTGCTAGAGGAGAGCATCCGGTTCTCCGGTGAGCAGACGCTGCTGGGTTGGATGCCCCACGACGTGACCCGACCGGCCGAGGTGCGGGTGCGGCAGTGGGCCGCCATGCAGAAGGGCAACTTCGCCGACATCACCGTGACCGAGACCGACGATGCTTTCACAATCACCCTGCACCCGTGCGGCACGTGCGGGCGCCAGGTGTCCGACGGCTGCTACGGGGAGAACCTGGATTTGGCCGTGGTGGCCGAGGACCACCCCCTCACCTTTGGAAGAGGTCCCGCGCCCATCTATCGCACCCATGTGGCGGTGATGCACTTTCTGGTCCCGATGGAGCGCACCGGGGTGCCGTGGCCGGTGATCCAGTGCCCGAAGGGGTTGGATGCGGAGCCCTGCCGGGTGATGCTGTTCAAAGACCCTGAGGCCACCCCGCCGGAGGCATACGAGTTCGCGACTCCCTGACCAGCGCAAACGCTTGACAGGAACCACCAGCCTGGAGCGGATGACCGGGCTCGAACCGGCGACCTACACCTTGGCAAGGTGTCGCTCTACCAACTGAGCTACATCCGCAGGGCAGCCCAGCATAGCAAGCAGCCAACAAGACACCCATTGCAATAGGCCAATGCCGAATTCAGCCCTCGGCCGCCTCCAGCAGGGCTGCGGCCCGCTCGCCCAAGTCCAAGTCTTGGGCCATTCGGCGGGCGGCGGAGCTCATCTTGACCAGGGTCTTGGCCAAAACTTCGACCATGTGGTCGTCGCCCAGCTTGTCGGCCAAGTCGTCGAGCTGGGTTTGCAGGAACACCAGGCACAGGGCGTCCTCGTGGGTCTGCACCCGGGCGTCGGTGCTCAGGCCCTTCTTGGCCACGATGGCCGACACATCAGCCGCGAAATCGTCGTCGTAACCCACCGCGGTGACGATGTCGGCCACCTCGGCGGCGTGGCGCTTTCCTTGGGCCGCCCGCCACCGCAGGTAGCCGGCCCGGCCCTCGGGGTAGTCGGATCGGGGCAGGGCCCAGCGCCGCAGGTGGTGAGCCCGGGCGGCCACCAGTTGGGCGTCGTCGGCATCGGGATCGAGGCGCTGCACCCATTCGGTCATCAGCTCGGCGTGGGCCAGCTCCTTGGGCCGAGCCACGCCGTCTACAACGATGGTGTGGGGATCGTCGGCGTTGGCCGAGTCGATGGCGGCCAGCGCCGCGCTCAGCCGCTCGCTCGCGGCGGTGGCATCAGCTCCCATTTCCCAAGATCAGGAGTCGGCGGGCGGGCGCAGGTCCACCCGCAGGACCAGAAAGCCGTCTTCGATGGCACCGGTGGCGTCGCCGATGATGGCGAAGTCCTGGAAGTCCTCCTGGGCCCGGCGGATGAACAGCGTCCGCTCCTCGCCGCCCACCGGCGGCAGGGGGCGGCTCCTCACCGCCTCGGCCCGCTCCCGGAACCGGTTGATCATCGCCTCCACGTCCAATTCGTCGGCCATCAACCGAGCGTATCTTCTGGCTCTGGGCTGTCCGGAGAATCGCCGCCACCCAACCGGGGGTTGTCGCCGGTGCGCACCCAGTAGACCAGCGTGCCCAACAGGGCTATCACCGCCACTGCGATCAACAGGGCCATCACCAGCCGAACCTCGTCGTCGGAATCAGACGGCGACGGGGGTTCGGCCGGTTGCTCTTGGGCGATCGGATCAGACAATCCAGAGGCCACCGCCGCTGATCCCCATGCCGCAGTCCCCCACAACAGCGCCAGGATCAAGCCATAGGCCAGCAACCGCTTCTCAGATCGGCCACGAGCACCCACGGTGTCCAGTCTCGCGCGGCATATTGCCGCCGCGGGTCCTCTCACCGCTGGTGATGCGGGCAGGAGTAGGTGGTGCGGCCGCCGATGGTCTGCCGCTCCAGCAGCTCGCCGTCGCGGGGGCACGACCCGCCCCGTACTCGGGCCAGGTGGAGGTCACCGGTGTGCGATCCTCCTCGATCGGCCAGTTCGGCAACCGTGGAGCGGATCGCCTTGGCCAGCTCGCCCTGTTCGGCCTCACTCAGCGAGCCCGCCTCCCGGGCCGGGTCCAGCCCAATGCGCCACAAGATCTCGTCCACCAGCAGGTTGCCCAGCCCGGCTACTCGACGCTGGTCAAGCAACCTTGCTTTCAGCGCGGTTCGGCTGGCTTCCAGCGCCGAAGCCAATTGATCCGCGGTCAGCCCGAAGGCGTCGGGCCCGAGCCGGGTGTCGTCGGGATCCAACTCCACCCCGCCCAAGCGCCGGGGATCGATGATGGCCAGGGTCCCCCCGTCGGCGAAGCCCAGTTCGAACCGCCGCCACTCGGGAACTTCTCGGGCGCTGGAATATTCCAGCTTCTCTATGACCGCGTGGTCGTCCACCACCAGCCTCCCAGTCATGCCGAACCGAAGGCCCAGTACTGCGCCTGTCTGTTCGTCGGGATCGCCGAAGTCCATCAACAGGAGCTTTCCGATACGGCGCACTCCGGCGACGGTCCGGCCCTCCAACGCCAGGCTCAGCGCGGCGGCATCAGCGCCCCCTTTGATGAACCAGCCGTCGGGGGCATCGACGAGAGAGACGATGCGGCCCACGGTGCCCGCGGCGGCCCGGCGGTAGTACTCGACCTCGATGATCTCAGGCAGTGAAACCGACCTCGGCGTCCCAGGCGATCTCAGGCAGTGGCCTTGTCGGCGGCGTGCAGCAGGTCGGCTACCACATCGTCGCTGTGCTCCAGGCCCACCGAGACCCGGATGGTGCCCGGCTCGATCCCGGCTGCCGCCAACTCCTGGGGAGTCAACCCGGCATGGGTGGTGGACGCCGAGTGGGTGACCAGGGTCTCCGGGCCACCCAGCGATGTGGCGACCTGGGCCAGCCTCACCGCCTCGACAAACCGCTCCCCCGCCTCGTGCCCGCCGGCGAGATCGAAGGCCATCAGCCCGCCGAACATGCGCATCTGCCGCTTGGCCAGCTCGTGTTGGGGGTGGGAGGCCAGGCCGGGATAGCGCACTGTGTCAACTCCAGGGTGGTCCGACAGCGCCTCAGCCAGCTGTTGGGCGGTTGCACACTGGCGCTCGAGGCGAACCCCGAGGGTGCGCAGGCCCCGCAATCCGTTCATGGCGTCGAACGGGGCGGCGTTGGCCCCCTGCAAGATGGCGAACGCCCACAGGGAGGCGATCAGATCGGCGCCGCCCGACACCACTCCCAGAGTGGCGTCATTGTGGCCGCCCAGGCCTTTGGTGGCCGAGTGCACGCTGAGGTCTATTCCGTAGTCCAGCGGCCGGGTGATGCTCGGCGGGGCGAAGGTGGCGTCCACCGCTTTCAGCGGACCCCGAATAGCGCCCAACTCCTCCAAGTCGACCAAGTCGAGCCGGGGGTTGGCCGGGGTCTCGGCGAACACCAGCATGGTCCGGCCCGGCCGCACCGCGGCTTGGAATGCGCCCGGCTCGGTGCCGTCCACAAAGGTCACGTCGATCCCGAAGCGGGGGCACACCGCCTGGAGCAGGAACTGGGTGCCGGAATAGAGCTGGCGCTGGGCCACGATGTGGTCGCCCGCCGAGCACAGGCCCAGGATCACGCAGCTCACCGCGCCCATCCCCGATGCGAAGGCTCGAGAGGCCTCGGCCCCCTCCAGTTCGGCCATGGCCTCCTCGAAGGCTGCCACAGTGGGATTGCCGTTGCGGGTGTAATAGTGGCTCTCGGTGGCATCCAGCGCCATGCGCCGCCCGGCCTCAAGCGACGGTATGCGGAACGTGGTGGTGGGGTGAAGCGATGGGGCCAGCTCGGCTCCACCCGAGCGCCGGCCGGCCAACACGGCCAGGGTGTCAGGGTGGGTGAACCCTGCAGGATCGGGCGCGGCCACGGCTTGTTGGCTGTTGGCCGCCTCGTCCCAACTCGCCTCAGGCGACACTGCTGCCCACCTTCTCCAGAAAGTCCTTGATGGCCTGGCCCACCGCCTCGACTTCCAACAAGAACCCGTCGTGGCCGTGGGGACTGTCCACCAGGGAGTACACGCACCGCCCGCCAGCCGCCACCACCGCATCGTGGAGCTCGACCTGCTGGCGGGGCGGGTACAGCGTGTCGCTGGTGATGCTCAGCGACAGCACTGGCGAGGTGATCCGGGAGACCGCCGCGTCGATGCCGCCCCGGTCCCGGCCGATGTCGTGCAGGTCCATCACCCGATTGAGCACCAGGTAGGTGTTGGCGTCGAACCGCCGGACCAGCTTCTCCCCGTGGTAGTCGAGGTATGACTCCACTTGGAACCGGTCCCACGGGCCGTACACCGAGTGGATATCGAACAGCTCCCGGCCGAAGCGGTCTTCGAACACCTCGTCGGACCGGTAGGTGATCTGGGCCAGCGACCGGGCGATGGCCAGCCCGGCATGAGGGCCTTGGCCGGGCGGGTTGTCGTAGTAGTCGCCCCCTCGCCAGTTGGGGTCCAGCGCCAAGGCGGTGCGACCCACCGCCGACCAGCCGATCTGCTGGGCGCTGGCCGCCATGCAGCCGGCCAGCGAGCACACCGACCCCACTCGGTCGGGGAACATGACCCCCCACTCAAGGGCCTGCATCGCCCCCATGGAGCCCCCCACCACCGTCAGCCACCGCCTGACGCCGAGATGGTCGGCCAGCCGGCGCTGGGAGCGCACGATGTCGCGCACGGTCACCGTGGGAAACGACGAGCCGTAGGGCTGGCCGGTGTCGGGGTTGGGCGATGCCGGTCCGGTGGTGCCCTGGCAGCCGCCCAGCACGTTGGCGCACACCACGAACAGCTCATCGGTGTCGAGGGCCTTGCCCGGCCCGACCATCTCTCCCCACCAGCCGGGGGTGGGATGGCCGTGGCCGGCGTCGCCCGACACATGGGAGTCGCCGGTCAGGGCGTGGCAGATGAGCACGGCGTTGGATCCGTCTGAGGCCAGCTGCCCCCAGGTTTCGTAGGCCACGGTCACCCCGCGCAGCGCTTTGCCGCCCTCCAGCACGAAGGAATGGGGGCGGTCGAGGGTGAAGAACTGGCGGTTGCCGGGAGGGTCGCCGGACAGCCACGCCCCGGTCACCGGCAAATCGGCGCTGTAGCCCCGAGGATGGGGCGCAGGGCTCTCGCTATCGGCTGAATCCGCGAAAGGAAGCTGCTCGCGGCTGAGGTTCTCGTCTGCCGGCATAGTCCTCCCTTCGTCTGTCTATGGGAGGGCCACTTTTGCCGTAGCGGATAAGCACGGACACTTGGTTGCCTCCGGATTGGCCGGAGACCACATCTCCCGCTGACGCGGGCGAGCACCTTGGGTGTCCCTCCCAGGTTGCTGGACCAACCATCCGAGCACGGTGGCTCGGGCGGAAAGCCGCTCTCGATGTACTCCTACAGGGTAGCGGGGCACAGAACTCAGGCTCAACCTTTTATGGATTGAGGGGTCAGACGGCCTCGGCCACCGGATCCCATCGGTCGAGGGCGTCCAGCCGATCGTCGTTGGAGAACATCTCCACGATGGGGACGTCCAGCGACAGCCGGCGCTGGAGCCGCTTGACCACCAACTCCTCATTCCACAGCGACAAGGTGACGGCCATGCCCGACTCCCCGGCCCGGGCGGTGCGGCCCGAGCGGTGCAGATAGGTCTTGTGGTCGGGCGGTGGGTCGTAGTGGATCACCACGTCCACATCGTCGATATGCAGGCCCCGAGCGGCCACATCGGTGGCCACCAGCGCCTGGATATCGCCGGTCGCGAAGCGGGCCAGTGAGCGTTCCCGGGCCTGCTGGCGGAGGTCGCCGTGGATGGGCTCGGCCCGCACGCCCTCGTCTTGGAGTTTGCGGGCTAGGCGGTCGCACCCGTGGCGGGTGGCGGAGAAGACCAGGGTGCGGTTGGAAGCCCGGATGATGGCTGCGGCCACATTGACCTTGTCCATTTGATGGACGGCCACGAACCGGTGCTGCATCTCATCCACCGTGACCTGACGGGACTGGACTTCGTGACGGGCCGGGTCGTGCTGGTAGCGACGGACCAGGGCGTCTACCGCCCCGTCGAGGGTGGCCGAGAACAGCAGGGTCTGGTGGCGGCTCTCCACGTGGCGCAGGATCCACTCCACCTGGGGCAAAAAGCCCATGTCGGCCATGCGATCGGCCTCGTCCACCACCACGATCTCCAGCTTGGCCATCGATACTGCTTTGCGGTCGATCAGGTCGATGAGCCGTCCGGGAGTGGCCACGATGATGTCGAGGCCGTCGTCGATCTTCTTGATCTGGGCCTCGATGGGGGCCCCGCCGTATACCGGATCCAGGGTCAAATCCCGGCACCGGGCCAGCGGGCGCAGTTCCTTGGCCACCTGCACGGCCAGCTCCCGGGTGGGGACCAAGACCAGACCACGCACCCAATGGGAGTCGGCATGGGAGAGGTTCTCCACCATGGGCAGGCCGAAGGCCAGGGTCTTGCCCGACCCGGTCTTGGCCTTGCCGCACACGTCCCGGCCGGCAAGCGCGTCGGGGATGGTGAGAGTTTGGATGGGGAACGGGGTGTGGATTCCCCGTTCCTTGAGCGAGGCCACCAAGTCTGAGGCCACGCCCAAAAAGCGGAATTCTTCTGTCATCTATGGTGCGGGCTGCGGAAGGAAGCGGAATGTATCGTCAGCCCGTTCTACAAGGATACCGGGTTTAGGGCTCCAAAGAGATGTTTTCAGCCTCTGGATCGTCGGACGCGGGTTCGCCGTCGTCGCCTCGTCCCCAGAGCAGGTAGGCCACCGAGCCGATGATCAGAGCCAGCATCACCCAAATATTGACCCGCACTCCGGCCAGCTCGCTGGCGAAGTCCACCCGAATGGTCTCGATCCACAGCCGACCCAGCGCATACCCCAGCACGTACAGCCCGAACAGGCGGCCGGGCTTCAGCGTGAAGCGCTTGCTGGCCCACAGCAGAGCCCCGACCAGCGCCAGGTTCCAGATGCACTCGTACAAGAACGTGGGGTGAAAGGTGTCGTCGTTTGGATAGCCAGCTCGTGAAGCAGGACCAGGATCGATCTCCAGCGCCCACGGCAGGTCGGTGGGCCGCCCGAACAGCTCCTGGTTGAACCAGTTCCCCCACCGTCCGATGGCCTGGCCCAGCGGGAGGGCGGGGGCCACCGCATCAGCGAAGTCGGACAGCGGGATGCCCTTTTGCCGGGCGAACACCCACATGACCGCGGCGGCGAAGATGACCGCGCCGGGGATGCCCAGGCCCCCCTCCCAGATCTGCCACGCCTCGCCCCAGTCCCCCTTGTAGGTCTTCCAATCGGTGACCACGTGGTAGACCCGGGCGCCGATCAGCCCGGCGACCACCGCCCACACGGTGGCCGAGCTGGCCAGCTCGGGGGAATGGCCCCGCTGGGTGAGCCGGCGGGAGAACAACCACCAGGCGGCCAATACGCCGAGGGCAATCATCAGGCCGTAGGCCCGCAGATCCAGAGAGCCGATCTCCAGGCTGTCGGAGCCCGGACTGGGAATCGAGTTCAGTATCACTGCCCTACTCTGCCATGCCCGGCCACAAAAGCGGCCCATCTAAGTCCATCTCGCACTCTGGGTGGCCCGGTCTGATTAGATTTCAAACCATGAGCGACAGCGCGCGACAGATTGAGAACCTCATGTACACCTACGCCGAGCGGATCGACGCCGGCAACCTAGAGGGTGTGGCCGAGCTGTTCACCCACGGTCGCATCGTGGCCTCCCCTGAGGCGCCGGTGGAAACGACGGTGGCCGGACGTGACGAGGTGCTGGGCATGTACCAGGGCTCCACCCGCCTCTACCCCTGCGGCACCCCTCGGACCAAGCACGTCACCACCAACGCCATCATCGAGACCGACGACGACGCCGGATCGGCCCGCTCCTACTACACCGTCTTCCAGCAGCTCGACGACTTCCCGCTCCAGCCCATCATCACCGGCCGCTACCACGACACCTTCCACCGCATCGACGGCGAGTGGTGGTTCGACACCCGGATCATGCTGGTAGACCAGCTAGGCGACCTCAGCCGCCACCTGCTGTTCGAGCTTGAGCTGTAAGGCTGACGGCCAGCTCGATTGACAACATGGAAAGCCAATGACCGACCTCACCCCGACCAACCTGTTCGGCCTCGACGGCAAGATCGCCCTGGTAACGGGAGGCGGACGGGGGATCGGAGCCATGATCACCGAGGGTCTTCTGGGTGCCGGGGCCCGGGTGATCATCTCCTCCCGCCGCCAAGACCAGCTCGACGAGGCGGTGGCAGAGCTGTCGGGAATCGGCTCCGTAGAGGCCATCGCCGCCGACTGCTCCACCGAGCAGGGCTGCAAGAGCCTGGCCCAAGCTGTTGGCGAGCGCACTGAGCGGCTGGACATCCTGGTCAACAACGCTGGGGCCACCTGGGGGGCACCTTTGCAGGAGTTCCCCGACTCGGCCTGGGACAAAGTGCTGAACCTGAACGTGAAGGGGGTATTCCAGCTGACCGTGGCTCTGCTCCCCCTGCTGGAATCCGCGGCCACCTCTGACGACCCTGCCCGGGTGATAAATCTGGGCTCGATTCAGGGGCTCCAAGCCCCCGACATCGAGAACTACTCGTATTCGGCCAGCAAGGCCGCGGTCCACCACATGACCCGGGTCTTGGCCAAGAAGCTGGGGTCAAGCCATATCACGGTCAACGCCATCGCCCCGGGGGCGTTCTACACCAAGATGATGGCCTACACCCTGGACAATTTCGGCGATGAGATCGCGGCGGCCACCGCCTTGGGACGGCTGGGGCAACCAGAGGACATGGCCGGAGTGGCCGTATTCCTCTCGGGGCGGGGCGGGTCGTATCTCACCGGGGCGGTCATTCCGGTGGACGGCGGATACTCCACCACCCTTTAGAGAGGTTTTCGCTCATGTCACCTGTGTTCATCGAGGTCCGGGCCAACGAGTACACCGGCCGAGACGCCAACCCCAACGTGCCCTGGTCGATCGAGGAGCTGATCGCCGATGCGGTGGCCTGTGCCGAGGCCGGGGCGTCGGTGTACCACTTTCACGGGCGGGACTCCGAGACCGGGGCACCGGTGTGGGATGCCAACACGCTGGGGTCGGTCATAACCGGGGTACGCGAGGCCTGCGACTTGATACTCATGCCCACCCTGGGGGCCTCCACGGTGCCCGATCCCCACGCCCGGCTGGCCCCGGTGCTGGAATTGGCCGCCGAGGAGGCCACCCGGCCCGAGCTGGCCCCCATCGATCTGGGCAGCTTCAACATCGACCCCTACGACCCGGCGACCGGGGCGTTCGGCAACCCCGACATCGTGTATGTCACCCCGCTTCGGGCGCTTCGGGAGATGGTGGCCGCGACGGCTAACGCCGGGATGAAGCCGATGGGCGCGCTGTGGACGGTGGGATCGGCCCGGCTGCTGGCGGCGTTTCTGGACACCGGAGACTTGGCCGCGCCGGCCTATGGCGAGGTGACGCTGTCGGACTCGTGGCTGTCGGGCCACCCGGCCACGGTGGACGGGCTGGAATCCATGACCCGCTTTTTGCCCGACGACGGGCGGGCGGTGTGGGGCTGTTTGGCCTACGGCGCCGATCTGCGGCCCCTTGCCCCCGAGGTGATCGCCCGGGGCGGCCATCTCATCGCCGGGCTGGGCGACTATCCGTACCTGGAGCTGGGCACTCCCACCAACGCCGACATCGTGGCCGCGCTGGCCAGCAGCATCGCTGACGCTGGGGCTGAGCTGGCCACCGTCGGGCAGACCCGGGCGATGCTGGGCCTGGCGCCAGCTTGCTGAGTCCGGACCCTGTCAGGGCGCTTCCGGCACGCGGACCAGCACCACGCCTTCGGGCGCATCGAGACTGATGGCCAACTCGGCCACCGCCCCGGCAGGCCGCTGGGAGGAGAACGCCAGCCGCCACCTTCCCGGAGGCAGCTGGAAGTCGGTGGCAACCTCGGCCACGTTGAGGGCGCAAACGCAGTCGCCCCGCCGAAAGCCGATCACCGGCGCCGAGCGGTCGGTCAGCCACTCCAGTTCGCCGGCATGGAGGTCGCCGAGCTCATGGCGCACGGCCAAGAGCTCCCGATACTTGTAGAGCACCGAGTTGGGGTCATCTCGCTGGACCGACACGGTGTCGGCGTCGGCTCTGTCGACGGGCAGCCACGGCTCCGCCCCATCGGTGAACCCTCCCGTCGGCCCCGGCGACCACGGCATGGGGGTGCGACATCCATCCCGGCCGTCGGCGGGGTTCTGGTTCCGGACGGCCACTGGATCCTGTCGCTGCTCTAGGGGCACGTCCACCTCCTCCAGGCCCAGTTCATCGCCCTGGTAGAGGAATGGCAGCCCGGGCAGGGTAAACAGCAGCACGCAGTAGGCCAGCGACCGTGACTGGCCCACCTCGCCGCCACCGAACCGGGTGGGAGCCCGGGGATCGTCGTGGCTGCTGATGGCCCAGGACAAGTCCCGGGGCGCAGCGTCCAGCGCATCGCGGAACGTGGACCACATGGCCGCCGGATCCCAGGGAGTGTGCATGGGGGCGAAGTACAAGGCCCGGTGCAGCCCGTCCTGGTTGGCCACATACCGGCTCACCTGATTGGGATTGTTGTCCCTCAGATAGACCTCCCCCAACAGAAGCGCGTCATGGCGCTCAGCGATGGCCCTCCAGCGGCGGTAGATGGCGGTGGTACCCGCTTGATCGAGGTCGTAGCGATGGTCGTAGCAGCTGAACGCCTGACGGGGACTCATGTCCGAGGTGACCGGAAACCGCTGCGGGTTGTCGGGCATGAGCATGTTCTTGACCAGGCCATGGGCCACGTCCACCCGGAAGCCGTCCACATAGCGATCTAGCCAGAACGCCAGGACATCGTCGAATTCCCGCACCAGTTTGGGGTTGGACCAGTTCAAGTCGGGCTGCTCGGGCAAGAACAGATGCAGGTAGTACTGCTCGGAGACCTCGTCGAATGTCCAGGCCGGCCCGCCGAAGTGCGACACCCAGTTGTTGGGGGGCCCACCGCCCAAGGCCGGGTCCCGCCAGTGGTAATAGCCCCGCATGGGGCTGTCGGGGTCGGACCTTGAGGCTTTGAACCACGGGTGCTGGTCGGAGGAGTGATTGGGAACCAAGTCGATCAGCACTCGGAGTCCCAGCCGGTGAGCCTCGGCAATGCAGGCGTCGAAGTCGTCCAGCGTGCCGAACAGGGGGTCGACCCCCGTGTAGTCGGCCACGTCGTAGCCGAAGTCCCGCATGGGCGACGGATAGAAGGGGGTGATCCACACGATGCCGACCCCGAGCCAGGCCAAGTAGTCCAGCCTTTCGGTGAGGCCGGGGAAATCGCCCACGCCGTCCCCGTTGCCGTCGGCGAACGACCGGATATAGACCTCATAGCCCACCTCGCGATCCCACCAGCGATGGCTGCTTTGGGCCATGTTCATAAATTCTTGTCTATGGGGGAGATAGACGAGCTCAGTTGAAGGCGATGACGCTGCGCACCACAGCGCCGGCCTTCATGGCGGCGAAGCCCTCGTTCACGTCGTCGAGGCCGATGGTGGCCGACACCATCTCATCGAGCATCAGGCGGCCGTCGAGGTAGAGGTCGACCAGTCGGGGCATGTCCACCCGAAACACGTTGGAGCCCATAAGCGACCCTTGGAGGCGCTTGTCCGACATGAACAGCTCTTGTCCTTCGATCTCCACCTTGGTTCCCGGGGGAATCATGCCCATCACCGTGGCCGTTCCCCCCCGGCGGATCATCCCGAAGGCCTGCTGGGCAGTGAGAGCCAAGCCGATGGCCTCGAAGGAATAGTCCACGCCGCCGCCGGTCAGCTCCAAAACCTGCTCAACCGGGTCGCCGTCGGCGGGATTGACCGCGTGGGTGGCCCCCAGGCGCAGCGCGGTGTCCAGCTTCCGGGGCTCCAGGTCGACGGCGATGATCGTGGTCGCCCCGGCAATGCGGGCGGCCTGTAGCGACGACATGCCCACACCGCCGCAGCCGATCACCGCCACCGAGGAGCCGGGCCCCACTCCGGCGGTGCGGAACACCGCGCCGGTTCCGGTAGTTACCCCGCACCCGATAAGCGCGGCTCGGTCCAGCGGCATGTCGTCGCACACCTTCACAACTGCGTTCTCGTGCACCAGCATCTGCTCGGCGAACGACGACAGGTTGGCGAACTGGAACACCTCCTGGCCGCCCTGGCTGAGACGGGCGGGCTCATCTTCCGAGCGGACACACTCGACGCGGCTCCGCAGACACAGGTAGGGCCGGCCGCTCAGGCACACCTCGCAGCGCCCGCAGAACACCGAAAGACAGCAGATGACGTGGTCGCCGGGCTGCACCTCGCGCACATCGGGACCCACCGCCTCCACAACTCCGGCAGCCTCATGTCCGAGCACGATGGGACGGGGCACCACCCAGCCCTCGGTCTCCATGAAGTGCAGGTCGCTGTGGCAAAGCCCCGAGGCCGCGGTCCGCACCAGCACCTCGTTGCCGATCGGTGTGGCAACATCCACCTCGTCCACCACCAGATCATCTTGACCATCCAAGAACAGCGCTGCTCTCATCGCTTCCTCCCCTGCCCGAACCCTCAGACTGCCTCTCGGTTTGCCGTGTGGCAACAGCGCCAAGGACAAAGTGTCACTGACAGTTCCTATTGTGCCCGGTATGGCCGAATATGCACGAACCGAGTTCCGCCATCCAACCCCGCCTAAGAAAGAAGGCACCCATGGCTGAGCGCGCGGCAAGGGCGGCTGCCGACAACAACGTTCAAGATGTCATCAGCGCCATCGACAACTACACCTGTGGACCTATCCGAGCCTTGGCTCAGGACCCGCCACAGAACTCCGTAGACGCCCGGCGGGATGGGCAGACGGTCCATGTGGCCTACCAGATCTTGGTTCGCTATGCCGACAACGGGGACGAGGTAAAGATCATGACCATCACCGACCGGGGCACCACCGGGTTGGACGGTCCCATCCTCACTGCCGGCGACTTAGCAAAGCGGGAGCAGAACCATGGGCAGCTCGTCATCCAATCTGGTGAGAACTGGGCCGCCTGGGAAGCGATGCGGTACACCAAGTCGGGGGAAAACAGCCTGGGGAGCAGGGGCCAGGGCAAGTACGCCTATCTCTACCACTCGCTACACCACCCTCCCGGTGCCTCTCCTAATCTGCCCAAGCACGCTGGACGAGTGGTCATCCTCTACGACACGCTGCTGCCCTGTGGGGAGTATCGCCTCGGCATCCGGTACCACAACCCTTCCTCCAAGGTCATCGAGCCGCCATTTCTCGACGAGGAAGCCCGCCAGATTGTCACCACCACCTACGTGGACGATCACTTCTTCGTACCGCTCCAATTGGAGCCGCTATCTGAGCCCGGCACCAGGATTATCATCCCCTTCCTCTCCGACGAAACTGCTGAAGCCGTCGAGAGCGGCGAACTGGCCCATTGGCTGCAAGCGGAGTGGTGGCGTCCAATCCAAAAAGGGGAGTTAGAAATCACTGTCACCGGCGAAGACGGTTTGACCCGCTCAATCGGAGTTCCGGACTTCTGGCAAGATCAACCGTGGACCACCGAAGAATCAAGCTGCTACGCCCGAGAGCAGATCCAACTGTCAAGCCACAACCAGGACGACCCTCGCATCATCAAGCGCATGGTTCTGTTTCACAACAGTGGCCTGACCAGTGAAGACCTCGAAGGGCCTGCCCAATTCAACGGCGTACAGCTGCTTCGTGGTGGCCAGTGGATCGTCACGCTAGAGATGAGCGAGTTCTCAGACTGGATCCCGAAAGAACACCGCGGAGGGTTCCGGGGCTTCTTGGAGTTCGATCGCCTTCTCGACCGAGAGCTACGCGACATCGAAAACCCAGCCCACGATGGCTACAACCGGAGAAGGAAGCTCTACCTAGAGATCGTCCGAGAAATTCGAAACCTGGTCAAAAGGTTCGCAGTCCAGCAGGGATGGCACGACACCGAGGATGCCGCTCCAGACCCGAAGTTCGACACCCTCGTCCAAGAGTTCGCCCGACTGTTCGTTGCCCCCAATTCAGGAAGGCACACGCCTTCACCGAGCAAGTGGCGCTGCCAGGTAGACGCCGCCTACCCTGACCCGGCAGTTGCTTCGGCCAACTGGGGAGAATCCATCCGGGTAGATGCCACCTGCTACCGCCATCCTTCCGCTAATGGCGAACCCATCACATTCGATGCTGAGCTCATAAGGCCGGATGGGTCGGCAGCGAGCATCTTCACTCGGCGCCGTCAGAACATGCGGAGCCGATCAGATGAGGAATCCACGGCCGGGGTCAACTTCGGCGAGCTGGAAATCAATCACCCCGGACGGCCGGATTCACCCTTCACCGAACCAGGTCGTCATTCAATCAAGGTGACCTGCACCAGCCGAGGGGAAACCGTCGCCGTGGGGAAGTGCTCGTTCTATGTGGCCTGTGAACCTCCTGAGCCAGCAGTCAATCCTGTAACCATCCAGCTTCGAGCCTTCAATCCTGAAGATGGGAGCAAGGTCGTCCCCCAAGGCGGAGAGTTCCGCTGGGAGGCAACGATCAGAAACCGCGGCCAGACACCGGTAGAAGGAGTCCTAGCCGTAGTGTTGGATGAGCACCTTCTCCTTGAAGAGGCTGCTGATCTTGACCGGATTGCGGTTGGAGATCAGCCGGAAATTCTGACTCTGGACGGCTGGGCCAAGATCCACCAAGTCGCCCCACGCGATGGGGCCCTCCCTCTCACTTGGGACAATCCAACCCATGCCCAACATGCGGAAGCAGAACACCTAGAAGAAATCGTCCTTCCGCTCCCCGACGGACGATACACCGTACAAGCCTCCCTAGAGCAGGAAGGTGAGACTCTGGCAACGGCAAAGGCGACCTTATGGGTGGGCTCGCCGCCCGAAGACGACGAGGCCGGGGATCTTCCCTTCATCATTATGCAAGTAGACGATGCCCTAGCACCGCGCTGGCGCCTGGAGTCTCCAAGAAAGCTTGGAGATCCTCATGAACTGGTTTGGTCAGCGGCAAACCCGGTATACCGCGCTGTCAGCAGCGTGCGCCGACCTCAAGGAGGGTCGTCGCGACCGCCACAAGAAGAGTACCTCGGTGAGATCATTGCGGAAGCTCTTGTTGATTGGGCGGTACAAGAGTTGAAGCATTCCGGTGATGAGGGTCGAATTCGCTTGGTGTCAGCTAGAATTGAGGCATTGAACCCCGAGTTGGGGGCGCAGTTTGAGGACCGGATAGATCGTTTGGTGGCAAAGGAAGCTGAGAATGACCCTCTGGGGTACGGGCAGGCTCAACGGGACATGGCTGCTTTTATGGTGGAGGCCGCTCGTCTCATGAGGGAGTAAGGAAGGCACTATGCCGGGCACACTGCGGTATCTGTCGCCGGAGGGTGATGTTCTTGCCCAAGTTTTTGCCCGTGGTCGCCATTCTGGGTTGCCACACCACTTCGTAGAAGCCGATTCCCTTGACCTGAGAATCGATTCCGTGTTGGACGAAGCTGTCAAGCAAAGTTCCTCGATCTCTCACCCCAGCATCCCATCGGCGTTCACAAGGGCATGGGTCATCGGAAGAACGTTCCGAGATTCCGGACTGCTAGAAGACGAAGCTCTCACTGGTGAAGATCCTGACTTCATTTGGGAAGTCTTGGCCAACAAAGCAGCCATGGCCCTCCGCAACGATGGAAACCCAGAGACCCGCTGGCGTGATCTCCGTCCACGCCTAGAGCCAGTAGTGTTGTCGCCGGTTCAGTCGCAGAGAACACGAAAAGCGGATCATTGGGCGAGGTGCGCCTGGCTGGCGGAGCAGAGCCATGCCGATGCCGCTGAGACATTTGGCGGATCAATGGGCAACGTTTGCACCTTGTACGACCGACCTTCCCTACGGCCTCTTGTTCTCCGCCAAGCCCTTTACCACTGGCTGACTCAGATCACAACCGAAGACGCAGAGCGAGTTATAAAACCCCGATCATTCGATGAGTTGGTCAGGCAACTGGGTCGGCGTTGGCCGGGGAGAGGGCAGAGGTCAGCCCTCCAGCCGGTCCACTATCGGCTGGAGGATCTGGTTGACGAGATCAACCAGTGTGTCGACCTGCATTTGATTCTCGTTAAAGGCACCAGAGCACCGACAACGGTGGGTTAACAGGACTCCTCAATCAAATCCGGCCTGTCAGGAGCAGCCGGAGGTGGTGCCGCAGTCGGGGCAGGCGTGGCAGCTTCCGGCCCGGACCATGAGGACGCCGCAGTCGAAGCAGACCGGGGCGTGGGCATCCAAGGGGATCTGCCGGGTGTAGGGCGACGGTGGGTCGGGCTCAACGATGTCGCCGTGCACGGCAACCGGCACCTGTTCCTCCACTCCGGGCAGGGTGGGCTGGATCCGCTCGTCGGTGGTGTAGACCCCCAGCCCGAACCGTTCGTCCTGGTTGAGGTAATCCACCGCCAAGCGGCGGAACAAGTAGTCGGTGAGGCTGGTGGCGATGCGGATGTCGGAGTCGTCGGTCATCCCAGCCGGCTCGAAGCGCATGCCGGTGAAGGCATCCACATAGGCCCGCAGCGGCACCCCGTATTGCAGGCCGTGGCTCACCGCCATGGCGAATGAGTCCATGACCCCGGCCAGCGTGGAGCCCTGCTTGGACACCCGAATGAAGATCTCGCCGGGGCTGCCGTCCTCGTACTCACCTACGGTGGCAAAGCCCTTGCAGTCGGCCACTCGGAACTCGAAGGTGCGGCTGGTGCGAGATCGGGGCAACCGGCGCCGCTCGGGCAAGACCGTCGCGGCGTTCTCTTCAGATGCCGAGATATCGGCATCTGACTTGGAGCCAGTTACCGACAACGGCTGGCCCAGCTTGCAGTTGTCCCGGTAGACGGCCAGAGCCTTGACCCCCATCTGCCAGGCGTCTACGAAGAGCTGCTCTATCTCTGCGGCCGCGGTGTCCTCGGGGACGTTGACGGTCTTGCTTATGCCCCCCGAGAGCCAGGGCTGCACCGCGGCCATCATGGCGACATGGCCGTTGGGGGAGATCACGTTGTCGCCCATGGAGCAGGCAAACACCGGCAGATGGGCCGGGTCCAGATGAGGGGCGCCCACCACCGTGCCCCGCTCGTGCACGTGGGCCTCGATGTCGGCGACCTGGGCGGGGCTGTAGCCCAGCCGGTGCAGCGCCCGGCCCACCGTTTGGTTGACAATGGGCATGGTTCCGCCGCCCACCAGCTTCTTGGTCTTGACCAAGCCCAGGTCGGGCTCAATGCCGGTGGTGTCGCAGTCCATCATGAACGAGATGGTTCCGGTGGGAGCCAACACGGTGGCCTGCGAGTTGCGGACACCCACTGTGTCCCCCCACTCCACCGCGGCGTCCCACGCGGTCCGAGCGGCGTCCAGCACATCCAGTGGCACCGGCTCGCCCTCCAGCCGGCTGAGCGCGTCCCGGTGCATGTGCAGCACCTGCCGGGTGGACTCCCGGTTCTCGGCGAACCCCTCGAACGGGCCGAGGCGGGCGGCCATGCGGCCCGATGTCTCGTAGGCCACGCCGGTCATCAGCGCGGTCACCGATGCGGCCACACCCCGGCCCTCATCGGAGTCATAGGCCAAGCCCAGCGCCATGAGCATGGCCCCAAGATTGGCGTAGCCCAAGCCCAGTTGGCGGAACCGGCGGGTGGTGTCCCCGATCTTCTCGGTTGGATAGTGCGATGGGCCCACCAGGATCTCCTGGGCCACGGTCATCACCCTCACCGCCGCGCAGAAGCCTTTCACGTCAAAAGCACCGTCGTCGACGAACGACAGCAGGTTCAAGCTGGACAGATTGCAGGCCGAGTTGTCCAAGTGGAGATACTCCGAACAGGGATTGCTGGCGGTGATGCGACCGGTCTTGGCCGCGGTGTTCCAGCGGTTGATGGTGGTCTCGAACTGCACCCCGGGGTCGGCGCACTCCCAGGCGGCCCCGGCGATCTGAGCCAGCAGATCCCGAGCCGACACCGTCTCCACTACTTCGCCGGTGGTGCGAGCGGTGAGATGCCACTCCCTGTCGTCGACCACCGCCGACATGAACTCGTCGCTCAGCCGCACTGAGTTGTTGGCATTCTGGTACTGGATGGAGTGGACGTCGGCGCCGTCCAGATCCATGTCGAACCCGGCGTCCCGAAGGGCCCGGGCCTTGCGCTCTTCGATGGCTTTGCACCAGATGAACTCGGCCACATCGGGATGGTCTGCGTCGAGCACCACCATTTTGGCCGCCCGCCGGGTTTTGCCTCCCGACTTGATGGTGCCGGCCGAGGCGTCGGCACCCCGCATGAAGCTCACTGGGCCGCTGGGGGCGCCCCCGCCGCTCATGCGCTCCTGCCGGGACCGGATCCGGCTCAAGTTGACGCCCGCCCCCGATCCGCCCTTGAAAATGCGTCCCTCCTCCCCGTACCAGTCGAGGATCGACTCCATGGTGTCGTCTACCGACAGGATGAAACAGGCGGATGATTGCGGTACCGCACCGGCAACCCCGAGGTTGAACCAGACCGGCGAGTTGAACGCCGCCCGCTGGTGGACCAGCAGCCAGCGGAGCTCGTCGGCAAACGCCGCGGCCTCCCCTGGCTCGGCCAGATGCCCCGACTCGGTGCCCCACACCACCAGCGTGTCCACCACCCGGTCTATGACCTGGCGCAAGGAAGTCTCCCGCTCTGGAGTTCCCAACCCGCCCCGGAAGTACTTCTGGGTCACGATATTGCCCGCGTTGACCGACCATTCAACCGGGAACTCCACATTCGTCTGCTCGAAGGCGACCTCGCCGTCGGCGCCGGTGATTCGGGCATCGCGGCGATGCCAGGCCACCTCGTCGTAGGGGTGAGTGCCGACGCGGCTGTGGTAGCGGCCCAGGCCGATCCTGGTGCGGTCAGATGCCAGAGCCATCAGCACTCCTCAAAGGAATGCGGCTCTGGTAGGCGCATTCCACCTTCGTATTTTAGCGGCAACACTTGAGGCTGCGGCGTGAGCGGCCAGGTCAAAGGGACCTCATCAAGAGGCATGCCAGCCCGCCCAAACGGCGGGCTGAACCCCCCAAGGAGTCGCCTGAACCCCACTATGGTCGTCGGCGTCAGCCACCATTCCGGCCCCCCACGCCGCAGCAGTAGGTCACCGTAGAACATGAAGCCTGTGGACAGTAAGAAGGAGAAAAGGGATTCCCTGTGGATTTCAGGTGAATTTCTGGAGACTCGCCGGACCGGGTCGCCTGCTACGGTCGGCGGCAGGTGGATCAGCTGCTCCCTCGGTTTGTCTCCGACGTCAATCCGGCCGCTCTGTATGCGTCTGACAGCCGCGACCCGCACCCTGACCGCCCGTGGCTGATGCTGAACATGGTCACCACCACGGACGGCGCAACGTCGACCGGCGGCGTGTCCGGGGGCTTGTCGAGTGCCGAGGATCGCGAGGTGTTCGCGGCCATCCGAGCCGTGGCCGACGTGATATTGGTCGGGGCAGAGACCGTGCGGCGCGAGAATTACGGGCCGCCGAAGGCCCGCCCAGAGGTGGCCGAAGGCAGGCCGAGCCGGAACCAGGCGCCGAGACCGCGCCTGGCCGTGGTGAGCCGCTCGCTGGATCTGGACTTCGCCGCCCCGCTGTTCGACGACCATCCCCCGCCGATGCTGTTCACCGTGGCCGACCCGCCCGCTGAACGGCTGGCCCGGGCCGAGACGGTGGCCGCAGTCCACCGCCTGGGCGCTGACCGCGTGGACTTGGCCGAGGTCTTGGGCCAAATAGGCCAAGAGGGCGCCCGGGTGGTGCTGGCCGAAGGCGGGCCCAGCGTCAACGCCCAGCTCCTGGCCACCGGGCTGTTGGACGAGATGTGCTGGACCATCTCGCCGATGCTGGCCGGCGGCGACACCCCTCGGATGGCCCAGGGCGCCCCTCCCCGGCTCGACCGGCTTCGGCTGGTGCGGGTGCTGGCCCATGGCCACACCCTGTTCTTGCGCTATCTCACTCATTGACCGGGCCTCAATGCCGCCGCGCCCGGCTGATCAGCGGCTGTCGGAGCCGACCGGCAGGGCGGTGTCGCTCACGATCACATAAGCCGGTTCGGAATGAGACAGTCCCGCGGCCGGAGCCTCAGGGGACAGCGACCAGTGGAGCTTGGCGGCCAGGAACGAGCTAGCCCACAGCACGAGGAACAGGGCGGACACGGCCAACGCCCTTCGGAACCAGTACACCTTGGCCGGCAATCGCCGGGATACCGGCGGTTCACGGCGGTCGTCAGACACCAACACCAATGAGGGACGAGCCATTGGTTGATCAAACATGGGTAAAGCCATGTGACCATTGTCCAGACCGCGGTGACAGTTTGTCGGCTGGCAGCCCAAAAGCGCCTATCAAGCTGGTGTTTTAGAAATGCCAGCGGAGTAATTCAGTCCGCGGTGAGAAGCCTCTCCAGGCAGCGCCGATACGACTCGACCGCGGCTCGGTCCACCCGCTCTTGAGCAGTGTGGGCCAGCGTCGAGTCGCCGGGGCCGCAATTGGCCGCAGGAATGCCCCGCTCGGCGAAGAAGGCCACATCGGTCCACCCCAGCTTGGCCTTGATCTCCAGGTTGTTGTCCCTGATCAGCCGTTGTAGCACCGGATGACCCAAGCCCGGCAGAGCGGCCGGCGCATGTTCGGCCACCTCGAAGTGGTCGTCGTCGCCCAGAACGGGGACCAGCAGCTCTCGCAGGGCGGCTTTGGCGGCAGCACCGTCCTGGTCGGGGGCGTATCGATAGCCCAGCGTGATCTCGGCGCGGTCAGGCACCACGTTGCCGGCCACTCCACCCTTCACGGCTACTGCCTGAAGCGACTCCCGATATTGGCACCCGTCGATCACCGGCATACGAGGTTCGTACCCCTCCACCAACCTCAACAGCGAACCCAACCGGTGAATGGCATTGACCCCCATCCATGGCCGGGCGGTGTGGGCCCGGGCACCGATCAACGTCACCACCGCCCGCATCGAGCCCTGGCAACCAGCCTCCACCGCTCCCCCGGTGGGCTCGCCCAGGAGGGCCACGTCGGCAGCCAGCAGGTCGGGGCGGGCGTCGAAGAGCTCCCGAAGCCCGCTGTCGGCAATACGCACTTCTTCGCGGGCGTAAAACAGCCATGTCACATCGACCGAAGGCTCGGCAACTGAGGCGGCCAATTCCAGCATGACCGCGAGAGCCGCCTTCATATCCGCGGCCCCGAGACCCCACACCACGTCGCCGTCGATGCGGGCGACCGCGTTGTTGTTGGGAGGCACCGTGTCGCTGTGGCCGCCGATCAGCACTCGCCGTGGCCGCCCCAGATCGGTCCGGGCCACCACGTTGTCACCCACGCGATCCACGGTCAGCCCAGGCACGGCCCGCAGCCGGGCCTCGATGAGGTCGGCGATTGCGCCCTCCTGATAAGACACCGATGCCACATCGATCAACTCAGCCGTCTTGGCCAGCAGATCAGATGTCACAGTCCCTCCCGTCGGAGTTCATCCAGCAGATCCACTGCCACGGTCGCACCCAACAATGCCGGGCCAACGGGCCACTCGTCGAAAGGGCCAGCCTGTGGATAAGGCACCACTATGTCGCTGCTCCGTGGTCGCGTAGCACGGCATTCAGCTGGGCCTTGTCATGGCGCTCGCCGGGCTCAAGATGCTTAATCACCAACACGCAGGGCATGCCGAAAGTCCCCCCCTCGAATTCCCGAGGCCGGGTGGCCGACACCGCCACCGTCCAGTCGGGAACCGAGCCGCGGCCCAACTCCTCGCCGGTGGCGGCGTCAATCACGGGGATCGAGCCGGTGAGCACGCACCCCGCGCCCAACACCACCCCATCGCCCAAGCGGGCACCATCGGCCACGATGCACCGGCTGCCCACCAGGCAATCGTCGCCCACGAAGACGGGCACAGCTTGGGGGGGTTCCAGCACTCCGCCGATGCCCACGCCGCCAGACAGGTGGACGTTGGCCCCGATTTGGGCGCACGAGCCCACGGTGGCCCAGGTGTCGACCATGGTGTTGGCCCCCACCCGGGCGCCGATGTTCACGTAGCTGGGCATCATGATCACGCCCCGGTCCAGAAACGAGCCCCAGCGGGCCGACGCCCCCGGCACCACCCGCACGCCGGCGGCCTGGTAGTCGGACTTGAGGCGAATCTTGTCGGCGTACTCGAACGGTCCCAGCTCCATGGTCTCCATCTGGGCCATGGAGAACAGCAGAAGGATGGCCTGTTTGAGCCACTGGTGGACCACGACATCGCCGTCGTCGCCCAACTCGGCCACCCGGACGGCCCCGGTGTCCAGCAAGTCGATAGCCTCGGTCACCGCGGCCCGGGCCTCGGGATCGCCGTCGGTGATCGGGGCCCGGTCGGCCCACAACGCCTCGATCCGGGCTTGCAGATCGCTCATGCGTTCAACCTCGCATTGCTCATTGTCATCTCCTCACGGTATCCCCGCATCAGGCCGCCATTCGCAGTTCGAGCAGATCGATCTGGGCGTCGGGGGCCACCGCGGCCACCCTGACCCGGCCAGCGCCTGCCGGGCCGTAGAACTCGCCGAGGCTGACCAGCGCCCCCATCTCCTTTGCCACCCGGCGGGCCAGGGTCCAGCCGTCGCCGTCGGGAGACGCCACCCACAGGTACAGCCCACCTCCGGGCAGAGCTACAGCCGGGTCATAGGCCGAAAAGAGCGTCCGCAGGCGGTTCAGGCGAGACGCATAGACGGCCCGCTGGGCATCGACGTGGGCGTCGTCGTCGAATGCGGCCACCGCAGCAGCCTGCGCGGGGCCGGGAATCATCATCCCGGCATGCTTGCGAACCTCTGACAAATAGCCCACCAGCTCGGGATCGCCGGCATAGAACCCGGCCCGGATTCCGGCCATGTTCGACCGCTTCGACAAGGAGTGCACTGCGATCGCTCCCTGGGCACCGTGATGCAGGATGCTGGCAGCGGCATCGGCGCCCCAGGTGAATTCGATGTAGCACTCATCGCTGAACACCGACACCCGGCGATCCCTCCCCCATTGGGCGATGGCCGCCAGGTCTTCGAGCCCACCAGCGGGATTGCCCGGCGTATTGACCCATAGGCACAGGGCGCGAGCGGCATCGCTTGAGTCCACCCCATCGAGGTCGAGGCACCACTGGGAGTCCACCGGGACCGGGACTGCCCGACAGCCAGCCAACGCCGCTCCCATGGCGTACGTCGGATAGGAGATGGCGGGGTACAGCACCGTGTCGCGGCTGGGTTCCCGCAGCTTCAGATAATGGGGCACAGACGCCACGAACTCCTTGGTGCCCACACAACCGGCTATGGCGACTTCGGAAGAGTCGATGCCGAATCGGCGGGCCAACCAGCGCTTCGCCGCCTCCCGATAAGCAGCCGAACCCAGCGACGCCGGGTAGCCCCGCTCGGCGTCGGAAGCCGATAGCGCCCCAACCACCGCAGACGAGGGTGGATCCGTCGGCGCGCCCACCGACAGGTCGACACACCCGCCGTCGAATGCGTCAGCAGTCGCTCGCAGCTCGTCGAGGCGGTCGTAGGGATAGGGCGGGGGAACGAAACCGGCCATCGACTGTTATCCCACCACCCATTCGGAGAGCCGGAATTCCGCCTGGCGCAGCAGCAGTCGTAACGGCGTCATCCAATCACCCACTCAGACAATCGAGAGACCGAGGCCGCATCTAGGCGGGCCTGCAACCGGTATCCGTCGTCCTCGTTCTCGGTGGTCAGCACGTGTCCCGCCCGCTGCACTGCGGCTAGCACCTCACCCCGGGCATAGGGCACGAGCAGCTCTACGACCACCGCGGAGGAGCGAAGCTCGTCGGCCATGGCGGCCAGCAGCTTGTCGGTCCCCTCGCCGGTGGCGGCCGAGATCATGATGGCGTCCTTGTTGGCTCCCAAGGGGATCTCGTTGCCGGCCAGCAGGTCGCATTTGTTGTACACCAGCAGCTCGGGCACGTCTCCGGCGCCGATCTCCCGCAGCACTTGGCGCACCGCGGCGATGTGGGCATCGGGGTCGGGGCCGGCGGCGTCCACCACATGCAGCAGCAGGTCGGCATCGGTCACCACGTCGAGGGTGGAGCGGAAAGCCTCCACCAACTGGTGGGGCAGCTTCTGGATGAACCCGACAGTGTCGGTGAGCAGCACCCGCTCCCCGCCGGGCAACTCCAATCGCCGGGTGGCGGCGTCAAGGGTGGCGAACAACCGGTTCTGCACCAAAACACCCGAGTCAGTGAGCCGGTTGAGCAGCCGGGACTTGCCCGCGTTGGTGTAGCCCACAATGGTGACCGCACTCTGGGCCGACCTCTGACGGCTCCGGCTCTGCACGCTGCGGTTCTTCTTGATGTCGCGGAGCTGGGCCTCAAGTTTGTGGATGCGCCGCTGGATGCGTCGGCGGTCCACCTCCAGCTGGGTCTCCCCCGGCCCGCGGGTGCCGATCCCCCCAGCCTGCTGGCTGAATCCCCGGCCGCGGCGCAGTCGGGGCAGCCGATAGCGGAGCTGGGCCAGCTCCACCTGGGCTTGGCCCTCTTGGCTGCTGGCGTTCTGGGCGAAGATGTCGAGGATCACCGCGGTGCGGTCAATGGCGGTGCGGCCGAGGATCTTCTCCAGGTTGAACTGCTGGGCGGGGCTCAACTCGTCGTCGAACACCACGGTGTCGGCATCGACCTGCTCGCTCACCTCCAAGATCTCGTCGACCTTGCCCTTTCCGATAAAGGTAGCCGGATCGGGGGCGCGGCGGCGCTGGACCACCCGGCCTACCTCATCGGCCCCCGCGGTGTCGATGAGCTGGGCTAGCTCGTCCAGGTCGGCGTCGGTGCGGTCCACATCGCCGCCGTCCAGCGTGACGCCCACTAACACGATCTTCTCTCGGAAGGCCCGATCGATGAACGCGCCCGACTCCCCGCCATGGGTGCCGAATCCGCCTCGGTGAGTGTCCGCTTCGCCGCCAGGGTCGGAGCGTCTCCTGGAACGGTGGCCGCTGTCAGCCACAGTCCACCGTCGCGATGTATTCCGCCGGACCGACCAGCACTGCGGTGTCGCCCAGTTCCACCACCACATCGCCGCCGGGCATGGACACCTCAACCACCGGACCGACCAGTCCCCAGTTGCGGGCCGCCTGGGCGGCGGCGCACGCCCCGGTTCCGCACGCCTCGGTCACCCCCACGCCCCGCTCCCAGACGCGCAGGTCGATGCCGCGGCCGTCGGTATGCGGGCTGATGAACTCCACGTTGACGCCGCCGGCCCGCTTCGACAGCTCGGCACCATCGAGAGCTACGTCCACGCCCTGGGCATCGGGTACTTGGATCACCAGATGGGGATTGCCCACATTGGCGGTCGCGAACCCCAGGCCATCGGGATAGTCGATGCTCTCCAGCTCGGGACCAGCACTCACCGGCCCCATGTCTACCCGAGCCAGGATCGTTGCGGGGTCATCGGTGGTTTCAACCTGAACCGTGCGAACTCCGGCATCGGTGCCGATCCGCAGCTCCAGGCCGCGGCCGGCATGGCCCAGGGCGCCCCGCCGGGCAAACGCCTGGGCTAGACAGCGGATGCCATTGCCGCTCATCTCGGCCCGGCTTCCGTCGGCGTTGAACAACACCATGGTGACATCGGTGCCTGCGGCAGGATCGCCGGGCAAACCGAGAATCAGGCCGTCGGCACCCACGCCCCGAGTGCGATGGCACACCGCCTGGGCCATAGCGGGGACGTCAGCGGGCAACGCGTCGGCCAGCGCAATCAGAAAGTCGTTCCCCAAGCCGTGATGCTTGGTCAGCTGCATGGGCTCCAGTCTGGCAACTCCCGACCCTCGGGCCGCGCACCTATTTCCAATACTCATGTTCCAGAGAATTGTGAGGAGCAGCGGGAGAGGACCGGCCCGACCAGCGCATCGACTTCGGCGTCGGCGTCCAGCCAGATGATGCGGGGGTCGCGGCGGAACCACCGCTCTTGGCGGCGGGCGAACCTCCGGGTGCGGGTGACGGCCAGCGCCACTGCCTCGGCCAGCGACATCTGGCCGTTGAGATGGGCCAAGAGCTCCTTGTACCCCAAGGCCTGCGACGCAGTGCGCGACAGCGGCGGCTGGCGACTGGCCAGCGCCTCGGCCTCGGCCAAGAACCCTTCGGCCATCTGCTGGTGGTAGCGCTGCTCGATGCGAAGGTCGATCTCGGCCCGGGACAGCAACAGGCCGATTTGGACGACGTCGCGGGGCGGGTAGGTGCTCAGCCCCGGCCCGTACGATGAGAACGGGCGGCCGCTGCCCATCGTCACCTCCAAGGCCCGCACGATCCGCCGCCTGTTGGTGGGCTCCATGCGGGCCGCAGCCACCGGGTCGAGCTCGGCCAGCCGGCGGTGCAGGGCCTCATTGTCGGGCTCTCCTTCTA
Source organism: uncultured Acidimicrobiales bacterium (assembly GCA_951813555.1). Taxonomy (GTDB): domain Bacteria; phylum Actinomycetota; class Acidimicrobiia; order Acidimicrobiales; family Bin134; genus Poriferisocius. The sequence continues at coordinate 3,506,896 of OX638344.1, forward strand.
GGGTGGCTGCCGCCTCGGGATAGCGACCGGGGATTTCCAGATCGTCGATCACCGCCCGGTGGTAGAGCCCGGTACCCCCCACCAGCACCGCCACCCGGCCCCGGTCGGCAATCTCAGACCGAGCTTGGCGGGCCGCTTGTTGGAACATGGTCAGCGAGTAGTCCTCCGACGGATCGGCCACATCGATGAGGTGATGGCGCACTTCGGCCCGCACTGCCGCGGTGGGCTTGTCGGTGCCGATGTCCATCTCCCGGTACACCTGCATGGAGTCCACCGAGATAATCTCTGCTTCGCCCAGCCGACGGGCGACGGCCAGCGCCAGCGCCGACTTGCCGCTGGCGGTAACCCCGACGATGGCCAGCGCGCGCGACATGTCGCCAAGGTCGGTGCCCGACGAGCTGCTCAGAGCGCGGCCACCGGGATGCGGGTGCGCCACCGGGGAGGCGCGGTGACTTCGGCCAGGACTCCCCGCAGATGGTGGGCCCCGGCCGCGGTCACATCCACCGCGGCAAACGTTCCCGGCTTCAGCCTCTGCGGGGAGGGGAAGTGGACCAAGCGGTTCTGGCGGGTCCGACCGGTGAGCACATCGGGATCTCGTTTGGACGGGCCTTCCACCACCACCTCTTCGCGGCGGCCGATGCGGGCCTGGTTGCCCCGGCGGCTAGAGCGTTCGACCACTGCCCGGAGCCGCTCGAAGCGATCCCCGACCTCGTCGGGGTCGCAGAACCGGTCGGCCATCTCGGCGGCCTCGGTCCCCGGGCGGGGTGAGAAGATGAAAGTGAACGCCGAGTCGTACTCGGCTTCGGCGGCAACCAGCAGGGTCTGCTCGAAGTCGTCTTCGGTTTCGCCGGGGAAGCCCACGATGATGTCGGTGGACACCGCCAGATCGTCCACCGCGCCCCGAGCCGCCCGCAGCCGCTCCAGGTATCGCTCGGCGGTGTAGCCCCGGTGCATGGCGGCCAGCACCCGGTCGCTGCCCGATTGCAGGGGCAGGTGCAGGTGCTCGCAGACCGCGGGAACCTCGGCCATCGCCTCGATGGTCTCAGGGCGCAGGTCTTTGGGATGGGGGCTGGTGAACCGGATCCGCTCGATGCCGTCCACCAAGCCGATAGCCCGCAGCACGTCGGCGAACAGCGGGCGCAGCGGCACATGCTCGCCAGCCTGACGGCGGTCCCGCTGGAGATCGCGTCCGTAAGAGTTGACGTTCTGGCCCAAGAGGGTGATCTCGGTGACTCCGCCGGCCACAAGATCGGCGGCCTCAGCCGCCAGCATCTCCAGAGGGCGGCTGATCTCTGCTCCCCGCACTGAGGGCACGATGCAGAAGGCGCACGAGTTGTCGCAACCCACCTGGATGGTCATCCACGCGGCGTACGGGGCTTCCCGGCGCACCGGCAGCGCGGAGGGAAAGCTGTCGCGATCTTGTTCGACGGCTTCTTCCAGGATCTCCACGATGGGACCGTCGGCTGCGGCACCGATCAGCTCGGCGGCCCGATGCACGTTGTGGGTGCCGAACACCACGTCCACATGGCCGGCCCGCTCCCGGATCAGCTCCCGGTCCTTTTGGGCCAGGCAGCCGGCCACCGCAATCTGCATGTCGGGGCGGTCCTGTTTGAGCCGTTTGAGGTGGCCGAGCTGCCCGTAGAGCTTGTTGTCGGCGTTCTCCCGGATGCAGCAGGTGTTGAGCACGATGATGTCGGCCGACTCCATGGCGTCGGCCGATGTCATCCCGTCGGCCTCCAGGAGCCCGGCGATGCGCTCGGTGTCGTGCTCGTTCATCTGGCACCCGTAGGTGCGGATGAAATAGCTGCGGCTCACCCCGCCAGGCTACCTGTCGGCTGCCAACAGCCTCCTAGCCGGTTTGTGCGGCCGGTTCCTCGGCTTCTGCCGCTTCCTCCTCGGCTGGAGGGTTGACGGCGTTCCACACCCGGTCGGTGATCTCCACCATGATCTCGGGATGCTCGGCCAAGAACGCCTTGGCCTTCTCCCGGCCCTGTCCGAGGTGCTCGCCCTCGTAGGTGAACCAGGCCCCAGACTTCTCGACGATGTCCAGGTCGACGCCCACGTCGAGCAGCGAGCCCTCCCGGCTGATGCCCTTGGAGTACATGATGTCGAACTCGGCCTGCCGGAACGGCGGGGCCACCTTGTTCTTGACCACCTTCACCCGGGTGCGGTTGCCGATCACATCCACTCCCTGCTTGAGGGACTCGATGCGGCGGATGTCGAGGCGGACCGACGAGTAGAACTTCAGCGCCCGGCCGCCCGGCGTGGTCTCGGGCGATCCGAACATCACGCCGATCTTCTCCCGCAGCTGGTTGATGAAGATGCACACCGTCTTGGATTTGTTGAGGTTGGCGGTGAGCTTGCGCAGGGCCTGTGACATGAGGCGGGCTTGCAGGCCCACGTGGGTGTCGCCCATGTCTCCCTCAATCTCGGCCCGGGGAGTGAGGGCGGCCACCGAGTCGATGACGATCACGTCGAGCGCACTCGACCGGATCAACATGTCGGTGATCTCCAGGGCCTGCTCGCCGGTGTCGGGCTGCGAAATGAGCAGCTCGTCCACGTCCACGCCGATGGCCTTGGCGTATACCGGGTCCAAGGCGTGCTCGGCGTCGACGAACGCGCAGATCCCCCCGTTCCGCTGGGCCTCGGCCACCGCGTGCAGCGCCAGGGTGGTCTTGCCCGAGGACTCAGGCCCGAAGATCTCCACCACCCGGCCCCGGGGAAGCCCCCCGACGCCCAGCGCCAAGTCGAGGGCGAGCGCCCCGGTAGGGGTGGTCTCGATGGCCATGGCGCCCTTCTCGCCCATCTTCATGACGGCACCTTGGCCGAATTGCTTCTCGATCTGGCCGAGGGCCATCTCCAGTGCTTGTTCTCGTTCCACTTCTCCTCCTCTAGGTGGTGTGTCTTGCGGCTACGAGTTTGTAGGGGGAATGTCGAGCCACACTCTAAAGACGACCAGTGACAGTTTGTCCCCGATGAATGACATCAGCGTAGTTACGACACCCGAATTTCACAAGTATCCCCCTACCCCACCTGCCTGTTTCTCCCTCAAATCGGATACGGTGAGCACCATGGCTGAGCAAACCTTCACCGATGAGGAACTGCGCCAGCGGCTGACCGCTGAGCAGTACCACATAACCCAGCAAGCCGGCACCGAGCGGGCCTTCACCGGCGAGTACTGGGATTGCAAAGACGATGGCATGTACCGCTGCCGGGTGTGCGACGAGGTGCTGTTCTCATCCGACACGAAATACGACTCGGGCACCGGCTGGCCGTCGTTCTACGAGGAGGTGGCCGAGGGCAAGGTGGATCGCCAATCCGACATGGGCCACGGCATGGTCCGCACCGAGGCGGTGTGCGGATCGTGCGGGGCCCACCTGGGCCACATATTCCCCGACGGCCCCCACCCCACCGGCGAGCGCTACTGCATGAACTCGGCATCGCTGCGGCTCGACCGCGATACAACAGGCGAGGAGAACTGACATGGGCAGGCTGGACGGAAAGGTAGCCATCGTCACCGGCGGCGCCCGGGGCCAGGGCGAGGCCGAGGTGCGGCTGTTCGCCGCCGAGGGCGCCAAGGTGGTGTTCGGCGACGTGCTCCACGACTTGGGCAAGGCAGTGGCCGACGATGTTGGCCCCAATGCCCACTACCTGCCCTTGGACGTGACCGACCCCGAGGCGTGGCAGAAGGCGGTGGCCGAGACCACGAGCCGCTTTGGCCCGCCCAATGTACTGGTGAACAACGCCGGGGTGCTCATGTTCGGCGTGTCCATGGTGGACACCTCGCTAGAGGACTACATGCGGGTCATCAACATCAACCAGGTGGGCGTGTTTCTTGGCATGAAGTACACCGCGCCCGCCATGATCGAGGCCGGCGGCGGGTCGATCGTGAACATCAGCTCCACCAACGGCATGGCCGGCTACGGCGGCACGGTGGCCTATACCGCCTCCAAGTTCGCGGTGCGGGGTATGACCAAGAACGCCGCCCTGGAGTTGGGCCAACACGGCATCCGGGTCAACTCCATCCACCCCGGCGGCGTGGAGACCCCGATGACCGCCCGGGACAACCTGGGAGACGCCATAACCGAGGAAGACCAGGACGCCGCCTACGCCATGATCCCCCTGGGCCGGCCCGCCCAACCCCCCGAAATCGCCCACCTCGCGCTCTACCTGGCCTCCGACGACTCCTCCTACAGCACCGGCGCCGAGTTCATCGCCGACGGCGGAATGCTGGCGGGAGTGGTCAACCCCGAGGTCTAGTCTGAGTATCTGCCCTTTCTGCTTCGGAATGGGGTCTACTGCCCGGCCAGAACCCTCATGCGGAGGTTGTTGAGGATGGAAACGGTGGTGAATTGGCGGGTGCGTTCGCGGTCGAAGGGGAATTTGACCCGGGTGGCCTCGACTTCGCCGTTCACCAGGGTGGCCATCCATACGGTGCCGGGGTCTTGGCCTTCGAGGGGGTCGGGGCCGGCTACGCCGGTAACGGCGATGGCGCAGTCGGCACCCAATAGCTTGGCGGCGCCGTGGGCCATGGCGGCCACTGCTTCTTCGCTCACCACCGGACCTTCGGGCACATCCAGCAGGTCGAACTTCACGTCGCTGGCGTAGGACACCAGCCCGCCCCGGAACACGTCGCTGGCTCCGGGCACGGCGGTGAGCCGGGAGCCGATCAGCCCGCCAGTGAGCGACTCGGCCAGGGCCAGCGTCCACCCCCGGCTGCGCAGGGCGTCGAGCACGGCCGATTCCATGGTCTCGTCGTCCACCCCGAACACGATGTCGCCGATGATGCCCCGCACGATGTGCTCCTCGTTGGACAGCATCTCGTCGGCGGCGGCCTCGCTGGGGGCCTTGGCGGTGAGCCGGACTTTGAGGCCCTCCATGCCCGAGGCCAGAAAAGCGATAGTGCACCCGCCGACTTCGTCGAGCCGCTCGATCTCTTCGTGCAGCTTCTCAGCCAGGCCCGACTCGGAGTCGCCCCAGGTGCGCAGCGTGAGGCTCTTGATGACTGCGGTGATCCCGGCCCGCTGCTTGAGGTCGGGCAGCACGCACTCTCCCACCATCTGCTGCATCTCCCAGGGCACGCCGGGCACGGCGTACACCGCCTTGTCGCCGCTCTCGATCTTGAATCCGGCGGCGGTGCCGGGCATAACCGGCAGCACCTCGGCTCCGTCGGGAATGTCGGCTTGGCGCAGGTTGTTCTCGGGCATCGGCCGCCCCCGACCCCCGAAGACGGTCGAGATGCGTTCCACGATGTCGTCGCGCCGCACCAGCTCCACCCCTAAGGCAGCAGCGATCACGTCTCGGGTGATGTCGTCTTGGGTGGGGCCCAGCCCGCCGCACATGATGACCGAGTCGCTGCGCTCCAGGGACTGTTCCAACACGGTCCGCATCCGCTCGAAGTTGTCGCCCACCTTGACCTGATGGTGCGAGTCGATGCCGGCCAGCGCCAACTGCTCGCCGATCCACGACGAGTTGGTGTCCACAATCTGGCCGAGCAGCAGTTCGGTTCCAACGGCGATTACTTCACAGTTCACGCAGGGAGGCTATAACCCCGGCAGTCGAGGACAGCAGCTAGCGGCCAGTTGCGGCAACTGCACCGACGCGGCCGTCGACCAGATAGCGCCAGCCGGTGTAGAGGGTCAGGGCCACCGCCAGCCAGATGGCCAGCGACGGCGCCCAGTCGTGCTCTTCCAATGGCGGGAGCGCCGCCACAATGAGGGCCGCACCCTGCAACAGCGTCTTGTACTTGGCCAAGAGGCGGGCGGGAAGCGACAGACCCTCCCGAGCCCATCGGGTCCGGGCTGCGCTCACCAGCAGTTCTCGCACCGAGATGATCAGCACCGGAACCCAGAACAGCCGGTCCACCGCGACAAAGCACCAGGAGGCCCCAAGGATCATCACCTTGTCGGCCAACGGATCCAAAAAAGCACCCCAGCGGCTGACGCTGCCGGACGACCGGGCGACCCAGCCGTCGTAGTAGTCGCTGGCCCCCAACACCAGCCCCACCGTCAAGACCGACCACGACGTTCCCCGGCTGTCGGAGGCGGCCAGGATCAGCACGAACAGCAGTGGTGATGCCACGATCCGCCCGAGCGTGATCAGGTTGGCCGTCAACCGCAGATCAGCCCAGGAATACGCCTCCACCTGGCTCATGACGGCACCGACTCGGCCACCAGGTCGGGACCCAGGGCATCGGCCACCCGCACGGTGTGGAACTGGCCGACGGCCAAGTGGTCGGGCACCGAGACAACGCCGTCGATCTCGGGGGCCTCTCGATAGCTGCGGGCAATGCCGGGGGCGTCCACCAGTACTTCGACCTCGCGGCCGATGAGTTGGTCACGCTTTGCCGCGGTGATCTCGTCTTGGACTTCCCCCAGCTCCCGGCGGCGCTCAGCGGCCAACTCAGCGGGAACCTCTCCGTCCAATGTGGTGGCATAGGTGCCCGCCTCCGCGGAGTAGGTGAAGAACCCACACCAATCCAGGCCCACCTCGGCCACAAAATCGAGCAGGGCGTCGTGGTCGGCTTCGGTCTCTCCCGGATAGCCCACGATGAAGTTCGACCGGAAGACCGCTTCGGGCTGGCGCTGGCGGATCTCTGCAATACGGGCGGCGAAGCGGTTTCCATCGCCCCATCGGCGCATTCGGGCCAAGAGCGGCCGGGACACGTGCTGCAACGACAGGTCGAAGTAGGGCACGCCCGTGGCGCAGATGGCGTCGATCAGCGGGTCGGTGAGGTCGGACGGATACAGGTAAAGCAGGCGCACCCAGTCGACCTGCTGGCCAAGCGACTCCACCAGCGGGATGATCCCCCGCTCCCCCTGGCCCTGGTCGCGCCCGTAGGAGGCCAGGTCTTGGGCCACCAGCACCGCCTCCCGCACCCCGAGGCTCTCCACCTCGGCCGCGATGGCCTCGGCCGAACGGGAGCGCTGCGGCCCCCGGAAGCTGGGGATGGCGCAATAACCGCAGCGGCGGTCGCAGCCCTCGGCGATCTTCACATAGGCCCACGGCGCGTCGGCCGGCGGCCGGGGCAGGTTCAACAGGTCAAAGGAGGGGAGCTCGCCCGCTGATGAGGAAGCAGCCGAGAGCTTGGACCCGATGCTGACCGGCACGCCGAATCCGGCCACCCGATCGACCTCGGGCAGGGCCTCGGCCAGCTCGGTGCCGTAGCGCTCGGCCATACACCCGGTGACCACCAGCTCGGCGTCGGCCGCCGTGGAGCGCAGGGCCAGCACCGTGTCCACCGACTCCTGGCGGGCCTCCTCGATGAAGGCGCACGTGTTCACCACCACGAGATCGGCCTCTTCGGGAGCCCCAGCGGCGGCCATCCCGTCACGAACCAGCAGACCGGTGATCTTGTCGGAGTCCACCTGATTCTTGGGACATCCCAGCGTCTCGACCCAAAACCGGTGCACCATGGCGAGACTATGCGGAGTCGAGGCCGAAGCCATCAGCGTCCGGGGCCAGCACCACCACTTCGGTCGCGGGGGCACTCGGTGCGCCCTGTTCGGCTTCATCGGGATCGTCGGAGATCAAGAACGGCAGCGAGACCAGGTAGACAGCCAGCAAGAACGCCCCCTCCCACCATCGCTCCAAGCCGTCTCCCCGGAACATGAGCAGCCATGCGCTGACGGAGATGCCCACCATGATCCACACCGCCAGCCCCGAGAGGTTTCCGTCTACCAGCGGCCCAGGGCCGACCAGCGCCACCACCGCGCTCACCAACAGGCTGTTGAATGTGTTGGAGCCCAAGAGGTTGCCCACCAGCAGATCAGCCTCTCCCCGACGGGCCGCCTGCACCCCGGTGATCAGCTCGGGCAGCGAGGTGCCGAATGCCACCAGCGACAGCCCGACGAATCCCGAGCCCAGGCCAACCTCGCGGGCGATGTCCACCGCGCCTTCCACCGCCAGCTGAGCGCCGACCACCGTGGCCGCCAACCCCAATACGGTGCGAACCAACTCGGTGGACTGGTTGATCGGCCTATTGGTCTGGACAAGATCGGCCGCGCGGGCGACATGGGCCGGTCGCCACAAGATGGCGGTCATAGCCAGCACGAAGGCAGCCAGCAAGACGACACCCTCCCAGCGCTCCAATCCGTCCTGAACCAGCAGCCAGAACAACAGGGCAGCGGCAATCGACACGACGCCCTCTCGCCACAGGGTGCTGTTGGCCACCCTGATGTAGCGGCCTCCGACAGCCAAGGCCGCCACCAGCGCGGAGATGCCCAAGACCAGACTCAGATTGGCCACGTTGGAGCCGACGATGTTGCCCACTCCCAAATCGACGTCGCCATCGGCGGCGGCCAAGCCGGACACCAGCATCTCCGGAGCGCTGGTGCCGAAGCCGATGACCAGCGCCCCGATCACGATCGGCGAGATGCCCCGGGCGAAGGCCAGCCGGGAAGCCCCGATCACCAGCTGGTCGGCACCCACCGCCAGCACGAGGAGCCCCCCCGCCAAAAGGACTGCCGCTAACGCCACGAACCGAGACTACCGATGCTTCAGCAGTTTGAATCAGGAAAGCTCGTCGGGGGCCATCAGCACTTCTCGGGCCTTGGACCCCTCGGAAGGGCCGACCACGCCCCGCTGCTCCAGCAGGTCCATCAGCCGACCGGCCCGGGCGAACCCCACCCGAAGTTTGCGCTGGAGCATTGACGTGGAGCCCAGCTGGCTATCAACCACCAGCCTCATGGCTTGAGCTAAGAGCTCGTCATCATCATCGCCACCACCGGCAGAGGCAGTCGACGGGGCGGGGGCCAATGGATCGTCGTCGCCGTCTCCCCCATCGGAGGTCACCGCTGTCGGTGAGCTGCTGTGCCCCATGGCCGCGGCCTGGCGCCGCCAGGCGGCCACCACGCCGCGGACCTCCGCCTCGGTCACCCATGCGCCCTGGATACGCTGGGCTGAGGTGGAAGTGGGGCTGAGCAGCAGCATGTCGCCCCGGCCCACCAGGCGCTCGGCACCCTGCTGGTCGAGGATCACCCGGCTGTCGGTCTGGCTGGACACCGCGAAGGCCAGCCGGGCCGGGATGTTGGCCTTGATCACGCCGGTGATCACGTTGATGGACGGCCGCTGGGTGGCGATCACCAGGTGGATGCCCACCGCCCGGGCCTTCTGGGCGATCCGGCAGATGGAGTCCTCCACGTCGCGGGGAGCCACCATCATCAGATCGGACAACTCGTCCACCACCACCAGGATGAGCGGCATACGCTCTTTGGGCTCGGAATCGTCGATTCCCAATCGGCGGTCGTTCTCGAAGACACCCCGGTCGCAAGCCTCGTTGTAGCCATCGATATCGCGGACGCCCACCGAGGCCAGGATCTCATAGCGGCGGTCCATCTCCCGGCACGCCCAGGCCAAGGAGTTGGCCGCCTTCTTGGCATCGGTGACCGGCTGGGTGAGCAGGTGGGGCACATGCTCGTACTGGGCCATCTCCACCATCTTGGGGTCGACCAGGATCATGCGCACCTGGTCGGGGGTGGAGCGCATGAGCACTGAGGTGATCATGGAGTTGATGCACGATGACTTGCCCGCCCCGGTGGCCCCGGCGATGAGAATGTGGGGCATACGGGACAGATCCATCATCACCGGCTTGGCGTTGATGTCCCTCCCAATGGCCACCTCCAGGGGATGGGTGGCTTTGCCAGCCTCGGCCGACGAGAGAATCCCGCCCAGCGATACCACTTGGCGGTCGCGGTTGGGCACCTCCACACCGATGGCCTGACGCCCAGGGATCGGGGCCAGAATGCGGACATCAGGCGAGGCCATGGCATAGGCGATGTCCTTGCTGAGGCTGGTGATCCGGCTGACCTTGACCCCAGGGGCCAGTTCCAGCTCATAGCGGGTCACGGTGGGACCGATCACCATCCCCACCAGCTTGGTGTCCACGTCGTGGGCGGCCAGCGCCTGCTCTAAGGCGGCACCCTTCCGAGATGCCTCCTCCTGGTTGATCTGCCGGGGATCGGAACCAGTTAGAAGATCAAGCGAGGGGAGCTTCCATTTCGACGACTTGGGCCTCGACGGACGGGGAGCCTTGTCGGAAACGATGGTCGGCGCCTGCCACTCGGGCTCGGAATCGGAGGGGGACTGACTGGGTGTTGGCTCGGGGTCCGGCGGCAAAGGCGCAGCACTTGACTCCGGCTCAGCTTCGGGGAGCGGGGCGGGGACCACCACCACCTCGGCGGCAGACGGTTCGGACTCCTCGGGGCCGGGATCCAGAACGACAGGCGCATTCGGCGCTGGCCCATTGGCCGTAAATGAGCAGATTATCCGGTTCAAGCCGGCTTTGAGCTTGGCGCCGTCCACCCGGCGGGCCCAGGCCCGCAATGACACCCGGGTGAGCACCACCGCGCCCAGCAGCCCGAACGCGCTCATCACCAAGCTGGCACCCCACCCGCCCATCGCGGCAGCCAAGGAGCCCCCGACGGCTAGGCCCAGCGCCCCGCCCGCGCCGGCCAAATCGTCGAAGTCAGCGATGCCGGGGCGGCCCAGGGTGATGTGCAGAAGACTGGTGGCCGATAGCAGCATCAGGGCAGTGCCGATGCCCAAGCGCACGGCCAGCACCAACTCAGACCGGGCGGGATTGCCTTCGGCATCGAAGATCGCGCCGCCTTGAGCGTCTTCGGCGGGGGCATTTCCAGGCCGGGGGCCCCGCAGCAGCATGACCCCGATCCCCACCAATGCAATGGGCGCCACCGCTCGCATCGAGCCGATCAGCGCTCCGGCGGAAATTCGCAGCCCCGCGCCGAACGGGCCGGCCACATCGGCCCAGATCCCGCAGGCGGCCACCAGTCCGGCTAGGACGAAGCCCACCGCGATGATATCGCCGCGGTGGCTGGCCCAGACTGCGGCCGACGCCTGCCTCAGCTTGCTGTCAGACTTGGACTCGGTCTTCGAACGAGCAGTGGTCTTGGCCTTGGCACCGTTCTTCGTTCTGGGTTTGGAAGCGGGTTTGCGAGCGGTTCGAGTAGCCACAACAACCACAAACGTACCACTGGCAACACCAGCAACCAACGGTTTGCGCTTTTGGGATATACGGACAAGCCGCGGCCACTCAGACCTTGATTACAACGGGAACGATCATCGGGCGGCGGCCAGTGTTGTGGTTGACAAACTGGCCTGCGGCCCGCCGCACCACCCGCTCCAACCCATCCCATTCTCCTGAGGCCAAGTGCTCCTCCACCGCAGCCGCCACCTCGTCGGCTCCGTCCAGCTCCAGATCCTGGACTTTGTCGGCCCCGACCCAACCCTTGCTCTCGAAACGGGGACGAGCCAGCAAACGGCCCTCGGCGCGGCTCAACACCACCACCACATTGACCACACCTTGGCCTCCAAGGATGGACCGCTCGCGAAACAGCTCTTGTCCGCTCTCGATCAGCCGCCCGTTCACGTAGTAGTAGTCACCTGAGGTGACCTGCCCCCGATTGGCCAGGCCGTGGTCGCTCAACTCCACCTGCTCGCCGTCGCGGGCCAGAACCACCCGATCTGGGGGCATGCCCATTTCGGTGGCCAGCGCGGCGTGGGCCGCGAGGTGGCGGCTCTCGCCGTGGACCGGCACGAAGTACTCGGGATCGGCCACCGTGTGCAGGGTGCGCAGCTCGTCCTGCTTGCCGTGGCCGGTGGTGTGAACCTCCAACTGGCCGCTGTGCACTACATCAGCTCCCCGGCGGACCAGATTGTTGATCATGCGGGCGACCCGGGCCTCGTTGCCGGGGATCGGGCTGGAACTCAACACCACGGTGTCGTCGGGGCCGATGTCAATCCAGCGGCTGTCGCCGGTGGCGGCCATGGCCAGGGCCGAGCGGGTCTCCCCCTGAGAGCCGGTGGCCACCACGCACATCTGCCCCGGTGGATGGCGCTCGGATTCGGACACGTCGACCACTGCATGGTCGGGCAGTCGCAGCAGGCCCAACTCCCGGGCCAGGGCGAAGTTGCGCTTCATAGACAGCCCCAGCGTGGCCACCTTGCGCCCCGACTCCACTGCCGCGTCCGCCACCTGCTGGACCCGGTGGATGTGACTGGCGAAGGCGGCCACCACTAGACGCCGGTCGAGATGGGCGGCGAACACCCCCCGCAGCACCTCTCCCACCTCGGTCTCCGAGCGGGAACTGCCGGGGATCTCCGAATTGGTGGAGTCGCACAGCAGCAGCCGCACCCCCTCGTCGCGGGCAATGGCCCCGATGCGGGCCAAGTCAGTGCGCCGGCCGTCAACCGGGTTCAGGTCCAGCTTGAAGTCACTGGAATGCAGAATCACTCCCTGAGGAGTTCGGATGGCGGAGATCAGCCCGGAGGGAACCGAGTGGGTGACGGGTATGAACTCGCAGTCAAACGATCCGATCCGGAAGCGCTCGTGATCGCCGATGGGGATGAGGGTCGTGCGGTCGATTGCCCCCCGCTCCTCGAGGCGGTGGCGGATCAACCCCAGGGTGAACGGCGAGGCGTATACCGGGAATGACAGCCAGTCCAGCGCGTGGGACAGCGCGCCGATGTGATCCTCATGACCGTGGGTGCAGATGCAGCCCACAATGCGATCGACCCGGTCGCGCAGATACTCCAAGTCGGGCAGCACGAAATCGGCGCCGGGCATGTCCTCGTCGGGGAACAGCACCCCGCAGTCCAACAGGAGCACCTCGCCACCGAATTCGATGGCCGCGCAGTTCCTGCCGATGTCGCCCAACCCACCCAGAAAGGTGATCTGCACTGCCTGAGCCATAGTCTCAGATCCCCTGCATTCTCGCCGGGGATCCGCTGGCGATCCGGACCGGCTCAGGCATGGGCCCCCAGTCGGGTGCCGGCCAACACGCTGGCCGCGGCCGCGGCCAGGCCCTCGGGCTCGACGTCCAGCGGCGGGCGGCACCGGCCGACGGGCAGCCCGATGAGTCGCATCATGGCTTTGGCCGGAATGGGATTGGGCGCGGCCTGCCCGGTCTCATAGTTATACGACGGGATGAGGCCGGCGTTGATCCGACGAGCCGTCGGGATATCGCCGCCCTCGAAGGCCGCGACCATCTCGGCGTGCTCGGCACCGCTCCAGTGGGCGGCCACGCTGATGAACCCCACGGCACCCACCGCCAACAACGCCAGGTTGAGGCTGTCGTCGCCGCTGTACACCTCGAAGCCATCGGGGGCCTGGGCGATGAGCTTGGCCGTCTCCGCCGGGTCGCCAGCTGCGTCTTTGAGTCCGACGATGTTGTCCACCCCATGGGCGAGCTCCAGCAGCGTGGCGGTGTCCACCTTGCGGCCAGTGCGAACGGGTATGTCGTAGATGACCACCGGAAGGCTGGTGGCCGCGGCCACCGTCTGGAAGTGCCGGGCCAGACCAGCTTGAGAGGGTCGGTTGTAGTACGGAGCCACCAGCAAGATGCCGTCGGCCCCGGCCTCAGAGGCCCGTTCGGTGAGCTCAACTGCTGCAACGGTGTCGTTGCTGCCCGTCCCGGCCACCACTGGGATGTCCACTGCCGAGGCGACTGCGCCGATGAGCTCGATCTGCTCGTCGTGGGTAAGCGTCGGCGCCTCCCCGGTTGTCCCCGCCACAACGAGGCCGTCGTTTCCGTTGTCCGCCAGCCACCGGGCCAACTGGGCGGCAGCGTCCAAGTCGAGCGAGCCGTCGTCGCGAAATGGGGTGACCATGGCGGTCAGCACCCTGCCGAATCGAGCCATGGACCCTCCCTAGGCTTCCGCGGCCATCTCGGCTGCCCGGTCGATCCCCAGAGTCGCCAGGAGATCCTCGTGCAGCTCGAACCACACCTCATGGTAGGAATCCAAAGACGGCTTGGTAAACCAGTCGATGTCGCCGCTCAACACCCGATTCAGGGCGTAGTCGAGTCGCCCTCCGTAGTGGCCGAATCGGCCGAGGGCCTCGGACAGCTGGGCGACGACGGGCTGGACGCGCCGATTGACCTCGGCCAGGCGGCTGACGACCTCGTTGTCGTAGTCCGGGTCGGTGTGGTCGTTCAGCGTCTGGTCACCCCGCACTTGGAAGTCGGTGCAGACCGCCTTCAATTCGGGATCCAACCCCAAGAACGACCGGTACAGCTCATGGATCTGGGATCGCACCCCGGATGCCTCCACCGCCGCGGCTACCAGCCGCTCGCCCTCGGCCCGGCCAGCGCCCAGCAGCATCCACCCCTTGGCCCGGCTGCCGTCCCGATAGCGCACCCTCCCCTGCTCGGCCAGCTCCTCCAGCACCTCTCCAGCCTGCTCAGTCGACACCCCTGCCGCCTGGGCAACTGCCTCCTCGTCGGCCATGCCCTTGGTCCGCAGAGCATGGAGCGCCCGCATCACCAGATCATCTGCCCCCGGCAAACGGCTCACCAACCCACCCTACCCCAGCCCTCCCCGGCACCTTGTTGCAGTATTCGCCGGTAGCTTCATGCTTGGGGATCGCATAGGCAAGCGGGCGACGTCGCCGGACCCTGCCGCAATCGGCAGCCCTACGGGCCGCAAGCGCTACCTCCGACTAGCGTGCCCGTGACAAGAAATGGGCCAGCGCAGCATGATGAGAATGACAAGGGGCGCGAAGTTCGTGCTGGCTGTCGTGGCGGCTTGCCTATTGGCGATGGGCCTGGGCACGACAACCGCTGCACAGGCCGTGGCGCAGCCGGTGAGCAACGCGGCGGACTGCGCCGCGTTGCTTCAGTTTGCTCAGGAGCCGGTCCCGGTAGTCAAATCAGCCGACGGCCAAAACGTCCCGGCCACCGTCCGATGGGGCTACAACGCCGACCACAACATCTGCTACCTCGTCCTCGACGACTCAGCCATCGCCGTGCTCCGAACCGCCGCCACTCCCCCACCACCGGATTCTGAGGACCAGGGCGACAGCAACACAGAAGAAACCGACGACGACAAGGGCAGCAACGGGAACGACGGCGGTGAAACCCCACTACCGACCCCACAGCCCAGCCCCGTCTCCGCCGGCGATAGTCACACGTGCTGGCTGAAGGCTGACGCCACCGTCTTTTGCTGGGGCAGCAACTGGAACGGGCAGCTCAACGCCCCCGACGGCCAGTTCACCGAGGTCTCCGCCGGGTGGGCCCACACCTGCGCCCTACAAACCGACCAGACCATCGCCTGCTGGGGCAGCAACCAGGACCTTGAGGGAATCCACACCGCAGCGCTGGACGCACCGGAGGGCCGCTTCGCAGCCGTCTCCGCCTCCATTGAAAGCTGGTTCACCTGTGGCCTGCACGAAGACGGCATCATCCAATGCTGGGGCAGCGACGAGAATCCCTACGGGAGCAGTTCCGGGGTGTTCAATATCCCCGGCGGCAGATTCACTTCGGTCTCCACTCTGGGCAACCACGTATGCGGCCTGCGAGAGAGCGGCCAAGCCGAATGCTGGGGTTGGTCGTCCTTGCGGCCCAGCGAAGATGTCGGCCCTGCGACCGGGCAGGGCTAGTCTGCAACCTACTTTCTGACCGGCTGACGGGTCGGTAGCGTTGTGAAGATGATGGCGGGGCCCCACAGGGGTCCAGGCAGGATTCGGGGACTGATCCAGTTGTGAAGATGATGGCGGGGGCCCCAAGCTGGGCCGACAATTGACTGGGCGTGCGCTGGGCGTGATGCAGAAGCTGCTGGCCGCAGTCCTCGCGGTGCTGATGGCGTCCTCTGGAGTGGCCGCTTTGTCAGCCAGCCCGGCGGCCGCCAACCCAACGGCCGATAGATGCTCAGCGATCCACCAGTTCGGGGCGACCCCAGTCCCGGTGGCCAAAACCGCCGACGGAACCACCGTGCTGGCCCATGTCGAGTGGGGTTACGACTCGTCTATCGGCTGCTATCTGACCCTCGATCAAGACTCAGTCAAAACGCTTAGAGCCGAAGCCATTGCCTTCACACTCCCGACTGGAACCGCCGATCCCATATCCCAGCGGTGCTCGGCAGTCCACCATTTCGGGGCGACCCCGGTCCCGGTGGCCAAGACTGCCGACGGAACCGGCATATTGGCCTATATCAGATGGCTGCCCAACGACACCGGGGCCTGCTATCTCGTTCTCGACAACCAGGCAACAACCGTGCTGCGAGCCAGCATTGCCGATTCGCTGCCCGAGCCCGAGCTTCAAGTCCAGCAGAACCCCTTGTCTGTCGGCACCTGGCACTCGTGCTCCATCCGGGAAAACGGCAACGTCGACTGCTGGGGCAACAACTGGGCCGGTCAACTCAACGCCCCCAGCAGCCGAATCACCGCCGTCGCCGCCGGCAGCGCCCACACCTGCGGCCTACAAGCCGACGGCACCATCACCTGCTGGGGCAACAACACAAGCTGGACGAATGCCCCCAGCGGCCAGGCCGACGCCCCCCGGGGCCGTTTCACTGCCGTCACCGCCGGCGCCTGGCACTCCTGCGCCATCCGGGAAAACGGCACCGCCCAATGCTGGGGCAACAACGACGACAACCAAACCGACACCCCCGCTGGCCGATTTACCGCCATCACCGCCGGCAGCGCCCACACCTGCGGCCTGCAAGCCGACGGCACCATCACCTGCTGGGGTTCTGACTTCTACGGGCAAGCCACCGCGCCCGCTGGCCGATTTACCGCCATCACCGCCGGTTGGGCCCACACCTGCGGCCTGCGAATCGACGGCACCGCCAGATGCTGGGGCCTCAATTGGGCCAGACAACTCACCTCCCCCGACGGCCGATTTACCGCAATCACCGCGGGCTGGGCCCACACCTGCGGCCTGCGAACCGACGGCACCATCACATGCTGGGGCTACAACAACGACGGGCAGACTTACGCACCCAGCGGCCAATTCACCGCCATCGGCGCCGGCGGCTACCACAGCTGCGGACTCCGCCTAAACGGCACCATCCAATGCTGGGGCAACAATTTCTACCGCCAGCTGGACGCGCCGGTGAATCCTGAGAGCCAGTACAGCCCAATCGCCGTTGGCACCGAACACTCGTGCCGCATCCAAAACATCGGCAGCATCACATGTTGGGGCAGCAACAACTTTGGGCAGGCGAGCGCTCCCAGCGGCCAGTTCACTGCCATCGCCGCCGGCAGTTGGCATACCTGCGGACTCCGCCAAAACGGCGCCGCCCAATGCTGGGGCAACAACGACGACAACCAAACCGACACCCCCGACGGCCGATTCACCGCCATCGCCGCCGGCAGCGCCCACACCTGCGGACTCCGAGACGACAACACCGCCCAATGCTGGGGTTCTGACTACTACGGACAAGCCACCGCGCCCGACGACCGATTCACCGCCATCGCCGCCGGCAGTTGGCATACCTGCGGACTCCGCCAAAACGGCGCCGCCCAATGCTGGGGCAACAACGACGACAACCAAACCGACACCCCCGACGGCCGATTCACCGCCATCGCCGCCGGCAGCGCCCACACCTGCGGACTCCGAGACGACAACACCGCCCAATGCTGGGGTTCTGACTACTACGGACAAGCCACCGCGCCCGACGACCGATTCACCGCCATCGCCGCCGGCAGTTGGCATACCTGCGGACTCCGCCAAAACGGCGCCGCCCAATGCTGGGGCAACAACGACGACAACCAAACCGACACCCCCGACGGCCGATTCACCGCCATCGCCGCCGGCAGCGCCCACACCTGCGGACTCCGAGACGACAACACCGCCCAATGCTGGGGCGAGATCACGCCCCAGACCGAAGCCGAGCCCAAGACCCAGCTCATCCCTGTTTCGGCCGGACAAACCCATTCATGCCATCTGCGGGCCGACCAGACCGTCTTGTGCTGGGGATCTGATTTCTACGGACAGCTCCAAGTTCCTGACGGCCCGATCCTGGCCATATCTGCCGGCGGCTACCACTCCTGCGCACTCCGAGGCGATGGCACGGCCGTGTGCTGGGGCAACGACAGCGACGGGCAGTCGACCGCACCCGAGGGCCAGTTCACCGCGGTGGCCGCCGGCACCTGGCATTCTTGCGGACTCCGCAGCAACGGCACTATCGAATGCTGGGGCAGAGACGACGATGGGCAAGCGGACCCGCCCGGCGGGAAGTTCACCGGGGTATCGGCGGGCTGGGCCCATTCTTGCGGCATCCGAGAAAACCGCGCCGTCGAATGCTGGGGCAACGGCTGGGCTGGCCAGCTCGACACACCCGACGGCCAGTTCACCGCGGTATCGGCGGGCTGGGCCCATTCTTGCGGCATCCGAGAAAACCGCGCCGTCGAATGCTGGGGCGATCGGCGTGGCGACCGGCTGAGCGCGCCGAGAGGACCCTTCTTGGCCGTTTCCGCGGGTGAGTTGCATTCCTGTGGCATCCGAGAAAACGGCGCAGTGGAATGCTGGGGCAACAACAACGACAACCAAGCCGACGCCCCCGAGGGCCAATTCACGGCTGTATCTGCCGGAACCTGGCATTCATGCGGGTTGAGAACCAATCTGAATGTGGAATGCTGGGGAAGGTATGAGAGGCCGATCAAGGGGAATATAGATGTGCATGTACACTATTGCGCCTCACAAAATGCGAACTACACAGAAGCAGATTTGCTCTACGAAATAGACAGACTCAATAGAGTTGTGGCCACATTTTATGCTGAACAGTCATCCGACATGTTAAAGCTTAACTTTGTATTGGGCGATATTGTTTCCCCAAATATTGATTGGGAACATCTATTCATAGGAGACTGGTATAAGGAAGATAGGAACCTATGCTGGCCTGAAATTCAAAATTCTAACCACAAACATAATCTGATTTTGGCAAATATATCTCCGGGCAATGGAGCATACGGCCTCGCACCGATACTCGGCGACTGGGCGATCTCAGCTACAGTCGAAAAATATTTTTCCTCCTTGTCTGACTGCACATTTGAGGAATCCACCGACCGTGTACGTGAACAGACAAGGGATAACAGTTGTCGTACTACGGCATATGTCCAATATTTCTCTATCATCGCGCATGAACTAGGTCACTCCCTATTTGGTTTTGGACATCCTCGAGACTGCTCAATTATGGACAATATACGTAAGCCTTCATGCGAAAACGAACAAACTATCGAAACAAGCGGAATAGGGTGCATGGACCGTCGGCAGTTGGGCTGGCCGGAAGCTGACCAATGCCCGAGCGCACTGGTCAGCGCTTCCGAAGGCTGAATGCCTCCACGAGCTTCCCCACTGTCAGCCCCGCGACGTGTTGCGACGCAAGATCAAGGGGTAGCCGATGGCAGCAATGGTTGCAAACACAAACCACTGCACGGCATAGGCCAAATGCGACCCCTCGCCGAGGTCGGGAGGCGGGATGGGAATGGGCAGGTCGCCAGTCGGAGGACTCTGGGTTTGGAGCTGTACGTAGACCGGGAGCAAGTCGGCGTCGAGCTGCTGGGCTAGACGGGCCAGATCGGGGCGGGCCATTTCAGCCAGCACGCCGCCAGGAGGATCGGCCTGTTGGAGCCCAGCGGCGGTAACCGTGGCCCGCAGCATTCCGATCACCTCCACCTCCCCAGAAGGAGGTGCGAAATCCACCGGGGAGGCACCCGTTCCTGCCCCATGGGGAATCCAACCCCGATTGACCGCCACTGCGTCGCCGGAATCAAGCCACAGCGGGGTGAGAACCCAGTACCCGGCCGAGCCCTGGTGGGTGCGGTTGCGAATCAGCACCTGATCCGCCGGCAAGTAGGCGCCGGTGGCCCGGACCGGGCGGAACTCAATCTCTCCTCCCCGATCGTAGGAGTCGTCGGCGACCACCAAGTCCTGGATCTCGGCATTGGGCATCTCACCGCGACTGGCGACGACGCTGTTGCGATCCCGGCGTTCCGACAGCCGGTGGAGCTGCCAGAACCCCGCGGTCACCATGGCGGCCACCGCCAGCAATACCGCGACGTTCAACAGCAGGCGCCGGAGCGACACGACCGGACTCGGCAACTAGATGTCCAGCAGGGCATCGAGGCCGACGATGAGCCCAGAGCGATCTGAGGCGGCCTTCACCGCGGCCAGCACTCCGGGCATGAACGAGAACCGGTCGGTGGAGTCCTGACGGATGGTGAGCGTCTGCCCCTCAGCGCCGAGGATCACCTCATGATGGGCCACCAATCCTCTCATCCGCACCGCATGCACTCGGATTCCGGCGGGACCCTCTGCCCCCCGCACACCAGCCAGCATCTCGTGCTCAGTGGGATCAGGGGCCCAGGTGTCCGACGCAGCCGCCATCTTCTCCACGGTGAGCCGGGCCGTCCCCGAGGGAGCGTCGATTTTGGCGTCGTGGTGCAGTTCGATCACCTCAGCGGTGTCAAAGTAAGGGGCGGCCAGTTCGGCGAACCTCATCATCAGCACCGCGCTAATGGCGAAATTGGGGGCAATGATGCAGGCCCGTTCAGCACTGTTGAACGCGTCATCGAACCGCACAAGGTCTTCCTCGGTGAACCCGGTCGTACCCACAACGGCGTGGATTCGCTGCTCGGCCAGCCAGATCAGGTTGTCGCGGGCTGCTTGGGCAATGGTGAAATCCACCACCACCTCAGCCCGGGCATCGGCCACAGCCTCACGGTCGGCAACCGCGACAGCACCTCCTGCGGCAGCACCCACCCGATTGGGGTCGACGGCGGCCACCAGCTCCAGATCAGGGTCTGCTGCCACCGCCTCGCAAACGGTGGCGCCCATCCTGCCCCCCGCCCCGAACACCCCTACCTGTAGCATGAACGAGACGATATAGGCCCGGTCGCAGCAATACGGCTTCGGAATTGTGCCGGCAGAGGGCTGAATTAACGCGGTGTGCGATCCCGGTCGCGGCCGCGTCCCCCTCCACCTCGACGGTGAGAACCACCGCCCGGTCCGAGATCGCCGAACTCATCGCGCAGCTGGGCTTCGAAATCAGCCTCAAAGGAAGCCGCCTGCGCAGGCACTCCCCAGTCGCCACGGTCTCGACTGCCCCGATCCTCAGAACGGCGGTTGTCCCGGTCCCGCCGATCATCCCGGCGATCCCGACTGCCCCGATCCTCAGAACGGCGGTTGTCCCGATCCCGGCGATCATCCCGGCGATCTCGACTGCCCCGATCCTCAGAACGGCGGTTGTCCCGGTCCCGCCGATCATCCCGGCGATCCCGACTGCCCCGATCCTCAGAACGGCGGTTGTCCCGATCCCGACGCTCGTCACGGTCCCGACTGCCCCGATCCTCAGAACGGCGCTCCGAGCCGCTGTCGCGACCGCTGTCGTCACCGGTCAGCTTGAGGCTGATCTTGCCGTTGGGGTCGATGTCCTCCACGACAACATCGAGGTCATCGCCCAACGATACGACGTCTTCGACCCGATCGATCCGACGGCCTCGTCCGAGCTTGGAGATGTGCACCAAACCGTCGCGGCCCGGAAGGATGTTCACAAAGGCCCCAAACGAAGTGATGTTCACCACTTTCCCGCTATACACCTCGCCCACCTCGGCGGTGGGCGGATCCAAGATCAAGCGGATTTGACGCTCGGCCTCATCTACGCAGTCTCGGTCGGGCGAGGAGATGGTGACGATGCCTGAGTCCTGGGCGTCGTCCACGTTGACCTCGGCACCGGTTTCAGCCTGAATGGAGTTGATGACCTTGCCCTTGGGCCCAATGACCTCGCCGATCTTGTCCAGCGGGATCTCGAACTTGATGATCTTGGGAGCGGTGGGCCGGACGTCGTCCCGGGGGGCGTCAATGGCCCCCGCCATCACCTCCAAGATCTTGAGCCGGGCATCGCGGGCCTGATTCAACGCATCAGCCAAGACATCGGCGGGTAGACCGTCGATCTTGGTGTCGAGCTGGAGGGCGGTCACAAAGTCGGCCGTGCCCGCCACTTTGAAATCCATGTCGCCGAACGCGTCCTCGGCGCCCAAGATGTCGGTGAGCGTGGTGTAGCGACCCTCGTGAAACACCAACCCCATGGCGATGCCGGCCACCGGCGCCTTGATGGGCACGCCCGCGTCCATCAGCGACAGGGTTGAAGAGCACACAGAGCCCATCGACGTTGATCCGTTTGAGGAGAGCACCTCCGAGACCAAGCGCAACGTGTAAGGGAACTCGTCCATGGAGGGGATCACCGGAACCAAGGCCTTCTCGGCCAGAGCCCCGTGCCCGATCTCGCGGCGCTTCGGACCCCGCATGAAGCCGGTCTCGCCCGTGGAGTACGGCGGGAAGTTGTAGTGGTGGATGTAGCGCTTCTTGTCGATGGGGTCGATCCCGTCGATCATCTGGTCCATCCGAGCCGTGCCCAGCGTGGTGATGTTCAGCACCTGGGTCTCTCCCCGCTCGAACAGCCCGGAGCCATGAGCGGTGTCCACCACCCCAACCTCAGATCCGAGTGGCCGGAGATCTGCCGCGCCCCGCCCGTCTATGCGCGCGCCGTCTTGCACAATTCGGGTGCGAACAATGCCCTTGGTGAGCGAGCGGACGGCAGCCGAGATCTGCTTGTCAACCCCCTCGACCTCGGCGTAACGCTCGGCCAGCGCCTCGGCGATCTCCTCTTTTGCCCTCGTCTCGGCCTCCTGGCGCTCAGCCTTGTCGGCGATGGACATGGCCGCAGCCAGCTTGTCGGCACCCAGCTCGGCCACCGCGGCCTCGACCTCAGGGGTGTAGTCCACTTGGAGCTCGTACTCCATGGGGGGCTGGACCCCGGCGGTGGCGATCAGCCTGCGCTGGAGGCCCACCGCTTCTTTGATCCACTCCTTGGACCGCTCCAGTCCCTCAGCGAGGGCGGCTTCGTCCACTTTCGGGGTTCCGTTGCTGTAGAGTTCCCAGCCTGCCTCGGTGCCGTTGGCCTCTACCATCATGATGGCCACATCGCCGTCATCCAGAACGCGACCGGCCACCACCATTTCGAAGGTGGATTCGGCGCCCTCGGCATAGGTGGGGTGGGGAATCCACTCCCCGTCGGCACTGTGCGCCACTCGCACCGCGCCGATCGGACCGGCGAACGGTATGCCCGAGATGCTGAGTGCTGCCGATGCCCCGTTGATGGCGATCACGTCATAGGGGTTCTCCTGGTCGGCACCCAAGACGGTTCCGACGACATGTATCTCGTTGCGGAACCCGTCGGGAAACGAGGGCCGCAGCGGCCGGTCGATCAGTCGACAGGTCAAGATGGCCGACTCGGGGGCCCGACCTTCCCGCCGGAAGAACGAGCCGGGGATCTTGCCCGCGGCATACATCCGCTCTTCGATGTCGACAGTGAGGGGGAAGAAGTCTGCCCCCTCACGCACACGACGGGCCGCTGTTGCGGTCACCAAGATGGTGGTATCGCCCATGCGGGCCACAACGGCACCGTCGGCCTGTCCGGCCAGACGACCTGTCTCAAAGGACAGGGTTTTGGTTTCCGCGCCGCTTACGGCGGCTGAAACGGTGATGGCTTCCGCCATTTTTTGCTCCTCTCCGGACCATGCGAGGTCCGAGCGGGCCGGAACGGAGCCAGTTCCCAGTTGGAGAGGCCCATCACCACTAGGCCCCTTCAACTGGCAGCTGGCCTCTCTTATGGCCCGCTTATTTGTTATCCATGTATCGCCAGGGCGATGCCCACTTCTCAGCGGCGAAGTCCAAGTTCGGCGATGATGCCTCGGTAGCGCTCCACATCGTTGTCCTTGACGTAGTCGAGCAGGCGTCGCCGACGGCCCACCATCATCAGCAGGCCTCGCCTGCTGTGGTGGTCCTTGACATGCACCTTCAAATGCTCGGTGAGGTGGTTGATCCGCTCAGTAAGCAGAGCAATCTGGACCTCGGGTGAGCCTGTATCGGTGTCATGCAGGCTGTGCTTCTCGATCGTCGCGGTCTTGGACGCTAGTTTCTCGGCCATCCCTACTCAGTGTGTCCGTCGGTCAGAAAACGGGCGATTTCACGGCACCTTGCCGTACTTGTGCCCTGGGGACCCCTTCAAACTACCACCCCGAAGGCCAGAACACCTACCTGAGAGGTTTTAGGAGATACTGGTAGGGATGCAGGTTGTGTCCTTCGGGAGCCTCAACTACGACCTTTCCATCTGGTTGGATCGGCTTCCCGGCCCCGACGAGACACTGGGAGCCCAGCGAATGGAAGCATTCCCAGGGGGCAAGGGGGCCAATCAGGCTACGGCTGCGGCCCGGCTCGGGGCCGACGTGCACATGGTGGGCTGTGTGGGCAACGACGATCGGGGCCGCTGGCTGCTGGAAGTGCTCAACGGCAGCGGTGTGGACACCCGCCTTGTCCGGATTTCCGAAGAACCCACCGGCACCGCAGTTCCGCTCATCACCCCTGAGGATGTCTCAATCATCATCGTTGCCGGAGCCAACGCCAGTACGGGGGTCGCCGACGCCGATGCCGCCGCCGAGGTCATCGCCACCGCTGATGTGCTGCTGCTGCAAGGCGAGGTGGGGGCGGGGGGCGCCAGGCGAGCCGCCCAGGCCGCCCACTCGGGTGGGACCACGGTGGTGTTCAACCCCGCACCCGTCGACCCGTTTCTGGTGGAAGCGGTGGCGCCGCTGACCGACATCTTGGTGATGAACCGGGCCGAGCAGGCCCAGGTGGCAGCGATCGGCCCGGAGACGAGCCAATGCGAGACAGTGATCACCCTGGGCAGCCGCGGAGCCCAAGTCGGCGAGGTGGTGGTTCCTCCCCTCCCCGCCGAGGTGGTCGACCCCACCGGCGCAGGCGATGCCTTCTGCGGTGCTATCGGTGTCGCTCTAGCTGAGGGACTTACCTTGATCGAAGCTGTGCGCTTTGCCAATGCCGCCGGCTCCCTCGCGGTGGCCACGCCCGGTGCCCAGCCCTCCATGCCCACTCGGGCCGAAGTCGAATCCCTGCTCGACGGCCGCCGTGAGAGGAGGGTCAACGGGTAAGGGCGGGCATGACGTGGGTGGCAGTGAGGCGGATGCTCTCCATGACCTTGTCGTGGGGGATGGAGTAGGGGTTCATCATGCACAACAGCAGGTCGACCCCTAGATCGGCGAAGCCCCGGCATAGCTCGATGCACCGATCAGGGTCGCCTGCGATGGCCACGCCCTGGTCCACCAGGCCCTCGATGCTGAACGCAGTGTCCCAGTCGGCCTCCGCGGTCATGCCGGGCAGATACCGCAGATAGTTCCAGTCGCCGAGATCGGCACCCTCTTCTTGGAGCATCTCCGCCACACTGCCCACCAGCTTGAATGCCACCGTGGGGTACCACCAGAACGACTCCCGAGCGTTCTCGTAGGCCTCGGCCGTGGTGGGCGCGCAGTGAAACATGGCGAAGGTGGCCACCCGGTCGTTCACAAAGCCGCCCACCGGGTTCTGACACGCTGCTACCGCGTCTCGGTACAAGCCGATTCGCATTTCCAACTCTTCGAGCGATACCCCGGCGCTGAATGACAGCAGGCCCATCCCCATCTCCCCCACCAGTTGATGAGTTTCCCGGCTGCCGGTAGCCGCCCAAAGCGGAGGATGGGGTTTCTGCACCGGCTTGGGCAGGACCTGGCGGCGGGGCATAGACCAGTATTGGCCTTGAAACTCGTACTCATCGTTCATCCAGCAACCCGCGATGTGGTCTACCGCCTCGGCCCACATCGCCCGGGTCTCCCGGGGATCGATTCCAAACCCCTCGAGCTCGGCACGGGTGGTGGAGCGCCCAGTGCCGAACTCCACCCGTCCCCCGCTTATCACATCTAGCGTGGCGGCCGATTCAGCGCTGCGGACGGGATGGTTGTAGGGCTTGGGCGTCAGGCGCACGCCATATCCCAGTCGAATCCGCTCGGTGAGCGCGGCCACTGCCCCATAGAGCACCTCCGGGTTGGAGCTGTGCGACATCTCTTCGAGGAAGTGGTGCTCCACCGTCCAGAAGCTGTGGTATCCGAGCTGATCGGCCAGCACCGCCTGCTGGATCAGCTCTTCATAGCGAAGCTGCTCACTGTTGTGGTGCCACGGTCGAGGCACTGGGACCTCGGAGAAAAGGGCCAGCTCCATACCGGCTACCGGGAGGGTTCCGCGCTCAAGATCTCCCGTGAGAGGGCAACGTCGATGCGCAGTTGCTTCACCAGAGAGTCGATGCCGTCGAAGCGATGCTCGCTTCTCAACAGCTCCACAAACTCCACTCTGGCCTCCTCGCCGTACAGATCGCCCTCGAAGTCGAGGAGATGCGCCTCCAACAGGGATTGCTGGGCATGCTCATAGAACGTGGGGCGACGGCCGATGTTGATGGCCGCCATGTGCCGGGACCCGTCGGGACGGGTGTACCAGCCGGCGTACACCGCGTCGGCTGGCCAGGCCATGACCATGGAAACCGGGATGTTTGCGGTAGGGAATCCGATGGTCATCCCCCGCCGATCGCCCAATACCACCTTGCCCCTGATCTCGTGGTAGCGCCCCAGCATGGCCGCGGCAGTACGAACATCCCCGCCGGCCAGCGCCCGGCGCACCGCGGTGGAGGAAACCGGCTCAGGCCACTTCTCGTCATGGTGCAGGAGCGTCACAGCCCGGACTTCGAAGCCCATCTCCTGCCCGAACTCCCGCAATGTCTCGATATTTCCCAGCCGAGCCCGACCGAAGTGGAAGTCCTCCCCTACTATCACGCTCCGCACTCGCATCTTGTCCACGAAAACCTCGCGCACGAAGTCCTCCGGCATAGTGTGGGCCCGATCAGGAGAGAACTCGATCAGGTACACGTATTCGATGCCAGCCTCCTCGAGCAGCTCCAGCTTCTGATCGAGCGAGTTGAGCAGCTTGGGCGCGTTCTCCGGCCGCAAGACCAGCGCCGGGTGGCGGTCGAACGTGACCACTGCGGGCGCCACGCCCAGCCGTTTCGCCTCCGAAAGAAGCTGATGGATCACAGCCTGATGCCCGACATGCACACCGTCGTACACCCCGATACTGGCTGCGGTCTCCTCACTGCCTCCTAGACGGCCAAAATCTTCGATGACCTGCACCGCGCTGCACGGTAGCGGCCTCAGCCCCGAACTGGACAATCTCGCCCGCCTCAATGGCATCCGGAGTGGCGCTCACCAAGGAATAACCACCACCGGCTTGGCCAGGCCTGGAGCATGGGACTGATAGACAGCCAAAAGCTGGCCTTGCGACCCGATCACGGCCCAAGGGCCTTCACCCTGCGCTGACAGTTCGTCGATCGCAATCGCCTGTCCGCTGCCCACCCTCTGGCCGAGAGGCTCGTCGACCAACAACTCGGGGTAGTCGCGCAGGGCCTCGGTCATCGACAACAACGCGGGTGTACTGACCGGCCGAGCCTCATCAACCGCAAACGAGCCGATGGCCATGCGCCGCAGAGCCCGCAGGTGCCCTCCTCCCCCCAAGGCGGTGCCAATGTCAGCGGCCAGCGAGCGGATATAGGTGCCCGAGGAGCAGCTCACTTCAATCCGGTAGACGCCGGCACCGGGGTCTACCGGCGAAACCGCCAGTTCATGGACGGTCACCGGGCGGGCTTCCCGCTCCACCTCCACTCCCTCGCGGGCCAATTTGTAGAGACGACGGCCTCCCACCTTGACCGCCGACACCATCGGTGGCACCTGCATAATGTCGCCCACGAATTCGGAGGCAGCTTCAGACACCTGGTCCGGAGTGACCCTGGACATGTCATGGACCGCAGTGACCTCGCCCGCCGCATCCAGCGTGGTTGTCTCCGCGCCTAGGACCAGCTCGCCCACGTATTGCTTGGGAAGTGGGGTGAGAAACCGCAGCAGCCGGGTGGCACGGCCCACCCCCAGCAGCAGCACGCCGGTGGCATCGGGGTCCAGCGTCCCGGCGTGCCCTACTTTGCGGGTGCCGAAGACTCCCCGGGCCTTGGCCACCACATCGTGGGAGGTCCACCCTGCCTCCTTGTCGATGACCGCCAGCCCGTCGGCCTGGCTCACTTTTCGGCCTCGTCAGCCAGATCGCGCAAGATCTGGTCGACCCGTTCTCCGGCTGAGATAGAAGGATCGAGGGCGAATGCCAGATCGGGGACCTTGCGGATAGAAGCCGACCGGGCCACCCCCTGTTTGAGCTGGAGGCGATGCTCCTCCAAGGCCTCAAGGGCCGAAGAGGCCGCCTCGTCGTCCAGGACGCTTATGTACACCGTGGCCCGGCTCAATTCGACGCTGGTCTCCACCCCGGTGATGCTGGCCAGCTCCAGGCGGTCGTCGTCCAAACGGGCCAACTCGGAGGCCACGATCTCTCGCAGCAGCTCCCCAAGCCGAGCTGACCGTGAATAGTGGGAGGGGCGCGACGGCCGATTGCGAGACACGCCTATTCTTCAGTGTTGAACCAGTGCGACGAGGAGCCCACCACCTCGATCTCGGGTATCGACCACATAAACCGATCCACCTCATCGGCCAGCGTCCGACACTGGCCAGGCTGGCCCGACACCACCGCCACACCCAGCTCGGCTCTCTGCCACAGATCGTTGTGGCCGGTCTCTGCCACCGAAACTCCGAATCGATGGGCTACGCCCGACAGTACCGGGCGCAGCGCCGAGCGGCGCTCCTTCAGCGACCGACAACCCGGAATGTGCAAGTCATAGACCACGGCGAGAACGTGCATCAGCCTGATCAGACTCGAGCGACTTCCCGCTCCTCGAAGGTCTCGATCACGTCACCCTGTTTGAGATCTTGGAAGTCGGACAGACCGATGCCGCACTCGTAGCCAGATTGCACTTCGCGCACATCTTCTTTGAAGCGCTTGAGGGACGACACCGTGCCCCGCCAGATGACGGTGCCATCCCGCAAGAACCGGACCTTGGAGCCCCGGGTGATGGCCCCATTGAGCACATAGCAGCCGGCCACTGCCCCCACTCGGGGGATCCGGAATATCTCCCGCACTTCGGCGTCGCCGGTAACGACTTCGGTGAACTCCGGAGCAAGCATTCCCACCATGGCGTTCTCCACGTCCTCGATCAGGTTGTAGATGATCTCATAGGTGCGGATTTCAACCTTCTCGAGTTCGGCCAACTCTCGGGCCTTGCGATCAGGTCGGACGTTGAAGCCGATGATGGTGGCATTGGACGCCGCGGCCAGCTGGATATCGTTGGCGGTCACGCCGCCCACTCCTCGATGAACGAAGGCCAGTTTCACCTCTTCGCGCCCCAAGCGCTGGAGGCTGTCCACCACTGCCTCGAGTGACCCGTTGACGTCCGCCTTGACGATGAGATTCAACGTCGCGGTCTGGCCGGCCTGGATCTGGCTGAAGATGTCTTCCAAGCGCGCCCCGCCCGCGGTGGCCGCGGCATCCCGGCCCAGGCTGGCAATCCGCTGGGAGTGCTCACGTGTTTGGGCAACCTTGGCTGCCACCTTCTCGTTGGGGGCCACAACGAAGGCGTCACCGGCATTGGCCACCTCGGATAGCCCCAGTACTTGCACCGGTTTCGATGGCTGGGCCTCCAGGATCTGGTTGCCCCGATCATCGAGCAATGCCCTGACTCGGCCCCAAGAGGCCCCGGCTACCACCGGATCCCCTCGCTTGAGGGTGCCGTTTTGAACCAAGAGGGTGGCCACCGGGCCCCGGCCAATGTCCAGATTGGACTCTAGAACCACACCCCGGGCCCGACCCTGCGAGTCGGCCCGCAGATCCTCCACTTCGGCCACCACCGCCAGCTGTTCGAGCAAGTCGTCGATACCCAGGTTCTGAAGGGCCGAGATCTCCACCATGATGGTGTCGCCACCCCACTGCTCAGGCACAAGTTCATGCTCGGCAAGCTGCTGCATGGCTCGATTGGGATCGGCATTGTTGCGGTCGATCTTGTTGACCGCGACCAAAATGGGCACTTCGGCAGCCCGGGCGTGGTTGATGGCCTCCAGGGTCTGGGGCATCACCCCGTCATCCGCCGCCACCACCAGAATCACAATGTCGGTGGCATCGGCACCCCGAGCTCGCATCGCAGTAAACGCCGCGTGGCCTGGCGTATCGATAAAGGTCAGGAGCCGACCATCCTTCTCAACCTGGTAGGCCCCAATGTGCTGGGTGATGCCTCCAGCCTCGCCCTCAGCCACATTGGCGCTGCGGATCTGATCCAACAACTTGGTCTTGCCGTGGTCGACATGGCCCATAACGGTGATGACCGGTGGCCGAACCGGGTAGTCCTCTTCGAATTCATCTTCTTCGAAGTCGGCCTCAAGCAGCTTGAGCAGCTCGTTCTCCTGCTCTTCACCAGGATCCACCAAACGGATCTCGGCACCGATCTCTGCCGCGAAAAGCTCAATCATATCGTCAGTAAGCGATTGGGTGGCAGTGACCATCTCGCCCTGCTGCATGAGAAACCGGACCACATCAGCGGCCGTCTGGTTCAACTTGGGCCCCACCTCCAGCGGCGTGGAGGATCGCTCAATCACCACCACGCCGGTGGGTGCGGCCGCATCCGTCGGGGTGTAATCCGGGATGTTCATGGGCTGGAGGTCTTCGGCCACCCGCCGACGTCGCCGACTCTTGCGGCGCCTCTGCTGAGGACGCTGAGGGCCGCCTCGACCCCGCCCTCCAGGGCCTCCAGCCCCACCGGGAGGCCCACCGAGTGCACCGGCGGGGCCACGTGCTCCTATAGGTGCGGGAGCTCGGCCCGGTGAGCTCGTGCTTGGCCCATGAGAACCACCTGCTGGACGGACAGGACTGCGAGGACCCCTTCGGGGACTGGGGGCCGGACCCCGTCCACCCCGGCCAGGGGGCGGCGGAATGGGCTTGCCCGAAGAAGACACCGGTTGCTGGCCAGGGGGCGGCGGAATGGGCTTGCCCGAGCGGGAGAGCGGCGGACTGGGAGGAGCTGAAGCGGCGGGCTGGACCACAGGCGGCTCGGCTGCGGGCTTTGGTGCTGGGCGAGGCGGTGAGGGGGGGGCGCTGGGCAAGGAAGGCTCTGACGGTGGCGCAGATGGGCGAGGCCGAGGCGGCATCCCTCCACTGGAGGTGACCACCCGCGCCGGTTTCGGCTCGGGCTCCACCGCTACCGGCTCAGGCTCGGGCTCCGGCTCCACCGCAACCGGCTCAGGCTCAGGCTCCGGTTCGGGTTCCGGTTCGGGCTCCACCGCAACCGGCTCAGGCTCAGGCTCCGGTTCGGGTTCGGGCTCCACCGCAACCGGCTCAGGCTCCGGTTCGGGCTCCACCGCAACCGGCTCAGGCTCGGGCTCCGGCGGGCGAATCAGGCCATCACGATGTGCCCGGCGGCGGACGCGGTCCGCTTGAGCATCCACGATGCTCGATGAGTGGCTGTTGACGCCGATCCCCAACCGCACACAGAGATCTAGCGTTTCCTTGTTTGTGAGGCCGAGCTCACGAGCAAGCTCGTAAACCCGAATTTTTGCTGGCAAAAAGCTCTTTCTTGGTCCGTCCGCGATGCGCGGCCGACCCATTTGGGTCGGATTTCCATTTTCTCACGCCCAGCCCTCAGATTTCGAAGCCAATCCGAGGCGCGGGCCATTACTCCAGAGAAGGCGAGTCCGCTAGAGCCCCTTCCACCTCCTCAATCCGAACGCCCTCGCTGCCACTACTCCAGGGAAGGAACGCTCTCTGAAGCTTCCTCCACCTCCTCAATCGGGGCTCTCTCGCTGCCTTCCGCAGCCCACTCCTCGGCCGACAGCACTGGCCCCCCCTCAGCAGGACGCCACACCTGCTCACCAGTTGCCTCGTCCACCACCCATTCACCCTCGGCCCACTCCATTTCTTCGTAAGCGGCTTCTTGGGCCAACTGGGTCTCGCTTTTGATGTCGATTCGCCACCCGGTTAACCGAGCGGAAAGCCGGGCGTTCTGGCCTTCTTTGCCGATAGCCAGCGAAAGCTGGTAATCGGGCACCACCACCTCGGCCACTCCGGTCTCCTCATCGATGTTGACCTCTTTGATCTTGGCCGGCGACAGCGCCTTGGCCACAAAATCAGCCGGGTCGTCGGCAAAGGGAACAATGTCGATCTTCTCCCCCCGCAGCTCATTGACCACCATGCGCACTCGAGCGCCCCGAGCACCCACACAAGCTCCCACCGGATCCACATTTGTATCATTTGACGACACTGCGATTTTGGTGCGATGACCCGGCTCCCGAGCACAGGCTCTGATCTCCACCACTCCATCGGCTATCTCGGGCACTTCCAACTCGAACAGCCGCCTGATCAGCCCAGGATGAGTGCGACTGACCACAATTTGGGGTCCCTTGGCCGTCTTCCGCACCTCCACGATGTAGGCCTTGAGGCGGCTGTTGGCATCCGGACGCTCGAAGGGGACTTGTTCAGCTTGGGGCAAGAGGGCCTCTACCCGTCCCAGGTCCAACAGGGTGTAGCGGGCATCGTTCTGTTGGATGATACCGGTGACGATGTCGCCCTCTCGGCCAGCGTACTCCTCGTATTTCAGCTCCCGCTCGACCTCGCGAATCCGCTGCATCATGACCTGCTTGGCTGTCTGCGCGGCAATGCGGCCAAAGCCGTCCGGTGTAACGTCGAACGGCTCCCCGGTCGGCTCTCCAAGCTCATCCAGCTTCTGGGCGAACACCTGGATATCGGCTGTCTCGGGATTGATGGTGACCCAGGCGTACTCCTCACTGTTGGGCATGCGCTTGTAGGCCGACTCAAGGGCATCGGCCAGCGCGGCCAGCAGAGCTTCTACCGATATACCCTTGTCGGCAGCCAGCGCTTGGAGGGCTTCTAGCATTTCAGGGTTCATCGGCTGCTCTTCTCCTTCAGTTTCTTCTCCGACATCGGACCCCACTCAAAAACGGTTTTGGCCTTGGCAATATCGCCATAGACCATTCGACGGGGAACCCCGTCTTCATCGACGGTTATCCCTTCATCGTCGCTGCCCATCAGCACACCTTCGATCCGGCGCAGGCCATCGATGTGGGGGCCGAGCTTGATGCTCACCTTCTCTCCCACGGCCCGGGCATAGTGCTCAGGCCGGCGCAGCGGGCGCTCCAAGCCAGGACTGGAGATCTCCAGGGTGTACCGGCCCTGCACCATGTCGTGATCGTCCAGCAAGCGGGAGGCCACTTTGGAAGCGTCGGCCACCTCATCCAAGCCGACCCCGCCAGGCTTGTCCACGATGATGCGCAGCACCCCACCGCCGTACGTCAGGTCGTACACCTCCAAGCCTCTTCCCTGGAAGAGAGGGCCAAGCAAGCCATACGCGTCGTCTGCCACTGACATCTCGCTCACCCCTTTCCCAGGCAGGTGCTGGACCGATTTTCCCGCCGCTCCCAAAAGTCAGAAGGCGTGGGCCGCAGCCCACGCCTCACCCGACAAAAGAGATCGACGATACACCTCCAATCTTACCCGGTTGGAGCCACTATGTCGTTACAGGGGCGAAGCGTTTCTCAGTAGCTGCGGCCGCAGACAGCTATCAGATCGGACTCCTCACCACTGTGGGGCAGGGATCCATCGGGACGCTGCAAACAGCGCACGGTGACCGCGTCCTCGGCAAGAACGGCCTCGCCCTCCGGTCCGAGTTTCGCCCACGGAATCCGTGCGAAACCGGTGGCTGCCGCCTCCCGCACCTCGGCGACGGTGGCTGCGTCGGCAATCTGCGAGTCCCGCCACGCCGTTGCGCTGGCAAGAATTCGCTCTTGGATGTCGTCCAGCAGCGACTCCACTCGTTTCGTCGTCTCAGCGAGGCTGATCGTCTGCTTGTCGTCGCCAGTCCGGGAAACCATCGTGGCTTGGTCCTGCTCTAGGTCCCGAGGTCCGATCTCCAGCCGGACGGGCACACCTTTCAGCTCCCAGTCGGTGGCTCTGCGACCGAACCCGGTCCCCGTCCGGTCGTCCACCTTTGCCCGAACCCCGGCCGCAGTGAGTTCCTTGGCCAGCCGGTGGCAGGCATCCACAACCCCGTCGGCATCACGCACTGCGATAACCACGACCTGTAGAGGCGCCAGCCGGGGCGGAACCACCATACCCTGATCATCGCCATGGGCCATGATCAACCCGCCCACCATGCGAGACGACACCCCCCATGAGGTCTGCCACACGTGGGCCTGGTTTCCTTCGGCGTCCAGAAAGGTGATGTCGAACATGGTGGCAAAGCTCTGGCCCAGCTCATGGGATGTCCCCATCTGGAGGGCTTTGCCGTCGCGCATCATCCCTTCGAGGCACATGGAGTTGATGGCCCCGGGGAACCGCTCCGCCTCGGTCTTGTACCCGATAAGGACGGGGATGGCCAGCACCGACTCCATGAAGTCTTGGTACACCTCGTGGAGGATCATGGCGGCGTAGTCCTTGGCCTCTTGACGGGTGGCGTGGGCGGTGTGGCCCTCTTGCCACAAGAACTCCGTGGTCCGCAGGAATATTCGAGGGCGCATCTCCCAGCGGACCACGTTGGCCCACTGGTTGATCAGCAGCGGCAGATCGCGATGGCTCTGCACCCATTTGGCAAAGTAGGCGTTGATGATGGTCTCGCTGGTGGGACGCACCACCACCGGTTCGGCCAGCTCTCGGCCTCCGCCCTGGGTGACCACCGCCAATTCGGGGCTGAAGCCCTCTACATGGTCGGATTCCCGGTTCAGGTAGCTCTCAGGAATGAAGAGCGGGAAATAGGCATTGTCGGCCCCGGCCGCCTTGATGCGTTGATCTACTTCAGCCTGCATCCGCTCCCAAAGGGCATAGCCGTAGGGCCGGATCACCATGGTCCCCCGCACCGGCCCGTTGTCGGCCAACTCAGCTTTGTTGAGGATGTCCTGGTACCAACGGGGGAAGTCCTCGTGCTGCGGGGTGAGCACCCCTTGTTTGGCCATCCTCACCCTCTCTTGCGAATCAATTCGATCTTCTCGCTCGTCTGATTGGCATCATCACCCTGCTCAGCCAGCAGGCGGCTGCGGTCCCGCTCAGCCTCCCGGGCGGCGGCCACTGTATCGGCTTTGGCCAATGCAGCCTCTGCTCCGTGCTCGTGGATCAGCTCGGCCCACTCCACCAGTGAGGTCACCATGTTCTCCTCGGCCACCACGGCCACGTTGCGACCCTTCACAAACAAATGTCCCCGCTTGTTGCCGGCCGCGATGCCGATATCGGCATCCCGGGCCTCGCCGGGCCCGTTGACCACACAGCCCATGACCGCCACCTGAAGGGGGATCTCCCGGTCACCGAACGCCTCCATGGCCTGCTCGGCCACGGCGTACACGTCGATCTCCGCCCGACCGCAGCTCGGGCAGGCGATGAGGTCGACGTTCTTTCGCTCCCGCAGGCCCATCGATTCCAGCAGCTGGCGACCGGCTTTCGCCTCCTGCACCGGGTCGGCGGTGAGGCTGTAGCGGATGGTGTCGCCGATGCCCTCGGCCAACAGGGTGCCGATGCCCGCGGTGGACTTGATCAGCCCGACCGGCGGCGGCCCCGCCTCAGTCACCCCCAAGTGCAAGGGATGGTCGGTGACCTCGGCCAGTTGGCGATAGGCCTCGATCATCAGGGGCACGCTGGACGCCTTGACCGAGATCTTGACATCGTCGAAGCCCACATCTGCAAAGTAGTCGAGCTCCATCTGGGCCGACTCCACCATGGCCTCGGGCGTAACCCGGTCATTGTATTTGCGATACAGGTCAGGGTGCAGCGATCCCCCGTTCACCCCAATGCGGATGGGGACCCCCCGGTCCCGACACTCCGAGGCCACCGCCTGGATGTGCTCGGGCTTGCGGATGTTGCCCGGATTTAGCCTCAGACACTGGACTCCGGCATCCAACGCGGCCAGCGCCATGCGGTACTGGTGGTGGATGTCGGCCACGATGGGCACAGGAGAGCGGGGCACGATCTGGGCCAGCCCCTCGGCGGCCTCGATCTCGTTGCAGGTGCATCGGACTATGTCGGCACCGGCTGCGGCCAGGGCGTAAATCTGCTGAAGCGTGCCCTCCACGTCGGCGGTGCGGGTGGTGGTCATGGACTGGACGGTGATGGGCGCACCGCCGCCAACGGCCACATCCCCCACATGGATCCGCCGGGTTGGACGGCGCTCGAATGCTGCCTGGACTTCCACGACCTCAGCTTGGCATGTCCGGCCCGCGGGAGGCGCATTTGCCTATGGCCATCACATTCCTCAACTCGGAACCTCCACCGGATCGGTGAAGTCCAGATAAACGGACCCGATGAAGACAAAGCCCAAGATCAAGATCACGGCGTAGGCCACCGGCACCATCTTGGAAACGTCGGCGGTGTATCGACGACCTCGCCACGACCGGAGGCGCTCGTAAGTGGCGATCACCACATGTCCTCCGTCGAAGGGAAGAAGTGGAATCAAGTTGAACACTCCGATGAACACGTTGAGCAGCGCCAAGAACAGGAGCAAGTTCCCATAGCCGTTCTCGGTGAGGTCAGCACCGATTCGAAGAGCGCCGAAGATCGAGATCACGCGCCCTTGGTTGTCGGAGGGCGCCGCAGTCGTGATACCGCTATCCACGGGAGCAGTGCTTTGTTGAACAGGCTGGTCGGCCACATCACGGAAAAAGTTGTTGAGCCCGCTGGGCGAGAAGAATCTGCCAATGCCCAAAACGGACTCTTTGACCAGGAAGCCGAACTCGTCCAGCGTCTCGGGAACCGCCTCGAGGTAGCCGACCTCCACGGATTGGCGCAACTGTGCCGTCCCCGAGGCGATACCAACATACCCCCGGCGGGCATCTTCTGGATGGGCGCCAAGCGTCAGCACGCGGACCAGCACATCGCCGCTGCGTTGGACCCCCAGGATCGCCAACGATCCCGGTTCGGGCAGGGCGTCCGCCATGTCAACCATGGTGGTCACCGGGCTGCCGTTGACCGAAACAATGCGGTCGCCCGGCATCAGGCCAGCTCTGTCCGCAGCCGTGCCCGGCATCACCTCGGTCACCGTCCAGTCTGGGGAGGGTACGGCCTCCGCCCTCCCCCCCACCACCAGGAAGGAGAAGATCAGAACCAGCGCCAACAGGAAATGGACGGTCGATCCAGCCACCGCCACTGACATGCGCCGCCAATAGGGTTTACTGCGATAAGTGCGATGCTCATCAGCCGGGGGTACTTTCTCGAGATTGTTCATCCCGATGATCCGCACGTAGGCACCGACGGGGATCGCCTTGAGGCCGTAGACCGTCTCCCCCTGACGCACCGACCATAGCCGGGGCCCGAACCCCAAGAAGAACTCGGTGACTTTCATGCCCGCGGCCCGGGCAGTGAGGTAGTGGCCCATCTCGTGCAGGAAGATCATGCCGATGACGGCCAACACCACAATCAGCATCGGCAGCCCCCAAGCCACTCGCACTACGACGAGCAGACCCACTACCAGCGCCAGTCCTCCCCAGCGATCTCGTGAGGCCTGCAAGCTGGTGAGCGAAGTAGTCAGAGACCCCTCACTCCGAGAGTGATGCGAGGACATTGCTCAACCGCAGGCGTACTGGCTGCCGATGACCTGTTCGGCCGCAGCTCGGGCTCTGCCGTCGATCTCCATGACCGCCTCCAGGGAGTCGGCCTCGGTGCCGTCGTGTTCGCCGAGGACCGTCTCCAAAACCTCTGGGATTGCCGTCCATGGTATCCGCTCGTCGAGAAAAGCCTGCACGGCCACTTCGTTGGCCGCGTTCAGCAGGGCAGGCGCGGTCTGACCCATGCGCCCAGCGACATAGGCCAGCTCCAGGCAGGGAAACGCCTCGGTGTCGGGGGGCTCGAAATCCAAGCGGCGCAACTCCGCCCAATCAATGCGTCCAAACGGAGTGGCGATGCGGTCGGGATAGGCGATGGCATATCCGATGCACAACCGCATGTCGGGCAGGGAGAGCTGGGCAATGGTAGCGCCATCGGTGTACTCCACCATGGAGTGGACCACCGACTGGGGATGGACGACGACCTCGATGCGGTCGTAGCCCAAACCGAACAGCTCGTTGGCCTCGATCACCTCCAAGCCCTTGTTCATGAGCGTGGAGGAGTCCACCGTGATCTTGGGTCCCATGCTCCACGTGGGATGGGCCAGGGCGTGCTCCACCGTCACATCGGCCAGCTCGCTGAGAGTCCGGCCCCGAAACGGCCCCCCGCTGGCCGTGAGCACAATGCGATGGACGCGCTCCATGCCCGCCTCGGAGGTGAAAACGTCGTTGGCCCGCAGGCATTGGTGTACGGCGCAGTGCTCGCTGTCCACCGGGAGCAGCTCGGCACCGGGAGTCCGGCGGGCCCTCTGAACGACCGGCCCGGCGGCGATCAGCGACTCCTTGTTGGCCAGGGCCAGCCGCCGACCAGCCTCCAAGGCGGCCAACGTCACCGGCAGCCCGGCAAACCCGACCACCCCATTGACCACCACTTCTCCCATCGCAGCCGCCTCGGCGAGAGCTGTCGGGCCGCTGGCCACGCTGACCCCCGGCAGCGCGTCTTTGACTTCGGGTACCCGTTCGGGGTCGCCCACCACCACGAGGCGAGGACAAAACTCCCGGGCTTGGGCAATCAACTGGTCGACGGAGCGACCTGCCCCCAGGGCCACCACATCCCAAACACCGGGTTCGGCCCGAACCACGTCCAGCGTTTGCACACCGATCGAACCGGTGGAACCAAGCAGCGATAGGGAGAGCATCACATCATGATGTCGGGATCCCCCGACGGCTCAGACCACCTCGAGCATCAAGGCGGTGAAGTAGGTGGCTGGAAGCACGAAGATCAAAGCGTCGATACGGTCCAGCATCCCACCATGGCCGGGCAGCAGAGAACCCATGTCTTTGACCCCGAGGTCCCGCTTGATGGCCGATTCCACGAGGTCGGCCAGCGGAGCCACAACGGCAACCACGATGCCCAAGACCACGCCGTCGGAGCGAGATCCAGATCCATCCCCGAAGGGACCGATCTCCAAAATGGAGATGAACACCAACGCAGCCGCGATGGTGGCGATGGTGCCGCCAATAAGGCCCTCAACTGTCTTGTTCGGGCTGGCCATTGACAGCGGGGTTCGGCCCGCAGCCCGTCCGACGGTGAAGGCGCCGACATCATGGGCCGCGGTCAAGATCACCGCGCTCAGCACCAGCTCGCGGCCGTCGGGCATGTCCAGAAGCAGCCCGCCGAAAGCCCCGGCCACCCCGATGTAGACAATCCCAAACAGGGTGACCCCGAGGTTGGAGAGCGGGCGGTCACGCCCCACGCCGCCCACATACCACAATCCCGCGCCGAACAGGGCAAACACCAGCACCAACAAGATGCCTTCGGCCCCTCGCCAATAGGCGGCCAGCGGCATAGCCGCCACTGCGGTGAAGCCCAAAAGCGATGGCGGATGGTAGCCAGCGTGCCGCAGACTGGTGAACCACTCGGCCGCGGCTAGCAGCAGGGCGATGGCGAGAACGGCGAGGGTGACCTCCTCGCCCAAGGCGATGGCACCGAGGACAATGCCGCCCAGCACCAATCCCACCACGATGGCCGCAACCGTATTGCCCTCACGAGCGGAACCTCGCGATTCTGCCATCGGAGAAGGCGGTGGCGACAGAAGCGCTTCCGAGGGATCGCCGATACCGGCCATATCGGGAGATTCTGAAACGTCCAGGGAAAGGACCTCGTCCACCCGGTCAACCGAGGGAAACTCCACTGCCTCGGTGGGCTCAGGATCCTCGAAGACGCTTGCGCTCTCGGTTGGCTGGCTCGCTGATGCCATCGCCGGCTGGTGTTCGGACGGGGATTCATCGGAGTCGTCACGCCATCGGGGGGCTGCATCTGCCAGGCTGTCCCAGCCCTCATCGGCGGCCTCCTCATCGGCGGCGGACTCACCCCAACGAGGCAGGCCAGGTTCTTCCTCTTCCTCATCGAACAACGAAGTCAGATCATCCAAGAACATGGCCTGATCGTCGTCCGGCGACCCTTCGGAGGGATCATTCGGTCTTTGCAAAGGATTGTCGTCGTCCACTGGCCCCTCCAGGTGTTAGGCAGATTAGATCTCGAGCAGCTCTTGCTCTTTGACGCCCAATGCATCATTGATGAGCTGCTCATGGTCGTGGGTTAGATGGTCGAGTTCTTTCTCGGCCCGGGCCGCTATGTCCTCGGATACATCGCCCCCCTTGCTGAGCTGGTCGATTTCGTGGCGACCGCTGCGACGGGTGTTCCGAATTGCCACTCGTCCCTCTTCGGCCATCTGCTTGACCAATCTGACCAACTCGCGACGGCGTTCTTCGGTCAGCGGCGGAAACATGAGACGCACCACGTTGCCGTCATTGCTGGGATTGAGCCCGAGGTCAGCCTGGATGATGGCCCGCTCTATCGCAGCAATGGAACCCTTGTCGAAGGGGGAGATAACCAGAAGCTGTGCCTCTGGGACGCTGAAGCTAGCCAGCTGTTGAAGCGGCACTTCAGTGCCATAGTAGTCCACGAGGAACTTCTCGAACAGCGCAGGAGAAGCCCGGCCAGTTCTGATGGTGGCGAACTGTTGGCGGGTGTGATGGACCGCGGAGTCCATGCGCCCTCCGGCCTCGGCCACCACCAAATCGGTCAACTCATCGCCGGTCGTCATTCCAACAGCATCCTCAGAGATCCCTCACGACACCAGAGTACCGATCGGCTGGCCGTCGAGTATGGCAAGGACGTTTCCCGGTGCCATGAGATCAAACACCACGATGGGCAATTCGTTGTCCATGCACAGCGAAACGGCGGTGCTGTCCATAGCCCTCAATCCCTGGGACAGCACATCCAGGTATCGGACCTCATCCAGTTTCTCGGCATCGGTATTAGTCCGAGGATCGGCGGTGTAGATCCCGTCTGTGCCGCTATGGGTGCCTTTCAACAGAACGCCAGCCTCTATCTCCACCGCCCGTAAAGCAGCCGCGGTGTCGGTGGTGAAGAACGGGTTGCCGGTTCCGGCGGCAAAAATAACCACCCGTCCCTTCTCCAGGTGGCGGATAGCCCTTCTCCGAATATACGGCTCGGCCACTTGGGCCATGCCAATGGCAGTTTGCACCCGGGTGGGCTGACCCAGCCGCTCAAGGGTGTCTTGAAGCGCGAGGGCGTTGATGACCGTCGCCAGCATCCCCATGTAGTCAGCTTGGGCTCGGTCCATGCCCGCGCCCGCTCCGGTCATTCCCCGCCAGATGTTGCCCCCGCCCACCACGACGGCCACGTCAACCTCGAACTCCGACCTGACTTTGACGATCTCGGTCGCGATCTGAGCGGCTATCTCCCCGTCAATGCCGTAGCTGGTCTCTCCAGCAAAGGCTTCTCCGGAGAGCTTTAGGACAATCCGGTCCCACCGGCCTGTACGCCTGGTTCCACCGCCGTCGTTCACCGCTAACTGCCGATGGCCGCCAACTCGAACCGGACGATGGCCCCGTCTCCCAGCCGGGACTGCACGGTCTCCTTCTCCCCGAACATGCCCTGCTCCAACAGCACTCGCTCGGCGTACCACGCCCGCAGACGGCCGGTGACGATTTTGTCCCAAGCCTGCTCGGGCTTGCCCTCAGCCTTGGTCATCTCGGTTAGCGCAATCCGCTCTCGCTCAACCTCATCGGCATCGATATCGTCACGGTGCAGAACTGCGGGCTTGGCAAAGGCAATGTGTAGGGCCACTTCATGGGCCAGCTCCTGGCTGACACCGCGAGCCTCAACCACGACCGCGCTGGTACCCCGGCCATCCTGCGTGTGCAGGTAGCTGTCCAGGATGCTGCCCTCGCCAGCCTGAACCCTGACCACTTTGCCCAACTGGACGTTCTCCTTTTTTGCCAAGCCCAGATCTTCGATGGCCGCTTGGCGGCCACTCGCTGCTTCCTCACCCTCGACCAGCACCAATTGGGCCAGCTCGTCGGCCAAAGCAGTGAAATCGCTGGCCTTCGCGGAGAAGTCGGTCTCACAGCGCAGCTCCACAATGGCAACAGCATTGCCGTCCACTGCGAGGGCCACCGCACCCTGCTTACTGGCCCGATCGGCCCGAGCAGCAGCCTTGGCCATGCCCTTCTCGCGCAGCGACTGGGTTGCTGCCTCCATGTCGCCATCGCTCTCGGTGAGGGCGCGTTTGCAGTCCATCATCCCGGCGCCAGTGGCCAGGCGCAGAGACTTGACGTCTTGGGCTGTGAATGAATTCACGCCTGCTCCTGGGGCTCGGCTGGCTCAGCCTCAATGGAAACCTGCTCCTGAGCCTCGGTTTCCTCAGCGGCAGCAGGCGGTTCCGAACGAGCCTCGGTTTCCTCAGCGGCAGCAGGCGGTTCCGAACGAGCCTCGGTTTCCTCAGCGGCAGCAGGCGGTTCCGGGGCTTGTGCCGGGGTCGGCTCTTGCTCCACCGGCGCCTCCGCCCCAGCCGAGGGCGCAGCATCGGCCGGAGGCGCAGCATCGGCCGGAGGCGCAGCATCGGCCGGGGGCGCAGCATCGGGTTGGGACTTGGCGACGGCGTTGCCCTGCGCGATGAATCGGCCCTCAAGGACAGCATCACTGATAATCCGGCACATCAGCTCGCCGGAGCGGATGGCATCGTCATTGCCGGGAATCACATACTGGATCACATCCGGATCGCAATTCGTGTCCACAACCGCGATAACCGGCAGCTTCAGCTTGTTGGCCTCTGCGACCGCAATGTGCTCCTTCTTGGTGTCAAGCACGAACACCGCGTCGGGGGGCCGAGTCAAGTCCCGGATGCCGTTGAGATTGCGCTCCAGCTTCACCAGCTCCCGGGTGATGAGAAGGGCCTCTTTCTTGGGCATCACGTCCAACTCGCCTGAACTGCGCATCCGCTGGAACTCCTTCATCTTGCCCATGCGTTTGGAGATGGTCTCGAAATTGGTCAGGAGACCACCCAGCCAGCGCTCGTTCACATAGGGCATGCCCACCCGCTCTGCGTAGCTCTGGACGCTGTCTTGAGCCTGCTTCTTGGTGCCCACGAACAGCACTTGACCGCCTTTGGCCACCAGATCGCGCACGTAGGTGTAGGCCGACTCAATGTAGGCAAGCGTCTGGGTCAGATCGATGATGTAGATGCCGTTGCGCTCTCCGAAGATGAAACGCTGCATCTTCGGATTCCATCGGCGGGTCTGGTGTCCGAAATGGACCCCGGCATCGAGCAGCTGACGCATGGTCACGACAGGCGCCATGGTGATTCTCCTCTCCCAGCGGTTCAGCGAAACCCGGGGTCAGCACCTGACGGCGACCGTGGGATGCCCCGGGCGGTAATTGTCTTCAGCCGGGAACTGCTTCCAGGCCGGGTCAAACGATAGCCGCTTCACGCTCCTTTGCCATAAGCAGAAAGCCGACTTCGGCCGTCGGGGTCGCGGTGGGGTACCAGCCGCACATGGCCGGTGGTCAAGACCAAATTCGGATCGAGATACGCATCTCCTGCCCTCACACTGAAGAAGAACCGCTCAGAGGCGGTGCCCAACAACTGCCCGGTCTCCACCCAGTCGCCCTCCGCCACGGCGATCCAGCCCAGATAGCCGTAAGCGGTGCGGAGCCCATCGCGGTGCAGCACGGTGACAAACCGGTTGTAGGCCACAGAGCCGGCGAACACAACCTCGCCTTCTGCGGAAGCCCACACTGGCTGACCGGGCTCGGGATCGTACTCCAAGCCCCGATTGCCCGGTGCCCCCACATGGGCTGGAGGCCGGAAGTGATCCACCACCTCTGCATCAACCGGAGGCAGGTACTCCTCTGGATACTCCTCCGGCGCCTCAGCTTGCGAAACAGAAACCCCTTCTGATGGCGGTGTCTGTGCAGGCACCGCCGGGTTGGCCACAAGAGCCAGCCCAGCCATGGTTGCCCAGCCAATCCGCAATCCCCACAGCATGGCGCTTCCTTATGAACATGGACAGGAGGGGGGAAGCGACAATGAGGCTATCAAGCCCGAGGATGGCTGTTTTCCACCACCTTGCGGAGCCGTTCCCGACTGACGTGGGTGTAGATCTGCGTGGATCCCAGATCGGCGTGGCC
Source organism: uncultured Acidimicrobiales bacterium (assembly GCA_951813555.1). Taxonomy (GTDB): domain Bacteria; phylum Actinomycetota; class Acidimicrobiia; order Acidimicrobiales; family Bin134; genus Poriferisocius. The sequence continues at coordinate 3,550,521 of OX638344.1, forward strand.
CAACAACTCCTGCACCTGCCTCAAGTCGGCCCCACCGTCAAGCAGGTGAGTGGCGAAGGTGTGTCGCAGTGCGTGGGGGTTGGTCTGTACGCTGGCCCGACGATCTACGAGCCGACGGACAGCCTGGGCATTCATCGGGCGACCGTGCAGGTTCACGAACACCGCGTCTTGGGCCACGGACGGGTCGGCCATCTCCTCTCGGCCATCGGTCATCCACTCTGACAGAGCAGCCGCGGCAGGCTCGCTCAGCGGCACGATCCTTTGTTTGGACCCTTTGCCGTTCACCGTGAGCCGTCGACGCTCCCAGTCGATATCCCCCGCGCGGATGGCGCATACCTCGCTAACTCGGAGGCCACTGCCGTACAGCAGCTCCAACACCGCGACGTCACGTTGGCCGCGAGCGCGGCTGTCGTCGGCGACCGCCGCCCGCGGCTGGTCCAACAGGGTCCCCAATTCCTCGGAGCGCAGCACTCGGGGCAGTCGGCGCTCCCGGATCGGCACCATGGTACCGATCGTGGGGTCCGCTCCAACCCGGCCGGTGCGCTCAGCCCAGCGGAAGTAGCGGCGCAACGACGAGGCCTTCCGGGCCACTGTCTTGCGGGCATAGCCCTGGGCGCTCAGATGGGCCAGGTACCTCCGAATCGTACGGAGGTCGACTTCGGCTGGACCCGCTTCCTGTGACGATGGCGAAGAAGCGCCGCCCCGGGATTGCCCCAGCCACTCGGCGAACGCGGCCACTTCTCGGCAGTACATCGCCGCGGTGTCCTGGCTGACTGACGCAGCCGAGGCAGCAAAGGCGTCCAGATCCCATCCCATCAATGCTCCAGACTACCGATGATGGGAACAACCCCGGCGCCAGCCTCATCGGGGAATGCCAACCCGCTCGATCCAGCGTCCCGAGACCGCCACCCAGCCCGCCGCTCGCAGCTCTTCCACCGCTCCGGCCACCTGGGACATATCCAGCCCGGAGCGCACTCGGATCTGTTCGGCATCTGCGGGCTGCCAACCAAGCGCATCCAGTACCTGTTGGCCGATAATGCCAGGACTCGGGCGGGGGTCAAGGGGTTTCGCCTCTGCGCCTGACATGCCCAGAGCCAGCAGCACATCATCGGCACCGCGACAAGGTGCGCAACCGTCGGCCAACAGCTCGAAACAGCCATCTGATGCCGAGCTGCGAACCGGTCCGGGAACGGCCAAGACCGTCCTGTCTCGAGCAGCCGCCTCAGCCACCGTGTGCATGGCCCCTCCCGATGCATGAGACTCCACCACAACAAGGACGTCAGCCAAGGCCGCGATAATGCGGTTGCGGGCCGGGAACCTCCACCGCTCGGGAGGTGCCCCCAGCGGGGCCTCCCCCAGCAGCACTCCCTGATCGGCCACCGCCCGCCACAGAGCCCGATTGCGCTCGGGGTAAACCCTGTCCATCCCATTGCCCACTACCGCGATGGGCGGAGCGCCCCTGGCCTCAAGAGCGCCGGCATGGGCGGCAGCATCGATGCCCAAGGCCAAGCCCGAAACCACGCCCACCCCGGCCGAGGCCAAATCATGGCCCAGCTCGAACGCAATATCGCTGCCGTAGCGGGTACATCGACGAGTGCCGACGATGGCCACCCGGGGGCCGCGAACAACCTCGGGATCTCCTTTGTGGAACACCACTGCCGGGGGATCCAAGTCGTCTGACAAGGCGGGCAGGTATCCAGGAGCGCCCAGAGCAGCCACGCCCACACCATGCTCTCGGTGCCGAGACCAAAGCCCGACCACATCAAGAACGGCCGCATTCCTGCACCATTGCTCGTACCGATCCCGCTTTCCGGCCACTTGGACCAGTTCGGGGGAAAGGGGCCCGAGAAGGCGGGCCCAAATCTCGGCCGGTCCGTCGAGGGCGAGCAGCGCCCGCATCCGTGCCGGCCCAACTGCGGGCAGCGATGCCAGGGCAACCAACCACGCTTCCACCGGCAGCTCTTCGGCATCTTCGACCGGAACTGCCGTCAGCCCCATTTGATCACCGGGCATTGGCCAGACTCCAGGGATCATGGGCCACGGTTACCGGCTCGGTACGCATGAACAGCGCTTGGGCAACGACTCCCCCGGTCAGCGGGGGTTCCTCTCCTGCCAAATCGGTCAATGTCAGAGCCACGCGCCGTACGCGCTGGAACCCTCTGGCGGTGAGCCGGCCCTCCCCGATGGCGTGGCTCAGCAGATTTTTGGCATCTGGGTCCAGCGGAGCCAGCTCGTCCAAAGCGCTGTCTCGCAACTCGCTGTTGGCCGCCACTCCTCGGCGGCGCGCGGCTGCTCGCGCCTGGTCCACCCTGTCCTTGACTTCGGCAGAGGACTCCCCGGCAGGCGCATCGAACAGATCGCTGACATCAGGACGTCCGACGTGGATTCTCAGGTCGAACCGGTCCAGCAGCGGACCGCTCAGCCGCCGGGCATAGCGCAAACGGGCCAAAGGGGTACAGCGGCACATGCCGGGCTGTCCGAGCTCTCCGCACGGGCACGGGTTCATCGCCCCTACCAACAGAAACCGAGCAGGAAATGACGCCACCGCCGCAGCTCGGTTGACCCGGATGGTTCCCTCTTCTAGAGGCTGGCGCAGCGAATCCAGGGCTTGGGGGGCAAACTCACCCATCTCGTCCAAGAACAGCACCCCGCCGTGAGCGCAGCTGACCGCACCGGGTCTCAAGGCCCGGCTCCCGCCGCCCACCAAGGCCATCATCGAAGCTGAATGATGGGGCGCTTGCCACGGGGCCCGGCGTACTAGACCGGAGGAGGGCAGATCCAGGCCAGCGGCAGAGTGAACCATGGTGGCCTCGATGGCGGTGGCCTCATCCAACGGTGGAAGAAGTCCGGGGAGCCGCCGGGCCAGCATGGTTTTCCCCGCACCAGGCGGACCGATCATCAGCAAGTGATGCCCGCCGGCCGCGGCTACCTCCAAGCCCAAGCGAGCCATGTGCTGACCTCTCACATCAGCCAGGTCCACCGCGTCTTCCCACCGACTCACCGATTCCGGCGCGGGCAAGTCGGGCCAGACTTCCTCGCCTCGGAGCGCGGAGATCAGGTCCTGGAGCATGTCCGGCGCCCGGACCTCGGGACCGTTCGCCAGAGCTGCCTCAGCGGCGCTCTCCGGAGCCACCACGACTGCGGCGGTGTCCAGACAGCGCACTTGGGGGAGCACACCGGGTACCGCCCGGAGACGGCCGTCAAGCCCCAGTTCGGCCAGAAAGGCCGTATCAGCCACGATTTCAGCACCGAGCTGGTCATCGGCGACCAATATGCCGATGGCAATGGCCAAGTCGAGTCCTGGACCTTCCTTGCGTATGCCTGAGGGCGCCAGGTTCACGGTTATGCGTCCTGGGGGCCAATCGACGCCGCTAGACAACAGGGCGGCCCGAACCCGGTCGCGGGCCTCTCGACAGGCGGCATCGGGAAGACCCACCACCGTGAAGGTGGGCAGACCCGTAGAGACATGGACCTCCACTGATACCGGATGTCCGGTGATGCCGGCGAGGACGGAGGCAGGAATGGTGGCAAGCACGGTTGGTGCTTTCCCGAGGAAGATTCCTCGTGCCTGGAGGGTGGCCATTGCGCTGACCACGAGCGTGGCCGTAGATCATAGCGACAGGCAGTGACAACTGCCCCTAGTCAGAGGACCTCATTGACGTAGCGGAGCACGGCGTCGATCTCGCCCGCGGTCAACAGCCCCCCGAAAGCAGGCATGCGGTCTCGCCCGTCAGACACCACAGCTGCGGCATCGCCGAGATCGGGATACACCTGCACAAGCCGGCCTCGATTGAATCGCGGGCCATCGCCGGTCCCGCTGCCATCGGCGTCGTGACACGACGAGCACCGGTCGACGTAGATTGCCCGACCGGCCACCAGCACGGGATCAGGTGTTCCACCGGGGCCCTCTCCCACCTCAGGTGAACTACCTGACCCGCAGCCGAAGGCCACCAACAAGCACAGAGACACGACCACCGACCGCAGAGCAATCCCAGCTTCCCTGACAGCCACCCTTGGGACGATACTGGGGAATATGGGCTTCGACCCCACACGAAAGCAGCGGCGCACCCGCTTCGACTACTGGTATGTGGCCGTGGGTCTGCTGGTCTGCATCGGGCTGATTCTGTGGGCCTTGCTGGGCTGAGAGTGGGCTAAAACGCCGACTCGATCACCCGCAGGTCTCGGCCGACTACTTCGGCGACATCAAACCGAAGCTTGACTGCCCCCTTGCGTTCCTGCTCAGATAGCCACTGGGCGGCCAGCCGGCGTATTCGCCGCTGCTTCTGCCAGTCGACAGCCTCGGCTGGAGTACCAAATGCGTTCGACGACCGGGTTTTGACTTCGCACACCGCAACAACAGGCCCACGCCGCACAATCACATCCAGCTCCCCATGGCGAGACCGCCAGTTGCGCTCAAGAATCTCGAACCCATGGCGGCGATACCATCGGACCACACGGTCTTCTCCCCAACGACCCAGCGCCTGGTTGTATGCCATACCTCCACCGTAAGCACGGGGAGTGACAATTTGGCTAGAAGCGCTTCTCCTTGACGCGGGCGGCCCGACCGATGCGGTCGCGCAAGTAGTAGAGCTTGGCCCGGCGCACATCGCCGCGGGCCCCGACCTCCACTTTGGCGATGATGGGAGAATGGACCGGAAACGTTCGCTCCACTCCCACCCCGAAACTCACTTTCCGAACGGTGAAGGTCTCCCGGATCCCGCTGCCCTGCCGGCGGATGACCACGCCCTCAAAGACCTGGACCCGCTCGCGATTCCCCTCCACTACTCGTACATGCACCTTGACCGCGTCACCGGGGGTGAACTCAGGAATATCGGTGCGTCTGGTATCGCGATCAACGATGTCGGTGGGATTCATAGCACGCCTCTGGTGAGCTGTTCAGCGCCCATGACAGGCATTGGGGCGCGACAGAAAATTATACCCGGCCCGATTAGGCGAAGCCGAACTCTCCCAGAGGCCGAACTCTCCTAGAGGCCGAACTCTTCTAGGAGTGCTTGCTCAGCGTTAGTCAGTCCGCCGCGAACGTCGATGAGGTCGGGACGCAAGGCCATCGTTCGGGCCAGAGATTGGGCTTTCCGCCAGCGGTCCACGCGGCCGTGATCTCCCGACCTCAACACTTCGGGCACTGACCAACCCCGATACTCGGCAGGCCGGGTGTAGTGGGGATACTCCAAGAGCCCATCGCTGAACGACTCCTCAGCGGCGGACATCTCGTTGCCCAACACACCGGGAATCAGCCGGCCCACAACCTCGATGACCGCCATCGCCCCTACTTCGCCACCGGCCAACACGAAATCGCCCAGCGAAAGCTCCCCATCCACGAGATGGTCTCGAACTCGCTGATCCACCCCTTCATAACGCCCGCACAGAAGCGAGAAGCCACCGCCGGAGGCCAGCTCTTGGGCGACGACCTGATCAAACTGCCGTCCAGCAGGCCCCAGAAGGAACAAGGGCCTAGGCGGGTTGGCCTGCTCTACCGAGTTGAACAGGGGCTCCGGCATCATCACCATCCCCGCACCGCCGCCGAACGGGGAGTCGTCAACCGAGCGGTGGGGATCGCCGGCACTCGCTCTGAGGTCATGAACACGCACCTCAAACCGGCCCTGATCCACCGCTCTCCCGATCACTCCATAGCCCAAGAACACCTCGAACATTGACGGGAAGATGCTGAAAACGTCGACTCTCATATTTCGTCGAACAAACCGTCCGGCACATCCACTACCAGTCGGCCCTCCGACTGCTCCGTCAGAAAAGTGAGGGGCACCAAGGCTCCCGTTTCCAATTCCAGCAAATCGCTGGCCGGGTTGACCTGCACCGCTTCGACCCGGCCCCGCTCCGTTCCGTCAGCCTCGCAAACCATCATGCCGACCAGCTCGTGTACCCAAAGCTCGTCGGGATCGGAGATGGGCTCGGCCCTGAGCACTTGTCCTCGTAAGAACTCAGCCGTGCTCCGGTCGCCGACCTCGGCGAACCGCACAATCCAACGCCGCTGAAAAGCTCGAGCCTCGGCCACCGTGAGCGAACCGGAATCGGAGCAGAGCACCGACCCGGCCTCAAGCCGCTCGGCGCGATTGGTCCACAGTGTGACCACCATCTCCCCCCGGATCCCATGAGCCCGGTCGATACGGCCAACCTCTAGCAGAGGAGGCACGCTCGGGGCTTTCGAACGTTCAGTCGACGAACTCGACGTCGACGAAGCTGTCGTCTTTGCTGGCTGCGGCCCGCACAATGGTGCGGATGGAATTGGCGACTCGACCGCGGCGACCGATGACCCGGCCCATGTCGCCTTCGGCCACTGTTACCTCCAGCGCCACCGAGCCCTGCCTTTCGACCACCTCAACCTCGACCTCGTCGGGGTTTTCCACCACCGACTTCACCAGGTACTCCAGAACATTGCGGGCGGTTGGCACATCGATGGTGTTAATGTCGCCCGGCTCGTCGAAATCGTCGTCGTCGTATCCGTCGTCGTCGTATTCCTCGTCCTCAACTCTCAAGTCGGTGTCGCTCACGATTCCCCACCCTCGGCTTTCTCGGTGTCTTGCTCCGCAGCTTGGTCTGTATCCGTCGCAGCGTCGGCAGCGGCGTCGGCAGCTTGGTCTGTATCCGTCGCGGCGTCGGCAGCTTGGTCTGTATCCGCGGCAGCGTCCTCGTCAGCTTCCTCCGTCGCGGCGTCGGCAGTGGAAACACTCGTTTCCGCTGAGGCGGCCGTGGTCACTATCGCCGGGCGCTGATCGGCCTGTTGGGCCGGCCCTTCACCACCGGTGAACTCGGCCCATGCCCCAGAGATGACCAGGAGCTTCTGCACCCGCTCGCTCGGCTGGGCGCCATGGCGCAGCCAGTGGAGTGCCCGCTCGTTGTCGATCTCAACTAGCGACGGTTCCTGGCGGGGATTGTAGGTACCCACGATCTCGATGAACCGCCCATTGCGGGCCTTGCGGGAATCAGCGGCTACAACGCGGTAGGTGGGCTGCTTCTTCTTGCCCATCCGCATCAGCCGGAGTCTTACTGCCACTAGCCGGTCAGCCCTTCCATCGTTCTGAGCCCAATTGGCCCCTCATCAGCGCCTGTGCAGGCACGAACCGGCGCCGGCCGCCGGAATAGGGAAACTCTACCCGCCGAAAATCCCTGTGGGCTACCTCAGGGAGGAGAGATCGAATTGCCCATCCTCCAAGCCCGGCAAGGTCAACTTGGGCTTGCCCGGCTTGTTCTGCTGGCTGCCCGGCGCAGTCACCCGACTTCCCTTTTGCTGGCTGCCCGGTGGGGTCACCCGACTCCCCTTGCGGCCCTTCTTGGGCTTCTTTCTTCCCGCACCAGGCCCCTTGCCGCCGCCCATTTTCTTCATCATCCGCTGGACCTCGCCGAACTGGCGCAAGAGCTGGGATATCTCAGAGGGACGGGTTCCCGAGCCAGCGGCGATCCGCTGACGGCGAGAGCCGTCGATCATGCGGGGGGCTGCCCGCTCTTGAGGGGTCATCGAGCAGATGATGGCCTCCACCTGGGCGATTCGCTCGTCCTCGATCTCTGCTTTGCGCAACTCAGGGGGTGCCCCGGGGAGCATCCCCACGAGGTCTTGGAGCGAGCCCATCTTCTTGAGCTGGCGCATCTGCTCCAAAAAGTCCTCCAGCGTGAACTCCCCTTCCAGCAGCTTGGCCGCGGTCGCTTCCGCCTCAGCCTCCTCGTACACCTGCTCGGCCTTCTCGATCAGGGTGAGCACATCGCCCATGCCGAGAATCCGACTGGCCACCCGGTCGGGGTGGAACAACTCGAACTCGTCGATCTTCTCGCCGGTAGAGGAGAAGGCGATCGGCCGACCCACCACCTCTTTCACCGAAAGCGCCGCGCCTCCCCGAGCATCCCCGTCCACCTTGGTGAGAATCACCCCGTCGAGTTCAAGAACGGCATGGAACGACTCGGCGGTGGTCACCGCGTCTTGGCCGGTCATAGCGTCGACCACCAGGAAGGTGTAGTGGGGTTCGATGGCGTCGGATATCCGCCCGACTTGATCCATCATCTCGTCATCGATGGCCAACCGCCCGGCGGTGTCGCAGATCACCACATCCCGGCTGGAGGCCACGGCCTCGGCCACGCCTCGTCTGGCTACTGCGATCGGATCGGAGGGCTCGCTGAACACCGGGACCCCGATGGCCGCACCGAGGGTGCGGAGCTGGTCAACCGCCGCCGGACGCTGCAAATCGGCGCCCACCAGCATCGGGTTGCGGCCCTGCTGCTTGAACCAGGAGGCCAGCTTGGCCGCGTTGGTGGTCTTGCCCGAGCCCTGGAGTCCGGCCAGCAGCACCACCGTGGGGGGCTTGGCTGGATGGGAGATCTCCAGGGTCTCGCCGCCCAGGGTGGTGATCAGCTCCTCGTGGACGAACTTGATCACCTGCTGGACTGGGTCCAGCGCCCTGTGGACCTCGGCTCCCACGCACCGCTGGCGGACCCTCTCCTGGAAGCTGCGGACTACATGGAGGTTGACATCGGCCTCTAGCAGGGCGAGGCGGATCTCCCTCAGCACCTCGTCGACGTCGCTCTCCCGCAGCGTCCCCAAGCCCCGCATTCGCTTGAAGATGCCCTCGAACCGGTTGCTCAGCGTGTCGAACATGGGCTGCCTACCCTAGTGGTCCGCCCCCGAAAATCGTGCCTCGGGAGATCAGGAGAGCAAGGCTTCGACGAATTCGACGGCGTCGAATTCCACCAAGTCTCCGACACCCTCCCCCAGGCCCACCAGCTTCACCGGGATGTCCAGCTCATTTTGCACAGCCATCACGATGCCGCCCTTGGCCGACCCGTCGAGCTTGGTGAGCACAACACCGGTCAGCTCAGCCGTCTCGGTGAACCGGCGGGCTTGGGCCAAGCCGTTCTGACCGGTGCTGGCGTCGATCACCAGCAGCACCTCGGTGACCATGCCCGGCCCTTTGCCGGCCACCCGATAGATCTTGGCCAGCTCGTCCATCAGGTTGGTGCGGGTGTGCAGGCGACCGGCGGTATCGGCCATGACCAGCGGCACCCCCGCGGCTGAGGCGTGCTCGATGGCGTCGTAGACCACTGAGCTGGGATCAGCGCCCTCGGCGCCCCGCACCAGCTCGGCGCCCGACCGGTCGGCCCACAGACCCAACTGCTCGACGGCCGCCGCTCGATAGGTATCGCCCGCGGCCAGCACAACCTTGCGGCCGCCCTGTGCCTCTCGGGCAGCCAGCTTGCCGATAGTTGTGGTCTTGCCCGCGCCGTTCACGCCCACGAACAGCCATACCGCGGGGTTGCCGTCAGCCCGCAGCTCCAGATCCCTGCCACCCAGGTCTTCGGCCAACTGGTCCTTGAGCAGGGCCACCAGCGCATCGGCGTCGGTGACCTTCTCGGCCTTGGCCCGCTCCTTCAGCCGGTCGAGCAGCGCGGTCGTGGCACCCACCCCGGCGTCGGCCAGGATCAACGCCTCCTCCAGCTCCTCCCAGGTGGCGTCGTCCACCCCCCGGGAGACCACCGACGACAAGAACCCTGAGAACGCGCCGCGGGCGGACGCCATTCGACCGCGGAAACCAGTTCGCGCCATGCGACTAGCCCCTAACCGTCTTCAGGCACTTCAACGGGCAGAGAGCCGATGACCACGGTGAGCCTGACGTGCTCGTCGTCGCGCAGCACCTCCAGCTCCACCTCGGTACCGGGCACTCGGAACTGAACCTTGGCAGCCAGTTCGGTGAAGGTCGACACCACCTCGTTGTCGATTAGAACGATCAGATCCCCGGCCATCAACCCGGCCCGGTCAGCAGGTGTGTCCTCATGCACTTCCAGCACCAGGGCACCGGGGTGGCCCATCTCAGGATCGGTTCCCGAAACGCCGAGAAACCCGAGCTCTGTGCTCTCCCCGGCCAAGATTCGCTGGGCAATGTTCAGGGCGATGTCGGAAGGGATGGCGAACCCCAAGCCGATGTTGCCAATTGAGCCGTTGGTCTGGATGAGCGTGTTCATGCCGATGACTTGGCCGAAACGGTTGGCCAGGGCACCGCCTGAGTTGCCGGGATTGATGGGAGCATCGGTCTGTATCATCTCCACGAAGGCGCTCTCACCGGTTCCCTCTCTGATGGCCCGACCCACGGCGCTGACAATGCCCGAGGTGACCGACTGCTGCAACCCGAACGGACTGCCCACCGCCACCGCCAACTGCCCCACCTCAACCGTGGACCGGTCAGCGAACACCGCCGGCGTTAGCGCTACGTCGGTGTCGACCTTCACCAAAGCCACATCGATTGCCGGAGCGGTGCCCACAACCACGCCACTTGCCCGGGTGCCGTCGGCCAACTGCACCCTGACGGCCTCAGCCTCACCGACCACATGGGCGTTGGTCAGGATGTGGCCGGACGCGTCGTAGATTATCCCCGACCCCTGACCGACGATCAGCGGCCGATCGTCAAGGCCATCAGGCAATTCCTCCGGTGGCCCCAGTCGGCACTCGGGAGGCAGTTCTTGCCCGCCGGGAGGCCATTCGCACCCCGGTGGCAGTTCAAACCCCGGAGGCAATTCGCCCTCGGGGCCTGATTCTGGTATTTCAAACTCCGGAAACTCGGGTTCTTCCCCATTGGCGACCGCCTCTATCAACACCACCGAGGGGGTCACCGCCCGGGCCACCTCCACAACGGGATCGACGGGAATGGCCGACTCGGCGGACTGCTCTGCTGGCGGCTGGTCCGCGGGCGGCACGGCCTGCGGGGCCTGAAGTGTCGGCGGTTGGCCCGGTGAGGCGCTCACCACCTGAGGTCCGGAGACCACCACCACCTCCGGGGGAGGGGAGCCCTGGTTGAAGAAGACGCTGCCGACGCCGATTCCGATACCCACCAGTCCGAAGACAGCCAGCAGCACTGACGCCACCAGCATGGTTACCGCGGGATAGCGAGATCGGTGCGGCGGATCTCCGGGCGGAACCGAGGCAACGACTTCCACCGCGCGGGGCACGGGCAAGTTGTTGGATTGCTCGGCTGGGCTTTCCAGTTCCCACCCCAAGGGATCCCACTCCGACCGGGGATCGTCGGGCTCGTTGCTCATCGTGTGCGCTGAGTCCTCAGCTTTGTTGGAGAAGTACCTTCGATTCCGAGGCTACCACCACTTTTTCGGAAAGAACTTTGGAGCTTCCCCCCGGTTTCATGGACACGCCGTAGAGGCAGTCGGCAGCCTCCATGGTGCGCTTCTGATGGCTAACGATCAGCAGCTGGGCATCGGCCCGGAACTCATCGATGAGCTGGAGGAAGCGATGCAGGTTAACGTCGTCGAGCGCGGCCTCCACCTCGTCCATGACATAGAACGGCGACGGCCGGCTGCGGAACACCGCGAACAGAAAAGCGAGAGCGGTGAGCGAGCGCTCCCCACCCGACAAGAGGCTCAGGCGCCGGATGTTCTTGCCCGATGGGCGGGCCTCGATCTCCACCCCGGAGTCCAGCAGCGCATCGGGCTGGATGAGGCGCAGCTTGCCCTCCCCGCCAGGAAACAGCGTCTGGAACAGGCCAGCGAAGTTGCGCTCCACATCGGCAAAGGCCGCCGAGAACACGCCAACGATTTCCTCGTCGATCTTGCGGATCACCTTGCGGAGCTCACGGCGACTCTGGCGGATGTCGTCAATCTGACCTTGAGTGAAGTCGTGGCGCTCTAACAGCGCCTCGTACTCCTCCAGCGCCAATGGGTTCACCGGTCCCATGATGCGCAACTCTTGCTCCAATGCCCTTATCCGGTCAGCGGGCGCGACACCCGGCTCGAGGGGCGGGCATTCGGTGGCCACCGCTTCACCGGGTTCGCAGTCCAACTCCCGACGGCACCGGTCGACCGAAGCTTCCAGCCTGATCCTCGCCTCGGCCAACTCGATTTCCACGCTGCGGTCCCGCTCTTGGCACTGCCCCAGCCTGGCCTCGGCTTGAGCTCGCTGGCTTCGCAGGTCCTCAAGCTGCCGCACGGCCGCAGCAGCCGCTTCCGATTCCTCAGCCCGCCGACGGCGCAGATTCTCAAGCTCCCCTCCCACCGCTTCAAGTCCCTGGGCCACCCAGTCGACCAACTCGCCGATAACAGCCAGCCGGGTATCGAGGGCCTCTCGACGGGAGGCGGCCTCAACGCGGGCCTCAGCCATCCGGTTCAGCCGACGTTCGATATCGCCGCGTTGAGCGGTTAGCAAACGGCGCCGCTCTTCCAACCCAGCAGACCTGATTTGGAGTTCGGAGCGAAGGCTGCTGACCGCCTGCGACTGATGGGACAGCTCATCGCGGGCCCGAACCATGCTCTCAGCGAGCTCGGCCTGCTCCGCTTCCCGGGCCTCTTGTTGAGGCAGCTCTTGGCGCAGCTCGTCAGCCCGTCGGCAGCCCTCGGCGATCTTGTCCTCCAACTCGCCTAGACGAGGGCCGAGCGCGGTGATCTCCACCTCTGTGTCGCGCAGCTTCCGTTCTGCGGCATTCGCCCGACTCCGGACACCAGCCACCGTCCCGGACTGCGTCTGAGCGGCTTGTCGGGCTTGGCCAACGGCCTGCACGGCCAGCTCGAGCCGGCTATCAGCCACGCTCAGTTCCTGCTGAGCGGCATCGACTTGGTGAGCCGCCCGGGCCGACTCCCGCTCAGCCTCCTCAAGCAATCCCTTCGTGGCCCCAGAATGCCGGACGCCCACCCGCCAGCCCGACGGGGAGAACCGGTCGCCCCGGCGGGTGACCACCACCGCAGACGGATCGGCAACGGCCGCCACGGCCGCCGCCTCGCTGGTGTCCACCACCCCGACCCGGCCGACCAATACATCCAAGAGGCCATCCACACCAGCCACCGAAGAGCGCACATGGGAGCGAAGGGGAATGCCGACCGCTGGAGCGGGCAGTGGCCCGCCCGACGCGCCCAGGGCCAACACCGCGCCGCTCACGTTGTCGGCCTCCAGCGTGGCGATGGCCCGCATGGCCACCTCGGTGTCGGTGGCCACCACGGCGGCCACCGCTTCGCCAGCCGCCGCGTCAAAAGCCGCCTCCCAGCCCCGGTCTATGTCCACAACCTCCAGCAAGGTACCGACGACGCCCTCAATGACAGCCAGCCGCTGGGCGCCGGACCGGTCGCGGGCCTCGTCCAGCGCCAACGACAGGGCCTCTCGCCGAGCCCCCCACGCTTGATAATCGCCAACGGCACCAGCAAGGGCCGCCCTCGACCGGTCTCGGGCTTCCCGAGCCTCCTCGCATGCCTGCTCGGCGAGTGCTAGCTCCTGCTGCCGGATCTCCTGAGCCTCCTCGGCATCAGCGGTCTCGGCCCATGACCGGTCCAACTCCCCAGCAAGCTCCTGGCGGCGCGATTCCAATTCTTCCAAACTCCGGCCCAGCCGATCCGCCTCGGCCCGGTCCCGCTGGATGGAGGCCTCCAATGCCCTCATCTCGCCCCTCAACCGGGGGGCATCCGACCCGGCAGCAGGCAGAGCTTGGCCACCCCACTGCTCATCGAACGACAGCCGGAGTTGCTCCAACTGCTGCTCGGCATCGGCAACCGCGGCGGCATCGGGCGCCAAGTCAACCGCCTCGGCTTCCACCTCGCCCAGCTCTCGGCCCAGTCGTTCCGACTCGGCTTCCAGCGTGGCCACGACGTCTTCGTCCACTCCTGCGCTGCGGTCGCGCTGCACGCGCAGACGTCGCTCTGACAACAGCGCGTCCAGCCCCCGAAGGCGCTCGTTGAGCCCTTCGAACCGCATCAGAGCATTGCTGATGTCCTGTCCATCCGCGGCCGACAGCCGGGCCTGCGCCACGGCCACGTCTCGATCCAAGGCCTCAGCCTGCACCGATAGCTGCTGCATCTCCTGGCGATTGGCTGCCTGGTCCCGGGTCAGCTGGCCAACCCTGCGGCGAAACTGCCTTATCTCCTGTCCAGCCAGGTATCGGCGAAGACTGCTCAACTCAGCCAGCAGACCTCCGTGGCGCCGGGCAGCCTCGGCTTGGCGCTCCAGCGGCCGCAGCTGGCGGCGAATCTCCCGCACCACGTCGGACAGCCGGGTGAGGTTGGCCTCTGTCGCCGCCAGGCGGCGCTCAGACTTCTCCTTGCGGCGGCGATACTTGAGCACGCCGGCAGCCTCCTCGATGACCGCCCGGCGATCCTCGGGTCGGGCACTCAATACTCCCTCGATCTGGCGCTGGGAGACGATCACATGCTGTTGGCGGCCAACGCCGGTATCGCTCAGCAGCTCCTGAATGTCGAGCAGGCGACAAGGCACCCCGTTGATGGCGTAGGTGCTGTCCCCGCTGCGGAACAGCGTGCGGGTGATGGTGACCTCTGCGAACTCAATAGGCAGAAGGCGGGCGGTGTTGTCGATGCTCAGCGACACCTCTGCCCGACCCAGGCCCGGCCGGGAGGCGGTTCCCGCGAAGATGACATCGTCCATCTTGGCCGAGCGCACCGCAGTGGGGGCCTGGGCTCCCAAAGCCCAGGCCACCGCGTCCACCACGTTGGACTTGCCGCTGCCATTGGGACCCACAATCACCGTCACGCCCGGCTCGAAGACCAGCGTGGTGGAGTCGGCAAAGGATTTGAACCCTTTTAGGGTCAACGCCTTCAAGAACACTCATTCGACCCTACCCAGCGGCGGGCCGCGATTTGTGGAACTAGTTGCCCGGCGGCGTGCCGGCGGTCAGATCTGGCACTGTTCGCAGTAGTACGTCCAGCGGCGGCGGAACCGGTATTTCTGGATTGGGCGGTGGCAGCGGGGACAGGGGCGCCCGTTTCTTCCCGCTTGCTTGAACACGTTGAGGTACTCCTCATACCCCCCCCGCTGACCGTGTACATCCAGGTAGAGCCCGTCTTCCAGCGTGGCGCCTCGATGCTTGGCCGCATCGTGCAGAGTCTCCACCATCGCCCGGTGCAACCGCCGAACTTCCTGGGGGCCCAACGATTTGGTCAGACGGTCGTACCGCAAGCCGGCAGTGAACAGAATCTCGTCGGAGTACATCTCGCCCAGTCCGACCACCACCCGGTCATCGGTCAGCACCGCCTTCAGCTTGGCCTCTTGGGCCAAGAGAATCTGGCCGAACATCCGCCACGGCACCGGCTGATCAAGAGGGTCTATGCCCAGTCCTTCCAGCTCGGGGACTTCCTCCACCAACTTCTCAGCGCTGGCCAGGAACAGTTCGGAATCACCGACCCCGTCTACCAGCCGAAGCTGTCCGCTCTTGGTGAATGTGATGGACAGCACGGTGTTGGGCTCGGCCTGGTCCCTGTTGGCATGACGCCGCAGCTGCCCGCCGCTTCCCAAATGGGCCACGATCACATCCTCGCTGTCCAAGCTCATGATCAAGTACAGGCCACGACGGCGCACACCGGTGATCTTCGCCTTCTCCAGACGGCCGGCGAATTTCTTCGCCCCGCCTGATCGCTTTGTCAGCCGGGTGTCCATGACTTCCACCGATTTGATGCGGAGACTGGACAGCTCCCTGTCCAAGTCGCGGCGAATGGTCTCGATTTCCGGCAAGGCGATCATCGGATGGCTCCTGTCAATGGGGTCATGGGGCAGTTCCCGTCGTCGCGACCGTCAGAGTCTGCCAAGCTGAGGCAGCCGCCGCCTGCTCAGCCTGCTTCTTCGATCGGCCCTCGCCTCTACCACTCTCTTTGCCGTCGACATGCACAACGGCCACAAACCGCTTCGCGTGGTCGGGACCCTTCTCGGCGAGGCGATACTCGGGCGCGTCCTGCCGGTTGCGGGCACAGTACTCCTGCAACCGGGTCTTGAAGTCCCGGACGCCGGGACCTTGGGCCGCAACGGCAATCCGGTCGGCCAGCCACCCTCGGACCAGCTCAACCAGCACCTCCCAGGGAGCATCCAAGTAAACGGCACCGATCACCGCCTCCATGGCGTCGGAGAGAATCGATGGCTTGTCCCGACCACCAGATCCATCTTCACCGCGTCCCAGCCGCAGGGCCTCCCCCAACCGCAGTTCAACAGCCAGATCAGCCAGCGTCTCGGCTCGGACCACCTCGGCTCGCAGCGGGGCCAGCTGTCCCTCGGCCATTTCGGGGTAGGCGGCATAAATGTGGTCGGTCACCACTAAAGCCAGCACGGCGTCGCCCAAGAACTCCAGCCGCTCGTTGGACGATGCTCCCTCGTGGTCGGCGCACCATGAGCGATGGGTCAATGCCTCGACAAGCAGACTGGGCTGGGCGAATGCGTAGCCGAGGCGCTCGGCCAGAGCGGCGAGGTTGGCTTCGGCGGTCAGGAGCTTCGGCTCAGCCGGCCGTGGACATAGTCGACGGCGTCGCGCACCGTCTTGAGATCTTCCAAGTCCTCGTCGTCGATGCTGAACCCCACCGCCCTCTCGCTCAACTCCTCTTCCAGGGTTTCCACCAGCTCGATAAGGGCAAGAGAATCGGCGTCGAGATCATCGGCAAAAGCCTGGCCTTCCGAGATGCGGTCGGGGGAGATCTCCAAAATGTCGGCCAAGCACTCCCGGACGAGGGACAAGACTCCCTCACGGTCCAGCGGGCTCTGTTCGACATGGGTTTCGGATGGCAAGGCTTCTCCGGAGCTGTTCGGCAAACGGCGCCCGAAAAGTATACGCCAGCTTCTTCCCATTCCCACCCACTGGAGGCACAGATGATGGGGGCAGGGACTCCTATTCGGTGCGCAGAACCCGGCGCAGAGAGCCCACGGTGTCGCGTTCGGCCAGCTCATGGGCCACTTGCATCGCGTTGGCCAGCGCTTTCGGGGATGAAGCTCCGTGGCTGATAATGCTGACACCGCTCACTCCGAGGAGGATGGCGCCACCCACGGAGTCGGGGCTGAACTCGTCGTAGAGCGGGGCCAGCGCCGGCGCCAGGAGCCTGGCCCCCTCCCGAGCCTCTTCAGAGGACTCGAACGCCTCCATCAGGGCACCGATCAGTTGCTTGGCCACCCCTTCGGCGGTCTTCAGGGCCACATTCCCGGTGAAGCCGTCTGTGACGATCACATCCACCAGGTCTTCCAGCAGATCCCGCCCTTCCACGTTGCCGGCGAACACCGCGCCGGTCCGAGTCTGCCAATCCCGATCGCCCAACAGCTCGAATGCCTGCTTCACCAGGGGTGAGCCCTTGCCAGCCTCTTCCCCATTGGACAAGAGTCCTACCCGGGGCTCTTGAACCCCCCAGCGGTCGCGGCAATACACCGCCCCCATCTGGGCAAACTGCACCAGCCACTCGGCGGTGCACTCTGTGTTGGCCCCCGCATCCAACATCACGTTGGGCCAAGCCCGACCGGGCACAATGATCGGAGTGGCAATAGCGGGACGGGCCACTCCCCGGATTCGCCCCATCCTCAGCAGCGAGGCCGCCATGGCCGCTCCGGTATTGCCGGCGCTGACCATAGCCGAGGCCCGTCCGTCGCGCACCGCTTCGGCCGCCCTCACCAGTGAGGAGTCCTTCATTTTCCGCACGCTGGCCGCCGCCTCGGCACCCATGGCGATCACCTGCGACGCGGGAACCACTTCGAAGTCGCGGACATCGGCGAGCTGCTCGGGTTGGCCCACCAACAAGACGGGAATGCCCCGCTCGGCGGCGAGGCGGGCCCCGGCAAGCACCGACCGGGGGGCGTCGTCACCCCCCA
Organism: uncultured Acidimicrobiales bacterium; assembly: GCA_951813555.1. GTDB lineage: Bacteria > Actinomycetota > Acidimicrobiia > Acidimicrobiales > Bin134 > Poriferisocius. The sequence goes on from OX638344.1 coordinate 3,568,090, forward strand.
TTGCGTCTACCGCAACCGGAAGCAATGCCAAAAGGCGCCCTTCGAAGGATCCGGGCAGGGCTGCTTATGCCACCTCAACGGCTTCACGCCCCGCGTACCAGCCGCATACCTTGCACACCCGGTGCGGCCGTTTGACCGACCCGCACCGAGGACAGGTGCTCTGTGCCGGCGCGGACACCCGCCAAGCCGATGCCCGGCGGCTACGGCCTTTGGCCTTGGATGTTTTCTTCTTGGGTACAGCCATCGGACAGTCCTACATGTGGAGGAAGAATGCCGCGCCACGAACGAGAACGGCGCAGGCGCAGCCCATAAATCTACTGGCCAGTTCGCAGCGCGTCTAACGCAGCCCACCGGGGATCTCTGGGGCGGTCTTCATCGGGGGTTTCGGGCTGATTCATCGGATAGTCATCGGGGGCAGGACCGGCGCAGTCCTCTGAGCAAAGCGGAGCGATCGGCAGGGCAAGAACAACGCAGTCGCGGACCATCGGGGTCAGGTCCACCTCGCCGTCTTGTATCAAATACGTCTCGTCATCGGCTGGCGCACTGCCGAACATTTCCCGCAGGTCCTGCTGCACCGTCTGCTCGATGGGCTCCAGACATCTCCGGCATGACCCGCGCCACCCTGCTGATAGCGAGCCGGATACCTCCAGACCGCTGACAACCGATTCCATATGGAGCTGGAGATCGACCGGCCCGTGAACAGCAGCATCCGAGGTGGCCAGCCCGTCGACATCAACCTGGATCGAAAGGTCGCGATGAGTTCCGGGACGGCGCAGCATCTCCGCCACCGGCACGAGCAGCTGGCTCGACATAACGCCTCCTCCCGCGGCTCAGCCCACGGTGTCTTGATCGAAAAAGCCGTCGTCAGGCTCAGGTTCAGGCTCGGGGCCGTAGGCCCGAACCAAGTCGGCCAGCGGGTCGCCCTGAAGCCGGGTCCGGGCCTCCTTCACCGTATTCAGAATCCGCTCGAGGGCGTTTTCAAAGCTTCCCAACTTGGTATCGCAATAGTCCTCGGTCTCGAGACGCAGTCGGCGAGCAGTGGCTTCGGCTTCTTCCACCATGCGCCGGGCCCGCTGCTCGGCCGCCTTGACCACCTCCGTGCGCTGCACCATGGCCTCGGCCTGCGATCGAGCAGCCACCAGTATCTCGTCGCCCTCCCGGTGGACCCTCTTAAGAAAATCCTCGCGCTCCTTCAACAGCCAGCGGGCTGCCCGCATCTCCTCTGGCAGCCGGTTCAGGCAGCTCTGAAGCAGCTCCAAGACCTCATCCTTGTTGATCATGGAGGATGCCGACAGCGGCATGGGACGGGCCGCGTCTACCAGCTCGATTGCCCGCCGCAGCAGCAGATCGAACTCGGGATCCACAAACGTCCCGGTGACTGAGTGATGGGTTGCGGTGGTGTTGGGATCGGCGTCAGTCATCTCGATACCTCTCGATAAGTCGTTTGGCCACCGGTGGGGGGACCATAGAGTCAATCTGCTGGCCGAAGCGGGCCAGCTCGCGGATCAGCTTGGAGGCCAAGAACGAGTGCTTGCTGGCTGATGGGATGAACAGTGTGTGCACCCCGGAAATAGCTTGATTCATCTGGGCCATCTGAAGCTCGTTCTCGAAGTCGGAAACCGCTCGGAGGCCCTTCACGATGAAATCGACCCCCTCATCTTGGGCCAAGTCCACCACCAGCTTGGCGAACATGGTGATCTGCACATTGGGCAGGTGGGCGAAGGACTCCTCCAACATCGCCTTTCGCTCTTCCAACTCGAACAAAGGGGCCTTCTGGGGATTGCGCACCGCCGCCACGATCACCTCTTGGAACAGGCGCGCCGCGGTCTCCACGATCTCCATGTGTCCGTTGTGTATGGGGTCGAACGATCCGGGGAACAGGACACGCGTCACTGATGTGTCTCCTGGGGCTTGTCGATGCTATTGCCGGCTGGCAATCACCACAACGGTACCCGCGTAGCGCTGCTGTTTGATGACATCCCAGCCAAGACCGGGAACCACCGCCTGATCAGACTCAGCCACCACAGTGTCCGCAGGGAGTCGAAGCAACAGCTCTGGCCATGCGGTGAACTGATAGGGCGGATCGCACAAGGCCAGGTCGTAGCCACCATCCAGCCGGGGCAGCTCCTCCATGACAGCACCGGGCACTACCCGGCAGCGGTCGTTGAACCCAGTGAGGTCGATGTTGGCCCTCAACGCGGCCAATGCCGGCGGGGCAGACTCCACGAACGTGGCCGAGGCCGCGCCCCTCGACACGGCTTCCAGCCCCAGCGCCCCCGTTCCGGCGAACAGGTCCAGCACATCGGCCCCTTCCAAGCAGCCCAGGCTGTGCAGAGAGTTGAACACCGCCTCCCTAACCCGGCCGGCAGTTGGGCGCACGTCCATGCCCTCCGGAGCGCTCAGCCGACGGCCACGGGCCTCCCCGGCGATAATCCGCAGCACCATGGCCGTTCAGTACCCGCTCAGAAAGGCAGGCTCTGGATTGCCGAATCCCTTGAAGTACCAAGAGTGCGAAGGCATGGGGTGCTCCCTATCTGCGGGTCCGTTCAGTCCAGCGGCGGACGAGGCTCACGGGACATGGGGGTGATGAGCACCCCGTCGCCCAACGTGAACTCGCCGAGCGACTCGAATCCATGACGGCGGTAGAAGCCCACGTTGGCCGGGTTGCTGGACTCCAGATAGGCCAACTCGCCGATCCGGTCGCACCGTTCCAGCATCGGCGCCAGCACCTTGCCGCCCAGACCCTTGCTCTGCCGGCCGGGCGAAGTGCCCAACGCGGCCAAATACCAGTGGGGCTCGGACAGGCGTGCTTGTTGCATCTGACCCAAGGCTTCCATCCGAGAGGGAGCCAGATCGCCCAGCAACTCGGTCATCATGGCCATGTACCTCGCTTGCCAATCTGAAATCTGGTTGGAGTCATCTTGTGGACCAGTCAAGGCGGGCACCTCTTTGCGGGGCGGCTGCCAATAGGCGACACAGCCATCGGCCCGAGTGCCGTGCAACTCGGTCCCGGCAGGCGAATGGTCCAGCATGAACTCCCACCACCGCTTGAGGGATCCCCTTCGGGCGGCATCATCAGGGAACACCCATTTCATCAGCGGGTCCAGCTCGAAGGCGTCGGCCCAGATGCTCGCGATCTGCTCCTTGCGCTCCAAGCCCATTCTCACGATCTCCAACACGATTGCTCCAGGGTGTCAGCTCTTCATCAGATAGTCGGCATCATCATCCCCCAGCAACAGCTCCACCTCGGCACGCAATTCCGAATGCCGTTGCAGATCGGGGTCGTCATCCAGCATCTCGCCGGCCGCGGTGCGGGCCCACACCACCCAATCCTTGTCCCGGCGCAAAGAGGCCAGCTGCAAGTCGTTGCGACCCTTTTGGCGCTCGCCCAAGATGGTGCCCTCCCCCCGCAACTCCAAATCGGCCTCGGCCAACTCGAACCCGTCGGTGGTCTCCACCAGGGCCCGAAGCCGCTCGGCGGCAATCCCCACCGCGTCAGCGGCCAGCAGGCAGCACGTGGACTCCTGGTCGCCCCGGCCCACTCGTCCTCTGAGCTGGTGAAGCTGCGCGATCCCGAACCGATCGGCGTCCACGATCACCATGACGGTGGCATTGGGCACATCCACCCCCACCTCGATCACGGTGGTGGCCACCAGCACGTCGATGGCCCCGCTCCGGAACAGGGCCATCACCGACTCCTTCTCCGCCGGCGTGAGCTGACCGTGGAGCAGCCCGATCCGCAGCCCGGCCAGCTCATCGGCTTGCAGGCGCTCGTACGTCTCGGTGACCGACCGGGCCTCGATGGTGTCGGACTCCTCGATCAGCGGGCACACCACATAGGCCTGGCGTCCATTTCCCACTTCGGCCCTGACCTGCTCCCAAACCTCGGCTTCCTCGGCCGCGGCTCGGGCCCACCGGGTGGCGATCGGCGTTCTCCCCGGGGGCATTTCGTCGAGCGTGGACACATCAAGGTCGCCGTACACGGTCATGGCCGCGGTGCGGGGGATGGGGGTGGCCGTCATGACCAGCACATCGGGAGACGCGGCCTGAGACCCCTTGGCCCGCAGTGCGGCCCGCTGCTCGACGCCGAAGCGGTGCTGCTCGTCCACCACCACCATCCCGAGAGAGTCGAATTCCACCCCTTCCTGGATGAGGGCATGGGTGCCGATCACAATGTCGATCTCTCCCGAAACCAGCGAGTCCTGGAGCCGAGTCCTCTCGGCGCCGAGGGTTTGATTGGTGAGCAGTGCGACCCGCAGGGGCCGCTCGGCCAACAGCGAATCGGACGCGGGCACGACCAGATCGCCCAACAAGGTGCGGACTCCCAAGTAGTGCTGGGAGGCCAGCACCTCGGTGGGGGCCATCAGCGCGCCCTGGTGGCCTCCTTGCACCGCCGTGAGCATTGCCGCCACCGCAACCACGGTCTTGCCCGCCCCCACATCGCCCTGCAGGAGGCGGTGCATGGGCACCGGGCGGGCCATGTCGGCGGTCACCTCGCCGATCACCCGGCGCTGGGCCCCGGTCAGGGGAAACCCCAGCGAGCTGGTGAACCGCTCGACAAGCTCCCCGCTGGTGTCGTGGCAGATTCCGAACGCGGCCCGTTCCACGGCCCGCTTGCGCATGATCAGCTTGAGCTGGAGCCGAAGCAGCTCATCGAACACCAGCCGATTCCGAGCGGTGTACTGGGCATCCATGGTCTCTGGGCGGTGGATGCCGTCGATGGCCTCGTGGCGTCCGATCAAGTTGTGATGCCGCCGCAGTGGCTCGGGGACCGGGTCGCTGATACCCCGCTGCGCTGAGCGTCGCAGAGCCTCGTCCACCCACCGCCTGATCTCTCGGGTCTGTAGCCCGGCCTTGCCCGACTGGGGGTACACCGGCACGATGCGCCCGGTCTCGTCGCCCACCAGATCCACGATGGGGTTGGTCATCTGATGCTGGCCCCGATAGCGGTCCAGCTTCCCGAACACCACTACCTCCTGGCCCTGGGACAGCTGGCGATCCCGCCACGGCTGGTTGAAGAAGACCAGCCGCAGCCGACCGGTCTGGTCGCTGACAGCCACATTGACCATAGAGCGGCTTCCCGGAAGCTTCTTCGAGAACACGCTGTCCACTCGGGCCATCACCATGGCCTCAACACCGTCTTCGAGATCGCTGATAGCCGCTTGGTTGGTCCGGTCGATGTAGCGGCGGGGATAGTAGGTCAGCAGATCCAGCACCGACTCCACTTCAATCGAAGCCAGTGCCCTGCCTTTGGCCCGGCCCACTCCGCCCAGCACTTCCACATCCATGCCGTGGAAGTCGACCATGGTGAGAGGAGGCCGGTGGGTGCCGGTCATTCCACGCCGAAGAAACGAGACACCGGATCGCGACTGAGAGCCATTCATTCCACCCCGAAGTAGAACGGATAGAGCGGCTGGCTTCCCTCGTGGAGCTCTGTCTCGACCGCGGGATGATGCTCGCTCAGCCAGGCGGCCACTTCTTCAACATCGGCAGTCGTGGCATCGGCGCCGAAGATCACCGTCACCAGCTCGTGGCTGTCGTCGATGAGCTCGGCCAAGAGCGCGGTGGCCGCCCCGGCTGCGCTTTGGGCCACTGCCCGCAAACCCTGACGATCCAGTCCCAGCCACTGGCCAGCGACTATGGATCCCAACTCGCTCTCGGTGTCCCGCACCGCTTGGGTAACCTCACCGGTCACGACGTCTTCGGCGGCTTCAGCCATTGCCGACTGGTTCTCATCGGCACTGGCCGACGGATCGTAGGCCATCAACGCGGCCAGCCCTTCGGCGATCCCCCTCGTGGGAACCACCCGCACGGCGGCCTCGGTGCAGTCGTCTACCCGTTCGGCCACCGGCACGATGTTCTTGTTGTTGGGCAAAAGCACAATCTCGTCGGCATCAAGCTGCTCTACTGCCTGCAAGAAGTGCTCGGTGGAGGGGTTCATGGTCTGGCCCCCGGCGATAATGGCCCGCACCCCCAGCGACTCGAAAAGGCGGCGCACGCCCGCCCCCACCGACACCGCCACCACCGCGGTGCGAACCGGCTCTCCAGCCACGGTGGTGACCGCACCGCCGATCTCGGTGGCCATCAGCGATTCGACGTGTTCAACCTGCTCGAACAAGTCGGTCACCCGGATGTCGAATGGGCGACCCACACCGATGCCCGCCTCGATGCTGCCACCGATGTCATTGCTGTGGATGTGGCAGTTCCACAAGCCGTCGCCGCCCACCACCACGATGGAGTCGCCCAGGGCCTCCCAAGCAGAGCGGAATTCGCCGATCCGGTGGTCTTCGGCCTCCAAGAAGAACATCACCTCATAACGCGTGCCGTCGCCATCGTCAGCGGCACCATGGGGGTCCTCGGCTCCGGCCACGGCCGCGCCCACCCCCGCCGACGGGTCCACCGGCGGCGGGTCGGGCAGGGGCCGACCGTCCATCGCAGTGGCCATCGCATCCAGAAACAGCAAGAACCCCGCTGCCCCGGCATCCACCACATTGGCCCGGGCCAACTGGGGCAGCAGCTCGGGCGTTCGGTCCAGCGAGGCCCGCCCCGCCCGCTGGCATCCCTCCACCATCTGGATGAGGCCGTCGACACCCTGATCGACCGCCTCAGCGGCAGCGGTCGCCACGTCGCGCACCACGGTCAGAATGGTTCCCTCCACCGGGGTGGACACCGCCTCATCGGCCGCAACCGAAGCTTGTTTCAGCGCACCGGCCAACACCGGCGGATCGACATGGCCCGCGGTGGCCACCGTCTCGGCCAAGCCCCGCAAGATCTGCGACAGGATCACGCCGGAATTGCCCCGGGCGCCCATGAGCGATCCGTGGCTGATGGCGTGGCAGACCTCGCTCATCTGATCCCCGGCGGCCGACACCTCGATGACCACCGTTTCCAGGGTGAGCGCCATATTTGTGCCGGTATCGCCGTCAGGCACCGGATACACGTTGAGCTGGTTGATGACGTCTCGGTGCGTAGCCAAGGCGTCTCGGAACCACTCCATCGTGGCCCGCAAACCCTCAGCCCCAAGGCGGTCTGCCGTCATGCCCCGCGATGGTACTTAGCAGTCACTGCCCCACTCACAAACCATGACCCGGTGAACACTGCCCGACTCGCGAACCGCCATGACCAGCCGTTACCCTGCACTAACCCCGATCACTGGCAGAAAGAGTCCCCGTGCAGGGTGTGATCAAGGCTTATGACCCATCAACCGGCATCGGCGTGGTCGTGCGCGACACCGACCTGGCCGAATTCGATTTGGCCCCCGATGCGCTCGAGGGGTCGGTGTTCCGGATGCTGCGCCAAGGCCAGCGGGTGCTGTTCGACTTGGAAGGGAATGAAGCCACCCGTCTGCGGTTAGGCTCGGAAGTGGACATGGGTACACCGTCGTTCCTCACTCCGACCGGCAATCCGGAGCAAGCGTGACAACTCCGGTCGCCGACCAGCTTCGCATCCGCTTCGGCTTGGATTCAGTAGATGTCCGGTCTGGGCTGACACAAGAGGAGCTCTTCGACGCCGCCATCGACGGAGACCGGGGCCGCACCCGCATCGACGGCGGCGAGCACGACCAGAAAGCGTTTCCCACCGCTCTGGGCTCTGACGGACCGCTGATCTTCTATTCCGATCCAACCTGCACCGGCCGTCCCGTGCAGGACACCTATGCGGTGGCCTGGCCCGAGGTGGTGGACGATGTGTGGTGGAAGTCGGATTTCAACAAGCTGGACGCCGACTACTTCCCGGGATTGCTCGAGCGGGTATTGGCCCACCTGAACGAGCGGCAGGCCACGCTCTACACCGCCGACGTGTTCTGCGGCTGGGACCCGGAGTTCGCCATCCCCTATCGACTGGTGAGCGAGTACGCCACCCACGCCTACTTCGCCAACATCATGTTCCCCAAGGGCGTGCGCGACGACGCCGACCGCGGGTCCAACGGTTGGACCATGATCAACGTCCCCAGCTTCAGGTGCGATCCCGACCGCGACGGCACCCGCACCGACCGGGCGGTCATCATGGACCTTCACAACCGGCTGGGGTTGGTGCTGGGGCGAGCCGACTACTGCGGTGTGGTCAAGAAGACCATGTTCACGGTGATGAACTTCGTGCTGCCCAACGCCAAGCAGCTCAGCATGCACTGCTCGGCCAACGTGGACGACCACGGGAACAGCGCCATCTTGTTCGGTCTGTCCGGCACCGGAAAGACCACCCTTTCGGCCGATCCCGACCGCAGCCTGATAGGCGACGACGAGCACGTCTGGACCGAATCGGGGGTTTCCAACTTCGAGGACGGCTGCTACGCCAAGCTCATCGACCTCGACAAAGACGCCGAGCCGATCATCGCCGACGCCTTGTCGATGCGCGGGACCCTCATCGAGAACGTCCCTGCCCTGCCCGGCCGAGATCTGGCCGACACCGATCCCCAAGAGCTCGACCTCACCGACGACTCCATCACTGAGAACACCCGCTTCGCCTATCCGCTGGCGTGCAACCCCCATGTGGCCCCCGGTGCCAAGGGGCCGCACCCCCGCACCATCGTGCTTTTGACCGCCGATGCCTTCGGCGTGCTGCCCCCGGTGTCGATCCTCGACCGCGACGAGGTCATGTACCACTTTGTGATGGGGTTCACCTCCAAGCTGGCCGGCACCGAGGTGGGCGTCGTGGAGCCGCAAGCCACGTTCAGCGCCTGCTTCGGCGCACCGTTCATGTCGCACAAGCCTTCGGTGTACGCCGAGCTGCTGGCCCACCGCATGGACGCCCACCAGGCCCGGTGCATCCTCTTGAACACCGGCTGGTCGGGGGGCCCTCACGGGGTGGGCGAGCGCATGTCCATCGCCCACACGCGAGCGCTGCTCAATGCCGCTCTCAATGGCGATCTCGACGCCACCGAAACCGTCAGGGTCCCAATACTGGGGCTGCGAATCCCGCTATCCTGCCCCGGCGTCCCCGACGAGGTGTTGAACCCCCGCAACACCTGGAGCGACCCCGACGCCTACGACGAGGCCGCGATCCGCCTGCGCGAGCTGTTCCGCCAGAATTACGGGGATCAGGACTATGCCTCGTTGGACATCAAGGCGATGCTCTAGGGCAAGCTCCTGCTTCGATACCCCTGCGGATGGGTCGATTGCCAGGCCCACGCATCCCGGCACATGTCTCCAAGTGCTCGGTCGGCAGACCAGCCCAATTCCCAACTGGCCTTGCCGGGGTCGGCCCACAGTTCGGATATATCGCCGGGTCGGCGGCCGAGTTCTTCATAAGGCAACGGGTGGCCAGTGGCCTCCCGCATGGCAGCGATGACCTCCAGCACTGACGCGCCCTGGCCGGTGCCCAAGTTGTAGGCCTGCACCTGTCCGGGGGCGGAATCCAAGTGATTCAAGGCAGCCAAGTGGCCCTCGGCCAAGTCCATCACGTGTACGTAGTCGCGCAACGCGGTGCCGTCCGGAGTGGGATAGTCGGTCCCGTAGAGCGGAAGCCGGGGACGGCGGCCTACCGCCACCTGGAGCAAGTAGGGCATGAGATTCCCGGGTACCCCCTCGGGATCCTCACCGATCATGCCACTGGGATGAGCGCCGACCGGGTTGAAGTAGCGCAGCACCGCCGCCGACCAGCGAGGGTCGGACCGAACCACATCGGCGATCATCTGCTCGATCATCAGTTTGGACGAGCCGTAGGGGTTGGCCGGGCGGGTCGGCGCCGTCTCTGGCACCGGTAGCACATCGGGCTCTCCGTAGACCGTGGCCGATGAGGAGAACACGATCCGGCGCACTCCACAGCGGGCCATCACCGACAACAACACGGCGGCCGACTCCAGATTGTGTCGGTAGTACTGGAGCGGATCGGCCACCGAGTCGGGCACAGATTTGAGCCCGGCGAAGTGCAGCACCGCATCGGGGCGAACTTCGGCGAACACCCTCTCCACGGCGGATTCGCCCCGACAGTCGACTACGTCGAGCCGAGGACGGCGTCCCGCGATGTCCCCCACCGCATCTATGGCCGCGGCTGAGGAGTTGGCCAGGCTGTCCAGCACCGTGACCTCGTAGCCCGCTCCCAGCAAGGCGACACAGGTGTGGCTTCCGATGTAGCCCGCTCCCCCGGTCACCAGCACCGACGCCATGTGCGGCACGTTAGCGGTGTGCCGCCGTGGGATAGGTGCACACTGCCGCTATCCCGGGCCTCGCAGGACGCGGGTCTTGCCGTACATCGAGCCGAACAGCAGCCGGCCGTCATCGTCCACGGTCACCCCCGCACCGATGGTGTTGAACTTGGAGCCTCCCAGCACGTAGTGGAACCGGGATTGGCCGGTGGCCCAGTCGGCGGCCTCGATCGTCCAGCGGCCGTCGCGCACTCCGCAGGTGTAGACCAGGCCGCTCTCCTCGGCCACGAAGGGAACCGAGTTGGGCGAGGAGATGTCGAGGTTGACCCACGCCTCCTTGAGCTCCCGGGCCACGGGATCCCATTCGTACTTGTGGAGACCGTGGGGCTGGTACTCCCGCTTGTGGCCGAGCATGAAACAGAGCATCCGGGCGGCCTGAACCGGGTAGCCGTCGGGAATGAAGGCCGGCTCGTTGTTGACGGTCATGGCCCCGTAGCCCGCCACGGTGATCGACTGCTCGGTCTTGATCTCGGCGAGATCGGGATCGCCCATGTTGGCCGGGCCGATGCCGGCGATGCGGCGATCGGGAGCGTTGGGCAGTTGCTCCCAGTCGTCGGGAATCTCGTCCCGCCACAACAAGGTGATGTTCACCACCTCATCGCCGTCGCCGATCACCACGAACCTGTCCTCGTCGGGGCCGAATCCCATGAGCGATGGCGTAGTCCCAGAGCCGTGGCCGCCGCCGTTTCGGTAAGGCACCCTCCAACATCCGTGGACGGGGTCGTCGGTGAGCTCAGAACCCGTCCAGCGCAGCTTGTGGTGGTGGTCGTTGGACGACACGTAGATGCCGTTGTCCTGGTCGACACAGATGCTGGTGCGGACCCAGCCGTAGCCGGTGTTTCCCCGCTCCTCTGCTCGCTGGGCGCAATACTCGGCCGCCTCCTCGGCCCCGCCGGCGATCTGGAGCGCGTGATAGGCGCTGAAGTCCCGTTCCAGCACGACGACCCAGCCGTGATCGGTGGACATGACCAGCTTGCCGTCGAAGGTCATGTTCATCCCCACGAAGAAGCCCTCGATGTGGTCGGGCTTGTTCCATCGGTCCCGCTCCACGATCGGCGACGCCGGGTCGGACGGATCGGTCTCCACGTAGGCCACCGCGTGGTCTTTGCGGCCAAGGAACAGGGTGTGATCGCAATCCAGCAGCGCATAGACCCCATCGATGCCGGTCATGAACTTCATCGACAGCTCGATGGCGTGCTCGATCGCATCCCAGCCGTACTTCTCGTCAAGACCTCGGAGATATTCCTCCAACTCGACTACGGGGGTGCGTCCCTGCCCCCCGACGATTTCGTGGTCGGCCAGCAACTCAAGGGTCTCATAGTCGAGCTTGGCGATGTTCTGGCGACCGTTGCTCCACACCACTCGTCGCCCGTCGGGATAGGGCCCCGACGTCAGGTGGCCGAAGTGGCCCGGGCCGAGCCAGGCGTACTGGACGTCGGTGGTCTCGTCGAGCTTCTCGGTGGGGCCCTCTGGCCCTCGCCAGGGCACGTTGTCCTGCTGGTCGCATCGACCGTGGGCGATGCCGTAGGAGGAACGGGCTAGATGCGGATTGGCGGGGGCGCGGTTCATGGTCCGTCATCTTTGCCCACAGTTCAGAAAAAAGTCTCCTCAGACCGGGAATAGCCTCAAGGTGCTGGAGGTTACATTTGTTGTACCTAATGGCCTACCACTCAACTTTTATGAAAGGACTTCACCAATGCTCCGTGCAATTCCTGTGAACAGCCTGGCCAACAGCTTGTTTTCCGACTTCGACCGGTTTTTTGCCAGGACTGACAGCGACTCCCAATGGGCTGTGCCCACCGATGTGATCCGCTTCGAGGACCGGGTAGAAATCCATTTCGACCTTCCTGGCGCCTCCGTGGAAAACATCGATCTCACCGTTGAGGACCGACAGCTCAACCTGCTAGTTGAGCGTGAGGCGCCAGCCTATGAGGGTGGAGCTGTCATCAGCCGGGAGCGCCGTAGCGGTTCAATGCACCGCCAGCTCTACTTGAGCGAGAACCTCGACCCCAACGGCTTGAAGGCCTCCTACACCGATGGAGTGCTGACTGTAACCCTTCCAGTGGCAGAAGCAGTCAAACCCAGGAAAGTGGCCATCTCCGCCACCCGCCCGGCCATCGAGGCCACCGACTGAACAAGTCAACAACTGATCCCCCTCCAGCCCGGTCCCCTGATTGTCAGGGGGCCGGGCCGCGCTGGCCCACAGGCGCACAGCTTTGAGTACGATGCGGAATAACCAACCGGAGGTGTAGTCACGTGGGTGTTAGCTCATATGTTTTGATCCAAACCGAAATGGACAAGGCCCGTCAGGTGGCCGAGGCCATCCGCGAGATCGATGGCGTGGTGATCTCTGAGATCATGACCGGCCCTTACGACGTGATCGCCAAGGCCGAGGCCGAGTCCATGGACCAACTGGGCCGCCTGGTAGTGAGCCAGATTCAGATGGTGGACGGCATCACCCGGACACTTACCTGCCCCGTCGTCAACCTCTGACCTTGCCCCGGTCCTCAGTCAGCTGAGGATCATGGCCCGGATAGCCAGTCCGGCCAAGAAGAAGCTGCCGCCGGCATAGAGCAGCTCGCGTCGATGGGCGAGCTGCATTCGATAGGCGTAAATGATGGCCACTGCGGCGATGGCTGCGAAGCCGTAGAGGCGGTGCAGGTCACCGGGGTCGACGCCGGAGCGATTTTCGAGCACCACGCCCACAATCACCTGGCCAAAGATGGTGGCTTGGGCGACGGCTATGAACGCCTCCAGCGGCCAACCCCGCAACCGTTGGCGGAAGTGGGCGCCCAGCGCCCAGGCTCCGGCCGAGGCATTGGTCAGCATCACCACCCAGGAGAACCAGTCGTGGAAGCCGGCCAGTGGCGTGGCGGCGAGAACCGAGGTGGCGCTCACCTGAACAAGTCGGTGGCGAAGTCGCCTGTCCGGGGCGGCCCTGGGGCCACGAACCACTCGGTGCCGAACGCGTCGGCGAACTGCTTGTCGGTCATGGATCCGAAAAACGAGTCGGCGGTGATCTGGCTGGCGTGGGCCAGCATGGAGGCCCGCTTGCGCTCCAAGTAGGTGCTCACATCCACCGCATGGGTGATCTCCGCCTCATCGGTGCCGAAGTCTTCCTCCGTGAACCGCTCGGCCCGCTCGGCGTCGATCTCCTCGATCGCCTCGGCAAAGGCCTCCACTTCGGCCATTTGCCGCAGGATCTGGGTCCGGTTCATGGTTACGTAGAACACCTTTTGGACCCCGGCCTTACGGGCCGCGTCCACCCCCACTCGATGGACTTGGATATGGTCGGGGTGGCCGTAGCCGCCGTGGTCGTCGTACACGGTGAGCACTTCGGCCGACTCCTCCACCAAGATCCCGGCCACCCGCTGTACCGCCTCGTCGAAATCGGCTTGCCAGAAACAGGCCGGATTGTCGTTGGCCTCGTCGCCGGCCATGCCTGAGTCCTCATAGCCCAGGAACTCCACCCGGTGGGCGCCGATGATCCTGGCCGCGTCAAGGGTCTCTGCTGCTCGCCGCTCGCCCAGCGTCTCGCCCGGGCTCAGCGCGTCGGGCTGCACCTCGCCTTTCTCCCCTTTGGTAGCTACCACCAACACCACCCGATGGCCCTCGTCGGCCGCCTTCATCATCGTGCCCGAGGTGGCGATGGCCTCGTCGTCGGGGTGGGCGTGGAAATTCACCATGGTGCCCACTACTTGACGGCCCCCGATTCTTGAAGGGCGGCTACTGCGGCCTCATCGAATCCCCAGTCGGCCAGCACTTCAGCGGTGTGCTGGCCCGGGTTGGGGGCGGGACGGGCGATCTCAGCTGGGGTGCGGCTGAAGCGGGGCGCCGGGCCGGGCTGAACAGCTCCCCCCACTTCTACGAACGTGCCCCGAGCCGCGTTGTGGGGATGTTCGGGAGCCTCGGACAGGCTGAGCACCGGGGCGAAACAGACATCGGAGCCGTCGAGGATCTCACACCACTCGTCGCGAGTCTTGTCCTTCACCGCGGAGGCCACACGGGACCGCATCTCCGGCCAGGTGGAGCGGTCGTTCTGGTCGATCCCGTCGATATCGATGCCCACCTTCTCGGTCATCTCGGCAAAGAACTGGGGCTCCAGCGAGCCCAGCGAGATGTACTCTCCGTCGGCGCACTCGTAGACGTCGTAGTACCAAGCGCCGGTGTCAAGCAGGTTGGTGCCCCGCGGCCCCCATGCCCCCATAGCCCGCATGCCATAGATCATGGTCATCAGAAGAGCGGAGCCCTCCACCATGGAGGCGTCAACTACTTGGCCCTGATCCGAGCTGCGAGCCTCCAGCATCCCGGCCAGCATCCCGAGGGCCAGCAACATACCTCCCCCGCCGAAATCGCCGGCCAGGTTCAACGGTGGTACCGGAGCCTCTCCCTCCCGACCGATCGCCCCCAGCACGCCTGACAGCGCGATGTAGTTGATGTCGTGGCCGGCCATTGACGCATACGGGCCTTCTTGGCCCCACCCGGTCATGCGCCCGTACACCAACCGGGGATTGCGGGCCAGACAGTCGTCGGGGCCGATACCCAAGCGCTCGGCCACTCCGGGACGGAACCCTTCGATCAGCCCGTCGGCACCCTCCACCAGCTTGAGCACGGTCTTGGCACCCTCGGAGTGCTTGAGGTCCACGCCCACGCTGCGGCGACCCCGATTCAACAGGTCGGGATTAGGAGTGTCGGGGATCTCATCTCGCACCCGGTCGGCTCGATCGACCCGCACCACATCGGCCCCCAAGTCGGCCAGCATCATGGCCGCGAAGGGCCCCGGCCCGATGCCGGCGATCTCCACCACGCGAATGCCATTGAGCGGTCCCATGCTGCCTCCTGAGCTCTCCACCGCTGGGACAGTACCCGCGTTTCTGTCGAGCCGGTCAGCCCAACAACATCCCCATTCAGCCCCAGCCCAGCTCGTCGAGGCGGTCGTCTTCGACGCCGAAGTGGTGGGCCACTTCATGAATGACGGTAACGCGGACTTCCTCCACCACCTCGGCCTCGCTGTCGCACCCCTCACAGATCGGCAGCCGGTAGATGTAGATGCGGTCGGGCAGCACCATCCCACCCCCGCCGTAATCACCCCGATCGGTGAGCGGCACCCCGTCGTATAGCCCCCATATGCCCGGGTCTTCGCCCTCGTCTTCCACCAGAACCACTACGTTCTCCATCACCTCGGCCAGATCATCGGGAATCTCGTCCAACGCCCGCCCCACCAATTCCTCAAACCGCTCCCGAGACACCGCAACCATCTCCGTCATCCTCCCACAAGAATGAGGCCATTTGACCTGGCCCAAGGTATGTGTCACCGGTGTCGGTACCTTGGTGGCGTGACCGTGATGGAAGGGCTCATGGATGGGCTGAATGAGCGGCAGCGGGCGGCGGTAGCCGCACCGGGTACTCCGCTGTGCATCCGGGCAGGGGCGGGCACCGGCAAGACCAGGGTGCTCACCCGCCGGATCGCTTATCAAGCCTCCACCGGAGCTATCGACCCCAATCACACGCTGGCTCTGACATTCACCCGCAAAGCGGGCAACGAGTTGCGAGATCGCTTGGCCGAGCTGGGGCTGCGGAGCTCGGTGAACACGAGCACCTTCCACAGCGCGGCCTACGCCCAACTTCGCACTCGCTGGGCCGAGCGGGGCATTCGGCCCCCCGAGCTGGCGCAAGACAAGCGGGGGCTGGTGGCCAGGGCGGCCAAGCTGGCCGGGCTGCGACTGGCCAAGGCCGAGTTGCTGGATGTCGTCACCGAGATCGAGTGGGCCAAGGCCCGGCGCATCCCCCCCGACGGCTACGGGCAAGCGGCCGTCCAATTTCGCCGCACTCCAGCTCTGGACCCTGCCGCGATGGGCGACCTCTACCAGCGATACGAAAGCGAGAAGACCAGGCGGCGGGTAGTGGACTTCGACGACCTGCTGAACCTGGCCTTGCGGGACCTGAATGGCGACGCCGATTACGCCGAGGCCCGCCGCTGGCGGTTTCAGCATTTGTTCGTGGACGAGTTCCAAGACGTGAATCGGCTCCAATTCGACCTGTTGCGGGCCTGGCTGGGAGAGCGCAACCACCTGTGCGCGGTGGGCGATCCCAATCAGGCCATCTACAGCTGGAACGGTGCCGAGGCCGACTACATCGAGCGGTTCGGCAACTGGTTCCCGGGCGCAGCAGTGCTCGATTTGGTGGACAACTACCGCTCCACTCCCCAGATTCTGGCTGCAGGCCGCGCCATTCTCCCTGCGGGGGCAAATTCGCTGGTTGCCCATCACCTCGACGGACCCCGTCCCACCGTGACCACCCACGCCGACGACACTGATGAGGCTGCGGCCATCGCCCGGGCTCTGCGCGACGCCAAGGGGCCGGAGACAGCCTGGTCGTCGATGGCGGTGCTGGCCCGAACCAATGCCCAGACCGCCAAACTGACCGTGGCTCTGCGCCAAGGAGAGATCCCCTATCGAGTGCGCATCGACGCCAGCCGTACCGATGACGACCCCGCAGAAGGCCTGTCCGACAGCGCCGACGCAGTGGACGTGGCCACTTTCCACGCCGCCAAGGGACTGGAGTGGCCCGTCGTTCACTTGGCCGGCTTAGAGCAGGGCCTGGTGCCCATAAGCCGGGCCCAGACCTCGGCTGAAGTCGCCGAGGAGCAGCGGCTGCTCTACGTGGCCATCACCAGAGCCGAGCGAGAGTTGCACTGCCACTGGGCCGCCGAGCGGGCGTTCGGCGACCGAAAGGTGTCCCGCTCCCCCTCCCCCTATCTCAACGCCATCCTCAGCGCGGCCTAGAGATCGAAGGGAATGAGCACCACCACCACGGTGGCGTCGCAGTCACGAAGCACCTGCTCTACCCGATGGCCCAAGAACGGACGGTCGCCGACCCGGCGAAGATGGGCGCCCATCACCACCAAGTCGGCCTCGATGTCCTGCACCAGCCTCAGGATCTCCTCGGCTGGAGAAGAGCCCTCCAATACCGCGGCTCGAGATGTCGCCCCCAGTTCATCGGCGAAGGCCATGGCCTGCTCCACAACCCGTTCCCCGACGTTCGGTCCGATTCGCGGGATCATCCGGCGGCTGAACAGCGACGGCAGCCCCACTGGCTCCCCCCAAGTCGTGTTGACATGGGTGAGGTGCAGTTCGGTGCCCAATTGCGCACTGAGATTGAACGCCACTTCTTGGGCAGCCCGCGACACCGGGCTGCCGGTGACCGGCACCACTGCCCGGCTGAACGCTCCCGGCAGCGGTCGATCCAGATTTCGGGCTCGGCGGACGACCACCACCGGAATAGGACTCTCCGACAGCACCCCATCCACCAAGGGGGAGATCACCTGATGGGTGTCCACATAATCCTGCGCCCCCACCCCAATGGCGCCGAATCCCAGCCGACTCTCGTCGATGATGGCTCCAACCGGGTCGTCGTGGCGCACGCGCCGATGCTCCAAGGAGCGGTCGTGCAGAACATTGCGCAATGGGGTGATGTCTTCCTCGGCGTCTCGGTCGCCCACCGTGAGCACGGTTGCCCCGGCTTCGATCGGCCAGGCGAAATGCAGAACCTGGGCCGCGGCAATCGACTCGGGGCCCCCACGGCTAGGCAGCAGCAGCCGAGACGTCCGCACCACCAGATTGCGGCTCAGCGCCTGTTCCCGGCCTAGCCGCTCCTGCTCGTCGGGGGTCCCCTGCCAGTTGTTCACCACTCCCCGCAGGGTGGCCGAGGCGAATAGCGAGGTGAGCACCGGCACCAGCACGATCACCGAGAAGGCAGTGGGGCTGAACACCCCGACGCTCAACCCCACCGTGGCGATGACGATCTCCAGCGTCCCCCGAGCGTTCAATCCGGCTCCCAGAGCCAGTCCCGCCCGGTGGGTGCGGCCGGCGAGGCGGGCACCGCCATAGGCCCCGGCAAACTTGAAGACGATAGCCACCGCGAGCACAACCAAGGCCCACCAAAGGGCTTCGGCGTTGTTCAATAAGCGGAGATCTACCTGCAAACCGGCAGTGGCAAAGAACACCGGAGCGAACAGGGCGTTGGTCAGCCCCTCCAGGTGGTGGATAACGTCCTCGTGCTGGAACCGGGACCGGTGCAGCACCACCCCGGCCACGAAGGCTCCCAATACCGCTTCAACCTTTAGCCACTCAGTGGCCACTCCGAATACCAGCATGGTCACTATGGCCACGGCCAGTGCCGCGGCCAGGCTGCCCCCGGTGCGTCGCACCTGCCGCAACAGCAGGTCCACCAGCCGCTGGCCCACAGTCAGGGCCAACAACCCGAAAACTGCGATCCCCCCCAGCGTGGCCAAGACCTGCCCAGCCGACACTCCGCCCGAGGTAGCCAAGCCGGTGAATACGCCCAACATGATCCAGCCGACCACATCGTTGGCCATGCCCGCGGCCACGGTGATCTGGCCGAAGTCCCGGCGCATCAGGCCCAGTTCGCTGAGGATCTTGGCCACCACCGCCAAAGACGACACAGCGAGCGCCAGGGCCACGAACAGCGTGAACGTGAGCCGCTCGGCATCCTCGCCCAAGAACAGGGAGGGCAGCAATAGGCCGACCACAACACCGCCGATCAGCGGCACCACCAAGCTGCCCGCCGTGACCAACAGCGCCGACCGCCCCAGCTTGGTGATGAGGCCTAAATCGGTCTCGAACCCGGTCACCACCAATAGCAGGGCCACTCCCACCCAACTGACCGCAGCCAGCATGGTCCATTGCACGCCCTGGCCGATCTCCGGCAAGAACCACTCAAACCCCGACTTCCACACCACGCCGAACACCGACGGCCCCAGCACCAGACCGGCCAGCAGCGCTCCCACCACCGAGGGCATTCCCACTTTTCTCATCACCAAGCCGATCAGATGGGAGACGCCCACCAGCACCAGGATGTTCACCCAAAAGACCAGCAAGTCTTGGCCGTGGCCTGCCGGATCCGTCGCGGCCACCGTCGACCACACCCCCATCACGCCTCACATCCCCAAACCGCCGGCCACATCCTCATGTGCCTCATCCGCCCCGGTTGGCTTCATCCCAGTCGAAGTCCACCACTACCGGGGCGTGGTCCGACGGCTTCTCCCCCTTGCGGGCGTTGCGGTCCATGAGCGCGGTGGTCACGCAATGGGCAAGAGGCTCGGAGGCCATCACCATGTCGATACGCATCCCCTGGCGCTTGTGGAACCGCCCCGCTTGGTAGTCCCAAAAGGTGTATAACCCGTCGTCGGGCCACCGCTGTCGGAACACGTCCGCCAGACCCCAATCCGCCACCGCGGCAAATGCCTCGCGCTCGGGCTCGCTCACGTGGGTGAGCCCCTCGAAGGCGGCGATGTCCCACACGTCGTTGTCGGCCGGGGCGACGTTGAAATCGCCGGCCACTACCACCGGAGTCCCAGCATCGGCGTTGGCCTCCAGATGGGACCGGAGCCGGCCCAACCAGTCCAGCTTGTAGTGGTAGTGATCGTGACCCAGCTCCCGCCCGTTGGGGATGTAGGCGCTGGCCACCCGCACTCCGGCGCAAGTCGCCCACACGATGCGGGCGTCGGGGTCAGCTTCGCGGCCGTCGGAGAATCCATTGGCGGGGTCGTCCAAGCCCACCCGGCTCAATACGGCCACACCGTTCCACCTCCCCTGGCCGTGATGAACCCACTCGTAGCCCATCGCTTCGAAGGCCAGGCCGGGAAAGGCGTCGTCGGCCATTTTGGTCTCCTGCATGCACAGCACATCTGGATCGGCGAGCTCCAGCCACTCCAGCACTCGGGCCATGCGGGCGTTCAGCGAATTCACATTCCAGGTGGCCAGCCGCACCCGCGGAACCCTAGTGCCTCACTTCTTCCTAGACTTCTACTATGAACCCCGAAGCCGAGCAGATCGTCGGCCAGAATGCCTGGCTGGTGGACGAGATGCACCGCCAGTACCTGGCCGATCCAACGTCGGTCAGCGATAGCTGGCAGGACTTCTTTTCCGACTACCGCCCGGATCGGGTCCTCCCCGAATCGGCAACTCCTGCGGCCCGGCTCCATACCGCGCCCGAGCCAGCCGCGCCCGAGCCAGCTGCGCCTCCAAAGCCGGAGACTGCCCCCGAGCCCCCTCTAGGAGACCCGCTGCGCGGCGCGGCCGCCCGCATCGCCCGCAACATGGAGGCCAGCCTGGCTGTGCCCACCGCCACCAGCTTCCGGGAAGTTCCGGCCAAGCTGCTCGACGTCAATCGCCGGATCATGAACGGATACCTGGGGCGCACCGACGGTCGAAAAGTCTCGTACACCCACCTGATCGCCTACGCCGTGGTGCAGGCCATCGCCCATCACATGCCAGCGATGAACTCAACCTTCGTGGACACCGACGATGGACCCCGGGTGGTGCGCCATCCCCACATCGGACTGGGCATTGCGGTGGACTTGGAGAAGGCCGACGGGTCCCGCTCCCTTCTGGTGCCGTGCATTCCCGAGGCCGACACCCTGGGCTTTCCCAACTTCGTCGAGTTCTACGACACGATGATCCGCAAGGTGCGCAACAACGATCTGAGTCCCGACGACTTCGCCGGCGTCACCGTCAGCATCACCAACCCCGGCACCATTGGCACCGTGCAGTCGGTCCCCCGGCTGATGCCCGGCCAGGGGGTCATCGTGGGGGTCGGCACCATCGACTACCCCACCGCCTACCAGGCCGCCGACTCCCGCACGCTGGCCGACTTGGGGGTGTCGAAAGTCATCACCTTGTCGTCCACCTACGACCACCGCATCATCCAGGGCGCCGAGTCGGGGATGTTCTTGGGCGCGGTCCACGAGCTGCTGCTGGGCAAGCACAACTTCTACGAGGACATCTTCCGGGAGGTGGGCGTGCCGTACGAGGCGGTCCGCTGGCGGCCCGACATCTCGCCCCTCGACCGGGAACAGGCCGTGATCACCAAGCAGGTGCAGGTGAACGCCATCGTCAACATGTACCGGGTGCGAGGGCACCTCATCGCCGACCTGGACCCGCTGTCGGCCAACGAGCCCTCGATGCACGCCGAGCTCGACCCGGCTACCTATGGCCTCACCATCTGGGATCTTGACCGGGAATTCCTCACCACCGGGGTCGGCGGCATCGATTTGGGTCAGCCCGACGGCAGGATGCCGCTGGGCGAGATCTTGCACGTGCTCCGCAACGCCTATTGCCGCACGATTGGCGTGGAGTACATGCACATTCAGGAAACCGAGGAGAAGCGGTGGATCCAGCAGGAGGTGGAGGGACTGGGCATCCCGATGGGGCTCGACCAGAAGCTGCATATCTTGGACCGGCTGAACGCGGCCGAGGCGCTGGAACGATTCTTGGACACCAAATACGTGGGTCAGAAGCGGTTCGGGATCGAGGGGGCCGAGAGCGCCATTGTGGTGCTGGACGCAGTGCTGGGCAAGGCCGCCGACCTGGGCATGGCGTCCGCCATCATCGGCATGGCCCACCGGGGTCGGCTCAACGTGCTGGTCAACATCGTGGGCAAGGACTACGGGCAGCTCTTCGGAGAGTTCGAGGGGAACCTGGACGAGTCGTCTACCCAAGGCTCGGGCGACGTCAAGTACCACCTGGGAATGACCTCGGAGTTCGAGAGTATGGCCGGCCACCGCATGCCGGTGGAGTTAGCGGCCAACCCGTCGCACTTGGAGGCGGTGAATCCGGTGGTCGAGGGCATGGTCCGGGCCCGCCTCGATCGCATCGGCCACGAGCACAGCGAGCACAGCCCGGTCAGCGGGTTGGTGCGGGGGCAGGCCGCCAGTGAGGACGACCGCTACCCGGTGCTGCCCGTACTGGTCCACGGCGATGCCGCCTTCGCCGGTCAGGGTGTGGTGAGCGAGACGCTGAACCTGTCGCTGATCGAGGGCTACCTCACCGGGGGCACCGTGCATTTGGTGATCAACAACCAGGTGGGGTTCACCACCACTGCGGAATCGGCCCGCTCCAGCTACTACTGCACCGACGTGGCCAAGATGATCCAGGCCCCTATCTTCCACGTCAACGGCGACGACCCCGAGGCCTGTGCCCGGGTCGCCGATCTCGCGCTGGCCTACCGCAACCACTTCCACAAAGACGTGGTGATCGACATGTGGTGCTACCGCCGCCAGGGGCACAACGAGGCCGACGACCCCAGCTATACCCAGCCAGAGATGTACCGCCGGATCGAGAGCCACCGCTCGGTGCGCAAACGGTATGTGGAGTCGCTGGTGAAGCGGGGGGACATCACTCTGGAAGAGGCCGAACAGGCCATGGACGAGTTCCGAGCCAAGCTCCAAAAGGCTCTGGAAGAGACCCGAGACCGGACCGCCGACGATGACCTGGGCGAAACCGTCGGCGCGGCCAACGCAGCCAGCAGGGAACTCCAGCTGTCGATTTCGAAGGAGTTGTCCGACCCCACTCCCCATGTCGCCCCGCCAGTGGACACCGGAGTGTCGGAAAAGCAGATCAAGCGGGTGTTCGGTGCGCTGACCGCGGTGCCCGACGGGTTCGTGCTGCATCCCAAGCTGGCCCGACAGTTCGAGGCTCGCGACGCCATGATGGCTCAGGGCATGGTGGACTGGGGGCTGGCCGAGGCGCTGGCCTTCGGCACCCTGCTGGACGAGGGCACATCAATCCGCCTGGCCGGCCAGGACTCTCGCCGGGGGACGTTCTCCCATCGCCACAGCACCCTGGTGTGCAACCAGACCGCCCGGGAGCACTGCCCCCTGGCCGGGCTGGCCCGCGGCGGGGCCAAATTGTGGGTGTACGACTCGCTGCTATCGGAATACGCGGCCCTGGGCTTCGAATACGGCTACTCGGTGGGCGACAACAAAGCGCTGGTTCTCTGGGAGGCCCAATTCGGAGATTTCGTGAATGGCGCGCAGATCATCATCGACCAGTTCGTCATGTCGGCCGAGGACAAATGGAACCAGCACTCGGGTCTGGTCATGCTGCTGCCCCACGGCTTCGAGGGTCAGGGGCCGGAGCACTCCTCGGGGCGCATCGAGCGGTTCTTGCAGTCGGTGGCGGAGAACAACATCCGGGTGGCCAATCTCTCGTGCGCAGCTCAGTACTTCCATCTGCTGCGAGACCAGGCCAACCGCCCGGCCCGCAAGCCGCTCGTGCTGTTCACCCCAAAGTCGCTGCTGCGCCACCGAGACGCGAGATCACCGATAGGCGAACTCACCAACGGCTGGTTCTCCCCTCTGCTGGCCGACCCCGACGGGCCGGAATCCAGCCAAGTCACCGGTGTGGTGCTGGCCAGCGGCAAGATCAGCCTTGAGGCCATCGCTCAGAGAAACCAGATGGGGGCACCTGCCGCGGTGCTGCGGGTGGAGCAGCTCTATCCCTGGCCGGCCAGCGCCCTGGCCGAGGCTCTCGCCCACTATCCCAAGGCCGACAAGATCGTCTGGCTCCAAGAGGAACCCCAGAACATGGGGCCGTGGAACTACGTGAAGGGCCACCTCCACGACGCATTCGGCGACAGATTCGACATCGTCCGGGCGAGCCGCAGCGAGTCTTCCAGCCCGGCAACCGGCAGCGCCGCGGTGCATACCCAAGAGCAGGCTGAGCTCATCACCCGGACCCTCGCATTGTTGGGCTCGAAGAGCTGACCCGGATCAGTCGATATCGAGATTGAGCAGGCGGGCGGCATTGCCCCGCACCAGCTTGTGGACCACATCGGGGGGCAGGTGGCCCATCATGTCCTCGGCCACCTTCTTGGTGTGGGGCCAGGTTGTGTCGGTGTGGGGGTAGTCGGTCTCGAAGGTGACGTTGTCCACACCCACCTCATCCAATGACCTCAACCCGTGGTTGTCGCGGAAGAAACAGCCATAGATTTGCCGGTAGTAGTAGGTGGACGGCGGCTCGGGGACAATGTCCCTAACCCCGCCCCAGGCCCGATGCTCAGACCAGACGTCGTCGCAGCGCTCCAAGATGTAGGGGATCCACCCGATCTGGCCCTCGGAGTAGGCCAGCTTCAACTGCGGAAACCTCACCAGCACACCGGAGAACAAGAAGTCGCTCATCGACGCGATGGCGTTGTTGAAGCTGAGCGATGCCGCCACCGCCGGCGGGGCGTCGGGTGAGGCGGCGGGCATGACCGACGAGGAGCCGATGTGCATGCACACCGCGGTGGCGGTGTCCTGGCAGGCCGCGAAGAACGGGTCCCAGTAGTCGGTGTGGATGCTGGGCAGGCCGAGATTGGGGGCGATCTCGGAAAAGCACACCGCATGGCAGCCCCGGGCCGCGTTGCGCTCCACCTCGGCTTTGGCCAGTTCCACATCCCACAGCGGGATGATGGCCAGGGGGATGAGCGCTCCACCGGAGTCGCCGCACCACTCTTCGATCATAAAATCGTTGTAAGCCTGCACACAGGCCAAGGCCAGATCTTTGTCGTCGGCTTCCAGGAAGGTCTGACCGCAGAACCGAGGGAACGTCGGAAACGACAGCGACGCCTCCACATGGTTCATCTCCATGTCCTCCACCCGGGCCTTTGGGTCGTAGCACCCCGGGCGCATTTCGTCGAAGGTGATGGGCACTGCTTCCATGTCGTCCCGGTCGAAGCCCACTGCGGCCACATGGCGCTTGTTGGGGTACACCAGATCTTCGTAGAACCAGACGTCGCCCCACGGCCCGTCTTCTACGTCCAGCTCGTAGGTGTACATCTTGGCCCCGCCGATATAGGTGATCGGCCCCACCCGGCGGCGCTCGACCCGCGGGCCTCGATCCTTGAACCGCTCGGGCAGCCAGCTCTGCCACAAGTGCGCGGGCTCCACCAAGTGGTCGTCCACGCTGATGATCTTGGGAATCTCGGTGCGCACGGGCAGAAGCCTACCGGCCCGATATTCAGTCTGCGGCAGCCAGAGTGGCGGCCACATCAGGAGCCAGGGTGGATTCGCTGAGGGGGAGGTGGTGTTCTGCGGCCCACACCACCGTCAGTTCGGCGCTGCCCGACTCTCGCAAGATCGCCGCTCCCAGATGGGGGTGGTCTTGGTAGTCGGCCCACCGGCCCCGGAGGCCGCGGGGAAAGACCTTCCCCATCAGGGTGGCGCCCACGCGGGCCCAAGTCCCCAGACCGGCTCGGATCTTGCCCGCGTCGTGGAGGGCCGCGGCCACCCGCTGGGCATCGTCGACCAGCGCGGGGCACTTGGCCGAGCGCAGTGCGTGGCTGCGGTCAGCCGCGCTCATCTGCCAGTAGAGCGGCGTCTCGGCATCGGTGAGCAGCCCCAGCAGCCAGGCCTCTCCTTGGGGGTCGGGACCTCGATCGACGAGCGACTGGAAGAAGCGCCGAACTAGATGGGTGCCGGCGTTCACCGGTTGAGCACCGCCCGAGGATGAGCGGCTCGATAGACCTCCCACAGCTTCTCCTTGGACACCATCGTGTAGATCTGCGTGTTGCTGACGGAGGCGTGGCCTAAGAGCTCCTGCACCGCGCGGATGTCGGCCCCATGGTCCAGCATGTGAGTGGCGCAGGAGTGGCGGAACACATGGGGGGAGACTTTGGCGCCCAGCCCCACCTGCTGAGCCCTCTTCTTCACCACTCCCCAGGCACCCTGCCGCGACAGGCGGCGTCCCCGTTGGTTGAGCCAGACCGCTTCCTGATCGTGCTGGGATGCCCAGCGCTCGGGCTCCATCTCCCCCCGTCCGGCGGGAACCAGCCAGGCGGTCAGCGCCTCATGGGTGCATCGGCCCAGCGGCAGGATCCGCTCTTTCTGGCCCTTGCCCAACACCCGCACCGCGGCCCCGCCCAGATCCAGATCGGCCAGCGACATCCCGACCAGCTCGCTGATGCGCATCCCTGTGCCATAGAGCACCTCCAACATGGCCCGATCCCGTCGAGATACCGGGTCGGAGCCAGCCACGGCGTCCATGACGGCGTCCACTTCCGCTTCGCTCAACGCCTTGGGCACGGCCTTTGGCACTGTGGGGAGCTCTACATGGGAAGAGGGATCATCGTCCCGCCGACCATCTACCACCAGAAACTGGTGAAACGTCCGCACCGCGGTCATGGTCCGCTTCACCGATGCCGGGGCCATTCCCCGGCTTTGCAGATGGCGCAAATGCGCCAGAATGTCTTCTTCGCTGGCCGTCTCGGGGCTGCGACACCGGGTGGCCAAGGCCTCGCAGTAGCCGATCAGATCCCGTCGGTAGGCCTCACAGGTGCGGGGGGCGCGGCCTCTCTCCAGCACCAGCCAATCCAAGAACTCCTCAACCCCGCTCCCTGCGCTCACCGACGGCGGCACAGGATGCTCACCCCAGCCGCTCGCGGGCCAGCATCAGGCCGACGATGGACTTGGCGTCGATCAGCTCGCCGGAGGCCACGAGATCGGGCACGTCGGCCAGCTTGATGCGCTCGATGGCCATGTGCTCCTCCTCGATGCTGTGGGGATGGCGGTCGACGTCGGCCAACTCGGTGGCCAGGTAACAGTGGGTGACCTCGTCGCAGAACCCCGGTGAGTTATGGAAGACGGCCAGTAGCTCAAGGCGGCCGGCTTGTTTGCCGATCTCCTCCTCCAGTTCCCGCCGCGCGGTGAACTCGGGGGGCTCATCTGGGCTGTCCAGCTTCCCGGCGGGGATTTCCAGCATCTCCCGATTCACCGCAGCTCGATACTGGCGGATCATGATTACCTCTTCGCCGTCTAGGGGCACGATCACCGCAGCTCCGGGATGGCGGATGATCTCCCGCTCATAGACTGAACCGTCGGGCGCCCTGATCTCCACAACGGTCAGCGAAACCACCCGCCCCTGCCACCCCTGGCGCTCTCCTACTGTGGTGAAGCCGTTCCCATCGGTCACCGTCGGACTGCCTCTCAGCGATGGGCTGCGGGCGAGGCTTCGGCCACCGCCTCTACCTGCTGTGGGGCTTGCCCGTCATCCGTCCCCAATCTGGAAAAGCCGCCCTGATCAGCAGTCAAGCAGCTCTCCCGGCGGTCCAGCGCGGCTTTCACCAAACCGCAAAACAGCGGGGCGGGCCGATCGGGGCGGCTCTTGAATTCGGGGTGGGCCTGGGTTCCAACCCACCAGGGATGGCTATCCAGCTCGATGAACTCCACCAGGAGTCCGTCGGGCGATTCCCCGGCGAGCACGAAGTCGGTGCCCTCGAAACGGCTGCGGTGCTTGGGATTGAACTCATAGCGGTGGCGGTGGCGCTCTGAGACCACTTCGGCGCCGTATACCTCGGCAACCTTGGTACCCGGTCGAAGCTTGGCCATGCATGCCCCCAACCGCATGGTGCCGCCCTTGTCGGTGATGCCGCGCTGCGACTCCATCAGGTCGATGACCGGCCACGGGGTGCGGGGGTCGAACTCGCTGGAATGGGCGTTGGCCAAGCCCAATACGTTGCGGGCGTAGTCGATGGTCATCACCTGAAGGCCCAGGCACAGGCCCAGGCAGGGAATGCTGTTCTCCCGGGAATAGGAGGCGGCGTTGATCTTGCCCTCGATTCCCCGCTCGCCGAACCCGCCGGGGATAACGATTCCGTCCAGCCCGCTCATCAGGCTGTCGACCATCAGACCTTCCACACTCTCGGCCTGAATCCACTCGATCTCCACCGACGCGTCGTGATGGATGGCCGCGTGGTTCAGCGCCTCCACCACCGACAGATAAGCGTCTTGAAGCGTCACGTATTTGCCGATGAGGCCGATGCGCGCGGTGCGCTGGGCCAGGGAGATCCGCTGATTCAGCATCTGCCAGTCGGTCAGATCCGGCTCGGAAACGGCCAAGCGCAAGATGTCGCACACCACGCCATCGAGGCCCTCGTCGTGGAGCACCAGGGGAATCTCGTAGATGCTGTCGGCATCGGCTGCGTTTACCACTGCCGATACGTCAACGTCGCACAGGCTGGAGATCTTGCGCTTCAACTCATCGGAGATGGGCGACTCGCTGCGGCACACGATGGCGTCGGGTTGAACACCCCGGCTGCGGAGCTCGGTGACCGAGTGCTGGGTGGGCTTGGTCTTCTGCTCGCCCGTCGGGCCGATGAAGGGCACCAGGGTGACGTGGACGTAGCAGACGTTGCCCCGCCCCACATCCAGGCGCACCTGGCGGATGGCCTCCAGAAAGGGGAGGATCTCGATGTCGCCGACGGTGCCGCCGATCTCGGTGATCACCACGTCCACATCGTCGGACACCAGACTGGAGATGCGGTTCTTGATCTCGTTGGTGACATGCGGGATCACCTGCACGGTCTTGCCCAGATACTCCCCCTGGCGCTCCGATGCGATGACCGAGGAGTAGATGGAGCCGGTAGTGGCGTTGGAGAGCTTGGTGAGGCTCTCGTCGATGAACCGCTCGTAATGGCCGAGATCCAGATCGGTCTCGCCACCATCATCGGTGACGAACACCTCCCCGTGCTCGAATGGATTCATAGTGCCGGGGTCCACATTGATGTACGGGTCGAGCTTCTGCATGGTCACCCGCAGACCCCGCTGCTTGAGCAAACGCCCCAGTGATGCGGCCGTGAGTCCCTTACCCAGCGAACTCGCCACCCCGCCAGTGACGAAGATGTGTTTGGTCACGCCTGCCAAGCTTAGCGGGCAACTGCGACAATTGGCGGACCCAGAGAACCGACTGGCTAAACGCTGGCGCTGCTCTGGGACATCTGGAGGAGTTCGGAAGCATGGCGGCGGGCGCTATCGCTGTCGGGCGATCCAGAGAGCATGCGGGACAGCTCGACGATGCGGTCCTCCCCGTCCAATAGCTCTGCAAACACCGAGGTGGAAGCTCCGTCGTCGTGCTTGGCGATGCTCACCTGTCGGTCGGCGCAGGCGGCCACTTGGGGCAGGTGGGTGACGACCAGCACCTGGTGATCGACGGTAAGCCGGGACAGCGCTCGACCCACGGTCTGGGCCACCTGGCCGCCGATGCCGGCATCTACCTCGTCGAACACAAGCACCGGAGGACCGGCGCTGATCACCAGGCGCAGGGCCAGCATGACCCGGGCCAGCTCTCCCCCTGAGGCGGCCGACGTGAGGGGCAGCCCGGGTGCACCGCTATTGGCGGCCAGCAGGATGTCCACGTCGTCGCCAGGGTCGTCGCCCACGGCCACCTGCACCTCGGCTCGGGCCATGGCCAGCTCCCGCAGATGGGACGTAACCTCAAGGCCCAGCGCTTGGGCCGCCCGCCGTCGAGCCGCGCCCACTGCGGCACCGGCTTCGGCCACCGCCGCGGCGCGGCGCTGATGCTCCCCGTCCAGGTCTTTGGCCAAACGGTCGAAATCCTCCAGTTCGGCGAGGCGGGCCGTTAGATCGCAGTGAAACTCCATGACTTCGGCCAGGGTCTCCCCGTACTTGCGGCGGAGATCCACGATCAGCTCCCGACGCTGTCGGATCTCGGCCAGACGGGCCGGGTTCTCGTCGATGGACTCGGACGCCCGGCGCAACTCGGTCGACAGGTCGGCTGCCTCGGCGGCCAGGCCAACCAGCCGCTCTAGATGGCTCCCCAGAGGCGGGCGGCCCTCCAGCGAAGCGGTGATCTGAGCCAGCCCGGCCCCCACCGCCCCGTCGGCGCCCAAGATCGATGCAGCCCGTCGGGCCGCATCCCGGCTGGCCGCGGCGTCGGCCAGCACGGCTTCCTCGGCCTTGAGCGCCTCTTCCTCGTCGGAGTCCTCTAGGCCAGCCAGATCAAGCTCGGCCAGCTGAAAACGGCATAACTCGATTTCCCGAGCCCTAGATCGCTCGTCGCCACCCAGCTCGGCACGTCGGAGGTTCAGATCGGCCAGCGCGGCCCTTGCCTCCATGAGGGGCGCCAAGTCCACGTCGCCGAATCGATCCAGCGCGGCCCGTTGGTGGACGTGGCGCAATAGCGACTGATGGGCGTGTTGACCGTGCAAGTCCACCAGCTCCCGCCCCAACTCCGACAAGGTGGCAGCCGACGCGAGCCGGCCATCGACGTAGGCCCGAGCCCGACCGTCGGCGGGCACCACCCGCCGAAGCACGACCTCCTCTCCTTGGCGGTCAAACCGGCCCTCGACGGTGGCCTCGCTGGCACCAAACCGCACCAGTTCGGCGTCGGCGCGGCCGCCCAAGAGCAGGTCAACTGCCGTCACCACCAGGGTTTTTCCCGCCCCCGTCTCCCCGGTGAGCGCGGTCATGCCCGGTCCCAGCACCAGGTTGAGCCGCTCGATGACCCCCAGGTTCTCTACCGCCAGCTCAGTCAGCATCAACGATCCCCTTCACCTACTGATGCGTTCACCGGTCGACCAAGCTTGTCGCCGCCCAGCGAATCGCCCCCGACCCCTTCACCCACTGAGGCTTTCACCGGTCAGCCAAACCAAAGGAGGACTTGAGGGCTTGGTGGAAGCCCCTTCGGCCCAGGATTACCAGGCGGGCAGGCCGATCAGAGACCGACACAGTCAGCGATCCGCCCTCGTCCAGTTCCCCCAGCGAGCGGCCGTCCACCGCCACTGCGGCTGACCGGTCGCCCAACACCTCGATGACCAGCTCGCTATCGGGAAGCAGCACCAAGCTGCGGTCGAACAGCGTGTGGGGAGCCACCGGCGTCAGGATTACCGCGCCCATCGTTGGAGCCACGATGGGTCCACCCGCCGATAGCGAGTACGCCGTAGATCCGGTGGGGGTGGCCGCGATCAACCCATCGGCCGCGTAGTTGGTGAAGTACTCCCCGTCAATGTGAACGGCGAGGTGGATGGTGCGACCGCTATCCACCTTCTCAACGATGGCCTCGTTGAGGGCTCTCACCTCCGTACCGTCGTCCAATCGGCAGCTCAGCCGGATGCGCTCTTCAATTCTGTAGGCGCCGCTCAGGAAGCGCCCCACCGCGTCCAAAGCGGATTCCGGCTTGATGTCGGTGAGATAGCCAAAGGAGCCGTAGTTGACCCCCAGCACGGGCACGCCGTCATCAGCCACAGCAGTAACCGCCCGAAGCATGGAACCGTCTCCCCCCAAGCTCACCGCCAGGTCCAACTTCTCGCCGATGCAGTCTTCGAGATGAGCGAGGTCGGTGCGATCGACCGCCTCAGCGGGCTCGGACGGCAGGCGTATCTCATGGCCTTCGGAGTCCAAGCGACCGATCAGATCGACAGCCAGCCTCAGCGCTTCAGGCCGATCAGCGTGAACGAAAAGGGCGATTGCAGCCATAGAGCTATGAGGCAACCGGCTGGACGCCGTTCGAGGAGAAGCTAGTGCCAGCAGCTATCACCTCGTCGATCACAATTGGACCCACTTCGCTGACGGGCACATCGAAATAGGCGGCTATGGCATCCCGAACGGCCTCCTCCACATCATGGAGGCGGCGGACTTGGGAGAAAACCCAATCCAGCTCTCGCACTCGGATGCCCCACCATTCGCCACCTTCTCGGGCAACCACCCTGAACGTGCTGTCGGGGGTTGGAATGTCAGCCATTGCTTCAGGCTATTCGCCTCTGGTGACAACTTGGGCCACCAATTCGGCAGAAGCCACTCCTGACGGCGTACCGCCTTTCACCAAGTGCAGGAAGAACTCAACGTTCCCCTGGGCTCCCCTCAACGGCGAGGGGATGGCGGCCTGGGGAGCGAGCCCGTCAGCCGTCGCCGCTTCCAGCACCCGGTCGAGCGCGGCCTGCCATAGCTCGGGGTCGCGGATGACGCCCCGGCCTCGGCTGGCCTCTTGACGTCCCACCTCGAATTGAGGCTTGACCAATACGACCACCGGAGCGTCCGGTGCCGCCAACTCGGCCAAGCAGGACATAACCGAGGTCAAGGAGATAAAGGACACATCGGTGGTAACCAGGTCAAACGGTGCTCCGATCTTGGCAGGTTCGACGTGGCGGACGTCGGTGCGCTCGTAGACGGTCACCCGGGGGTCGGCAGCCAAGCGCTCGTGCATCTGCGCCCGGCCCACATCAATGGCCACCACTTCGGCTGCGCCTCGCTGCAACAGGCAGTCGGTGAACCCACCGGTGGACGCCCCCACGTCACAGGACCGCAATTCGGAGACATCCAGATTGAATGCTGCCAGCGCTCCCTCCAATTTCTCTCCGCCCCGGCTCACAAAGCGGTCTGGAGGGCCCGACAGCTCCAGGGCGTCGCCGGGCAACACCAGGCGAGCAACCTTTTGGGCCACTGCTCCGTTCACGGTGACCCGGCCGGAGGCCACTGCCTCCCGGGCCCGATCCCGGCTGGCCACCATGCCGCGGCGGACCAGCTCTGCGTCCAGCCTCCGGCGTGACTCCTTCATCCCACCGGCTCTATGCCCATCTGGTCGACCAGGGCGGCCAAGTCGGGGGCGCAGAACTGCGGCTCTGGAGACACCGGCAGGTCGTCGGCGCCGATCACCCCGCTCAGCACCAGCGCGAACTCGTATCCCAATGCCTCGGCAAATAGGCCGTCGGAATCGGGACGGTCCCCCACAACCACGCCGGATTCGCCGATTCGGTCGCGCACACAATCGACGATTGGCTGGTTGGGCTTGCCCGCCATTGTGGGCACTGCCTCGGCGGCGGTCGCCACCGCCGCCAATAGAGATCCGCCCCCCGGCTCCAGTCCGCGCTCGGTTGGATAGCTGGGATCGTGGTTGGTGCCGATCAGCCGGGCGCCGCCGCGCACTGCCCGCATGGCCCGGCTGAGGGTGTCGTAGTTGAAACCGGGATCCATGCCCACAACGACCGCGTCGGCAGGACCCGAAGTGCAGACCTCAGCGCCCGCCAACTCCACCGCCTCGTCGATGCCGGGACCCCCCACCACCAGCACCCGCTCGCCGGCATGGATGAGCTGGCCCGCGGCGGTGGCCGAGGTGATCACCGATCCGGTGGCGTCAATCCCGCAATCGGCCAGCTTGGCCTCCTGGTCGGCCACCGTCAACGCAGACATGTTGGTGACGAACACTACGGGGGGGTTTGATCGTTGCAAGCGCTCGACGGCCCCAGCCGCACCGGGCACCGGGGTTCCGCCAACCCAGATCACTCCGTCCAGATCGAGCACCCAACCCCGAGGGGCGGAATGCCCGGACGAAGAGCAAGCGTTGCTCAGGAGACTTCCCAGGTGGGCCGGGAATGCAGCAAGGCCTCAAGGTCGCCGGGGCCGGACTGCTCTTGGGCCAAGGCGAGCTGCTTGCTGGCCTCGCCGGCGTATTCCGACCGCTCTACCGCCCGGTAAACCCCGATGGGGGTGGGCTCAAAGGGGCCGGCTGAGAGCCGGGACAGGGCAAAAGCCAAACTGGGATCCTGGCGGGTCTCATCGTGAACCAACAGAGCCGACTCGCCGACATCGGCCACGTTGACCACCTCGGCGCTGCCCTGGGGGTTGATAACCACGCCCTTCTCGTCGTTCTCGCCAAAGCGGATGGGCTGACCGTGCTCGAGGGGGATGAGCATGGAGGCTCGCTTGTCCTTTTTGGTGATGGCCCCGAACGCGCCGTCGTTGAAGACGTTGCAGTTCTGGAACACCTCCACGAAAGAGGCGCCGGGAAAGTCGTGGGCCCGCCGGAACATGTCCATCATGTGCTGGCGGTCCATGTCGTGGGTGCGGGCCACGAAGCTGGCCTCGGCCCCGATGGCCACTGAGACGGGGTTGAACGGCTCGTCGATGCTGCCCGCCGGGGTGGACTTGGTGACCTTGCCGATCTCGCTGGTGGGCGAGTACTGGCCCTTGGTCAGTCCGTAGATC
The DNA here is from genome assembly GCA_951813555.1 of uncultured Acidimicrobiales bacterium. Taxonomy (GTDB): domain Bacteria; phylum Actinomycetota; class Acidimicrobiia; order Acidimicrobiales; family Bin134; genus Poriferisocius. The sequence goes on from OX638344.1 coordinate 3,601,788, forward strand.
TGATTGTTGAACAACAAGATGTTGAGGTTCACGTTGCGGCGCAGGGCGTGCAGCAAGTGATTGCCGCCGATGGACAGCATGTCTCCGTCCCCGCCCACAACCCACACGTGAAGCTCGGGCCGGGCCATGGCCAGGCCGGTGGCCAGGGCGGGGGCCCGGCCGTGGATGCCGTGCATCCCGTAGGTATTCATGTAATAGGGGAACCGGGCGGCACAGCCGATCCCCGAGACGAACACCGTGTCCTCCCGGCGCACGTTGAGTTCGGGCATAAGCATTTGAACCGCGGTCAAAATGGAGTAGTCCCCGCACCCAGGGCACCAACGAACCTCTTGGTCGCTGGTCCAGTCGGCCTTGGTCGTGGTGGGCACGTCAGTCATCAAGGACTCCGTTGATGTGTGAGTGAAGCTCGGCGGCGGTGAAGGGTATCCCCTCCACCTTGCAAACCGATTGGGCATCGACCAGGAACTCGGCTCGGATGATGCGGCAGAACTGGCCCAGGTTCATCTCCGGAACCAGCACCTTGGGAAATCGGCGCACGATGTCGCCCAAGTCTCGTGGCAGCGGGTTCAGGTGGGTGACATGGGCATGGGCCACCTTGCGTCCCTCGGCCCGGGCCCGCATGACTGCGCTGGTGATGGCCCCCCATGTGGAGCCCCAGCCCAGCACCAGCAGGTCGGCATCGTCGGTGTCGCCGTCCAGCATGGTGGGGGGGATGTCGTTGGCGATGTGGGCGACCCGTTCCTCCCGCAGCTTCACCATGTAGCCGTGGTTGTCGGCCTCGTAGTTGATGTTGCCGGTGCCGTCTTCCTTCTCTATGCCGCCAATGCGGTGGGTGAGGCCGGGCGTGCCCGGCACCGCCCAGGGGCGGGCTTTGGTCTCAGGGTCGCGCAAGTAGGGCCAGAACACCTCGGTGCCATCGTCCTGGGTGTGGTTGGGCCCGGTGGCGAACTCCACTGTCAAGTCAGGCAGCGTCGACACGTCGGGCAGGAGCCAGGGCTCGCTGCCGTTGGCCAGATAGCCGTCGGACAGCAAAATCACCGGTGTGCGGTACTTGAGGGCGATGCGAGCCGCCTCTATGGCAGCGAAGAAGCACTGCGACGGGGAGTAGGCGGCCACGATGGGAACGGGCGATTCGCCGTGGCGGCCGTACATGGCCTGCATCAGGTCGGCGCTCTCGGTCTTGGTCGGCAGCCCGGTGGACGGTCCGCCTCGCTGGATGTTGATCACCAGCAGGGGCAGCTCAAGGCTGACGGCCAAGCCGATGGTCTCGCCCTTGAGGGCGATGCCCGGTCCGCTGGTGGTGGTAATTCCCAGATGGCCGCCGAAGGAAGCTCCCAGCGCGGCGCACACCGCGGCAATCTCGTCCTCGGCCTGGAGGGTTCGCACCCCGAAGTTCTTGCGCTGGCTCAGCTCATGGAGGATGTCGCTAGCCGGGGTAATGGGATACGACCCCAAGAACAAGGGGACCTTGGCCTGCTGGCTAGCGGCCACGAGGCCCCAAGACAGCGCAGTGTTGCCGTTCACGTTGGTGTAGGTCCCCGGGGCCAATGCGGCCGGCTTCACCTCATAGGTGAAGTCGAAGAGCTCGGCGGTATCGCCGAAAGCCATGCCCGCCTTGAACGCCGCGGTGTTGGCGTCGGCGATCAACTGCTGGCGCTTGAACTTGGCCGAGATCCAATCCAGGGTGGGCTGGGCTGGCCGGCTGTAGAGCCAGGACAAGAGGCCCAGGGCGAAGAAGTTCTTGGACCGCTCGGCGTCGCGGGGCTTCACCCCCAGGTCCTTGCAGACCTCCTTGGTGATGGTGGTCATCGGAACCTTGAACAGCGTGTAGTTGTCCAAGCTGCCGTCTTCCAGCGGGTCGCTGTCGTAGCCGGCCTTGACCAAGTTGCGCTCCACAAAGGCGTCCTGGTTGACGATCACGGTACCGCCCATCTCCAGATGAGCCAGCTCCTTGCGGAGGGCTGCCGGGTTCATGGCCACCAGCACGCTGGGAGCATCGCCAGGTGTGGTGATGTTGTGGTCGGATACCTGCACTTGGAAGGCCGACACTCCGGCCAGCGTTCCCTGGGGCGCCCGGATCTCAGCCGGGAACTCGGGCAGTGTGGCCAAATCGTTGCCGAAAAGCGCACTGGCACTGGTGAAGCGGTCGCCGGTGAGCTGCATCCCATCGCCGGAGTCGCCAGCGAACCGAACTACCAGGCGATTCAGCTCGCGCGTCCCGACGGTACGCGGCACGGTGTCTGTCACGGAATCCTCCTTGATCCCTAATGGTCACCCGCTTAAGCGACGCCGAACTCTGAGGTTACCCAGTAGGCCGCCTCAAGTAGCACATCCTCGCCCGAAAGCCTCTCCGGTCGCCGGAACGGACGCGTTGAGCGGATCGGGCGAGTTCGACCCGAAGAGTATTTTGGCCGCGGCGGCGACACCCGGATCTTGGGCCAGCCAATCGCAGGGCTCGCGCATGGCGAGCAGAGTCCTCCGGCGCAAGAAGTCCTCCATTGTCAAGATGTGCTCGTGGCGGGCCATCACCATCACCTCTGCGGCGGAGTAATCGACGACTTCGCTCAACGGCCGCCCGGCCTCAGGGCAGTCGCCTATGAGGCTGACCACCTCATAGGCCCGATGGCCATGGCGGCGCCAGAGCAACTCGCCGGCTGGCCGGGCCAGGCCAATCTTGGCCGCCGCGGCCCCAAAGCGCTCGCGCTCCGACGAGGACGGCTCGCCGTACCATCGCCCCAAAGGGGGAGACGGCTGGAGACCACAGCGCTGAGAAGCGGCCACCACCTCTTCTCCCACGTTGAGGCAATCGCTCAGCTTCCCCCCAAGCACCGAGACGAACCCCCGTTGGGCGTCGACCTCAACTATGTGGCGGCGTGAGAGCTCCATCCAGCTACGGCTCCTGCCCGGTTGCCCTACCAGAGGGCGAACCCCGCACCGGTGAGAGATGACGTCGTCGCTCATCAGCGGCCGCGAGAGGGAGAGCCTGGCGTTGGCCTGCTCAAGCAGAAAGCCGAAGTCATCGGGGGTGGCTGTGACTTTTGCCGTTTCCGCCGGGGTGTCGGTGGCGCCGATGACCGACCGGTGGCCCATGGGGATGACGTAGAACAGGCGCTGATCGTCGTCGAAGAAGGCGAGAATCCGATCGGACTCCGTTACCCGGGGCACCACCAGATGCACCCCCTTGGACAGGATGAGCGAGTTGTCCAGGGATGCGCCCGAAAGACGGGCCACACCGGCGGCGTGAGGTCCAGCGGCGTTGACCAGCACCCGAGCCGACACCTCGTAGCGAGTCCGAGTCAGCTCGTCCACCACCTCGGCTCGCCAGCCGCCGGCCCCGCGTGACGCACCGGCCAGCGTCGCCCTCGCCACGGCAACCGCGCCGCGACCGATGGCGTCGACAAGCATCTGGACCACGAACCGGGCGTCGCCGTCTAAGAGCAGGTAATCGGAATATTCCACTGCTCCTCGCACTTGAGACATGTCGATGACCGGCTCGCTCGACGCCAAAGAGCGCGCCGCATGATGCTTCGGGGGCCGGGTGGTGAATCTGCCCAAGGCCCAATAGGAGTATGCCCCCGCGGCCGCGTACCAAGGCGAATAGGGTGATGACTCGCCCAGTGCGGCCAAAAAGCGAGTCTCCCGGAGCCGGGTGGGATAGGCGCGAGCTATCCGGTTGCGGGACTGGCACAACCGGGCCACCAGCCCAACGTCGTAGCTCTGGAGATACTTGAACCCGCCCCAGATGAGGTTGGACGACTCCTGGCTGACACCCGCGGCGAAGTCGCTCTGGTCGATCAAGGCGACGCGCACGCCGTGGGCTGCCAGCGCGAGGGCCGAGACGGCGCCGTTTATGCCGCCGCCGATTATCAAGACGTCATGGTCTTCATCGCTGAGGCGCTCCAAGAGGGCGGCGCGGCTCACCGCCGTGACATCAGACCGATCAGCTGACGGCAAAGCCGGAACCGGGATCGAGGAAATCGAGGTTCGCCGGAGGGAAGTCCCACTCGCCTCCGAGCTGCGCCGACAGCGTTCTCGCCGCGTCGCATACCAGCACCGCGCACTTGCCCACCCGCTCGTCGTCGAGCCGGGACGCCGGCCCCGACAGGCCGATGGAAGCCCGAATCGACCCGTTGATATCCACTACCGGCGACGCAATGCACCTCACGCCCGCGCTCAACTCCTCGTTGTCGAGGGCGAACCCCCGCTCCGCCGTCACCTTCAGGTCGTGGAGGAGGTGGTCCATGCTGGCCAACGTGTTGTCGGTGAATGCCTCGAGGCCGTTTGCCGCCGCGACCCTCTCCACCTCCTCGGGAGTGTCTCGGCAGTACAGCGCCTTGCCAGTTGAGGTGGCGTGGATCACCACGGGAGAACCGATTTCGGTCTCAACGGTGACTCGGCGTGCCAGGCGCTCGCGGGCGATGTACACCCCGCCGGTCATCGTTTTGTGGGCCAGGTGGACCGACTCCCCGGTCACGTTCACCAGCTCCCGCATCAGCGGCCTGGCCTGGGTGACGAGATCCATGTTCCGTAGCAGCGCTCCGGCGAGCTGCACTACCCCCGCAGCCAGGGCATACGTCTTGGTGTTGTCGTCGCGGAGTACATAGCCGCGGCTTTCGAGAGCGGCGAGATGGCGGTGGACGTTCCCCTTGTCGGCGTTGATCATGCGAGCCAGCTCGCTGACTCCAACGGAGCTAGGGGCCGCGCTGAGCGCCTCCAAGACATCTAGCCCCGTCATCAATGCCCCGGCTATCCGTGGTGCCATCAACCCTCCTCAGCAGGCGGTGTCGCAGTGAACTGCCACCATATAGGCGTGTGGGCCAGCGACCGGCGGATAGGCAGAGGAGAGCGGCCCACTGGCGCATCTAGGCGGATAGAGGCGCTCTCGGCCGCCGACTGCTGGGCGCCGAGCGCAGCGGCGAGGATATCGCGCCCCTCGGCAAAGCCGAGCGTCGGCGGGCTGCCGTCAGCCAGGGCGTCGAGCAGGCTGCGGGTGGCCCCGATGAAGGAGTGCTCCCAGCCCCGCTCGCACTCGTACGAGTTCACCTGTCCATCGGCGTAGCTCATCACTGGCGGGGGGTCGCCAAGCTGGCCGTGGCCGCGGTTGACCCAGATGACCCCCCGGGTGCCGGTCACCTCCAGCCGGTCGTCTTGGGCATAGTGCGACGTCTCCTGAATGAGGAGGTCGGGCGAGTGGACTACCTCGATACACCCCACTGCCCCGGCCGGGTAACTCATGGACACCAGCGAAGGGGCGTCGAGCTCCCACGAGGAGAACTGGGTGGCACCGATCCAAGCGTGGACCTGGGCCGGCTGTCCCAGTATCAACCAGGCCAGGGCGAACTTGTGATGGCCGTCGTCGAAAACGAGCGGGCCGCCGCCGCACGAAGCCGGGTCTTGGCGCCATTGGTGGGCCGAGAGCGGGATGGGCCACGCGTCGGGGCTGAACCCGCTGTTGCTCTTTAGCCGGACGGCAAGCGGCTCGCCGATCAGACCCTGCTCGATGAGCTCCACGGCCTTGAGCACCGGCGGGTAGAACAAGAAGTTCTCGTAGAGGCGGACCGTCCTAGGAGTGGCCGCCGCCGCCTCCACCAGACTGTCGGCGTCGTCGAGGTTGAGCGCCAGCGGCTTTTGCAGCGACACATGCAAGTCTGCGGCTATGGCGAAGGCCGCGATCTCATAGTGGAGATGGTGGGGCACGATGATCTCCACCAGATCCACCAAACCCGAATCACACAGCGCGCGGTAGTCGTCGAAAGCCGCGATCGGACCCAGCCCCCATTGCGCGGCCTTGGCCTCGGCGTGGGAGCGGTCTATATCGCACACCGCCACCACGGCCGCGTCGTCTCGCCCCCGGTAACCAAGCACGTGCAGATCCGAGATCCGCCCGCAGCCGATGATCCCTACCCGTACCACGGCTGCCCCAGTCTCTCCGGTACCGTCGGCCCGTCGCCCCTGGTGATTTCTGTCCCCGCCATCGCTACCCCTTGATGGCCCCGGCCAGCAGGCCTCGGATGAAATGCCGCTGGAACATGAGAAAGATCAGAACCGTGGGAACGCTGGCGATAACGGCCAAAGCGGCCTGATCCCCGAAGGCCACGGTGTACTGCCCCTCCACCGACCACAGCCCGTACATGATGGTCCGCACGTCGTCGGAGGTGGTGAACACCAAGGGGTACAAGAAATCGTTCCAGATGAAGGTGAACTGCAAAACAGCCAATGCGGCCAGAGCTGGTCGGGCCAGCGGCAGCATCACCCGGATGAACACCTGTCCTTCATGGGCGCCGTCGACCAGTGCGGCCGACCGCAGCGAATCGGGAATCTGATCGAAGAAGTTGCGCATCACCAGGCTGGTGATCGACAGCCCCACCGCCGAGTGGACCAGGATCATCGGCCACAGCGTGTTGATCAGGTCCCTTTCCCGAAAGAGGGTGAACAGAGGAACGAGCAGCACCTGCGGCGGCACGAAGAGCCCCGAGAGAATGATCATCTGGATGATGTTGGCACCCCGGGGACGCAGCTTCGCCAGCGCGTATCCGATCATCGCGCCGCCGACAATGGAGACGACCACTGCGGGGACAGTCACTTGGATCGAGTTGATGAGGTAGCGGTCGACGTTCACGTTTCGCCACACATCGAGGTAGTTATCGAGCGTGAGGTTGCCGCTCGGGGCCCAGATGCCGCGCGCCGCGATCTCCTTGTTCGTCTTCAACGAGGTGAGAAGCACTCCGAGCACCGGCACCAGGTAGATCAGCACGAACAGCGCCAGCGCAACCGTGCCCGACCGCCGCCGCAGCGGGCTTTGCTGGCCGGGGCCGCTGAGAAGCGTGCCCTGCGATTGGCGGCGCCTGGCGGCGCCACTGTGCCCGACGCCCGACTGGTCGGCAGTTCTGCGCAATAGACCCGGTTTAGTCGGCATAGCGCCCACGCCTTCCCCACCACATGAAACCGCCGACGATGACGAGGGTAATCATGAACAGGATTATCGAGATGGCACTGGCTTCACCCTGCTCGTGCAGGCGGAACAGGGTCCGGTAGACCAGCACCGGCATGGTCTCGGTCTCCCGGACGGGCCCGCCTCCAGTCATTGCGTACACCAGATCGAAATTGCGCAGCGAGTTGATGGCGATGAGCGACAGAACCACCGTGGTCACCGGCCTCAGGACTGGGATGACCACCTTCCAGTAGATCTGGAGCTTTGTCGCCCCATCTACCTTGGCCGCCTCCACGTACTCGGCAGGTATGGTGGCAAGGCCGGCCAGATACAAGATCATGGCCAGCACGGTCTGCTGCCAGGCCCATGAGACGAACACGGCGTAGAGGGCGGTGGACCGGTCGGCCAGCCATGCGTTCTCCCACCGCTCAAGTCCTATCAAGCCCAAGACCTGGTTGAGCAGGCCGTCGTCAGGCTGATAGATCCAGATCCACACTTGCGCCACCACCACCAGGCTGATGGCAACGGGCACGAACAGCAGCGACTTCATGATGGTGGCGAACCGGGTCGTGTTCTGGAGCAGCACGGCTACCCCCAGCCCGAGAGCGGGCGGGATCACCGTGCCGAACAGCGTCCACAGCAGGGTGATCCTTATCGAACTGCGGACATGCTCGTCCTGGAAGGCCTCGGTGAAGTTGTCGAACCCAGTCCAGTTCGTCGCGCCGCCCAAGATGTTGGCATCGGTGAAGCTGAGCCGGAAGGCCTCTACTGTGGGCACCGCGATGATCGCGGCGAACAACGCCACCGGGGGTCCGAGGAACAGCAGTGTCCACAGGGTTTTCGGCTTCACGCTCTGCGCCCATCATGCCCGTGGTGGCACCGGCACAGAATCGGTGCCACCACGGGACAACAGCATCCGAGATGGTTGAGAAGGAGGGGGGTTCCTAGCCCGCGAATGCCTCGGCTGCTGCCGACTGGGTGTCTGCTTGCAGATCGGCGTAGCCAGCCGGGTTGTCCATGAACGCTTGGAACATGTCCAAACCGAACTCCGCTACCGCAGGCGGCGTGGCCAAGTCGTAGTTGAACGAATAAGAGTCGGCTACTTCCACCTCGCCTAGCGCCTTCTGCATAACCGGGTTGAGTTGACTGGTGTCGGCGTTGGAGTTCGGCGGCAGTGCTCCCTGGCCGATGGCCCAGTCGAGTTGGTTCTCGGGCGACGCGTAGTGCTCGAGCAGGGCGAACGACCCTTCGGGATTGGCGGCGGCCGCGGTGACCACCCATCCGTCAATCGGGCCCAGCGCCGCGTTCTCCACTGCCGGGTCGATGACCGGGAAGTTGAAGAAGTCGTAATCGTCCACCGGCACCAGGCCGTTGCCGTCCCAGTATCCGGTGATCCATGTGCCCATGAGCGTCATGGCCGCCTCTCCGTTGGCCACCGCATCGGCGGCATCGGTCCAGGTGTAGGCGTTGGCGTCGTCGACGAAGTAACCGGCATCCACCAGTTCTTTCCAACGCTCGAGAACCGCGGTCACCTCCGGATCCTCATAGGAGGCCTCGCCCGACATCAGCTGCGCCCGGTAGTCGGGTCCAGCGGTGCGCAGCATCAAGAAGTCAAACCAGAACTGCGCCGGCCACCGGTTCATGGAGCCGAGGGCGAACGGCTTGGCCCCCGAAGCGGCGATCTGGTCGGCGGCGGCAATCAGCTCATCCCAGGTTGTCGGCATCTCGGTCACGCCGGCATCGGCCATGACCTGCGGGTTGTAGAAGAACGCCACGTAATGGAACCCGAACGGGAGCAGGTAGGGCTCACCGTCGTAGATGCCGGCATCCACCAGTGCCTGCGGGAAATTGTTCCAGACGTCGGCGCCGTCGAAGGCGGCGGTGATGGGTTGCAGATGGCCGTTGCCCTGCACCGAGGCGGTTCGAGCCCCGGCCCAGTACGAGAACACATCCGGCGGCTCTCCTCCGGCCAGCGCAACCAGTATCTGATCTTTGAAGGCCTCGTGCTCGATGGGGCTGATTGATACCTCGCCCATCCCAAACGTCTGATTGATATCGATGATGGCCTGCTGGCCCAGATCCGAACCGAAATAGTGCCCGACCTCGATACTGCCGAGATCGACCGGGGCCGCGGTTGCCTCGGGCTCATCACCACCGGCCTCGGTGGCCGGGGCCTCGGTAGCCGGGGCCACGGTGGCCGGGGGCTCCATTGCCTCTGGGGCATCGTCGTCGTTGCCACAGGCGGCAACTACCAGCGCAAGCACGATGAGGATCGATAACTTCAGCCAGCTCCGCCGCGTCTTGTTTCGGTATGTCATTGCGACTTCCCTCCGTGGGTCTCTGTTTGGATGCAACCAGTGTCACGCCCGGCAGCATCTTAGACATTCTTTGCTATATATGCAACATTTTTGTGTTACAAACAACGGTATCATTGTGTTGGACATAACGGTTCATGGCCAGCGCAGATCGGCGCCGAGGTCGGCCTGGGTAATGGCCTCAGCCTGCAATCGCCGCCAGCGAGTGGGCTGCGGGGGAAGGGCGTGGCGGGTCGCCTCTCGTTTAGCCAGGGTCTCCTCGTCCACCAGCACGTCGAGCCGCCTTGCCGGCACGTCGAGAACCACCAGATCGCCGTCTTCCACAAGACCGAGCGGGCCGATGGCCGACTCAGGGGTCACGTGCAACACGACGGTGCCAAACGCGGTGCCGCTCATGCGACCATCGGAGATGCGCACCATGTCGGTCACCCCGGCCGCGGCGAGCCGCTTGGGGATCGGGATCGCTCCGGCCTCCGGCATGCCGGCCGAGGCCGGCCCGCAGCCCCGCAGGATCAACACTGAGTCGGGTTCGATGTCGGCGGTCTCCAGCCGGCTCTGCATGTCTTCGGTCCCGTTGAAAACCACTGCCCGACCGCGGTGCTGCAAGAGCTGCGGGGTGGCCGCCCCAGCTTTGATCACCGCCCCTTCGGGGGCCAGCGATCCTTTCAGCACCACCAAGCCCTCCTGGCTGGTAACCGGGCGGCCAACCGGCCGCAGGGCCGACGGCCACACAGGAGCGCCGGAGACCTCTTCAAGCGACTCTCCCAAGGTGGTGCCCATCGCGGTGCGGGCATCGAGGTCGAGCCGCGATGAGATCTCAGAGAGCAGGGCTGGCACTCCCCCGGCATTGTGGAGGTCGTCCAGAAAGCCAGTTCCGGCCGGACGGCAGTCGACCACAACCGGCACCCCGGCCGATGCGTCGCCGATCTCGGTCAGCGACAGGTCGATACCCGCTCGGCCGGCAAGGGCCAACAGGTGGATTACGGCGTTGGTCGATCCGCCGATTGCGCCGAGCACGGTCGCGGCATTGAGAAAGCTGGCCTTGGACAGAACCCGGTCGGGAGTCAGACCCTCCTCGACCATCTCCAAGATGCGGCGGCCCGAGCGAACGCCGACCCGAAGGCGGTCGCCGCTTGGCGCCGGCGCGGTGGCCGACCCCGGAATCGCCAATCCGAGGACCTCCACCACCACCGCCATCGTGGAGGCGGTGCCCATCACCATGCAGGTGCCGCCGGTGGGGGCGAGCGCGGTGGAGACCTCGGCGATCTCGGCCTCACCAATCTGCTCGGCGCGGTGGCCTGCCCACATCCGTCGGCAATCGGTGCAAGCGCCTATCCGCTCACCCCGCCAGTTTGCGGCGATCATCGGTCCGGCCACCACCTCGAGGGCCGGCCTGCCGGCTGAGATCGCTCCCATGAGCTGGCCGGGCACTGTCTTGTCGCAGCCTCCTAGCAGCACCACCGCATCCATCGGCTGGGCCCGGATCAGCTCTTCTGCCTCCAGCGACAGCAGGTTGCGGAACATCATGCTGGTCGGGTTGAGGAAGACTTCGCCCAGCGACATCGTGGGAAATGCCATGGGCACAGCCCCGGCCTCGGCCACTCCCCGCTTGACCGCGTCCAACAGCGCCGGCATCTCCCGATGGCAGGGCGAGAAGTCGCTGATCGAGTGGCCTATTCCGATGATCGGCCGGCTCGTGTCCTGCTCGTCGTAGCCGGCGGCGGCCAGAAACGCCGACCGCACGAACCGGCTGAATCCCGGGTCTCCGTAGGAGGTCGGGCCTTGAAAGACGCCGGAGTTCTCCGCCTCGGGCAACTGCTCCCACCTCATGGAAATCCCTGGCCGAGAATTGGGCATTGACCGCACTCGCTGACTGTCACGGCCCGATGTTGATGTACTTGGAAACGGTGAACTCGCCAACGCCCTCGGCGCCGCCTTCTCGCCCGAACCCGCTGTGCTTCACGCCGCCGAACGGCGCCTCGGCCAGCGCGATGGCGAACTCGTTGATGCCGACCATGCCGACTTCGAGTCGGTCGGCGACATCGAGGCACCTGGCCAGAGACCCTCCCAACACGAATCCGGCCAAGCCGAAATCGACCGAATTGGCGATGTCGATGGCGGTGCCGAGGTCTGGGTAGGCGTGGATCGGCGCGAGGGGACCGAATGGCTCCGTGCTCATGATCTCGGCCCCAGGTTTGACCCCGGTTAGCACCGTCGGCTCATACCACCAGCCGGATCCGGCTTGAGCGGCCCGGCGTCCGCCCGATTCCACGCGCGCCCCCTCGTCCACCGCGGTGGCAACCAAGCGCTCTATCTCCTCCAACCGGCGCTCGCTCTGTAGCGGGCCGATGTCGCACGAGCGGTCATCCCCCGGGCCCAGGCGGAGCGACACGGCCACTCGGACGAAGCTGTCGACATACTCGTCGTGGATGGCAGCAGGCACGAGGAACCGGCTGGGGGCGATGCAAACCTGGCCCGCATTCCGGAACTTCCCCCTCGCCGACAGCGAGCCGGCCCACTGCGGGTCGGCATCGTCCAGCACCACCACCGGCGCGTGGCCGCCGAGCTCGAGCGAAACCGACTTCAAATCCACTGCGGCCCGGGCCATGATTCGGCGCCCCAGCGGAATCGATCCGGTCAGGGTTATCTTGCGCACCCGTCGGTCGTCGAGAACCAAATCTGAGATGAGTTGGGGATCACCCACCACCACATTGACCACACCAGGCGGAAGCTCCGCTGCCTCAGCCGCCTTGGCCAGCCACAGCGCCCCGCTGGGAGCCTCCTCGGCCGGCTTCGCCACCACCGTACACCCGGCTGCAACGGCGGCGGCGATCTTTCGCGCCGGCAACAGGCAGGGGAAGTTCGAAGCTGAGAATGCGCCCACAACCCCGACTGGCTCGCGCTGCACGAGCAACCGCCGACCGCGGTCTCGGGCCGGGATCGACCGGCCGTAGATGCGGCGGGCCTCGTCGGCACACCAGTCGAACTGGTCGGCGGCCGCCTTCACCTCGCCTTCGGCCTGCTCTATCGGCTTGCCCTGCTCGGCCGTGACGCTGGCCGCGATCTCACGCCCGCGTTCTCGGATGTACTCGGCCATCGCCCGGAGCCGGTGGCACCGGTCCCAGGGATCGGCCGACCGCCACAGATCCAGGGCATCCGATGCCCGATCCAACGCGTCACGGACATCTCCAGCGGTCACGGTGGCGATCTTCGCCGCCACCGACTCGTCGGCGGGGTTGACCACCTCGAGCGTCGGTCCGTGCCCGTTCCAAGCGCCATTCCAAAACGAGGCCTGTGGTTGCTGGGTCATCTGGGTCATCTGCGCTCCCCCTCCTCTGCTGTCTACAGGTCGATTCCGTGGCGCAAAACCTGCGTCTCAGCCACCCATGTGCCGACATTCCAACGTCCGAAGGCACCGATGGAGCCCGCGGGATCTGGCCCGTAGTACACCGGGACGTGTACCAGTCCGACCCCGCCGCGTTCATAGACCAGGTCGAGGGCGGCCACAAGGCCCTCTGCGCCACCTTCGCCTGATACCGCGGTAACCCCCTCAATTGACGACGCCAGTGCCACATAGTCCACTTCTGCATTGTCGAAAGTGGCATACGCCATACCGTACTGGGATTCCTGGAGCGCGGAGATGGCGCCCATCCTGCGGTTGTCTAAGACTACGATTGCCCCACGGGCGCCGTGGACCACTCCATCGATCAGCGACTGGGGGCTCATGATGAACGACCCGTCGCCGACCACCGACAGCGAGTAGGACATGTCGAGATCCATTGCGGTGGCCATCACAGCCGAGGCGCCGAATCCCATGTAGCTCGCCCCCCCATCGGTGAAACTGGCATTGGGTTCCCGGTCGCGGCTGATCTGGAAAGCCGTGGCCTGCACCTCGCCGGCGTCGAACCACCGCACAACCTGCCGCCGATGAGCCCAGTCCTCGATGATGCGCAGCGCGGCCGGCTGAGACAGCACCTCTCGACCCCAGCGGGGGTCGTCCAACAAAACCGGCTTCACCCGGACGTCGAGATACTCGTCCCACTGGCGGCGCGCCTCCTGGCATTTGACCAGCCATGACGACGCTTCGGTGCTGGCCGGGCCTTGGCGGTCGAGTTCGGCGCAGAGCGCCCTCACCGTCTCCTCCAAGTCGCCGACCAGCGCCGTCGTGCCCGTGTAATGGGTTGCGGCGGCGGCATCGGCGTTGATGTTCACCACCGTGGACACATTGGGGTAGCCGGTTCGCGAGCAATCCGACTGGCATACCGCCCGCGATCCGAGCACTACGAGGGTATCGGCGTACTCCATGGCGAAATTTCCCGAGATGGAGCCCTTGGACCCTCCGACCATCATGTTGCGGGGGTTGTCGGGGGGCAGCGTGCCCACGGAGTTGGGCGACATCACCGCCACCCCGTCGATGCCGGTTAGCAGGCGATCCAAAAGCGCCCCCAAATTGCGGGCGCCGCCCCCGACCTTGACCACTACGCGGTTTGCCCTCTTCAGGGCTTGAACCGCCATCTTGATCCGGTCAGCCGGGGCCGGTCCGAGTCGGCTGCCGCCCCCGGGCGGCAGCCGTCTGAGGTTGAAGTCGCTAACCACCGCGGGCTGGACATTCAGGGGCAGCAGAAGAAAGAACGGGCCGGGCCGGTAGGGGTGGTCCACCACCGCTGCACCCTGTTGAAGCGCGTGGGTAATCGAGTGCGGCGTGTGCAGGCAGTAGCTGGATCCCATCGTGGATGTCAGCCGCTGCCATCCGAGCTGTTGAGTACCGGGCAAGTCCTGCATGTTCGGGCCCTCGGCCTCGGTGGTCGCATCGCCGTAGATGTGCCAGACGCCCACTTGGTTCAGCGCCGACGTCAGCGATCCTGCGAATGCTTGAAGCGCGCCGGGGCCGATGGAGGTCACGACCGCGGCCCGACGTCCGGTTGCCATCCGAAGAGCGCTTGCCGCATGGGCCGCTTCGGTTTCATGGCGCACTGCCAAAAACTGCACGATGCCCGAATCTTCGTAGATCTCAATCGCCCGGCCCAGCGCGGTCGATCCGTGCCCCAATACGCCGATAAACGTCTTCACGTCTTGGGCCAGAAGGCCGAGTACCACCAGTTCGGCCACCGAGACGGTGGCTGTGGGGGGGATGGAACCGGCGTCGATTGCCCCCATCAGCGATCCGTGCTCGGCTATCGCCGCCGCTCGCTTCCAGGACGAGGCTTCCACGGCTTCTTGGGCGTTCACGGCGGACATCCTAGAGTAGCGTTGCTGATTGAACAACAATGTTGTAGACGACTTGCTGCCCGGTGCTTTCCCAGCAGCCCAGGGACACCCTCCCTGGTCGCCTCAGCTAGGCGATGGTTACCGAGTCGGAGAGGTAGACGTCTTGGATGGCGTTTAGGAGTTCTACGCCCTCGGCGACGGGGCGTTGGAAGGCTTTGCGGCCGCTGATGAGGCCGAGGCCGCCGGCTCGCTTGTTGATGACCGCGGTTCGCACCGCTTCGGCCAGATCGCTGGCCCCCGACGACGCCCCTCCGGAGTTGATGAGGCCTATGCGGCCCATGTAGCAGTTGGCCACCTGCCAGCGGGTGAGATCGATCGGATGGTCGGTGGTCAGCTCGTCGTACACCAGCGGGTGGGTCTTGCCGAACCCGAGGGCGTTATAGCCGCCGTTGTTCTCGGGGAGCTTCTGCTTGATGATGTCGGCCTCGATGGTCACCCCGATGTGGTTGGCCTGGGCGGTGAGGTCGGCCGCGGCGTGATAGTCGGTGCCGTCCACTTTGAAGCCGGAGTTCCGCAGGTAGCACCACAAAACGGTGAACAGCCCGCACTCATGGGCCCGGTAGAAGGCCTCGGCCACCTCTTGGATCTGGCGGGTGGACTCTTCGGAGCCGAAGTAGATGGTGGCCCCTACACCGGCCGCGCCGAGGTCGTAGGCCTGCTCCACCGACCCGAACATCACCTGGTCGAACTTGTTGGGATAGGTGAGCAGCTCGTTGTGATTGAGCTTGACGATGTACGGGATGCGGTGGGCGAAGCTCCGGGAGGTGGCCCCCAGCACGCCGAATGTGGAGGCCACCGCGTTGCAGCCCCCTTCGATGGCCAGCTCCACAATGCCGGCGGGGTCGAAGTAGCAGGGATTGGGTGCGAAGGAAGCCGCCCCCGAGTGCTCGATGCCCTGGTCCACCGGCAGGATGGAGACGTAACCGGTGCCTCCCAGCCGACCGTGGTCGAACAGCGACTGAAGGTTGCGCAGCACTTGAGGAGACCGGTCGGTGCTGGCCATTACCCGGTCCACGAAATCGGGTCCGGGCAGGCTCAGATCCTCCCGGGGAATGGTCTTGGATTCGTGCGCCAAGAGCGATTCGGCCTCGTCGCCCAGAAGTGCTTCAAAGTCCACGGTCTGCCTCTCCTTTGAACAAAGGGCCGGTTTCTCTCACCTTACCCCTGAGGGAACTCCAATCGAGCGCATGGTTTACCGAAGCCCGGACAACCGCTCGGCCACGTCCACATAAAGCTCATCCTGGTCGACCAGCCAGCCAAAAAGCTCCCGCGCCCGGGGGATCTCGCCAGCCTGCTCGCATAGATCGGCCAGGGCGTAGGCCTGGCGCATGTGATGCTCTTTGGCCCGTCGAGGACGCTGGAAATTGGCGGACAGCAGTTGAACCGCTTCCGTGAGCTCTCCGCGATCGCCCAGCGCTCCGGCCGCCACGATTCTCCCCTCGACGAGTACCGCAGTGCTCGCCTCAGAGGCCTTTAGCTCAGCCCACAGCTCGTCGACGTCGACCCACCGCTGCTGGGCTCGGTGGCAGTCGGCCAGAACCGGGTGGAGGTCGATGCGGCCGGTGAGCTCTCGGAAAGCCTCCAGCTCCCGGGCGGCCAATTCCCAGCGACCCAGGCGGTAAAGGGTCAGGCCGGTCAGCTCCCTTACTTCGGGCACCTTGGGAGCATCCTTGGCCATCCCGTCGAGAGCCCTCCACGCTTTGTGGTAATCGCCTTGCTCATAGGCCACCTCGGCTCGCTCCAGCCGTTGGCGGTATCGAGGTCCATCTCTGCGCCCCACCGCCTCTTCCAGACCCTGGGCTTTGGGTGACGGGCCGCCCTCGGGCAATGGAGCTCGCCTTCGCCCCCGTTGTTTCTTGCTGGGTGGGTTTTCGGGTTCTTCGCTCAGGTTGCCCCGCTGAACGGCTTCCTTAGCCTCGGCGCGAAGTTGCTGAGTTCGGGCTTGGCGAGCCTCTCGCCGCTCGGCCCGCAATCGGGCCTCTTCAGCCTCCTCCGCCGTTTCTTCGACAACCTCTGGTGGTGCTTTTTCCTCGGGTTCCAGAGGCGGCTCCACCACTTTGGCCGCACCCCTGCGGGCCACAGATCCCATCCCCCGCGGCCCCTTGGGTGGAGGCGACTCATCCCTTCCCCTGCTTTGAGGTCCCCGGCGATCGGATCTTCCCCTGCCCGGAGGCCCTCTGCGATCAGAGTCCCGCCGATCGGACCTACCCCGCCCATCAGAGTCCCGCCGATCCGACCTACCCCACCCATCAAAGTCCCGCCGATCCGACCTACCCCGCCCATCAGAGTCCCGCCCATCAGGCCTTCGATTCGCCGTCTTTCGGCCTCTCGGAGGGCCGTCTTTGCCCTTGCTCTGATGGGTCCGCTGCTGAGGAGGCCTCCTGCGATTGGGAGGCTTGCGGGCAGACCCTCCACCAGAAGACACCGCCAAAGTCTACCGAGACGGCTGGCGTTAACCGCGAGTAAACGAAAGCGGGGAGCCAAATGGCTCCCCGCTTTTTGCGAAATCCGGCGGCGACCTACTCTCCCAGGGCGTCTCCGCCCAAGTACCATCGGCGCTGGTGGGCTTAACTTCCGTGTTCGGAATGGGAACGGGTGTGACCCCACCGCCATCGCCACCGAAACCTTTATGTTCTTGTCAATGAGGCAGTGCTTCAAGAACTCCACAGCGAGCACGAACATCCAATTCGACATCGAGTTAATGATGTAGAACCAAGCCCTCGGCCGATTAGTACCGGTCAGCTGAACATGTCGCCATGCGTACACTTCCGGCCTATCAACGTGGTGTTCTGCCACGGGCCTTACCCGGTTTACCCGGTGGGTGATCTCATCTTGGAACAGGCTTCCCACTTAGATGCTTTCAGCGGTTATCCTTTCCGCAGGTCGCTAACCAGCCATGCCCTTGGCAGGACAACTGGCACACGAGAGCTGCGTCCGTCCCGGTCCTCTCGTACTAGGGACAGCCTTCCTCAAATCACCTTCGGCTACAGAGGATAGGGACCGAACTGTCTCACGACGTTCTAAACCCAGCTCGCGTACCGCTTTAATGGGCGAACAGCCCAACCCTTGGGACCTGCTTCAGCCCCAGGATGCGATGAGCCGACATCGAGGTGCCAAACCTTCCCGTCGATATGGACTCTTGGGGAAGATGAGCCTGTTATCCCCGGGGTACCTTTTATCCGTTGAGCGACGGCGCTTCCACACGCAACCGCCGGATCACTATGCCCAACTTTCGTTTCTGCTCGACCCGTCGGTCTCGCAGTCAAGCTCCCTTGTGCCATTACACTCGACGCCTGATTGCCAACCAGGCTGAGGGAACCTTTGGGCGCCTCCGTTACTCTTTGGGAGGCGACCGCCCCAGTCAAACTACCCACCTGACACTGTCCTCAACCCGGATTACGGGCCTAAGTTAGATGCCCAGCATATGCAGAGTGGTATTTCAAGGTTGACTCCACACAAACTAGCGTCCATGCTTCCAAGTCTCCCACCTATCCTGCACAACACATACCAAACACCAATATCAAGCTGTAGTAAAGGTCCACGGGGTCTTTCCGTCCTTCTGTAGCTAACGAGCATCTTTACTCGTACTTCAATTTCGCTGGGTCTATGGTTGAGACAGTGGGAAAGTCGTTACGCCATTCGTGCAGGTCGGAACTTACCCGACAAGGAATTTCGCTACCTTAGGACCGTTATAGTTACGGCCGCCGTTTACTGGGGCTTAGGTTCAGAGCTTTGCCTTACGGCTAACCCCTCCCCGTAACCTTCCAGCACCGGGCAGGCGTCACAGCGTATACAGCGTCTTACGACTTCGCACGCTGCTGTGTTTTTAGTAAACAGTCGCTTTCCCCTGGTTTGTGCCACCCGATCAAGCTCCGGGCGCGAAGCCCATCACTTTACTGGGGTCATCCTTATCCCAAAGTTACGGATGTAATTTGCCGAGTTCCTTAACCATAGTTCTCCCAATCGCCTTGGTATTCTCTACCTGCCCACCTGTGTTGGTTTGGGGTACGGGCGCCGTGAAAGCTCGCTAGCGGCTTTTCTTGGCAGTACAGGATCAGTGACTTCACCTCATGCGGTTCGGTATCACGCCTCAGGCTTTATGGGGACCGGACTTACCTGGGCCCCACCCTACACGCTTACCCCAGGAACTACCGTCGCCTGGGTTCACCTACCTCTCTGCGTCCCCGCGTTGCTGGCCGCTCCGGTGTGGGTCGGTTTCTCCTGTCCCTTTGCGGGACAGGCATCCCCTTAGCAACACCGGTTAAGCCTGGACGCGTTCACAGCGGTACCGGAATATCAACCGGTTGTGCATCGACTACGCCTGTCGGCCTCGCCTTAGCTCCCGACTCACCCTGGGAGGATTAGCCTTCCCCAGGAACCCTTGGGCTTTCGGCGGAAAGGTTTCTCACCCCTCTCTCGCTACTCATACCAACATTCTCACTCGGACTCGGTCCACGTCAGCTCACGCTGCCGCTTCACTCCAAGCCCGACGCTCCGCTACCACTCCTGCCTAATGGCAGAAATCCGCAACTTCGGTTTCTAGCTTAAGCCCCGTTACATTGTCCGCGCAGGATCACTCGACCAGTGAGCTGTTACGCACTCTTTCAAGGGTGGCTGCTTCTAAGCCAACCTCTTGGCTGTCTGTGCAATCCCACATCGTTTACCACTTAGCTAGAAATTAGGGACCTTAGTTGGCGGTCTGGGCTGTTTCCCTTTCGACCCCGAAGCTCATCCCCCGGGGTCTCACTGCTGTGCTCTGGAACCATGGCATTCGGAGTTTGGCTGAGTTCGGTAAGCTTGTCGGCCCCCTAGCCCATCCAGTGCTCTACCTCCATGGTTGAACGCACAACGCTGCACCTAAATGCATTTCGCGGAGAACCAGCTATCTCCGGGTTTGTTTGGCCTTTCACCCCTATCCACAGGTCATCCGCCCAGTTTTCAACCTAGGTCGGTTCGCGCCTCCACGGAGTCTTACCCCCGCTTCACACTGCCCATGGATAGATCACCCGGCTTCGGGTCTACGGCATGCGACTGTACGCCCAGTTAAGACTCGCTTTCGCTCCGACTTCCCTTCACAGGTTAATCTCGCCACATACCGTAACTCGTTGGCTCATTCTTCAAAAGGCACGCCATCGCGATCTCAGATTGACGATCCGAAGATCATCGGGTTGAGACGACGCTCTGACTGCTTGTAAACCAACGGTTTCAGGTACTATTTCACTCCCCTCCCGGGGTACTTTTCACCTTTCCCTCACGGTACTAGTTCACTATCGGTTGCCTACATATACTTAGCCTTACGAGGTGGTCCTCGCAGATTCACGCCGAATTACACGGCAACGGCGCTACTCGGGGACACTCAGCGAAGTGTGCAGCAGTTTCGTGTACGGGGCTCTTACCCCCTGTGGCTCGCCTTTCCAGAACGATTCCACTACCACGCACATTTGTAACTTCGTGGAGGATCTGGTGCTCCTCCTCTGAGGCCCCACAACACCGAACCGGCAACGCCACCAGGCTATTCCACCGGCACGGTTTAGGCTTTTCCCATTTCGCTCGCCGCTACTAAGGGAGTCGCGGTTGCTTTCCTTTCCTACAGGTTACTTAGATGTTTCAGTTCACCTGGTTCCCTCTACCGGTGCTATGTGTTCACACCGGAGTGATACCCCTTTACAGGTATCAGGTTTCCCCATTCGGACATCCCCGGATCGAAGCTCAGTCGGCAGCTCCCCGAGGCTTATCGCAGCCTCTCACGTCCTTCATCGGTCGTAGGCACCAAGGCATCCACCGTTGGCTCTTCGTAGCTTGGAAGATTCATACATCGAAGAACTCTAATTTCGATCAGATGCTCGTGCTCGCTATGCAGTTCTCAAAGAGCACAGGAGGATGCTGAACAAGGAATAAACCGTTCAAGCAGAGCCTCGAGCGTGAAAAACACGCTCCCTCAAAGCGGAAGAGAGGACAAGAGAAACCAGTGCATCAACTGGGAGTGTCCGAACTTAAATCCACCATTCGGCGGTTTCAAGTGGAAACGGAACTCCTTAGAAAGGAGGTGATCCAGCCGCACCTTCCGGTACGGCTACCTTGTTACGACTTCACCCCAATCGCCAACCCCACCTTCGGCAGCTCCCCCTCAAAAGAGTTAGGCCGCTGACTTCGGGTGTTGCCGACTTTCGTGGTGTGACGGGCGGTGTGTACAAGGCCCGGGAACGTATTCACCCCGGCGTTGCTGATCCGGGATTACTAGCGACTCCGACTTCATGGAGTCGAGTTGCAGACTCCAATCCGAACTGAGACCGGTTTTCAGGGATTCGCTTCACCTCGCGGTGTCGCTGCCCGTTGTGCCGGCCATTGTAGCATGTTTGCAGCCCTGGATATAAGGGGCATGATGACTTGACGTCGTCCCCACCTTCCTCCGAGTTGACCCCGGCGGTCTCCTACGAGTCCCCACCATTACGTGCTGGCAACATAGGACGAGGGTTGCGCTCGTTGCGGGACTTAACCCAACATCTCACGACACGAGCTGACGACAGCCATGCACCACCTGTGTACGGCCCCGAAGGACACCATATCTCTATGGCTTTTCCGTACATGTCAAACCCAGGTAAGGTTCTTCGCGTTGCCTCGAATTAAGCAACATGCTCCGCCGCTTGTGCGGGCCCCCGTCAATTCCTTTGAGTTTTAGCCTTGCGGCCGTACTCCCCAGGCGGGGCACTTAATGCGTTAGCTACGGCACGGAACCCGTTGATAAGGCCCCACACCTAGTGCCCAACGTTTACGGCGTGGACTACCAGGGTATCTAATCCTGTTTGCTACCCACGCTTTCGCTCCTCAGCGTCAGTACCGGCCCAGAGTGCTGCCTTCGCCGTCGGTGTTCCTCCTGATATCTGCGCATTTCACCGCTACACCAGGAATTCCACACTCCTCTACCGGACTCTAGTCATAGCAGTATCGGATGCAATCTTAGGGTTGAGCCCTAACCTTTCACATCTGACTTACCAAACCGCCTACGAGCTCTTTACGCCCAATAATTCCGGACAACGCTTGCCCCCTACGTGTTACCGCGGCTGCTGGCACGTAGTTGGCCGGGGCTTCTTCTGCAGGTACCGTCAATTTCGTCCCTGCTGAAAGGGGTTTACAACCCGAGGGCCTTCATCCCCCACGCGGCGTTGCTGCGTCAGGCTTTCGCCCATTGCGCAAGATTCCCCACTGCTGCCTCCCGCAGGAGTCTGGGCCGTGTCTCAGTCCCAGTGTGGCTGATCGTCCTCTCAGACCAGCTACCCGTCGATGCCTTGGTGAGCCGTTACCTCACCAACAAGCTGATAGGCCGCGAGGCCCTCCCGAAGCGCCGGAGCATTTCCTCTGCCGATCATGCGATCAGCGGAGGGCATCTGGTATTAGCCACAGTTTCCCGTGGTTGTCCCAGTCTTCGGGGCAGGTTCCTCACGTGTTACGCACCCGTTCGCCACTCAGTATTACCCGAAGGCAATCTTCGTTCGACTTGCATGTGTTAGGCACGCCGCCAGCGTTCGTCCTGAGCCAGGATCAAACTCTCCGTCAATATCTCCAGCGGCTCCTCCCCGAGGGGATTCACCGCCTTTGATCATTTGCTCGTCTCACAAATTGCCTCGGCGAGACGAAGCGATTCCGGAAAGTCAAAAGGGTCGAAACCCTTCCTGACTAATTTTCCTTGGAATTGTGTTAGGTCGACGACTTGAACGCGAGGTGCGCCAAGACGTCGCCCGCACTGGCTTTTCCGTCCTCTCTTCCGTTTTCAAGGAGCGTGAGGCGGTGACCCGTGTCCGGGAGAACCGCATCGGTCCAGACAAGCCAAACCGTGCTCTGCCACTGCGGGCAACCCGAGGGCAACCCGTTTCAGAGGCGGGTGGTAACGCTACCGGCGCTGACCAGCAACGTCAACTCATTCAGGGGATTCGTTCTTGTTCACTCGCAGCAGATGGTGGCGGCGCTTCCCCCGCCGAAGCAGCAGGTAGCGGCCGTGTAGCAGTCGCTTGGCAGCCACGGCCGGCGCCTCCCCGGAAACCCGCTCATTGTTCACGTACACCGACCCCTCTGCCAGCCCCCGACGGGCATCACCCTTGGAAGTGGCCAGCCCGGTTGAGGCCAACAGCTCAACCAGGTCGAAGGTGTTTGAGGCGGCGTCGAACCCGCCGTCAGCGGTCAGGGAGATGTCCGAAGTCGGCACCTCGTCGGCGACCGCCTCCAAGGCAGCCTCGTCCATATCGCCCACCGGAGAACCGAACAGGATTTTGGCCGCTTCCTCAGCAGCAACGGCCGCAGACGGACCGTGCACCAGAGAGGTGACCTCGTTGGCCAGGGTCCGCTGGGCCTCCCGACGCCCGGGATCGCCCTGATGGGCCTCGACCACCTCGGCAATCTCCCCCACCGACAGCATGGTGAACTGAAGCAGGCTGCGCTCCACATCTTCGTCGGGTACTTGCACGAAGTACTGGTGGAACCGATAGGGACTGGTGCGCTCGGGATCGAGCCAGATCGCCCCCTCTGCGGTTTTGCCGAACTTGGCCCCGTCGGATCGGGTGAGCAGCGGCCAAGTGAGGCCGTGAGCCTGGGCGCCGGAGCGGCGGCGGATGAGGTCCACCCCAGCGGTGATGTTGCCCCACTGGTCGGAGCCGCCGATCTGGAGCTCGCAGTGGTGGTGGGTGTGCAACCACCAATAGTCGTAGGCCTGCAACAGCATGTAGGTGAACTCGGTGTAGGAGATGCCTGATTCGCTCTCCATGCGGCTGCGCACCGAGTGCTTGGCCGCCATCTGGTTCACCGTGGCGTGCTTGCCGGTGTCCCTCAGAAACTCGATGAGGGTGAGGTCGCGAGTCCAGTCGTAGTTGTTGACCAGCTCGGCGTCTCCATCAAAGTCCAGCAGCTTCTCCAGTTGGCCTCTGATGCCTGCCAGATTGGCAGCCAGCGTGTCGTCGTCCAGCAGATTGCGCTCGTCGGAGCGCCCGCTGGGATCGCCAACCATGCCTGTGGCCCCGCCCACCAATGCGATGGGCCGGTGACCAGCCTCTTGGAACCGCCGGAGCACCAGCACCCCGATGAGGTTGCCCAAGTGCAGAGAACTGGCCGTAGGGTCAATGCCGTGGTACACCCCGACAGACCCGGTGCTCAGCCGTTGGGCCAGCAGTTCCCGGTCGGTGGTGTCCTGCACCAAGCTGCGGGATTCGAGTTCTACAAGCACCGAGCGCATGCTACGGGAGTCGAGGGCAGAGGGAGAACGAGTAGGTGACGGGCAGGCGAATCGCAGGAATGGTGGGATTTGCGGTGATCGTGCTGTTCGCCGCGTTCTGGATCGGAGCCACCATCTGGTTTTTCGGCGATGAAAACCCCGACCGCCTCGAAGATCGGGAGTGGGTGGCCCACGCGGAAGCTCGATGCGCCGAAGCCCGAGACGAGCTCGACCGGCTTCCCCCCGCCCGCGACGCGACGGATTTGGCCGACCGGGCAGGCCAGATCGAGGCCTCGAACGCGGTGCTAGCCGACATGACAGCCGACTTGGCCGCCTCCGCCCCCGGCGGCGAGGACGGAGAGCTAGTGGGGTTGTGGCTGGGCAGCTGGGAGTCCTATCTCAAAGACCGTCTGGCCCACGCCGAGGCTCTCCGGGCCGGCGAAGACCGCCAGTTCCGAGTGAGTGTGGAGCGGGGAGAAGGGGTTGACGCCCTGTTGGATGCCTTCGCCGACCGCAACCGGATGCCCTCCTGCGGCGATCCCCTAGACATTGGCTAGCAGCGGCGCGGCGCGAAGCACATGCCCTGCTAGAGCCGCAAGCGACCCCCGGGCCTGAGTTCGTCTCTCTTGGGATCCACTACCATGCCGGTTGACTCCAGCGCCGTAAGTCCAAGCAACGGCTCTGAGCCGGCATCTCCGAACAGCACGCACCCGCCCACTACCTCATCCATGAACTCGAATTGCGCCACGCCGTAATCGAATTCGCATTCGCTGCCGTCGGCCAACCAGTAGATCCGCCTTCCTTGCTGCTCAATGCCGATTGCCTCTGCCTGCGCTCGGGGCACCAAACAATCCATAGCTCCGGTGTCCACCAGAAACCGCCCTTGCCAGGCCCTTTCCGGCTCACGCGGGTTCCGCAACGTTACAGATACGTAAGTCTCGCCCATGGCCGGCTCCCTTCGCTCCGACACCATCAGCCGGGCTGAAAATCAAGTATAGGCTGATCCTCGCTGGATTTGTCAACATGAAAATTATCGACATTGTTGGAAATATTTTTAGATTGACCTCGAGATCGCCAACCGCTGGGCGCCCAGTTCGGCCAGGCGAAACAAACCGGGATCGCTGATGAAATCACCCAGGGCGTCGAGGGGGACCCATCGCATATCTCTAGATTCGTGGTTTGGCTTCGGCTCAGCGTCGGCGGGGGCCTGCACCAGGAAGCGGACGTCGTAGTGCAGGTGGGGGTCTTCGCCGGGGGGATCCACCTCGTGGATGTCGAGGTGCAGGGGGTCGGGCCAGAGGCGAAGCCCGTCGATGCCGGTTTCCTCGGTGGCCTCCCGCAGGGCCACCGCGGCCAGGTTGGCGTCGCCATCGGCGTGGCCTCCTGGCTGAAGCCAGCGGCCCAGTTTGGCGTGGAGCATCAACAGGGTGTTGGCTCCAGCTCTGTCCACCACCAGCGCGGAGCCGGTGAGGTGCCCAGGCCGGCACGTCCTCAAGCAGGCGTCGGGATGGCTGTCGATGAGCGCTCGGTAGCGGTCGCCCAGCGGATCGCTGAAGACTCCCAAGAGCGCTCGGGTCGTGGCCAAGTCCTCCCTCGAGCGCAGCCGCGGATCACCGGCGACCAACCAGTCGGATGCGGCCATCAGCTCCGCACCCCAGCAGTCGGGACCTCAGCCCCCGTTGTGAACCGGGCATTCCGGCAGCCGGACATAGGGCCTTTCCTATCAGCCGGGCCTCGACAGGTCAGAACAGCCGGGAACGTACCAGCGCCACGGCAAGTCGGCGCCGGCGCTGAGGCCGATGCGAACCGAGCGGCCCGGCTCAGCAGGGGGCGCTGTGCCGTCATCGAGCATCTCGATCCCCGAACCGGCGGTCACTAAATCGGCGCCGTTGGCCGCGCTGTCGATACCCAGCGCGGCGGTGAGCTTGGCGGGCCCGCTGCATAAGTCCCGGTCCCGGTGGGCTTTCGGCCTTCGTTCCCGCATCGCGTCAAGGCCATCCATCGGGGTCAGCGCCCGCAGCAGCACCGCAGCGCACTCCCCTTCGACCCCACACACGACGTTGGCGCACCAGTGCATCCCGTAGGTGAAATACACGTACAGCCGTCCAGGCGGCCCGAACATGACTTCGGTGCGGGGGGTCATGCCCCGAAAGCCGTGACTGCCGGGATCATCGGCCCCCGCATAGGCCTCCACCTCCACGATCCGCCCCCTGCATTCTCCGGCCACCAGCACCTTGTTCAGCAGATCGGGGGCCACTACCCGCGGATCCCGAGCATAAAACCCCCGCTCCAACCTCATCGCCGAAGGATAAGGCAGCAGCGACTCAAGCCTAGAAGAGCTGCCGAACGATTTCGGCCACTCTTTGTCCTGCTCCAGGAGCAGTCTGCACCCCGGTGCCACCCAGACCGACACACAAGACAAAGGTGGGATCGGCCCGGTGGGGCTGGATAACCGGTTGGCGGTCAGGCGCGAAGACGCGGAGGCCCGCCCAAGCTCGCCGGACGCTTCGAATCTGCAAGGTGCTGTGAGCGTTGATTCGGTCAATGGCGTAGGCGACATCGAGTTCGTCGGGACGGGGATCACTTGGCGGCATAGGTGTCTCGTCTGCCGGCGAGCAAAGCATGAGGCCGCCCACATCGGGCTTGAAGTAGAAGGAGCCATCAGCGGCCACCACCATGGGAAGGTGCTGGCCGCCTCCTGTGACCGGCGACACGAACGCGGTCCGCTTGAGCGCCCTCAAGCCTGCCGGAGCAAGGCCTGCTCGCTCTGCCAATTCATCGGCCCATGCCCCCGCGGCGTTGACAAGAACTCGGGCTTTGACATCGACGCCTGCGTTCACCTGCCAATGCCCACTTCGTCGACGCACATCCTCTGCCTCAGAGGACTGCCATACTTGGGCGCCATTTTGTTTTGCGCCGCGAACTAGTGCCTGGAGCAAGCCCTCAACGTCGATGTCGAAGCTCCCCGTTTGCGCGGCTGCGGCAGTGATCCCCTCTGGACGCAGAACCGGGCACATCACAAGAGCCGCGTCGATGCCAAGTGGGGTGGCACCAGGTAAATTACGGTTCGCGCTCTCAGGTTCGGCCGGATAGATCCAGAGCAGATCACGAGGAAATAGCAGAGGATGTTCAGCCATCCCAGCAGCTTTGGACTTGAAGAACGCTAGACCGGCCTCGGTCAACGCATCGTTCTCCAACCCTCCATATCCCGGCACCAGCGTGGCGGCAGAGCGGCTCGTGCTGTGAGTCCCCAACTCCGTTTCCCGCTCCACCAACAGTGTGCCGAACCCTTCTCGAGCCAGGTGATAAGCACACGAAGCGCCAGCGATTCCGCCGCCGACGACGGCAACATCAACCGTTCGATTCTGTTGCCGCGACCTCATTGGGCTCATTGCGGCCGGCGCTGCGTCCAAGAGTCGATGGCTACCGCACCCAGGATGACGCCGCCCTGGATTACCCGCTGCCAAATCGGATCGACTTGATGCAGGTTGAAGCCATTGACCATCAACGCAATGAAGAAAGCGCCGGCAACCGTGCGCCAGACTGCGCCCTCACCTCCGGCTATTGACGTCCCGCCGACCACCACAGCAGCGATGACCCCGAACACGAAGCTGAAGTCATCAGATGGCAGTGCAGACAGCGCCCTTGACGATGACACCACCCCGGCCAGTCCGGCTGCAGCTCCAGCAAGTCCGAAAGCGATTGTCTGAACTCGGGCAACGGGCACTCCGGCAAGACGGGCGGCCTCGGCGTTGCCGCCGACGGCATACACGTGGCGGCCGAACCGAGTACGACTCAGCAGCACCCAAGCGACGACCACTACTGCGAACGCGATCCAGGTTGCGGTGGTCAGACCCCAAAAGCGGGTGCGGGCGATGGCCGGATAGGCGTCGGTGGAGGTGCGGAGCACACTGCGGTCGCTGATCAAGAATCCAGCACCGAACACCATGAATGAAGTGGCCAGGGTGGCAATAAACGAGTTGACCTTCATGACGGTGACGACGATCCCATTGGCCAGCCCAACAGACAGCCCTACCGCCACACCCACAAGCACGGCCAAGGGGACGTTGCCGGTAGCGCTCTCCACTTGGAGGGCAAATAGCGGAGCCACTACGTACACCGAGGCCACTGACAGGTCGAACCCACCGGCGATCATGGTGATGGTGGCGAATGACGCTGCGATGAGCAGCGCCGACTGCTGGTCTAAGACGTTGCGGAAGTTGGCCTGGCTCCAGAAGCCATCGGTGGTGGCGGCCAAAAAACAGAACAGCGCGACGGTAACGACGGCAATGCCGTACCGGCGCATGACGGGCATGAGCCGGCTCATGCCCGCTCCCCGGGGGTGGATTGGAAAACTCGGCGCGGCCCCCCACCAGCGTCGAAGGCCGCGCCCAAGATGTTGGCCTCGGTCATGTCATCGCCCGCGAACTCGGCGACCACCCTGCCTTGGCTCATCACCAGCACGCGGTGGCTCAATTTGACGACTTCCTCCAACTCCGATGAGACCAGCAGGATGGCGCAGCCTGATCGGGCCAGCTGGTTGAGGACGTCGTAGATCGCCCTCTTCGACCCCACATCCACCCCTCGGGTGGGCTCATCAGCGATAAACAGCCGGGGCTCGCCCATCATCGCCCGGGCGAAGAGAACCTTCTGCTGGTTGCCTCCGGAGAGGGCGTTCACCGGCAGCGACAGGCTCTCGGCACGAACACCGGCCTCTCGGCACGCCTCGCCGGCCGCGGCGTGCTCCTGTTTGACCCGCATGCCCAATCGGCCGGCGAACCGCCGAAGGTGGGGCAGCGTGATGTTGTCCCGCACTGAGCGCCCAGCTACCAGGCCTTGATGGCGGCGAGATTCCGGAATGAGTGATATCCCATTGGCCAAACCCCTCTGCACGCTCCCCGACAGCCGGGTGCCAGCCATTTCCACAACGCCGGCGCGGGGGCGGATTGCTCCGTACACCGCATGAGCCACCTCGCTTCGACCGGCGCCTACCAACCCAGCCAAGCCCACAATCTCACCGGCTCGGATGCAAAACGACACGTCATGGAACTGGTCGTCCTTGCTCAGCTCTTCCACTCGGATCACCACTGGGGTGTCTTCGTCTGGGGGAGGGGACTTCGGGGGGAACACGTCGCCGATGGAGCGACCGGTCATCGCCTCTACTAGAGAGTCATGGGTTTCTTGATGGGCGGAGCCGGTGCGCACGATCTGCCCGTCCCGCATGATGGAGATGGAATCAGCCACCGACAAAACCTCGTGGAGGAAGTGCGAGACGTAAACCACAGCCACCCCTTGGTCAGCCAATTCGCGGACGGTGCGGCGCAATTCAACGGCCTCATGGCTGGCCAGTCGGGCGGTGGGCTCGTCGAAGACCACCAACCGAGACTGGCGACCCAAAGCACGAAGTATCTCGACCTTCTGCTGGTCAGCCACCGACAGCGATCCCACCCGAGCGTCGAGGGGGACGGATAGGCCGTGCCGGTCGATGAGCGACTCCACCCGCCGGCGATTGGCCCGATCGTTGACGAATAGCCCGGCCCGCTCCTCCGACCCGAGGACGATGTTGTCCACCACGCTCATGGCCGGCAGAAGCGAAAGTTCCTGGGCCACGCCGACCAGGCCATGGGCGGCGGCCTCGGCCGGCCCGCTCAGCTGGAGCGGCGACCCGTCAAGAAACAGCCCTCCCTTGTCGGGCGGGTGAACACCGAGCACAACGCCACCGAGAGTGGACTTCCCAGCCCCGTTTTCTCCAACCAAACCATGGACTTGACCGGCAAGGAAGTTAACGGAGACATCAGCGAGTGCCCTGGTGGCACCGAAGCGCTTGCTAACGCCCCGAACACTGATCCGCGCTTCTGCACCGCTCATCGGCCCAGTTCTAGCGTTCTGCTCGCTATGGGCGAGCAAGCCGCAGGGTCAGCCCGCCCACTGAGGGGTGAACAATGCCACGTTGTCAGAGGTCATCAGGCCATTGTCGGGAAGGTCGACCAGCGGGTCCACACCTCCGAAGTCGCGGCCTCCGGTCAGGGCCGACACCATGGCCTCCATGGCTATCCGACCTTCGTCACCCGGTGCGCCGAAAACGCCTGCGAACCAGCGGCCGCTAGCTATGCCGTCGATGGCGGGTTCGGAGCCGCCCAGCCCGATAAGCCTGACCTGATCCAGTTTGCCCTCGTCACTCAGCGCGATCTCTGCTCCTTGCACCGACTGGTCGGCGCCGACGAGCACATTGAAGTTGGGCTCAACTTGCAGGATGTCCTGGGTGACGTTGATTCCCTCTTCCGGGCCGAGATACTTGCCCTCGCCCTCTGCGACCACGGATATGGCCGGGTAGTCGGCTAACACCTCGTCGAACCCGGCTCGCAGGGCCTCGTCCAGCGGCACACCCTTGATGCCGTAGAAATACACCACCTTGCACGGGTCCAGGTCGCCGCAAGCTCTCACCGCGAGGTCGCCAAGACGCTTGCCGTTTTGGAACGGGGCGGCGATGACACTGGCGCTGACTCCGGGAACTTGTGGATCGGAAGTGGTGAAGTCCTCTCCCACAACCTGGTTGAGGATGACCACCTCCATGCCCGCAGCCAGCGCGGCCTCGATGTCGGGAGCGGAGGCAATGCCGTTGATCGACACCAGGATGACGCCGTCGTAGGCGCCAGAGGCAATTGCATCCTGGAATTGGGTGGTTTGCAAGCCGGGATCGAACTGGGCATCGAATTCGGTGATTTCCACGTTGTTGGCCGCGGCCACCACCTCCATCTCATTGCGCGAGGAAAGTAGCCAGGTGTTGGCCGAACTGGCCGACAAATAGGCGATCCGGAAGGGCTCCACTTCGGCGGTGGCCTCCGGCGCGGCAGTCACCTCGGGAGCAGCGGTGGCCTCCGGCGCGGCAGTCACCTCGGGAGCAGCGGTGGCCTCCGGCGCGGTTGTGGCCTCCGGCGCGCTCTGGTCGTCATCATCGTTGCCGCACGCCGCTGCGCCCATGGCAAGGACAATGACGAGGACCAGCCAGATGAGCGGGCGTCCAATTCGCGGGGTTGCTGCCATCAGACATCTCCTTCTCCTGATGCATTGCCCGACTATCGTCAAGGCAGCAGAACCCTAAAACCGTCTTGCAGATGAAAAAATGGGTAGGTTGAATATATTTCTACTTACAGAAGTGCATTCTGCATAGTTCGATCAGGATGGCGGTTGATCCGAAGTACTCGACAAGCCAATTGCAGTGAGAGACGAGTCTCAGGATCATCCAGATTCACCCCCAGAACCTCGACGATGCGACGAATCCGGTTGGGCACGGTATTGCGGTGGACCAGCAGCCGCTGGGCCGTGTCGGTGATCGAGCAACTGGCGTCCAGATAGACCTCAAGCGTTCGCAGCAGCTCGTGATCGTCGTCCAAATCGAGGATTGGCTCGAGGATTGATCGGGCATAGCGGGCAAAATCCTCAGAACTGAACCAGCCCATCAGCACACGCTGCACTCCCAGCTGGTCGATATGGGCCGCGGCAGAGAGAGCATCGGACCGGGCGTTGGCGATGAGCGCGGCCTCATGGGCCTCGGTAAGAGACGTGCGCAAGCCTCGGAGATTGGGATAGGGGCGGCCGATGCCCGCGTGGGCCTGCAATCCCGAATGCACGCTCACGAATTCCTCCAAGACGTCACCGAGCCGTTGCACGATTGAGGCATAACTCTCCACCGCGGGCTCGGCCGATTCGGTCACCCATCCGCTCCACCCGTCGTTGCGTTCCACGAGAGGCCCATCAAGGCCTGCTTCACGGAGCCGCTCCCGCACCTCGGCGTGGAGGTCGATAATGCGGGCCGTGTCGGCGCCTTGGAGCTTGATGTGCAGGCCGGTATTCCATCCCGCCGGGCTCCATCCCAGGGCCAGCATCTGATTCTGGATGTCGTGTTCATGGAGATCGCTCGTAGCCAGTAGTTCGTTGAGCACGGCGATGCGGCGCCGGGCATCGCTCTCTGCCCGCACCCGCACCGAAGCCAACAGTGCAGTGAGGTACCAGGCCCCGATCTGGAGCAGAGATCGCAGCAGCCGCTGCCCTCCTTCCGACCCCAAGCTCTCCCCCACCAGCCAATAGTCGGCACCTTCGCCGGGCGCGAGCACGATTTCGGTGCTGTGCAGGGCCGCGTCGGAAGCGTGATCCACCAGGTAGACACCGCCGGAGGACAGCCGACGTTCGCCGATCTCGATGGCATCGCCGGCCACCAGGCTGCGGTCTTGGCCAATCAGACAGACTCGAGCCGCGCTCAGATCCGCGATCACATCAAGCACGCTCTCCACCGTGGTGAGGCGGCGCTGGCTAAACGAGTCCAGCAGCGAGGCCACTGATGCCGCCTGCTCGACGTCGGCAGCCCAGAGCTGGGCCCGCAGTCGAAGGGTGAGGGCCATGGCGTCAGTGTCGGCCAGCGCGAGCAGCGGCACACCGAACCGGTTGGCCAGGCGCTGCACACCCTCACCGAGGTCGAAACCGGGGTTGGTGATAATGAGGCCAACCGCGCCCGCCTCGGCAATAGTCCGTATGGCCATGTCGATCTGGTAGCGGTGCTCGCCTATGGCGGAGGCTTCGAAAACCACCACATCCCCGTGCCGAGGCGGCCCATCGTCTCGGAGCCGCATGCACAGCACGGCGTCAACAACGACCGCGTCCAACCCGGCTTCCCCGGCCAGCAGTGCGGCGTCCCGAAGCGCGGGCGAGGCCACCAGCTCTCTGACCCTAAGGGGACGGTCGCCGTCCATGTCCAGACGCTACCGACCGCTCTCCGGGCCTACCGAATCTGCTCGGGCCGGTCGGGCAGGTTGGCCCGGAAGAAGTCCAGCATGTTCTCGCTGGCGAAACAGGTAGCCTGCTCGGGCTCGAACCGCTGGATGAGCCGGCGGGCCAAGTTGGGATAGTCGATCGGCGCCTTGAAGTCGCTGATCACAGATAGGTTGTCCGGATCCACCAGCAGCCGGCGGCCGAGGACAGGGTCAACCATTCGGAATAGGTCGTGGATGAAGTCGGCCCCTACAGCCACTCGGCGCGCCCCGATGACGGTGGCGGCGTGTTCGAGGTGATCGGCGAACCGGTCGATGGTCGGGTCGGACGGGGAGACGAAGGCCCCGAAGGCGTTGACACCCACGAAACCGCCCGAGTCGGCCACCAGGAACAATTGCTCGTCAGTGAGGTTGCGGGGATGGTCGCACAGCGCCCGACACGAGGAGTGAGAGGCCACGAATGGCCGGGTGGACACCTCGGCGAGATGGACCACACCGGGGGCCGACAAATGGCTGACGTCCACCACCATGCCCAGGCGGTTCATCTCTTGAATGGCCTCAACGCCCAACGACGAGAGCCGTCCGCCGGTGTCGGCCTCGCCGATACCGTCGGCCATCATGGTGCGCCGGTTCCAGGTGAGCGAAGCCATGCGTACCCCTAAGCGCCAAAAGGTCTCAATCATCGACAGCGACGAGCCGATGGGCTCAGCGCCCTCCAGAGCAAACAGCAGGGCGATGCGGCCGCTGGCGATGATCCGATCGATATCGGGAGCTCTCTCCACGATGGCCACGTCATCGATGTGACGATCCGCTATCTCCCTGGCCAGAGCGATGATCTCCAAAGTGCGCCGCAGGGCAGCCTCGCCGATGAACTGCTCCTCGGTGAAAATGGGCAGCACTTGGAAAACCACCCCGCCCGCCCGCAGCCCGGCCAGCCAGTCATCGCCGAAGGGATCGGATGCACCCCGCTCCCGCCGGTGCATGCAGCCCAACAGAAGGTCATTGTGAGAGTCAGCGAAGGACAAAGGGGGCATCGCCATACTTCAGTCGCGCCTCTGCCTCGGAGCCGCTCAAGCCAGAGGGCCGACGGCTTTCACCATCACCCGGCACCCGCCGCCGGGCACATAGGTCATCGGCACCTCGGTGATGGTGGTGATGCGTATCCGATCGGGGTCGGCGCCGGCCCGCACCGCAGCGTTGGCGGCCAGGTCCCGGGCGTCGTCGAGACAGTGCTCGCGGCTGGACACATCGTAGCTGTACACCCGGTCGACGGTTCCCGATGCTTCGGCGATACCCGCTCCATAGGCGTTGGCCACTGCATAGCTCTCGGGGCGATACACCTCAGATACCCCCGGCACCTGTTCGGCGATCAGATGGGCACCGCCCCCCACAGCCAGCAGGGGAAGCTCGATTCGGCTGGACTTCATTCGATCGCTCATGATCGACACCTGCTCATCGACCCAAGCCAGCGCATCGCCGACGAGTTGGGCATCGATGCTGGCCACAAGGTTGGGATCGCCGAAATCCTGCAGGCGGCCAGCGGCCAAAGAGACATCGGAGAGGGTCAGTGTGCCCCCGCCGACGCAAACTGCCTCGGTTGCCACGGCATAGCCCACCGAGTCGGGGCCAATGGCCAAACCAGCGCCGTTGCCCGCCCGAGCATCTCGGACCACAGTACCGCCTCCCAGCCCGATGGAGAGCAGATCAGGCATGCGGAAGTTGGTGCGAACCCCGCCCACCTCCACCGCAGCAGTGGACTCGCGGGGGAACCCATCCACCAGGATGCCCGCATCCGCAGAGGTGCCGCCAACGTCGATGACGATGGCGTCGTCCACCCCGGCAAGCGCGCATGCCCCTCGCATTGAGTTGGTGGGACCCGATCCCAAGGTGAGCACGGGAAAGCGCCCCGCCTCCACCGCAGTGAGCAGCGTGCCATCGTTCTGGGTTAGGTAGGCATCGATTGCCAAGTCGTGCCCGGCCAGGGCATCCTCGAAACCGCTTATCACCCGAGAGGCCACGCTCAACAGGGCGGCATTGAGGATGGTGGCATTCTCACGTTCCAAAAGGCCCAGCGAACCCACCTGGTGGCTCAGTGACACGGGAAACCCGTCGCCCAGTTCCTGATAGAGGATCTCAAGGGCGCGCAGCTCGTGTTCGCTGGTGGCCGGACTGAACGCGGCCGACACTGCAATCGCCTGACAGCCATGGGCAGGCGCCTCGGCCGCGAACCTCCGGACGGCGTCCTCATCCAAGGGGGCGATCACCGCGCCGGTGTACTCGTTCCCGCCTTGGACAATGGCCGAGGCCCCTATCACCACTTCTCGTATGTCATCGGGCCAGGCCGCGCCGGGGCGCACTCCCAACGAAGACGGGGCAGCCAACCGCAGTACGCCAACTCTGTCGAGGTCTCGACGCTGGATGATGGCGTTGGTGGGATGGGTGGTGCCCAACATGGCCTTTCTCACCAGGCCCTTGTCGACCTCGCGCAATACCTTTTCCAGCGACTCCCGAATACCCTCGATGGGCTCCGGGGTGGTGGCCACTTTGACTGCTCTCACCACCCCGCCGTCGGCGTCGATCACCACGGCATCGGTGTTTGTACCCCCTACGTCGATGCCGATGCGGAACTCTGGGAAGTTGCTCATACGGACAACTCCACGAAGTCGATGTCGTAGCCAAAGGCACTGGGGCCGACGAGTTCCAGCATCCCGTCTTGATGCCATTCGGGAGCACACGGCATACCGATCACTATCACCCGATTGCCGTAGGCCAAGGCCTCAGTGGTTATGGGGTCGAAGCTCTCGCAGTCAAGCAGGCAGATGAGGTTGGGGGTGGTGATGACCGGCTGGCCGTCGTAAAAGGCAATCAGGTTCTCGTTCTGCACCTCTATGCGCATGGTGCTGTCCGACCCGTGGAGGTCTTCGAGGATCACTGTGGAGCGGGCGAAGCCGTCCGTGGTGCGCCGGTCCAAGTCCACCACCTTGCCGGTGAAAAACGCCCGAGAACCGGACTCGCCGAGAAACCGCTCCCACGCTCCAACTTGGCCGTCCTTGACCGCCTGGAGCAAGTGCCCCACTTCGGTGCAGTACGTGAGCGAATCCTGGATGCCGTGCTCCGCCACCTGACCGGCCGTCAGGGGATAACAACTGATGGCATTTGCCAACCCGAGCTGGATGACCGCGGTGCGGGCCAGCGTCTCCGCCACCTGGTTAGAGGTGGTCTCAAACACGCACTGGTTGCCCTTCTCATCAGCCACCGACAGCGGTCCCGCGGGCAAGCCGGCCAGGGTGAACACGGTCATCTCAATCTGGGGAAACGCTCGGCGCATCGAGTCGGCATTGACGATGGGCAGGCCCATCTCTGCCGCGGTGGCAATGGGAAACAACGTATTGCAGCCGCCGACTTCGATGGGCATGATCGCCGTCGGCGCCTTGCCCAGGTATGACGCCAGAGACCGTACGCTGGCCACGAACTCGGTACCCGCAGGAATCTTCTCCAAAATCACGGTCGGGGCACCGATAACTGCGGTGGTGAGCACCAGGGCATCGGAGGGGAGATCCCTGGCGCTCACCACCTCTACCGGGCCATACGTCTCCAGCGCCTGGTAGGCCACCAACTTGGCGATGTAGGGGTCGCCTCCCCCACCGGTCCCCAGCAGGGTGGCACCAAGGCAGAGCGCCTCGATGTCGTCAGCAGTCAACATGTCCAAAGCGACTCCATCACCTCTATTGCCAGATTGCCGAATGGTCATGGCCGGGGGTCGACGTCGAGCACTGGGGCCAGCAGGGGAATCCACTCGGCCTCCCGGGGCGGAACCGGGTCGCAGCCGCCTGCCCGACTGGTTCTCCAGCCGTGGTCGGCGCCGATGGTGGCTAGGAATTCGGCGTACCGCAGGGGCGCGGTGACCGCATCGATCACCGGCACGCCGACTTGGGATTGCACCTGGCGGTAGAAGCCAAACTCGATAGTGCAGCCCAACACGACGGCATCTGCCCGGTCGGCGACGACAGCCTGCTCAGCCTCGGCCAATATGCGCTTCTGGGTGGCCACGGGGTCGGCCTGAAACTCGTCCACGCTCATGTCGAGGACTCGGAATGAGGCAAGGTGGTCTGCAAAGCCGTACTTGACCACGTTCTCGTGCATCTCGGGAATCCATTTCTTGCGGCCCACCAGTATCGAAAACTGGTCGCCGACGGTGGCCGCTATGTGCAGGCAAGCCTCAGCAGGCGCGGTGACTGCCATTGAGCCGGCCAGCTCCCGGGCACCGCGTAGAAAGGGGTCATAAAAGCAGCCGATGACGGCGGCATCGTACCGCTGTTGCTCGGCGGCCCAGCGGATGACCCCCATCGTGGGCCCGGCCACTACCGCTTCTAGGGCGTTCCACTCCAAGTGCTGGGGGCCGACATCGGGTAGGGAGCAGACGTCAACCCGGGTGGCTGGCGCGGCCTCCCGTCGCAGTTCTTCCCCAATGGGTGCGTCGTAGGCACTGGTGCCAACGGGATTGATCCACAGAATCCGTTTCATGTGCTGCCCTTTGCTACCCGGATAAACGGCTAAGCGGTGATCTTGGCGAGAATATAGAGGCGGCTCTTGTCGCTTCTTATAGGCAGCTTGAACAATCGCTGTTTGGCAAATATGCGTTTGGCATGATTAGGGGCAAGGATGATCGGCCCGGCGTAGGGCCAAGCGGGCGGCGGCGAGATCAGCGAGAGCGAAGCCGGCTGACTTGAACAGAGTGATTTCCTCGGAAGTGCGCCGTCCTGGGTGGCGGCCGGTCACCAGCGAACGAAGGTCGGCCATGATCGACCGCTCAGTGATCACGCCTTCGGCCAGCGGTTGGGCCAGGTCGCCGGACTGGACCGCGCCGGCCACAGTGTCCACGAACAACACAGCCTGGGCGATTGCCACGTTGTCCGTCTCGCGCATGTCCACACGAAAGCCGCCGACCAAGTCGAGATGGGTGCCCGGAGCCAACTGCTCACCCAGAACAACGGGGCTGGTCGCGCTGGTGGCACTGGAGACGACGTCAGCCCAACCGATGGCTTCGTCTAGGTTGGCAACCCCTTCCGCTGGCAGCCCCTCCCCCGCCAACACCTCGGCCACCTCCTCAGCAGCAGCGGGGTTGCGACCCCAGATCTGGATGGCGTCAAAGTGGCGGATCTGAGCGTGGGCTCGAACCATGTTGGGCGCGAGCCGCCCGGTGCCGATAACCAGCAGTCGGGCGGCATCAGGACGGGCCAGGCTCCTAGCCGCCAGCGCGGACACCGCTGCGGTGCGGCGTACCGATAGCTCATCTCCGTCTAGAACGGCCCGCAGTTCCCCGCACTGTCTGTCGAAGCAGATATAGGCCGAGTGGGTGGTGGACGACGGGGTGCCGGTATTGGAGGGGAAATAGGTGACCACCTTGACCCCGATGATCTCCCGCTCACACCATGCGGGCATCAGCAGCAGCGATCCGGTGCCACGCCCGGCCAGGTTGACCGGATGCACATGACGCTCGGGCGCGACAAGTTTATCGGAGCCGAGTATGTCGGCAATGGCGCCGATCAGCTCTGGCCAAGGCGTCGCCTCCCGGATCTGTGCGGCGTCGAGCATCTGGGTCACAGCACGGTTCCATAGCGATGGGTGGTCCGGCTGACCACCTGCTCCCGAAGGTAGTGCAGCAGCTCGATGCGA
Source organism: uncultured Acidimicrobiales bacterium (assembly GCA_951813555.1). Taxonomy (GTDB): domain Bacteria; phylum Actinomycetota; class Acidimicrobiia; order Acidimicrobiales; family Bin134; genus Poriferisocius. The sequence goes on from OX638344.1 coordinate 3,639,942, forward strand.
CCATCCCGAGTGACAGGGTCGTCGGCGACATGGAGCCCAGCACGCTGGGCCGCGACCCGGAGATCGTCGCCGCACGACCCCACCACCCGAAGCCGATGCCCGCCAATCGAGCCGAGTCGGGCCGCGAGCTCGGCTCCGGTTTCGTCGGCGGCGGCGGACTCAACCAGGTCTACCCCGCAACGGAGGGCTGCGGCCCGGACTCGCTCGATGTCTCGGCGCGCGGCGTCGGCTTCAACCCGCAGCACCACTCGATCGAGTGGTCGGTATCGGAAGGAGTTCGACTCGCAGAACAAGCCCGCAGGGTCTTGGTCGACGGAGAAAACGGTGCGCCATGCCGCGTCATCGCTGGCCCGGGCTCGATCCAACCACTGTTCGTCGCTCAGGCCGTCATCATGGGGGATCCAGGTGCCGAGCTGGGCCGCATAGTTGGGACCTCCCGCCTTGGCACCGGGTCCGACCGATGACCGCTTCCATCCCCCGAACGGCTGCCGCCCGACGATCGCTCCGGTGATGGAGCGGTTCACATAGGCGTTGCCCACCTCTACAGCATCGGTCCACCGCCTGACCTCAGCTGGGTCCAGCGAGTGGATGCCTCCGGTCAGTCCGAAGGCTGTGCTGTTTTGGATGGCGATGGCCTGGTCGAGGGACTCGGCAGGCATCAGCCCGAGCACCGGCCCAAAGCACTCTGTCTGAGCGAACCACGATCCCGGTACCACTCCGAGCCTGACTCCCGGAGTCCAGAGCCGGGAATCGATCTGCTGGGGCTCCACCAGCCATTCCTCACCGGGGTCGAGTTGGGTAAGCGCCCTCCGAAGCTTCCCGTGAGCTTCGCCGATAATCGGTCCCATCATGGTGCCGATCTGAGAGCTTGGACCGACTTTCAGGCTCCTCACCGCGTCGATGAGCTGGCGTCGCAGCCTTGGCGACTCGTAAACGTCGGCCACACAGATCGCCAAGCTGGCCGCAGAGCACTTCTGGCCTGAGTGGCCGAATGCCGACGACACCAGATCGGCCACCGCCAGGTCAATGTCGGCGCTGGGTGTGATGACCAGGGCGTTCTTGCCCGAGGTCTCCGCCAGCAGGCGCAACCCCGGCCTCCAAGAATGGAATAGCTCCGCAGTCTCGTAAGCCCCGGTGAGGATCACCGCGTCCACACCGGGGTGGGTCACCAGATAACGACCGATCTCATCGTCAGGAGTGCGGACGAATTGCAGCAGTTCTCGGGGCACTCCAGCCGCCCAGCAGCACTGCGCCACCAATTCGGCACAGGCGGGCGTCTCCGGGGCAGGTTTCAGGATGGCGGCGTTGCCCGCGGCCAACGCCGCGAGCACCCCGCCCGCAGGAATGGCCACTGGAAAGTTCCACGGAGATGCCACCAGCACCACACCGAACGGATCGAATCGAGCTGCGTCCGACCTGGTCAGAGACACCGCGTGGTCCCCATACCAGCGGGCAAAGTCGACGGCCTCTGACACTTCGGGATCGGCCTGATCGAAGGTCTTGCCACCCTCGCCCACCATGGCGGCCACCAGGTCGCCCCTTCGTCGGCTCATCTCATCCGCCACCCGCCATAGCAGCTCACGCCGTTCGGCCGGTGGGCACTGTGCCCACCGCCGCTGCCCGCTGACTGCCGACGCGACCGCTCGGTCGACTTGACGAACAGAATGGGTGACCGGGGCCTTCGGTACGGGAGGCACGCGTTCGAGCAACTCCCGGGCCCACTCCCGGTTGCCAGCCAAAGCAGGGTCGGTGTCGGGTTCGTTGACGAAGCCCAAACTTGGGTCGGCCGCCAGTGGGGGCCGGCGACGATCCTGTTGCCGTCGTGGAGCACTCCCCACTGACCATCGGTGCGCTACTGAGGCTCGGAATTTGGCCGCCTCCCTTTCGAACTCGGCACGGTCGCTCTTGATCTGGCGCAAGTGGTGGATGAAATTCTCAGACGAGGCGTTCTCCTCAAGGCGGCGAAAGAGATAGCTGATGGCCACGTCGAAGTCCTGCTCGGCCACAGCTGGCAAGTAGAGCAGCACATCTTGGCCGTTGCCGCGCAGCATCCGAGCCTGGGTGGGTGCCATGCCCTCGATCATCTCGAACTCCACCCTGTGTCGAACCCCTCGACGGGTAGCCAGAAGATCGGCCCAGGCAATGTCGAACAGGTTGTGGCTGGCCACACCGATCCGCACGGACCCGGCGCGCTCAGGGGTAAGTACCCAGTCAAGGCATCGCTTGTAGTTGGCATCGGTCTCGGCCTTGGAGAGGTACGGTGCCTGAGGCCAGCCCCGCAGGGCAGCCTCCACCCGCTCCATCCTGAGATTGGCCCCCTTCACCAACCGAACCTTGAGCAGGCCTCGAGAATGCCCAGCCCCGATAGAACCCGCCTGTTGGTCGCGCCACATCACCAGAGATTGCAAGGCGGCGAAGGAATCGGGCAGGTAAGCCTGCAAGGCGACCCCCGCCTCGATGGCATTGAGCGCGGGCTCGTCCAGCAGTTGGCGAAAGACACTCAGCGTTAATTCCAGATCGCGGTACTCCTCCATATCCAAGTTGACGAATGTGGGCGGAGAGGAAGATGCCGCCGCTTGGAACAGCGGTCGGAGACTCTCCTCCATCCGTAAGACCGAGCCGTCAAAGTCCCAGAGATTGATCTGCGCCACCATCGACGACACTTTCACCGAGACACAGTCAACGTCTGGCTGTCTGATCAGAGCCAGCACTTCCTGGCGGCGGCGGTCGGCCTCGGCGTCACCCAATACGGCCTCCCCCAGCAAATTCACGTTCAGCGAGAACCCGTCCGAAGAACGAGACCGGAAGTGCGCGCCCAACTTCTCGGGTTCAGAATCGATTACGAGGTGACCCACAATGGCTCTCATGCGGCGCTGGGCCAGAGGCATCACAACCGGAGGCATTCGCGACCCGAGTCGGGCCCCTGCCCGGAGAAGGAGCCTGTCGGTTGGCGCCAGAAACAACGGCAGCTCTACTTCACCCACTAGCGACGCCAACTGCCGGGCGGCAGTCGGGTGGCCCTCCGGGCGGATAACCCGGTCGACAAACCGCATGGCGAACGCAACCCCAGACTCGTCGGCCACCACTTCAGCAAGCCGCCTGGCCGTCTTGCGCTCGGCCCTCGTGGCCAGGCACTCGCCAGCGTTGAGCCAATGGCGAACACGGTCCACGGCTTCATCGGCCAGCAAGTCCCGTTCTTCGGTGTCGTGCGGCACTCCCTCCCCGCTCTCTCTGCTCCCCAATGCTGAGGGGCAGCACCCACACGGGGTAGGGGCATCATGCACAAATATCTGGTAGGAGAAGGGCGAACCGTCTACAAAGCGGAGAGTGGAATGTCCGACCCAGCCTGTCAGTTAGAACCGAGCGGCATCGGTGTCGATCTGGGCGCGGAAGCGCTCGATTTGGGGGGACACGGCGTCGGGGCCCGCGCCGCCAGGGGTGGTGCGGCGGGTGACGGGGACGCTGGGGGCCAGCAACTCGGCGGCGGCTTCACCCAGGCGAGGGGCGGCCCGCACCAAATCGACCAAGGGAGCCTCGCCGTCCAGGCTGCGGCGCACCAGATCGCCGACGATGGCGTGGGCCTCGCGGAAGGGCACACCGTCGGCTACCAGGTGCTCGGCCAGATCGGTGGCGGCTGCGGTGGGGGCGTCGGCGGCTGCGGCCATGGCGTCGGTGTTGAAGCTGATGGTGGACATCAGCCCGGTCATGGCCCGGATGCCGAGGCGCACCTGATCCACCCCGTCGAACAGGGGCTCCTTGTCCTCTTGGAGGTCGCGGTTGTAGGCCAGCGGGAGGCCTTTGAGAGTGGCCAGCAGGCCAGTGAGGTTGCCGATGAGCCGGCCGGCCTTGCCCCGGGCCAGCTCGGCGATGTCGGGGTTCTTCTTCTGGGGCAGCATGGAGCTGCCAGTGGCGTAGGCGTCGTCGAGGGTGGCGAAGCCGGCCTCCTCTGAGGTCCAGAACACGATCTCCTCACCGAGCCGGGACAGATGTATGGCGATCATGGCCAATGCGAACAGGCTCTCGGCCACGAAGTCGCGGTCGGACACTGCGTCCATGGAGTTGTCGAACCGGGCGGCGAAGCCAAGCTCGGCGGCGGTCATGTCGGGGTCCAAGGGCAGTGACGAGCCGGCCACCGCGCCTGCCCCCAGGGGGCTCACGTCCAAGCGGGCGCGAGCATCGGCCAACCGGTCCACATCCCGGGCCAGCGCCCAGCCGTGGGCCAACAGATGGTGGGCCAGCAGCACCGGCTGAGCCCGCTGGAGATGGGTGTACCCCGGCAGGTAGGCATCGCCGGCGGAGGCAGCCCGCTCAAGCAGCACCTGTTGGAGGGCGATCACGTCGGCGGCGATGGCGGCCAGCTCCCGCTTGGCGAACAGGCGCAAGGCGGTGGCCACTTGGTCGTTGCGGCTGCGGCCGGTGTGGAGCTTGGCCCCGGCTTCGCCAGCCAGTTCGGTGACCCGACGCTCGATGGCGGTGTGGATGTCCTCGTCGCCGGGCGCGAACACGAAGTCGCCGGAGGCCATTTCGGCCTCGGTCTGGTCGAGCGCGGCCAGCACCTCGGCAACCTCTGCGTCGGCGAGCAATCCGACACGGCCCAGCATCCGGACGTGGGCGCGCGATCCGGCGATGTCGTCGGGCGCCAGCCTCACGTCGAAACCGATGCTGGCGGTGTAGGCCATCAGCTCATCGGCAGGATCACCCTCGAACCTCCCGTGCCACAGCGTGCTCATGACGGGCCTTCCCGCTGGGCCAGGGTGCGCAGCCGCAGGGCGTGGAGCTTGATGAATCCCTCGGCGTCGGCCTGCTGATAGGCGCCTTGGTCCTCTTCGAAGGTGACCACCGCCTCGTCGAACAGGCTGTCGTCGGAGCGCCTCCCGGTGACGGTCACATTGCCCCGGTAGAGCTTGAGCCGCACGGTGCCGTTCACCCGCACCTGGGAGTGGTCGATGGCGGTCTGGAGCATCAGGCGCTCGGGGCTCCACCAGTAGCCGTTGTAGATCAGCTGGGCATAGCGGGGCATCAGCTCGTCTTTGAGGTGGGCCACCTCCCGGTCGAGGGTAAGGCTCTCCATGGCTCGGTGAGCCTTGAGCATGATGGTGCCGCCAGGAGTCTCGTAGCAGCCCCGCGACTTCATGCCCACGTAGCGGTTCTCCACCAGATCCAGCCTTCCGATGCCGTTAGCCCCGCCGATGCGGTTCAGCTCGGCCAACACGGAGGCCGGGCTGAGGGACTGGCCGTCGATGGCAACGATGTCGCCGCCTTGGAAAGTGAGCTCGATCTCGGTCGGGTTGCCAGGGGCGTTCTCCGGCGCCACTGACCAGCGCCACATCTCCTCGGGAGGCTCGATCCACGGGTCTTCCAGCGGGCCGCCCTCATAGGAGATGTGGAGCAGGTTGGCGTCCATGGAGAAGGGAGACCCGCCCTCCCGCTCGGCCTCGATGGGGATGCCGTGCTCGGCGGCGTAGGCCACCAGCTTCTCCCGGGAGCCCAAGTCCCAGATACGCCACGGGGCCACCACCGAGATGTCGGGGTTCAGGGCATAGGCCCCCAGCTCGAAGCGGACCTGGTCGTTGCCCTTGCCGGTGGCGCCGTGGGACACCGCGTCGGCGCCCACCTCGGCGGCGATCTCCACCAGCCGCTTGGCGATGAGCGGGCGGGCGATGGAGGTGCCCAGCAGGTACTCCCCCTCATAGATGGCGTTGGCCCGGAACATGGGGTACACGAAGTCGGCGGTGAATTCCTCGCGCAGGTCTTCGATGTAGATCTCCTTCACACCCATGGCCTCGGCTTTGGTCCGGGCCGGATCCAATTCTTCGCCTTGACCAAGGTCGGCGGTGAAAGTGACCACCTCGCAGCCGTAGGTGTCCTGCAACCAGCGCAGGATCACCGAGGTGTCCAGCCCGCCGGAATAGGCCAGCACGACCTTTTGCAGATTCCTGTTGAGAACAGTCATGGTCACATCTCCAGTCGGGCGGATTCGCCGGGATCGGACAGTCCGGCTTGTGCACGGAAGAATTCGGCCACGGAGTGGCCACCGGCCTCTTCGGTGGCCACCACCAGCACAGTGTCGTCACCGGCGACGGTGCCCAGCACCCCGTCGATTGCGGAACGGTCTATCGCCGAGCCGACCACGTGGGCCGATCCCGGCGGCGTGTTGAGCACGATCAGATTCTGGGAGCAGCCCACGGCCACCACCCACTCCCCCAGCACCCGCCGGAGGTGATCGTCAGGAGCGATTTGCTCGGAGGGCAGCTCGGGTATGGCGTAGACCGACCCGCCCCCGGTGGGTACTTTGACCGCGCCCAGGTCGTCGAGATCGCGCGACACGGTGGCCTGGGTGGCCGCTACTCCTTCAGCGGACAGCAACTCCACTAGGTGGTCCTGGCTGGACACCGACTCCTGTTTCAGGATCTGGGCGATCCGGTGTTGGCGCTGGTTCTTCCCCAGTCTCATGACGCCCCCAACAGGAACGTGAGCAAGCCGCGGGCGGCGTGCATCCGGTTTTCGGCCTGCTGCCATATCCGGCTCTGGGGACCGTAGAGGACACCTTCAGCTACTTCGAGGCCGGGGCGGGCGGGCAGGCAGTGCAAGAAAATTGCGCCCGGAGCAGCCCGGCTCATCAGCCGCTCGTCCACGGTGTAGCGGACGAAGGCGTCCATCTTCTCGGCGGTCTCGGCCTCTTGGCCCATGGAGACCCATACATCGGTGTACACAACGTGGGCACCGTCCACCGCCCGGTCGGGATCTTCCACCACGTGGGCTTCCCGGCCAGTGTTGGCGATGCGGTTGAGGTCGACAGCATCGAATCGGTAGCCAGCAGGACTGGCCATGACGAACTCGGCCCCGGCTAAGCCGGCGGCGATGGCCAGTGAGCGGGCCACGTTGTTGGGATCGCCCACATAGGCGATGCGGCGGCCGCTGATCTCCCCGAACACCTGCTCCACGGTCAATATGTCGGCCAGGGCCTGCAAGGGGTGGGCTTGGTCGCTCAGCATGTTGACTACGGGCACCGGGCTGACTGCGGCCATGCGCTCCACCACGGCGTGGTCGAACACCCGGGCGCCGACGGCCGCGTGATAGCAGGCCAGTGTGCGGGTGATGTCCTCAGCCGACTCCCGCTCGTCGATGCCTACCTCGTCCCCGGCGATGGACACCGGGTGGCCGCCGAGCTGTACCACGGCCATCTCCATGGAGTGTCGGGTGCGCGCCGAGGGCTTCTCGAACAGCAGGGCCATGCCCTTGCCTTCCAGCGCCCGTGACGGAGAGGGGTCGGCGGAAAGCTCCAGCACCATGCCCAGCTCTGCCGCAGTGAGATCATCCACCTCAATGAGGTGACGGACCGGCTTCATGACGTCAATACCTTGTCGAGCACGGCCACACCGTGGGCGATCTCGTCGTCGCTGATGATCAGGGGCGGGGCGATGCGCAGCGAGGTGGGCCCAGCTGTGCCCAATACCAGACCGGCGGCCATACCCGCGGTCACGACATCGGCGGCGGGTCGCTCCCCGGCCAGCTCTACGCCCAGCAGCAGGCCCCGGCCTCGCACACTGGCAACTCCGTCGAGCGCCACCACAGCTACCCGCATCTTCTCTCCCGCGCTGGCGGCCATGGCCGGCAGGTCGATTTCCTCCATCACCTCGAGGGTGGCCTTGGCCGCCGAAGCAGCCAAAGGCTGACCGCCGAACGTCGTGGCATGGTCGCCGGGCTGGAAGGCCGAGGCCACTTCAGCCCGGGCCCAGCAGGCTCCGATGGGCATTCCGTTGCCCAGCGCCTTGGCCATGGTCACCACATCGGGCTCGACGCCGTCGTGGTGGTGGGCGAACCAGCGCCCGGTGCGGGCTAAGCCGGTCTGCACCTCATCGAGCATGAACAGCAAACCCCGATCGTCGCACAGCTCGCGCACCGCTTGGAGGTAGCTGGCGGAGGGCACATTGATGCCCCCCTCACCTTGGATGGGCTCCAACAGCACCGCGGCGGTGGTGTCGTCGATTGCCTTCTCCAATTCGGCGATGTCATCCCAGGGGACGTGGCGAAAGCCCTCGGGCAGCGGCTGGAAAGCCTCGTGTTTCTCAGCTTGGCCGGTGGCGTGCAGCGTGGCCAGCGTCCGCCCGTGGAACGACCGGCCTGCGCTGATTATGGTGTAGCGGCCATGACCAGCCCATTTGCGGGCCAGCTTGATGGCGCATTCGTTGGATTCGGCACCGCTGTTGGCGAAGAACACTTGGCCGGGCGGGCCGCCGACGAGGCGGTCGATGGTACGGGCCACGTGCATCTGGGGCTCGGTGGCGTACAGGTTGGACACATGGCACAGGGTGCGGGCCTGTTCGGCCACCGCTGCGGCCACTTTGGGATGGGCGTGACCCAGGCTGCACACCGCGATGCCGCTGAGGAAGTCCAGATAGCGGGTGCCGTCGCGGTCCCACAGCCAGCACCCCTCCCCCCGCACGAACATGACCGACGGCGGACCGTAGGTGGGCATCAGCGGACAGGGCCCGCTGTCAGTGCCCACCGCATCGGTGTGGGTGGTCATGGAGAGGTCTCCTGTTCTTGATCGGAATCGGGGCAGACCATGGTGCCCACCCCCGCATCGGTGAAAAGCTCCAACAGCAGCACGTGCGGAGTGGTGCCGTTCACCATGTGGGCCGAGGCCACGCCTCGGCGCACCGCATCGACGGCCGCCTCGGCCTTAGGGATCATGCCCCCGGCCAGCTCCCCGGCGGCGATCATGGCCTCCAGGGCCACAGGCGTGGTTTCACTGATGAGGGTGGCCGGGTCGTCGGGGTCGGCGTACAGGCCCTCCACATCGGTGAGGAACACCGCTTTGGCCGCTCCCAAGGCGCCAGCCAGAGTGCCCGCCACGGTGTCGGCGTTGATGTTGAGGGCTTGGCCAGTGGAGTCGGACCCGATGGTGGACACCACCGGTATGAGATCCTCGTCGAGAAGGCGGTCGATGATGGTGGTGTTCACCGAGTCCACCGTGCCCACAAAGCCCAGACCGGGATGGCGGACTCGGGCTTGGAGCAACCCGGCGTCCTCGCCCGACACCCCCACCGCCAGCGGCCCGTGCACGTTGATGGCCGACACGATGTCGCGGTTGACCCTGCCCACCAGCACCATGCGGGCGATGTCCAGGGTCTCGGCGTCGGTAACCCGGAGGCCATCCACAAACGTGGGCGTCAGGCCGAGGCGATCCATCATCTCGCCGATCTGGGGGCCGCCGCCATGAACCACCACGGGGCGAATCCCTACCGAGTGCATCAGCACCACGTCGGCGGCGAACCCGGCCAAGTGATCGCTGTCCATAGCACTGCCGCCGTACTTCACCACCACGGTGGAGCCGGAGAACCGCTGGATGTAGGGCAGGGCCTGGGTGAGCACCGCCGCGGTGGCTTCAGGGGTGAGGCTCATGACGTCCCCATGTTCTCGTCGATGTATGCGTGGGTGAGATCGGTGGTGATGATCCGGGCCGACCCGTCGCCCATGCCCAGGTCGACATGGAGGTCGAGGCGCCGCCCGGTCATGTACTCGGCCAGCTCGGGGGGATGGGCGGGCTCGCCGTGGTCGTATACCACGTGGGGACCGTAGGCGATGATCAGCTTGGTGTGGTCGAAGGCCACTCCGGCGGCGCCCATCTCCGAGGCAATGCGCCCCCAGTAGGGATCCTGGCCGTACCAGGAGCACTTCACCAGCTGGCAGTTGGCCGTGTCCCGGGCCGCCTTGGCCGCCTCGGCGTCGGAGGCCGCTCCGGTGACCCGCAGGAACACCGTCTTGGTGGAGCCCTCGGCGTCGTCGGCCATCTGAAGGGCCAGGCTCTCGCAGGCCGCGGCCACCGCCTCGGCAAGCGAGTCGGGGTCGACCGGGCCAGCCTGCCCGTTGGCCAAGATCAGCACGGTGTCGTTGGTGGACTCAGCCCCGTCCACGGTGAGGGTGTTGAATGTGCCGGCCACCCCTTCCCGCAGGGCCTGTTGGAGGGTGTGGGGGTCGGCGGCAGCGTCGGTGACCAGCACCGCCAGCATGGTGGCCATGTTGGGCTCCAGCATGGCCGCCCCCTTGGCCATGCCCCCCACGGTGAACCCGTCACCGGCGATGAGCACCTGCTTGGGCACGGTGTCGGTGGTCATGATGGCTTCGGCTGCTTGGGGGCCGGCGGTGGCGGTTAGGACCTGAGCGGCGGCGGTGATGCCGGCCGAAACGGCGTCCATTGGCAGGGCGTAGCCGATCAGCCCGGTGGAGCACACCAGCACCTGCTCAGGAGCCACTCCCAAAGCGGCAGCGGTCTCCTTGCACATCTGCTGCGCATCGGCCATGCCCTGGGCACCGGTGGCCGCGTTGGCGTTACCACTGTTGAGGACCACTGCGGCGGCCTGTCCCCCGGTGGCGGCCAAGTGCTCCCGGCACACCAGCACCGGGGCGGCGGTCATCTTGTTGGAAGTGAACACCCCCGCTGCGCTGACCGGTGCGCCGTCGGCGGTGGCCACTAGGGCGAGATCGGGCTTGCCGCTGGCCTTGATGCCGCAGGTCACCCCCGCGGCTACGAATCCAGGGACATCGGTCACGCTCATGGATACACCCCCAGTGCGGTCAGCCCGGCTGTCTCGTCCAGCCCGCTGATGATGTTGGCGCACTGAATGGCCTGGCCGGCCGCCCCCTTCACCAGGTTGTCGATGGCGCACAGCGCCAGCACCGTTTGCGTGCGGGCGTCGTAACGGACGGTGAGGTGAGCAGCGTTTGAGCCCAAGGTGGCTTTAGTGGACGGCGAGCGCTCGGACACGACGATAAATGGCTCGTCGGCGTAGAACCCGGCCAACGCGGCGAGCAATGAACCTGTGGATATATCCCCTGCTGGCTTGGCGTAGCAAGTGGCCAAGATGCCCCGGTTCATTGGGGCCAAGTGCGGGGTGAACAGCACCGATGCTTCGGCAGCCTGCTCGATCTCGGGGGTGTGACGGTGGTCGAGCAGCCCGTAGGCAGTGAAGTCCTCGTCGACTGCACAGAACGTGGTGTGGGCCTTGGGAGGCCGTCCTGCGCCAGAGACTCCGCTAGCCGCATCCACGATCACCCCATCGGTTTCTATGAGGCCCAAGCGGACCAGCGGGGCCACGGCCAGCGCGGCGGCGGTGGGATAGCAGCCGGGCACGGCCACTGCGGAGGCGTCGGCCAACTCGTCTCTAAACAGTTCGGGGAGGCCGTAGGCGAACTTCCCGAGCAGTTCGGGCGCCTGGTGCAGCTCCCCGTACCACTGCTGGTATTGCTGAGCGTCGGTCAGCCGGAAATCGGCGGCCAGATCGACGGCAATCTTGCCCCGATCCAAGATGTCTGTGGCCATGGACATCGACTGACCGTGGGGCAGGGCCAGGAACGCCAGGCTCACCTCGTCTAAGAGTGCGGCGTCGTACTTCACAAACTCCTGGGCAGCGCCGACCGCGGCCAGATGGGGATAGAGCTCGGCAATCGGCTGCCCCGCCTGGCTATCGCCGGTGACGAAGCGCACGTCGAAACCGCCATGGTGAGCCAGCAAACGCATCAATTCCGCGCCCACATACCCTGACGCCCCAATGATCCCGACAGGGATCTGCTTTTCCATGGACTAAAGTATGCATAAATCTGCATACTCATGCAAACCTATTCTTCGTTTCCTCCCTGCTTCGCCAAACCACCGCTACTTCTGGCAGAGCCGACCTGTCACACCCCGTCGGTACCCTCCCACTCGTGGCAAGAGGCATCCACCCCAAGAAAGAGGTGCGCAAGGCGATCAACCAACTCGTGAAGTCGGGATGGACCATCGAGTTGTCTGAGGGCCGATCAGCGCACTGGTGGGGTACGGCATTTTGTCTGGCGCGCAATCCTGGCTGCACCGTGGGGATTGCGGGGCCGCCCCGCGTACCCGAAGACCAGGCGAGTAGGCTCTTGAAGAGCGCCAACAAGTGCCGATGCCAGGATGCTGGTACCGCTGGGAGGCTGGGATGACATCTCGCAAGGTCCATTACTTCGAGCTAGTGACTGATGGCTCGCTTGACCTTCTTGAAGATGCCGTATTCGATGCCTTGCACCAGGCCGGCTGCGATGACGCCCTGATCGCCCACCACTGACTGGATTTTGCCCGTGAGGCTGACTCCTTGTCTGAGGCACTGGAGTCCGCCAAGGCTGATGCCGAGTCCGTCCCCGGCGTGCAGGTGCTCTCCGTCCACATCGACTCGGCCGAGATCCCTATTCAAGACAAGCAACGCACCGCCAACGTCTAGTTTGAACTCCTAGCCACGGAGGGTGGCGTTATGGGTCGTGGTAACGGCTTCAATGCAGGATTGGCGGGCGGCGGCGACTTCGGCGTCGTTGAGGGTGCGGTCGGAGGCTTCGAATCGGAGGGTGAAGGCCAGGCTGCGGCGACCTTCGCCGAGCTGGTCGGAGCGGAATACGTCGAACAGGGCTACGGAGGCCAGCAGTTCGCCTCCGGCCTGGGCGATAGTGGCTGATACTTCGTCGGAGGACTCTTCGTCGGGAACGGTGAAAGCCAAGTCGATGTCGCTGGACGGGTAGCGGCTGGGGGCGCGATACGGCGCCAGTCCCCGGTCGGCATCCAGCAGCGCTCCTAGGTTGACCTCCAGCCATGCCACCCGCTCGCCGATCTCATAGGCATCGAGCACTTGGGGATCGATCTCCCCCAGTGCCCCGACTGGCTGGCCGTCGACCATTACTCTTCCGGACCGGCCGGGATGGAGGCCGTCTACCGGTCCGTTGACCACTCCAGGATTGGTGACAGCCAGGTTGCGGGCCAAGCGGCGCCACAGCGCGGTGGCGGCGGTGGCCTTTTGGCCGGCCAAGATCACGGCCAAGTGCTCGATTTCGTCGGGGAGATCGCCTCCCCCACCGGGGTTCACCCGGCCGATTTCGAACAGCGACACTCCGGTGGTGCGCCGGGCTGCGTTGTAGGTCACCGCTTTGAGCAGGCCGGGGCGCAGCGAGGTTCTCATGATCGACTCTTCGGCCACCAGCGGGTTGGTCACGGTGATGCCATCGTCGCCCAAACCGGCTCGGGCCAGATCGCCCGGAGCCAAGAAGGGCAAGGGCATGGCCTCGGAAATTCCCATTCCGGTGAGCAGCGCCTGGATCCGGCGGCGGTCCTGCTGGCGGGAGGTGAGAGCGCCGGCCTGCTCGGTCACCGGAACGGTGCGGGTGATCTGGGAGAACCCGTGCAGGCGGCCGACTTCTTCGATCACGTCGATCTCGGTGGCCGAGTCGAGCCGCCACGACGGGATGGTGACGTCGAAATCCTGGCCATCGCCCTCCGAATCGGAATTGAAGCCGATGGGCTTCAGCAGGGCGGTCATCTCTTCGGCGTTCAGCTCGGTACCCAAAATGGAGTTCACCCGCTCAGGGCGAACTCGAACGGTGATGGACTCGGGCCTATTGCCGGCGGCATCGACCATGCCGAGAGCAGCGGTGGACCCGAGGGCGGCGGCCAGCTCGGCGAAGCGGTCTAGGGCCATGGGGATGATGTCGGGATCGGCCCCCCGCTCGAATCGAGATGAGGCCTCGCTGCGCAGTCCCAATCGGCGGGCGGTGCGGGCAATGGTCATGGGATCCCACCAGGCGGCTTCCAGCAGCACCGAGCGGGTGTCGGCCGATATCTCGGTAGATGCCCCGCCCATGACCCCAGCCAGGCCGACAGCCTCGTCGTCGCGGTTGACGATCACCCCGTCGGCCTCCGTCAAGGTTCGCTCGACGCCGTCGAGGGTGGTCATTTGCTCGCCTGATCGAGCCATGCGCACCCCCAGCTCACCGCCGGGCACCAAGTCGAGATCGTAGGTGTGGTTGGGCTGGCCCAACTCGAACATCACGTAGTTGGACAGATCGACCACTGCATTGATGGGACGCTGACCCACAGCCAACAGGCGGTTGGCCATCCAGCGGGGCGACGCACCCGACGGCACATTGTCGAGCACCCGCACCCCGAAGCGGCCACACAGATCGGGAGCGGCGATGCTCACCGACGCCCGCTCAGCCGCGGTCTGGCCGGTGTCGTCAACCTTGGGGGCAGCCACCGAGAAGGGCACACCGAGGCGGGCGGCCAGATCGCGGGCCACGCCCATCACCGACATGGCGTCAGGCCGGTTGGGGTTCACCTCCAAGTCGAACAGCACGTCGGGGTGGATCCCCAGTGCTTCGGCAAGGGGAACGCCCAGCGACAGGCCCTGTTCTAAGATCAGGATGCCCTCGTGGTCGTCGCCCATGCCGATCTCGGCCCCCGAGCACAGCATTCCGTTGCTCCATTCGCCCCGCATCTTGCGCCGGGCGATCTCCATGCCGTTGGGCATGGTGGTGCCCACGACAGCCAGCGGCACCCGGTCGCCCACCGCCATGTTGAAGGCCCCGCAACATACTTGGAGGGCCTCGCCATCCCCCGCGTCCACGTCCACCAAGTGGATGCGGTCGGCGTCGGGATGGGGCCGGGTGGCCAGCACCTCGGCCACTACGATGCCCTCCAGACCCTGCCCGACGTGGCTCAGCTCCTCAACGGCCAACCCCAAATCGGACAGGATCTCGGCCAAGTCCTCGGGGCTGCCGTCGATATCGGGGGCGAACTCCCGTAGCCAGCTCAACAGCACCTTCATCGCGCTGCCGCCTCATGAGCCAGATTGCCGGACATCAGAACTGCTCCAGAAAGCGAATGTCATTGGTCCACAGCTCGCGCAGGTCGTCGATGCCGAATCGGATAAGGGCCAAGCGGTCCATGCCAAAGCCGAATGCAAAGCCCTGCCACTGCTCAGAGTCGATACCACAGGCCTTGAACACGTTGGGGTGGACCATTCCGCAGCCCCCCAGCTCCAGCCAGGTGCCGTCGGGGCGCCGGATGTCGAACTCGGCCGAGGGCTCGGTGAACGGGAAATAGGAGGGCCGCAGCCGGGAGGTGAAGCCAGGCCCGAAGTAGGCGGCGGTGAACGCCTCGATGGTCCCGGCCAAATCGCCCAGGGTGGTGCCGCGGTCTACCACCAGGCCCTCGATCTGGTGGAAAACCGGCATGTGAGTGGCGTCGGCGGTGTCCTGACGGAAGCACCGGCCGGGCGCCACCACATAGATAGGAGGCTCCTGGTTCTCCATCACTCGAGCCTGCACCGGCGAGGTGTGGGTGCGCAGCAGCGTGCTGCCCGGCTCGCCGTAGTCCACGTACAGCGTGTCGTACATGTCACGGGCCGGATGTCCCAGGGGGAAGTTGAGGGCGCCGAAGTTGTACCACTCGCTCTCGATCTCCGGGCCCTCAGCCACCCGATAGCCCATGCCCACGAAAACGTCTTCCAGCTCCTGCCATGTCTGGGTGATGACGTGGAGATGGCCGTTGGCGGGCTGGTCGGTGACCTCGGTGAGGTCGAGCCGCTCGGCGGCCAGCTTCTCGGCTCGGGCGGCAGCCGCCAGTTCGGTTTCCCGGCTGGCCAGAATCTCGTCGATGGCCGTCTTGGCCGCGTTCAAAGCCTGGCCGGCCTCCCGACGGGCCTCGGGATCGAGGTCGCCTAGGGCTTTGCGGGCCGCCACCAGCGGTGAGCGCTTGCCGCTCATCGCCGTCCGCACCGTGCTCAGTTCCTCAAGGGTGGTCGCGGCCGTCGCCTGCCGTTGGGCCTCGACCACCAATTGTTCTGGCTCAGCCATCGGACTCCACTATGGCAACCCCTGCCCATCAACACCGCATCAAATACACACAGTGAGGTCTGCTAGTTCTCCCTCAGGGTCGAGTCGGTTTCAGGGCAATTCTCCCCCTAAGGTTCTGACATGGCTACGGGAGATTTGCTGGTTCGCGGGGGAATGGTGGTGGACGGCACCGGGGCACCGTCGTTCGAGGCCGACGTGCGGGTACGTTCGGGGAGCATCGCCGAAGTGGGTCCGGGGTTGCGGCCCGACGGCGAGCCCGAAATCGACGCCGGCGGCGGCCTGGTGACGCCGGGGTTCATCGAGCCCCATACCCACTACGACGGGTCGCTGTGGTGGGACCCCCACATCGACCCCATGCCGTCGCACGGCACCACCAGCGTGGTGCTGGCCAACTGCGGACTGGGTCTGGCTCCGCTGCGGGAAGCCGACCGAGACCAGCTCATCGAGCTGATGTGCTTCATCGAGGATCTGCCCACCGATGCCTTCGAAACGGCGATCCCCTGGACGTGGCAAACCTGGCCCGAGTACCAGGCTGCTAACGACGAACACCCGACCGCTCTGAATGTGGCCGCGTTCTTCCCCCACCAGACCCTGCGGATGTGGGTCATGGGGGTCGAGGCGTGGGAGCGGGCCGCCACCGAGGCCGAGCGGGCCGAGATGGCCCAGGTGCTCGACGAGGGGCTGGCCGCCGGGGCGTTCGGCCTGTCTTCCTCGCTGATGGACTTGGACCGTCACAACCGGCTGGTGCCCAGCCGCATGGCCGACGACCAGGAGTGGGGCGACTTGCTCGACGTGGTGGCCGCCCATCCCGGTGCTACCTTCCAGTTTGTGCCCCGGGCCTTCGAGTTCGAGCACTTCCCTGGCGACATGGAGCGCATGGCCGCGCTGTGCCGGAATCGGGGCGTCCGAGCCAATTGGGGCGGTTTCTTCGCCCAGGAGAATCGGGCCAAAGAGCGTGAAATCTCCCTGGAGCTGGTCGACCGGCTAAACGCCGAGGGATCGCAGATCGCCACCCTGTACTCGGTGAGACCCGGCTATGTGAACCTTCACTTCGAGCGCTCGATCATGTGGAGCGGGGTGGAGGCGTGGCACGAGCTGTGCAACGTCGACGGCGACGAAGCCAAGATGGCCATGCTGCGCGATGAGGCTTGGCGGGAGCGGGCCCGACACGACTGGGACGCCTGCACCTACACCCTGGCCCCCATCAACCGCCCCCACATGATCCTCTTGGCCTCAGAAGAGCCCCGCAACACCGAGTGGGCCGGGCGCTCAATCGCCGATCTGGCCGACGCCCGGGGCGTGCACCTGTCGGACGCGGTGGCCGATTGGCTCTTGGACAACAAAATGGGCACTCATCTCAAGACCCAGCCCCAACCCGTGGCCTACGAGACCTTGGCCGAGATGGCCCGGTCGCCGCTCACGGTGAACGGGGCTTCGGACGCCGGTGCCCACATCCAGATGTTCGTGGGCGCCGGTGATGCCACCTTCTTCCTCACCGAGATGGTGCGCGAACAGGGTCTGCTCTCCATCGAGGAGGCGGTGCATTCGGTAACCGGCAAACAGGCAGCGTTCTTCGGGCTGCAAGGTCGAGGCGTAGTGGCCGAGGGAGCAGCGGCCGACTTGGCCGTTTTCGCCTTGGACGAGATCGACCTGGGCGACGAGGTGCGGGTAAACGACCTCCCCACAGGCAGTTGGCGCTACAGCCGCAAGCCAGCCGGCTACCGGGCCACAGTGGTCAACGGCGTTCCCACCTGGGCCGATGGCGATCCCACCGCCGCGCTGCCCGGCCGTTTCCTCCGCAACGCGGCCGCGGGCTAACCGTCTTCTTGCTCGGCCACTTGGCTGATCTCGGCCAAGTACAGAGCTCGGGTGGCCAGCACCTCGCGGGCTTCGTGGGCCATGTCGTCGTAGAAGTGCTCTCGGTAGGCCTTGTCGGTGACCGTTGACACCGCGAACTGAAGGGCGGACAGGACGGCAATGAAGCCCGACACGCCTAGAAGCTCCCACGTGAGCGCCAAGTCATGGCCGAGAAAGCCGAAACGGGCCAGCGGGTCCACCGCATCCGACGCCACCCACGACACGATGGTGGCCTCCCGCACGGTCAGCAGGCCGAAGGCCACATAGAACACGCCGATGACCAGACCGACAAGCACCACTCTCACGGCCTGGGCAACGAACATGAGCAGGCCTAGGTTCACCCGATCGATCCGGCCGAGAGGAGGGATTTGGGAGACGGCGACACCAGCCGGAGGCTTGGCCGGAGCCAGCGGGGAATCGCAGCCGTTGATCAGGTCGCACGCTTGATCCCAATTCTCGAAACGGGCCAAGCCCACCAATTCGGACGGAATGCGCGCCGCCACCGAGCCGAGACTCACGATGCCTATAGCCCCCAACACAATTGTGTAGTAGGGCCAAGAGAAGTCGTGGGCCACCTGCCAAACCTCGGCGTTCAAGAACAAGAAGGCGCTGAACAGCAGGAGCAGCGGCAGGATGCGGCCCACCAGCCGTCCGATAAGGGCGATCTGGTTCCCGGAGTAGGCCCCGGCCCAGACAATCATGGGGAACAGGCCGAAGCTCACCACCAAGTACACCCCCACGAGTAGCAGGAGATTTATCAGCGCCAGACCCGCGGTGTCGGACAACCGGTCTTCAGAGAACAGGGCGGGAAGCACGGGTGGAACCAGCACGAACACGGCCAGTTCGATGGCTCCCACCCGATCGGGAAGCTGAAACAGCCGACGACCCCTCAATCGATTGACCGCAGCCACGGCGCCGAGGGCGATGGCCGCGCCGGCCCAGAACACGCCGAATTGCGCCCAACCGTCGAACCGGTCGCCGAATGAGGCGAATATCTCGACCAGGAACACCAGTGCCAAGAACGGCACGGCCCGAGTGAACACATCGGTGCTGGCCCGGTAGTCGTGGATTACGTGGGGAACACCCCGCCGGATGAACCAGCGCTCGACGGCCTCTTGGCGGGAGGCAGTCGCCTCCGCCACTGGTCAGTCCCCTTTGGGGATGGTGGGCACCTCGACGCCGGGGCCGTAGTAGATGAACAGGTTGGCAATCAGATCGTCGAGGCCGTCACGGGTGCCGCCTTTGGCCAAATCGACGGTGATGATGTTGCTGTTCACATGGATGGCGTCGATCCCGCCCCGGTCGAACAGGCGGCGGGCCAACTCGTCCACCGGCCGCTCTCCGGGAATGTCCCGCCCGGCGGCGTAGTGCTCGTGGCCGGTGCCGGTGATGCTCCGATTGATCTCATAGCGGATCACCCCCGGACGGCTAGTAGCCCTCTCCACAACAGTCACCGGCTGTCCCATACGACCCCGGATGGTACCCGTTCGCCGCAGCCCGACGGTCAATCAGAAGCCTGCCTCTTCAGCCGCTCCCTCAGCGGGGAACTCAAATTGCGTTCGGTTTCAGAGTTCTCGCAATGGGCCGCGCAAAATCGACCGACCTGAATGGCTTGTATCGCCATCACGAGGTTCGATGCTGATGTCGAGGACGAAGAAGGCTTTCGGGTCGTATCCAGCGGGCACCTCGAGTCTGCCTGGATCATCAGGATCCACCAGGCCGATCGAGACGAGGTCGGCGACGTTGCCCTCCTCGTCGGGCTGGATGAGCCAAGCTTCCAAATCTGCACCATCCTCAGGGGACGGAAGCAACGCATCCACGATCTTGATGCTATGGCGGTCGTCTTCGGCGAAGAGTTCGGCGCCAGCTCGAGCCTGCGCGCCCAACTCGTCGAAGCTAGCCGGATCGTAAGCGAGTTCGGCAGAGGCAATGACGCGGGCAGGATCGTCTCGAGTGAGGGTGACGGCTGCCGCTACCCCAGCGGCTACGAGCACCAGTGCCGCAGCAGCACTGAGCATGATCCGCCGAACCTTTCGGCGCCGGAACTCCAAAGCAATGACGGCTCCCGGAGCATCATCGGCCGCTTGCACGGCCGATTCGATGCCTTCCCAGACGTCTTCGGGGGGGTCGATCAACTCCAACTCCGCAGCATCGAGGTCCCGAAGCAGGGCTTCGATGGCAGAGTCTGTCCGACCGGCGCGCTCTTCATCCATGAACCGACTCCAACTGTCTTCGAATCTGGAGGAGACCGCGGCGCAGATCACTTTTGACCGTGCCGATCGGCACTGACAAGCGGTCGGCGATCTGGCTGTGAGTGAGATCGTCGAAGTAGTGCATCGCGATAACCCGGCGAGGACGGTCAGAAAGGCAGCGCAGGGCCTCTGCGACCATCATCCGGTCACCTGCCTGGTCGACCTGCGCTTCGACCGCCACTTCCCCGAGATCAGCTTCAGACCGGCGTTTCTCGTGCCGCTGCTCAGCGCGGATATTGTCGATGATCCGGTTCTTGGCAATAGCGATCAGCCACCCAGCGAGGGTGCCCTTGTGTGGCTTGTACTGCCCGCGATTCCGCAGCGCCCTGATGAACACCTCCTGAGTGACATCTTTGGCGCGGCTCTCGTCAAGAGACCGACGGCAGTAGGTGTAGACAAGTGCGCCATACAGCTCGTAGGCAGCTCTGAGAGCATCCTCGTCTCCCCCGGCAAACGCCTGTTCAACGTTGTCAGCCGACTGGCTCGCGGGGCTGGGCACGCCGAAAGCATAGTGACTGATCACAACTCCGCGGTCAGTCCCGCACTGAGAGCGTTGGCCTGAGTCGAGGCCTACAGCGGACGGGCGCATGAGGGGATTTGCAGTAAATGCACGCCCGTCCGCCGAGGCCGAGGCTCCTACTCCGGTGCGGGAGGGAGCAGGACCTTGTCGATGACGTGGATGACGCCGTTGGAGGCCTCGATGTCGGCAGTGACCACAGCGGCGTCGTTCACCATCACCGTGCCGCCGGCGATGGTGATCACGACATCAGAACCGGCGACCGTGGTCACGCTCTCTCCATCGAGGGTCAGCACCAACTCAGCTGGGGCCGCCAACGGCAATACGTGATAGGTCAAAACCCCAGTCAGCAGATCGACATCGGCCAACAACTCCTCAGCAGACAATCCCAGGGCTTCCAACGCCGCGGCGAAAGCCTCCTCAGTAGGGGCAAACACCGTGAACGGGCCCTCCCCGCTCAACACGTCCACCAAACCAGCAGCCTGCACCGCGGCCACCAAAGTCGGAAACGCCCCCGACTCCACCGCCACCTCGACAATCGTCCCTGGTGCCGCCGGAGCCTCGGTCGGATCAGGAGTCGGATCCGGAACCTCCGCCGCCGCCGGAGGTTGGGCACTGTCATCGTCGTTGCCGCATGCCGCTGCAACCAGCGAAAAAATCAGCAGAATTGCCAGGAGTGATGAGAGCTTTCTGGGCATGTTCTTCTCCGTACTTTGGGAACTTCACTCTTAACTACGGAGGGAACAGCAGGTTTGGATGCAGTCAACCCCGAACGGTGTTGGGCCCGGCTGGCATTCGAAGGCAGCGTGGCGACAACAACTCTGTCCGAAAGGGCTTGTGTCGCGAGACAATGGGAGCAATGCACAGCGGACCCGTTTCCCGCCTATTGCGTCCAACGATTGCGGCAGTGAGCTTCCTCCTTTCTTGTGGAGGCATGCTCTATTAGGAGGAGCTATGTCTAGACCACGAAGAAGCTTTGACCGGGAGTTCCGGGATGGGGCTGTTCGGATCGTCAAAGAGACGGGCCGTCCGGTGGCCGATGTGGCCCGGGAGCTCGGTGTCTACGAGGGCACGCTCGGGAACTGGGTTCGCCGGGATGAGGCCGAGCGGGCCGGCGGGCTGACCGCAGACGAGCGGGCCGAGCTGGCCCGGCTCCGCAAGGAGGTCGCGACTTTGTGGATGGAGCGCGATGTGCTCAAACGTTCCGTGGTCCTTTGGGTGAACGAGGCAACGCGGTAACCGCAGAGTTCATCGCGGCCCAAAGGACCGGCCACGGCGTGCCTCACGCAGTCGCATGCAGGGCGCTGGACGTTGCGCCCTCGACGCTTTACAAGCACCGCAACCGGCCGCTGATCGAGATGCAGCTCCGCCGACAGGCGACAGACGCCGAGGTGAAGCGGGCATTCGACAAGTCCAAGGGCACCTACGGGTCGCCCAGGGTGAGAGCCCAGCTGCGCCGCGACGGCGTCTCGGTGTCGAAGAAGACGGTGGAGGCTTCGATGGCCCGCCAGGGCCTCTGTGCCCGGCCCAAGCGCAAAAAAGGCCTCACCAGCCAAAACCCCTGCGCTGTTGCCCCGTCGGATCTGCTGCGGCGCGATTTCAGCGCTGAGGCGATCAACCAGAAGTGGTGCGGGGACTTCAAACAGGTTCCCACCGCTGCGGGCCCGGTGTTTTTGGCCACCGTCGAGGACCTGTGCTCGCGGCGCATGGTCGGCTTCGCCACCTCCAACGACTACCCGACCGCCCAGCTGGCCAAAGACGCCATTTTTCATTCCGACAAGGGAACCCAGGGCGGATTCAACCGGTGGTCGCAACAGTGGTTGTTGGGGGTGAGTGTAATAGTTGGTTGAGGGCTTCGGCGGGGGTTCGCCAGTCGAGGGTATTGCGCCACCGCAGACCGGGAAAGCGGTCAAAGTCGGAATCGTTGGAGTGAAGTGCAGCGGGAATGTCCGAGGTTTTGACATCTTGAGCTCGTAGCCAAGATGTTTGCTTTTGTAGATAGAGAAATCACACAGCGGGCTGCGGAGATATTGGAGACAAGAACGCTGCGTGGGACCATTCATGCCTCCCTGTTGGAGGTCGTCAACGCCAGACGGCGTCTCGAGCTGATCGGCCTGTTCAGCCAGCCCGAGCGCTTCTACTTCGATGCCGCTGATACCGCCTGGGGCGGAGACGAGTAGTTGCCGCGAATCATTTGACTGGCCGGCACCAGTGCCTTCACCCGCAGGGCAAAGCCCGTCGTCGCCTCCGCTGCTGACCCCCTGATCGCCGAGGGGCGCATCACGCAGCATGTCGCCGCCATCACCGGCCAACCCCACAAATGGATAGTGGGGCGCGGCTCTGCCGCCTGACCTCTCAGAATGGCGGGGACGATTCGGTGCTGATGCGGAGGTGGGGCCAGCCCGACTGGCATCAGCCCATGCGCCAAATCGGTATCGACAGGTGCGCGATTTCGACATTCAGGATTGTGCAGCGGGCCTTGGGGATTGAGGGGGGCTTGGAGGTTGCTCTGGACCTAGGGGTTGGATGTCATTTAGATTATGTTTCCAATGTTTAGATAGTTATCAATCTTATTCTATCTAATTTATTGTGTTCACAGATATTCAGGTGGTTGTTGTCACTGGGGTCGGTATACTTGCATGTATGGAGTTTGGAGTCCTTGAGCAGGGTAAACGTAGCGACAGCCAGTCGTGCGTACCGGCTTGGCCAGAGGCGGTTGATGTCGCCTGCTTGTCGCTCTCAGAATTGCGGCAACGGTTGGGCCTGATCAAGAGAGCGGAGGCACGTCTGGCCGCAATGAAGGTGGAAACGCTGGCCGCCTACGCCGACCGAGGAGGCGATGGCCTCGCCCGCCGGGTGGCCCTCGAGGAATTACAGGCCTCGAAGCAGCAGGCCCGCCGCGAAGTGGAGACCGCTTCGCAGTTCTCCCAAGTTCCCGAGACCCTTGGCGCTTTGGGTTCCGGGGAGATACCGGCCAAGCACGCCGAGCAGATCGCCAAGGCCGCATCTCAGGGGCCGGTTGATGAGACCGTGCTGGTGGATGCAGCCCGGCGCGAAGACTTCGGCACCTTCTCCCGCACATTGCGAGACCATCTGCATGAGATGTCGGGCGACTACGGCAAGTCGCTGCTGTCCAAGCAGCGTGAGCGCCGCAAGATGAGCTTTTTCAAATCACCCGACGACGGCATGTTCATCATCAATGGCAGGTTCGACCCAGTCGCGGGGAATCGGATGGAGGCTGCACTGGCCGACGAGGAACGCCGCTTACGCAACAACAGCGACGCTGGCGATCAAACGGCTTTCGACCAACGAATGGCCGACGCCCTGGAAAACTTGATCTGCGCCGACCGCGACGACAGCAAGCCGCAGGGCACCACGCTGGTGCTGACCGCAGACTGGGACGCGTTGACCCAGAAAATGCTTGATTGTCGCCTGCTTGACGGAACGCCGCTACCGACGTCGGAGGCCCTGAGGCTGGCCTGCGACGCCGACATACTCCCCGGAATGTTCGACACTGAGGGCCAACAGCTATGGGTTGGCCGCAAGTACCGGTCGGCCACTGAAGCTCAGCGAACCGCCCTCATCATTCGCGACAAGCACTGCATCGGCTGCGGCCGCACTGCGGCCTGGTGCGAGGTACACCACATCGTCGAGTGGTCCCGAGGCGGACCCACCGACATCGACAACCTCGTGCTGGTCTGCACCCCCTGCCACCACAGCATCCACGACGATGGCTGGACGGTACCCAAACGACAGAACGGCACCTACCATTTACGACCGCCACCCGAACCCGAGCACCCCGCCCCTGGCTCGGGCCACTTTCACCGTGACACCTCGAATCGAGGAACCTAAAAAGACATGAACCTGCGGAGGAATCCCGCGGCACCCAGCAAGGGACCCGCCAAGAGAATTCGGGCAGGCTGAAACCTAAAACCTCTCTCAGCCGTTTCACTGCCATTGCCAATCAGAACGGCAGTGCGGGGTCGGGGCCGGAGGGGATGCGGAGGTGGGGCCAGCCGAGGTTGTCCATGAAAGCCCAGGATCTGCGGTGCAGGGGGGTGGGGCCCAAGGCCGCTAGGGCGTCTTTGTGGCGGGGGCAGGGGTAGCCCTTGTTGCTTTCGAAGCAGTAGTCGGGGTAGTCGCCGGCTGCGGCCCGCATGAGGCGGTCGCGGGTGACCTTGGCCAGGATGGAGGCGGCCGCGATAGACAGGCAGATGGCATCGCCTTTGACCAGCGCCCGGGACTTTCCATTGCCTACGAAATCCCACCGGCCGTCCACCAACACGGCGTCAGCGTCTAGGCCCAGCCCGTCCAACGCCCGCCGGGCCGCCAGCCGCTGCGCGGCCGACATGCCCAATCGGTCGCACTCATCGTTGCTGGCGTGGCCCGCCGCCCAGGCGACGCACCAATCGGCGATCCGGTCGTAGAGCCCCTCTCGCTCGGCCTCGCTCAGCAGCTTGGAATCTCGAACCCGGTACACCCTCCGTTCCCGAGGCAAGACCGCCGCAACCAAGGTGAGGGGACCGGCCCACGCCCCCTTGCCCACTTCGTCCATGCCCACCACCGCTTCACAGCCTTCAGCCCACAGGCGGCGCTCGACGGCCAGACTGGGGGCAGCCGACTTCAGCGCGGCCCTCATATCCCCACGGTAGCTATCAGGGCGCGTTCAATAGCGCTTCTCCAGAGGTCTGGGGGCTCGACCAGCTCTTGTCCAGGGCCGGCGCTCTGACCGCGACGGGCGTTTGGGCAGGGCGGGGGTCCAACTCCCAGAGGAGGGCGGGGCGGGGGCCATGCCAGCGAATGGCGTAGGACACGGGTCCGCACCGGGTGGGCAGGTCGTAGACGGCCATGGGACCGCCCCGCCAGGCGGCGCGGAACCCGGGGGCCAAATCCAGGGTGTTGCCGTGGTCGGCTACCAGTTCGGCCCGCAGCCCTTCAGCGGAGGGTTCCGCCGGGGACAGGTTGAGGCGGCGGACGTCTTGGGCAGCCCGATCCTGGCCTGCGGCGATCAGAAGACGCTCGACTGGTTCCACCGGCACAGCTGCTCCGTCTCGTGCAGCGGCCTCGACCGCCTCGGCTACTGCCTCAACAAATCGGACAGCAACTTCGTCGTCGCCTGTCAGGTCGTGGTGGACGGCGAAGGCTGTCAGCCGTTCAGCGGGCGCCTCGGTGGTCCAACGGGCAGCGATCTCGTCCAGTACCAGCTCGGCGTCGCTGTGATAGCCGTGATGGTCGAGCCGCACGGATAGCTCGCAGAGCTCGGCGAGGTTGGCCGTCTCCATACGACCGGTGCGCCCCAGCCAGCGCCGTCGATTGCGGTCGATGCGGCGGGCCAGACCCTCGTCGGGCACCTCGATCCGGGCGCCCCGGTCCAAGTGGGCCTGCCAGCCACGCACAACCGCATCGGCGTCGGGCAGATCGGATGGCGGCGGGGGCTTGCCCCGGCTCAGCGAAGCGCTCACCGCCAGCCGAGCGGTGTGGGGCAGCGGCCATACCATGGCGGCCACATCACGGCCCTTGCTTTCCAGTTTCGGAATGCCCGCCCCTGTTCTGGCGTCGACGCTGAGCACCGCTTCCACAGCATCGCGACCGACTGCGGCAGTCGCCGGGGGCCGGTCCCATGCCAGTACCGCCCGCCCGCCGACTGCGGCCCCTGTTTGGCCAACCGACAGCGGCGCTCCCGGCGCCTCCACCACCAGCGCGGCGGCGAAAGCAGTGGCGGCATCGTTGCCCACCTCTACTACCGCGACCGCCGGTCCCCCGCCGGCGGCCACCGCCCAAACCCGCTGCACCGCATCCCCATCGGGCACCTTCATGCGGGTCTCCACGACGGCGCCAGCCCCCGCGTCGCTCTGGCGCACCGCCGCCTCCTGCGATGCTTGGTGCCAGCGGTCTGAAGCCCCGACCCACCAGTCCAGCGTCCATTCTCCGGTGCCTGGTTGCACCAATCCGCGGGCGTCTACCTCCCCCCACCCGTGGGCGCCCAGAACGTCCAATGGCCTGCTCATCAAGAAGAACGTCTGACGGATTGCCAAACTCGGCGCAGCCGCGACCCCTTGGAATCCGCTTTTTCCGGCCACAACCGGCGAAAACGAGACGCCCTGGCTGCCTCCGGCTCGGGGCGGGTCTGACGCCCCATCAACACCATCGATGCCTCGGCCGCAGTCCGCCTGCCCTTGACCACCGCATGCACCTCGGCGCTGATGGGCATCTCCACGCTGTGCTCGGCTGCCAGCTCCACCACCACCCCCACGGTGAATACCCCCTCGGCCACCTGGTCCATCTCGGCCACAACCTCTTTGGCCTTGCGGCCCCGTCCGAGCTGCTCGCCCACATGGCGGTTGCGGCTCTGGGGGCTCATGCACGTGGCCAGCAGGTCGCCCATCCCAGCCAGTCCGGCAAAGGTGTCGGCCCGGCCGCCCATGGCGGTGCCCAAACGGCC
Source organism: uncultured Acidimicrobiales bacterium (assembly GCA_951813555.1). Classification (GTDB taxonomy): domain Bacteria; phylum Actinomycetota; class Acidimicrobiia; order Acidimicrobiales; family Bin134; genus Poriferisocius. The sequence goes on from OX638344.1 coordinate 3,666,649, forward strand.
CATCTCCGCCAAGCCCCGGGTGATCACCGCCGCTCGGGTGTTGTCACCGGCGCCGAGCCCGTCGACCATGCCCGATGCCAAAGCGATCACGTTCTTGAGAGTGCCGCCGAGCTCGCAGCCGATCACGTCGTCATTGGTGTAGACCCGAAAGAGGTCGGTGGTTAGCACTCCCTGGAGGGCAGTGGCCACCGTCTCGTCGGCCATGGCGATGACCGACGTGGCCGCGTGCCCGGCCAGGATCTCCTTGGCCAGATTTGGTCCGGTGAGCGCGCCCGCGGGATGGGCGGGGGCCACCTGGTTGACGATCTCAGTCATGCGCAGTCGGGTGCCCCGCTCCAGTCCCTTGGTGAGACTCACCACCGGCACCCACGGTCGCAGATGGGTAGCCACCTTCTCCATTACTCGCCGAAACACCGAAGACGGGATTCCCATCACCACCACCTCGGCTTCGGCCACAGCCTGCTGCAAGTTGGTGGTCGCCCGCAGGTTGGGGTGCAGGTCGAAACCGGACAGATAGCGGTGATTGGCGTGGTGCTCGTTCACCGCAGTGGCCGTCTTGGGGTCCCGGCACCATAGAACGGTGGGCTCGTTGTGGGCAGCCAGGTGGGCAACGGTGGTACCCCACGACCCTCCGCCGATGACCGCGACCCGGTTGGACATAGGCATCGAGCGTAGACGGGCCGAGGACGAAATGAGCCAGCGCAGCAGCGGCCGGGCGTCGAAGACGGTTGCGCGGGTCGATGGCCGTAGACTCCTGCGAGTGACTGTCGCCGTGTTGATCCCGGTGAAAGCGTTCGCCGAGGCCAAGCACCGCCTGGCACCCGCACTCGGGGCCGCGGAGCGGGCCGCTCTGGCCCGCGAAATGGCCACCCACGTTGTTCAGTCGTCCGCACCGTTGTCGGTGGCGGTGGTGTGCGACGACGGCGATGTGTGGGACTGGGCCGTCTCCGTCGGCGCCGAGGTGGTATGGCGCCCCGGCACCGGGCTGAACGGCGCGGTGCGAAGCGGGGTGGATCACCTGCGAGATGCGGGATACGACCGGGTTATCGTGGCCCACGGAGATCTGCCGCTGGCCGGACCGCTCATCACGCTGGGCGACTGGCCCGGCATAACCCTGGTGCCCGACCGCCGCAACGACGGCACCAACGTGATCGCCCTGCCCAGCGACTGCTCTTTCGAGTTCTCCTACGGGCGAGGCTCATTCGCCCGTCATCTGGCCGAAGCCCAACGTCTGGGACGCAGCCTGCGCATCGTGCGCGACCCAGGTCTTGGGCTGGATATCGATCTGCCCGCCGACCTGAACGAACTGGCAGTGAGGGCGTGAGGTCACAAGACCTGACCGTGCCTGAGCGGGCACTGGCCATCGGGGCCCATCCCGACGACATCGAGTTGAAAGCCGGAGCCACGCTGGCCAAATGGGCGACCCAGGGCTGCGAGGTGAGCCTGCTGGTGTGTACCGACGGATCCAAGGGCACGTGGGATCCGGGTGCCGACCTGGACAAGCTGGTGGTCGTGCGCCAATACGAGCAACGCGAGTCGGCCCGGCGTCTGGGCGCGGTCGGCGAGGTGGTGTTCTTGGGCTGGGTCGACGGAGAACTGGAGTCGGGCCCGGTACCCCGCCGACAGGTGGCCTCATGGATCAGGAAATTGCGCCCCGACGTGGTGCTGGGACACGACCCGTGGCGGAGGTGGCGGCTGCACCCCGATCACCGCCACGCCGGCTGGCTGACCGTCGACGGCATCGTCGCCGCCCGCGACCCCCACTTCTTTCCTGAGCTAGATCTGGCCCCCCACCGCCCCGATGCGCTGCTGCTGTTTGAGGCCGACGAGCCCGACCACGCCGAGGACACCTCTGGATTCGCAACGGCCAAGGCAACCGCAATCGAGGCCTTCGTGAGCCAGTACGAGACCACCCTGGACCTGCCTCCCGAGCCCGACGATGTCGATTTGGCCCGTCTCCACGCCTGGGTGGCCGACAGACTGGCCGAGTCGGGAGCAGAAGCCGGGCTGGCCTCGGCCGAGCTGTTCAAGCTCATCGACGACCTCTGAGACCTGCTAAGGAGTTCCCATGCTGCATGACCAGAAGATCCTCATGACCGGCATGACCGGCCAGATCGCCTTTCCCATGGCCGCCTACCTGGCCCAGCAGAACGAGGTGTGGGGCATTGCCCGGTTCAGCGCCGAGGACAGCCGGGAGATGGTGGAGGCCGCCGGGGTCCACACCGAAGTGGTGGACGTGGCCGACGGGGACTTCTCCATGCTGCCCGAAGACTTCGACTACCTGGTGCACATGGCGGCCTTCCAGGGGCAGGGCTTGGACTACGACTGGGCCATTCAGGTGAACGCCGAAGGGACCGGACTGCTCATGGCCCACTGCCACAAGGCCAAGGCCGCGCTGATCGCCTCCACCTGCTCGGTGTACCACCCCAATCCCGACCCGTGGCACCTCTACACCGAGACCGACCGCATCGGCGACTGCAACGCGGTCCACGCCCCCACCTACTCGATGTCGAAGATCGGCGGAGAAGCCGTGGCCCGCACCATGGCCCGCGCGCTCAACCTGCCCACCACCATCGCCCGTATCAACGCCAGTTACGGGCCCAACGGCGGGCTGCCCGTGTACCACATGGACTGGCTGATGAACGACCTGCCGATCCGGCTGCGGGCACCGGCCCCTTCGCCCTACTCCCCCATCCACCAAGACGACATGAACGCCCAGGTGGAACCGCTTCTGGCCGCCGCGTCGGTGCCGGCCACGGTGGTCAACTGGGGTGGAGACGAGCACGTCAAGGCCGAGGACTGGGTGATGCTCCTGGGCGAGCTCTCGGGAAGGATGCCCGAGATCGTCTACGACGCCTTCCCTGGCTCCCAGCCCGGCAGTGGAGCCGATCCGGCCAAGCGGATCTCTCTCACCGGCCCGTGCCAGGTGAGCTGGCGTGAAGGCTTGGCCGGGGTATACGAAGCCCGCTACCCCGGCGGCCAGCCCGCCCCCGGCATCGGCGGCGCCGAGCGCCTCACCGCGGCCTACGGCAACGACTAGCCCAGACGGGAGGCCAGAAGTCGGGCCAGCTCCAACGGCTGGTCGCCCTGGATGCTGTGGCCGGCGTCGGCCACCACCACCACCTCAGCGCCGGGCTGACGGCGCAGGAGCTCCTCAACGTCCTCGTCACCCACCACGCCTGAATCCGTCCCCCGATACAGCACCACTGGGCACACCAGCGCATCCACCGCGGACCAAAGATCGGAGAACTCGGGGCTGCCCCCGCCCGGTTTGGCCGGATCGGCCAGCTTCCAGTCCCGCACTGGGTCCCACCGCCAGGTCCAGCTTCCATCGTCCTGTTCGAAGGCGTTGTGGATGATCCCCCGTCGCAGCGACGACTCGGTGCGGGTGGGGTTGAACTCCATGGTGCGGCCCAAGATGTCGTCGAAGCTCTCAAAGGTCTGGGGTCCGGAGATGAACTCCACGATCGGCTCGGCCTTGGCGTGGTCGGTGCCGGGAGTCACGTCCACCACCACCAGCGACGGCACCAGCTCCGGGTAGCGGGCCCCCAGGCAAATGGCAGTCAGCCCGCCCAGCGACATGCCCACCACCAGCTCGGCTTGCGGAGCCAGCTCCCGGATGGCCACCGCCACGTCATCGGCCATCGAGGGCGGCCAATAGTCGTGCTCGGGACGCCAGTCGGAATGCCCATGGCCGGGCAGATCAATGGCCACCGCAGGCTCCCCCAAGGCCAGGGCCACCGTGTCCCACGTGTGAGCATTCTGGGCACCCCCGTGAATGAAGACGACCCGGGCCAGTGAGTCTCCCCAGACGATGGCACTCAACCCGAGCCCACTGGGCAACTCCACCCGGTGCCGCGCCACCGGCGGTGCCCCGGTCCAGTCCAGCCCCACCTCAGAGGCGTTATCGCCCAACATAGAGAACTCGTCATACCCCGTCATCAACATCACCCTGCCGGTGTCAGGTTGTCGCTGCCAACTACTAGCCTGGCATCGCCATGAGTGTTTCTTCTTGGGAGCCCGACCCCACCGGCCGCCACCAATACCGCTGGTGGGACGGCGAGCGATGGACCGATCAAGTAGCTGACGACGGGGTACAGGCCGTTGACCCCGTCAGTAGCACCGAAGCTGGGCTTCCCTTGGAGGCGCCCCCACCGGAATCACCGTCGCCCGGCCTGCCTCCTGAAGACTCCGATAGCGGCCTAAGCACCGATCACCCCGATCTGTCGCTAATGCTGGCCACCAGGAGTCAGCGCCTTGGCGCCCTCTTCCTCGAACTCTTGCTCGCCATCATCACCCTACTGATCGGCTGGCTGATCTGGTCTGTGATCGTCTATGCCCGAGGCCAGTCGCCAGCCAAGCAAGTGCTGAAAATGAGGGTGATTCGGCTCGAAAGCCGTCGGGCTGCCGATTGGGGATGGATGGCCCTGCGCGACCTGGTTTTGAAGGCGGCTGCCATCTTTTTCTTGGCCGGGGTATTTCTCCTGGGAATCATCTGGGTAATCGTCAACGGCATCGTCTTGCTGAACAACGACCTCAATCAGACGCTGTGGGACAAGATGCTCAAGACCGTCGTCATCCACGACCCAAGTGATCGGTACAAGCCCATCGCCCAGCCGCGATATCCGTCGGGCAGCTAGTCCCGTTTGCCGCTCTCCCGCTGTAATCCGAGCCACCGGTTCGACAACTACTACCGGGTAGCCTGAACTCTGCATGAGCAATCCCGCCTGGGAGTCGGATCCCACGACCCGCCACCAATACCGGTGGTGGGATGGCGAGAGGTGGACCGACTATGTGGCCGACGACGGGGTTCAGGCCCTCGACCCCCTCACCGGAGCAGAGAATCTGAAACCGCCGGCAAGCCGGACCGTCCCAACCACACCCGATTCAGCGAGCCAGCCTGACCAGAGCACACTGGCATCTCGCCAATCCCAGGAGGTGGCTACTCGCCTTTCCCGTTTCGGTGCCCGCTTCATCGACGGGTTGATATTCGCGGCATTCACGGTTGCCTTGCTTTTTGCCCTTCACGTCATCGATGTCAAGCCGATACCCTCTGATGAGCTGTCCGACTCAGACACTGCCGATGAGTTCTTCGAGCACTTTCAGGACTATTCCGAGAGCCTTCAGTCTGTTGGCCTGTTGCTTGCCGCCTTAGGGGCTATCTACGAGATCGCTTTCATTGCCATGAAGGGCCAAACACCGGGGAAGATGGCCACCAGAATCCGGGTTGTTCGAGCTGGCGACCTCTTCCAACCGGAATGGGGCCGACCTCCGAGTTGGGGCCGATCATTGGTTCGGTGGGGGCTGCCCTTCGTATTGGGAATTCCTGCGTTTTTCTTCCCGTTTGGGAACCTGCTGGCCCTCCTCTGCTATCTCTCCCTGACGTGGGACCGCGACCGCCAGGGGTGGCACGACAAGGTTGCGAGCACTTTCGTCGTCAAGAAGCTGTAGTTCCAAACAGCCAGTGCCCTTAGGAGAGCCGCGGCGAACCGGAGATCATACCCTTCAACGCCTTGACCAACTCGTCGTGGAAACCGAGCTGATCGCGGATGTAGTTGGGTGACAGGCCGACCACGTGAATCCGGATATTGATGGTGTCGGCACCGGTGGCAGTCATCGCAGAATGCAGTCTCTCGGCGGCCTCGGCGCCGTCGGCGGCCAGCACGGTGTTGGCCCCCTGGTCCCAACGGGCCATGGTGCCCTCGGTGGTGTAGCTCCGGTACAAGTCGAGCTGTTTGTCGACGGCCTCTCCCGGAGGGCCGCCGATCCATACCCGGCGGATCAGGATCTTGGGTCCAGTCCCGCCGGCCTCGTCGTAGGCGTCGGACAGCGCTCGCACGTGGTCTACGGCTTGGAGGCTGTCGTAGAGGATGCCCAGACCCAAGCCAGCTGCCCGTCGGACGGCGGCGAGGGACTGGGCGGCGGCCACCATCGGCACGGGGTGGTCGGCGCAGGCGGCGATGGCCCGATCATCGGCCAGTGAGCCCTCGGCCTCGCCTCTCAGCGCGGCCACCAATTTGGGCAATGCTTCTTTGAACCGCGAACCGATTTCGTCGAACGGAACCTCGGCCAGTTCGAAGTCCACCGGCAGCGCCCCAGATGCGAACCCTGCCCCCACTCGTCCAGGGAATGCAGCGGCCAGCCAGGCCACCTCTTCTGCGATCAGGGCATAGGGCTTCATCGGCAGAAGAAGTGGACAGGGTGCAGCCCATCCCGATGGCATTGCGGCCAGCAGAAAACCGGCCATCTGCTGGGGGTTGGGAAAATACCCCGGGAAACCAGCGTGGTGTTCCGACACCATTACCCCGTCATAGCCCACCTCTACCGCCCGGCGAGCCAGTTCTCGCACCTCATTGAGTTGCTCGGCGGCTGGCCCGTTATGGGGATACAGCCGTAGCGAAACCGATCCCTTGGCCAATGGCGATGCGGTCTGTGCGGCCACGGGTTCAGCGCCGGATGAAGGTGTCGGCGAAGCGTCCGAGGGCGTCCCGCTTGGCCTCGATGGAGGCGCAGGCTGGATCGCCGGGGTACCAGGGCATGGCGATGGTGGAGGTGACCCCGTGCTCATTCATCTTGTCGTGCAGCCGGGGGGAGGGCTCGGCGTTGGGGATCACCATGGTCTCGAACGGGCCGTCTTCTTTGCCGGCCTCGGTGCGAAGCTCGCTCAGGCGGTCGAGCAGTCGGTGGATCTCCGACAGGTCGTAGTTCATGCCCAGCCAGCCATCGTTGCGGACCGCCCGGGCCAGCACGGCCTCCGACTTGCCCCCCACCCAGATCGATACCGGCCCCTCAGGCTGGGGGTACACCCCGGTGGGGTCGAAGTCGAAGAACTCGCCGTGGAACTCGGCGGTGCCGTCTCGCCAGAAGCGGCGGCATATCTCGATCATCTCGTCGGTGCGCCGCCCTCGGCTGCGAGGGTCGGCTCCCATCAGATCGATCTCCTCCCGCAGCCAGCCCACACCCACGCCGAGGCGGAACCGGTCGTTGGAAAGCAGCGACAGAGTGGCCACCTGGCTGGCCACCGAGAACGGGTCGCGCATGGGCAGGATGTACACGTAGGTGAGCACCTCGAGGGCGCTGGTGGCGCTCAACATGGCCGACGCGGTGATCAGAGGGTCGGGGAACGGCGAGGTGTGGCTGAAGGGGTTCTCGCCCGACGGGTGCACCGAGGCAAACCCCTCGGGGACGGCCACATGGTCGGCCAAGGCCACCCCGGTGAACCCCCCGGCCTCGGCGGCCCGAGCGATGTCCAACAATTGGTCGGTCTCCTCGAACATCACTGCGGCGTAGTACTTCACTGGCCCGTCCTCGCTCGCCCGCTTCGCTCCGTGCCAGATACCCCGTCGTCAGCGGCCATCCGACTGCTCTGCCCAGAAACCCTGCCGGTCATGAACCCGGCATGTCGCCCAGCATCACATCGCGGCCTAGCGCCGGCTCGATGAAGGAGCCGAAATACGGGCCCCTCCGCAGGCTGTGGCCGCCGTCAATGTTGATGCACTGGCCGGTTATCCATCGAGACTCGGGGCCGATGAGGAACCGGGCCAGATGGCCCACGTCCTCGGGACACCCCACGTCGGCCATGGGGGTGTTCTCGATGTAGCTGTCGTACACCTCGCCGTCTCGGGGGATGCCCTCCATGATCTCGGTGGCGATGAACCCGGGGCGGATTGCATTGAACCTGATATTGGCCGCACCGTACTCGTCGGCCGCGTTGCGCATGATGGCCTCGATGCCCGCCTTGCCAGGGGTGTAGGCCCCAAAATACATGTGGGTTACGTGACCGGCGATCGACGACATGCCCACGAACGACCCGCCCCCGGCGGCCCTCATCCGGGGTACCGAATGTTTGACGGTGAGCATGGTGCCCAGCACGTTGAGGTGCAGCACCCGCAGGAACTCGTCGGTGTCCTGGAGGTGGTAGGGGCCCATTCCGCCGCCTCCGCCGGCGTTGGCCACCACCCCGTTCAGCGTCCCGGTGGGCTCGGCTGCGGCTGCGACGGCGGCGGCCACTGAGGCCTCGTCGGTCACGTCGGCCACCACGTAGGCCACGCTGCCGCCGTTGTCGGCTGCCTTCTCGACCCGCTTGGCCGAGTCGGCCAATTTCGACTCGGTGCGGCCGCAGATGGTGACCGCGGCGCCGTCGGCGGCCAACGCCGCCGCGCAGGCATGACCGATGCCGGTTCCGCCGCCGGTCACCAGCACTCCGTATCCGTTCACACCATCTGCCATGATTGCTCCCTGATGAATCGCACAAGTCTGTGTGTCTTGTGCGGTTGATTGATCTCAGCAGCCGCAAAGGTAACAGGAGGATCCGATGAAGGCAGACGCACTGGACGCATTCCGGCTGGACGGCAAGGTCGCGGTTATCACCGGGGCAGCCTCAGGCATCGGCGAGGCCACCGCCGAGCTGTTCGCCGCCGCCGGGGCCAAGGTGGTGTGCGGGGACTTGGACGGCGAAGGGGCAGAATCCACCGCCAAGGCCATCCGGGAGGACGGGGGCGAGGCCATCGCCCAGGCCTGCAACGTGACCTCCCGGGATGAGGTGGAAGCTCTCGTTGCCCGAGCGGTGGCCACCTACGGCGGGCTGGACATCATCGCCAACGTCGCCGGCGCCATGTTCCCCGGCCTCATCGAGGACCTGACCGACCAGGACATCGACCGGGGCATTGACCTCAACCTCAAAGGAGTGCTCTACGGCTGCCAGGCCGCTATCAGGGCTATGAAAGACGACGGCGGCGGGGTGATCCTGAATGTGTCGTCAGGAGCCATCGACCTGGCCTACGAGGGAATCGGCGTGTACGCCTTCACCAAAGCGGCGGTGGCCATGCTGGGCCGCACCCTGGCGCTGGAGGTGGGCCGCTACGGGATCCGGGTTTGCACCTTGGCCCCCGGCAGCACGCTCACCAACTTCACCACCTGGCGCCTGCACAACGAAGACGGCACCCTGAACCAAGAGGCCTATGACGAGTTCTTGGACTACGCCCGAGACCTGTCTCCCATCGGCGCCCTCGGCGAGGCCATCGACCAGGCCTATCTCATGCTCTACCTCGCCTCCGATGCCGGGAAATTCACCACCGGCAACGTCTTCCGCTCCAACGGCGGCCAGACAACGACCTTCTAGCGCGCTACCGAGGCGACCTCGGCAATCCCAAGCCAGCAGTGGCGATGATGTCCCGCTGCACCTCGTTCACTCCCCCGCCAAAGGTACCCACCGGTGCCCCTCGATACGCCCGCTCGAGTTCCCCCGCGAGCACTGCCTCCGGCGTCCCCTTCACCAAGTAAGAACGCTGTCCCAGCACCTCCATGAGGGACTGGAACGACTTCACCTTCAGCTCGGTTCCGAACACCTTCATGGCCGAGGCATCGGCCGGCTTCAACTCGGTGTCCTCTAGAGCAGCGGCCACCTTCCAGTTGTACATCTTGAGCGCCTCGTTGCGGGCGTACACCTCGGCTAAAGCCAGGCGCACCCATTCCCGGTCGATCACCCGGCGCCCGTCGTCCAGGGTGGTCTGGCGGGCCCAGTCCGCCACCCGGCGCAGCGGGCCGTCGATGTTGCCCGCCGGCGCCAGGCCCACTCGCTCGTGGTTGAGCTGGGCGGTGATGAGCTTCCACCCCCCGTTCACCTCGCCGATGCGGGCCCAGTCGGGCACCCGCATGTCGCTGTAGTAGGTGGCGTTGGTGTGGCCCCCGCCCAACAGCCAGATGGGAGTGTGGCTGAACCCGTCCAGGGTGGTGTCCACCGCGAAGATGGTGATGCCCTTGTGCTTGGGCACATCGGGATCGGTGCGGGTGGCCAGCCACACCCAGTCGGCCTCGTGGCCCCCGGTGGTCCAAATCTTCTGGCCGTTGACGATCCACTCGTCGCCGTCGCGCACCGCCCGGGTCTTGAGCGAGGCCAGGTCGGTGCCCGCGGTGGGCTCGGAGTAGCCGATGGCGAAGTGCAGCTCGCCGGCCAGGATCTTGGGCAAGAAGAACGCCTTTTGCTCCTCGGTGCCGTACACGTTCAAAGCCGGCCCCACCGTGTTGAGGGTCACGAAAGGAAGGGGCACGCCGGCCCGGTTGGACTCCTCGAAGAAGATGAGCTGCTCCAGCGGGGTGTAGCCCTGTCCGCCCCACTCCTTGGGCCAGCCCACCCCCAGCCAGCCGTCTTTGCCCATCTGACGGACGGTCTCCTTGTACACCGGCCCACCGTGTTCGCCCCCTAATGCGTCCCGCCGCTCAGGGGTCATCAGGTTCTCGAAATAGTTCCGCAGAGTGGCCTGGAGCTCGAGCTGGCTGTCGGTGAGGGCGAGGAACATCGACGCCAACCCTATTCCTGTAGAGTCCCCGAGCCTCAGCCGGGTATATCCATCAGCCCCACAAGGCAGGGCGGGTGCCGATGACTTGGGCTTCGGCTAGGCGGGCGATCTCGTCTTCGTCGATGCCGAGCACGTCGCGCAAGATCTCCTCATTGTGCTCGCCCAGGGTGGGAGCGGGACGACCGAGACGGTGGTATTGGCCGTTGAATCGGGCCGGGAAGCTGGGATAGGGAACCGCGCCGGCCACGACATGGTCCATCCACTGCTGGTGGCCCCGGGCCGCGAGCTGGGGATTGTCGATCGACTCCCGGCCGGTAATCACCGGCGCGGCGGGCACGCCGGCCGCCAGCAGTTCGGCTACTGCGGCGTCGCGGTTCCTTTCGGCCACCCAACCGCCGATGGCGGCATCGATCTCATCGTGATGGGCATGGCGCTCATCACGACTGGTCCACTCCGCCCAGTCTTGGCGTCCGATCAGAGCCGCCAGAGGGGACCACTGGGCGTCGTCGTCCACCGAGACCACCACCCACTGGTCCTCACCGACCGCGGCATAGATGCCCTGGGGAGCGGCGTAGGGCGAGCGGTTGCCCTGGCGCTGGAGGAGCTGGCCGTAGGCTGTCCACTCGATCACCTGCTCGGCGGCCGCGTTCAGCCCGGCCTCGATCAGCGGGACCTCCACCAGCAGGCCCTCGCCGGTCTGGGCCCGATGCTCTAGCGCCAAAAGAGTGGCGAACACCGCGTGCATCCCACCGAGCTGGTCGCACATACCCCGGGGCACCAGCGGGCGGCCGTCGGGATCGCCGGTGAGGAAGGCCAGGCCGCTGGCCTGCTCGATGGTCATGGCGAAGCCAGTGCGGTCGCGCCACGGCCCGGTCAGGCCGAATGCCGGCATCCGCACCATGATGGCGTCGGGGTTGAGCCGGTGGACCTCATCCCAATCCAAACCGAAGTTCTCCACCACCCGGGGGGAGTAGTTCTCGATGACGATGTCGGACATCTCCACCAGCCGCTTCACCTGGGTCAATCCGTCGTCGCTCGACAGATCCAGGGTGACCGACCGCTTGCCGGTGTTAGCTCCATGGGTTACCGGGCTCCACTCCCACAGCTCGTCGCGTTGTAGCCCGCTGGCAAAGCGCATCCCGTCGGGGCGCTGGATGGACTCCACCTTGATGACGTCGGCGCCCAGAGCCGAGAACAGACACGATGCCACCGGCCCGGCCCAGAATGTGGCCAGATCGCACACCCTGAGACCCGCCAACGGCTGCGAGGGTTCCGTTCGGGGCGGGCCTGGGCTCTGCGCCAGTGCCGAACCGGCCCATGCGCCCAAGAACTCCTCGTCAGCCTCTCCCAAAGCAGGGGCAGGCGACACCGGGCGGGGTGGGCGAGTACTGAGCTGATAGGGCACTCGGGGCTGGGTGAACCCGCCGGGGTTCTCCTCATATACGCCTCGCTCAGCGAAGTGGTCAATCTGGGCCACGCGGCTGCCGTCGCCGATGGGGGCCACCGGCACACGCAGCAAGGTGGCCTTGTCCACGATCTCATCAACCGTGTGGGCCTGGGTATAGCGGGCGATGCGGGCCCACACGTCGTCTCGGTGGTCCATCCGACCGTCACCGCTGGCCAATGCGGGATCTTCGGCCATTTCAGGGTCGTCGATGACCACGCAGAAGTCCTTGAACTGCTGGCCGGTGATGGTGCAAAAGCCCACCCAGCCGTCCTTGGCCGGCTCCACGGAGGGAATCTCGATGGAGCGGGTGGCCCCGGTGCGGGCATCAGAGGCGTAGGCCGCGTAGAGATGGGCATACACCACGAAGCTGGTGGTCATGGCCTCATAGGCCGACACGTCCACGTGCTCGCCAGGAGTGTTTTCCCGCTTAGCGGCCATCACGGCGGCCAGCCCCAAGGCTCCGGCGTTGGCCGCCACCAGGAACTCCCCAAGCTTGCCCCCCACGCCGAGGGGCATCTCTCCGGGAATGCCGCGGCTGTGGGTGGAGCCCACCCATGCTTGAAGGGTGAATTCGTTGGCCGGGCGCAGATCCCACGGCCCACCTCGACCCCACGGGGATATCGACAGCATCACCAGAGCGGGGTTCTGCTCAGCCAATTCAGCGTGGCCCAGGCCCATCGACTCCACAACTCCCGCACCAAGGTCCTCCACCACCAGATCGGCGATGGCCGCCAGCTCCAGAAATCGACTCCGACCCACCGGGTCGTCCAAGTCGATCACCGCGCTGCGCTTGCCGGCATTGAGGAACTGGAAGAAGGCTCCGTCGCCGGAATCGCCGCCCGCGGGCGAGCCCGACGCCGACCACGCCCGCAACGAGTCGCCGCCGGGAGGCTCCACTTTGACCACCTCGGCGCCGGCGTCGGCGAACAGCTTGGCGGTGTAGGCCCCGCCGATGGTGCGGGTAACCTCCAGCACCCGCACCTGGTCGAGCACCGCCCCATCGGGGGTGCCCAGCAGACCTCCCGCGGCCGTCTCGGGCATGGGCGGGAGCTAGCCGATGACGACTGGGTTGATAGGGCTGCCGGTGGCCCCGGTCACGTTCAGCGGGGAAACGGTCATGAAGCCCTCGTGGCACCCGTCGGCGGCCATCTCAGAGAAGTTCAAGAACTCCAGCATGTAGATGCCCGCGCCCACCAGCAGGATCTTGTGGACGGTGAGAAAGTCGTTCTCGTCGAACGGGATGACCTCGATGGCCGCGTTGTCGGAACCCACGGCCACCACGTCTTTGGCCATGAGCCACTCGGCCCCGTCGTTGTTGATGCCGGGCTGGGCGAAGGGCTGCTCCGCGGAGGGGTCGGCCTCAATCGACCACCACATGTCGAGGTAACCGGTGCGGATCAGCACGATGTCGCCGGATCGCACCAGGGTGCCCTGGGCCTCGGCGCAGGCGGCCATATCGGCCCCGCTGATCGGCGTGCCCGCCTCCAGCCAGCCGTCGGCGCCCATGTGGGCCACCATGTCCAACAGCACGGCCCGGCCGGCTATGGCGCCCACCTTCTCGATGCCCAGCCGGGAGGCCCCGGTGTGGGTCTTCATGGCCTCTTTGGAGAAGCCGTTGTAGTGCTGGTCTTGGCCGTACACATGGCACAGGGCGTCCATGTGGCTGGTGGTGTGGGAGGCGAACACCAGCACGTCCTCGTGGGCCCCGGTACCGGCGTGGCAGCCGTAAGCCTCGTAGATCCCCTCATCAGAGGCGTTCTGGAGGGTGAGCCGCATGGGCGTCCCCCGGTAGTCCATGATGGGCACGCCCTGCGATTGGATCGGTATTCCCAACGGGTACACCTTGCCGGTGGTGATCAACGCGCCGGCCTCCTTCACCACGTCGGGAGTGAGCAGATTCAGCGCCCCCCGCTCATCCTCGTCGCCCCATCTTCCCCAATTGTTCTCTGCCATGGCCGAGACTCTAGTGATGCCAAGGCCAGCCGGTCACCCCGACCTGCTGGTCACTCCGCAGAGGATGGCGGCGGTCTCATGCCAAGGTCCCCCATACGCCGTTCCAAAAGCAGCATCAAGCCGGGGAAGCCGGGGATGCGGCGGAGGCGGCGGTCGAGGTACAGGCCCATGCCCAGGATTGTGGCTACCGATGCCCCCCAGTTGACACCCAGGCGGATGAGGACGAACTTGTTGATCGAGGCGTTCTGAAGCAACCAGATGTCGAACCCGACGCTGGCAAACACGATCAGCGCCACCGCGATGGAGACCCGGCGCGTCGCTGCTCGGTATTCCGGGTGGGACTTGGAGTCTCGGTCGATCGGCACGAGATAGGGAAGGGCGTAGCCGGTGGCGTTGCGCTTCATGGCCGCCGAGATCAGCAGGGCCAGGGCGGCCAATGCCTTGGCTCCGATGCCGATGCCGAAGTACACGTCTTCGCTGTCGTAGATGATGCCCAGCGTGCCCCGGATCAGCAGGTACACCACGATGATCGGCATCACCCGGCCCAGGGGCAAACCCCGGCGGTACCGGCTGACCTGGGCTTTGATGGCCCACAGCGTCATGGCCGCGATGGCAGGGGCCAAGCCGAACGCGCTGTTGAGCACCAAAAACAGCACGATGGGCATGTACTGGTCGAACACATCGGCCCGGGTGGGGGCCGACGGCATCGGCGCCGGTGGGGATGTGTCGTCGGCCATGGGCAGGTTGCTCGGCGGCCCTACCGGGACAGGGCGAACCAGGCTCGGGCGGCGTCAGCGTCGCCGAAGGTGTCCACGCCGGGGCGGTCGAGGCCGATGCGCTCCCACGACAGCAGCAGCAGATCGGTGCCGCTGGCCCGCACCGCGGCGTCGCCCTTGGCGTGCTCGAGGCTCATCTTGATGCGGCCGCCGTCGTTCACCAGCAGCCACTCCCCGTCGCCGTCGGTGCGGTGCAGATGGAGGCTGGCGCTGGGCAGGGCCATGCCCCAGTTGCCCACCGAGAACGGCAGCACCACCTCGAACAGCTCGCTCACGCCGTCGGCCCCCAAGTCGGAATCGATGAGACTGGGCTCGCCGAGAGCGGCCTCGGCATCCCAGCGGTGTACCGCGGTCTCATGGGCCATGCGGCGGAAGTAAAAGGCCATGGTGTTCTGGCCGGCCCAACTCCACACCGCTTCGTCGGGGTCGGCCCCATCCAGTGCCTCTTGCACAAACCGGTGTCCCTCCTCGAACCACTCCACGATGGCGTCACCCTCGGGGGGACGGGGGATCTCGTCGGCGGGGATCATCTCGGTGGCCCGCTCGGCGACATGGCGCCCCACTGAGCGGTACACCCGCCCGACATGGGCCAAAAGCTTGCGCATCGTCCAACCGGGGCACGATGGCACGGCGGCGTCTATGTCCCGCCGCCCAGCATCAGCGATGGCCTCGCCGTCGGCTCGCAGGGCTTGCTGATAGACGGCTCGGTCGATGCTCATGGCGCGACGGTACCAATCGCAGGCCGCCGAACTGCTACTAGCTCGCCGCCGTTTGCTAGAACCGGGTAATGATCGAAGCCAATTGGGACCTCGACACCCTCCGGGTGTTCCTCCACATCCTGGGCGCCGCGGTGTGGGTGGGCGGCCAGGTGATTGTTGCCGCCCTGGTGCCGGCTCTTCGCCGGATCGGTCCCGAGGCCACCCAGGCCGCGGCCCAGCAGTTCTCCCGGGTGGCATGGCCGTTCTTCTGGCTGGCGGTGTTGTCGGGCCTGTGGAATCTGCTCGAGGTCGAGTTCGAAGACGCGGCCAACAGCTATCACATCACCCTCACCATCAAGCTGGTGCTGGTGATCGCCACCGGTGTGGCCGCCTGGCTGCACACCAAGGCCGCCGACCGCCGCCGGATCGCCATGATGGGCTCGCTGTCGGGCCTGACCTCAATTGGCGCCGTGCTGGTGGGCGTGGCCCTGTAGAGCCCTCACACTCCTGTTTCAGAACTCGAAGTCTCCGAAGATCTCGGGGAGGGTGAGGTCGAACCCCACCTCGAAGGCCGCCCGAGCCCCGAACAGGGAGTCCATCGCGGCACTGGCCATTTCGAAGGCGGCCCTGATCTCCACCAGAACCGCTGAACCGACCACTGCTCGGGCTTCGATCAAAGCGTCGGCGGCCACCGCTCGATTCTCAACCAACAGGGCATCGACCGCGTCGCATGCCACTTGGGCCCGACGCCGGAACTCTTTGGCCTCGATGACCACGTCTCGGGCCGCGTCGTAGACGTCTGCCGGGGTCTCGGAGTCGCTGAACGAATAGGCCAGGGCCGATGCCGAATGGACATCGTCGGCACCGCCTCGGTCGCCGGCGGCGGCTTGGATCTCGAAGACGGTTGCGGTGGCGGCGGCCAAGTTGGTTCGAGCCTCGGCCAAGGCCCCCCACAGTTCGTCGGCGATCTCGGCGTTGTAGGCGGTGCGGGTCACCGCAAGGGTGGTCAAAGCCGAGCGGAACTCGCCAATGGACTTCGCCCGGATGTCGTCGGCCACTGCGGTCTTCAAATCGGCGGCCAGCGCGGTTTGCCCGGCGGCCAGCGACTCCTTGAGATAGGCGATTCGGGCGTTGGCCAGCAGGATCAGCGCTTCATCAACCGCTCGATAAGCAGACCGGGCCCCCGCCAGCACCGACAGGGTGTTGGCCATCTTGACGTAGCCGGCTTCGTCGGACTCCAAATCGATCTCCCGCTCCCGCTCCTCCACCAGGGCCACCAGAGCCCGGGCCAGATGGCCCGAGAACGCACTGTCGTCGTCTGTGCTCCCATCCGCGGTATCGGCATCCCCGGCCCCTGCACCGACGATGGCGCTGCTGGGCGTTTCGGACGCAGCGAAGGCCGCAGTGACCTCGGCCAGCGTGTTGCGGGCGGCATCGGCGTACGCGGCAACCGCCCCCTTGGCCCGCAAAGCCTCGGCCATGGCCATGACCGCGGCCTTGTCGGCATCGTGGGCCGAGGCCTCAGCCTCGTCGTTCCAGCCGGTGATATCGGAGAAGAACCTGGCCCGCTGGGCCGCATCTGCCGCCTCCCCTATGTGAGCACAAGAACTGCGCAGGGCCTCAACCGCTCCGGCGTAGTACCGGGAGTCGGCCACGACGCCCCCGGCGGAGCGCTCCATGCCTGCTTCCGGTTCAGCCATGGCCTACACGGTAGTTGGAATTGTCAAGAGCTTTGGGCACAGCGAGTCGATGCCTTGCTGCCAATTGGATACGCCACCCCGGGGGAGTCGAAATAGTACGGTTTGATCCAGTCGGAACCAGGGACGTGGGAGCGGAATCATGTCAGAAGCCTTGACCCCAGAGGAAATAGCCCGAAAAATCAAGCGGGCCGGAATCGGCAAGGCCAAGTTCGACTTAACCCAGACCTCCATCCTCGGCATCATGGCCGGGGCGTTCATTGCCCTGGGCGGCGTGTTCGCCCTCACCATCGCGGTCAGCCCGGAGCTGGGAACCGGCCCGGCCCGGCTGCTCATCGGGGTGGGCTTCTCTCTGGGGTTGTTCTTGGTGGTGGTCACCGGGTCAGAGCTGTTCACCGGCAACAACCTGATGGTGGCCAGCTTCTTCAGCCGCCGCATCAGCGGGCCCGAGCTCACCCGCAACTGGGCGCTGGCCTTCGTGGCCAACCTCGTGGGCTCGCTGGTGATCGTGTTCTTGCTGTATTTCAGCCGTTGGTGGGCCCAAGCCGACTACGCCTTCTCGGTGCGAACCATCCAGATAGCCAACGACAAGGTCAACCTGTCGTTCGGCACCGCCTTCGTGCGGGGGCTGTTGGCCAACATGCTGGTGTGCTTGGCGGTGTGGATGGCGGTGGCCGGCCGCTCGCTGGTGGACAAGATGATCGGGATCATCCTGCCCATCACCGCCTTCGTGGCCGCCGGCTTCGAGCACAGCATCGCCAACATGTTCTTCTTGCCGCTGGGCTGGCTGGTGTCCACCGACGCCGACGCCTTAGCCGCCGCCGGCCTCACCACCGACCAGATCGACCGCCTCAACTTCCCCTGGGTAGCCCACAACCTCGTAGCCGTCACCCTAGGAAACATCATCGGCGGCGCCCTAGTAGGCCTCACCAACTGGACCGTCTACCTGCGACGCCAGTAGGCGGGACCATCGCCGCCTCGCTACCAAACGGCAGTGAGGGTCGGGGTTGCCAACGGCTACCAAATGCGGCGGGCGGCTGCCCAGCGGCTGAGCTCGCTGCGGTTGGACAGCTGGAGTTTGCGCAGCACGGCTGAGGCGTGGGACTCCACCGTCTTGATCGAGATCGACAGGCGACGGGCGATCTCCTTGTAGGTGTAGCCCCGGGCCAGGTGGCGCAGCACCTCCTTCTCCCGAGGGGTGAGCCGGTCGAGGTCGTCGTCGAGCAGCGGAGCCTCCTGCACGCTGTGCATGAAGGCATTGAGCACGAAGCCTGCCAGCCGGGGCGATAACACTGCGTCGCCGTCGCGAACTCGCAGGATGGCATCCACTAGCTCATCTCCAGAGATGGTCTTGGTGACGTACCCCCGGGCGCCGGCCCGGACCACATCCACCACATCCTCGGTCGCGTCGGACACCGACAAGGCTAAGAAGTTTGTGTCGATCCCTGCCGCGCCCACTGCCTCGATGACCTCCCGGCCCGATCCCGAGGGCAAGTGGACATCCAACAGCACGACATCAGGGGACCAGCGCTCAATCTCGGCCACAGCCGAGGCCACGTCGTCGGCTTCCCCTACTACCTTCACCCGGTCGCCCAACTCAGCTCGCACGCCGCTGCGGAACAGCCGGTGATCGTCTACCACCACGACTCGGCACGGTGCAGCAACCACACCCAGAACGGTAGCGGGCAGGGAACCGCCACTCGCATCGCCGCGGGGCCGGGTTCAATACCGGACCAAGCGGAGATGGACCTCGGTGCCCTCACCGGGCGCGCTGCGAATCTCGCACTCGCCCCCCGCCCGGCGCATCCGCCCCATTATGGACTCCCGTATGCCCACCCGGTGGTCACCCACCGCTGCGGGGTCGAACCCGAGGCCGGTGTCGCGCACGAACGCCTCGGCCACCTCCTCCCCCACCTCCACGAACAAAGAGAACTCGTCCCGGCCTGACCACCGGGCTGCGTTGGTCATCGCCTCCCCTGTTGCAGCTACCAGCGATTCCAACGGCACGTCAAGCACCGCGTCGCCTACCGACACCACGTCGATACGCACACCGTGGAGGTCCTCTACCTCGGTGGCCGCCTGCTCAATCGCCGTGCGAAGGGTCCTCTCAGAGGGATCCGACTCCTCCGCATACAGCCAGTCCCGCAGCTCCCTTTCTTGGCGGCGGGCCAGCGCGGCCACCCGGCTCGGGTCGTCGGTCCGCTGAATGAGGGCCAGAGTCTGAAGCACCGAGTCGTGCAGGTGCGCGGCTACCTCGGCCCGCTCGTCAGCCCGGACGCGCAGCCAGCGCTCCTCCCAACGATCCCTTGCCAGTACAACTATCCAGGGACCGAGGATCAAAGCCAGCCCTCCTGCCACCAGCGCAGCGGGCAGCACCCCATCGAACACCACACCTGGGGAGACATTGGCCGCGATCAGCGTGACCACGCCGCCAGCGACCACGACTACGCCCAAGGCCACCCGTAGCGCCGATCTCAGGGCTCCTGCCGTCCCGACCCAAGCCATCGGTCGCGCCTGCCGGGCAATGAATCCGAATCCAGTTGTGACGCATAGAAATGGCCATAGCACTTCGTCGGGAGCGGTGATTCTAAGCTGGCGGGCCAACAGCACAACCCCGACCACCATCAGGCCCAACCCGAGGGCTCGCCGATTGGCCTGCCGTGCCTGGAGTGCCTCGGGCTCTTCCTCGCTATGGCGGGCGGGCAGCAGCGCCCATGCCAGCAGGTAGAGCGGAACACTGACCCAAGCCGCGGTGAGGGCGACGAAAGCGGTCCGCACAACAACCGGCTCCATACCGAGGTTCACGGCGATGCCGCCGCATACCCCGCCTGCCATCCGATCAGTGCCCGACCGAGCCAACCGGCTCACACCCATGCCCTCATTGTCGCATGGCAACCGGGTGGCGGCTCTGGGGAACAACCCTGACCCTCTCCCGCCTCTCAGGGAATTATCAGGGAAATCCCCTATGGGAAGTCAGCCTCGACAAGGCGATGATGAGGACATGACCGACGACAAGACGCAGTCCCTGCGCCGGAGCGCTGACGACCGGATCATCTCCGGCGTGGCCGGCGGGATCGGGTGCTTGGCCGGCGTCAGCTCAGTTTCGGTCCGGATCGGTTTCATCCTGCTGACGTCCGTCGGCGGGGCCGGCTTGTGGCTGTACTTCTTGGGCTGGCTGTGTCTCCCCCACCAGGATGGGTCGCCCAGCATCCTGGCCAACACTCTGCGGGGCGACTCCCCCCACCGATTTCGCAGCATGGCCGGCGCCCTGCTTCTTCTGGCGGCGACCGCAATCAGCGCGTTCCTGCTTGGCCCGCTGCTTTTGGACCTCCTCGCCAGGTTCTTGTCCAATGGGGCTGTCGTTGTCGTCCTGCTGGCCGTCGCACTCATCGCGGCCGGCGCATGGCTCATGTGGCGGCCCAAGACCTCGGAACCCTCACCCCATCGGTCTGTGCCGGCTCCGCAGGAAGCGGCTATCTCGCCGGTAGCCGCCGCGGCTGCGGAGCCAACGATGGATGTGAAGGCACCGACCGGGTCGGCAGATTCCCCCGGCGGCGACAAGCTCGCCCCCACCGGTCGCCGCCGGGGGCGCATCAGGGCTCAGACGCGTCGAGCCTCCGCCCGCCGTCGGCGACGCTCTCGGCGCCAGCGACGGCGGCGCGAGCGATCGTTCCTCGGGCCGATCGCCAGCGCAGTCATGCTGATTGTTGTCGGCGGGGTAGTGATGCTCGACCGTTTCGACGTGTTCGACACAGACGCGACTCTGCTCGTTGCCGTGTTGGTTCTGATCGTCGGCGCAGTCTTGGTGATGTCTGCCTTCCTCGGACGAGCTCACGGATTGATACTTCTGGGAGCGCTGCTATCAGCTGTCCTGATCGTCGGGATAGCCGCTGATATCCGCTCCGCGTGGTCGGGAATAGGAACCGAGCGGGTCGAGGCAACCAGCCTCAGGGAGTTGGAGGCCGAGTACCGCCATGGCATCGGCAAGCTGGTGGTCGACCTCGGGGAAGTCGATTTCAACGGCCAGAGCGCGAGGCTGGATCTCGGGCTCACAATTGGCGAGCTCCTGGTCTATGTGCCGGCAGACATCAATCTTGAAATGAACGCTCATATCGGCGCCGGCGATCTGCACATGGACCCGTCACCAGTTGACAAGTGGGGATCGCTCAGAAGTGACCCGACAATCATGGAAAGCGGCGTGGACAAGGACGTCACTGCATCGTGGGACCAGCCTGGGCTCGCCAACGGCGCCCTGCGCCTAGACCTGGATCTCGGCTTCGGCATAGTCCGAATCCTCCCCCGTTCACCCGGTTTGAACGCATAAGTACAGCTCAGGAGATACCAATGTCGAAACGCCATCCCGATCCCATGGAACATCCCCCCAACAACCCCGATCGCGGCGATCAGGCGAAAAGGCTGAATCGCCACCCCGTGAACCTCCTGGCCCTGATGAGCGGCCTGGTGTTCTTGGTCTTTGGCGGTGGTGCCCTCATTCACCGCATCGCGGTCGAGATCGATGCCGTCCTCGTCGCCGCGCTGACCCTGATCGCGATCGGCGCGATCTCCACTGCTGCCCTCATCGCCCGCCGACCCCGCCCACCAGCCCCCGTCTCAGACCTTGACTAGATCAAGTGACACTATGATATTTGAATATATTTCAATTTCACAAAGCTGCGATTCGCCGCAAGCGCGCGGCGACATGAGATTTCGGAAGACGATGCCCTCCACGCCTGCCGAAACACCATTCGCATCATTCCAATGGACGATCCATTGATGTTCATAGGTGCCGACCCCAGCGGTCGCATGCTGGAAGTAGGAATCGCGAGAACGGGCGAAGCCCCTAGAATCATTCATGCGATGAAGGCACGGCCTAACTACTTGAGGTGAATGACATATCCCAACCCCTTCAAGAATTGATCGCCAAGGCCGAGGCAAGCGGCAACTGGGACGAGGTGGCCGACTGGTGCGAGGCCTTTGACTGGTCAGAGGCCCAGGAAATTCCCCTCGCCGAGTTCTATCTAGGGTGTGCAGCAGCAGCCAGCCCGACGAACAAACCCCAGCTCCTCGAGGCGATTTCAGCAGCTCGAGCAAGTGGTTCTACTTGGGCACGGATCGGGGAAATCCTCGGCCTCTCAGCCCAAGACGCCGAAGACCACTACGAACCACTACTCAAGATCCAGGACGTAGCGAACGCTAGTCCCTAGCTGACGGGACCACCTCTGACATGAACTGTTCTAGTTCGTCGTCTCGCCGGGACAGGGACTCATAGGTCCAATCAGGGATGATGAGCTCGTTGGCACCTGCCTCGCGGAGCTGGCCGACTTGATCAATCACCGCTTCGACTGAGCCCACCAGCGTTGGTCGCCTGCCTGCTTGACTGACGAAATCGCGTTGAACGTCCAAGTCTTCGCTCAAGCACAGGAACGCCTGGGTCGAACATCTCACTTCATCCGGGTCACGCCCGACACCTCTAATCCTCAAAAACAACCCCTCCACGATTAGGGGGGAACCTCAGCGCCCTCGTCGGCCTCACCAACTGGACGGTCTATCTGCGCAGGCAGTAGCAGCCGAACTTCTTCTCTGCGCGGCTAGTCGACGGTGCCGCGCTCCAACACCCATTGGTGGGGTTGGCCGGTGATCTCGGCAACTAGCTCGAAATCGGCGTCGTAGTGCAAGACAACCAACTGGCGAGCTTCGGCCACCGCGGCGACGAGAGCATCAACCAGAGAAAGCGCACGATGCTGGCCGCGCTCCGCCAGCTGTCTTTGTATCCCTATCGCTCGGTGGTGGTCGGCGTTGGTAGCCGGCACGGAGTCAAACGCATCGAGACGGCTCATGATCGCCTCATGGTCCACCGCGTTTCGGGCACTGAATCCCAGTTCGAATATCACGGGAGGGCACAATGCGATCCGCCCCTCGGCAATCAAAGGGGCAACCGCCGCAGCGACCGCAGGTTTCGACAATCGGGCAAAGGCACTCGTGTCGGCCAGATGGGTGGCCCGTGCCACTACGCGTCGCCTCCCCAGGCTTGTTCAGCCGCATCGAAGTCGAATCTGCCCTCCTCGCCTAGAAGAGTCACTAGTTCGAGTCGGCGCTTGGCGTTGACGATCTCTAGCAGCGAAGCGTTGACTGTCTCTCTCAGCGTCCTAGTCCCAAGTATCGCAGCGGCCTTTTCAGCGATATCTCTATCCACATCAATAGATGTCTTTGCCATGCCCTTCAAGATATCAATCTCAAAGACAGGATCAAACAACTAACCCGCCAATTGAGTCAGCGACCCCAAATGGAAGGAGCTACCTCCGAGATGAACTGGTCGAGTTCGTCGTCTCGGCGAGACAAAGACTCGTAGGTCCAGTCGGGGATGATGAGCTCCTCAGCCCCGGCTTCGTGGAGCTGGCCAACCTGATCAGTCACCGCTTCGACTGAGCCCATCAGAGTTGGTCGCCGCCCAGCTCGACCGACAAACTCACGCTGCACTTCTGGGTCTTCGCTCAAGCACAGGAACGCCTGGATCGAGCACCGCACATCATCAGGGTCACGTCCGACCTCTTCGCAGTGCCGGCGGAGCAACCGACGCTTGTGCCGCAGAGCCTCTGCATCCACCCATGCGTTCCACCAATCGGCGTACATCGCCGCTGTGCGCAGTGTCCGACGCTCCCCCTTGCCTCCAACCAGTAGCGGAAGCCTCCCCTTCACAGGCTTGGGGTATCGGGGCGCTTCCTCGAATGAGAAATACTGCGACTGCATAGTCCAACTTTCGTTCTCAAGCAGCCCTCGAATAGCCCGACAGCCTTCCTCAAGCCGATCCGACCTCGTCTTCAAGTCGCCCAACTCGAATCCATACGCCCTATGCTGGTTCTCCTGCCACCCCGCTCCGACCCCGAGAATGAACCTTCCATTGCTGATGTGATCGCATGTCACCGCCGCCGACGCCAACACCGCCGGATGACGATAGGTCACCGAGCACACCAGCGACCCCAAGGTGATCCGACTAGTCGCCGCCGCCAGCCCAGCCAGTGTGCTCCACACCTCCAGCACCCCTTCCTGTCTCTCTCGCGGCTCTTCCAGCATGAGGTGGCCCGCCACCCACGCTCCATCCCACCCGGTCTCCTCTGAGCGCAGGGCAAGCTCAAGAACCTCTTCCCAAGTCCGCTCCAACGCCGGCCATACGCTAAATATCATAGTGGCAATTTGATAAGAGATGCATTTGCAATCTTGATATCGTGCAATTCGAATGAGAGCACATTTTCCGCGACCTGCAACTTACTAATATGCCAACCTTGGGCGACTCGATCCATGCTGAATTGCAATTCACAACGGGTCACAAGAGATTCGCGAAATATCTCGCCAGCAAGAAGTAGCTGCCTGCAAGAAGCATACAAACAAATGCAAGATGAATAACTAGTTGTCTAATTTCAAGTGTCATTAATCTGTCCAACACTAGCTTTGCCTTGTCGTTCGATCTCATCGATCGACAATCTTAGATAGTCTTCCGCCTTACCTTCGGACCAAGAACCAAGACATCTCAAGCGAATGTCCCTATATTTCTCTAGTTTGCGGAGCAAGGGAAGATGAAAAATAGAAAAAGTGCAAGAAGTAAAATTTCAGATATCTGTCGGTCTTGCTCCAAGTACTATAGTCACTTTGTTCAAAAACATATGGGTTGAACGCTTTCAATGCCCCCTTTCGCCCTCCTACTCGAATTCTGACGCGACGGCACCGAGGTTGGCGGAGTTTTCGGAGACGGTGCGTTGGGTGGACTCTTCGAAACCGTCTGGGTCGTTGGCTCGGACTTCTAGGTCTAAAACTGATGGAGGTTTTTGACAGTCGGGGTCTTTCGTGAGAGGAAGACCTGGCAATTGTCACTGCCTCAAATTTCGGAATTCACCCTCCCATTGATGACAGATCATCCGATTTGCAAGAATCAACTGCTTCCTAATGTGAGCTATATTCTAAAATAATATTTGGTAGACATGATAGTACTCTTTGCCGCGTCGCTCCGAACCAATCTGAGGATTCATGTCTAATTCGAGCGATGTCATGACCGGGCGCGATCTCCAGCGTATTCGCTTTGGAAGGATGCTGCGTTCGGCACGGTATCTCACAGTAACGATCCACCCCACTCGACTATCGTACTGCCCATATCGACGTTCATATCTGCTCTGCGAGCCATGGAGTTTCTCCATGTATGACTCACCTGGATGAAGCACATCCCAGTACCGAAATGGGTTCTCATTTGCATGTGTCCAGGGCATCTCAGCATCAAGTGACACAGAAATGCTGTAGGCGCTTGACTCTCCGCTATTGCGCATCTCAAGCCATGTACCGTCCTCGCGGTCAGCCCACCCGACAGTCACATAAGGTCGCCAACGCAGTTCCAGAGAAGAGCGCGTCATATACGCCGACCAGACCGAAATAACGACTGCGAGTGCGCTGAACACTCCAACTCCAATCTGAAGAATCATCATTCCTCGGCCTTTACTCTCCCTAAATCACCCGGCACTGTGTTAGTCAAGACTGCACGTGTGTAAGCGGCGGCATGCCGAAAGGTGAGTACGAAAGTGATATCAGGTAGCCACCGGCGATCTGACGAGCAAGGGCGGTCGCTGCGATGCTAAGCGCACACGCTGCGATGCTCATAGCATCGGCAGAGGAGCCGTGGAATGTAGGAATTGAGCACCCTGGGGCTGGCGTGAGCGGTGGATGATGATCGTGATCCCAGAATGTTCGAAATGCCGTTAAGCTCTTGGCCTCTAATACCTTGTTGCCCAAAGCTTGGTCTAGATCAGCGGTCGTAGTCGTCGACGTCCTGTCTGTCACCGTGACAATACCGAGCGTTGCCGACTGGTTGTCAGTGGCTACCTGCACAACTGGCACGCTGAGGTTCCCATTCTTCTGGGCGCTCACTATAGCGGCGTTGACCGAAGTGTTCACACTCGTGTCGAATATTAAGTCGCAATCAGCGGCATCTTCGCCAAGACCGGCTTCGGCACAGCACACGACACCATATACTTCGCAGGTGTCGGACAGGCTTCGGAGCCTCTCAGCTAGAGCCTCGGCCTTGGGGCGGCCGACATCTTCCTCGGTATAGTTCTGCCGGACGAGGAGGCCATGCGTGACAAATCCTGGATCCCGCAACGTAACGCTCCGGACACCCGCCCTAACTAATTGCTCTGCGATCCAGGAGCCGAGTGCCCCGCAGCCCCAAACGGCTACCTTAGAACCGGCGTAGACGGAGACGGGTCTCTCGTTGTCGCGACGGACGGCGACCTCGGGACGTTGATCGTCAACGTATGTCCATTCCACCTGGGGCTCATTGCTGGCAGTCCCTTTGGCGGCGGAGCTTCGAACTGCGGCCAGTGCTCGAGCCGCGTCCTTCGCACCGAGTCGCCATCCAATGAGATACCTATCAGCCCCATCACCATTGGCAGGGTTAGGCACGGCGATGACCACATGGAGGTGGTTAGTATCGTCCAGGTCTAGAAGGATGCGGCGTACCCCGGTCTCTAGCGTTCGTCGCTCCTTTCTGTCGAGTTGTTGGCGGACTGTGGCCACGAGATCGGAAAGCTGGTGACCGCCGCCCATTGGAAGACACGCGGGCAACGCGACAAGCAGCCCGGGTACCAGATCGGGGCTGTAAGGTGTGTTCCACGCAGCGATATCGACCCGGTAGTCGGTCCTTGGTCGAAGCCCGATACGACGAACGATACCTTCGGATATCAATGCCGCTGGCATCGGCTCGACAACTACAACTGTTGGTGCGCCTTGGGTTCGATGAAGCACTCCGCCTACTGGGTGGTACAGAGCCCCCGCGGCATCGAATCGGTTGCCGATCGCGTCGTCGAACCAACTCCAAAGTCGCCCTAGGAAGCCCTGCATCCCTCTACTCGGATCCCACTCGGTGTTCGGGTCAAGGTAGACACAGAGCCGTTCCCCTTGCAGCACATGCGGGCAACCGGCCCATCGCAGGTGTTTGACTACAGCGAGAGGCGGGACGAGCGGATGGTGCGGGCCAACGAAAGCGGTCACGCGTTCATGCGACCCAACAGGCAGTCCACCGGGATGGTGCGTGAATTCGGAAGTCTTGATTTCGAGTTCAAGCGCGGCCGATTCGCCCAGCTCGTCTACGCCTACCAATCTGATCTGCCTTGAATAGTCGGTGAAGCGCCTAACCTCTTCAATTGCAGCTAGCTGGGCCTCGACTAGTCCGGTCATGGTCGGACTCAGCCAGCTCGGCCTGACCGGGTAGCGCTGGAGGCTATTGATGCGCTGGCGGGGAGCCCAAGGAGCGGATTGGCCGATGGGGCCTTCGATGAGCCGTATGTGCCCGTCGGCGGGTTGAACTTGTCGCCAAACAGGGCTTGCCACTCTTTGGCAGACTTTGTGGCATCAGACTCGTCGTAGGCGCTGCGAATAGCAGGCGAGATCGAGTGGATTCGATCCCGGAAGTTCCGGTATGTTTCGTCCGCCCATCGGTGATCAAAGTTCGTGCCGTCGCCAGCCGGGTTGGGCAGCGAGGGCCTATTGAAGTTGGCTTGTAGCCATCTGTCAAGGTCTTCGACAATATGGACAAGCGCGGTCGGGGTGTTGGCATATATAGTGGGGTCCAAAGCACTGGCTTCTGTGACTTGCAGTCCGAGCGCCGTGGTCAATACGACCGACTTGACGCCGCTGAAGCTCCCCCTTTCGTTTCGTAGGTATTTCATGAGCCGCGTGACACGCCGGAACTGCCCGGAAGTGAGCTCGTCACGACGCTTCACCCAGTTGGTGAAACCCTGCGGATCGGTTGACCCGTACTGCGGCTCCCACACGTTGTGATCTCGGTTGACGATGACGCGGCGACCATCAAACAACGTGACGAAGGGAACAATGTCGAGATGGCAGCCAACCCCGCCCTCGGGTGCATACTTGAGCCAAATGCAGCGACACTTGCGGCCGTGTTCCTGCTTGGTGTAGGTGGTATGGCGGTGGAGAGCATTGTAGATCTGGTTGGGATACCTCCTCGGTTCCCAATCCGACTGCTCGTTGATTTCGAGCAGGAAGTCAGCATCAAATTCTCCGCCCGGCCTTGGTCGGATTATGAGCCGATGAGCCCATGACCCCTGAGGCGACTTGCCTGTGATAATTGGTCCGACTACGAGGTCCTGTTTGAGGGCTCCAAAGACGGCATCGACACGAGACTTAAGCTTGGCAAGTCTCGTGTCGTCTATGTTCACGGCGTCTCTAAGGAAGGTCTTGAAGTACTCGGCATGTTGCATGTCAATCAATCTCCATTACTGGTAAGTACTGTCCGTTCACACGGTCATGAAGGATCAGCCGGGGGTGGATCTCGCGGTTGGCGATGCGACCCAGGCTGACGCACACCGAGACGGGAGCGGCTCCAAGGACATGGAGACTTCGGGCCTTCTTACGGTGCAATTCAATGTCGGCAAAGACATCCCGCAGAGCACGCTCGGCGGACTTGAGGGATGCGGGTGAGCCGACAATGTCGCTGTGGGGGATGCCATCGCCAGCGGGAACGATCCGATATAGCCGATAGCCGACAAGAGCCTCAGGCACTTCGCTAGCGTGGACCGTCGCTGACATCGACAATGCGAGGACGACATCGCGATCAGCTTCACCCTCGGCAACGAGATCTACTGAAAAACGATGCTCAGTAGGACTGGCAGGCCAAGACCATGACTCGGACGCTCGGTGCCGCTGGTAGATATCTGTATCGAGCTTGTCGCCTAATCGCGCGCCGAGATGCACGAGTAGCGGCCAGCGGGCCAGTGCGAACACGCTGACGTGACGAATATCCCCGTCTTCGACCGCCGGAGCAACTTGTCGGTCGAAAACCCGGTCGATCAACTCACGGCAGGCCTCGTAGTACTCGCTGCTTCCAATGCTCGGCGAAGACATCCGTCGCAGGTCGATCTCGATGCCCGCAAGGTCGTGGCTCAGCGGGAAACGAGCGCAGCGCCCCTGGTCGAGTACGGCAGAGGCAGCAGCGGAGCGGTCGAGGCTGACCTGGCTGTCGCCGATCGCTCCTTGTAACCGAATCACAGCAGTGTCATTGCCTGGCGGCAAGGAGAGTACTTGCCCGATGCGGCTCTCGTGGCGTTGTTTCAACTCCCGCAGACGCTCGACCCTGAACACGTCGAGATTGGGGCGCGAGTCGATTTCGCCATGGCAGGAGGCACAGAGCAGAAGGAGGTTATCCGCATCGTCTCGACGCTCGACGGGAAGGTCATGCTCACCCCTCGGTGACCTGGGGTCCGTGGATCGTCCGACGATGTGGGCGCGCTCACCTAGATAGACCGGCTCCTGGGTGAAAGTGGAGGTGAGTAGCTCGCCGTAGCAGAGCGCGCATCGCCCGCCGCTGCGGACCAGTAGCTGCCGTGTCGTCGATTCCGAAATCATGCTTTCACCATTGTGCGAGGGGGAGTGACAACTTCATCATGAGAGTCGCAATTTCGGCCATGGAACGCATCTTCGAGTTGCTCAACTCGCCGCGTATCTCAATTCGTGCCAGATCGAAGAGATCGCTGGGAAGCCAACTGCGAGGAGCGTGGCCCTTCTCCACAGCGATGAAGACCTCTACGACCAATTGGCATCCTCGGGCTTCGGGGGGATCCTTGAGCAGTGCCCGGCCAGCTTCAAGAGCCAAGCCATTTCAGTGTCGTCCGTCCTTGGGTGGGTATGGGTCGTGCCCTGCGGCAACGGTATCGCTGTCCCGGATGCGACCGTCAGGCCTGTGGATGACGACCTCCCCGCCGCCTAAGTTGCCAACGATCTGCTTGGCTCGCTTTTCGGCTTCTGCCTGCGTTTTAGCATGTACGGACGCCCGCTGGGAGTTCGGAGCCTTGACATCCCAGCCTCCCTCGGGGTTGGGCACAACATGGCGATTGTTGCTGTTGGGCATCTCTTGCCTCCTCTTCTAGACGGGTACTACAGGTCTGCCCCTATGGGCAGGCCTCAACGCATTGTTGCCAAGTTACAGGCGCGTCATTTTAGTTGCAATATGGTTTTCGGGCCTGTGCCTTTAAGGCCCGCTGCCGGAGGGAGATCCCTCCTAGGTCGAATCCTCCGTGGGGCGCTCGACCGCTTCCAGTAAGCGGTACATGCCGGACGAGGGGTTGTCGTTCGGGAACTTGGTGCCATCGCGTTTGTGCTTTGTGGTCAGCAATCGAGCACGGCGTGCTGCTTCATCGCGTCGAGACATGTACTTGTAGCCATCCACGCCCTTATTTTGGCTACCGTCGAGGGTTCGGCGCAGGCCATCAGCAGCCTTGCTGGCGATTGGAGCAGTCTGGTCCTGGAAGTGCAGAGCTAGCCACAATTCAAAACAAGGATTCGACACCGCCACTTGGACACTTCGGTCTCTGGCTAGGGCGACGGCTTTCTTGAGGTTGGGGTGGTTCTGGGGTTGCTCCACGTCGAAGATGCACCAGACCTCGTCGATTTCCCCGTCCTCGCCATTCGCGCGTTCTCGGGCTTCAGCGGCCGCTGTGACCAGGGTCAACGGGGCATACCCATGGGTGTCTTCGTCAATCTGGATGTCAACTGAAGCCACCTCGCGAACAGCAGGCTCGCTTTTCAACGCCTTCAGGTAGTCGACCTCGGTCCTCGCACCTTCGCAATACACGAGGACCGTGCGCCTGGGAGAGCGAGTGGCGACTTTGCGGCGAAGCGACCTGTCCTTGCCTTTCTCGCCTCGTGATGATCGAGCCATCAGGTTGCTTGTCCGGCAAGGCCGAGAGCTCGACGCACGTCGATGTGGTCGATTTCGGGAACTGCACCAAACCGACCTTGTAGGTAGGCCCGCTCAAGATTCAGCGACCTTCTGACTTTGTCCCCGCCGAACTCTGCAAGGGCTACGAGGCGAGTGGCGCCGTCGGGCCCCTTCTCGGTGAACCACACCTCATCGCGATTGAGGGTGCTGAGCAATGATGTGTCGTGGGTGGCAAGGATGATTTGGGCTCTGTTGGGGTTGGTCTGGGGGTCTTGGAACATCTCTATGAGCCGGGCGGAGAGTCGGGGGTGCAGGCTCGCGTCGGCCTCGTCGAACAACAGGACCTGACCTAGCCTCAGAGCATCGAATACTGGGCCCAACAGCCCAAACAACATGCGAGTCCCTGCGGATTCATCGCTGAGCCTGAACAGGGCCGGCGCGCTTCCACTGCCATGTACGAGCAGGATCTGTTGGTTGGATGCACCCGTGATCCGGTCTTCGAATTCCTTGATCTCGAAATCAACGATCCCTGGGTCGGCCAGACGCAAGAAGCTCAAGAGAGCCGCATCACCTTTGAGCGACCCGTCAGAAATTCGATCACGAACGCCCTTGTCCTCGAAAAGCGAGTGGGTATCCGAACTACGAACAACGAACTGCAGGGGCGGCCTCCCCCAGGACCTTCTGACCCCCTGGGCGTTGACCTCGGATATTCCAGAAATGGCGCGAGCAACGGTCTGGATGTCGGGGTCGCCGACGCGCTTCGCCGCAGACAGGAGCAGCGTCGTGGGAGTAAGCAGTTCCTTGGTAGCACTCGTGCCACCGAGCCCTCGGCGGAAATGCACCTCATGTCCCTCGCGCTCGAAGAGGATGCGCCGCCTGCGCTCGGGATAGCTGCAAAGGCTCTCGTGCAACACCTCTAGATCGTTAACTTCGAGCTGATACCCGTGGCGGACGCCTTCAACCTCTATGTCCAGGTCGAACCTGGTGGGCCGATCGTCACCGTCATTGAAACGATGGGGATCTCGGGCAATGAAGTCGCCTCCTCCCAAAAGGGAGGTCCCGACGGCGTACGACAGCCAGTTGATCGCATCGAGCACGTTGGACTTGCCGGACGCATTGGGGCCGTAAATGCCGGCGACCGTCAGGACTCGCTCCGACAGCCCTTCGATGTCGCGTGCCGCTTTGCGATCCTCGTCGACAGCGATCATCGACAGCTCCACGGGATCGAGGATGGAACGGTGATTAGAGACCTCGAACCGGAGCAACATCGGTATTCCTTCCTAGCAAGTTAATGACATTCTAATCGCCATAATCGTTATCTTGCTACGAAATTTGCATTTAGCTTGCTGCTGTCGTCACTCTTGACCATTCACGCCATTGGAGATGAGCCCAACCTAAAGGCAGCATCGACAAGATGAGACGAGAGGCTGCGCAGCCAGAGGGAAGGCGACTACGGCGAGCTGTCGCTACCCATGGGGCGGACTTCGTTGGCCAGCACGAGTAGGCAGTCGTGGTCTTGAAGCTTCCGGCGCAGGGCAGAGAGGTTCTTCAGAACCCGCTGCTTGGCTTCGATGGGGTTATCGGCTTCGACTGCCACGAGGGCCACGCCTGCTTGTTGGGCGGTATCTCGCAGGTCTGCTTGTTGGAGTGAGTCCCGACCCCAGAGGATCACACCACGACATCCTCTCTCCCCTGACGCGCGGACCAGATCAGCGTCTGACACGTCAGGGCCATCCCAGCGGTCAAACGCCACCTCAGCCGGGGCTTCAAGAGCGAGGTTGTGGGGCAGAACGGCGTCGTAGAGGAATCTCATGGTCAGAAAGCACTCAATAGCTGCTTGCCGACCGACACCGTGTCTTCGAACGACTTGCCCTCCAACTCGGGATAGGCCGCTTCAATGACCTCTCTCCGACAGAGGGTGTCGACGCTTGCCAAGGCCTTGGCGCTGATCCGGTGGCCGTCAATATGCGGGGTTCCGTTGAGGACTGTTGGATGCAACTTCGTATTGGTGCTGGCTTGCAGCAGGTCGAGTGTGGTGCCGGCGCCGTAATCGAAAGGACGGAATACGTCGTCGATATCCGTGATCGGGAGACCCAAGGCTCTCTGTCCGCTCTCCACATCAGCCCAACCGTCTCCCCTGTTCACGAGCACCCTTCCCTCAGAGGTTGCACCCAGCCGAACGGCCCGAGAATCGCCCGCGAACCGAGCAAGCGCCCCAACCACACTGCTGGAAACCCGGCGCGGCGATCTTGACCTCAGATACATCCAGGTTCTAACAGCCACTACGTCTCGGAATGTCCAGAGCAATACACCCGAATCGCGCGGGTGGAGAACCCCGCGCTTGCGCAGATTGTTGAGCGACGATGTCGTCGCCCCCGCCAAGAACGCCGCATCCCTGGTGGGATACGCCCCAGCGGTGAAAACATCCGGTGACCAAAGGGCGTACTCCGCCTCAGGGCCGAGCGCCGCGAGACGAAGCCTCTCGGTGCCCGTCAACGCTGCATTGACTTTCTGCAACAACCCATTGATTTCCCATTCGGTCGTAGGCATAGGCTCGACGAGAATTTGGCGTTCGGGAAACCCTGGGAAGCTGCTCAAGACCCGGCTCCGGGTCGTGGGCTGACAGACGAGCACCGTTTGAGCACCGAACCAGAACGGCATCTCCACATCGGGTGGCAGCCGGCGCACCGATGCCCCCACCCTGTCGGCACGAATGGCGAAGTGGAGGACTGCATCGGCGGGAAAACCCCAGTCCAGCACAACCACCGGAGCCTGCGCGAACGGCAAGGGCTCCGTGCGAGCACCGGGCCAGCGCTGCCAATACAGGCGCTTCTCGTCCTCTGTCTCCGGTACAGCACTGCGATCCAGCCTTATGCTGCCGGCCCGGTCGTCACCCACCGCATCGGCAACACGCCGCCGAACCGAGTTGTCTACCGCGGGATGCCCGCACAGCATCGCCGCTGCCAGCCTCAGGTCGCGGTCATCGATCGCTAGCGCGATCTCAGCCAGTTCTCCGGCGGCTTCGAAGAAATCGAAGCGGGCAACCAGATGAGCCGCAAACCGCAGTCTCTCGGGGTCCGTCCTCAACATCGGAAGCACTTTGCCAATCACTCGTGGCAAACATTCAGCCTGCTCAGCGGTCAGGTGCTCAGCCAGGTCGCCCATCGTGACCGACATAGAGCGCGAACGAGAGTCGGTGTTTCCCAAGATGTGCAAAACCGCGCTGTACAAGCCAGGCGACGGCTGCTCTACGGTCGCCATTGGATGCCTCCGAGAGCAGCGCGGGGGATGTCTTGGTCAATCCGCTCATCGGGCACATCTCCCGACACCCACTGCACAAGCCGGGAGGGCACGGCATCAACTCCGCGGGGCTCGCGCACCATCACGCCAGCAGACTTCAGCTTCGCTACAGGGAGCACGAATACGAGATAGGGGGGTTCATGGCCGGTTAGCCGCAACCGTGACTTCAAGCTCCGACCGCTTAGATCAGCGATGTGCCCAGCGGGCACCAACCAGGAATGGGCAGCCGGTACTAGATCACATGTTGATAGATCTCGGAGCGCAGCAGCCGCAGGATCAGCCTCACGTTGCAGCCAACGGAGGTACTCCTCTGCGGTCGGAAAGTCAGCGCGGCGCTCAGAGGTCAAGTTGTATTCCCAGAACACATCGATCGGCACGCAGCGTGCGTAATCGCAGGCCGGCGAGTGACAGGGCAGGTCGGGCAGGATCTGCCGGCGCAGCTCCTCCAGCTCATCGCAGACGAGTCCGGGCTTCGTGGCAGCGAGTGACTCGAGCCCCGCGGCACGGCGGCGCGCATACCTGGGCAACTCCGAATCGCTGGTCACGATCCTGATGAGCTCGCGTGCCTGAGTCACGGCATCCAACACCCTCCCAGTATCGCAGAAGGCTCAATCTGCCAGGCAAGGGGTTGGCATCAGTCGGGCTGAGCAGAAGCACGCCGCCTGGCGACGGGCCTGCCGAGGTGATCGTCTGGGCCAACCACAAAGTCGACTCCGACCAAGCAGACACCGACAGCGATGCCGATAATGAGCCCCTCGAGGGATTCCAAGCCGTCTACTACCAGCGGCTCATCCGGTAGTTGTGCTGTTCTGTGTCTGAGTTCGTGTCCGATTTTGGGTGGTTGGTTGCACAGCGTTGGGGTGGGATCGCCCTCGAGAAGTAGCTGGCATCACCAGATCGCCCCCGGCATAATTGCCGTGCCCACCCGGTGCTCACCTAGGGAGCCAAAGCTTACCTAGGGTGTGCCGGGTCTTTCTTTTTTTGGCACCCCAAAACACTGGCTAGTTGCTTCTTAACAGGGATCTCGAGCGTCCTTGAGGAGGACGGCGACGTTGAGGGGCAGGCCGGTTTGGGCGAAGTGGGGGGTGTAGTCGAAGAAGGGGTCTCGGAGGTAACGCACGGAGGGAGGCTGGGCGAGGTCGTCGGGGACGGAGACGATGGCGAGGCGCCAGCGGTAGGGGAGGGACTTGGCCTTGCTGATTTGCTGAGCGCTGATGTGGATTTCGGTGGTGCGGGGGAGGTGGCCCTTGACCTCGATGAAGTAGTGAGTACCGGTTTCGGGGTCGATGGAGAGCACGTCGTAGCCGGGGTTGCTGTGGGACTGGGCCTCGGGGATGCGGCCGAGGGCTCGCTCGGCTTGGAGTACGGCAGCGAC
The DNA here is from genome assembly GCA_951813555.1 of uncultured Acidimicrobiales bacterium. Lineage (GTDB taxonomy): Bacteria > Actinomycetota > Acidimicrobiia > Acidimicrobiales > Bin134 > Poriferisocius. The sequence goes on from OX638344.1 coordinate 3,701,907, forward strand.
GGCTCGGCGGTCGGTCTCCATCTTGTCGGCGGTTTCTGCGGGATCGGGCGGTGTGCCGGAGAGCTGATCGATCAATCCTTGGGGCACGACAATTGCCGTTCCGACGATGGTGGGAGGGCTGTTGTGGAGGTCGTCTTCTCGGTCCAGCTCCAGGCGGCGTCGGGTCAGGCGGGCAGCTAGATCGTCGGCCCTGGCGCGGGCACGGCCCGAGTTGAGGCGGGGTTTTTTGGCCGGCGAGCTCCTGTTTCTTCAACTCCTCGGCTCGTTGGTCCCAATAGCGGATTTCGGCTTCCAAGCGTTCCCGTACTGCCTCCTTGACCTTCGCGACTCGAGCTTCAATGACACGCTCGATCTCCTCGAAGTGCGGCTGAGAGAGGTGTTCTATGGCTCAGCTCTTGGCCGTCTCTTCAGCGGTGTGGTCGGCCCAGTCCAAGTCGAGTTGGCCTTCGAGTAGCGCTCGGTCTTCCTCGTTCAACGGGGCATAGCCGATGTAGGGCTCGTTCCCAGCGCTCTTGGCGTTGCCCTGTTGGTCGATCTCCACGTACTGGAACCGCCGGGACACCACCTGGCGATGGCCGTGGACTTGTCGGCCGTCGGTGACGGAATGATCTAGATAGACCAGAAGGCGGGGATCGGCAGAGCGGTCTTCGGGATCAACCAGGGTTGCTCCCCGGACCAGCGTGTGCTCATGATCGGCGAGCACCTTGTTGATGACTGCGGTGAGAAGCGGCGTGCCCGGTGAGATCAGCTCGGCCCGGTCACCTCCGTCGATTTGGATGCAGGCTTTGTCGAAGGTCACCCGCTCGTAGCGGTCGTGCACCGGGCCGAGTGCTGAGTCGGCATGCGAGCGGATCGCCGCCGGGATTCGGGTGATCTCGTAGCGGCCTCGTTCCCGTCCGGTGATGCGGCCCCCGTGCTGGCGAAGGGCCTCGGAGAAGAAGGCATGCACGAACCACGGTTGCAGCTTGCGGGCCCGGGCCCGCTCCATGTCCTCTCGGATCTTGTCGTTGGCCGCGGGGTCGGCAAGACCACCGACCAGGGCCCGCTCTTTCAGCACACCCTCGAGCTGTTTGCCGATGTCGCCCTCGATCACCTCCTGCATGTATTCGTGGTGGGCAGGATCGTCGTCGGCGGTGATGGCCTGGATCAGCAGCTGCTGGAGGGATGTGTTTATGTGGGAGTCGCCGAGCACGTCATACACCTGATCGCCGTAGACGCCCCGCTGCTGCTCGATCTTCTCGAACAGCCGAGTGAACACCACGCCCTCCCTGGTCTCGTGGGCGACCAGGTTCCACAGATGGCAGGGTCGCTGCTGGCCGATGCGATGGATGCGCCCGAAACGCTGCTCAATGCGGTTCGGGTTCCACGGCAAGTCGTAGTTGACCATCATGTTGGCCACTTGGAGGTTGACGCCCTCGCCGGCCGCGTCGGTGGCCACCAGCACCCTCACCGTGGGGTCCACGCGGAACCGGTCTTGGATGGCCCGCCGGTCGTGGCGCTTGATACCGCCGTGGATCACCACCACCGCCTCGGGGCGGCCCAGCTCGGCGGTGATCCGCTCGGCCACATAGTCCAGCGTGTCTTTGTGCTCGGAGAACACGATCAGCTTCCGGGGACCCAATGGCGCGCCGTTGGCGTCAGGACTCTCGCCCCTCCCTGTCCGGAACTGTTCCGACCGCAGGAGGTCTCGCAGCTCGGTCCATTTGGTGTCGATGCCGCGGTTGCGGACGGCCTCGGCCAGCCCAACCAGATCCTCTAGCTCGACCACCTCGGCTTCGATCTCTTCGGCGGTAGCTGAAGCGGTGGCTGCATCGATGACATGGGCCTCAAGCTGCTCTAACTCCGCATCGTCGAAGTTGTCGAAGTCGAAGTCCTCCAGGTCGGCGAACCGCACTCCCTTCGGCAGTTCGGTCACCGGCACGGGCCTGCCGCCTGCGGTCAGGCGGCGCAACTCGGCGGCCTGATCGTCCAGCCGGTCCCGCCGACGGCGCAGTGAGTGGTGGATGGCCGCTGGTGAAGATCCCAGGCGACGCTGGAGAGCGGCGAGGGCGAAGCCGAAGATGATCCCCCGTCTCCGGTCCCCTTCCTCCTGCATTCGGCTGGCCCAGTCCATGCCGTTTCGCACATATTCGGTGACGGCCTCGTACAGCTCGGCCTCGGGCGCCGACAGTTCGAAGTTGAGGCTGTGGGCGAACCGCTGGGGGAACAAGCGCCGACCTTCGAAGGTGCGCAGGTTCTCTTTCACCCTTCGGCGCATCACATCGTCGGTGTCGGGCATCTCGTCGTCGCGCAGCCGCCCGGCGAATCGCTCGGGGTCGATGAGGGTCATGAAAGCGAGGAAGTCCTCGTTCTTGCCGTTGTGGGGGGTGGCCGACAGCAGCAGGAAGTGACGGGTGCGGTCACGCAGCACCTCGCCCAGCTCGAAACGCCTGGTTTTGCGCAGCTTGTCGCCGTAGAGGTGGGCCGACATCTTGTGGGCCTCATCGACGATCACCAAGTCCCAGTCGGCCACCTTCAGCTTCTCGATCAGGTCTTCGGCCCGAGACAGCTGATCGACCCGGGCCACCAGCAGGTTCTTCTCCAGGAACGGGTTGCCGGTGCGCGACGCCTCCACTGCCGAGCGGGACATCAACTCAAAGCTGAGGCCGAACTTGTCCCACAGCTCGTCCTGCCACTACTCCACCAGGCTGCCGGGGGCAACGATGAGGCAGCGGGCCACATCTCCTCGCAGCATGAGCTCGCGGATCAGCAGCCCCGACATGATGGTCTTGCCCGCACCGGGGTCGTCGGCCAGCAAGAATTTGAGGGGGCGCTGCTCCAAGAACCGGTTGTAGACGGCGTCGATCTGGTGGGGGTAGGGCTCGATGTTGGAGGTGTCCACCGCGGCGTAAGGGTCGGCCAGGTGCGCCGACTGCATGCGGCGGGCCTCCGAGGCCAGGCGGAACGCGGCCCCGTCGGCGTCGAAACTCCACCGCTGCTCAGACACCTCTTGAATTCCAGCGAGGTCGTCCAACGAGATGATGCGATCTCCGAGGCTGCCGCTGGCCGATCGGTAGGTGAGGGTGGCCGATCCGGTGCCGTGAACTTCCAGGGCAACCATCGTCACGTCGCCGTCGGCCACTACCCCTGACAGCCGCTTGCCGGCGACGAGGTCGGCGAACTTCAGGGCGGTCATCCGGGCCACGCTACCCTGCGGCTATAGCGAAGAGGCTGGATGGCAAAGCAGCTTGAACGGGGCTCGGCCTAGCTTGCGACTCGGCGTTACGGCAAGTGCGCAGGATGTGTGCAGCTTGCGAGCCATCCGGTCGGTCAAATACCTCCGCTACAGATGCCAAAGCTGAGGGCTAGCGTGTGGAGCATGGCGCGTACCTTCGTCAGTCATAGCCATAAGGACAAGAAACGATTTGTTGACGGATTCGTCCAACGACTGCGAGCGGAGGGCGTTGAGACGTGGTACGACACTTCAGATGTGAGGGCCGGCGACATCCTCCCCGAGCGCGTGCTCAACAATGGCCTTTCCAGTTGCGATGTCTTCGTATATGTGCTCTCAAGCAGCTCTCTCCGCAGCAAGTGGGTCAGAAAAGAGCTCAACATTGCGTTGGTTCGACAGCTGAACGGCCTGTGCAGAATCATCCCGGTAGTGCTTGACGGTGTCAGCGTACCAATTTGTGTGATTGACATCACCCGAGTAGAGATACAGGACACAAGTTCATACGACAGTGAATTCGATCGGATCATGGCTGGCATCTGTGACCCAATCAAGGGCGGACATGACGGCGGGTCCCCGGTGATCTCCAGTATTGACCGCTCTCGACAGATGGCTCCTCGGTTGCTTCACAATGCTCCGAGCCACTTCGTAAACCGCGACCGCGAAATAGACGCACTCAACCGAGTCTTGGACGACTCCGAGAAATTGGACCGTCCTCGCGTTGCGGTACTGAACGGGATGCCAGGGGTCGGCAAGTCAGCGCTTGCCGCTCACTGGAGCAAATCGGTTCGTGATCGCTTCCCAGACGGATGCCTGTACGTCGACTTCTCGCCTCAAGGCCGCGGCCAGAACTATGATCTGAGTACCGCTTTGGCGGGTCTATTGTGCGACCTCGGGGTGACTGAAGAAGCCGTTCCTGCAACCCCCGATTCTCAGGCCGCTGCTATCCGACGCATAACCACGGGCAAACGTCTCCTACTCGTTGCCGACAACGTGATCGACGCCGCGCAGCTAAAGCAAGCCATGCCGAGTGGCCACGGCTCGGTGGTGGTCGCCACAGCAGACCACTACATGGGCGAACTAGCCATCGAACACGAGGCTGTGTCACTCGAGGTGAGGTCATTGGACCGCATCGACTCTGCGAAAGTGTTGCGGGAATTGACCGGAAGCGAACACAAAGATACTACCGAAGAAGACTGGATGATTCTCAGCGACGTATGCGGCGGGCTTCCTCTCGCTCTGGCCGTTACCGGTGCCCGACTGCGCCGCCTTCAATCATGGACAGTCCGCGAACTGATCGATGACATATTGTCGGCTGACGACCTTCTTGTCGCTGTGGCAGGCGACGACAATCGTTCGCTCAAGCGTGCTCTCGATGCCACATATCGGTCCTTTGATGACAGGCTAAAGCGCTTCTACCGCAGAATTGGCATGTTTCCAGGCCGAACTATAGAACCCGCAATTGCGGCCGTTGTGGCCGAGGTACCATACTCCGAGGCTGTTCGATTGCTGGAGCGGCTTTACGATGCACATCTCGTCGTCGAAATACGGCAACGCCGCTACACCGTACACCAACTTGTCGTAGCCCATATGAAGGCGGCGTTCCTCGAAGAAGAGCCGCCGCAGGAGAGCGAACAGCTCGCCACACGCATCATCAGCTGGTATTGCGGTGCTGTTCGCTGCGCTGATCGTGCAGTGGCAAGGGATCGTCTGCGACTTGCTCCTGAGGAGCACATCCACAGTGATATTCCGCCCCCTGAACTGGAGTCTCCTTCGTCGGCATACGAGTGGTATATGTCGGAGCGGTACAACATCCAGGACGTTATGCGGATGGCCTATGACATGGCCCATTGCCAACGGGTGTGGACAATTGCTGAGTCCTTGTGGCTGCTGTTCTCGGCCAGACGCTTGTTCGCCGATTGGCAGGAATGCGTCCAGCTAGGGGTGGCAGCAGCCCAAGTCTGCGAACATCGAGATGCTGAGGCGCGCTTTAGATCGCAGCTCGCACGACTGCATGCAGAACGTGGTGAGCATGACCAGGCCCGCGTAGAGATATCGCATGCAATGGACTTGATTAAGGCGAGTGAGAGTCTCATGCTTCGTGCCTCGATTACGGAGTTCTACGGCACCTGCGAATTCTTGGCTGGCAACTACGAAGAGGCGTTGGCAGCTTTCGACAATGTCTATGTTCAGATGAAATCTCTAGAGAGCGATCGTGGAGTTTCCATTGCAGAACTCCAGCGAAGCCGCGCATTGATGGAGATAGGCGACTTCTCGGCTGCCCTGGAAGCTGCCCGAAAATGCCAAACCTCATTCATGCGGCTAGGCGACGAGGTCAATGCTGCAAAGGCGGCTTTTGAGGTGGCCAGGGCTTCCGTTGAAATCCTGCCTAGTGCCGACGCGGTCGATGAAGTGCTGCGCGTTGTGGACACGCTGGATCGGATGGGCTTGGTATATCACACGGCATTGGCCCACGAGCTCGCGGTACAATTGTTGAGACAGCAGAGACGACACGCAGAAGCAGCCCGACACACGCAGGCTGCCTACCAGTTGTACCGACGAATAGGACATGTCAGCGCTGATCGCATCGAGAATTTGCTCCTTGCTGACATTGCCTAAAGGTGATGTCAATCGTCTCGCTGAATCGAGGCGTACTTCTGCTCACGGCCGAGTCTCACGGTAAAGCCACCGACGGCCTCAAGATCGTATCCGCCGGTCTCTAGTGCATACACCGCAGAGGCGAAAATGCTTGGGGCTACCCCTGCTGTCGAATTGCCCGTCCGCAGTTTGAAGCGACCACCATCAGAGCGCCAGAGCACAATGTCTGGCCCTTGTGCCGCGGCAACGGCGAACCGGCATCCCGGGTATCGATGCAACATCTGTTCGGGAGAGTGAACCTCCGCCGAGTCGAACACAATGGCGGCGTTGGGCGGAAGTCGGGTGTCGGGCTCGCAAACGTCGCAAACGAGGTGGTGCTGCATCTGGTGCCCCGTTCGGGGGGGGGGGGGGGGGGGGGGGGGTAACTGGAAATCGTTCGACTGTGACTTGCTCGGCCGAGTTGATCGACGTGAAGACGCGATGGCTGTAAATGACGGGCAATGGATGCGGTGGCAGAGGCATCGCCAGTGTGCGGGGTCCGAAGGAGGGTGCGTCGAGTCCGATCAGACGATAAATGAGATCCCGGTGAAGCCGGAATGCCTCTCCAGGCTGGCTGCTGACCCTCTGCGCAATGTTCTGATAACGGCTGGGGCTGTGGTCACGGATAGCGCTCTCGATCTGGAGTCGCAAGGATGCTGAGAGATCGATCTGAGTGGAGAGACGACCGAGCTGAGCGATCGGTGAGTTGGCAATTATGTCATCGGAGGCGAGTCCGATATTCATCATTGGCAGCCCGAGCGCCGCACCATACAGCCCCACAGATCCGTGGTCGTGAATCACAGCATCGGATGCCACCAGCACGCTGCGCCAAGCGTTGCCAGAGGGAGGAATGGCAAGTACACCAGCGTCGTTGGCCCGCTTTGACCACGTGCGCACCTGCCAAAGGCCGTGGGCAGTCCAGATGTTGGGATGCACGATCATCGCGACTCTGCAACTGTCCGCCGGCAGCTCTGAGGCGAGTCGAGTCCCGATATCAGGAATGGCAGCAAGCACGGCATCAGGCCCCCACGTGGAACTCACAACGACGAGCCGTTGGTGGGCATCAAGTCCGAGGGCGCTGCGATAGTGATCTCGCAGCGGCTTGCTGGCCTGGAGCCGATCGAGGCACGGATCGCCTGCCATTACCACTTCAACATCCGGCTGACCCCGGGCGAATAGCTCTTCCTGTTCCGGGTGGGAGAGCATCACTGTCGTGGCGGCGGCTTGGGACGATGCATGCGGTATCGACGGCACGGGGAAGCTACCGTCGGCAGGCAGGGCGCCCTGCTTGCAAATGCTTCCTCCGTGCAGGCCAAGCAGGAGCGGACACTTGAGATGGTGCAGGCTCCCTTCGAAGCTGGCGGCAATGGCTAGGTCGAAGCGTTGATCCAAAGCCTGCGACCATGGGATGACGACAGCGTCGGAAATCGACTCGATGTCTGTAAGACCCCGGCTGAAGGTATCGGGCTCATCCTCGTCGACAGCAAAGACAAGCTGAATGCGCGGGTCGGCGAGAATCTCGTCTAGGAAATCAAAAATCCATAGTGCAGTGGTAGGTCCGCGGGCGACGACGAGAACGGTGCGCTCAAAGGGAAACGTACGCCATCGGTTTGCCGACTCGCCGACAGGCGCCATCTGCCAGCGCGGAGGTAAGTCGCCGTGGACGGGCACGGCGCTCATTGTAGTTACCGCATTGTGTTTCGCCGAGATGGCCAAAGAGGGCTCGCCTGAAAATCGGTCAACGTAAGGCCAGTCATCCGGGCCACGCTACTCTGCGGCCATGAGCAACAGATTGTTTGGCAAGGCGGCGATGGTCACGGGGGCGGGCAATGGGATCGGGAGGTCCATTGCGCTGCTCTTGGCGGAGCATAGGGCGCAGGTGGTGGTCAACGACCTGGGGACCGACGAGCTAGGCGACGGGACCGACGACTCCCATGCGGCCCGCACGGTGGCCGACATCGAGGCGGCGGGGGGCACGGCGGTGGCCAACCACAGCGACGTGGCCACTTTCGAGGGCGCCGGAGATGTGGTGCAGCAGGTGGTGGACACCTATGGGCGCATCGACATCGCGGTGAACTGCGCGGGGGCGGCCATCGGGGGGTCGATATATGAGATGGCACCGGAGCTGTATCACAAGACCATCGCGTTGCAGATGTCCCAGAAGTGGTACATCGCCCGCCATGCGGTGCCGCTGATGGTGGCCCAGGGCTGGGGCCGGGTGGTGAATACCACCTCGCACGGGGCGCTGGGCGATCTGGGCCAGCCGGCGTTCGCCGCGGCCATGGGCGGGGTGATCTCCATGACCAAGGCGCTGGCCACCGAGACGGCGGGAACCGGGGTGACCGTGAACTGCCTGGCGCCGGGGGCGGCCACCCGGCTGCACGCCAAGTCGCACGACGAATTCAAGGCCTGGCACGAGCAGGGCATCATCGACGACGAGATGTGGCAGAGCTACCTCACCACTCCCCCGCCCGAATACGTGGCTCCCGCGGTGGTGTGGCTGTGCACCGACGCGGCCGACTACGTCAGCGGCCACGTGGTCCACGCCGCCGGTGGCCAGGTGGCGGTGTTCAACGAGTTGCGGGAGGAGCGGGCCATCTACCGGGGCGACCACTCCCAGGTCGAACCATGGACCCTCGACGAGCTCGACCACCTGTTCCCCCGCAACCTCCTCCCCCGGCCCTGACGCCTGGCTGCGCCCCAGCTGTCAGAGGGCGTGCTGGCACACCCAGCGGTGCATGGCGATGCCGGAGGCCACGCCGGCGTTGATGGAGCGGGTGGACCCGAACTGGGTGATGGCCAGCACGGCCTCGCAGGCAGCAGCAGCCTCGGCTGACAGCCCAGGACCTTCCTGGCCGAACAACAGCACACCGCGCTCGGGCAGCGAGTAGCCCTCGATGGGCTCGGTGCCGGGGCCGTTGTCGATGCCCAGGATTGGCAATTCGGCCTCGGAAGCCCAGGCGATCAGATCGTCCAAGCCAGGGTGGTGCAGCACGTGCAGGTAGCGGTCGGTGACCATGGCGCCCCGGCGGTTCCAGCGCCGACGGCCCACGATGTGCACCGCAGCCGCCCCGAAGGCGTTGGCGTTGCGGACCAGGGTCCCGATGTTGAGGTCGTGCTGCCAGTTCTCCACCGCCACATGGAACCCGTGGCGGCGGGCGTCGAGGTCGGCCACGATGGCCTCGTGGTGCCAGAAGCGGTAGGCGTCCACCACATTGCGGGTGTCGCCGCCCTCCACCAACTCGGGGTCGAGATGAGGCGGGAGGCGCTCAGCCCACCGCGGCAAAGCCCGTCCCCTCCCCCGCGGCGGTGCTCATTGCATGACCGTACCAACCCGCTGGCAATCGACTAGAAACTCCCCATGACCCACCGCTTCGTTCCTGCTGCCACATCGATGCTGCTGGCGGTCTCGCTGATGGCCGCCGCGTGCAGCGATGCCGACACTCCAGCCCTTGGCGACGGCTCGCTCGGGTTCGTCACAGTGGGCGAGGGAGAGGCCATCCAGATCCGGTCGGTCAGCACGATTGGGCATGACGACGCCGGTGCCCGCGACTACGTCCACGTGATCGAGACCGCAATCGAAGACTACGGGCCCATCCACGGCAGGTTCACCGTAGATCTCGGCAACGCCATCGACGACGGGTGCTCTGCCGACGACGGCCCGAGAGTCGCCGAGGCAGTGCTAGCCGACGACGAAGTTGTGGGAGTGATCGGCACGTCTTGTTCGGCAACCGCCACCACCGCAGTGCCGTTGATCACCGCCGCGGGCATGGTGGTGATCTCCATGTCAAACAGCTCGCCCTTGCTCACATCCGACCTGGCCGGCAACCCCGCTGAGTACTACCAGCAGGGGTACTACCGCACGTGTCAAAACGACCTCTACCAGGGTGAGGCGGTGTCCGCCTTTCTGCACAATACGATCCAAGCCCAGAGTACGGCGGTCGTCCACGAGGGCGACGCCTATACCAAGGGGCTGGCCCAGGCCTTCCGCACCGCATTCGAGCGCCGCGGCGGCACGGTGACTGGCTTCGTTGAGATCAACCCGGACTCGGCCGATCTGGCCGAGGTGCTGACCCGACTGGCCTCCGGCAATCCCGACGCCCTGTATTTCCCGCTCACCGAGGAAACGGCTGCCGAGTTCATCGTGGCACTGAGACGCAATGGCGAGTTCGAGGACACGGTGCTGGCGTCGGGCGACGGCGTCATCCACGACACATTCCTGTCACTTGATGAATCACGCGGCGTGTTTATCTCCGGCCCCGATTTGGAATTCGGCGGCAACACCAACCAGGCCACCGGCGTGGACGCCCAGCAAGCGGCCGACCGGTTCAGCAACAAGACGGGAGCGCCCCCCAACCGGGCTTTCTGGGCCCACGCCTACGACGCCACCACCTTGCTGCTCGATGCCGTCACCGCCGCATCGCGATTTGATGGCCGCGGACTCGTGATCGACAGGGCGGGAATCCGCCAGTACCTGAACCAGGTTGGCGGGTACCAGGGGCTCATCGGCGACATCGACTGCGATGCGTTCGGGGATTGCGGCTCGGGGAGGATAGCGATCATCGAGCACCTGAACCCCGCAGACACCCTTGCCTCCCGAGACAACGTGGTCTATCGGTTTTCCCCGCAGACGCCCGCCACAGACGACTAGACCATCGCGGCGATGCGCTCGGCGTGCTCGTCGAGCGATCCGAAGCAGGGGGTGAGCGCCCAGGCCCGTTTGAGGTAGAGGTGGGCGTCGATCTCCCAGGTGAAGCCCATGCCGCCGTGGATCTGAACGCAATCCTTGCCGTTGTGGTCAGCAGCTTCGGCGGCCAGGATGCGGGCTCCCGACACCGCTCGGACCAATTCCCGATGCTCGTGATCGCCTCGCGCGTCATGAGGGTCGATTGTGCATCCGTGGAAGTACAGATCGCCGCCGGGGTTCGCGGGCAGGCCAGGCCCCATCGTGGCGTCCATCACGCAGCCGGCGTAGTACAGGGCGGCTCGGGCCACCTCTTCCCGGCTGTACATGTCGGCGCACATGTGCTTGACCGCCTGGAACTGGCCGATGGGCTTGCCGAACTGCTGGCGCTCCTGGGCATAGGACACGGCCAGCTCCCGGGCGCCGGTGGCCAGGCCGACTTGGAGGGCCGAGCACAGGAACACCGCCCGGTTTGCCCACCCGTAGCATCCGCCCACCGCCTCGCCCTGGGGGAGCACGTCCACCCGCCCCACCGGAGTGAGCGGGTCCACTGAATGGGCCGCATCGATCGACAATTCGGCGGCGTCCACCCGCCACACCCCGTCGCCGTCGAGAACCAGCAAGGCGTCGATCACGTCGGGGTACTCCACCAATGCGGGCCCGGTGGGACGCTCGATGAAACCCACCACCGCATCGTCAACCACCTCCGCAGCCAACAGGGATCCCACCAGCGGCCCGGGAACCAGGGCCCGGCCCAGCTGCTCGAACACCAGACCAGCCTCGGCCCAGCCCAGTCCGACCCCGCCTTCGTCCTCGGGCACCAATAGCGAGAACACACCGGTTTCGGCCAGCTCAGCCCACAGTCGGCGATCCACCCCACCGCAGTCGGCAAGCCCCCGAACGGTGTCGATGTCGAAGCGGCCCTGGCACAGGTCCCGGATGCCGTCGCACAACGCAACTTGGTCTTCAGTCAACTCAAAATCCATCTACCGCTCCTTGGGCAAGCCCAGGATGCGCTCGCCGATGATGTTTCGTTGAATCTCAGAGGTGCCGGCCGCGATCGAAAGGCTGAGGACGTACAGCCGGCTGGCCACCATATCGCCGCCGGTCTGCTCGTCACCGGCTTCGTCGCCAAACACCAGAGCCTCTCGCTCCAACAAGCGGTGGGCCAGTTCGGCCATGCGCTTCTTGACGTCGGCGTAGTAGAGCTTGAACACCGAGCCACCCGGTCCGGGCATTCCGGTGCGCTGGGCTTGCGACACGACCCGCTTGGTCAGCGCCCATAGAGCGTCGTATTCGACTTGGAGGCGGCCGAACTCCCGGCGTATTTCGTCGTCGTCCCAGGCAGAAGAACCGTTGCGGCAAATGTTGCGGGCGACGTCAGCCATGTCGGCCAATTGGTTCATGGTGCCGAGCAGCTCGCTGATGAACGCGGTGCCCCGCTCGAAGCTGAAGGTGACCATGGCCACTCGCCAGCCGTCGTTCTCGTCGCCCACCCGGTTCTCCACCGGAATGCGGACCTCGTCGAAGAACACCTCGCAAAACTCACTGGAACCGGCCACGGTGGTGATGGGCCTCACCTCGATGCCCGGCAGGTCCATGGGGCAGATCAGCCAGGTGATGCCCCGGTGCTTGGGGGCGTCGGGGTCGGTGCGCACCAGCAGCTCGCAGTAGTCGGCCACGTGGCCGAACGAAGTCCAGATCTTCTGGCCGGTTACCACGTAGTGGTTGCCGTCGCGTATGGCCCGGGTGGACAGCGAGGCCAGGTCGGAACCCGCGTTGGGCTCGGAAAAGCCCTGGCACCACACCTCCTCGCCCTTCAACATGGCGGGCAAGTGGCGGGCCTGCTGTTCCGGTGTGGCCTCGAGAATGAGGGTGGGGCCGGCGTGGAGCTGGCCCACGAAGTTCATCCCCACGTAGGGGGCACCCATCCGGGTGGTCTCTTCCAAGAAGATCAGGTGCTCGGTGGGGGTGGACCCTCGGCCGCCGAACTCCGAGGGCCAGTTGATGCCCGCATACCCGGCGTCGTACAGCATCCGCTGCCAGCCGGTGTCCCACTCCCGACGGGCGGGCCAATCGTCGCTGTCCGGCGGGTCGCCCAGAGTGGGAAGCACGTCGGTGAGCCAGTCGCGCAGCTGATCGCGGAACGCGACCTCGTCTGCGGTGAATCGAATATCCATCGGCAGCGATGGTACCGACCCTCAGAGGAGCGGCAGTAGTTGGTCCATCAGAGTGTCGATCTCTTGGGCGCAGGCCACGAACTCGCTGTCCTCTCCCCCACCGGGGTCGACCACCTCCTCATCTCGGGGCACCTTCGCTTCGGCCAGGTTGAGCGCGGCCACCCGCTGGGCGAGCGGTGCGGGGCCGGGCTTCAACTCGGCCACCAGGCGCTTGATGGTGGCGGTTCGGGCGGCCGCCTCGGAATGGATTCGGCGAACATAATCCACGTGCTCGGGGGAGAAGGCCACAATGAGATCTGCATCATGAACATCAGCGGCAGTGAGCTGGTGGCTGCGATGGGTTCCGTCGGCCAATCCCAGGGTGTCCAGAGCCCGACGGGTCCTCCCGCTCATGGGCAGACCCTCGATGCTGTGGGTACCTGCGCCGACGAAACGCACTTCGTCTGTGCGGTCCCGGCCTATGACGGTTGCCATCACGGAGCGAGCGGCGTTGCCGGTACACAGCATCACTACCACCGGTCGGTTATCAGAAACGCTCATCGACCATCAGAGGCGGGTCGCACGAACAGGCCTTCGGCCTCAGCAGTGAGAACGCCATCGGCATGGCACTGGCCCGCGGCGGTGACCCGCCGGCTACGGGCGTCGGTCACCTTGCCGGTGAGAACCAGATCCGTGCTGAGCGGTGTAAGCGACCGATACCGAACGGTCAGCCGGCCGGTGAAGGTCCCCTTGCTGCCGGTCAACCGGTATGGGAGAACTCCCAGGAGATTGTCGAACATGGCGGCCAAGTACCCGCCGTGGACGCTGCCTGGAGGACCCTGGTAGTCCTCGCCCAGGTTCACCACCGCAGCGATGGTGGGACGTCCGAATTCGTCGACGTCGTAGCTCACTTCCAGTGCGGGGGGCAGCAAAACAGGGGCTCGGAGCTGCCTCGGCGCACTCACGCCGATTGGGCTCGGCGGGCGGCCTCCTCGGCGATGCCGGCAGCCATCTTGGCCGTTGCCGAGCCCATGATCTGGCGCATGATCCCGCCGGTCAGCGGGATGACAGTCTCGAACCAGGAGTCCCAATGAAGAGTGCAGCCGCTGCCGTCGTCGTTGGCCACCAGCAGCAGATCCGACCGGCAGTTGCGCACCGGCATCGGAATGGTCAGTACCCGATACGCCATGCGGTTGGGCGGGTCGAAGGTGGTGATCTCCTCGCGGGTGCGCACCGGACCGATGTGAAAAACCCGGATTGCGCCAACGCCGTTGCGTTCAGGCGAGCCCTTGACCTCCAGGTCGACTACGGAGCGGGGAACCCAACGGGCATACAGCTCATGGTCGGCCATAACCTCCCAAGCCACTTCTTGGGGGGCGGCAATCGGTGTGGATGAAGAAATGGTTTGCATGAGCGATGAGTTCTAACCCAGGTAGGCGTCGCGCACGGCCGAGTTGTTGCGAACCTCTTCCGGCGACCCTTCCCCAATCACCTGTCCCAGGTTCAGCACGGTGATCAGATCGCACTGGGCCATGACGAAGGCCACGTCGTGTTCCACCAACAGCACCGAGCACTGGTCTTCTGACCGGATGGTCTGGATGATCTCGCCGAGCTGGTCGGCCTCATCGTGTTCGATGCCTGACGTGGGCTCGTCCAGCAACAGGAGTTTGGGACGGGACACGATGGCCCGGCCTAGCTCCACCATGCGGGCTCGGGCGATAGGCAACTCCCCCGCCGGGGTGTCTCGGATGTCACTTAGGCCGCAAAGCTCCAGCACCTGGTCCACTCGTTGGCGCCTTTCCGCTTCGATCCGGCGGCGGGCGGGCCAAGCAACCAGATCGGCGGCGATTCCCCCACCGCCCCCCTCCCACTCCAGGGCCGACAGCACGTTGTCGGCCACTGACAGCCAACCGAATGGCTGCTGGCGCTGAAAGGTGCGGCGAATGCCCATACGGGCTCGCGAGGTGGCCGGGCGCCCGGTCAGCTCCTCGCCTTCCAGCCGGATGGAGCCGGCTGCGGGGGTGTTCACTCCAGTGATGCTGTCGAACAGGGTGGTCTTGCCCGCGCCGTTGGGCCCGATGAGACCCCTGACCTGGCCGGACGGCACCGACATGGTCACATTGTCCACCGCCACCACTCCGCCGAAGCGCACGGTGACCCCCTCAACCGCCAAGAGGGGCTGGTCTGGACCGGCGGGTCGCTCAGCCACCGCGGTGGCACCCTCTGTGCTCATCTCGGCCACGCTACTAGGTCACAACAGGGAGATCACCGAGTCGGCGACCGCTGCCATCGTGTCACGCTTGAACTCAACCGAGGACGTGGCCAACCCATGGCTGAACAGCCAGGGAACGACGTTTAGGTCTGTAACCCCCAACTGGATGAGGCGCTCCACATCAGCAAGTGTCGGCGCCTCGTTGAGCGCCATCAAGATGCGGTAATCGGCCCGGTCGGCGGTGCCGGCCTCCTGGCGGGCAGCATTGAGTTGACCCACCATGACCTCAAGTTCGTCGATCTCGAAGTTGATGCCCAGCCAACCGTCCCAGCGGGCTGCCCGACGCAATGCGGGCTTGGAGACACCGCCGATGAGGACCGGCACCGGCTCGGTGGGCACCGGTTCCATCTGTACCGGTGGGAAGTCGTAGAACTCCCCGGAGTGGCTCACCATGCCTCCTCCTAGGAACTTCCTCAGCACCTCCAGCATCTCGTCGGTGTGGCGACCCCGGCGGTGGAAGTCTTGGCCCGTGAGCAGAAACTCGTCCTTCATCCAGCCCACGCCCGCGCCCAGCTCCACCCGGTTGTCGCTGAACACCGCCGCAGTGGAGATCAGCTTGGCCACCGAGAACACCTCCCGAAGCGGGGGTATGTACACCAGCGGCATGAATCGCAGCGTGGTCGTGTGCTGGGCTAGCGCTGCGGCGGTCATCCAAACATCGGGGAAATCGGTATTGGGGTCCCACCAGATGCTGCCGTCTTCGGAATAGGGGTAGGGCGCTTCGATGTTCTGCGGTGTGACCAGGTGGTCGGCGGTGGTCAGGCCGGTGAACCCCAGCTCTTCGGCCGCCACCGCAATGTCGACCAACTGTTCTGTTTCCGCGAATGCGATGCTCTGCCAAATACGCATAAGGCCCTCCGTCGATGCTCAGTCGCCGCAGCGTAACCGGCCTGGCGATCAGCAGGCCCGATTGCCGGCAGCCATCAGATGCCTAAAGCGACCGCGATTCGGTTCCGGTGCCAGGCGGCATCGCCCCAGGCGGCCGACAGGGCCCAGCCCCGCTTCATCCACAGGTGCAGGTCGTATTCGTAGGTGTAGCCAATGGCGCCGTGGCACTGGAGGGCGGTGCGGGAAGCCAGGTCGACTGCTTCGGAGGCCAAGGCCTTGGCCAGCGAAACGTCCCGGCTGCGGTCGGGGTCGCCGACGGCAATGCACCAGGCGGCATGGCGAGCGGCGGGGCGGGCAAACTCGATCTTGAGAGCGGCGTTGGCCAGGTGGTGTTTGACCGCCTGGTAACTGCCCACCGGCTTGCCGAACTGGTAGCGCTGGGCCACATACTCCACGGTGGCGTCCAGTAAGTACTGGGCCACCCCGACGCACTGAGCGGCCGCCGCGGCGGCGGCACGGTCGAAGGCCAACGCGGGATCGGTGTCGATAACGACGGCCTCTCCGTCCACCTCGAACAGGCGTCGCGATCCGTCCACCGATCGGTGCTCGACCAGCGTTGCTTCGTCTACCGGAACTGCCCGAACTTGCTCGCCGATGAGAAACACCAGATCGCAGGTTGCCGCCCCAACCGCGTAACCCTGGTCGGTGCCCGCGCCCAGGATTGCCTCCCCGGATGCAGCCCGCTCCAACCAGGCTTCGGCGACCGGCCCGCCCGCTGCGGCCAGCGTGGGAATTCCCACCGCAGTGTGCTCCAGCAAGGGCTCGGGCAGCGCTGCCCGGCCAGCCTCCTCCAACAGCAGCACCAGGTCGGTCTCATCCATGCCCAAACCGCCAGCCGACTCGGGGGCGGTCATGCCCACCACGCCCATCTCAACCAGCGCAGCCCATAGGCCATTGGTGCGGCCGGAGTCGTTCTCCCAGGCGGCTCTGACCACCTCCGGTGGGCATTCGTTGGCCAGAAAGTCCCGCATCGCCTCCTGGAACATGATCTGGTCGTCGCTGAACGAGAAATCCACGCCTACCGCCTCGGAAGTCCCAGAACTCGCTCAGAGATGATGTTTCTCTGGATCTCGTTGGTGCCGGCATAGATCGGGCCGGACAGGGCGAACACGTAGCCGTCCATCCACGAGCTGTCGGCCCGCTCCCCGTCGCGGCCCATCAGCCGGAGGGCGGTGGCGTGCAGCTCCACGTCGAGCTCCGACCAGAGCACCTTCATGAAGCTGGCCTCTGAGCCGATGGGAGAGCCGCCCCGCAGGCGGGCCTCGGTGGCGTAGGTCTGCCAGCGGTAGGCCTGAGCCCCCATCCAAGCGCCCACCACCTGATCGCGGCGGTCCAGATCGGGGCCACGGCTGTCGGCAATCTCCCGGTAGAGGCCCACCAGCCGGTCGGCAGCGGCCATGAACCGGCCCGGCGCCCTCAGATTCAGCCCCCGTTCGCTGCCGGTAGTGGCCATGGCCACCGCCCAGCCCTCGCCCTCGCCCCCCAGCAGGTAGCGCTCGTGAACCCGGGCGCAGTCGAAGAACAGTTCGGCAAAGCCGGGCTCGCCGTCCAAGCGGCCGATGGCCCGGGCTTCTAGGCCCTGGGTGTCGACAGGAACCAGCAGATAGCTCAGCCCGGCATGGCGCTCTGAGTCGGGGTCGGAACGCACCAGACAGAAGAACCAGTCGGCAAACGCCCCCCGGGAGCACCAGGTCTTCTGACCGTCGATCACGAAGAATTCGCCGTCGCGTTGGGCCTTGGTCTTGATCCCAGCCAAGTCCGACCCGGCATCGGGCTCCGACCAGCCCTGGGCCCAAATCTCGTCGCCCCGGGCCATGGGCCGCAGAAAACGGTCCTGCTGCTCGGGAGTGCCGAAATCGAAGATGGTAGGGGCCAACAGGCTTACCCCGTTGGACGAGACCCGTCCCGGCGCCCCTGACGCCCAGTACTCCTCCTCGAAGATCAGCCACTCCACCAGAGACGCCTCCCGGCCGCCGAAGCGCTCGGGCCACGACACCACCGCCCACCGGGCGTCGAACAATATGTGCTCCCACTCCCGGTGCTCCTCAAAACCACCGGGAGTGTCCATCGAAGCCAGCGGCTCCGCGGGCACGTTCTCGGCCAGCCAAGTGCGGGCCTCGTCTCGGAACTCCTCTTCCGCCGGGGTGAACGACAAATCCATCAGCGCAGAACTCTACGGAGAATCAGGCGCTGGGCCCGAACCGGCCAGGCGGTCCAAGACCTCTATGGCCTCGGCGATGATCGAGTCGATGATCTCCTGGCAGCTGGGAAGGGCGTCGATGTTGCCCACCACTTGGCCGGTGGGGAGGATCCCGACTTCGGGGTGGCCGTCCACCATGGCGGCCTTGGTCATCATGGGGGCGTTGGCCGCCATGGCCATTTGAGCCCAGGTGAGGTCCAAGCTGCGACGCATAGCCAATCCCTCGGACAGCAGTTGGCGGTAGCCCACTCCGGTGAGGGCTCGGAACTTGAGCGCGTTGCGGGCGGCCCGGATGAACGACAGCGGTCCCGAGCGCTCCAGCCGGGAGACCACGTCGGTGTTGATCACCCTCTGGGGAACGCCATCGACTGCAGTGGTGACCACCGTGCCGGTGAGCTTGGTGTCCAGATAGACGGCCTTCACGTGGTCGGGGACGTCGCTGTCGGACGACAAGAGGAATCGGGTGCCCATGGCAACCCCGTCGGCCCCGAAGGCCAGGGCGGCGGCCAGCGAGCGTCCGTCCACCATGCCCCCGGCGGCAATGACCGGGATATCCACCGTGTCGACGACCGCGGGCAACAGCAAGGAGGTGGCGATGGGGCCGGTGTGGCCCCCGCCCTCTGCCCCTTGGGCAATCACCGCGTCGACCCCCCACTCGGCCACCTTCTCGGCGTGGCGGGGAGCACCGATGGTGGGAACCACCACCACGCCGGCGTCCTTCAGTTTCTTGACGATGGCTTCGCCGGGGGCCTGGGCGAAGCTGGCCACCGGAATCCCCGCAGCGATGATGTGGTCAACCCGTTGGTCGATGTCGGCGGCATCTGTGCGGAGATTCACCCCAAAAGGCCGGTCGGTGGCGGCGGCCACTGCGCTGATGGTCTCCACCATCTGACTGAACGTCAAGGGCGCGGCCGCAATGATGCCCAGACCGCCGGCATTGGATGTGGCTGCGGTTAGCCGGGCCCCGGAAACCCAGCCCATGCCGGTCTGCACGATGGGGTGCTCCACCCCGAACAGCTCGCACGCCCGAGTCCGCAAGCGGGGGTCAGCTGTCACCATAGAAACCCCTTGAATCGAATACGGGGGCCCGCGCTCATCCGGAGCTCAGCGGAACTCGGCTTTGCGGGCGCCGCCCGGGTCGAGCACCTCGCGGATCAAATACAGTTCTTCGTCGGTGGGCAGCCGAGTCTCGGCTGCATCGTCGGTACCGGCCAGTTCGAAGGCGGTGGCCTCCACCACCTGCTCCACCGTCACACCGGGGTGGAGCGAGGCGATCCTCATGCGGTTGTCGTCGGTCTGGAAGTCGAACACTCCCAGGTTGGACACCACGCGGCGCACCTCGTGGTAGCGGTTGCCCGGCGAGCCAATCTCACGCATCCGGTCGTATCCCGGTCCCGACACCACGTCCACCGAGGCCACGAAAGAGCGCGTTGAGTGGTTGGGCACCCAGTAGCTGGTGGGGTGGTTGATCAGGTTGCCGGGGGCGCCCCGCAGGCCGAGCAATTGAGCCTTGGGCTGGCGGAAGTCGCCGATGGCGGCGATGTTCTGGTTGCCCCACTGGTCGATCTGGCTGGCCCCCATCATCACGTGGCGCTTGCCCGACCACACGATGTCGAACACAGTGCGGTAGGGCACCCACGACTCCACCACCTTGGGGGCGTCGGGATCGCCCACCGGAAAGTCGTTGGCGGGCAGCACCGACACGGTGTCGGTGTACACCAAGTCGGGTTCGAATGTGGCCCGGGCCAGCCGTCCGCCCACGATGGGCACGGTCCCGATGGGATTGCACAGGATCTCGCCGTCGCCCCGGAAGGCCTCGGCGCAGGCCATCACACAGATCTCATCGATGGTGGCTTCGGCGGTGACTTGCTCGCTATTGCTCATGATCGGGCCTCAGGGCTGCTCAATCGTTTCGTGCTCATGAGCGGGCCTCCAGCGCTTTGAGGTATTCGGCATGGGAGGGGGATTCGAGATAAGTGGAGCGAAACGCCTCCCATGCTTCGGGGTCGCGGGCAGTGGCCGCGTACTCCCGCTGGAAAGCTTCGTCGCGCCCGTAATCGGGCGGACACTCGGTGAAGTGCGCTCCCTGGGGCGCCTCCACCACGCCGTCGGTGAAGATGCGCTGGATGCGCAGCGTGTGCACCGGCCCCTCGTCGAGCAGATTCTCGGTGGGCACGATCTTCTCGGTGCTCAGGTAGGTCTTGTCGGCGGCCATGGCGAACAGGTCGTCGAAATAGAGATCGGGACCCAGGAATTGCCCGTTGCCGGCCGCATCGGCCCGGTTCATGTGGATCAACGCGGCGTCCAGCTTGAAGGCGGGGATGGCCACCAGCTCCTCCCCGTCGTCATACGGCGACGTCACCGTGCGCAGCTCGGGGTTCATGGTCAGCATGTCAGAGCCCAGACCGGCTCTGGTGGGATAGAACGGAACTCGGTGAGCGGCGGCCAAAAGTCCCAGGTAGAAGGCCCCTTCGTCCAACTCGGTGAACTCGATGGCCCCGCTCTGGCGGGCTTGGCGGAAGTGGGGCTCCAACGGGATCGAGTCGAGGGATACGAACCCGTACACCGCCCGGCGCAGCTTGCCCGCAGCGCACAGCAGACCGATGTCGGGACCGCCGTAGGCCACCACAGTCAAATCCTTGAGGTCAGAGCGCAGCATGGCCCGCACCAGGGACATGGGTTTGCGGCGCGATCCCCAGCCCCCGATGCCGATGGTCATGCCGTCTTTCAATTCGGCGACAACTTCGTCTTCGGTCATCCGCTTGTCGACCATGGCGGCGACGATAGCCCGCGCCTAAGACCCGGCCCACACTGGCAGCGATGGTCCCCGTGAACCAGCGGGATGCCCGCAACAGCCCTCATGGGGCACACTGGCAGCAATGGAAGACCTCGATTTCACCGGCAAGACCACCATCATCACCGGTGGCACCAAGGGGCTGGGCCGGGGCATGGCCACCCGCTTTCTTACCGCCGGTGCCGACGTGGTGATCTGCGCCCGCCGCCCGCCGGAGGAACCGGTGGCCGCCGACGGACGAGAAGCGCTGTTCGTGGCCGCCGACGTGCGAGACCCCGAGCAGATCGCGGCAGTGGTGGCCGCTGCGGTGCAGCACACCGGTCGGGTGGACACCCTCATCAACAACGCGGGCGGGGCCCCTCCAGCCGACTCGGCCACGGTGTCACCCCGGTTCAACGACAAGATCGTGGCCCTGAACCTGCTGGCCCCCATGGCGTTCAGCCAGGCGGTGTATTCGGTAATGCAGAACCAGGACAGCGGTGGGGTGATCCTCAACATCTCCTCGGTATCGGGCATCCGGCCGAATCCGATGGGCATCGCCTACGGGGCGGCCAAGGCCGGTTTGTTGAACCTGAGCGAGACTCTGGCTGTGGAGTGGGGGCCGAAGATACGGGTGCTGACCGTGACAGTCGGGCTGATCGTGACCGAGGACGCTCACATGTACTACGGCGACGAGGCTGGCATCGCCGCGGTGGGCGAGACTATCGCCATGGGCCGCATGGGGCGTCCCGACGACGTAGCCGACGTGTGCCTGTTCTTGGCGTCGCCCATGGCCCGGTGGATGTCGGGGGCCAACATCAAAGTCCACGGCGGCGGGGAGAAGCCGGCCTATCTGGGCGTCTCCACCGGCGAGGTCGCCGCCGAAGACGGCTGATCACCCCACGATGGCGGTGAGCATCCCGTTTCTGACCGAGCCCGAGGTGGATTACGGCGCGGTGGTGGAGATGGCCCCCGGCCTGCGCCGGGTGATAGCCAACAATCCCAGCAAGTTCACCTACCGGGGGACCGGGACCTACATCGTGGGTCAGGGCCGGGTGGCCATCGTTGACCCTGGACCCGACGACGCCGACCACGTCGCCGCGGTGCTGGCCGCAGTCGACGGTGAGCAGGTGGAGGCCATGCTTATCACCCACACGCACCGGGACCACTCCCCCGCGTCCCGGGCGGTGGCCGAGGCCACCGGAGCTCCGGCTTACGGCTTTGGCCCCCACCCGGCGGCTGACACCGACGATGGCGAGAGCGAGGAGCGGGGCGACACTGACTTCGCCCCCGATATGGCCGTGGTCCACGGCGATGTAGTCGAGGGGCCGGGGTGGAGCTTCGAGTGCCTGTACACCCCTGGCCACATCTCCAACCACGTCGCCTATCGCTGGCGGGAGGCGACGGGAGTGTTCACCGGCGACCACATCATGGGTTGGTCCACCACCATCATCCCCCCGCCCGACGGCAACATGACCGACTACCTGGCCAGCCTGCGGCTATTGGCCGATTCCCCCGGCGACCGGGCGTATTGGCCCACCCACGGCCCACCGGTCACCGAGCCCCAGGTTCTGGTGGAAGCCCTGTACGCCCACCGTCTCGACCGGGAGCGCCAGATCCTGGAGTGCCTGGCTACCGGACCGCAGACCATTGCCGAGATGGTGGGGGCGATGTACGCCGACGTGGCCTCGGAACTGCATGAGCCCGCCGCCCGCTCCGTACTGGCCCACCTCATCGCCATGGTTGGTAAAGGCCGAGTGGGCACCGACGGCGAGGCAACTGCCGAAGCGGTGTACTTCCGGGAGTAGCAAACGGGTCGGGCTGACGCCACCTCGCCCTGCTGTTCGACTAAGAGACCGTCGCCGGAGACGCGTTCAAGTAGCAAGAGGTAAGGGCTGAGGCCACCTCGTCCTGGGCCTCCCCGAAGCCCTCTCCGGTGTCGACCACCATGGCGTCCCTTACCACAGCCCTCAGCCCGTCAACCGAAATCTGGGAGGCGATGCACTCGGCTCGATCAATGGGTTCACCCTCTGTGACCAAGACCTGGACCACGAAGTTCCGCCAGTCAACGCAGCCCAGTGCCAGATTCTCAAGATCAAACGCCTCTCGATCGGAAATGTCGAACCAGTCCCCAAACACAAACAACCCCGGCTGCCGATATGCCTCGGCAAACGACGCCGCGTTGAGTCTCAGTTCGCCCAGCCGCTGATCAGTGAACACGGCAAAGGCCTCCTCGGCCAGGCAATTGATCTCCTGTGGCGTCATGAAGGTGGTGACCAGTTCGTCGCCCAAGACCAGCTCGGCAAAAGTGTCGGTCAACTCTTGCCTGTTGAGCCTGGGGGAAGCGCCATTTTCAGGCTGCTCGCCATTGTCGGGGCCAGCGGGATCGGTGGACGACGAACTGGGGGCCTCGACGGTCTCAGTAGACTGGACACCGGGAGCCTGGGTAGCGGGGACAGACGGTGCGCTGCCCTCGCTCTCGCTCGAGCAGGCCGCTGCCACCAGGGTCACTGCGAATATCGGGATGAACCAGCCGCGGCGCATAGGTCAACCCCAGCGTTAGCCGATTTCTCCAATGGTGACCGAGTTGACGGTTACCGGGGGTTCGGGGCCTCCGCCCAGTGGGTTGTCGGGCTGGTCGACGTGGCCGGCCAAGATGGCCTCGGCCACCGCCAGGCTCTCGTCGTCCATCTGACCGAACACCACGTAGGTGCCTTGATTGTTGAGCAGGGCGGTGTTCTCGTTGACGGCGAAGAAGAACTGGGCGCCGGCGCTGTTGGGCGCGGCGGTTCGGGCCATCACGATCTGGCCCGGCTCGTAGGTAAATCCGAAGCCCTCATCGGGAATGGTGTAGCCCGGCCCTGGGTCGCTCGGCGAATTGGTGTGGGGCGCCCCACCCTGGATGATGCCGATGCTGGGGTCGGTGCGGAACAACAGCGTGCCGTCGTAGTAGTGATACTGGGCCAGCACAGCGAAGTTGTTGGCTGTGATCGGCGTGTTGAACGTGTCGAGGTCGATCCGCATCTCTCCGGCAGAAGTGTCGAACACCGCGATGTACTGCTTGGCCGGATCCAAACACAGGGGCTGGGGACCATCGAAATCCAAAGCTGTGGGACCCGATCCATCGGCGGGCGGACACGGTCCCGAACCAAAAGCCTCCCCAGAAGCGGCAGCTGGGGTGAACCCGGAACCGCCCATCAACTCAAGCTCGCCGGGGGTTAGGCACCGGTTCTGGAGGGCCGAGATCTGGCCGAACATCTCTGCGATTTCCTCGTCGCTTTCAGGTTCCTGGGCCCCGAGCATCATGTCGACAATCTCATCGGACAACCCGTCGGCAACGCACCGAGCACTCTCCTCAGATAGCCCTTCTTGGACGAATGTCTGATAGAGCATTTCCCGAATGTCGAAGCAGGCCTGCGACGCTGCTTGGGCCTCCTCTGGATCTATGCCTAGATCATTCTCAGACTCGGCAATAAACACGCTCATCGCCATTTCCCGAATTCCCTCACTTGTGATCTCCGATGCGATGCAGCGGGCTTGCTCGCCTGGCACTCCCTCAGCCTCAATTCCGGCAGCCAGTATCGATCGCAGATCAACACACTCCACTGCCCTGTCCACGATCTCTGAAATCTCATCTTCGGTGATGGCATAGGTATCGCCAAGGGCAAAGATCCCTCTTACTTCGTATATCGCAGCTACCGACGAGCCGCTCATGCCCAGTTCCACGAGCCGGTCGTCAGAAAAAACTCCGGCCAAGCCGTCGGCCAAGCAGCGGACCTGGTCTTCGGGAATGGTGAATGGACGGTATTCGTCCTGCATCGTGTCGTCTTCGTGTATCGCCGTGAACAGCGCGTCCGCCAGGTCGCGTTGGCCATCTGTGAGCACGACCGGGGCATCAGCTGGCTCGGGATCAGGGGCAGGGGTAGCGGCGGCCTCGGTAGGCTGGGCGGCGGCCTCGGTAGGCTGGGCAGCGGCCTCAGTCGCTGCCGCAGGCGGTGTGCTGTCGTCGCTGTCGCTTGAGCAGGCGGCGGCAACCAAGCAGACCAGGGCCAACAGCAAGACCAGTTTCAATTTGCGCATGTGGGCTCCCATCTTCCAATCACCACCTAAGAAGCTCCAACGGTACCCACAGTTCCTCCAAAAGCGGTGAAAATGCCTGTCGCCAATTCAGGCCACCGCGCCCGACGACCGGAGCGCTTCCACCTGCTCGGCGGTGTAGCCCAACTCAGCGAGCACGGCATTGGTATCGGCTCCCGGGGGCTGCGATTGCCCGGCGGGCTCCGAGGGGGTGCCGTCGAACCGGGGGGCGGGCCGGGGCTGAGTGACTCCGCCGAATTCGAAGAACGAATCGCGGGCCTGGGCGTGGGGGTGGGCCGGCGTCTGTCCCATGGCCAGCACCGGGCTGACGCAGGCGTCGGTGCCGTCGAATACCGCCACCCACTCATCCAGGGTGCGCTGGGCGATGATCTCGCCCACCCGCTGCTTCATCTCCGGCCACCGACCCCGGTCCATCTGGTCGGGCAAATCTTCGGCTCCGACCAGGCCGATGCCGGCCATAAACTCGGCGTGGAACTGGGGCTCGATGGCGCCCACTGCCAGCCACTTGCCGTCGGAAGTGCCGTATACCTCGTAGAAATATGCCCCCGAGTCCAAGAAGTTGGCCCCAAACTCGTCGGTCCAGAACCCGCTCGCATGGGCTGCGTACAGTGGCGACAGCAGGTAGGCCGCGCCGTCCACCATGGCGGCGTCCACCACCTGGCCTTCGCCACCCCGGGCTACCTCCAAGAGTGCGGCCACCATGCCCAGCACCAGGAATACCGAACCGCCCCCGAAGTCGCCGATGAGATTGAGGGGCACCGAGGGCGGCTGTCCCGTCCGGCCGATGTGGGCCAGCGGGCCGGCCAAGGAGATGTAGTTGATGTCGTGGCCGGCCCGGTCGGCCAGCGGTCCAGACTGGCCCCAGCCAGTCATGCGCCCGTAGACCAGCTTGGGATTGCGGGCCAGGCAGGCATCTGGGCCGACCCCGAGGCGCTCGGCCACCCCAGCCCGGAAGCCCTCGAACAGGCCATCGGACGCCTCAACCAGGCAAAGCACAGCGTCAACCCCGTCGGGCTGCTTTAGGTCGAAGGCAACGGTGCGCTTGCCCCGCTCCATGGGACCCGATTGCGATGCCACCGGGTTGCCTGAGCCGCCTACCCGGTCGACCCGGATGACCTCGGCGCCCATGTCCGACAGCATCATCCCGGCGAACGGGGTCGGCCCGATCCCGGCCAACTCCACGATGCGCATTCCGTTCAGCGGACCCATGGCCCTACGGTATGCCTGCCACCCAATGCAACCGAAAGGCGGAGCGACACCGATGAGCGCCAACGAACGGAAGACAGCCCTGGTCACCGGAGCCAGCCGGGGCATCGGAAAGGCCAGCGCCATCGCCCTGGCCCAAGCCGGGTTCGACGTAGCCGTGTCGGCCCGCACCTTGGTAGACGGAGCAGGCCGCGACATGTACAACCCCGATCTCGCCATTCCCGGTGGGCTCGACACCACCGTGGCCGCCATTGAGGCCGCGGGCCAGCAGGGGGTGGCGTTCACCATGGACTTGTTGGACCGAGACAGCGTGATTGCCTGCATCGATGGCGCTCTGAATCATTTCGGCCACCTCGATGTGCTGGTGAACAACGCCATCTACCAGGCCAAAGTGAGCATGACCCCGATTCTGGAGCTAGAAGAGCCCGAGGTGCATCGGCTGTTTGAGGGGAACGTATTCGCCCAAATGGCGATCACCGAGCGGGTGCTGACAGCCATGGTGGAGCAGGGCTCGGGCACTATCGTGAACATGATCTCGGCCTCGGCCTACACCGACCCCCCCGGCCCCATCGGTAAGGGAGGCTGGGGCATGGCCTACGCCATGAGCAAGGGGGCGTTCACCCGCATGACCCCCCACATCCATGTGGAGCACGGGCCAGATGGCATCCGCTGCTTCAGCATCGACCCCGGCTATGTGATCACCGAGGCCGCCCGGGCTCGAAACACCGCCGGGACTTTCCCCTATCCCGGCGGCGAGCCGGCCACCATCGGAGCGGTGGTGGCCTGGCTGGCCACGTCGCCCGACGCCGACGACCACCTCGGCGGCATCGTGTATGCCCAAAGCGAGTTCAAAAAGCGAGGCCTGTCGGCGTGAGGGCGGTGCGCCACACCCCTGAGGGCATCCGACCGGTAGCGGTGCCGATTCCTACCACGGTGGCGGTGGGAAACTCCGAAGGGGTGCGGATTCGGCCCCGCTCGGTGGGCATCTGCCAGACCGACCTGAACATGGTGGATTTCGGGCCGAGGGAGATGACCTTCGGCCACGAGTTCGCCGGTGTGCTGGACGACGGAACCCCGGTGGCGATTGAGCCGATGGTGCCCTGCGAGGTGTGCGAGTTCTGTGTAATGGGCGACTACCACTGGTGCGAGAAGTCGCACGAGATGATCGCCGGGGTGGCCTTCGACGGGGGCATGGCCGATGAGATCCTGCTGCCCGAGCGGTGCCTGGTGCGTCTTCCTCACGGCTTGGATGTGGCCAACGCCTGCTTGTGCGAGCCCCTGGCCGTCAACATCCACAGCCTGATGTTGGGGCGATTGGAGAGCCGCCACCGGGTGGCCGTGGTCGGTCCCGGCATCACCGGGTTCGGCCTGCTGGGAGGAGCCGCGGCCCGCTGGCGGGGCTGCGTGGTGGACGTGGAGCCCGACAACGACCTTCATGTCTCAGCCGCCGAGCAGATGGGCCTTGGCGTAGGACTATCGGGCACTTACGACGTGGTCATCGAGGGTGACGGCTCGGAGCGCTCCATCACCCGCTCGGCCGAGGTGGCTCGTCCTGGAGGGATGGTGCTGCTGGTGGCCGGCTACTACCAGAACAAGCTGTTCGAGGTGCTGCCCTGGGTGCTCAAGGAGCTGACCGCGGTGTGGGGGACGTTCTACGGCCACCACGGTGCCGGTCGGGCCTTCGACTCCGCCGCCGCCTTGTTGGCCCACCGCCCCGAGATCGCTGAAGCCATGATCACCCAGCGATTCCCTCTCGACGGCGCCGGCGAGGCATTCGCGTTGGCCGCCAGCGACACCCCCACGCTGAAGGTCGTCGTCGAGCCCTGATTCGGCTCAGACCAAGAACGCAGCCTGTCGCCTATTCCATCCAACCGGCGTTGACGATTCCGTCGGCTATGGCTGTGAACGTGCCGTCGGCGAGGTCGAACGTGCCCGTCTGCCCGTTCGAGAATGTCACCAGCAGCCATCCTCGGCTGAGGTCAATGTCAAAGACCCTCTCGCTGACGGAGACCTCATAGACGGGCGTCAATGTATCGGGGTCCAACACGACGATCTTGGGGTCCTGCGTGTCGCACGTGCCTGGCGTACTGAAGCAATGTAGCTCTACGACCACCAGATTTCCGTCGGCATCACCGGTCGGCATGACCCAGCCGTTTCCGCGGCTCTTGAAGACGACGGACTGCGACTCAATGTCCATGATCCCCATGAACGGATAAAACTCGGGATACAAGCCTTCGGTCCAGAGCACGAAGGCTATTTTGTGGTTGCCGACCCAGCTGACTTGCGAGACTGATCCGAGAACGCCTGAACCTTGCTCCGAAGAGAAAGACAGCGAATAGTACGTGTTGTCGGACTGAAGGCTGAAGAACGGGTAGTCCGGATCCGATTCATCATCGAAACGGACATCAAATGGTGTTGAACCAACAGCATAGGGTTCAACTTCTCCAAGAGGATGGGCACGGCTAAACGCCAGCACATCGTCGCCATTGACCGACGGTGAGGTTCCATCAAGGGCAACCCAATATGGTTGATTATTGAGAGAAGTATCGATGACTTCAAATCTGCCAACAGCCGGCTCACAGCAGATACTCAGTAGTATGAAGCTTGGATCAATCCATTCCAAGTCGTGAATCCAATCGCAGGGAGTCTCAGGCTCGGGGGACGGCTCTTCTTCTCCAGCATTGAGTCTAGGGGGAGTGTCGTCGTATAGGTCTTCTATTCGTACATTGGGGTAGTTCCATATGGAGGCGACTTCTCCCGTTCGCGCGTCTATTGAGACGATCTGGCATTTGTCTGTTGACGCGATTATCCGCTCCGGCATGGGACCATTCCTGTCGAACGGCTCCCCCGCTGCTTCGCTGGTCGTGAGGTATGAGTCGTCTAGCACTGGTATGCGGAATGAATTCGGTTCGGCCTCGCTTTGGTGTTCGCCGCCAACCGGCGGTACCTCGTCCACCGACTCGGGTGGTGGAGTCGAGGGCATAGTAGGAGTGGCAATGGGGGTTTCACGTCCAGGGTCAGGACTCGGTACTGGGGGTGGTGATGGCCTTGAAGTCGGCCGTGGGACAACCGGGATCGGAGTTGCCTCCGATTGAAGGGGGGTGTCTGGTGCCGCGGGATGCACATCGCCCTCGGCCGGCGTCGTGTGAGAATTGCAACCAGTCGAGCTTACGAACACCAATAAGATCAGGAAGATTCTGGCATGCCAATAAGTTGTCGTCGGGGATAGGCAATCCATGCCTAATGCTCCAAGCGAGGCATTTGCCCTAGATTGACGGGTCCACCAGGGGAACCAGACGGGTACGGTCGGCCCAATCGATGATCTGTGTGTCCATGGTCGCCAAGGTCATGCCGCCCCGCATTGCCGTGGCAACTATCAGCTGGTCGGCTGAGTCCCGGTGGAAGCCCGAATTCATCAAAAGGACCGACTCTACGGCCACATCACCGTCGATTGGGACCTCTCTAAGTCCCGACTGCAAGCGCTGTTGGCGCCACACGGAGGGATGGCAACCCAAGTCGATACGCTGATGGTGGTGGAGGCGCGTGGTCTCCATGAAAGTGGCGGACGAGACAGCTACCCCGCCATCACCCAGCTCAGACTCCACCTCTGCCTTGAACGACTTGCTGATTTCTGAACTGTCGGCGACCAACCTCAGCAAGACGTTGGTGTCCAACAAAATGGTCACGCTCCGCCCTCAGGATTGAGGATCCGCTCAGGACGGGCGACAACATCCCAGTCATCCAAGGGGATAGGCGGCTCGGCATCGATGTTGGACAAAATCCGAAGCTGGCCGACGCACGACCCCACCAACTTGGGCTGGTCCTCACGAAACGGGCTGACCCGCACCACTGGTCGGCGGTGTTTGGTGACCACGATCTCCGCGCCAGTCTCTTGCACCTCGTCCATCAGCCGTAAACAATTGGTCTTGAATTCCCCAGCCGGCACGATGCGTCCTGATGACTTGGTCCCCGCTGGCGTTTCCATTCCTTCACTATAGCCATATTAATGTGACTATGGTCGATGAATTTTGTGATTCAGACCAAGAACGACTCTCGTAGACGTTCGATGGTCTGGGGCTTGACGCCGTATTCGAGGGCGAAGCCCTCGGAGCCACCCCACTGGTCGTCGACGATGTCCAAAAGCTCGCTCATTGCACTAGTGGGGGCATTGGTGATGTCTTCGGGAAACTTCTCCCAGACATGGGCCAAGTCGGGCAGTTCAACCCGGGACCGCTCCCGAATGAAGGGAACCGCAGGAGCGGTGGCCGCATAGTCGCCCACGATGTCCTGGCCATCAACCCCGGCCATCCCCAGGATCAACGCGGCCAGACAGCCCGTGCGGTCCTTTCCGGCCATGCAGAAGAACGCGGTCGGCCACCGGTCAGGATCGGCCACCACCTCGATGGCCGCGGCAAACCGATCGCCTCCGCTGCGAATCATGTTCTCGTAGAGTTGGCCGAAGGACCGATTTTTCAGTTCAGGATCGGGGTTCTCATAAGTGTGCATGGTCCGGTCGGCGGTGCCGACGTGGTGCTCGACAATGCCCAGGGCCGGATCGAGCACCCCAACCCGCTCTCGCTCGTCGCTTGCCCGCAGGTCCACGGCGGTGCGGATACCCAATCGACCCGTGACCACTGCGCCATCAGCGGGGCTGAGTCGGTGCATCGAGTCAGACCGAAACAGCACGCCCCATTTGGTAGTGCCGCCCAATGTGCTGGCGTAACCGCCCAAGTCCCGAAAGTTCGCGCACCCGTCCAGAGGGATGCGCCGCTGAAAGTTCATTGCTCCATTTCCCGTCTTCCCTCCGGCCCGCAATTTAGATCACCACTAGCGTGGGGTCGTGGTTGGGAAGATCCACATTTTGGATGAGTTGACGGTTGAGCCGGGGAACCTGGCGGCGGTAAGGCAACTGATGTCCGAGGGCTATGTGGAGGGGGCCGTCGAGCGGGGAATGACGCTGGAGCAGACTTGGCTGACCCCGCCGGTGGAGCTGTACGACCAGCCCAACACCCTTGTGTACTTGTGGTCGGTGCCCGATGCTGCCACCTGGTGGGCCATGCGAGGTGCCGCCGGGCGGGATCCCAGTGTCGGCGAATTTTGGGCCGAGATGGACGCCCTATGCGTGGAGCGGCAGAGGCGGTTCCTCTTGGACGATCCGCCTATTGAGGAGGGGCGATGAGTCGGAAGCTGGCGCTGGTAACCCTGGTTGAAGGGGCGGACCCCGACCGGGTGTTTGAGCTGGAAACGGCTGTGGCGCTGGGCAAGCATCTGCCGGGCACTGTGGGCGGCGGCCACTACACCTGGGACGGGATCGACGATCCGGTGCCTTCCGGTTTCGAGGACGTGGCCCATTTCGACTTGGTGGAACTGGAGCTCATCGACGGCTCTCTGGGCGACTCCGGATTCACCGGGGAGATCAAGCGCACCCTCCTGCTTCAGGTCCAGACCGACGCACACTCCGACTCAGTGGCCGCCTTCGAGCAGGATCTAATGGCCATGCCCGACCACATCCCAGCCATCGTGAACTGGGCCCTTAGCCGGGTCGTCGGGCCTGCCGGCGCCCGGTGGACCCACTGCTGGGAACAGGAGTACTACACCCTCGACGGGCTCAAGGTGGACTACATGATGAGCCCCCACCATTGGGGGTTGATCGACGGCTGGTTCGATCCCGAGATGCCCCAGCAGATTGTGGACCTCGAGCTGGCCCACGTCTACCACGCCACCGACCGCTCTGTTCTGGCTGCCGCCCTCGGCTAAGGGTGCTGGGAGCTGACTGAGACGATCTCGCCGGTCATGTAGGTGGAGTATTCGCTGGCCAGAAACACCATCACGTTGGCCACTTCCCACGGTTCTGCGGCCCGGTCGAAGGCCTCCAACGAGATCAGGTCGTCGAGGAACTCTTGGCTGGACACCTTGGCCAAAAAGGGGTGCATGGCCAGGCTGGGGGCCACGCAGTTGACCCGCACCCCGGTTTCGGCCGCCTCGAGAGCCGCGCACCGGGTCAGGGCCATCACCCCCGCTTTGGCCGCCGCGTAATGGCTCTGGCCCGCCTGGGCCCGCCAT
The DNA here is from genome assembly GCA_951813555.1 of uncultured Acidimicrobiales bacterium. Classification (GTDB taxonomy): domain Bacteria; phylum Actinomycetota; class Acidimicrobiia; order Acidimicrobiales; family Bin134; genus Poriferisocius. Next base: position 3,734,095 of record OX638344.1, read on the forward strand.
CCCATCACCGAGGCGTTGTTGACGATGACCCCCGAACCCCGCGGCATCATGTGTCGCAGGGCGGCCCGGGTAGTTCGCATGGTGCCGTTGAGGGTCACATCCACCACCACATGCCACTGGTCGTCGGTCATGTCCACCAGGTTGGCAGTGCCTCCCAAACCGGCGTTGTTGATCATCACGTCAACGTGGCCCAGCTCGACTACTGCGGCATCGATCAGGGCCTGGACCTCCTCCTCGACCGTGACATTGCACAGTTGCGTGGCGGGGCGAGAACCGAACTCTTCGGCCAGCCGGTCAGCAGCCTCGGCCAGACGGCGCTCGTGGATGTCGCTGACTAGGACCTGGGCACCCTCCGCCATGCATCGCCGAGCGGCAGCGAAGCCGAGTCCAGTGCCCGCCGCGGCGGTTACCACCACGGTCTTGCCCTCCAGCAGGCCCCGGCCCGGCGGCTCGGGGGGCACATCCCGGCTCACGGCGATACCGGAACCGGCGGCAAGTCCTTCATAGCCTCGGCCAGCTCAGCAATGGTCCACTCCCGCTCATCGTCGAGGAAGTCCTGGCGCAGCCACGGGGTGTACCAGCGGACGTCGCCTCCCTTGGCCATGAACACTCGCCCGGTCACGTCGCAGTCGGCCGTGGCCAGCCAGCCCACCACCGGTGCGGGATGGAAGGGATGAAACACATCAAAGCCCTCGGCGGGCTTGGCCACCATCTCGGCCACTCCGGGCGCCCCCTCGGTCATGCGGGTGCGTCCGGCGGGAGTGACGCAGTTCACCCGCACGCCGTAGCGCCCCAGCTCTTGGGCGATGATCACCGTCATCCCCGCTATGGCCGACTTGGCCGCCCCGTAGTTGGACTGGCCCACCTGGCCGATCAGACCTGAGGTGGAGCTGATATTGATCACCGAGGCGTTCACCTCTGCGCCGGATTTGACCTGGTCTCGCCACCAGCCAGCGCAAACCCGGGTCATGCAGAACGTGGTCTTGAGGTGGCCTCGGATCACCGAGTCCCAGTCGTCTTCGCTCATGGAGGCGAACATCTTGTCTCGCAGGATGCCGGCATTGTTCACCAGCACATCCACTCCCCCGAATGCATCCAGCGTCTGGGCCAGCAGCGACTCGGCTCCGGCCATCTCAGACACGTCGTCACTGCTAGCTACTGCGGTTCCTCCGGCAGCGGTGAGCTCGTCGACCACCGCCTGGGCCACAGCCGGGTCGGCCCCGGTGCCGTCGGCTTCGCAGCCCAAGTCGTTGACCACCACCTTGGCTCCTTCGGCGGCAAACAGCAGGGCGTAGTGGCGGCCTATCCCCCGGCCAGCGCCGGTGATGACGGCAATCCGCCCCTCAAGGGCGCCGCTGGGCATCAGCTGCCCTGGGCCGCCTGGCGCTGAGCTGCCTGCGCTTCCAGCATGGCCATGGTGGGGTGTTCTTCGGTGCCGACGGTGCGGGGCAGCGCCTCTTCGATGCCCTCCGGTGTCCAACTGCTGCTGGGGGCATACATGGAACGGAGCTCGCCGAACTGGGCCCACACCGAAATGCGGGGGCCAACCACGGTGTAGACCTGAGCGGTGATGTCCCGAGCCTGGTCGCTGAGCAAGTAAACGGCCAAGGGCGCCACGTCCTCGGGCTCACCGGCCTCGATCTCGAACGGAACGTTCTCCGACATGCGGGTCTTGGCGCTGGGGGCGATGCAGTTGGCATTGATGCCGTAGCGCTTCAGGGCCAGAGCGGCGCTCTTGGTGAGCGAGATGATGCCCCCCTTGGCCGCCGAGTAGTTGCACTGGGAGGTCGATCCGGTGAACGCCCCCGAGGTGATGCCCACCAGCGAGCCGCCGGTCTCCTGCTTGCGCATGATGGCCGAGGCGTGCTTGTACACCGTGAAGTGGCCCTTGAGGTGGACCCGGATCACGTCGTCGAACTCTTCCTCGGTCATGTTGAAGATCATCCGCTCTCGCAAAATGCCAGCCACGCATACCGCTCCGTCGATGGAGCCCCAAGTGTCCGCTGCGGCCTGAACGGCGGCTGAGCCGCCCTCCATGGTGCTTATGTCGGAGGCCAGTGCCAGGGCGGTCCCACCAGCCGCCTCGATCTCAGCCACTACCGCATCGGCCACTTCCGAGGAGGGATCGGCGCCCGCCAGCGACACGCCGTAGTCGGCCACCACCACGTTGGCGCCGGCGGCGGCGCAGCCCATGGCGATGGCGCGGCCAATTCCGTTGCCCGCGCCGGTGACGACAATGTTCTTGCCTTCTAGATATCCAGTCACGGGCGAAAACCCTACCCGTCGCCTGGAGCCAATAGTTGGTCGAAGAGCCCTGCCAATCCCTCGGGGGGGATTCGGCCACTTCCCCTGAGAGCCAACGTCCCGTCCCCGAACACGAAAGCCCAGAACGGGGTGCCCGCCTGACCAAATGCGACAGCCACTTCATTGTCGGCGCTGTCCACCAGAACAGGGAATGGCCAGCCCTCGTCAGCCAACCATTGGCTGGGCGGATAGTTGTCCCTACTGGAGTCCACCAAGGTGACCACGCTGAGAAGGTCAACCCCTTCAGGCAAGCTGTTGCCCTCGGCCAGCCAGTTGGTGAGCTCGACAACCTCAGCCTGGCAAGCCGGGCACCAGTGAGCCAGGAACACGATGGCAGCTGGCCGCTCTCCTGGTGTCCATTCCAACGGAGAGCCATCTATGGCAGTGCCATTGAGGGCGGGCACCGGTTGGCCAAATGCGGGATCGGCATCAGGTGAATCCCCTAACGGTCCAAGCGGTTGTCCCACGACCTGCACCGGAGCAACCTCGACCGGGATCGGATCCGGAGCTGAATCGTCGTCGCCTCCACAGGCTGTCGCCAACAGCAGGACAGTGGCAGTCAGCGCTACAACTCGGCGAACGGTGCGCTTTGAATTCATAACCACAGGCTACGGGCTAGCTACAGCGGCATCACCACGCCACCATTGGGCCGCATGGTTTGGCCAGTGACGAACCGCCCGGCCTCGGAACACAGATACAAGATGGCGTAGGCGATGTCGTTGGGGTTTCCCACATAGCCCAGCGGGTTCATCTGGGCGATGGTGTCGAAGTGGTTCCTCTGACGCTCGGGGTCGACTTTGCCGTCGTCGTTGAGGAAGTGGCGGTCGTAGATGGGCGTCTCGATGGAGCCGGGAGCCACCGCGTTCACCCGGATAGGAGCCATCTCCACTGCGGCGGTGCGGGTGATCATCTTCACTGCCGCCTTGGTGAGGGCGTACACCGAGATCATCGGTGCGGGCATGTCGGCTCCGGCTGACGAGAGATTGACGATTGACCCCGACTTCTGATCGGCCATGGCCCGCCCGGCCGCTGCGGTACCCCAATAGACGCCCCTTATGTTCACGTTCATCACCCGCTCTAGCTGTTCGGGGGTGGTGTCCACAATGAGGCTGTCGGTGATGACTCCGGCGTTGTTGACCATGATGTCGAGCCGGCCGTGCCGGTTAACTGCATCGGCCACCAGCGCGTCCACCGCCGCCTTGTCGCTCACATCAGTGGGCACTGCCGACCATGAGGCCCCCAGCGCATCCAGCTCGCCGCCAGTCTCGCCCATCCCATCCGCATCCACGTCGCCCAGCACCACCGAGGCACCGGCCTTGGCCAGCGTCACCGCCGTCCCCCGCCCGATCCCCGAGGCCGCCCCGGTGACCACTGCCACCCGGTCGGAAATATCAAACGCCGCCAAGATGTCGTCATGCATGGCCCCATCATGACCCGTGCTCAGGGAGGATTGAGAACCGAACTTCGGAAGGCTCAGGCGGGTTCCCAGAAGACCATGGCGTGGGTGTCGTCGTAGGTTCGGGCATAGGCGGTAACGGGCATGCCGATCTCGACGGTTTCGGGGTCGATGCCAGTGAGGCCGCCGAACATTCTCACTCCCTCGGGGAGGTCGACCATGGCCAGAACGTAGGGCAGCTCGGCAAAGGCCGGTACCCCGTATTGGCGGACCACGGTGTAGGTGTAGACGGTGCCGGTGCCGGCGGCCTCCATCCACTCGGGCACAGCGGCGCAGGCCGTGCATAGCGCTCGGGGGTAATGCTGGCGGTGGCCGCATTCGGGGCACTGCTGGATGAGCAGGCGGCCCTTGGCTGCGGCGGCAAAGAACTCGCCATACTCCCCTTCGCCGGCGGGGACCGGCCCCTGCCAGTCGAGATCGCGCACAACCCTCATGACGGCCGGTCCTTACCCAAGATGACGGTGCCGATAGCCGAGAGCCAGCCGCCGGAGCCGCAGGCCAGGGCCAAGTCGGCGTCAGGCACCTGGGCCTCACCTGCGTCGCCCCGGAGCTGGCGTACTGCCTCGATCAGCAAGAAGATGCCCCGCATCCCCGGATGGTTGGACGACAGTCCCCCGCCATCGGTATTCGTGGGCATCGACCCGCCCCGTCGCAGGTGGCCCTCCTCGACGTAAGCGCCACCTTCGCCCCGGCCGCAGAAACCCAGGCCTTCCAGCATCAACAGCACGGTGATGGTGAAGCTGTCATAGAGCTGGGCGGTGTCGATATCGGCCGGTGTAACCCCAGCTTGGCCCATCGCCTCCGGTCCGCAAACGGCGGCACCCATCTCGGTGAAGTCGGGCATCTGGTGGATGTTCCAGTGGGTCTGGGTGCCAGCCGCGCCCAGCACGTAGACGGGGGGTTGGCGCAGGTCGCGGGCGATTTCCTCGGTGGTCATCACCAGCGCCCCTCCGCCGTCGGTGATCACGCAGCAGTCCAGCTTGTGCAGAGGATCGGCGATCATGCGGCTGTTCACCACGTCGTCCACGGTCATGGGGTCGCGGTAGCGGGCATCGGGGTTGAGCCCAGCAAACTCCCGGACACCCACTGCGATCTCAGCCAGCTGCTCAGAGGTTGTGCCGAACTCGTGCATGTGGCGACGGGCAGCCAGGGCGTAGGCCCCCACCAGGGGCAGGCCGTAGGGCGTGGCCATCTGCATGGCCCCGGCCACCGGCTGGGCGTCGCGCTGAAAACCGCCGGTGCCGAGCACCCGGCCCATCCGGGTGAGCTGGTCGGAGCCGTAGGTGACCAGCACGGTGTCGCACAGCCCTTCCCGAATGGCCGCCGCGGCGTGCTGCACGTGGAACTCGAACGACGAGCCTCCCACCATGGTCCCGTCGATGTAGCGGTGATTCACCCCCAGGTATTCAGCCATCGAGACGGCATCATCGCCCGCTCCCGGTCCCCCGCCGCTGGCGCTGACAAACCCGTCGATGGCCGATTTTGCGATTCCGCAGTCGGCGATGGCCCGTCTGGCGGCCAAGGCGTGGTGCTGCACCGAGTTCATGTGGGGCACCACCGGATAGTCGCTGAGGCCGATGCCGCAGACAACCGGGTGTCGGGAAGCCATCAGCTGAGAGCTTCGAGGATCTGGTTGTGCTCGCCCACGTGAGGGGCCCGGTGCCGGATGCGATAGGGAGACTTGGGGGCGATGTACGGCGCTCCCACGTAGGTGAAGCTGCGGCCCAAGTCCTCGTGCTCCACCTCGACGGGAAAGCCCCGCTCTTTGAAATGGGGGTCGGCTAGCACCTCTTCGGGTGAGTAGATGATCCCCACCGCCAAGCCCCGCTCCTGGGCGCCGATGAAGAACTCATAGGCGGTGATGTTCTGGGCGATGAACCGGACTGCCTCCCGGGCGGCGCCGAACATGGCGGTCACCTCGGGATCCTGGCCCACCTGGGACAGGTGCAGATCCTCTTCAAGCTGGGCGCCCATCTCCAAGAAGAAGAACTCCTCAAATTGATCCCTCAACCCCAGGCTTTCCATCCACTCCACCACCACGGAGAAGTCCCGGGCTGATCGGGGAGGGAAACCGGTGTTTACGTCGATGCCATCCACCGACAGCGCCCGGGTAAACGTGGTGGGCTCGACGGCCGCGTGGCGCCCAGTCTGGCGCTGCACCTCGTCGCCGGCCACCAGCCACTGCACCGAGCCGAATTCGGTGGTCACGTTGGCCGCGGCATGCATGTTCACATCCACGAACTGCCCTTGGCCAGTGCGGTCTCGAGCTAGCAGCGCAGTCTGGACGGAGAGCACCGCAAATATCGAGCCGGTTTGGTAACCCTGGTTGCCACCGCCTCGCTGCGGCGGGATGGCATGGTCGTCGTAGCCGCAGCTCCACACCGGCCCGCCCGCGGCCAGCACGGTGAGGTCGATGCTCTCCTCTTGAGACCGCGGCCCGCTGCGGCCGAACGGGGTCAGCGACACCCAGATCAATTCAGGATGATCGGCTCGCAACGTGTCATGGTCGATGCCCAGGTCGGCCAATCTGCCAGGACGCTCCGACTCCAGAACCACATCGGCGGTCGCAACCAGCGAACGGAACCGATCTCGATCGTCTTCCTTCCCAAGATCCAGAGTCACTCCCAGCTTGGAGGCGTTGTAGTGCCACCACCACAGGCTGCGTTCGGGATCGGGCTCGTCGTTTAGAAACGGATCAAATCCCCGGGTGTGATGACCGTCGGAGGGCTCAACCACAACGACCTCGGCTCCCATTCCGGCCAGCAGCAGCCCCGCATAGGCCGAAGCCTCTCCGGCCAACTCCACCACTCGGATTCCGGCCAGGGCACCGGGAAGTTCATTGGCAGCCATCAGATCACCCCCTCGGCCGCCAAGTCGGCCAGGTCGGCATCCGAATAGCCGAGCAGACCCCCAAGGATCTGGCGATTGTGCTGGCCCAGCAGGGGGCCGCCACACTCGAGAACCCAGTCGGTTTCTGAGAAGTGGGCGGGGATGCCGTCGACTCGGACCCGGCCCATCTCGCCATGAGTGACGGTGGGCCACAACCCCCAGGCCTCGGTGTTGGGGTCGTTGTCGATCCGGTCCACCGGCTTGGCCACCCCGGCGGCGGGCACTCCCAGCGTTTGCAGCTCGGCGGCCGCCTCGAACCGATCCAGGGCCGACGTCCACCTTCGCACCGCGTCGTCAAGCTCGTCCTCGTAGGCCAGCCGCCCGGCCAGGTCGTCGAACCGGCGGTCGTCGATGGCCATGAGTCCGGCGATGGCATTCCAGTCGCGGTCGTCCCGGGCGGCCAGGGCCAGCCAGGAGTCGTGCCCGTCGGCCTCGTAGATGCCATGAGGGGCCATGGCCGGAAATTGGCTGCGGTTGGAGTTGGGCATTCCGTCGCGCCGCAGCGGACGGCCGTTCGCGGTGTAGTCCAGCACCGCCGGGCCGAGCATGGTGGCCCCAGCGTCGGTACACGACATGTCGATCCACTGGCCCTCGCCGGTGCGGCTGCGGTGGATGAGCCCGGCCATGATGGCCATGGCCATGAAGTTCCCGCCATGGTGGTCCATGTAGGAGTAGCCCCACCCAGCCGAGGGCATATCGGGCAGCCCGGAGGTGAACGTCAGCCCGCAGCAGGCCTGCACGATCGGCCCCCACGTCTTGTACTTGCGGTAGGGGCCGACATGGCCGAACCCGCAGTTGGACACGTACAAGATGTCGGGCTTGATCTCCTTCAGGCGGTCGTATCCGAAGCCCAGTCGCTCCAGCACCCCAGCGGCGAAGTTCTCGGTCACCGCATCGCTCACCGCGATGATCTCGGTCAGCAGCTCTTTGCCCCGCTCGGTGCGGAGGTTGAGCGTGATACCCAACTTCTCCACGTTGTGGTTGTTGAAGCACCCGCCGAACTCGTGGCCCCTGCGTTCGTCCACAAACGGGGACGTTCCCCGGAGCACATCCCATTTGCCCAGGCGCACCGGATCCTCAATGCGGATGATCTCGGCGCCGAAGGCGGCCATCCACCGGGTGGCCCCCGCTCCGGCCAGCTGTCCGGTGAAATCGCAGATGCGGATATGGGACAGAGCCTCAGATTTCACGGCCAGACCTTACGCGGCCCCGCTCGTCAATCCATAGGCTTCAGCCCGTGCGAGTGCTACACCACATGGAAGACGGACGGCTCGACCCACTCATCGACCAATTCGAAGACGTAGATTTCGTTTACGTGCCCCGCCAGGGCGACATCCCCGAGGAAGCGTCCGGCGACGTGCTGCTGACCATCCCCCGGGGCTATCCCAACCTGGCCGAGCTGCTCGACCGGGGAGTGGAGTGGGTACACGTAACCAGCACCGGGATCGACGGATTTCCTCTGGAGTTGCTGGGCAACCGGGTGATGACCTGCTCCCGGGGGGCTGGGGCCATCGCCATCTCCGAGTGGTGCCTGGCCATGATGCTGGCCTTCGAGAAAGACCTGCCCGGAGTGTGGTTGAACAGTCCACCCGAGCGTTGGTTCACCGCCGAATTGGGCGCCCTCTACGGAAAGACTCTGGGACTGATCGGGCTAGGCGGCATAGGCACTGCGGTGGCCCGCCGGGCCTTAGCCTTCGACATGTCGGTGCTGGCCATTCGCCGCACCGCGGCGCCCTCCCCGATGGAGGGGGTGGAGATTGCCAGCACGCTAACCGAGTTGCTGGCCCACTCCGACCACATTGTGGTGGCCGCACCGGCCACTGCGGCCACCCTCCATCTGCTGGACGCCGACGCTCTGGCCACAGCCAAGCCGGGAGCCCACATCGTCAACATCGCCCGGGGCGACCTCATCGACCAAGACGCCCTGCGGGCCGCGCTCGACGACGGGCGCATCGCCCGAGCCTCGCTGGACACGGTGGAGCCCGAGCCACTGCCCGAGGGCCACTGGCTCTACAGCCACCCCCAAGTGCGGGTCAGCGCCCACGTCTCCTGGTGCATGCCCGACTCCTGGGACCTGCTGATGGCACCGTTCTCCGACAACCTCCAGCGCCGCCTCACCGGCCTCCCCCTCTATGGGATCGTCAACCCCGACGAGGAGTATTAGCCACTGGTTGCCAATATGGCCGCTACCACATCGCGGCGGCGGACTTGGGCGGTGGCGGGAGTGCGGGGGATGGCGTCCATGGCCTCGATGCGGCGAGGGTGCTTGTACCGGGCAAGTCGATCGTTCAGGTGGACCCGCACGTCGTCGGGAGAGGGCAGGGCGACGCCCGGTGACAGCACAAAGACGGCACACACCACCTCGCCCCATCGGTCGTCGGGGATGCCCACCACGGCTACCTCGGCCGCGCCGGGAAAGTCGGCTAGATGGCTTTCCACCTCGACAGGCGACACCGTCTCGCCGCCGGTGCGGATCACGTCTTTGACCCGCCCGACGATGGAGTAGAAGCCGTCGTCGTCCACCTCAGCCAAGTCGCCGGTTCGGAACCAGCCGTCGTCAGTGAACGCCTCCGCGGTGGCCTCGGGATTGTCGAAATAGCCGTCGAACATGAACGGGGAGCGGGTCTGCAGCTCCCCACGGTCGAGGCGCACCTCGGCACCGGTATGGGCCTGGCCGCAGCTTCCCGGCCGGTACTCCATGTCGGCGTCGTCCAGCATGGTCACCGAACCGGCTTCGGTGGATCCGTAGAACACCCGCCGATGAGCATTGGGAAACGCGGCCTTCAATTCGGCCAGCAACACCGGCGGGGTGGCCGAGGTGCCCGAGGTGGCGAACCGCAGCGACGCCATGTCTTGATGCCGGCCGGCTTCCAGCACTCGGCGCCACACTGCGGGTATGCAGTTCATGTAAGCGGCCTGATGGGCCTGCACTGCGTCAATCAACACATCGGCTTCGGCCCGGTCGGTGAATACCACGAGACCCCGGGCCTGCCAGGCCTGAAGGGCAATGGTCCACGCCCCCATGTGGAACATCGGGAACATGCACACCGTGGCCCCCCGGGGCTCCAACAGAGCCGGCGTTCGGGTGCGAAGCCAGTTGCACCGGTGCGACAGCACCACGCCCTTCGACTTGCCGGTGCTCCCACTGGTGAAAAACACCGCGTGGGGTTCGGATTCTCCCACGCCCGACGGCGACAGCGAGGCCGTCGAAGCTGATCTGGCCTCAGACGCCAAGTCGAGACCCGGCCCGGTCCCGCCCAACCGCACCAGGGGCACCCCTACCGTCTCGGCCACCGCCTGGCCGGCCTCAGCGTGGCCGGTATCGGTCACCAGGAGCCGGGGCCGGGCGAGGCCCACCATCTCGGCGGCCTCGTCGGGCGACAGCCGGGCGTTGGCCGGAGCGAACACGGCACCGGCTCGGGCCAAGGCAACGAACAGCGCCACTGACTCCAGGTTGTTGTCGCTCCAGGTGACCACCCGGTCGCCTCGGCCCACCCCGAGTCCGACCAGCACATGGCCCATCTGGTTGGCTTGGCGACTCAGCTCCCCATAGGTGAGCGTCTGCCCGCCCAGGGTCACCGCCGGGCGGGAAGGCACCGCGGCGGCCGCGTTGTCGAACACCGAGCCGATCACCAACTCCATCGCCGAGCACACTACCGGTGTAGCGATGGGAGTTTCCGCGACGGAGGAGACCTCGGTCTTCTGCCTAACGAGGCCATAATGTCGGGCAGCATGGCCTCTGTGGCGTTGGCCTGGTTCCGGCGCGACCTGCGATTGCACGACAACCCGTCGTGGGCGGCGGCCACCGCCGTTAGCGATACAGCGGCATTGGTGGTGATCGAGCCGGCATTGCTGTCTGGAGCCGGGCCGTGGCGGCGTCGGGCATATCTAGCGGCATTGGCTGGATTGGACCAATCTCTGCGAGCTGAGGGAGGCGGGCTGCGGGTGGCGGTGGGCGATCCGGCCGAGGCGGTGCCTCAGGTTGCGGCTGAGATCGGGGCCCAGAAGGTGACAATGAACGCCGACGTCACCCGGTGGTCCACAGCTAGAGACCAGCGGGTCGCCGAGGCGCTGGATATGCCGCTGGATGCCCACTGGGGAACGGTGGTCCACGCCCCCGGTCAAGTGCTCACTGCGGCCGGGACGCTGTCACGGGTGTTCACCCCCTTCTTCAGCCGCTGGATTCAAACTCCAATGTCTGAGGAAGTCGAGCCCGGCTCGGCCTCTGTTCTCGCCCCACCCCCCGGAATGGCTCTACACGATGCCCTTGGTGACGAACTGAAGGAACCGTGGAGCGAGCACGATGCCCTTAGCCAGCTCGACCGGTGGCAGGAGCGGGTAGACGGCTACGACGACGACCGCGACTTCCCGGCGATCGAGGGCACGTCGGCGCTCTCCGCCGCGCTGCATTTCGGGCTGCTGTCGCCACGACACGTGGTAGCTTCCATCGGCACCCATACGCCGGGCCGCACCGGTTTTGTACGCCAGTTGGCGTGGCGGGACTGGTACACCCACCTCGCCGCCGAGAACCCGGACATCTTCCGGGCGAGTCTTCGTCTCGAGTACGACCGCATCGTCTGGGAAACTGGTCATGGGGCCGACGCCTGCTTCGACGCCTGGCGCCGCGGCCAAACCGGCTACCCGATCGTCGATGCAGCCATGCGAGAGCTGGCCGCCACCGGATGGATGCACAATCGGCTGCGCATGATCACCGCGTCGTTCCTGGTGAAGGACCTGCTGATCGACTGGCGTCGAGGCGAGCGATGGTTCCGGCGGATGCTCATCGACGGCGACCTGGCCCAGAACGCGGGCAACTGGCAGTGGGTGGCCGGAACCGGACCCGATGCCGCCCCTTATTTCCGAGTGTTCAATCCGGTTTCGCAGAGTCGAAAGTTCGACCCGGCGGGCCGCTACCTTCGGCACTGGCTACCAGAGTTGGCTCGTCTGGACGACAAGGAAATCCACGCTCCCTGGCTGGCCAAACCGTTGGACCTGGCCTCGGCCGATCTGACCCTTGGAGTTAGCTATCCCTACCCAATTGTCGACCACGCTGAGGCCCGCCAGCGCACCCTCGCTGCCTATAAGGGAGCATTGGGCCGGAACTCCTGAACGAACCAGCAGGTGAACCCACCACACACTTACGTGACACCATAGGGGCAATGAGCAGGAAGTCGGCCGAGGAACTAGGGCTCGACAGGGCCTATGCGACCGAGGGGCCGGAGGCCAACCGCGAACTGTACGCATCGTGGGCTGCCACCTACGAGTCGGGCTTCATCGTCGACAGCGGATACGTCTACCACCAGGAGGTGGTCAAGGTCTTCTGCGACAGCTTCTCTGAGCTCAGCGGCACTGTGCTTGATGTGGGCTGCGGGACCGGAATGATCGGCGGCGAGCTGGCCAAGTTGGGCGTGTCGGTCATCGACGGCATCGACATCTCGCCGGAAATGCTGGCCGAAGCCGCGGCCAAGACGTACAACGGCCGCCCCGTGTACCGGCAACTCATTGAAGCCGACCTCACCAGTCGGACCGAGCTGGCCGATAGCGCCTACGCCGGCATCGTGAGCTCGGGAGCGTTCACCCACGGAATCCTCGGACCGGAGACGATTTCGGAACTGCTTCGAGCGGCCAGCCCCGGTGCACGTTTCGCGCTGGGGATCAACTCTGCCCACTTCGAAGAGTTCGCCTTCGCCAATTGGCTTGAGCAGCATCAATCGGAGGGACGCATCACCGGCCTGACATGCGAGCTGCGGCCAATGTATGAGGGCGCCGACAAGGCCGATCCCGACCAGTGGACCCAAATCGCGGTGTTCTTGGCCACATGATCGCAGCGGTCGGGCCGCTCAGCCGAGTAGTTCGCTCCGGCAACATGGCACCATAGGGCCATGAACTTGACGTCCGATCCGCTCCCCAGCACCGAAGAGGTACACGCGTTCGACCCCTTCGCCCATCTGGAAGACGTTCCCTATGACACGCTGGCCGGTCTGAGGGCCGAGTGCCCGGTGGCCCGCACTCCCACTGGGTGGTACCTCACCAAGTTCGACGAGGTGCTGGACGCGACCAAAGACGTGGAGACCTTCGTATCCAGTTTCCGGGATCCCGGGGTGGTGGTGCCCGAGGAGGAGAAGCTGATCAGCGAGATCGCCGAGCCCCGCCACGGCAAGGTGCGGCGAATCATCAACGCCACTGTGGCCCATCACAAGTCGATGCGGGCCGAGCCGTTCGTGCGGGATCTGTGCCACCAATATCTCGATCCGATCCTGGAGCGAGGCCACGGCGAGTTGGTGGCCGAGTTCATCACCCCGGTGCCCATCAATGTGATCTCCCACCTCATCGGCGTGCCCGCCGACGACTGGGCGCAGTTCCACGCCTGGACCGACGAGGTGGTGAACGGCACCTACTCCCGCACCAATCGCAACGAGCGGGGCGAGGGCCTGGCTGGTGCCCATCCCGAGTTCTGCGCCTACATCGACGCCCTGATCGCCGATCGGCGGGCCAGCGACGAGGCCCCCGACGACCTGGTCACCCGCCTCATCGCCACCGAGATCGAGGGCCACCGGCTCACCGACGTTGAAATCCGCACCCAGCTGGCTTTCCTTATCATGTCAGGCAATGAGACCACCCGGCACCTGATCGGCAACCTGTTGTGGCGCATCATCAGCGACCCTGGGCTGTTCGCCACTCTCAAAGCCAATAGGGGTCTGTGTGAGCGGGCAGTGGAGGAATCGCTGCGGCTCGACTCCCCAGTCCACATGCTCCTGCGGGACTGCACCGCCGACACCGATGTGTTTGGGGTGCCCATGAACCAAGGCGACAAGATCGTGTTCGGCGTGTCATCGGCCAACCGGGACGAGGACTACTTCGACGATCCCGACCAGTTCCGCCTCGACCGGGAGCGCCCCAAAGACCATGTCGCCTTCGGCGGCGGCCCCCACATCTGTCCCGGCGCCAGCCTGGCCCGCCTGGAGGGCCGAGTGGCGCTGGAGGTGTTCTTGGACCGAGTTGCGGCCGCCGAGCTGGCTCCCGGCTGCATCCGCAAAAAGACCCCGGTGTTCTGGGCCAACGGACCCGACCGCCTAGACGCCTTCTTGACCCCCGAACCCGTTGGCTGACCAACTGCCCGAGGGCGAAAGGTACACCCACGGCTACCACCAGGTGATCGTGGGGTCGTATACCCGGCGCACTGCTGAGACCTGTGCCGCATTTCTGCTGCCCCGGCTGAAGCCTGAAACCGTGGTCCTCGACGTGGGGTGCGGCCCCGGCACCATCACCGCCGGCTTGGCCCGCCACGCTGGGAAGGTGGTGGGCCTGGACAAGTCGGCCGAGATGGTGGAGGAGGCCCGCAACCACGCCGCTGACTGTGGGCTGGCCAACACGTCTTTCGAAGTAGGCTCGGTCTACGAGCTGCCCTGGGACGACGCCAGCTTCGACGTGGTGTACGCCCATCAGCTGCTCCAGCACCTGTCCGAGCCGGTCGGGGCGCTGCGAGAGGCCCGACGGGTGCTGCGGCCCGGCGGACTGGTGGCAGTGCGAGACTCCGACTACGGCACCATGGTGCATGCCCCGGTGTACTCGGCCATCGAGCGCTGGCGGGACCTCTACCACCAGGTGGCCGAGGCCAACGGCGGCGAGGCCGACGCCGGTCGATATCTGCTGTCGTGGGTGACCAAGGCCGGCTTCACCAATGTCGAGACCACCGCCAGCACCACCGCCCATACCGACCAAGAGGGTCGGACTGTTTGGGGCGAGATGTGGGCGGTACGAGTGGCCGAGAGCGATTTCGCAGACCACGCGGTGGAAAACGGGCTGGCCACGAGGGGCGAACTGCAAGAGATCTCCAACGCCTTTCGCCAATGGGCCGCTCAGCCCGACGGCTTTTGGGCCTGGGTAAACGGCGAGGTGATCGGCGTCTGCCCCTAATCAGCCCTTGATGGTTAAGAACTCCAGCAGGTTGCCGTCGGGGTCGCGGAAGTAGACGGACTGGCCGCGTTCACCGTTGCTAGCGGGGCGGGGGGCGGGGCCTTCGATGACCTCGATGCCGCGTTCGGCCAGGTGGGCTTGAGCTTCGGCGATGGTTGCGCCCCAGCGGAAGCACAGGTCTACCGAGCCCGGGGTAGGGAGTCGGGCGTGGGGGGAGGCCGGGGCGGCGCCGGGATGCACGTTGATGCGGTTGGCCCCCACCTGCATCATCACGATCGGCATTTTCCCGGCCCGGAACTCCTCCAGGTACATGGGCTCGGCCCCCAGAACCTCGCCGTAGAAGGCCACGGTGGCCTCCACGTCGGCCACGGTGATGGCCAGATGGTCGAATCCCTCAACGCTCATGTTGTCTCCGTTCGCAAGGGGATGCCCGCAGTGGATCCCCCGTCGATGATGTACTCGTGGCCTGTCTGGTACGACGCCGCGTCCGACACCAGATAGCAGGCCAGATCGGCCACCTCGGCGGCCACTCCGGCCCGTCGCAAAGGCACATGGCCGAACAGTTCGGGGCGCCCGTGGCGATCGGCCGACAGCATGGCGGTCTCGATGGGGCCGGGGTGGATCGAGTTCACCCTGATTCCCTTCGGTCCCAACTCAACAGCCGCCACTTTCGTCAGCCCTCGCACCGCCCACTTGGTGCCTCCATAAGCCGCGTGATGGGGAATTCCATTCATGCCGGCGATTGATGAGATGTTGACGATCCCCCCACCCCCGGCCTCGGCCATGGGATTGGCCACGCTTTGGATGCCCAGGAAGGTGCCCAGATAGTTAACTTCCCAGATTCGGCGCAGGCTCTCGGGGGTTTCCTCGGCAATGGGGGCGGTCCAGTGGATGGCGGCGTTGTTCACCAGTGCCCGCAGCGGGCCCCGCTCCACCGCGGCGGCCACCACCCGGGCCCAGTCATCGGGCGAGGACACATCGTGATGCAGGTACAAAGCCTGATCTCCCAGCTCGGCGGCCACCTTTTCCCCCTGCTCGTCGAGCACATCGCCCATCACCACGAATGCACCCTCATCCACAAATTTCCGGGCCTCGGCCTCGCCCTGCCCTCGGGCCCCCCCGGTCACAATCGCCACCCGTCCATCAAGGCATCCCATGGCGACGTTCTAGCCCAAAACCGACTTCCAGGCTCTAGTCTGAAGCTGTGAGCGCATGGTTGCTGGCGTTCGCCATAGCACTCGTGCACGGGCTGCTGGCCGTCTTCCTCATCGTGGGCGCTCCACTAGCAGCCCGCAAGCCCCGGTTGATGAAGTGGTATCTGGTCGCGCTGGTGCCAACCGGCGTGGTGAACCTCACCGGGCAGCCGTGTCCGCTCACCGTTTGGGAGAAGCACTTCTGGCGCCTCGCCGGCGAGACACCGTACCGAGGGGGCTTCATTTCCCAGTACTTCATCGAGCCGTTCTACGCTCCCGGTCTGAGGCCCGGCGACGAGACCATCCTGCTGGTCAGCATGGTGGTCTGGTGCCTTTTCTGGCTGGGATACTCCGCCATTGTGCGACTGCGGCTGCGGAGCGGCTGACGCCCCGACCAATTCACTGATGGACCGCTATGGTGCAGCCATGCCGTATCCGAAATCAGTTCTGGACATCGCCGCCCGCATCAACAATTGGGGACGATGGGGAGAGGATGACCAGATCGGAACGCTCAACTTCCTCACCGATGAGGTGGTGAAGGAGGCGGCCCAGTGCATCCGCACCGGCAAGCGCATCTCGCTGGCTTATCCCCTGCACAAAGACGGCCTCCAGACCGGTGTCATCCCTGGCCGGGTAAACCCGCTGAAGACGATGGTGTCGCTCAACCACGGCATGCTGGGCGACCCTGACATGTTCCACACCAGCGATGATGTGGTCACCATGGGCCTGCAATGCGCTACCCACTGGGACGGGCTGTGCCATGCCATGTACGGGGGCAAGCTCTACAACGGCCACGACGCCTCCACCATCACCGAATGGGGGGCATCGGTGTGCGGCATCGAGCAGGTCAAGAGCCTCACCGGGCGGGGCGTGCTGCTGGACATCGCCAAACTCCACGGTGTGGACGTGCTGGAGCCGGGCCATGCCGTCGGCTACGACGACCTGACCAACGCGGCCGAAGCCCAGGGAGTGGAGATCCGCACCGGCGACATCATCCTGGTGCGCACCGGCCTGTTCGCCTTCGCCAAGGCCGGCGACCTCGACAACTACTACGGCGAGCCCATCCCCGAGATGGGGATCGTCCGCTCAGCCGGCATCGGGGTGACGGCCTGCGA
The DNA here is from genome assembly GCA_951813555.1 of uncultured Acidimicrobiales bacterium. Taxonomy (GTDB): domain Bacteria; phylum Actinomycetota; class Acidimicrobiia; order Acidimicrobiales; family Bin134; genus Poriferisocius. The sequence continues at coordinate 3,750,969 of OX638344.1, forward strand.
GTGGTTCTACGACAACAACATCGCCGCGGTGGCCACCGACAACATCGTGTTCGAGGTACTGCCCTTTGACCCGGATTTCGAAGGGGCGATCATCGCCATTCACTGCCTCAACCTGGTGGATATGGGCCTCACCCAAGGCCAGAACTGGGATCTGGAGGAGCTGGCCGCCGACTGCGCCGCTGACGGCCGATACGACTTCTTCTTGGAGGCATCGCCCCAGCCGTTCGTCGGCGGACTCGGATCACCGGTCAACCCAGTGGCCATCAAGTAGCAAGATCTGGTCTCCAAGCTCAGCTGGAAAGACAGAGCCCCCACTGCGGCCAGCCCCACCGTGGCCATCAAGTAGCAAAATCTGGTCTCCAAGCTCAGGCCAACGTGCCTACCCGCTCTTCGAGCTGGGACAGGTCGAGGTTGTCTCGCAGGGTGTCGGCCAGCCGATTCAGATCTCGCTGCCAGCGTTCCTGCAAATCCTCTCCCGGAGACGCCTTCCAGCCCAGCCACTCCTCTAACACCGCATGGCGGTAGTCAGCCCGATCGAACAGCCCGTGCACATAGGTGCCCATCACCCGCCCGTCATCCGACTGGGCGACAAAGGGATAGAGCATCGGATCTGGCGAACTCTCGCCGTGGCGGATCTCGTAGCCGGAAAAATCCAGTTCAGCAGGCCAACGAGCCCGGCCGGAGGTGGTGTGGACCAGCTTCTCGGGCTTGAGCTCGGCTTCCACCGGAAGCCAACCCAGCCCCTGGGTCTCTGCCGGCCCCTCAATGCCAAGGGGATCGAGGATGCGCTCACCGAGCATCTGAAGCCCCCCGCACAGGCCGAGCACCCGGCCGCCGTACCGAACATGGCGCTCCAGAGCTTCCACCCAGCCGTTTTGGCGGAGCCACGACAAGTCGGCAGCCACTGCCTTGGACCCGGGCAGCGCTACTAAATCAAACCCGGCGAGAGATTGAGAATCGTCCACCCAGCTGAAGTCGATTCTCGGATCGGCCGCAAACGGATCCAGGTCGGCGGTGTTGCTGGCCCGCGGATAGTGGATCCCACCCACCCGCAACTCAGCCGGGCGACTTGCAAGCTGGCTATTGCCGCGGCCCTCCCGGAACGAATATGGCGCGTCTTCTTCGGGCAGCGCCAGATCGTGAAGATAGGGCACACAGCCCAGCAGCGGTCGTTGTGTTCGCTCCACCAGCCAGTCGCACGCGTCGCCCAGCAAAGAGGCTTCGCCCCGAAAGCGATTGATCACCAGGGCCTCCACCAATTGGCGATCAGGCGGATCGAGCGCGTCCATCGTGCCGAGCAAGGACGCGAACACGCCACCGCGGTCAATGTCGCCGATCAGCCAAACCGGTACATCTGCGGCCTGGGCAAATCCCATGTTGGCAATGTCCCCAGTCCTCAGATTGGGTTCAGCCGGCGAGCCTGCTCCCTCGACCAAGACGAAGTCGTGCTCCTGGCACAAGCGGGTGAAGGCGGCCAGCACTTCGGGCAAGAGCCCTTCTAGATCCTCCCGAAACCGATTGGCCAACAGTGTCCCCCGTACTTGGCCGGAAACCACCAGCTGGGCCTGTCGGTCGGCTTCGGGCTTGAGCAGTACCGGGTTCATGTCGACCGTCGGTTCCAGGCCGCTGGCGAACGCTTGCAGGGACTGGGCCCGGCCGATCTCGCCTCCCGAGGGACAGGCTGCCGAGGCGTTGCTCATGTTCTGGGGTTTGAATGGGGCGACGGAAACACCCGAGCGGGCCAGTAGGCGGCACAGCCCAGCAGTGAGCAGAGACTTGCCGACGCCCGAAGCCGTCCCCTGGAGCATCAGCGCTTTGGTCACAGGCCAGAAGTAGGCGCTTCTCGATTGGCGGCTGCCTCGGCGCGCTCCTCTTCGGAGCGGATTTGTTGGCGCAGCGGGATCTGGCGGATGAAGAGGGCGGCCAGAACACCCAAGGCGATGACCGGCGCCCCCACGATGAAGCAGCGCTGCACCCCTACCGAGAACGACTCCAGCACGACATCAACAATGGAGGGATCCTGGATGGCTCGGATCTGCTGGGGGCTGCCCAACAGCTTCTCGGGATCGGGCAGTGTCGCTAGCTGGGTGGGAGTCACTTTGGACTCCAGGGAGGAATTGAGTCCGGCGGCGTAGATGGCGCCCATAACGGCCGCCCCGATGGTGCCGCCCAGCGACCGCACAAAGTTGGTGGCAGCGCTCACCATGCCGATGTCGCGATGGGGGCTGGCGTTCTGCACTACCAGCACCAGCACCGGCATGGTCATGCCCAGCCCCAGGCCGATAACGAACACCATGAGCCCAACCTGAACCTGAGTAATGCCTTGGTCCAAGAACAGCGCCAGTAGCGCCATCCCGGAGGTCATCAGCGCGGTGCCCAGCACCAAGAACTCCTTGTAGCGCCCGAACAGGGTGAGCAGCCTCCCCGATACGACCGACGTGAAGATGATGCCGATGAACATGGGCATCATGTTGAGCCCCGAGCCGGTGGCGCTCACCCCCGAAACCACTTGCAAGAACACCGGGATGAACAGGGTGGCCCCGAACATGACCAGCCCGATGAGCAGCATCACCACCATGGACCAGCGCACGACGTCGTTGGAATACAGACGAGGGGGAAGGATTGGATCCTCAGCTCGGGTCTCCCACCAGAAGAACGCGGGCAGCAAGACGGCCGATGCCAAGAGGATTAGGACCATCCCTGTCGACGACCAGGCCAACTGGTTGCCACCGAGGCTGAGCGCGATCAGCAGCGGGGTGAATCCGGCGATGAGCAGCCCGGCACCCAGCCAATCGATCGGGCGGGACACCACGTCGAGGCGCACGTTGAACAGCACCGCGATGGCCACCATCGAGATCAGGCCCACGGGGACGTTCACGTAGAACACCCAGCGCCAACTCAAGTGGTCGACAAAGAACCCGCCGATGAGCGGACCGGCCACGCTGGCCGTCCCGAATGTTCCCGCGATGTACCCCTGGTAGCGGCCCCGCTCGTTGGGGGCCACCACGTCGCCCACGATGGCCATGGGCAGGGCCAGAAGGCCGCCGCCGGCCACCCCCTGCAACGCCCGGAACAACACGAGCTGCAACATTGTCTGCGACAGGCCGGCCAGCGCCGAGGTGATGATGAAGAAGCCGATGGTGATCTGGAACACCAGCTTGCGGCCGTAGATATCGCTGAGCTTGCCGATGAGCGGGGTGGAGATGGTGCCGGTCAGCAGATAAGAGGTTATGACCCAGGCCACCTGGTCTTGGCCGCCCAGCTCGCCGGCGATAGTGGGCACTGCGGTGGCCAGTACCGAGTTGTCCAGCGCAGCCAGGAACATCCCGGTCATCAGCGCGATCATGATGATGTGGACCTGGCGGGGGGCGAGTTCCTCCGCCTCCACCAACTCGGGATTGAACAGGCGGGCCCTCATCTCAACCGGCCCTTCAGATCAACCCGTCCACCGCCTAGATGGCTCGGGTCTTGCCTTCCCAGTAGGGGTCGCGCAGTCTACGCTTGTACAGCTTGCCGTTGGGGTCGCGGGGCATCTCGTCGGTGAAGTCGATGGAGCGGGGCCATTTCTGTTTGGCGATCTGGTCGCGCAGGAGCTCCATGACGGCTCTCCGGGTGTCGTCATCGGCGGCCACCCCGGCGGCGGGCTCGATCACCGCCTTGATCTCCTCGCCGGTGTCCTCGTTGGGAATCCCGAACACTGCGGCGTCGCCCACCAGCGGGCTCTGGAGCAGCGCCCCCTCGATCTCCGCGGGGTAGATGTTCATTCCCCCCACGATGATCATGTCGTTGGCCCGGTCGTTGAGGAACAGGTAGCCGTCGTCGTTGAAGTAGCCCACGTCGCCCACGGTGAAGAACTCCTCGCCCAGGCGGGCCTGGTCGGTCTTCTCCTTGTCCTTGTAGTACTCGAAGGTCGCCCCGTCGGGCATTTTCATGTAGATGGTGCCGCTGGCGCCGGGGGGCAGGGGGTTGCCGTCGTCGTCCACCACGATGACCTCCGAGCCGGGCCACGGGCGGCCCACGGTGCCGGGGTACTGGCGCCACTCCTCGGGCGGTATGTAGGTGCCGCCGCCCTCGGTGGCCGCGTAGTACTCCCAGATGCAGTCGCCCCACCAGTCGAGCATCTTCTGCTTGGTCTCGATCGGACAGGGGGCCGCAGCGTGAATCATCCGCCGCAGCGACGACACGTCGTAGCGCTGTTTCACCTCATCGGGCAGCTGGAGAAGGCGGTGGAACATGGTGGGGACCATATGGCTCTGGGTGACCTTGTAGCGGTCGATGCGCTCCAACGCTCCTTCGGCATTCCAGCGCCCCATCACCACCGCGGGATGACCCATGTGCAGTGAGGTTGTGCACCAAATGTTCACCGCGGTGTGGTACAGCGGAGCCTGGGTGATGTGGACGTTGTCCTGGTGGGGCATGATGCCCAGCAGCATGAACAGCCCTCCGGATCCGGCGGCTGACTCGTCGGGGTGAACGCCAGGAAGAGCCCGCCGCACTCCCTTGGGCCGCCCGGTGGTACCCGACGTGTAGAACATGAACGAGCCGGTGGTGAGGTCGTCGGGCCGGCTGGCGGGCTGGGGGTCGACCAACTCTGACAGGGAGCGGAATCCGGCGATGCTGCCCACCGAGAATCGGTTGGCGGCCGGCACGTCGCTGTCCTCCAACACTCTGAGGGCCTGATCGGCGAAGTCCTCGTGAACGATGAACGCCTTGGTCTCGCTGTCGTTGACTATGTAGGCGATCTCGGGGCCGGCCAGGTGCCAGTTGACGGTGGTGAGGTAGAAGCCCCCCTGGTAGGCGGCCATGGATACGGCCACCTGCTCGATCCCGTTGGGTAGCACGGTGGTTACCTGGTCGCCGGTGGTGAGCTCCGCAGCCCGCAGGCCGCGGACGATGCGGTTGGTTAGCTCGGCCAGCTCCCCGTAGGTGATCTCGTTGTAGTCGGGATCGACTACCGCCAGGCGGTCCGGGTCGGCCTCGGCGATCTTCCAGAACCCCAGCACATCGGTCTCGGCCATTTGTCCTCCCATGGCGTGAGTGCTTGGAGGATGGTAGGCGCAGGCTGACGATAGGCCGAAACTGTGGCTATAGGCCGGTGAAGTCTGGAGGGCGCTTCTCCATGAAGGCGGCAATGGCCTCGACGTTGGCCGGCGCCCCCATCAGGCGGCTGAATGCGGCGTTCTCCCGTTCGCGGGCCGCGGCCACCCCGTCATGCCAGCCGTGGGTGATGAGCGCCTTCGACTCCACCAGCGACGACACCGGCAGCGCGGCCAGCTTCTGGGCGTGGGCCATGGTCGTCTCCATCAGCTCGTCGGGCGGGCACACCTTCCATACCAGGCCCATCTCCTTGGCTTCCTCGGCGCTGATCCACTCCGCGCTCAGCAGAGTCCACATGGCCTGCTGGCGGCCCAGAAGCAGCGGGAAGGTGTAGCTGCTGGCCGCTTCGGGGACCACACCCAAGCTGGAGAACGGGCACCGCAGCCGGGCCTCAGAAGACATGAAGGCCAGATCGGCGAAACCCAGCATGGTGGTCCCAACCCCGATGGCCAGACCGTTCACCGCGCAGATGAACGGCTTGGGGAACGAGTCCAGCTGGTCGAGCATCCCGGCAAATCCGTGGACGCCGGGCTCGATGCCGCCCCCGCCGGGATTGCGAGCGCCCATCTCCACCAAGTCGGTGCCGGCACAGAACGCCCTTCCATTGCCGGTGATCACCACCACCGCCGCATCGGGGTCGGCCGCGGCGTCAATCAGCGCTTGGGCAGCGGCGTCGTACAGGGCCTCGCTGAAGGCGTTCAGCGCATCGGGCCGGTTCAGCGTCAGCAGCCGCACCCGGCCATGGTCTTCGATCTCCAACATCGAATCGGCAGCCTACAGCGGGTTCCAGCGAGGTTCGCGGCCTTCTCGAAAGGCCTGCGAGGCCTCGGCCATGTTCCCGGTGAACGTGCCCAGCACCTGGGTGCGGTTCTCCAGCTCCATGGCGTGGCGCAGGCTGGGAGCGTCCAGGGTGGCGTTGGCCCCCAGCTTGGTCATCCACACCCCGTATTCGTTGTTCGCCGCAATCTGTCGGGCCACCTCAAGAGCCGCCTCCACCACTTGGCCGTCGGGAACCACCCGGGATACCAGGCCGATGCGATCAGCCTCGGCGGAGTCGAAGATCCTCCCGGTCAGCATCAGCTCTCGGGCCCGGCTGGCGCCGATCAGCCGGGGCAACAGGTAGCTGTTGCCCACGTCCAGCGACGACAGCCCTACCTTGATGAAGACCGAGCCGAACCGGGCCGACTCTGCGGCCACCCGCACGTCACAGTGCAGAGCGATGGCGAAACCGCCGCCCACCGCCGGGCCGTTCACCGCGGCGATCACCGGCACCCGCAGCTCATAGATCTTGAGCATGAGGTTGGCCAGGTCCAGTTGCATGTCGTAAATGGCCCCCACTCGGCTGTGGTCAGACGACTCGGCGAAGTCCTGATCGTCTCCGGCCTTGAGGTCGGCGCCCGCGCAGAACCCCCGCCCGGCTCCGGTGAGAACCACGGCCCGCTGGGAGCGGTCCCGCTCCACATCCTCGAGGGCGCTGTGAAGGTCGGTGATGAGCTCGGGGCTGATGGCGTTGAGCCGCTCGGGGCGCGACATGGTGATCAGGGCAATGCCCGACTCGAGCCTTTCAACCGAAACAGTGGGTGGAGCTGTCACAGCCCTCACATTAGAACTCGGTCGCCGAGCTGCCCGAGTTGCGCTCACCGGGGTTGAGGCGACAGGCTCAGGCCTCAACCTGAAATCCCTGTTCATGGACCCGCATCGAGCCGATCACTGCGGGTGGGAGCAGCAATTATGTGAAACGGGCGGAGCCAAATTGTGGATTTGCTTGTGAACCAGTTGTGGACAGCCCAGTTCATATCTATAGTGCCCCCCACAGCATGACACTCGGGATCGCGTTAGGGGCCTATCTCGTCGTGCATTTGCTCGGCGCCTACTTGTTGCGCGCGTCCGGTGTTGGCCAAGACCTGTTCGGCCGCTTCCGCAATGTCCCCGACCTGCCCGAGCCCAGGCAGCTGTCCGAATACACTGCCTTCGTGGAGTCCCACTCCTTCTGGGAAACCGAGGACGATGAGGCCCTAGACGACATCGACGAATTCGAGATCGAAGCAGTTTTCTGGAGCCGGAGGCGGCGCCGAATTGCCTGACCCCGCCTAGCTGGGGCAACCGGACTAATTGGACTTGGCGTGGAGGCCGCCGTCTACTAGTACCACGGTGCCGTTGATGAACGAGGCGGCCGGGAGCACCAGCGACAAAGTGATCTGAGCTACCTCTTCGGGGTCGCCGTAGCGGCGGGCCGGCACCCGGCGGCGGGCGTATTTCTGCTTGGCCTCTTCGGGGATGGAGGCAGTCATTCCGGTGCGGATGGGGCCGGGGCAGACTGCATTGGCGGTCACCCCATATTGGCCCAGTTCTACGGCGAGCGCCCGGGTGAGCCCCACTGCTCCGTGCTTGCTCACCGTGTAGGGCGAGTTTTCGGGGGTGGCCATGATCCCCTCGGTGGAGGCTACGTTGACGATGCGACCGTCGCCGTTGCGCTTCAGGTCGTCCAGGCAGGCCCGCACCAAGCGCATCTGGGCGGCCAGGTTCACCTCGAGGACTGCGGCCCACACATCCTCGTAGCCGGCGGCGTCCACTGGAGCGCCCGCGGCCACGCCCGCGTTGTTGATGAGGATGTCCACCGGCCCCAACTCGGCCCGAACCTGGGCCACCGCCTGCTCGATGGCTTCGAGGTTGGCCATGTCGCACACCACTCCAAGCGCGGTGCCGCCCGCGCCGATGATGGCATCAACCGTCTCGTTCAACCCGTCGCGGTTGACATCCAGCGCGGCCACCTTGGCCCCCTCGTCGGCCAGCAGCCACGCGGTGGCCCGGCCCATGCCCGAGGCCGCGCCGGTGACCACCGCCACCCGCCCAGCCACCGACCGGTCCAGCTTGCTGAGGCGGGCCATCAGTCCCTGCTCCGATTGTCCAACTGCTCGAATCCTGCTACCGGCTTGCTGAGGCGGGCCATCAGCCGCGGTGCAACCGCTCGTGCTCGATCAGCCAGGCCTTGACCTCGGGACGGCCTCCGTACTCCCCCACCGAGCCGTCGCTTCGCACCACGCGGTGACAGGGCACGATGAGGGGGATGGGGTTGGTAGACATGGCCGTACCTACCGCTCGCGCCGCTCTCGAAGAGCCCGCCATTCGGGCCAACTCCCCGTATGACACGGTGGTGCCGTAGTCCACCGCCATCAATGCACCCAAAACCCGGCGATAGAACCCATGGCTCAACCGCCAATCCAAAGCCAGCTCGAACCGCTGGCGGCGGCCCTCGAAATACTCGCGGAGCTGGGCCATGGGCCCGTCCACCCAAGCGGGGTCGCCCTGGCCCATAGTCAGAGGCAGTTCGTCCAGTTCGGCCATCATGTCCTGCATCTCCTCCATGTAGCCGAAACCGATTCTCACCAGGCCCTGCGATGTGGCTGCCATGTTCAACTGTCCGATGGGCGTGTCCATCGACCCCAGGGTCAGGCCAAGGTCATGGGCCTCAAGCGATACAGGATCGGGGCGGGTCAGCAGTGAAGTTGGAGACATGGCACTGACCGTAGCGGAACGCCAGACTGAGGCGGTGGAGTCTTTGACCGGCAAGAGCCAGATCTCATGAAACAGCGAGAGTCCTCGAGCACCGAAATCCCCGGAATCGACTTAGAACCGGTCACCGACTGGCTGGCCGGCAATATCGCCGACAGCCAGCCCCCGTTCACCTTCGACTTGATAGCCGCCGGCGGGTCCAACCTCACCTTCCGGCTGGCCGACTCTGGCGGTCGCCAGTGGGCACTGCGGCGTCCCCCGGTGGGATCGGCGCTGGCCACCGCCCACGACATGAGACGAGAATGGCGCATCATGGCCGCGCTGGGCGAGACCAGCAATGTGCCTGTGCCCGAGATGGTGGCCTTCTGCGGCGACCACTCGGTGAACGGGGCCGACTTCTATGTGATGGGTTTCGTAGAAGGCCGCATCCTGCGTGACCAAGACTCGGCTGCCGACATGACCCCCGAGCAGGCTGAGATCGCCACCCAGAGCCTGCTCGATGTGCAGATCGCCTTCCACACCCTCGACCTCGACGAAGTGGGTTTGGGCGACCTGGGCCGCCGGGAAGATTACGTCGGCCGCCAGCTCAAGCGCTGGCGCCGCCAGGTGGAGGCCGCCGGGGTGAGGGAGGTGCCCCGGCTCATCGAGCTGCACGAGCGGCTGAGCGCGGCCAAGCCCGCCGAGGTTGCTCCTCCCGCTCTGGCCCACGGCGACTACCGCTTCGACAACACCGTGCTGGATGACCAGTGGAATATCGCCGCGGTGCTCGACTGGGAGCTGTGTACCACCGGCAACCCCATCGCCGACTTCGCCTGGTCGCTTCAGTATTGGGCCGACCCCGGCGATGAGATGAGCTTCCTCACCGATCCGCCCACCCTGTTGGACTGCTTCGTGCGCCGCCAGGAGGTGGCCGACCGCTACGCCGCCCAGTCGGGCTTCGACCTGTCCGACCTCGGCTACTACGCGGTGTTCAGCTGGTGGAAGCAGGCCTGCATCGTGGAGGGCGCCTACGGCCGCCGCCTCCAGGGCATGACCGGCGGCATGGAAACCACTGGCGACGTCCACGACATCGCCCGCCGAGTAGACGCCATGCTGGCCCACGCCGCCGACATGGCCGTTGGAGTGCTCTAGGCCGCAGCGGCGATCAGAACAGTGAGCAGAACCAGGGTGAGCAGCGACATCGGTACGCCTAACCGGAGATAGTCGGTGAAGCGGTAGCGGCCGGGGCCGTAGACCATGGTGTTGGTCTGGTAGCCGATGGGGGTCAGAAAGGATGCCGAGGCGGCCACGGCCACGCCGAGCGCCAAGGTGCGAGGATCCAAGCCGGACTGGGCGGCCGCCTCTAGCGCTACCGGGAATACCAGCGCCACTGCGGCCACGTTGGTGATCAGCTCGGTTAGCAGCATGGTGGCGATCACAATGCCCAGCACCACTCCGGCATCGCCCAGGAAATCGAAGCCGGTGACGATGCCGTGGGCCAGGTCTTCGGCCAAACCCGCCTCATCCAGCGCGGCCCCCAGTCCGAACGCCGCCCCGATGGTGATGAGCACGCTGAAGTCCACCGCCTCTCGGGCTTCGCGGGGGGTGAGCACACCGCCGACAACCGCCGCTCCTGCCGCGATCAGCGCCGCCTCTAAAACGCTCAGCACTCCTGCCGCGGGCAACGCAACCAACGCGGCCACCGCGAGCAGTGCCACCGGGGCCCGGCGGGTCGCCCGGGGAGGCGATCCGCCCAACCGGGACACCAGCAGGAAATCGCTGTGGTTCCTCCACCGCTCATCGAACCCAGCGGCGGCCAGCACCAGCAGGGTGTCGCCAACCCGCAGACGCACCTGGCCGAACTTGGCCTCCACCGGAGCGCCGGAGCGATGGATGCCCACCACCGCGGCCTGGTAGCGGCCGCGGAACCCGGCCTCGGCCAGCGTGCGCCCGCTAAGGGGCGAGGCCGCCCCTACTACTGCCTCGAAAAAGGTGTGGTCGTCGGAGTCCACTGCCTCCAGGTGGGGATCCTCGGCCGAGACCAGCCCGGACATGGCTTGGAGGTCGACAACCAAGTCCACCCGACCGGCGAAGGTGAGCCGGTCGCCGCCCCGGAGCACGAACGTGGGCGCAACGGGGGCGATCACCGTGCCTTGCCGCTCCACCTCCACCAGGAACACCCCTTGGAGATGGCGCAGTCCCCCGACCTCCACCGACTGCCCGTCGAACCCCCCCTGCTCGACCACCTCCATAGACACCAGATACGAACGGCCCACTCCAGACGCCTCGGGATCGCGGCGGTCAGGCAGCAGCCATGGGGCCGCGATAACGATCAACACCATCCCGGCGCCGGCCAGCGGCAGGCCGAATCGGGCCAACTCGAACATCTCCAACTCGTCCTGGCCCACCGATTGCAGCAGGCCGCCCAGCACCAAGTTGGTGCTGGTGCCAATTGCGGTGATCGCCCCGCCCAAAATGGTGGCATATGACAGCGGAATCAGGAACCGGGAGGCCGACCGGCCGTAGCGCTCGGTCCAACCCCGCACCGCAGGCACCAGCATGGCCACGATGGGGGTGTTGGCCAGGAATGCCGACGCCGCGCTGGCCGGCGCCAACAGCCGGAACAGCGCAACCCGGGTCTGAGACCCTCGGTCCAGCATTCGAGCCACCAGAGGCTGAAGGGCGTTGGTCTTGGTCACCGCGCCAGCCACCACGTACAGCGCTCCGATGGTGAAGGTAGCGGGGTTGGCAAAACCGCTGAAGGCCCCGTCGAAGTCAATCACCCCGAGCAAGAACAGCCCGCCAGTGGCGCCCAGCACTCCGGCGGCAGGCGACAGCCGGTTGCTGATGAGCCCGGCCCCCATAGCCGCCAATACCGCGACGGTGAGCACCGCGTCGCCATCCATCTTGGGAGATGCTACGAGCCGAATACCTGCTTTCCCGCCTGCTTTGGGGAGGATTGGCGGCTCGATGGCTCAAACGCGGCCGACCTGCGATATGAAATACCTCCGTGGCTTCCAATTTGATCCAACCCCACGGCGGCGAGCTGGTCGACCTCATGGTCGACGACGCCATCTCTGAGGAACTCAAAGCAGCGTCCCGCGACCTTCCGTCGTTCACCCTCCAACCCCGCCACTTGTGCGACCTGGAGCTGCTGTTGAACGGCGGCTTCTCCCCCCTGCGGGGTTTCATGGGCCAAGCCGACTACGAGCGGGTGTGCTCCGAAATGCGGCTGGCCAACGGAACGCTGTGGCCGATGCCCATCACCTTGGATGTGGATGCCAAAACGGCCGAGGCGGCCCAGACCGCCGGACGGCTGGCGCTGCGCGACGTGGAGGGGGTCATGCTCGCCGTGCTCACCGTGAGCGACGCGTGGCGACCCGACACCACAGCAGAGGCCGAGGCGGTGTTCGCCAGCTCCGACCCCGATCACCCCGGCGTCGGCCATCTGATGCGCAGCACCGCGCCGATGTATCTGGGCGGGTCGTTGCAGGGCTTGCAGCTCCCCGTCCACTACGACTTCACCGAGCTGCGCCGCACCCCGGCCCAGCTGCGGGACGCCTTCGACGCCCAGGGGTGGAGCCGGGTGGTGGCCTTCCAAACCCGCAACCCGATGCACCGGGCCCACGTGGAGCTCACCAGAAGGGCAGCGGTGGAGGCCGACGCCAACCTGCTGATCCATCCGGTGGTGGGCATGACCAAGCCCGGTGATGTCGACCACTACACCCGGGGCCGGGTGTACCAGCACATCATCAAGCGCTATCCCGAGAACTCGGCCATGCTGGCCATGCTGCCGCTGGCCATGCGCATGGGCGGCCCCCGGGAGGCGGTGTGGCACGCCATCATCCGCAAGAACCACGGCGTGTCCCACTTCATCGTGGGCCGCGACCACGCCGGGCCGGGCTCCGACGCCGCCGGCAACCCGTTCTACGGCCCCTACGACGCCCAGGACATGTTGCGGGACTACACCGACGAGCTGAGCGTGACCATGGTCCCGTTCAAGATGATGGTGTACGTCCCCGACAGCGACAGCTACCACCCGGTGGACGAGGTGGACGAGGGAACGGCCACCCTCAGCATCAGCGGCACCGAGCTGCGGGACCGCTTGGCGTCGGGCGACGACATCCCCGAGTGGTTCAGCTATCCCGAGGTGGTGTCCGAGCTGCGCCGCACCCATCCCCAGAAGTCCAAGCAGGGCTTCACCGTGTTCTTCACCGGGCTCAGCGGCTCGGGCAAATCCACCATCGCCAACGCGCTCATGTCCAAGCTGCTGGAGCGGGGAGGGCGGCCGGTAACCCTGCTCGACGGCGATGTCGTGCGCACCAACCTGTCGTCGGAGCTGGGGTTCTCCAAGGAGCACCGCGACATCAACATCACCCGCATCGGGTACGTGGCCTCGGAGATAACCAAGCACGGCGGCATCGCCATCTGTGCGCCGATCGCCCCCTACGCCGAGCCCCGGCGCCGCAACCGGGAGGCCATCTCAGCCAACGGCGGCTACGTGCTGGTGCACGTGTCCACACCGCTGGAGGTGTGCGAACAGCGGGACCGCAAAGGCCTGTACGCCAAGGCCCGAGCCGGGATCATCAAGGAGTTCACCGGCATCTCCGACCCTTACGAGGAGCCCATCGACGCCGAAATCGTTCTGCCCACCGTGGATCAGACGCCCGACCAGGCCGCTCAGACCATCATCGACCACCTGGTGGCCGAGGGCTATCTCGAATAGCCCGGCAACTGAGATGCTGCGGTCCGACAATTCGATTGGATAGCCGGCTCCTATGTCGCGCTCCGACAATTCGATTGGATAGCCAGCTGAGATGTCCCGCTCTCACGATCTGGCCCGGATAGCCGATGCGCTGGCCGCGGCCGCCGAAGTGCTGGAGCGGTTCACGCCTGGCGAGGTCGAGGCCGAGCTGAAGGACGGGGGCGATCCGCTGACCGCGGCCGACACCGCCGTGAACGAGGTGCTGGCCGAGGCATTGCGAGGAGGCAATGAGGGCTGGCTGTCGGAGGAGACCACCGACGCCGGCGACCGGTTGGTCCAGCGGAGGGTGTGGGTGGTGGATCCCATAGACGGCACTCGGGAGTTCATCGACGGCATCCCCGAATGGTGCGTGTCGGTGGGTCTGGTGGAAGACGGCGTGCCAGTGGCCGGTGGCGTGTTGAGCCCGCCCAACGGTCACCTCATCATCGGATCGGACGAGACCGGGGTGGTATGCAACGGCTCCCCGGCCCAGACGACACCCACCACCGACCTGCGGGGCGCGCTGGTGCTGGCCTCCCGCAGCGAGGTCAAGCGGGGCGAGTGGGAGCGCTTCTTCGCCACGCCGATTGCCGTGCGAAACATGGGCTCGGTGGCTTACAAGCTGAGCCTGGTGGGCGCCGGGTTGGCCGACGCCACCTGGACGCTGGTGCCCAAGAACGAGTGGGATGTAGCCGGCGGGGCCGCGCTGGTGAGAGCAGGCGGCGGGCGGGTGTTCGGGATCGACGGCGCCGATGTGGTATTCAACCGGCCCGACCCGCTGATGGACGGCTTCATCGCAGTCGCCCCTGGCCTCAGCAATCAGGTGATGGACCTGCTCGGCATTTGTTCAATGCCGTGAACGACCACCAGCTGGCCGCTTGGCTGGCCACCGAAGCCGGAGATCGGCTGGTGAAGCTGCGGGCCGAGATGAGCGGACAGCGTCTGGCCCCGTTCGCGGTGGGAGCTCGAGGTGACGCCGCCGCCCATGAGTTCATCGAAAACGCCCTGAACGAGCACCGTCCCGACGACATGGTGCTGTCGGAGGAGTCGACGGACGACCGCCGACGGCTTCAGCACGATCGAGTGTGGATCGTCGACCCGCTGGACGGCACGCGGGAGTTCTCCACTCCGGGTCGCACCGATTGGGCGGTCCACGTGGCCCTGGTCGCCGACGGCACACCCATCGCCGCCGCGGTGGCCCTCCCCGCCCAAGCCATCACCCTGGTCACCCAGCCGGCCTCACCTACTCCCGAGGCCGCTGTTCCGCCCCGGGTCATCACCAGCAGAAGCCGCCCCGGTCGCCTGTCCCGGCGAATCGCCGACGCCATCGGGGCCAGCATCGTCCAGTTGGGCTCGGCCGGGGCCAAAGCCGCCGCCGTCATAGGCGGCGAAGCCGAGGTTTATGCCCACGCATCGGGGCTGCACGAATGGGACCTGTGCGCTCCCGCCGCGGTGGCCACGGCCGCCGGGCTGCACGTCTCCCACCTCAATGGATCTGAGCTGCGGTTCAACCAGTCCGACACCTACGTGTCGGATTTCGTGATCTGCCACCCCGATTTCGCCTCGGCCGTCATCTCCCGGTGATTCTCGGCTCTGCCTCCCCGTAGATTGTCCGTGGACGGTAGAGCTGGAACTTCCAAGAACACTGCTATTTCAACGTGTTGCAAACGTGCGCCGTATTCAATTGCACAGAACCGTAGATTGGGAGCTGCTGTGAGATTGGTAATCGCCCGATGCTCGGTGGACTACGACGGCCGGCTGTCCGCACATCTGCCCGAGGCAGTGCGGCTCATCATGATCAAGGCCGACGGCTGCGTGGCCATCCATGCCGACGGCGGGGCCTACAAGCCGCTGAACTGGATGAACGCCCCCAATCGGCTGTCGGAGGAAGACGGCGTTTGGACGGTCGTCAATCCGGCCGGCGAGAAGCTCATTATCACCATCCACGAGCTGATCTCCGACACCGCCCACGAGCTGGGTCACGACCCCGGTCTGGACAAAGACGGAGTGGAGGCCCATCTGCAAGAGCTGCTGGCGGCGTCGCCCGAGGTGCTGGGAGACGGATTCCGGCTGGTACGCCGCGAGTACCCCACCGACATCGGCCCGGTGGACTTGCTGTGCCGGGACGCCGACGGAATCGCCATTGCTGTGGAGGTGAAGCGGCGGGGCGAGATTGCCGGGGTGGAGCAGCTCACCCGCTACCTCCAGTTCTTGAACCGCGATCCGGTTCTGGCACCGGTGCGGGGAGTGTTCGCCGCTCAGGTCATTCGGCCCCAGGCTCGGGCCTTGAGCGCCGACCGGGGCATCGAGTGCGTGGAGATCGACTACGACCTGCTCAGGGGCATCGAGCCCGACCAGGCCAAGTTGTTCTGAGCCCCACCATGTTCACTTCCCCGCTTGAACCCGATCGGCGACACGATCCCGCTACCATCCGATGACCGGCATGGATCCGCACTCCCCACTCCGCCTACGCCGACCTCCCCGTCCCCTCTGGGTCTGGGCCCTCATGATCGCTCCGGTCGCGCTCTTGGCCATTTGGCTGATTTCTTGGCTGGTGGACTCCTCCGGCAACGACGACAAGACCCCCCGAGGGCTGAAGCTGGAAAGTCCGGTCATTCCCGATATCAGCATCGACATCGGAGGGCTGAGCGAGGATGACGTCACCAATGTGGTGGTGGAGCTGGCTGAGCGCTTCCAGCAAACCCCGATAGAGATCGCCACCCCCAGCCGGGTCGTCACCTTCACCGCCGAGGAGGTCGGACTGGCGGTTGACGTGGAAGGCACCGTCGCCGCGATCATGGCGCTGGACGGCGACGAGAGCAACCCCATCGGTTGGACTGCGTCATTTTTTGAGAGCTCTCAATCAGAGTTGCTGTTCGAAGTGTCCACCAGCGACAGCCAGATCGCGAAGCTGGAGGCCGAGTTGCACCTGCCACCAGTCGACCCCACCATCGTGCTGGAAAACGGCATATTCCAAGTGACTCCCGGTGTGCCCGGAGAAGTCGCCAGCCTGTCCTCGGCGCTCCCCCAATTGCTTGATGCCGCTGGACGCGGTGCCAGCCCATTGATGGCCGATGCCGACGTTCGCCTCATCTCGCCCGAGGTTGCCGAGACTACGATTTCCACGACCGCCGACTGGATAAATCAGCGAACCGCCCAAGGCCTGTTGGTGACGGTTGAGGAAGCCACCAAGCGGGTGCAGCCAGCCCAGCTTCGATCGTGGGTGATCCTCTATAACGTCAATAACGAGTGGAGCTACGACATCGATCGGCAGAAGCTGGAAGACGACCTCGCGGAGCTCTTCATCGAGGTCGCCACCGTGGCGTCCGAACCAGTGCTCACGGTGACCGACGATACGCCGGTGCTGGTCAGCGAAGTGCCCGCCCTAATCTGCTGTGATGAGTTGGCATACCGCGAGGTGCTCGAGGCCCTGAAGACCCAACTGCCCGCCGTGGAATTGGAGCTGCGGGAATCCGACAAGATAAACGACCAGAGCTGGCTGGTTGAACGGGGAATTGCGCAGCTGACCGGCCGGTTCACCACCTACTACACCCCGGGTCAAGACCGGGTCTCCAACATCCATCGAATCGCCGAGCTGATCCAGGGGGCGGTGGTCTATCCGGGTGAGACGTTCTCGGTCAACGAATACGTGGGTGAGCGCACCGAGGAGAAGGGGTTCGTGGACGCCGGAGTCATCTACGACGGGGTGTACAGCTCGGATGTGGGCGGGGGCATCTCCCAGTTCATCACCACCCTGTTCACCGCGGCCTTCAACGCGGGGATGGAGTTCCCCGAGTACCAGGCGCACAGCATCGACATCGCCCGCTACCGGGAGGGAGTGGACGCCACCATCTCCTGGCCGAAGCCCGATTTCAAGTTCCGCAACCCCAATCCCTACGCGGTGCTGCTGTGGCCCACGGTTACCGAAGAGAGCGTCACCGTTAGCCTGTACTCCACGGCGTACGCCGAGGTGGAGTGGACCAACCGCTATGACACCCCGCGCCGGTTCTGCACCCTGCGAACCACCGAGCGCAGCCGAACCTACTCCGACGGCACCGTGCTGCGAGACTCGGTGGCCGCGCTCTATCAGCCTCGAGAGGGCATCAACTGCGACGGCGTTTGCACCTCCTCGGTGCTGCCGATGGATGCAGACGGCGACGGCGAGGTGGAATATGACGACGATGGCCTGCCCGAGCAGTGTGTCCTCCCCGAGGACTGCACCGACACCCACGCGCCGGTGGACGTCGACGAAGACAACAGACCCGATCTCTGCACTTTTCCGCCGCCTGCCGAAGAGGGCGAGCCGGGGGACACTGCCCCCGAGGAGGGCGAGCCGGGGGACACTGCCCCCGAGGAGGGCGAGCCGGGGGACACTGCTCTCGAGGAGCCCACGCCCGAGGCGACCCCGGCTGACGACCCCGCGACAACACCGGGGCAAACCCAGGCTCTAGACCCCGAGCGGGGGCAAAGCGCATGACCCTGTCGATCCGATGAGCGGGGCGTGGGATGCTGCCGTCGTGGGGGCCGGACCGGCCGGCTGCGCGGCGGCCATCACTTTGGCCCGGGCCGGAAAGCGGGTTGTGATGGTAGACCGGGCTCGCTTCCCCCGGCCCAAAGCGTGCGGCGACGGCCTCACCGCCGGGGCGCTGCGGCTCCTCGAGGGCTTGGGACTGGACCCGACGCCCATCTCGTCGTGGATGCCGGTGGAAGACGTGTGCATCCGGTCGCCCTCCGGCCGCACCATAGAGTTCCCCCTGCCCCGGGGAGGCGGCCAATTCGCCGCGGTAGTACCCCGGTCAGAGTTGGACAACGCCCTGGTGGAGCAGGCGAAATCGGCAGGCGCCGAACTCGTGGAGGGCGCCAACAGCCAAGGCGTGGTCGAAGAAGACGGCCATGTCGTGCTGGAGGTGAAGAACATCGGGGCGATGCAGGCTCACTACGTGATCGCCGCCGACGGGATGTGGTCGCCCACCCGCAAATACCTGGGCTTGGCCCACCACGGTTACCGAGGAGACTGGCATGCCTTCCGCCAGTACTGGTCGGGGGTGGACCCCTCGGCCAGTCGGGCCCTGTGGGTGTGGTTCGAAGAGGAGATCTTGCCCGGCTACGTCTGGTCGTTTCCCCTGCCCGACGGCCGGGCCAACGTGGGGTTCGGCGTACGACGGGGCGGTCCGGTGGCGGTGGGCGAGATGGGCAAGCTGTGGCGGGAGCTGCTGGAGCGAGACCACATCCGGGCCGTGCTGGGCCACCGCGCCGCCCCCGAGACGACCCACCGGGCTTGGCCCATCCCGGCCCGCATCGACAAGACCCCGCTGACCGCCCAGCGAACCATGTTCGTGGGCGACGCCGCGGCGGCCACCGACCCCATGAGCGGCGAGGGCATCGCCCAGGCCCTCCTCACCGGCATCGGCGCGGCCAACGCCGTGCTGGAAGGCGGCGGCGCCGATCAGGTGATGGCCAACTACCGCCGCTTCGTGCGCCGAGAACTGTTCGCCGACCACCGCATGGCCCGCCGCCTCGGCCGCGTCCTGGCCACCCGCCCCGGCGCCCGGGGCGCGGTGCGCATCGCCGGCCTCACTCCCTGGACCCGGCGAAACTTCGCCCGCTGGCTGTTCGAGGACTACCCGAGGTCGATAATCACCACCCCCCGCCGCTGGCACCGCAAACCCCTCACCTCTCCCGGGGCATACCGCTGACGGTGCCGACTGCGGCCTACTCGCCCTAACCTTCAGGCCATGGCATTGAGTTTTGACAACCGGGTGGCGATCGTCACCGGGGCGGGCGGCGGACTGGGGCGCCTGTACGCGCTGGAGCTGGCCCGGCGGGGGGCCCGGTTGGTGATCAACGACCTGGGCGGGTCGGCCGACGGCACCGGGGCCAGCGAAGGGCCGGCCCAGAGGGTGGCCAATGAGATCAACGGCGGCGGCGGCGAAGCGGTGGCCGATACCCACTCGGTGGCCACCACCGAGGGCGGGGCCGCCATCACCGCTACCGCAATGGAGGCGTTCGGCCGAGTGGACGTCGTGATCAACAACGCCGGCATCCTGCGGGACAAGACCTTCCACAAGCTGGAGGACGAGCAGCTCCACCCCGTGCTCGCCGTCCACCTCCGGGGAGCGTTCAACGTTACCCGACCGGCCTTCGCCCAGATGCGGGAGCAGGGCTATGGCCGCATCGTGTGCGCCACATCAAACGCCGGGGTGTTGGGCAACTTCGGCCAGTCCAACTACAGCGCGGCCAAAATGGGGCTGGTGGGACTCACCAACACGCTGTCCCTGGAAGGCGCCAGGTACAACATCAAGGCCAACTGCATAGCGCCGGTGGCCACCACCCGCATGACCGAGGCCATCTTCGGCGAAGAGATCAAAGAGGCTATGAACCCGGAGCTGGTCACCCCGGTGGTGTGCTTTTTGGCCCATGAGGACTGCCCGGCTTCCGGCGAGGTGTACTCCGCGGCCGGCGGCACGGTGGCCCGGTTCTTCATCGGCCGTACGCCGGGCTACTACAACCCCGACCTCACCGTTGAGGACGTGGCCGAGAACTTCGACCAGATTCGCGATGAGACCGGCTACAAGGTGCTGGGCGACGCCAACCACGAGGTGGGCGTGGCCTACAAGACGATTCGGGCTGCCGGCGAATGACGCCCGAAGGCGCTGAGCGCTCGGAAGGGTCTCTCGACGCTGAAGAGGTCGCCGCTCTCGACGAGGCTGAGATCTTCGACGAGTCAACCCCCGAAGAGCCGATCCTCCACAAATCGGACCTCCCCGCCGGCTTGGAGGCCGCCATCGAAACCCTCGACAACGCGGTCGAGGAAGTGTTCGACCGCCTGCGGGGGAATCCGGTGGCCGACCGGGTGTTCTACACCGCCTCGGAGCTGGGTAACTTCAGCATCCTGTGGCATGCCCTGGCCTGGGCCGGGGCCACCTCCAAACGGGGCCGGCGCAACGCCTTGCGGGTGTCGGCAGCCCTGGCGGTGGAGTCGGCGCTGGTCAACGGACCGATCAAGTCAGCCTTCAACCGCTCCCGTCCGCTGGCTGAGCACGACCACCCCCACCGACTGCGCCAGCCCCTCACCAGCAGCTTCCCCAGCGGTCACGCCAGTGCGGCGGTGGTGGCCGCTGCGCTGTTGTCCGAGTCCCGACGCCGGCGCTGGCCCTTCTGGGCCGCTGCCTCGGTGGTGGCTGCTAGCCGGGTCCACGTCCGCATCCACCACACCTCCGACGTAGTGGTCGGTGCCCTGGTGGGCGCAGTGATCGCCCGGCTGTTCAAGAAGATCTGGCCGCTGCACTGAGACATGGCCGATCGAGCCACCATCAGCGTCTACGAAGACCAGGCTGCTGAATGGCGAGCCGAGCGAGAGCCCAAATCCACCTCGGCGGTTGAGGCGTTCGCCGCCCTTGACCGGCCCGACGGGATCACTGCTGATCTCGGCTGCGGGCCCGGCTGGCACACAGCGGTGCTGCCCAGCCCGGCGCTGGCCATCGACGCGGCGCGGTCCATGCTGGAAATGGTCCCCGATCATGCTCCGGATGCCCTGCGATGCCGGGCTGATTTGGCCGCGCTGCCCGTGGCTGCTGGGTCGCTGGCTGGAGCGTGGGCGTCGCGCAGCTATGTCCACCTCGACCGCCGCCATGTCCCACTGGCTCTGGCCGACCTGCACCGGGCTCTGGCCCCCGGCTCCCCGGTAGAGCTCCACATTTTTGAGGGGGATGCCGACTTCGAGCCATTCTCCGATGACGACTTCCCGGGGCGCCGCTTCTCCCAGTGGCCCCAAGACTGGATAGCGCCCCTGATGGAAGGGGCCGGGTTCGCTCTCGACGGCATGGAGCGGACGGGGCGGCCCCCCAAAGCGGCCACGCTCGTCGTAAAGGCCCGCAGAGCCCGGACCCTGCCCGACACCGTGGGGCCGGATATGCGCCTGTTGATCTGCGGCTTGAACCCCAGCGTGTACGCGGCCGACGCCGGTGCGGGGTTCGCCCGGCCCGGCAACCGATTCTGGCCCGCAGCGCTGGCCGCCGGCCTGGTGAGCGCCGACCGGGATCCCCGACGAGCTCTCATCGACCACAGCGTGGGCATGACCGACTTGGTGAAGCGGGCTACCCCCCGGGCCGACGCACTATCCACCGAGGAGTACCGCCTGGGCCTCGACCGGCTGTCGTGGTTGGCGAGGTGGCTCAAGCCCGCCGCAGTGTGCTTTGTGGGGCTAGCCGGCTGGCGAGCCGCAGTGGACCGAAAGGCTCAGGCCGGCCCACAGTCCCAGCATCTGGCCGGTCGCCCGGTGTACGTCATGCCGTCCACCAGCGGGGCGGCGGCCGGCTATCAGATGGCCGACTATGTCAGACACCTCCAGCAGGCCGCGGCGCTAGCGACCTGACCGCCTCCCAGGGGTCGATCCCGCCCAAGGGCATCACCATGAGCGATGAGGTGGTGACGCCGTTGTCGAAATAGCGGTCAATGTGCTTTCGGCACTCTTCGGGGGTGCCGTTCACGATCAGGTCGTCCACCACCTGCTCGGGGATGGCCTCCAGCGACCCGGCCCGATCGCCGGCCGCCCACCGCTCCCAGTGCTCAGCCAGCAGCTCCCCCCGGCCCAGCCACTCGTGGAAAGCCCGGTAGACCGGCACGTTCAGGTAGCCGGCCACTGCCCGCCGCCCCTGGGCCATAACCGTATCCCGGTCGGGGTTGGGACACACGAAAATACGGGCCACAACCTCTTTGCCCGGGCCTTGGGCATGGACGATCTCGCTCACCCGGGCGGTGTCTTGAGCCGACAGCCAGTTGATGATGGCCCCATCGGCCTCCTTCCCGGCCAGAGTCAGCATCTGAGACCGCAGTGCGGCCACCAGGATGGGAGGCGGCTCGGGGGGAGCCATTCCCAGCCGGAATCCCTGCACTGAGAAGGTCTCGTAGTGGCCGCTCACCTTCTCTCCGGCCAAGGCCGGCTTGAGGAATCGCACCAGGTCCCGCACCCGCTGGTAGGGGTCGTCGAACGGGATCGAGTTCCACCGCTCCACGATCACATCCGAAGAGCTGCCCACCCCGAGAAGGAACCGGCCCGGCGCCAGCGAGGCCAAAGTGGCCGCCGATTGGGCCATCAGCGCCGGACCACGGGTGTAGGCCGGGACAATGGCGGTGCCCAGCCGCAGCGACGGCGCCCACTGCGAGGCCAGCACCAGCGGGGCGAAGGCATCGTGGGAGTTGGACTCCGACGACCACACATCGGTATATCCCAACTCGACCAGCTCAGCCATCTGCGCGGCCTGCTGATCCAGGGGGCCGAACAGGGGAACCGTCATCCCGTCACGTCGTGAAGCCATCCCGCCACTCTATGACTCCACGGTGACGGTCAATGGAGTCCTGCTTGGTAAAGTTCCCAACCGTGAGCGACGACGCAGAAGCAGGATCTATCGGGGCTACCGCAGGCGAGTCCGACCTCTTGGACCCTAATTGGGTGGGAGACCAGGTGCTCGACTCGCTCGATCCGGTCTACTTCGCTCGCACCCTGGTGAACGCGGGTATGAAGGCGGCGGCCAACCCAGTAGGAGTGGGCACGGCGTTGCTCAAGGCGGCCGCCGGGGCCATGAAGGTGGGGGCAGCCACGCTGGCCAAGGCGACCAAGACTGCCGATCCCGATGCCCCCGCCCCTGTCCAACCCCAGCCCAAAGACCACCGCTGGACCTCTGAGGCGTGGCAGGACAACCCCTATTTCTTCGGCCTCCAGCAGACCTATCTGCTGTCCAAGAACCTGGCCGACGACCTCATCGACGCCGCCAAGCTGGACGAGGCCGATCACCACAAGGCCAAGTTCGCCGCCTCTTTCGCCTTCGACGCCCTGGCCCCCACCAACATGCTGCTCACCAACCCCGACGCCCTGGCCAAAGCGGCGGCCACCGGCGGGGCCAGCGTGGTGAAGGGGGCCTCCAACATGCTCCACGATCTGCGCCACAACGACGGATGGCCGTCGAAAGTGGACGACTCGGGGTTCGAGCCGGGGCTGAACATGGCCATGACCCCCGGCAAGGTGGTGTACCGCAGCGATTTGATCGAGCTGATCCAGTACGAACCCCAGACCGAGCAGGTCTATGAGACCCCGCTGCTGTTCTGCCCGCCGTGGATCAACAAGTACTACATCATGGATTTGGCCCCGCGAAAGAGCCTGATCGAGTGGGCAGTGCAGCACGGCCACACCTGCTTCACCATCAGCTATCGCAACCCCGACGGATCGATGCGCGACACCAGCTTCGAGGACTACCTCCGCCAGGGACCTCTCGACGCCCTCCGAGTCGTGCGGGAGATCACCGGCCAGGAGAAGGTGAACACCGTCAACGTGTGCCTGGGAGGCACGCTCACCGCCATTGCCATGGCCTACGGCGCGGCCACCGGCGACCAGCCCATCGGCACCGCCACGTTCTTGAATACCCTGACCGACTTCTCCGACCCCGGCGTGCTGGGGGCGTTCACCGACGAGGCCACCGTGGCCGGGCTCGAGCGGAAGATGGCCGACCAGGGGTATCTGGAGGCCAGCGAGATGGCCCGCACCTTCGACGCCATCCGGGCCAACGACCTGATCTTCCAGTACGTGGTCAAGAACTGGCTGTTGGGCGAGGATCCCCCGGCGTTCGACCTGCTGGCCTGGAACAACGACAGCACTCGGATGCCGGCCCGCATGCACAGCAGCTACCTGCGCCGGTGCTACCTCCAGAATCAGTTCGCCAACAATGCCTTTGAGGTTGACGGCACCATGCTGCACCCCGCCGACGTCAAGCAGGACAGCTACGTTTTGTCGGCCATCGACGACCACATCGTCCCGTGGACGGCGGCCTACCGCACGGCCACCCTGTTGGGCGGGCACAACCGCTTCGTGCTCAGCACTTCGGGGCACATCGCCGGTATCGTGAGCCCGCCCGGCCCCAAGGCCCGCCACTGGACCAACGACCAGATCGCGGAGGCCCCCGAGCGATGGCTGGAAGGCGCTGAGAAGCACCAGCAGACGTGGTGGGAGGACTGGTCCCAATGGATCAGCCTACGAGCTGGCGACAAGGTCGACGCTCCCAAGCAGCTGGGCAGCAAGGCTTACGCACCATTGGAGGATTCGCCGGGGCTCTACGTGAAGATGCGCCCCGGTGACACTGTCTCAGCCTGAGGACATTCCGCCTGCGACATTGAGAAAAGATCTCCTTTGAGTTGCCCTTCAAGCTTTTGCTAAGTAAAGTAAGCAACATGACCGACGTCAAAGAAATCACTGAAGCCATGCAAGAACAGGTCCTCAGCGCCCTCAAGGTGAGCCAGACCGCCATCGTCGAAGGTGTCCGCACCTGGGCCGATACGGTGGGCAACATCGCCCCTGAGGGTCTGAAGGTCGAGGCCGTCCCCGGTCTTGACGCTCTTCCCGAGCCCAAGGAGCTGATGGACGCCAGCTTCGGGTTCGCCGAGGCGCTGCTCAACACTCAGAAGGAATTCGCCCAGAGCCTGCTGGCCGCAGCAAGCCCCAACGGCTCCGCCCCGGCAAAGCCAGTCGTCAAGAAGAGCTGATTCCCCCCTCAGTTCTTCTCTGCAAACGGGGCCGGTCTTAGACCGGCCCCGTTTTATTTTTCTATCGCCTGCGTACTATATTGAACACGCAAGTAGGGGCCGTCGGTTTCCGGCGGTGGAAGGGAATAATGAGCACGGAAACTGACGCTCTGCCGCTACAAGAGCTCGAATCGCCAGCAGAGCCGATCAACAAAGTCGGGGTGATCGGTGGCGGGATAATGGGATCGGGCATCGCTGAGGTGTGCGCCCGTGCCGGCTTGGACACCCTGGTGATCGAGGTGGACGACACCGCAGTCAGCATCGCCCGGAAGTCGATCGAGAATTCCCTCAACAAGGCGGTCTCCCGCAACAAGGTACCGGCGGCAACTCGAGACCTGGCCTTGGACTCGCTCAGCTTCAGCACTGACATGGGAGACCTGGCCGACCGGGATTTGGCGATCGAGGCGGTCATCGAATCGCTGGAAGAAAAGCTGTCGGTGTTTCGGGCCATGGACAAGGTGATGGCCCCAAAAGCCATCCTGGCCACCAACACCTCATCCATTCCCATCATCACCCTGGGTTCCATCACCAGCCGGTCGGACATGGTGCTCGGCATGCACTTCTTCAACCCAGCCCCGATACAACCCTTGGTGGAGCTGGTGCGTTCGCTGGGCACCTCCTTAGAGACCATCGACCGGGTCGACCGCTTCGCAGTGGAAGTTCTGGGCAAGCGGGTCATCCGCTGTCGCGACCGGGCCGGGTTCGTGGTGAACCGACTGCTGGTGCCCTACCTGCTCGATGCCATCCGTATGTTCGACGAGGGCAAGGTGAGCGCGGCCGACATCGACAGCGGGATGATATACGGCTGCGGCCACCCTATGGGCCCACTGACGCTGTGCGATCTGATCGGACTGGACACCATCGAGGCGGTGGCCGACGTGCTCTACGAAGAGTTCAAAGGCTCCCACCATGCTCCGCCGCCGCTGCTGCGGCGCATGGTGGCCGCCGGGCATCTGGGCCGCAAGACCGGCAAGGGATTCTACGAGTACGACAGCTGAGGCCGAACCATGGATCAATCCGCCGTCGAGGCATTTGGGAACTATCTGCGCAGCCAGCGCAAGCTGGCCCAGCTGACTCTGCGGGAGTTGTCCGATCTCGCCCAGGTGTCCAACCCCTACCTAAGCCAGCTGGAGCGGGGCCTGCACCAGCCGTCGGTGCGGGTGATCAAGTCGCTGGCCACAGCGCTGAACTTGTCGGCGGAGACCTTGCTGGCCCAAGCCGCCGGCATTGACGACGCCAATGGCGAGAACCCTGACGGCGTCTCCGACACCGAGGCCACCATCCGAGCTGACGCCAGCCTCTCCGACGAGCAGAAAGCGGCGCTGCTGGAGGTATACCGCAGCATGACCAGCGGCGGCCCGACCGCCTAGAACACTTCCTTTCCCCACCTCAGAGCGGTTTTCCAAAGAAATCCCACCCTCCCCGGCCCAAACTGTCACTCCTACCGGGATACTGGAGACATGAGGCAACAGCTCACGCTATTGGAGGCGCCGCCCGACTGGCGGATCGATGAGCGCACCAAGGAAATCGGGCGTAGGGGCCTGGCCCAAGCCCGTGCGGCTTTGAAGAGCCACTCCCCCGCGGCCCGACCCGCACCCACGCCCTCCGACGACGTTCCCCGTGCTGCGTGAAGCCGCCGGGTGCCGCCCCGCTTCTGGCGATGGCGACTGGAAGGACGGTCGCCGGGCTCCTGGCGTACGGGCTGCTGGCGTGCGGGCTGCTGGCCGCGTTCGGCTGCGCGCCGGGCTCCGGCGGTCTCACCCGCCAGCCCGGTAGCTCGCCTGAGCCGGCCGCGGCGCCAGCGGGGGCAGCCGCCACCGTGGTGGAGGTGACCGACGGGGACACGGTGGTGGTGAAAGTCGCCCACCGAACCGAGCGGGTGCGGCTGATCGGCATCGACACCCCTGAGGCCACCGGCGGATTCTTGCCAGTCGAGTGCTACGGCGACGAGGCCAGTGCCTTTACCCGGTCACTGCTGCCGGTGGGCACCGAGGTGCGTCTGACCCGCGACGCCGAGGCCCGGGACCGCTACAACCGCTTGCTGGCCTACATCCATCGAGCCGACGACGGCCTGTTCGTCAACCTCGAGATAGTCGCCAACGGGTATGCCGAGGCACTGATCATCGAGCCCAACACCACTCACGCCGGCGCCTTCTATGCGGTTGCAGCTGACGCTCGGGGCCAAGGGTTGGGGTTGTGGGGCGCCTGCGGCAGCGCTGATGAAGTGCTCCCGTGACCGCTTCGGTTGCCGCGGGCGGTAGTTTGGCCATACCTGTGAGCGAGCTATTGGAACGCGTGGGCGGCGCCCCCTCGGGTCGAGCCCTGATCATCACCTGCGACACCTTGGGGCAGTCCCACGCGGCCAACGCGGCCATCGCCGAGTGCCTGGACATGGACATCGGAGTGGCTACTGCGGCCGGCTTGATGGTGCCGTGCCCGTGGGCCCGGGATGCAGCCGGACGCTTCGCCCACACCCCGGTGGGAATCGACCTCACCCTCAACGCCGAGTTCGACAACTACCGATGGGGGCCGATTACCCAGGCACCGTCGCTGTTGGACGGCGATGGCGGCTTCCCCCGCACTCCTACTGACTCCTGGGAGCACAGCGACCTCGACGAGGTCCACCGAGAGTGCCGGGCCCAGATCGAGCGGGCCGGCCAATGGGGCTGCGACCTGACTCACCTGAGCCCCCATCTGGACACCTTGCTGATGCGCCCCGAGTTCTTCGACGTGTACTTGGAGTTGGCCGTGGAGATGGCGCTGCCTATGCGCTTGGGGGGAAGTGGCCAGGAGCGGCGGGCCGGGTTTCCGTTCCGCCGCCTGGCCAGCGATGCGGGGGTGTTGGCCCCCGACCACCTCGTGCAGATCCGAGGGCGCCCTGCTCGGCGAACACTGGAGGACGCGGTGGAGAACCTGGCGCCGGGAGTGACCGAGTTGGTGGTATCGCCGGCCATCGACACTCCCGAGCTGCGGGAGCTGGATCCGGGCTGGCTCAGCCGGGTGGAGCAGTACCTGCTGGTCGCCCACGACCCGTCGCTGCGCACCGCCATCCACCGCTCTGGCGCACGGCTGCTGAGCTACGCCGACCTCCGCGACGCCCAACGCGACTGCTGAGAAAGACCAGCGCTACGCTAGAAATCCGTGTATTCGGCCAAAGTTGACCGAAAGGCGTCGTACTCGGGTGAATCCAGCAGCGGGCGCAGGCCGTAGACCCAGCGGGCGTATTCCCCCTCTAGCTTCATCCGGCCCGACATAAAGGCCAGATCGGGGTGCTCGCCGCTGGCCACTTCGGCCCGGGCGTCGGCGTACTTGTAGACGATACCCACCTCTGCGTCGGCCAGCTTTCCTGAGGCCATCTCCACCAGACGGCCGTCGCGGATGACGGTGTGGTAGCGGACCTTGCCATCAGGTGCTCCGGTGACCTCATAGTTGGCCGAGCAATCCACTCCCGGCCGCTCCGGCCAGCCCGACGCAGCCTCCACGTTTAACCCGAACCAGTCAGCGCTCAGGAATCGGGCCCGCTCCATGGTCGCTATCCGATACCCGCGAACAGGTCGGTCTCTGGCAAGTCGGTGTCCACCAGGCTGCGTCCCAGCACGTAGTCCTCCCACGGATAGGCATCAGCCATATGGTGATCGGGCAGGCCGAACCAGAACTTGGAGTCGGGGTCGACTTGCGTGCGGTGAGCGAGCAGGGCCTTGGAACGGCGGTCGAAATAGCCGGCGCACTGGATTCGGGTGGTGATGGCATCGTCGTTGGACGGCCGGCTGAACCAGCGCTCGTCGTAGGGCGACTCCAGATCCAGCTCGCCGAACTTCTCGTGCAGAGCGGTGATCCGATTCCGAGACCAAGTCACGTAGTACATCTTCAGTGGCTGCCACGGCTCGCCGGCCTCGGGAAAGGCGTCGGGGCTGCCGGAGGCGTCGAAGGCCGGTTCGCTGATTTCGGCCACCCTCAGGTGGTCGGGGTGGCGGTAGCCCTGCTGGTCCTCCCCGTAGGTGACCACCACATGGGGGCGCTCGGCGCGGATGATGGCTACCAAGCGGCCGACGGCCTCTTCCAGCTGAGCTTGGGCAAAGCTGCTGGGATCAGCGTTGGCATCGCTCTTGGGCATGCCGGAGTCGCGGTAGCCAAGCCAGTGCACGCTGCCATAACCGAGCACGTCAGCGGCCTCGACCAGCTCGTCCCGGCGGACCTGGTCTAGATTGTCCCGCACTTCCGGGCGGTCCATCTCCGGGTTCAAGATGTCACCCTCCTCACCGCCGGTGCAGCACACCAGAGAGGCCACCACCCCTTTGTCGGTGTACATGGCCACCGTCGCCGACCCTTTTGACGACTCATCGTCGGGATGGGCGTGAATGGTGAGCATTCGAAGTTCGCCGGTCATCGCCCGCCCAGGCTAACGCCGGCTCGGCTCAGCTAGGAACCCGTCCCGAGATGCCTTTCTGCCGGTTCCAAGACCCGTGAGCCTTTGGGGCAAGGGTTAGTCTCCGGGGATGCCAAGTCCAGAATTCGAAGCCGTGCGGTCCATGCTGGCGTCCGCCCCCAAGCCCGACCCCACTGAAACCGCGGCGCAGCGCCGAGCCCGGTTGGATGCCAACGCCGCCGCCACACCGCTAGCCGATGGGGTGGTCAAACAAGATGTCGAGATCCCCGGTGTGCCCGGCGCCGCTTGGCTGCACCCCGAGGGGCACGATCTGGAAAGCCTGCCCGCGCTGCTGTTCTTCCACGGCGGCGGTTACCGGGTGGGATCCATCATCTCGCACCAGGGCTTCGGATCCCATCTGGCCTCGTTGATCCCGGCCCGGATCCTCTTGATCGACTACCGCCTGGCCCCGGAGAATCCATTTCCAGCCGCGGTCGAAGACTGCCTGGCCGCCTACCGCTGGATGCTGGACACCGGTATCGACCCGGACCGCATTGCGTTCATCGGCGACTCCGCCGGCGGCGGCTTGGTCGGCGCCGTCTTGCTGGGAGCCCGCGACCACCGATGGCCGCTGCCCGGGGCGGGAGTGTGCCTGTCGCCCTGGGTTGATCTGACCAACTCCTCGGTGAGTCACGCCGAGCGCGACGAGCTGGACGTGATGTTCGGCCACGAAGACGCGGTGACCGCCGCCAGGTGGTATCTGGACGGCCATGATCCCCGTGATCCGCTGGCCTCGCCGCTCTTCGGCGACTGGGAGGGCATGCCCCCCATGCTGGTCCACGCCGGAGATCACGAGGTGCTGCTGGACGATGCCACCGGATTCGCCGCCGCGCTGGAGTCAGCCGGCGTCGAGGTGGATCTCCGCATCTGGCCGGGAATGATCCACGACTTCCAGATCATGTACCCCAACTATCCCGAGGCGGTCGAGGGAAGCGAGGCAATCGCTGCCTTCGTTCGGCGCGTTGTGGGGTGAGAAGATTGACGGCGCCAGCTGTATCCGGCGCCTGCTCAGTGCAGTCGGCTCAGGCCGATTCCCGCTCGGTGCGGTGGCGCCGCAGACCTATGACCGGAGTGGAGGGGGCGAAGCCCGCCTCTGCCCGCTCGATCTCCGACTCTCCGCCCCAGAACCCGAGCTCACGCTGGTCGCGGGCCCAGCTGCGGCACGCCCGAATTACGACGCACTCACCGCAGATGCGGCGGGCTGCGTTCTCCCGTCGCTCACGAGCCGACGGGCGCTCGCCGGCCGGGGGAAAGAACAGTTCGCTCTTCCCTTTGCAGTTCGCATTTTCCATCCACCAAGGACGAGGCTCCATTGCCATCTCCACCCATTGCCTCCCGTTCGAGTCCGGGGGCATTCTCCGTTTGGCTATTGCTTCCACAACCGAAACACCTAGCAATTGCTTAGTGATCCGCCTGCTTTCACTACCAAAAGTTAGACGCTCGAACAGCGCCCGTCACGATATCCTATATGAATAGTGTTGATAAATCCATCTCTGTAAGTGATAGCAGCCCTTCGGGGGGCGACAACCTGCCCAAACGCCAGGTTCTTGTCATCATACTCACGCTGATGCTGGCCCAGATGATGGCGGCCATCGAGGGCACAGTGGTGTCCACCGCGCTGCCCACCATCATCGGCGACCTGGGTCGGCGGGACCTGTACACCTGGGTTTTCACCTCCTATTTCATCGCATCGACCTCGTCGACGCCGTTGTGGGGGAAGCTGTCGGACCTCTGGGGCCGCAAAGGCCTCTACCAAACCGCCATCGTGATCTTCATGATTGGGTCGGCTTTGGCCGGCATCTCGTCGAGCATGACCATGCTGATTGTGCTGCGAGCTGTCCAGGGGCTGGGTGCGGGAGGGCTGTTCACTCTGTCCATGGCCATATTGGCCGATGTGCTGTCGCCCCGGGAGCGGGGCCGGTACCAGGGATACATGGGCGGGATATTCGCTCTGGCCACCATCTTGGGTCCGTTGGCGGGGGGCCTCTTGGTGGACTACGCCCACTGGCGATGGGTCTTCTTCATGGTCCTGCCGCTCGGAGGATTCTCGCTTGTGATGTCGGTCACCCATCTCGAGTTGGCCTTCACCCGCCGCGAGGCCCGGGTGGACTACGCCGGAGCGGGCCTGCTGTTGGTGTGGGTGATCGCCATCATCCTGGCCATGGAGTTGGGGGGTGACTCCTGGGACTGGGTGTCGGCCCCATCGATCGGACTGGTGGCAGCCGGAGTCGGCGGTGCGGCCCTGTTCGTCGCTCAGCAGCGACGGGCAACCGAAGCCATCCTGCCACCCCGGCTTTTTCGGCTCCGGCTGTTCAACATCTCCTGTGTGATCCAGTTCATCGCAGGCGCGGCCATGCTCAGCGCGGGCATCTTCGGACCGCTGTTCCTCCAAGTGGTCACCGATGTCAACGCCACCCGGTCGGGGCTGCTGTTGGTGCCCATGATGTTGGGGATGCTGCTCACCTCGGTGAGCGCCGGGCAGGTGCTCACCCGCACCGGGCGCTACAAGCCGGTGCCGATATTCGGGGCTGCCGTGCTCACCCTGGGCGTGTGGCTGATGTCGACCTTGAGCAGCGAGACATCGACGTTGACGGCCATGGCCTTTTTGTTCACGATGGGCTGCGGGGTGGGGGCCATCATGCAGGTGCTCTTGGTGGCTGTGCAGAACATCGTCCCCCATGACGACTTGGGGGCGGCCACGTCGGCGTCCAACTTCTTCCGCTCTCTGGGACAGACTTTCGGGTCCGCGGTGATGGGGGTCCTGTTCACTGCCCGGCTTGACCACTACCTCCCCCGGCTGGTGCCGAGTGGCGATCAGCTCGATATCGAGACTCTCATCGCCGTGCCGACCCAAATCGGCGCCATCGAGCCCGCGGCGGTGCGCGATGGCATCGTCGAATCGTTCGCCAATGCCATAGCGGATGTCTATTGGTGGGCCATCCCGGTGACAGCACTAGCCGTGCTGCTGGCCACGCTGGTGCCCGAGTACCGCCTTCGGGAGAAGGCGGCTGTCGGGAACTAGCTGTCGTCGGCTGCCCGGTTCGCGGCCTGGATCCGGGCATCTCTTTCGGTGATCAGTCGGCCCGCGCCGATCCCTGTGCCACTGAGCGCCCGCATCACACCCAGGAGGCTCTGGTCGCGTTGGCGCTCCAGTTCGGCCACCGTGCGACCCTCAGCCTGCGCTTCAGTGCCCGAGGCCATCGAATCCACGAGCTCATCGGTGAGCTCGGGGGCTTCCAGGTGGGTCCAGGGCAGTTTCAGCGCGGGGCCGAACTGATGCAGCATGTGGCGCATCCCCCCGTCGCCGCCGGCCAGGTGAAAGGTGAGGTTGGTGCCCATGGCTGCCCACCGCAGACCCGGTCCGTAGACCACCGCGTCGTCAAGCTCGGCGGTGGTGGCCACGCCGTCGTTCACCAAGTGCAGCACCTCGCGCCACAGCGCCTCTTGGAGCCGGTCGGACAGGTAGCCCTCGATCTCATTGCGCACCACGAGGGGGTGCATAACCAAGTCGTCGTAGTGCTCCACCGCGGCGGCCACCGCGGCGGGGCTGGTGGCCTCGCCGGCCACCACCTCCACCAGCGGCAGCAGATACACCGGGTTGAACGGGTGGCCAATGAGAAAGCGCTCAGGGTGGCGCAAGCCCCCGGCCAAGCGGGTGGGCAGCAGCCCCGAGGAACTGCTGGCCATCACCTTGTGGGGTGGGGCGACATGGTCCAGTCGGTGCAGCAGCGAGCGCTTGAGCGCTTCGTCCTCGGGGGCGCTCTCCTGCACAAAGTGGGCTGCTTCGGCCAATTCCTCGGGCGAGTCGGCCCATCGCACCCTGCCCGGATCGGCCCCCGGGAACAGCCCCAGCTCGGTGGCCGCCGGCCAAGCGCGCTCGATGGCCCCCCGCAGTTGGCCCTCGGCCCCGTCGGCTGGATCCCAGGCCACCACGTCGTACCCCCGGGCCAGCACCCGCACTGCCCATCCCGAACCGATGACCCCTGCCCCCACCAACCCAACGGTCTTTGTCGTCATCTCTCTGGTCGTGCCTTCACCACAGAACCCGGACGGGGAATTCTCGAAACGCGGAGTCTGTCGTGACCAATATCAGCGACTCCAACTCCGCCTGGGCCGCCAATATCCGGTCGAACGGGTCCCGGTGCTCGGCGGAATAGCTGCCAGCGCGAAGTCCGTGTTGGTAGGTGACCGGGAGATGCCTCATCGCCGCATCGACCACAAACTCATTGAATCGCAGCACGGCGCCTTCATATTCAGTGAGTCGGCCGAGCCGGAACTTGGTGGCTACCTCCCACGCGCTGGCTGCACTAACAAAGACTTCATTGCCGGGATCAGTGACGACCTCCCTGACTGATGGCGGTAGCACCGGATCATCCGCCCAGCACCAAAGAAGCGCATGGGTATCAAGCAGCAGTTCACTCACCGGTGTACGCGCCTTCCCACGCCGCAAGCTCCTCTTCTGGCAGGGGCTCGAAGAACTCAGGACCCAACTCAAGCCCGGCAAGCTGCCCTAGACGCCGGCGCTCGCGGCGCGGCAAGGGCATCAGCCGGGCATAGGGCTTGCCCGCTTTGGCCAGGATGATCTCTTCGCCACCATGGGCTCGTTCCAAAAGCTTCGACAAATGGGTTTTTGCCTCGTGAACGTTGACCATCTCGGTCATGATTGATCCTCCTGCCTGGTGGTTTGCACTTGTGGATATGACTTAGTCCGATGACTAGACTAACTAAGCTTGCTGGTTTTAGCAACAGATTCTTGACGATCTCCAGAGAGGTTCTCTCACCAAGTGGGTTTGGTGAGAATGCCGCCGTCCACTACCAGATCAGCGCCGGTGATCCACCGGGCCAGATCGGAGCACAAGAACACGCAGGCGTCCCCGACGTCTTCGGGTGTGCCCATCCTCCCCAGGGGCACGGCGGCCATCCAGCGCTGCACCCCTTCGGGCCAGTCTTCGGCCAATCCGGGCCGGTCGATCAGACCCGGCGACACCG
This sequence comes from uncultured Acidimicrobiales bacterium, assembly GCA_951813555.1. GTDB lineage: Bacteria > Actinomycetota > Acidimicrobiia > Acidimicrobiales > Bin134 > Poriferisocius. The sequence goes on from OX638344.1 coordinate 3,785,288, forward strand.
AGTTGACCCTTATGCCGTGGGGCCCCCAGGCCAGGGCGGCGGCTTTGGCGTGCATCACCAGACCGGCCTTCGAGGTGGCGTAGTGGCCGTGAACCGGGGTGGGGTGCTGGGCTTCGATGGAGGCGATGTGGACGATCGACCCGCCAGTTCCCTGGTCAGCCATGGCCGAGGCCGCGTCCTGGGTCAGCCGGTGTACGGCGGTGAGGTTGGTGTCAATCACCTCGCACCACTGCTGGTCGCTGAGATCCGTGAACGGGGCCACCGGTTGGATCCCGGCGTTGTTGACCAGCGCGTCGATGCGGCCGAAGTGCTCGCGGGCCGCGCTCACTACCGCCGCTGGGCCACCCTCAGCAGTGAGGTCGGCCCGCACCTCCACCACCTCTCCCCCGCTCTGGTCGACAGCTGATGACCGGGTGTGGGCCACCACCGAGGCCCCGGCCGTTGCCATGCGCCCAACGATCCCCGCTCCAATACCTCCGCCCGCTCCGGTGACCACCACAACCCGCCCGGAGAGGTCGATCAACTCAGCAGGTGAAGCAGTCACGTCCGCACCAGATTCGCTATCTCGGATGCCGCCGACGGGTACTGCTCGATGAGATGGTCGGCGGCACCAAGCTCGAAGCCATCGTGGTGATAGGGCGGCGCCATCGTGGTCCCCACCAGCGACCACTCACCCCGGGTTGAGGCCCCCATCCAGGTATGAGCCGGAACCACCACACAAGGCCGCTCCCCCTCGCCCAAGTCGTCACCCAAAACCGGCCGCTCCACTGCTCCATCCGGCCCCAGCAACAGCATCTCCACCGCCGCCCCCGCGTAGTGATGCCACAGCTCCGGCCCGTCGAGGCGATGCATAGCCGAGAAGTCCCCCGGCTGAAGCAAGAAATAGATGGCCGTACTCCGCTCATCCCGCCAAACCTCCCGCCACATCCCCCCCTCCTCCGGCAGCGGCTCCAGCCCCAGCAGGGCCACTACCCCAGCACCAGTGAATCCTGCCAGGCCCTCCCGCTGCGCCATAACCCACCGACCCTAGCTTTCCCGCTAGACAGACTTGCTCGCAGGGGGAGCCGAGACCGTCTCACCCCTCAAATGATCTTGCCCGTCGAGAGAAGACGACTCCGATGATGTTGGATAGGAGAGATTGACTGAGCGGTTGCCAACGCTGATTTCGATGCTGAGTGTCCCACCAAGAGCAGAGGTGAGCTTGCACAGAGTGGACAGCTTGGGATCAGCCGACCGCTCGAGCCTCGAAACCCCGCCCTGTGTGATGCCCAGCTTCTCAGCCAGATCGACCTGATTGATGCCGAGCTCACGGCGAAACTCTGCCAGCTGAAAGGCGAAGATCTTTGCCTCCACCTTCTGCCTGAACTCCTCAGCCCTGGAGCGTCGGACAGGATCAGAGTCAATTGGTGCGGCTAGTTCATCGAAGTCCTTGGTGATCATGGGATTGGTCCTTGGTGCACTACTTCCAGATTATATGAGCTGCAAGTATTTTTCGATGTCATCCCAGGAAGATGAACGTGTCCATTGGTACTGGTCCAGTGGGAAGACGTAAGCCCCGAAGTGCCAGGCCGAAGACCCTCACAGGCAGGTCGACTAGGACGGCAGCCGGGGCTTCTGCGATCTTACGGACGGTTGCTCGACGGCTGTCTGGATTCCCCAAAATTGTCGCACCCTAGAAGTAGGGTCGCGTTGTGGATTCAAAGGGCAACTCCGGGGGCACCGAGGGTTACCAGATCCCCCTGGCTGGGAACGAATCCGCCGCTATTACGTCAGATCTCCGGTCAGGTCTACATTCTCGACTGGATGTGGGGGTTGATCGTCCGCTGGATGAACTGAGTGGCCCCCTTTTGGTGTGTGGCCCAGCGATCGAAGCCTTGGGATTGCTCCCAGATGGGTGTGTGCAGACGGTGGTGACATCGCCGCCTTACTGGTCGCTGCGGGATTACGCAGCCGAAGGGCAGATCGGACGCGACGATGCTTTGGGGGAATACGTCAAGAGCGTCGTCATGGCGTTCGACCAGGTACGCCGGGTGCTGACCGACGATGGCACGGTATGGCTGAACGTGGGCGATTCCTACACCTCAGGAAACCGCAGGTACCGGGCGCCTGACCGCAAGAACCGGGCTCGGGCTATGGCGGTTCGGCCTCCCACTCCAGAGGGCTTGAAGCCGAAAGACCTGATCGGCGTTCCTTGGCGGCTGGCATTCGCCCTCCAGGATGCGGGCTGGTGGCTGCGATCAGAAGTCATCTGGTACAAGCCCAACGCCCATCCCGAGTCGGTGTCCGACCGTCCCACCAAGTCTCATGAAACGGTGTTCTTGCTTTCCAAGAACCAGGACTACTACTACGACACAGCCGCAGTAAGGGGCCCCAACGGCCGCCGGCTCCGAACCATGTGGGACATCAACACCGAACCCCGAAGAAAAGACGCTGGTGGCGTCGAAGATCACCCAGCCGTCATGCCAATGACCCTGGCTCGCCGCTGCATCCAGATCACGAGCCAGCCGGGCGACACCGTCCTCGATCCCTACGCCGGCTCTGGCACAACCCTCATTGCAGCCCAAGAACTCGGCCGCAACTGGGCAGGAATCGAGCTGAACCCCACCTATGTCGACCTGATCGAACGCCGGGTCACCGAGTGAGTCAGCGGTTCGACAAGTTTGTCGACCAGGCCAGCCTCAAGGCCAGCATTGAAGCCCTCACTCCGATGCGTGTCAGGTTCGTCAGCCGGATCATTGACTCGTTGTCATCCCCTCTCCAGGCCGAGGCCTCTGACTCCTGGCTAGGTCAGACGCTTGGATGGATCGAGTACTTCGGGCTCACCATCTCCGTCCATCACGGAACCACCACAGAGCCTCTTGGCCTTGTCAGCTTCGAATTCGCATTCCGCAACGCCTGTGAGGCAGTTGGCTGGGCAGTCGACGAGCCGGGATCAGCCACTCACCGCTTCGTGGACATGACAGTCCAAACCGACGATGGTGAAGAGCGGAAGTTATCCCTGAAATCCACCGCCGCCCAAAGGATGTCCGAAACCACCGCCCATATCTCCAAGCTCACCGAAGCAGCCTGGATCCAAGACGTCCGATCTGCCAAAACCAGGCGAGACCACACCCTCAACCTATTCCGTCAATACCGATCCGCCGTAGACGCCATCATCATGCTCAGAGCATTCCGCCCCGATCGCACCGCCGTCCCCACCAAGTACCAACTGCTTGAAATCCCTACCGACATCTTCGCCTCCCTCGAAGACACTTCTCTTGGCGCTTTCGCCGCCGACGGCCCTACTATCGACTGCGCCTACCAAGGAGACCCAGCCGCCGCCAGCGTCTCCCTCGACCGCTCCGACGCCAAGATCACAGTCAAGCAAATCAAGCTCTCCGCCTGCATCCTCCACGCTGAATGGCAAATTGGGCTTCCCCCTGTGGGTCTGTGCAAAATTCCCGCACCGGACTGAGCATCACCCACCGGCGCTACCCTGCCTCGGACGACACCGCTGCTCCTCAGGCAACCGGGCGAACGACTGCATGACCATCGCCCACAAGCTTGGCGATGAAGCGGTTCCGGCTCAGGTCTTCGCCAATGCCCACTACCAGCTCTTGGTCTACTGCCACAGCCAGCTTTTCCAAAGTCTCCAGCGTTGGCTGGGACCCGCCACCCTCCATCCGCGCCACCGCCGACTGCGTGGTTCCCATGCGCTCAGCCAGCTCTGCCTGGGTCAGCCCTGCCTCCGTACGTAGCCGGTACACCAAGCCTTGGAATTCACTGATCCGAGCCTCGTCCTCGTAGGCCCAGCGAGAACCTTCTGACGCCTGGCCCCTTACATCCTTCCACGAAGCTCGCTCACCCATCGTCAACCTCCACCCTGTGCCCTTCTGCGATGCAGCGCTCCATCGCCCTCTTTGCCCGCTCAACCTGACGGCGTTCCCGGCGTCGACTCTTTGCAAACACCGTCAACAAGATGATCCTGCGGTCCGGCGCGATCCAGTAAGTGATCCGAGTAGGCCGATCACCGAGGTAGAAGCGCAGTTCCCGCAGCTTCCCATCAAGCTGCCGACAAAGCGGCTCACCCAGCAGCGATCCCTCTTCCGCCAGCCGATCAACCCGGAAATCGACTCTTCCCTGGGCCTCTTCATCAAGAGACAGATACCAATCCCGGACTTCTGGCTCAAGCTCCACCTCCCACTCCGACATAACATACCCGCTATATCCTGTCGGGGACACACTGCCCTGCCCAGGCCCTTTCACACTCCACATTGCCATGGCACACATCGGGCACCCGTCTCTTGACCGCTTCGCACATACGGCCACCCTAAAGACGAGCTATGACAGTTGGCTCTTGGCTCTAACCAGACACAAATGCCTCATCTTCCTCTTGCCCTAGGGCTCCAGGACAACCTTGATGGCGCCGGAGGCGCGGTTGGCGGCGGCGGCGAAGGCTTCGGCGGGGGCGTCTAGGGGGAAGCGGTGGGTGATTACGGCGTCGGGGAGTTCGGGGAGCTGGGCCAGGGCGGCGGCGGCGACGTCCATGTCGCGGGTGGGGCCGTAGCGGCCGTACATGGAGGAGGGGACCACGGTGATCTCCTTCATGCTCAGCTCTATCCCAGGCATCTCTACAGGGTCCCAGTAAGACCCCAGGATGACGATCTTGCCGCCGGGTCGGCACTTCTTGGCCGCGTCGGCCAGAGCAGAGGCGGTACCAGCGGCCTCTACGACGATGTCGTAGGGCTCATCGGTCAGCGGAGCGGCCCCCAGGCGCTCGGCGGCCTCCTTTTGGGCGTCGTGGCGGGCTGAGATAGCTGTCTCGCACCCGGCAAGGCGGGCCACGGCCAGCGCGGTCTGGCCCACGGCTCCGCCGCCGATGACGGCCACCCGCATGTCGCCCCGCAAACCGGCCAAGCGGAAGCCGTGCACGGCGATGCCCAGGGGCTCCACCAGGCAGGCGTCCCGGGCATCCGCCCCCGACGGCAGGGGCACAATGGCCTCGGGCCACATGAGCACCTCGTCGGCCATGCCCCCATCGCGGGAGATGCCGGCAATGTCGGTCAGGGTGATGGGGCAGCGGTTGTAGTCGCCGGCCAGGCAGATCTCGCAGATGCCGCAGCCGTGGATGGGCTCGATAGCCACCGGGCGGCCGTCGTCCAACCAGCCGGCGAACTCGTGGCCGATGGTGAAGGTGTTGAGCATCCCCAGCTCGAGCATGTGCAGATCGGAGCCGCACACCCCCGCTGAGGCCATCTTGATCCGGACGCCTTCGCCCTCGGGCGGGGCCAACTCCACCGTCGTGGGCCGACCGTCGACGCATCGCACTGCTCTCATGGATTCATCCTTTCACCGGACGGGCGCTCACAGGCCCTTGGGGCGGGTACCGATAACACCGTCGGCCTCCAGCGCGGCGATCTCGTCGCCCGACAAGCCCAGCTCGCTCAAGATCTCGTGATTGTGCTGGCCCAGGGTGGGCGACGGTGAGGTGATCCAGCGGTCCACCGAGGCGAACCGGTAAGGCATGCCCGGCATGGGGTGGGTGCCCACCGCGGGATGCTCGACCATCTCGAACAAACCCCGATGGGCATGTTGGGGATTCTCGTGCTGAAGGCGGGGATCCCAGGCCGGGGCAGCCGGAACACCCGCGTCCACCAACCGGTCGACGGCGTCATCCAGATCCTGCTCGACAGCCCAGGCATAGAGCCCCTCGTCGATGGCGTCGTGGCCCGCCCGGCGACCGGCGTCTGTCGCGTACTCCGGCCGACCGGCCCACTCGGGAGACCCCAGCACCTGCACCAGCGCCAGCCACTGCTCGTCGGTGGCCACCGCCATCGCCAGCCACTGCTCGTGGCCCCGGCAGGGATACAGCCCCTGGGGCGCGGCGTAAGGGCTCCTGTTGCCGGCCCGCTCCATCACGTTGCCGTAGGCGGTGTACTCCACGATCTGCTCGGCCGAGCAGTTGAGCGCGGCCTCCACCATGGTGGACTCCACGAACACCCCCCGCCCGGTGCGCTCCCGCACCGCCAAGCCCAATATTGCGGCGTAGGCCCCGTGCATCCCGGCGATGGGGTCGCACGGCCCGCGCATGATGCGGGGCTGGTCGTAGGGATGGCCGGTCACCCAGGCCATGCCGGTGAGCTGCTCCATGGTCTGGGCAAACCCCACCCGATCCCGCCACGGCCCACTCAGCCCGAACGCGGGCATCCGGGTGAACACCGCCCGGGGGTTGCGGGCCGAGACGGCCTCCCAGCTCAAACCCCACTTCTCCACCACCCGGGGGGAGAAGTTCTCCACAATCACGTCGGCCTCGGCGATGAGCCGCCACAGCAGGTCCATGCCCGCGTCGGTGTCCAAGTCCAGCGTCAGGTCACGCTTGTTGTGGTTGATGGCCACAAACATCGAGCTCCACTCCCACCAATCCTCGGTGCCGAACATGAAACCGGTCATGCGCATGCCGTCGGGGTGGCCGGTGGACTCGATGTGGATCACATCGGCGCCCAGCATGGCCAGCGTGCCAGTGGCCGACGGTCCGGCCCACCAGCTGGTGAGGTCCAGCACCTTGACCCCAGCCAGCGGCAGGTCAGGATCGGCGTCGGCAGCCGACGGCACGGGCTGGGGGCGAGGTTCCACCGTGCCGGTGTGCTCGCCCAAACGGGGCGCGGGCGTGGCCTGCCGCCGCTCGCCGCCGTCGTCCATCAGGTACGGCGATCGGGGCTGGAGGAACCCCCCGGGGTTACGCACGAACACCCCCCGGGCCGCGAATTGCTCGTTGTCGAGCACGCTGCGACCGTCGTTAACCTCGGCCACGGGCACCCGCAGATCCGAGGCTGCCTTGATGATCTCAGCCACCGTGTGGCGGGAGGTCCACGGGTGGACCATGGCATTCCACTCGTCCAGACGGCCGGCCCGCTCCCCGATCTGGCTCCACTCGGTGTCGATCAGGTCGGGGCGCTCGATCATCAGCACAAAGCCCTGGTATTGCAGAGCGGTGTTGGTGTTGAACCCCACCCAGCCGTCAAGGGCGGGCTCGATCGACGGCGCCTCCACCGACCGGGCCACCCGGTCGAAGTCGTGGCCGCCGCCCCGCATGGAGTGGGCCAGGTCGCTGAATGTGGTGGCGGCGATGCCCATAACATCGGCCACCGCCAAGTCGATGTGCTCGCCGCGTCCGGTGCGCCGGGCCCGCAGCAGCGCGGAGAGGACCGGGGGGCCGGCGTAGGCCCCAGCGGTCCACTCCGCTATACCCCCTCCGGCGTGGATCGGGGGCTGGTCGGGCCGCCCTCGGCAGGCGATGGCCCCGCACTGGGCTTGCGCGGTGTATTCAGTGGACGGATGCTGGGCCAACGGTCCGTCCTGCCCATAAGGCGTGACCGACAGCACCACCAGGTGGGGATGGCGCTGGGCCCAGGCCCGCCCGATCCCCGACCCGGCGGGAAATGACTCCACCACGACATCGGCAGTGGCCACCAGCTCCTCGACCTCATCGTCTCCTGGCACACCCACGATGCCCCGCTTGGACGCATTGAGCAGCTGGAACAGCGCACTGTCGCCCTCGAACTCGGCCCGAGTGGCCGACCAGCGGCGCACTGGGTCGCCGTCGGGCCCCTCCACTTTGATGACATCAGCCCCGGCGTCGGCCAGCAGCTTGGTGGCATAGGGGCCGGGCACCCCGGTTGAGAAGTCCACCACCCGGATACCGGACAAGATGGATGCCTGCATGTGAACACCCTCGTTCACGCTCGCGCCGTCGGCCCGTTCGACGCCCTGGTCGATCCCTGCGGTCATCGCTGCCTCACTGGTACCCGGTCGTTTCGCACTTCGGTATCTTGTCGCATCGGACGATCCCATACACTGGCCGACACCTGCCAAACGATCGCAGCAAAGGACAGCCATCGTGAAGCTCACCGACGTAAACCTGCTCGACCCTGATCGATTCGTGCGCCAGGAACATCACGAGATGTTCAAGGTGCTGCGGGAGCAAGCCCCCGTCTTCTTGCACCAAGACCCCAACGGGCCGGCGTTCTGGAATGTGGTCAAGCATGCCGATCTGGTGGAGGTGAACCGCGACCCGGAGCACTTCTCCTCTGAGCTGGGCGGCACCTCGATCCCCGACCCCGGAACCAATGACAACGGCGCGCCTGACTCCCGGGGCGTGATGATGCTCACCACCGATCCGCCCAAGCACACCCGCTACCGGCTGCTGGTGAACAAGGGCTTCACCCCCCGCATGATCGGGATGATCGAGCAATACCTCCGCCACCGCGCCGTCTTGATCGTGGACAATGTGATCGAAAATGGCGAGGCCGACTTCGTGGTCGACCTGGCCTCCGAGCTCCCGCTCCAGGCCATCGCCGAGATCATGGGCGTGCCCCAAGAAGACCGCATGAAGCTGTTCGACTGGTCCAACCGCTTGATCGGCGTCGACGACCCCGAGTACGCCGACGACCTCGAGAACAGCATCTCGGCCGGCGCAGAGCTGTACGCCTACACCAACCAGCTTGCCAAGGACCGGGCCGTGAACCCCCGCGACGACATCGTCACCAAGCTCATCAACGCCGAGATCGACGGCGACCGGCTGACCGAGCTGGAATTCGACATGTTCATGCTGCTGCTCACCGTGGCCGGCAACGAGACCACCCGCAACGCCACCGCCCACGGGATGCTGGCGCTGATGGACCACCCCGAGCAGTTCGACATCATCAAGAGCTCCCCCGACGGGGTGACCGACACCCATATCGACGAGCTCTTGCGGTGGGCCACCCCGGTGCTGCACTTCCGCCGCACCGCCGCCGAGGACACCGAGATCAGGGGCCAGCACATCGATAAGGGCGACAAGGTGGTCCTTTGGCACATCTCGGCCAACCGGGACGAAGAGGTGTTCGACGACCCGTTCACCTTCGACGTGAACCGCACCCCCAACGAGCAAGTCGCCTTCGGCGGCGGCGGGGCCCACTATTGCCTGGGCGCCAACCTGGCCAAGATGGAACTGCGACTGATCTTCCAGGAGATCATCGAGCGCATGCCCGACATCCACCGTGTGGGCGAGCCCGAATGGTTGCGCTCCAACTTCATCGGCGGCATGAAGCACCTCCCCGTCGCCTGGACCCCAGGCAAGAAAGTCAACCCCGGCCCCGCCCCTGAACAGAACCTCTCAACCCTGGTCTGAACAACCAGACCCACATCGAGACCCCCAGAGCATCTCTAGGAACTAAGCGATCGCGTGCATCTTGGAGGCGAGGGCAAATGGCCGAACCTGAGAAAACTTGAGCGCGGTTCGGTGATCGCATTCGGAAGCAAGAAGAGACACGGCTGGGTGCTCGACACCGTCCTCGTCGTCGCCGACTCATTCGACTACCTAGCAGCAGACACGCACACTGCCGTCGAGGGCCATGTGCCCGACGTATCCCTACACGTCACGGGCGGCCCGCTGGCCGAAAACGATGCAACCGAAACGCTCCGGCTCTACCGAGGAGCCACACCCGACGACCCCGTGGATGGATGCGCAGAATTCTTAGCTGCTGGCGTTGCTCCCTTGCACGGTTTCGGCCGCTAGAGCCAGGGCGGTGCGAAGGAGCACTTCGGCGCCCTGTCCGGCGGCTTCGGGGGTTATGGATTCGGCTTCGTTGTGGGACAGGCCGTTTTGACAGGGGATGAAGATCATGGCGGTGGGTGCTTTGAGGGCTATGTGGCAGGCGTCGTGGCCGGCTCCGGAGTTCATGCGTTGGTGTGAGTAGCCGCAGTGCTGGGCCGCGGTTTCCACTGCGTTGATGCATTCGTCGTCGAAAACGACGGGCTCGCAGCGGTTGTCGACTTCAATGCGCGCCTCGCAGTTGTGCTCGGCGGCCGCTTTGGCTACGAGGTTGCGGAGATCTGAGTCCATTTGGTCGAGCGCGACGGCGTCGGGGTGGCGAATGTCGATTGAGAACACGACTTCGGCGGGTACCGTGTTGGGCGACGCCGGCTCGGAGCGGATCTGTGCGGGGGTGACCAGCCCTGTTGGGTAGTCGCCGGCGGCCATCTCGTAGAGCCCGTTCAGCACGACAGCCAGTGGTCGGGCTGGGTCATGTCGGCGGTCCATCGGCGTGGTGCCGGCGTGGGCCGGGTTACCGGAGAGGGTGACGGTGAGCCAGCGAATGCCCTGGACGCCGGTCACCACGCCGATGGACGATCCGTTGTCCTCGAGGATGGGGCCCTGTTCTATGTGGAGCTCTAGGTAGGCGCGAAGCGGCTTGGCGAAGGAAGCCGCGCCGGCCCAGCCGAGCCGGTCTAGCTCGGTTCCAACGCCGGTGCCGTCCCTGTCGGTCAGCGCGCGGGCCTCGTCGAGTTCCAGCACTCCGGCCCAAACCGCGGAGCCCATCATCGACACCGGAAAGCGCGACCCCTCCTCGTTGGTCCACACCGCCACTTCCACAGCAGCTCGGGTGGCGACGGAGCGGTCGTTGAGCGCCTCGACGACTTCGAGGCCGCCGAGCACGCCGTAGACGCCGTCAAATCTCCCTCCGGTGGGCTGGGTGTCGAGGTGGCTGCCCAGCACTACCGGCGGGGAATCGGGGTCGGTGCCCGGTCGGCGGGCAAAGAGGTTGCCGACTGCGTCGAGCTGGATGGTGCAGCCGGCCTGCTCGGCCCAGCTGGTGAACAGGTCGCGGCCTGCTTTGTCGTCATCGGTGAGGGCCTGGCGGTTGGAGCCGCCCGCGGGGGTGGCCCCTACTTCGGCCATGTCCATGAGCCGCGACCACAGCCGCTCCGGGTTGATCCTCACGTCGGTCACGGGGCGAACTCCCCCATCGCGTCGATCAGCGCGGGGCGCATCGCCGCGACGATCTCATCGAACTGCTCTGGCCCGGCGATCAGCGGCGGGGAGAGCTGGATGACCGACTCCGCCCCGCGGGCCGCGGCCCGGCATGTGAGCCCGAGCGCGTACATCTGCCTGGTGAGGTATTTCGACACCTCTGCTGCGTGGGCCTGCGCTTTGACGGGGTCGGACGGGGCGTTGGCGTCGAGCTCGAGGGCGAAGAAGTAGCCGTCGCCGCGCAGGTCGGCCACGATGGGCAGGTCGCGCAGCGAGGCGAGCTTGGCCTTGAACTTCGCGGTGTTGTCGAGCACCCGGTTCGCCAGGTCCTCTTCTTCGATGATGTCGATGTTGGCCAACGCGACGGCCGCGGCGGCCGGGTGGCCTCCGAAGGTGAACCCATGGTTGAACTCCTGTTCGGCGGCGATGAACGGCTCGGCTATCTGGTCGCTGATCATCACGCCTCCGAGCGGCGCGTAGCCGGAGGTGAGGCCTTTGGCCATGGTGATCATGTCGGGCTTGTAGCCGAACCGGTCGGCGCCGAACATGTGGCCGAGCCGGCCGAAGCCGCATATCACCTCGTCGGACACCAGCAGCACTCCGTGATCGTCGCAGATCTCGCGCACCCGCTGGAAGTAGCCGTCGGGGGGGACGTAGCAGCCTCCCGAGTTCTGGACGGGCTCCAAGAACACCGCGGCGACGGTTTGGGGCCCCTCTCGGACGATTGCCCGCTCTATCTCCTCGGCGGCGCACAGGCACTCGCCGTCGTGGCCGCATTGGGCGCCGACTCGGTACTCGTCGGTGTGGGCGACTTTGACCGCGCCGGGGACGAGCGGCTCGAAGGCGTTGCGGATCGACGCCAGGCCGGTGATCGACAGCGCCCCCATGGAGGTGCCGTGGTAGGCGAGGTTGCGGCTGATCACCTTGTGGCGGGCTGGCTCGCCGACGGCGGCGAAGTACTGGCGGGCCAGCTTCCACGCGGACTCCACCGCCTCGCTACCGCCGCTGGTGAAATACACCCGGTTCAGGTCGCCCGGCGCGAGCTCGGCGAGGCGGGCGGCCAGCTCGACGCCGGGCGGATGGCCATAACCCCACAGTGGGAAGAACCCCAACCGGTTCATCTGGTAGTAGGCCGCCTCGGCCAGCTCGGTGCGGCCGTGGCCGATCTGGGTGGCGAACAAGCCCGCGAGCCCGTCCAGGAGGCGGTGGCCGGTTTCGTCCCACATGTAGCAGCCGTCGCCGCTCTCGATGACGGGGAGGGTGGCCGGCACGCTGAAGTGGCTCCACAGGTGCCGGCTGGCGATCTCTCCCCAGCCGCCCGGGCGTCTCCCCTGGTCGGGCTCGCGGTGTTCGGAGTTCAACTTAGGGCCTATGACCGGAACGATGTCCAGAGGCGGTCGTAGAGGTCGATCGCCTCGATCGGGCACGACTCGACCGGCGCGGCGTACGACAGCTCCTGGGACCCGGGCACCACCATCGGGCTTGACGCCAGGTCGGTGTCGACGTAGGCGTCGCTTCCCACGATGGCGTTCCCGTAGGCGTTCCAGTTGGTGGCCTCGGCGATGTTGGCCGGGTCCATCATCCAGTTGATGAACACCAGCGCCTGGTCGAAGTTGGGCGCCCCGGTGGGCACGGCGAAGTTGTCCTGCCACAGGGTCAGCCCGTCGCTCGGGTAGACGTACACCAAATCGGGGTTCTCCAGCGACGACCGGTAGGCGGCGCCGTTCCACTCCATGTGGATGGAGTTCTCGCCGGCGGCCATGCGCTCGATGATCCCGTCGGAGTTGATCACCGACACCGCGGACTTGAATCCGTCAAGGAGCTCCTCGGCCAAGGCGTAGTCGCCCGGATCAGTCGAGCACGGCTCGGCGCCCACCGCCCGCAGCACGGCGTGGACCACCTCGACCTGGTCGTTCATCATCCCGATGGACCCGTGGGAGCCCTCGGGGACGGCGAAAAACTCGGCCCAGGAATCCGGCGGGTCGGGCACCTGGGAGGTGTCGACCGCTAAGCCCGTGGTGCCGTACAGATAGGGGGCGGTGTAGACGCGGCCCACGTCGAAGTACGGGTCCAAGAACGCCGGGTCGATATGGGCGGCGTTCTCCATGGCGTGCGCGTCGATGGGCTGGATCAGGTCCTGGTCGATGAGCAGCGGGATGATGTAGTCCGACGGCACGATCACGTCGTAGCCGGTGGCGCCCGCGGCCAGCGTGGCCAGCATCGTCTCGTTGGAGTCGTAGTTGCTCAAGTTGACCTTGATGCCAGTCTCGTCGGAGAACCGGGCGAGCAGGTCCTCGGAGATGTAGTCGGTCCAGTTGTACAGGTTCACCTCGCCGCCGATCTGCTCGTCAGCCTCGGCCGGCTCCTCTGGTTGAGGTGCGGCGTCCTCGCCGTCTGCCGCGTCTGAAGCGTCGGGCTCCTCTGGGGCGTCGGGCTCTGACGGTGCGGTCGTCGCGGCCGGCTCGGCTGTCTGCTCCGGTTGGGCGGGCTGGGCCGGCTGGGTGTCGTCGTCGTTGCCGCATGCCGCTGCGAACAAGGCGAGGACAATGAGGACGGGCAGCAGCAGGATCCTGGTGAGCCGAGGAGCGGAGCCGCTCGGAGTGGTTGTGGTGTTCATGGGTTCTCCATTCATTTTGGTTTTCTCCATTTGCCGGTTATGTACGAAGCGGTCAACACAGCGACTGTCACCAGCAAAAGGAGGGTGCTAACGGCGTTGATCAGCGGGCTCGCTCCCCTGCGGATGAGGCCGAACAAGAAGATGGGCAGCGTCGTCGACGTCGGCCCGGCCACGAAGGCCGAGATCAGGTAGTCGTCGAGGCTGATGATGAAGGCCAACAGCGCGCCAGAGACGATCCCGGGCACCAGCAGCGGGAGGGTGACCCTGCGGAACAGCCGGAAGCCGGACGCTCCCAGGTCGCTGGCGGCTTCGAACACGGCCGGGTCCAGCTCCGCCAGGCGGGCTCTGATGGGCAGCAGGGCGAACGGGATGCAAAACGCAGTGTGGGCCAGCACCAGGGTGGTCATCCCCCTCTCGAAGTCCAACAGCACGAAAAACGACAGCGTGCCTACGGCGGTGACGATCTCGGGGACCAAAAGCGGGGTCGACAAGAAGCCGACGGCGAGCGGCGAGCCGCGCCTGACCATGGCGACAATCCCCAGGGCGGCGAGCAGCGCCAGCGCAGTTCCCGCCGCCGACGCCGCCACGGCGACCCGCAACGAGACCCACACCGCGTCGCGGACGTCGCTGCGCTCGAGGACTTCCCGGTACCACACCAGGCTGAAGCCCTCCCAGCGAGACACAATGGGCCCGCTGTTGAAGGAGTACGCCACCACGACCGCCAGCGGCGCGTACAAGAACGCGAACGCCAGACGGGCCGCGGGCCCGATGCCGGGGTAGCGGCGGGTGTCTGCCTGGCCGGTCACGACAGCACCACACGGGCCTCGCGCGCCGCGCGGCGGGCCACCACCAGCACAACTGTGACCACGACGAGCAACAAGATGGCCAGAGCCGATCCGAACGGCCAGTTGCGCGATGCGCCGAACTGCTGCTGGATCAAATTGGCGATCATCAGCGAGCGCCCCCCGCCCAACAGCTCCGGCTGCAAGAACGCGCCTATCGCGGGGATGAACACCAGTAAACAGCCGGCGACCACTCCGGGGCGGACCGACGGCCACACGATCTTCCGCAAGACCACGGCGGGGGTGGCGCCCAAGTCAAGGCCGGCCTCTGCTATGCGGTGATCGAAGCGCTCGGCGGCCGCGTAGATCGGCAGGACCATGAACGGCAAGAACGTGTAGACCATGCCGACCAGAGTCGCCCCGCGTGTGTTGAGCATCCGCGGCAGGTCGATGCCTACCGCGTCGAAGCCCGATGCCAGCGGGCCGGTCTCGCGCAAGATCACGATCCAGGCGTAGGTGCGGACCAGGATGCTGGTCCAAAACGGGATGGTGACCGCCAAGACCAAAAGCGGCTGGAGGTGGCGGGGCCGGTTCGAGATCCACACCGCGGTCGGGAACCCGACGGCCAAAGCGACCAGCATCGTTGCCGCCGCGAGCAATATCGAGGACCACATCACCTCCAGATACGTCGAGTCGAACCCGACATTGCCAGCGAAGTCCTCGGTCACCACCAGCCGCTCATATGCGTCGACGGTCAGACCGTCGCCGACTCCGACACCGCCCGGGCCGCGGGTCCGCAGCGAGTACCAGACGATCACCACCATCGGCCCGCCGACCATGAACGCGATGAATCCCAGCGCAGGAGAAGCCAGCCACCGGGTCCCTACCCTCACGACGACAGCAGCCTCGTGTGCCGGGGGTCGATGCGCACAGCGACCCGCTCTCCGACCTCGGGAATCGCGTCTTGCGCGTCGGTCCTTACATTAATGAGGAGCCCCTCACCCATGTCGATGGCCACATGGACGTCCGCTCCGAGATAGGCGGCTTCGGCGACCACCCCGCGGAGTTCGCCGCCGGGATCGATCCTCACCCGCTCCGGGCGAACCGCCAACACCACCTGGTCTCCACCGGCGACAAGCGCCTCGTCTGCGCCAACAATCTCGGCTGCGACCAGCTTCCACTGGCCGGCCACAGTCACGGTCCCTGCGGCGTCGCGCTCGACAGGTAGAAGGTTCGTCTCGCCGATGAAGTCGGCCACGAATCTGGTCTCCGGCGACTCGTATACCTCCTGGGGGGTGCCGACCTGGACGATGCGGCCGTCGTTGAGCACCGCGATCCGGTCGCCGAGCGCCAGCGCCTCCTCCTGGTCGTGGGTGACGAACAAAAAAGCGATGCCAACAGAGCGCTGAATCCGCTTCAGCTCGGCCTGCATCTGGCGGCGCAGCTTCAAGTCCAAGGCGCCCAGCGGCTCGTCCAACAGCAGCACCTTCGGCTCCTTGACCAGGGCGCGGGCCAGCGCAACCCGCTGCTGCTGGCCGCCCGACAGCTGAGCGGGGGTGCGCTTGGCGAACCCTGACAGCTCAACAAGCTCCAACGCGTGGGCCACCCGTTGCCTGATCTCGGCCTTGGGCCGCCTCTCCATCTCAAGGCCGAAGGCGATATTGCGCTCCACGGTCAAGAAGGGGAACAGGGCATAGCTCTGGAAGACCGTGTTGACGGCCCGGCGAAACGGCGGCACGGTGTCCAGCCGCTCGCCGGCCAGGTCTATCCGCCCCGAGTCGACGTCCTCGAGGCCGGCGATCGCCCGCAAAAGCGTGGTCTTTCCGCAGCCCGACGGGCCCAGCAACACGACGAACTCGCTGGTGCCCACATCCAGCGACACGCCGTCGAGGGCGCGCACTGAGCCGCCCTCTGGCGCGGTGAACGTCTTGGAGACGTCTTGGATCCGAAGACCCTCAGCCACCATCCCCCCAATAAACGATCATTGATCGTTATAGTAGGGAAGCCTCACTCGGAGCACAAGTGTCTCTTGCGGCTACCCGCCCATTGAGCCGCGGACGTAGCCTCTCGCTGTGGGCCGACCGTCCAAGCCGCTGCTCTCCAAGGGCATGATCGTCGACGCTGCCATGGCCATCGTCGACGAGAGCGGAATACCGGCCATGACCACCCGCGCCATCGCCAAGCGCCTCGGCGTGGGCCAGGCATCCCTCTACAACCACATCTCCAGCCGAGAAGAAATCCTCGACCTCCTCAACGCCAGAATCCTCGCCAGCGTCGACCTCACACCGCTCGACCACCCCGACTGGACCGAAGCCATCTACGGCGGCACCCTCGCCTTCCTCGCCGCCCTCCAAGAGCACCCCAACATGATGGGAACCCTCGCCACCCGCCCCGCCAGGACAGACCCGTCGCTCGCCTATTACGAGCGGATGCACGAACGCCTAAGGGGCGCCGGCCTCTCCGCGCAAGACTCAGCCCGTTTCCTGTTCGCCATCGACGACTACTGCATCGGAGCCGCCCTCAACACCGAAGTCGACGTCGAGATCAACCAACGCCAAGACAAATTCCCCCTCGTCACCGAGGCCATGGAAGCAGGCCGCCCCGCCGACCACCACCAAGCCACCCTGCGCCTGCTGCTCAACGGCCTCATCGCCACCGTCGACATCCCCTCAGCGGAGTAGACCTCCCCCATGCCCTCCATGTAGAGGAGGGCAACAGCGACGCGGTCGTCAAGGTATCCGTCCGCATAGGGGGACTCCGCGTGGGTGAAGCCATATTGGTCCCATTACTTCTGGATAGGCTGCCAAATCCCCTTAGGCTGGCCCCGCCAAAACGGAGGATCGAAGAGGCAATGAAGGAACAAGACGTTCAGAATTGGCTAGACGAGTATGGCCGTGCCTGGATGAATGGCGACCCGGACCATGTGGTGACCCTGTTTTCCGACACCGCCACTTATCGAGAGACGCCCTTCGATAATCCGATGAGAGGACGACACGAAATCCGAGAATATTGGCAGAATGGCGCAGCAGAGGCGCAAGAAAACGTTGAGTTCACGTCGCAGGTTTGGGCGGTCAAAAACGACACCGCGATTGCCGGATGGCAAGCTCGTTTTGCTCGAAAGGTCTCCGGGACGCGGATCGAACTCGACGGAATATTCAGACTTGCATTCTCCGAGGAGCAAGGCACCCTTCGATGCACGATCCTCGAAGAGTGGTGGCATAGCAAAGAATCCTGAGTTGGTAGCGTCGGGAGCGTGGGAGGCAACCCTGCTGTCGAGATCCGCCAGGCAGTGGGAGCAGATGAATCCGGTGTGCGCGCCTGTGTCGACGCGGCCTATGACCCGTATGTCGAGCGAATGGGCAAACCGCCAGCACCCATGCTCGATGACTACACGAACCTGATCAATAGCGAGGTTGTCTACATCGCCACCCTCGATGACCAGCTCGTGGGACTCATCGTGCTGTGGCCAAAGGAGGACCACCTCTACGTCGACAACGTTGCCGTCCTCCCCGAAGCACAGGGCGCCGGAGTCGGGGCCGCCCTCTTAGGCTTTGCCGATCTCCAGGCTCAGCGAGCTGGCCTGAACGAGATCCGCCTCTACACAAACGAGAAGATGGCCGAGAACATCCACTACTACCCACAAATGGGATTCCGCGAGACCCATCGCGCCACCGATGCCGGCTACCAACGCGTCTACTACTCACGCATCCTCGATCCCCAACAGACATAGCGCAACCTGGGATGCCTCTCTAGGGGGGCGTTTGAACATCTCTGGGAATTGAGCAGCCTGCGTGATGCCTAGTTAGGTTCAAACTGATACCTACACCAACTGTGGGACACGACGTGGTACCACCAAGACACGGGCCGTCCAAAACAGGCCCTAACCAATGACCATCCCATCTACCCCGGTTCCCTGTAGAGGAGTCGAGCCACTTGGCCCATTAGCGCCCCTGTGCATTGAGTAACTCTTCAAGCGCTTACTCTCCCGCCTCCAGCATGAGCAGCTGCATCAGCAAGAAATCAGAGTGATTCCCCAGGCTTTAGCCGGGTTCTCATGGACCACCCCAGGGTTGGCGAGCCAGGACGATTCCGCTGACCGACTCGGCTCCCCACAGCCGCAGCTGTTGGGCTACAGCATTGAGTTGGAGACCAGTAGTGCAGATGTCGTCGTAAACCACGACCTGTTTCCCGTCAACGAGGTCTGGCCGCAACAGCCGAAGAGCACTGACGTGTTGAACGGCTGCCTGCCGTTTTTCGGCGAGGGCTCCTCCAGCCGACTGCGGTGTGGCCCCAGGTTTGTCGAATGCAGGATCGTCGGTGTTGTCGAATGGCCACCTATCCAAGAAATCCTGGACCTTCGCGGACTTCAGAACTCGACCTGTGTGATCCCGGTCGGTGCCTGACGGGTTGGCCACGATCAAGTCGACGCCTGCAAGGTCCCAATGGGTTTCGAGATGGCCGAGCAAAAGGCGGGCGAAGATCTGAGCCCAGCCGTACTTGTGCTCGTACTTGTACCGATGAACAATTTGAGGAAGCGGGTCGACGAAAAGAGTTATGGCCTCAATCCGCTCGATGAAGATCTTGCCTTCTTGGCCATTGCACAGCCGGTTGCGGCACCAGTCTCCTTCCCGCTCTTGAGAGCAGATCGGGCAGGGGTCAGTGATTGAACTCAGCGATTCCGATGCGCAAGGGACGCATACCCACCACGGGCCGTGCTGGACGTAAGGGCAGAATTCGCAGTTGGGAAAGTCTTCGCGGTCCACGGGCTTGGGCACAGGTCTGCGTCACAGCATCGAAGGCTGGAGGAGAAGCTCTCCGCTGGCAGCGCGCAGCCTGCCCGAGTCGGCAACAAGGGGCACGATGTCCTCGACCGACTCAACCTCTGTCGCCTGACCCGAGTCGACCATGGCCATAGCCCAATCCTGCTCCGTGACCAGGGACTTGATAAGGAAGACACGCTTTCCATGCTCATATGCCAATCGAGCCTGCATCTTGGCCCCAGAGGTCTTGGACGCCTCGATGACCACCGTTCCCTGCGAGATTCCTGAAGTGACCTCATTGCGCTTGCGGAACGTCCACTGAGCTGGTTGAGCCGTCGGGAAAAACTGGGACACGACAAGCCCACCAGTCGAGAGGATCTCGTCGACCAACTCCATGTTCGACTTCGGATAGATCCTGGTGATGCCGGTGCCGTAGACCGCTATGGTCCGCCCCCCGTGAGCAACAGTGGCCCGGTGGGCTGCGCTGTCTATGCCCTCGGCAAGACCAGAGGTGACCGCGATATCCCTCTCGGCCAGCGCGCTAGCCATCCGCTCGGCGCGCCTGATCCCCTCAAGGGAAGGCTTGCGGGTACCCACAACTGCCACTGACCTAGCGTCGCGGCCAGCATCAAGCGCTCCCCGGTAGAAGACAAACGGCGGCAAGTTGTGGATGAAGCGGAGATTGACCGGGTAGTCATCATCAAAGACCGTCGTCAGTCGAGCACCAACTGCGCCTGCCGCCTCAACCTCCCGGTCGGCCTGCGCAAACGCTGAGGCCCACTGGCCTTCTGTAGCCGTGGCTGCAACCCATCCAGTCCGACGCGCCCGAGCCCCGGACTCGACCACCTCACCGCTCAACAGGCCCTCTAGCGACTGCTCCCGATATGCCTGACGGGCAATCACTCCCCAGTCGCATCGGTCTTCGCCCATCGTCAAGCTGCACAAGGCGAGAAGATCGCGTTGCTCTGTCGTTATCCCGACCATTGAGATCCCCCTACTCGTCGCACGTCTTCAAGGGTCCAGCCAATCTGGCTGACTTCAGACTATAAGCACCGACGGTGACAACTTGGGACCCGATCCTTGGCCGAACTTGCGCTAAATCGGCATTTCCATGGGATGACCCAGTCTTGGACTTCCAGGGCGCCACAAACGCCCCACCGACAACTGGATCTGCGACTGTCAGTGGCGGCATTGCCGGATGCCGCCACTGAATGATGGGTCTGGGAGCCAGCTACCTGGCTAACTCAGTGTCTCGCCGATGTAGTGGGCACACGTGCCTTTCTCTGACTCGCTTTGGCAGAATGTGAAAAAGGAGACGCTCCCATGCCCCATCTAATCGAGCTGGACGGTCGTCGGCGGGCGGCCCTTGGAAAGCTCGGAAAGCCCGAGCAGACCCGGTACCTCGTCACCGAGCATCCTGATGGATCGCTATTGCTCACGCCAGCGGTTGTCATGACCGCGCACGAGGCAGCGCTGTTGCGCAATCCCGAGCTCGTAGCCCAAATCGAAGAAGACCTGGCCGAACCGTCAAAGGCCGCCCCATCTTCAGCCCGTCGGCCGACGTCCGTCCAGGCCTAGGTCCCTATTTGCCGCCGGTCAATCCCCCGGCAGTCGACTCCACATCACGATGTCGGGCTGGTCGTCTTTGACCGGTTCCCAAGCCCGTAGTACGCCTTCCCGCAGATAGCCGCAGCTTTCGGCCACCCTTTGGGACGCGGGATTGGCGACATGGGTCACCAGATGAACGCGGGCCAGGTCGTGCTCGGAGAATGCCCAATCGGTTAACAGATTTAGGGCTTCGGAGGCGATTCCTTGGCCCCGGTACTGCCGGTCGAGCCAATAGAACGCCTCCCCTCGCCGGAATTGGGGTTCCAGCAGGATGCCCATTTGGCCGATGCAGCGGTCCGAGGGAGGCAGTGTGATAGCGAAAGCGAAAAGGCCCTGTTCCCTCCGCGCCAGCCGCTGCTCAATCCACTCTCGAGCCTGCGCTTCAGACATCGCTTCCGGCATCATCGTGAATCGGAGAATGTCCGGGTCCCGGCACGACTCAGCGATATCGACTGCGTCCCCTTCTCGAAACGGTCGCAAGAGCACGCGCTCCCCGGCAATCGTCGTGAACGGCACAGCCACAACCCCCAGTCTCCCAGAGCCCCAAGCCTGTGCATCCCTCAATTTGATCACCAATCGGGCATCACCGGGACTCATTGGCCATTGCGTAGGGAACCTCTGCCTCAATATGCTGGGATTCTGCATTGCCCGAATACAAGGCGGAATTGTAAGCCACCTTGTAGACTGCTCGCATGTCAAGCACGGGAACGCTGAAGGTGTCGTCTCGGGGGCAGATGAGCCTTCCGGCGACGGCTCGCCACCACTGGGGCCTCGACAAAGGGGGCGAGATCGGCTACTTGCATCTGGGCGGCGCACTCCTGCTGATACCGGGCAACGTCGAAAAGCTGCGGGCCGAGCTGCTCGCCGCCATCACCGACGAGATCTGGGAGCAGGCCGCGGCCGGCTTCGGCGACCCCGACCTGGCCAGCGGGTGACCCAGCTCGTCGACGACAGGGTCCTCTCCGCCCTGCTGCAAGGGGAAGCCCCGCCGGACCCCGGCCAGCCCGTCTACACCACCGGCTGCTGGTACGTGCGTCTCTGCCAGGCAGCGCTGAGCTCAACGGTCAGCGGGACGCTCTCCAGCTCGTTCGCCGAGCTGCCCCCCAATCTCGTCCCCCGAGCACTGCATTCACTGCTCGAGCTTCCCGAAGAGATCGGGCTGGTGAGCCTGCAAACACTGGCCCCGCTGATCGGCCAGCTGCGCAGCCGCCATCGCCAGCTCAACTTGCTATCGGTTGAAGCGCTGGCCGCCGCTCTGCACCTGAACGCCCAGGTCTACCTGCTCACCCCCTCGCCTCCCCTCCAGAACGCTCTCGCCGCCGAAGGCCGCCAAGCCGTCATCTTGGCTTGACACGCAGGCCCGCGGCCATTGGCGCGAGCCATCGTCAAGATACTGGAACGACTTATGGGAATCACCGGGAAGCGTCGAGGCAATTCACCGGGCCCTTCCAAGTGAGCATTTGCTGGTCCAAGGTGAGCACAGGGCACTCCTGGACCATTGCGGTGGCCAGGATGAATCGGTCTGCGGTGTCCCCGGTGGCCAGGCCCATCTCCCCCAATCGGGCGGCCTGTTCTGCTTCCATCGATCCGATGGGCAGATCCCTGACTCCGGCGGCAACCATTCGCATCCGGAGAAGGGCCACGTTGAGCTCAACTGCTAAGCGCCGCTTGGCCTGCAACAGGGCCAACTCCCAATAGGTGATCGCGCTGACCACCGCCTCGCCCCGCCGGGTGGCTTGGTCTACCCGTGCGATGGCTTCGGTCCCGAGCTTGCCGTCAGCCACTCCCCAACAGAACCGGAGCACGACATTGGTGTCCAGCAGAAGCATCAGCCGTCTTGGTCGGATGAGCCGATTATGAGATCGGGTTCTTGCCTGTCCCAGCTGGAGAGAACTTCCTCGGAGGCCTCCTCATGGCCTGCACCCACGGATTCATTGTCGAAATCGAACCCTTCGGGCAGCGCGATGATGTCCCGACAAAATCCAAAGAGCGACCCAGTGAACTCTTCTCGAGGAGAACGAGGAGCGCGGACCTCAGCAACTGGCCGGCCGTTCTTGGTTATGACGATCTCCTGGCCAGCGCACACCGCATCCAAAAGCGGCCCGCAATTGGCCCGGAACTCGCTCACCGAAACGGCTACAGAAGGCAGGTGATCGCCACGAAGTGCCACCCTGCCCAGGCTAACGGCACGATCCCGTGTTGTACATGCTTGTACACAATTCGGCGGCCAGCCGGCAAGCAGTCGGCAACCCGGTAGTTCTGCAAATCCCTCAGCCTCTTTAGGTGTCGGGCTATACCATCCTCCTGCTCGAAGGAGATCCCGCATGACCGAGAAGCCTGATCCGTTGGCTGTCCCCTTCGGGACCGTTTTCTGTGACTGGATGACCACGGCGCGAGCCGAAGACGGGCTGCTGGTCTATGGCGGGTCGCCAGAGCACTTCGGGGACTTGACCATCAGTCCGGCCGCACACGTGCTGCACTACGGAAGCTCCATCTTTGAAGGGCTCAAGGCCCACCGCCAGCCCGATGGATCGGTGGCGATCTTCCGACTGGACACTCATGTCGCACGCATGGTCACCAGCGCCGCCCTCTTGCGGCTGCCCGAGATTGACCCCGACATCTTGTTGCAGATGATTGTCGACGCGGTCAAGGCCAACGCTGATGAGGTACCAGAGCCGCCCGGGTCGCTCTACATCCGTCCAACGTTTGTGGGTACTGGTGCCGACATCGGGGCCGCGGCCCATCCCGCCCCCAGCGCGCTGCTGTTTGTCGTGAACTCCCCGGTGGGCGACTACTTCAAGGGGGGAATACGACCCCTCACCCTTCAATTGGAGACGTTGACTCCCCGCACCGTCCCCCAGTTCGGCATGGTGAAGTGCGCCGCCAACTACGCCATGGCCCTGGGCTCAACCATGGACGCCATGGCCAGCAACGAGGCAATCGACCAGGTACTGTTCGCCACCGACGGCGACATCACCGAGACCGGGGCCTCGAACTTCTTTTTGGCAGACAACGAGCGGGTCGTCACCCGGCACCTCGACGAGTCCTTTCTCCACGGCGTGACCCGGGACTCAGTGATCCAGCTAGCCCGGCACCATGGTTACGAAATCGAGGAACGCCCAATCGATCCCGAAGAGCTCATCGACTGGTCCGAGCGAGGCGAAGCATTTCTGTCCGGCACAGCCGCCGGCATCGCACCCGTCGGCACCATCCTCTACTCGGGCAAGACACTCACGATCGGCAGCGGCCAGCCAGGCCCCAACACCATGCGGCTACGCCAAGCCCTCACCGACATCCAAACGGGCACAGCACCCGACCAATTCAACTGGCGCAAGACAATACGAAGCTAGAACCCACAAGAGCTCTCGGAATCTCACGCAAAAATGTCGTCTGGACAATGACGAGGCCGCATAGCGGGGCTGTTTTCACCGGGTCTCGGCTCGCAGCTTTCTCGCGGCTGAATTGCGCCCCGTCTGTTAGCTTCACCTGCAGCTTGAGATGGCCCTCTGAGAACGCTCAGCGGACCATGCTCGACGAGTGAGTGCTCTAGGAGGCAGACATGTCCGATGTACAAGCC
This sequence comes from uncultured Acidimicrobiales bacterium, assembly GCA_951813555.1. GTDB lineage: Bacteria > Actinomycetota > Acidimicrobiia > Acidimicrobiales > Bin134 > Poriferisocius. The sequence goes on from OX638344.1 coordinate 3,809,403, forward strand.
ATGGCAGACAGCGCCGGCGCCGGTTATCCGGCACGGCTTGATGTGGAGTATCCCGAATCGGGGCTCAGTCGGGTGAAGACGCTTTTCCGCATCGTGCTGCTCATCCCCATCGCCATCTTGGCC